>OZ243962.1:1075000-3054873 GCA_965214625.1 Candidatus Poriferihabitaceae bacterium | reverse complement strand
AACCAATGCCTTTTCCCATCAGGTCATTATATTCAACAAATTCCATCACTTCGGCATCACTGGCCGTATTCACTTTGGGCAAATTATTCAGCAACGACCAAAACCGTATCAGTATAGCGAAAGTGATCAATCCAAACCGAGGTATCTACCAGCATCATACCGCTTATTCAGCAACACTTTTTCGTCGCAAAGGTACTTCAATATTGGACTCACTTCTTCCCAGCTTTGCCAATCGCTTACTGCTTTCAAGCACAATCAGTGCTTTGGAGGCCTCTCGCACGAGTGCACTTCGCACTTGCAGACCGGTTAGCTGTGTTGCCTCAGCCAACAGATCATCGTCAATGGTCAAGTTCGTTCGCATCATCTTTCTCTGCACGATACACAAATAAAAGCATCATTTTATGCTCAATTTTATGCTATCGATAGATTTTGGTCGTTAAAACGATCAATTCTTTGATATATGATGGTGCACTACCCTACAAGGAAACCACAATCATGATGTTTGCTTTTGCCAGTCAGTGCGAAAAAATTAATGATTGCCGACGGAACAACAGGAAAGAGATGGGCCCTAAGCAGCCTGCGGTCCATTGAATGGTTTAGCGCCACTAAACAACACAAATCCCGCTTCAATATCCATGACAACCATTAAACAAGATGACTTCATCAACAGTATTGCGGATGCACTGCAATATATTTCCTATTACCATTCCCAGGACTTCGTGGATGCGATGCATCGGGCGTATCAGAAAGAGCAATCCGAAGCTGCGCGGAACGCCATTGCCCAGATTCTGATCAATTCACGGCTCTCGGCGGAAGGGAAACGACCTATTTGTCAAGACACCGGCATTGTCGTTGTGTTGATCAAGGTCGGCATGCAGGTTTCCTGGACCGGCTCGCTGGGTTTAACTGAAATGGTCAATGAAGGCGTCAGACAGGCCTATCTGAATCCCGACAATCCACTGCGAGCCTCCATCGTCTCTCCACCCGTCGGTCAGCGGCGCAATACCGGAGATAACACGCCGGCGGTAGTGCATACCGAGATGGTCGCCGGAAACCGGGTTGAGGTTATCGTTTCGGCCAAGGGCGGCGGCTCCGAAAACAAAAGTAAATTCACCATCTTGAACCCCAGCGACAGTGTGGTCGACTGGGTACTTGAAACTGTTCCCAAAATGGGTGCGGGTTGGTGCCCACCTGGCGTGTTGGGCATCGGTCTGGGCGGCAGTGCCGAAAAAGCCATGCTGTTGGCCAAACAGGCGCTGATGGAAACCATCGACATCCAGGAACTGACTCACCGGGGGCCTGCCAACGCCATTGAAGCACTTCGACTTGAATTGTTTGAGAAAGTGAATCGGCTGGGTATCGGCGCCCAGGGTCTGGGCGGGGTAACCACGGTGCTGGATGTCAAGATAAACGAATATCCGACCCATGCGGCCTCGCTCCCGGTCGCCATGATTCCAAACTGTGCGGCAACGCGCCATGCCCACTTTGTGCTCGATGGAACGGGGCCAGCAGAATTGGCGCAACCCAAAATGGCTGACTGGCCTGACATCACCTGGGAAGCGGGGAAACAGTCAATCAGGGTGAATCTGGATGAGGTCACTCATGAAACCATCAAGCAATGGCAACCCGGTCAGACATTGCTGTTAAGTGGCAGGATACTGACCGGCCGTGATGCCGCACACAAACGGATTGCCGATCATATCGCACGCAATGAACCGCTTCCCAACGGGGTCGATTTCCACAACCGGTTTATCTACTATGTCGGTCCGGTCGATGCGGTCGGTGAGGAGGCCGTGGGTCCGGCAGGGCCGACAACGGCGACACGCATGGACAAGTTTACCGATATGATGCTGGGACAGACGGGACTGCTCGGCATGATTGGCAAGGCTGAGCGGGGGCAGGAAACGATCGATCTGATCAAGCAGTATCAATCCGTCTACCTGATTGCTGTTGGCGGTGCCGCCTACCTGGTCTCAAAGGCCATACGGTCCGCCCGGGTGCTCGCCTTTGACGATCTGGGCATGGAGGCCATCTATGAATTTGAAGTGGAGGAAATGCCGGTCACCGTTGCAGTCGACAGTCGAGGAGAATCGATACACCACACGGCGCCCCTCGTGTGGAAAAACAGGCTGGCTGTGGCTGCTCCGGCTTGAATGCAAATCCAGAGACGGACACAGGCTAAACATAAAACAGGTTGAGCATGAAAATCATCACCACCAGAAACATGATGGTCATGAAACTGCCTGCCTTGATGAAGTCGGCTACCTGATACCCGCCAGGCCCCATAATCAGGGCATTGACCTGGTGGGTTGGGATCAGGAATGAGTTGGACGTAGCCAATGCGACCGTCAACGCAAAAATGGCTGGATTGGCACCCGCTCCGACGGCAATATTGACCGCAAGAGGGATCAAAAGAACCGTTGCCCCGACATTCGACATCACCAGGGTGAACAGCGTGGCCAGTACCGCAATCACCGCTTGCAACACCCATATTGGGACTTCATCGAGGTAGAACAGGACCTGCTGCGCAACCCAGGCTGCCGTTCCGCTGTTCTCCACAGCAATACCCAATGGAATCAAACTGGCCAGCAGAAAGACACTTTGCCATCCAATCGCCCGGTAGGCTTCCTCAATTTTGATTACCCCGGTCAATATCATTCCCACGGCTCCGGTCATCAATGCGATGGATAAGCGCATATCGGTCAACAGAACCAGACAGAGGGTAAGCGCAAAAAATCCACCCGCATACTTCAGTTTTTCCGGTCTTTCATCTTCACGGGGAAAATCGGTTACCACCACAAAATCATGTCGGTCATCAGCAATGGCGGCAAGATTGTTCCAGCGGATATGAACCACCAGGGTATCACCTGATTGAATGATAAGATCCGACATGCCCGAGTCGATGACGTCGTCTGCCCGGAAGGCCGCCAGAACGGTGGCATCATAGCGTTTGCGCAGTTCGATCTCTTTCAGGCTTTTCCCGATCAATGTCGAATCAGGTGGCACAACCAACTCGGCAATCCCCGCACTGCTCGGACTGAGCACCTCAGAGAAAAAGTCCATCTCATTTTTGATATCCAGCGCGTGCTCCCGCGCAAATTCGAAAACCGCATCCTTGCGCCCCATCACCGCAATTTCACTCCCAAGCCATATATCATTGTCACCACGAGGCGCCACCACCAGGTCATGGCCATTACGAATGGCAACAATCCACCCTGCCCGGCCAGCCGCATCAATTTCCGAAAGCGTACGGCCAATCAGGGAGCTGTCACGGGTCACAACACATTCATACACTTCCCCCTCGATACCATAGACTTCCCTGAAATATTTCAGCATGTTACCTGACTCACCGGGCTTGTCCTTGATGACCGGGAGCACAAAACGTCCGAAAAAGACAAAATAGACAACACCGCAAAAAAGTAGCGCGATGCCAATCGGCGTGACTGAAAACAGATGAAACTGTTGCATTTTTTCCATTCCCTGAGGCAATGCAGCATTCGAATTGACAATGAGATCATTCAGCAAAATAAGCGGACTGGATCCAACCATCGTAATCGTTCCGCCCAGAATCGCACAAAATCCCATCGGCATCAGCAAACGCGAAATGGCCAGATTTCCCCGACGTGCAATACGGTTCACCACCGGTAGAAACAACGCGGCCGCACCGATATTCTGGAGAAAACTCGATATCAACCCAACCACGGTTGAAATGATCGCAATGACACGTCCTTCGGTAGTGCCTCCAATGCGCAATATCCTGTTGGCGAGTTGACCCATGAACCCGGTCCGGTCCAGTCCTGCGCCGATAATCATCACCGCAATAATTGACATCACCGCATTACTGGAATAGCCACTGAACAGCTGATCGGGGGAAACCAGGCCGTCATAACCCGGGACCAGCCCCGTCAAACCGATCAGCACCATCACGGAAATGGCCGCCACATCCACCCGCACCACTTCGAATGCAAACAGATAAGCCATTAACAACAAGATGGTCATAACCAAAACCATCTCACTGGTCAGTTGCAGTGTCTCTGTCACTCCACCCCCTAAATAATCGCCCGTCGATCAGCCGTACTGAGACTCGATACGCTTGCGATGCCTCCTGATCGCCCCGTCAGCGGGTACGACAAACAAGAAAAGCACACTAAACGCCTGACCGACCCATTCCAGCTTGTGACGACAAATCACCTTTGCACCCACCGCTTCCCAAACTCACCTTAATGATCGAATAAAACCGTCAACCTATGCACCTTGTCCGTCAAAGTATCTTTCCCGATACCTATGGGACCCGACAAAACCTGTCGGGTAGCGATTTTATCACCTGTCACAAAAGACTGTCAGACAAGAGCACAGGAAATACGCCAAATACGCCGCGATTGCGCCCTGAATGGTGACGATCCCGACACAATGGACTGTTTTCGTTTTCATTCCCCTGGCCCGATCACAACGAGACTGAGGCAGGAGCATCTTTCATTTCACGACACTGCGGATGACCCGTGGCAAGACCTGGCCCAAGACGCCCGTAGCCTGAGACCTTCGCCTCTTGACAGTCCCAATCACTCCCCCGGTTCGACCCCGTGGCCGAGGAGTGAGAAAACGACTGGACTGCTTGTGCCTGGCGCTCCTTTGGGCGGTTATCGGACCGTGCACTTGACCCCGTTTTTTGGGTATCGCACTCCGTTGAGCCGATACCTCAAAATAAATCGAAATATCGTCTTATTGTCTTTCCGATTCAGTCGCAGCGCCAATGGGATATTCTGATATGCCGATTAATTCAATCAATCATCAGTCGCTTTTTTTGTCCACCACAAAAACGCATTCACGCCATTGGGCGATAACCATTCCAAATCAATAGATATTTTTATTCAGTATATTATAAGTAATTATTAATACTTTGATCCAATAATAAACACCGCCGTGAAAGATACGATCAAGCCCGCTGCATGACGATTGGGGATTGGTCGCAGGGCGTTGCGCGAGTGTCATCAACCCGGCATGTCAGTCGGTGATGACTGAAAATATCTGCTACACTTCGCCTTGGCATGTCCGCAATCGGATCGAAGAATTGCCACGCATGACAGCAGAGTACGATGACTCGAAATACCCAAATCATCCAACAACAGGATAATCAATTCCTTCATCCCTGGGAAGAACTGGACCGACTCGGCAACAACAAGCGAACGGTTATTACGCACGGTGAAGGGGTATACATTACCGATTCTGACGGCAATACCCTGCTTGATGGACCTGCCGGGATGTGGTGCGTCAACATCGGCCACCGGCGACAGGAAATGGCCGATGCGATTGCCGAACAAGTCATGCAACTGACCTACGTCAGTCCCTGGAGCCTGGCCAACAGCCCTGCAGCCGAATTGGCCGACAGACTGGCCAGCCTGTCCCCCGGCGATCTGAATCATGTTTTTTTCACAACTGGTGGCTCGACCGCCGTTGACTCCGCCTTGCGATTTATCCTGTTTCTGAACAATGTGCTGGGACGGCCGCAAAAGAAACATATCATCTCCCGTCATAACGCTTATCATGGCAGCACTTATCTTTCTGCCTCAGCATCCGGCAAGACACGTGACAAGAACTGGCTGGATTGCAATACGGAACTGTTTCATCATATTTCAGACCCTGGCATGAATCACCGGCCCGGTGACCTGACTGAAGCGCAATACTGCGCACTCAAAGTCCGGGAACTTGAAGACAAGATTGTCGACGTCGGGGGTGACCGTGTCGCCGCCTTTATCGCCGAACCGGTCCTTGCCTCGGGAGGCGTCCTGCTTGCACCGGACGGCTATCATGCGGCTTGTCTCGAGGTGTGTCGAAAACACGACGTTTTGTACATATCGGATGAAGTCGTCACCGCCTTTGGCCGATTAGGGCACTATTTTGCATCCGAAGCCGTCTTTGGTATTGTTCCCGATATCATTACCTGCGCCAAGGGCATTACGTCGGGGTATGTTCCATTAGGCGCCTTTCTGGTATCCGACCGACTGATTCAATCCATCCGGACCCACCAGCCCGGTGCCGTATTCTCCAACGGGTTCACCTACTCAGGCCACCCGGTGGCCTGTGCGGCCGCCCTGAAAAATCTCGACATCATGGAACGGGAAAGCATTCTGGAGCACTGTCGTGCAGTGATTCCCTATTTTCAGGCTCAGCTTCGAACGCTGAAGGATATCCCCATCGTCAAGGAGGTACGTGGTGTCGGATTGATGGCCTGTGTCGAATGCTCACTCAATACCGCCAAGGGCACCTCGCTATCACTGGATTATGATCTTGGTAACCGGATTGATCGACACTGCCAGTCACTCGGTCTGCTGGTGAGACCGCTGATCAACATGTGCGTCATGTCGCCACCTTTGATCATTAATCGAACACAAATTGATGAACTGGTAGGCAAACTAAGAACGGGCATTGAACGTGCAATGAAAGAGGTCATTGAGGAAGGACTTTGCAAGAGGGAGTTGGCCGCCTCCTGAACATCGGACACAGGTCGTTAATCGACCCGGTATCCTCGCAGGGCAACATCGCGGTCTGATCATATACCGGCATAGGGAAAAACTTGACTATTTTATAGATAAACATCTTATATTATTGTATTAAAACATTTTTTCATCTTTTTTCTTTGAAAGATGATGTTGACATGGTCTTGATGTCCACGTTGATCGAAGAAATGCTATCGAACGGTGTGAGATCACGTCGGTCTTCGACAAACGTTTCCGGTCCAAAAGCCGCTCATGTCCGGTTGTCATTGGACAACCGGGTTGGAGTGGAGCAAATCACGGTTCCCGGTTACAATCAGGATATCGATAATCAGCCGTTACCACTCAAGGTTTGTATCCACTATGGTCGCTCTTGAAACACCTGTATGCAAATTCGGGTTGTCCGCTGTCGATTTCAGTTTATCTGATCCCGACGGCAAAAACTGGACACTGGAAAACTGTCGTGGTGACAACGGGTTATTGGTGATGTTCATCTGCAATCACTGCCCCTATGTGAAAGCCATCATTGACCGCATTGTGCGTGATACCGATGCCTTGCGACAACATGGCGTTGGCAGTGTGGCCATCATGTCGAATGATCCGGCTGTCTATGTGGAAGATTCCCCGGAAAATATGAAGCGACTGGCTTCGGAAAAAGGTTTTTCGTTTCCCTACCTGTTTGATGAAAACCAACAGGTCGCTCGTCAATATGGCGCCATCTGTACGCCGGATTTCTTTGGTTATAACGCCCGTTTACAGCTACAGTACCGAGGCAGGCTTGATGCCTCCGGGAGTCGGCCAGCCAGCCAAGCGACACCCCGTGAACTCTATGAGGCGATGACGCAGATTGCGCAAACCGGCTCAGGGCCAGTACATCAGATACCGAGTATCGGCTGTTCGATAAAATGGTCTGACCGGGCCGCGACGTAATCCACCGGGAAGACGGTCGATACGACAACAACATACCCTCTCCCGGATCGATTCATCATACCCTCTTGTGGGGCGATCGGCACGAAACGCGGGCAGCGACTGCGATGGTGGCATCAGATCTGATTTGATCGGGAAGAAGACCGGCCGATTCGGTCGATAGGATCGATTTTTGCGGCTTGTTGATCAGTTCGATGGCCGAACGGACCACGACCGCTCCCATGATCAATGCGCCCCCGACAACGGTCCACAACGAGGGGGTCTCATTGACCACCCACCATACCCAGATCGGACCGAGCGCAAATTCCAGCAACATGAAAAGAGTCACTTCTGCAGCGACCAGATGACGGGCGGCATAAAGAAACAGGAAATTGGCAATACCGGACAGTACCGCCCCCCAGATTAGGCAAAGGAGAACATCGTGGAACGAAATGCTGAGCGCCCCTTTCGTGCCAAGGGCAGAGGAAACAACGATGACCAACGACGATACAATCAGCACGGGCAACATTTCTATTCGTCGCCGACTGCGTATGATCACCGCATACACCGAAAAACAGACGGCGGTCAATATGGCCATCACATTGCCATAACCGGCACCGAGCTGCAGTCCCTCTTGGACCATCACACCGAGTCCCGTCGCCGCAATCAGCATGGTGGCCAGTGTGCGTTTGCGCAGTTTTTCCTTAAGCAGGATCCGAGCGAACAAGGCGGTAAAAAAAGGAATCGCACCGAGAACAAACATTGCATTGGCAATGGTCGTGGTGGCCAGTGCCTGTAAATGAGCAAGACCCGCTCCGCCGAGCAGACACCCACCGGCGATTCCGATCCAGCCGATATTTCGGATGACCTGAATGGATTGCCTGCCATACTGCATCAGCAGGAAAACGATCACCGCACCCAGCAGACTGAGTGAGCGATAAAAACTGATCTGCAGGGGATCACTGGTCTCCAGACTGCGCATGATCAGCCCACCGAAGCTGATCACGACCGAACTGACCACCATGTAGAACATGGCCAGTCCTTTGTTGGAGTCAACGGAAAAGTCGTGTGACAGATAACCGGTCATTGCGGCCAGTGTACCGGCAATTCGCCCACAACCTGCAGATAATCGACCGCATCATCGATCACGCTGTGCCCGAGGTCACGCAGTTCGTCCCCGTTTTCGGGGTCCGGCGTTGCATCAATATCAGGTAAAGACATTGGAAGATGGAGAATGAATTTCGGGCATTATATAGTAGCTTGTACCGCTCCGTGACGGTCTTGTTTATTGTCTGTGAAAACATCGTGGTAACCGGTAGACCGTTCAGGACATGAAGGGCTGACTGACAACTTCGGGACAGTGTAACCATGCGAGTGCATACGGCCGGCGTCCTTGGATACCCCTTGCCCGCGATTGAAGTACCGACACGATACCGCTTTGAGCCAGAGACTGTCCTGCAGGAATACCCAATCGCAAACTTAATCCAAATCGATTTCCTGCACGGCTCTTTGTCCGCTTTGATACGCACCATGGGCCGTGTTCAGCGCATCGGTCGAGGTCGCCTCTCCAGCAAAAAAGAGTTTTTCTTCCAGCGGATCGGCCAATACGGATCTCATATGGCCATAGCCGGGCAATGCGGAAGAGTAGGCTCCCTTAACCCATGGATCATAACCCCAGGCGCTCGACTTGAATTCCCGCAAATGACGATCGATTTGATTTCCGAAAATCTTGCGCAGACAGCGCCTTAAAAATTGTTCGGAGGCCGCCATCCCCTGCTTTTCAAGCCACCAGGCAAAACGGCCGCCGGTACAGGTAAACAGATAGGGTAACCCGAAAGGCTTGATTCGTAATGACAACGCGTGTTCGCCATCGTAAAAATGCAGATTACCGGGGACATCCGAATCGAATGGTTCCGGGTCGATGCTGAAAAACAGATTGTTGTAGTTACCCAGCGGCAATGCATGAATCGCTTCTTGTTTGGCGGGAGGCAGGGATGGAGTAAAGACAATATCACCGGCTCCCAAGATACCTGTCGAGACCGAAATGATCACTTTTTGTGCCCGTAATTCACCCTGACTGGTCTTGATGCGGATCGCTTTCGATCGCCAGTCAATCTCCCGGACAACCGTATTTAGGGCAACCGGACACGGCTTTCCCTGTTCGCTGATGAGTGCCCCATATCCTTCCTTGAGGGGCCAGTCCTCATACGTTTCGAGGTAATTGACACTGTCCCAAATGGAAACCTGGTCCGGATCATTCGAATGCATAAGGGAGAGCCAATACGCATGATAGGCACTCCAGCAGCTGTCCTGGTCCATCACATCCCAGATTGCACAATCCTTTTTCTGCCGGGCGGATTCCCGGATACGCGCATCACACGCGGCCGCAAATTTCTCATACTGCACCTGCTCCGATGCTCCCAGCCAGTCACCGTTAAAATGCATGCCATAGGCTGTTTTCTGAGCGGTCGATGCCGTTGCGCCACTGTGCTGTTGCCATCTGACATATGCATCGCCCGAAACCTGATAGCCAAACCCCAATTTGTCCGCCCAGTCCACATAAGGATTTATGCTGGCCGAATGTAACCAGTGACAGCCCAGATCAACCGCATATTTTCCTTCCAGCAGTTCGGTCAGTCCCCGTCCCCCGATACGATGAGAGGCTTCCAGGACAAGATGCGGAATGCCTTTGCGTGTTGCCGACGCAGATGCGCTCAAACCGGCCGCACCGGCACCGATGATAATGAGGGGGTAAGATGACATGCCAACAATAATTGAATGATTATTCAATATATTATACAATCATTCAATATTTTGTGTCTTGTTTCTATATTATGCTTAACCCACCGTCCACTGATCATCAAAAAGGCCCTAAAGATCACAGACGCCAACAACTGATTGAAGCAACTATCCAAACGATCAGTAAATTCGGCCTGTCCAATACAACCATCGCACGGGTCACCCAGGCTGCGAAGCTTTCAACCGGCATTGTCGGATTCTACTTCAAGAACAAGGAACACCTGCTGCTTGGAACCCTCGAATACATTGATGCGGAATACAACCGATTGATCAAGACGGTCTTCACAGCCAACGCACCTCCCGAAGCGATTGTTCGAAAGGTGCTTGAGGTCAACTTCGACCCAATCGTATGCGACCCTGACAAAATTGCTGTCTGGAACGCGTTTTCCAGCGAAAGTGGGGCACGCAAGGAATACATGAAAATCTGCGGCGAACACGATCAGGCATTTCACAACGCATTGCTGGGCTGTATCCGCAGCCTGTGCGGCCGCTATAGCGACAAAGAAATGAACCCCGAGGCCATCACCCGGGGACTGACCGGGCTGATTGATGGCTACTGGCAAGCATACCTGTTTTCTCCAGCGGAATTTGACCGCTCCGAGGCGATCCGGATCGGAATCGATTACCTGTCCGCAGTCTTTCCGGACCATTTTCCACTTGACTGTGGACCGGATAGTTCGTTTTCGGGGAACCGGACATCGGAGTTACTGGCTCCATGGACCTATCGTGACAAGGAATTCCTTGCGCTGGAACAGGAAATACTGTTCAAGAAAAACTGGTTATTGGTCGGACATATCAATGATATTGCAGAACCGAGAAGCTACCTGACATTGGACGCCGTCGGTGAACGCGCCCTGATTATCCGAGGCAACGACAACCAGGTCAGAGCCTTCCACAATGTGTGCCGGCATCGTGGTGCCAAGCTGTTCGACAGACGACAGGGGCATTGTGCACCGGCAATCACCTGTCCGTTTCACGGCTGGACCTATCAACTCAACGGCCAACTCGTCGGGGTACCCGCACACAAAACATTCGATCATCTCACCAAACAGGACCATGGTCTGGTCCCGCTCGAATTTGAAATCTGGATGGGATTTGTCTTTGTCCGCTTTAAAGGGACAGGGCCCTCACTGGCGGAAAGGATGAAACCGGTGGAACCACTGTTGGCCCCCTACCGGATCGAACAAATGCAACCCATAGGCGGTACCCGGTATGCGCAAACCCGTCCGTATAACTGGAAGGTTATTCACGACATCGACAACGAAGGGTATCATGTTCCCATTGGTCATCCCGCCTTGCAACAGCTCTATGGCAAGGGCTATCGTGATGACCGGATTGGACACATTGCCATCTCGTACGCCCCATTGAATAAAGAGACCGGTAAATTCTGGAGCGTCCGGCACTATCAGAAACTACTGCCGGAATTTGACCATTTACCGAAAAGCAATCAACGTCTGTGGCTCTATGTCGCGATTTTCCCGAATATGGTACTGGGCCTGTATCCCGACAGCATTGAATTTTACATGACCCTTCCGCTCAGCACGGATCAAACCATCTATCGTGGCGGCAGTTACGGGTTGCCGGACGACCGACGCGAGACAAGAGCGATACGTTATCTCAATCGACGGATCAATCAATCCGCGGAACAAGAAGATGCGCGCTTTATTGACTGGTTACAGGATGCCATGCAGTCCAGCGTTTTCCCCGAACCCAGACTGTCGACACTCGAAAGCGGCGTTCGAGACTTCCACAGGCAACTTCAGGACAAACTGCCCGTTGCCACATTAAAAAGACATCCGGGTACCGGAAAGGTGCGAATGACAAACCGGTCGATGCAATCAGGACGAACCGGTCAGACCACCGGTCCGGAACCACGATAAATCCATACCCGTCCGGTGGTGTAACGAGACGAGGCGGCTTGCTTGAGTGGGATGACCGTTAAATCAGCGCGTTTGTGAGCGTGATCGGTGCACCCCGATAACGAACGGTCACGCGGACGAGGGCATCGTCCCGTTCACCGGATGCCGTTCGCAAAAGCCCGTCAAATATCCACCTATCGATGGAATAGCTTTTATTTAAAATATTTGTTTTCCCAATATTTGAATAATAGATCGCATCTCATATTTTAATTTTAAGCTTTCGCTTTAACCTGCCTGCAGGAGCAACCGGTCCAGCCCATCGCGAATGATATCAAAGAGTCCTGCCACCTCATTATGATGAAGGAGCCGTGTATTGAGTCCGCCCTCGGTAGACAGTTCCTGAATTGCTTCAGTAAACCGACCCTGGCCATCCTTGGGTAAGGCGTTGAGATAGCCGGATACCAATGTTGCAATGTACCGTTCTGCTTCTGTTTTGTTTTTTGTCTGTTCAGACAGCCAGTGACTGACCAGATTGAGTTCCGTCATGAGCGTCGACAAAACCGCCGTCGCCGCAAAATGAAATGCCATGCCGGCTTCGCTTTCAACCCGGATGATTTCATTTTCATCGCCGAACAGTCTGCTCAGTGTTTGTGAGGGGGGATAGACCGGCAATGGGCACTGGCCGACTTCAATGAAGGGCGTTGGAAGGGTGACACAGGGATTTTCCGCAGGCGCAATCAGGGCAGACACTTCCTCCAGCGGCATGCCTGCCATCACGCTGATCACACGATGATGCTCCGTAAAACGCAGGTCGGGCAAGATCGTTCGGGCAACCTCCGCCCGCAGACAGACAAAAATCACATCAGCTTTATCAACGATGGCCTGATTGTCCAGTGCACGGACATTCTCCAGCGTTGTTGACAACTGTTGTGCAACGACAGCCGTCCGTGTCGAGACCACAATATGTGAACGAGGAAAACGACGGGACAGCGAACGGATCATCGGTGCTGCAATCTTTCCGCACCCCAAAAAGCCAATATTCATCATCAAGACAAGGATATTCGTGGTCGTCGGCAGTATAAAGGGTACGGAGCTCGATTTGCGTATCTCATTGGCCGTCCAGTGTCGTCAGTACCGGTATCGCATCTTCGACCGCATGGCAGACATGGGCGCCTTGCCGCACCAATTCAGATTCGACATTTACCGGTAACGAAGTCTTTGAATCCCGGGGAATTTCATTGAGTTGCCCACCTAGCAGAACCGGTATCGACAGACCTCTTTCCTTCAATTCATCTTGAAGCTGACCATAGTAAGTCAATGCAACGCCATTGTAGGTGGTCAGCGCAATGACATCGGCTGATGTCCGTTCCACCACCCCGGCAAGCACATCGGGGTCCACAGAGACACCACCATCAATCACCTCCAGACCAATGCCTCTGAAAACCCCTTCGATAACCCATTTACTGTGCTCATGGACATCGGTGGTTGCAACCACAACCTTCAATTTCACTTGATTGAAAATATCCGGTTCACTGTCCTGTATTGTCCTGAGATGGCCTTGCACCTGTTGCTCGATCTCGCGCATGACATCGGAACGCACCAACGGGGTTCGCCGACCGAGCACGGCGTTCCATTGGCCGGGACCGTAGAGGGCCTCCAATCGCTTCCCGCCCAGTCTCCGAATCGCTAAAAACATTTCAAATGGATCACGAATATCGATCCCTGCTTCCTCAAATCCGTTCAACAGCCCCCGGGCGAACTGTTCGCTGCCATGCAGCAGTATTTCGACTTCATTGTCGACCTCGGACATATCAAGCAAATCACGGAATGAGTTGCCGGATTCCACCAACTTGCCAGCGGCTAACTGGGCGTCAACGATTTCATCGATATCCGGTATTCGCCGGTTTTCGGTCACTGGGACAGGATTAATCGCATGACCGCTGGGCAATTGCATCTGACCCAGAATATCAATCAGAATATAACTTGATAAACTCGCGTAATTTTCTGCGTTATTTCCTTGATAACTAACTGTATTACCATATATCATGCTACCCGGATATGAACTGATTCGGGTCAGCGCCCGCTGAAAGGCCAGTCGGTGTCGTGGCGTACGGTAGTGATGTCCGAAACAGTGGGTCACCCGCCCCCCCATCAGTGTTTCAATCAGATATTTTTCGATCCTTGCGGCACCCAATGTGCAACTAAGATCACCGAAGACCGCGGCAAAACCATCATCCAGATTGGAATGGACCAACACACTCGTTGACTGGGAAGACATCAATGCGATCGCCGTCAGTGTCGCACGGGTCGTCTCTATGTCATCGGTCCAGTTGGGTAACCGGAAGGTAAAATACTGTCCAAGATTTCCGATGATGGTCGAGCCTGCAGACAGCGCATACTGTGTGTTTTCCAACGCCGCAGGGAAACCCAATACGAAATCCCCAAAGTGGGCTGCGACCGGTGCTGCGTTTGCTATTTCAACGAATTGTTCAACGGTATCGAGTATCAGTCCGGTTCCTTTGAGCTTCTGATCCCGTATCGCCCTTGGGAACCCCATGGACCAGTCCAGGCAATGACCGTAGCGGTCTATGGTGACCCCCTTGCGTTGCGTCAGTTCATGAATTTCCGACAATGCCTTCTTGCTTTTATTTTTATCTCTAAACCCCACATGAGCATGTTGCATGATCCGGTTCGATGCCATCATTTTTTGCTTGTACTCCGATTCACTGGCACATTGATATTGTGCAAGAAACTCGGAATAACCGATCCGCCAGGTTTTCGCCAGGGCTTCGCCTTGTGAAAGGATCTCTTGACTGTCAGGAAGTTCCCTCTCCGGCAAGACCGACTCTCTGGTCAATGGAACTGATTTGATCGTTTTACACAACACCGGCACCGTAGCGGTCAATCGGAAATCCGGGCGATCAAATTCTTCAGAAAATGATCGCATCGCTGCAACTCAGACAACGCAATATATTCATCCGCCTTGTGCCCCTGGTCCATTGAACCGGGCCCGCAGACCACCGTCGGAACCCCCAACTGATTCTGGAACAATCCTCCCTCAGTACCAAAATCTAGTTTGACCGTTCTGTCCGTCTCCACCAATGACTGAACAAAACGGACGACCCGTTCTTCTGGCGAGGTGGCAAGGGCAGGATATTGGTTGAATACTTCAATCGTAATATCTGCCTCCGGGAAATTGTCCCTATATCTCCCCAGGATCTCACTGGCACACATTCTCAGATCTCCCATCAGGGCCTCGGGGCAATCCGACTGCAGATTGCGAATCTCAAACTCAAATCGGCACTCTTTCGGGATGATATTAAGCGCCGTTCCGCCTTGTATGGTGCCGACATGAAACGTGGTATAGGGCACACTGTAATGATGATCGTGCCGAGATTCCCGCCTTATTTTCTCCTGCCTCTGTTGGATTGCCGAAATCATTTCACTGGCCAGATAGATGGCATTCAATCCACTGTTTGCCAACGCGGAATGCGCTTCAACACCACGACAGTGGCAAACTGCCCCGAGTTTACCCTTATGTGCAATCGCAACGCGCATTTCAGTGGGTTCGCCCACAATACAAAAAGCAGGTTTGTTCGGCATGGATTTCAGTATGTCAATCATCCTGCGCACGCCAATACAGCCCACTTCTTCGTCATAGGAAAAGCACAAATGAAGTGATTTTCTCAAGTTTCTGTTGAGCGCATCCGGCAGCATCGCCAGCACGCAGGCAATAAATCCCTTCATGTCCGTTGAACCGCGACCATATAGTCGTCCTCCCTTGACAATAGCGTTGAACGGGTCGACTGTCCACGCCTGCCCCTCGACGGGTACCACATCGGTATGTCCCGACAGCAGTATCCCGGGAACCTCCTTAGGCCCAATCACCGTATGCAGGTTCGCTTTGGTCTGCTCATCGTTATAAGCAAGCTGTGAATCAATACCCATGTCAGCCAAATAGGACTGGATATATCGAATCATCTCCCGGTTGCTATTCCGACTGATGGTAGGAAAAGCAATAAGATTTTCGAGAATTTGCCGAGTACGCGTCAATGATGGATTACCGTCAAGCCAAAAGTCTTCTTTACTCATTCAGGACTCATTTTATCCACTCGGTATTGAAAGAGATGAAACGCCTGACCCAACCGTCAGCGGATACAAAACAAATCAGTCGATCTGGATGAATAAATGGATATTATTTTGGAATTATATACTTCGATGCCCACAAAGGGGCATCAAGAATAAACCGTCACACGGCGCTCACAACCACTCCGGAACTATTCCCCCCCAGTGCCGATAGTGATCGATGCCTTGAAATCCGTATCCATCGCATGGCCTGCAGGCTTCGCGAATGAATCGTCCCGCAGACCGAACAGGAAGGTACGGCATGACGGAAATCGATCTTCAAAAACAGCCTGCCTACCTTCTTCCGCTTTATCAGCCATTTGTATCGACCCCATCCCCCATGATTGACTTAGTCCTTTTTGGTGGTGGTGTGTTTCATGAAATTGGAACTGGCAGGATTATTGCCACCGCACTGGGCAGATTGAAAAGCTGATTTGAAAATGGATTTGATTGTGAAACCATCTTAGCTTCCGTGGACTATTTTCTCCCTCCAATCGTCTGGATTGACGGTTGTTTGCTCATTTTTCGGTTTAAACAGTTTGTGAGCTTGTGAGGTTGGCTTCGGCCTGTGGTTTGAGCTGTTTGATTTTATCCAGAAGGCCGAATTGATAACGCATAATGCGGAATTTGATGTGAGGTTTCCTAACAAGGAATTCGGGCGGGTTGACGATTTTAGCAATACTGGAACGGTACAGAAATCTTGTAAAGATAAATTTTCTCCGCCGCCGTCCGGATATCGCTCTGCAGAATGCCCGGTCTGCCCCGACCCGCCCGTCTCGAGGTGGACACGGTAGAAAATTATTTTTTCTCGGATCCAAAATCGGGAATATTTTCCCTGTCAGTCTGTCCCTTTAAATTCCACTTGGAAAAAATTCCACCTGGAATATTGATTGTGGAGTAAATTATGGAGTAAATATGTTGTATTGTCCCAACTGCACATAGACAATGCTATCTATCATGAATGGACCAAAACCGATCTTTCTTTGAGATCATCATAATTTGAAATGTAAACCTAACCGTTTCAGGATTGCTGATGCTGGGCTCGGTTTTAAACAGGAGTAACAAAAACCATTGAAAAGAAAACCCTTCAGAAGAGGGGCGATCCAGGTGGGTTGGAACGAATGGACTAGCTTTTGGTCAGAAATAACTCGAGTATCCCCTGCAGGCCATCTGGCGCGAGCAGGAGGACGACCAGGATCAGAAGCGCGTAATACAGCATTCGGTTCTTGATCCCAGCCACGTCGATCCTGACATCGTTCAGGTCCCGGTTGAGGGTCGAGATATCCGCTTTCATGCCATTCATGTCGGCTTTCAGATCGGCAATCGCGGCCACCACCCGGTTTTCGCTTTTTTCGACCTTCCCGCCAATCATTACCCATACCTCCAGCGTCTGTTCCGCCGTCAACCCGTTTTCGGAGCGGTTTCCACGCTCCGGTTGCTGCACAAGACTGTTCATGATTTTTCCTCCACGATACAGTTAAAAAACTGTCGGAGGTTCGCCCTGTCAGGGGCAAAATCCCCGACAGGACAAGTTTCACGTAGGTGCCGTGCACGCTGTGGCACCGAAGCTCCCGCGCCGCATAAGGTGCCAACACACGACGCGTCGCGTTTAAGGACCGCTCGTCCGACGACTTGGGGTCGTCACTCCGCCTCACCCGCGTCTCCTTCAGGAATAACGAGGGCGGGGTGCCAGAAAGCGAACTGCCTGCTGACCGTACTCCCTTGAAGGAGCGTGCACCCGGCCCGGCCAGAAAAGGTTTTGCCAGATAAGCTCTGGCAAGCGATAGAAACTCCATCCTATACCTTGAATAAGGTGAAAGCAACTGGTTGTCGATGGAGCCAAAATCATTATACTTAACGTAATGCGGCTGTTTTCGCTAGTATGAAACCGATGCGGTTACATCGGGAACGAAAGCGTTGTGATCATCGGTTTTTCGGACAAGCAAACCAAAGCGTTCTACGAGGGTCGCTGGGTCGCCACCTTCTCGGGGGTTGCCCGTACCGCCTCGCGAAAGCTCGACCAGCTTGATGCAGCGACCAGTCCGGGTGACCTGGCGATGCCCGGCAATCGTCTGAAGTCGCTCAAGGGCCGATGCAAAAGGCAGTGGAGCATCCGCATCAATGATCAATGGCGAATCTGCTTCAAGTGGCCTGAGGGGAGTCCCGGCCCGACGGAAGTAGAGATCGTGGACTACCATTAATTGTGAGGAGGTAAGTCATGCGTGACCCTATACACCCGGGTGAGACCCTGCGTGAGAATCTTGAGACGCTCAGCATGAGTGCGGCAGAGCTGGCGCGTTGCATTGAGGTGCCGGTCAACCGCATTACCGAGATACTCAACGGCCGGCGGTCGATCACCGGCGATACGGCATTGCGCCTGGGGCGTTTTTTTGGCACGTCGGGGGAGTTCTGGCTGAATCTTCAGAAACTTTATGAACTGCGGCTTGCGGAGCGCAAAAGCGGACTGGCGATCGCTCGGCTGCCGACCCTGGATGCGGGCGGAGACTTGCGCACATCCGGCTGAGAGTGAGCGCATTAAGTGCCAATATGAATAGCACATACAAACCCATTAACTCTTGGGGCAGGCATCAGATGACGTATCAAAAACCATGTTTTTGTGACCGCATTGGCCTATAATGAAGACACAAACCACGCTTTTATTAGGAGGTGAACTGATGAAAAGAGCGATTCTCGGTGTTTTGTTTTTGATCCTTACCCCCCCCCCCTCATTGCACAGGCGGACACAGTAACGCTTGAATGTCCATCTTCCGTCAAGGAAGGCGGGCTGGTGGCGCAGGCAACGTTTTCTGGTTGTAAACATGCAGAGGACAATCTAGGCAGGCCGTACTGTGAGTACCGGGACTTAGCATTGATGTCTGGGAACAGTTTTTCAGACGCTCAAGCGCCTAGCCCGCGACGAGTTGAAGCAGTCATTATTACGATTAACGCTACAACGGGCGGCCAATGGCTCGTCTTTTCTGACCCGAATTTGCCGAGACTTATGTACTCTGAGACTAAAGCAGGCGGCGCAGGATTGCGCAGATATCAAGTCGATGCCAATACTTCTCGAACGATTACCGGTTATGTGTATGGCAGAGGAAATTATGCAAAAGACGGCAACGGGTCGGGGGAGCTTCTGGTCGCTCCGCCGGGAAGTTCAGATGCCTCAGATGCAATCGGTGCTTGCAGTGTTACTGTCGTTGATGACGACAACACGGCCTATATCGGCCAGCGCAATGCTCATCCCTACGGTACCTCTTGGAGAACCACCCCGCATTGCTACACTCCTGATTGCGCCTGGGATTAACTTGAGCATTGCAATGGCGGCGGGGGTGGCCGCGACAAAGCGGTTAAAAGCGTTCTTTTAGCCGCTTTGTCAACTAATCTGTGTCATTCTCATTCAAAAAAATCGCAAGAACTGATTGAACAATACAGTCCCAAAGGTAACGCCCACTTCTTCAGCAAATCGCTCAAACAGTGTCGGTTCGAGGGTATAATCGATCAATCGTTCTGTACCAATGACTTCACGCGCAACCGATTCAATAGACCCAAAGCCGTCTATCAGTCCCATTTCCTTTGCACGCTGACCACTCCAAAATAGGCCACTGAACACGATATCGTCTTTCAGCAGCCGTTCACCTCTCCCCATTTTAACCGCAGTGATAAAATGCCGATGAACTTCGTCGAGCATTTTCTGGGCATGTCTTTCCTGGGTAACATCCCGCGGTGAGAACGGGTCTAGAATGCCTTTATTTTTCCCTGCGACCAGCAATCTTCGTTCAATTCCTAATTTTTTAAGTGTCTCAACAAAACCAAAACCATTCATCTGAACGCCAATAGAACCCACGATGCTGGATGGGTGTGCAAATATTTGATCGGCAGCTGCAGCAATATAATATCCTCCGGAAGTGCATACATCCGATATCGTCACATAAAACGGTTTGGTGGGATAAAGTGTTTTGAGGCGGATAATTTCCTCGTTGATCTGGGCTGCCTGGACGGGCGAACCGCCTGGGCTGTTAATATCCAGTATCACACCTACTGAGGAATCCGCAGCAAATGCTTTTTGCAAGCTGCGATTAATTTGACTCGCTGTTGTCGCATCCGGCCCAATCACACCACTCAACTCAACCAGCGACGTATGTCGGTCAGAAACCGTTCCCAATCCGGCATCAAAGTAATAAAAGGTCATGATGCCAATGTAAGAGACGATTAATAACTTGAAAAACAGCCCCCATCGTCGTCTGATCTTTTTTTCCCGGATATAGTCGTTTGCCAACAAGGACAAAATCCGCATATTTTCCGCATTCAGATAACTGCTGGACTCTGCAGTCCTGTCAGGATGCCCGACTCGGCCACGGGTTGACTCACCCGGGACACGATTTTTTTTAAATAACATGATGTTTCACAGTACGATGGTGTTTGGAGAGGATGAAAATACGGTTTTCATCTGATACGGTTCATTCTATCCAGATGGAGCCGATCACCTCTTTTTCAATACAGTCTGTCCTTGCACAACTGCCTTGTCATCCTGAGTCGATACCAGGTCGAATGATCTGGACCACCCCACATGCAGTGCCCGGGTCCCAGTGATCATCCGGTTGGACATCTATTTCGTCGCCCAAAGTCGATACCTTACGCTTTTTCACCGACTCGAACGTATCAAAGCCCCCGTATTGAAACGCAAGTCATTCAACATTTTCATCATGCAAAACCGAGGGCAACCGGCATTGAACAAAGACCGAGGTCTGCCTGATGCTAGATAATCCCCTCTCCTTTTAGTTGTGCCATCTCTGCGGCAGGTATTTTGAGCAACCGGGATAAAACCGCTTCCGTGTCTTCCCCGTGTAACGGTGGCGCTTTACGATAAGACGCTGGCGTTTTAGACAACTTCAGCGGATTGGCAACACCGGGAACCCTTCCGGAAAGCGGATGCTCCAGCTCGATTTTCATTTCCCTTGCCAACACCTGTGGATCCTGGAATGCCTTCTCAATGGTATTGATAGCGGAACAGGGGACACCGCTTCGCGGTAGTTCTTCCAGCCAGTAAGCGCTGGATTTTGTTTCGATAATTGCCGAGAGTATGGTTACCAGGCTTTCCCTATTTTGATTTCGGTCCGGATTGGTCTTGTATTTCGGATGTTCCGACAATTCCGGTTTCCCGATAAAAACACAGAGATTGACAAACTGCCGGTCATTCCCAACGGCAATGATAATTTCCCCATCCGCACTTTTAAAGACCTGGTAGGGCGCCAGATTGGGATGCCAGTTACCGGTCCGGACGGGAACGGTTTCCCCGACAAAATAGTTCATCGCCTGATTCGCCAGCCAGCCCACCTGGGTATCAAGCAGTGCCAGATCGATATACTGCCCCTCTCCGGTGCGATGCCGGTAATGCAGGGCACCGAGAATTCCGATCGTCGCATACATGCCCGTCGTCAAATCTGATATGGCAACCCCCACCCGTTGGGAACCGGCACCCGGGCTACCGTCCGGTTGCCCGGTAATGCTCATCAACCCACCCAGACCCTGGATCAAATAGTCATAACCGGGTTGGCTGGCCATCGGCCCGGTTTGACCAAAACCGGTGATCGACAGGTAGATAAGCCCCGGGTTGACTTCACTGAGCGTCTCATAGCCAAGCCCCATCCCGGCGAGTCCACCCACCTTGAAGTTCTCGATAAAAATATCCGCCTTGGATACCAGGCGCTTTAACAGCTCCCTCCCCTTTTCGGACTTCAGATTGAGCGTGACAGACGATTTATTCCGGTTCGCGCTCAGATAGTAAGCGGACTCGTCCGTCTCCTTCCCGTGCTGGTCCTTTAACCAGGGTGGTCCCCATTGTCGGGTATCATCACCGCTGACCGGATGTTCTATTTTGATGACATCCGCACCCAGATCACCCAGGATTTGTGTGCACCAGGGCCCTGCGAGAATTCGAGTGAGGTCAATCACCCGAATGCCCGTTAACGGTGAGGTCATCTCACGCTCTTTCAAACAAGGCGGCAATACCCTGACCACCACCGATACACATGGTGACAACGGCATATTGACCTTGTTTGTCTTCCAGTTCCGACAGCGCCTTTTCAGTAATGATCGCTCCCGTCGCGCCGACCGGGTGGCCGATCGAAATACCGCTGCCGTTGGGATTCAACCGATCTTCTGGAATATCCAGGTCTCTCGCCACCGCAATCGCCTGGGCAGCAAACGCCTCATTCACTTCCCAGACATCAATATCCTTGATCGACAAATCGGTATTTTCCAGCAAATTTCGAACAGCCGGAACCGGTCCGATCCCCATATATTTGGGTTCCACACCGGCAAAAGCATACTTGATCAGTTTCGCACGAGGCCGAACACCGTCCTGCTCAGCCTTGCCCTGGTCCATCAAGACCACGGCACCGGCACCATCATTGATACCCGATGCATTGCCCGGTGTCACCGTGCCGTTGTCCTTGAAAACCGCACGAAGACGGCTCAAATCCGCCAGGTCAGTGTCAAACCTGACATGCTCATCCTGTTCAAACCAGGAGATCCCTTTTTTCGATTTTATCTCTACCGGTATGATCTGTTTTTTAAACCGTCCCGCTTCGATGGCTTTTTGGGCACGTTGGTGGCTTCTCAATGCAAACGCATCCTGTTCTGCTCGACTGATACCCCATTTCTCGGCGATATTTTCCGCAGTTACGCCCATGTGGTATTTTTCAATTGGACAATTGAGTGCCGCAAGCATCATATCAACCAGTTTGCCATTACCCAGTCGGTTGCCGAATCGCGCACCGGTTGCCATGTACGCACCTCGACTCATCACCTCGACACCTCCGGCAACCGCGCTGTCGCACATCCCCAATTCGATCTGCTGGGCGGCGGTGATGATCGCCTGCAATCCACTGCCACACAACCGGTTGACGGTCACAGCGGGGGTATGATGCGATAATCCGCCCTCGATCGCCGCCACCCGCGCAATATACATATCCCGGGCTTCGGTATGAATGACATTGCCAAGGACACAGTGTCCGATGGCCTGTGCCGGAATACCGGCACGTTTCACCGCTTCACCGACCACGATACTACCGAGTTCCGCTGGAGAATGATGCTGCAGGCTTCCGCCAAAATCCCCGACGGCGGTGCGAACACCGCTCACAACCACAATTTCTTTTTTCTTCATCCAAATGTTCTCGTTTCAGTGTGCTACTTCAGGCAGGCAACGTGTCTTCGGCCACCCGAGGTGTGTTTTTTAATTCATGTTTCATGAATCTCCGGAATATTCTTGAAATAGGCCAGTGCCTCGGGATTGGCCAGTGCCTCGACATTGCGCACGGCATCACCATGCACGATATTACGAACCGCCAGTTCAACAATTTTTCCACTGAGTGTTCGGGGGATATCCGGGACGGAAACAATCTTCTTGGGAACATGCCGCCTGGTGGTATTGGTCTGTATGACTGCCCTGATTTTCGCTTTCAATTCGGCATCGAGTTCCCTGTTTTCCCGTAACACGACAAACAAGATGATTCTGACATCATTGTCCCACATCTGCCCGATGCACAGACTGTCCACGACTTCATCCACTTTTTCGACTTGTTGATAAATTTCCGCAGTCCCGATACGTACCCCACCAGGGTTTAAAACCGTATCGGACCGGCCGTAAATGATCAGACCGTCATTGTCAGTGATTTCGGCATAGTCACCCTGCGCCCAGACGTTGTCAAAGCGGGAAAAATACGCATCCTGATACCGTTTGTGATCGGGTTCGCCCCAAAATCCCAGCGGCATGCTCGGAAATGGCTTGGTACAGACCAGCTCGGCTCTTTTCCCCCGAACCGGCCCGTCGTCATCAAACACATCGACCGACATACCGAGTCCCCGGCACTGTATTTCTCCGCGGCGTACCGGGCGCAGGGGATTACCCAGCACAAAGCACGAAACGATATCCGTACCACCGGAAATAGATGACAGCATCACATCCTTCTTTATCTTGTGATACACATAATCAAACTGCGCCGCCGCTAACGGGGAGCCGGTCGAAAGAATTGCTCTCAATGAGGACAGGTCGTACTCATCCATCGGGTGGAGTCGTGCCTTGTTACAGGCCGCGATATATCGGGCGCTGGTGCCAAAAACGGTGATCTTCAACTCAGAAATGACCTGCCAGAGACTCCTTCTTCTGGGATAAAAAGGCGACCCGTCGTACAGGATCAGAGTACAGCCACTGGCCAGACCACTGACGAGCCAGTTCCACATCATCCAGCCACAGGTTGTAAAGTAGAACAACCGGTCACTGCGTCTGATATCAGTGTGTAACTGGTGTTCCTTGAGATGTTGTAGCAATGCCCCTCCTGCACCGTGAACGATACATTTCGGCTTGCCGGTCGTGCCCGAAGAATAAAGGATATAGAGGGGATGATCGAATGGGAGCTGGGCAAATTCCATGTGCTCGCGTTGCGAGCGGAAATCCCCATAAAACAGTGCATTCGGAATACGTGAAATATCCGGTGAATCCTTGAGATACGGAACCATCACGACTTTTTCAATACTGTGTATCTGCTGCGCAATCGAAACAACCGAATCGGTGATATCAAATGACTTGCCGTTGTAACGATATCCGTCAATGGCAAACAGCACCTTGGGTTGAATCTGGTCGAATCGCTCAAACACCCCCTTCACCCCGAAGTCCGGTGAGCAGGATGACCAGATCGCACCGAGACTGGCCGTTGCCAGTAGCGCCACAACGGTTTCAGGGCTATTGGGCATATATCCCCCCACCCGGTCCCCCTGACGTACGCCGAGAGACAACAGCAATGCCTGGCACCGAGCCACCTCGTGATAGAGTTCCTGATAGGTCACTTCCCTGGTCATCCCGGCTTCACTTCGAAAAATAATCGCCTTTCGAGTGTCCCGGTATCGGAGACAGTTTTCTGCATAGTTGAGCCGTGCGCCCCCGAACCACTTTGCCCCCGGCATGGCATCGGCATTGTCAAGTACCGAAGTCCAGGCTTGACTGTTTATGACATCACAGTATTGCCATAAGCTGGACCAAAAATCCCCTCGATTTTCGATACTCCATTGATACAGGGAATCAAAGTCCCTGATCCTGTGATGATGTCGTTTTGCCACCCATTCGATGAATTCCGACATCCGACATTCCTTGACCAATGTCCTGCTTGGTGTCCACAAGACTTCACCAAGTTGCTGCGGTGTGTGAGCGTGCTGCAAACCGTTATTCCGATCGCATCAGCATTCTGGGATAACGTGGCTGCAAATGCAGTTGGTCCATCTCTTTTTCTCTACCCCCAATGACATTCAAGCTCAACGGAAAACCGGATAAGGACCGTGTTGAAAAATCCAGACACGCTGACCGGCCCACCATCATGGACAGTTTACACTGTATAACGATTCATACCCCCAAACCTGATCATCACGAATTCGAGATGACACGATTTTGTAGGTAGTCATTCACCCCGTCCAGTCCATGGCGATTCATCTCAGTATTGTGACTCGGGGATATGGACCACCAATCCCTCCAACTGACTTGAGATTTGAATTTGGCAGCTCAATCGGCTGTACTCGTCGACATCTTCTGCGAATTCAAGCATGTCCTGTTCCAGATCATCCATTACGGGCAATCTATCAATCCATTCAGGCGCAATGTGAACATGACAGGTCGCGCAGCTACAGGCCCCGCCACATTCTGCCAGAATACCGGAAAAACCCTGACGTCTGGCAACGGACATCAGTGAGTGTCCATTTTTCGCATCAACATGGTGTTCTGTCTGATCATGCAGAACAAACTTGATCATTGTCATCGATTGCTATTTTTGAAAAGTGATTCATTATTCGGTGACAAATTATTACACAGTCGATTTTGCGATCACAATCAAATCAATGGTAAATCAGCCAATTTCCCCAGCAATTTTGAATTCAATGGCCTGAGATAAACCGAGTATCATGGCAGCACAACCGAGACGGGTAGAAACCACTTCAAAAAATTTCAGGGTAGAGGCTGAAAACCCACCCTATCCTCAAAAAAAATTGAAAACCATCACGTTATAGTTTACTCTTTAGACATGAATTATGACAGGCTGACCAAGAAGAAAGCGTGCTTGGACGAGTTTCGCCCGTTGTCCGCGGCGCTGGTTGGTAATCTGGATGACTGGTTTCGGGTTGAATTGACCTATACCAGCAATGCTATTGAGGGGAACACGCTGACCCGGCGTGAAACAGCGCTGGTCATCGAAAAAGGGCTAACCGTTGGCGGCAAGTCCCTAACCGAACATCTTGAAGCAACCAACCATGCTCATGCGCTGGACTGGATAAAGGGGCAAATCAAGCGTAAACCCACTAGCCTGACCGGCAAGGACATATTACATATTCATGAAGTCATCCTAAAAGGCATTGAGGAGGCCAATGCCGGACATTATCGTTCTATTCCAGTTCGCCTATCCGGATCAACCGTGATACTTCCGAATGCTCGCAAGGTGCCTGATCTGATGGCTGAATTGGTCGAATGGCTCGGCAAGGATCAAGAACTGCATCCGGTTGAACTCGCGGCGGAGGCACATTACAGGCTGGTTACCATCCACCCTTTTGTGGACGGTAATGGACGTACGGGGCGATTGCTCATGAATTTAATTCTTCTGATGACGGGTTATCCTGTGGCCATCATCCGCAAGCGCGACCGCTTGTCCTACATCGGTTCACTTGAGCAATCACAGCTTGGGGGCTCAAAAGACAACTATCACACAATCATCGCCAAGGCCGTAGAGCGCTCGTTGGACATTTACCTAAACGCGGTCACTGGAGAAGATATCGAACAACCGGAAAATGATAAGTTGCTGAAAATTGGAGAGCTGGCCAAGCAGGCGGGGGAGCGCAATTCGACCATTCGCCATTGGACCAAGGAAGGGTTACTGAGTGTGGCCGAAATCACTGAAACGGGCTATCAGCTGTATGCCCCTGAAATGGTTGAGCGTATAAAGCAAATTCATGCGTTCAAGGCGCAACGTTTTACGCTTCGGGAAATCAAAAACAAGTTGGTGGCAGGATAAGTGGAAGTCTCTCTGCCTCTTACTCCAAACGGTTTCCGGTTGTCCTGCACGGCTTGCTGATGAGCCGTTTTGTCGTCATCCACACGGAGGTCCGAGCAAAAGACCCGGTCAGTCGATTTGTTATCGCAATCGATCTCCGTTTCCACGGTATCGCCTGTATAACAATGGAAGCATCAACAAAAAACGTGACTCATTCACCTCGTGATCCCCTGTCCCATGCCGGGTAAGACGACCCATCAACACTGGCCACGCTTCATTGCGTTTGTAGACATGAATGCGTTTTTCGCGTCGATTGAACAACGCGATCAACCTGATTATCGGGGTAAGCCGATCGGCATTACCAACGGTAAAAGCGGCACCTGCCTGATCACTTGCTCCTATGAAGCCAGGGCACGTGGCATCCATACCACCATGCGATTGCAACAAGCCCGGGAAATATGCCCTGATATTATCCAGGTGCCCGCGCGTCCCGAGCGTTATGCCGAAATATCAACAGCCATTATGGAAATACTCCACACGATCACACCGGACGTAGAGGTATTTTCAGTCGATGAGGCGTTTCTTGATATCACGCATTGTCAGCGTTATTGGAACCAATCACCCGAAAAGATCGGGAAAATGATTAAAACACTGATCTGGGATGTCGCTGGTCTGCCTTGCTCGGTCGGGCTCAGTGGAGACAAGACAACCGCCAAATACGCCGGCAAGCAGAACAAACCGGATGGCTTGACCATCATCCCTCCCTGGGAAGCCCAAGCCCGGTTGAAGCATGTTCCGGTGAGAGAGCTTTGCGGTATTGGCAAGGGGATTGCCGACTTTCTGGCGCAACGCGGCGCTATCACCTGCGGAGACGTTGCCAAATTACCGGTCAGTGTTCTTGGCAAACGCTTCGGCAATCCAGGCAGGCGAATATGGCAAATGTGTCAGGGTGCGGACCCGGTTTCGATTGAGACGGCGATCATGCCGCCCAAAAGTCTGGGACATGGAAAAATAATGCCGCCCAACACCACCGACAGGCGTATTGTTTCGATGTATCTTATTCACATGGCCGAGAAGCTGGGGGCTCGTTTGAGGCAGCACTCGCTGGCTGCACAAACCTATCTGATCAGATTACGTACTGGAGATGACTGGATCGGCAACAAGTACAAGACGATCCTGCCGGTCAACGACAGCCGACCCATTATTAACTTGTGCCATACAATGATGTCCGATTGTTGGCAGGGTGAAGGAATTTTTCAGGTGCAGATAACGGCGCTTGATCCGAAGCCGGAACAGGATCAAACAGACCTGTTTGACGCGGAAGAAAATCGGTTTCGCCGATTGAATCAAGCCATGGACAGGATCAATACCCGCTACGGGGAATTTACCCTGGCCCGTGCAAAGCTGATGCATCGCTCGGATATGCCCAACGTCATTTCCCCCGCCTGGAAACCGTATGGACACAGGCAGACGATTGTTCCAACGGCGGAACAGTAAAACAAATGATCACCGACCATAGACTGGTACCGCTGCCACGATAATCGCACGACCCGAGACCGGAAGCCTCTGACCAGACATCCGCAAGGTCATTGTGGAAACACCATCCCAAACAGGATCAATGCAGTGGCGTATGCACCGTATCCCAAGAGGAAAACTGCCCCTCGGGATCATTGACGAAGAAAACGATGGACCAGCGCGCGCACAAACGGTTCACATTCCGTTTTCCAGACGAGTGCAGCACATCGTGCCAAGCTGGCTTTATCTGCCCCCCGGATGCCTGGAAAAGCATCCATGCGGGCATGAAAACCGCCGTCCCATCCCGATGTCGCACCGGAAAGAGCGGATGCTTATTGCAACAGCCGATGCGAAGCCCTGGAGTACTGTCACCCAAAACCAGGGTACTGAAACCCTTGTCATAATGCGCCTGAGCACAAAACGGGCCTGCTGCACCCGGCGAGTAGCTCAAAAACCGAAGCGTACCGTCAATCAGGGAATCGCCCTCAAATATTCGTTCCCGGTAATCAGGCAAACAGTGTGTAAAGATCGTCTCCAGGGTCGCTTCGGCATGTCGATAAAGGTGCTCTGCGGCAGCAAAAAATCGAGCCACTACGGGATTGTTGGCCTGCAATGCGGTACATGACCGATGGTGTTTGAGTGAAGGGGCCCAATGAAAGAACTGCTTAGCGTCTTTCCTGTCCCGACCGGATCTGTCAGTATAGCCGTCTGGTGTCGCACGATATTCCCGGGCCGGAAAATGCAGTTGTTGCTTAAGGGTTTCCGGTAATGCCAGAAAAGCGAGAAAAGCCTCTGCGGCAAAATCAAGTGACTCTCTTGAGACCGCTGAGGGAACAATCGCAAAATGGCGTTGATCGAGACTGTAATCAAACTGTTCCCAGTTCGGAGCCACAATAGTATTCTGCATAACCTTTCCAGAAAATGGCAAGTTTTGAAGGAGATTCCTGTTTTTATCTTACCATTGTCTCACCGTAAGTGGTTCAAACGGATACGACAATCCCGCACAGCACGGGAAACCATCGGTCCGCTTACGGCAGTGCCCCGAAAAAGAAGATATGCCGGTTCAGCACAGACGATTGAAAGATTACCCATTTATTGAGGCATCCTATTTTACCTGCTCACAACACCTGAAACATTTGATATCGAGACATCATGTCGACCCCTCTGATTGCACTGGTCCTGTTCGCTGCGATTCTGCATGCCGGGTGGAATGCAATGGCCAAATCCGGTGGCTCACCTCTTTTCAGCATTGCAGCCTACCGACTGGTCGCCGCCCTGATCAGTCTTTGCCTGATAGGCACTGTCCCCCTGCCTCCCGTAGAAAGCTGGCCATTCATTATTGCATCTACCCTGATTCACACCGGCTACTATTTCACTTTGGCCCAGACATATCGCCATGGCGACCTGTCACTGGTCTATCCCCTGTTCCGGGGTGCAGCACCCATCCTGGTGGCCCTAGGGGCTGCCTGGTTATTGGATGAATGGCTTTCCCTCAAAGTGCTAAGTGGCATCTTGATGATCAGTATCGGCCTGATGTCACTCGTCTTGTTTGGCAGTCGACAGGCCAGGATAACTTTCCCGATGCTGGCCTGGACGATTGCCACATCGGTCCTGATCGCTGCCTATACCATCGCAGATGGCGCCGGGGTGAGGACAGTACAGAACAGCCTGTCCTATATCCTCTGGCTGTTTGTGTTCGAATCACTGCCGATCTGTCTGTGGCTGATGGTCAGACAACGAGAGCAATGGCTGGGCTTTCTGACTCGGAATCGGACGCAGGTGCTACTGGGTGGACTGGCCTCATCAGCCGCTTACGGCATAGTCATCCATGCCATGGGGCTTGGAGCCATTGCCGCAGTGTCATCGTTACGGGAAACCAGCGTCATCTTCGCTGCAATAATCGGAGCCGCGTTGCTCAAGGAACCGTTCGGACTTCGGCGCACCATTGCCGCCATTTGGGTCACTGTCGGCATAATCATCATCCGTTATTTTAGCTGACTCCTGAAAATCCTATCCATTACTGTCCGACCGGCTTTCCGACAGCAGGCTGCGCTTTGACGCGTTCCGGATGCTCCATTCGTTCGCCCGAAACTATCAATGGGCTCGCTGGCCGGGTAAAGCCACCCCATAAAGACAGGTGTATTTTACGTTATGAGACCCTTGGCTTTGCTTGTTGTTTTTAAAATTAGATTGGCGCAGAAGGAGTTCGTCACTTAACCTGCTCAATTACACTCTACTAGTACCTGATATAGTATACTTAACAGACTGATAAATTTACATTTATCAGTTTCACGACCCATCTTGACCAATCACCGCATGTCGGCAAACTGACACCGTTTCGGGTACGAATTGGGGTACGACATTGGCGAAGCTTACGGTAAGGCGGATCGAAACGGTGAAAGGTCCCTCGAAATTGACGGACGAACACGGATTATACCTCCGGGTTTCCCCGCGGGGCGCAAAGTCTTAGATCCAGAGGCTAAACATTCAAGGGCTGAGGACCGATAATTCCGTTGGGCACTATCCGTCGATGGGTTTGGCGGAGGCGCGCCGGGTTCATCTGCCGAGCGGCCCCAACTCGGTAAGCTGTTCCCAGACGACTCGGTGCAGGTCCGGCAGGTCGTTCCGGGCATAGTCCCAGACGCGGTCGGGTATCACGGCGGCATAGCCGTGTATTAACAGGTTGCGGAAGTCGACAATCTCGCGCAATCGGGGAATTCGTTCGGCGACTTCCGGGCAGTCCCGATGCAGGCGGTTTAGAGCCTCCCCGATGATCTCGAATTTGCGTTCGACTGCGGCTTGCGTCCGGGTGTCGCCAACGTAGGTCTCGCGACTCATGTCGTCGGTGAAGCGCACGATGTCCGCGGCCGCGCGGTCCGCATCAGCCAACAGGATGCGAGGATCAGGACGCATAGACGAGTTCGCGCGATTGATCAATCGCCGCGCGCAGGTACGGGTTCCGGATCGCGTCGGATTCAACTAGATCGACGGAACGGCCCAAGGCCTCGCGCAGCGCCTCGGCGAAATCCAAGTACTGCCGGAGCGGTGCCCGCGCGTTGTTGAGCCTGAATTCCACCAGGAAATCAACGTCGCTGGTCAGCGGATTGAAGTCCGTGCCACGCGCCGCCGAGCCGAATATCTCGAGCCGCACGACGCCATGGCGCCGGCAGAGTTCGGCCAGTTCGTCCTTCTTCTCAGCGATAACGGTGTGCATTCCAAACCCTCCCGCGTCGGCGGCTATCGGTGTTGGTCTTCTTGGTCAACGCAACAATGCCTCCGAGAGCAGGTAGTCGACGCGGTGCGCGCCCCGGCGTGGGGAAAGGTCGTGGAGAAGGGCGAGCGTGCTTGGCGCTTGTCTCTCAACGACGCAAAGCGAGTCATGCCGATTCGGGATCGGAGCATTTCAGTTTTGCGGTACGAATAATTTAAGCTATTGAAATATAAATAATATTGGCGGAGAGGGAGGGATTCGAACCCTCGATACGCTATTAACGTATACACACTTTCCAGGCGTGCTCTTTCGACCACTCAGACACCTCTCCGCATCAAGCGGACTAAATCTATAATATCCAGTGGGTTAAAACAAGCCACAAGCAATATAGTACCAGCATAAAGTGGCAATCACCCTTTTGAGAAATTTCAAGCTATGCCCTTTGGCCTGAATGAGACCAAATTGTCTCTCCAGTCCCTCCTGACAACAGACTCAACCAATATCCACCCTATTGGATTGCCGTTAATTCTTCATGGGATTTTATGGTGTCGGCAAGTGACAACAAACACAAAAAACCGGCCCAATGCCCTCACATCAAAAAAACAGAGATTTTATAAGAACCCTTATATATCTACGTTTTGTTTAGCGAAAATAATAAAATAATGGCTGAGATAATTGTTTTCTCATATCATTTAAAATGGAATATCATCATCAAAGTCATCGAAGGCGGAGGCACCCTGATTGCCTTGCTTGGCAGGTTGTGGTGATGGAGCGGGGGACGGCTGTTTGAACGTGTCACCGACCGGACCTGCCGATGATTCCGACCGTCGTCCAAGCATCCGCATCTCATCGGCGACGATCTCGGTGGTATAGCGATCCTGTCCAGACTGGTCCTGCCATTTTCGGGTCTGCAGTCGTCCCTCGACATAGACCTGCGATCCCTTTTTCAGATACTCGTTGACAATTTCAGCCAGCCGTCGGAAAAAAACAACACGATGCCACTCCGTGCGTTCCTGTTTTTCACCAGACTGCCTGTCCTTCCAGGTTTCGCTGGTCGCAATGGTTACATTGGCGACGGCATCTTGATTCGCGGTATATCTTATTTCAGGATCCCGCCCGAGATTTCCCACCAGAATGACTTTGTTAACGGTCATGTTCGCTCCTCTCTTTCTGTATTATTCGTTCAAGTTCAGCCTGATCAAAGTGATCTCCATCAATCGTCAGACAGGCTGTCGTCTCCTCGTCCACGAGCGCAATTTCTTCAATGCCCTTAAGCTGCCCTATTCTATCAATCAGTCGTGTTCGCTGCGAGTCCGAATAGCGTGCCATCGAAATGGTTTTGCTCGATAACAGCGTCATTTTGCCCGATGTCGCGGCAATACCCAACCACAACAGTACCGAAATCCCGCAAAAACCAAAGACACTGTGCACGCCAAAAGCACCATACAGCCATCCTGCACAGATCCCACCGGTAAACATACCGAAAAACTGAAAACCATTATATATCCCGATCGCACTTCCCTTGCTGGTCACCGGTGCCACCCGCGAGATCAAGGCAGGCAACATCGCCTCCAACGCATTAAACGCACTGAAAAAAACAACCAGAATCGCACCGACAGCCCATAAGGAACCCTGGCCGCTCAGCATGAACAGCCCCAAGGCAACCAGCAAAAGCAGGATCGCCCGTACAAACCAGACCTGTTCCCGGCCTTCTCTCGAACCACCCAGAACAAATGGGACCATGCCGGCCACTGAACACAGCAATACCAGCAAGTAAAGCTTCCAATGTTCCGATAAATCGAAATTGATCTCATCGACCAGATAAAGAGGTAACACAACGAACAGTGCCGTAAGCACCATGTGCAGACAAAAAATACCGATATTCAGTCGAACCAACTGGGGCATTTTGAACACGGCGGCCAAACGATTTGGCATGGGGAGAATATCCCGGTGCTGAAACACTTTCGTCGGGTTCGGAACAATCCAGTAAAGCACCGTCATCGCAACCAGCACCAATCCCGCAATCATCCAAAAGATACCGGACACGCCAATCGCGGTCTCCAATATCGGTGCGATAACGATAGAAACGAGAAAGGTGAAACCAATACACATACCGATCACCGCCATCGATTTGGTGCGCTGCTGTTCTCGGGTCAGGTCCGCAGTCAACGCAATGATCACAGATGACACGGCGCCAGCGCCCTGCAACGCTCGACCCATGATCAGCATGATCAGCGTTTCGGACAATGCGGCAATAATGCTGCCGAGCATAAACACAATCAGCCCGACAATAATGACCCGCTTTCGCCCAAACCGGTCGGAGGCCAGCCCATAGGGAATCTGAAACAGTGCCTGCGTCAATCCGTAGACTCCCATCACCAGCCCCACATAAAATGGCGTCGCATCATCGAATTGCTGCGCGTGCAGTGAGAGGACCGGCAACAACAGGAACAGTCCAAACATCCTCAGCGAAAAGATACCGCCCAATGAAACGATCGCCTTGCGCTCGGTCGCGTTCAGAGGGGTATTTTCAGCTGCTCTTTTCAATTTTTTATTGAGAGTTGGTGTCGCGCGCGCGTATAGTATCAGGTTTGCTTTGATTCGCGTAACCATTCATCGTGACCATAGAAGAAATTCAAATACGAGGGGCCAGAACCCACAATTTAAAAAGCATTGATCTGGATCTGCCCCGGGACAAACTCATCGTCATTACCGGTTTGTCCGGCTCAGGAAAGTCTTCATTGGCCTTCGACACCATTTATGCCGAAGGACAAAGACGTTATGTCGAGTCGCTGTCAACCTATGCCCGACAATTTCTTTCGATGATGGAAAAGCCGGATGTCGATTTGATTGAAGGCCTGTCTCCGGCCATCAGCATCGAACAAAAATCTTCTTCCCACAATCCACGCTCAACAGTAGGTACCGTCACCGAAATCTATGACTATCTTCGTCTTTTGTTTGCACGCATTGGAGAACCAAGATGCCCGGAGCATGGCACCACACTCCAGGCACAGACAGTCAGTCAAATGGTGGACAAGGTGATGACACGCCCGGTGGACACCCGGATCATGCTCCTGGCGCCCGTGGTAAATGACCGCAAGGGTGAATTCCAGCAATTGCTCGGCGAACTACACTCCCAGGGATTTGTTCGCGCTTTGATCGACGGTCAAATGACCGAACTGGATACTCCACCGCCCCTGGACAAGCGATATAAGCACAATATTGATGTCATCGTCGACCGTGTCATTATCCGTGAAGGCTATCAACAACGGCTTGCCGAATCGTTTGAGACCGCGCTCAATCTGACCGATGGGACCGCGAAGATTGCGGTTCTTGATGCGCATCGGGAAATCGGAGAAATGGAATTGTTCTCCAGCCGCTTTGCCTGCCCTTTTTGTGGATTCAGCCTCAATGAACTGGAACCCCGACTCTTTTCATTCAATAATCCGGCCGGGGCCTGCGGAGAATGTGATGGATTGGGCATCAAGCAATTTTTCGATCCTGACCGGGTCGTCCTGCATCCCGACCTCTCCATCGCTGCTGGCGCGATTGCAGGTTGGGACCGACGCAGCATCTACTACTATACACAACTCAGTTGTCTGGCCGAACACTATCAATTCAGTATTGAGACCCCCTTCCATACCCTGCCTGAAAAAGCCAGAAACCGGGTTTTATATGGCAGCGGCAAAGAACGCATTAATTTTGTCTATTCACGACCCGGCCGAAAGATTCAGAAAAGGCATGCTTTTGAGGGCGTGATTCCGCATCTGGAACGGCGTTATCGGGATACCGACTCATCGGCAGTCCGGGAAGAGTTGGCGAAATACCTCAGCACCCGGATATGCACCGCTTGTGCCGGCAGTCGATTAAAAACCACGGCGAGGAATATCTTCATTCACAACCAGGCCATCCATGATCTGACGGCACTCTCTGTCGGGAAAACACTGGCATTCTTCCAAAACCTTGAACTGGAAGGGCGAAAAGCGGAAATTGCGGAAAAGATCGTACTTGAAATTAATGCCCGACTCAGATTCCTGTCCAATGTGGGTCTTGACTATCTGTCACTGTCTCGCGCTGCAGATACCCTGTCTGGTGGCGAAGCGCAGCGGATTCGGCTGGCCTCGCAGATCGGTTCCGGTCTGGTCGGGGTGATGTATGTATTGGACGAACCGTCAATCGGTCTGCACCAAAGAGATAACGCACGACTGCTAAAAACACTCTTTCATCTTCGCGATCTGGGTAATACGGTGATCGTTGTCGAGCACGACCAAGAGGCCATTCTAAGTGCAGATCACATCGTCGATATCGGCCCGGGAGCCGGAAAGCATGGCGGGACCATTGTTGTCCAGGGGTCTCCCGTGGAAATCATCAATTATCCCGCATCAATTACAGGGCAATATCTCAGTGGGCAAGAAAAAATTGAAGTACCCCGCCACAGAACTTCACTCAATCCACACAAACAGCTGCGGGTCGTCGGTGCTTCCGGGAATAATTTGAAGCATGTCAATGCCAACGTTCCGATCGGTCTCTTTACCTGTATCACCGGTGTCTCCGGTTCCGGGAAATCGACACTGGTCAACGGCACCTTGCATCCTGCGGTCGCCCAACAGTTAAACCTGGTGCGCGCCAAACCGCAACCTTACCAGGCGATTGACGGTCTTGAACATTTTGACAAGATTATTGCAATCGATCAAAGTCCGATTGGGCGAACACCCCGCTCCAATCCGGCCACCTATACCGGTCTATTCACCCATATCAGAGAATTGTTTACCCAGACCCAGGAGGCAAGGGTCAGAGGTTACAAGCCCGGTCGATTTTCCTTCAATGTCAAAGGAGGTCGATGTGAAGCGTGCCGGGGCGATGGATTGATTCGTGTGGAAATGCATTTTTTGCCCGACATCTACGTACCCTGTGATGTGTGCAAAGGGGTCCGGTATAACCGGGAAACACTGGATGTCCGCTATAAGAGAAAAAATATCAGTGAAGTGCTGAACATGACCGTCGAAGATGCGGCCTGTTTTTTTTCGGCCATTCCGGTGATCAAACGCAAACTGGAAACCTTGCTGGATGTTGGACTGGGTTATATTACCCTCGGCCAAAGCGCCATCACACTCTCAGGGGGAGAAGCCCAGCGGGTCAAGCTGTCCAGGGAACTGTCCAAAAGGGATACCGGAAGAACACTGTATATCCTGGATGAACCGACCACGGGGTTACATTTTCACGATATTCGCCAGCTACTGCGCGTTCTTCACCGACTTCGGGATCAGGGCAATACCATTATTGTGATTGAACATAATCTGGATGTCATCAAAACAGCCGACTGGGTCATTGACCTGGGACCCGAAGGCGGAGATGGAGGAGGTCAAATTATCGCCTGCGGCACCCCCGAACAAGTGGCGACCAACCCACATTCTTTTACCGGCAGATATTTAAGTTCGGTCTTGCTCAACAGCGCTGCCCCCCCGGTTGCTGAACGCAACAGCCCATTGACGGTAATCAGTGGGTGACGCGTTTTACATCCAGCACGTTCGGAATGGTCGACAACTGCCTCAATACCCTGCTGAGTTTTTGTATACCGGTAATGTCCAGTCTGATCTGGATAGTGGCAACGTGCTCATCATCCGTTTCCATGTTGACCATCAACAGATCAATCTTGTTTGTCTTCAGTATCTCGGTGACATCATGCAACAGTCCGCTTCGATGATAGGCTGATAACTGGACATCGACAGGATAGGATGAACCGCTCTTTTCTCCCCATTCGACATGGATGAGACGACTCGCCTGGCTGTCATTGAGATTCAGGATGTTGGCACAGTTCTGTCGATGTATGGTGACCCCCCGACCGGCGGTTATATAGCCTATGATCCTGTCCCCCGGGACAGGATGACAACAGCGTGACATATGGGTCAGCAAATTCCCCACTCCGGCAACTTTGAAATCATCCGTATTGGCGTCAGGCCGAAAGGCAGCCGTCTTGATTTTGGGCAATGTTTCGCCGGTCACCCTAAACGGTGACAACGCTTTCGATAGCTTGTAATCACCGGTTCCAATGGCAGCGAGCATGTCATCCACTTTATTGAAATGGGTTGATTGACACACTTTGTCATAACTCAGATCATCAAGACCAAGACGATGCAGTTCCTTTTCAAGCTGCGATCGGCCCTCGGAAACATGCTGGTCATAATCCCGGTGTCTGAACCATTGCTGAATGCGACTTTTCGCCCGATGCGTTCTCGTATACTGCAAATCCGCGCGAATCCAGTCACGACTCGGCCCTCCGGTTTTGGACGTTTGGATGTGTACCTGGTCCCCGGTCTTCAGTTGATAGTCGAGCGTAACCATTTTTCCGTTGATTTTTGCCCCGCGGGTACGGTGACCCACTTCGGTATGAATGGCGTAGGCGAAATCAATCGGAGTCGATTTGCCTGGAAGATCAATCACCGTCCCTTTGGGGGTAAATACATACACCCTTTCGTCTTCTATCTGCCCTTTAAACTGATCTGCCAATTCGGTCTCATCCATGAGTTCCTCTTTCCATTCCAGCAACTGTCTCAGCCACAATACTTTGGAATCAATCGTCGCATTGTATGCGGCCTTTTCCTTATAGCGCCAGTGGGCAGCGACACCGAGTTCATTTTCTTCGTGCATGGCATAGGTCCGAATTTGCACTTCGACGCTTTTTTCATGCGGACCGATGATCACGGTATGGATTGACCGATAGCCATTTTCCTTTGGAGTGGCGATATAGTCATCAAACTCACCGGGCAGATGGCGCCAGTTGGTATGCACGATACCGAGCGCAGAATAGCAGTCAGAAACACTCTCGACAAGAATCCGTACTGCCCTGATATCCCACAGGTTTTCAAACGAGACTCCCTTGGTTTTCATTTTTTTCCAAATGCTGTAGATATGTTTGGGGCGCCCATAGACCTTGGCTTTAATACCCACTTGCGACAGAGCCCGGTCCAGGCAGGTAATGTACTTTTTTATGTAATGTTCGCGGGCCACCCTTTTTTCATCCAGTGCTGCGGCCAATTCGGTATAGGCCACCGGTTCCAGACACCGCATCGCATGATCCTCCATTTCCCACTTTAGCTGCCAGACCCCCAACCGATTCGCCAAGGGCGCGTAGACATCCAGCGTCATCCGACCGACCGCCTTTTTCGTTGAGGGCGGTGCCGATTTGAGATGGCGTAATAGCTGAAGTTCGGTTGCCAGCTTGATTAACACAACCCGAACATCATCCACCATGGTAATCAGCATCTTTCGAAGATTTTCCTCGTTGGCTTCGGATTGGGATCGATTCTCAGAAGCAGACAGCAAACCCGACAACTTGTCCATTCGATTCACCCCGGTAAGCAGTGTCATCACGTCCTTGCCAAAACGGTGTGTAATTTCCGCTATTTCCGATTCTGAAAAAGGCTGATAGGCATGCATCATACCAACGACAATGCCCTGTTGGTCTATTCCCAGTGTTGCCAATATCTCAGCTGATTCACTTGCACAGACATGCGCATGAGTATCCCCTCTGGGGCAATTCTCAGACAACCAGTTCAGCGAATTGACCAATGATTCTTTCATTGAAACCGATCACATAACACCAATGAGCCAGATAAAATTATAGTGTAGATTGAACGCACAAAGACATGTCTGGCGTCGAATATGTAGGATGTTGAATAGGCTCTGAACACAGATCAGTCACATATCATGGGGGATTCACCGATTGTTCAATCAGTCCTGCCTGACAGCACGACCATCGGCATCGTGTCCGATCCGCAAACAGCTGGACATGTCGACTTTGTTCCGATGCAATTTGTCCACAGGACGAATCCGCACGAATGGATGAAATACTCTAACCAATCCAGGAACCGGGGTGCCAAGGGGCGTGATTGAACCAATATCCGAAGGCATCTATAGGGGATGATATACTACTTGTCTATCCACCCAAATCAGACAACAGGACAAACCGTTTCGTTGGAAATACCGATCATGCCTTATTCTTTGCCGTCCCTAGTGACCGTGATCAGTCTTTTTATATTGATCACCTCTCGTCCCCTGATCGCCCAGTCCGGATGTGAAAACTGGAATACTCCGGAATTTTTCACGGATACCACCGCACAAATCGTTCAAAGATGCCTTGAGACGGGAGCCGACCCCAATGCACGCTACACATTCCCCCGGTCATTTATCAGTCGGACCCCTTTACACTGGACCGCATCTTTCAGCGGAACACCGGAAGTCGTACAGCTTCTCCTGAGCGCAGGGGCTGAGATGGATGCACGTGATGAGTATGGACGAACCCCTCTGCACGAAGCTGCACACAGGGCAGCCCCGGATACCGTGCAGGCTTTCTTGAATGCCGGGGCAGACCGGAATGTCCGTAATCACTACGGTTATACGCCTCTGCGCTGGGCGGCAGCGTATAGCAAACAGCCTGAAGTCGTACACATGCTTCTGAACGCACAAACCGGTTCAAATGATGATGTCAATACCCTCTTGCATGATGCCGCCGCACATAACAGAACCCCCGAAGTGATACGGACTCTCCTCAATGCCGGGGCAAACCTGAATGCTCGTGACAAATACGAAGCAACACCCTTGCACAGCGCCGCCAAACACGGCATGGCGCCTGAAATCGTACAGTTCCTCCTGGATGCCGGAGCCCAGCTGGATCCACGTAACAGGCATGACCGTACTCCTTTGCACGAAGCCGCACGGTACAGCCTGATGCCTGAAATCGTGCAGTTGCTTCTGGATACCGGATCGAATCCCAATGCACTTGATGTCAACGGCAACACGCCCTTCGATCTGATCCCAGCGAATAGTCCACTCAGAGGGACCGTCGTTTATCGACAACTAGACGAGATGCGGCTCAGATAACGCAAATCATACGTGTCTTTCTTTGCCAATCAGCACAGTGTACCGCTTGAGGGAAAACCGAAAGGTTGCACAAACATGCTATGTAGTACGCTCCTGTCGCAAAAAGCATCTTCGCACTATGTCAAGACGAACATCGCAAGTCCATCATAGCGCGAAGACAACAACCATATCATGCGACAGTGTAATACAAAAAGGCTGGGGGTTTATTCGCAGCAATTATAATTTTGGTTAATTGATCTTTTTGTTCCTCGTTTACGGGTTTGATGGATTGGCAGTAGGCGGGCCTGTTTCGGTACGCGGCGGTCCGAGGTCGACTCAGGGAGAGGCTGTGCAGTCGGATCGGTTAGCAGGGTAAACAGGTCGTTCCAGGCGGTCTTGGGTGCGCGGTAGGCCGATATCCGATCCAATAAGTTTCTTGTAGCGGGTTAAAACGAAGTGCACCCCGTTTTCGTAAAGGCATTGAATCGCGTCAATCTCGGATAGCGGATTTAATGCGTGTCAACGCAATTTAGAAATGTCCCCTTTTACTTTATAGGAACGCCCGGTGGGTTGGACGAAATGAGCGTAGCGAATGGAGTCCAACCCACCGGGCAAGCACCGATCCAAGCCTGAGGTCTTCATCCAGGAGGGGTCCCGGTCGTCACCGGATAACGCCGCCACGGATGATCCACCGGCGGCTTCACGGTGTTCGGTGCTCCTGGTTCACCTTGGCCTGTGTACCACCTCCGCCACGCGCTTCTCATCCGCCAGCGGCACCGGTGGCTCACCTTCCATTAAAATACGGTAGTCAAGTGGCTGTCCCTTGTACAGCAGCGTGAGCGTGCCATCAAACGCCTCACACACGGTAATGACCGCCCGGCGCAGGGTTATAGCTCGGTCCGTTGCCTAGCCGTCCCCCTTCATGGCCATAGGATACCAAACGGTCAATAGGCCATTAATCTGGGTTCGGTTCAGTTCCCGATAATTGGACGTGTGCGGACATTTCCACGCCGGTTCTCGGCCTGGGCCCTACGGGTCAATTTGGGCTTTGCTGGCATGGTTCTATATTTACCCTATGATCATGGGGGTAGGGGTGGGTCGAGAAAACGCACCACAGGCCCGCTATCACGTCCGTTTCAGGCAATCCCTACCCATTTTACTGTCCTTTTCGGGTTTTCGGCCTATTTATCCGCTTCGGACTGGATCAAGGCCTCGATCACTGCCGCATTGCTCAACCCGTGCCATCATTTCCGAGCCTCTGAAGATACATCACCACACCCCCGCCTAAAGGCTTTTACTGTCGGTTTTCCGGTGCAACAAAAACCATAGATATCTTGGTGCGACCAGTGGGGAAGAACCGAACCTACCCATTGGCCGAAATACCCGAATATGTCCCGGATCGTTCTATACAGACCGTTGCCAGGGTTTGGACACCGGAACACATCTGCGGAAATGGAGGTTATAGCGGCCCTTGGTTTCGCGTTGCTGAGCGGCACCTGGGGATTGCCTAGACGCTGGGTGCAGCGGGTTTGCTACTCACACTACTGCTCATCGTGAGCCTCGTCGATACCTGAGTTGCCGGATGACCTAGTCTATACCCTGCTATGGGTCGGGCTGGGGATCAACGTTTTTGACCTGATGGTGGACCTGCGCTCAGCGCCTGGCTGGGTTGGGCAGTGCAGTGATGGTTCAGCACACACGGGTGGTATTACGCCGTGCCCACCGCACCGAGGCCTTTGCGCTGGGGCCGCATCTCGCGGCGGCGGCGTTTGTGCTGCTCGGGTGGGGCGAGCCGTTGAAACGATGGACCGGGGGCTGAGCCAGGGCGCTCATTACGCGACAACCCCATTGTGAAAGGGCGCATGATCGAGTGATCCATCATAAAACGATAAGAATGTTGGTTCAGGGTCCGCTTCCCCGGCCCGGTCGATTACTCGCCTACTGGTTCACCATATACAAACCGGTATTTATGAACCGTACCGTCCGGGGATGTTACCGTCCATTCCCCGTGCACTTCACCGTTCACCATCGGGTATTTATGAACCGTACCGTCCGGGGATGTGGTCGTCCAGTGGCCGTGTTGTTTACCGTCCACATACGGACCTTTGTCAACCCTACCGTCCGGGAATGTGATCGTCCAGTGGTCGTGTCTTTCACCGTCCACCATCGGGCCTTTAGCATCCAGACCGTCAGGGCGTGTGATCGTCCATTCCCCTTGTTGCTTGCCGTCCACAAACGGGCCTTTACCAACTATACCGTTCGGGGATGTGATCGTCCATTCTCCATGCTCTTTGCCGTCCACAAACGGGCCTGTTTTAACCTTACCGTTCGGGGATGTGATCGTCCAGTGGCCGTGTTGTTTACCGTCCACATACGGGCCTTCCGTAACCCCGCCGTCCGGGGATGTGATCATCCAGTAGCCGTGTTTTTTATCGTCCACATACGGGGCTTTAATAACCATACCGTCCGGGGATGTTACCGTCCATTCTCCGTGCATTTTACCGTTCACAAACGGGCCTTTTTCAACCGTACCGTCCGGGGATGTTACCGTCCATTCCCCGTGTCGCTTGCCGTCCACCATCGGGCCTTCCAGAACCCTACCGTCAGTCCCTGTCATCGTCCAGTGCCCGTGTTTCTTCCCGTCCACATATTGGTTATGATCCGCCCATCCGGTGACGGTAGCGGATAACAGTAGGGCAAGGCCCAGTATTCGGATGATGGGTTTCATGGTTCAATTCTCGGCAGTGGGTGGGCCGATCATAACAGTATGACACCACCCAATCATCATTTTTGTGTCGCTGAACACCACCACATCCCCGCCTAAAGGCTTTTACTGTCGGTTTTCCGGCGTAACAAAAACCACTGTTTATTTATCGTCAAAACGGTTGACAGAATCCGGCCTGATTTCGGCCAGAATGTGTATAAAAACCCGCCTAATAATCTATGTCCAGTTAAGTCCGTTTTCTATACGGTCAGGCCGAATATCTGGCAGGTATTTTTATAGGCCATTTGAATGGCTGGATTTGTTGAATTGCAAGCGATGCGAAGAACTAGCCACATTAATAGCAATCCGACAATAATTGCACTTTATTTTTGAAAGAAAAAGATACGCACTTTCCTTTCAAAAATATGGGCAAGCATGCAGACAGTACCGACAGCAAGATCCTCCGCCGGATACAGGGCCGCAAACGGGGCTGGGTCTTTACGCCCGATAGTTTTACGGATCTTGGTACCCGCCGGGCTGTCGATCTTGCACTGATGCGGCATCGGGACAGTGGCCTTATCCGCCAGTTGGCTCGGGGACTGTACGACTACCCGAAAATTGATCCCCCGTTGGGTCGGTTGCAACCACCGACGGATGATATCGCAAGCGCACTTGCAGGTCGTGACGCCACCCGGTTTCAACCCTCCGGGGCCTACGCAGCCAATTTGCTTGGGCTCTCTACGCAAGTCCCCATGAAGGTCGTTTATTTTACGGATGGTCGCTCGCGGACTGTCCAGGTTGGCAAGCGCCAGATCATCCTGAAGCACACGACTCCCCGCAATATGGCAACTGCGGGAAAGATCAGTGGGTTGGTAATCCAGGCACTGCGCCACCTGAGCCGGAAGAACGTCGCCGGCTCGTCTGTACGGAGACGGCCGCACAACTGATGTCATGAATAACCAAATAGAATACATGCCACCCCTGGTTTGCCCACTACGATGAGACGCCTATCCGAAACGGATAGCTGAACTGAATCATATTGAGAGGAAATGTCCCTAAAACAGGTAAGGAAGCGTTTTGATCCGCCCTGGCAGGCGTCATCCGCTAGCTTTAGCCTTCGCGCACGTCGTTTGCAACAGACCTTTGAATCTCACTTGCACTTAGCCACGGGGATGATGCTGCTGGTGCAGTTTCTGCAGTCGGGTTTGTGCGACATGGGTATAAATCTGCGTAGTGGACAGATTCGAATGTCCCAATAACATCTGGACACTACGCAAGTCGGCACCATGATTCAGCAGATGAGTCGCGAAAGCATGGCGCAGTGTATGCGGTGACAGATCACTTCGAAGACCCGCCCTCTTCGCATACCGCTTGATATTCAACCAGAAAGCCTGGCGTGTCATCGGTTTAGCAAGACGCGTGATGAACAGGGCATCGGCGGGGCGTCCTGCCAGTAGGTCACCTCTCGCTTCCTTGAGGTATCGTTGGATCGATTCGTTCGACTGATCGCCTAGCGGTACCAGTCTTTCCTTGTTGCCCTTGCCAATAATTCGACAAACTCCGACGGTCAGGTCAACCTGATCCAGCGTCAGACTCACCAGTTCGGTCACACGAAGTCCGGTTGCATAGAGTGTCTCCAACATGGCCCTGTCCCGACATCCAAGCGATGTCGTCACGTCTGGCATATTCAGCAACTGCTCAACGTCCATTTCTGACAACGACTTGGGCAATGACTGCCCGATCGCGGGGGCAACCGCATTGGCACCAGGATCATATCGAATGATTTCTTCGACCACCAGATATCGATAAAATCGTTTGAGACAGGATAATGTCCTGGCCGCAGACCGATTGGAACGGGTTTGTGCCCGCCGTGCGACATAGTCAGACAATTGGGACGCAGAGACGTCACACAATGCGGTCTCCTGGTCATCCGCCCATCGGGCAAAACCGGTCAAATCATTGCGATAGGCCGCCAGTGTGTTCTCGCTCAATCCGGACTGTGCCCATATGTCATCGAGAAACTGTTCGATTAATTGATCCTCCCGATCAAAGCTCTTTTCTTTGATATTCACTTGACGTTGTTGCCCGGTTCGATTCCAGCAACCACAGTTGCTGTAACTTCTGTCTTATCACATTCGCCCGCCCCTGTTCCTCGGTTCTGGAGAGAAGATCCTGAAACAGTCGTCGGGCATCACTGAACTGGTTCGCCTGCATCAGGGAGTCCGCCGCACGAAACCGCGCCGATTCACCCCACGGATCAAACCCAGCGCCTTTTTGCAGGGCAGAGTACAGAAAATAATCCGCCGCCTTCAGGTATTGCCGGGTTGCCTGATAGGATTCAGCGATCCAATAGGCAATTTCACGACGATGCCCTGTCGACGATGATTGTTGATTCACCCGATGCAATAACTTCAGGGCGAGTTGATGCTGCTTGACCGTTTGCAGGTCAAAAATCGGCTGCAACACGAGATCCGTTTGCTCAGGCTGCAGCTGTTCATGCAACCCCAGCCAGTCCCGAATCCGCTTTGCACCCGCTGTATACTCGCCGGCAATGATCAGTATTCTGGCAACATGCAAATACCAGTCCGCTTCACTCATCGCCTCAGGGAATCCGATCACATTTTTTATCGCCTGGGCGGCCAACGGAATGTCACCCTGCTGCAATGCCCTGTTGGACAGTATTAATGCCGTATCCGGCTCGATATGTAATGGTCCGAACAGATGATTCTCGCCAAACACCTGGGGGATCAATGCGGCATGTTCCGACGCGATCAGGGCGCGCACATAATGATTGATATACTGTCTTTTGCGCAATGGTTTATCGGTGATGCGTATCAGATAGGCATAAAATGCCTTTCTGAGGGTCATCCCTGTCATCGGCAAATGGGATGCATGCGCCCGCCATCTGGCTTCATCCGCTCCCAGCAGGCCCGCCGCATCCGACTCGTGCTGTACCAGCGTGTCATAGCTGCTCAACAAATCCGCTATTTGATAGTCCGAAAAGGCCGCATGGCGTTTCGCATGGGGCTGGATATTCTTGACCATCAGATACTGCTCGAGATGCTCGGTCAGAGCAAAATGATCGTCCTTCGCCTGATACGCCGCCAGCAGGACCGCACGCGCATTGAGTTCATTAACCTTGACCGCCTCATCGCCCAACCATGTCTCAACGCGACCGATCACCTGCTCAGGACTCAGTGAACCGTTTCTCAAACGTCCATAGGTTCGCAGTAACCGGGCATCGATCGAATCGATGGGTGCCAGCAAATTAACGGCCCGGTCCACCTCCCCCATTTGCAGATACACATTGGCGCTTAAAATCAACCACTGTTCTTCCTGGTCCCGATAGTCATGCTGATACGTTTGCATCGCGATATTGACTTCATCCAACAGGCGGTCATCGAGATAACTTTCCAGAACCTGTCGTCGATGCTGTTTTTTGTCTGCTGCGGAAAAAACCGATGACGCAAGGTGTTGTCGTAACAGTTTTCTTGCGTCATGCCCCCGGTTCAACGCAATCAAAGCCGTAATCGCCATTGCTTCGGATTCATATCGGATGGAAGACGGGAAGGCGGGCGGAATCTGTCTTGTCCTTTGATACAGTGCCGTCCAGTCTTGACGAAGACGATACAAGGCCCACAGTTGCCGTTCCCAGGCAAGCCATTCGGGATTGGGAAGGTCCGGCGGGGACTGATTTTCCAGTACCCACTGCGCCAGATCCAATGCATTGGCGCGGATCAGGTATTGAACCCGTTCAAGCTGCTGACTGTGGACTGTTTCATGACGATCCGAAGGATCGGAAGTGGCCCACGAACGATCAATCGATGTTGCTGCAAAAAATAGAACCAGCACCCATAAAAAACGGGCCTTGACCAGGCCCGTTTTTGTTCTTTTTATCGACCGCACTTGGCTGTCTGAGCGAGGCTCAGCGACGGATTTTTTCCTTGATTCGAGCCGCTTTGCCGGTCCGGTCACGAAGATAGTAGAGTTTGGCCCGGCGTACATCGCCCCGTCGCATCACCTGGATATCTGCGATCAGTGGACTGTGCGTCTGAAAAACACGTTCAACCCCTTCGCCACTGGCCATTTTCCGGACAGTGAATGAAGAGTTCAACCCCCTGTTTTTCTTCGCAATCACAACCCCTTCATAGGCTTGCAGGCGTTCGCGTGTCCCTTCTTTGACCCGAACCTGCACTTTGACCGTGTCACCCGGACCAAACTTCGGAATATCCGATTTCAACTGTTCTGCTTCAAGCTGTTCAATAATCTTGTTCATCTGTGTACTCCCAAATCATCCCCACAGGGTTTTCAATAAATTCATCTTCTCTTCATCCAGCTCACTGTTTTCCAGCATATCCGGACGACGAGTACGGGTTCTGACCAAGGCGTGTTTCAGCCTCCAACGCCGTATCTGCTCATGATCTCCACTCAAAAGCACCTCCGGAACAGACAATCGTTCAAATTCCCTGGGCCGAGTATAGTGAGGACAATCGAGCAACGCTTCAAAGAAGGAATCCTGTCGACACGACAAGGTATTTCCGAGCGCCCCGGGCAACAGTCGCGAAACCGCCTCCACCATCACCATCGCCGGCAACTCACCCCCCGACAAGACATAATCCCCAATCGAAATTTCCCGGTCCACCCGTGTCTGCAAAATACGTTCGTCAACCCCCTCATAGCGCCCCGAGAGCAGTGTAAAATCAGCCAGTTCACTCAACTCAGTGACGGTTTTCTGATCCAGTCTTTCCCCTTGAGGAGAAAGATAAATCACCGGCCCGGTGGCACTGGATTTAATCTTGTCAATACAATTCGCCAGCGGTTCAGGGCGCATCACCATGCCCGGACCACCACCGTAGGGGCGATCATCAATACGGCGACCGCGGTCCTGAGTAAAGTCTCGGGGGTCCCAGCACCGAAGCTGCAGTAACCCCTTGTCAATGGTTCGACCGGTAATACCAAAGTCACTGATGGATCGAAACATGTCTGGGAAAATCGTAACGACATTGATCTTCAGCATAACCTGGTCCCGACCATCATATTCCAACCACTAGAAATCTTCCTCCCAGTCAACCCTTATCAAGGACCGAGCGGAATCGACTTCCACAATCACCTCCGGTATCCACGGAACAAGTCGTCGCTGTTCCTGCGCTCCCTGACCGCCTGTCCGGTGCCCCCTCGAGACAACCAGAACATCATTGGCTCCGGTCTCGAGGAGATGGTCAACCTGCCCCAAATACACTGCCTGCAGGTTATAGACCGCCAATCCGATCAGTTCATTCCAGTAATATTCACCCTCGGGCAGCATCGCCAATTGTGACCGATCAATCGCCACCTCCTTGCCAACCACGTCTTCGGTCTGCTCCCGTCGATCCAATCCGACCAGCTTGACGGTGAGGCGTTTACCCTGATACCGGTACTGTTCAACCTCGAAAAGCCGCCATTCATCTGCCTCGCCCCCTCTGACAAACCAATTGGAATAGTGAAAGATTTCATCAACCGGTCTTGTGAAGGAAACGACTTTCAACCAACCCCTGACACCAAAATGATCGGAAATCTTTCCTAATACCCACTTTTCCCGTTGTCGGTTAATACTACAAATCGCCTATCTGTCCGTTGTCGCACGCAAATCCGAATCGGCCCACAGACCCATTTTAAGCTGCGGGCGCTTCCACTGCGCTTTGTGCCGTTCGCGTCTGCTTGTAAAGCTGTGCGACCCGATCGCTCGGTTTGGCGCCCTGGCGAACCCAGTGCTCCAGTCGATCTGTATCGATTCTCAACGCTTCTTCGTTCCCCGTGGCAATGGGATTATAAAAGCCAATCCTCTCGATAAATCGACCCTGCAGAGACCGTCGCTGATCGGCAACCACAATGGAATAAAAAGGGCGTTTCTTAGAACCGCCGCGAGATAAGCGAATGGTAACCATGGTCTATGAATTTTTCCCGACTCGAGTGCTGTTTTTAAAGGTGCGCGATTCTACCATAAAAACAATTCGACAAAAAACTGGATTTCGCTATTTTCAGTCCGGTTCATACCCGTCCGATGAGCCTGTGTATCGTACGCAACCGGTTTTCTCTATTCACACTGTCGGCCACGCCCATTATCCGGTCTGCCCCTGATTGATGGGGTCCGGGGTACCGCATTTAACTCCGACTTACCCCACTCGCCCGCAATCGCCCAACAACACCGCCTGTCCGATACGCCCCAAAACCCGTTTCCCGCATAGGGCAATTATCTATTTTACGGTGTTTGCTGTTCACTGAAACAGGCTCCTCCATGGTCACCAAATGCGCCGTCATGAATCCTCAAGAAACGGGACATCTCGCGCTCATTCATACCGCGTGTGACAAACGATGCAATCACGGCAATGCATCGGCATGAAATGACGCTATAATGCCACCGCTTATGATCAAATCACGCCCCGAGGCATAATCGCTGCACGTTTCACCATCGAAAGGGTATTATGAAATTCAGGTTCTTTCCGATCGTCTGTAGTTTGATGCTCGGTGGCTGTCAAACAGTCCCGGAAAAGCCGGTCCCATCGTCACTACAGAGTGAACATCCGGCTATTTCACGGGCAGCCGATGAACTGAGGGTGGTACAGGAGAACAAGGCGGAGTGGTTGATCTTCTCTTCGCATTTCAATCGCAAGGCAAGCTTGAGTGAACTGCTTTCGGTCGCCCGAGAGAAAATGCGGCAAGGGGAACAAGATGTGGCCATCAGATTGGCCGAGCGAGTGACTCGTTTGTCTCGGCTTGCCCTGGAACAGGCAAACCAAGGGACGCACCGACTGTCCACAGAACCCCACTGAATTAAAGCAACCGAATTTTCGTTTACCCAGTCACTATACTCCACGAAGTACCCGGCAACCCTTCTACTGACCTCACTTTCATGTCCATCCCGAACAAGGTTTATTCTGTCAAGCAGCTGGTCATCGAACTGAGAAATTTACTTGAATCCAACTACCATACCGTGTGGGTCGAGGGAGAGATTTCCGGGCTGGCAACACCTGCGTCAGGTCACCTGTATTTTTCCCTGAAGGAACACGGAGCCGTCATCCGCTGTGCCTTTTTCCGTCAGCGACAATCCCGACGGGGTGTGGTCCCGGTCGACGGGATGCGTGTTGTCGTCTGCGGGCAGATTTCGCTGTATGAATCTCGAGGCGACCTGCAACTGATCGTCTCATACCTTGAGGATGCCGGAGAGGGCGCCCTGCGCCGCGCCTTCGAGCAATTGAAAATGAAACTGTCACAGGAAGGACTCTTCAGTGAAGCGCATAAACAGGCCATACCGGTCTATCCACGCAATATCGGCGTAATCACCTCGCCTTCAGGTGCCGCATTACAGGATATTTTGACGACACTCAGGCGAAGATATCCCCTGGCCCGGGTTATCCTTTATCCGACTTCGGTGCAGGGTGTACAGGCGGCCACGGAAATCGTGGGTGCCCTTAAAACAGCCAATTTACGGGCTGAAACCGAGGTCATCCTGCTCGCTCGGGGCGGCGGTTCACTGGAAGACCTGCAACCGTTCAATGAAGAAGCCGTCGCCCGGGAGATATTCCGCTCAGCCATTCCCGTGATCAGTGGCGTGGGCCACGAGGTGGACCACACGATTGCCGATCTGGTTGCGGACACAAGGGCCGCGACCCCAACCGCAGCGGCAGAAGCAGCCACCCCGGATATTCAGGAGCTACAGCAAAAACTGGCGATACGGACAAACCAGCTCCACCGGGCGGTCACCCGAATGCACCAGTCTGCTCAACAATCCCTCGACTCACTGCGTTCGAAGCTGGTACATCCCTCTCAAAAATTGGCGCTGATTGATCAGCGCCGAATCAATTTTCGACAACGTCTGGTTTCCCTGGTTGATCGAAAGCTCAACGGGAAACGAAACCATATTCAACATCTCAACACCCGGCTAAGAGCCCAATCCCCTCGAAATCACCTGGTGCAGGGACATCAATTACTGGATCAGAAAAAACATGCGCTTTCGATGTTGATCGCACACCGGTTGACAGACTGTCAGACGACCGTGACCGGACTGAAAGAAAAACTGCACATTATGGATCCGATGCAGACACTCAGTCGCGGCTATGCCATTTTGCAAAATAACCAGCGCTCGGTCGTGGTTGACCCGAAACAGACCAAGCCGGGCGAAGTATTGACTGCCCGACTCTCCAAAGGTGATCTACAGGTTCAGGTCACCGCCTCAGACAAATGACCATGATACGTTTTCCTGTTTGATGTACCTACCGGTTCGATCACTCCAGTCCGTTCACAGAAAACCTGAAATGCGTTGGACACAACGCAGTGGCGTTACCTCGATTGAACAACACACGACACGGTGGTGCGTCTGGCAAGCGACATTAAAACGACCGGTTGTCGCCTTTGTTCTCATGTGCAGTGTGTTGTTCGGGATTGCTCCGGCCTCACCGGCCAGTTTGCCTCGGCATAACCCGGTGCCTGGTGGTGTCGCAGTGGTGCACTTGCCCATCGAGGCCACGGTACAACCCACCGTTCATTTTGGAAACAAATCCGTCATGGTTGTCAAAAACCGTGATCAATGGTTTGCGGTCGTCGGGTTGTCGAACGAAATTATCCCGGGAATCTACCTGTTGACCCTGAGCAGCGAGGATGAACGAAAAACCAATCAATTGTTTCACGTCGACCCGTTACCCGCTTCCCGACCACAGAGGGTCATGACCCTGCCAGAGGAAATGGACTATCTGGAATTTGAAAACAGTCTTCTGACCGCGCATCTTGAAACCGACTTTCAGACCAGTCAGCCCATTGATGCGCTGATCCCCGACTTCGAATTGGCACAGATCATCGGACGGGGAAACTATATTCCCTATGGCCTGATCCTGAAAAACAATGACCAGACCGAATTTATCGATCATCCTTCGGTTACCTACCTGAGCGATCCCGATACCATCGTTTTTTCACCTGACAACGTCATTGTCGAGCAGATACTCGACACAGGGGGTGGTTTGTCAGTGATGCTGAACCATGGCAAGGGCCTGCGCTCAATCCTGACGCCGCTGCAGGACACGATTGTGAAAACCGGTCAGAAACTGGCCGCAGGCAGTATCATCGGTACGGCCGGCAGTACCCGCAACCCTGCCGTCGGCCGCGTTGACTGGCAGCTCATCCTTAATGGCAATCCAATTGATCCGTTACCGTTTTTGTCTTCTCCGTGAACGCGGCTTGCCCATTTTATGCTTCGCTTGCCGTTCCTTAAATGGATTGCGGCTGGACCGCGGAATCAGCCTTACCGGAGTGCCGACAAGGCGATAGGCGCTGGTGAAATAACGGGCGAGATACTTTCGATAGGACTCCGGCAGGGACTCAGCCTGTGTGCCGTGGACAACGATGATCGGGGGATTTTTTCCGGCCTGATGTGCAAATTTCAATCTGATCGGTCGCCGATGATGCATGGGTGGTGGCGTTTGATAAACCGCTTCTTCAAGGTGACGATTCAAACTGGAAGTTGGGATCGAAATCATCGCCGATTGATAGGTGCGCCACACCGAAGGCATGATCTCAGCCACATTCGAGCCATGCAAGGCCGAAACAAACAAAACCTCGGCATTCGATAAAAAGCCCAGTTTTTGAGACAACTCCCGTTTGATTTTCGAGCGCTGTTGCCGCTCCAGTCGATCCCATTTGTTGACCACAACGAGCATTGATCGACCGAAATTACGGATCATTGCGGCAATCGTTGCATCCTGCGACACAATCTCGGAAGCGCCGTCCAGCGTCAAAATCACGACATTCGATTCCTCAATCGCCTGCAGGGTCTTGACCACTGAAAATTTTTCAATCAGCTGATCCACCCGGGCACGGCGCCGTACCCCCGCCGTATCAATCAGGACATAAGGTTGATCACCCACCGTATGGGCGATTTTAATGCTGTCCCGTGTGGTCCCGGGCTGATCGCTGACAATAACCCGATTCGCGCCGACCAGCATATTGGTCAGGGTTGACTTGCCGACATTCGGCCGACCGACCAGGGCCACGGTAGGGATTTCTTTTGTCTCTTTCGGGACAACCACCGGGTGTTGCGCCAGGCACTGATCCATCAGGTAGGAAATGCCGTCGCCTCGAAGTGCCGAAATGACAATTGGCCTTCCCATGGCCAGTGCCTGAAATTCAGCGGCCGCCAATGAGGACGCGATGCCTTCACTTTTATTCACCACGACAAAGGTCTCCCGGCCGCTCTGTCTCAGTCGCAGCGCGATCTCCCTGTCCTGCGGCGTCAGGCCCGCTTGGGCATCAACCACAAAAAGCAGGCCTTGTGCTTCCTCGATGACATAGTCGATCTGTTGCCTGATCAGACCGGACAATGTGCCGGGGCCCGACTCAATGCCGCCGGTATCGACCACCAGATAGGGCTTGTTGCCCACTGTGCCACGTCCGTACAACCGGTCCCGGGTCACGCCAGGCTGATTGTCCACCAGCGCGTCCCTCGACCGGGTCAGGCGATTGAACAACGTCGATTTGCCGACATTTGGACGGCCTACCAGGGCCAGAACGGGAAGCATGAGAAACCGGTATCGTCCGACAAGTTATCAGCACTGCCCGAAGACAGGCGCATCAAAAGGTTAGAGAGAATAGCGGGCAATATGCCCTTCAGCTGAAAAAACGGTCAGTTGATCATCCTGGGTTGTCATGGATACAACCGCGCCTGAGACCGCTTTTCGGGACTCGATCAAAGTTCCATCGTCTTTATCCAGGGTATGGATTCGCCCGGTGTTATCCCCAATCACCACACGGTCCTTGATAACAACGGGGGAACTGACGCCTCTTCCCTGAAATGCCTCTTGCATCCAGGCAAACTGACCGTCTTCACGCTCCAGTGCCGCAATCGAACCCAGTTCATCGGTCAGATAAAGCCTGTCCCTGTCCAGGGCCATTGACAGCCGGGTAGAAATTTTGGTTCGCCAGTGTACCTGTACATCCAGCATGTCAATTGAGACCACATGTCCCTGATAGGTTGCGGCGTAGACCGTATTGCCATCGGTTAATGGTGAGGTATCCACATCCACCAATTGCTCCAGTTCGTTTTCCCCGACGATAGAGGTGATCTGCATCTCCCAGTATTCCCGGCCCGTAATCACATTGTTGGCCAACAACATGCCATTGGATAATCCGGTCAATACCGTATCTCCCGCAATGGTTGGTGTGGAATCTCCGTGCATGATGAGCGTCGGAGACAAACGTTCCAGCTGCCACATGATGCTCCCGGACTCGGCATCCAGTCCGATGATCAACCCATCGGCACTACGCACGACGACCCGGGACTGTCCGACCACGGGAATCGCAGAGAACTGGCGTTTGATCGGGGTGGTCCAGACCACAGATCCATCGGCCTGGTCCATGGCAACCACATTGCCGTTGTCCATCGCCACGATCACCCGTCCATTTCCAATACCAACACCGGAAAAAACCGCCCTGTCAAGCTCGGTTTTCCAGACAGTCTTCCCGCTATCGGCATTCAGTCGATAGACCTCGCCCTCCCGACTGGCCACAAAAACGGCGCCTTCATGGTAACCGGGGTTCAACAGGGCATAGCCCGAACGTGCGCCGGCACCGATATCCTTTTGCCATAACCGGGTTAATTCCCTGGCCCCACTGTCCTGTGGATAGGCGGCCGGCACCACCGGTTCCTGGTAAGTACCCCATACGATTTCCTTGTCCTTTTTGCTGCAACTGGTCAGGGCCAACACGCACAACAGGCAAACCAATCCATATCTCATCGGTCAATTCCCATTCGTATTATCCAGTTTCAACTGGACCAGAGCCCGAATACCTGAGGATGCCGATAACGCATTCAAACTTTCCTGATAGGCATTTCTTGACAACCCGATCTCCCCTTTCTGCTCATAGGCGTCACCCCGTAGTTCATGGTATCGCGCTGAATAAGTCGACATGTCATCCACGGTCAATAGCGCAAGCGCGCTGTCCGGTTGTCTTTGCGCAAGCAACACCGACCCGAGCCTGAGTCGGGCGATATGCGCCAATCCGTCATCGCCGGCGTGATCCAAAACCCATTGCAGGTAGTCACGCGCTCCATCCAGATCATGATCCTCCACCGATCGCTTGGCCATCATCAAGGCCGCCAGCGAAGCATACGGCGAGTCTGCATGACGATCCATCAGATCACCACTGACCACTGTCTGGTCAATGTGGGCTTCGTCGACAGTCAGTTGATCGAAAAGGACCGAAGCGTCCTCTCCCTCGGTACGCTGATCATATTGCCAATAATTATAACCCAGAATACTGGCCAATCCGATGGAGATGCCAACGACAATTGAGCGTCCGTTTTCCTTCCATAATGCTTTCGCCCGTTCCAGATCTTCGTCGGCGGCAAACTGAAGTTTTGTTTCCCTTTCTGCCATGCCTAGTGCCTTGCCTGACTTGCCGTGTCCGAATCCCGGGATCCGTTCAGATAATGCTGGCACCAATATACCACACGATCCTCCGCTATCTCATGTTGGTCGCCGGACTCACGTAACAGTTTCACCCGGACACACCGCCTTTCCGCTTCTGCTTCACCGAGTAGAATGGCGAGTTTCGCACCACTTTGATCGGCCCTTTTCATCTGTGTTTTCAACTTGCCACCCCCATGATGATGGGTTACGCACAAACCGTGTTCACGAAGCCGTTCTGCCAGGGACTGAGTCATGCGCTGGGCCGATGCATCGACCTGCAGGACATAGATGTCCGGTGGGTTTCGGCAAACCACCTGACCCTGCCTGATGCCGATTTCGACCAGCCGCTCAAGACCCAATGCAAATCCGATCGCCGGTGTGGCCTTACCGCCTCGACGTTCCACCAGGTTGTCATAACGGCCACCCGCGCAAAGCGTATTTTGGGCACCCGATGCATCGGTGACCCATTCAAAGACGGTACTCGTATAATAATCAAGGCCCCTGACCAGTTTTTCACTCACCACCGGCTTGATACCGGCACTTTCAATCAATTGGCACAGTTGGTCGAGATGCGCTCTTGCCGCTTTGTCAAGATGATCGTGAAAATTGGGCGCATTGTCGATCAATTGCCGGGTCCTGTCAATTTTGCTGTCCAGTATCCGCAGCGGATTCTTGTCGAGCCGTCGCAAGCTGTCGTCATCGAGTTGATCCCGATACCCGTCCAGATACTGATACAATGCATTGCGGTAGGACTGTCGGCTTTGGGTATTGCCGAGGGTGTTAATCAACAATCGGACATCCTTGATGCCCAGTTCATTCCATATCCTCGCCGCGACCAGCATCACCTCCGCATCAACATCCGGGCCCGGCCAGCCAAATGCCTCGATCCCGAACTGGTGAAACTGTCTATAGCGCCCCTTCTGGGGACGTTCGCGTCGGAACATCGGCCCCAGATACCACAGTCTTTGGGATTGATTATGAAGCAGTCCATGCTGGTTACAGGCACGCACCGTACTGGCTGTCGCTTCAGGGCGAAGCGACAGGCTCTCCTCACCACGGTCCGTGAAAGTATACATTTCCTTCTCAACAATATCGGTCTGATCCCCAATGGATTGTTGAAATAAAACCGATTTCTCGATCACCGGGGTCCGTATTTCCTGATAACCATACCGGCCGGCAATGTTTCTTAACGTGTTTTCCACATGATGCCAGATAACCAATTGCTCCGGCAGGAGATCATGCATCCCCTTGACTGACTGGACCCGCTGATTCATTGCTGAACTTCACCGACCCTGAACCGGGCAAACAATCCGCTGGAATGGGTGGTGAACTGCACCGGTTCGCCCAGATAGTTGACCGCCACCCCGCTAGCCGTCCCGATAAAGACATAAAATGGCGGAACCCCGGTCAGCTTCAGAACCTGGCCCTTTTTGACCGTCCGGTAAACCAGTTTCTCTCCGGTCACATCCCGTACATCAATCCAAGTCTCCCGATCGACAACCAGTTCGATCTGGTTCGGTGACAAGACCGACCCCACAACGCCCTCCTCTGATTCTGCGAAAGCCGGTCCACCCGTTTCGGGAACAAGCGGCGCATCCCCTGATGGTGCCTGCGACACCGTGACAGACGGCGAAACCACGTCAGCGGATACCGTTACATCAACCACTGGCTGCACGGTGTTTGGGAAAGTATCCGGTATTTCTTGCTGGCCATTCGACACCGCGCTGTCGCCAGTGGCGGACGCCGTTGTAGCTAGCTCAACGATGGGTACCGGGGTATTGGTGACGGTCACCGGTTCGATGGTCGCCTGTTGTTCCACCACAGTGGATTCCGGTTCATCGGGGGATGGTTGACTGTCCTCGCGCACGATGGTCTCCTGCGCGACGGTTACGGCCTGTTCATCGGTGGTCACGGAGTCAAGACGCGAGACCGCCGCCACGGTTTCTTCAACCGTGACAGGGTCGGACTGGGTCTCGGCGGACCGGTCCGACCCAGGAGTTGCAACAACGGCATTGGGCTGTGTGGACTGGGCCTGCTCAGTCGCAGGGCGAGACGGGTGCTCTTCCGTGAAATTGGGTTCGGGCAACACCGTCTCCGGCTGTTCAACCGGAACCGATGGCTGACTGGGTACCGCAATTTCCTGAGATTCCATGGTTCCGCTTTGCTCCTTTTGCAGATTCAATCGAACCAACTGTCGATTTGACAGGTTATCGACCCATTGACTCAGGGGATTGTCTTCCGGGTTTTGCCACAGCCAGATACCGCCCAGGAAAATCGCCGACAGCAGACAAAAGACAATGGCAGAGACCTTGCGGTTTTTTTCCTGATCGCGGTGTGTCCTTTGATGATTCTTCTCAACCTTGATGGAACTATGGGAATTTTGCAGTTGCTGCCGATGCAACTCAATCGATTGATCGATATCGATCTCCAGCAGCCTTGCATAGCTTCGCCAATAGCCCAGCAAATAGGTGGTGCTGGAAAAATAGGTAAAGTCATCATTTTCGATCGCCTCTATCTGGGCCGTTGACAGGTGCAAGGTGTATGCGATTTTTTCAATTGACCACCCCAGTTTGATACGCCTTTTTCGAAGAAAGTACCCAGGTGCTGCCAGCGTCGCAATATCAGTGGTTAGCTCAGTCACATGTTTATTCCGAAAAAATCATCCTCAAGTTCATCTGTCGGTCACGTAGACCGGCGTATTTTGGTTCATCAAGCGATCGGCCACAGACTCACTTTTCCACCCGAATCATTGTAAGTGCTCTGCGCATGACCAACAAGGGCGTGTTGACACAGACCATGATACCGGCAACAACACGACCGGCCGCCGTCGACCGACGATCCGCCTTCACGCGTCTGGATCGGGGCTCATCCATCACCGGCATGACATCGGGCATCAATGTCTCTCTCAAGCACAGGCCGTGGCGGCGCGCGCTTGCAGGCGACCATGGCGATGCATCCGTGTGGACCGATTGGTCCGATCCTGCACTTTCCCCGCCAGCTGTCCACAGGCGGCATCAATGTCATCCCCCCGTGTCTTTCTCGTCACGGTAAAAATATTTCTTGCCAACAACAGATCTCGAAAACGGTCAATCGTGACGGGGTCGGAGCGCTCAAAGGCAATCCCCGGATAGGGATTGAACGGAATCAGGTTTACTTTGGCCGGCACATCGGCCAGCAGTTTGGCCAGCGCCTTGGCGTGTACCGGCGAATCATTGATGTCCTTGAGCATCACATATTCGAAGGTCACCCGTCTTCTGTGGCGATCACCGACATAACGCCGACAGGCCGCCAGCAAGGAGTCAATCGGATATTTTTTATTCAATGGAACCAGCGTGTTACGCAACGTATCAAAAGGGGCATGTAATGATACAGCGAGACTCACCGGACAGACAGTTCGCAACTTGTCGATCATCGGTACCATGCCTGCCGTACTGAGTGTCACTCTTCGTTTCGAAAGCCCGAACGAATAATCATCCATCATCAGTCGCATTGCCGACACCACATGATCGAAATTCAGCAGTGGTTCGCCCATCCCCATCATCACGACATTGGTCACGGGCTGTCGTTGCGCCCCCCTGGCCCCGTCAGGATGCGTCAGATGCCTGACCGATCCTGTCGACGACAGCGCGTCATTGGCAATCCAGACTTGGGCAATAATCTCATCCACCTCCAGATTGCGATTGTAACCCTGCCGGGCGGTCGCGCAAAATGAACAATTCAATCCGCAGCCGACCTGGGATGAGACGCACAGCGTGCCCCGGTCGGTTTCCGGGATGTAGACGGTTTCAATACAGTTCCCGTCTTTCAGTTTCAACAGCCACTTGCAGGTACCGTCCCCGGAAAACTGCTGGCGAACCACTTCCGGCAAGGCCAGCGAGGTCAATACGGACAGTTTCTCGCGCAGTGATTGACTGAGATCGGTCATTTCCTGATAGCGGATAACACGGCGTTGATAAATCCACTGCAGAATCTGTTTTGCCCGAAAAGGCTTCTCACCGAGATCACTGACATAGGCAGTTAACGCATCACGGTCCAATGACATCAGATTGAAGGGCGCAGGTGCATCCATCTCAGTGCCCGGGCAAGCCCGCTGACAAGACTAGCGGGTTCTGTTGCAAAGCTGATCTTCGGTAAAGAAAAAAGCGATTTCCTGACGCGCCGTTTCAGGTGCGTCCGAACCATGCACCGCATTTTCATCCACCGTCGTGGCAAAATCAGCCCGAATCGTGCCAGGTGCCGCTTCTGCAGGATTGGTGGCACCCATAACTTCACGATTTTTCAATATGGCATTTTCCCCCTCCAGTACCTGCACCATCACCGGCCCTGAAATCATGAATTCAACCAATTTGGGATAAAATGGACGCTCGGCGTGGACGGCATAGAACTGCTCTGCCTCGGCACGACTCAGATGGACCATCCGTGCGGCGATGATTTTTAATCCCGCGGCCTCAAAACGCTGATAGATCTGACCGATACAGTTTCGAGCAACGGCATCCGGTTTTACAATAGAAAAAGTGCGTTCAATCGCCATTAAATACTCCTGGTGTCAATACATCAACTAGGCTGAATAAAACCCCTCGACAAAAGCGCCGCCAGCGGCAATTTCCGAGAGGGCGAGAATGCGTATTATAACTCTTGGGTCACAATCCGGGCAATTAATGCGTCCTCATCGACCCCGGTAATTTCCGACTCAATCCATCCGTCTGCGAAATGACTTCGTGATGGAAATTTGACTGGAAAGTAATCATCAGCCCGTCCATATCGACGACCCTCGTCATCCCTTTTTCGGCCCGACTCCATCAACACCCGCTTGCATTTTCCCACTTGCCTCAAAGCCACCTTGCCCCAGACCGTCTTGCCGGCTTTCCTGGCCTCCCGGGCACGCTGTTTTCTCACGCGATGAGTAATTTGAGCAGGAATTCTCGCTGCCGGCGTCCCGGGTCTGGATGAATAGGGGAAGACATGCGGATAGGCAATCTCAAGATCATGGATTGCCTGCAATGTCTCGGCGAAATGATGTTCCGTCTCCGTTGGGAAACCGACCAGAATATCGGCACTGAGAACGAGATCCGGGATCACTGATCGCAGTTTCCCAATACGCTCATACAGCACTTCCCGCGTTGCCCTGCGCTTCATTCTTTTCAAAATAAGCGTATTGCCGCTTTGCATCGACAAATGCAGTTGTGGACAGATGACCGTGTGGTTCCCGGCCATGAAACGGATCAGCCGATCGGTAATATGCGCCGGGTCGATCGAGCTGAGTCGCAGACGATAGCTTCCTGCAATCTCAATCAGTTGACCGAGCAAATCAGTCAGGTCAATCGCTGTCTCACTGAAATCCATGCCATAGGAACCGATATCCACACCGCATAATACGATTTCACGATATCCATTCATGACCAGTCTTTCCACCTGTCGCTTTATCATGAACGGCAAGAACGAGCGGTTCGGTCCTCGTGCGGTATGGATCACACAAAATGTGCAACCTTGATCACAGCCCTGCTGAATCTGGACGAATGCCCGGCTGCGTCCTTCATAGCCACTGATCAATCCCTCCGGCAGACTGATGTCCCGGTCGATCTCCGTTCCCAAAACAGGGGGAAGATCGCCCGCCTTCAAACGCGGCAACAAATCCGGAATATTCAGTTTCTGCGCATTGCCGACCACCAGATCGACACCGGGAATACGGGCACAGGCCTGTGGGTCCATCTGGGCGTAGCAGCCGGTCACCACCACCTGCGCCTGCGGATTGGCCCGGACCACCTTGCGCACCTGTTGTCGTGCCTGCCTGTCCGCTTCTGCGGTCACCGTACAGGTGTTGATGATATAGACATCAGCGATGTCGTTCGCTTGCACCCGTACATAATTGCGCTGCCCCAGCGTCTGGGCAATCAACTCGGTTTCAAAGGTATTGACTTTGCAGCCGAACGTTGGCAACGCCACGCGTTTGGGTGCCCGGTGCACGGGCGGCACCACGCAAACCGAGAGGCTCATCCTGCAGGCCGGATAAAAAACGGCGGTACCGGCGGCAATCAGGCCGTGGTGAAACTCTCACCGCAGCCACACTGCTCTGTGACATTCGGGTTTTTGAAGTGAAAGGCCGATGACAAACCCTCTTCGACATAGTCGACCTGAATGCCCTCCAAATAGCGCAAGTCATCGCTGCCGACAATCACTTTGACGCCATGACTTTCAAAAACCCGGTCGGCCGGGGTGATTTCATCGGCGTAATCCATCACGTAGGCCAGACCGGAACAGCCCGACTTCTTGACGCCGAGCCGCAACCCCTCGCCTACCCCTCTGGACTGGATATGTGATTTGATCCGGTGTGCAGCCGATTGTGTTAAAGAGACAGACATAACCTATTTCCCATCTACTGTCAGGGTCGATTCAAATGGCATTTTATCTCGAAAGCGTCAGACAGACCGCCATCGTTGGTCCTGATTCTAGCACGGATGCACTGTGGATAGCATCACCCGACCCGAAATCGCAGTCACTCAATAGGCGCGATACTCCGTCGCTCCGTCTTGTCTCATTGCACACCACCCTGCGCTCTCACACCGGATATCCGTTCTTGAACCCGGTCTCCCCGTAGTCTGCCGATGACCGGACAATCCTCTCCCCTGACTGCCAAGCGGCACCCGCTGGACCGTACAACAGCCCACCAACCGTTCGGCCTTTGGCGGGTTTGATTGGCTCCCCAAAGGACACATCGAGTGTATTGACGGCGAAAACGACGCTATTTTGTTTCCAGCGCGCTGCCCAGAAAGCCCAGCACGGCATGAACAATGACCGGGTAAAGCGATGGCGGGTGGTTATGCCCGGCACCTTTCAGCCACTGCAGGGTCGAATTGGGAATCCGCCGGGCCATGTCATCGGCATGGTCCGGGGGGAAAATGGGATCATCCGTACCGTGCAGGATCAACGTTGGGCAGTCGATATTCCGGGTTTGCTCATGCCATGGCGCAGTCGCAAAACGCGATAAAATCATTCGGGCGGTCCCTGCCGGGTAGTACATCCTGTTGACCGAAAGGAGCGCCACTGCCCGGGCCTCATCCCGGGTGAGGCAATGGTCGACACCATTAATGGCCATTTGCACTTCAGTGATCGCTTTGACCGACGCCGCTTTTGTCCGATAGCGTTTGCAGGCACCGGCCATCGCCATCGCCACGGCTTCTCGTCTCGGAGACAAGGCCGGATTGTAGTTTGTGCCCTGCAGACTGATCAACGCCTCAATGTGGCCTGGATGGCACAAGGCAAATAATTGTGCCACTGCAGCACCATAAGAATACCCGAGTATGCTCGCCTTTTGCAGTGACAGACAATCCATCAGACCCGCCAGATCCTCGACCATGTCATACAGCGTATAGGGGGCCTCGGGGAGGCGATTTTCTGCCGCTGCAGCGGGAAAGTCCAGAACATCGAGCGGTGTCTCATGGCCACATCGGCTGGAGTGACCCGTATCGCGCAGTTCATAACCAATAACCTGATAACCGGCCTTGACCAATGGATTCACCAGGACGTCCGGCCAATCCGTGATATTGCCGGTAATGCCCGATACCAGCACAATGGCTGGATCGGTATGCGCGCCGGCGTGTTGGTATTCAAGAGAAATGCCGTTGGCCAATCGGACCGTATTCACTTGCTGTTTTCTCCTGCCAGGGTATCCTCCAGTTTATCAAGGATAAGATTGGATAAGGCATGGTGCGGCCGGTCCCAAAAGGGGGCGTATGGAAAAGTATCAAAATACCGCGATCCACGGGCGCGTTGAATCGATTCGCAAATTCGGTTATCTTCTTCGCGCGCGATCACTCCACCGCGTGCAGCCACCTTGCGTGCACTGTATAGCGCCGTGGACACGGCCGACTCACCTCGATAATAGGTCGCGATCATTTGAGTACATCGATCAACCGCTTCGGGCAAAAACAGGGTCATCCGCGCATATTGATTCAAGATTGTAATGGCCCAATTGGGATACATGTTGGCAATGGTGTTTCGATTGGAAGGCCTCCCATTGGCGAACCGTAGTGGCGGAAACGGACTTTTGGGGTAAAACGAAGCGCCGATGGAGTTGTCATAACTCAAACCGATCAATCCTGACGGTTCGATGATTTCCTGATAGGTCTTCTCGCCGCCCGCCGTCACCCGGGGAACGTGAGCGGAACGCCGGTACATGGTGTGAACAGTATTCTCATGGTAAATGTTGGGGGCATAGTTTTCGAATACGGTTTTCCAGTTCGCCTTGATGGGAAGAATATCGATCATCGCATGGCCATCAGCATCCAGACCAATGCGCAAATCGTCCAGTTGTATATCGCAAAGATGCTTTTGCACGGGAGCAAGATAGTCGTCAAACGGTTCTGCCCGGGTATTCAGGCTGACAAAGATTGTGCCCATCCATTCCCGGCAAGGGAGTGCAACCAGGTCCATGTTGTCGGGTTGATTGTCAGGCGTCGGCTTGCCGTCAAAATAGGTCGCATTGAGCAGTTTGCCGTGCAGATCATAAATCCATCCGTGATAGGGGGTTTCAATCTCGACCCGCCCTTTTTGCGGCTCGATGACGATTTCACATCCATCGTAGGGCGACACGTTATGAAACGCATTGACATCGCCTTCCCGGTCACGCACCAGTAACACCGGACTTCCGTACAACACGGCAGGACAGAGATCCCCAGCGTTCGCAACACACGCGCTGAAATCGATCGCGCTCCATGTACTGGCGAGAAGGTGGTCGCATTCATAGCGAAAGAATTCAGGATCGGTAAATGCCTCTTTGGGCAGGGTCCGCGCCTGCGCTATGGGTCGCCGTACTTGACGCCTCATTTCCGGATTCAGCATCGATACCTCTTGACTCATCGGTTAGTCACCCAAAGGCCGGATGTCTGGCAGAACAACCCGGGGCAATGGATTACGGGGATGTTAGCGGATTTTTATCGCAAAGAACATCTGTCAGGGGCATCAGCGCGCATCATCCAAAAATCCGCCGAGTTCACGGAACCGACGTTGTATTGCATATTTTGGGGATTGCCGCAGGCTCGGATTGATGAGGGGGGTGCTCGGCCTACCGGAAGGCCCGAGAAAAAAGGTACGCCGTGCCAATGGTTGCAACAACGCCCGATCGTGACTGGCTGAGACAGACATGCAGTGGTTCTGCACTGGCGGTCTCCCCGTTGGCCAATGTCCGTCCTGTCTTTTATCCGCCAGAGACGTCTGACAGAGCGTCGCACTGTTCGCTCAGCGTTACCGGCGAACCCACCAATGCAAGCCGCGGTCTATCCGGAATCTCGCTGCCCCCTTTCGGAGCCGTATCGGGTATCGCACCGGACCGGGCAATAAAATCAGTAGCTTTATCGGAACAATCTCATTACTATCCGTACTCATCGCTTTGACCCGTACAACCCGCTGGACTGGCAATCCATCAACCAACCGCAGAGGACACAATGAGCAAACCATCCGTATATCGAATGAGCGAAATTGCAGATCGATTCGAGAACCTTGAAAAAGGCGGCACCTTCATCAAACCCTTCGTCAACACCAAAATGGGGGCCAGCATGGCGGGCGGAATCAACTTTCTGAATGATGCATCGATTCCTTGGGACCTGACCTGTGACGAACTGGTCTACTGTTTTCAAGGAACGTTTCGGATGGTAGTGGACGGGGAAAGCTATGTGCTCGGGCCGGGTGACCTGATGTATATTCCGAAAGACAATCATGTGATCTATGAATCCGATGGCAAGTGCATCATTTTCTATGCGGCATATCCGGTGAACTGGAAAGAGCTTGCCGGAGTCACCCATGTCCCTGGCATTGATCCTGATGAGATGCCCTCGAGTGACTGAAAAACCCAAAGGGTGAAGAAACAGAATCGATCGGAGACCTATTGATAAGGCCGGATTCACGGTCTTCGTGCTTGTTGTTATCGGCATTGTCCCATGGATTGAATGTCCTTTTGAATAATGTACACTTATTGGTATGGATCTGTGCCGAATTGATGGGGTTGCTCGACATTTTCGCTGCATGTTCGGCAATCTTCCCCGGCAAAAGAGGAACAAAAAAGTGATTGAAACACGGTTGATAACGAACCCTAAGGCAAAATCATCAAAACCCGACTGATTTCATATTGGCTTATCGATTCGACAGACGACCCGGGCAGTCTTTGGTGCGACCGGTCATGTTAACTTGATCGATATCATGGCCGCTCAACAATGCAGCATGTGTTTGAGGGGTCGGACCATTCCGCTGAAATGAGCAACAACAAATGAAACCACCCCAGCCCGTGAGCCATGTTCTGTTTGATATGGATGGCTTGTTACTTGATACTGAAATCATCTATACCGAAGTAACCCAAACCATCGTGTCGCGATACGACAAGGTGTTTGACTGGTCAATCAAGTCCAATATGATTGGCCTCAGGGCAATCGATTCGGCCGTTTACCTGGTTTCAGCACTCGATTTGCCCCTGTCGCCTGAAGACTATCTTCACCAGCGTGATCAACTGTTGCGAATCGCCTTTGCAACCGCCCGGGCACTTCCGGGCGCTGAAAATCTGATTCGGCATCTGCACCATCATCGCATACCGATCGGGCTGGCCACCAGTTCCGATTTTGAGCTATATCAAATCAAGGCACACCGGCATGCAGACTGGTTTCGGTTATTCGACACGGTTGTTGCTGGCGATGATCCCGAGGTCAAATGGGGGAAGCCCGCGCCGGACATTTTCCTGGTGGCCGCCTCCAGGCTCTCAGCACCACCCGATTCGACACTGGTTTTTGAGGATGCCCCATCCGGCCTCCAGGCAGGACTCGCGGCAAATATGCGCGTAGTGGCCATCCCTGATCCGCACATGGACACTGGCCGGTATAAGGGTGCTGATCTGATTTTAAATTCCCTTGAAGACTTCAATCCTTCGTATTACGGTTTGCCCGGATATGGAACCGGTTGAGACGGGACGGGCATTGAAAAACAAAGCACCGGTTCAGTACAGCCTGGTCATGGCCTGTTTTGTGCTAAGCGCATTCGGGTCTTTGATGCTTTTAGCCTCCAAGACATCTGCACAGCACACCATGTCGCCCCCCTATTCCGCCGTGAAGACGGAACTGGCGGCGTTCAATGACTGGGTTGTTCAATGCGTTGACACTGAAAACACAACACCCGATCACTGTACTCTGTATTATTATATTTCACTCGACAACGGTTACCCTTTGCTGGTCTTCCAGATCAATCGCACCACTTTGCAACAAGCTGGCGAACAATACATCGGCATATTCAATGTGCCACTGGGTGTCTATCTCCCATCAGGGATTGCCGTTGAGATTGATCAATCAGTCGCTTGGCACCTGACCTTCGAGCGATGTGATCAAAATGGCTGCTATGCCGGTGACTTGATGGGCAATCACGTGATTTCCGCTCTGCAACAAGGTAATGAGGCCGTCGTTCAGTTTACCGATGTCGCAGGCCAGCTCATCAGCGCCCGTATCTCACTGATCGGCTTTACCGACGGTCTTGGCAAATTATAGGCGTCAGGGTCACTGTGCATTGTCCGTATCCCCTTTCGAGTGCCCGCCGAACAACGACATCATTTTCAACATAGACACTCAAGATGTTCACTTATCTCAATCCCCGTATCCGGGAAAAGCTGACACAACAAGGCCTCTTGATCCGTATCGATCTGAAAGGCAATCTCGTTGAGGACAATGTTCAGCCGGATCAGGAAGCCCATACGCTCAAATTACTTGGTCCGGTTCCCCTCCCGCTGTCGTTAAAGGGAACACAATGCGTGGCACAGTGGTACGCCGCCGTAAGAGCACTGGAGCTTGGGAAAGTCGAACAACTGGCCAACACCTTGCTGGCACGGGGAGAAAAGAATCATTTTGCAACGCTGGCGAGTTCCATGGCCGTCAATAGCGTATTGGTCATCGGCAATCCAGCACAATCAGAACACCCCCTGGTCAGGGTACATTCCAACTGCCTGACCGGCGATGTATTCGGTTCACAACGCTGCGAGTGCGGCCCACAATTGGCAGGGGGCGTGCATCGGCTCCATTCAGACACCGCAGGAGGACTGATCGTCTACATGGCAGGCCATGAAGGAAGGGGAATCGGCCTGTGGGCGAAAGCGGCAACCTATCTGCTTCAGGATGCGGGGGAAAATACCTATCAGGCCAATGAATCCCTGGGATTGCCGGTTGATTCAAGAGATTTTACCGACGCGGGCGCATTGATCTGGCATTTTATCGGAAACCGACCATTTCGGCTGTTGACCAATAACCCAAAGAAAGTCGACGATCTCAAAGCGTGTGGACTGACCGATTTTACGGTTGAAAAACATATCTGCGGCGTCACCGACACCAACAAACAGTACCTGTTTGCAAAAAAGGAATGGGGACATACCATCGGTGAAAAGGATCTGGAAAAATAGCCCGCCGTCACTGACAAGGGACCACACCGCAGCAAATCACAATCCGCCGTGAGCCCGCCACGACCCTCACTGCATTTCGAACCCGGACGGTGCATCCATCGAGGACCGTTCCGGACGCGGTATTGATGATCAACCGCGCAGACGTTTCCCCTCGGGGTCGAACAGGGGGGCCGACAGTAAAGTCGCTTTTCGGCGACAGCCCAGAATTTCAATTTCCACCTCGCAGCCGTCCTTGATCGCGGCCGTCGGCAGAAACCCCAACGCAACACTTTTTCCGGTATAGTGGGCATACCCCCCGGAGGTCACAAAGCCCACGACCTCATTGCCCATCCAGATGGGTTCATCGGCCACGGCATCCGCCTCGTTCGCATCAACGACAAAACTGCAAAGCCTTCGACCCGGCCCACTCGCCTTTTCGTCCAGTGCCGCCTGCTTGCCGATAAAGTCGGCTTCCTTGTCATAGGCAACAAAGCGGTCCAGCCCGGTTTCAGCCGGCGTATAATCCGGCTTGTATTCCCGTAGCCAGGCACCAAACGACTTTTCAAGACGCAAGCTCATCATCGCGCGCATGCCGAATGGCCGGAGCCCCAAATCCTCGCCGGCACGGGTCAGCACCTCATACAATGCCACCTGCTGGTGGATTGGTACATAAATCTCGTATCCCAGATCACCGGTATAGGACACCCGCTGCACGATGGCATCGCAGGGTCCCACCGACATCGCCTTGACCGTGAGGAAAGGGAAAACCGCGTTGGATAACGCCTCCCGGGTCACTGACTGCAACAAGGCTCTTGCGTTCGGGCCGGCAATCTGGAATCCGACACGCTGTTGTGACCGATTTCGAATACAGACGCCCGAACCGGGGAGATGTTGCTCGAACCACCGCAGGTGAAAAGACTGGGCCGCATAAGATGCGGTGAGCTGAAAGGTGCCATTGCCCAGGTTCGAGACCGAGAAGTCACCGATCAGCCTGCCTTTCGGGCTCAGCATCGGGGACAACACCAATTTGCCGGGCGCTGGCATCCGTCCCGCAAGGAGAATGTCCAGCCAAGAGGCTGCCTGCTCACCGGTTACTTCGAATTTGCTGAAATTATGAATTTCATTGATCCCGACGGCTGTGCGAACGGCCTGACACTCCTGCGAAACCGGCTCAAACGCATTGGAACGGCGAAAGGTGGGAGTTTCGTACAGTGGCTCCCCTTTCGGGGCAAAATAGTTGACATGCTCCATTCCATACGCCGCGCCGAAGACCGCATTATGCTGTTGCCAGAGGCCATAAGCCGGCGTACAGTGAAACGGTCTTGCGGCCGGCAGCTCTTCATTCGGATAGGAAATCGAAAAACGGCGCTGATAATTCTCACGCACCTTCAAGCGCGTATACGAAGGCGTACAATAGTCACCGAAACGGGCAACATCCATGGCAAACACATCCCTTGACGGCTCACCCTCGACCATCCACTCGGCCAGCATCAAGCCGACTCCGCCACCCTGGCTGAATCCGGCCATCACGCCGCATGCCGACCAGTAGTTGCTGAGACCCGGAACCGGGCCAACCAGCGGATTGCCATCGGGCGCAAAGGTAAAGGGCCCGTTAATGATGGTCTTGATACCGGCTGTGGCCAGTACCGGATAGCGCTGATAGGCTCTTGTCAATGAATCGCCAATCCGATCCAGATCGTCATTCAGCAACTCATGACCGAAATTCCAGGGCGTACCGTCGACTGCCCACGCGGTACAATCCTGCTCATAAAATCCGATCACCAGGCCCTGCCCTTCCTGTCTGAGGTAACTTTCCCCTTCTGGATCCATCACATGCGGCAGTTCATGAGGCAGATTCACCACCTCATCGATTTTTTCAGTCGCAAGATACTGATGCTCCATCGGATGCAAGGGAAGATAAACGCCCGCCATGGCCCCGACCTCACGCGCCCACAGACCGGCGGCATTGACCACATGCTCGGCATGGCAGTCCCCCTGCTCGGTAATCAGCTGCCAATGCCCATCGGGCAGTGGATTCAAGTCAATCACCCGATTGTGCAACACAATTTCCGCACCCTGTCTGCGGGCGGCGCGGGCGTACGCCTGGGTCGTACCGGATGGATCAAGATGTCCGTCCAACGGATCGTACAGGCCGCCGATAATACCGTCCGTATTGGTAATCGGTGACAATGCGTTGATCTCGGCCGGTGTCACAAGATGGGTATCCAATCCCATATAACGGTGCTTCGCTCTTTCCGCGCGCAGGAAATCCATGCGCTGTGCAGTGGCCGCGAGGGTGATACCCCCCACATGATGCAATCCGCAATTAACACCGGAAATCGCTTCCAATTCCTTGTAAAGTTCGATGGTATATCCCTGCAACGCCGCCATATTCGTATCGGCATTCAGGGTATGGAATCCACCGGCCGCATGCCAGGTTGATCCGGACGTCAGTTCTGAACGCTCAATCAGCATGATATCCGTCCATCCCAGTTTTGACAGGTGATACAGCACACTGCACCCGACCACGCCCCCGCCAATGATGGCAACCCGTACACTATTATTCATTATTTCACTCTAAATTTGATTATTAACTGGTTGATAATAAAATAAATCATTTATTTGACAGATTACCGAGTGAGAGATATCTGGTTTTCAATAAAGGGGATCATTTCATGAGGCTGAACCACGGCGGAGCGGATCAGTTCATCAAACCGCTTCGAAAACAGGCGAATATGCTCCCGACTGTTCAAAACCAGATAGACCTGTCCGAGAAACAGGCTGACCCGAAATGGCCCGAAAATGGTGAATGCGGCACTATAGATTTGTCGGCCATCAAACAAAAACCACCGAAAGCGCGGGTACAGTTCATCGACCAGTGTCATCATATGTTCCAATTGGGCCCGTCTGATTTGTTTCGACAGCCCAGACCAGATACCGTCTCCTTTCACGAACGACTCAAGATCCTGAATCGATTGACAGGTCTCCATCTCCGACTCTTCGCGTCGTTGTTGTACCAGCATACGATGGGTATTGCGAATACTCTGATCGGTTCTCCCCAGTCCATAGCGTTGAAACTCGTACGTCGCGACCCGTTCGGTCTTGAGCAGGTCGGGTAGCGTGGCGGGGATATAGCGGACTTTATAATCCGCGGCTTCAAGATGCCATTCCAGCAGTTTGTCATTGATTGAAGACCGGACAAAATCTTCAAATTCCAACGGTCCGGCCATCACATCAGGCGATAACGCGCCCTGCTCGGTGAGTCCCAGCAACCAGTCGATGCTGACTTGGTATTTTTCGGCAATCGCCGCAATGGTATCCGCCCTGGGAAGTCGCAGATACGACAGGGAAAGCAGTTGCGACAGGGTCGACCGATCAATACCGATCGACTTGGAAAACTGGGAATGATTCAGATTACTTTGCCGAATAACCTGTCGAATACGTTCCCGGAACAGATTGACTCTTTGCTCGTACTTCACCAGCTCGGCTTGATCTCCCGGCGTCTTTTCTCGACATAGTCATCGATCTGTTCCCGAATCCCCGGGTCCAGATCAGGTTCCTCATAGTGATCAAGTATCTGCTTGTAGAGTCGGTTCGCGCGCTCAGCCGTTTCAATACCACCCCTTTCCTGCCACGTTTCAAAATTACTCCAATCGCTCACGATCGGTGAATAAAACGCATTCTGGTACCGTTCCATGGTCTGTGCGGTTCCAAAAAAATGACCGCCGGCACCCACTTCCCGGATGGTCTCCAAAGCCAGTTCCGACTTCGACACCTCAAGCGGACGTAATACCTCGGTCATCATCTGTCCCATTTCGATGTCTACAATGAGTTTTTCAAACGAGGCACACAGGCCGCCTTCGAGCCAGCCACCACTGTGTTTGATCATGTTTCCATGACCCATCACGGACGCCCACAGCGACATCCCCGATTCCCAGGCCGCCTGCGCATCGACACAGTTTGCCGCATTGACATTGGATGTCCGATACGGGATACGATAGCGACGTGCCAGTTGCCCACCGGCCAGTACCGCCTTGGCATATTCAGGGGTACCGAATGCCGGGGCACCCGATTTCATGTCGACATTGGAGGTAAATCCGCCGTACATCGCAGGAGAACCCGGATTGACCATCTGGGTAATCGCCAGCACACCGAGTGCCTCGGCGTTCTGCTGGGCCAGCGCCCCCGCCAAAGTGACCGGACTCATTGCCCCAGCCAGTGTAAATGGCGTCACCACGACGGGTTGCCCATGACGGGCCATGGTCATCAGTCCATCGAGCATGACGCCATCCACCTTCAGCGGCGAATTGGTATTGACCACCGTGATGAGGCTGGGTTGCGTGGCCAGCGTTTCCTTGTCAATACCGCGGGCCATACAGATCATTTCCAGACCATCTTCAACTTTCCCGTTTCCCAGACTGTAGACATGCCACGGTTTTTCCGTCAGGGTAATAAACGCACGATAGGCATCCAGGTGACGGGTATGCGGTGGCAGGTCAATCGGCTCGACCGGGTAGCCGGAATACAGTTTGATCATGTTGAAAGCCTGACCCAGTTTGAGAAACCGGCAGTAATCCTCAAAATTTCCGGTGCGGCGTCCCCGCTCCAGATCCGAGCAATTGGGCGCGCTGGCGACCAGGCTGAAATTGATATGGTTGGTACCGTAGACGGAGTGATAAACCGGATTGCGTGCATGCAACGTGAATTGGCGGGGAATGGTGGCAATCTTTTCCATTACCATCTCCCGGTCCATCAATACATATCCCGTCTCGGGAGCAATACGGGCGCCATGCGTCACCATCAAGGCACGGGCTTCGTCATTGACGATCTGCAGGCCAATTTGTTCGAGAATATCCATCGAACCGGCATGGATCAACTCCAGCGATTCGGCGTTCAGCACGTCGATCGGGCGATATGGATTGCGCAATTGAGTGATCGGCAACTGCTTGAGCACGAATGACGCTGTGCCCCGTCCACGTCCCGACCGTCTGCCCATCAGCTACTTGTTTCGACGTTCATCATGGAATGAATATACCTGCATTTGTTGATACATAAAACTTCTGTTTACAAATACAAACAATTGATTCTTTTTGTTTGCCGACATGGACGCTGGATGGAAATCCCCTGTTGTCGCCAGTGAACGGTTTGGGCATATACTATCGATTGATCCCCTGACAATAGGCCATGACCCGAATATACACTGAGACCATTGCGTGAAAACGAACCACACGAATCCGATTTTCATCAAAGAGGAAAGTCCGACGTGGGGGGTGATCATTGTCGTTTATGGAGGGTGGGCCTTGCTTTGTGCCCATTATCCGACCCTGCCCGCTTATCTGGCCATACCGGCATTGACATTTCTGCTCACGCTGCACAGCTCATTGTGTCACGAATTGATTCATGGTCATCCTACCCGGGTGCAACAGATCAATGACCTGCTCGGGCTAGCTCCCCTTTCCTTGCTGTATCCTTACACCATTTTCAAAATGACGCATCTGAAGCACCACAACGACGCACAGATTACGCTACCGGGCATTGATCCCGAGAGCTTCTTCTACAGTCCGAAACAATGGGCCGCCCAAAGTCGTACCGGGAAGAAAATCGCCTGGATCAGAATGACGCTTGCAGGCCGTTTGCTGCTCGGACCGGGCCTGACCGCCATCGATCTGGGCCAACAGGCCATCCGTGCCATCCGCCAACGGACAGCGGAAAGAGCGACATGGGTCCTGCATATCGTGTTGGTCCCCACCGTGCTGGTCATCGCAACCCAATGGTTTACCGTTCCTTTATGGGAATATCTGTTGTGCGCCTATGCATCCCAATCGATGATCATGTTGCGCTCTTTTTATGAACACAGGGCAGTCACTTCGGTTTCGGAGAGGACCGTGCTGCAAGAGGCCTGCCTGCCGCTTCGCTTTCTCTATCTGAACAACAACTATCACCTGGTCCATCACCGATATCCCACCTTGCCCTGGTATCGGATACCCAATGAATACCGCCGCCATCAAAAGGCATATCTGGCAAAAAACAATCACTACCGTTTCAAGGGCTACAGTGCCTGGCTGCAGTACCTGTTCAAACCGGTCGCCTCACCCATTCATCCTTTCCACGTCGACTGATCCTCCGGGCAAAACACGATGTCGACTGGACGATCAAATCAGCCCGATGCACTCATTGCCTGTGGCATGTATACCCCGACCGCTGCGCTACGGGCCGCATGGAAAGCGCTGTTCCGTCAGCTATCGCTCACTGGGTGTCACCCGTCGGCGCGACTGGCCGTGACGTTCCGTACCGATCAGCGGGTGTACCAACAGCGCAATCTGTTCATCGGCCAGACCTGCGGATACCCTTATGTCAAGTTCTGGCACAAAACACATTCGCTGGTTTGCGTACCTGTGTTTGACGTGGAAGGCTGTCAGGGACCCCGCTACAGCAGCTGGTTCATTACCTCCGCCAAGCACCCTGCCAACAACCTGTCGGAGATGAAAAATGCCATCGTCGCGGTCAACGACCGTTATTCCAATAGCGGGATGAATGTCCTTCGATATGCCATCAGCAAGCTGGCGAAAGGAGGAACCTACTTCAAGTCGGTGTTGACCAGCGGGTCCCATCTCAACAGTCTGCAATGGATTGCCCAACGAAAAGTCGACCTGGCCGCCATCGATGCCGTCACCTTCGCTTTTGCGAAAGCGGAAAACCTGGTGGATTTTGGCGAAATCCGGATTATCGGGCAGTCTGAAATCACTTGCGGGTTGCCTTTCATTGTACCGGGAACCGGCCCACCGGAGACGGACATGATCACCGAGGCATTCAACCGTGCGCTGAACCGGCTTGATCCCGCTTTCCGACAATGTCTGGCGATCCGTCACTTTGAGCCGGTCAAGGACTCGCAGTACCACAACATCCGACAACTGGCGTCAGACGCTGTCGAACGGGGGTATCCACAGATCCGATAAGCGAGACCTCCGCTACCTATCCATGGCCTCATCGCCGACCGTTCGGCTGTGTTCGCCCAAAGCAATCGATCTGACGGGCCAACAAACTGCCTTTCCTTTGGATCAGTCGAGGTCCGACCGGCGGCCGGGTCGATCGCGCGGACAACCGATCCGACAGGGTTGAATCAGGCCGTTTCCCCCGGTGCATTGGCCGGCGACCTGCCTGCGCATGCATCGAAAGCGCCTGGCTGCGAAAAATCTTCTGCCAATATCTTCTCCAGCGTGTCGGCCAACCGCCCGGCGTTTTCAGCCGTAAAACACATCGGCGGTTTGATTTTCAGCACATTCGCATGTGGGCCATCGGTACTGATCAGGATATCGCATTGCTTCATTCTTTCTGCGACATAACTCGCCTGTTGCGTAGCGGGGGCCCGGTCCGCCTGGTCCTCAACCAGTTCAATCCCGAGAAACAAGCCCCGGCCTCTGACCTCGCCGATGATCGGATAGCGTGCCTGTAATTCTCTCAACAGATGCAACAGCCGTGTCCCGACACGAGCCGCATTGCGTTGCAATCCCTCCTGTTCGATCACATCCAGCACGGCAAGACCCACTGCGGCTGAAACCGGATTCCCACCGAAAGTATTAAAATATTCCATCCCGTTATTGAATGCATCGGCAATATCACGTGTGGTGATAACCGCAGCCAGCGGATACCCGTTGCCCATGGGTTTCCCCAAGGTAACAATATCCGGCACCACGTCCTGGGTCTCAAAAGCCCAGAAGTGGCTGCCCATCCGTCCGAAGCCGACTTGCACTTCATCGGCAATACACAGGGCATCATGTGCCCGGGTCTGCGCGTAGACTGCCTTGAGATATCCCGTCGGCAATTCAATCTGTCCCGCGCAACTCAACATGGATTCACACATGAAGGCGGCCGCACCGCCTGTCCTGTCAGCTTGTTTCAATGTCTCTGCAACCAAATCGACATAACACGCCGTCACCTCACCAGATCCTTGTGACGCACGATGCAGGCCTCTGAAGGGATCGGGTATAGCCACCTTGTGCACATAACCGGGCGGTCCGTGCCCCCCCTTGCCATCATGCTTGTACGGACTGATATCGATCAGTGTCGTCAGATTGCCATGATAGGCATGATCCAGAATAACCAGATCTTTCCTCCCGGTATAGTTCCAGGCCAGCCGTAGTGCAAGATCATTCGCCTCGCTTCCGCTATTGGTAAAAAAGACGACCGACAGGGGTTGCGGGAATGTCTCGAGCAACCGTTCACTGTAGTGCGCCAGTGAATGATACAGATAGCGCGTGTTGGTATTCAGCACGCCGGCCTGGCGCCGTTCTGCCTCAACCACGCTCGGATGGCAATGGCCAACATGCGGGACATTATTGACCGCATCCAGGTATTGCCTGCCGGTGTAATCATACAGGTACTGCATCCCGCCACGGGCCATATGAATCGGTACCCGATACGACAAACTGAGTGCCGGGTTCAATGCACGGTGACGGTTTTGCACCATTTGGTCCGTGCTCATCTCACCCGCCGACCGGGGTTCACCAAGCAATCGATCCGGAATGGCGAGGATCAAATTGGGATCAGGGCACACATTCATCCATACCTCGCAATGGGCATGCGAACCGACGCCGACAAACGTATCCGTCTCATTCAGCATGTCGGTCATAATCTGGAAATGAACATGGGGTGGCCAGCGGCCATTCTCCCGGCTGTCCCCGATCTCGGCAATACATTGCCCTGCCCTGATCGGATCACCCGGTCGAAGCGGTGACAATGAGGCAGGCTTGAGGTGGCCATACAGGGTGTAAAACGTGAGCCCCCTGCTTCGCGGGTCGGACGGGGTCGGTGGCACCTGATGTTCCAGAATCAGGGTACCCCCGTAATCCAGCGGTGCGGGATGATCCGCCAGTGCATGGACGATGCCATCCAACGGTGCATAGACGCGACTTCCCGCGGTCAAGAACAGGTCGATACCAAGATGCAATGTACGGCGATGGCCAGTCACATCCGAAAAAAGCGTACTGTCATAAAGCAACCGGTATTCGGCATATCGCCCGATGCCGGCGACACACTGACTGTCTTCAATGGCCCTGAACAACTGTCTGCCAAGGATAAGCGGATCAACTTTTTCACTCGGATTACCGAGGTGCGGACTCGACACGCCAAGATCAAGCACCCGTATCGGATCACTTTTCAGATCAGCATCAACAATCGAATGGAAAGAACCCGTGTGGCGTGCCAACCAGTCAACGATGGCGGGGGAATCAGGGTTCGGTGTCAAACCACAGGCAGTGCGAAAAACAAAGTACGCATACTTCGGACAGATTTCCCGAAGCCGGGCCAACATCGCCCAAGCCGGGGTTTCGGTGATTGTGAGATAGTCGTTGGTCGGTTCCAGAGCATGTTGATAGGCACTGATGGTCACACTCAGGCTCAATCGCATACACAGCAATGGATAGAGTACCCGAATCTCCGCCTCTGTCAGCGGGCGTCTTTGGTGATAACCCCTGATGATGGCCGCTGCCGTATCCAACGGTTTGTCTTGATCCAATATCGTATAAGCGGCAGCAACCGCCAGATCGGTGACCGTCCATCCGCTAATCATATCTCCGAAATCAATAATTGCAGCCACCGTTTGTTGCCAGGGGGCCTGCCCTGTCACCAGAATATTATGATCATTTGCATCATTATGGATCACGCTGCGGGGCAATTGGTCTGCGAGGGGCAAAACCCATTGTTCAAACTTTCTTTGGAAATGACGGACCAGCTGTCTTTTGTTTTTGGCCTTGATCAACGGCAGGAAGCGACGGATGGTCTGCGGTGCGTTTCGCATATCCCATAGCAAGGGCCGTTCCAGTGCCGGATGCTGAAAATCTGTCAATTCCTCGTCGATCTGTGCCAACGTGACACCGAGATGTTCAAGTAATCCGTCTGTCTTCGGATTCACCGATGACCAGAGCTTTCCTTCGATGAAGCGGATGACCCTGCAATAGTGCCACACGCCGCCTGGCGACTGAATGGATTCAATCGATTGACCGTTCCGTGAGTTCAGAACACTGGGCGGGTGGTCGAATTTCCCACTTTGCGCCAATCGACTGAAGACAGCATTCTGACATTCCAGCATGGTTTTCTTTTCATGCTGATTGGCGATCTTGAAGACATATTTCTGCTTTTCGGTCGCGATCAGGTAGTTCAGGTCTCGCTCTCCGTCAAGTGGGGTTACCGTACCCGACAGATCAAACAACACCTCGGCCGCCGCCGCCGCCTGATGGACTGAAAATTCCGGCAAACGACAACGGTCAGACATACCGAACCGGTGGTAAAATGCCCAAAAGACGTGACAGCCTACCGACCCCGGTACGATAGGACAACCAGCACATCGGGCAGCATACAGGCCTTCGGCGGCAAATCGGCCATCATTTCACGAGATCCGCAGTCACAATATCGACAATAAAGCCGACTGCCTTTTCGTGGGGCCTGGACAGGTAAAAATCGACCGTGCTCAGTGAATCCGCTGTCATACGATTTTCACGGCCACTCGATAAATACAGTGCCGGAGGAAAAGTTCTCCGCCCAACAACACGACCCGCCTTATCCGTCAATGTCAATTGCAATTGGGGATACGGCTGATCAAAAGGGGCTTGATTGACCATCTTGATGGTAAACCGCAGTGCGCCGGGCTGTGTCGGATGCAGATCGATTTTGGTATACGTCACTACGATACGCGAAGGATCAATTCTCGGTGGCAGCTCACAGCCCGCCAATCGACAATAGACGGCCACATACTGTCTGTATTCCCCGTGCTGGGCATATTTTTCGAGCACCAAGGGCTTCGCCTGCACTGCCAGCAAAAAAACCAACCCGGCGGAAACAAAGACCCAGACAAGGGTCATTAATGACGATCTATGGTGTCCCGTATAGTCTCTGACACGGTTGGTCTGTTTTTGCCCGGCATCGTCTTCATCACTGGACCCGTTCATCGACTGATCCGATGGATTGGTGCGCAATGCAGCGGGTTCCTCGTCGATCAGTTCCAAAGAAGGGGGACGGTAAACTCGCTCGGTAAATCGAGTGGGATGCAAGCGCTCCTCTGGCTCATCGACCAGCTCGAACGGACGGGTAAAGACCGGTTCACTGAGCGATTTTTCTCCCCTCTGATCAGCCAGGTGCGCAGACAAATCATGATCACGGTGCACCGTGTTATCCGTGGGCTCCAGTTGCATTACCTGTTCAGTGACCCGGTCTTCGTTGTCCAGGCTCTCTTCCTTGCCCATTAAGACAGGCACCGTATCTGTCGACACCTCATCCAACGGGGGGTCGGGAATATTGACGGTCTCTAAAGTGGCATCAATCTGCACGATCTCTTCGAGCAGTTGCTCAATCTCCTTTGCCTCGGTTTCACCGGGATTGTCATCGTCCTTTACATCGATTGGCGGCTGTATTGTAGGGGTCGGTGAAGCCCTTTTCCCCTCATAGCGATTCAGGTAGGCATCCACTTCATCCAGATAGTCCACCAGCACATCCTGACTGGCGGACGGGTCGTCTGCTGGCCAGTGCAAATCAGATAAAACGTCGGACGTTTGCGATACAGAGCCAGTGCCCGGATCAGCATCGATCTCCACCATGACCGATTGATTCGGCTGTCGACCCGTTGGTACTGGATCAACCGGTTGTGTCGACGAGACATCGACCCGCTCCGTTCTATCGTCGGCGTCGGTCGCCTCGGACACCGTCGGGGAAAAAAAACCCGGCACATCCTCGGCCTGACCCTTGTCCCACTCCCGATACGGCATGAAGCCGTCATCCTGCTTGACGACCTGGTTTGACCTGATGTAAAAGAGTGCTTCGCAGTTTCCACAGCGAACCGACTCCGAGGGGCCGGTCAACAGATCAACCGAAACCAGATAGACGGACTCGCAGGCCGGACAACGACAATAGGCCTCATCGTCAGTTGTCATAACGCCTCCCAATCATCAACAGCCAATCGTCTTTTTGTCGCGTGGTAAAATCAAAATAGGCCTCATATGCGGCCAGTACGGTCCCTTGCTGGCAGGGCAAGATACCGGACAATAAAATCACCCCATCCTGCTTGACCCTGACGACCAACTCATCCACCAGGGCCGTTAATGTACCGGCCAGTATATTGGCCATCACAAGATCAAATTGCCTTTCACTGTATTGGGACACGAACCGCTCACTGTCTACCGCCACCAGGCGATCATCCACTTGGTTGGCCGTCGCATTGTTCCTGGTTGCCTGAATGGCCCTGGCATCAACATCCACGCCCATCGCTTTCACAGCCCCCAGCATTGTTGCCGCGATACCCAAAATGCCTGAGCCGCATCCGAAATCCAATACGGTTTTTCCTGTGAGCGAGCAGGCAGACAAATACTCCAGGCAAAGACAGGTTGTCGGATGGGTCCCGGTTCCAAACGCCAATCCCGGATCGATAATCATATTGACTTCGTCCGGCACAACCGCTTGCGTCCAGCTGGGCCTCACCCACAGGCGTTTGCCGACCTTAACCGGACGAAATTGCGTCAGCCAAACGCGTTCCCAATCACAGTCTTCAAGTAAACCGACCGACCATGCCTGGGTACTGCTCACGGTCTCCGACACCAGTTGGCGAATCACGGACAAATCAACCTTTTCGTCGAACAACCCCGTCAGTCGCTGTTGCGGCCACGACGGTTCACACGGGACTGATTCATCGAAGCAATCCTCCAGAGAAGCACTTTCAACGGTCACAGACAGTGCGCCCGCGATCTGCATCAACCGGGTCGCAGGTTCGGCATCCCGCTGCTCGACCTGAAATGAAATCTCGACGTAGTCCCTCACTGATGGGTTCCGCACTTCTTTTCCAGATAGTGAATGTCATACTCCCCCCGAATAAAGGCCTCGTCCTGAATCAACTCCCGTTGCAATGGGAGGTTTGTTTTGACACCATCCACCACCATTTCCTGCAGGGCACCCTTCATCCGGGCAATCGCCTCTTTTCGGTGCATCCCATGGGAAATCACCTTGCCAATCATGGAGTCATAGTAAGGGGGAATATAGTAGTTGCTGTAAACATGCGAATCCACCCGGATGCCTGGACCACCCGCCATGTGATATTGCGTGATGCGACCGGGTGACGGCATGAATGTTTCCGGGTCTTCGGCATTGATCCGGCATTCAATCGCATGTCCCCGAAAATGAATATCCTCCTGCTTGAATCTGAGTTTCTGGCCATCGGCTACCCGGATTTGTTCCTGCAACAAATCCAACCCTGTAATCATTTCAGTGACCGGATGTTCCACCTGAATCCGCGTGTTCATTTCAATGAAATAAAATGCGCCGTCCTCATACAGGAACTCGAAGGTCCCAACACCACGGTAGCCGATCGCCCGGCATGCCTCAGCACACCGACGCCCCATCGACTGACGCAATGTCGCATCGATCGTCGATGCAGGTGCTTCCTCGATCACTTTTTGGTGTCGTCTTTGCATGGAACAGTCCCGGTCGCCAAGATGGATCGCATGACCATACATGTCTGCCAGAACCTGGAACTCGACATGTCTTGGATGCTCCAGGAATCGTTCCATATAAAGGACGTCATTATGAAAGGCCGTCGCCGCTTCCTGGCGAGTCATCTCAACCGAGGCAATCAGTTCCGAGGGTCGACGAACGACCCGCATTCCCTTTCCTCCCCCGCCACCGGATGCCTTGATCAATAGTGGATAACCCACCTGCTCGGCGATTTCAATGATCTTGTCCGGCGCCTCCGGCAGCGGACCGTCCGAACCCGGAACACAGGGCACACCCGCTTTACGCATTGCCGAAATGGCCGAAATCTTGTCTCCCATGACTCTGATGGTCTCGGCTTTCGGACCCACAAAGACAAATCCGCTTTGTTCGACCTGTTCGGCAAAATCCGGGTTTTCAGAAAGAAAACCATATCCCGGATGCACGGCATGTGCTTCTGTCACCTCGGCCGCCGCGATCACGGAGGCAATATTGAGATAACTGCTTGTGGCCGGTGCCGGGCCGATACAGACCGATTCATCCGCGAGGCGAACATACTTTGCATCCCTGTCGGCCTCAGAATGCAGAGCCACCGTCAAAATCCCCAATTGCCGACATGCCCTCAAAATACGCAGGGCAATTTCACCCCGATTGGCAATGACAAGCTTTTTTATCTTTCTGACCATCTTGTTTATTCAATGACAAACAATGGTTCGCCAAACTCGACCGGGTCGCCATTGCTCTTGTAAATCGCCCGGATCACTCCCGAGGTATCTGCTTCCAGCTGGTTAAACGTTTTCATCGCTTCGATGATACACAGGATATCACCCGGACTGACCGTCGAACCGATCGTGACATACGGTTCCGCATCGGGAGAAGCCGCATCATAAAATGTACCCACCATCGGCGAATCGATGGTTTTCCCTTCCCCTGGCTCAGCGGGTTTCTGCGGTACGGCTGCCGTCGTTTCAGAGACGACCGGTTCCGGGGAGAACGCACGCGAATAAGGGGGCAACGGAGGTGTTGCGGCTGTTGCAGGCGCTGATCGGGTCAGCCGGATAGTATTGTCACCTTCGGTGATCTCCATCTCTGCCAAATCGGACCCTTCGAGCAATTCAATCAACTTCTTTATTTTTCTTAAATCCATTGGCTTTCTCTGTTAGTCTGTCTTATCGACGGAACCATTATGCCGGATACCCGGATTATACGATGGGACACTCAGTCTCACATCTCATCACACGCCTTTTGCAAAAATTGACGGGCAGCCGCATACGCAAACATATAACCCTCCGCCCCCAATCCGGTAATGACACCCTGTGCAATATCAGAAAAATAGGACTGCCGCCGAAATGGCTCGCGGGCATGGACATTAGACAGATGAACCTCAATAAAGGGAACACCGACGGCACTCAACGCATCACGTATCGCCACACTGGTGTGTGTAAACGCCGCCGGATTGAGAATGATAAAATCAATTCCCTGGGCAGTCGATTGCTGCACCCAGTCAACAAGATCCGCTTCGGCATTGCTTTGTTTGCAAACAATCCGAACGTCGTCTGACTGTGCCAGTTGTGTTAACCGGTCATTTATACTCTGAAGGCTCCGACATCCATAATGATGTGGCTCTCGGGTCCCAAGAAGATTAAGATTGGGACCATGCAAAACAAGGATACTAGCCATAGCAGTGTTGTGATGAGGAGAAAGCCGGATTATCTCAAAATTGTCTTTTGTCGTCCAGTTCGACGAGGATCAATGGTTTTTATAAGCTATTCATGGTCTTTTTATGGATAATCATCCACATTGGTGGGATCCGTACTCCGAGCAACCCTACAAGCTCGACCCGGCCCAAAAGCCCCGTCTTCGTCTGGACACGGGCATGGAATATCTCAAGATACTGGCCACCGCCATCGGTGTCTCCCCCCTTATTCTGTGGCGATATTTCTCGCTCAAGCCCCAACATCCTCCCGCAATGATCGACTTTGCAGGGTTGAGCGTCGGGACCACGCCGAAGTGGCACAGGGTAACACAGGACATGATCGAAGACCTAGGTGTCCGACAACTATTGGTCCGCATGCCGGTCTGGCAACAACACAAGCTCGATGAAATCGCACAATTTATCGAACTGTTTCCCCAACACCGGTTTGTGGTCAATATTCTTCAATCCCGCGACAGCGTAACAGACCTCACAGTATGGGCACAGCAACTGAGCGCGATTTTTGACACCCTCTCGCCATACTGCCGGACCTATCAAATCGGCAATGCCATCAATCGTACAAAATGGGGTTGTCGACACTCCGGTCAAGCCATCGGGCTGTTCGAAATCGCCGACCAGGTGAGGCAATCCTATCCGGGCCTCACGTTGCTCGGTTCTTCAGTCATTGACTTTGAGCCACTGATCACACTACGCACCTTGGTAAACCTTGTCGATTACCGGATGGACGGTTGTGCTTCCCTGTTATATATCAATCGCCGGGGGTCACCCTATGGGAAACAATATCGCTATTTTGATCTTGAAAAAAAGCTTCGTCTGAACAAAGCCATTCTGAGCTTGTCGAACAATACGGACAATACACTTTGGATCACCGAGACCAACTGGCCCTTACTCAATACCAAGCCGTATACGCCGAATTCCGGACAGCCCAGGTCAACGGTGGACGAACAGACACAGGCAATACATCTGAAACACTACTTTCAAGTTGCCCGCCAGACCGGCTGGGTCAAACGGGTTTACTGGTGGCAACTGATCAACCCCGGGTACGGACTGGTGGATTCCCGTGATGGTCTGATGCGGAAAATGCCTTCCTATTACGCCTTCCAGTCCCTTTTCGACTAGGTGTCAAAAATCATCCGCTTGCTTGTAACCGGCAAGTATTCATTAACTCGCTGACACGCCATCAGGGATATTGCCGACCATGATGCCAACGGCAGTCAACCCGTCTGCTCAATACCGCCTGCAACAGACGGTTCAGACATCATACCGGTCCGTTTAGTCCCGTCTCGCATTCGTGTTTCAAACATCAAGTGCCATCCTTGATTTGGTGTCACTGCATACATGAAACCTTTGGCGATTCCTTCGAAAAATACCGATCAATCCAAAAGCAACGCAGGCGATCCGGCCGACCCTCTTGACGACAATCTAGGGGGTTGATTTCTTAATGATCCGATGGAGTACCGCTCTGAAATTAGCCTGCATTTTGTTACTGATAGCGGCCAGTTGGCCAATCTCATCGTGCGAGTCAATCTCAAACGGTTGTGTCAGATATCCCCGGCTCATCCGTTCGAAACCGGCGGCCAACCGATGTAATGGATTGATCAGCATTTTATTAGAGACAATGATCACCGCCAAAAACAAAATCAGGTCCAGTATGGCAATGGTCACGATAACGCCCTGAATGAAGCGATACAATGTTTGGCGCAACAGCTTGCGTGAGGTAAACACACTGATCACACCGATCACCGCCTCCTGATGGCGAATTTCCTTGTCTGCACTGAGATAGTTTCCCGAAACGCTGCCGAGTGAATCGACCGCTACGCCCTCATCGTTCCGCTCTTTTGCGGCAAAAAGCGTACTGCGGTCCTCGTCTCTGACAATAATTGCGGCAATCTCCTGCTGCAGCATCTCAGATACCAACAGTGCGTTGATTTGCTCACGGTCCAGATGCCACAACGGCACTGACAGATGTTGCGACAACCGATTTGCGTAGCCTTCGGTCAACTCAGCGAGTCGTTCTAGTTCCAACTTCTCGATATATCGGTAGGCGTTATAGCCGATGACCGCCAGGACAGTGGTCGCCGTGAGAATAATGACCGCAACAAGTTTCATTCGAATGGTTTGATACCACCGGACCCGAATTCTAGCTGCCATCGTCATCCCCCTCAGTTATTCTTTATATCACCGGGTTCCGACCGGTAAGCAGGCCGCCTCAACCCAGTTTGGTCTAGACAAAAATCTTCGGACTACTTGATCATGAAGGAAAATTATATCACAGCTCTATGGTTCAAATTCACTCACGGACTGCGAGGCAGACCGTTCCCTCAGACCGGCAAGGCGGTCGTGTATTTCATCTGTTCGATCGCGAAACTGGAAGTGACATTTGTCAACGCAATCCGATCAATAATCTTTTTGTAAAGACTGTCAAAAGCCGCAATATCGGAGACCACGACCCGTAACAGATAATCAACCTCACCGCTCATGCGGTACATCTCCATTATTTCGGGGATGGAGGACATTTCGTGGGCAAACCGCTCGCTCCATTCGGTATTGTGCTGATCCGTTTTAATGGCAATGAACACCGTCACGCTGGCATCGACCTTGCTCGGGTCCAATAGGGCCACTTTCGCTTTGATGACCCCATTGCTCTCCAATCTTTGTATCCGCTTCCAGCAGGGGGTCGGCGACAAATGCACCCGGTCAGCCAAATCCTTGATCGTGAGGCTGGCATCCCGCTGCAGATGATACAATATTTCTCGATCAACGTTATCTAAAGTTATTTTTTCTGATTTTTTCATATTAATAGGTATATTTTCTATAATATATCATATTATACCATAATAATAGTATTATTTTTTTATTATTATTGTCTTGATGAAACAAATTGCATACACTGTGTTGCCACAAAATCACGATGATGTAAGCGATGTATCAATATACTCATCAGGAGAAACAGTTCCTTCAACAGCGGGCCGATCAGTTCGACAGGCAGGTTCAACGATACAAACTTGGCCGGATAGACGAAGACAACTTCAAGCAACTCAGGCTGCGAAACGGCCTGTACCAGCAGCGCCACGCCCACATGCTTCGGGTCGCCATTCCTTATGGACAGCTGAACAGTTGTCAGTTAAGCAAGCTGGCCGACATTGCCACGCAATATGATCGGGGATACGGCCATTTTACCACCCGGCAGAATATCCAGTTCAACTGGCCCGAACTGGACGATGTCCCCGCGATTTTACGCGACCTGGCCTCCGTCGAGATGCATGCCATCCAGACCAGTGGCAGTTGTATCCGGAACATCACCAGTGATCCACTTGCAGGCATCGCACCAGACGAATTTGAAGACCCTCGGCCCTGGTGTGAGTTGATCAGACAGTGGTCAACATTGCACCCGGAATTTTACTGGCTGCCCCGAAAGTTCAAGTTCGCTGTCAGCGGGGCCTTGGAAGACCGGGCCGCCATCCGGTTTCACGACATCGGCATCCAGATCGTCAAGCCGATGCCCCATACTGTCCGTTTCCAGATCTATGTCGGTGGCGGTCTGGGTCGAACCCCAATGATCGGCAAACTGATCCGCGATGATCTCAAGGGTGAAGAGTTGCTCGGTTATTTGCAGGCCATCTTGCGTGTCTACAATCAATATGGCCGACGTGATCATCAATATCGTTCACGAATTAAAATTCTTGTTAACGATCTTGGTATCGGGATTTTTCAAAACAAGGTCGAGGCAGAATGGCATCACAGCCAATTGACCGGACCGATGATCACCCCCGAGCAAATCGCCTTGATGAAATCCCGGTTCGCCAAGACATTGACTGACGACACTGCCCCCTCGTCCGTGCCCTGTGCGCCGCCGGATCCGAGATTCGAGTTGTGGAGGAAACAAAATACCCAACCCCATGCCGTATCGGGCTACGTTATCGTTCATGTCTCATTGAAGGCACCCGGACAAGCTCCCGGGGACATTACCTCGGAACAGATGGGCGCACTGGCCACACTGGCCCGAGATCACAGTGAAGATGAAATCCGGGCTACCCATGAGCAGAACCTGGTCCTGCCCCATGTCAAAAGATCGCAGCTGAAATTCGTCTGGCAGACACTGCAGCGATATCAACTCGCCACCCCCAACATCGGCATGCTGACCGACATGATTGCCTGCCCGGGACTGGACTTCTGCTCACTGGCCAATGCCGGCACGATTTCACTGGCCAAGGCAATCGGCACTCTCATAGAACAATATGATCGACACCATGATATCGGGCCGGTTCAATTGAAAATGTCCGGCTGCATGAATGCCTGTGGACATCATCATGTGGGTCATATCGGCATACTGGGCGTCGATAAGAAAGGGGAGGAATGGTATCAGGTCACCCTGGGCGGCCATGCAAACAACCAGGGGAGACTCGGTGAAAGACTCGGGCCTGCGATCCCGAAAGCCAACGTACCGGGTGTTGTCAGGACGCTGATCGAGACCTATGTTGCGCTGCGACGTACTCAAGAAACCTTTCTTGATACGGTCATCCGACTCGGCATCGCCCCTTTTAAGGATAATGTCTATGCAAATCATCAAAAATCGTCAAATCATCGACAATCCGTGGCAATTGAAGTGCAGTGACACGGACCCGGACCACACCGCAAAGGCATGGAAAACAACACTGCCATCGCGACCGACCATCATACCACTGTCCCACTGGCTGGCAATACGCGGTCATGTCGATCCTACCCGACAGAATTTCATCGGTATTTTGCTTCAGCCCGAGGACGATCTTTTGCTGATTGAGAACGACATCCCGGGGATCCCTCTTATCGCACTTGATTTTTCGCGGTTCAGCGAAGGCCGAGGATATTCACAGGCAATACGGTTGAGACAACAGTTTCACTACAGCGGAGAAATTCGGGCGATCGGTGCATTTGTTGACAATCTCTCGATCATGGAAAAATGTGGCATCAATGCTTTTCAATTGGCCAAGAACGAACCGCTGGAGGAAGCCCTCGGTTATTTTGATGAATTGCACGCCCTGCCCTATCACTGAACACTGTCCCACTTAAAACCTGAACCCTGGTCCGCATCTTCCGCTACCTGCTGACCTCACGCCAACCCAACACCACCGTACCGACCAGACGTTCGTCGGTGCAAAAACAAATCGACAATCAGAACACAGGGTTTAAATGATACCCGTGCGATGAGTTCGATCCGTCTGACCTCAAAATAAAAACGTGTTACCCTAGTGCGAATCGACTGTCCGTCTCGTCCCTCAAATTTGACGAATTCCCTGACCATTTCCCCTTTAAAAATACGAGACACTGTCGTCAGTATCCTGATACTGTCTCTCTTCGCCGTGTGTACGGGGGGCTTCTGCTCCATCGCCGTGATACTCTTTGTGGAGGCTTTGGAGGCACTCAACGATCTGTGGATACAACCTTTTGACCATTACCAGGGCCTGGAAACGCCGTGGCAGACAATTCTGCTGACGATCGCCATTCCCACAACAGGCGGAGTCCTGGTCGCCTTGCTATGTAACCGCATCAGTGGACAGCGGGCCCACGGTATTCCCGAAACGATCAAGGCCTCACATTCGGTTCACTGTCGCCTTTCCGCCATGGACGGCCTGAAATCTGCATTGGCCGCCATTCTCTCAATCGGCTGTGGCGCCTCGGTGGGGCAATACGGACCACTCGTCCATTTGGGTACCACGTTGGGCAGCCTTGTCGACAAGTGGTCCGGGAACGACCTCAACCTGAAAACCATCAGTCTCGGTTGCGGTGCGGCGGCTGCCATTGCAACCGCCTTTAATGCGCCGTTAGCGGGTATCGTTTTTGCACACGAGGTGATTTTACGCCATTATTCACTGCGAGCCTTCTCACCCATCGCACTGGCGGCTGCAACGGGCTATTTTATAGCCACTGCCTTTTTCGAACGACCCGCGCTGTTTGTCATTTCGACCCCTATTGAGCTGTATTCACACGAGTATCCCTTTTTTATTTTGATCGGGATTCTTGGCGCCTTGATCGCTGCCGGATTGGTCCGCAGTTTGTTGTTTGTCCAACAGCGAAGTGAGCGGCTTCCCATGCCCTCTCACGGTAAAGTCGCACTGGCCGGATGTCTGGTCGGGATATCGGCACTGTGGTTTCCCGAAGTGCTCGGCGTGGGCAAGGAAGTGCTGCAAATGGCCCTCGTTGAAGGCTCATTCAGCTCTGTTGACCTGGGGATGTTGCTGATCATGAAGTTTGTTCTCACCGTACTGTGTCTTGGGCTCGGTTTTGCCGGTGGTATTTTCAGTCCGTCTCTGCTCATCGGTGTCCTGTTTGGTTCTTTGGTTGGAAGTCAAATCGCAATCTTGACCGATGGGGGGCATGCGGCGCTTGTGGTCTACGCGATCTGCGGAATGGTTGCGGTGACCAGCCCCGTCATCGGGGCTCCGTTAACCTCAATACTGATTATCATCGAACTGACCCATAACTATGATTTGGCGACGGTAGCCTTGATCAGCGTGGTGTTCTCCAATCTTCTTGGTTATCGGCTTTTTGGCCGCTCAATCTTCGATGCGCAACTGGATAACCAGGGATTCGATATTTCAATGGGGAGAGACAAGATACTGTTAGGCGAAAAAGTCATTTCGGATTATGTTCATAAAGAGGTTTACCGATGTCCGGATACCCAAGCAATCGGGGGCGTATGGGACTGGATGCTCGCTTCACAGGCAGTGGAAGCCTATGTCGTCGATGAACACGAACAATTCATCGGCGTCATCAAGATAGAAAAACTGGCGCAATACTGTGACAGCCTCCGACACCGTAACGATACCGCCGTTCACTATGCCGAATCAGAAAAACTGATCTTTTATACTGACACCTCGGTGTGGACCGCAATGGAGCACCTGACTGACTTCATCGGGACCAGTATTCCCGTCCTTGATCGCACCGACAATACCTTTATTGGCATCGTTTATGAAGCGGATATCATTAACGCTTACCAAGATACGATCTACTCAATTCGCGACGAGGAACATGCCGCAGGCTAATCTGATCGAGCATATGAGAACCAAACCCGAGCAGGTCTCACGCCTCTGAAAACGGAGGTTTTGGGTCGATACGATGTAAACGGTTTTATGATGCAAACAACCTATTTTGCGAACCAATTACCTGCTACCATTTTGAGTCATGAAAGAATCCAAGGACAAAACACTGATTATTGCGTGTGGCGCACTGAGCCATGAAATCGTCGAGTTAATTCGCATCAACCACTGGCATCATCTGGAACTGACCTGCCTACCCGCCTATTGGCACCATCAACCGCAACGTATTCCCGAAGGACTCCGGAAAAAAATTCGCGAAAATCGTGACCAATACAAAAAGATCCTGGTGATGTACGGCGATTGCGGAACGGCAGGCTATGTGGATGCCGTAGTAAATGAAGAAGGCGCAGAGCGAATCGCGGGGCCGCATTGCTTTTCATTTCTGATGGGCAACGATGCTTTTGCGGAATATACAAAGACCGATATCACCACGTTCTATCTAACGGATTTCTTTTGTCAATATTTCGATAAATTTGTTTGGGAAGCGCTCGGCTTGGACCGGAGAGACGATATGGTTGATTTTGTTTTTGGCAACTACAAGAAAGTCGTCTTCATGGCACAAACGGACAACCCTGTACTGCGCCATAAAGCCGAAGAAATCGCGGACCGGTTAAAACTCGACTATGAGTATCGCTATACGGGCTATGGCGATATGGAAAACGTGATGCAACAAATCCCGGTCACTATTTCGCAACACGGATAACCTGTTTATCTCACTAACACCCTACCAAAGGGAGGGTGCAAACGTAAACCGGACAAACCGTCCTGTCGAATCAGGCCTATCTGGCGATCCCCAAAAACACCGCCAGACAACGGTCTATTTCCTGCATTGTGGCGTAGCTGGCCTGACCGATATCCACTCCCACCTTATTGCGAGAAACTGTCACCGCCTTATCGACCATCACTTGAGACCACCTGGTCAGTCCGTTTCCCTCGCCCGGCTCGATGACCACCCGAAACAAGGGCGCCGCTATCAGCGTGGAGGTAATCGGAAGAATCGTTATGCTGGGGTGCTGATAAACCTGGAAAGCCGCCTGTGATGCGGTGGATGACTGTCTTGAGCGCGAGGGGCTGAAAATGCTGCGGAAAATCGGCCGATATGTCGGGAATGAGGAAAGCAGTCCGTTGGTCGTTGATCTTCAGGCGCGTGTTGCCGTGATCTTCGATGGCTGGACGAAAGGAATGGTTGCCGAGGGACGTTTCCGGGAGTTGCGGGATATCTGGTTCACGTTGTTGGTGAGGAGAAGGGTGACACGCTCATGTGTTAATCGCGGCGGCTGCAAGCCGGTCCGTACTGCCGACCATGTAAAGAGGGAGTGAAAGTAACCTGTAACTCAAGGTTCGACCAGTGGAGAGTGTTTTCGAGTCATTCAGCAAACTCGGCAAGTCGGCATTGAATCTCACGGCAAACGTCCGGTTCTTTTCCGTAAGGAACTGGTGCAGCGATTTAAGCGTGCCGGTAGTACCCGCCTTTATTTCGATGGGCACAATTTCCTGCCCTTGTGTCATTAGATAGTCAATTTCTGCGGCTGAGCCTTTCGCTTCTCTTACCCAGTAATAAAGTTGAGGGTGCTGAAAGGCAGGAGTTGTATGTAACAGATGCTGGCCGACAAGCTGCTCCGCCAGAGACCCCTTGTTTACCATGGAAAGTTCACTTCTCGCCAAGTCAAGCACGTTAAGTTTCAGCGCGGCGCACATCAAGCCAATGTCCATATACAGCGCCTTGAAGTAATTTTGGCGAGCCTCCGCGCCAAGCGGGACGCCATTGGCAGAAGTGTGCAGTACAGGACTGGCTACTCCCGCCATACAAAGTTGCCGGAATGCAGTCGCCACCTGCGCCGCACGGTGATTGTGGCTGACATGGGCATATTTGAATTTACGCCCGACGGCAAGAGGTAAATGATCGAATACCTGCTGTACCAGGATTTTGGTCGTACCCGAGCTGTATTTGCTGAAATCATCCCGATATGTAGCCACGATTCCTTGTTGAACGCGAGTCACCTCAAAATAATCCTGCGTAGCCGCATAAGTCGCCACCGCTTCGGGCAATCCGCCCACGACCCAATACTGGCGCAACAGATTGAGACATTTCTCATGAATCGCCCGAACCATGTTTTGATTACGAATATCATCCAGCGACAAATCGTTCAGGTAATCGGCCAAAGAAGCCTCACCCATGGCGATCAAAAAGTCGTCAAACTGCATTGGGCCGATATGAAAGTACTCCACCCGTCCGACTGGCATCCCAAACTGTGCGTTTGACAGCGCAAATTCCAACAACGAGCCTGCGGCAACAAGGCGCAACTGTGGCAACTCTTCATAAAAATAACGCAGAGCCGCCAATGCCTCCGGGGCTTCCTGAACCTCATCCAGAAACAAAAGGGTTTTATCGGTATTCACCTGTTGTCCAAGCAACAAATTCAATGCGCGGGTGATTTGCAGCGGGTCTTTGGTGGCAAAAGCATCGCGATACTCCGGGTTGCGCTCGAAATTGATTTCCAACAGTGCAAGCCCCGCTGCATTGGCAAGCTGCCTGACCAGCGTGGATTTCCCCACCTGCCGCGCCCCCCGAATAACAAGCGGCTTGCGATTTGGACGATCAAGCCACTCAAGCAGATATGAAAGTTCCTTGCGAACCAGAAGATTGAGCATGACATCCTGAACAAGATTGGTAAACAACAAGGCCAAGATTAACAGAAAAAGTGATATTTAACAACCCTTTTTTATCACTACATATGACATTTGTAGACCTTGTTACATCACTGATTGTGATATTTATAGGCTCTGTCTAGTCGCATCTTGTATTGATTGTGCCAGGGCATGCCCGGCCGTCGTGCGCCGATAACGCTGGTTCTGACTGGTTGGCTTGTCGGGAATCGTCATCTCGATCAGTCCGGCCTCGAGGGCGGGCCGTCGATGGGCGGCGATAAAATGGTCCCGGTGAGCCAGACTCAAAGCAGTCTGTAATTCGGTACGGCTCAATTTGAGAGAGGCTTATGTCTCAAGTGCTCGATACAGATCATCCTGATAGGCAAACAATCCCGGCATACCACCGGTATGCCAAAATAACAAATGGGCATCGGGGTCCGCATGTTTCGCCTGTTCAATCAATCCCGCCATCGACTTACCCGAGTAGGCCGGATCGAGCATCAGCGCTTCACTGCGTGCACCCCATAAAATGGCACGCATCGTCGGTTCATTCGGCAATCCATAGCCTGGAGAAAGATAACGGTCATCGAGCAAAATATCCGTATCTTGAACCGGGGACCTGATCGCCAGCAATTTGGCGATCGCATGACAACGATCCTTGATTCTTGCAAATTGTGCCTCTGCATTGCGACGAACACAAATGGCATGCACCGGCACCGAACAACCCAATGCCCGCAAACCAAACAGGAGTCCTGCATGGGTATTTCCGCTACCCGAAGGAAGCACAATTTTATCCAGCGTTATCTTTTTCTCGTCCAGCTGTTGTAGCAATTCACCGGCGGCCACCACATATCCCAATGCCCCATGGGGCGGGTGATCCGGGCTGAGCGGAATGATGTAGGGCCTGCGACCGCACTGGGTTAAATCCCGGGCAATTTCTCCGAGTCGGCGATCTGCGCCATATTCATCCTCCCCTTCCGGATAACTGTGCATGACGGCACCCAACAACCGGTCGATCAGCACATTACCAGACTGCCGGTAATGGACATCGTCTTTCTGTACCCTTTCTTCCAACTGGATGTGGCACTGTAGACCCAGCCTATTCGATGCCGCCGCCGCCAGACGGACAAAATTGGATTGCACAGCCCCCGTAATCAATATCGTATCGGCACCCTGGGCCAGCGCATCGCCCAGGTAAAATTCGAGTTGCCGAACCTTGTTGCCACCGAAGGCAAATCCCAGCGCATCATCCCGTTTGACAAAGAGACCGGCACCACCACACCTTTGCGTCAGATTGGGCATCCATTCCAAGGCCGTGGCTGCACTGAACAGCGGGACCCTGGGCAAATCAAACAAACGTCCCAATACAGCGCGTTGTGAATCAGAACATCGAAACATCGTTAAAGTTGGGCCCCGCCGGCCGAATCAAATCATCGAGAGAAACAACACGGAGCGACTTGACTCCGCCGGTGTGGGAGAGTAATTAACTTGACCGGATCATCGCCAGCGACGGCATCCATGCTCAGATCGCCATGCGCTTTCTTCGAGTGCGCTGCAGCCAGATCACCAGCGCAAAAACAATCAGCGCAGGAATATAAAAGATCTCCTTGGCGATCCGTTCAGCCTTCTGTTTGATCTCGGAGACCACAACCGGGTCATCACCGTAGTAGTCAAACGATTTACCGATTTTTTCAAAATAAGGCGTGCCGGGAAACGGTTCTTCTATTTTTGCCAGGCCTTCCTCCACAATCACCGTCAGACCCGCATTGTTTAACCGCTGTATGGCATCGGCACGGTCACCCAGCGGAACCAGGATCGTTGTCGAGCTAGTTTCGCCGGTATCGAAGTCGGGGCCCTCGACAACCATGGTCAGCACCCCATCGGGAGTGGCCTGTCCAACCACTTCATAGACCTTGTCCGGGGAAATGCTGTGATAGGGCGGATAAACCTGGTCCAGCCAGAATCCCGGGCGGAACAGGGTAAACGCAACCAGCAGCAGCAACAATGACTCCCAGATTTTGTTGCGGGTCAGCAGGTAACCCTGCGTCGCAGAAGCAAACAGCATCATCGCAAAAACGGCGACCACAAAGACAAACACACCCTTGAGCGGCGAAACGTCGATCAGCAACAGTTCGGTATTGAAAATAAACAAAAAGGGCAACAGGGCCGTTCGGATATCGTAGGCAAAGCCCTGTATCCCCGTTTTGATCGGGTCGCCACGGGAGATCGCAGCCGCGGCAAACGCCGCCAATCCGACCGGTGGGGTGTCATCGGCCAATATCCCAAAATAAAACACAAACAGGTGGACCGCAATAAGCGGAACAATCAGGCCATTTGCCGCACCCAGCGTCAAAATAACCGGTGCCATCAACGAAGACACCACGATGTAATTTGCCGTTGTCGGCAACCCCATCCCCAGGATAAGACTCATAACCGCGACCAGTATCAGCATCAGGATCAAACTGCCCCCGGACAGAAATTCGACAAATTCGCCCACCACCTGATGGGCACCCGTCAATGAGATCGTGCCGACAATAATGCCGGCCGCGCCCGTGGCAACCCCGATGCCGATCATATTGCGGGAACCGGCGATCATACCCGCGACCAAATCCTTGACCCCTCCCCTGAACGCCTGTCCAAGCTGTCCCGATCCTCTCAGGAAGGCTTTAATGGGATGCTGCGTCAGCACAACGATGATCATTGCAATGGTGGCCCAGAAGGCAGAGAGGCCCGGTGACAACCGTTCAACGACAATGCTCCAGATCAAGATGACAATCGGCAAAATATAATATAGCCCGGTAACTGCGGTAGCCCCGACCCTGGGCAATTCAGTGATCGGCGTATCGGGTGCATCGACCACCAAATCGGGCAGCTTGGAAGCGATATACAACAAAAACAGATACGTCACCGTACACAGGACCGCGACAATCAAAAACGCCGCCTCCGGCACTACCACCTTGATCCAACCGAGGCCGAAATAAACCGCCATTCCCAGCAGCGCAATGCCGATAAACCCGCCCAGAAAACCGATCACCTTGTTGGCCAGGGTCAGGCTGGAAGGGGGCTTCGGCAAGCCTTTAAGTCCCAGTTTCAGTGCCTCAAGATGCACAATATAGATCAGCGCAATATAAGAAACCAATGCGGGCACCAAGGCATGCTTGATAATTTCCGTATAGGTAATACCGGTAAATTCAGAAATCAGGAAAGCGGCCGCACCCATGACCGGAGGCGTGAGCTGCCCGTTGGTGGACGACGCCACTTCAACCGCACCGGCTTTCTCCGCCGAAAAGCCCGTCCGCTTCATCAGTGGAATAGTGAACGTCCCGGTCGTCACCGTATTGGCGATCGATGACCCCGAATAAAGCCCGCTCATTGCCGAAGCCACCACGGCAGCCTTGGCCGGCCCACCTTTCAAATGACCGAGTAACGCAAAGGCGATCTTGATGAAGAAATTGCCCGCTCCCGCCTTCTCCAGAATCGAGCCGAACAAGACAAACAGGAAAATCAACGAGGCGGATACACCGAGAGCCACACCAAAAACCCCTTCACCTTGCATCCAATAGTGCCACATGGCCTTGCCAAATGAAGCCCCTTTCCAGCGAATGGCATCGGGCAGCACCTGTGCATCGCCAAAAAAAACGTAACAAACAAAGACAGAAGCGACAATGACCAGCGGCAGACCCAATGCCCTGAAGACCGTGACGCCCAATACCAGCATGCCGATCGATGACATCACCAGATCACCGGTAGTCGGGAGACCGGCCCGCACCGCGATGGAGTCCCTGAAAACCACGATATAAAGACAGGCAGCCACCCCGAGGGCAGCCAGCATCCAGTCGTACCACGGAATGGTATCCCGCCGACTCGATTTAAACAGCGGAAACGCCATGGAAGCCAGAAAGACCGCAAAGGCCAGGTGGATCAGACGCGCATTGGAATTGGTCACCACCACACTGATGCCCAATACATCACTCAGGAAAAAGGGCATGTTCGAACCGATATAAAGCTGGAACAGGGCCCAGACAAAGGCCACATATGGGATCAGCTTGGACTGCCAGCCCAGCGGATTTCTTGCACCGGTGTCTACCTGGGCAACCAGTGCTTCCGCCTCTAGCTGCTTCGCTGTTTTCTCACTCATCTTGCCTCCCCGCCGAGTGGGTGACGCAGGTCCTTTCCAGTACTTGGGGTACTGTCATTGACACTCGACAAATCACACTGACACAGACAGCCTGCAAGGTCAGAGTCGTCTCCGACCTTGCAGATTATTGAAACAATTACATCCAACCTCGCTCTTTATAGTACTTCACTGCACCCGGATGAAGCGGTGCGGAAAGCGAATCGGAAATCATTTCCGTTTCCTTGAGGTTGGCGAATGCCGGATGGAGTTTTCTGAAGGCATCGAAATTGTCAAAAACCGCTTTCACGACAATGTAGACAGCCTCTTCTGAGACATCCGCACTGGTGACGAAGGTGGCGCCGACACCGAACGTCGTGATATCGCTCTCATTGTTGTACATCCCGGCCGGAATCACCGCAGTACGATAATACGCATTGTCCGCCACCAACTTGTCGATAGCAGGGCCCGTTGCGTTGACCAGATGCGCATCACAAGTGGCCAACGATTCCTGGGTCAAGGCAGACGGATGGCCCACCAGCCAAAAATAGGCATCAATCTTGCCATCACAGACCGCTGCACCGGTTTCTGCCGATTTCATCTCGGCGGCAAGCTTGAGATCGCTGCGTTCCCAACCCAATGCCGCCTCAAGCACCTCCCAGGTTCCACGGGTACCGGATCCGGGATTACCGATATTCAGACGCTTGCCCTTCAGGTCGGTAATATTCTCAACACCCGACGCATCGCTGGCAATAATCGTGACCGGCTCGGGATGAACCGAAAAAACGGCCCGCAGATTGTCAAACTTACCGGCATCTTCGAACTTGGACGTACCATGATACGCATGATACTGCCAGTCAGATTGCGCCACACCGAATTCCAGTTCCCCGGCACGAATCGTATTGATGTTGTAAATCGATCCGCCGGTGGATTCTGCCGAACAGCGAATGCCGTGTTCCTTGCGGTTCTTGTTCACCAGTCGACAAATGGCACCGCCGGTCGGATAGTAAACACCCGTGACACCACCGGTTCCGATACTGATGAATTCTTCCGCCGAAACGGTCGTTGGAACGACCGTGGCCAACGACAGCCCCAAAGCCGCCGCCGCGCAATACTTCAAGCCCAGCTTACTTTTTTTCATTTGAACCCCTCTTGTTTAAGTCAAGAAATACATAAATTCATCCGTCCATGCAGGCTTCATGCTCCCGCCGTCATCAAAGCATTTTCCGACCGGTTCGCATCTGCAGATGGGATGACAGAGAATGGATAACACACACCGCCTGTGCAATATCGGTCCACAGGACGACACTGCATAACCGCCTTATCCATACATCATACACACTGTATGTTGAAAGATTATAGCGCAAATGACGATCAATGGGCGATCCATGCACGACAAGGCCCGACAAGGTCCGACAAGGCCCGATTTACCACAGGCCATCAGCAGCACGGGCGGCGATGTCCGGGTCCCTTGCCAGGGACTGGCCGGAGCATCTTGCGGGGAAAGACAACGGGGAACCGCACAGATCATTCATTTTTCCGGCTTTCGATCCGGTCCGGCCGACAAGATGTACTTGACCATTTTCGCCATGCCCCGGTCACCTGGGGTGACCCCATGCTGCAACCATGCCTGAAGTGTCGGATCGGATTCCTGCAACAGTCTGTCAAACAAGGCCCGGTCTACTTCGCTCAGCGTAGCGAGTTCTCCCTGTACAAACCCGGCAAGTATGACGTCCAGCTCCTTCGTTCCGCGACGGCAACGCCACTGCATGCGTTTCAGCGTGTTATTTTGGGTGGTCAACCTCGAGGCACCGACCGCGATTTACTTGCGCTTGACAATCGTCTGCTTGATCTGTCCGATCGCTTTCGCCGGATTAAGTCCTTTGGGACAGGTATTCGTGCAATTCATAATGGTATGACAACGATACAGCTTAAAGGCATCATCCAGCTCATCAAGCCTGTCACCGGTTGCTTCATCCCGACTGTCCGCGATCCAGCGGTATGCCTGGAGCAATGCGGCCGGTCCCAAATAGCGGTCGCTGTTCCACCAATAGCTGGGGCAACTGGTCGAACAGCATGCACATAAAATGCACTCATACAGCCCATCGAGCCTGGACCGGTCTTGGGGAGACTGTAACCGTTCCCGGTCGGGTGCCGCACTGTCCGTCTGAAGCCAGGGCTTGATCGAGGCGTACTGCGCATAGAAATGACGCATATCCGGCACGAGATCCTTGATCACCGACATATGGGGCAAGGGATAGATCCGGATATCGCCCTTGATCTCATCCACCGCCGTCGTACAGGCCAGCGTATTGACACCGTTGATGTTCATCGCACAAGAGCCACAGATGCCCTCCCGACACGATCGCCGAAACGTGAGTGTGCTGTCGATGACATTTTTAATCCGTATCAGCACGTCCAGTATCATTGGACCACAGGCAGCGAGATCTACACTGTAACGGTCCATTCGGGGGTTTTCCCCGACATCCGGATCCCAACGATAGACCCGCACCATACGCACACGCCCATGGCTGGTATCCTGATACTGTTCTCCTTCCTTGATACGGGAATTTACCGGAAGTGAAAATTCGGCCATGATCTCTCTTGCTAACGTGTCATCTTGACGACAATTATATACTCAAATGCGCACGGGACACGGACAACCGGACCGATCAGCATCACACGGCTCGTCGAACCGGAACCGTTCCCCACGACGACATCCGACGGTCATCTGCAATCGCTGCGGATACTTGTGCCTGGTTGGAACCTTGCCATTGCGTCATTCCGCGCTGTCGACGGAATGGTTCTGACCGGGGACAGGCGTCATACCAACACGATTGCACTCCCCGTCAAACTTGGCTTGCGGTTCGATGAACCCGGCAACATCAATCAACACCCCATACCACACCACCACGATGACGGAGACTTGCGCGACGCCCGGTCAATAGACCCGTCTTTTCGGTTTGATGTAGTCGATTTCATCGGTCAACGTAAAATCATGTACCGGCCGATAATCGATCCTCGGATCCTGTTCAATGTCCTGCTGCCAGGCCAAAGTATGCTTCATCCAATTCTCATCATCACGCTCAGGATAATCCTCTCTGGCATGCGCTCCGCGACTTTCGGTTCGATTCACCGCAGCACAGATTGAAACCCGGGCCTGTCTGAGGAGATTATCCAGCTCGAGGGTTTCCACCAGATCAGAATTCCATACCAAAGAGCGATCGGTCACCCTGACATCCGCAAATGATGCGCAGACCCGGGACAATTTGGCCCGCCCCGCCTCCATCACCTCGCCGGTCCGAAAGACGGCACAATAGTTCTGCATCGTTTTTTGCATTTCAAGCCGAATGGCCGATGTCGGTATTTTCCCACTGGCATAGCGCAACCGGTCAAAACGATCCACAATGGATTCTCCAGCCGACCGGGGTAAACGGGGTTTGGCCGATCCCGGCTTGACAATATCCCTTGCCCGGTGTGCCGATGCTCGACCGAACACCACGATATCAAGCAGCGAATTCGACCCCAATCGATTCGCACCATGCACCGACACGCAAGCCGCCTCACCGATCGCCATCAATCCGGGAACCACCGTTTCCGGGTTACCGTCTTTCAGTGTCACGACCTCACCGTGCAGATTGGTCTGGATTCCACCCATGTTGTAGTGCACGGTGGGTATCACCGGAATCGGATCCTTGGTCACATCCACACCGGCAAAAATTCTCGCCGATTCCGATATCCCCGGCAGGCGTTCTGCCAGCACTTCCGGTCCCAGATGCTCCAGATGAAGATGAATATGATCCTTTTCCTTGCCCACACCGAGTCCATCACGGATTTCCATCGTCATCGATCGACTCACCACATCGCGGGACGCCAGATCTTTTGCATTCGGTGCATAGCGCTCCATGAAACGCTCACCGTTTGCATTGGTCAGATAGCCGCCCTCGCCACGCGCACCTTCGGTAATCAGGCATCCGGCACCATAAATACCGGTCGGATGAAACTGGGTAAACTCCATGTCCTGGAGCGGCAAGCCAGCCCTTAGTACCATGCCACCGCCGTCTCCGGTACAGCTATGTGCCGACGTAGCGGAAAAATAGGCACGACCATATCCCCCGGTGGCCAGCACCACCAGCCTCGCGGCAAACCGATGCAACTGCCCTGTGTCGAGATCCCATGCCAGCACTCCGCGGCACTCGCCCTCTTCCATGATCAAATCGATCGCAAAGTATTCGATAAAAAACTCCGCCTTGTGTTTCAGGGACTGCTGATACAGTGTATGCAGTATCGCGTGTCCCGTCCGGTCAGCGGCGGCACAGGTCCGTTGTGCCTGCCCTTCGCCGTAATGTGTCGTCATTCCACCGAAGGCCCGCTGATAGATTCTTCCATCCGGCGTACGGGAAAAAGGCACCCCATAATGTTCCAGCTCAATCACGGCATGTGCCGCTTCTTTACACATGTATTCAATGGCATCCTGATCACCAAGCCAATCCGAACCCTTGACGGTATCGTACATATGCCAGCGCCAGTCATCCTCACCCATATTGCCCATTGCGGCACTCATCCCGCCCTGCGCAGCAACGGTATGGCTTCGTGTGGGAAATAACTTGGTGATACAGGCCGTATCGAGCCCTTCTAACGCCATACCAAACGTCGCGCGCAAACCGGCTCCCCCCGCGCCAACAACCACAACATCATACTGATGATCAATGATGGGATAGGCTTTAGACACGAAACACCTCAAACAGAGCGATATCTTTCAAGTGAAAACCGGTGTAATCCCGTCAGATCGCAACGCGCAACACGGCAAAAACAGACAGCGCGGCAGCGAGCACGGTGATTCCCTTGGTCAGCAGCAGGCAGCACATTCTCAACCCCTCTCCATGGACATAATCCTCAATCACCACCTGCAGGCCCAGTTGGGCATGAAAAAACATAAAAACCAGATACAGCACGGTCAACACGGCAACGGAGGGCTGCGACAACCAGTCCAACACAACCGGATAAGGGTCACCGACATGACTCGTGACCGCAAAGACAAACCACAACGTCAATGGCACCAGGGCCAGCGCGCTGATACGCTGCAACCACCAGTGATGGGAACCTTCACCGGATGCACCGAGTCCTTTCACGCTCGCCAGCGGATGTCTCAGGCTCATAACAGCCAGGCCAGGCCGGTCAGTCCCACGGCACCGATCAAGACCAATTTACCGGTCAAATAGACCTGACTGAGTTCGAATCCGATACCCGCATCCCAGAACAAGTGGCGAACCCCATTGCACAGATGATAAAAGGTACAGCCGGTCCACAGGATCAACACTCCGCAACCGATCATCGAATTGAAAAAACGGTGGACCGCATGGTAACTCTCGGGACCGCTCATGATCGCCCACAACCACCAGGCAATGAGCAACGCACCGGCTGCGATCACAATGCCTGTCGCTCTGTGCAGGATTGACAGGACGGAGGTCAACTGCGGACGATATACCTGCAGGTGGGGAGAAAGAGGACGGTTTGAAGCGGTCAAACGCAACTCCTGATAATGATCGTCAGTGCTATTGGATGGGATCGGTCACGACGTCTTCGAGCGCTACCGTATCGCAAATGATTGCGAATTACAATCAACCTCGTCTTGCACACAACCCAATCAGTCCCTAAAAGTCACTGCAACGGCCACCGACTTCCCAATCACCATAACGCGTCGGCTCAGGTCCTGCCGGTCCGCCAATCTCCTTTACCCCGTCTTTCACATCGCCCGGCTGCGACGGAATATCGCTACGCTTATCGCTGTCTGCAACAACCGGATTGATTGCCACACTGACCGACTGCTTCAAGACTCGATGATTTGCCATCATTATCCACACATCACAACAGTAATTGGGAATAATTCTACTGCATCGCGACACAGACCACTAGCCGTACGGGCAAGGTCTTTGTGTCATCGGCAAAATCGGTTGCAGACCGTTGCATCCCGGTGATATGGTCCCGACACATTAGAGATGACATAACCCGGATGATGCGATGAACCGTTCACAGATGAAGTCGCTGGTCAAGGCCAAACCCGAAGTCGGCCTGTGGATGGAGTACGTCCCCATCCCGCAACCCGGTCCTCGGGAGGTGTTGATTCGAGTGCGCCAATCGGCCATCTGCGGGACGGATGCGCACATCTGGAAATGGGACGAGTGGTCCGCCCGAACCGTGCCCATCCCCATGGTGGTCGGTCACGAATTCTGCGGTGAAATTGTCGGTGTCGGATCAGGTGCCCTGAAATACCGGATCGGACAACGGGTGTCAGCCGAAGGCCATGTGGTGTGCGGTATCTGCCGAAACTGTCGGGCCGGACGAGGGCATCTGTGCCGCAACACGGTGGGCATCGGGGTAAACCGACCCGGAAGTTTCGCCGAATATGTCGCCGTCCCGGAAGACAATGTCGTTGCCATTCCGGATGACATCCCCGATGAGATTGCGGCGATCTTCGATCCGTTCGGTAATGCGGTACACACGGCACTGAGCTACGACCTGGTCGGCGAGGATGTGTTGATTACCGGTGCCGGACCGATTGGCATCATGGGTGCTCTGGTCGCGCAGAAGGTCGGGGCCCGTAAAACAGTGATTACAGACATCAATCCCTACCGTCTTGAACTGGCACGCTCCATGGGTGTAACACATGTCGTCGATCCCGCCGAAAACAGCCTGACTGACGTCATGCGGCACATTGGAATGACCGAGGGATTCGATGTCGGTCTGGAAATGTCGGGGGCGGCTCCGGCAATGCGGGACATGATCGATGTCATGAATAATGGTGGCAAGATCGCCCTGCTGGGTATCGCGCCGACCGAGTTCGCCGTCGACTGGAACAAGATCATCTTCAAGATGCTGACCGTGAAAGGCATCTACGGGCGTGAGATGTTCGAGACTTGGTACAAGATGATCGCGCTGGTTCAAGGCGGACTGGACCTGAACGGTATCATCACCCACCGCATCGGGATCGATCAGTATGAAGAAGGGTTCGATGCAGTGCTGTCGGGTAATGCCGGCAAGGTAGTGATGCAGTGGTAGCGATCACCTCGGCTGTGGCAAAAAAAACGTGAAGGCTGCGGCATGACACCGGCATTCGTCGATAATCTGGCCGCACGTATCCAGGGGCTGAAAACCGATGGCCTGTTCAAGCAAGAACAGATGATCATCTCACCGCAAGCAGGGCAAATCACGCTTGAAAATGGCGCCGAATGCATCAACTTATGTGCCAACAACTACCTCGGGCTGGCCAACCATCCGACCGTGGTCAAAGCAGCGAAGAAGGCACTTGACGAATACGGGTTCGGTATGTCATCGGTACGGTTTATCTGCGGCACCCAACAACCTCACCATCGGCTGGAACGGAAGCTGAGCGAGTTTCTGGGGATGGAGGACACGATCTTGTTTCCCAGTTGCTTCGATGCGAATGGCGGACTGTTCGAAGCCCTGCTGGGTCCTGAGGATGCAGTGATCTCCGATGCGTTGAACCATGCCTCGATCATTGATGGCATACGCCTGTGCAAGGCGAAGCGCCTGCGCTATGCCAATCGCGACATGGTCGACCTCGAGGCAAAACTGATGGAAGCGCGTAATGCGCGATATCGACTGATCACCACAGATGGTGTCTTCTCAATGGACGGTTATATCGCCAACTTGCAGGGGATCTGCGACCTGGCCGAACGATACGATGCCATGGTCATGGTTGATGACAGCCATGCTGTCGGCTTCGTCGGTGCATCCGGGCGCGGCACACCGGAGTTGTGCGGGGTTGTCGGGCGCGTGGACATTCTGACCGGCACCCTTGGCAAAGCATTGGGTGGGGCCGCCGGCGGCTATGTCTCTGCACGATCGGAAATCGTCGAGTGGCTGCGCCAGCGTGCACGTCCTTACCTGTTCTCCAACAGCCTCGCCCCGGTCATCGCCCAGACCGGTTTGAGTGTCCTGGGTCTGCTTGTCGAGTCGAACACCCTGCGTGAACGCCTGTCGCGCAACGCCGGTCACTTCCGTACCGCACTGTCCAGCCTCGGGTTTGAACTGCTTCCGGGAAAACACCCGATTGTGCCGCTGATGTTGCGTGACCCGAAGCTGGCACAGGATTTTGCCGGACGACTGCGTAAAAAAGGGGTATTGGTTGCTGCCTTTTCGTTCCCGGTGGTTCCGCAAGGACAGGATCGTATTCGCACCCAAATGTCGGCGGCCCATGAGATCGAGACTCTGGACCGCGCCATTACCGCATTCGCTGAGGTCGGACGTGAACTAAACGTCATTCACTGATACGCCGCCTGTCAGCGGGTGATGCAACATCCCAAGATAAATCGGTTAATCTACCGTGTCCCAGTTTGTTAATTCAGACGCCCGCTATCGAGGGGCATTCCGAATACAAAGAGACGATACAAACGGGCGCATAATCTAGTTTTCCAGTTCCGTATGCAGTGCTGGCACGGCCACAAAAAGATCTTCATTCCATGCATAATCAGCCACTTGAAAGATTGGTGCTTCCTCATCACTGTTGATGGCCACAATCACTTTGGAATCTTTCATTCCGGCCAGATGCTGAATGGCACCGGAAATTCCGATCGCCATATACAGGTCCGGCGCAACCACCTTGCCGGTCTGGCCTACCTGGTAGTCGTTGGGGACAAAGCCTGCATCGACAGCGGCACGAGACGCCCCCACTGCACCGCCGAGTTGGTCGGCCAATTTTTCCAGCATGCCAAAATTTTCACCGTTTTGCATGCCCCGGCCACCTGACACCACCACTTTGGCCGAAGTCAGCTCGGGCCGTTCACTCAGGCTCAAGGCATGCTCCACAAATTGCACCTGATCAGTCACGCCGGGGTCCGGGATCGTCACGATCTCAGCCTGGCCACTGTCGGAATCCACTGCTTCAAAGGCGGTCGTGCGGACGGTGATCATTTTGATCGCATCAGATGAACGGACCGTTGACAGGGCATTGCCGGCGTAGATGGGACGGACAAACGTGTCGGCATCAATTACCTCACTGATATCCGAAATGGCCTGGATATCACAAAGTGCCGCAGTAAACGGGATCAATGCCTTGCCAAAGGTGGATGCCGGCGCCAACACGTGGCTGTAGTGGGCAATTTGGGACTGGATCAGTCCGGCCATGTTTTCCGTGATGTCCACGGCATAGCCTGGCGCATCGCAAACCAGTACTTTGGCAACACCGCAAATCGTGGCTACCGCCGCGACTACCTCACCGCAGTTTTCACCCGCAACCAGCACATGCAGTTCACCGCCAATCTGACCGGCGGCCGTAATAGTATTGGCCGTACCCGGGAAAAGGGTCCGATTATCATGTTCCGCAATGACCAGAATACTCATTTAAATCACCTTCGCTTCATTTTTCAACTTGTCAACCAATTCGGCAGCACTCGAGACCCTCACACCCGCCTCCCGTGCAGGGGGCTCAACCACTTTGACAACCTGCAGCCGGGGTGTGATGTCAACACCCAATTCCTCCGGCGTCAATTCATCGATCGGTTTCCTTTTCGCTTTCATGATATTCGGCAATGAAGCGTATCGTGGTTCATTAAGACGCAAATCGGTGGTCACAATGGCCGGGCTGGTGATTTGCAGTTTTTCCAGTCCCGCATCAATTTCACGGGTAATGGCAAATCCCGCCTCGTTTTTCTCGATGCGCGAGATATAGCTGCCCAATGGCCTGCCGGTCAGTGCAGCCAACATCTGTCCCGTCTGATTGTTGTCGTCGTCAATCGACTGTTTGCCGAGAATCACCAGATCCGTAGACTCCCTGTCCACAATGGCTTTCAGCATCTTCGCAATAGCAAGCGGCTCCAATACCACATCGGTCACAATATGAATACCCCGGTCGGCCCCCATCGCCAACCCCGTTCGAATGGTATCCTTGCATTTTTCAGGACCGGCGGACACGACAATGATTTCCTCGGCGTGACCCGCTTCTTTGATTCTCAGCGCCTCCTCCACCGCAATTTCACAAAACGGATTCATCGCCATTTTGACATTAGCCGTTTCAACCCCTGTTTGATCAGCTTTTACCCTGACCCTGATATTCGCGTCGATGACACGTTTTACTGGGACCAGTATTTTCATCACGTGGAAACTCCTCTGGAAATTATTCGAACCGCACAGATCGGGAGGCAGATTCTACCGCAATGATTTTAATTTTAGTAGAGAAATCGAGACCATTATTTCAGGTTGTGCGGTGGGTATCGACACCCGCATATTCCGCTCGTCCGGCAAGCCATTTTGCTGATTGTCATGCCGTTCAAGCGACACCGCTGCCTGAATCATCGGCGTTTCAGACAAACAACCAAAGTCCCTTTTGATATGGATGTATACCCCCGTCAAACACAGAGTCGTATAAAATACACCAACGCCGTGTTTGAACCTGATGGCACTGTTTTCCCACACCCGGAACCCGACATGCAAGCTGTACCTGCTGATTTTCTCGAGACTGCAATCCAGGCAGTCGAGTGTGCCCGTAAAATCACCCGGGACTGGTTTCGGATTGACCTGAACGTTGAGAGCAAGCAAGACAAATCGCCCGTGACCCTGGCCGATCAGCAAACCGAGCAGGCTGTCAAACAGTTGATTTTGGAACGGCATCCTGACCACAGCTTTCTCGGAGAGGAGACCGGTGAACAGATCAATGATCGGGAATGGCAATGGATTATTGACCCGATTGATGGAACCAAAAGCTTTGCCACGGGAAACCCGGCTTTTGGCACACTGATTGCCCTGCTCCATCATCGACAACCGGTTGTGGGTATCATCGATCATGCCATGCTCAATGAACGATGGGTTGGAATTCACGGCCAACCGTCCCTTCACAACGAAGTGCCCTGCCAGACCCGACAGATCGCACAACTCGAGCAAGCCTCCATTTATACCACCACTCTGGACATGTTTGACGAAACGACTTATCCGCGATACGACCGGCTATCGAAAAAGTGCCAGTTCCGGGTCTTTGGTGGCGACTGTTATGCCTACGGCCTTTTATCGAGCGGATGGACCGATATCGTCTGTGAGGCTGACCTGAAACCCTATGATTATCTCGCGCTGGTCCCTGTTGTCGAAGGTGCGGGTGGTATAATTACCGACTGGCAGGGTCATCCGCTTACCCTGGAATCGGGCGATCAGGTCATCGCTGCCGCCAATTCCTCGCTCCATCGGACCGCCCTTGACATACTCAATGCATAACAATCTTTTTTCTGACTCCGTCTCTTAACGCGCAACAGTATGGCACAGTACGTTTTCACCATGAATGGGGTGGGCAAGGTCGTTCCTCCCAAAAAGTATCTGCTCAAAGAAATCAATCTCCATTTTTTCCCGGGCGCAAAAATTGGTGTATTGGGCTATAACGGAGCGGGCAAATCAACGTTATTGAAAATCATGGCCGGTATCGATACCGATATCCTGGGCGAGGCCCGTCCTCAACCCGATCTCAAAATCGGTTATTTGGCCCAGGAACCCGAGCTCGACGACTACAAGGATGTCAGGGGGAATGTCGAAGACGGATTGTCCGACATCAAGGCGGCACAGGCCAAGCTCGATGCCGTCTATGCCGCCTACGGCGAACCGGATGCAGACTTTGATGCACTGGCAACCGAACAGGCACGGCTGGAGGCAATTATCCAGACTTCAGACGCCCACAACATGGATCACAAACTGGATATTGCGGCAGACGCCCTGCGTCTGCCTCCCTGGGAAGCGCGCATCGGGAACCTGTCAGGGGGAGAAAAAAGACGCGTTGCGTTATGCCGTCTGCTGCTCTCGAACCCGGACATGTTGATTCTGGACGAACCGACCAACCATCTTGATGCCGAATCCGTGGCGTGGCTGGAACGATACCTGCATGAATTTGACGGTACAGTGGTCGCCGTGACACATGACCGCTATTTTCTCGATAATGTGGCTGGCTGGATTTTGGAACTGGACCGTGGAGAAGGGATCCCGTGGCAGGGAAACTATTCTTCATGGCTGGAACAAAAGGAAAAACGTCTCGCCCAGGAGCAGCGGGGCGAGCAGGCCCGGGTCAAAAGCATGCAACAGGAACTGGAATGGGTACGCACCAATCCGAAGGGACGGCATGCCAAAAACAAGGCTCGCCTGAAACGATTCGAAGAATTGAGTTCCAGCGAATATCAAAAACGGGCGGAGACCAGTGAAATCTATATTCCGCCCGGGCCACGGTTGGGGGACCTCGTCATTGAGGCAAACCGGATTTCCAAAATGTATGGTGAGAAGATCCTGATTGAGAATCTCAACTTCAGCCTGCCCAAAGGCGGTATCGTGGGTATCGTCGGACCGAATGGTGCAGGTAAAACCACCCTTTTTAAAATGATCACCGGGCAAGAGTCCCCTTCCTCCGGGGAATTCCGGATCGGGGAGTCGGTCAGGATTGCCTACGTGGACCAATCCCGGGATAAATTGAACGACCACCACTCCGTGTTCGAAGCCATTTCGGGTGATCAGGACATGATGCTGGTCAACGGATATGCCGTCCCGTCCCGGCGTTATGTGGGTCGCTTCAATTTCAAGGGAACCGACCAGCAAAAACGCATCCGTGATCTATCGGGCGGCGAACGCAATCGGGTCCATCTTGCCAAAACACTCGCCAGCGGCGGCAATCTGCTGTTGCTCGACGAACCGACGAACGACTTGGATGTGGAAACATTGCGCGCACTGGAAGAAGCCTTGCTGAACTTCCCCGGATGTGCCGTGGTGATCTCCCATGATCGCTGGTTCCTGGATCGTGTCGCAACCCATATACTTGCCTTTGAGGGTCACTCCCGGATCATATGGAACGAAGGCAACTACAGCGATTATGAGGACAATTTCAGGCAACGATGTGGAGACACCGCCAAACCCGAACGCATCAAATACAAACGATTGAAATAGGCCGCGGATGAAGCGCGGACGATTCACCGTCAACCACGTCAGGAAAATGCGCTCGCAGCGGCTGACTGGCGTGCCTTCAGACCCGTCTTAACAACGCAATGCCCGCCCTCTTGCCAGCGCCTGTTCAGCCTCCTCGGCATGGCCCAGCTGATCATTGATTTCACCATACCATTGCCAGTTATCAGGATTCCCCGGTCGACGGGCAATGCGCTCTGAAACCAGGGCTCTTGCCAGCACAAGGCGTCCGCTTTTGATTGCCGCATCCAATAGCAGTTGATCAAACACATCCCGCTGGGCGTGACTGCCACCGAGGTCACTCAAACGATGTCGAAGGGGCAGCACCGTCGTCACGAAGGTCTCGTAGTCCCCCTGGCGATGAGCGACAACCGCCTGACACAATGCAAGTCCGGTGGTCGCCATGACTGAGGCCGCCCAACCGTCTTTTGACCTGACAAACTCGCGGAGCGAATCAAGATGGGCTCGCACAGCATCGGAGCGATGGTCGGCAGCCAGTGACATGGCGTAGTGCATTTCGGTAAATGCCAATACATGGTCATCAAGCTGCTGTTCGGCGATATCGGCCAACGCCTTCCATCGATGAGCCACATCAACGCCGCGCAAATCCAGTCGGACCAAGAGTGATGCCGTATTCTGCACATCCAGGAAAAAGGTCGACTCGATGGAATGGATCGATTCATCATAGATCGCCAGCACCTTGTCATACGCCCCCCTATCGAGCGCGAACATCGCCGCATGCCACCAGATATGCCCCCGAAAGGGATTGCGATCATCCAGACTGTCACCGGGCAGATCCAGCAATTGACACCCCTCTTTCAGTCGGCTCTGCATTTCGTACACATGAGCCACCGCGTGCAGCGCCCACAAGTCAGCCCGGTTCATTTCCATTGCCTGCAATCCCAATCGCTCCGCCTGCTCGTATTGACCCAGTTCCTCCAGTGCAAAAGCGTGCATGCCGATAACATAATTGTATCCGGGGCAGTCTTCGGTCCATCTCAGCAAGACCGACGCAGTACAATCATGCAACAGGGCTGCATTGCCGATCCAAAATGCCGCGCCATGGAGCAGTCGAATTGCCAGTATGTCCAGCGGGTATTGACAGAGAATCTGGTACCATTGCCCACAGGCACGCAGATCATCGCCACAAGACCAGTATTTCAGTGCTTGGCGATGCAGTGCCTCGCGCGGGTTCAATTGTTCGGATTGGGCATCAAGTGCCTGTATCGCAGCCGTCACCCTGTCGTGGACCGTACGACTGTTGATCATCAAGAACAGATAACCTTGAAGACAGATTGCCATCGGCATCGTCGGCTCCTGCGCAAGCACCCCTTTTAGCCGTTTCATCGCATCGGCCCGATATTCAAATATCGCATTGACGCAGTCATCGTAGTCGGTGACCGCCGACTGACTGTACGCTGTCAGTGAGAGCCCACGAATATCCTCATATTGTTTCAATTGATTTGTCATCAGCCTGCTTGTACCTAGATTCTCCCCTCATAGGCATATCGACCGATCATCGCCGAAATGAGCGTAAAACTCGGCCGCTGCCACGCCTGTTCGATCGATTTGCCCAACTCTTCACGGCTGCATACCGTCGCACCGAATCCACCCAGTGCCACCGCCACCGCCTCGAAATCGGTGCCCCCGAAATCGACCCCCAAAGCCGACATCGGGATATTTCTTTGCTTCAGTTCAATCAATGCAAGCTGATGGTCCACGAAGACAACAATCGGAATCGATAATCGAAGATCACGGATCGTCGCCAATTCCCCGAGAAACATCTCCAGCCCGGCATCACCGACAAAGGCAATCACAGGCCGCTCCGACTCCGCCATTTTCCGGCCGATCGCCAACGGGACCGCCGCTCCCATGGTGCAAAGTGCACTGGACTGCAGCAGGCCGCGCGGCTGATAGCATTTCCATATCTGGCTGAGCACAATTCGATGTGCACCGCTATCGACGGTAGCAACCGTATCGCGGGGGCACACCTTGCGGGCCTCATCAATGACCGCCGCCGGGCCCCACGTTTCATTGACTCTCAGTGTCTCGTCCAGCGTCTCGCGTACCTGATCAAGGCTGGACGCAGTCCAGTGAGCGCGGTTCGATATCCCCTGTATCATCGCCTGCAGGGAGTGCGGAACATCGCCGACAAAATTCAAATCCGCCTGATGCATATAGTGCCGGTTGACTTCTGCCGAAACATCAATCACCTTTTGGCCTGCATGAAACGGGTTGCGCCAGCCTGTCCGCATTTCGATCGGATCATAACCGGCCAGAATCACGCAGTCTGATTGCCGGACAACAGGCAAAAGCACCTCATCACATCGCGGCGACAAGCCCGCACCGCCCAGGCATAACGGATCATCTTCCGCGATCAGGCCCTTGCCCTTGTATGACGTGATCAACGGGGCAGACAACTGTCGACAGACTGTTTCCACGGCCCCTGATGCACTCTGGTTGACCGCATCCAAACCGGCCAGTACCAAAGGATATCGCGCCCGCGCCAGCCACTCCCTTGCTCGTGTCAACGCAACACCGCCCGGGATCACCGGAGACGGCGGTACCGACGAGGAGCAATCCCAGCGGGACTGGGCCGTCCGCTGAACATCAACCGGCACATCCAGGATGACCGGGCCCGGACGATCGGTCGTCGCCATTGCAATGGCCTTGTCAATCACAATGGCCGCCGTCCCGTGCTCCAGCCGGAAGGTCGCCTTGCTTACAGTTTGTAAAAACGCACTGTGGTCATACACCTGATGCGTGAAGGTATGACGGTCGAGTGCGGTGACACAGCCGGTCAGGACAATCAGGGGAACTCTGTCTTGCCACGCATTGATGATCGCATTGGCGGCATTGGCAATACCCGGTCCAATAGTTGCAAACAGTACTGCAGGGGCACCGGTGGCATGCCAAACGCCCTCGCCCATGAAACCGCCACAATTTTCATGCCTGACCAGTTGCACCGAAATGCCAGATCGATCCATTGCCTCCATCAGGAAAAGCACTTCGCCCCCCGCGATGCCGAACGCATGGCGACACCCGGCCGCATACAGCCCCGCAGCAAGCACCTCTGATGTTGTCTTGTCCTGTAATGCCTTTTGATCCAGTCCCCTCATCGAATCAGATCAGGAGCACGTGCATGGATGGCCTGTTTGATGGCCTCGCCACTTTCCACTGTTGTGGCACTCCCCCCCAAATCGGATGTTCTTGCTGCCGGGTTGACCAGGACATCCTCAAGGGCCGATTCAAGCACCCTGGCTGCCTGTATTTCACCCAGATGTGACAGCATCATCGCGGCCGACCAGACCGCCGCGATCGGATTGGCAACCCCCTGTCCGGCAATATCCGGTGCCGAACCATGAACCGGTTCGAACATGGAGGGGGAATCGCCCGTCGGGTTGATATTGGCAGAAGGCGCAATCCCGATGGACCCTGCGATCGCCGGTCCCAGATCAGACAGGATATCACCGAACAGATTGGATCCAACAACCACATCAAACCAATCGGGATGTTGAACGAAATGCGCTGTCAGGATGTCAATATGATATTGATCTGTCCTGATATCAGGATATTTTTTTGAGATTGCCTCAAACCGTTCATCCCAGTAGGGCATGGTATGGACAATCCCGTTCGACTTGGTCGCGGAGGTGACTTTCTTGCGCCTGCGGGTCGAGGCAACATGAAAGGCATACTCCAAAATACGATCGACCCCCTGTCGAGTGAAAACCGACTGTTGGGAGACCATCTCGCGTGCAGTGCCGGTAAAAATTCTCCCGCCGATTTCCGAGTATTCTCCCTCAACATTTTCCCGTATCACAATGAAGTCGATATCCTCTGCGGTACGGCCAACCAGCGGTGACGTGATTCCGTTCAGTAACCGCACCGGTCTGACGTTGGCATACTGGTCCATCTCTCTGCGAATCGGAATCAGCAATCCCCACAAAGAAACATGATCAGGCACCGTCGGCCAGCCGACCGCCCCGAGATAAATGGCATCGAATTGCCTGAGCTGGTCTATCCCTCCGGGCGGCATCATCCGGCCTGTTTTCAAATAGTGCTCACAGGACCAGTCAAAATGCTGCCACTCGATACCGAATCCGGCGTACGCTGCCACGGTATCGGCAGCACACTGCCCCACCGGAACCACTTCCTTACCAATCCCATCTCCGGGGATCGACGCAATATGGTATGTTCGCATATTTCTGTTTGACACGGATTATGTATGGATAGCACGACAGCAAGCACACCCGATCATGCTCCGGAAACAAGACTTGATACCAAAGACCAAACCTGTCCTTGACTTGAGCATGAGGCTGACAGTTGCCCACACGCCGATAATAAACCATCTCGCACTGATTTTGGTTGATACCATGCGACCATGATTGACACCTGGATATTCCTGGCCATCGCCGCCGCTTTTTTTCAAAACCTGCGCTCGGCCATACAGAAACATCTGAAAGGAAAACTGTCCACATTAGGCGCCGCCTATGCCCGCTTTCTTTTTGCACTTCCCGTGTCGGCGGTCTATCTGTGGGGCCTGCATCAAATCGGTGATTTTGAGTTCCCGCAACCGAATTCACTGTTTTTTGTCTATTGTGCGTTAGGCGGTGCCAGCCAGATCCTGTTTACGGTTTGCCTGTTGTGGCTGTTCTCGTTCAAAAGCTTTGCGGTTGGAACCACCTTTTCCAAACTCGAAGTGATCATGGTCGTGTTGCTCAGCGCCCTTTTTCTTGGAGAAACGCTGAGCGCCATTGCAATCTTTGCCATTGTCCTTAGCGCATCAGGCGTCATTGCACTGGGCTTGGGCCAGGAAAATATGACAGTCCGCACGATGCTGCGGGGGCTGGGCCAAAAATCGACGATGATTGGACTGGTTTGTGCCGTCTGGCTGGGTGGATCATCGGTTTTTTACCGGGGCGCCTCACTGTCACTTGGGCATGACCAGTTTGTCATGGCGGCAGCGTATACCTTGACAATCAGCCTGGTGATCCAGACCCTATTGATGGGACTTTATATCCTGTACAAGGAATCAGGGCAAATCACTAAAGTACTGGTGCATTGGCAATGGGCCGGCACCGCCGGCGTTGCAGGCGCACTCGCTTCGATCGCCTGGTTCACCGCATTTACCATTCAAAGTGCCAGCTATGTCAGGGCGGTGGGACAGATCGAATTGGTTTTCACCTTTTTCGTCACTACCTTGATATTCAAAGAAAAGGTCAGTCGTTCTGAAAGTCTGGGCATTGTACTGGTAACGGCGGGCATCATCATACTTCTGGCCTATGCCTAGTTTCTGTGCCATCCTCGTTTTCAGAACATGCCAGAGACCAGGCGTTGATCCATTGGGTTATTGACTCATTCCATTCCCCGTATCACGCTGTTCAGACCGTGGTGCCATTGCATGACCCCCATCAAACGGTCATTTTATTTACTCACAGAAACTGTGGATAACTATGTGTATAAAGTCATTGCATTTGGCTTGATTGGTGGGATCAGGGAAGAAAACCGACGTCTGCCTAAAAAATAAGCAAAATCATTATTATATTTATAATTCAATAATTTATATTATTTTTTGAATTATGAAAAACAATATCAGTGCTAACTCGACCAAATTATTACACCGGCATGACAATTGTGAATAACTTGAGTCATATTTTGTTCTGTGCGATAAACAACTGTTGATTTGTTTATCAAACAGTTAGCCTGACCATTTCGCTTTATCCCCACCTTTGCAGGGGCCAGCCCCGACCTTTCCCGACAAAATTGGCTAATACTTCTCGGCTCGACACACCGCGAATCTGATTCAGAGGATCTCAGATTTCCCCACATCACCGTGCATCGCTGGAATCAGGATGCGACATCGTCCTGGCGGGTCAGGGATAGATAAACAATTGCAGACCCGTCGATACACCGCAGGTTTTGTCCCAATCTTGGAAGTCACCCTGATCATTGCCGTGACGAACCACTTTGGCGTGCTCTGTTTCCCTTGCCCATGCAGTGAGACCGTGTCGAGCCCTTTCATCCGGACTGTATCAGGAGGTCCATCGATGAGAGATAATACAGGTGTCAAAAATACTCGCTAGTATTTTTGACACCTGTATAAAAAAGTAATATTCTATAATAATGAAACGATATTTGGAGGATCCGGTCAGGGAGGATCTGGAGAAAAAAATGGTGTTTGTCGGTGGTCCCCGACAAGTAGGTAAAACCACATTGGCGCTTGACCTTGCGCCCCCATCTCACCGCTATTTGAACTGGGATATCCTGAAAGACAGAGAATTCATTCTCAAGCAGAAATTTCCCATGGAACGGTTCGTTATTTATGATGAATTGCATAAATTCAAACTGTGGAGAAATTACATCAAGGGCTTTTATGACAAGGTGGGATCAGACAGGCAGATACTTGTCACCGGAAGCGCCAGACTGGACTACTATCGATATTCCGGCGATTCCCTGCAGGGCCGCTATCATTATTACCGCTTGCATCCCTTGACCGTTGCCGAATTGGGTATAGAAAAACAATCGGATTTTGATGCACTCCTGATGCTGGGTGGGTTTCCCGAGCCATTTTTGTCAGGTTCACAAAGACAGGCCCGACGGTGGTCTCGGGAATATCGCAGTCGCGTGATCAACGAGGAGATACCCAGCCTGGAACTCTCTCAGAATTTGTCAATGATGGAGTTACTGTTATCGGTATTACCGGAACGGGTGGGCAGTCCTTTGTCAATCAACGCGATTCGGGAAGATTTGCACCTGTCCCACAAAACCGTTTCAAAGTGGCTGGATATCTTTGAACGAATGTATCTGATTTATCGCATGGCACCATTTGGGGGGCCTGGCCTACGATCGGTCAAAAAGGAACAGAAACACTATCACACCAACTGGGCAGACGTTCCAGACGAGGGTGCCCGTTTTGAGAACCTGATAGCCGGTCATTTACTCAAATGGGTGCATTTTCAACAGGACTATAACGGTCGGAATATCGAATTGAAATACTTTCGGAATGTCGACCGGCGGGAGGTGGACTTCATTGTCCTGCAAGACAACCGACCGATCCGCGCAATAGAATGCAAACTGAAAAACAAGGGCATTGCTCGAGGCTTGAAGTATTTCAAGGCGAAATTTCCGGAAGTGGATATGTTTCAAGTCCATCAGACCGGAGAATCATACCTCTCAAAAGAGGGTGTGCATTGCTTGCACTGGAGTGAGTTTCTGAAGCACTATATCTAGCGTGGTATTTTGAAGATGCACTTTTCATCCATAGTCCGGTCAAACGGGAAGCGTGCCGAAAATCACGGTGCGACAAAACGGTCTGCCGTCGGGTAATCAACTCAAAACCCTGTCCATGACCTACAAAAATCATCGCTTGCATGTCAACCTGACATATGTCCTTGGGTCGGGGAAGGAAGGTTCCCGCTGCGGTATCAAGAACTGGGTGCTCTATACTCCTGATGTCCCTTTGGGTATCGAAATATATAGTTCCCTTAATCAACTATGACAATCTGGCCACTAATCACACCTTCTATACTCTTGCAATATGCCCTTCCCACCCTGTCAGAGGCGACAGGATCATGCCCGGGAAAGAATCCGTCATAACGGTCCACTGATGCCTGAAGCAAACCGGGGCTGATCGCGTTTATTCGTATATTTCTTGGCATATCGACCGCCGCACCGAAAATGAATCCATCAATCGCTCCATTGGCCGCGGCCCCACAAGCCCCGCCCCGTATCGGATCACGGTTCAGCACACCGCTGGTTAACGTAAAGGATCCACCGTCATTGACACAGGTAATTCCCTCAAGCACCAAATTGATCTGAGGCAGCACCTTGTGATGGATTCCCTTCATGAACTGGTTGCCAGTCATTTCCGCAACCGGGCCGAAATGCCCGTGTCCAACCGCACTCACGACCGCATCGACTGTTCCAGTTTGCTGATACATGGCACGGATATCATCCAGGTTTTCGATGTCCATTTTGATATCCCCGCTGGAACGGCCCACCTTGATCACCTCATGCCGGTCACCCAGCATATCGATCACTGTCCGACCCACCGCACCGGATGCTCCCACCACTATAATTTTCATTCGATTTTCTCGTATTTATATTTGAAAAAACGACAATACGCTATCGAGCCATTGCCCGGCTCATCCTGCGGACTATAAAATCCTGACCGGACCCCCCCAAGGTGTACATCAGCCGCCCAAAAACAATTCACCCACCTTGGGATTGGTCAGCAGATCGTTGCCCTTGCCGGCAATCGCCACTTCTCCTGAGACCAGAACATAGCCAATATCAGCAAATTCCAATCCCTTTTTTGCATTCTGCTCGACCATGATAATGGTCTTGCCCTCGTTGTGCTGCAAGTCATGGAGAATTTCAAAAACCATGTCAATGAAACGTGGCTCCAAACCGATTGAGGGTTCATCCACCAACAGCACTTCCGGGTTCATGACCAAAGCCCGGGAGATCTCCAGCAGCCGCCGTTCACCGCCGGACAGGACCTTCGCCTGGTGCTTGCGGCGAGCAGCCAGACGTGAATACTTATCAAACACCCGCTCTGCTGCCTGCTTTGCTTCAGCGGGCCGACTCTTCAAGAATCCGCCCATCCACAAATTCTCTTCAACCGTCATCCCCGGGAAGATCGATTTGTCCTGAAGAATATAGGCAATACCCGCACGGGCCAGTTTCTCGTTGGGCGTCAGGGTGGTGACATCCAGCTTGCGATCCTGGTCCCCGATCGTGATACGGCCGGAAAAAATCGTATTGAATCCAAAAATCGCATGCAGAATGGTCGATTTGCCCGCCCCGTTCGGACCGATCAGACAAAGCGATTGTTTCCTTCCGACTCGCAGACTGAAGTCATGGAGAATCTCCATCTTGCCATAACCTGCATGCAAGTTCTCAATCGAAACGAAGGGTTCTCCGTTCACCAGTTCGTTGAGCCGTTCAACCGTGATCTTCTCTGCAATCTGCGCTGCTTGCCGCGCCACCTCATCAACCGAAATGACACCCTGCACCGACCCGGCCCCATAACCGCGTATTCCCCGATCCGATCGTTTCCCTACCATTGTCCTCTACCGTGTTTATCTGTCATGATCAATGAACCCCAAGATAGGCATCGATCACTCGCTGGTCGTTTTGTATCTTGTCCGGTGTCCCTTGCGCCAGCATTTCTCCATGCGCCAGGCAATATATCTTATCCGCCATGTTCATGATAACCCGCATGTTATGCTCAATGATAAACAAGGTGATTCCAAATTCACTGTTGGCCCGTTTCAGCCGATCAATGAGCCCATTGATCAGGGTCGGATTGATACCGGCGGTCGGTTCATCCAACAGTAATCCTGTGGGTTCGTTCATCAGCGCCATTGCAAATTCGAGCAGTTTCTGCTGTCCGAAAGACAGCGAACCGGCCCGTAAAAACCGTTTTTCATAGAGCCCGACAAAAGCAAGCAGTCGGTCTGCTTTTTCATAATCGGTTTCCCCATTACGGCTGAATGCGTCAAAAAAGGCCATTTTTCGATGTGGCAGGGAAACCAGCATATTGGCCACACAATCCATCGCACCGTAGATTCGCGTCTGCTGGAATGTGCGCAACAGACCCAGACGGGCAATTTTCTGAACCGGAAATTTGGATATTTCCTGTCCTTGGAACTTGATCGAGCCCCCGTCGATCGGATGGTATCCAACGATGGAATTGAACAGGGTCGTCTTGCCCGAGCCGTTCGGCCCAATCAGACCGGTAATCCCGCCTTGTGTGACGGTCATCGAAATCGCTTTGTTGGCCACCACGCCCCCGTACGATTTGGAGACATTCTGGACTTCGATGATGTCATTCATGCAGCGGACCCCCGTCCTTCTTGTCCACACGTATGCCAAACCATTCCGGTTTCCGATGCATCAAGGCACCCATCACACCATCTTGAAAATACACCACAGTGACGACAATCAAGGCCCCCAGCGCGACCCACTGCCAGCCCAGAAAATAGTTCCACGTCACCTCCTTGAACACATGGAATAAAATCGCCCCGATAATGGGGCCCCATAAGGTTCCCTTGCCGCCCAACAAAACACAAACCACCATAAAGATACCCAGATTAATGGTTTGATAGGCCGTTTCAAGTGGCTCGAAATGAATCAGCTGGAAGGCTGAAATGCCCCCCGCCACACCGACAAAAAAAGCCGACATCGACCATGCCGTCAGTTTGTAGCGCATGGTATGAATCCCCATCGCCTCGGCTTTTTCTTCGTCGTCCCGGATTGCGTTGATTGCCGCTCCGAAACGGGTCGTGTACAACCATTTGAGGAATATGAACAGGACCACGCCCGTCCCGGCAAACAGGAAATAAAAAACCAGCTTGCCGATATCCAGGTCCCCTGGATAAACCGGCAACGCAATGCCCTGGCCGCCGCCGACCCACTCCCAGTTCGAAACCAGTTCCCCGGCGGCAATGGCCACGCCCAGGGTGCCAATCGCGAAATAGGGTCCCCGCAGGCCAAACGTGATATATCCGATGACCACGGCACAAACGGAACAGAACACACCGGCACCGATCGTGCCCAACAACACACCGAGAAAATACTGGGTATCGGTGAACTTGTAGATACCACCGCCAAAGGCGTTGGTGAATTCCCTGACATCATACGCCAGGCTGATGGTAATGACCGCAGCCACATACATCCCTGTCCCGTAGAAGAAAATATTGCCGAGGGAGTTGTATCCCATTTGTCCCCCGGTCATGTCCCAGGTCATGGCAACGATAATCATCAGCCAGAGGGTCGCAAGCTGTGTCCGAAAATCCGGAAACAGGAACGGAGCCAGCAAGGTAATCAGCAAAATGACTGCATAGAACAGGGTTTTCCTTGTCATCATAAACCCCTATTGAAGACTCTTGCGGACACGTCGCTGCTGAATTAACCGAAAGATCAGCACAATGATGAGCAGCAAGACGGCCACGGCCTGCTGATAACCGATCCCGAAGATGTGGGCACCGTATTGCTCCAGCGCGCCGATCCCCAATCCGGCCGCGATCACCCCCGGCAAATTTCCCAATCCGGCCGCAGTGACAATTACGAAAGCACGCACCGAATGGGTAATGCCATAAAACGGCTGAATGACCCAGACCATGACAATGATCGCACCCGCCGCGCCGCAAATCGCTGCATTCAGGGAAAACGTGAAGGCATAGACCTTTTCGGTATCGATCCCGAGGACACGCGCCGCTCTTGCATCCTGGGCAGTTGCCCGAATGGCCTGCCCCATCCGACTGGATTTCATAAACAGCACCACACCGCCGGCCAGCACCGATGCCATCAGCACACCGATCAACTTGGCGATCGGCACATCAATAAAACCGTCAAAAAAGTACAGGGTCGGATAGTCCAGCGCAACACTTTGGGTATCTGAACCAAACATCAGATTGAGTATCTGGGCCATCATGATCGCGAGCCCGAAAGTGGCCAACAGGGACGTAAACAGATCCCGCTCGATCACCCTGGAGATGACCAGCTTGTAGATGACCCAACCGATCATCCATAAAACCACAAACGCAACCGGAACACCTAGCAGCGCCGGCAAGCCCTGCTGGGTCAGCCACCAAGCCACATAGCCACCGGCAATGACAAAGTCCCCCTGAGCCAGGTTCTTGACATTCATCACGCCCCAGACCAATGCCAATCCATAGGCTGCCAATGCAAACAGGGCACCGATCATGATGCCATCCAGCACAATCTTCAGATTGACAACGGGAAACTGGAACAATAAGGAAATATTTAAAAGTATCTGGTCCATTTGTTGCGTAGCCTACCGCTCTCCCCGTCACGTTGTTAAATCGCGCAGGGTCAGGTGATTGCGGAACCCAGACACGGCACACGTTGTTCGAACAGAGTCACCACCTTGTGCCGCCTCATGATCTCCATAACGTGACACCTATCCGGCTCTTTACCGAACCCTGTGGATCAAACGACCGGACGACAAACCTCGTCCGGTCGTTGACAATCGATAATCTAACCGCCTCGCGGCCAGTTCAATGGATGGGAGGCGAAAGCGGACGGGGCCACCACGTTATACTCCCCGTTTTGAATCTGGCGCAAGACCATTGGCTTGGCAATATTGTTGCCCGCCTCAGAAAATTTGATCTGACCATAAAAGGTGGCCAGGTCGGTCGCTGCAATGGCATCTCTTACCGCTTCCCTGTCCAGCGAACCGGCGCGCTCAAAGGCATCCTTATAGACATAAACCGCAGCCGATGCCTGGGCCGTCTGGTACGGCACCTTCTTCTCGGCATACTCCGGATAAGCCGCCTTGAATCCGATCTCATACTCTGCCGCACTGCCAAAAATCGGATCGCTGTAAGTCAATGTTTCCGCCCACTGGGTAGAACACAGTATATCATTGGCCACCTCGCCGAACTTGCCGACCACATCAGCCGCCTCGCAGTGCGTCATCGCAATCATCGGCACATTGATATTCTGCTCACCAATCTGTCGTACCGCCGTGGCTGCCCCTTTGGAGTGTCCACTGACTACCAGAACGTCCGGCTTCAGCAGTTTGACCTTGGTCAGAATTGCACTCATGTCCGACAAATCACGCGGCAATTGCTCATCAATGACGATCTGCATTTGATACTTCGCCGCATCTTCGAGCACTCCGGCCCGGATATCCAGTGAGAAGGGGTCATTTTCGACTGCCACTGCGACTTTCACCGAAGACGTTTCCTGGCCATTTTCCTGTGCTTTCTCGGCAGCCAATGTAATGGCTGATGCCAGATACTGTTCTGATGTGGACAGCACCGCAAACAAATATCGATAGCCCTTGTTGAACAGGGAACGGGCTGCCCCTTCAGCCTCAACCATCGGGATTTGATATTTTTCGGTCACTGGTGCAATCGCTTTGGTCAGCCCGGAAGAATAGGGGCCAAGCATATACTGGACCTTGTCCTGGTTGATCAGCCGTTCGGCAAGGGTCGCACCTCGATCACCCTTTGACTCGTCATCATAGTAGATCACTTTGAAGTTATAGCACTTGTCGCCGACCTTGACGCCACCATTTTCCGCAATTTTTGAAATGGCGTACTCATAACCGTTCTTGGCATGAATTCCATTCGTCGCATACTTTCCGGTCAGTGAAATCGCCGACCCTAACACCAGTTCCTCACAATCTTGGGCCATACTGCCTTGAGAAACCAGCAGACAGGCACCCGCGAAGAATCCGGTTAGTACAGATAGATTTTTCATATATTCATCCTCCTGGGAGATTGCATTGATACGACCAAAAACAACAATATTCAGCGAACCGACAGTATAAACAGCTTTATAGATGAAAGCTATCTTTAGCATCCTGCTCAATCATAATTTTACCATCAAGGCCCATGGGCGGTGTTCGATGCACTCCTTACTCTCCATGCGACAACGAAAGACGGAAGTCTGGCTTTATCTGGCACAGTCATCCTTGAGGGAGATCAACGATCGATCACGGAAAATCCGAAATGCATCGACACCGCTTGTACGTTTCCATTTGCCCGGTGTCCTGCCTGTTCTTGAAAACAATGGGTCGATTCAGTGGAGTTGAGTATATAATCCTCGATTCAAACCCCCATTCGAGTACGTTTCGGTTTCACCCATACTGTTACTTGTGTGTCAACACGGATCAAATCATTGTAACCGACTCATCCTTAATTGATAGCTCAATGTGGTAGTCGCACCGGTTGGCAAGACAGTTGAAATCCATGGATCGCTTAGATTGAAAGAAATGCAACCCTCTTTATCCGTTCGTGTGTGGCGTGGAGACCGTTCAGGCGGTAAAATGGTGCACTATCAGGTACCCGAAATGGCTAATCAGACCATTTTGGACGTTGTCACCTGGGTTCAGCAAAATGCCGAACCGGACTTGGGATACCGGTTCGCCTGCCGGGTCGGCATGTGTGGTTCCTGTGCCATGACGGTCAACGGAAAACCCAGATGGACCTGTCGAACCCATGTCAAAAAAGTGACCGACACGCGGCACATCACTATTGAACCGTTACGAAATCTACCGGTGGTCAAGGACCTGGTATGCGACTTGACGCCCTTCTTTGACAAATGGGCCGAAGCGAAAGGCCAGTTTTATCCCTCAAAAACCCGATACGATGCGGTTGAGTCCCTCTCTCCAGATTCGCCACAGCGAAAAGCCGCCGATGACGGCATTGAATGCATCAACTGCGCCGTCTGTTATGCTGCCTGCGATACCGTGACATGGAATCCCGACTATTTTGGGCCGGCAGCACTCAATCGGGCCTGGACGCTGTTCAATGATGTCAGAGATACCCACCAGACAGCGCGTCTGCAGGCCATTTCATCGAAAAAGGGATGCCATAACTGCCATTCCCACCAAAGTTGTCGGACGCTCTGTCCCAACGGATTGAATCCGACCGCAGCCATTGCCGGTCTGAAGCGGATGGCAACCAGGGCCATATTGCCGGGACGCACGTCGTGTTAACCGCCAAACTGTTTCTTGCCCAACGACTCAGTGCCCTGTTGCTGGCACCACTGGTCCTCATCCATCTCGCCATGATCATCTATGCGGTACAGGGGGGACTGGATTCAAGCGAAATACTGTCGAGAACACAAGGCAGCCTGTTTTGGGCCATGCTTTACGGATTGTTTGTCCTCGCCGTTGCCGTCCATGGAGCCATCGGAATCCGGGTCATCGCATATGAATGGCTTCACCTGCGCGGGACCATGCTGGGTGTGATCTCCTGGCTGCTCTTCGGGCTGCTGCTGGCACTCGGTCTGCAGGCGGTCCTTGCGCTGGTCAGCCAATGAAACCGTCGCATCGTACCCATCCGCTGTGGCTGGCTTTTCTCGTTCACCGTCTGTCCGGCCTGTTGCTGGTGCTGTTTCTGCCGGTCCATTTCTATGTGTTGGGCCTGTCCATTCGTGAGACCGCGGCTTTCGACCAATTCCTAACCTGGAGTCAACAGCCGACGGTCAAAATGGCCGAATTTGGCCTGATCTTCCTGTTATCGATTCATCTTTTCGGCGGGTTGCGCATCATGGCGCTGGAGTGGCTGCCCTGGAGTCCAAGACAAAAAACATGGGTAGCCCTTTCTGTCGCCGGGTCACTGGCGATTGCCTGCTGTTTTTTACTCGAAGCGTTGTAGTGCGTCATGTCTGAAAACCACGTCCGGACCCTCCATACGGATATCCTGATTTTGGGCAGTGGCGGAGCCGGCTTGTTTGCCGCATTGCATGCCCATAAAGCCAATCCGGACCTGAACATCCTGTTAGCGACAAAAGGATTGGTCGGGAAGTGTGGCTGCACACGCATGGTTCAGGGCGGATACAACGTGGCCCTCAGTCCGGGGGATTCGGTCGAAAGGCACTTCATGGACACGATCCAGGGTGGCAAGTGGCTGCCTAACCAGGATATGGTGTGGCGGCTTTGTGAAACGGCCGTGATCCGTGTGCAGGAACTCGAAAATGAGTTCGGGTGCTTCTTTGATCGTAATCGGGACGGCTCCTTGCACCACAAGGCCTTTGCAGGCCAGACCTTTGATCGAACCGTCCACAAGGGAGACCTCACCGGTATCGAAATCATCAACCGATTAATGGAGCAGGTGCGGGCACTGCCACTCGGACTCATGGAGGAGTATCGTGCGATTGCGCTGATTCCCGATCAAGCAGGAGACGCCCTGGCCGGCGTCCTGCTGGTCGATATTCGCTCGGGGGATTTTGTCTTTGTGCAGACCAAAGCCGTGCTGCTGGCCACCGGTGGCGGTCCGACGATGTACAGATATCATACCCCTTCTGGCGACAAATCGATGGATGGTCTGGCGATGGCTTTTCGTCTCGGGTTGCCATTGCGGGATATGGAGATGGTGCAATTTCATCCCACCGGTCTGCTGGCAGGGAATCACACCCGGATGACCGGCACGGTCCTTGAGGAAGGACTGCGCGGGGCCGGCGGCCATTTGATCAATGTCCGCGGCAAACGATTCCTGTTCAACCACGATCCGGCTGGCGAGCGCGCAACCCGTGACATTGTGAGCCGCGGTATCTATGCCGAACTGCGCAAGGGAAATACCACGCCGAACGGAGGAGTGTATCTCTCGATGGCCCATTTGGGACCCGACAAGGTGACCCGACAGTTCAGCGGCATGGTCCGGCGTTGTGCCGACTGCGGTTTCGACCTTGCCGCCGGCCGGGTTGAAGTCGTGCCGACCGCCCATTACCTGATGGGTGGCGTGGTTTGTGATCCGACCACGCGAACCGCCCTGCCCGGTCTGTATGTCGCCGGCGAAGATGCCGGAGGGGCACATGGTGCCAATCGCCTGGGAGGCAATGGCGTCGCCAATTCCACCGTCTACGGGGGCATCGCCGGTGATGTGATGGCTGAGGTAGTCACCCGGGAGCTGCACTGGAGGGAACCGGATTACCGAGCGATCAAGGCGGCAATCGGACAGTCGCTGATACCATTTGATCGGCCACCCGGCAATATTCATCCTATTCGGGATCAACTGATGGAAACCATGTGGCATCATGTCGGTATCATGCGAACCGAAAAGGGACTGAAGCAGGGACTGGCGGACATCACCGCGTTACAGGCAGAACTCCAACAAACGGGACTGTCGGGTCGCAACAGAATCTACAATCCCGCCTGGCACGATTGGCTTAACCTCAAGAATCTGCTCGACCTGTCCGAAGTCATCGCCCATGCGGCACTATCAAGGGAAAACTCACGCGGTGCCCACTATCGAGAGGATTTCACCGCGGAAGGTGATTTGCATGCCTCGTATTTCACCCAGACAGCCCGTCAGACCGATCCTGATTGCCCGCGAATCAGCGTTGAAAACAAATCGGTGATATTCAATCTCGTCAAACCGGGTAATTCCCTGGTAGGGCATGATACTATTGTCCCGGCAAACGTATAGCGGGGACAGACCATGATCACGGAAAACACCATTGAAAGTGCTGCTTACCGGATCATGTTCAATGCCGCGATTGACATTCCCGAAGATTATCGCAGCAGTATTGTCGCAATGGCGAACAAGGAAGAGGGCGATCTATCGTGTTTCGTCCTGAAAACCATGATCGAAAATTGGGAAGCGGCCACCTCTGACCGAAGACCGATGTGTGCCGATTCGGGCCTGCCGCGGTTTTACGTCAAGTACGGGAACCACGCAAGTACCGAGACCGGGTTCATCGGCATTGAACGCGCCTTGCGAAAGGCCACTGCGCGAGCCACCCATGATGTACCACTGAGACCGAATCGGGTGCACCCGTTATGGCGAACCGATTTCAACAATAATGTGGGTATCAATGCCCCGGAAGTCGAATGGAGCTTCGAGCCGGATACGGACTGGATCGACATTACCACTGTACACAAAGGCGGCTTGTTTGGCACCGACTATCGCATGTTGTTCCCCGGCGATGGAATAGATGGCATCAAACGCTTTTTTCTGGATACTTTAATTGCCTTTGGCAAGCGGGGACTGGCCTGTCAACCGGCGATCGTCGGTATCGGGCTGGGTGGCTCAAAAGACATTACCATGGTTCTGGGCAAGCAGGCCGCCTGTCTTCGGGTTGTCGGTGACCGTCACCCCGACCCGAAAATTGCCGCGCTTGAACTCGAATTACAGACATTGGGCAATCAGATCGGCATGGGGGCAATGGGATTTGTCGGGTCATCCATGGTCGCGGATTGCCACATTGAAGTGGGCTATACCCATACCGGCGGCATGCCAATGAGTGTTCATGCCTTTTGCTTGTCCTCTCGACGGGCCACAGTGCGCATCCATGCCGACGGAGCCACCGAGTACCGCACTGATCCGAAGTGGTTTACCCCATATATGAGAAGAGAGACTGTCGAATGGCAACCGGACCTGCAACATTCAAGACAATCCGGCTGACTAGTCCGGTTGATCCCGACGACCTCGCCGCGCTTGAAATCGGCAATGTCGTCTACCTCGATGGGGTCATCTATACCGGCCGTGAGGGCGTCTACAAAAGAGTACTGGAGGAGGGAGCGGCACTACCTGTCGGCCTGCCAAACCTGAGTAACGTCAATTTCCATTGCTCGCCGGCAGCCGCAGTTGAAGCTGATGGCAGCTACACGGTCGGTGGCGTCACGGCCACCGCCAGTTTTCGATTTGCCCAATGGATGAAAGACTGGTTTGATCTATCCGGCACAAAAATCATCATTGGCAAAGGGGGTATGACGGAGGCTCAGTACAGGGCACTGTTTGTTCCGGCAGGAGCCCTCTATCTCACCACGGTCGGATACGGGACGGGCGCCCTGTTGGGACGGGGCATACGGAAAGTCAGGGAAGTCCACTGGCTTGAGGAACTGGGCAATGCCCAGGCGATGTGGGTGTTTGACGTTGAAAGCTTCGGGCCATTTATCGTCGAGAGTGATTTGATGGGAAACAGTCTGTTCGAACAACAGGCCAGACAAATCAATCCCAAACTGACCAAACTGTATGACGGGTTAAAGCCGCCTGCGCTTAGCCGATACGGGGAAACCAACAACCGCAAGGACGAATTGATCTGATCCTTGTCCGACTGCGACCTGTCGGGTCATGACAACCCACGCCAGCCCGTCAAAAGGACGCTTGAGAAGTATAGAGCCAGACTTTGGGCTGGAGAACACGGTCACTTTCCTGAGTGACCCTGACAGGCGGTGTATCATCCCCTTCACACCGATAACACCAAATTTCTCGATGATCGAAACCTGGTGAAAACATGAAACTGCCGGACTCAAAGAACCTGTGACTCCAATACATTGTGCTTGACAAGACCTCGGGGTTTTGCCAATGACACGATTTACGGAGATGGGGTATAATGAGCGTACAAACAGGAAAATAACGTGACATAGCATGGCCCATCGCCGTGACCTGAAACAGGCAGGACTGAAAACCACCCTCCCCCGGTTAAAGGTACTGGCCATTATGGAAAACAGTGCTGTCCGCCACATGTCTGCCGAAGATGTCTATCGGGTGTTGCTTGATGAACACGAGTCAATCGGACTCGCAACCGTTTATCGCGTCCTGACCCAGTTCGAAGAAGCCGGACTTGTCATCAGGCACCATTTCGAAGGTGACCGCTCTCACTCTGTGTTTGAACTCAATGATGAAGATCACCATGACCACATGGTCTGTGTCAAATGCGGCAGTGTCACCGAGTTCTTGAACAAACGAATCGAATCACTTCAGGAAAAAGTAGCCGAAGACAATGGCTTCATCATCCAGGATCACTCCTTGACCCTGTACGGAATCTGCAAAGACTGTCATTCCCCTACCCCGTCTCTGTCGGGTCGTGATGATCCATAACACCCCATCGAAAAACGCCTATCGAAATAGATAGATCGGACTGGCCCAGATAAAATGGCCGTCTTCCTGTGTGACCCTGACATACAGCGCATTATCTCCTTCACGCCGAAGCGATATGCACCTGTCCAGCTTTATTTCATAATGGGAATTACTGTCTGGCAGCCGGAAAACCCGAATGCGCCGATGAATTCCGCCATTTTCGAAAACCATTTCATCGCGTGCAATATCCTTGACCGGAATATCCTGTTGAATCAAGGGGGTTCGTATTGACAACACACCGGCCGCCGGATGCGCCAACCAGGCATCAAAGCCACCAAAGCCGCCCGTCGTAAGCGCACTCCATTCGAGTTTGTTTGCATCGGTCTGCTCGAATTGTTTGTCAATGTTATAACGATTGATCGGTTCGACTTTGGTAAACCGGTTTGTGGTGATTTCTGCATATCCGTCCCAGATGGTTTCCCGGCCTCTGCCACGGTACTCGGAGCCTTCCCACAATACCCTGATACGCCGACCAAGGTCCTTTTCCCGATACGGGCGATAGACTTCCAGTGTCTCCAGTCCGTTGCGAAGATCGACCCGCTCGATCGGTGCTGAGCCATGGATGTGTAGGCTGAACTTCACGGTTGATTGATCACTTCGTACAATATCTCCCATCATTGCCGACGTGACCGGACGGGGGACCGTCTCCCCCAGATTGGGATCGTCGGGAAACAACAGGGCGGGGGCATCGAATTCGACTCCGGTACTGAGAAACATTCGACAGCCTGTCGTCCCGTAGTGATGTCGTGCACGCAAGGCCTGCATCATTCCGGCCCGGGTAAACGCGGGTGCCAACAAGCAGGTCAACCCACCGTATGCACCAAACTTGGTAGCACCGGGATGGGAGGCACCCGGCCGACCCTTGTGTCCATCGGAATTGGAGACGATCCCGACACGATAACCCTGCTCGAAGGCATCCTCAAGCAACCATTCGAATGTCCCCCAGGCAGAATGCACCTCGACGGCGCGTTCCAATTGATGGTCATGAGCCATCTTGATATCCGCATACCGTCCACCAATATGCGCAAACACCGTGCAGTCTTCTCCCTTCAAATCCGCAAACAATTTTTCAGCGGATATCGAATCGGAGTCGATATCCGATCGATCCTCTACCAGCGCATGGGACGATCGATGGATCGGACGCCCTTCGACCATGTGAAGGACGTTCCGATCGCCCCCAACGCCCGTGTTGCCGGACCATTCCCATCCGGGGAAAACAATGAACCGATTGTTTTCAGTGAATTCGAAAGACAATGCGTTCAAATGTTCCCAAAATGGGGTAGTGATCTGAAAATCATTTCCCTGATGGGAGCAGACATCGAGAAAAGCCTTGTCTCGGGCAAACAGAAAAAAGTCTCTCGCCGAATTGGTCCCAATGGTCTCTTCCGACTGCCCGTGCAAATCCCCCCAATAAGGGAGCAGTGGTGCCTGTTCAACAATCCGGTTCGGATTCGACCTTGCGATCACATGACCGTTATCATCGATCACGGTCACAATCAAATCACCCGTCTCATGGACCCTCAGGGGGCTCAAAATCACTGAAAACGAGCCGGGTTCAAAGGTAAATTCACCGGGCAATCCCTCGACGGCCAGATTGGCGCACAGTTGGAATCGACCCTGACATCGGTCCGATGGGTTGCCCCACCTGTCCTCCCCCTTAAGACACAGCCTGAATGTCCTGCCGACCAGCACCATGGTCGGCATGATGGCCTTGACAAGGTTGGGAGGGCCCGGAACAATGGCAATGACAGGTTGTTCCGGCAACTCGACATAATGGTAGGTCGCAAACGCATCCACCAGGACTCTGAATTCGAAAGTCGTCTCACAGAATGTCTGAATGCGTATCCCGGGAGAACCCTGACTGCGATCACCAAACTTAACGATGATGCGGTCTCCCTGGCGCAGGAAACCTCTCACTACTTTAATATACAGTGTCTTGTCCCAAGGCCGGATATTCCGTTTCATGTCGTATTCGACATGCAGTATCGCACCGTTACTCGCTGTCACGGTCGTATAGTTGGGTGCACGGGGATCCGAAAATTGCGGACGCCCCATATCCGAGGCAAATCGATGGACAATTTTGATTGAGCCGGTGTCGTCGATGCCGAAATGACCTGCCGTATAGGTCACCATGAATTCCTGATAGGAACCGGCTTCAAATGCACCGGTGGGACTGACTTCAGCAGTTCCCATTTGATGTGGCAGATAAGTTGAATGCGGCACGATGGTTCGGTTACACGATAAACGGTTTTACTGGCTTGAAAATCCCCCCGCCGCCTGGCACTGAAAAGCATGACGGGACAAGCGTTTGCTCAAGATAGGAGATCGTTTCGGTACAACGACCAATCGATGGTGTCGATGCCCAGTGAAATCTGATGGCATGGCTTGAAAATCACTTTCTCTCTTCACTGCCAAATTCCGCCAATACCCCTTTTAAGGAAATCGAGTTCTGTGTATTTAGCAAGGACTAAATACGTTTTATTGCTGATTTGTAAACGGCATGACGTTCACGTTTGCCAACCGCAACCACAGCGATAACCAACTCCGCATCGCGCACCTGATACACCAGCCGATAACCGATGCTACGCAGCTTGATCTTATAGCAATCCTGCATGTCGATTAGTCGTGAACTCTCTATTCTGGGAACCTTGATGCGTTCCACCAGTTTCTTTTTGAATCGCTTCTGAATCGCAACATCCAATCTATCCCACTCCTTTTTTGCATCGACTTTAAATACCAGTCTATAGCTCATCCAGTGAAAACTCGATTTCAGGTTGATTCAAACGGTCCCGGACAATTGCCGCCAGTTCAATATCTTCGAGCTTATCTATCAATGCTTCATAAGCTTCGGCAGGCACGACATAGAAAACCGGCTCATTCCGATTAAGAATGACTACGGGCGCGCCTTCCCCCTGTTCAACTACTGACATTGGATTTTTCTTTAACTCGGAAATGCCAACACTGACATCAGCCAAGATGGGATATAGAGCAGCCATGATACTCATCCTTCTAAAAGACCTTTTATTAGTACTAATATTAGGTTATATAAAAGTAAACATCAAGCAAGAAGACCTGCCCTTATGTCACATAATGGAACATCAAAGAAATGATGTGGCATACCCAACAACGGTCAAGAAAATCGAATGGTCCTTTAACGGCGGCCCGCAACCAGTTGTACCATTTCCGACAAACCGATTACCGCTACGGCTTCCGAGATCGGGTACTGCTCGTCTCCCGGGTAGACAATAAATGATTTATCCGGCTCAATGTCTGCTATCGCATTGTAAAAGCCCTTGGTCGGTTTGGGTGACAGTCCACTCTTGATTTCGATTGCCCACTTTTCTGACAACCCCGGGAATTCCAAAATCAAATCAATCTCCGCCCCTGCAGATGTCCGATAGAAACTGGGCAATGTCCTGTCGGGTGCCACTGATAACAAATTGTCGATAACAAAACCCTCCCAGCTTGCACCCGCAATCGGATGCCCGAACAAGGACTCCCGATCAAGTATACCCAGCAGGGTATGGACTATCCCGCTATCACGAACATAGATCTTCGGCGACTTGACCAGCCGCTTCTTTATGTTGGCATGAAACGGCTGAAGCCGTCTGACAAGCAACAGGTCAACCATCAGATCGAGATATCTGGTAATGGTCTTTCCATCCACGGCAAGACTTCGCGCCAATTGCGCGGCATTGAGAACACGGCCCTGGCTATGAGCCAGCATCATCCAGAACCTATATAACGTTTCCACCGGAATACGTGGCCCTAAAGCGGGAATGTCTCTCTCCAGATAGGTCTTGATCAAGTGCTCCCGCCACATCATGCTCTGTTCATCCGTTTCTGCAAGGAAACTGTTAGGGAACCCGCCCCGCACCCATACCCGTTCCCTGTCTTCAGAACCCACTTCCAATACGCCAACCGGAGGAAGCTCAAGATACACGACCCGCCAAACTCTCTCCCGTCTGTTTCAACAAATCGATCGAAGCAGACCCCAGCAGCAAGAAACGACCCGTCCTGAAACCCTTTCTCCGTCCCCGGTCAATCAGCCCACGTAATATCTGAAACAGTTCCGGAATCCGGTGAACTTCGTCCAATACGACGAGCTTGTCTTCGTGGCCCCTCCAAATACCTGTCTGCATCTGACAATTTATTCCGGTCCCTTGGATTTTCCAAATCCAGATAAACACTCTCGCGATCTCGTACAATATCGATCGCCAGTGTCGTCTTGCCCACCTGGCGCGGGCCAAACAGGACCACTGCGGGAAATAACGCCAAATAATCCCGTATGGCTTGATAACACTCTCTTTCTATCATCATTGCAATTATGGTATTACATACCGGATATGCGATATCCAATATTGGAGAAAGAGACTGCCTTTTACCGCCACAGCGACCGAAACCCCTTCGAAATTAAGTCCGGTTCCCTTTCATCTATCCCACTTATTGCGCCCCGACGAACTGGACAATCAATATCATCGCCAATCCAAACAACAAGACATAGAGCAGATTCTGGTACTGTTGCAGACTGATTTTCGACGCAAGCCGTTGTCCACCAAATAAAGAGACAACAGCAGCCAGTGCAAACGGTGCTGTCTGATAGAGCAATCCAAGACTGACCAGGCCCGCGAACGACAGAATCGTGATTTGCGAGAGTTTGCCGAGCAGAAAGCAGGTATTGAGAATGGGCACCATTTTGGTTCTCCTGATCCCGATACTGATAAAATAGATGACCAATACGGCCACCATGACATTGGTAATACCGCCGGATATGCCTGCAATCAGACCAAACCCGATCATCACCCCTGTGTTCTTGTCACTGAACCAACCGGTGGGCACCCAACCGAACAAGGTCGTTCCAAGATAGGTGAGTATCAAGATTGCCAAGACCAAACGGAAAGGTGCCGGATCAAGAAAGACCAGCAGATTGGCGCCGAATATGGCTCCGATCAGTACAAACAACAACAAAGCCCGATACTCTGATAGGCTGTTCCTGTAATCATCGCCATCCCATATACTGGCGACATTGACCGACACAGTCGGCAGCAATGTCAGCAAGATAGCCAAACGCACATCCAAAAATATCGCAATCAGGGGCGTCGCAATCATCGGGAATCCAAGCCCCATCGCACCGTGAATCAGACCTGCAAAGCTGACAACGAACAGCACGTAGATGTAGAGAGTCCAACTTAAATCAAATACATCGAAGGGCATGATCGGATATCCCGGCATATGCGATGAACGGTCCGAGGCTCCAAGGACAGGTCATCGAATCAAATCCAGATTGACGAAAGAATGAAAACGGACCAACAACCGACGGTCGTTGGTATCCGGCACCGCGTTCATCATCCGGCCAGGGAACCGTCGCACCATCCAGCGTTACATGGCAGCTGGTTGTAGAGGAGTCACCATCCGGTTCGATCTTACAACGGGGCCATATCAGGTTTCCCGAATCCCCATCACATGACGGGCTCCTCGGTCCAGCAGTTGTCGGTGTTCCAGATCCAGCAGCGGACGCAATTGTTCCACTCTCTGGGCAAGCTGGGTGTCCGTACCTGCCTTCAGATTGATATGACCCAGTTTTCGATTGTCCCTGCGCTCCTTTCGATACCAGTAGCAATACACCCCATCGAATTCATTCCATCTTGGATTATATTCACAGCCGATCAAATTCAACATCAAAGTCCGATCAAAGGTCAAATTGCAAGGGAAAGGCAATCCTGCCAACGCCCGTACATGCAAATCAAATTGACTGACAGCAGACCCGGACTGCGTCCAGTGCCCGCTGTTGTGGACTCTCGGTGCCAATTCATTAACGATCAGACCAGTCCTTGAATCGAAACACTCCATCGCCATTACACCGACATAGTCCAGCTCACTCATGATCATCCCCAACATCTGCTCGGCTTTTTGCTGCAGGTTTGCCGGATCATTGATCGGGGCAAAGCTATAGCGCAAAATGCCCTTGTGATGATGATTTTCCGTCAACGGGAAGTAGGTCGTATTTCCATCGGATGTTCGGGCGCCCACCAAAGAAACCTCCCGGTGAAATCTGATCTCCTTCTCTGCAATCAACTGACCGAACAACGCTGGGGGAATGGCATTCGATACTCCCTTTCGGATGACCCACTGCCCCTTGCCATCGTAGCCTCCGCGGACGGTCTTGACAATTAATGTGTCACCCAATGCCCTGTGGGCCTGATGGATGGCATCACGGCTGTCGAGCAAACACCACGGGGCATTGGCCACGCCGATATCATCGAGCAACTCTTTTTGTCTTTGTCTGGAAGGCAGGATATCGAATGATTTTTTATTCGCCCATGCGGTCGATTGACGCAGATGACGCACCAATCCAGTCTCAGGAAGATGCTCCATTTCGGCCGTAATCACCGAATAGCGACAGCCCAGTTCATCGGTTCCCGTCGGCAGTCTCAATAGCGACGTTCCCGGAATCAATTGATCCGTCGCGGTATCCACCCGATCCAATCCAATACCAAGGTGAGCCGCAGACTCGGCCAGCATCAGGCCCAACTGACCGCCACCCAGCACCAGGATGGACCGGCTGAAAAACGAATCCATGTGATTATTCCCTGGGGTCGGGATGATCCAGGACTGCCCGGGTTTGTGCCGCCCGCCAGCGGTCAATCCTTTGCGCCAGGGACGCGTCACTAAGCGCCACAATCTGCCCGGCCATCAACCCGGCGTTAAAAGCCCCTCCTTCTCCAATCGCCAACGCACCCACGGCAATACCTTTGGGCATTTGAACAATGGACAGCAAGCTGTCCATTCCCTTGAGCATCCTGCTCTCAACCGGTACGCCCAGGACCGGCAGACTGGTTGAGGCAGCAATCATGCCCGGGAGATGCGCTGCACCACCGGCGCCGGCCACAATTACCTCCAACCCGCTTTGCCTGGCGGTACTGGCAAATTCCATCAACTTCTGAGGCGTACGATGCGCGGAAATGACCTCGACATGATAGGGCAGCTCCAGTGCATCAAGCGCATTGCATGCCTGGGACATCGTTGTCCAATCAGACTTCGACCCCATAATAACGGCCACCCGTGGCAGCGATTTTTTGTCACTTGTTCCCGAATTTTTCATCGCGACTCAATGTTGATGGTAAAAACGCAACACGGCGGTGATGCATGCAAAATGACATGACGAATCAAACCGTAGCGACTGTATAGTTGGTATCATACTATTAATCCTGATTTCCTTTCATCCTCTTTCCCGACAAAACATGAAGACGATCAAGACATTTCCACAGGCATTCACGGAAATCGAAAACTGCTGGATCCCACTGTCCGATGGCTGCAGACTGGCGGGCAAAATCTGGATGCCGAACAGTGCCGTCTCGCAGCCTGTTCCGGCCATTTTGGAATATCTGCCCTACCGAAAAAGGGATGGCACACATGAGCGGGATGCCTTGACCTATCCGTATTATGCCGGCCATGGGTATGCCGGAGTCCGTGTCGACATGAGGGGGAACGGCGACTCCGACGGCCTCATGTTCGATGAATATCTCAAACAGGAACAGGACGATGCGCTGGAGGTCATTCAATGGCTGTGCGACCAATCCTGGTGCAACGGCAACATCGGCATGATGGGTATTTCCTGGGGCGGATTCAACGCGCTTCAGGTGGCCGCAAGGAAACCGGATGCGTTGAAAGCCATTATCTCGCTTTGTTCGACCGATAATCGCTATACCGATGACATTCACTACAAGGGTGGAGCCTTGCTGATGGAAAATCTGGGATGGGCAAGTACCATGTTTTCCTACTCCTCTCGCCCGCCAGATGCGCAACTGCGTCCCGATGACTGGAAAGAAATATGGATAAATAGATTGAATAACACCCCATTACTTATTGAAAAATGGTTAAAACATCCTTTTCATGATGCACAATGGAAACACGGTTCCATTGACGAAAATTACGCGGACATAGAAGCGGCGACCTTGCTTGTCGGTGGCTGGCACGATGCGTATTCCAATACGATACCAAGGATGCTTGCGCATTTGGCGTGTCCGAAACAAGGCATCATCGGTCCCTGGGCACATAAATATCCGCACTTCGCCGTACCGGGTCCGCAAATGGGATTTTTGCAGGAATCCAGGGCATGGTGGGATTACTGGTTGAAGGGAATAGACAATGGGGTCATGAACAACCCCTTGTACCGGGCCTATCTGATGGACAGCGTCCCACCAAAACCGAATTATACCCATCGGGCAGGTCGATGGATTGCAGAAAATCACTGGCCTTCACAAAATGTCAACATGACACGACTGTACTTGGGCCCCAAGGGACTTGGCCGGTCTATGGAAAACAGGGGTCACACCCGGATTCAATCGCCGCAGGACACAGGCATCCATGGTGGCGCATACTGCATCATGTGGCTCGGGCCAGACTGGCCGACGGATCAAAGCGACGACGATGCGAAATCGTTGATTTTTGATACGCAAGTGCTCACTGACCCCCTGTCACTGTTTGGCGCACCGATTGTCACCCTGGCAATCCGCGCAAATACGGCCACCGGAAATATTGTTGTTCGCCTGTGTGATGTGGCACCGGGTGGCGAAAGCACACTGATTACCTATGGCGTCCTTAATCTCGCCTGTCGAAACGGATACGAATCACCCGAACCGCTAGCCTGCGAATCGGTGATGACCATTTCAATCCAACTGGATGATTGCGGGTATACGGTTGCGCGAGGACATCAAATCCGTCTTGCCGTCGCCACTGCCCACTGGCCAATGATCTGGCCCTCGGCGGATGCGATGATGCTGACGGTTGACTATTCGGACAGTTTCGTCCAACTCCCGGTTTACGATGATCCGTCGTCAAAGTGTCCTGAACTGCCGGAGGCGATGGTTTGTGAGCCCTATCCCCAAACGATTCTCCAGTCGCCCAAGAGTCATCGCAAAGTGACAAGGGACAATGATTCCAACACCACACAAGTCGACATTCTCAACGATTTCGGAAAACAAAAAAGTCATGTCCACGGATTGATCAAGCATGAGATCAATCACGAATGTCACCAGATCAACCCCGATGACCCGAACAGTGCACGATCCCTCATTACCGGGATGCAGTACCTTGAAAGAGATGACTGGAAAATCCAGACTGAAACCCGCACCGAAATGCGTTGCAGTCACGAACACTTTCACATCAAAGCCAGTCTCAAGGCCTTTGAAAGCGATAAACTTGTTTTCGAACGGGACTGGGATACGTTGATCGACAGAAAATAAGACACTTGTCCAACGATCGACCGTTGGACAGCAAGCTCACGAGAGTGTCCGCATCAGCGCTCCGTGATCCGTCTTCGGTGCAATACCCAATGTTTTGAATATTCGCCAATACAGTGCCGCATCGGAAGAAACAATAGGTATCGCAATCTGCGCCTCCAGTCCCCTCGTCAATGAAACCATGCGTTGCGTGCGACCTTCCCGGTTGCGAAAATTGGGCATGCCATTGACAATGATCGCTTCGGCACCGGAGACTTGCTCTGCGACATATTCCATTGATTTTTGCGCCAGGTCGCCCGGGAAAATCCAGGTGCAGTCGTTGACTTCATCCTGTGTCGGATAAAACCCCTGGTCAACGAAATTTCCGACGTAAATCAAATCAAAACCAGCTTCGCGTAAGAATCGGGCCAACCCGTCTCGCCACGACGGCCAGTAGTACACTGAATTCAGGGCAACCTTTTCCACATTCAACGCCTCAAGCCCTTCCACCAGGCACATGCCAGCCATGTGCAACGGCGTTTGATATCGATCACTGACCCGATCACAAAACAGCCGTATCTCTTCGGGTGTCTTTCCCCCGGCATGGACCCAGTTGCTCCCGACCTGACCGCAGACATCAGCCCCGTTGTTTGCCATGCATTCGACGAATTCTTCAAGCAGATGGAAGTTGTCCTTGCGCTGGCCCAGTTGATGGCTGTATTGGGGCACATGCAACATGCGTCCGTGAACGCCAACATCATCCGGTGCCATTTTCAGAAAATCGGTCGGCGCCGCATCAAAATCGTGAGGCGGCGAGGTAAAACCCACCTGATACGGAAATATCTTGTTTTTGGGGTCAAACCATCTCTTTGGCTTCATACTTTATTCCTCAGCGGCAAATGAATCTGATCTTTTTTCTGCAGAATGAAACAGCCCCCTGGCCCCAATATCACACACCAACAAGCAATTAGTTTTCTCACGAGAGTCACTTCCACCAGGGACTTGCCTCTCCAGTTTTTGCTTGCGATCGATATCCCCATGATACAGGAGGAAAATGAAGGCAGCACCCATCTGATCAGGAGGACTGTTCGCCCGACCATTCCGGCACCTGTTGGTCATTTTTCAGTCGTATCCTTTGATAACAAACGGCCTCAAAAATACCGTTCAGCGCATCATCGTTCGATGGGATACACGGCAGGCTCGATTTTGCCTCAAGCAAAAACTGCTCGGAAACGGTTGGCTTATAATCCATATAAGCAACCTTCCACCAGTCAATGACCCGCTCTTGAGCCGATTGAAGCAGTTGATCGGTGGGCAACTTCGCACTCTTCTTTCGATTGACTGCCCGATGCGCCGGCATCAAGTTCCACAGATCGCCACAGCTCCAGACAGTCCATGGCAGACAATGATCGATATCCAGATTTTTGTCATTCAGAAACTTTCCACTCCAAACGCAGAACAAACGCTTCGAGGCCGAAATCTCCAATGCACGTTTCCGTACCAATTCAATCTCGCCGCGACCCCGCTTACTCCATATCATCGCATCCACCATGGCCGTATTGTCAACCGGAATACCCTGCTTTAAGGCATATGATTTTATGAGTTTTTGCCATTCGGCAACAATGGCCGGCTCAATCCAGACATCAAAGCGCTGCAGCGTTCGCCACAGATGTTTTGGGATGAACATTTCACCGAAGCTGAGCAGATAGTTCTGATTCAAGTGCAATGAGGATGGTCTCGACACTCTGCCGATCTTGTTTACAGGAAAAACTTGCCCACCACTTGGATAAGTCATGTAGTGGGCCGGCATCGTCCTTATCGTATTGGCGACATCTTTCAAGGCCTGATGAAGAATGACAGCCATCTCTTCCGAAAAACGCATGCCAACACGCAGATCGAGATCCGAGACATTGGCGTCAACAAGCTTTCGAAAAGCCACCTTATCCCGAACAAATCCCAGTCCATGCAAATCAATATTTTGTGGGCTCTGAGGCAAGCTGCAAGACAGCAGGGGCTTGAACAGCCGAATCCAAGTGAGTGCGACCAGCCCCAGTGGAACGGCGACAAAATCGTCGCCGGCATCACGGGCACACCCCGCAGCGGCATCAGCAATACGACACAATGCGCGAAGCAGTGCCAGCTTATATGTTGAACTCTTGTTGTCATTCAAGATAACGTTTCGAAGCAGCGGCAGGGCACCGGTACCATCATCAGGCAATCTGATCACCAGGTGGGACCAATGGATGTCATGACGACCGAGATGATCTTCGGCTTTGGTCTGCCTCTCGACAAAAGCCCCGTGATCGCGGGCCAAGGCTTCGATTTCTTCCGGAGGGATAGTGTAAATTCCTCTTTCCTGATCTGCCGGCCCATGACGCAGTGTGATCACCAACAGCCCCCCTGGCTTAAGCAGATTGATCACTTTACGAAAAGCACGAGGCCGGTCGGTCTCCGGAAGGTGGATCCACACGGCATTCAACAAAATCAGATCAAATGTGAGACCTGAGCGTGAAACAGTGCTCAATCCTGGCAATCTGTCATCGATCCATCGAATCGATGCCTTGGCATGCAGGGAAGCAGCGGCAGTTCGCATCGGTGTGGAGGGCTCAACTGCGACAACATCATACCCCTTGCTGGCCAGCCAAGCCGCATCACGACCACTGCCTGAACCAATATCCAAAACACTGGCCGAATGCTTGGGCAGCAAATCATGAAACCAGCCGTGGACAACATCGGGGCTGACCATTTCATATTGCGCTACGACTGTCTCAGCATTGGTACTGTACCAAGCGACCGAATCTATCATCGTCTTGAGTTCAACTTGCTGAATGTCTTTTACGGGTAGATCATGTATGAAACAAGATGATTGCGCAACTTATCCGTAAAAACAATTCGCTTCCGCAAAAACAAAGATTAGCATTGGTATTTCAGGCTCCCAACACGCTTTTGCTTTTTTGCTTTCTTTGACTGTTACGTTCGCGGTCAGAGTTCCAAAAATATCTGTAATTCTGATCAGGAGTCGATATACAGAGCAAGCTTTCACAAGGTTTTCAGTAACGCCGTGGGAACAAACAGCCTTATAGGATTATCCGTCAGGGGCAAGAAGAGTTCGAAAGTTTGATAAAATGCCAGCGCATCCTGATCGAATACATCTAGCATAATCCCTATAGCAGGGATGCCGTCTGGGTAGCTGGTAATCCGACAAGCGTGCCTCAGTGCCCAAACGAGGATTTTGTCACCCAGAATTTATCCGAAAAACAAATTTTAATCTTTCAGGTCCCCGACTCAACTTGCATGGAATACCTTCCCGCAACAACCACTGAGAAAGAGCATGGACAGCAGATCTGTTAACAGACATAATGGGCTCTTCATTAATGGGTATCATTTTCTGCCAATGATGATTGCTTTTCGGTTATCCATCGCGTGATCAAGCACATCCAATTCGATACAGTCCCTGATGCCGGGGCGCCTTTTTCTCAGGCCGTAGTGGATGACACCTACGTTCACATGGCCGGATTGGTGGCGGCTGATTTTTCAGAAGGCAGGGATGTACTGGGCCATGTCGGACTGGAAACAACTGCCGTCATGAACGCCCTGCAAAAAATGCTTGCGCAACTCAAACTGGATATGGATCGCATCGTTCGAGTCGATGTTCATCTTGCCGATTTGGCTGATTTCGATGAAATGGATGCCGCATACAGGCATTTTTTTCGTCCAGGCAAATTTCCGGCAAGAACCACCACGCATTCTGCCCAGTTATTCGGCGGCAGCAAGGTCGAAATCACCTGCATGGCCCGTCTGAACATGCAAGCAACAGACCACATGGCCGATGAATAATCCTGTTACCGTTCCTGGTGGACATGCAACCTCCCTGTTGATGCAAACCGGGGACAAGGTGCAAATCACCAATCTCGAAGGCTCCCAGGTCGTTGATGCCTGGGCATTTTCTCAATCAGGCCAGAATGAATTCCTTTCAACCGAACACACAAGATCCTGTCTCGAGAAACTCATCCCTGCCCCGGGAGATCATCTGTATTCCAATCTTTGCAGACCCATCCTGACTTTGAGTGAAGACACCTCCCCCGGTATTCACGACTTGCTGGTGTCGGCCTGTGATGAGAACCGGTATCGTCGTTTGGGACACCAGGGCTATCATCGAAGCTGTGTTGACAATCTCAAAGAGATGATGGCCCAGTCAGGGCGAACACTGCACGAGATCCCCAGTCCTTTCAATATATTTGAAAATGTCAAAATCCATCCCGATGGACGGCTCTCGATTGAACCGCCGCTCGTCAAAAAGGGCGAGAGCGTGATACTGCAGGCCCAACAGGATATCATCCTGGTACTCTCGGCATGTCCCATGGATATTGCGCTGACCAACGGTCCGGACCGACGTGCAAAACCGATACGGGTGACCCCAATCAATTAATCCGGATCGCTCGCAAAAAAGAACAGCAAAGCCTACGTGATTCTTTATTGTTCCGTTGATTGTCAAGTTGATGTGTAACAACCTGTCTGTCAATGCACTGGTCCAGTAAAGCCGTCATGCTCTGCCCATATGGAGTATTTAATCGTGGTTCATCAGCCTCGCCCGTCTTCATAACGCAAGCGGATTGAAACAAGCTCCCGACGCTGCTCGTCCATTTCCGTTCCGTCGATCCGTGACGGCTGGCGTGGTCGACCGTCGCACGCGGTCGGGCAAAGACGACGACCGATAACCTGTGGCGGCATGCGACTCTCGGCAAGCGTTCCGTCAGCCCGTGATGGGTTGACCCGATCCGGTACATTCTAGCGATTGAGAGTAGTTTCCAGTTTTTTCTGAGGGGCCGGAAGCCAGACGTCCTTTTTCGGCTTTTCGAATAGCTTTTCCCGGTCATGTCGGCCGCGCCCCCGGGTGGTTCCGACATGGATCCAGCCGGAGGCCCTGTAGACGGCACCGGTATATCGCGGCATTTCGACGAAGGTCTCGATGATCACGGACATGATGTTGTAGCGCTCGGGGCAAACGTCGGCGGACGATGGCCAGGATGTGTGAGTCGAGGTTAGGGATCTCGATCCAGGGCAGGATCAGGAAGCGCAGGTTGTCGACCACCAGGTGTAGATTCTTCTTGCGCTTTTGCGGCGTCCATCCGGTGAAGCTGTCGCCCACCGGGAAAAGCGCACGTACACGGTGTGTTCCACTTGTCGAAGACGTCCGGCAGATCGCGCCACGGCGAACCCGACCGCGCGATCCACAAGACCGCATCGACGAACAGGCGGTTGTCTCGTCCCGTCGACCTACGATCCGCCGCCTTGCCAGGGATCAAACCCTCAATCCGCTCCCATTGCGCGTCCGTCAATGCCCGTCGAAACATAACCAGCCCCCTCAGTTCTCACCGGTCTTGCTTGAACCACACCAACCATTGATAGGACGTTAACTGTCAGCAGGACCTAGGGTCTGATCAATCGGGATCAAGAATCAATCCATCAAAGGTTAGGCGTGTAGGCAAATAAAATCCGTATAAATACATGTCATTCGCAGCTTCGTATTGAGGACTAGTCAGAACTAATTCCAATGTCTCACCACTGCCTTCGTCAAGGTCATCTTCGAATAAATTTATTTCGATCTTTGCGGTCGTTGCCGAGCCTGCCGGAAAAACGATCTTGCCTGTTTTCCCGTCAGGGACACTGTAGTCCGATCCAATCTTCGCCGAACCGTCATTTACACTGTATGAATAACGGACTTTCTCCGGATAATTGTAACCGGTACTTGTCGTTGGCTTGGTTATCTCGAAGGTCATGGTGTTGCCTTCGTATTCTTTTACATCACTGCCGTATGCTATGCCCCCGGGTGTGCAGACGATTGCTGCCAGCGCCAAGACCATGTATTTCACTTCTGGCTTCAACAGTCGTACGACATGATGGCCACCTGTCATCAGCATACCGCCTCCGTTCTGCATTCGAGTACCAACGTCAACCCTACCAAATCCGTCTTCAAATCGCAACCGACCGAGGGTCAAATCCGGGGGTCTGCGGCTGTCTCTGTCGGTCTACGACTGGCGCAGTCGGAAGGCGAGAGCTAAACCCATAATCATAATAATTACAATCTACTATCAACATCGTGACGATCTTTCGGCCACCTCTGGCTTCAATAATCACCACTCACCAATCGTGTGTTATGTTTTGTCCAGAGAGCCATTCAACCCGTCTATTGTCTACACCAGCTGATCCATTTGGCAGAAACAGGGGGCACTTGCCCGGATGATGAAAACCGATCACCGATCAGACAACGCCGTGCAATGACTGACTTATCTGAACTCACCATCCAGTGCGCCCATGGATGACGTTTCAAATTGTGGGAGAGCATCGGCGATTTCATAAAAACCGGGCTTCTCGGAAACAAAAATATGGCCGATCATCTTCAATCCAGCTGAATCATCCAGCGAGCCGGCCGATATACTCATCGAGTCCTGCTGAACGGGATCCCAGAACAAACTGGCACCACATTGTCGACAAAATCCCCGACTTGCGCTATCTGAACTCACATACCAGGCCAATCCATCCTTTTTCAATAGGCTGATGTCTTTCTTGAAGACCCTTGTATAGGGACCGAAATTGCCGTGCAGGCGTCGGCATATGCTACAGTGACAATTGACGATATTGCGCAAGGGACCTGTCACGCAATAACGCACACCCCCACAACAGCAACCACCTGTAACTTTTTTCTCTTCCCGCATCTGCTTACCTCTACAATGGCCCTCGAATGGGTTGTGGTCGGGGCACGGCTTCACGATACGACATACAACAACCGCAAACCAAGCTTCGGAAATCGAATCAGGTATCGAGACACACTAGGCTGCCGTGACAATTTCAGTGACCACGTTTGTTTTAACGGAATTGGCAATGAAGCACTGTTCATGGGATTGGGAATGCATCGCTTCCAATTGCACCCGTGTCGGTTGCTGTTCACCTGAAAAATGGATCTTTGGACGCAGTATCACGGTTGTCATCGCCATTTTTCCGGCACTATTCTTGGTCATCACGCCGACAGCATGATCCACGTACTCATCCACAACGAATTTTCTTTTTGCAGCAATCGACAAGAAAAACAGCATGTGACAGCTCGACAGAGATGCGACAAACGCCTCTTCCGGATCAACCGCCTCCTCGACCGCATAAGGCAGCGGGACCACCTGGGGCGAGGGCGATGCGGGAATGGTCAACCCGCCATCAAAATGCCATGTATGCCCTCTGTTATATTTGCGGTCAATGTACCGCTCACCACAATGCCGGACCCAGTGTACTTTTGCCCTATATTCTGAAATGGTCTGGTCCTGAAATGACTTGATTGATCCGATCCCGTGACCGCCTGGCGTGTAAAATCCAGCTGAACACTCCAGCAATTGGCGTTCCGCTCATCGCGTTTAAGGCGAACCGGACCTTGTCACGCCAATACGACTATTGGCAGTGTTTGAACACGACCACATGCCCATCCGGATCATTCAACACGACCGCCCCCTGCCACTCAGGGGCACTGCACTCAACCGCCTCAATTTGACGATGCTTGAGAAACGACCGGGTTTGTGACACCGACCTCACATCCAAGACAAGATGTACTCTGGCCAATGGTTCATCCTCACGGGTGGGCAACAGTGTTATCGATACGCCGCTGTGATGGGACAGCAAAATGGATGGACCACTTTCTCTTTCGAACCCGAGCATTTCATAAAATGCCGTCGTTTTCCCGACATCGGTCACCGGGAGACCCACGGAATCAATTTGCCGTATTGGCAATGCTGTCAGCTCATCATGTCTTGGAGCAACGCCCTCATCGGCCAAACTGGAGTCGACGCCGGGACCGCGGGCTACTCGAATCGCGTCTTCCAGTTTTATCATTCCACTGAAAAATGCCCTTCCAATGATCGCACCGTGGATGTTGGGAAGCAATTTCAAATTGGACACGTCGTCCAATTCCCTGACCGTCCCCGTCGAAATGACCGGAATATTCAGTTCGGTCCCCATTTCAGTCGTTGCCGCGAGGCTGCTCTCCGGCGCATTTTCGAATCGATCGATATCCGTATAGATAATCGCGGCGACTCCACTGTGTTCAAACTGCCTGGCCAGGTCCAGCACTTTAAACGATGTTTTTGTGCGCCAACCATCAATCATCGCATAACCGTCCTGACCGTCGACAGAGACCACGATTTTCCCTGGATGACGACCACAGACATCCCAAACCAAATGCTGGTCTATCACGGCAACCGTTCCCAACACAACACGCTCTGCGCCCTGTTCCAGCCACCATTCGACGGTGCTGTTTGTCTGGATGCCACCGCCAACCTGAACCGGAATATTGACCGCCTTGATGATATCGCATATCAGTTCGGCATTGCGCCGACCTCCTTGAAAAACACCATCAATATCGACAAGATGCAGCCATTCGGCACCAGCCGCCTCAAATTGTTTGGCCGCGTCCATCGGTGAAACCTCATAAACAGTGGGAGTGTCCTCCAACCCGCGGGTAAGATTCACGGCCTGGCCATTTTTGATCTCAATATCCGGATAAATAATCATCTGAGCATCTCCATGTCAAACACCCTATTCACATTCTGTCACGACTGACTAAAATACTGCACATACAATGGCATTTTACTACAGTCATCTGGGATAAAAACCACTTGATTGGCAAATCAACACGGAAATCCATGCAGGTTCCTCATTCACCGAGATGAAAAGGCACGCTGAAACAGTCAGTCATCAACTTGTACAATGTGGCCCTGATTGAGCCATAATTGGATTCCTGAAAATAATTGGCATGGCTTGGCAACTGTTCATTGATTGACAAAGAGACACAACACGCAATACAGACCCATCGCCTCCAGCAAATTCGTCGTCGATTAAGAGAGTACGATTATGGTGGTGTCGTTCTCTTTGACCCCGTCAATATTCGGTATGCCACCGGGAGTCGAAATATGCAGGTGTGGACCATGCATAATTTCTGCCGCTACGCATTGGTCCTGGAATCAGGCGGAGTCATTTTGTTTGATCTGCCCAGTTCGATGCATTTGTCGCAAGGCCTGACTCACATCTCGGAACTCAGACCGGCACTCTCCACCGACTATATGATCGTGGGAGAGCGCTCCTGTGAAATGGCGGGCAGATGGGCTGTCGAATTAAAATCAGTGTTACTCGAATCGGGCATACAGCAGGAAAACATTGCCATTGACCGGGCCGACCTGGCACTCGTCTTGGCTTGCCAGAAAGCGAACATTCATCTGAAGGACGGAAAATCTGTGATGGAAAAAGCAAGGGCGATCAAATCCATTGAAGAAATCAGAGCACTGAAGTGGTCACTGGGCACTTGCGAGGACAGCCTTCGTGACCTCAAGGCACAGCTCGAACCCGGAATGAGTGAATCGGCAGCGATGGCCTTGCTGATCAAGGGATGTGTGGAGCGCGGTGGTGAATATCCTGAGACACGACTGTTGAATAGTGGTCCAAGAACCCTTCCCTGGTTTCAGGAAACCGCTGATCGCATCATCAATAACGGGGATATGGTCGCGCTGGATACCGACATGATTGGCCCACTGGGCTTTTATAACGATATTTCCAGAAGCTGGGTTGTGGGTGACAAAAAACCAACCTATGAGCAAAGAAAGGCCTACGCCATCGCCCATGCACAACTACAGCACAACACCGCTCTGCTCACTCCCGGGATGGGATTTTTGGAATACTCGGACAAGGCCTATCAACTCCCTGCTGACTGTCTCCCAAATCGATATGCGGATGTGGCGCACGGTTGCGGCATGGGCGTCGAATATCCGCTCATCTGGTATCGGGAAGATGAGCAATGGGGTGCCTATGACGGCATGTTTGAAGAAAACATGGTGGTCTGTGTCGAATGCTATGTCGGTGAAACCGGAGCAAAAGAGGGGGTCAAACTGGAACAACCGATATGGATAAAGTCAAGCGGGCCGGAACTTTTGTCAGACTTTCCCTTGGAGGAAGCCTATCTTGAAGGATAAAGCGAACGACGGAAAAGCCAGGTATTATCCATAACAGCTGATCAATGACACCGATATGGCAAACCGCAAAAGCCATGCAGCAAACTACGGCGTGGGTACTGTGCGGGCTTCAGTGACGGACCGGTATTGATAGTGGAAGCAGGCGGCATCCCTATTGATTAATCGACGCCACGACGTGGTGCATTGCAATCGACAGCTTGTCAACCAATTCGTCGATTTGATCCTCTTCTATAATGAAAGGGGGCGCCAGAAGAACATGGTCGCCCAGACGACCATCAATCGTACCGCTCATTGGATAGCAAATCAGGCCGGCTTCAAAAGCCGCATTTTTGAACCGTTTGCTGACAGCGAACTCAGGATCAAATGGCTTTTTGGACTCCCGGTCCTCGACCAATTCTACCCCCCGAAACAGCCCCCTTCCCCGAATATCACCGACATGTGGATGTTGACTGAATTTTTGGGTAAGCGCCGCTTCCAATTGATCCCCCTGTTGCCGTACCCTGTCCACCAGATGACGGGACAGAATCGCCTTGACGGTCGCATGCGCTGCGGCACAGGCCACCGGATGACCGAGGTAGGTATGCCCATGTTGAAAGAAACCGCTGCCCTGCTCAACGGCCTGATAGAGCGCTCTCGAGCACAACATCGCACCGATCGGTTGATAGCCGGCCCCCAGTCCCTTGGCGATAGTCAGGATATCGGGTTCAACCTGTTCTTGCTCACAGGCAAAAAGGCTTCCGGTCCGCCCCATACCACACATCACCTCATCGAGAATCAACAGGACACCATAGTGGTCGCAAATTTCCCGTATCCGTTGAAAATAGCCCCGCACCGCCGCCACGGCACCCATGGTGGCACCGACCACCGGTTCGGCAATGAATGCCATCACCTGCTCCGGACCGAGTTTCACAATCTCTGATTCCAGTTCGTTGGCCACACGCTGCCCATACTCCCGTTCGGATTCGCCTTCTTGCATGTGGCGGTAGGCGTAACACGGTGAGACATGTGTCGTCTCGATCATCAGCGGAGAAAACGGCTCCCTTCTCCACATGTTGCCTCCAGCAGCAAGCGCACCGAGGGTATTGCCATGATAGCTCTGGCGTCTTGAAATAATCCTGTTTCTGTCGGGCTGACCCACCTCGATAAAATATTGGCGGGCAAGTTTTATCGCCGCTTCAACGGACTCAGACCCGCCAGACACGAAATAGACTCGATCCAATCCTCCAGGCGCATTTTCAATCAAGAGATCGGCCAACTGTTCAGCCGGTTCACTGGTGAAAAAACTGGTATGGGCAAAGGCAACCTGATCGAGCTGGCATTCTATTGCCGCAGTGACTTCCGGGTCACCATGGCCCAGGCAGGATACGGCCGCGCCGCCTGATCCGTCCAAATACGCCTTGCCTTGCCGGTCATAAAGATAGCACCCCTCACCCCGGTGAACCACGGGCGGGTTGGTCTTACAGTGTCGTGGAAAAACATGTGTCATGATATTGATTCTGCCTATAATTTATACTCTCATCCGCTGCCCGTCAGGATCAAACACCGGCCGACAGACGATGGTCGATTCAAACAGCTGCCTTGCAATATCCACCTGAACACTGGCACCGTCAAGCCTTTTCCCGGATATATTGAGATGAACCAGTGCAACCGGTTTGCCCACCCGATAACCAAATGCAGCAGACGTTGTCTGACCGACGAGGGCACCGTCATGGTAGACCGGTTCATTTCCCAGTGGACATCCGCGATCATCATCCAGTAAAACCGACACAATATGTGAACCCGATATTGTCTCTTTGGCTCTCAGCAACGCAGTTCGACCGATAAAATCGGAATTCCAGTCAACTGCGAATCCAAGACCTGCCTGCAGGGGATTGATTCCGGTATCAAGATCATGTCCGAAGCTAAGATACCGCTTTTCTATTCTCATCGAGGTTTGTGCAAACAGTCCTGCACTGCACACACCCTCGGCACGGATGACGCCATACAAGGCAGGGGCATCTTCTGCGCGGCAAGTCAACTCCCAGCCTGCTTCACCAACATACGACAATCTCGCCGCCCTCACCCGTATCCCGGCGATTTCAATGCCGGTGTGATGGAAATAGGGCAAATTATTGAGTTCGCCGGCACCCATCCTCAGCGCCACATCCGCGGTATCGGGACCCATCAGCCCGATGACGGCATAGGTTTCCGTTTCATCCCGGATACGCACCCTGTCCCTTGCTGTGAGATGGCGACCAAGCCATGCGATGTCCCGCTTGACGGCCGTCGTACCTACATACAGTCGATAGCATTCATCGCCTAGTCTGAATGAGGTTAAATCACTTTCAACACCACCGTGTTCATTGAGCATCGCCGTATAAACCACTCTGCCGACCGGTTTGCTCATATCATTGGCACAAACCCGATTGAGAAACGCTTCGGCATCGGGGCCTTCAACGCGAATTTTTCCGAAGGTGGATTGATCAAACAGGGCTGCTTGCTCGTGTGCCTGTCTGACTTCCCGACCCACCTGCTCAAACCACTCAGGACGATTGAAACGCAACGTCGGTTTTCGGTCACAGTGAAAATACAGTGGCCGCTCCCAGCCGCCGAACTGTCCGAGGTGCGGTTTCTCATTGCGCCACTGATCCTGCAGAGGCGACCTGCGAAGATTCCGGGCCGAGTCCCATTGGTAACCGGGATAGGTGATCGCATAATGTTTCCCCAGTACCTCCGGTGCCCGCGCAGCCAGCGCAGCGACAGAATTGAAACAGGCCAGGAACCGTTTCGGATCCACTTCGTGCAAATCGGCCGGTGGCCGTCCGCGGACGATGATCTGCGCCAAAGCCATGCCTGCCCCCCCACCCGTCGCTACTCCCACTGAATTCATCCCGCAACCGAGAAAAAAACCCCTTGTCTCGGCACTTTCTCCAAGCAGAAATGAACCATCCGGCGTAAAACTCTCGGGTCCATTGAGCAGCATTCTGACCTCGGCCGTCTGCAGACACGGTAACCGATGCATTGCATTGATCATCATCGGTTCAAAATGCGTCCAGTCTTCCGGCAACAGGTTGAACGGCGCATGCTCACCAATCAATTCGGGGGGAATCGATTTGGCATGGGGTTCAAAACAGCCGATCAACAACCCTCCCGAGTCATCCCGAATATAAAGATGGTGGTCATGGTCGGACAAACTGGGAAGATTGCCGACAATGCCCTCCACCGGTTTCGTCAGCAGATAATAATGCTCGCAAGGCCACACCGGAATATCGACACCCGCCATCTGTGCATTCCGCCTGCTCCAGAGTCCGGTACACAACGCAATGGCATCACATCGAATTTGACCGGATGGGGTCTCCACACCGACCACCTTGTTGCCCTCGGTCAGGATACCGATCACCGCGGTATCTTCGAAAATGGCTGCACCTCGCTGACGTGCACCCTTGGTGAGGGCCGCACATAGATCAGAGGGGCTGACCCGACCGTCCCCGGGAGACCATACGGCACCAATGACATCCTCCGTATTCATTAACGGCCATCGCTCCTTCGCCTCACCCACCGAAATGGATTGCGCCTCCACCCCAAATAGATGCGCCAGAGCTTCCTGTCGACGAATATGGATCAAGCGATCAGGCTGTGTTGCGATTGAGAGGGATCCCTTGTTGATCCAGCCAGTGGCTTGTCCTGTTTCGTGCTCCAGTGTGCTGTACAGGGAAATCGAATAGCGAATCAGATCGGTCAGATTACGCGTTGACCGAAGTGCCCGGACCTGGGCCGCCGAATGCCAGGTGGTTCCAGAAGTCAACTGATTGCGCTCCAGCAAAATCGCATCGGTCACCCCCTCCTTGGCAAGGTGATAAAGCGTCGAGCATCCCATGATACCCCCGCCAATGACAATGACAGAAGCGTGACCGGGTAGTCGGGCCTGACCCTGTGTGGCTGACATCGTTATTTTGTCCCTTGGGATGATTTCGTCAATGGATTGGGGGTTAAAGGCGAAAAAACACCATCGCGTGAACAGGAGCAGACCATATCAGATTTGTGTCCTGATGCAAGAGACCGGTATCCCATCAGTCGGTCCCCGTCCCAGGGGTGACAATCTGGATGATGAGGGAAAGTCACTCGGGAATCGTGTTACGTGAGTGAATGCTTGCCCAATACCGGCAGTGCGTGTTCGTTCAATGCAGGCCGCTCATACAACACCCCAAACGGGTTTGTTGATGACAGTAACTATAGTGAACACCAGATGACAAACCTGTGGCAGGTGTCCGCAGACCCGGAATACGCGGCTAGACCATGCAAGGGCAAAGCGACCCCGGGGCACCCTGCAGGACGAGACGCGACGTATCGCCCGCATACTGAAAAAACGGCGGATGAGCGCAAGCAATTTCTCAGTGACCACCACGTCCCCGCCACTAGAATGCGCGGATACTGAATGAAGCACTGTCCGATGAGCCATGACAAGCCAGGACCGTCCTGCAAACGGTAGTGGGCACCGACCGGTGATAACCACTGCGCGTTGCGCCATTCCAATAGGCGGACAACGAACCGAAATTGACTGCTTCACCACCGATGCTTGCCCAGCATACCGATGAAATACTCCGGCAACTCGGCTGTGCCGACCGTCAAACCAGGCAATTCATTGGGGTAACACGCTGTCCAGACCGGCGTTCAGGGGCAAGAAACGTGAAATCAATGATCACGGACGACAGACACTCCGCACATGCCGACCTTGTCCTGATCCACACTTTCATCAGATCAGGTGATAGCTACCTATTTCCCCCCGAAAACGACCGCCTCGATCAGCACAGCCGACAGGCCTGCAACACCCGTCGCTCCATAGCGCACAGACACACCTGATGGCGACAAGAGTAACTTGCCGGGAAACACAGACCATGGATACGGATTCGGTACCTCCAGGTAAGGGGGTACCGACAGATTCAACAGTTCGCTTCGTTACTCCCGAACCACGGTCACCGTACAGCCCGCATGACGGGCCACTCTGGCCGAATTCGGGCCCAGCAGGAAATCTGCGAGCGACAGACTGTGAGCGCCCATCACAATCTGCTCAATGTCCAGGTCCTTGGCCGCTTCGACAATCTCGCGGTAAACCGTTCCATTGCGAACCACTGTACCTGCCCGCATCGCTTCGGGTATGTGTTCAGCCACCAGGTCACCGAGGCGCTTCGACATCTCTTCCTTCCAACTTTGAAGCGGATAGTCTGCAGAGCCCTGCATCTCTCCACGGATCGCATAGCGAACATCCAGCCCGGCCGGTATGCCTGGAATCACGGTCATCAGGTAAATTCGGGCTCCTTCCAGCCCGGTGGCCATCTGAACCGCAGTCCTGATGATTTTCTCGGAAAAATCTTCATCCCCCAGATCGATCGCAACTAAATAATTGGTCATGGTCAAGCTCCTATTTGCCGGCGTGAGACTCGTCGTCTCCGGGCATCGTAAGTGTTCGTGGACTGGGCAGGTAGCAAACATACAAAACCCATCCCATAAATAGAATAATCAGAATGTTGATGATTGACACATCAAGCCTGAACGGCAGGGACTTGTCGACCACCTCAACAGAGGGAATGAGTGCGGAATGCACAGGAACCGCCGGGTCGATGACCTCCGCAGTACCCAGCGCCTCACGAATAGCCATCACGGCATCGGCGCTGACCGGCACTGTCTGGGTGGCGACACCCGCCGTACCGGGTCCGACTTCACCGGTTTCCTGCTGCGTCTCGACAGGACCGGCAAGCACAAGCTGCGTACTCACACTCGGGACAGAAAGGAACTGGGATGGATATGTGTCAAAGGGAATTGTCGTCGGGCGAATGAAACTATAGCGGGCCGTATGTCCCCCTTGAGCCCAGTCTTCAAGACCGAGCAAATGCACGCCTCCGGCTTGCAGGGCACTCGCGATTTCTCGATCACCATTCGTCGCCATCCTGAACACGCCATCATAGTCGCCCTTTCGCAGCCCATCAACCTGATCGGTCACGTTCTTTTGCTCGTATACAACCTCGACATCCGAGCGCCCTAATGAACTGATGAGCATCTCCAGCACCACAGCCGACCCGCTGCCTGCCTGATCGGTGGCGATCCGCTTCATACTGGGCAGATCATTGTTGGCACCAACAGTCCGCGCGAAAAGATGTCCATTCTTATGGCCGAGCCCCGCGAAAGCCAGTGAACTGCCTCTGGCCACAGGCCCGGAATCACTGACATGAAAAAAGCCTCCGTGCCGACAATGGCGAGCCGCGCCTCACCACTGGCCAGCGCAGCGATGGGATCCGGCGAATTAAGCAACTCCAGATTCTTTCCCGGGAAGCCAGCCCGGAGTGCCCGGAGTGCCCGTGCAGTCTCGCTGTTGCGGGACGACAAGGCAGGATCGCCAACCACGACTAGACTTTCCACATCCGCCGATGTGGCCCCTTCCGGCAATAAGCCCTTGTCTGCAAGGAATGCCGAGGCAACACTTGCCGGGGTCTGGGCTTCAAGATCGACAGCCTTGTTCATTTGCTGCATATCCGCCACGGTGATCAAGCCGGTCAGCTTGTCGAGCACCACAGACAGCTCGGGAAATTTCTGCAATGCGTCTGATCGAACCAGCGGTACCGCCTCGTATACCGGGAAGAACTGTAAATCATCTTCCAGGACCACGAGGTTATATTCGGCAATCTGGCCATCAGTGAAGAACAACTGGGCAACATTGAAAGACCCATCCAGCAGGCCTGAGACGATCTGATCCTTGCCCTCTGTTCCCAGCGGGAATGTCGTCGAAGAGTTTGCAGTGAGGCCGTAGCGACGCAAAAGTGGCGGCAGACCATCGGCGGCCCGCTGTACGAAGTCGGAATCGATCGCGAAGTTCAGCGGTATGTCGAGGTCAGCAAGATCGCTGATCGATGTGACCCCATGCTCCTCCGACCACTCGTTCGTCGTCACTATGGCGTAGTCGCTCGGGAATCCGAACTTTCCGGACATCTCGATACCGAGCGGATTGAACAGTTGCTGCACGATCTTGGTTGATTCATCCCCATCGTTCGTGGGCGCCTGGCCGAGAAAGACCAAGGCGGTTCCGTTGTACTCGGGATAGATGTCGATCACCCCTTGTTTCGTCGCCTCCATCGTCTGGTTGGTCCCGCCGTAGGGAATATGACGCTCGACGGTGATACCCGCATTTTCCGAAAGTTGCGCGATCATCTCGGCAAGGACCATGCTTTCAGTGAACGACTTGGAACCGACCTGCAGACTCTGTTTCTGATCCGCACAGCCGGCAAGGAATAATCCGAACACCGTAGCCATCATCAATAAAAGTGCTTTCTTTATCATGACAGCCCCCTCACGCAGCAGTAGTTTCAGTGGATACATCGCCGACTTCACGCACCACCGTGCGCGGCTTCCTGACCTTCGGATCATCCCGTATCATGCGGACAAACCCTGCCATCTGGAGCATGACGATCACGGTAAACGGAATGGCACCGGTAATCGCCATGGCCTTGGCAACGGAGACACTGCCTGTAGCCAGTGTGGCCACTGTAATGGCAGACATGATCAATCCCCAAGTCAGCTTGACCCGTACTGCAGGATTCAGGTTCCCATTGCTGGTCATCATACTGATCACGAATGTTCCCGAATCGGCACTGGTCACCAGGAAGATGAAGATCAGGCACACTGTCAGGAAATTCAGCATGGCCGTTGCCGGGAAGTATTCAAAGAAAGCAAACAACGCCGCAGAGACATCCGAGAACACTTTCTCTGCCAAACCGCCGCCGCCGAAAAGTTCAATATGAAGGGCGGCACCACCGAATGCAGCGAACCAGAGCATCGACACGACCGTGGGCACCCCGACCACAAAGATCACGAACTCACGGATGGTCCGGCCTCGACTGATGCGGGCAATAAAGATACCCACGAAAGGCCCCCATGCAAGCCACCAGATCAGATAGGTCAGGGTCCAACCGTGGAACCAATTCCATGACGCTGGAGGCTGGTAGCTGTAGATTTTGAATGAAATGGGAATGAACTGGATCACATAGTCACCAATGGAGTTGATGAAGACCTGGAACAGATAGGCCGTGGGGCCACCAAACAACACCACCAACAGAATCAGAATCGCGACAACCATATTGACATTGCTGAGAATCTTGATGCCCTTGTCAACGCCGGTGGATGCAGAGAGGAGAAAGCAGCCTGTCAGTGCAGCGAGAATCGCATAGCTGACTGTATTGGAACTGCCGTCGGTGCCAAACACGGCACTCATCCCTGATCGAACCATCAGGGTTCCCATTGCCAGTGATCCGGCCAGTCCGAAGATCACCGCAACCACGGCAAGTATATCCGCCGTTGACCCGATGCTCTTCAGCGTTCTGTATCCTAATACGTTCTTGAATCCAACGAGAATCGGGGTAGAGATCATCGACGGCAGTCCTAGCCTGAACGTACCGTAGGCAATCACCAGCGCACAGCATCCGTAGATCGACCACGCATGAAATCCCCAGTGGAAATTCGTCAGCACGAAAGCTTGCCGTGCCGCCGCCGGGGTTTCACCTTCCATGCCCGGTGGTGACGTGAAGTGGTAGATCGGTTCAGCGACTCCCCAGAACAGCAACCCTGATCCCATTCCGGCCGCAAACAGCATGGCAATCCAAGACCCCGTGCTGAACTCCGGCACCTCATCATCACCGCCGAGCTTGATATTTCCGTACTTCGAACAGGCGATAACGACCATGAACACAACAAAGAAGGTACACAGCAGCAAGTAAAACCAGTCAAGCGCCGTCAGCGAATAGTTGATCAGCGACTGTGCTGCCGTCGTCATCGCATCGGGGTCAACCACCCCCCAGATCCCGATAGCGCCACAGAGAACCATGGAAACACCCATTACGATGTTGACTTTCATACTGAATCTCCTGTTAGGTATAAGCGGCTATGATGAGTGTAGGCAGCAGGTAACCTTGCCCCACGGGGTTTTTCCTTATCTGCACTGAAATCTGGATACGACGGCCTACGATGAAAAGAAATCGTCTGCATTACAGGGATACATGCCATCCAGAGTCAATGGACAAAAACAAGCCCCTCAGGGGACTACGTGGGTACATGATTGATGCTAACTCGCCGTTATTGATGTTATTTAATGAGAAGGTACTTCATGCATAAAATGGAGAATACACCATCTTTAGACCATTATCAAACACTAGAGTTGTTCAACGGAACATGAGCCTGACCAATAGGATGTATTTCCAACGGAAAGCGAGCCTCAAGGTGGGGTTTTTGGGATCATTGGAGAATGATCATGACCCTGCACCCACCCCGTTTACCCACCGTGGAAGAAATCCGGGCCTTCGTGGCCGACACGCTCCCTTTGACTTTATCCCCCGTCCCGCGAAGCGATCGATCAATGGCTCGACGAGACCCTGCGGCAGCGGGGCTATGGCGCCCTTGGCAAGGCTGACCGGGGGTCGTCAAGGGGTTCTGTGAGAAGGTCAGCGACCGGTCCCGTTCCCAGGTGACCCGGCTGATCGCCGGGGATCGCCCGCCAATGCCTTTGCCCGGCGCGATACCGAGGCGGATATCCTGCTGCTCGCGCAACTTGTGTACGGTAGTGGTCATCTTCCCGGCTATTGCTGAGGGGTGGTTTCCAGGTAGGGTGACCGGCCATCTCCGGGACGTGTTTTAAACCATTTGAAGGTCCACATGTATTGTGCCGGCGATCGACGAATCATGCTTTCCAGCATCTGATTCATCCTGACCGCATCTTCCCTGGCAGAACCGGACGGAAAATGTTCAACCGGGTCCGACACGATGAAGTGATACACTCCCGTCTCCAGGTCAAGTCGGGTGGTACACGGCACCGCGATTGCACCACTTAATCGGCATATTCTCCCGAGCATCGACAAGGTCGATTTTTGTACGCCGAAAAAAGGAACAAACTCGGTATATTTGGTCTCGCCGAAATCTTCATCCGGCATGTAGTAACCCACGCGTCCCGCCCTGATTCCGGTAATCAGGTGCCGTAATCCCTGCTCTCTCAACAACAGACTGGGGGCATTAAACCGGGTTCGGCACTGATACAATTTGAGCGTGATCAAATCGTTCTTGTCCTGCTTCATCATTGACACGATTAACCCCCTTGTTGAAATCGCAATCCCGCCTGCATCAATGCCCACCACGTGAGGCGTAAACAGGATCACTTTTTTCGTTCTGGCCATTGCCTGATAACCGGCCCCGTCATGATGCACGATCACTCGCGCCAGTTTTTTGGGAGACCCCCACCACAAAGTCCCCATATCCAACAACGTCGCGCCAAACGTCCGATAATGCTCAACCATGATTGCAGTACGTTCAGTCTCACTTAATTCAGGAAAACAAAGACGCAGGTTGGTCTGAACAATGGCCCGGCGTTTTGGGTTGCGCATTCTCATTTGATCGCCAACCCAGGCCCCAACCCTCATGATCCATTTTCGAGGAAACCACTGTACGACCCACAGGCAAAAAAACAGACCCCATGTTGTCCAGTATTTCGGAGAACACAAGGTGATCCGAAACACGGGGGGCTTCCTTGTCGGCTGCTGCATGGTTATCAATCTTTCAATTGTTTGCTTGATCGTGCTGAATCAAAGACAGGCGTCGTCACGAAAGCGGTCTCAGTTGCGCGAATAAAAATCCGGATCCCCGGGCGGTCTGGTCTTAAATCGCCTGTGCGACCAAAAATATTGTTCTGGCGCATGCTCGATCAGCGCTTCAATGGCCCGGTTCATTGTCATCGTATCTTGCTCGGCATCACCAAGCGGAAAATCCGCCAGTGGTTGATCAAAAATCACTTCGTATCCGCGGCCCCAGGGGAGCAATCGCGTCATACAGGGTACCACCGACGCATCTGTGAGTTTGGCTATCTTGCCCAATACCGGGAAAGTGGCCGTGGGTATTTGGAAAAACGGCACAAAGACACCCTTATTTCTTCCTGGATCCTGATCCGGCAGATAATAAAAGGGCTTGCCTTCTTTGATAAGCCGTATCATCCGCCGTATCGGCTCCTTGCTGCTGAATTGGACGAGACCGAAGCGAGACCGGTAAGCCTTGATCGATGCATTCAACAGTGGATTCTGATTGATCTGATACATGCTGACCAAGGGTCGTTCACAGGACAGCCGGACGCCGCCATACTCCAGAGCCGCAAAGTGGGGAGCCAGCAATATGATGTTTCTCCCACGGGATAAAAGCGTGTCGTAGACCTGCTTGTTTCGAAACCGGGTCAGTCGTTCCAGTCGCCGCTTGCTGGCCCACCACGCAATGCCACTCGCCAAAATGGCACAAACCAGGACGATAAAGTGTTTTCGCGCCATGCGCCTAATCTGCCGGTCGGATTTATCAGTGAAACAAGCCCTGAGATTACGTATTGTGACCTGTCGCCGCGACCGGTGAAACACAAAAACCATCTCTCCGACAATGATGCTGATCAGATAAATCAGCGGAAGCGGCAACAAAGAAAACAGACGCAGTACACCGATCCCTACCCTGAAGCCACAATATCTGAGCACGTTGTAGCATTTGAGTGTTTTCATGGCAAGGGACACATTGATGTCTCATGGAACAGGACAAGCACATCAGCATGACTAATGAAAACGGGCTGCAAATCCTGTTTCTCGGTTTATCTGAATGCGTTACCTGATTCACCGAAGTATAGAGCAAAATCGTAATATTGCGAATCAATGACCACAAGGCAGGATCGGTTGCGCATTGTCATCTCACGCCTTGCGGGACCAAGATCAATTTTCCAGAGTCATAATGTGGCCCTTCTGAGGCGATTTTACAGTTCATGCATTTTGAAACCGCTTCAGGGCAGCACCGCGTTGGCAATGAACATGTTGTCCGAATATACCGAGTGGCAGGTTATACTTCTGTCTGCATGAGCCTGGGACCGATTCCAAGCAGATGCAATCCATATCGCAAAAAAGAGTGAAAACAGATTTTTATCTCGAACTTGGCGAGTCTCACGATTCAGAGGATTCGACAGGGTTTTCAGACCGACAAAGCGCCAACCCTCAAACTGCCCACCAGGACATGATCCGATCTATTTATAATCACCAGTGTGCTCTGTATGCTCTTTTTCGGCTCGCCTGGACAACAACCCGCCAATCGGCCTGGAAGCTGCTCATATCAAATGGCATTGCGCACAAGGCCCCGACCAAGTCCGCAATGCACTTTCACTTTGCGCACTCCACCATAGATTATTCGATTATGGTGCCTTTACCCTGTCTCCGGAACGAAGGAAGATAGGGGTGTCGGCTTCCGCAACCGGGAAGGGTTCCACTGACTCTCTGAAACGCTTTCATACCAAGGCGGCCTCTTTGCCGGATAGTGACGATGACCTGCCCAGTGCAGAGTTCTTGCAATGGCATCACGACACGGTGTTTGTCGGCTCACTGTCCACACGGGAACAGATTGACCGGCAGGACCGATAAATAACTTGATCGCTCCCTTTTCCAAATACCGCCATATCGTCCCCGGGGCGGTAAAAAACGTGAGCCATCCGGTTAAAGCTCGAATGCACTAACGAGTATTCCGTCTACATCCGCATAGACATACTGGCCGGGGCAAAACGTCACGCCGGCAAATGTCACTGGAATATTCGATTCACCTGCGCCGTCCTGTGCCGGCTTGACCGGACAGGTCGCAATGGCTTTTACCCCAAGAGGCAATTGCCCAATCGTTTCGGAATCACGGATACAACCGTTGATGACAAGGCCATTCCATTGATTCTCAATGGCCGTCGAAGCGAGCTTGTCACCCAACATCGCATACTGCAGCGAACCGGCTGCATCAATGACCAACACTTTATTGCCGCCATGGGTTTGCAGCATCTGCTTGACCAACAGAAAATCCGCATCCACCTTGAGTGTCTCGATAAGACCATGAAAGGAGCGACGCCCACCGAAATCAGCCAACCCCGGAGTGGCAACCTGGACAGACTTTCCGTGTTGATCAGACAGATCAGCCGTTTTATAGGCGGAAGCATGTCCATTGCACTTCAAGGCAGTCAAAACCGCGCCTCCCTGTCTCTGACTATTTCAGTCATCACCGCATTGTAAGGGGCTTCAGTCCCCACCTGCGCCGCAATGACCGGAACCATGCCATTGATGGCATCGATTTCCGACCGTCGGGCCGCCATATGATCCAGCAGCATGGACGGTCTCGCTGCCAGCAACTTGTTTCCAAATTCAGTGACATATTTTTCAGGATCGACAAAACTCAGATTGACGCCTTTTCGACGACCCGCTTCATAGGCCTCAAATCCACAACGAAGCCCTATTTTCCAAGAGGCCGGATCCGCCATTAACGCACCCACGGTGCAATTGAAAACAGTACATGGCGCACTGAAGGTTACATTACAGATGAATTTTTCCCAGATCAATTGATTGATATCTTCATAAGCTTGCGCATGAAAACCCGCCTGCCTCCAAATAGCCACTATGCGCTCCAGTTCCGCATCCGCGCCCCCGTTCATCGCACCAATCCGGATCAGGTTCATATTGGCATGCTGGATCAATCCGGGTGCTATCACCACCGCACCGAACCCTTGGGCAACACCCAGCAACAAATTATTCGCCGGAAGATACTGCTTGATCCGCTCTCCCACACCCAGTCCATTTTGTATCGTCAGGATCAACGTGTGTCTCTTAACCAACGGTGCGATCCGTTTCGCCACCGCCGCCACAGCGGATGCCTTGGTGGCAATAATCACCAGATCACACTGTGTGACAGGGTCAACGTCGACAGCGACCCTGATGCCCCTTACAACCCGTTCACCGCGGTTGTTTTTTATTCGAAGACCGTGCTTTTGTATCGCCTCAAGATGCGCTTTCCAAAGGTCAATTGCCCAGACCTGATGACCGTTCTCAACCAGCAGGGCCGCATACAACGACCCCATCGCACCGGCCCCAATAACGGCTATTTTCATGCTGATCCGTTAGTGTGCTGAAAAATCAACCTTAATGCGATACCTACCGGTCAGCAAAGCAGGCAATCTCACCGGTCGCAGGGCGTATTGTTCACCCGACCGCGTCTTTCGTGAAATGTCCACAGTCCATCGGGCCTGTATCACCTCCCTGTTGCACCTACTGGCCGAGCGCATCATGAACCAGTCGGTGAAAATGATGCAGGGCATGCTCGCTGATACCCATCTGATCGGCATCCACAATGAACGGGCCCTGTTGATAACTCTTCGATTTCAATCCTCTTTGCACTGATTCACATAGACTCATATCTTCCGGAGTCAGGACATTCGCGGTGTAATCGGCTCTCGCCTGGTTGTTTGCCTTGTCAACGTTGAGTATTTCGCCTTCGAATTGACAGGATTCCATATCAATGGGTCTGATGGCATAAACGGCAAATTCCAGACTCCCCGGCAGAATCCCGAATGTGGTATTCGGCCACAGATACCAGAAAGCCGACTCCTGACACGCTTCGTTCGGGTCGACAGGATAGGCCGAATTGTCATTTCTGATCTGGGGTCCCAACTGTCGGGACCAGTGGTCAAAAACATCAACCTGGTAGGCATTCATGTCGATCAGGGAAGCAAAATCGGGATGTGCAGGCGTACAGTGGTAGCACTCGACATAATTGTCGACCACCACTTTCCATCCTGCCGCGATGCGCGTCTCACCATACAGATTCGAACCACAAAGATGCAATTCATCCAATCGAGGTATCCGGGATTGAATGTCCTGCTCAAGCGCACCGGCAAGTGACTGGAGACTGTCTGCCTGATCATCCAGATTAACGAAAACACAGCCGCAGAATTCCTCCAGACGAATCGCCTTCAAGCCGAATTCCGACGCATCAAAACCATCCCGTCCATGACTCATCGGGGCTCTGAGCAAACGGCCATCTGAGTGATAGCTCCAGGCATGATAAGGACAGACAATCGCGTTGCGCCGATTCCCCGAGCCTTTCAGCAAGAGATGCGCTCGATGTCGACAAACATTGTAAAATGCCCGCAGGCAACCATCCCGGGAACGGATGACAAAGATATTCTCATCACAAATGGTCAGCGTCACATAGTCGCCCACCTCCGGCAATGCGGCGACCGGGGCAACATATTGCCAGGTCCGGTAGAAAATCTTCTCCTTTTCCAGTGCGAAGATTTCCGCATCAAGATAATACTTGGACGACAGGGTATACGAACAAGACGGGGTCTCATTAAGTGGTTTTTGCAAAGCGGGTAGTGCTGAATTCACCTTGATTCTCCGAGTTAACAATCGATCAAACAAGTATACAATAGTCTGAATTGTCTCTCATCAACAACAACCGTGAGCATGAACCGCCGACCCAAAATCGTGTACCCGGATGCCGACCCGGAAGAAGCCGAACGACACCATCGACTGTTTGATCGCCTGCGGGAATTCAGTGACTTTAGGATTGATTGCGGTCGACCGGGAAACCGCTCGATCTATCAGCAAAGAATCCGCGACGCCGACGGCATTTTGCTGGGCTGGGACCTGCCCGGCGCCGTCATGAGGGCGGCGAAAAATCTCCGTATCGTTTCGTTCACCGGTATCGGTGCCGAAAAATTCGTCGATATCGAACAGGCCAGTGAACGGGCCATCGTCGTCACCAACTGTCCTGGCTATGCCGATCACACGGTCGCTGAACATACCCTCGCGCTGTTGCTTTCCCTGGTCCGTCATGTGCCCCGGCTGGACCGGACGATGCGAACCGGTTTTTGGAATCAAACACTCGATGGAATGCAACTGCGAGGCAAGCAGATCGGATTGATTGGCTTCGGCGGAATCGGCGTCCAATTCTCCCGACTCTGTCAGGCCCTGGGAATGCGGGTAAAGGTCTGGACCCGAACCATGCATCCGGACCGGGCACTGCGGCACAATGTCGAATTCGTGTCGCTGGAACAAATGTATGCCGAATGCGATGTTATTTCACTGCACCTGGCATCCACCGAAGACACTCGACAATGCCTGAATCAAGCCGCGTTCGAGCAAATGAGACCGGGCATGTTGATCATCAATACCGCACGGGGAGAACTGATTGACGAAGCGGCACTACTGGATGCGCTTCAATCCGGCAGAATTGGCGGCGCCGCGCTGGATGTCTTCGTCAATGAACCGCTGGCGACAGATCACCCCCTGATGCAGTTAGACAACGTGATATTGACGCCGCACATTGCCTACAACACACCGGAATCAACCGAAGCCATCTTCACATTGGCCATCGACAACCTGGTCCGCTTTTTCCAAGGCAATCCGGTTCATCAGATCAACCCTATCAAACCGGACCGGACGGCAAGATAACGCATCAGCGGGTCAGTCCGTCTCTGTCAATCCATCCCCTGCCCCCTTTAACTGGACCTGTTTTCGGTTTGCAACTGTCGTCCTGTGAGCAGGGCCCGGTCTCTGGTATGATGCCATTTTTCGGATGGATCCTGTATCAGGATACGGCCGAACTTAAATCGTGGATCGGAGTCCCCGACAATGAAACACTGCCGATATCGCACTTTCACATTCCTGATTCATGGCCCGTTCGGGGCTCTGTTCCCGCGTACGATGCGGCCCTCCATACAATCGGCGAATAAGCAGCTAACGCCCTCCGATGCATCCATTTTTTCGATTATCATTCAACTGTCTACCTGAAATTTGTCATCGTATCCATGTCGAAACCGAACATTATCTGGATTTGCACCGACCAGCAACGCGCTGACAGCTTGGGCTGCTACGGCAACCCCGTTGCCAGGACACCGAATATCGACTCCCTGGCCGCGAACGGAGTGCGATTTGCCCGACATATCACGCCAATGCAGATTTGCTCTCCCAGCCGCGCCACGATGTTCACCGGCCTCTACCCCCGCCATCACCGGTTGATCATGAACGGCATGGCATTACCCGAAAATACGATAACCCTGCCCTCGCTGCTGAACAATGCCGGCTATGCGACACATAGCGTCGGAAAACTCCACCTTCAACCGCTTTTGGCCCCTGATGAGAAACAGATGCCCGACTCCAGAGCATTCTGGAAACGTCCTGAAGCCGAAAAATGGACGGGGCCGTATTATGGTTTTGAAACGGTCGACCTGTTGCTGGGAGAAGCAGACACAGCCGCCCTCGCGGGACATTATGCCAACTGGCTGACGACCCATTATCCCGATGACAAGCCATTACTTGAGGTCACCAGTGCCCCCGAACCCCCTCCGGATGACCTCGACGAAATATGGCGTTCCGCCATCCCCGTGGAACATCATTACAACTCCTGGATTACCGACTGTGCGGTTCAGTACATTGAAAGGGCCACAAGTCCCTTTTTCCTGTTTGTCTCCTACCCGGATCCGCATCACCCGTTTGCCCCGCCCCGGTCCTATGCAAACCGGTATCGTCCACGCGACATGCCACTGCCGAGGGTCGATGACGGCGAATTGGCACGGATGCCTTCATACTATGGCGAACTTTATCCGACGGATGCCGGTTTCAGGGAACTTTACTGGGCCGCGAGAGAAGATCAGGAAACCGGTTCCATGATCACCACCGCACAGATCAGCGACGCCTCGATGAGAAAGGCCATCGCCTATACCTACGCCATGATTGAAATGATTGACGATGGGGTCGGTCGCCTCTTGCAGGCGCTGGAAGGCAAACAGCTCCAACAGGACACCGTGGTCATGTTTACCTCCGATCACGGCGAGCTGCTCGGTACGCATGGATTGCTCCATAAAGGCCCTCCGCCTTATCGGCAGCTGACCGAAATTTCAATGCTGATGAGTGGTCCGACCCTGCCGTCCGGCACCGTGGTTGATCAGCTGACCAGTCATATCGACCTGACACCGACTTTTCTGGAGATAGCGGGGATGGACCCCGCTCGATGGGCTTTTGACGGTCTTTCCCTGTGTGCCCTGATCGGCAACGAGGGTGCCGGGGAGTCGTTCAGGGCGTTCAGTTTCGGAGAATACCACCCTTCGGTGCGACAGGATGTCTATAACCAGACAATCTACAACGACCGGTGGCGACTGACGATCTATCCCAATCAACCCCAATGGGGAGAATTGTTTGACCACCGGTGTGACCCCAACGAGCATTGCAACCGGTATTTCGATCCCGCTTTGACCCCCGTCAGGCGGTCACTTGAGCAACTGCTTGTCGAACACTTCCCGCCACAACCCGACGTCGACAACGAATGGCTCTGCAAATGGTAAGTCGATCCGGTTTGACACAACAGCATAACCCGCGTTTGCACCGGGCCATCATGCCGCGCCTGTCATGACAGATCGATCCCCAAACCCGTCAGGATTGGTGTCCGCCCTGCGGACGACCTGGGCGCTGTTAATCGGTTTCGGGATATTGATGCTTGGCGATGGCCTGCAAGGCACGCTGCTTGCCGTTCGCTCCGATCAGGAAGGGTTCACAGCGACTGTCACCGGACTGATCATGTCCTCTTTTTATGTCGGCTTTCTCTCCGGCTCCGTGCTGGCATCCAAAATCATGGCCCGGGTGGGACATATCCGGGTTTTCGCGGCACTGGCCGCACTCGCTTCTGCATCGATATTGATTCACGCCGTGATTGTTGACATCGCCGCCTGGATCATCCTGCGACTGATCAGCGGCTTTTGTTTTGCGGGCCTGTACGTGGTAGCCGAAAGCTGGCTGAATGACAGCGCGACGAACGAGACCCGTGGCAAGGTCCTGTCATTGTACATGCTGGTCACTTACATCGGTGTCGGTCTCGGTCAACTTCTGCTCAATCTTGCGGACCCCAGAGACTACCCCCTGTTCATTCTGACCTCGGTACTGATTTCGATTGCCGTTATCCCCTTGCTCCTGTCCGCCACTTCCACACCGCATTACGCCGCATCGGTCGAGATCAGGATCAGGGAATTGGCGAGGATCTCTCCGCTGGGCATGGTCGGGATTTTTATCGAGGGCATGGTGACCGCCACCTTTTTTGCGCTGGGGCCGGTTTACAGCCAACGGCTCGGACTTGATGTTGAGGCCATTTCTTATTTTATGGCATCCGCAATCATCGGGATTCTCGTATTCCAGTGGCCGATCGGCGCCCTGTCAGATCGATTCGACCGGCGAAAGATTCTCGCCCTGTTCGCTTTTTTGGCCATGGCCGCCGCCTGTTTCTGCGTATATTCGACAGACTACTCAAGGCTGTCTCTATTCGTCTGTGTGGGGATTTTCGGTGGTCTGTCACTCCCCCTGTATTCGGTCTGTATCGCCTATACCAATGATCATCTTCAGCCGAACCAGATGATCGCGGCCAGTGGCGTACTGGTCCTGGTCGGTGGTCTCGGTGCCGTACTCGGCCCGGTCATTGTCGCCGCGGCCATGGACTTTTTCGGCAATGACAGTTTTTTCTGGTCAATGGGCATTGCCTATCTGGCGATGGGGCTGTTCGCCTGCTACCGAATGACCCGTCGAGCCACTTTATCCGGCACAACACACGGCGCCATCACCACACCAACCGCGATGCACCCATCGAGTGCCGCCTTCGAAAGCATGCAACAACATGCCAAAGAAGAAACCCTCTCCCATGAGCAGCAAGAAGCGCCAAGGGATCACGACAACAAGGGCGAACGTCACGAATGATCCACCGGAGAAAGACAAAGGGACACGACCGGTGTGAAGCGAAGCACCGCGGTAACCGCCAGAGGTATCCGGCCAGACGACCTCACACGCCGACCCGATCAGGGAGGGGCAAAGAGCAAGACCCTTCCCTGATATGAATTCGGATCCTGGACTAGATCTTCTCCACCAGGGTTCGGATATACTCGATGCGCAACGCCACTTCCTCTTCCAGAAGACGAATTTCTTCTTCTATCAGGCCACCCAACTCCCGTTTGTCCTTTTTCGCGTCCATGATCCGGTCCAGTTCTGAGACCGCATTTCGAAAGGCGGGGGCACTTTCATAAATGATCTCCGTTTGACGGGTCCCGCTATCGACCAACGTCGATTTCTTGATCCGGGCAAATTTGTACTTTTTGCTGACCGGCAGTATCGACCCTTTTTGACGATCATAGATGATCCGCAATATATCGGTGTTATTCACCATGTATAGCGCATAGCGATCGATTTGCTCTGGGTTTTGAATCCCCATCTCGGACAACGCCGGGAACTTGCTCATATTTTTTTCTCCTGCTGGATACCGTGGTTACACTACTACAGGCTTATCGACCCCGAGTTTCTCATAACCGCGAAGGATCTTCTGGGCCTCGGCTTCCGCGGCATTCAGATCATCGAGACTGAGGTGGCATGCAATCTGATGACCGTCTTCAAGCTCCCTGATCGGCGCATTCACCCGATCACAGGTTCCGTCAATGGCCATTGGACAGCGATTGTAAAAAGGACATCCAACAGCTGTGATTTCCACGCCCCGCGCAATACCCACAGCCATTTCACGTTTTTGCATGGTGTCTTCCAACCAGCCAATCCGCATCTCGGGTACCGAACTGATCAACAATCGGGTATAGGGATGGAACGGCGGTGAGAGCACTTCATCCGTCGGGCCCTGTTCCACGACCCGGCCCGCATAAAGCACCACGATTTCATCAGCAAACGAGGCCACGGTGGATAAATCGTGACTAATGAACACAAACGACACGCCGGTCTTGTTTCGCAGATTGGTCAACAGTTTGATCACATTCGCACCGACAATACTGTCCAGCGCGGAGGTCACCTCATCGCACAACATCACTTCCGGATTGGCTGCCAGCGAACGGGCCAGATTGATCCGCTGTTTCTGCCCGCCGGACAACTCCATCGGATAACGGCTGGCGAACTCGGCAGGCAACTCAACCAAGTCGAGAATCTCGACCACTTTGGCATGGCGCTCCTTGCCTTTCAAACCATGATAAAACTCCAACGGTCGCCCGATGATATCACCGATGACCTGTTTTGGATTCAGCGCCGTGTCCGCCATCTGGAATACAAACTGCACTTTCTGCAGTTCCTCCAGTTTCCGATCAAGCAGCGCCCCTTCGAGCTCTTTCCCTTCCAGTTTTATCTGTCCCTTGGACGGTGGCAACAATCCGGCCATGACGCGCGCCATGGTCGATTTGCCGCATCCGGATTCACCAATCACACCGACGACATGGGCGTTTTTGACCGCCACATTGACATCGCGCAAGATGGTCACCGCCGGTTCCCCGTTTTCAATCTTGCCATACCCTGCGGTCATGTTGTTGACTTCAATGGAGGGGACATCCCGATCATGCTCCTTGCCTACAATCTCACCCATCCCGGCAACCGGCGTCGGTCTCACCGCATCCATCAGCCGCTTGGTGTAGGCGTGGGTCGGCCGATTGATGATCTGGTCGGCCGATCCCTGTTCCATGATTTCGCCGCCGTAGAGCACTACAATATGATCCGCCACCTGGGCCACCACCGCCAAATCATGGGTAACATAAATCGCGGCTGAATTTTCTTCCCGGATGACCTTTTTAAACGCCTTCAACACTTCGATTTGAGTCGTCACATCCAAGGCCGTGGTCGGTTCATCCAACACCATCAGATCGGGCTTGCCACACAGCGCCATGGCCGCCATCAAGCGCTGCAACTGTCCCCCTGAAACCTGATGGGGATAACGATAACCGATCCGGTTGGCGTCCGGCAATTCCAGGGCATGATATAGTTCTTCGGCGCGTTTGGTTGCGTCCTCCTGGGATAGCACACCGTGCAGCACCGCCGATTCGGTGACCTGTTCACCAATTGTGATGGCCGGATTGAATGTCGCCGCGGCACTTTGGGCCAGGTAGGCGACATTGGCTCCCCGCAGTTCTCTTTGCTGCAACGGTTCCATCGTCAACACGTCGTTCCCGTATAACAGGACCTCCCCTCCGGCAAAGTGCAGACCGGGTTTCGTATAGGCGAGCGATGCCAGGGAGATGGTTGTTTTGCCGGAACCCGACTCTCCGATCAGGGCAACCACTTCCCCCTTGTGGATATCAAACGTCACGCCTTTTACGATCGGGATTTCGACACCGTCGTCATTGGTCGCACTGATTCTGAGATCTTTAACTTCGAATAATTTTTCTTTTGCCATCGTTCTATACCATCTTCTTAGCTAGGCTGCCGCCGGATTTGGCGGAAATATCATCGACAATCAAATTGATGGCGATCGTGAAGGTCGCTATGGCGCAGGCTGGCCAGATCGCGGCATACGACCCGTAGGTCAGTCCCTGCAGATTCTCACGCACCATGCTTCCCCAGTCAGAAGCGGGAGGCTGAACCCCGAGGCCGAGAAAGCTTAAACTTGAAATGAACAACACCACAAAGACGAGACGAAGACCGAAGTCAGTAGCCAGGGGCATCGCTGCATTGGGCAACACTTCCGACTTGATGATCCACCACACGCCTTCCCCTCTGGCCTTTGCGGCTTCGACAAAGTCCTGAACCATGATATCCTGGCCCAGCGCCCGGGCGATGCGAAAGACACTGGTCGCATAAATCACCGCCGCCGTGCCGATCAAAATAGGGATCGACGACCCCAGTGCAGCAATAACAATCAAGCCAAGCATGATCGTCGGCAACGCGAGAATGGCATCGTTGACCCGACTGATTCCCATATCAATCCAGCCGCCCTTGACCGCCGCCAGTATCCCCAGCGTAATGCCCATGAGATACGCCAACACGGTCGACAGCAGTGAAATACCGATCGTGTTTCGAGCGCCATAGACGATCCGCGACAACGTATCGCGTCCCAGATAGTCCGTACCCAGATAAAACGTCCCGTATTCGTTGGTATGGGCATCCAGGAAGCTGTCATCCCCGTCCATATCCATTTCATGAAACGGTGCGATCGAAGGACCGATTACCACGATGACGAGCCAGAAAGCGACGATCGCAACCGACAACTTGCCCACCCACGAGAGTTTGATTCTGCGTTTCGGTGGCGCATCCGGCAGTTCGTCAAACGTATCGAGTTGGGCAATAACCTCTTCTTCTTTTGTTTTGTTTTCTTCGTTCATATCACTGTCCTATTTCGGATGTCTGAGACGCGGATTCGACAAGATCGAGGCGACATCTGCCATGAGAATCAGAATCACGTAAGTGCCGCAGAATATCATTGCACAAGCCTGTACCAGCGGCAAATCACGCGTCTGCACCCCATCGATCATCAACTTCGCCAATCCCGGGTAGGCAAAAATGGTTTCAACGATCACCACCCCGCTGACCAGGTAAGCCAGGTTCAAGGCGATCACGTTGACAATGGGTCCGATGGCATTAAAAAATGCATGCCGGAGAATAATCCGCCGTCTTGGCACACCCTTTAAAATCGCCATTTCAATATAGGGGGAATTCATCACGTTCAAAATACCGGCCCGGGTCATCCGTATCATCTGGGCCGACACCACAACCACCAATGTCAGCAGCGGCATGGCCAAGGCAACCAGCAATTCAAAAAATGATTCATTACCGGTCAGATAGGCGGTCGAGGGAAGCCAGTGCAGTTCGACCGCGAGAAACAATACCAGGATGGTCGCAATGAAAAATTCCGGGACCGATATGGTACTTAATGTCCCAAATGTCACGATCCGGTCGAGCCAGGTCCCCGGGTGCATGGCAGCCCACAATCCCAGCGCGATGGACACCGGAATCGAGATTAAAGCAACCAATGCCGCCATGGTCATGGTATTCCACAAACGGCCTTCAATCAGGCTCGCGATGGTGGCGCCACCGGCCTTTGAAATACCCAGGTCGCCCGTTGCCATGTTCCCCAGCCAGGAGAAGTATCGAACATACCCCGGCTGATCCATCCCCAGTTCCGCCCGCAATGCCGCCAGCGTCTCAGGGGTTGCACTTTGTCCAAGAATGATCTGGGCAACGTCCCCGGGAAGAATACTCGTCGCCAGGAAAACAATGATCGAGACCACAATCAATGTAGCAAATCCTATGGCGATCCGTCGCAGGCACATTTGCGTCATCATAAGCTATATCCTCTGAAAATATATTTGATCGGATCCATCTCAAAAAAAGGCCCGCATAAACACATTTTGGTTTATGCGGGCCCCGATATCAAAGAGATGTGCGATTAGATATCCACCGACCTATCAAGCCAGCCAGATGAACTCCGGCCATTCACAGGCCCCAAGCTGTCCGAGAGGAACAGTCGGCATACCCATGATATTGTCCGCGATACCGTCATTGATATTGGAAAAGGCAGGAATCACCATACCACTGCCTTCGTGGATCAGTGTTTGCATTTCGCAATACAGTGCATGACGCTTCTCGGGATCGATTTCAGCCAGTGAGAGGGTCAACAGTTCACCCATCCGCTCGTTATTCCAGTACGTGTCATTCCAGGCAGCACCAGGGCCAAACTGAATGGCCATCTGCGAATTCGCGGTCGGTCGCATGTTCCATGTCACCACATTGAGTGGTTCATTCATCCAAACCGCCCCCCAGTAACCATCGGTCGGCACTTTTTTCAATTGCAGGTCAAAACCGATTTTGGCGCAGTTGGCCTGGGCCAGCAGGCAGGCATCTTCAATGCCCGGGGTCACCGGGGCGACAAAAAGCTCTGCTGAACTGTAGCCTGATTTCTCGAAATGGAATTTCGCCTTGTCCGGATCGAATGTTCTTTGGGGCAACTCATGGCAAAAATCAGGACCGTGTGCACTCATGATCGGGGTATCGTTCCCGACCGATCCACGCCCCTTGAGTACCCGCTTGACAATCCGCTCGCGATCCTGGATGTACTGCATCCCCTTGACAAAGTCATCGTTGCTGCCGGGCTCTGTGTTTTTCAGAATACAAATTCCCAACTGCAGTGCGGCGGGCGTGGACAACAGGGTAACCCCGTCCGCTTCTTCGACCTGCCGAAAGGCCTTCGGATCGATCGAGGTGGCCAACTGGATATCGCCCGCCAGCAACGCATTGACACGCGCCACAGGATCGGTAATGGCGGTAATTTCAATCGTCTCCAGATTCGCCGGTTCGCGCCAGTAGTTCTCATTGCGATTGTGAACCGATTTGACACCCGGCTCAAACGACTCCATCACAAACGGACCGGTTCCGATACCATCGCCCGAGGTCCCGTTTTTCACGATCTTGGTCTGAAACAGCCCCAGCAGCGTAGGCAAATCCGCATTCGGACCCGATAAAATCGCTTTCACTTCGTGGGAGCCCACTTTTTTCCACTCCGAGACAGAAGCGAGCACCGACTTGATAACAGAGGTTGAGTCCTCTCCCAAGTGACGACTCATACTGTAGACCACATCATCCGCCGTCAGCGGAGTCCCATCATGAAACTCCACCCCTTGGCGAATCTTGAATGTCCATTCGGTGGCATTCGCATTCGGCTCAAATGCCTCGGCCAGCTCAGGCTGGGGAACCAGCTCATTGGAGTGCTGGATCAGGCTGTTGTATGTGGCCCGACCGCGGGTATAGTCAATGGTTGAGGTAAACAGGGGTGGATCCAATTGGTCATCCGGACCGTGCAGGTTGGAGGCCATCCTGACCGTCCCTCCCTTTTTCGGTGTCTCGGCCATGACCGTGCCACCGGTACTGAACAGGTTATTTGCCGCCGCTGCTGTGACACCGGTTGCCATCATGATTTTCAGCACTTCACGACGGGAAAATCCTTTCTTGACCGCCCGTTCCACCAATGCTTTATCGGCTTGGTCAAGATCATTGAAATGTAGCTCGCCCGGTGCCGATTGTTGAATGTTTTTATCTTTCATCGATTGTCTCATCTCCAAGTGGTTTTCTTACTTTTAATGTTAGAGCCAGCGAATCGCCCCTGCACATCGACAAGTCGGCTGTCGCAATTGACTGCCGTCTCACTTGTCCAACAAGCGCATACCGTGACCGGGGTAAAACAACTTCGAAACCATGCACAGATAAAGACCATGAACACAGGTCCCTTACTGAGTTATTCCTGATTTCGCTAACTCGGACATAATGGACTATAACACACCTCTCTTCGATGTGACAATTTCTCGGTCCACCGACCCGGGCACCCCGCAGGGGACATCGTCTACACTACCCCCCACACGCCCGGTCTGGCTGTCGATAAATGGACAGAAAAGCGGCATTTGCAGTAAATCCGTTGCGCCAGACTCAAGTCGATCAGGAGGCGTTGATCGGGTAACCCGGTGCCGCCGAGTCAACGGGACACCGTGTCATCGTGGACCGGGCATGGCGTGGGTTACCTGCACAGCACGCCGGTACTGTCGGCGGTGCCCATCAGGGCCAATCCCTAACCTTGTATGCTCAAGACTTCAGCAGTTGCTTGAGCTTGAAGGAAGCATCTCCCAGCACTGTGGGATCAAGCACCCTGTTTTTCTCGATAAGCCGCTGTGCGACTCTCAAATCTCTCGCGGCACAGGTCCCGGGACCCATGCCCACGGCACCAACCAGTTTCTGATGACACAGGGCAAAATAGTAGTGCGCACCGGATGTCGGCTCTTGCCGCTCCACAATCTGATCATGACCCGCCATCATACCCGCCATCTGGATATTGTATTCATACTGGTCGGACCAGAACCACGGCACCGTCTGCCAGGCAACGGCATGATTGCACAGATGGCTCGCAACCAGTTCGGCCTGCTGTTCGGCATTTTGCCAGGACTCGAGACGAACATGACGTCCGTAATGGCCATTCAGCGCACTGACGCAGTCTCCGATTGCGTAAATATGGTCCTCGCTGGTCTGGCAGAACGCATTGGCAACGATCGTATTCGCCGGAGGACCCTTGACCTCCAGTCCCGCCTCGACCGCAAGACCAATCTCGGGATCAATCCCAATGCCGATAATGACCGCTTGCGCTGGGATAACTTCACCGCAAGACAAGCGCACCGCAGCAACCCGCTCCTGACCGTCGAACGAAGCAATTTCAGCGCCCAATCGGAACTCGACACCCCGGGATTCATGGAGTGACTGAATCTTCGTTGATGTCACGGCGGGAAACACCCGTCCCAACAACTGCGCCGCCGCTTCAATCACCGTGACACGACACCCGAGCGCAACTGCACTGGCCGCCACCTCCAGGCCGATGAATCCACCCCCCACAATCACCACATCGGGTCCGGACCGCAATGCGGCGCGTATCGCCTGGCTATGCGAGATATCCCTTAAAACATGAATATTACCGAGCGCACTGCCCGAACAGGTCAATTGTCGACAGCGCCCGCCTGTCGCCAGCACCAGCCTGTCAAAACCAATCCGGCTGCCGTCGATTAATCGGATGAACCGTTGCTGCGCATCAAGGGTCACTGCCTCGTGTCCGGTTCTCAAGTTGATGGCCTGATCCCGGTATTGCTCCCGGGTAGCCAACTGACAAGCCGCAAATGCACTCTTTCCAGTCAGCAATCCCTTGGACAGCGGCGGTCGTTCATATGGCCCATCCGGCTCTTTTCCAATCAGGTCAATTGCACCCTGGTATCCTTTCTGTCGCAACCGCAAGCTGCATCGCCCACCCGCATGCCCGGCACCAATGATGACCACCTTTTCCTTCATGGAGCGACCCTGTCGGGCTAATTGATCTGCGTCCTAATCAATCTGGACATAAATATCCCCATCGACAATTTCCACCGGGTAGGTTTTCAGGTCAATGCAAACCGGTGCACTCAGGGCTTCACCAGTCGGGATATGAAAAAGACCCTGATGCAACGGACATTCGATCGTGTCATCAATCACCAGCCCGTCAGCAAGGTGCTGATCTTCATGGGTACAAAGCCCGTCTGTCGCAAAAAAACCGTCTTCGGTATTATAAACCGCCAAGGTTCTGTTTCCGTGATCAAAGCGGATCACATCCTCTTCATCAATATCGTTTGCAGAACCGACACGGTGCCAGTTTTCACCAAGGTTGTTCATCAATCACACCACTCCAAAAATATTTTCTCCGAATCATGCAGACCATCACCTCGAGACTGCATTCTCAACGCCTGTTTACCCGCTTCACTGACCATCCGATTGTAAGACCGTCTGCCGTTTTGTCAATTGGGAAGATTGATTTTCAGCATCGCGGTAACAGTGGTACAGTGGCAGTACAGTGGCAGTACAGTCGCAGGATACCTCATCGTGTGAAACACGACTCGATACCGATTATCCGGCAAGATGCGTTCAACAGAATCGTCAGACGGTGAGCAGGATGGTTTAAAATAGTGCTGTCAATACGAAACCTTGGTCATGCCACACTTGTTGGCATTCGATTTGTATTTTTAGCCTTAATTAAGGAGTGCTTCAATGGCCTATCAACATGTCAAAATTCCGCAAAACGGAGAGAAAATAACCATACACAATGGCCGGCTTTCGGTACCCGACCAGCCTATCTTGGGTGTGATCGAAGGCGATGGTATTGGCTCGGACATTACTCGGGCTTCACTGCGGGTATGGGATGCCGCGGTCGCCAAAGCATATCAGGGTCAAAGACGAATCCATTGGTGTGAGCTGTATATGGGTGAAAAAGCCGCCGGCCTGTACCAGGGCGATTATTTTCCGGCCGAAACGCTCAGCGCGATCAGGGAGCTGATGGTTTCCATCAAGGGGCCTCTCACCACGCCGATAGGCGGTGGTTTCCGCTCCCTGAATGTTTCCCTGAGACAGGAAATGGATCTTTATGCCTGTGTTCGACCGGTGCGATACTATCAGGGGGTCCCTTCTCCAATGCAAAGACCCGAAGAGGTCGATGTGGTGATCTTCCGTGAAAATACCGAGGATGTCTATGCCGGAATCGAATTTCAAAGCGGGACAGAAGCCAATCGGAAACTAGCAAAATTTCTGCGCGAAGAAATGCAGGCCGAGTTTTTCGAAGATGCGGGTCTGGGGGTCAAGCCCATCAGCCCCTTTGGAAGCAAACGACTGGTTCGCAAGGCGATTCAGTATGCGATTGATCAGCAAAAGGCGAGCGTGACCCTGGTGCACAAGGGCAATATCATGAAATTCACCGAGGGCGCATTCAGGAATTGGGGCTATGAGGTGGCCAAGGAAGAGTTTCGTGACCAGATCGTGACGGAAGAAGAATTATGGGATGAACATGCGGGCCTCATGCCGGAAGGCAGAATTCTGATCAAGGACCGTATTGCCGATATCATTTTCCAGCTCCTTCAGCTGCGGCCCGCCGAGTTCGATGTCCTTGCCACCATGAACCTGAATGGTGATTACATTTCAGATGCGGTGGCCGCTGAAGTGGGTGGTGTCGGCATTGCCCCCGGCGCCAACATGGCCGATCACATCGCCGTGTTTGAAGCCACCCACGGAACCGCACCGAAATATGCGAATCAGGATAAAGTGAATCCCTCATCGCTGCTTTTTTCGGGAGTCATGATGCTGGAGTACATCGGCTGGAATGAAGCCGCCGAACTGATCAATACCGCCTTTCCGGCAGTTGTTGCCGACAAGACCGTCACCTATGACTTTGCACGACAGATGCAGGGGGCCAAAACGGTTTCAACCAGCGAATTCGCCGATGCCCTTATCTCAAAAATCGAGGCTTAAGACGACTCATCTCAGCGTGGACTTTGGGGGATAACCGCCGGTGCACAAGGACGTACCGAGACGGCCAGGTACGGGCAAGTCAAGCTGTGCAACACAGCAGGCACTCGGATTGCTATCCGGAAGCTAAAAGGGCTGGATCGTTTCCCTCGAGCGCGATTTCGGCGTAAAAACGATTTCCAGCCTGCGATTTTTGGCCCGCCCCTCTGCCAGCTGATTGTCTGCAACAGGACGATGGGACCCAAAACCAACAATTCGCAAACGGTTGGGGTTCACCCCTTCACGCTCCAGATACCTGACCGCCGAGCCCGCCCGGGCAGCCGATAATTCCCAGTTGGACGGAAAGCGTTCCTGATAGTCCGTCTTGATCCCCCTGTCATCCGTATGGCCTTCCAGGCTCACCACATAATCGGGATAGCTCTGCATTAGCACTTTCACTTTTGAAAGCACCTCCTTTCCGGTACGCGACAACGTTGCGGAACCGAATTCAAAGGCTACATCGCTACCCAGTTGAAGGGTTTTGGCGGCCTGTTCAAGCTGAATGATCACGTCCTCCCGTTTAGTGATCTCCAGATTCATGCTTTGTTTTAACTGTGCGATATCCTGCTCCAACCGTTGCTCCGTTGCCGCCTTTTCCGAAACCCGCTGCCGGTTTTCCTCAACCAGCCGGTCACGCTCCTGGATCAGCGCCTCGTTTTCTGCCAGCCGGTCCTGTTCCTCCCGTGCCAACGCCGCATTTTCACCGTGCAGCCGATCTCTTTCCCGCGTCAACTGGTCTCTTTCCAGTATCAGTTGGTCCCTTTGCTGAGCCAACTGTTCCCTTTCCCGCGCCAGCGACTGGTTTTGCACCGTCACCACTTCTGTTTCGGCAATACGCTGCCTTAATTGTGCCGCCTCGGACAAGGCATCCTGCAGAGTAGCCAGATGCTGTTGCATCTCAGCAGAATGTATTTCATCCCGTGCCAGCAGTTCATTCCTATGTTGTTCCGTTTGTGACTTCAATGTATCTGTTAGCCGTGTCACTGTCTCGACAATGTGGTGCAACTGATCCTCCGGACTGAGAGACTCCATTGTTTCTGCTTCTATCTGGGCCGCCGCCGTTAACCGATCGAGAATCATCCCGATGCGTTCCTGAGCACCGGCGGAGTCATCCGGCATTGCTTCCTGTACAACGGCGTTGGCATTCTGCCCGGCCTCTTGCGTTACTTCTTCCGTCGCCTCTTTCATGCCCTCCGACGAAGTGGACTCATCCGGGCTCGCCCGGTCAATGGTGTTTTCCTGCGCCAGGGGCGGATCAGTCATCTCCTGGCCAACATAATTCAGGTAACCCAAATAGCCAGCCACCAGTACAAGTCCGGCAATAATGGAAAGGTAAATCCTGTTCATTCAGTATCTCGCTGATAGACTCAATTTTGTATACTCGAACGTCAATACCAATCACTCCAACTTTAAAGAAGCTACCGATAGCATCGCAACGTTACGGTTGACCTGTCAGTGCTGCAGATCCCCTTCGTTGAAGAACAGACAATACTCAAGTAAAGATAAACCCAAACAGACGATCTGTGAAAAATATTTTACACATAGTACAACTTTAATCCTATGACACCAAACTTTATCCACAAACCGGTTCAAAGTATTATAGCAACTCCAATCCCAATACCATGTCTGCTGACTCACCCGATGAGTCCTCGAACCCCCTTCACCTCCCTTAGCGAATAGAATGACCAAAGGCAAAATTGCTATCCTTGTTTTCATCTTTTTTATTGTCGTCCTGCTCATTTACCTTGGACCGGAAAAATATCTCAACCTGGAATTTGTCAAGCGGAAACTAGAGATACTGACTGTGTTCCAGGAAACCAACCCGATTTTGGCGATCGGCATCTTTTCGGCCATTTATGTTGCCGTCACTTCGGCTTCGATTCCCGGTGCATTGATCCTGACCCTCACTGCCGGCGCACTGTTTGGCTTCATTATCGGCTCACTGATTGCCGTCACGTCAGCCACCCTGGGGGCGACTTTTGCCTTTTTGATCGCACGCTATCTGTTCGGGAATACGATTCGGCACAAAATGGGAGACAAGCTGCTCAAAATCAACAACAGCTTTGAAAAGGAAGGCGCATTGTACTTGTTTTCCATGCGACTCGTACCGATCTTCCCGTTTTTTGCAATTAACCTGTTAATGGGATTAACCCCGATCAAAACAGTCACCTATATGCTGGCCTCCTTCATCGGCATGCTGCCAGGAACCATGGTCTACGTCAACGCAGGGACCCAGCTGTCAAAACTGGATTCGGTGAGCGGCTTGTTGTCTCCCGCCATGATCACTTCCTTCGTTTTGTTGGCGGTGTTTCCCTACTGCGCAAAATTTCTTGTTCAGCAGATTAAAAAAAGAACTTCATCATGACGATCTCAAAACAAAAATATGATGCCAATCTGATTGTGATTGGTGCCGGTAGCGGGGGGCTGGTCAGCGCCTATATTGCCGCAGCAGTCAAGGCAAAAGTCATCCTGATCGAAAAGGGAGAAATGGGGGGCGACTGTCTGAATACCGGATGTGTCCCCTCCAAGACCCTGATCGCCTCAGCAAAGTTTGTCCATAATCTCAAGCGTGCCTCACAATATGGCTTCACTTCGGCCTCTGTCGAGTTCGAGTTTCCCCATATCATGGAGCGTGTCAGGACGGTCATCGCACAAATTGCCCCGCATGACTCGATCGAGCGATATACCTCGCTGGGTGTCGAGGTCATCAAGGGCAAGGCTGAATTACTGACTGAACACAGCGTACTCGTCAACGGCAAGACGCTCACTGCAAACAGTATTGTGGTTGCTGCCGGAGGTGAGCCATTGATACCGCCGATTGAAGGGCTCGACCAGATTGACTATTTGACCTCTGACAACGTCTGGAACCTGACCGAGTTGCCAGAACGTCTGGTGGTCCTGGGGGGCGGACCCATTGGCTGTGAACTGGCTCAATGCTTCGCCCGATTCGGGTCCGATGTTCACATTGTCGAAATGCTCCCCAAAATCATGATCCGTGAGGATGATGAAATCGCGGCATACATGACCGAACGATTGCAAGACGAGGGAATGCACATATTGACCGAACACCGCGCCGAAAAAATTGTCGATCAGGCGGGCAGCAAAACTCTCATTTGCACGTATCATGACCGACAGGTCGAAGTCCCTTTCGATCAGATCCTGGTCGCCGTCGGAAGATCGGCCCGGCTGGATGGATATGGCCTTGACAACCTTCATATTCCGATCAGTCCAGGTCGGCGCATTGAGGTCAATGACTATCTGCAGGCGGGATATCCCTCTGTATATGCCGTCGGCGATGTGGTGGGACCGTATCTGTTCACCCATGCCGCTTCCCATCAGGCCTGGTATGCCACCGTCAACGCGCTGTTCCGTCCATTCAAAAAATTCAAGGTAAATTACTCGGTTCTTCCATGGGCCACCTACACGGACCCGGAAATCGCCCGGGTCGGTTTCAACGAGCAGGAGGCCAAAGCACAGGGAATTGACTATGAAGTGACCCGCTATGATCTGGGCAAATTGGACAGGGCCATTGCAGAGGGACATGACGTCGGCACCGTCAAGGTACTTACGGTTCCCGGGAAAGACAAAATACTGGGTGTAACCATTATCGGTCAACATGCCGGTGACCTGATCGCGGAATTCGTCCTCGCAATGCAACATGGTCTCGGCCTGAACAAGATACTGGGCACCATACATGCCTACCCGACCTGGATGGAGGCCAACAAGTTTGCAGCCGGACAATGGAAACGCAACCATACACCCGCCTGGGTATTCAGGCTGTTGCGCCGTTTCCATCAATGGCGACGATAACGACCCGATTCCGGCACAGGAGCACACCGATCATCCCCCTTTGCCCAAACCGGACTCGCCTGCCTGGCACCCGATACCCCCTTGTCCGGCAAACAGTTCAAGCCCCATCGCCAAGCGGCGTGACATCCCGTTTCAGGCAGAGCGGCAGTGAACCGGCCAGGCCAGTCGAACCGAACCTTACGACAGCATCGGCAAAATCAGCCTCAACAAAAGCGCAGCGAATAGCGCCGCAATGAGATCATCGACCATTGTGCCAATCCCTCCGGACAACCGTCGATCAACCCAATTGATCGGCCAGGGTTTCACGATATCGAACAGTCTGAACAGGACAAATCCAACCACGATGGAAGTGACCGAAACCGGAATCAGGCACATTGTGGCCAGGTAACCGATCACCTCATCCCAGACAATAGCGGGATGGTCGTGAGATTCTATTGACTGTGCCGCTTTTGAACAGACATAGATGCCAATCCAAAAGCCCGCAACAAGACAACCGAGATAGACTGCGGAAGGAAAAGCGGAAAGAAAGATGTACAGCGGCACCGCTACCAGCGTACCGACTGTCCCGGGAGCATACGGGCTCAATCCTGCACCAAATCCAAATGCCACGGCATTCGCCGGACTGGCGAACACGTCCTTAAGGGTTGCTTTATACAGGGTTTCTGACCTCTTTCGCGACCTTGTCCAGCACGCCATTGATATACTTGTACCCCTGTTCGGAACAGAATAGTTTTGCCAGATCAATCGCTTCGTCGAGCACGACCCGCAGGGGAATACTGGGATCATATTTGAGTTCATAGGTCCCCACTCTCAAAATCGCCTGTTCGATCAAGTCCACCTTGTCCGGTTCACGATCCAGATGCGGTCGAATAAGCGCATCGATGGTCTCTATATGATGAGGGATCATCTGAATCAGTGACAGGAAATAGTCCAGGTATCTTCCCGTTAACCGTTCGTTTTGAATAAAGGATCCCTCGATTTCGGAAGGCTGCTGGCCCGTAACCTGCCATTGGTACAGTGCCTGGACCACGCATCGCCTGGCCAGATGTCGTCCTCCTTTCGCCATCGTTGCGCTGAGTTCTCCTGACTGATACGGCGGTCGATGCGCTTCAGATCTTCTTCAACAGACTGACCATCTGGAGCGCAGCCAGCGCGGCATCGCCGCCCTTGTTTCCAGACTTGGAACCCGCCCTCTCCAGCGCCTGCTCAACGGTGTCTGTTGTCAGCACACCAAAAATCACCGGAATATCCAGTTCATGATTCAACCGGGCAATCCCCGAGGCACATTCCCCTGCGACATAATCAAAATGGGCCGTCGCCCCGCGTATCACCGCACCCAACGTGATAATCGCACCATACTGTCCCGTTTTTGCCAGACGGCGAGCGACCGCAGGGATTTCAAATGCACCCGGAACCCAGACGCAGTCAATATCGGCTGAGGCAATACCATGCCCCTGCAACACACCGACCGCCCCTTGGACCAGCTTGTCGGTAATCATCTGGTTGAATTGTCCCGCCACCAGGGCATATCTTGCACCGCTTTGTGTAAAGTCACCGGTAATCTCTTTCATGATTGATACCCGTTTTCCAGATGTTGAGGAGCAGTAATATATTCCACGATTTCCAGTCCGAATCCCGACAGTCCGTGGGCCTTTCGTTCCCTGCCCAGTGCCAGCACTTTCGATACTCCCAGATTGGTCAGAATCTGTCCACCTGCACCCAGCATCCGTAGATTGACAGGATGTTGATCTTCATCCGCTCCCTGGGGACTGCTGTTCCGCTCAGACCGACGACCGTTCAATTGTATCCGACTGACCAACTCATCGGCAGATTCGTTGTACGACAAAATGACCACCACCCCCTGTTCCTGTCGGACGATCGACTCCAGCGCGTTTTCCAGTGTCCAGCTAGACGGGGATTGTGGCTCCAGAACCATATCGAGCAGGCCATGATGGACATGCACCCTCACCGGCGTCGGCCTGTCGCTTCGAATCGTCCCATGCACCAATGCCATGTGCGTCCCCCCCTCCACGATATCCCGGTAGACATAGGATCTGAAGCATCCCTGTTTCAGCGTCAAGGTCGCTTCTGACAATCTTTCGACCGTCGGATCATGTTTCAGGCGATAACGGATCAGATCGGCGATGGTGCCTATTTTCAACTGGTGTTTCTGACCAAACGCCAACAAATCGGGTAACCGGGCCATGGTCCCGTCCTCTTTCAGGATTTCACACAGTACGCTGGCAGGCTCATAACCGCAAAGCCGGGCCATGTCCACACCCGCTTCGGTATGACCGGCCCTCGTCAGTACCCCCCCCGGTTGTGACTTGATCGGAAAAATATGTCCCGGCGATACCAGATCGCTGGGGCGGGCATTGCGCTTCACCGCCGCCCGGATGGTAATCGCCCGATCCTGCGCCGAAATCCCGGTCGTCACCCCTTCGGCCGCTTCAATGGAGACGGTGAAATTGGTCGAGAAACGCGCATTATTACGGCTGACCATCAACGGCAAATCAAGCTGGAAACAACGCTCTTCGGTCAACGTCAGACAAATCAAGCCTTTCCCGTTGGATGCCATGAAATTGATATGCTCGTCGGTGACACACTCTGCCGCCACCAGCAAATCCCCTTCATTTTCGCGGTCCTCATCGTCCACCAGAATGACCATTTTCCCCTGGCGATAATCGGCCAGCACTTCGTGAATGTTGTCCACGGTCGTCGCTTTGCCTTTCATGACAGGCCCTGTTGTCTGGATTCCATCAGTCGGTCCAGATAGCGGGCAACCGGATCAACTTCCAGATGGGCAAACATGCCCTCACTAAACGTTCCCAAGGTGGTCTGCTCGAGCGTATGGGGCACCAGCATCACGGTAAACTCGGATGCCTGGTCGCGGTCAACCACTGTATTGACCGTCAGACTGACCCCCTCGATCGCCACCGACCCCTTGACCGCAATCAGTTTGCCCAGCGCCCTGTCCACCCGAAAGCACAGTTCGACGTACTCGTCATAATCGGTACGGCAGCAGACCTCCACCACGCCGTCCACATGCCCTGAAACCAGGTGGCCGCCGAGGGGTGTGCTCAGTGTCAAAGCCCTTTCCAGATTCACGCTCACCCCGGGTGCCCATCCGCTGATGATACAGGTATTCAGTGTTTCCTTTGATACATCAAAGCGCACCACCTTCCCTTCCACATGTGTGGCCGTCAGACAGACCCCGTTGACTGCAATGCTGTCCCCGATGGCAATCCTGTCCGGCGGCATCACACCAATATCAATCGATATTGTCAACCCATTTCGATGGGGTCTTTGTCCGATGACTTTCCCCAAGGACTGGATAATGCCGGTAAACACGAATGACACGCCTTACCGCTGATGGACCGCAAGGGTTAATTTCAGATCCCTGCCGATCTGCCTGACATCCCTGAAATCGAGCCGTAGCTTATCGCTGAGGTGCTCAAGGCCGGTCAAGCGGAACATGTCGCCGGCATTGCTGCCGAGCAGGTCCGGCGCCATATAGACCACCAATTCGTCAACATAACCGTGTTGCAGCATATTGCCGCTCAGCTGGGAACCGGCTTCCAGCATGACTGTGTTCATCTCCCGTTTCCCGAGCTCTTGCATCACGAAGGCCAGGTCCACACTCCCATTGCGTGCCGGACAGGGCAACACCTCAACGGTCCTGCTCTGCAAAAGGGTCGGATCATTTTCCTCATTCTGAGTTGTCATGATCAGCACATTGCCCGGCGTCCTTAATATCTGTGAATGTGTCGGCGTACTCAAATGACTGTCCAGAATCACCCTGAGCGGCTGTCGTTTGATCCCCTCAAGCCGGGCCGTCATCATCGGATTGTCTCTAAGGACCGTTCCCACACCGGTCAATATGGCAGAACTCGAGGCGCGCACCTTGTGCGCATCGAGGCGCGCCGCCTCGCCGGTAATCCACTGACTTTCCCCATTCGCCATCGCGGTTCGACCATCCAGGCTAATGGCCGTTTTCAAAGTCACCCACGGCTGCCCCATCGTGATTCTCTTGAAAAACCCCCTGTTGATTTCTTTCGCATCCTGCTTGCCGGGGCCGATATCAACCTGAATTCCTGACTGTTGCAATCTCGAGATACCTCCCCGGTTGACCATTGGATTCGGGTCTTCGGTAGCCACCACCACACGATCGATTCGCGATTTGATGATCGCCTGAACGCAAGGGGGTGTTTTGCCGTGATGACTGCACGGCTCGAGCGTGACATACAGTGTCGCACCGGCCGCCTGTTTGCCGGCCTGTTTCAACGCAATCACCTCGGCATGATCCTGCCCGGCAAACTGGTGCCATCCTTCGCCCACGATCTCCCCTTTGCGAACAATGACACAGCCTACGTTGGGATTGGGTGAAGTGGTATAAATACCCCTTCGCGCAAGCTGCAGCGCCCGAGCCATAAAACGATGGTCATCGCCGACCTGCAGTTGATAATCATCCTGCACACGATCCAGTTTGCGCGCTGAAACGTGTTTTTTCGAAACGACCTGTCTGGTCGACTTTAGTAGCGGAAACATACCCATGTCACTGGTCTTGGTACCTGATTCAACACCAAAAATTCAAGCTGGCCTTTATGTCTACCGGAAAGATTGTGATGGCGGACCGCCTGATTATCAAACCCGGGATCAATCACGGGGTGACCACCTCGCCCGCTGCCCGCATCACGTAGGGATCGAAGTCCTCCGGCCTGAGCCCCTCCATTTTCATTCAAGACCGGTGCTGTCTGACTGCGCGCCTTCTTTCTTGACCGGCATCATATCCTCGCGGGTGATGCCAAGACCGAGCACCACTGGACTGGCCACAAACACAGACGAATAGGTACCGATTATGACTCCCACGAACAATGCAATCGAAAAGCCACGGATGACCTCGCCACCGAACAACAACAGGATCAACACGACCAACAGCGTTGTCAACGATGTCAGCACGGTTCTGGGCAGTGTCTGGTTGACCGATTCATTCATGATGGCGATGGGGTCGCCCTTGCGCATTTTACGGAAATTTTCGCGAATGCGATCATAGACCACGATCGTATCATTCAAAGAATAACCGATGACCGCCAAGACCGCCGCGAGAACAGGCAGGGAAAACTCAAACTGGAAAACGGCAAAAATACCAACGGTCACCAACACATCGTGCACCAACGCAACCACCGAACCGACTGCGAATCGCCATTCAAATCGATAAGTCACATAGATCAGGATACCGATCAGGGCATACAGCATGGCCAACCCTCCCTGATTGGCCAACTCGTCCCCGACCTGGGGGCCGACAAATTCGACCCTTCGCATCTGAACCCGGCAATCCCCGACCTGGCCATTGCTCACGCACTGTTGCAACCCACCGGTCGATGCATCGACCACGGTCTCGCCATGCGGCGCCCGCAGGGACGCCATCACCTGACTGCTGACCTCTGCGGCATTCGAAGTCCCTTCGAACAGCGCTGCCGGCAAACGAACCAGAACATCCCTGGCTGTCCCAAAATGCTGCACCACCGCATCCTCGAAGTCGCCCTGCTGAAGGGCCGTTCGTACCGATTCAACGGCCACCGCATCCTGGTATCCCACTTCGACAAGCGTGCCACCGGTGAAATCAATGCCGAAGTTCAACCCTCTGATAAAAAAGGCAGCCACGCTGACCAGGATCAAAATACTGGAGACCAGCAAAGCCAACTTCCGTTTCCCCAGAAAATCAATCCGTGTTTTTACATTGATCAATTCCACGACCCGGTCCTATATCTGCAGGCGCTTGACCGGTTTGCCGCCATAGACGGCATTGATCAGTGCGCGGGTAACAATGAGGGCGGTAAACATCGAGGTCGCGATTCCGATACTTAATGTCACGGCGAAACCCTTGATCGGACCGGTTCCAAAATTGAAAAGCACAATCGCTGCGATCAATGTGGTGATATTGGCATCAACAATCGTTGAGAAGGCCCGGTCATACCCCAGATGAATGCTGGCCTGGGGCGAGTTGCGATTGCGAATTTCCTCCCGTATGCGTTCAAAGACAAGCACATTGGCATCGACTGCCATGCCGACGGTCAGTACGATCCCGGCCACCCCGGGAAGGGTCAGCGTCGCCTGCAGCATCGACAAGACCGCCACGATGAGTACCAGATTCAATGTCAAGGCAACACTCGCCGCCACACCGAACACCCGGTAGTACACCAGCATGAAAAGCAGGACCAGAATAAATCCGATCGTCACGGAACGCAGGCCCTGGGTAATATTCGCCTGACCCAGGCTGGGACCCACCGTTCTCTCTTCGATGATCTCGACGGGAGCCGCCAAGGCACCTGAACGAAGCATCAGCGCAAGATCCCGCGCCTCGTCAACGGTATCGATACCCTCGATTTGATAACGCTTGCCCAGTTGATCACGAATCACCGGCGCCGTCAGCACTTCTTCAATCCGGTTACTGACCCGTATTGGCCTGCCCTCTTCATCCAAGACCACCTTACCCTCGTCATCCTTCTTGGTTTCGGACGTCGTTTCCAGATACACCACCGCCATCCGATTGCCGATATTGTCCCCGGTGACTTTCTGATTGATTCGGGCGGCCACTCCATCGAGGGTAATGCTGACAATCGGAGAACCGGTTTGTGTATCCAGGCTCGCGGCCGCATCCACAATATTGTCACCGGAATAAATCACTCTTTTATTCAATAAGATACGTCGTCCATCCCGAAAGCGGTAGAAACGTGATCCAGGGGGTGTCTGACCGGATTGGAGTGCTGATTCATTGCGCTTTTCATCGACAAGATGCATTTGAAGCGTAGCCGCCCGGCCCAAGATACGTTTCGCCCGGGCCGTGTCCTGAACGCCTGGCAGCTGAATCACAATCCGGTTATCCCCCTGTCGTTGCACCACCGGTTCGGCGACACCCAGCTGGTCAACCCGATTGCGCAGTGCTGTCATATTCTGCTCCAGCGCAAATTCCCTGATTTCATCCATGTACTGTTCACTCAAGGTGACTATCAGCACCTCCGGCTGATCGGCGTCCTCAACCACCTCCAGATCCGGGAATTCCTCTTCAATCACTTGCACTGCCTCGGTACGCTGCCCAGGGTCCCTGAGACGCACTTCCAATGCCTGTTGCGTGTTTTGTCTGACTCCGAGATAGCGCAGTTTTTGCTGGCGCAACGCCGTTTTGATGTCACTTTCATAGCGTCCTCTGGCTCGCTCGACCGCACTGACCATATCCACTTCCAGCAAGAAGTGGACCCCGCCGCGCAGGTCCAGCCCCAGATACATCGGATTGATTCCGGCATCCGTAAGCCACTGGGGCGCACCGGAAAGCAAGGTCAGTGCCGTGGTAAAACCGTTTCCGAGACTGCTCTCCACGATTTCCTGTCCGCGCAGCTGGTCTTCCTCATTCTGAAAACGGACATTGATCCCCTTTTCATCCATCGCAAGCGACTTCAGCGAAATGGCCTGTCGGCTCAATGCCGCCTCAACCTGCGCCAGTGTCGTACTGGAAACAAAGTTCCCGCGGGTTCCCCGAACCTGCATACCGGGATCATTGCCAAAAATGTTGGGTACCGCATAAATCCCGCCAACGCCCAGCACGATCGCAATGATCAGATACTTCCACCAGACTGTTTTATTCAACATGGAACGCTTCGTGCCGACGACTGGTACAAACTAGACAGACCGGGCACAACCGCAGGTCACCCGGTTCAACCTGGTTTTCATGGTTTCACTCAAACGTTTGAACAACGATTTCTCAGGACGACTTGGTAACTTCTTTCGACGTGGCCGACTTGATGGTTCCTTTTGGCATCATTTGCGCCACTGCGCCATTTTGAACCTTGATACTCACTCCCGTAGACACCTCCACGGTCAGAAAGTTTTCTCCCACCTCCATGACCTTTCCCAGCGTCCCGCCATTGGTCACGATTTCGTCGCCTTTGGCTATCGAGGCAATCATCGCCTTGTGCTCTTTGGCCCGTTTTTGCTGAGGCCGTATGAGCAGGAAATAAAACACGGCGAAGATCGCCAGAAAAGGCAACAGGCTCAGCAGTCCACCGCCTGCCCCGCCATCGGCCTGTGCCCATGCATCTGATATGATGAATAAGTTCATTAGTACTACCCAGAAATAATTTACTCGGACAAATGGTCTGTGTCAGCACCCATTTTTGAGGGCCGATTATGCCACAATCTAGAAACCGATAATCCAATTAAAGCAGAATTCGATGCAGATTGTTGGAACCCGGGTCATCTGTCCGTTTATGCTGTCCGGCGATGAGCATGCCGCTTGACGCTGCAGTCGCAATGCAAGGCAGCCCGGATTTATCCCATCGCCTCGGCCAGTGCCGCATTGAGTGCGTCGCGGTTGACCACAACAACGGGGGTCTCGTTTGGATGATCAAGCCTGTCAGCCACATCAAGACGTAGCCGCTTTTGAAAATAATACAAAAGGGCCTTGCGCACGGACACCCTGGCCAAGCCCTTTTCCATCTCGTAATCGTGGGCAATAACACTCTGCTGGCTATGACTCAGTGCCGGGTTTGGCGCAAGGATGACTGTAAACCGCTCACGCCACATCCTGTCGTCTTGCGGCACCGATCCCGGGGTATCGGGTTTTCTGGTTTCCAGGCATCGGGAAAGAATGAAATCCTTGAATTTCCGGTCGATGTGGCAGAATCCACGGACATGCCAGCGCATGCGGTGTCAGGCGTCGCCACTCCGGCAAGGGACGGATTTCACTCATCGTCTGATAGTGCAGTTCAATCGAACGATGTTCCCGAATTGCTGACAGCACATCACGGAGCAAGACGGCATTGATCCGTCGCTGCGGGCACCGCACAGCACGACCACTGCACCGATGCTAAGGCAAATTGAAATGGTCCTTCCCAAGTGCCTGTGTTGCCGCATCGTGGGCCTGTTTCAATAACGCGCCGTCTTTTGCACTCAATGTCTGATCGGCGACCAGTTGCTCTACCCACTGACCATATGGCTGTCCGACTTCGGGGGCAAATTCTTGTCTTTGCAGGCGTTGTCGGATGGGTTGACTGTGTTGCAGGAGATCAAATGCCTGTTCAATGCGCACAGACATTTCGTTCGGGTCGCAGGAAATGAAAACATGCTCGGCCAAACTGTCTCTCACCGGACCATTTTTTTGCAAAAGCCGTGCAACCGCCCTCGACAGCGTATCTTTCGGTAGCGTCAAATACCGGCCCGTGGGGAAGATGGGCACTCTTAGCAGAATTCCGAGCCAGGGAACCGGGTAATTGCTCAAGATCCCTGCCAGGCCCTGTTGCGCTTGATATAAGGCATACTGGCACGCCCAATCGACCAACGGAGTTTCTTCTGCTGTTTCGCCCCGATCATGGAACCGCTTGAGTGCTGCTGACGCCAGAAAAAGATAACCCAACGTATCGCCAAACCGGCCCGCCAGTATTTGCTTCGAGGTTGTGTGTCCACCCAGCACACAGAGCGTTACATCGGCAAGGAACGCAAAAGCGGCACTCAACTGGTCGATCGTACGGCTGTATTTCAGCATCACGCCCTGTCCGGTTCCTTTGGCCAGACGGCCCCGGCTCAGACCAAATATGAATGAACGCATCTTGTTGCCACTGAGGTGCTCAACATGTTCCGCGATCACTTGATCGAATAACGTCAGGCCTGCTGATGTCTCTTCCGTTGTCATGGCATGAATCTCTTTGAGCAAGCAGGGATGACAACGCAACAGACTGTGCACAAAAATCAGTCTGCTTCGGATAAACAGATTACCGCCTTGTGCTGTGACAGGAACCGGCAGTTGCTGATAGAGAGGTGCCAGTACATTTCCCGGGCCCATACAAATCGCTGTATCACCGTGCAAATCCATCGCATCGTTGACGACCACGCGCGCCAATTCCGTGCATTGCAGCTTGACCATCGCGGCCATCGCAGCCGGTTTCCCCCCTGAAGTCAACACACTGGACATCAATCCCTGAGCGCTGTCGATCAGATAGGTGAATCCCCCGATCCGTGCAAGCACCGCCTGCGCACCCTCCCATTTCCCGCCCTCAATCGCATACTGCTGCTTGATGCTCACATACTCTCCGCTGCGCCGGGCCGCTATCTTGGCGGCGCCCACACTGATCGGCGAAAACGACAGGCCCTGGGCGGCGATAAGAGACTCCATCAGCATTGGACGACCCTGTCCCACCTTCTCGCGCCCACCAATCACCGATTCCATGGGAACGAATACATCCCGCCCACTCGTGGGGCCCGTCTGAAAGGCCGCATTCAGGGGCAGATGGCGAGCACCGATACGGATTCCCGCCACGTCGGTGGAGAGCATGGCACAAGTCATGCCCAGCCGCCTTTGTTGTCCGAGCAAATGTTCGGGATCATAGGCCTCAAAGGACAGCCCCAGCAGCGTCGAGACCGGGGCCAGCGTAATGTATTGCTTTTCCCAGTTCACCCTGAAACCGAGCACTTCTTCGCCATCCCGGACTGCCTTGCACACCATCCCGACGCAAGGGAACGCCTCAGCCTCTCCACTTAGCCCTGGAGTTTCCAGAATACCACTCGCAATCTCGGTACCATTGGCCAGACGGGGAAGATAATACGCCTTTTGGTCATCGGTCCCGGCATGCTGCAACCACTGGGACAACCCCGACGCATTCGGCACCATCACCGTGACCGCCAACGTACCACTCCGGGTTGCCATTTTTTGCAGAACACAGGCAACGGCATGCGGCGAAAACTCAAGCCCGCCATAAGCCTTTGCGGTGCTCAAGCCAAAAAACCTGTGCTCCTTGAGAAAACCCCAAACCGATGGCGGTAAATCATTCAGCTGGTGCGTGATTTCCCAGTCATCGACCATGGCACAAAGTGCCTCAAGTGGCCCTTCTATGAATATCCGCTCTTCGTCCGACAATGAGGGTTCGGGCACTTCAAACAACGTGTTCCAATCGGGTTCACCTGCGACCAGGTGAGCCTCCCACCCCTTGGTTCCGGCTTGAATTTGTTGCTGCTCATCGGGAGAAAGCGGTCTTGTGCGTTTTTTTGCCCAGTGAAACACGGGGGTTGTGAGAACCCGTCGGCGTAAATCCTCCGAGAAGTACAACAGCAGGAGTAACCCGCCAAAGACAATTAAAACCAGCATGGTCAGGAAGGTTGAGGTCAATCCGGTCACCGCCGTCACACCTAACACGGCCACGGTGAGCATCAACCAGCTTTTGAGTTGCAGGCCAAATCGCCAATAGACGATGGTCAGTCCTACGAGAACAACAAGCAGCAAGATCATGATTCAGTACCAAAGGGTGGCGTATCGACCGACATTATCCCATACCTGATGCCAATCCCGGTGTCCATATCCGCACCATGGCGATCCATGTCGCATCACCGGTCTACCCCCGACATTGCATCCGACCGGTCAGGACTCACAAGGAGTCACCGCATGGGTTGCCGGTTATATTTGCAATAGTTGTGAAGCGATCACCCGATACCCCTTGCGATGCAACAAAAACTGCCACCGACGCCCACCGAGCTGGTGCCACAGGAAGGCTGAACGGATACCCGCAAAGAGAGCTGTTCTGACCCGATTGACCGTCTGGAAATCCTGTAGCTTTCCCTGATTACCCCGTACCATGATACGTGGCGTCAAGTGACTGATACTATGGGTATACAACAATCCCAGTTTTTCATACAGAGCATCATCCTCGTCCTGATTTCCGTAGTGCTTCAGCGACGATATCTGGATCTCAACCAACCCTGTTTTGACCTTTTCATTGACATCGCGCGAATGGGTCAGCTTGATGCTGAGTTGATGCATTTCGAGTGCATAGCGAAAGAGGTCCCGTGCCATGTGATCCGGCTTGTTTGCAAACAGACGAATGATCGTGCGCAGACCGAGATTGATGCCACGAAGCGAACCGAACACCTCTTCGGTTGTTGTGGCATCCAACCGCAATAGACTATAGGCGGAATCATGCAGTGCATCGACCTCATACCGGTTTGAATGAGCCAGTTGATAGACCAGCATGGAAGACTGCAAGGTGCCTGCGAAAGCCAACACCAAATTGTAGTCTGGTTTGATATAAGTCATCCTAGCGTTCGTGTTGACCCTTGATAATAACTGAAAAAAAGGCGACTTCCCGTGTCAAGGCGTCAATTCTGTTTTCAGACGCCCTGAAACCGTGCCCCTCGCCAGGGTATTCAATATATTCATGTTTCAATCCTTTTTCCTGTAACACCGTCACGACCTCCCGGGAGACTTCAGGCGGCACAACCTTGTCATCAAGCCCCTGAAACAAAATCAATGGACTGTTGACTCGGTCCATTTCAAAGACCGGAGAGCGGGCGGTAAATCGACTCTCCGGATTGGTTGCGGTCGTCGGGTCGTAAGACTCTCCAATCAGTTGGTCAATGTATTTTCCTTCAAACTTGTGTGTGATTTCCGCCAGCGTGATCAAGTTCCCGATACCGTAATAGCAGGCCCCTCCGGAAAACAGATCCGCACAACGGGTCAACGCACAAAGGACCGCATACCCACCGGCACTGCTCCCGCGGATAAATATCTGCCGCTCGTCAACCCACCCCTTTTGGATGACATACGCAACACCATCGGCGATATCCGTGACATCGATCTCTCCCCAGCGCCCGAGCAACTGCTGTCGATATCGTCTGCCATAACCGGTACTTCCCCGGTAATTGATATCCAGCAGCGCATACCCAAGGGAGAGAAAATACTGCCTGACCACCGTGTATTCCGGCGTTGTCCGGGTACTTGGTCCCCCATGAACCAATACCATTAACGGCGGCTTGTCTCCGGCCGGTGCGTCATAGGCCGGATTGGAAGGGGAGTAAAAATAAGCGTACGCATGTTCACCATCGCGCGTCGGATAATGGATCGGTTTCGGTCGATTCGCCGACGCCGCCCTGCCTGACGTGTCAGTTTGCTTCAGACAGGTGACCTCTCCTGAAAAGGGGTCTAATGCCAGCACCTCGGGATCACGATCCACATAGCCGGCAACAAACAGGACCCGCTGTTCTGAAAAGTTCAGCTGGCTGCAGACCGCAAATCCCTGCTGCAAGACGGTCACTGCTTTGCTCTGCAAATCGATGGCAACGATCTGATCACCATCCTCGGTCGTTTCGACCGCGATGACCCGCTGGTTACCGACCCACTGCCACCGATGTTGTCCAAACTGCCAATGGGGTTCTCCAAACTCGGCATCCCGGTCGGTGAGTTGGGTTGTACGGCCTGCCTGATGATGAAACAGATTCCAGAAATTGCACTGCGGGCTGTCGCTGACAAACAACAGACTCCGGTCAGGCAAGAAATCGATTTGACAGACGGTCTGATCCGGCTGGTCGACCAGCGCCTCTGTATTCAGTACGGTGAACTGCCCGTTTTCAACACCCAGTACCCCGCGGCACAAACGACTCTGATCCCACGGCATATGGGGATTGTCCCATTCTATCCAGGCCAGTTGTGTCCCGTCATGACTCAACGAGGGTGCGCTGTAAAAATCCTTGCCCGCCACAATGACCTGAGGGGCAGCGGGTTTTGGACAGCGCGCATTCACCGGGATGGCGACGAGACCATTTTCATTCATGCCACCTGGTCGCGCCCATTCACACACCGCGATGATGAAATCATTGTCTGGTGAAGCCACGAGATCGGCATAACCGACGACCGACGATTCCTTTCCATGCATCGTCAAGCGAATCGGCTGTGCCTCACCGGTCAATGGCTGAATGTACAAATGACCGTCCCCTAAATGATTGAAAACAAGGGCATCATCAACCAGGCAAAAACACCTGCCGCCATATTCATGAACCTGCGTTCGGATATTGAAAGGCGCGGCCAATACGTTGCATGGTTTCCCTTGCCGTTGTGACATCAGGGTAATCCGCCCTTTCGACTTGGGCAGGGCCTCAAGCCAGTACAACTGTCCATTTTTCTCAAATGGATACATTGGCATGGCTGGCCGGGAGAACAGGGTCACGATGTCAAATGGACTTTTCCACAGTCCGTAAGGTGCGATGTGTTTCTTGTTGTCCGGGAGGGTCATATCGATCAAAATGAAACCAAGCGAGAGGCATGCAACTCAAGTTTACTGTTCCCCACCATCAATTTGTTCTCTTTGAAAAACCCCTGTCTTGCTTCCAGGGCATACTGGAACGGCTGCTTGGGCCCATAGAGTGGGTGCTCATCTCCCTGATAGATATCCATCGTCATCCACTGGATCAATAGGCCCTGGCGGTCGAAAAATCCGATATCGAGCGGGACCTTGACATTGTGCATGTGAAATTGGGCAACAACCGGACGATCATAGGCAAATAAAATTGATGTCTTGTCCACCGTTTTACTGCAAACATACTGATATCCGATCGCGCGCTCCTGATCTTCGTCTGCAACATAAGTGTTCACCGAAATAGTCTCACCCAACCCATTGATCAGAAAGGCAGACTGTTGATGCATCGTCTCCATGGCACTGTTGAATTCATGACAATCTGCCGACCCGACCTGACGATACAAAAGCAGACCGGCAACCAGCACCATCATAGTAATCAACCCATAGACAAGCCCGTGCCGCTGGACGGCTTTCAATGAAAATGACATCAAAACAGACAAGCAAATGGAAAAATAAAGCAATCGGGATGCATCGTTGACTTTACCGCTTTTTCATTCCATTGGCTATCGCTTCGATTCACCACACCCGCGTCCATGCCGATCTGGTTTGGATTGATTGTCAGTTGAATGGCCCATGCGCCGACATCCCCTATTGTCCCAACAAGCACCCATGCCGCCATCGGGACTTCTTCTTCCTGATCGACCCATCTTGCCTTTCAAATTCCTGTTGCCAAGAATTGTCAGATTCAGCCTATGGATTGTCTGACCGGCTTCTGGTCTCGGTTGCAGTTTTATGCCCGTCATCCAAAATCGATCAGATCGCGCTTTACTTTCCTTCCCAACCCGGTAGCACGTCATATCACACTCATGGGAGAGGATTTGTTTTTGCCTTTATCCAAACAATCCTGCGTCACACACTGCATGGATTCTGGGAAACTGAAGATATCCACCGGACCGAAACCGGCGATAAGAATCGGGGATCAGGATCAATTAAAAAAGCGGGTGAAATGGCTCACTTGCTCACGCGCCGTTCTATAGCTATTGACAACCGCCTCCTTATCTTCATAACCCAGCGCAATACCACAGATCACTTTATGTGTCTGTGGGTAACCCAACGCCTGTTTAATGATGGACGGGAATTCACCGAGCGAGGCCTGCGGACAGGTGGCAAGCCCTTCTTCCATTGAAGCCAGCATGACCGATTGGATAAAAATGCCACAATCGAGATACGACCCGGTTTCCAGCGCACCGTCCATCAGGATCATCAGCACAACCGGGGCATCAAAAGCGCGATAGTTGGCAGCCCACTGGGCAATCCGGCGTTCCTTGTCTTCCCGGGCAATGCCAAGTGCAGAATACATTGCCAGTCCACAGGCTTTGCGTCGCCCCTTGTAAGGCTCTACCCAATGACTCGGGTAATACTGATATTCCATTTTTCTTGTTGTGCCACCATAAAACGCCTCTTCCAGTTTCCGGCATAATGTCTGTTTTGTCTTGCCACTGACCACCGAGACTTCCCAAGGTTGTGCATTGGTTCCGGATGCCGCAAATCGCGCTGCGTCCAGGATGCGGAAAATTTTCTCCCGTTCAACCGGTTGAGAAAGAAATGCCCGTGTCGATTTTCGTTTTTTGAGTGCTTCTGAAACTTTCATTTTTCAGGGGGATCCATGTAACAACAGACCCGATGTCTATTGGCATTGACAGTATCATACCTCAAGCCAAGCTCTGTTCCTTGAACCAGTCATAAACGGGTTTCATCTCTTCGTGCTTTCGCTTGAGTTCCGATTCGAAGCCCCTCCCCAAACGGACCTTGCACCGTATTGTCAGATGTGGAGTCACCTCCATCCAACGCTTTGGACTCCCCTGCTTGGACTGTTTCACTAATGTGACGCTTTGCCTGGCCCTGCCACGGTAGGATTTTGTCGAATCAAGACAGGTGAGTGCTTCGGAGACCATTTGAATCCATTTCCTGTTATCTGTTTCAGCCAGATTGACAATGCGCCCACCGATGTATTGTTCTTCTATTTCCGGTCTTGCGGCCGCCTGCCAAGCATCCCGCGCAAACCGGATATCGAGTGTACCGGGATCACGGATTCTCGACTTGAGCTTCTCAAGACTGGGGGCTTCCAACTCGGATAACAACAGCGTCGCAATCGGCCAATCGTGATATTTCAGTCCTTCCAGATTAACACCCAGATGAACCTCCATCTCACCCGCTCCACCCGTGAAAACAAGATTCCACTGTATACCGTGGTTGCCATCACTCATGCCAAATCTGGGTTTATTCAATTGACCAAAAGGTCTCCCCTTGACGTTCAGTACCGAAGTGAAAATATGCAGATATTCACTGTATTCACTATGCCTGCGGTCGAGATGTCCGCTACTTGCAACTGCAACCCGTCGTCGATTCTTTTGCGCCTTCTTTGCCTTGATTGGCTCGGGAACAGGTTCATCCACGACGCTGATACGGGACTGGGAAGAAACAACCGATTGAAGTGCCAGAAACGCCTCGTCCGCTCTCAAATGAAAAAACTCACGCCCTTTTTGCCTCAGTGGTTCAAGCTTTCCATGCACCAATGCCTCAAGCCCCCTGCAGTCATCGGTACAAATAAAGTGGGCAACCCGCCACAGAAAGTCACCTGTCGAACTTTTATTGATTTCCTCACATCGCACTTCCGGTGTTCTTGCGGTCCTGCCTATCTTACAGACAGGAAGATCCATACCCCTGACTTCCAGTATGTAGACGTATCCCTTTTGTGGATCTGCTCCATTCGCCATCTTTCTACCGATTTGTTTGATGACTGAATTACGTTTCTGATCTGCCGGACAATACCTTAATCCGGTATGTCGATCAGCTGGCCGGACAGGGTATGTTGTCCTCTTTCCCCGGATGTCGGATCCATCCGCCGCCCGATGACAGAGCAACCGATCATCGTAAAGACTGAAAAACCATATGCTCCAAACAACATTGGGGGATCCATTCAGTCAAAGGAGACATCATGTCGTGGCAACATCCCAGCGGTTTCATGGCAAACCCTCATTTACATGTTTCGCCGGTAACGACCACCGACCTCATACAGGGCATCAGAAATTTGCCCTAAAGAACAATATCGCACCGCCTCCATCAACTCGGTAAAAATATTTTCATTGCGAATTGCGGCTGTTTTCACTCTCGACAACGCCGTTTCACTTTGCACTTGATGCCTTTGCTGGAAATCTCTCAATCGCGCAATCTGGCTGCGCTTTTCCTGCTCAGTGGAACGGCTCAGTCCAATCGAGGTTGACCCCTCCTTGGCGTTCGGATCAAGAAACCGGTTGACACCGATAATCGGCAGGCTTCCATCATGCTTGCGATGTTCGTACAGCATCGATTCGTCCTGTATCTTGCCCCGCTGGTAACCGGTTTCCATGGCACCGAGGACCCCACCGCGTTCTGATATCCGTTCAAACTCGCACAGGACCGCTTCTTCCAGCAGTTCCGTCAGTTCATTGATGATAAAACTCCCCTGCGTTGAATTTTCGTTCATTGCCAGGCCCCATTCGTTGTTGATGATCAACTGAATCGCCAGCGCCCGTCGCACTGACTCCTCGGTAGGGGTCGTAATGGCCTCGTCATATGCGTTCGTATGCAGGCTATTGCAATTGTCATAAATCGCAATCAGCGCCTGCAGTGTGGTCCTGATATCATTGAAATCAAGCTCCTGTGCGTGCAGTGAACGACCGGAGGTCTGGATATGGTATTTCAATTTCTGGGAACGTTCATTGGCATGATAACGTTCACGCATCGCGATACTCCAGATGCGGCGGGCCACCCGTCCCATGACCGTATATTCCGGACACATCCCATTGCTGAAGAAAAAAGACAAATTGGCGGCAAAATCGTCAATCTCCATACCTCGGGCCAGGTAGCTTTCCACATAGGTAAACCCATTGGCCAGGGTAAATGCCAGTTGACTCACCGGATTGGCCCCTGCTTCTGCGATATGGTATCCGGAAATGGAGACCGAATAGAAATAACGCACCTGATGAGCAACAAAATACGCCTGGATATCTCCCATCAGTTTCAACGCAAACTCGGTCGAAAAGATACAGGTGTTTTGCCCTTGGTCCTCTTTCAGGATATCCGCCTGGACCGTGCCTCGAACACGGGCCAGCGCCTCGGCGCGCAGGGTATTTGATTCGGCTTCGCTCGGCTCCCGGCCCTGCTGCTGCCTGAATCGGTCGAGCTGTTGATCAATGGCCGTATTGAGGAACATCGCCAGGATCATCGGCGCGGGACCGTTAATCGTCATCGAGACCGAAGTCTGGGGATGACAAAGATCGAAGCCGTCATACAGTGCCTTGAGATCATCCAGCGTGGCGATGGAGACACCCGAGTTGCCAACCTTTCCATAGATATCAGGGCGTTCATCGGGATCACAACCATACAGCGTCACTGAATCAAAAGCGGTCGAAAGCCGTTTCGCTTCGGAATGCTCGGATAATTTTTTAAATCGCAGATTGGTCTTGAAGGCATCCCCCTCGCCGGCAAACATGCGCGTGGGGTCTTCATTACCACGTTTGAACGGGAAAACACCGGCCGTGAACGGGAAGTAACCCGGTAAATTCTCCAGCATCAACCACTGCAAACACGCGCCATCATCCTGAAAATCCGGCAACGCGACTTTCGAGACCGCGGTTCCCGACAGCGTTTCTCGTTTCAATCCGATTCGATTCTTCCGATCACCACTCACCGTCACCAACGCTTCACCACGATATTTCTCACGCACTGTTTCCCAGTCACACAATACCCGCATCCACTCGGGTGCAAGCCGGGCCTGCCGTCGGGCAATCAGTGCATCGAGTTCCTCGCTGGCCTTGCAGTCCGTCTGCTGTAACATCCGTTTGGAGGCCGATAACTGCTGAATTTCTCTTGCCAGCTGAGACTGCTCACCGACTTTTCGCTTGTAAGCCCGGATGGTTTCGGCAATATCCTGCAGATAGCGGATACGGTTACCCGGAATGATTTCCTGCTGGTTGGTGGAAAACCGGGCCTCAACGTGAGGCAGGCGGTTCTCCCGCGTCAACATCGCCTTGTTTTGAAACGTGGCCAGTATCGCCTGATACAAAGCCGTCATGCCATCGTCATTGAATCGCGATGCAATGGTGCCAAACACCGGCAGACTAGCTGGACTTTGCGAAAAGGCCGCCCTGTTCCGCTGCACCTGCTTGCAGACGTCCCGATAGGCATCGGTAGCACCCTTCCGATCAAATTTATTGATCGCGACCACATCGGCAAAATCCAGCATGTCGATTTTCTCCAACTGGCTCTGTGCGCCAAATTCAGGCGTCATGACATACAACGCACAATCCGCTAACGTGGCAATACCGGCGTTCCCCTGCCCGATTCCCGGTGTCTCCACAATGATCAGATCAAATCCAGCCAGCTTGCATGCAGCAATCATGTCGGGGATATATTTCGGCAATTCGGTACTTGCATTGCGTGTCGCCACCGACCGCATGTAAACATGCGGTTGGTTGATTGCGTTCATTCGAATACGATCCCCCAACAAGGCCCCACCGGTTTTCCGACGGGTGGGATCCACCGCAATAATTCCAATCTTCAGATCATCCCCCAAACCCAGCTTGAAACGCAGTATCAATTCATCGGTCAATGAGGATTTTCCGGCCCCACCGGTACCCGTAATCCCCAAGACCGGAACCGGATAGGACAGTGCATCGCAAGCCGACCGAAGTCCACAAAGATCAGGGTTCTCACAGGCATTGTTCTCGATCATCGTCAATACCCGTGCGAGTACTTGCCAGTCACTCAGTTGAGTCTGATCGATCGGACCGGGAGCGTCTTCATCCGACGCATGCCGACAGAGTGAAATCATGTTATCAATCATGCCGTTCAAACCCATCTCCTGGCCGTCTTCCGGTGAATAGATCCGGGTCACTCCATACGCTTCGAGTCGAGCGATTTCCTGTGGAATAATGACCCCTCCCCCGCCCGCAAAAACCCGGATTTTCTCTCCTCCCCTGTCCCTGAGCATGTCAATCATATACTTGAGGAATTCAACATGCCCTCCTTGATAGGAACTGACCGCAATTCCCTGCACGTCTTCCTGAAGCGCCGCTGTCACAATTTCAGAAACAGATCGATTGTGCCCAAGGTGAATAACCTCGACACCCGATGCCTGCAATATCCGCCGCATGATATTGATCGCCGCGTCGTGCCCGTCAAACAGACTGGCGGCCGTCACAAAGCGAATGGGTACCGTCATTTTGTCCGTCGATTGAGGGGAAGGAGACACAATATTTCTCGCTTAATCGCATTAATTCTGTTAGGGTGACAACTTACATCACGTTTACGTAAACGTCAACTTGGAGCCCCCTTTTCAGCCAGTTAGCTTCATGAAAACAAGTGGAACCTATACAATCTCAGATCTGGCAAAACACTTCGACATTACGCCAAGAACAATTCGTTTTTATGAAGACCAGGGACTCCTCGCGCCCCAAAGACAGGGGATCAAAAGAATCTATAAAGATCGCGACCTGGTCCGTCTCAAGCTGATTCTCAGGGGGAAACGGATCGGTTTTTCTCTTGCGGAAATCAAACGGACCCTGGAGTTGTATGACACCGAACCGAATGAGCGGGCACAGCTCGTGTTTGTGCTTCACACCATTGAATCCCATCGACAGGCACTGCTTCAAAGACAACAGGATATCGCAAGCACACTGGAAGAAATGAAAAGTGTCGTCACACGCGTCAAAAGAAAACTTAAAACTCTGGATTGATGTGCCACGTTGCGTTAAACGAACATCCTCACAGGGCAGACGCTCTGTTTGGGGTCCAAGTACAAACAAGCGCATGTCCTGACACACTTCGCTGACCCCCAGAGGATTGCAAATATCTTCTTTCAATCGTGTTGATATCTTGCAGGTTCTAGACAAGACATCCCTCGTTCAACCGGACATGTTGCCTCCGAGGTCCCGGTTCCAAACAGACTTGCGGCGGCGTATGTGATCAAGAACTCGCCCGTTTGTTCTCTTTTGGAAGGAAATGCGGCGCTGACCCGGTTAGCAATCCGACTGATCGCAATCAACGGCCAAAAGGCAGGCGGATGCATCTCGAATAAACCGGTAATCACTGAAGGGGTTCCCGTCAGTGTCATAGACACGACGGATTCAATCAATCCATTTTATGTGTCAGCGAAAGAGACCGTGGCTTCAATCCATACGGGAGGTACGCAACAACGAGCCCATCTCAAACTGCCGATTTGCTGACGTATCGCGGACGGCCCTTGTTTCATTTTCGAATGATTCCATGATGACAAATCGGCTCATTGTCGTCCCAATCAACCCAATGATCCAAGGATTTCGGCAGGTCATACGTCATACTAGGTAAACAGTCATGGAAAACATATGATCATTTCGCATGGGTGACCACACTGACAGTTCACTGGCCTGCCAGGCCGCAGCGGGGGACCGGGATGCTTTTACCGAGTTGCTCGAGCGCCACTACGACGGAATTTACCGTCTTTGTGCCCGCGTCCTCGGTAATGCCGATGAGGCGGCAGACCTGACACAGGAGGTCTGTATGTCGTTGCCCGCCAAACTCCCGTCCTATCACCGGACAGGCACCTTTGACGGGTGGCTCTACCGGATCGTCGTCAATGCCGCCCGTGATGCACTGCGCCGCAGACGCACCCGCCAACACCGCGAGGGCAGCGATGTTGAGGTTGATTCGCTGGTTCACGCCGTTCGCGGTGCCGATATGTACGAGTCAGCCTGGCTGTCCCAAGCCATGCATCGGTTATCGAATGGGCTGCGCCTTACCGTTGCCCTGGTAATCGACATGGGATTGACCCATGCCGAGGCAGGGGAGGCGCTCGACATCACGGAAAAGACCGTGTCATGGCGGATGCACGAAGTACGCCGTCAGTTACGTGCTTTGGCCAACGATGAGAATGCACATGATGCGTGATGTGCTCGAGAAACTGCGCTTGGCACTTCATGCGACCGTGCCACAGGCACCCGACGAAGTACGCAGGCAAACCATTTGCGATGCCACCGCGGCATTCAACCGCCACCATCAAGGAAGCCGTGTGGCAAATGATGAACTCGAGAGACTGCGCTTGGCACTTCATGCGACCGTGCCACAGGCACCCGACGAAGTACGCAAGCAAACCATTTGCGATGCCACCGCGGCATTCAACCGCCACTACCAGAGAATCGGCAACGAGAAACACCGCAATCAAGCGGTACCGAGCCACACGCTATTCATATTTCAGATACGGAGACTTACCATGATCCTGGCCCGTCATTTATCGCGCCCCTCCCGCATGTTTGCAGGGAGTGCTGCCGCCATCGTGGTTGGCGTCATCACCTATCAGATGCTGGCACCGCATCTGCCCTACCCGTCCAATCTGTCACTGACGGGTTCCTCCACTGGCGGTCTCATGTCGATGCCATCCACCACCGGGCAAGTCGATTTGCTCCGTCGCAGCACCGTGCAGTCAAACGTGCCCGATTCGTTGCGGTTGCAGCGGACCCAATCGCTGACCGCTGAGTCGTTTGAACACCATGATGGCATTGATTATCAGGGTCGGGACCGTTTCACGGCTTTTGATCCTAATGCGGTGAAGCTCGTCACCAGGGAACCGCTATCGACCTTCTCGATCGACGTAGACACCACCTCGTACGCTTTTTTGCGTGCTTCACTGAATCAGGGATATCTGCCGCCGAACGGGGAAGCCATCCGCATCGAAGAACTCATCAACTACTTCACCTACGACTACCCCCCGCCCGAGACACGTGACCCGCCATTCGCCGCACATGTCTCACTGATGCCGGCTCCCTGGAATGACCGGGCCCGACTGATGCGCATCGGGATCAAGGGGTACGAGCTTGATCAAAGTACCGCACCCCGGGCGAATCTGGTCTTTCTCATCGACACTTCGGGCTCCATGAACGAACCGAACAAGCTGCCGCTGTTGATTCGCTCGCTCAAACTGCTACTGACCGCACTGTCACCGGATGACCGGGTCGCTATCGTGAGCTATGCAGGCTCGGCCGGCGTGCTACTCGAGCCCACTCCGGTCTCGGAACGACGTACGATTCTGGCGGCTCTCGATCATCTCGGTGCCGGCGGCTCAACCGCTGGCGCCGAGGGAATACGCCAGGCCTATGATCTGGCCGAACGACACCTGATCGGCGATGGCATCAACCGGGTGATCCTTGCCACGGACGGTGATTTCAACGTCGGCATCACCGACCCTGAGGCACTGGAGGACTTCATCTCACACAAGCGGTCCAGCGGCGTATCCCTCTCGGTACTCGGTTTCGGAATGGGCAACTACAACGACGAGCTGATGCAACACCTTGCCCAGAGCGGTAACGGCAACGCCGCTTACATCGACTCTCTTTCCGAAGCCCGCAAGGTCTTGCTTGAGCAGGTAACCTCGACGCTTGTGACCATCGCGAAAGATGTCAAGATACAGGTGGAATTCAATCCCGCCACTGTCCGGGAGTACCGACTGATCGGCTATGAGACCCGTAGGCTTGCAGCCGAGCACTTTCGCAACGATAAGGTCGATGCGGGGGAAATCGGCGCAGGGCATACGGTAACCGCCCTTTACGAGATAATATTGGAGGACACGGACGGCAGTCGCATTCCCCCTCTTCGCTATCAGGACACGAAAGCGACAACAAAGGCCGATTTCAATGATGAATTCGCTTTCCTGAAAATCCGCTATAAACTACCGAACGCCCAGTCGAGCACCTTGATCACGCAAGCGGTGACCGCCGCTGATGTCTTCAAGACAGTGGACGCCGCGCCGCATGACATGCGCTTTGCCGCTGCAGTGGCCGCCTTTGGCGAACTCCTGCACGGCGGTCAGTACACCGGCGAATACAGCTACGACGATGTCGTTGCATTGGCACTCGGCGCCCGTGGAGAGGATCCTTTGGGTTATCGGAATGAGTTCATTCGACTGGTGCATCTGGCCGAGTCGGCCACCATCACAGAGCCGTAACCCCGTCCTCTTGTATCATTCAAGCAAACCGTCATCCGGCATTCGTATCCGGCCACAGGTCGCCCAGGCTGAAACTGATCGCATCGAAGGGCGGTAACGAGACCGGGTCGTTCTCTGTCAGGGTCTTAAGCAAAACCCATTGACCCTCCCTCAGCGCAAAGGCCTCCAGCGTGCGCGCTTCGGGGTCGACAAACCAAAGGTATGCAACCTCTTCACGAGCATAGATGTCTCGTTTCTTTCCCTGGTCCATTGCCCTCGTCAAGGGCGAGAGGACCTCGCACACCCAATCCGGTGCCAGGGTGAAATACGCCACGTCCGGATAGTCCGGCATTCGTTCCCGGTGCCAGCTCGCCAGGTCGGGCACCAGGATATCCTCGCCCAGGTGCAGCTCCGGTTCGTCAATGATCCACCAACCACCTGGCCCGCCACGGCCGCGGTTGAAAGGAGGGCCAATGGATTCCCCAAGCCCTGTCGATGCCCAAACATGCCTGGAGGCCGGCCGCGGGTTCATGTGCAGGGTCCCGTCGATGATCTGGGCCACCTTGTGCGGTGGCGCATCGAGTACGTCCTGATAGGTCGCCGGTTCGGGTAATGGCGTGGCACTGGTGGCCGCCTTCGTGCCCATGTTGTCTCCTCTTGAGGGTCGATGAGTACCTAGTGTAGCCTTCCGACGCAGATTATTTCAAGGCGCTGGCATCGGACGCTCCCTTGCCGGCTTGAACTCCGCAGCAAAGACATTCCGTCATTTGAATGGATCCACTTCAGACACTGCCTGATTGATTGCGCCATTGTGTTCATATCCCTCTGCTGAGACCTCCAATCAGTGCTTGTCGAAACGCTCCGGGCAGAACCCGTTCGCAACAGGCACCGCATGGATGGTTGTTGGTTCATGACTGGCGGTAGTATAGTGATCATCCATTGCCACTGATTTTCATGACCGAATCCGTCCCACAGACGGAGTCCCGTGCATTATCAGGTTCCAACAACAATCCGATAACAATAACGAAATGCTAAAAACACGACTGACTGAACAATTCAACCTGACTTATCCGATCATTCAAGCGCCCATGGCCTTGGCAGCCGGGGGCGTACTTGCGGCTTCGATTTCCCGTGCCGGTGGATTGGGACTGATCGGGGGTGGTTACGGGGACCCGCAATGGCTTGGTGAGCAATTCGAGCTGATCGATGATCAACCGGTCGGGTGCGGTCTGATCACCTGGTCGCTTACCCGGCAACCCGAACTGCTCGAGTGGGTGCTTCACCAAAAACCCTCCGCGATCTTTTTGTCCTTCGGTAATCCGGCTCCCTTTGTTCGTTCCATTCAGGAGAGCGGCACGCCATTGATCTGTCAGATACAGACCCGTCAGGATGCCGAACATGCGATCAACCTCGGTGCTGATGTGATTGTGGCTCAAGGTGCTGAAGCGGGTGGTCATGGCGAAGGCAGGGGGACCATGGCGCTCGTCCCGGAGATCGCTGACGTCATTGCCAAACAGGCCCCGGACACGCTGCTTTGTGCCGCCGGTGGCATTGCCGACGGTCGAGGCATCGCGGCGGCGCTGATGCTGGGTGCTGACGGTGTGCTCATCGGTTCGCGTTTCTGGGCAACACGAGAGGCCCTGGTTCATCCAAACATGCTCAAAGCGGCGATAGCGTCGACCGGAGACCAGACGATTCGATCCCGTGTCATGGATATCGCCAGGGGACTGGATTGGCCAAGGCGCTATACTGCCAGAGTGCTCAAAAATGCGTTTACTGACCAGTGGCACTCAGCCCAGGATGCATTGATGAGAGAGCAAAAAAAAGAAGCCGATCGCTGGCGGCAAGCCTGGCATGACGGAAATACCGCCATCGCAAATACCTTTATAGGCGAAGCCACCGGACTGATTCATGACATCCGTTCAGCCCCTGAACTGCTGGTTTCGATGAGCGAACAGGCACGGTCGCTGCTGACCGGGAATCGATCAGCCTACGGAGGATGAACCGCGCCCCAATGGCCGGGAAATCCGGATAACCCGAATCAACGGCGTGAACCTGGCAGGTACCGGTGTGGGTGATTTGCCGGGTGCCGCGCACGCGACACCACAAACCCACGCCATTGAGCACGGTGCAGACCGTCCGCCGTTCCCGATCGTCTCTCCTGATGAATGATTCAACCGCAACGCCCGATCATTCATGCTGACCATCGGCGTGCCGATGGACCGGGGTCTTTTTCCAGGGTGGCACGGTTTTATCGAAAAAACAACCAATCCCGGCCTGTGCCTCGCGGCTCTCCCAGATATCCGCCAGTAACCGGGCAGCCGTTTCCCTGACCTCCGACTCGGTCCGATGATCCACTTCCCGGACAAACTGTTTGGTCGTTGCGATGGCTCCGGGCGCACAAGCCAGCGCACTTTTGATTTCCTGCGCCACACCCTGGTCGATATCAGTAGGTGGAACCGCGACATCGGCCAAGCCAAAATTCACCGCATCCCGCCCATTGAAACGGTGGCCATTGAGCAATATCCGCCGTGCGTGGCGAGTGCCGGTTCGTCTAATGACATAAGGTCCAATATTCGCCGGAACCAGACCCAATCGTGTCTCGGTCAGTGCAAAACGGGCAGCCTGGTCCACCACCACAATGTCACAAACACACATCAATCCGACGCCGCCACCATAAGCTTGACCATGAACCCGGCCAATGAGCAGTTTGTTGAGCGAATCGAGCGAATGCAACATTCCCGCCAATGTCTGGCTGTCCGCAATCCGCTGTTGCCGAGACCGTGTCAGGTTCTGCCGCATCCAGCCAAGATCGGCACCGGCACAAAAGCTCTCTCCCTCGGCACCAAGCACAACAGCCCGAATGGTGTCGTCTTGATTGATGTGGGTGGCTGCTGATTGCAACTCCTGCATCATCCGAAGGGTCAGCGCATTGTGTTTCCCCGGTCGATTCAACGTCAACCAGGCAATCGAATCCGTATCAATCGCCAGTTTGATTTCAGTCAATGGAATCATCGCATTCTCCACTGTCGACATTGCCTCCCATCGAGGTCGCTTTCCCGGTGATGGACCGGCGTAGCCTGAAAGTTAATCCTTGCAGGATAAGACGCAGCCTGTCCATCGAACAATCCCCTGGCGCGCGTTTGATCCGACCGAAAGACCTCGTTGCCCCGTAAAACCGGCTCCAGACAACAGTCGACGTGCTCGAAAACACGCAGCCATTCGTCCAGTGATCCCGCCTTCAGCACTCGGCTGACGGCCTGCTTGAGGTCGACCTGAGGAAAGGCATCGTGATACCGATCAACCCAGGCTTTCCGGTCAAGCGCGCCACAAAACGCACTCCAGAATTTTTCTTCGATCGCACCGAGTGCCAGAAATCGCCCATCGGCCGTCGCATAAATATTATAGTACGCGGCTCCTCCGGACAGCATATCAATGACCCCGGGAGTCTGTGAAAAATACTGCCACGACAAGATGGACTCGTAGAGGCTGACATCCAGATGACATCCCTGCCCGGTTCGGCGCTTGTACACCAGTGCCGCCAGAATACTGTTGACTGCCTGAAGTGAGCCGACATGGTCGGCCAACGGCGGAAAGGGAATGGCCGGCGGCCGGGCCGGGCCCGCATGACCATACAGGCCCGCAGCCGCGCAGTAGCCCACATCATGCCCCGCTTTATCGGCATCCGGCCCGGTCTGTCCGAAACCGGACAATCCGCAGTAGATCAAACCCGCATTGATCGACTCCAATCGGTCAAATCCAAATCCCAGGCCATCCAATGTTCCCGGTCTGAAGCCATCCAGCAGCACATCACAGCCCTCGATCAAGCGACTGAATGCTGCCTTGCCGGAACGGGATTTGAGATCAACAAACTGAACGCGTTTACCGCGATTCAACTGCAGATAAAGTGGAGAGGGCTCGTTCTTGTCCGACAGTATCCGCCGCATCGGGTCGCCACCGGGTGGCTCGATCTTGATGACATCCGCGCCCAGGTCCGCCATCAACCGGGTGGCGTAGGGGCCCGGGATATACTGGGACAGATCAATCACCCTGACCCGGTGAAGCAGTGCCGTTGAATGGGTGTCGTTTGCTCGCAACAAGACCGGACGCTTGGTTATCTGCAAAGACGCAGACTATCGCTCATGATCGCCTTCGTGCCGCTAGACGTCATACTGTCGGATATCCTCGATCACAATGCCGTCGTTGGCCAATGAACCGACCGCGACCAGGTCGACTTCACCGCGCACTTTACAACAGGCCCGGACACTGTCCCCGATGGCCTTGGCGAGTGACTCAGAAGGCTCATCGGTCTCACAGTGAAGGATCATCTGGTCACGTTGCTGCACCCAATCGATGACCAGTCGGGCTTTGGCCACTTCGGCATGACGATCGATGATCGCCGCAACCTGCTCCGGATGCACGAACATTCCCCTGACTTTTGCCGTCTGATCGGCCCGACCCATCCAGCCCTTGATCCGTCGGTTGGTTCGGCCACAGCGGCTTTGGCCTTCCATCATGGCGGACAAATCACCGGTTGCAAACCGGATCAGCGGATAACTCGGATTGAGCGTCGTGACCACTACCTCGCCGACCTCCCCGTCGGGCACTGGATCGCCGGTCCCTGGACGAACGATTTCCACGTAGACCCCTTCATCCACGATAAGACCGCTATCCGGTGCCGATTCATAGGCGATCAGACCGAGGTCCGCCGTCGCATAGCACTGCAACACATGGACCCCCCGTTGCATGAAAAAGGCTCTCAGCGGCGGTGGCAGCGCCTCGCCCGAGACCAGTGCCTTGTTCAACGGACTCACATCCTTTCCCATTTCATCCGCCTTTTCCAGAAGAATCTTCAAAAAAGAGGGGGTCCCCACATAACCGGTCGGTTTCAGATCATGCATCGTCTGCACCTGTAATTCGGTTTGACCAACACCGGCCGGAACCACGGTACAACCCAGTGCGTGACAACCGGATTCCGCCATGGAACCCGCCGGAGTCAGATGATAGGAAAAACTGTTGTGCACGACCTCGCCTTGCCTCAACCCGGTTGCATACAGGGCTCTGGCAAACCGCCAGTAGTCGGGATGTCGTGTACTGGCTTCATAAATGGGACCCGGTGAGGCAAAAATATGGGTCACCTGACTTTCCCCAAAGGCGGTCAGTCTACCGAAAGGCGGCCATCTCTTCTGTTTTTCGATCAACTCGGATTTGCGTGTAACCGGATAGTCTGCAAGCCGTTTCAACGCATCAAATTGATCCGTATCCTGTGCACTCAGGATTTCCCGATAGCTCTCGGTATTTACTTTTGCGTGCTGCAATTGCCGCGCCAGGGACCCGGTGAGCGCCCTTTCCCGGTCTTGCGGAGCGCGACACTCCAATGCATCATAAAAATCCGACATCGTGATTTCCTGGATTCAAAAACGATAGGCGAGCATGCGCCAAAGACCGTCGGCAACACGCAGGACAAAGGACAAGCCCCGATTCATTGCAAACAGTCCGGTCGGGTCATTCGATCAGGCCAACATGTCTTTCAGCGGTCAGGCCAACCAGCGTTTTCGGCGTCGATAATGCTTGACCTCCCGGAAACTCTTCCGGTCGCCCCCGCTGATCCCGAGATAAAATTCCTTGACATCTTCATTCTCTGCCAACGAGCTGGCTTCCCCATCCATGACCACCCGGCCATTTTCAAGGATATAGCCATAGGTCGCATAACGCAGGGCGACCGACGTATTTTGCTCCGCCAGTAAAAACGTGACGCCTTCCTGCTCATTCAGTCTTTTGACAATTTCGAATATCTCCTCCACCAGTTGCGGCGCCAGCCCCATCGAAGGCTCATCCAACAAGATGACTTTGGGACGGGCCATCAAGGCACGACCGACTGCCACCATCTGCTGTTCTCCCCCCGAGGTATAACCCGCCTGACTTTTCCGCCGGTCCTTGATCCTCGGAAAATAGCTGTACACCATGTCCAGATCGTCGGCGATGGCCTTGCGCCCCGCTTTTCGGGTATACGCCCCGGTCATCAGGTTTTCTTCCACGGTCAGGTGTTCAAAACAGTGCCGTCCTTCCATCACCTGCACCACCCCGCGCTGGACCAATTCGGTCGGGGACAGGTTTTCCACCTTCTCGCCCATGAATTCTATGGATCCCTTGGTGACTTCCCCCCGTTCCGTTCCGAGAATATTGGACACCGACTTGATCGTCGTCGTCTTGCCGGCACCATTGGCCCCCAGAAGGGCAACGATACCGCCCTCAGGGACATCCAGCGAGACGCCCTTGAGCACCAGGATGACATGATCATAGATCACCTCAATATTCTTGATACTGAGGACGATACGGTTTACCGAAGACATCGCAAGATGAGCATTGATGAAAACGCCTGAAAACGGTGGGGTGTGACCCCGTCACACCCCACCTCACCATGAAGGATGATCAACCCCTGCTAGCCACAGTCTCTTGGCGTGATATTGTTTTCAGCGGCATAGGCGTCGGAATCTTCCTTGATCAGGGCATCCACCACTTCACGGTCGGCACCGGTGAAATCGGTAATCAGCGACCAGCTTTGGGCATTGGCATCCCATTGCTGGATTGCGCCCAGCCCCGGCCCACCGTGGTTCTCGCAGCTGACATCGATTTCAGGACCGAAATTGGCCAGTCCGAGCTCTGCCATGCGTGCCTGATCCACTTTCAGCGCTTCCATTCCATCACGCATTTGACCGGACGTGATGTCAGCCACCCCGTGGATCTGCTGGGCTGTCCTGGCGGCCTCAGATGCCAGCATCGCCGCATACATGCCCCTGTTATACAGCACGGTACCCAGATTGCTTCCATCTCCGGCCGCCTTGCCCGCATCGACAACGTATTTTTTCAGATCGTCATAGATACCGAAACCACTCCCCACGCCGTGAAACGCGATCGCCTTGTAACCATGCGCACCCTCACCGGCAGGCAACACATCATTTTCCGAAGCAGACCACCACACGCCGATAAAGTGATCCATCGGATAGCGGATGTTAACCGCTTCTTGTATGGCCACCTGGTTCATCACGCCCCAACCCCACATCAGGACATAATCAGGTCGCTCCCGGCGAATCTGCAACCACTGGGATTTTTGCTCCTGACCGGGATGGTCAACTGCCAGCAGCGTCAACTGATAACCATGCTTTTTTGACAATTCTTCCAGCGTTCGGATAGGCTCTTTCCCATAAGCGGAATTGTGGTACACCAGTGCGATGCTCTTGCCGTTGAGGTCGCCGCCTTCCTGATCATTGATATGCTTGATGATAATCGAGGCCGCGTCCCAATAGGTGCCCGGATAGTTGAAGATGTGACTGAACACCCGGCCATTGGCCGCCGAAGTCCGTCCATATCCCATCGAATGCACCGGGATATCGTCCGCCGTCGCTTTGGGGATGAGCTGGTAGGTGATCCCGGTCGACAACGGTTGATAGACCAAAGAGCCTTCGCCCTTGGTCGATTCATAACACTCGACCCCTTTTTCCGTGTTATAGCCGGTTTCACACTCGATGAACTTGATCGCAGCCCCGCCAATCCCCCCGTCACGCTCATTCAACAAGGTGAAGTAGTCGGCATACCCGTCGGCAAAGGGGATGCCGTTGGGGGCATAAGGCCCGGTTCGATAGCTTAATGACGGAAACACCAGATCGGCAGATGTCACACCGGCACTGAACATCATTGCCGCTGCAATGGCTGCCGCCGTCAATTTCGCGGTGTTTGTTTTATGTTTCATATTTCCTCCCAAAAAAGAGATTTAAGTTTATAGTGTCCCGGGGGACATACAGTTTGGCCATCTTAATGGGGAAACGGCCAAAGTCGGAGTTTTTCTTTCGTCACCCGCCACAACTGGGCCAGCCCGTGTGGCTCAACGATCAAGAAAAACATGATCAAACCGCCCAGCAACATGAAAATCAAATGCTGGACCATGTCGGTCGGCCAGCCGAGGCCGCCCACCATTATATTCTTTAACAGGACCGGAATCAGGGTGATAAATGCCGCACCGATAAACGAACCCAGGATCGAACCCAACCCGCCGATGATGATCATGAACAACACGAGAAAGGATTTGTCGATACCGAACGCCTCGGTCGGTTCGGCCGCGCCCAGATAGACGATAAAAAACATCGCACCGGCAATACCGATATAAAACGAACTGACCGCAAACGCCGACAGCTTGGCCTTCAGGGGTGCTACCCCGATGATTTCCGCCGCAATATCCATATCACGAATGGCCATCCAGGATCGGCCAATCCGACCGCGCGTGAGATTCTTGGCAATGATCGCGAACAGCACAACCACGGTCAGGCAGAACAGATAAGTCGCCCAGGGAGGGGCATTCGGCCCCGTAACCACAATACCCAGAATATCCCGCTCCGGCGCGGTGATCATTCCGGAGGCCGAGTAGTTGTAAAACCACGGAACCTTGTTGAACAACCAGACCAGAAAAAACTGGGCCGCCAGGGTGGCAACCGCCAGATAAAACCCCTTTATCCTAAGACTGGGCAACCCGAAAATTATCCCGACCGCCGCCGTGATACCGCCGGACAACAGAATCACAACAAACAGGTTCAACTCGGGGAAAGCCGTCGTCAGCTTGTAGGACGCATAGGCACCCACGGCCATGAAGCCACCGGTTCCAAGGCTCAACTGCCCGCAATAGCCGATAAGGATATTCAGCCCCAGCGCCGCCATCGACCACACCAAAAATGGCAGCAGCACCGATTTTTCCCAATAATCATTGATGATGAAAGGCACCACCAAAAACGCGAAAGCACAAATCGCGCCCATTGCAATCCGATCCAGACGAATCGGAAAGGTCTGCTGGTCCGCCCGGTAGGACACCTTGAAATCGCCGGATTCTCTGTAAAACATGATCAGACCCTTTCGATTATCTTTTCACCGAACAATCCCTGTGGCCGGAACATCAGAAAAAACAGGGCCAGCACATAGGCAAACCAGTTCTCCGTCGCACCGCCGATCAGGGGGCCCACACTAAACTCAAAGAGCTTCTCGCCGACGCCAATAATCAGCCCACCGATAATGGCGCCGGGGATCGAGGTGAATCCGCCCAGTATCAACACCGGCAGAGCCTTGAGCGCGATCAATGACAGCGAAAACTGGACACCCGACTTGGAGCCCCACATGATGCCGGCCACCAGGGCAACGAATCCGGCGATTGACCAGACAATGACCCAGATGGTTCTCAAGGAGATGCCGACCGTCAGCGCGGCCTGGTGGTCATCGGCCACCGCCCGAAGCGCTCTGCCGGTCTTGGTAAACTGGGAAAACAGCGTCAGCACCACGACCAGCACGATCGCAATCACCGCGGCCCACACATCGAGCACATCAATATACATGCCATAGTAGTTTGTCCCCTCCGGGGCCCAGGTCCGGGTCACATCCTCCCACCAGAACGACCCCCCCGAGGGAATGCCGACATCCAGCGTCTTGATATTGGCTCCCCACATCAAATCCCCCAGTCCTTCCATGAAAAAAGCCAGCCCGATGGTCGCCATGAACAAAATGATCGGCTCCTGGTTGACCAGGTGTTTCAAGACCAGCCGTTCCACCAGCCAAGCCAGCAGAATCATCACCAGCATGGTCAGCACAATCGCCATGAAATTGTTCATGCCACTCGACCAGTGGTGGTAATCGGTCCCGAAAATGACATTGATCAGGTGCGCAAACGGCAACTGACCGGATTGAAATCCGACCAGCGTCAGCGCAGCGAACAACGCCATCACCCCCTGGGCATAGTTGAAAATACCCGAAGCCTTGAAAATCAGAACGAAACCCAAGGCCACCAGCGAATACATCACCCCGGCCATCAGGCCGTTGAGAATCACTTCGATGGTATAGAGAATGTCCGGGCTCACGACACCGCTCCGAACCGGCTTGCCGATCCAGTTCGTCTCATACGGGGAGTCCCGTCATGCATGGCTGACTCCCAGATACGCATCAATTACCGACTGGTTGGAACGCACCTCGTCGGGAGTTCCTTCGGCCAGTTTCCGGCCATAATCGAGCACCACCACCCGGTCTGACAGATCCATCACCACGCCCATATCATGTTCGATCAGCGCAATGGTGGTACCGAATTCATCGTTGACATCCAGGATAAAACGACTCATATCCTCCTTTTCCTCGAGATTCATTCCTGCCATCGGCTCATCGAGCAACAACAGTCTGGACTCGGCCGCAAGCGCCCGTCCGAGTTCGACGCGCTTTTGCAAGCCATAGGGCAGTCGGCCCACCGGCGTCTTTCGGATCGACTGAATTTCAAGGAAGTCAATGATGTGCTCCACGCGCTCCCGGTGCTCGATTTCTTCTTTTTCAGCCGGCCCCTTCCAACAGGCCTGCCAGAACATGTTGGCCTTCATCCTGATCACCCGACCGGTCATCAGGTTATCCAGTGTCGTCATCCCCTTGAACAACGCAATATTCTGGAAGGTTCTGGCAATCCCCTGCTTCGCCACTTCATGCGGATTGAGCGAGGCTCTCTTGCTGCCCTGAAACCAGACCTCGCCCTTTTGGGGGTGGTAAAAACCGCTGATCACGTTCAGCATCGAACTCTTACCCGCCCCGTTGGGGCCGATGATAGCACGAATTTCTCCTTCCAGAATATCAAAGCTGATATCCGTCAGGGCGTTGACGCCGCCAAATGACAGCGAAATGTTCTTGACTTCCAGCAACACGTCGCCGAACTTTCTTTGCTCTTTCATTCAGCTGGCCCGGGCAACCGATTCATAGGTCCGCACGTCCTGGATTCCGATATCGGCCGCGATCGTGCCCTTGCGGCCATCCTCGAAAGTCACTTCCGTTTCGACATGGCAGGTGTTCGCATCCGAATAAAGGGCATCGATCAGGACATCATACTTCTCCGCCACGATACGTCTTCGCACCTTGCGGGTACGGGTCAGTTCGCCATCATCCGCATCCAGTTCCTTGTGAAGAACCAGGAAACGCCGTATCTGAGAACCGGCCAGCACGGGGTCAGCAGACAGATCCTGATTGACACGCTCGATGTTTTTCAGCAGCATCGCATAGACCTCGGGATGCCCCGCCAACTCCTGATAACTGGCGTACGGGATATTGTTTCGCTCTGCCCAGTTGCCGACCGCATCCAGATCAATATTGATCATTGCCGAGGCAAAGTCGCGAGCGGTGCCAAAGGCGACCGCTTCTTGAATCTCCGGGAAAAACTTGAGCTTGTTTTCGATGTACTTGGGGGCAAACATCGAGTCGTCGTTCAATTTGCCGACATCTTTCGCCCGATCAATGATCTTGAGATGCCCTTTTTCGTCGAAATACCCGGCATCGCCGGTCAACACCCAGCCTTTCTCATTCTTGGTTTCCCGGGTGGCCTTTTCATTCTTGTAGTAGCTCTGGAAGACCCCCGGACTGCGGTAGACCACCTCTCCCTGGTCGGTGATTTTGACTTCGACCTGTGGAGACGGTTTGCCCACCGTATCGGCAAATACTTCGCCATCGGGCTGCGTCGTGACGAAGACAGCCGCCTCGGTCTGTCCGTACAATTGCTTTACATTGATGCCAAGGGACCGGAAAAAGTCGAAGATTTCCGGACCGATCGCCTCACCGGCGGTATAGGCCAACCGGATGCGGCTGAACCCCATGGTATTTTTCAACGGACCATAGATCATCATCTCGCCCAAACGATACTTCAGCCTGTCGAGCCACGGTACCGGTTCACCGTTCAAAATGGCGATACCGGTTTTTTTGGCCACTGCCATGAATGCATGAAACAGCTTTTGCTTGACCGCACTGGCATCCTCCATCCGGATCATGACACTGGTCAAAATGCTTTCAAACACCCGGGGCGGCGCGAAATAATAGGTCGGTCCGATCTCGCGAAGGTCCGTCGCAACCGTCTGCTCACTCTCTGGACAATTGATACAAAAACCGGCCACGTAGGCCTGCCCATAGGAGAAGATGTGGTCACCGACCCAGGCCATGGGTAAATAGGACAGGGTTTCCTCATCCGCCGTCAGCGCATCGAGTTGCACACTGTTTCTGGCGGTAATCAGCACATTGTCATTGGTCAGCACCACGCCCTTCGGTTTCCCGGTGGTGCCGGACGTGTAAAGAAAAATACCCACATCCTGACCCGCCCCGCGATCAATCTCCGCCGCGAGAAAATCCGGGTGTTTTTTCGCGAACTCGAGACCCCATTGCTGAACCGCCCGGAAATCATGCAGGTCGTTCAACTGATAATCCCGAACGCCCCGTTCATCGTCGTAAATCAGGGTTTTGATCAACGGGCAGTTTGCCTTGACCTCGAGCACCTTGTCGACCTGCTCCTGGTCTTCTGCCAGGACAAAACCCGTCTCGGCATGTGCCAGCACGTATGCCAGCTCCTCAGCAACGGAATCCTGGTAGACCGGAACCGGTATGCCGCCAAGACACTGGGCGGCCGCCATCCCCCAGTACAACCGGGGACGATTGCTGCCGATGACCGCCAGCTTGTCTCCCCGCTTGAACCCCAGTGAAGCAAGTCCATGCGCCAGAGAAAAAATCTCCTCTTGCATCTCGCGCCATGTCCATGACTGCCAGATGCCCAGATATTTCTCCCGGATCGCCGTTTTGTCTCCGATGGTACGGGCATTGTTGATCAGCAGTTTGGGGAACGTATCGGTCATGTTGGTATTTTATTCTGTAATGGCCAGCCAAATCGACCCTCCATTGACAACGGACAGGTCTTAATGATTGTGAATCCATTTCCTCGGGGTTTTTTCCGGGCGATTTGCAGACAGCCATCGCCACGCTACCGCGCAATAGTGTACCTCACCCACGGCTTCTTTTGCTGAATCATACCCCAACCAGATCATCCTGCAATACCCTCTGACTCCATATATCGTCGGTATCCGCCGCCCGGGGCTGTCGTCGAAACGAACCTGTCCTGACCGGATGACCCGATGAATACCGATCAGTAGGTGTCAATATTTAAGAAAAACAGGTCCTGCCTGCGATACCCCGAGGCGCGCCACCGAAAACGAAAAACACGTCCCGGGTTTTCCCCACGTCGATACGACGCACCGCCAAAAGCGACGGTTGCCAGTGTATGGGCAAGCGGGCCAAGAGGATCATCACTGCGTCCTTAACAGCCAACCCGGTGGCAAGTTCAGTGGAGGATACTGGTGGTTTCTGGATCGGAGCTCGACCGGGCATCGGGCAACGCCTGAGCCCAAGAAAAGTTCCGATAATCCGGTTTAACGGAACCTGAACGGGGCCTTTTGTTTTCGTACTCCGGCTAGCGGAATACCCCCTGTCGGTCACCTCATCTTGGAACGAGAATCTCTTGTATGTCCCGGATGTCGAATGGCTACCTCCGATAAACATCTATGGCGAAGAATAATTATTCGGTTCATTGCTGTCAAGCTATATTCTGTATCCGGTCTTGGGTACCGATCACTGCTTTTAACCTGCCGTCCATCTGCCGAGACAGCGTGATGAATGGATTCCGTTAAACCTCTTTCCGATTCAGGATACTTGCTATCCAACCCGGCAATCGCCGATCTCATCCGGGCCTCTGTCTCGATCAATACCCACCGGTCCTACCGAGGGGCTCTTGAGTGACTGGATACATGGCTTGATGGCCGCCCTCTTGATGACAATACCCTTGCTGCTTGGATCACGCACTTGCACGACCAGGGACTTTCTTCCGCCACGGCCTCACTGGCCGTGTCAGCCGTCCGGTTTTGGGCTAAAATGACCGGCCAAAATGAGAGCAAGAATCCGGTAGGGCCTGTAACCCAAAGAACCCTGGCCGGGTTTCGCCGTATTTCCCGCAGCCGGGACCAAGTAGCCGGAGTGCTGTGGGAGGAGGCCGATACAATTGTGGAAGCCGCCGTCAGGGAAAAAACCCTTCGGGGATTACGGGATGCAGCCCTGATCGCCGTGGCCTCGGACGCGCTGCTCCGGGTGTCGGAAATGGTGGCCATCGATGTCGGTGACATCGAACGGGACTCGGATGGTTCCGCAATTCTCCATATCCGTCGTTCCAAGACGGACCAGGAAGGCAGGGGAGCAACCTGCTACCTCGGCCGCCGCACGGTCGAGGTGTTGGATGCCTGGATGACATCCGCCGGGATTGGACAACATATAACAGGAAGCGGTGTTCCGTTCCCTGCGCAAGGGGGGCAATGTGGCAGGCCGCCTGTCCGACCGCTCGACCCGTTCTATCGTGACCGTCCGTTGCGGAGGGGGCAACAGGGGCCGGCGAATATCCGGCCATTCCCTGCGGATCGGTTCGGTGCTCAGTCTGGCGAGGGCTGGCGCGAGCCTGGTGGAGATGCAACAGGCCGGAAGATGGAAATCACCGGATATGTCGGCTTGGTACACACGGGGAGAAACAGCCCGTCGAGGTGCAGTCGCACGACTTCGCTATGGACAGGAAAATAACAGGACGTGAGGGTGGAAATCCGTGGAATCGGGGCCTGCAGCATGGAAACCGGAGACAGATCGTGATGTGACCCATCATCCTCTAGATGCGATATTTCCAAGAGGGATACCACCTGGTGAAGCAGCAGTCCCTTTAAATTAGGTCACGCACATCACTCCAGCGAAGGTATGGTGTAACGGCGACCGGTCCCCGGTACGCCAAGCGGACTGTTTCTCCATTCCAGCAGGACCGGCAATCGAAGACACCACATCAGGACATGCCAGCAGCCATTGTGCCCAGCCTTGCATCCATGTCAGTGCATGCAAAAGGGAATACAAAGGGCCGAACCCATGGTCTCGAAGGTCGGGGTTTGCCCGGTCAGGACGAAGCGGATAACCGGGCTCACCTGTCATTGTCAATGCCCTCTCAACACTTGCCAAACATAGCGACTTTGGTTTCACTCGAGTCCGTCAATACCGCCATGTTTCACACCCTACAGCCAGCAACCAAATCAGTGTGTTTTACTGCCATTGAGACCGAGTGCCTGACAACCGACACGTGTGTGACGAGCAGGGCATGATTCAATCCGATGGGGGTGGTAGCGAATAGGTCGCAGTCGCCTGTGCCACTGGATCTGCTGTCCCTTCCGAATAGATCAGGATCTCGCAGACAATCAATCGCTTCCCGGTCTTCAACAGTCGACTCTCTCCGAGAATATCCCTGTCGGACACCGGTTTTCTCAAAAAATTGATATGCAAACTGGTCGTGACAGCCAAGGCAACTTCCCCAATCTGCCCCAAAATCGCCACATAGGCCGCACAATCCGCCACCATCATCAGTGTCGGGCCAGAAACGGTCTTCCCGGGTCTCAGGTGCTGGTGGCCAATCGACTGGCGAACACGGGCAACGCCCGGTGCAATTTTTTCAACCTGCGTGGTATTTTGAGGGAACTCCCGTCTCAAGAAATTATTTGCCTGTTCAATATTCATTCAAAATCGATCTTCAATTCATTGTTTTATTTGACCTATTCGTCTATCTTTGGTCTCAATCAAAACCACCGAAGTGCGATGGCCAAGCCACCTTGCGCCATTTCTTCCTGATCTCCTCTTCATCGACCCTACCCGCTGGGCGTGGGATTCACAGACGGCCTTCCGCTCAATGTCGTTGGCACCGGATAGATCATTTGCGCTTTACAGATTGCTGAATTATAGTTGACGTTTACGTAAACGTCATGTAATTTTGATGTTCTAGATTATTGGAAACCAGTTCATGACCGATCCGTTTTCGATGAGCTTCCATCTGGGTAGCGAGATAGACATGCTACGGACCAGCGTGGCGGCCTTTGCCCAACGGGAAATCGCACCGCTCGCCGCACATATCGATCAGAGCAATACTTTCCCCGCTTCACTCTGGCGCAAGCTGGGCGATATAGGCCTGCTGGGCATTACCGTGCCCGAGCGATATGGTGGGGGCGGCATGGGCTATCTGGCACACATCGTGGCCATGGAGGAAATCAGTCGGGCATCCGCCTCGGTCGGGTTGAGTTATGGGGCCCATTCGAACCTGTGTGTCAATCAGATCCAGCGAAACGGGACCGACGAACAAAGGCGCACCTATCTGCCGAAACTGATGAGCGGTGAACAGGTGGGCGCCCTTGCGATGTCCGAAACCGGGGCCGGGTCCGATGTGGTCAGTATGTCGCTGATCGCAAAACACAGGGATGATCATTATGTCTTGAATGGCCGTAAAATGTGGATCACCAACGGGCCGGATGCCGATATCGTGGTTGTCTATGCCAAAACCCGACCGGATGCCGGGTCAGGCGGCATTACCGCGTTTATCGTCGAGAAGGATTTTGGCATTGAAACGGCGCCGAAACTCGACAAGCTGGGGATGCGCGGGTCCAATACGGGGGAACTAATCTTCGACAACGTCAAGGTGCCCGAAGAGAATGTCCTGGGAGGAGAAAATCGGGGAGTCAATGTGCTGATGAGCGGGCTGGACTTTGAACGTGCGGTGCTGGCGGGCGGTCCGCTGGGCATCATGAGGGCCTGTCTGGATGTCGTCCTTCCCTATCTCCATGAAAGAAAACAATTCGGTCGGCCCATCGGGGAGTTTCAGTTGATGCAGGGAAAACTGGCTGACATGTATGCCGCTCTCAATGCATGTCGTTCCTATGCCTACTGCGTCGGCAAAGCCTGCGACGCGGGAGAGACCACGCGAAAGGATGCCGCCAGCGTCATTCTCTATACCGCTGAAAAAGCAACCTGGATGGCACTACAGGCAATCCAGTCACTCGGCGCCAATGGCTATATCAATGAGTATCCGACCGGTCGCCTGCTCAGAGACGCCAAGCTCTATGAAATCGGTGCCGGCACCTCGGAGATTCGCCGCATGCTGATCGGCCGGGAATTGTTTAATGAGACCGCATGACAGGCCAATGACTCATCCAAAAAAATGGCTAACCGGGCGGAATGTTGACACAACCATATTCACCCGGACGGACACGGGCACAATAGGGCGCATCGGTCTGATTCCAGACCGGTTCGTGTTTTGAATCGAAGTCCCATGATCATCCGACAGAGACACACCTGCCAAGATGCCTGATCCCATTGTCATCGTCTCCGCAGCGCGCACGCCGATGGGTGCCTTTCAAGGTTGTTTTTCATCGCTCAGCGCCAGTCAACTGGGCGCCCACGCCATCCGGGCCACCATTGAACGGGCCCAAATGGACCCTGAACGGGTTCAGGAGGTCATCATGGGCAATGTGCTGTCGGCCGGGCAAGGCCAGGCACCGGCAAGACAGGCGACGCTGGGGGCTGGCCTGTCATTGGGCACCCATTGCACTACCGTCAACAAGATGTGCGGGTCCGGCATGAAAGCGACCATGCTGGCCCATGACCTGTTGTTGGCGGGCACCAACGAAGTGATGATCGCGGGGGGAATGGAAAGCATGACCAATGCACCCTACCTGTTGCCAAAAGCCCGTTCCGGACAGCGCATGGGGCACGCCGAGATGAAAGATCACATGTTTCTCGATGGCCTGGAAGATGCCTACGATCAGGGTGTCCTGATGGGTGCCTTCGCGGAACAATGCGCGGACAGATACCAGTTTGACCGCAAGCAACAGGATCATTTTGCCATCACCTCCCTGCAAAGAGCCCTGCGGGCCATCGAAAAAGGGGATTTCTCACAGGAAATCACGCCCGTCAGTGTCACTGACCGGAAAGGCCGCCGGACGATTGATCAGGATGAACAACCTTTCACGGCACAGCCAGAAAAAATTCCGACCTTGCGACCTGCCTTCAGGAAAAACGGAACGGTAACAGCGGCCAATGCCAGTTCCATCTCGGATGGTGCCGCCGCCTTGCTGATGATGCGCGAATCCAGTGCACTTCGGGCCGGGCTATCGCCCAAGGCAAGGATTGTCGGACACCGTACCCATGCACACGAACCCGGCTGGTTTACCACCGCACCAGTCAACGCCATCCGAAAATTGCTGGAACATATTCAGTGGCAGGTCGATGAAGTCGACCTGTTTGAAGTCAACGAAGCCTTTGCCGTCGTCACGATGGCGGCGATGGCCGCGCTTTGCCTGCCACACGAGAAAGTCAACATCCATGGGGGGGCCTGTGCCCTCGGTCATCCGATCGGCGCTTCCGGTGCCCGTATTCTGGTCACCCTGCTATCCGCACTGGAACAACATCAACTCAACAGGGGCGTCGCCGCCCTGTGCATCGGCGGTGGTGAAGCCACGGCGATGGCGGTGGAACGGCTCTAGGCGATGTGCCGTCGATGCTGACCGAATCACAAGCCCTGATTCGCGATACCATCCGCGAATTCGCCCAATCCCGTCTCAAGCCCCATTCGCCTGCCTGGGACCGGGAACAGTCTTTTCCGACCGAGGCGCTCAGGGAAATGGCGCAACTGGGCCTGTACGGGATGACCGTTCCCGAGCAATGGGGTGGGGCCGGCGCGGATACGGTTTCTTTCGTTCTCGCACTGGAGGAGATCGCCGCCGGTGATGGGGCCTGTTCGACCATTTTATCGGTCAACAACACGGTCGTGTGCGGTCCGATTCTCAAGTTCGGCAATGCCTTTGTCAAACAGACCTACCTGATCCCGCTCGCCAAAGGGGAAGCGCTGGGCTGTTTCTGTCTTACTGAATCACAGGCCGGATCGGATGCCGCTGCCATTCGTACCCGCGCCACCCGGACCGGCAATCAGTATTGCCTGAATGGCACCAAGCAATTCGTGACCTCGGGGAAACAGGCCGATATTGCCATTGTCTTCGCCCTCACTGATGCCGCTGCCGGGAAACACGGTATCAGCGCGTTCGTTGTCCCGACGGATACCCCCGGCTATACGGCCATCTCGGTCGAAAGAAAAATGGGACAACATGCATCGGATACGGCACTGGTTGAATTGAAAGACTGTGTCGTACCGCTGGACCATCGCCTCGGACGGGAAGGCGAAGGCTACAAGATTGCGCTCAGCAACCTGGAAAGCGGCCGTATCGGCATTGCAGCCCAGTGCGTCGGCATGGCTCGGGCAGCATATGAAATCGCGAGGGATTACGCCCGGCAACGGCACAGCTTCAACCGGCCGATCATCCGGCATCAGGCAGTGGGATTCCGTCTGGCGGATATGGCCACACAACTGGAGGCCGCACACCAGATGGTCCTTGAGGCGGCCCGCCTCAAAGATGCCGGGCAACCCTGCCTTAAACAGGCCAGCATGGCCAAGCTATTTGCCTCGGAAATGGCCGAGCGTGTCTGTTCCGACGCCATGCAAACACTGGGAGGCTACGGCTATCTGCAGGATTTCCCCATTGAGCAGATCTGTCGGGATGTTCGGGTCGCCCAGCTTTATGAAGGCACCAGCGACATCCAGCGCATGATCATTGCCCGGGAAATCGAAAGTGAGTAGAGAGGGCACCCCGTGAAACGTTCTTCCCACCAGAACCGATCCAATGGGACGGATTAAAACCCAGCTGCATCGCAGCTCATCGTCCTTTTGTGCCAATGCATCGGCGATGCAGGCACTGGTTGATGACCTGCACGAGAAAATTACGCTGATTTCATTGGGTGGCAGTGAACGGGCAAGAAAAAAACACCAGGATCGGGGCAAGTTGCTGCCAAGGGAAAGAATCAACCAATTGACCGACTGCGGGTCCCCCTTCCTGGAATTTTCCCAGTTTGCCGGATGGCAAATGTACGAAACGAATATCATGGGCGGCGGGCTGATTACCGGGATCGGCCGGGTCAATGGACTCGAGTGTGTCATTATCGCCAATGATGCAACCGTCAAGGGAGGCACCTATTTCCCGATCACCGTCAAGAAGCATCTTCGTGCACAGGAAATTGCTCGGGACAACGCACTGCCCTGTCTGTATCTGGTCGATTCAGGCGGTGCCTTTCTGCCGCTGCAGGATGAAGTCTTCCCCGACAAAGAGCACTTTGGGCGTATTTTTTACAATCAGGCCACCCTTTCTGCTGCCGGTATCCCGCAAATCGCCCTCACGATGGGCAGTTGTACCGCAGGGGGCGCCTATGTGCCGGCGATGTGCGATGAAAACATCATCGTCAGAAACCAGGGCACCATCTTTTTGGGCGGACCGCCTCTGGTGAAAGCCGCAACCGGCGAAACTGTCACCGCCGAGGCACTCGGCGGAGCCGATGTCCATGGTCGCCTGTCCGGTGTTGTCGATCACATCGCCGACGATGACCCGCATGCCCTTCGCATTGCACGGCGGATTGTCGGCCATCTCAACCGAACCAAACCGGCCAGCCTCGCCATCCGCCAGCCGGTGGAACCGGCCTACCCTGCCGAGGAACTCTACGGCATCATTCCCAAGGAGCCCCATAAGCCATTCGATGTGCGCGAGGTCATTGCCCGAGTGGTCGATGGCAGTGAGCTGGATGAATTCAAGTCGCAGTACGGGACCACGCTGGTCTGCGGATTTGCCCATCTCAATGGCTACCCGATCGGCATTTTGGCCAACAATGGTATCCTGTTTTCTGAATCGGCATTGAAGGGGACCCACTTCGTTGAACTGTGTACGCAAAGGCGGATACCGCTGGTCTTTCTGCAGAACATCACCGGATTCATGGTGGGCCAGAAATACGAAGCCGGCGGCATCGCCAAGGATGGGGCCAAAATGGTCACCGCAGTGGCCTGTACCAAGGTGCCCAAGTTCACGGTGGTAATCGGCGGCAGCTTTGGCGCCGGGAATTATGCCATGTGCGGCCGGGCTTTCGGCGCCCGGTTTCTGTGGATGTGGCCAAATGCACGCATTTCGGTGATGGGCGGTGAACAGGCGGCCAATGTGCTGGCACAGGTCAAGGCCGATGCCCTTGAAACCCAGGGCACCCCGTGGAGCGAACAGGAACGGTCCGCCTTTGTCTCGCCCATCCAGACCCAGTACGAAACGCAGGGCCACCCCTATTACGCCAGTGCCCGGCTGTGGGATGATGGCATTATCGATCCCATCGATACGCGCAAAGTGCTCGGCTTGGGGCTGTCCGCTGCGTTGAATGCACCGATACCGGAAACCCGGTTCGGCCTGTTCAGGATGTAACGGCATGTTCCGTAAACTGCTGATCGCCAATCGGGGAGAAATCACCTGCCGTATCGCCAAAACGGCCACCGAAATGGGGATCGCAACCGTCGCTGTCTACTCGGATGCCGATGCCGATGCACAGCATGTCCGGCGTTGTGATGAAGCGGTCCGGATCGGTTCGTCCCCGGCATCCGACAGTTATCTGTGTATCGAAAAGATTCTCTCGGCCGCCCGACAAACCGGTGCCGATGCGATTCATCCAGGATACGGGTTCCTGTCCGAAAATGCGGATTTCGCGAAACAATGCGAAGCCCGCCAAATCACCTTTATCGGCCCACCTGCAGAGGCCATTTTAAAAATGGCCTCCAAAAGCACAGCCCGTCAGATCGCCCGCATGGCCGGTGTCCCGGTCTTGCCGGGCTATGACGGCCCTCATCAGGACAGTGCCATTTTACAGGACAAGGCTAACGAGATCGGCTATCCGCTACTGATCAAGGCCGAATTCGGCGGTGGCGGCAAGGGGATGCGGATCGTGGCCCGCGCCAGCGACTTTCTCCATGCCCTGGAATCGGTGAAACGGGAAAGTCTTTCGGCGTTTGCCGATGACCGGGTCCTGCTGGAGCGCTACCTGCCCACAACACGACATATTGAAATTCAGGTTTTTGCCGATACACACGGACAGGTCGTCCACCTGTTTGAACGGGACTGCTCACTGCAAAGACGGCACCAGAAAGTCTTGGAAGAAGCACCGGCCCCGATGATAACGGACCCCGTCCGTGAGACGATGACACAAGCCGCGATCGCCTGTGTCCGGGAAATCGACTACGTCGGGGCAGGCACTGTTGAGTTTCTGCTCGCACCGGACAACCAGTTTTATTTCATGGAGATGAATACACGGCTTCAGGTTGAACATCCGGTCACCGAACGTATCACGGGGCAGGATCTGGTTGAATGGCAGATCCGGGTTGCCAATGGAGAGCCGCTGCCTTGCCAACAGTCCGAGCTGCAGCTCAACGGACACGCGATTGAAGCACGGATTTATGCCGAAAACACCGATCAGGATTTTCTGCCCTCCGCCGGTACGCTGGACGTGCTCAGCCTCCCCGCACTCAGCCCTTCTCTGCGTATTGACACCGGGGTCGTACAAGGCGATGAAATCAGCGTTCACTATGACTCCCTGATCTCCAAGCTGATCTGCTGGGGAGAAACACGTGCCACGGCATTACAGCGGATGCACCGCGCCTTGCAGCAATATCAACTCATCGGGGTCCATCACAATATTGCATTGCTCGGCAAACTGGTGTCGCATCCCCAGGTCGTCGAAGGGAACACGGATACCCGGTTCATCGAAAACCAGCTGGGGTCACTGCGACAACCTGAACAGTCCCTGCCCAATGAAGTCCTGTTCAGTGTCTGTTGCTATGATCTGCTGCGGGCACAACATCAAACGGCTGAGAAACAAAAAACATCCACCGATCCATGGTCCCCGTGGGCATTGTGTGACCACTGGCAGTCGACACAGCGAGGCAGTGATTTGCTTTGTTATCATGATCCGGAGGGAAATCGTCTGGAAGTGAGGGCGGTGATGGATAACCACTCGATTCAGCTGACTTACGGCACGAAGACCTACTGCCTCAGGGCCCGCTATGACGGGCCGCACGACCTGACAATAGAATATGCGCACCGTCGAATAAAAACCAACATCATGGCCAGGGCGTCGCAGCGGCATTTACTGTACAATCATCGGCTCTGGCAACTGGACAAAGTGAAGGCCGGAAACACACAAAGGCAATTCCGAGGCCCCGTGGGTACGTTAAGGGCACCCATGCCCGGTTCCGTGGTCGCCGTCCAGGTGAAAGAAAATGAGACCGTGGCGTGTGGGGATCACCTGATGATCATAGAGGCCATGAAAATGGAGCACCAGATAAACAGCCCGCGTTCCGGCCGGGTGGCAACGGTTTACTTTCAGACCGGTGATCAGGTCAACGAAGGAGATATACTCCTGGTCATTGATTAATGCCGCTGGATCGGATTTCTGATACTCATGACATTCCCCGAACGCGTTAAAATTGTTGAAGTCGGCCCCCGGGACGGACTGCAAAATGAGGCCAAAACGGTTTCCACGGCGGTCCGCATCGACCTGATCCATCGACTGCGTGATGCGGGCTTGACCCATATCGAGGCAGGCAGCTTTGTCCATCCCAAGTGGGTGCCTCAGATGGCCAACAGCGATCAGGTACTGGTCGCACTGGGGCAAACGGAAGGCCATTATCCGGTGCTGGTACCCAACATGAAGGGGTTTGAAGGGGCTCTCGCCGCCGGAGCCAGGGAAATCGCCGTCTTTGCCGCGGCCTCGGAATCCTTCAGCCGGAAGAACATCAACTGCTCCATTGCGCAGAGTATGCGGCAATTCGAAGCGGTCATTGATGCTGCCAAACAGCATGACATCAAGGTCAGGGGGTATGTTTCCTGTGTGCTTGGCTGTCCCTATGAAGGTCACGTTACGCCGGCAGCGGTGCTGTCGGTGGCACAGAAACTGTACCGCCTCGGATGCCACGAGATCTCGCTCGGAGATACCATCGGTATCGGAACTCCCCTGCAGGTCCGCGCATTGATTGAACCACTCAAAGAGCGAATCCCGATTGAGCACATCGCGGTGCATTTCCATGATACCTACGGACAGGCACTGACCAACATTTACGTGGCACTGGAGTTGGGTGTGTCCGTCATCGACAGCGCCGTTGCCGGACTGGGAGGCTGCCCGTATGCCGATGGGGCCAGCGGGAACGTGGCTACAGAAGACGTGGTCCATCTGCTGAACGGCTTACAGATTGAACACGCCGTCGACCTGGCGAAATTGGTTGATGTCGGCCGATTCATCTGTGCCCACCTGGACAGGCCGGTGATGTCAAAAGTAAACGCTGCCTTGGGGTCATGACACCGAGGCACCCGCCACCGAACCCGATCAACGCAATGGATATCGAGCGTCTGTCGGTGTCCGTAGCGTCGTGTCGTCCGTACAGTCATCCTGATGAAACCGATGCGACATAAACACTTCATTCAAAACAGGGGCAAAAGATGGGACTGACTTCGCCCGCACCCCAAACCGTCTTCGGGCTTTGCGCTCGCCGGCATCCATGGCGCGAAAACGCATGGCACTGACACTGGGATTTGATGTCTATGGCACGCTGATCGATACCCATGGCGTGACGGTGGAACTGGAAAAAATCATCGGTGATCAGGCCACCGCCTTTTCCCGCCGGTGGCGGGAAAAACAGCTTGAATACACCTTTCGAAGAGGATTGATGCAGCAATATCAGCCTTTTGGAGTCTGTACCGAACAGGCATTGGAATATACCAACCGGGAATGGCAATGTGCACTGACCGGGGAGCAGAAGTCGACACTCATGCAATGCTATGCATCATTACCCGCCTTCCCGGACGTATTGGCGGGGCTGGAACAGGTTACCGCGATGGGATTTCAACTCCATGCCTTTTCCAATGGACAGGCAAACATGGTCGAAACCGTGCTGTCAAATGCGAACATCAACCATTATTTCCAAAGCACCGTGAGTGTCGACGACATTCAGACGTTCAAACCGAATCCAGCCGTTTATCAACACTTCCTCTCGAAAACTGGAACAGCCAAAGAACGGGCCTGGCTCATTTCAAGTAATGGGTTCGATGTCATTGGCGCTGTCTCGACGGGGATGAAGGCCATGTGGATCCAGCGTACTTCGGCTGCGGTGCTCGATCCCTGGGAAATACAACCCACCCTGATCGGTTCGAGTCTCGCCAACCTCGGTGAGGCCATTTCAAATGCCGCCTGATATCATGATCGCATGATGAACAACCCCGCATTTTTCAATCAACGGGACAAGGAGGGACTCCCTGGCCGTCTTGGATTGCGTTCAACGCAAATATCCTCATTCAAATCCTGCGCTGAATTGACGGTCACCCCGCAACTGTTGGCGATTAACGGTTTCCTCCATGCTGGCAGTGTCGTCACTCTGGCGGATACGACAGCCGGTTATGGCTGCATGGCCAATCTGCCGACCGGGGCCAGCGGTTTTACCACGCTTGAATTGAAGTGCAATTTCATGGGGACCGCCCGAGAAGGCCGCATCGTCTGTACCGCGCAGTGTATTCATCACGGAAAAACCACCCAGGTATGGGATTCCCGCGTGGTTGATTCAACCAATGGCAAGACCATCGCCGAATTCAGGTGTACCCAACTGATTCTGTATCCCAAATCCGATTGAAACCCAGTACCCATGTCACTGTCATCGCCCGTCCCCCGAAACAAGCTCCACACCCGTCATATCCACTGCGAGGGATTTCAACGCGAAGATGGGCTGTGGGATATTGAAGCGACGCTGGTGGATACCAAAACCTATTCCTACTCCAACCATGATCGGGGCATCATTGAGGCGGGCGAACCGGTCCACGAGATGCAGATACGACTCACCCTGGACCTGGATATGACGATCCATCAGGTCGATGTCGATTTGCCTTATACCCCCTTTCGTATCTGCCCCTACGCCGGTATCAACATGCAAAAACTGGTTGGTTTGAAAATCGCATCCGGCTGGCGACGGGAAATTCGTAAACGCATACCCAATACCGACAGTTGTACCCACCTGATCGAATTACTGGGTCCGGTTTCAACCACCGCGTATCAAACAATGCATTTTGCCATGGAAAACCGGGCGGCCAAGCAACAAAAACGCGCCACGCCACCGATCTTGAATCAATGTCATTCGCTGGCAAGCAACAGTGCGGTCGTCAAGGTGATGTGGCCCGAGTTTTATACCGGAGAATAGCTGCTGTCCCGCCTCAGACGGATTCGGTCAGATCAATCCGCCCAGCTGGGCTTGCGTTTTTCCAAAAAAGCATCAATTCCCTCCAGTGTGTCCTTATCCAGAAAGTTGCCGGTGATAGCCTCGCTGGCCACCTCGTACGCCCCATCAAGCGATAGATTCAACTGCTGGTAGAACAGCGACTTGCCCAGGCGCACTGCCGAAGGCAGCTTGCGCGCAATCTTTTCCGCCAGTGTCATGACAGCCGAATCCAGTTCGTCGTCCGGAACCACCTGGTTGACCAGTCCGTACTCCAGCGCAGTTGGGGCATCAATGAAGTCACCGGTCAACAGCATTTCCATTGCGCGTTTTCGGGTGATATTGCGACTCAATGCCACGGCAGGTGTCGAACAGAACAAACCGATATTGATCCCCGACACGGCAAACTGTGCCGATTCGCCTGCCACCGCCAGATCACAGGTAGCTGCCAATTGACATCCGGCCGCCGTGGCCATTCCCTGCACCGACGCAATCACCGGCTGTGGCAAAGCACCAATTCTTTTCATGACACCGCTACAGCGGGAAAACAGGGACCGGATATAGGTCCTGTCGGCATTGTCTCGCATTTGACCGAGATCATGCCCAGCGCAAAATGCCCGCCCGTTCGCCGCGATGACCACCACCCGTACCGTCGGGTCGTTTTTGATCTCATCGAGCGTTCTTTCCAGTCGGCCAAGCAACTGTTCTGACAACGCATTGAATTTCCGGGGTCGATTCAGAACAAGCGTTGCAATCCCTCCCTGATCTTCTCTCAACAGGATTGATGACTGACATGTCGGGTTGTCCATTGGTCTATTTCTCAATTTATACAAGAAGCCTTGTCTATCTTGCTATTTGGGGCAATCATCTGTCATCGTGCTGAGAGAATCACCCTGCTCTACCCGGTACCCATGAATATTTCAGGCATGGCACAACACCGGTGTGTCATACCGGACACGAACACCCAGAACCTCATTTTCTGTCACACACCGACATTCCGGGGATAACTCACACATATTATAATCAACTGGCCCAATATACGCACTTTCACTCACCCAGAATTATCCCAATGGGAAACAATGGCATGGACGACCCCGTTGGCGGAAGTAACCATTGGGTTTATTTCTCAATGAAAAGATACTGAAAGAAGCAGTCCATGAATGGCTGTTTTCCTGGAGCATCTTCGGTTCCCTGACATGCTCGATGTTTCGATATTTGTTTCAGTCGAAAGCACTGTATGGTGTTCACAACACAAGGCTTTCTTTCCGATATCATGTAGTTATTTCAGTTTTGTGATGCCAGTTGTATTGCTGATTTTGTCCCATGATCCATGTTTCACGTACCGTTCGATCATCCCCCAGCATCTGCAAAACAAACAACTTTTCCTCAAACGTGCGACAGGTGTTGATCCGAAACTGCATCAAGGGTGAGCTGTGATAATCCAGCACAATAAAATCTGCCTCTTTCCCATTTTCAAAGTTACCGATCTGTCGATGCAAATCCAGTGCGCGCGCGCCACCCAGCGTAGCCAGATACAACGAGCGGAACGGTGAAAGGTTATAGCCTTGGAGTTGCTGGACTTTATAGGCTTCATTGATCGTTCTTAATATCGAAAAACTGTCTCCACCGCCGATATCCGTTCCAAGACCGACACCGACTTCAAACTGGTCCGCTTTTGACAGATCAAACAGACCGCTGCCAATGAACAGATTCGAAGTCGGACAAAACGCGAGATTGGAACGGGATGTTTTCAACCGTGTCCATTCGCTGTCCGAAAGATGAATACCATGGGCAAAGACAGAACGCCGTCCAAGCAGACCAAATTGATCATAGACATCCAGATAATCGTTACACTCTGGAAACAATGTTCTGACCCACTCACATTCCTGTTGGTTTTCAGCCAGGTGGGTATGCAGATGCACACCAGCGAACTCGGACACCAGTTGACCCGCCTTGGTTAATTGTGCCGATGAAGAAGTGGGGGCAAACCGGGGGGTGACGGCATAACCCAATCGGCCTTTGCCGTGCCATTGCCGAATCAGTTTTCGGCTCTCGTGATAACTGCGCTCAGGTGTATCACACAGAGCAGGAGGAGCATGGCGGTCCATCATCACCTTGCCACAAATCATTCTCAGGTTGCGTTGTAATGCTGCGGCAAAAAAAGCCTCCACCGATTCAGGATGAACGGTCCCAAAAACCAGCGCGGTGGTGGTTCCGTTACTCAATAACTGGTTCAGGAAAAATTCAGCGACCCATGCGCCATGATCAGGGTCATGAAACCGCTGTTCGGCCGGGAAAGTGTACCTCTCAAGCCAATCCAGCAGTTGTGTACCGTAAGCGGCAATGATTTCACACTGGGGATAGTGAACATGTGTATCCACCAAGCCGGGGATGATAAGCGCATTTTTGTGTTCGTTGATCCTCTCGACGCGGGACCACCATTCAACACAGTCCTGCCAACTCCCTACCGCTACAACATGACCGTCCTCAATGACCAGCAAGCCATCCTCCCAGTACTGCCAGGATTGCACTTCATCGACCAGAGGGTCGTTGGTAAAATGCAGTATTTCGCCTCGATGGGCCGTTAAGGACATGTCGCACGGGCAAATGGGTAGCAGGTAATGAGTATACTGAATGTGACGGATGAAAAAAAGAAAACTTGACCATTTGGTCAGATAAAGTCAAAATGACTGCATCGCTGAAACAACACCCAGACAAGCATAGATGACTCTTAACGAATTGAATCAATCTGACAAGACAGTCATCTATGATCTGTTCAGTCAGTGTTGTACCGCAACACGGTGGATTCAAGGCATGGTCGAGGCGACACCCTATGCCTCCCTTGACAGGGTAAAGACAACTGCCGACCGGCTCTGGTCATCCATGGAAACAGCCGATTACCAAGAGGCATTCGACGGCCATCCTAAAATCGGCGATCCGGCCTCCCTGAAAAAGAAATATGCCGCAACCCATGACCTGGCGGCCCACGAACAGGCTTCCGTCGCATTGGCCTGCGACAAGACACTCGCAGAACTGGTGTACTTCAATCGCCGGTACGAGGAGCGGTTTGGCTACATATTCATCGTCTGTGCGACCGGCAAATCCGCGGCAGAAATGTTACGTCTGATCAAACAAAGAATAGACCACCCACCGGAGGATGAAATCGTGCTGGCCGCAGAAGAACAGCGAAAGATAATGCAGCTGAGAATTGATCGCCTGCTGCGGCACAACCCGGGAACCTGACCATGAGTCAAATTACAACCCACATATTGGATACGGCCTGCGGTCATCCCGCCGAAGCCGTCGACGTGACCCTCTATCAGTATGTCGACAACGACTGGCAGGAAGTCGGAGCCGGCAGAACCAATTCGGATGGACGTGTCAGTCAATTGTTGCCGGACAATCACAGACTGTCGTTAGGCGTTTACAAGCTTGTCTTTATGGTCGAGGCGTATTTTCAGCAGAAACAGACGGACAGCTTCTATCCCTATGTTGAGATCAACTTCCAGGTCGACAACGACCAGCAACACTACCATGTCCCGTTGCTCCTCAATCCATTCGGCTATTCCACCTACCGGGGAAGCTGACAGCGGCGACGATCGCAGGATCGTATCACCGACGCCGTCAACAAGACCTGGCCCAGTCACCTTGAACACAGCCAGCATCTTCCATTTACTATTTTAGATAATAAAACAACTTTAAATAATTGAAATACATCATATTTATTCCATAAACCCGAACCGGCTACTGCCGATTACTCTCGGCACAGTCGGTACCAACGATGATGGCATCACACAAAGGTCGATTTCTCTCTCAAATCACCGTCCTGCCAAAGATACAGCATGACCACGCATTCCCCGGTCGTCCGAAAGCCATGCGGTAACAAGGACCGGACATGGACAACATCTCCCGACTCCTTTTTCATTTCGGCTTGACCATTCAACTTGAAATACACTGAGCCCGCCATGACCAGATAAACCTCCTCGGCCTGATGATAATGCGCCGGATAATGAATGGAGGGTCCCCACACCCCTACTCCGCATCGGACCCGTTCACTGACAAAAGGACCCTGACTGCCAATCACTTCGGCAAACCCGTATCCCGCCAGCAGTTCATCACTCACCATGTGGTCTCCTTTCCGGTAACTCTGCTCCCAACGCAGTCGGGGGGCCTGCCGTTGAAACAGTCCGAGCAATGCGTTGATCTCAGGGTGGGGGGATGACAAATCGCCGGTCATCCACTGCGCTGCCGGGAGCGAGGCCGTACGCACTTCACGCCATTCACTGCCCCACTGTCTGATCCCTTCATGGAACAACGCCATGGAGGCATCCGGACAGGACAACACGAAATGGACCACTGCATCCAACAGTTCAAGATCACGCGTTTTGGCCGTGTTTGACATTACCATTGAGTACCTCCATCCGACTCATCATGACACAAAATACAAGGTTCGATTGAAGCCTTATCAAAACAGCCCGTATACTCGGCCTTTTTGAAATTCAAGCTGGCCCACTTTGCGCCTGCCTCAGTCAAGAATATAGTAAATTTGTGTCATGTCATCCACCGCAATCAAACTTTTTTTGCCGATCACGCTGCGCAACATCACCCTGCCCAATCGGATTGCCGTCTCCCCACTTTGCATGTACTCAGCCATTGACGGAGTTGCGCAGCCCTGGCATTTTGCCCATCTCAGCACGTTTGCAAGGGGCCGGGCCGGATTGGTTTTTACCGAAGCAACCGCTGTTGAAGCCCGGGGCAGAATCACGCCCAGGTGTCTTGGCATCTGGACGGATGAGCAGGCGGAAGCACTGCGGCCGATTGTCGACTTCATTACATCAATGGGGTCTGTTCCGGGAATTCAGCTTGCCCATTCTGGACGCAAGGGATCAACATATCCCCCCTTTTCCGTCAACGGTGGACAACCTCTGGATCCGACCAAGACAGAGGGGGAAGAGATGCCTTGGACGACGATCGCGCCCTCTCCCATTCCGGTCGCTGCGCACTGGCCCTGCCCACGGGCAATGTCTGCTGATGAATTCGATTCAGTCAAAGTAGCCTTCGCCTCGGCCGCAAAAAGAGCGGTCGAGATTGGATTCCGTGTCATCGAACTGCATATGGCGCACGGTTATCTCTTGCACAGTTTCCTCTCACCACTCAGCAATCAACGAACCGATTGCTACGGGGGCCATATCGGCGAGCGAATGCGATTCCCGCTGGAAATCGTCGAGGTGGTCCGCAGCGTGATTCCTCATGACTGTCCCTTGTTTGTGCGAATTTCTGCTATCGATGGCATGGCAGATGGATGGACAATGGATGAGTCCATCGTGTTTTGTCAGGCTTTGTCGCGCCGTGGCGTCGATGTGGTTGACTGCTCATCAGGCGGGATTGCCGGAGCCCCTCGGTTTCGCAGCGACGATCAGGGTCGCCCGTTGACGAAAAAGTCGGCCAGAGCCCCTGGATTTCAAGTGCCCTATGCTCGGCGGGCACGGACTGAAACGAACCTGAAATCGATGGCGGTCGGTGTCATCGTCGACCCGTATCAGGCCGAAGAGATACTCCAGACAGGCGGAGCCGACCTGATCGCCCTTGGAAGAGAATTGATGCACAACCCGTTCTGGCCACTCCATGCGGCGGCGCAGTTGGGCGTGGATTCTGATTTCAGGATGTGGCCCGAACAATACGCTTGGGCCGTCGACAGACGCTCACAGATCACGAGACTCAATGCCCCGGAATAACTTGCCGGGATCCGGCCGTGATGGCAAGAACAGACGGCACGCCTGGCCTAATCCTCCGTTCTCGGGCAAACACGGGAAAAACCAATCCGTCTTTGCTTGAAATCATAACCCGTTTTTTATCAATTGACCGGGCTTAGTCACATGCATGCACGGTCAGCCCGGCAATGGTTTCGTGCCGATCGTCTCTCCCCAGGCCAATGCAGCGAAGACACCCGGACTGTCTTTCCATTGGTCAAGCAACCGGCGCCAACGGTCCAGTTGCGTCTGGCTGGCAATGCCCGATTTGATCAAGGCATCGACCGTCTTGTCGGCAAAAAACCAGCCAATGGTCAACGCATGCATGAAATCGACATCTTCAGCGGCAGAGTAGGATTCAAATGAGGCGCTGGCCTGAACATCCGCAAACCCGACTTCAATCAATATGCCCTTGAGTTCCTTTCCCATATCAGGGTGCCCCTGGTTTGTTTCGATCAAGGTGGTAAATGCCTCCCACATCTTGGCGAAATCGTCAATAGCCGGTTCAAAAAATGAGGAAGCACCGATCAACTCCCGACTGGCAATCCGCCCGCCCGGCTTAAGCACACGATAGATTTCCCTGAGCACCGCACGGGTATCAGGAACATGCGTCAGCACCGCATGACAATGGGCCACATCGAAGGTTTCATCTTCATAGGGAAGAGCGGTCACATCAGCTGTCTGAAAGACAGTATTGTCATGGCCGCCTGCTTTCGCCGCAGCCTGAGCCATTTGAATCTGGGATTCCTCGATATCAATACCATGCAATTCACCCGGTTCGACTGCCTTGGCAAGCCCCATGGAAATGGTTCCGGGACCACAGCCGAAATCGAGAACACGGAGACCCGCTTTGAGGGATGGAAGCAGATAAGCGGCATTGGTCACAGCATTTCGACGATGCAGCATTTTTTGAAACTCATCGCTATAACCCATGGTATAACTCTGCTCAGAATTATGACGAGACTGATTGTCAGACATGATTAATTGATCCAATAAGGTTTTTAAGGTTTTCGAACAAGGATACGCCTTGTGTCTGTGACCACTGTCAATCCGGATCGCGCGAAATCACGGCGACCCAAAAAAGAATGGCCTGCTGCTTTGGTTCCCGATTGCAGGTAGTAATGAAACACATTATACCGGCTTTGAGAAAAACAAGAAAACTGTTGGGGGATATCCTCCCAATGGGAATGCAGCCAAACCCACACGGATACTGGCCCTTTCTTCAGGCTTCGGGGATTTGCACTGATCAATGTGAGACAAAGGGCAACGGAAACAGATCCCGAAAGAGACCCCTGTCCTCCAGAGTTGATTAAAAATGGATTTTTCTGACCATGATGGATCAGCTGCCGGCCAGTGCATCGTACACACATTCTACAAACTATAATAGGTCAAGTCATTCAAAAGCCGTACGTTGACCCAGGCAATGGCCCTGTCAATACAACGGAGTTGTCCGGTGGTCCGGATAATCGGACAAACCACGCATACTTTTGCAGTCGATGAACAGGCTAAAGTACGGTCAGGACGCTCTGAGCAAATTCTGCGGGGGACGGAACGATAACGATGCCACATTCCTTCAAAAAGGCCACTTTTTCGGCAGCACTTTCTCCCGCCGTACTGACAATCGCACCGGCATGCCCCATCCGACGGCCTTTGGGCGCCGTCAACCCGGCGATATAGGCAATTACGGGTTTTTTCATATTTTCCTTGAAAAACCGGGCCGCATCCATTTCCTGGGAACCGCCAATTTCTCCAATCATGATAATGGCATCGGTCTTTGCATCCGCTTCAAACCGGATCAGATGATCCGTGAATGCACTGCCGTTGATCGGATCACCCCCGATTCCCACGCTGGTGGAGATGCCGATCCCGGCCAATTTCAACTGCGATGCGGCTTCATAGCCGAGCGTACCGGATCGTCCAATAATGCCCACACGCCCTTCCTTGTAAATATGTCCGGGCATGATCCCCAACATCGCCTTTCCCGGGCTGATGGTCCCTGCACAGTTCGGGCCCGTCAGACACAGGCGCTGTTCCTTCTTGAAGCGGCGCATGTATCGTTTGACTCTGAGCATATCCTGAGCGGGAATACCATCCGTAATACAGACACAGTATTCCAGTCCGCCTTCCGCCGCCTCCATGATGGCATCCGCCGCAAAAGCGGGGGGCGCAAAGATGATGCTGGCCTGTACGCCGGTTTCGGTGACCGCCTCCCTGACCGAGTTGAAGACCGGTTTTCCCAAATGGATTTCCCCGCCTTTGCCGGGCGTCACGCCAGCCGTCAGGTTACTCCCATAGTCGATCATTTGCTGGGCATGGAAAGTCCCCATTTGACCGGTGAAGCCCTGAACCAGAATGCGGGTTGTTTGATCAATCAAAATCGCCATCATGCCCGCCCTGTCGACTCCTTGCCGTTAATTGTCTTGACAACCAGTTCAGCCGCTTCATTAAGTGTGTCAGCCGAAAAAACGCCCACGTCTGATTGGGCAATAATTTCCCGGCCCTGTTCAACGTTCGTCCCTGACAGTCTGACCACCACCGGAATGTCCGGCTGTAAATTTTCAATGGCCTGGATCACCCCCCTGGCCACCCAGTCACAACGGTTGATACCGGCAAAAATATTGACCAGAACGGCCTGCACCTTGCGATCTGACAACACCAACCTGAACGCCTTGGCCACCCTTTCGGGCGATGCGCCACCGCCTATATCCAGAAAATTGGCCGGCTGCCCCCCCTTGAGCTTGATGATGTCCATCGTGGCCATGGCCAATCCGGCCCCGTTGATGATACAACCGATATTCCCGTCCAGTCCGATGTAACTCAAGCCCCGGTCGGCCGCTTCCCTCTCTCTCGGGTCTTCCTGGGACTTGTCACGAAACTCGGCAATACCGGACCGGCGGAACAGGGCGTTATCATCGAATGACATTTTTGCGTCCAACGCAATAACCGATTTCGATGGTGTAATGACCAGCGGATTGATTTCCAGCAAGGTGGCATCAAGGTCACGAAACGCACGATACGATCTCATAAACACATTCACTGCCTGCTGGACTTCCCTGCCGGTCAGCGCCAGGTCAAATGCCAGCCGCCTCGCCTGGAATACCTGCATACCCACCGCCGGTTCTATATTCACCCGGATAATCGAATCAGGGTGATTTTCTGCCACCTCTTCGATATCCATGCCCCCGCGAGTTGAACCGATCGCCACAATACATTCATGACTGCGATCAAGGACCAGACCGAAATACAGCTCTCGCTCGATCTCCGCCGCCGGTTCCACGTACAATCGATAAACGATTTTTCCTTCAGGGTGGGTTTGGCGGGTCACCAGCTTGCGTCCCAGCAGGTTTTCAGCCGCATCCCAGACCGCCTGATTGCTGTCGCAAAATAAAATACCGCCCGCCTTGCCGCGGGCACCGGAATGAATCTGTGCCTTGACCACCCACTTGTCTCCACCGATTTCATTCGCCCGATAGACCGCCTGTTCCGGACTGTAGGCCAGCCCCCCTTGGGGAACCTGAATGCCGAAATCATTCAGTATCTGTTTTGCCTGATATTCGTGTATTTCCATCTGCCTGCGCCCGGCCTATCATCAACAAGAATCAATCAGACTGATCGCGATGATGCACTGCGATCCGCCAACTCAACCTGCCTGATCATGTTTTCCGCCATTTTTGCGGACGCGGCATCAATCAATTTTCCATCCAAAGAGGCCGCCCCCTTGCCGGCTTTGGCCGCTTCATCAAGGGCGGTCAGCAGGCGGCGTGCCCGATCCACCTGATCCGATGTCGGCAACATTTCACGGTTGGCCAGTTCGATTTGGGAGGGGTGAATCGCCCATTTCCCTTCAAACCCCATCGCGGCAGCCCGCCGGGCAGCGGCAACATATCCGTTGGCATCATTGAAATCACCGAATGGTCCATCAATCGCCCGCAACCCGTATGCACGACAGGCCACCAGCATTCTGTGCAGACTCGCATGCCAAGGGTCACCGGGATAGTCGGGATGCAGTCCCCCGATCACCACCGTCCTTGCCCGACAACTTGCCGCATAATCCGCGACGCCAAAATGCAGCGCCTCAAGGCGTCTGCTGCTGCCTCCACGACTGTATTGTGCAATCGATTCAACATTGGCCATGCCGAGGGTGGTTTCGATCAGGACTTCCAGGCCAATCCGATGGGCTCTTCCCATCGCGTCCTCGATCTGGGTCACGAGACAATCCACGGTATAGATATCCGCAGGAGCCCCCACCTTGGGAATCAAGATCGTATCCAGCTTGTGTCCGGCCTGTTCCACAATATCGACCACGTCCCGGTACATATAATGCGTATCCAATCCGTTGATACGTACGGAAACCGTTTTCCCGTGTCCGTTCCAGTCGATCTCGTTGAGTGCTTCGATGATGTTTCTGCGGGCTTGTGCCTTGTCCTCCGGTGCCACCGCATCTTCACAGTCGAGAAAAACGTAATCCGCAGCACTGTTCGCCGCCTTTTCGAACAGTTCAGGACTCGAGCCCGGCACGGCCAGTTCGCTCCGCTGCAACCGGACTCGGGATGGCATGATTTCAGAAAAACTCATCGCATCAATCTAACGGTGTGGAACCCAAGAAGGATCATCAATAACTTGGCCGAATAATGGTATAACGATCTGCAATATGGAAATACATAGTTCTTATTTATTGCATTAATAATACTGATTCACCGAACCCATGCGCCTATGCAGTGACGCACAGCCCAGACTGATCGGGTCCGGGCCATGGCATGTCAAAGGGCCAGGTGGCTCTCTATCGGCTGTCGCAGCAAATACGATCGGCGACAAGGAACCCGGATCGATAGGGTGAGCACGGATGGCCCGGTGAATGATTGCATTTGGATCGTTTGCGTCAGTCAGAAAACCCGTCTTCGCCGACCCTTCTGAGTGTATTTTCGGGACAACACACTCTATCGCACTTGTGCGTGATCCGGTCTTTCACCGACATAAAGGGCAGTGGGTCAGATCAATCGATTATTCTCGGCTTGTTCAATCACGTGGGCACACCAGCCAACAATGCGACTGCAACAAAACGTGGGCGTATAGAGTGCCTTGGGCAGCCCGAATCGCGCCGGTGGGTACCTGCTGGTAGTGGCATGACGGCTCCACTCACTTCACAGGCGAACCGGGCGTGCCCCCTTAATACATTCGTCGATTGATACTGCAGATAGGCATGGTCGCTTCATCCTTTTTTGAACAGACCATACGGAGACGACGTGAATTGTATCGTAATGATTGCCACACCAGCAATTGCCATCAGCCCACCGACCACAATCTTCGATGTGAGCGTCTCATCCAGGAAAAAAACACCCCCGAACACGGCCGTCACCGGCAGTAACAGCAAAAAAGGCATGACCTGATTGATCGGATACAACCCCACCAAACGGTACCAGAAGGCATAGGCCAGTGCGGTCATGACGAGTCCAAGGTAACCCACCGCACCCCAAGCCGCCATTGACGCTTCCCTGATCTGCACCAACTGATCACTTTCCAGGAGAAAGGAGGCAACGAACAATTGCGGTGTCGCAAAAACCGCCACACCACTGATCAACATGAAGCCCCCTGGGCTGCCGAGCTTCTTGATCATGATTTGCCCAACCGCCCAGGTAAAGGCACCGCCGACCACCATGCCGGCATACACGATATTGCCCGACAGCCGGGGTTCCCCGATGATCAGCACGACACCAGCAAAAGCGATCGCCATGCCGATAACCTGTTTGGCCGACAATCGATCGCCCAGCACAAACCAGGCCAGTAACAGGCCAAAGGGGACTTCGAGCTGCACCAGCAGCGCGGCCGTCGAGGCATCGATTTTTGCCACACCGCTAAAAGTCAGGCTGTATTGGATGGCCGCGCTGACCAGTGCAATCCAGAACAGATTCTTGTACATGCGGACCGGGGGGCGAAAAAACCAGATCAGACAACTGGCCGTCACCGTGAATCTGAGTGCCATCAGCAAAATCGGCGAAAAATGCGACATCGCCGCCTTGGCAACGATAAAACCCATTCCCCAGATAACCGCGACAGCAACCGCCATCAGGACATCGACCGGTTTCATCGCGGTGCTTTCGTCTCAGAACGCAGCCAGTCCCGAATCAAGCCAACCCGACTTACTCGTAGACAATATCCAGTATTTCATACAGTTGTTTTCCCGCGGGGGCGTCGACAACGATTTCGTCACCCACCACCTTGCCGATCAATGCCTGTCCGAGGGGCGACTTGATCGAAATACGGCTTTTTTCAATGTCTGCCTCGATATTTCCCACCAATTGATAGCGCACTTCGGCATCTTTCTGTTCGTCATAAAGATGAACCTGCGCCCCAAAAATGACCTTGCCCGGGATCGCAATCTTGCGTGGGTCGACGATTTCGGCGACAGACAAATTCGCTTCTAATTCCGCAATTCTCCCTTCAATAAACCCCTGCTGCTCTTTGGCCGCATCGTATTCTGCATTTTCCGACAGGTCGCCGTGCGAACGGGCTTCGGCAATCGCGGCAATGACAGCGGGCCTCGACACGCTTTTCAATTGTTTGAGCTCAAGCCTCAGCTCTTCCGCTCCCTTGGTAGTCAGGATGACTCTTTCGCTATTCATAATACCATTCCAAATACACACCGTTGACCATTGACCCGGGCATCTAGTTCAGTTGTTGATGTAATGACTGCAGTCGATTGACGGTAATTTCTCCGGCTTTTTTGTGCGCTTCGACTGCCGCCTTTGCTCCTGCCAGCGTTGTATAGTAAGTCACCTTGTGCAGCAGTGCCTCTCTTCGAATTGTATAGGAATCCTTCAGGCTCTGTTTTCCGGACGTGGTGTTGAAAATCAGGTTGAACTCATCATTTTTGATACGATCCACAATGTGCGGCCGACCTTCGACCACTTTATTCACTCTCGACACGGACAGTCCGGCACGGCTGATTGTTTTTGCGGTGCCTTCCGTGCCAAACAGTTGAAAACCGGCTTCACTGAAGTATCTGGCGATTTCAATGGCACTTTGCTGGTCCTCCTTGCGCAAACTGAAAAGCACCTTACCCGTCTGGGGGACATGATAGCCCGTTGCCATTTGTGCCTTGCCAAAGGCTTCACCAAAGGTGTCGCCAATACCCATCACCTCCCCGGTACTTTTCATCTCGGGACCGAGTACCGTATCCACGCCGGGAAACTTGATGAAGGGAAACACCGCTTCCTTCACTGAATAAAATTCCGGTCTGATCTCCTCGGTCACACCCTGTTGCGGCAAACTTTTCCCGACCATGCACAGCGCGGCAATCTTGGCCCATGCTCTGGCCGTTGCCTTGGATACGAAAGGCACTGTCCTCGATGCCCTGGGGTTGACTTCCAGAACATAGACTCGATTGTCCTGAACGGCAAACTGGACATTCATCAATCCGACCACATTCAACGACAGGGCCAACGCCCTCGCCTGATCCCTCAGTTCATCTTGCAATGCTTCGGACAAACTGAACGGAGGAAGCGAACAGGCTGAATCACCCGAGTGTACCCCGGCTTCCTCAATATGCTCCATGATGCCGCCGATGACCACCTCCTTGCCATCACAAACAGCATCGACATCCACCTCCACCGCATCATTGAGGAATCGGTCCAGCAACACCGGAGAATCAAACGAGACACTGACTGCGGTCGACATATAGGCCGTGAGATCGTCCGCATTGTGCACAATCTCCATCGCCCGCCCCCCTAATACGTAAGACGGACGAACCACCAGGGGATAACCGATCTCTGAGGCCAAGGCGAGCGCCTGATCGGCTTGCGATGCAGTCCGATTCGGCGGTTGGGACAGCCCCAGATCCAACAAGAGCTGTTGAAAAAAGGCCCGGTCTTCCGCTTGATGGATCGAGTCTGGAGAGGTGCCGATAATCGGTGCCCCTGCCTTTTCCAGGGCCCGCGCCAATTTCAACGGGGTCTGTCCGCCATACTGCACAATGATGCCGACCGGCTTTTCGATCCTCACAATTTCCAGGACATCTTCCAGCGTCAACGGTTCGAAATACAACCGATCCGACGTATCGTAGTCCGTCGAGACGGTTTCCGGATTACAGTTCACCATAATGGTTTCGTAACCGTTTTCCCTGAGCGCCATGGCCGCATGAACACAACAGTAATCAAATTCGATCCCCTGTCCGATCCGGTTGGGCCCGCCACCGAGCACAATCACCTTGGGATTATCGGTCGGCATGGCCTCACATTCTTCATCGTAACTGGAATACATATACGCCGTCGACGTATCAAATTCAGCGGCACATGAATCGACTCGCTTGAACACCGGATGGATCGCATGCCGATATCGGAATTCCCGGATCGCCTGTTCGCTGGTATCCAGCAAGATGGCCAGCCTCCTGTCCGAAAACCCTTTTTGTTTCCACGCCCGCATCCAGTTCGCATCCACCGCTTCAAGAGACAGTGTGGTCACCATCTGTTCGATTTCGATCAACTCCTGGATTTCGGACAGAAACCACGGATCGATCTTGCTAAGATGATGTATTTTGTCAAGCGACATGCCGAACCTGAAGGCCTCGGCAAGATACCAGGCCCGGCTTTCTCCGGGTGTCCGGAGCCTGGCCTGCAGAAATTCCTCATGGGATTGATCCGGGGGCAGTGCCTTGCTGTCCAATCCGTCAGACCCGATCTCCAGGCTGCGCAGTGCTTTTTGAAAGGATTCCTGAAACGTCCGCCCGATTGCCATGACTTCCCCCACCGATTTCATCTGGGTCGTCAGGGTCGCATCGGCCTGCGGGAATTTTTCGAAATCGAATCGGGGAATTTTGGTGACCACATAGTCGATGCTCGGTTCGAAGGAGGCCGGGGTCGCTCCCCCGGTAATCTCATTGCGCAACTCGTCCAGCGTGAAACCCACCGCCAGTTTTGCAGCCACTTTCGCGATCGGGAACCCGGTTGCCTTGGAGGCAAGTGCAGAAGAGCGCGATACCCGGGGATTCATCTCGATCACGATCATCCGGCCATTGTCCGGATTGATGGCAAACTGGACATTCGAGCCGCCGGTGTCAACACCAATTTCGCGCAGCACGGCAATACTGGCATCGCGCATGATCTGATACTCCTTGTCCGTCAGCGTCTGGGCCGGCGCCACGGTAATGGAATCCCCGGTATGCACACCCATCGGATCAAAATTTTCAATTGAACAGATGATGATGCAATTGTCATTGCGGTCCCTCACCACTTCCATCTCGTACTCTTTCCAACCCAGGATGCTCTCTTCGATCAGCAGTTCATTCGTTGGAGAAGCATCCAGCCCCCGTCGACAGATTTCATCGAACTCCTCCGCGTTATAGGCAATGCCTCCGCCGGTTCCCCCCAAGGTGAAGGACGGGCGGATAATCGCGGGGAAACCGATTTGCTGTTGAACCAGGCGGGCCTCTTCCAGTGAATGGGCGATCGATCCCCTGACCGTCTCCAGATTGATTTTGGCCATCGCCTTGCGAAACAGTTCCCGATCTTCGGCCTTGTCAATCGCCTCACTGGTTGCGCCGATCATTTCAACGCCATATTGCTCGAAGACCCCGTGGCGATTGAGGTCCAATGCGCAATTCAACCCGGTCTGCCCCCCCATGGTCGGCAAAATCGCGTCTGGCCTTTCCTTGTCGATCACTTTTTCCAGTGTCCGCCAGTGAATGGGTTCGATATACGTCGCATCGGCAAAATCGGGATCGGTCATAATGGTCGCCGGATTGGAATTGACCAGAATCACGCGGAACCCTTCTTCCTTGAGCGCCTTGCAGGCCTGCACACCGGAATAATCGAATTCACACGCCTGACCAATGATGATCGGACCCGCGCCAACAATCAAAATCGACTTCAGGTCTTTACGTTTCGGCACGGTCGTGCACTCCTTTGACTTGTTCCATGAGGGAAATAAAACGATCAAACAGATAACCGATGTCTCTCGGGCCAGGGCTGGCCTCCGGATGTCCCTGAAATGAAAAAGCCGGCTTGTCCGTCCGCGCGACGCCCTGAATGGTATTGTCGAATAACGAGCGATGGGTAATACGCAAATTCGGCCCGACCGACGCTTCATCCACGGTGAACCCGTGATTCTGACTGGTGATCAACACCTGTCGAGTCAACAAATCCTGCACCGGGTGATTGGCCCCATGATGGCCGAACTTCATTTTCTGCGTTTTTGCCCCACTCGCCAGACAAAGCAGTTGATGTCCCAGACAGATTCCAAACAGGGGGATTCCCCTTTCGATCAGCGCAGCGATGGTGTCAATGGCGTAGTCACAGGGCTCCGGATCTCCCGGTCCATTCGAGAGAAAAACACCATCGGGCTGATAGTGCACTATGTCGTCGGCATCCGTGGTTGCCGGCACCACAGTGATATCACATCCGCGCTCTGCCAACAGCCTGAGAATATTATGTTTCACCCCATAATCACAGGCAACGATGCTGAACCTGGACGGTGGCGGTTCCCGGTAACCGTGTTCCAGTGACCATCCTCCACCGCGCCATTGATAGACCGAATCGGCCGTCACCTCCTTTGCCAAATCCATCCCCTGTAATCCGGGAAAGGCCCTGGCCAGCGACAGCGCTTGCTGACGGTCCAGATCCGCCTGCGCATAAATACATCCGCGCAGTGCCCCGTGCGTTCGCAGGTGCCGGGTCAGTTTTCGGGTATCAATGCCGCTGATCGCGACAACACGGCGATCAGAGAGATAGTGATTCAGGCCTTGTTCGGATCGCCAGTTACTAAACCGTTTCGGAACATCCCTGACGATCAGACCGGCACAAAATACGGCTCTCGACTCTTCGTCTTCGGGATTGACCCCCACATTGCCGATATGGGGATAAGTCAAGGTCACCAACTGTCGGGCATAAGACGGATCCGTCAGGATTTCCTGATAACCGGTGATCGCCGTATTGAATACGACTTCTCCGACGGTCACTCCATTGGAACCGATCGAGTCTCCATAGAAAGTCGTTCCATCCTCAAGCACAAGTAAAGCAGAATGATTCAATAAATTCTTCTCCCTCAACACACGCAGCAACAGAGTCGCCTTCAAGCAAAGCACACCCAAAAAAAGGGAGAAACCCATCTCTCGGTTCCTCCCCGCTGATATCAGTTCGTATCAGTTCAGATAAGCCGAATTTTACCTGCTAAGTTGATTGCTATCAATCTCTGTGACTCTGTGTGTACGGCTTCGAGGTCAAGCTGACCAAGGTATTGGTAATTCGTAATTCGATACACCCGTGATGTGTGCGACAGCCGTTTGTTATAGAAAATGCATGCCACTCCAAATGAGAAGTGGCCTATTTACCGTCAAAGAGCCCTCGCAGCGGCCCCAGCTTTGAACCCGGACAAGTGAGTGGGAACGCGACAAGATCAGGTCAAGATATGGACAATGTGGGACCAGACAAGCTCTGACAGACCGCTGAATTCAGCCTGCCCCAACCGGATGCTCCGGTCAAACTGTGACTAAAGTACCCTTCGTCACGTTGTGCCCACAGGTCGCCGAGAGCGTATCTGAACGGATATGGTAGCCCGAGCCAGTCGGCGTGAATACGTCTCGTCTATTCAGCGAACCGGTTCAATCCAAGCACATCTTTCATGCCATAGAGCCCCCTGCCCTGCCGGGAAAGCCAGCTGGCCGCACGGACTGCCCCTCTGGCAAATATTTTTCGATCGGTCGCTTTATGCGTTATCTCGACACGCTCACTCTCACCGATAAACATCACCGTGTGCTCTCCGGCAATATCGCCCCCGCGAATCGTCGAAAACCCGATGGTTCCTTGGCGCCTCTCGCCGATCTGACCAACACGACTGAAGACCCCGTCTTGCTTCAAATCCCGGCTCAGCGCGTTTGCGGCCGATTCACCCAGTAACAGCGCGGTCCCTGAGGGCGCATCAACCTTGTGTTTGTGGTGCGCCTCAACAATTTCAATATCCATGTCCCCGCCAAGGACACCACTCGCTGTCGCCACCAGTGCCGCACATAAGTGAACACCGACGCTGGTATTGGGAGCCAGCAACACCGGTATCGTCCTGGCAGCCTGCGCGATCTCCTGCTGCTGTCTCTCGGCAAGTCCGGTGAGGCCGATGACGATCCCTGCATTGCGTTGCAGACACAAAGACAGGTGTTCGGAAATCGCTGCCGGATGGGAAAAATCCACCATCACCTCGAAGGGGGTGTCGTCCGCCTCACACGACGCCAGCACATTCAGTGCAGCGCCTCCCGACAACACGCCAACGTCTTTCGCAAGAGAACGGCTCTTCGAATGTGTCAAAGCGGTACTGATACGCATCGTTTCACTGGATGCCAGTTCCCTGACAATGGCCCGGCCCATGCGCCCGGTGACACCGGCAATGGCAAGATTGATCATGATTGCAATCGTTGGTGAGTGTGAACTCGAATCATACAACGAGTTCACGGCAAATCAAACTGCAGTGGAATCGAAAAATATTATTTACAGTAATAATTTAATTATTTATTGTAAATAACTGTTTTTATGGGTGATAAATTAATTTCTTCAATCACAGTTCCTGCGGGGGACTGCAACGCGGTCAACACGGTTCTTGCGACCTCATCCGGTGAGATGCGACAGTCCGCAGAATGACCTGGTGAAAAATCAAGCGTATCGAAAAAAGGCGTATCGACCATGCCCGGATTGATCATGCAGACACGCACGTTGGCGCTGGCGCAATCCGCACGCAGAGACTGTGCAAACCCTCTCAAACCAAATTTGGCGGCACAGTAAACCGCGCCCTTTTTCCCGCCCCTGAGGGCGGATTCAGAACCGATAAACACCAGGTCTCCCTGGCCCCGGGTCTTCATGATGGGAAGAACCAACCGTGTGACCAGGAGATGGCTGGTCAGATTCGTGCTGATCAGTCGTTCAATCCGTTCGACCGAAAATTGCTCCAGGGAACCGAAATCACCATAACCATGACACAGTACTGCGGCACGCAATGCCGGCTGATTTCTCAATATCGGACCAAGTGTTGCCGACAACTGATCAAAATCAGCCAAATCACATCGAACCCACCTGACCGACCCAGCCCCCTCGCCGGTCAGCGGATTGGCTTTTCTCGCAACGCCAATGACTGAGAGGGACCGTGCAAGCAGGGACCGCACCACCGCAAGCCCAATGCCTGAGCTTGCGCCGGTCACCAGTACCGTATCACCTTCACCCATGGATGAATCCCGCCGACCAAACCACCGGATCAACCATCCAGACTGCGAGATGAACCACCTGCCCTCTCCCATTCAATAAAAGGAAGGTGGCTGGGGAAATGATTCCTTAAAAAATACAATAACATGGACGATGATATTATCAATTGCATGAATCATGTTCAGTGCAATCCGTTTGCTCAAACCGCAATTTTCTGACACCCCCCCATGTAATTTCTCAGCACATCCGGGATCGTGATACTGCCATCCGCATTTTGATAATTCTCCATGACGGCAATCAGCGCCCTGCCAACCGCAACGCCCGACCCGTTCAGCGTATGCACCAGTTCCGGTTTCCCGGTGTCAGGATTCCTCCATCGCCCTTTCATCCGGCGTGCCTGAAAGGCCTCGACATTACTGCACGAGGAAATTTCCCGATAGCGGCGCTGACTCGGCACCCACACTTCCAGATCATAGGTTTTAGCCGCGGCAAAACCCATATCCCCGGTACACAGTGTCAGTACCCGATACGGAAGTTCCAGCGCCTGAAGCACCTTCTCGGCGTGCTGGGTCATCTGCTCAAGGGCTTCGTATGAATGCGCCGGTTTGACTATATTGACCATTTCGACTTTTTCAAACTGGTGCTGTCGGATCATTCCGCGGGTATCACGGCCATAGGACCCCGCCTCACGTCTGAAGCAGGGTGTATGGGCCACATAACGGAGCGGCAACCTGGAGGCATCAATCACCTGGTCCGCCGCAAGATTGGTCAACGGAACCTCGGCAGTGGGGATCAGGTAAAGGGGAATGTCATCATTGGTGGAAAACTGGTCTTCCTCGAATTTCGGCAGTTGGCCGGTACCATACAGCGTTGTGGGATTAACCAGTAACGGCACATTGACTTCGGTATATCCATGCTCATGGATATGCAGGTCCAGCATGAACTGGGCCAGCGCACGATGCAACCGTGCCAGCAGTCCCTGTATCACCACAAATCGGGCGCCTGTCAGCCGGACCGCCGACTCATAGTCCATCCCCCGAACCGCCGCCCCCAGGTCAACATGATCCTTGACACTGAAATCGAACTCGCGACACGTCCCCCATCGCCTGACTTCGACATTTTCCTGTTCATCCGTTCCAATCGGTACCGATGGATGTGCCAGATTGGGCATGCTGCTCATCAGGGCATCCCACTGCTGTTGGATGTCATTCAACTGTTCTTGGCTCGTTTTGAGCGATTCACCCAGGCTCGCAACGGAATCAATGATCGGCTGTGTCGCTTCACCTCGAGACTTTGCGACCCCGATGAGTTTCGAGGTCTTGTTGCGTTGTGATTGCAGTGATTCCGTTTCCTGTTGCAGACGTCGCTTTTCACCATCCAGAAAAGTAAATCGATTGACATCCAGTTGATATCCCCGTTGGGCCAATTGTTCGGCAACCCCGACAATATCTTTTCTAAGCAACTGATGATCCAGCATAAAATTCCTCACAAACGATAAATGAAAATTGGAGCAGACCGTGTCAAATCGATCAGCAAATGGTGAATCACGCAGCACATTGAATGTTCATGTTGCGATCACCCAACGGCCGATTTGTATGCCCACAATGGATGCAAGGATACAAAGGGCAAAGCTCGCAATCACATTGCCGGCCGCTCTGCCGACCAGTCCTGACTGGAAAAGCTGTACCGTTTCAATCGAAAAAGCGGAAAACGTGGTGAACCCGCCCAACAGACCGACAATCACAAGTGTTCGGATCAGTTCGTTGCCCGGGAAACGCTGTTCAATGATGACATAGCAAAATCCGATCAATAATGAACCGACGCCATTGACCACGATAGTACCCCAAGGGAAACCAACCGGCCAACGGTGACCTATCCCGGTGGATACCCAATATCGAAACATGGAACCAACCGCGCCACCCAGTGCGACTGCCAACCAGTTCATCCGTGATTATGCTCCCTGTCGAGCGTTTTCAACCACCGCAACTTGGCCAAGATTTTCTGTTCCAGTCCATTGGCTGTCGGATCGTAATACCGCTGACCGATCAGGTTATCGGGCAGGTAAGTCTGTCCCGGACTGTAATGATGTTGTTCATCGTGCGCATAGCGATAATCCTGACCGTGTTTGAATTGCCGACTCAATCGGGTGGGGGCGTTTTTCAAGTGATTCGGCACCGCTTCATCACCATGCTCGGACACGGTCTTGACCACTTGATTGTGCGCCTTGTAAGCGGCATTGCTTTTCGGTGCAACGGCCAGGTACAAGACAGCCTGCGTCAGTGCCAAATCCCCCTCGGGAGAACCCAGACGGTCGAAGGCCTGCCAGGCATCCAGTGCCAGGCCGAGCGCCCGGATATCCGCGTTGCCAATGTCTTCACTCGCGATACGGACCAACCGTCGAAACAGATAATGCGGATCGCAGCCTCCTTTAAGCATGCGCATCGCCCAGTAGGCGGCAGCATCCGGGTCCGAACCCCGAATCGACTTGTGCAAGGCGGATATCTGGTCATAGAAGTGATCCCCGTGCTTGTCATACCGGGCCAGGCGTTGTGACAAAACGCGCTCGACCTGTGGCACGCCGATCAGTGAACAGGCCGATTTGCCATGAACCACCAGATCCGCCGCGGTTTCAAGCAAGTCCAGCGCCCGGCGCACATCGCCCTGGGCAGACAGACACAGCAGCTCCAGTGCCTCGGGATCCATGTCCAGTGCGAATGAACCGAGCCCCCGTTCCCGGTCCTGCAAGGCTTTCATGACCACCGCCCGGATATCCGTTTCATCGACCGGGTTCAGCCGGTAAACCCGGGCCCGCGAAAGCAAGGCGTTGTTCAGTTCGAAAGAAGGATTTTCCGTTGTCGCACCCAAGAACACAATGGTGCCATTTTCGATGTGGGGCAAAAAGGCATCTTGCTGCGATTTGTTAAAACGGTGAACCTCGTCAATGAACAGGATGGTCCGGCCCGACCGGGCCTTCACCTGCATCGCTTCGGCAATCGCCTTTCGGATATCCTGAATGCCGCTTGTGACCGCGGACAAGGCAATGAACTCGGCGTGGGCCATGCGGGCAAGCAGTCGGGCCAACGTCGTCTTGCCTGTGCCGGGAGGGCCCCAGAAAATCAGTGAATGCAGCGAACAGGGAGCTTCTTCCGCCCGCTGACCCAATAACAGATAAAGGGGCTTGCCGGGTGCCAGCAGATGGGATTGCCCGACCACCTCGTCCCGATTACATGGACGCATACGTTCGGCCAATGGAATGTTCCAATCGACGGTCATGACGGGTCTTTTCGCTGATAAAGAGACAGAAAGAACCACTATTCCCCGGTATTGTCAATGATATCAACGCCCGCCGGAGGACTGAACTCAAACGCAGCGGGGGGAATGACGACATTTTCTTTCAGGTCGACGAAACTGAGTCTCGTCCGCTGTCCAAGATGATCCAACAACTCCAGCAATCGAAGTCGATTATCCTCAAAACCGATTCTGATTTCGGTAAAGCTGCTGTCTTCTTGTTTCGGAATCAGGTTGACCCAATCGAACCGGCCCTGTGTGCCGATATCCTCGACATCATAGCGATCTTCCAGATGCCCCGAGCCGGACAGCAGTATCGCCGGTGTATCCCCCAATGCTGCTTGCTGATTCCGAACGGTGACTTGTTCCAGTTCAACATCATAGACCCAGACACGATCGCCATCGCCGACAATTTCCTGTGCATCCGGCGGATCGTAGTCCCAGCGAAACAGGCCGGGGCGCTGGACCCACACCTTTCCTCGGCCATCATCCACCGAGTTTAACGACTCATCGAGGACGACCTGTCCAAATCTGGCCTCGAATGTCTGGATTTCGCTGAAAAAATGAGTCAGTGCCTGCATCCCGGGGCTGGCGGCATAAAGCGGTTGACTGAGCAATCCGATCACGATTGCAAAAATGACATTCATGGGCATTCGCTGTCGTTGTCGAAGGGCCCTTTATTCAGAAGCCGGCACCAGCACGGCTCTTTTCCCATTCTCGCTGGTCGACACGATGCCCGCCGCTTCCATGGTCTCAATCATCCGGGCGGCGCGGTTGTATCCTACTCTCAGTGCCCTTTGCACCGCGGAAATGGATGCCTTGCGGCTCTGGATGACAAACTGGACAGCCTCATCATACAGTGGGTCGGATTCGCCGTCTTCTTCAGAACGCTCGCCTCCCTCTGAAAGAACCTCACCCTCACCGGTGGTCACCTCATCCAGATAAACCGGTTCTCCCATCCCCTTCAATTGCACCACTACTTTCGCAACCTCCTCGTCCGATACAAACGAGCCATGCACCCGCTGTGTGAATCCCGAACCGGGCGGCAAGTACAGCATGTCCCCCTGACCGAGCAATTGCTCGGCCCCCATCTGGTCCAGTACCGTGCGTGAATCGGCTCTTGAGGAGACCTGAAAAGCGATGCGGGTCGGGACATTCGCCTTGATCAGGCCGGTCACCACATCAACTGACGGTCTTTGGGTTGCAAGGACAAGATGAATGCCGGCAGCCCGGGCACGCTGCGCAATGCGAATGATGATTTCTTCAATTTTCTTCCCGACGACCATCATCAGATCCGCCAGCTCATCGACAATCACCACGATATAAGGCAATTTTCCAAGGGGTTCGGGCTCCACGCCGTCCTCGTTTTGAATCGACGTATCGAACAGCGGCTGTCCGGCTTGATCGGCGATGTCCACTTTTTTGTTGAAACCCGCTATATTTCTCACCCCCGCCGAGGCCAACAGCCTGAATCGTCGATCCATTTCTCCGATACACCAACGCAGGGCGTTGGCCGCTTCATTCATATCGGTCACAACGGGCGTTAGCAGATGGGGAATGCCGTCATAATTGGACAACTCCAGAAACTTGGGGTCCACCATGATCATGCGCACCTGCTCCGGCGTAGCCTTGTAGACCAGACTGAGAATCAACGCATTAATACACACCGACTTACCCGCTCCCGTTGTGCCGGCAATGAGCACATGGGGCATCTTGATCAGGTCCGCGATCACGGCATTGCCTGCGATATCCTTCCCCAAAACCAGTGTCAACGGGGACTTGCTTTTTTCATATTCCAGGGAAGACAGCCCTTCAACCAACCGGACCACTTCGCGCTTCTGGTTTGGAATCTCAATACCGATAACCGTTTTGCCGGGAATATTTTCCACCACCCGGACACTGACAACCGACAGCGACCGCGCCAGGTCACGGGACAACCCGACAATCTGACTGGCCTTGACACCAGGCGAAGGTTCGATCTCGAATCGGGTAATGACCGGACCGGGCTGCACGGCGACAACGGTGACCTCCACATTAAAATCTCTCAGTTTTTTAACCAGCAACTGGGACATCGACTCAAGCATTTCCTTGGAATAACCGTGAGCATCAGGTTGGGGTTCATCCATCAGCGACAAATCCGGAAAAACGCCACTGACCGGTTGATCCTTGAATAATGTCGTCTGGCGTTCCTTCTGTTTACGGCCACTTTCCACCGGTGCATTGATTTTGGGTTCGATTTTTGGTGGTTTTTTCTCCCTGACCACTTCCCTTATTTCCTTGACAGTCGCCTGGCGTTGCTTGCGAAGTTTAGCCCCCTTTCTCCGATCCGTCTGATGTTCAAATACCGCTTTTAGATACCCGGCCAACACAAACGCCTGATATCCAACCCGGTCCATCAGATCAAACCAAGAGAATCGCACCACAAACGTGACCCCGGTGATGAGGAGCGTCAACAAAATCACCGTTCCGCCAACCACGCCAAAACTGTCGGCAAAAAACCTGGCACCGTACATTCCCGTGATCCCCCCTGCGGTGAGCGGGATGTCGGGGTCCTGGTATGGGAAGTAGATATGTTCCAAACCGCTGGTGCCCGTGATCGCCAAAATAAACCCGAGTGGCGTCAATACATGAACCCATCTCGCAGGTTGGGTTGCAGACCGTCCCCGGAAAAATCTCCAAACAACCACACTCAGCAGAAACAGCAGGAAATAACTCATTCGTCCAAACAGGGCAAACATTAAATCCGCTAACCAGGCACCGACCTTGCCTCCGCTGTTCATCACTTCGGCATTGCTCCCGGTGTGGGTAAAACCCGGGTCCCCGGGAGAATAGGTCAGCAAACAGACAAACAGATACGCGGCCACAGAAAACAGCGTGATGCACACCGCTTCTCGTAACAAGGTCACCAGTTTCCCGAGTACGGTCACTCCGGTATCAGCGGTTGGATTTCTACGTTTTTTTACCTTCACCACGGGGTTGAATGTTCGAAAAAGCTCAGGGGCAATTCTAACATGTACGAACAGATTCGCACGGACTTCTATGCCTGTCGGACGTGTCGCTCCACATGTGACTTGCTGCCCTGTTTGAATTGTGATTTTAGTTGCCACAAAAACTATCTTGCTGTCTTGGTAGCGTGATAGTGGCCTGAATGAACATGCACAACCCGAATAAACAAAAAATAAATTGTGTTCTCTCGATCCCGCTTGAGCCGGTTGTCTTCACGAAACCATGATCTTATGGGTTACAGCGAATTGTGCAACAGATTGGCCAATCGGACATCGCACCACCCACTTCGCAGTCAACATTATCCCGTTGCCTTTTATTGTCGAAACAAACATTCTCATGGAAGGAATACTGGCTTCCTGTAACCGAAAATCACGAACCCGGCTGACTGAACATTTCATTTCTTCTTCCTTACAGCTTTGAAAGAAAAGCAGCACAGTCACCTGATATTACGTTATAAATCTATACGACGCGCTCTGATGACCGATAAAATATAGCCCTGTACTAAAATAGACGACCTGGAACCAACCCATGAATCAAGCAATTTCCCGACTATCCGGAATCTGCACTCCGGTTTGTACAATTTTCAGGCAAGATGACGGAAAGATTGATGAGGCCAGACAAAAAAAACATCTGGACCACTTGCTCGAAACGGGAGTGGACATCCTCTGCATCTGTGGTGGGACCGGTGAATTTTCGTTTCTGACCCGGTCGGAACGGTTGTGGCTGACCGAGCTTGCAGCCCATCATCTGGCCGGTCAGGTGAATCTGATCGTCCATGTTTCCGCGGTCATGACAGAAGAAACCATCGAGTACGCCAAACATGCCGAGGGCTGTGGAGCAGACTGTCTGCTGGTCCTGCCACCGTACTTCGAGGGGCCGACTCTCGAAGGCACGTTCGAACACTACGAAAAGGTAGCCGGCTCCGTCAGCACTGAAATCATGGCCTATAACATCCCTGTCCATTCCGGGATAGACCTGACGCCGGACTTCGTCGTTCGTCTGATGCAGATTCCAACGATTCGCTACCTCAAGGACAGTACCGGAGATTTTCTTCGCATCCAGAGACTGACCCGTGCAGGGGTAAACGTGTTCAATGGTGCCGAACCGCTGATGCTGCATAGTCTCATGGCCGGGGCCGTCGGTTGTTTCTGGGGGACATCCAATGCAATTCCGGCTCAGGCCGTCGCACTGTATGCATTGTGCGCGTCTGGAAAGTGGACCGATGCCATCGAATTGTGGAACCGGCTGTTCCCGGTCAATGACTGCGTCTGGCGAAACCCCTTCAATCCAAGCGTCAAGGCGCTGGGCAACCTGCTCGGTCATGGCCTCGGCGAATGTCGGCGTCCCGCGCAACCCCTGACCGAGGACCAGTATGACGAACTCAAAAATGCCGCAGCCACTCTGCTGGCCTAACGACCATTTCAGGTTATTCGGGGCTTAATTTCCATTCCAAGCTGGGCCGCGTTTCCATATATGCCCCATTGACAGGGTAACCGTTTCTGTCCGGCCAATGACCGCCTGGGTCTGGAAAACCAGTTGCGATACAACCTCATTGTCGATCAAAGCCAAGTACCGGGTTGTATCGAATCTGCGCTGATGACTGTGAGGCCCACTTGGTGCGTGAACAACCCCGAGTTGCACAAAAAGACGGACTCCCGCAAACTTCAGCTTTACAATACCGGCCAAAAATGATTATGAAAAAAGAACCTGTTGTCGCCGCCAAAGAACCGGTGCGGATCGAACTGACCGAAGGCCAAACCTACTTCTGGTGCAGCTGCGGACGATCAAAATCCCAACCCTTTTGTGATGGCTCCCATAAAGAGACCGGACTTTCCCCCGTTCGATTGACCGCCGAAAAATCCGGTACCGTTTTCTTGTGTCAATGCAAGGCCAGTGCCAAACGCCCCTACTGTGACGGCACACATCAGAGGCTTTAGATCAGTTGATATGAACCCGTTCTGAGCCGATGATGAATCTGGCTTTACAAAGAAGGGGACTGGATATTGATGTTGGTTGGTCTCTCAATTGTCGATCAAGCACTGTGTGCCGATTGTCCTGGAATCTTCATGAGGTTGACTGACAGTTTCGGTTGTTCTGTGCATCTGACCGGAGCCGAACGCAGGCGCTTAAATGGGCTGACAAAGATGGAGAATTTCTGGCAGTCGCCATTGACAGGCCGCTACGTATGGGCTTCTCTGAGATTGGACGTTATCGGAGTGCTGAGTGACTCTTGAGCCGGGGATGTCTGCGGCATCGTATCGGGAAGCCTGGGCAATCAAGATCACCTGACGGCCAGGCAGACCATGTGGACTACAGACATTATTCATCGTACTACCAAGACCTGTTGCCCACCCCTATTCACATATCGACTGTAACAGTTGCTCCATCTGGCCCGGCAGGTCTGCCTTTACAATCAGACATAACCCGGTCATTGGATGAGTCAACCTGATTTCACGGGCATGCAGAAACAGTCGCCCCAGTCCTCTCTTTTTCATTGTCTGGTTGAATGCATCCTCTCCATATAATTTGTCTCCCGCAATGGGATACCCCATACTGGCACAGTGAACCCGTGCCTGATGTGTCCGGCCAGTCTTGAGCTGAATGCTGACCAGGGTACTGTCGGCAAAATGCTGCATCGGCTGAACCACGCTAATCGCCATTTGCCCCGCAGGGTCGACCATCATTCTTGCGCTCTCATTGCCCCCTGCGTGCTTTCGAAGTGGTTGTCGAATCACTGTTCTCGATTCATTCCAGATCCCCTTGACCAGCGCGGTATACAGCTTCTCCACGGCCCGGTCCTGACCGAGTTTTTCATGTAGAGCGCGTAAACACGGGCGGTTCTTTGCCAGCATCAGGCATCCCGAGGTTTCTCTATCCAGTCGATGGACCAGTTCAAGGTAGCCAGATTCAGGCCTCAATGCGCGAAACGCGTCAATCAACCCAAAACTTACTCCGGTTCCCCCATGAACCGCCAGGCCGGCAGGCTTGTTGACCACCAACAGATGATCATCTTCATACAGGACCGGTACGTGCTTTAACACATCCGGAGGAATATTTGCCGCAGAGGTTGATACCGAGTGACGAATCGGCGGAATGCGGACCCTGTCACCGAGTTGTAACGAGTAAGGTGCTCTTTTGCGGGATCCATTGACCCTGACCTCGCCAGTGCGCAGCGCACGATAAATCCGAGTCTTGGGGACCCCTTTCAATCGCTTGAGCAGGAAGTTGTCAATCCGCTGTCCCTCCGAGTCGGCGGTAATTTCTATAATACGAACTTTCGCCAGGGAGGGGGTTTTCACCGGGTGGAATGAGGAGATAGGGTTGATTGTGAACGAACTAGAATCGATCCTTGAGTTTATAGTATCCCATCGCCGCCACCAACGCCGGCATACGGAGCCAGCGACCACCGGGAAAGGGTTTGTGCGCGATTTTTTGAAAACAGCCGATTTGCTTGTGATCACCCAATATCGATTCGGCCAGCAGTTTTCCGACGTAACCGGTCAATGCCATGCCATGACCGGAAAATCCCTGTGCATACCACTCACCACTCTCCAGTTGGCCAATATGCGGCGCACGATTTCGGGTAATCGCCACATGGCCTCCCCAGGAAAACGCAATTTTTGTTCCGGCCAATTGGGGAAACACCCGCAACATCCGACGTTCAAGTGACCGTGCCAGTCGCACGGGCTGCAATGTCGAATAGCTGACCCTGCCTCCAAAAAGCAGCCTGTCATCAGCGGACAACCGATAATAGTCCAATACAAAATTGGTATCCGCTACCGCCGCTCGATTGGTGATCAGGCTGTCAGCCACTGCTTTCTCAAGCGGTTCGGTGGCCACAATATAGGTTCCCACCGGCATGATTCTTTTCCCCAGCCAGGGTTCGAGGCTCTCCAGATACGCATTACAGGCATAGACCACATGATTGCAGTCAAGGGTCATCGTACCGCAGTATACCCGCTTGCCGCCGGAACGGGATGCTACACGGGTGACGGGAGACTGATCATACAATCTGGCTCCGGCCAGCTGGGCGGCGCGGGTCACGCCGAGACAATAATTCAGTGGATGCAGATGTCCGCTGCCCGTATCCGTCACCCCGCCGTGATACCGCCGTGTTCCAAGCACCGACTGAAGCTGCCCTCGGTCGAGGTAGTCCAAGTGCTCGTAACCGTATCTCCTCGACAGATGCTCGGCCCATTGTTGCAGGTCCTGTGCCTGTCGTGGCTTGTCGGCAACATGAATATAGCCGTCCGCCAGATCACACTCAATCTGACAGTCCTTGACCAGTTGGCGGGTATAGTCAACCGCCTTGACGGAGTGCTCCCACAATTCCCTCGCGGTCTGAAAGCCAACCAGGTTTTCGAGAACGGGTTGTTCAGCAGCATAGCCATTGATAATTTGCCCACCACTGCGTCCTGACGCGCCCCATCCAAAATGATGCGCCTCGACCATCACCACATCGACGCCACTCCTTGCAAGGTGCAAGGCCGTTGATGCGCCGGTAATCCCCCCGCCAATAATGACTACATCCGTTTTGCCGCACTGCTCCAATCTGCCTGCTTCAATCAGGTAGCGACGGGAAAATTCGTAATACGATTGGACGGCCTGTGTGTTATTCCGGTACATTTTGCAACGTCATCTGATTGGGGTTCATCCTATTTTTCAATGTCTTTTGCACCCACTGACAATCCGGTACAGGGGTCCCGACGGATGAATGAAGGCGGTTCACTGGCCAAATAATCCGGTTTTTCTCATGTGATCACAAATTTGTATAATAATATCCACAATTCAACACGCATCACAACCGGTATGTCCACTACTCCGAATCTCGAAAACAAGGCACGAGGGAAACTGCCCAGAGACCTCAGAAACTGGTTGAATGCCAACCGGATTGAAGAAATCGAAGCCGTGATTCCGGACATGACCGGGGTGGCGAAAGGTAAAATTCTGCCGGCGAAAAAATATCAGGAAGATGTGGGGCTGCGACTCCCGGAAAGTATTTTCGGATTGACCGTGGATGGGGACTATCCAACGCAATGGGATGTGCTGGGCGATTCGGATGGCGATATTTTCCTCAAACCCGATCCTACCACGGTCAGAATGGTGCCCTTCACGGAAGACCCGACTGCCGTCATTATCCATGATTGCTATCATTTTGACGGCAAACCGGTCGAGGTTGCCCCCAGGCAGGTGCTGCGGCGTGTGCTTGATCTTTACAAGCAACAGGGCTGGACACCTGTGATCGCCCCCGAAGTCGAATTTTACCTGGTCAAACCCAATACGGATGCGGATTATCCACTGGAACCACCCGTCGGTCGGTCAGGCCGTCCAGAGGCGGGCAGACAATCATTTAGCATTGATGCACTGAACGAGTTTGATCCACTTTTCGAGGATCTCTATGACTACTGCGAAACCCAAGAGATTGATATCGAGACATTGATCCATGAATCCGGAGTGGCTCAAATGGAAATCAATCTGGTTCACGGGAACGCGCTGGACCTGTCGGACCAGGTCTTTTTATTCAAGCGAGGACTTCGTGAGGTCGCCATGCGGCATAAGATTTATGCCACTTTCATGGCGGCGCCCATGGAAAAACAGCCCGGGAGTGCACTGCATGTGCACCAAAGTATCATTGACGGGCAAGGCAGCAATATTTTCAGCCATCGCAATGGTAATGAAAGCGACTATTTCCGGTGGTATATCGGCGGCCTGCAGAAATACCTGCCCTCGGTCATGTCATTAATTGCTCCGAATGTAAACTCCTATCGAAGACTGGCGCCCAATGATTTCGGTATCCCGGTAAATACCAATTGGGGTTATGACAATCGCAATGCCGGCTTGCGCATCCCCTTTTCCGACCCGGGCGCAAGGCGGGTGGAAAATCGGATTGCCGGGGCAGACGTGAATCCCTATCTGGCGGTCGCCGCCTCATTGGCGTGCGGCTATCTCGGCATGATGGAACAGGTCCAGCCGGGGGAACCGGTTGAGGGCGATACCGCGCACTCTGAATCAACACTGCCGCATACCCTGCAGGAAGCCATCAATGCATTGCTTGAATGCCAAGCCTTGCATCCGATTTTCGGTGAGAAATTTGTCCGTCTTTATGGCAGTGTCAAGCAGCATGAATACAATGTTTTCCTGAACGTCATCAGTGCCTGGGAGAGGGAACATCTTTTATTGAATGTATGACTCGCCACTAATGGCGACACAGTGAAACCAGTTTGATCCGTTCTCACAGATAACTCGAATCGGGTCAGAACCACCCTTTTCTTCAGTATTGACATCCCATTGTTAACAAACGGTCTGCGTTGCGCGCAGGGCTGAATTTCAAAAAACCTCGTGCCGGCCCGACAGAAAAAAATACCTCGCGGCACTTTGCTTTCTTCTCTTGCCAAGCAGTGACGGCTTGTCCTGCTGCAACACGATCAGAAATTGCCAGATGCAAATCGACAACTGGGGGAAAGAATCTGCCCCATAACCACATCAAACCGGTTTTCCGCCTATCCTTGACAAAATCGTCCGGTGAACATTGCCTTGTTTGAAATAATCCGGGATATACCACCACAACAAGTGTGACCAATGACAATCTGCTTATGCCCCCTATCCGCTGCCAGACAGAATGATGTATACGATTTGATCAATTGACAAATACCACGTAATATCACGTTATCTCACATTTACATGTGCAATGAGATGGATTGGCAAAATTTCAGATTAAGTACGCGCTTACAGTTTTCCCGGCAGCTAACAGAAGCTATCTACGCCAAAATAGCGGAAATTGATGCGGTTAAAAACACATTTCATCTCACACAGTCATTATTGCCACAAACGATTGAGCGTCTGACCCAGTCCGTGATTGTCACCTCAACCGGGGCATCCAACCGGATTGAAGGTAATCGACTCAGTGATGAGGAAGTCAAAGCACTTTACCGACCCATGCACATCAAGTCCCTTTCAACCGGTGACGAGCAGGAAGTGGCCGGTTATCTGGACATCCTGCAAACCATATTTGGCAGTTATGACACGATACCCGTCAGTGAGTCGAGCATCTTGTATTTTCATCAAACCATGCTGGCCTTTAGCAATAAAGATCAACGACATCGGGGACAGTACAAGTTTGCCCCCAATCGTGTCGAGACCAAGGATCGCGATGGGAAGATTGCAGGAGTCATTTTTGATCCGACTCCGCCCCATCTAACGCAAAAGGAAATAAGCGAATTGATCGGTTGGTATGATTGGGCCACGACAGAAAAGTTCAAGCATCCACTGATCCTGATAGCCAATTTTGTGTTCGAGTATCTGGCGATCCATCCATTCCAGGACGGTAATGGAAGGACCAGTCGTCTGCTGACCAATTTGATGCTGCTGCGACAGGATTATCATTTTGTTTCACTGGTTTCACACGAAAGACTGATAGAGCAGAACAAAGCCGCGTATTACCTTGCCTTGAACAAGACGCAGCAGCGTTGGAAACACACAAAAGAAGATCTTTCGCCGTGGTTACGGTTTATTTTCGATATTTTCCATCAGCAGGCAACGGAGGCACAGGCACTACTTGAAAGTGATCAGTTTGAATATCTGCTTTCTGAAAAGCAGTTGCAGCTTTGGCAATGGGCAAAACAGCAGAACATATTCTCACGCAAAACCGCAATCAAAGCACTGGGTTTTGCGCCCAGAACGGTAGAAGACATCACCCGGAAACTTCTGGATATGGGGAAACTGGAACGGCTTGGCCAAGGACGCGCAACCCGTTATCGCGTGACAGACTAAACTACACTGTTGGGAGTGATTGGCTTTCTACTTCTATAAACAAATAACCCAGTCCCTATCAACAAATTATGAAGAGATGGAAGTGTTTCGGCAACCCTTCCCTCGCATGGCCACAGACAAACGTGGCCAACGTCTCTGGTTCCTCATACCACAGACTGACGTACGACATCGACTGAACGAATAACGTCGTCTACTGGTGACGGCCTGGGCGGTTCAGTGATTAATCTGTCAGTTCTAGCCGTTTTTCGATGCGTCCCATTCGTTGGTTAATCCGGTCAATAGCGACTTATTGCCGCGCGCCAGTTGAATAATGGTCGCCGATGCAGGATAGAACGGTGCCCATGCTGTTTTCCAATTCTGAAACACGCATTTTCAGTTCCTCAATTTCGTTTGTCAGCTTTTGGATATCGCTCCGAATAGCTTTCAGGTGTTCCAGTACCAGATTTTCAATTCTGTCGTTCATTTATCCGCCTCTGTGTAAGGTGATTTGCTGTCCGATACGTTTTCTGGCCCGCGACAGGGCAACCCGGCATCGAGTGCTACAGGTGACAGCACCGTGCCGCTTGTCCATGTCCACACCACAAACAGCACAATTATTGTATCGATAGCTGGCCCACTGATTGCCCAATCCGCGCTTCACGATCGCGCGATCTTCTCCCCTTGTTGTTCTGTTTTACATAAAATTACCCGACTATCAATCAAAGATCACATCAGTACCCCAGTCTGATGGCGATATGCTATTGAGTGAATACAAAATATTGAAAAAGGAGATCGTGACATGGCTGCTTCGATTCGTCTGGCTCCGAAAACCAAACGCACGCTTGATCACTTTGCTTCACATACCGGAAAGGCTTACCGCCTGCGTGAAATCATCGATCTGGGCAGTGGAGAGAGGCAGGCCCACTACCTTGTCGCTGATGTGCTGGAACACATCCGTACGGGACAAGAACAGGAGAGCCGGATACACCCGATTTTGACAAGATGTCTGACGACGACAAACCAGCACCACCCGCAATCAAGTCTTGAACATGTCCCAGTCTTTTTCAGACAGTGAACCGATACCCTGCCGGATATCCGCTTCAATGGAAAACCCCAGTGCCGTCGCATCTTTCATTTTCAATGCCTGGATGATTTCCAGATGCTGATCATTGGTGTTATACCGCTGCAAATGTTCCAGGCTGAGCGTATATCGCAAGAAAGGACTGATCTGCAACCAAACACTTTCAATCAAGGGCATGAAGACCTCGGAAGGGGCCGCATGATAAATGCGGAAATGGAATTGTCGATGGGTCAGCAAGTAATTCTTGTGGTCCTGCCGCTCAATACTGTGATCGATTTCCTCATTCAGCCCCTCCAGATGCCGAATCATCGCGTGGTCTATAAACGCGACCGCATTCAATGCCGCCTGTTTTTCTAGGCAGATTCGGGCAGTGACCAATTGTGCCAGTTTTTCCCGGGTCATATTCGGCACCCTGACGCGCCCGGTGGGCGTGAGTATCAGCGCGCGTTCTGCCGTCAATCTCCGTAATGCCTCCCGTACCGGCATCGGGCTGACCTGAAGTTCTTTGGCCAATCCCCGAATGGTCACACTGACACCGGGGCTAAAATCGCCATTCAGCAGACTGTCCCGCAAACGCCCATAGACCCGCTCCTGTATCGTCAGCCCTGTCAATTTACCCGCATCAGTCATCGTGCCCGTCTGGCGACCATAGTGCGGTACATCGTTAATTCTGTGATCACAATTATTGATATGGAAGATCAACCTGACATAATATAGGCGGTCAGGTCTGTTCAATTAATTTACCATATCTGCTTATACAACATCACCCACCATGCAAACTCAAGAAAAAGTCTACGATACGGCAGAACTGCGTGCGATCAACCGCAAGCACCACTTCCATCCATTTACCAATCACAAGGACATGCACAAGCGGGGGACACGGATCATTTCGGGGGCCGACAATATTTATGTCTACGATACAGACGATAAGCAATATCTGGATGCGATGTCCGGCCTTTGGTGCGTCAATATCGGTTACGGGCGAACCGAGTTGGCAGAAGTTGCGAAACATCAAATGGAACAACTGGCCTATTACAACAGTTTCTTTCACACCGCCCAGCTACCCGCTGTCGAATTATCAGAGGTGTTGTCCCAAGTCACTCCACCACAGCTCAATCGCGTTTTTTATGGTTGTTCCGGCTCGGATGGAAATGACACTGTCGTTCGACTGGCGCGTTATTTTTGGCAATTGCAGGGCTATGAGAATCGCAATATCATCATCAGTCGGAACAATGCCTATCACGGCAGTACGATGGCTGGCGCGAGCCTCGGTGGATGGGAGAAGATGCACGCCCAAAGTGGCCCACCGATTCCGGATATTGCCCACGTCGATCAACCCTATCACTATCGTGAGGGGGGCGACTTGAACGAACACGACTTTGGCATCAAGGCCGCCCGGTCATTGGAAGCCAAAATACGGGAACTGGGCCCGGACCGGGTTGCTGCGTTTATTGGTGAACCGATTCAAGGGGCCGGCGGGGTGATTATCCCTCCTGACAGCTATTGGCCGGAAATTCAGCGTATCTGCCAAAAATACGATGTATTGCTGGTCGCAGACGAAGTGATCTGCGGGTTTGGACGCACCGGTCACTGGTTTGGAAGCGACACCTACTCCATCCATGCAGACATGATGACATTGGCCAAGGGCCTGTCCTCAGGATATCAGCCGATCGGCGCGGTAATGATTGCCGACCGTCTGGCGGAAGTGCTGGATCGCCAAGACGGTGAATTCTATCATGGCTATACCTATTCAGGTCATCCGGTGGCCTGCGCGGTAGCTCTGAAAAACATCGAGATCATGCGCGAAGAACAGATTGTAGAGAAAGCCAGAGCGAACACCATGGACTATTTCCAGACACGGATCCGGTCCCTGGAGGCGCATCCCCTGGTGGGTCAAGTCAGGGGGGTCGGATTCCTGGGTGCCCTTGAGTTGGTGGCCAACAAGCAGACCAAGGAAAAATTTGACGCACAAGGCCGTGCCGGTATGCTCTGTCGAGATGCCTGTGCCGAAAATGGGCTGATCATGCGTGCTGTTGGCGACATCATGATCCTGTGCCCACCGCTGATTATTACCCGCTCGCAGATAGACGAACTCATTGACAAGCTCCGCCCCAGTTTGGATCAAGCCCATCAGACACTGACCACATCGCATTAAAATAAAAATGCGTTTGGCCTTCGGATCGGTTTTGTCGACCTGATTCGGATTAAAATCTGCAAAGGCATTGGCAGGCAGGAGAATGGGCGATGTGATTGAAAATGGCACTCTCAAAACCGTCAACGGCGTGCCCTACGTGTATTATGACGACTACTGGATTCGATATTACGAACCACCGGAAGAAACGCTGTCGGAAAAGAAAAAACTGCTGGATGCACTGACTCGACGCACTTTTCATCATACTGAACCTGGCATCAATACTCCCGGGGAGATGCTCGAAGAAGTGCGCATCGCTTATGAAAAAGAGCAAAACCCACAACGCAAAAGAGTGAATGCGGCCATGTTGGCCGGTGCGCTGTTCAACCGTGCGACCGATATCTTCACGACCATCGTCGACCTGGAGCAAAAGGGGATTCATGTCACCAGAGACGACGACCTGATGCATCAGTGCTCACAGTGCTTCAGCGAAGCACTGGCCTTGAGCAAAAATGTAAAGCACCATAGTGGTGAAGAGGGGGTGGATGAACTGTGGGGCGAACCAGTCAAGGTGTTCACCATGCCCATCAGCGAATATTATTGCAGCCGGTATCGAAAAATTGCCCAGGCAATGAGGGAAATTGATTGTATCGGGGCCACCATACAAGACGCCATTTGTTCCAGGCCCTGGTTTTCCAGGGCCGCTCCACTGGTACAAGATTTCATCAGCATTGCCAAGAGTGAATGTGAAATTCTCCGCAGTGACCCCGACTACCATTCAATCTGGCCCGAGTTTGTTGCCGATGGAGAAAAGATACAGGGGTTCAGGGCCACGATCCCGGAAAACGCCTCCATTGAGCTTGAACGACATATCAAGCGGGGAACCGGCTTGCTCAGAGCAGGCAAGGAATTGATCACCTGGATCTCCAACGTCCGTGTGCCGATGCCAGTCAGTACCCGCCACTATCTGAAAAAGTGTCACCGTTACAAACACTCAACCTGTCAATTCCTTGATTGACTCCGCCTGGTCCACTTCAAGCTACCGCCTTGATCTCCGTTCCGCAGACCCAATCTTTCGCCTCTGTCTTATTTTCTGTTACCAACTGATTTTTTTTGCGGCGCAAATTGTTTATGATAACCGCACCTTTGACTGATCAAATCCCCAGATGACCGACCCGGCCTTGCCTTTGCAAACGCCCCTGTTTGACCTTCATCGCGAAAGGGGCGCGAAAATAGTGCCGTTTGCCGGTTATGCCATGCCGGTCAACTATCCGCTTGGCATTCTCAAAGAACACCAGCATACCCGTCACAAAACGGGACTTTTCGATGTGTCGCATATGGGACAGATTTCGCTCAAGGGGAATCACGTCGCAAGCCACCTGGAAACACTGATTCCGGTGGATCTGCAAGCCTTGCCGCCAGGACGTCAAAAGTATGGTTTTTTGCTGAATGAACGCGGTGGAATTCTCGATGACCTGATGATCATCAATCGGGGAGACCGGTTTATTCTGGTGGTCAATGCCGCCTGCAAGCACAGCGACTTCGACCATCTCAACCGACAGCTTGGAGAAGCACTGTCGATTGAAATGCTGGATGACCGGGCCTTGCTCGCCCTGCAGGGTCCCACGGCTGGAGCCGTCTTGAGGCGATTGGGACAGGATCTCGATTCCATGAAGTTCATGGATGTCAGGGAGCTGGTTTTCGATGACATCGCCTGCCTGGCATCCCGTTCCGGCTACACCGGAGAAGACGGATTTGAAATTTCCGTCGACAATGGGGAGGCGGAGACGCTTGCACGTCGGTTGTTGGCCGACCAAGACGTGGAATTGATCGGACTGGGTGCCAGAGACTCACTGAGACTCGAGGCGGGACTGTGTTTGTATGGACACGACATTACAGATGACATCACACCTGTTGAGGCCAATCTCAATTGGGCCATCTCCCCTTCCCGACGTATCAACGGAGCCCGTCAGGCGGGATTTCCCGGTGCCGATATCATCTTGCCCCAAATGCCCAGAAACGTGACACGTCGGCGGGTCGGACTGATTCCCAAGGGACGGGCTCCCGTCCGGGAAGGTGTCGAACTGACGACTGGCGACGGTCACAGGGTCGGCATTGTCACCAGTGGCGGATTCAGTCCCAGCTTGGGTCATCCGATCAGTATCGGCTACGTCGATATCGACTACACGACACCTGATACCGAACTGTTGGCCGTGGTCAGGAACAAGTCATTACCGGTGAAAATAACCCGACTGCCTTTTGTTGCGCACCGGTATTACCGTTAGGGGGATTATATAGTTGAACAAACCATTACCGCTTGCTTGGCCTAGACCATCGGGACAAGCGCAGTCAGTGCATCACGTTTGACCAACCGACATCTCAAACCCTCAACATATAAATTTCAGGCAATCAAACCAAAATTTTTCAACGAGGAAACAGTAATAATGACTACCAAGTATACCGATGATCATGAATGGGCGCGGGAAGACGCAGGCGTTGTCACCGTCGGCATTACCGATTATGCCCAGGCGCAGCTCGGCGAAATTGTATTTGTGGAACTCCCGGAAATCGACCGGACGGTCGAACAGGGCGAGGAAGCCGCCGTCGTGGAATCCGTCAAAGCCGCCGGAGAGGTCAAGTCGCCGGTCTCCGGTGTCGTGGTCGAGATCAATGAAATCCTTGACAACGCCCCCGAGACGGTCAACGATGATCCCCTCGGTGAGGGCTGGTTCTTCAAGCTACAGGTCGCTGACAACAGTGAACTGGACGCATTGATGGACGAGGAAGCCTACCAGGGCCTGCTCGACTCCCTGGACTGAACCACCGTCCTCCCCCTACCCCACCCATCGCCGTTCGGAATCAGTACTATGCCACGTGCAGACAATTTCTCAACTCGCCATATCGGATCGAATCCGGATCAAATTGCCCGAATGCTGGACGCATTGGGTCTCCGTTCCCTGGACGATCTGATTGATGAGACCATTCCCGCCTCAATCAGAAGCCAGAAGAATTTTTCGCTCCCGCCCGCGCTCGATGAGAACCGACTCAACAAGCTGAGTCGATTGATTGCGGCCGATAATACCGGCGCGATTTCGATGATCGGACTGGGCTATTTCGGCACCGTCACCCCGCCCGTCATTCGCAGAAACGTGATGGAAAACCCCGATTGGTACACCGCCTACACACCCTATCAACCGGAAGTCAGTCAGGCCCGGCTTGAAATCCTGATTACCTTTCAGCAGATGATCATCGATTTGACCGGCATGGAACTGGCCAATGCGTCCTTGCTTGATGAGGCAACCGCCGCCGCCGAGGCAATGACCATGGCCCGTCGTGTCAGCAAAAGCAAATCCAACCGGTTTTTGGTTGATCATCAGTGTCTGCCCCAGACAATCGCCGTCGTCCAAACACGGGCGGCACCGCTCGGGATTGATGTCGTTGTGGGAGACAGTGCCACGGAGGTTTATAACGGCGAATATTTTGCGGGATTGATGCAGTATCCAAAGGCCACCGGAGAACTGACCGATTATCAGGAAACAATTGCCAGGCTGAAATCGCAACGGGCGCTGGTGATTATGGCCGCAGACCCGTTGGCACTGACCCTGTTGAAACCGCCGGGCGAATTGGGCGCCGATGTCACCGTGGGCAGCACGCAACGATTTGGTGTTCCCATGGGGTTCGGCGGCCCGCATGCGGCCTATTTCGCGACCCACGAAAAATACAAGCGGGCCATCCCCGGCAGGTTGATCGGAACCAGTATTGATAGCAACGGGAATCTGGCTTATCGAATGGCGCTGCAAACCCGTGAACAGCACATTCGCCGTGATAAGGCCACCAGCAACATTTGCACCTCTCAGGTACTTCTCGCGGTGATGGCAACGGTCTATGCGATGTACCACGGGCCGGAGGGATTGATCCGAATCGCCAAGGGAGTCAACCGCCTGACCCGGGCCATGGCAGACGGACTCAGGGAGTTGGGATTCAAGATTATCCATTCCGCTTATTTTGACACCCTTGTGGTTTATACCCCCGGTATGGCCAAGCGTATTCAGGACAAGGCCGAGCAGGCCCGTTATAACCTGCGTCTGATCGATCAGAACCACCTTGGAATCAGTCTGGATGAAACGATCAGTCGTGAAAAAGTCGAGGGACTGCTTTATGTTTTTGCCGGCACAACCGCCTCACAGGTCAAGGGAACCGTGTTTGATCAGGACCTGGACCCGTCCATCCCGGAATCTCTTAAAAGAACAACTCCGTTCTTGGAACATCCTATTTTCCATCGTTATCGATCAGAAACCGAGTTCATGCGCTATCTGAGACGTACCGCAAATAAAGACATCACACTGGCACGCTCGATGATTCCATTGGGTTCATGCACCATGAAGCTCAATGCTGCCAGCGAAATGGAACCGATTTCCAATCCCCTGTTTGCCCATCTGCACCCCTTCGCGCCCGCCAAGCACACCAAGGGCTATCATCGAATCATCAACCGGTTGGACTCCATGCTCTGCGAACTCACCGGATTTGCGGGCTTTACCTTTCAGCCGAATGCCGGTTCACAGGGTGAATATGCCGGCCTTTTGTGCATTCGTGCCTGGCACCGCTCCCGGGGAGATACACAACGTGACGTTTGCCTGATTCCGGCATCAGCGCATGGCACCAATCCTGCCAGTGCCATGATGGCAGGGATGACGGTCGTGGTGGTGCAATGTGACAGCGAGGGGAATATCGACCTGCAGGACTTCAGCGCCAAGGCCGAACAGTATTCGAATCGTCTTGCCGCGACGATGATTACCTACCCATCAACACATGGCGTCTTTGAAGAGTCCGTCAAGGACATCTGTGACATCGTGCATCAGCACGGCGGACAGGTCTATATGGATGGCGCGAATATGAATGCGATGGTCGGCATTTGCAGACCGGCCGAAATTGGCGCCGATGTGATGCATCTCAATCTGCACAAGACATTTGCCATCCCTCATGGCGGGGGTGGGCCGGGTGTGGGTCCGATTGGTGTGGCCAAACACCTGCTTCCATTCCTGCCCGACCATCCGGTAGTCAGCTGTAACCGAGGCGGCTCCAGCCCATTGGGCACCGTCTCTGCCGCCCCCTGGGGCTCACCGCTGATCCTGCCGATTTCCTGGGCCTACATGCGTCTGCTTGGGAAGCAGGGGCTAAAACGTGCCACCCAGGTGGCCATTTTGCACGCCAACTATATGGCCAACCGGCTTGATCCTTATTATCCGGTGGTCTATCGGGGAAAACAGGGTCGTGTGGCACACGAATGCGTCATCAATCTTGCAGGCATCAAAGTCGCTTGTGGTGTGACCGTGGAGGATGTCGCCAAGCGACTGATTGACTACGGCTTCCATGCCCCCACGATGTCTTGGCCGGTCGCCGATTCCCTGATGATCGAGCCGACAGAGAGCGAGTCCCTCGAGGAGCTGGACCGTTTCTGTGATGCACTGATTTCCATCCGAGAAGAGATCAATGAAATTGAAAATGGCGACGCAGAACTGGAAAACAGTCTTTTGCGCAATGCACCGCATAGCTACACGTTACTGATCAGTGACGAATGGAACGCACCCTATTCAAGAGAGCGGGCATTCTTCCCGACCAAAGATATTAAGGCTAACAAGTACTGGCCACCGACGGGGCGTGTCGATAATGTCTTCGGCGACAAGAATCTGGTGTGCAGCTGTCCGCCCATGTCAGACTATGAATGAACGGCTGTCATTTTGGTTGGAATCGGCAACAAGGCCGGCACACCGTCGGTCCTGAATCTGAAACAGAACCTGCCAACAGACCACCACAGTGTGCACTGCGCCACCAGGACAATCCGGTGAAAGTGGTTCGGATACAAGCCCGGTTATTTCCGGATAATCTGCCATCAATAGCCCGGGCATGATTCCAACATCCTATTTGTGGTTGTTTGCATGAGGTTGATTTTGACCTATACTTTCGCAATCCGGACGTTGTTTGAATGACACGGTACCGATGAAAAAACAGCCTGCAACGCCCATTGACAGGCCATTTGCGTATCCGGTGTGCCTTTTCCAATCGTGTTCACAAGAGAGCCTGAAGATGGTAAGTGCCTGCACATTTCCCGATAACATCGCTCACATTGACCCGGCGTGCGAGGACCGACATTCATGGAACAGAAATTGAATACACCCCCACCGATTGTGCAGGGAGAAAAACTGCGGGGAGCCGCAAAGACCGCCCGTATTCCGGTCAAAATTGTCCCGCAACCAAGATCGCAACGCCTGCGAAAGCCGAAATGGATCCGGGCCCGTTTCACAGGCACGAAAAAGGTCGCCGCATTAAAGCAGGTATTGCGCTCCAAAGGGCTGCACACCGTCTGCGAGGAAGCGGCCTGCCCCAATCTGGGGGAATGCTTCAGCAACGGAACCGCCACTTTTCTGATCATGGGTGATATCTGCACCAGACGCTGCCCGTTTTGCGATGTCGCCCATGGTCGACCGAATCCGCTGGATAAAGATGAACCGCGGCATCTCGCTGAAACCGTCAGGGCGATGCAACTGCGCTATGTCGTAATCACGTCAGTGGACCGGGATGATCTGCGAGATGGCGGTGCCGCCCACTTCGCCAGCTGTATCCGTGCCGTAAGACAGCAGTGTCCCGAAACCAAAATTGAAATATTGACCCCGGACTTCAGGGGCCGCATGGACATTGCCGTTGACCTTCTCAAACAAAATCCTGCCGATGTTTTCAACCATAATCTGGAAACCGTTCCCAGACTCTACCGGCAAGTCCGTCCCGGTTCGGACTACGCCTATTCCCTGGCGCTGTTGCAACGGATGAAGACATGTCGTGCGGATGCCCCGACAAAATCGGGGCTGATGCTTGGCCTGGGGGAACGCAAGGAGGAGATTGTACAGGTCATGGAAGATTTGAAAGCCCATGAAGTCGATATGTTGACATTGGGGCAGTATCTGCAGCCGAGCCAACACCATCTGGCAGTGCAACGATACTGGACGCCAGAAGAATTTGATGAACTGGGCGCCATCGGCAAATCATTGGGATTTAGCAATGTGGCTTCCGCCCCGATGGTGAGATCGTCCTATCACGCCGACCTGCAGGCGGGTGGAGCACGCTGACAAATCATCAAATCGCACCGAATGTCCCTTGAACGACATTAAATTGATGGAATACCGCCTCACCAGGTATCGGATGCTTTACAAATAACCCGACTAATGCGATACAATCCGCTTACTCGAATACCGACACAAAGTACATTCCCGCCGACAGCGGGCTGTTCTTGGTCGGGCTTGGTTTAACTATTGCACAAATTATAACGAGGAGAATCCAATGAAAATTGCTAAATCAGCAGCTGTTGCAGCTGCACTGTCGCTTGTTGCGACAACCGCGCAAGCCGGTACGCTTGAAGATGTACAGGCCCGCGGCGAGCTAAACTGCGTGGTGACCACAGGCGTTGCGGGGTTCGCAGCACCGAACGAGGACGGTCGTTGGGAAGGATTTGATGTTGACTTCTGTCGTGCTGTTGCCGCAGCCGTGCTCGGTGATGGTGACAAGGTGAAATTTATTCCCACTACGGGTAAAACTCGGTTCACGGTGCTGAACTCGGGAGAAGGCGACATTCTGTTTCGCAACACCACCGAAACCATGAGTCGGGATGCCGATCTGAAGTTGACCTTTTTGCCGGTGAACTATTATGACGGACAGGGATTCCTGATCCGCAAGGATTTGGGGGTGACTTCCGCGAAAGAGCTGGACGGTGCTTCTGTCTGCATCCAGACCGGAACCACGACCGAGTTGAACCTGGCTGACTTCATGCGTGTGAACAACATCAGCTACGAGCCGGTCGCGATCGAAACCAACGAGGAAGGAATCGCCAACTACAGTGCAAACCGGTGTGATGTGTACACCACTGATGCATCCGGCCTGGCGTCTACTCGTGCCGCACTGGACGATCCTTCTGCCCACATCATCTTGCCGGAAATTATCTCCAAGGAACCGCTGGGTGGTGCCGTTCGTCATGGTGATGACCAGTGGGCCGACATCGGTAAATGGGTGGTCAATGCCATCATTGTCGCCGAAGAACTGGGCGTGACTCAGGACAACGTGGCCAGCCTGGCTGCAGCGGCCGGTGACAATCCCAGCATCAATCGTCTGCTCGGCACCGAAAGTGACATGGGCGCAATGATCGGGCTGGATAAGGAATGGGCGGTACGTGCGATTTCAGCGGTTGGAAACTATGGCGAATCTTTTGATCGGCATATCGGTCCGGATACCCCGATCGGTCTGGCGCGTGGACTGAACGCACAATGGAAAGACGGCGGTATCCTGTATGCCGCACCGATTCGCTAGTTGATCGAATCATGCAAGAACCTCATTGGGGAGCACCCGCTCCCCAATGAAGGTGCCGCAAGGTACCGCGTACCGCGACACACATTTATGACTCGCATAAATGGTCAGGGTGCTGTACACTTCTCGGTTGAATCGGCCATCTGGAGGACTCCGGACTTGAAATCGTGTACGCACATCAAGCAGATGCAGCCATTTTGAATCCATTCACTATGATGATGACCGATGAGTGATATTGCCCTATCGACCCCGCAAAGAAATATTATCTCCCGACTGTGGAATGACAAGGAAACCCGGTCAGTCATAGTCCAAATCATGGCGTTTGCCGCCATTTTCGCTTTTTTCTTCTACATGGCACGGAATGCCTTCATCAATCTGGAAGCCATCGGCAAGGATATCAGCCTTGAATTCCTTAGCCAGCCGGCCAGTTATGACATCAGTCAGTCACTGATCGAGTATACCTCCCGCTCAAGCCATTTCACGGCGATGATCGTCGGTATTCTCAACACGCTGCTGGTCGCCGTGTTCGGTGTCGTACTTGCCACCCTTTTGGGGTTTTTGCTGGGTGTCCTGCGATTGTCAAAAAACTGGCTGACGAATCGGCTCGCTTATGTCTATATCGAGTATGTTCGCAATGTCCCGGTTCTGTTGCACATCCTGTTGATTCACGGCTTGATTGTGCATACCCTGCCATTGCCCAAAAATGCGGTCAATATGGCCGATGCGGCTTTCCTGACCAACCGCGGATTTTTTATCCCAAGCCCCCATTTCGAACCGCTCTTTTGGATTGTGTTTGGTTTGTTTGTGGCCGGTATTGTTTTCTCCGTGTGGTTCAAATACTACGCAAAACGAGTGCAGGATGCCACCGGAAAATATTATCCGGTCTTTTGGATCAGCTTGGGGGCCATCATCGGGATACCGTTGATCGTCTATTTCATACTGGGGAGCCCGATCACCTGGGAGATTCCGGTTCTGAAAGGATTCAACTATGCCGGGGGACTGACCATCCGTCCCGAATTCATTGCATTGTGGATTGCCCTGTCCTGCTATACCGCCGCGTTCATTGGTGAAATCGTCAGGGCAGGCATCACGGCGGTCAACTGGGGGCAGACGGAAGCCTCTGCAGCACTGGGCCTTAGTCGCAGCCGCACCCTCAATCTGGTCGTGATTCCCCAGGCGTTGCGTGTCATCGTTCCGCCACTGACCAGTCAATACCTGAATCTGACCAAGAACTCGTCGCTGGCGATTGCCATCGGTTATATGGATATCGTTGCCACCATCGGCGGTATTTCACTCAATCAGACCGGACGTGAAATGGAATGCATGACCATCGTATTGTTGCTCTACCTGTCATTTTCACTGCTGATCTCAGCGTTTATGAACTGGTACAACAAACGCATCAAGCTGGTTGAACGGTAAGGGAGAAACGCGCATGAATCAACAGACAACTATGATGTCGGCCTCCTCTCACAAGCCGGGCGAACACCCTGACCTCCCGCCTCCGAAGAACACCATCGGACCGATCGCCTGGATTCGGGAAAACCTGCTGTCCTCGCCTTCCAATATCGTGATGACCTGTCTGGCCGCCTGGTTTCTTTATCAGGTCCTGCCGGGCACGTTGAACTGGATGTTTTTTGATGCCGTTTTCACGGCAGAAGACCGCAATGCATGTCGGGCGATTTCTGATGGTGCGTGTTGGGCTTTCATTGGTGAACGGTTCAAACTGTTTACCTACGGGTTTTATCCGGTAGAACATCGGTGGCGTGTTGATCTGTCCTTTATCCTGCTGATCGCCGCACTCATTCCGATTCTGTTCGATAAAGTGCCTTTTCGGAAATTCGGATTGTACTATGCAATGGCTTTCCCTTTTATCGCCGGTTGGCTGTTGGTGGGAGGATTCGGATTGGCCCCGGTCACAACGGATCAGTTTGGCGGTTTTATGCTGACACTGGTCATCGGGGTTACGGGGATCGCTTTCTCCTTGCCCATCGGTATTCTGTTGGCTCTGGGCAGGCAGTCGTCGTTACCGATCGTCAAGGTATTTTGCGTCAGCTTTATTGAGTTTATTCGAGGTGTTCCGCTCATTACATTATTGTTCGTGGCCTCCACGATGTTGAGTTACTTCCTGCCGCCTGGCACCAATTTTGATTTACTGCTTCGTGTACTGATCATGGTCACCCTGTTTTCATCGGGTTATATGGCGGAAGTCATCCGCGGTGGCCTGCAGGCGATTCCCAAGGGACAGTTCGAGGCCGCTGATGCGATGGGCCTGAAGTACTGGCCCTCGATGCGACTGATCGTTTTGCCACAGGCATTGAAGATATCCATTCCAGGTATCGTCAATACGTTCATCGGGCTTTATAAAGACACCACCTTGGTGATCATTATCGGTTTACTGGACCCACTGGGTATTGGGCGAGCTTCGCTCTCCGACACCAAGTGGACCGGATTGTCCAACGAGGTCTATCTGTTCGTTGCCGTGTTTTTCTTTATCTCCTGTTTTGCCATGTCTCGATACTCCCTGTATCTGGAAAACAAGCTACAAACGGGTCATCAACGCTAACGGGATAATAATTATGCCAAATCAAGCCCAGTCTACGGATCAAACAAACCCTGATCAGAACAGCATCGTTATCAGCATCCGGGAGATGCACAAGTGGTACGGACAGTTTCATGTCCTCAAAAATGTCAATCTCGAAGTGACTCGAGGTGAAAAAATTGTTATTTGTGGCCCTTCCGGTTCGGGCAAATCAACCGTGATTCGCTGCATCAACCGGCTGGAGGAACACCAGCAGGGGCAAATCATTGTCGATGGGACCGAGCTGACCAACGACCTGAAAAATATTGAAGCGGTCCGGCGGGAAGTGGGCATGGTCTTCCAGCACTTCAATCTTTTCCCGCACCTCACGGTCCTGGAAAATTGCACCTTGGCGCCGATATGGGTCAGAAAAGTAGCCCGGTCCGAGGCAGAAGAAGTGGCAATGCAGTATCTGGAACGTGTCAAGATCCCTGACCAGGCCAACAAATTTCCCGGTCAACTCTCTGGTGGACAACAACAGCGGGTCGCCATTGCCCGTAGCCTGTGCATGAGACCCCGCATCATGTTATTTGACGAACCGACTTCGGCCCTTGACCCGGAAATGATCAAGGAAGTCCTGGATGTCATGATCGAATTGGCGGGAGAAGGGATCACAATGTTGTGTGTAACCCATGAAATGGGGTTTGCCAAAACAGTGGCTGATCGGGTCATCTTTATGGACGGCGGTGAGATCATCGAAGAAAATGAACCACAGGAATTCTTTGACAATCCACAGCACGAAAGAACCAAACTGTTTCTGAGCCAGATACTGAATCACTGATTCTTTTCAAGGGTCTGGATCGTTCAGGGACTATCGGCTCATCTAAACACGCGGTTCCGGTATCCTGTTTGTCGTCGCTGGGGCCTTCGGATCCTACCCGGGCATAATATTCTTCATCAGTCCCCTGACACGATCCGCTTGGAAAATCACCTGTGCTGTGCATCGAGTAGTTTCGCCGGCCCCGGTGGTCGCTCTAGCGATGAACAGCGATTGACCGGGAAAACTGCCACATCAATAAAGCAACGGCCGTTCGGTAGGGAGACCATTGTCGGGCGATCTCATGTACCCGCTTTGCAGTGGGACGCATGTCGAGATCGTGATATCGCTGGATGGCACCCTGTAGTGCCAGATCACCTGCAGGAAACACATCAACCTGCCCCAGCGCGAACATGGCATAAATCTCTGCAGACCATCGACCGATGCCTTTGATGGCGGTCAGCCGGGCTATGATTTGATCCAGCGACAACGTTTCCAGAGTCTGTAATACGATCCGTCCCGTTTGTATCTGGGCCGCCAGATCACAGGCATAACGAATCTTGCGGTCCGAAAGGCCGCACTGACGGAGACCGCCTGGACAAAGTGCGAATATCTTTTCAGGCGTAATATCATGCTGACAGCATGCTTCCAGCCGGGACTGGATTGCGTTCGCCGCTTTTGTTGATATCTGCTGGGAAACGATGATTCCCAGCAAGGTCGGAAATCCCGGCCTGCGGATACGCGGTTCGGGATAACCCACGACTTCAATCACCTGTTGCAGTCCCGGATCAAGTTTACAGGCACAATCCAGTTGCTCTATGACTTCGCTTTGCTTGCTTGACATCATTGCTCACATCGCTTGTGATAGCCATATTGTTTACAATACAGCTATCGTGAAAACAGCGTACACATTCATCGACTGACCATGGCGGTCTGTCCATATGCATGCGATGACCGCTGGACCGGGGTGCATACTTGATCAATCACAACGAGGAACCGGATGCGGGTACTGATTATTGAAGATGACGAGGCAACTGCGTCGTATATCAAAAAGGGCCTGGAAGAATCGGGACATACCGTTGATATTGCGACACAGGGAGATGATGGGCTTGCGCTTGCGAGTCATGAGAATTATCAGGTTCTGATTGTCGACAGAATGCTGCCCACACTGGACGGCCTGTCTATTATTTCCCGATTACGACTGCAAAACAACAATACGCCGGCATTGATCCTCAGCGCCCTCGGGGAGGTGGATGACCGCGTCGAAGGGCTCAAAGCGGGAGGGGATGATTATCTGGTGAAACCATTTTCCTTCTCCGAACTGCTTGCCCGCCTGGAAGCGCTGGTGAGACGGGCTACCGCCGAGACCCAGGAAACCCTGCTGCAGGTAGACAATCTGGTCATGGACTTATTGGCTCGGGAAGTCCGACGTGATGATCAGTTGATCGAACTGCAACCCAGAGAGTTTCGCCTCCTCGAATACCTGATGCGTCACAGTAACCAGGTCGTCACACGGACCATGTTGCTGGAGTATGTGTGGGATTATAATTTCGATCCGCAGACCAACGTGATTGATGTGCATATCAGTCGATTACGGGGCAAGATTGACAAGCACTTCAATCCGCCCCTGCTGAGCACAGTCCGCGGGGCTGGATATATTTTACGTGAACCACAAGCATAGACTTTTCCATAGCTATACCTTCCAGCTGGTACTGCTGTATGTCACCATATTCAGCACCTCCACGCTCATTATCTTTTACTTTTTCTACTTGTTCACTGCGTCTTATATGACGCAGCAGATGGATAATACCATTCAGGCGGAGATTCAGGGATTGGCCGAAAGATATAACCAGGAAGGCCTTCAGGGATTGACGGCGCTCATTGTCGAACGGGTGAATCGTCAGCAGGCAACCGGAAATTCGATCTATCTGCTGACAAACTACACCCTCAAACCCCTGGTGGGTAATCTTGACCGCTGGCCAAAGAACGCAACGATCAACGATGACTGGCTGGAATTCAGACTGGAGATCAATGAACAGGCTGACGAGACCCATTTGGCCAGGGCAAAAATATTTCGCCTGCCCGGCCGCTACGGATTACTGGTTGGACGTGATATCAACCAATTGACCAAGGCAAAAAGACGGATCATCCAGGCCCTGACTTGGGGGCTGGTGATGATGGTCTTACTGGCCTTCGTCGGCGGTCTGGTGTTGAGCCGAAGGACCGTTCGCAAAATTGAGAAAATCAATCAAACAACACAAAGCATCATGTCCGGTGACCTCTCGCGTCGGGTTCCCATCAGTAATCGAAATGATGATTTTGATCAAGTGGCCGGGAATCTGAATCAGATGCTGGATCGAATCCAGGCATTGATGGAAGACATCAGGCGGGTTTCTGATAATATCGCCCATGATCTGCGCACTCCCCTTGCGAGGCTGCGTCAACATCTGGAAGAAGCCCGACTGCAGGAAAAACCGCACTCGAAATCAGCCCAGAATATGGAACAATCGATCAAGGAAGCCGATTCCCTTCTCACCACATTCAATGCGTTGCTGCGCATTGCAAGAATCGAAGCCGGACAACTGAGCGCAAGTTTTAAAAAGATCGATTTTCATGTCCTGATGCACGATGTCGTCGAGTTCTACGAGCCATTGGTGGAAGACAAGCAGCAGACCCTCGAAACCACGATAGACGTCGATGTCGTCTCATGGGGGGACCGCGACTTGCTGTTTCAAGCCCTGGCAAATGTAATTGAAAATTCGATCAAATATACGCCGGATCGAGGACATATCCTGCTTTCCTTGATTCGACTCAGTTCGCAGTTGGTCATTACCATCGCTGACAATGGGCCCGGCATACCCGAGGCCGAGCGCGAAAAGGTCTTTCGACGGTTTTATCGACTGGACCAAAGCAGGAGCAGCAGTGGAAATGGGTTAGGATTAAGTATGGTGTCTGCCGTTGTCTCCTTGCACAATGGGTCCATTGAACTGCAGGGCAACAATCCCGGCTTGAAAACAGTAATCAGACTCCCTCTTGATCAACCTACCGGCAAGACCGTCGACCGACAATGATTCCTGATAATCTCTCTTCCATATCAAAAGCGATCCTGATCGGTGCTGCGCTGGTCATACTCATTGCAGGATTGAAAAGTGCCAGCGAGATCATCTCACCGTTGTTGCTGGCCATCTTTATTTCGATTGTCTGTACACCGCCGCTATTCATGATGCAGCAGCGGGGTGTTCCAACCAGTGTGGCAATGGTCATCATTTTGGCGCTTGTCGGATTACTGGGCGTTGCCGTGCTGGGGCTGATCACGAACGCTTCAAACGAGTTCAGCCAATCCCTCCCGAAATACAAGTCAAGCCTGGGGCTGCTTTATGTCCAGCTAAACACGACCGCCACTCAGTGGGGGTATACCTTGCCGATGAACCGACTGACGGAACAGATCAATCCTGATTTGATTGTGACGGCGCTGAACTATATGTTGAATGGGATCAGTAGCCTGCTTGCAAATGGCCTGTTTGTCTTTCTGGCCGTGTTGTTTATTCTGGCCGAGGTAGCCGGGCTTTCCGATAAGCTGGAATCGGTACTGACCGACCCGGAGACCTCGATGATCCGGCTGCGGCACTTCACCCGGAAAGTCATCCGTTATCTTGCGCTCAAGGCAGCAACCAGCGCGCTCACCGCCTTTTGTGTCGCCCTTGTCCTGTGGCTGCTCAACATTGACTATTTGTTCTTGTGGGCCGTACTGGCGTTTTTCCTGAACTTCATTCCGTATGTCGGCTCCCTCCTGGCCGGACTCCCCGCAGTCATACTGGCCTTGCTGGATCACGGCCTGTTGACTGCCGTGTGGGTCATCGCCGGTTATGCCGCCATCAATATCGTAATCGGCAACATTATTGAGACGCGATGGATGGGCGAAGGACTGAACCTCTCTTCATTTGTTGTGTTTGTTTCACTGATTTTCTGGGGATGGGTCCTCGGGCCCACCGGAATGTTCCTGGCAGTACCACTGACCATGCTGATTATGATCGCATTGGAAAGCGACCCTGGAACGAAAGGAATGGCACGACTCATGCAAAGTAAATGAAGAAACCACCCGGAACAACACACTTGTTGCCGGCCTATTCCTCTGTTGTGATCAACGCCCCCCTCGACGTCTCTTCCGGCTGACTCTCTTCAAAGCTGATCTGTTCACCATCCTCTCCTGAAGGACCCACAGTGACAGACACGGGAAGTTTCAACCATGTCGCCACTTTCTGCATATCCAGCTTGGACCATTGGGTGAGGACAAGCTGCGTCAACACCATGAGAAGGATCAATATCAGCAACACCTTTAAAAATCTTTTTCCGGACTTCCTCTTCTTGGGTTTGTTCCTGACTTTCACGCGGCGCGTGTTCCTGCTGAATATCGGCAATGGCGTGGTCGATTCTTGCAGTTCTACCGATTGCAACAGGGACTCCTCTTCTAGCTTGAGGAGCTTTGCATAGGACCGGATATAGCCAACTGTAAAAGTATGTCCGGGTAGTTTGGCATATTCGTCGTTTTCGATTGCCCGAATCGTCGACAGACTCAAATTGAGACTATCGGCAATGTCCTCCACTGTCCAGCCCAACTCCGCCCGGGCTGTCGCCAGTCTCTTGCCGACACTGGTATCGTGATCGCTGGGTTCCGGCATCGGTTCCTGGTGAGCTTTGTCAGTCATCGATGATCATGACGGGTTTCGCTTGATACCCACCAGACAGACCCGTCAATCGTCCCGACTTGAACACAACGGCAGGCTGCTGTGTATTCTGATTGTCAGTCTGCTCACGGCACATTCAAATTACCCCTGAAGTTCAACCGCCTTCATACTGAGTCGGACGCGGCCTTGTTTATCGACCTCCAGCACTTTAACCGTCACCTGGTCTCCCTCACTGAGTACATCGCTCACTTGATTCACTCTCTGGTTGGAAATTTGGGAAATGTGTACCAGTCCATCCCGTCCGGGCAGAATATTGACAAATGCTCCGAAATCCATCAATCGCACCACCTTGCCATTATAAACTGCATTGACTTCAACATCGGCGGTAATCTGCTCGATACGCCTTATCGCTTCCTTTGCTGCCGCATTGTCGGTTGAAGCAATCTTGATGGTTCCATCGTCTTCAATGTCAATGCTCACACCGGTTTCTTCTGATAACGACCGTATGGTTGCTCCCCCTTTCCCGATCACCTCGCGGATTTTTTCCGGATTGATCTTCATGGTAAGAATACGAGGTGCATATTCCGACATTTCATCGCGTGGCGAGGAAACCACTTTATTCATCTCCGACAGGATATGTAACCGACCCTCTTTCGCTTGAGCCAGTGCCTGTTGCATGATTTCCCGTGTAATACCGTCTATTTTGATGTCCATTTGTAGTGCCGTAATCCCCTCGGGCGTACCGGCAACCTTGAAATCCATATCGCCGAGGTGATCTTCATCCCCCAGAATATCCGTCAGTACGGCAAAATTGTCCTGCTCTTTAATCAACCCCATTGCCACACCGGCAACGGGAGATTTGACAGTCACCCCGGCATCCATCAATGCCAAACTGGTACCGCAGACACTCGCCATTGAACTGGAACCGTTGGATTCGGTAATTTCTGAAACCACCCGGATCGTATAGGGGAAATCCTCCTGACTGGGTATGACCGCTTTCATCGCCCTTTTCGCCAGTCGTCCATGGCCAATTTCCCGACGTTTTGGCGACCCCACACGCCCGGTTTCACCAACGCAATAGGGCGGAAAATTATAGTGCAACATGAAGGTATCCCGGTATTCGCCTTGCAGCGCATCGACAATTTGCGCATCCCGCTCGGTACCGAGTGTCGCAACCACAATGGCCTGGGTCTCCCCCCGGGTAAACTTTGCCGACCCATGGGTCCGCGGCAAGAGGCCCGTTTCAATGGTAATCGGTCGGACCGTTCGCGTATCGCGGCCATCGATACGGGTATTCCCGGCCAGAATCTGTCCTCGAACCACTTTCTTTTCCAGTGCTTTGATTTCTTCTGTGATGGCTTTTGAGATATCGTCTTTGTCACTGTCGGGACAAAGTGCACTCAAAGTGTTTCGCCGGGTGTCAGCGAGCACCGACTGCCGTTCCGCTTTATCGGAAATCCGGTAGGCTGATTCCAACTGCTCCCCGACCTGTGCCGCAACCTGCTCGGCCAGTGCCTGGTCCCGCTCTTCCGGTTGCCAGTCCCATGTATCCGGATTCACCTCCCGGCCCAGTTCTTTGACCGCCTGAATCACCGACTGACTTTGCTGATGACCGAACATCACCGCATCCAGCATTTGCTCCTCGGTCAGATTATCCGCTTCTGATTCAACCATCAGAACAGCGTTTTCAGTGCCGGCAATGACCAGGTCCAGGCTGGACTCGTCCTTGAGCTGGGAGGTATTGGGATTCAACACGTATTCACCATTGACAAAACCGACCCTCGCGGCCCCAATCGGACCGTTGAACGGGATTCCCGACACTTCAAGAGCGGCAGAAGTTCCAATGAGCGCCGCAATGTCAGGGGCTGTTTCCGGATCGATTGACAGTACCGTGACAATGACCTGAACCTCATTCATGAATCCCGCCGGGAACAACGGACGGATAGGTCGATCAATCAATCTTGCCGTCAAAACGGCATTTTCTGATGGACGTCCCTCACGCTTGAAAAATCCACCGGGTATTTTGCCGGCAGCATAACTTCTTTCTTCGTATTCCACTGTCAACGGAAAAAAATCCAGCGTCCCTTTCTCTTTCCTTCCAACGACCGTAACCAGTACAACCGTATCCCCCATACTGACCATGACCGCTCCATGAGCCTGTCTGGCTACTGCTCCTGTTTCCAATCGGACTTGATGCTGCCCATATTGAAAGGTCTTGATTGTTTTGTTCATGATAATTCCTCTTTTTGCGCCAACTGCGCGATTATTTACGCAAGCCGAGCTTGCCGATTATTGCGCGATAGCGCTCAACATCAGAATTTCTCAAATAACTCAACAATTTTCGACGATGGTTAACGAGGCGCAGCAGTCCCTGTCGGGAATGATGATCGTGAATATGCGCTTTGAAATGTCCTGAAAGATCTTCAATACGCGCAGTCATCAACGCGATTTGTACTTCGGGTGAGCCGGTATCAGCTTCGGAGAGTCGATGCTCCTTGATGATTGCGGCCTTGTCTTCAGCAGTCAATGCCATGGTTGTTCCTCTTGATAACGTGATTACCTGTGTTGAAGTGAGCCAAAATAGATACGTCCGTGGCAGACCTCGAAACACCGTATCCCTCTGATGGGGGACGCTATTTTAGCTATCCTGTTACCAATCTACAACCCTATTTGACACTGTTTGACACCCTATTTTGTCACCCTAAGTCGACCCACTCAGACAAATCGAACAAAGTTGCCGACCCGGAGGTTGATGAGGGCAAAGACGATGCATGCCATTTAGAACATAGGACTCGAAACAACAGAATTTCAGCCAAAACGGATCAGAAACTCGTATAATCCCTTGCTCGTTTTTCTTGATTACCGTTCGATCCAAATACAATGAAACTCAATCGTGTTGGCTTTGTTGGTTGGCGTGGCATGGTCGGTTCAGTGCTGCAACAAAGAATGTTGGCGGAAGGCGATTTCGCAATGATCGACGAACCCACTTTTTTCACCACCTCCCAGGTCGGCATGCCAGGGCCGGATATCGGCAATACGACCTATACGCTGGCAGATGCCAATGATCTTGAGCTATTGCAGCGGATGGATGCCATCGTGACCTGCCAAGGCGGGGGCTACACCAGCACGGTCCACCCCAAGCTCAGGCAATGCGGCTGGCAAGGTTATTGGATTGACGCCGCTTCCACTTTGCGGATGGACCCGCAGGCAACCATTGTTCTCGACCCGGTCAACCGACCGCTCATTGATCAGGCATTAAACGAAGGGAAAAGGGATTTTATCGGAGGCAACTGTACGGTCAGTCTGATGATGATGGCGCTGAACGGACTGTTCAATGCTGATTTGATCGAATGGATTTCAGTGGCGACCTATCAGGCGATATCAGGTGGCGGCGCACGCCAGATGAGAGAATTGATCGTTCAAATGGGACAGATCCATGCCAATGCAGACGCCCTGTTGAGAGACACCGGTAGTGCCATACTGGAACTGGACGGAAATGTCACTGATACCATCCGTTCCGAGTCCCTCGTAACCAATGAAATCGGCTATCCGCTCGCCGGAAATCTGTTATCCTGGATAGATGAAGACCGGGGCGCCGGCACCAGCCGGGAGGAATGGAAAGGATGGGTCGAGACCAACAAGATTCTCGGACGAACTGAGCACCCGATCCCGATTGAGAGTACCTGTATACGTATCGGCACGATGCGCTGTCACAGCCAGTCCTTTACGATCAAACTGAACACCGATATCCCACTGGACGAAATAGAAAATCTCATAGAATCCGCCAATGAGTGGACTACAGTGATTCCCGGTGGGCGGACTGAATCACTCGACAGACTACACCCGGCGAATGTCAGCGGTACCCTGAATATCCCAGTTGGACGCGTCCGCAAGCTCGCGATGGGAGATCAGTATATGGCGGCCTTTACGGTGGGAGACCAGCTCCTGTGGGGCGCTGCGGAGCCCTTGCGCCGGATGTTGCACATCTTACAGCAACACCCGTAATATCCCGTTTGACAACTCCCTGTTGTTTCAAAACAGCCGCAGTGCCGTTGTCACCGGATTGACTGTATAGTGAATGCCCCTGTTTTCACCATTGTCGTTCGCATCATCAAAACACGGCATCAGGCAGCCTGATGGCAGGGGTCCAATCCCAAGACATCACTCAAGGCATCGAGGCACAGGGCAACATTCTCCGGTGTGCTCATCTGACCCATTAATCCGATTCGCCATATTTTCCCGGCAAGATCGCCCAACCCAGCACCGATTTCCAGTGCATGCCGACTCAACAGATGACCTCTCGCTTGTGCATCACAAATGGTGGGTGGCAGTTCAACCGCCGTCAGGGGAGGCAGTCGATCAGCCTCGTTAACCAGCAATGACAGTCCCCGTTTCTCAAGGCCGCGGGTCAATGTCCGGGCATTCTCCCGATGCCGCGCCCAGGCGTTTTCAAGACCCTCCTCGAAAACCATGACCAGGGATTCATGTAATGCATACAACGTATTGACCGGTGCAGTATGATGATAAGAACGTCCTCCGCCGGACGAATGCCAGTAACCCATCACCAGGTTCACATCAAGGAACCAGCTCTGCACTTTGGACTGGCGACGGGTGATTTTCGCCAACGCCGATTCCCCAAGCGTAACGGGCGATAACCCCGGCACACACGACAGGCATTTCTGGCTGCCCGAATACACCGCATCCAGACCCCACTCGTCAACCTGTAATGGAACACCCGCCAGTGAAGTCACCGCATCGACGATGACCAGTGCATCATGGCGGTGAGCAATCTCCGCGAGACTTTTCGCATCCGATAACACGCCGGTTGATGTTTCAGCGTGCACAAAAGCCAGTATCCTTGCATTCGGATTTTGTGCGAACGCCTGTTCCACCTTGTCAGGGTCGACAGGCGCCCCCCAGGTTTCATACACCGGGATCGCGAGACCTCCACAACGCTCAACATTTTCCCGCATGCGATGCCCGAAAACGCCGTTAATACAAACAATCACTTCATCCCCCGGTTCAACCAGGTTGACAAAACAGGTTTCCATCCCCGCAGACCCCGGCGCACTCACCGGCATTGTCATGTAATTCTCAGTTTGAAACACATACTGCAACAACCGCTTGATTTCATCCATAAGTTCAACAAACGATGGATCCAGATGACCGATGGTTGGGCGGGACATCGCGTCCAGAACGCGCTGGGAGACCATGGTTGGACCAGGCCCCATTAATACCCGATTGGGTGGTGTAAATGACTGAAACATAGCCGATAATACGCACTTTTGTGAACCGGAATCATAACGGGTTTTGGCATAAGGGCACATCATGATTATTGATACTGGCTATAACTTAATTTGATTGCTTGTGATCAACCGATATAGACAACGTCCTGCTCAATTTTGATAATATCGCGCGTCCGTTGTTGTGAAGAAAATGACACCACCGACTTCAGCAATCAGACCGACCGGTCCATACGAAACGGGAACATTCAGACCGTAATCATGAAAATCTTGCTTGCCGACAGCTTTCCGGCATCACATGCCCAGATGCTGAAACAAAATGGGCATACCCTCACCTCCGATCCCGCTTTGGACAGGGATTCACTGGGAGAGGCCATTCAGGACAACGAGGTATTGGTGGTAAGAAGTACCCCGGTGACCGCAGCGGCGATGACCGCTGCCGACAACCTCAAGTTGATCATCCGGGCCGGAGCCGGAACCAATACGATTGATAAAGCCTTTGCGTCAAACCACCATATTCGGGTCTGCAATGTGCCCGGTGCCAATGCCATCGCGGTCGCTGAGTTGGTGATCGGCCTCATCATCACGATCGACCGGCACATCGCGGACAACGTCAATGATTTGCGACAGGGTCATTGGAATAAAAAAAAGTATGCCAAGGCACGGGGACTGTACGGCCAGAAAATCGGTATTTTGGGCTTGGGCGCGATTGGATTTGCCGTTGCACAGCGTGCTCATGCCTTCGGTATGAGCGTCTTTGCCGTGGCCAAACCGGGACGTTCCAAAGAAACCGCAGAACGCATAAGATCAATCGGCCTCGTCGAACTTGAATCGCAAAACAGCCTGCTGGGTACCTGCGACATTATCTCGCTCCATCTGCCGTTGAATGAGGGCACAAGGCGCATGGTCAATGCGTCTTTCCTGGCAAAAATGAAGGATAAGGCAATCCTGATCAACACCGCCCGGGGCGAACTGGTGGATGAAACGGCACTCATCGATGCTCTGGATTCGAAACAGATGCACGCCGGACTGGATGTCTATGACAATGAACCAGGCCAGGGAACAGGCACCATCACCTCCCTGTTGGCGACACATCCCAATGTCTGTGGCACCCACCATATCGGTGCATCGACCGATCAGGCCCAAATGGCTGTTGCGGACGGGGTATTACGTATTATCGATTCTTATGAAGCAGGTCGGCTGATCCACTGTGTCAACCCTTGACACGATCACCAGGGTTCATTGCGTCAAACTCACTGGAAACACTTAAATGGTCAATCGCAAACACAACTTCAGTGCAGGCCCCTGCACGCTGCCACTGGAAGTTCTGGAGGAAGCCCAACAGGAATTTGTTGACTATCACGGTACCGGGATGTCGCTGATTGAAATGAGCCATCGTGGCGAACAGTTCAAGGCCGTCGCCACTGAAGCGATGGAACTGTCCATGGAGGTCTTTGCCGTGCCGAAGGAATTCAGTGTCCTCTTTCTGCAGGGCGGTGCCATGCTGCAATTCGCGATGGTACCGATGAATTTACTGCAAAAGGGGCAAAAGGGGGGTTATGTCAATTCCGGCACCTGGGCCAAAGGTGCCATCGCCGATGCTCAGCCTTACGGAGACATCTATACGGCTTGGGATGGAGCCGAGACAAACTTTACCCGGATGCCCTCGAGTGACGAATTGAACATCCATGATAACACCCGCTATCTTCATATCACCACCAATGAAACCGTAGGGGGTATCCGGTTCCCACAGTGGCCGCAGGTCGATGTCCCCCTGGTCGGCGATATGTCTTCCGAATATATGGCGCGACCGATTCCCTGGGAAAAATTTGATCTGGTCTATGGGGGAGCACAGAAAAATCTCGGACCGGCGGGGATGGCGGTCGTTTTCATTCGCAAGTCCATTCTTGATCACCTTAACTGCAATATGGGTCGATATCTTCGATACGATATCCACGAATCCACTGGTTCCATGTTCAATACGCCACCGGTTTTTCCAATATACATGTTTGGGAAAGTGCTCAGGTGGATGAAAAAGCAAGGTGGCCTTGGCGCAATGGAGTCCAATGCACGGAAAAAAGCGGATGTCCTCTATCAGGCGATTGATGACAGTGCGGGTTATTACCATTGCCCGGTAGACCGGAACTGCCGCTCCCATATGAATGTCGTTTTTCGTCTGTCAACCGACGCACTGGAGAAAAAATTCCTGTCTGAATGTACCCATCAGGGTCTCTTGAACCTCGAGGGACATCGAAGCGTTGGCGGTTGTCGGGCCAGTATCTATAATGCACTGCCCTACGACAGTGTCATTGCATTGGTCGACTTTATGCAAACATTTCAAACCAATAATTAACCCGATGCCCAGAATCAAACCATTCGAGGGCTATCTGGTTTCTGCGGAGCATGCCACACATGTGGTTTCGCCCGCCTACGATGCGGTGTCTCCAGAGCAGCGACGACAATTCGCCGACGCCCACCCGGATAATTTTCTCAACACGATGCGACTGCTGGATGACTTCACGCCAGAGACTCGCCCCACGGTCGAGCAACTACTGGGGTTGAACAAAACCGCTTTGGACCGGTTGCTGACGGATGGATTCTTTGAAAAACTGGATCAGGCTTGTCTGTTCCTTTATCAATTGAAAACCGGGCAACATACCCAAACAGGGGTCGTTTGTGAAGTCGGCGTTGTCGAATATGAGCAAAACTGTCTCAGAAAACATGAAAACACCCGTAGTGACAAGGAAGATCTGCTCACTCACTATCATCAGGTCGTCGGCGCGGTTTCCAGTCCGATCTGTCTGGCTTATCCTCAGGCAAAGGATATTGATCATTTCATTGCTCAGTCGATCGCGACCGCTCCTGATCTCGACTTCACTTCCGAGGACAATGTACAACACAAGGTCTGGTGCATTGCTGACCCGAAGAGACAACAGGCTTTGATCAGATTGTTTTCGACCGTCGGTGTCACGTATCTGACTGACGGGCACCATCGCGCTGCCTCCGGTCATCGCTACGCTCAAGTGATGCGCCAGCAAAACGGGAACAACGGCAACGAACCTTACAATCAACTGTTGGTGGTCCTTTTCCCGGATAACCAATTGAACCTCTTTCCATTCCATCGATGTGTCAAGGATGTCAATGGATTGAGTGAATCGCAACTGGTCACAGCACTCGATGAAAATTTCCATGTCGTCGAACGGCTGGGTGAGGAGGCGATATTCGAGCCCGGTCGACATGGTGAATTTGGCATGTTCGCTTTTGACAAGTGGTATCAACTGACGATCAGGGAAAACAGGACCGATTCCCGTGACCCGGTCCGCTCACTCGACGTTTCCATTTTGCAAGACTTCATTCTCGGTCCCGTTCTTGGAATCAAGGATGCCCGTAATGACACACGCCTTGACTATGTATCGGGTATCAGTGGAGAAGCAGGCATCCGGCAAAAATACCTTGAAGGATGGCAGATCACGTTCACCTGTTTTGCAACCTCACTTGAACAGTTGATGCAGGTGGCCGATGCAAATGCGCTAATGCCGCCCAAATCGACTTATTTCGACCCGAAACCACGATCCGGGATTTTTGTCAGGCTGAAATAGCCGGAAATATCGAAAAAACGTCGGTCACAACAAAGCCGATGCAGTCAAGGGAGGGAGTGACCGGTCATGCCGCTTGGCGGGAAAACCGGTGCATCCTCGAGCAAACCGGCATGGCTTCGGGCTTGAAACCCATCCTGGCTCAGACAACTCTTCGTCATCATACTGCGGCGTACGGTTCATGTATGTGACACCACGGGTTCTCTTTACACGGGCAAACAATCAATGGTTGACCGCCACAATGACCGGTAATGATCCCGGATCAGGCCATCTGACGGATGCGATATCACACCATTGTCGTATGTCGCAAACCCTGCGTGATATCACGCGAGTCGACCCTCACTGACCCGATCCTTGCCCGCCAGATCTCGATGGGTTGAGACACGATCAAGTCCGGCCTCAACCAGCATGACCCGAATGTGCGCCGCTTGTTCGAACCCATGCTCCACGACCAGCCAGCCTTTCGGGTTCAAATACTGCGTTGCAGAAGCAATGATCAATTGCAGGGCACCGTAGCCATGCTGCGAAGCAACCAGCGCCGTGCGCGGTTCATAGCGCAGGTCACCCTGGTTCAGATACGGATCCTGATGGGCAATGTAGGGCGGATTGGCGACAATCAGATCAAAACGCCTCCGTTCGACCGGCTCGTACCAGTCACCTTGCCTGAACGTGACATTCGATAGGGACAATCGCCGCTGATTGTCTTTCGCCGTCTCGATCGCCTGGTGTGACAGGTCAATCCCGACCACTTTGCTTTCCGGCCATTCTGAGGCAAGTGCCAATGCAATCGCGCCACAGCCGCTACCGAGATCTAAGACACATCGTGGCACTCGTCTCGCGAACGCAAACAATGCCCGTTCGACAACCAACTCAGTTTCATGACGTGGGATCAATACCGATTCATTGACAAACAACGGCAGCGACCAGAATTCCCGCAGACCGGTCAGGTAAGCAACCGGCACACCGATTTGCCGACGAACAACCATCGCCTTGAACCGGCGAACCGCCGACTGGTCCACGGTACTGTCCGGTCGAGCCAACAAGGCAGCGCGGGACTGACCCGACGCATGGCCCAGCAGCATCAGGGCTTCTGTCTCAGGCGAACCGGTTTCAGCCAACTGTATTTTGGCCTCCTCCAACAGCCTCTCGACCGTTGACACTGGTCTCGGGCCGTCAATGCGTGAATTCAGCAAGCAAATCCGCCTGGTATTCGGCAATAAGCGGCTCGACAATCTGATCGACCTGACCCGACAGCACGTCACCGAGTTTATACAATGTCAGGTTGATACGATGGTCGGTCACTCGTCCCTGGGGGAAATTATAGGTCCGTATCCGTTCAGACCGGTCACCGCTGCCTACCAACGATTTTCGGGTATCCGCCTGTTGTTGTTGCTGCTGCTGTTGCCGCGCTTCAAGCAGTCGGGACTTGAGCACCGACATCGCCCTGGCGCGGTTTTTATGCTGTGACCGCTCATCCTGACACTCAACCACAACACCAGTCGGCAGGTAAGTGATGCGGACCGCTGAATCGGTTTTGTTGACATGCTGTCCACCGGCACCCGATGCTCTGAACGTATCTATCCTCAAATCGGACGGATTGATTTCAATGTCATCCATTTCATCGGCTTCCGGCATCACCGCAACCGTACACGCCGACGTATGAATCCGCCCCTGGGATTCAGTCTCAGGGACACGCTGAACACGATGGGCACCGGATTCGAACTTGAGCCGGGAATAGACTCCCTGCCCTTCAATTCGACTGATAATTTCCTTGAATCCACCATGCTCACCTTCGCTGGCACTGACGACCTCGACCTTCCAGTGTTGACCTTCTGCATAGGCGTAGTACATTTTGAACAAGTCCCCGGCAAACAAAGCCGCTTCATCCCCACCGGTTCCAGCCCGTATCTCCAGAAAGACATTACGGCGGTCATTGGGATCTTTGGGCAGTAGCAGTTTTCTCAATTGTTCCTGGCTTTGGTGTATGGCCTGCTCCAACCGTGACAATTCCTGTTTTGCCATCTCCCTGATCGCACTGTCAGCATCCTCCAGCAACGCGGTGATCTCATCCAACTCCCGATGAAGCTTCTGGTAGTCCGTAAATCCGATGACAACCGGCTCGATCTCTGACAACTCCTTGGACAATTGACGGAACTGATCCTGTTTGACAATCACATCAGGATCCGACAACAGGACATTGATCTCTTCATGACGATCGACGACCTGTAACAGTTTTTCTCTGGTAGAGGCATTCATCATAGGTGCGGAGATCAAGAGAAAACGAAACGCAGGCCGAACAATCAGGCAAGGATAGGCAAAGCACTACAGCCCGAACAGTTTGCGCGCGGCTGTAACCATGTTCGTGTTCCCTTCGGACTCGGCCTGCTTGAGAACCTGACTGGGTTTGTGTGCGATCTTCCGGGCAATATCTCTCGCCATCTGTTGAATGATCTGCTCTGCATCACCGCCATTGCGCAATTTTCTGATTGATTTTTCCACTTCTTCTTGCTGCACAGAATCAAAATTTTCCCTGAGTGTCTTGATGGTGGGCACCGAATCCAGTGACCGCATCCATCGCATGAAACGGACCACCTGAAGATCAATGATACTCTCGGCCTGTTCGGCCGCCAACTGCCTCATACTGCGATGCTCATCAACCACCGACTTGAGGTCATCGACCGTATACAGATAAACATCTCTTAACTTGCTGACTGCCGGTTCGACATCTCTTGGCACGGCCAGATCAAGAATGAACATCGGCTTGTGCCGACGTTGTCTCAAGGCGCCTTCGACGGCCCCCTTGCCCAGGATCGGCAAGGTGCTGGCGGTCGAGGAAACCAGGATGTCGGCCTCATGCAGACGCAACGGTATATTGGCCAGAGAGATCGCCTCACTGCCGACTTCATCGGCCAGCCGCCGGGCCTGTCCAATGGAGCGGTTGGCAATAATGACATGCTTCACCCGATTGCGTTTGAGATGTCGGGCAACCAGCTCAATGGTCTCCCCGGCCCCAATCAACAGTACCGTCTGTTCAGACAAACTGGTGAAAACCCGTTTGGCGAGATTCACACCGGCATAGGCCACCGATACCGCATTTGAACCGATCGCGGTATTGGTTCTGACCTGTTTGGCAACCGAAAAAGTATGTTGAAACAGGCGATTGAGCACTTTTCCGGTTGTCCCGGCCTTGGCCGCCGTATGGAAGGCATGTTTCATCTGTCCCAGAATCTGGGGTTCACCCAGCACCATCGAATCCAGCCCGGATGCGACTCGAAACGCATGTTTCACCGCTTCCTCATCCGGGTACTGATACAGGGCATCCGATATATCACATCGCCGAAAACCGCTATAATCTGACAGCCATGCGATAACGTTTTCATCGGACCTGATCTGACTGCCGCAATATATTTCAGTCCGATTACAGGTTGAAAGAATCGCCGCTTCCTGAGCATACCCTGAGCGAGTCAGGTCCGATAAGGCCTCGGCCATCGTGCTGGCGCTGAACGCTGCCCGCTCGCGAAGCTCGATAGACGCGGTTTCGTGATTCAACCCCAGTGCCAACAGTTGCATTTTACTACTCAAAAGACGTGACTGCCCATGCGAATCCGGCTTAACAGACTGATGCTAACAAACTGAAAAATAAAGATAACAATTGACGCCTATTATAATGTGAAATTTCGGTAAAATCTGTAGTATCTGGATCGTCTCACTCACAATCCCAACCACATGGCAGACACCTTATCGAAATCGAGATAAACTCAGGGTATTCATGCACCTTTCAACAAAACGTCATCTCCGGTATCTGTCGATCGTCTGGCTACCACTTCTGAGCACCTGCGTCAGTCATCAGGAGACTGAATTGTTGCCGTATCAAATCGTCAGCAAACCGGTCAAGTCAACCCTCGAACCATCGGATACGCCTGAAAACGACCATCTCACTGACATCATCTATCATGTTTTGCTGGCTGGCATGGCAACACAAAGAGAACAGCTTCCTGTTGCGCTGGCCTCTCTGATCGAGGCGGCACATCTCTCCCGGGACAAAAGGATCCTGACCGAAGCAATTCGTACCGCCAGCAAATTGAAAGATTATCCGAATACGATTGAACTGCTGGAGCGACTGGCCCATATCGAACCTGATGATCATTGGGTGACCCTGTCTCTGGCCTCCGTGAAGTTTGAAGCAGGCGCACCCCAAAAGGGATTAGAGACACTGGTACAGTTGACCCGTCAACCAGATCTTGACGCGCCAATACTACAGGAAATCGCTTCGCTTATCGCCCGAAAAAAAACACCGGAAATCGTCGAGTCGTTCTATGAGCAGGCAGAATTGGCGTTGACCAATTCACAACTGGTACTGACCGCTGCACTGTTGGCATCGAAACTGAACCACGCCGAGAAATTCGAGCGTTTCATCGAAGTGGTCTTAATGGACAGACCGACATGGGAAATCGCGGCACTGGCCAAACTGGCTGAATGGGCGAGCACCCATCCAGACCAGTTGGACACGTATGCCCACCAATATCTCGAAAGTTCCCCGAAGGCAAACCGCTTTCGATTTGAGTATGCCCAAGTCCTCATTCAGCAGCAGAAACTGGACCAAGCCCTCGTGATACTCAATCAGGCCCTTGCTCAACAACCGGCATCTACAAAGACGCTGTTTACCATCGGGCTTGTCTACCTCGAGTTAGCCCAAACGGACAAGGCACGGACCGCGTTCGAGTCTTTATTGGAAATTGATCCCGAACATGGTCAGGCAAACCTTTATCTCGCTGAGATTGCCCGACAAGCAAAGCAGTATTCCAAGGCAATGCAGTATTTGGACAGGGTGACCGCTGCCCAACACTATCTCGATGCGCAGATCCGATTGGCCCAAGTATTGGCGGAAAAAGACAATATGGAAGCCGGGATCACTCATTTACAGCAAATCAACACCCAAACGGCGGAGGAAAAGGCCCGGATCATACTGGAGCAATACAACCTGCTAAGCGCGCATAATATGCTTGAACGGTCAAAGCGCCTGTTGGATGAAGGCATCAAACAGTATCCTGATCAGCCTGACCTGCTCTATACCCGGGGATTGGTTGCCGCACAACTAAACCTTCTGGAGTTACATGAAAAAGACATCCGAAAACTCATCCGTTTACAGCCTGACAACGCGCATGCCTATAACGCACTGGGTTACACGCTGGCAGACAAAACGGACCGACTGGATGAAGCGCTGGCGTTGATCAACAAAGCCAACGACCTGTTGCCAAACAATCCGTTCATTCTCGACAGCCTGGGCTGGGTCCATTTTCGCTGGGGGAACAATGATCTCGCGCTTGAATTCCTGCGACGGGCCATCAAGCTTCGCCCGGTTGCGGAGATTGCAGCCCATTTGGGTGAAGTCCTTTGGATAACCGGGAACCGGCAGGAAGCCTGGACAATCTGGGAACAGGGGCAGGAATGGGAAAGCGACAACCCGGTATTGCTGGAAACCATTGAGCGACTTTCAAACCGTCCGCAATCGATGCATCATCCGGTTCACCCATGGTCCAGGCAGACAGGCCAGACCATGATAGCGTTCATTGGCTAGACCGGCACGTCTGAGTTCCCACTTTGGCCCGCTGAGTACAATAGTCTGCCCAGCCCCATGTCATTATCACTGGCAACCCGACTGCTGATCGGTCTTTCGTTGTTGCTGTCGGGCTGTGCCTCCCACGTCACCGTTACCCCCTCCTCGGATAGCCAGACACAGCAGTTATGGCGGGATCATCAATCCCGTATCGCCTTGATACACAGCTGGGCATTACGCGGAAAAATCGGTGTCAAAACCGGGGAGAAAGGTGGATCAGCCACCTTGAGGTGGACCTCGGTTGATGAAAATCAGGAAATCGAACTGTATGGCCCCTTCGGAGGGGGGCGCATCATCATCACCGCCAATGATGCCCATGCAACCCTTCGTGACAGCAAGGGCGGCCAGCTGTCAGGCAACAGTGCCGAAGAAGTCCTGTATCGACATCTTGGCTGGAAAGTCCCTTTCAATGAACTCCTGCTGTGGTCAAGAGGCCTTCCCAATCCCGGCGCGGTAAAGCTGCAACTTGATCGTCGTGGATTATTAAAAAGCCTCGAGGAAGGGATCTGGTCCGTGGACTACCAGGAATATCAGAGGGTCGACAATACCCTGTTGCCCAAAAAAATGACGATCCATTCCCGTGCAGGAACCATGGAAGTCTATGACCGCCATGGAAAGGTGTTGGGAGACACCCTCAGCGTCAAGCTCATCTTCAGACAATGGGGGGACATCGTCCGACATACCGATGGATAAGACACGCCCGCTGACGCTTCCCGCCCCTGCCAAGATCAACTTGTTCCTGCATGTCCGCAACCGAAGAAAGGACGGTTACCACAATATTGAAACCGTTTTCCAGTTTCTGGAACTGTCCGATACACTGCAGTTTGAATTAACTGATCACCCCGGGGTCCATCGGGTGGATCGGCATAACTATTCGTTACCAGAGGAAGATCTTGTTGTCCGGGCAATCCAGTTGATAAAAGCGACCTGTTGTCCAGCGAAAGAGACCGGTGTGAAAATCACACTGCACAAGACCATCCCCCCCGGATCGGGTTTGGGCGGTGGCAGCTCCAACGCCGCCACCGCACTGGTGGCCATGAATCGATTGTGGAAACTCGGACGCACCCGCGAACAACTGATCGAATTCGGTCGTCAATTGGGTGCTGATGTCCCGGTATTCCTGTTCGGGAAAGCCTGCTGGGCAACGGGTGTTGGGGACACGATGGTGTCCTTTTCGCCCCCCGAACACTGGGTCTGTGTCGCCATCCCGGATACGGCGGTCTCCACACAAGCCGTGTTTGCCCACTTGTCACCGGTGCATGCGGCACCAACATCGAAAGCCGATTTTTACACCGGCAAGACCACGAATCATCTGCAAGCCGTCACTGGCGAGTTGTATCCTCAGATTGCCGACGCACTGGCACTGCTTTCCCGCTTTGGCGAGGCCAGAATGAGTGGTAGCGGGTCTGCCATCTTTATCCCGTGCACCTCCCGGCAACAGGCCCTGTCAATCCGTACCCAGCTACCCCCGCATATCAAGGGATGGGTCTGTCGGGCCGTCAACCAACACCCCTTGTTCGATGACCACTGATCGATAACGGGCACACTGTCGGCAACCAGCCAGGGTGTCGCTCATAACCGCTATTGGATTTTTTCACCCAGTTTGTGTCGGGCCGCATACAACGCAATCAGATCATACGCGATCGTCGCACCCAACAGCGAGGTCACCTCGGCGTTGTCATAAGGTGGCGACACCTCGACCACATCCATGCCAACCAGATTGATTCCTCTGAGCTCCCGTAATGTTTGCAGTGCCTGCGAAGAACTCAATCCTCCACAAACCGGGGTCCCGGTCCCGGGAGCAAAAGCCGGATCGACACAATCGATATCGAACGTCAGATAGGTCTTGCGGTTGCGCAGTATTGTTTTGATTTCCGCGACGAGATCGGAGATGGAATGCCGATGGACCCAATCGGCCGATAACACATTGAACCCCATCGGCTTGTCATTGGTGGTTCGAATACCCACCTGCACCGATCGCTCCGGCACCACCAGTCCCTCGTTCACGGCATGAAAGAACATCGTGCCATGGTCGATCCGCCCCGTTTCATCCTCCCAGGTATCGGTATGGGCATCAAAGTGCAATAACGACAGGGGACCGTGTTTTTTTGCATGGGCCCTCAACAAAGGCAATGTGAGAAAGTGATCACCCCCCAATGACAGCATGGCTGTTCCGCTTCCCAGTATCCTGTCCGCATGGGCCTCGATTTCCCGGGGAACATTCTGCGGCTGCCCGTGATCGAAAAAACAATCCCCGTAATCAATGGTTTTGAGTCGTTCAAAGGCATCAAACTCCCATGGCCAGTTACGTTGCCATGCCACTTCGGTTGATGCGGCCCGGATACCCCGCGGCCCGAATCGGGTTCCAGGGCGGTTGGTGGTCGCCGTATCGAAAGGAATCCCGGTAATCGCCAATTCAGCCTCGGTCAAATCCTTGGTATATTTTCTTCTTGCAAAACTCAGTGCCCCCGCATAGTTGTATTCCGGTGTGGCGCCCGTCAACGACTCGGCGGTAAAGGCATAATCATTCTTAATCGACATCAGCGCTGTGCAATCAAATCACAATGGGAATTTCTCAAGTCTAGCAAAATTCGGGCAAAGAAATCGTGTTTTCTGGTCAGTCGTTCAGGACTTTTCAAAAATCATTTCACAGGGGATCCCGGCTATTCGGTGTGTTCTGCGACGTTAAGTCGATGACGGAGGCATACCCTATCGATCATTTTCTGTATCTGTGGGCCGGTATTGACCGGCACCAGTTCAAGTTGCGGATGCTGTTTGGCAAATACACGGAAGATTTCATCGGCAAAGGCCTGGCCTATGAACTCGACCCCATTGAAATCAAACAGGATCACATTGAAAAGGTCAAGCCGTGCCACCACCCGTCTTGCCAAGGAACGGGAGATGAGTTTGTCATTCCCGTAGGCTGCGATTCTTATTGGAATGACCGTTTTCGTAAATCCGTAGTCATCTCCGCTGGTATGCCTGTCGAAAATTTCATTTACCGTCCTCGTCGAATGGTTGTTTATTTTCATCCGAACACACGTGCCATCTTGTGACGAAGACTTATCTTCGCTGATCCAATCTTCCGGTTCTCCAAATGCATGGGCAAAATAAATCTTCCCGGACAGGATCTCGAAGAAATCAAATATTCTGGACGTGAAGAAGATGCCCTCGCCGGTGTGATGATCCGGGTCGGTCGTCAGCTTCCCTTTCGCAAGTTCCAGTACTGCAGAGCGCTCATCAGGCAACCCGGTCGCGTTTTTGATTTTCCTGAAGATACCGTAACCATCATCCGATATCATCATTTCTGTCCCGGCCGCAGTCCCATTGATCAACACGTCAATTTGCGAACCTTCAGCGTGTTCGATGGCGTTGTTGAATATCTCGCTAAAACCGTAATACCAGATATCCTTCACATTCATTGGCAATGCAGAGACCTTGTCGCTGATATCGCGGTCCCAGATAACATGCTCCTCCAAACCGGTATCAATCGGATAGGCTGCATGCCAGTTCAACCGGGAAACCAGTTGGTACCGGATACCGGAGGTCGTCCCGGTTCGTTCAAGTATCCCCTCTTTAACGAGCTGTTTCAGATGCTTGTTGACAGCCTGTCGGGTAATCTTGAAGTCTCCTGCCGTCAACTTCGCGATATGGTTGGGTGACTGATCGACATGATCAAGTATATACCGCCTGATTGCCTCGCCTTGCCTCATAGTATTGACCATTGCGCTTTAACACCCGATTGATAATTTCGTTACGATTGAAAATCAAGAAACCCATATTGTCAACTATTAAATAAAAACTTGTTAACTTATTCTACGTAACATTGCATCGTAGTCTGCCTGACTTTCGCTCCAACCAGTCAACGCTTACCGGTGTCGAGATACCTACGGGAGGTATTGACACGATGGGAAGTGATCGATAAAAGAATTACATGATGTCAGGGCACTCCCTTCCCATTGAGACTGGACTGGCCTCACAGTCCTCACAGCCAGGTGGAAATCTAAGTTGTCAATACAGCTGGGGATGACTGACAACCGATCATGCTAGGTGAGCACTGCGCGGTTAGTGATGACCGTACATGGCACACAACGAGTCACACAGATCACATCGCGGGAATCACCCCTTCGCAGCACACAACCAAGCAATACGTCTTAATCACCCGCTTACTACTGATTGAATCGTCCTCATCAAAGTCGGCGGATTCCGTGTGTATAATCCGGAACAGTTTCATTGAACAGATAACCCCACAGGGCCACAATTAAACATTGACACAAACCACCTTGGCGATCACAATACGGCGGTTTCTTCTACCGCCGAAATTGAATTATAATAGACCTGACACAGCTGGCCGCTGACCTTCCGTTTTTGATAGCTTAAAAAATCAGTGCGCAAGCACTTAAATTATTGTTTTATTGACCCTTTCTGAAACCTCAACTAGATTATCGGTTTTGATTGTGTTATTCGAGTCAATGACAGAAGAAAACGGCCCGTCTGTACCGGCAATGGGGATAAACGCTGAATACAATTGGGGTGTAGCCAAGTGGCCTAAGGCACCGGATTTTGATTCCGGCATTCGGAGGTTCGAATCCTCCCACCCCAGCCACGATTCCAAGAGGAAATTCGGTGTCACTTGACAATCTGACCATTTTTACCGGTAACGCCAACCGGGCCTTGGCCAGTGAAGTGGCGCACATCATGGGAATCCCCCTTGGCAAAACGTCTGTCGGTCGTTTCAGTGATGGCGAAATCAATATCGAGGTGATGGAAAATGTCCGGGGAAGGGATGCGTTCATCCTGCAATCCACCTGTGCACCGAGCAATGACAATCTCATGGAACTGCTGGTCATGATCGATGCGCTGAAGCGTTCATCGGCAGGAAGAATTACCGCCGTCATGCCCTATTTCGGGTATGCCCGGCAAGATCGTCGACCACGGACTGCCAGGGTGGCCATTTCCGCCAAGCTCGTGGCCTCCATGATCGGAACAGCGGGCGCGGACAGAGTCCTGACAATGGACCTGCACGCCGACCAGATTCAAGGGTTTTTCGACATTCCGACGGACAACATATACGGCTCGCCGGTTTTAATGAGTGAATTGTGGCGGAAACAGCTTCCCAATCCGACCGTCATTTCACCCGATGTGGGAGGCGTGGTCAGAGCGAGAGCCATGGCCAAACAACTGGAAACCGACCTGGCCATTATTGACAAACGCCGCCCCCGGGCCAATGAAGCCAAGGTGATGCATATCATCGGCGACGTACAGGATCGTTCCTGCATTCTGATTGATGATATGGTGGATACCGCCAACACGCTGTGCGAAGCGGCACGGGAACTGAAAGAGCGCGGTGCAATCAAGGTGCTTGCAAGTTGTACTCATGCCGTGTTGTCCGGCTCGGCAATACAGCGTATCAGCGATTCTGAACTCGATGAGTTGCTGGTAACCAACACGATCCCTCTTGGCCCGGAAGCCCTGGAATGCGACAAGATAACCCAGTTGAGTGTGGCCGAACTGTTGGCTGAATCCATTCGTCGCATTGCGACAGGAGACTCCATCAGCAACCTGTTTATTGATTAACCACCCTGTAAAAATAGAGCGAGAAAATGTCAGATCAATTTGAATTAGTCGCCCGGGTCCGTGCCCGTTCCGGTACGGGCCTCGTCCGGCGCCTTCGCCGGGAAGGCGATGTGCCCGCCATCCTGTATGGTGGAGATAAAAAAAACATCAGTATTGCAATCAATCACGATGTCCTTTTTCACAGTCTCGAAAAAGAGGAATTCCACTCCGCAATCATCGTCATCAATACCGATGGCAACAAGGAACAGGCCATCTTGAGAGATGTGCAAAGACACCCCCACAAGCCTACGATTTTGCATGCCGATTTTCAGCGTGTGGATGACAAACGAATCCTCACCATGTCACTGCCCATTCACTTTACCGGCGAGGAAGAGTGTGTCGGTGCAAGAGTGGGCGGTATCATCTCGCATCTGATCACTGAGGTCGAGGTGTCCTGTCTGCCGAAAGACCTCCCTGAATTGATAGAACTGGATGTCTCTGGTGTCAATCTCAACGAATCGCTGCATTTGTCCGATATCCAGCTCAAAGACGGTGTCAACCTGACCGCACTGATGCATGACGATACGGAAGAGCACGATTATGCGGTAGTTACCGTGTTGCCGCCGAAAGTTGAAATGACTGTTGAAGAAGAGCCTGCCGACAGTGACCAGGGAACGACCATGGCCGAGTCCGGGGATACTGAAGTCTGACGTCGATACCGATGCGATGATGCAATCAGGTATCTCGCTGGTTGCGGGACTCGGCAATCCCGGAGACCGCTATGTCAAAACCCGACATAATGTCGGGTTTTGGTTTTTGAACCGACTGCAACAGCAATTTGAATTTCAAATTGCACCGGAAAGAAAGTTCAAGGCACAAGTCGGTCATTTCACGTCAGATTCCCGTCCGATTCGGGCAATGGCCCCGACCACTTATATGAATCTGAGTGGTCAGGCGGTTGCCTCCGTCGCCGCCTTCTACCGTATCATGCCCCAACAGATTCTAATCGTTCATGACGAACTGGACCTCCCCACAGGAGCGATTCGCCTGAAACAGGGAGGTGGACATGGGGGACACAATGGCCTGAGAAACATCATTCCCAGCCTGGGCAGTGCCGATTTCCACCGCCTGCGTATCGGCATCGGCCACCCTGGATCGAAATCGGATGTTATCCATTATGTTTTAAGCCAGCCCAGTCAACATGACCGCCGACTGATTGATGAGGCGATAAGCGAAACGATGGCACTCATGACAACCATTCTGCAAGGCCAGTTCCAAAAGGCAATGAATCGCCTCCATACACCCAAAAACAACCTGTCTGCAATAGAAGAGAAAACGAATGGGATTTAGGTGTGGAATCGTCGGCTTGCCGAATGTGGGAAAGTCAACCCTGTTTAACGCGTTGACCCGTTCCGCCTCTGCACAAGCGGCCAACTATCCGTTTTGCACCATTGAGCCCAATGTGGGCCGGGTAGCGGTACCGGATGCCCGATTGCAGACCCTGTCTGCGCTGGTTGTCCCGCAGGCAACCGTGGCAACAACCGTCGAGTTTGTCGATATCGCCGGCCTGGTTGCCGGCGCCTCTCAGGGAGAGGGATTGGGGAACCGATTCCTTGCGCATATCCGGGAGGTCGATGCAGTTGTCCATGTTGTGCGTGCTTTCCATGACCGCAATATCACCCATGTCACAGAGACGATTTCGCCGACATCCGATATACAAACGATTCATACCGAACTCCTGCTCGCGGATATCGAAACGGCTGAAAGAGTATTGACCAAGGCACAAAAAGCAAGCAAATCCGGAGACAAGCAACAGGTCATGCTGAAGCAGTTGATGGAAACGGTTATCGCTCACTTGGATACTGGCGCGCCCCTAAGGACAATGACCCTGAGCGAGCAGGACCAAGCGATCTTGAAACCCTTTTTTTTCCTGACCATGAAGCCCACCGTCTATCTCGCCAATGTCAGTGATAACGGTTTTGAACATAATCCACTGCTGCAGGAAATCATTGATCTTGCCGAACGAGAACAGGCTGAGACTGTCGCCATCTGCGCCACCATTGAACAAGAGATGTCGGAGCTCACCGAACAGGAGGCTGTGCTGTTTCTCAACGAAATGGGCTTGGACGAGCCCGGTCTGAACCGGCTGATCAGAACCGGCTATACACTTCTGGATCTGCAAACCTATTTTACCGCCGGGAAAAAGGAAGTACGGGCATGGACCGTCCCGATCGGCGCAACCGCCCCTCAGGCAGCCGGCGCCATCCACAGTGACTTTGAAAAGGGGTTCATCCGGGCTGAAACTATCTCCTATGCGGATTTTGTCCACTATCGGGGAGAACAAGGGGCCAGAGAAGCGGGACGACTCAGACTGGAGGGCAAGGACTATGTCGTCAAAGACGGTGACATCATGCACTTTCGCTTTAACGTATGACGTCGTTGTCATTCGATTCACAGGACAACCTGATCACTGCTTGGATTGACCCTGATGGCACTGCCGTATGATCAGATAATACAAGCACTGGACGAATACCTCGATCCGGTACTTTCCACCCGCCGGACGTCTGCAGGGCCGGCGCGGAAGCTGATTCCCCTCCCGTTGGAGCAGCAGGAGTTCGCGCTGCACTGGACCAATATCATCCGCAAGTCCAATGCGGAAATGGCGTATCAGTTTGTCAGTCATGCCCCCTTAGCGCTGAAATTGATGGGGACTGAGGGCACACGGGAATGGCTGCTCAATGCCATGGACGTGTATGACAAGGAAGGGTTGTACCCCGGCAGTGCGGCATTCGAAAATATTGAAGGCTTTTCCAGGCAATTCCGCCTGAAGCATGTGACGGTGACGCTGGAACAGGTCAAAAACGTGCTCGGCAAATTTATCTGTGGACTGACCGGACGTGAACTTAAAATTGAGACTGCGGACAGTTCATTCACCGATACCGAAACGCTCTATCTCCCCGCAGCGATCAATCAATTCAATGATCGGCAACAAAATTACCGGCTCTATAAAGTGCTCGCTGTCCATTTGTGGGCACAAACCTGGTTCGGCACCTTCAAACGACCCCATCCGGATGCCCCTCACCTGCGACAACGCATCGCCACCTTTGCCGAGCCGCACCGGGCATTGAAACTGTTCAATTTACTTGAAACCTTCCGCCTGAATGCCTGTATCCATCGGGAGTTGCCCGGTCTCGCCAAGGAAATGTTGACTCTGGCGGACGCCACAACGGTCCATGACAGCACATGGCGACACCTGATTGAAAAACTGGAATCCGTCGATGCCACCGTACAGGACACGCTGGACGCAACAGCCCGTTTATATGAACTGCCGGCACCGTGGCCAGGCGCTTTCGTCTATCAAGGAGGATTCGATCTGGATGCCAGTGAAAACGCCATTGAAAACCGGATCCAGCTTGAGAAAAATGAACTGCAAGCGGCACTGTCAGAGATGCTGGAGGATCCAATGGCGGAGACCGAACCGGATCAATCCGGTGAAGATCAGACATCGGTTGAAATGGCTCACGACGGCCAAAACACCGGGGACACCACGCAACTTTCCCTGGACGGACAGCCACGACCCATCCCACCGGAACTCAGGAGTCTTTTGTCCTCGATCCTTCAGGATCTGGAGAACATACCCGAGGAATGGCTGGTGGCCGATGCACAGGTCAGGCATAGCAGCGTTGACGGAAAACCGCCCGAAGTGATACCGATGGAGAAAGGGACCCGTCAAGAAAATGACACTTTTGTTTATAACGAATGGGATTTCAGAAGGCAGACCTACCGTAAAAACTGGTGTGTTCTGCGGGAACAGGACACTGTGCCAATCTACGATGATTTCACTGATAAAACAGTGCATAAATACCATCATCTGATCAGCGACATCCGACGCCACTTTGAGGCCCTGCGGGGAGAAGAGAAAATCCTCAAGGCCCAGCCTGGCGGGGACAATATTGATCTTGATGCCCTGATCACTGCTTATGCAGACATGCAAACCGGTGTTGAGATGACAGACCGACTGTATACACGGTTACAGAAAGTGGACCGGGATCTGGCCGTGATTTTCATGGTCGATGTCAGTGGCTCAACGAAGGGCTGGATTAACGAGGCGGAAAAGGAAAGTCTGATACTACTGTGCCAGGCACTGGAAGTGTTGGGCGATCAATACGCCATTTATGGTTTTTCCGGGATGACCCGTAATCGATGCGACATCTACCGGGTAAAGACCTTTGAACAGACCTACAACCGGGAGGTCCGCGCCCGCATCAGTGGATTGAAACCCCAGGACTACACGCGCATGGGCGTCACTATTCGCCATCTAACGGCCATTTTGAACCGGGTCGAAGCGCGTACCCGCATCATGATCACACTGTCCGACGGCAAACCGGACGATTATGACGGCTATCGGGGGGATTACGGGATCGAAGATACGCGTCAGGCACTGTTTGAGGCGCGCCATGTCGGCATTCATCCTTTCTGTATTACCATCGACACCGAAGCGAGTGATTATCTGCCTCATATGTATGGTCCGGCCAGCTTTGTCGTGCTTGATGAAGTCAGAAAATTACCGCTCAAAGTGGCGGATATCTATCGACGGCTCACGACTTGATGAATGGTCGTTACGGTCCGTTGATCACCCTGCAAGACTCACCATAGGCAAGTAACCATCCATCATTGGGCAGCGGTGATCTGTTGAGCCATAGAACTGCCTTGATATTGATTTCAGCTTCCGCAGCGCGGCGCTTTTCATTGCTGTTGCTCTTTGCTACTCTTGTAGCTCCTGATCATCGGGTCAAGACAACGTATCGGATTTGATCGGAGAAGATGTTTTGATAGGGGAAAGTGGTATGCATAGGCGACTCCGGCAGATCGTTACGCAAGGTTGTTTTATGTTGTTGCTTAGCTGCTCGCTGGGTATCTTGGCGCAACAAACCGTCACCGTCGGCGTGATCGGTGATGGCCCGACACCCGGATTGGCCTCAATCAGAGCCTCATTTCAAAATGAATTGCTGGACCTGACGGAAGGGGAATTTGACATCCGGTTTAACGAGGATCATGTCGTTTCAGGGCAATGGAACCGGATGGAAATCAAGAAATCCCTTGAGACACTGCTGTCAGATGACGAGATTGATGTGATCCTCTCACTCGGCTTCGTCTCTAGCCTGATTGCATCGAGGACGGACCCTCTGGCAAAACCTACATTCGCCCCCCTGGTGCTGGATTCAAACCTGCTCAATCTTCCCCGGCAAGACGATGCCAGTGGTATTGAGAATCTGAATTACCTCAGCGGGGAAGTCCGATTCATCGATGATCTGAAATCGTTTCGTGAAGTAGCCAACTTCACCAATCTGGCCTTACTGGTTGATGCGGCGATCTTCGAATCGGTGCCTGAACTCGCTGAACGGGGTATCCAGTGGGCGAAACAGCTGAATATCAATTTGCAGTATATCCAAAATACATCGGAGAGTGAGAATCTGATCGAAAAAATACCGCCCGAAACAGAGGCGGTGATGCTCGCCGCTCTGCCAAGGCTGAATCAGCAAAAACAATGGGCATTGATCGATGGAATCAACCAGCGCAATCTTCCAAGTTACAGCCTGACCGGGACAACACCGGTGAGAAATGGGGTGTTGGCAGCCACATCACCGGATTCCGATTGGCAGCGACGGGCCAGAAAAAATGCATTGAACATGCAGGCAGTTTTGCTCGGTGAGGCCGCTGGACGTCAGCCGGTTTCTTTCCGTCTCAAACGCCAATTGACCATCAACATGAAAACCGCCCGACAGTTGGGGATCTCGCCGCGGTTTGATGTATTGAGTTCAGCTGTTTTATTGCATCAGGATACCCCCGCCACCGATGTCCGGTGGTCGCTGTCGTCGGTAGCACAACAGGCACTCAAAGCAAATCTCAACATTCAATCCAGTCGAGCGGGTGTCGATGCAAGTGCCGAGCAACTTGTCCAGGCAAAAGCACAGAAACGACCCCAACTTTATCTGTCAGGCACAGTGAATCAACGCAACGGTACCGGTCCAAGCGTTCGTCATGGCTTGGCTGCGGAGCAGACTGCCCAATTGGACCTGTCGGTCAGTCAACTGCTTTACTCCGACAAAACCAACACAGCGATTGCAATCCGACAGCTTGAGCAACAAGGAGCGGGGGTAGTACATCATATGACGGAACTCGATTCGGTCCTGCAGGCGCTGGTAGGCTTTTTGAATGTACTCAAAGCACAAACGATACTTGACATTCGAAAAACAACGCTGAATCTCAGTCGCACCAACCTTGGTCTTGCCCAAGACCGGGTACAACTGGGATCAGCCAGTAGTTCGGACATCTATCGCTGGCAAAGCGAGGTGGCCACATCACGCCGTGACCTGCTACTGGCCCGTTCGCAGCTTCAACAATCCATGAGCCGACTTAATTTGCATCTCAACCGTCCGATTGATGAAAAATTCCAGACCACGCCGGCATCGCTGGAAAATCCCTCTTTACTGGTTAGTCGACAGGAACTCATTGATATTATCGACAATCAACAACATTTCGACCTGATGGGCGAGTTTTTCATTCAACAGGGCCTTCGTCACTCACCCGAGCTCCGGCAACTGGCTTTGCAGATTGCCTCGGTCAAGCGACAACTGGCATCCGACCGCAAGGCGTATTGGAGCCCGGAGATCAACCTGACCGGACGCGCTCTACGCACACTGGACCAAACACCGGGACCGGTCACCCCGCCGCAAGGGGAATCAGACTGGCAATTGGGATTGCAGTTAACGCTACCACTGTATCAAGGCAGCAGTCGAAAATCAAAAATCAATCAGTCGATTTACCGGCTCCATCAACTGGAAATTGAGCAGAAACTGCTGCAGGATCGGATCAAACTCAATATTCGGGCCAACCTGCAGGCGATACAGGCATCCTATCCCTCGATTCAACTCGCCAAAGCAGCGGCCGATGCGGCACAGCAGAACCTTGATTTGGTACAGGATAACTACACAACGGGGACACTGTCGATCATCGAACTGCTGGACGCAAGTGAGGCGGCATTCAAGGCGCAACAGGCGGCCACCAATGCAGTTTTTGATTTCCTCATTGACCTGATGAACTTGCAGCGCTCCACCGCCGGGTTTGATTTTTTTATGGATCAAGCCACCCAGGACAATACGGTCAAGGCCCTTCTGGACTATATTTCCGCCGCCTCTGAATAACCTACGCGAATCGGACGATGTCAAACAACCTTACGTATACCGCACTTTGCGCTTTGTGCGTACTGGTCCTGCTCGGTGCCTGTGAGCGTCAGGAGATGACCGACCAGGCCCCGTTGAGGACCGTCCGAACGATTACGGTGACGGAGGCCAATGCCGAGCGTATACGCAAATTTACCGGTGTCTCTGAATCCGACCACAAGGCAAAACTCAGTTTCAAGATACCGGGGACGGTGACCCGACTCGATGTGGCCGTCGGGGATACACTGTCCGAAGGGCAGGTGATCGCAGAAATTGATGCCTCGACCTACGCGCTGCAACTCCAGCAAACGGAGGCGGACCTGGCACGGGCCAAGGCAGAACAACGCAATGCCGAAGCCGACTATCAACGGATTCGGGGACTGTATGAAAATAACAGCACATCAAAGGACAACCTTGACCAGGCAAGAGCCGGAGCCGAATCCGCCAAAGCTCAGGTGCGTACCGCCGCCAAGGCGGTTGAACTGGCCCATCTCAATCTGTCGTATACCCGTCTTCCGGCAAAAGCGGGGTGCCTGATCGCCACGATCAGTACCGAAGTCGGCGAAAATATCGCATCGGGACAGGAAATCGTACAGGTCAACTGCGGCAAGAATCTCAATGTCATCCTGTCTGTGCCGGAAAACGCCATTGCGGATTTTGTTACCGGCATTGAAGCCTCGGTCACTTTTGACTCCGATCCGATGGGCAACATCTATCGTGGCATCGTTTCGGAAGTGGGGGTTGCGGCCACCGGCACCGCCTTTCCGGTCACCGTAACACTTGAAGCGATATCCGGGCTGCGCACAGGCTTGTCGGCTGAAGTCAGCTTTGTGTTTGACAAGCCAACCTCTGCGGTTCCTGTCGTCCCTTCTTCGGCAGTCGGAGAAGATGAGCAGGGTCGCCATGTTTTTGTGGTCATGCCGGACGAAAGCGGACAACGTGGGCAGATCACAAGACGGGCTGTCGAAACCGGCCGCATGACCCGCGAGGGGATCGAAGTGACGACAGGAATCAATCCCGGTGATCAGGTCGTCACCGCCGGCGTCTCCGTGATGCGCGAAGGGCTTGTTGTCAAAATCGACCGATAAACGGCGCGCCGAGTGAATATCACCGCCTTAGCGATCAAAAACCGTACCACGGTCATCGTTCTGGTGGTACTGGTATCGTTGTACGGCAGCATTGCCTATTTCAACCTGCCCAAGCAACAGGACCCGGGATTCACCATCCGCGCCGCGGTCGTGACGGCCCGTCTCCCAGGTGCCAGCACCGTGAAAATGGAACAGTTGGTTACCGACCCCATTGAACAGGCCATTTTGGAAATGCCTGAACTTGACAATGTGTACAGTGAATCGACGCCCGGATTTTCATTTATTACCGTGAACTTCAAGGAAAGTTACACCAACATGCGTCCCATCTTTGACGCATTACGCCGGAAAATGGAAGCCATAGATACCTTTCCTGATGGCATCAAGGGACCGACCGTGAACGATGAGTACGGCGATGTGTTCGGCAGTGTTTTTGCCCTGACCGGGGAAGGTTACAGCTATGCCGAACTGAAGGTGGTCGCAGATGAAATAAAGGATCGACTTCTGCGAATTGAGGATATTGCCAAAGTCGAGTTGCAGGGCATACAAAAAGAGGAAATTTATGTCGAATACAACCTGGCCAAGTTGACCGAAACCGGCCTCTCCCCCCAACAGCTCTCGCAAATCCTGAGTGGCATCAATACGCTCACTGGTGGAGGTGCCATCGTTGCCGGTGTCGAACGTATTGCCCTGGAACCGAGTGGCAATTTTGAAACGCTCGATGACCTGAAACGGACCGTGATACAAATCCCGGGGACCTCTAACATCGTGTATCTGGAAGATATTGCAGAGGTATATCGAGCATATGTGGACCCACCCACCAACCATGCGCATTACACGGGCCAACCCACCATTATTCTTTCCCTGTCGCTCAGGGAGGGCGGCAATATTCTGGATCTGGGTCAAACACTGGCGGTACTGATTCGCGAGATTGAAGCCACTTATCCCTATGGCATTCAAATCAACCCGGTGTTCCTCGAATCCAGCATCGTTTCTACCTCAATCAACGCTTTTGTTTCCAACCTGCTGCAGGCAATTGCCATCGTGATCGTCGTCATGCTGGTTTTTCTGGGGCTGCGAACCGGATTGATTGTCGCAACCCTGGTCCCGGTCACGATTACCGCATCACTGTTGCTCATGGATATTTTCAGTATCACCCTCAACCAGATTTCCCTTGCGGCATTGATTATCTCGTTGGGACTGTTGGTGGATAATGCCATCGTCGTCTCTGAATCCATACTGGTGCGCAGGGAAAACGGGGAACAACCGGTGAACGCAGCGATTGCCGCAGGCCAGGAAATGGCCATCCCCCTGCTTACCTCGTCACTGACCACCAGTGCCGCTTTCCTGCCCATCTATCTGGCGGAATCTGCCGTCGGGGAATATACCGCCGACATCTTCAAGGTGGTGACCATCGCACTGTTGTCCTCCTGGATACTGGCGATTACGTTCATCCCCCTGCTCACCGTGACCTTTATGAAAATAAAGGCCGTTCCCAAGTCGCATTCAAACCACCCGACTCCCTTTGATACTCGGCCCTATCAGGCCTATCAATCGGTCCTGCTGTTGTCCGTCCGGCATCGTTGGATCTTCCTGCTACTGGTGGTCAGTCTGTTCTACAGCGCAATCTGGGTATTGCAGTTTGTTCCCAATGTATTCATCCCACCGAAGACCGATCCCATTATCAACGGCTCACTGAGCTTGCCACGTGGCACCGCCATCGAAACCACCCGCAAGGTGGTCAGCAATCTCGAAGATCATCTCCAGGAAACCCTGACAGTCACACCACAACAAGCCAGCGAAGGCCACGAAGGGATATTGAACTGGGCGATCTGGTTAGGCAAGAGTGCACCGCGATATACACTCGGACTCGATCCGGGCGCAAGTGATTCGGGTACCTTCAACATCCTAATCAACACCACAACCGACGAGATTATACCGTCTGTTATCAAGGAGATTCAGGATTATGCCCGGGCCAACGAGCCTGATTTGAACGTGCAGCTGAGAAAAATTGAAAACGGGGTACCCATCCCCTACCCAGTCGAGATTCGCGTTTCTGGGCCAGAACTGGACACGCTGTATCAACTCATCCGACCGATCAAACAAAAATTGTTTGAAACACCGGGCATCAGTGCCGTACATGATGACTGGGGGCCAATGACCAAAAAACTGCTCATCAATATTGATCAAAGCCGGACGCGAAGAGCCGGTGTCACCAACCAGGACGTCGCCACTTCTTTGCAGGCCGGCCTGTCCGGTATCGAACTGACGCAATTCCGGGAGGGGAATGTACAGATTCCGATTACACTGCGGTCCGTGGCCGAAGACAGGCAGGATATCGGCAAGCTGGAGAACATGGCGGTCTATTCCTCGAGTAGCAATCAGATGGTCCTGCTCAGTCAGGTGGCTGACTTGGATATTGCGTGGCAACCCGCAGTGATCAAAAGACGAAATCGGGACCGAACCATTGCCATTCAGGCACAGCTGTTACCCGGGGTAACCGCAACGGACATCAACCGGTCATTCCTGCCTTGGCTGGAGGAACATGTCGAGAACTGGCCGAGCCGGTACCGGCACGAGTTCGGTGGCGAACTGGAAACGTCGGGCAATGCCAATGCGGCGATTGCCGCGAAAGTCCCTCTCGCCGCGATGGTTATCTTGCTATTGCTGGTTGCCCAGTTCAACAATGTACGTAAGCCCCTGATTATCTTTACAACCATTCCTCTGGGACTGGTCGGTGTTGCCTACGGGCTATTGATCGCACAGTCGATCTTTGGTTTCTTTACCATTTTAGGGATTGTTTCCCTTTCCGGCATCGTGATTAACAACGCCATCGTATTACTCGACAGAATCAACCTTGAAATCAAGCAGAAAGGGCTTGATCCTGAACAGGCTGTGCTATCCGCCTGCAAGGAACGACTGCGTCCGATTCTGCTGACCACCGCAACCACGGTTGGGGGTATGCTGCCCCTGTGGGTGAGCCAGGACCCGATGTTTGAGACCATGGCAGTCGCAATCATGTTCGGATTGCTGTTCGCCACGCTGTTGACGCTGCTGGTCGTACCGGTCCTGTATTCGGTCTTCTTCAGACTCAAATATGCGAGCACATTCCAATGACCGACCGTTCCTTGCCCATCTTGTATTCATTTCGACGGTGTCCGTATGCGATCAGAGCAAGAATGGCATTGCGGGTAGCCGAAATCGCCATCGAACATCGGGAAATTTCACTTAAAAACAAGCCCCCGGAAATGATCGACGCTTCCCCCAAAGGGACCGTTCCGGTGTTGCTGCTGCCTGATGGAACGGTACTGGATGAGAGCCTGGAAATTATTTTCTGGGCATTGTCGCAAAACGATCCCCATCACTGGCTGGACACGGACCCCCTTACCCTTGAAAAAGCACTTCACCTCATCAAGATCAACGACAGCGACTTCAAATACCACCTCGATCGTTACAAATACAGTGTGCGCTATCCGCAGTACACCCGAAACGAATACCGGCACCACGGCGAGTGCTTTCTCAAACAACTGGAATGTCTCCTGCAAAACCGGACCTACCTGTTGGGCAATCAGCCTTCGCTGGCGGATATCGCTGTCCTGCCGTTTATTCGCCAATTTGCACTGGTTGACATGGCCTGGTTTGAACAGGCCGGCTATGGGAAACTGGTCATCTGGCTCAATACCTTGCTCGATTCCGTGTGGTTCACCGATGTCATGCAAAAGCAAACCCCATGGACCAGTGGAAACGGACATCGTGACCTGTCCCCACCCAACCCGGTTTTGCAAGGCACGCTTCGCGATACGTACTAACGGTTTTTTGCCATTCAATGCAGCCGCGTCCGCCGGTCTCGCCGCATGGGAGAAAACAGACGCTCTAACGCTTGGAACTCCCGGTTACCCAACGTGCCTGTCAGGTCAACGGAAATGGCCCGATCAATAAACTCTTCCATATCCAGCGCAATGCCGATTGCGCGCAACTCGATGTCTGTCGTGTGCTCGATGCTTTTGGCAACCCACTTGAGATGCCGCTCCAGAAAATGGTCATCGTTATAGTTTGAGGTGGCACTGTCCATCGGCGCACCATCCGATATCATCACCAGACATTTCCTCGATTCGGAACGTTGACCTAACCGTCGGCTCGCCCATTGCAGCGCCTCACCATCCAAGCCCTCCCGGTAATGCAACGGGTTTAGCAGGGATGAAATCGCATATCGGGCCCGCCTCCATGGCACGTCCGCACTTTTGTAGACAATATGCAGGCGTTCATTGAGCCTGCCGGGGAAATCCGGACTGCCGGCAGCTCGCCATGCTTTGATCGCTCTGCCGCCGGTCCAGCCACCGGTGGTGAACCCCAGTATCTCATTTTTTATTCCGGCCAATTCCAAGGCGCGACAATAAAGATCGACCAACACCGTAACGGCCTCAAAACGCTGTCGTTTCATCGATCCTGAATTATCAATCAGGAAACTGATGACGGTATCGCTGAATGGAGAGCGTTTTTCCTGTTTGAAAATCTTTTGGTAGGACGGATTCGACACCAATTGTCCCAGTGTCCTGCCATCCAGATAGCCCTCCTCCTTGCCCTCCTCCCAACCGGCCCGATGCGTGATCGAAAACACCCTTTGCAATCGCTGGGCCAATCTCGGAACACTGATCGCCTGTGCGGTAACCAGCTTGTCGAGTGTCTGTCGCAAAACGATTCGCTGCTCCAGTCGATATAACGTTTCCCCGGTCACTTCACGGTCATATTCCCGACAGAAAACCGAATAGGCCGGATCACCCTGCTCATGGGGTTCCTTATATCCCTGTCCGGCCATGGCGCCGTCCTCTTGCCCCTCGGTGGGGTCAGGCAGCGGTGGCATCAAAAACCGATGTCGCGGACTGCGTGTGCTCCGCTGCGGCGCGTCCCCTCCCACTTGAATGGCAATCTCGCCCACGGCCCTGGCAATGGTCAGTGCCAAAGCGGCATAAGTGGCTTGGTCATGTCGCTTTTTTCTCAATAACGCCAGCTCCGGACCGATAACCGGCGTTAGCTTGAAACGAACCGATTCAATCAATCCTTCCACCTCCTCATCCCGTATCGAACCCATCAGTTGGGAACGGGCAATCTGCACGACACCGTAAATCAACAGGCCCAGTTCATTTTCAATCAGCCGTTCGATACGACATGCCTGGCACCATTCATTGAATGCCGTATCGAGATTGACTTTCACACCTTTCATTGAAGGCTCCGCCAGGGACTCGACCCTGAGTTGTTCCAGCGTGTCGAAAATCAATCGGCCGACCGGGTCATCGGGCATCGATTGGTGATGCTGTTTCTCATCACTGTAGCGCAGCCGAAGTGCAATGGCATCGGTCACTCCGCGACATCTCGCCACGGAATGGGACAGCACGTCAACGGCCAGATGCGGCGTGTGCAGCGCCATCCCCTTGCCCTCCAGATACAATCGCTGTCCTCTGTACTCTGCCAACGGACGATGGGACAGCGCACGAATACTCGCCGCACAATGACGCTCTATTTTTCTTCTTCTGACCTGTTCGCTTGCCATGACAAGCCGTTTATGAAGGATCCGCTTGTGAAGGCGCCGTCCCCTCGGTCGCGATTGAATACTCCAATTCCTCTCCGAAGGCCCGTTGGTAGTATTCGGCAATAATGGAACGTTCCGCCTCATCACACTTGTTCAAAAAAGAAAGTCGAAAGGCACGGGCAATCTCCCCGAATATCTCCGTGTTCTCTGCCCATGTAATAACCGTGCGGGGTGACATGACCGTTGAGATATCACCTGAGGCAAACCCCTTGCGTGTCAAATCAGCGACCAGAACCATTGACCGGAGGGTCGCATGATCGCCTGCGAAACCAGGCACCTGAGCCGCTACAATCTGCATTTCATCCTCAGCCGGCAAATAGTTGAGTGTGGCAACAATATTCCACCGGTCAATTTGTGCCTGATTCAGCATCTGGGCACCATGGTACAGGCCATTGAGGTTGCCAAGCCCGACCGTATTGGCAGTGGCAAACAGCCTGAACGCGGAATGGGGCCAAATGACCCGGTTCTGGTCCAGCAGGGTAAACTTGCCGTCACGCTCTAAAATACGCTGGATGACAAACATCACATCCGGACGACCGGCATCGAATTCATCAAATATCAATGCGACCGGCCTTTGGAGTGACCAGGGAACAATCCCTTCCTGGAACTCGGTAATCTGCTTGCCGTCCCGAATCACAATCGTATCCCGACCCACCAGGTCCAATCGACTGACATGTCCATCCAGATTAACCCGGATACAGGGCCAGTTCAGCCGTGCTGCGACCTGTTCAATATGTGTGGATTTTCCGGTACCATGATAGCCTTGGATCAGGACACGACGGTTGTTGGTAAACCCGGCCAGAATCGCGAGTGTCACATCACGATTGAAACAATATGCCGAATCAATTTCAGGCACATGCGCATCCCGTTCGCTGAATGCCGAGACCTGAATATCGGTCTTTATATCGAACAGGGTTTGGGCCGAAACCTGGATATCGGGGTAAGCATCAATCATGATCGTATCTTGATTTGAGTGCGCAATGGTGCGTCGCGAGGGTTGGACAATGACAACTGATTGTAACGATTTTTAATGCCCAATTCGATGGTCCAGTCCTTTGTTACGTTAATCCCGAAGCGAAACGAAACAGGACACAACAAGATAAAAGGATGCAAAGAAACCGCTTCAGTGTAATGTGGTGGCCGTCAGGTCACACATCGGTCATCTCATGCAATGATCCGGGTTATCGGTCAATAACACGGCACAGGGTTGCGGCAGGCATCTGTGATGAATGCAATGATCGCCTGTAACCCGGTTCTGTCCACAGTGTTTCGTGGCGGCGAGGTCGAGTCCTTGCATCGGGGCAGTGCGGTGGTGCTGGATGTCCACGGTCATACGGTGCTTGCGGTTGGGAATGTCAAACGGAAGATATTCCCCCGATCTGCCTACAAATTTCTCCAGGCCATTCCGTTGGTCGAATCCGGTGCTGCCGATGCTTTCGGGCTGGGAGCGGACAAGATTGCACTGGCGTGTGCGTCTCACAACGCCGAACCAAGACACGTACAAAAAGTGGAACAATGGCTGCTGCAGCTCGGGCTTGCTGATCATGACCTTGAATGTGGCCCGGCCAGACCGCTTGACCGGGTATCGGCCGATTTGCTGGTCAAAGCGGGAACCACGCCCGGATGCCGGCACCACGCCTGTTCCGGCAAACATGCGGGCATGCTGACGCTGGCCCGTCATTTGGGGGAAGCGACAAGCGGGTACAGCGATTATGAGCACCCGACCCAACAGGCCTGGCGTACCGTGATGAATGAGCTTACGCAGGTAGATGCCGACAATCTGGCATGGGACCGTGATGGTTGTGGATTGCCTGCCCTTTGTATGCCGATGGAGGGATTGGCCTATGGTTTTGCCCGTTATTCGATCTGTGATGGCGGCACCCCATCACGGTCGGCGAGCATGACAAGGATACTCGATGCTGTCCGTCAGCATCCGGAAATGGTGGCCGGCAGTGCCCGTTGCTGTACTGCGGTCATCCGCCAAACCCGGGGGAGAATTCTGGTAAAGACCGGGGCCGAAGGGGTGTTTTGTGGGTCCGTTCCAGAGCGCGGACTTGGCTTTGTCCTCAAGATCGATGATGGCGCCAAGCGCGCAAGCGAAGTGGCTCTCGGTGGATTGCTTGCTGTCCTTGAACTGCTGGACGATGAAGAAGTCCAAGCGCTGAAGCCCTGGTTTCGACCGGATATCATCAACAGTCAAGGGCGGATAACCGGAAGGATTGAACCGGGATGCGGTTGGTCTGGATAGCGGTGATGCCCAGCGCAAGCATGGCACCCTCCCATCGAAACCACCTCTCCTTGACAGCACTGACCAAACACGGCAACACGGGAGAGGGCAACCCCTACGAATCCATTCCATCAGGTGGTCTCATCGTCCCTTTTCCAGTTCCGTCACCTCCCCGATCAAGGCTTCGGAGTGATCACCCGCTCTGTAGTTGTGACAAACATCGGATCATCATCTGATAAATGACCACGGTATAATGCGGGCATTGAATGGCCCTTGCCTTGATTTTGACTACGAAGGAATATTGTGCCGTCGCCATCAGGTATCGAATCGGATGGTCTGGCCATTATGCCCGATTGTATTGCCCTGCTGATCATAAAACTGTGTATCGAACCAGACCCTCTTTGGAAGATGAATAAACGCAAAATCGGTCATGGGATGTCGTCGGATGAACTGGCCGAGTTACACAGTTATCGACTGCAACGGATCAAACAAGGCATGCAACAGATAGACATCGCGCTCTGCATACTGTGCAATCCGGTGAGTCTGAGATATGCGGTTGATTATCGGGGTTATCAGTTGTTCCAGTCACACATCCCCACGGCATATCTCTATGTTGCGCTGGACGGTCCGACCGTTCTTCATGGGGCAGGCTATAAAACGCTCGACCTGGTTGATCACTATCATGAGGCAACCTTTCTTTCTCCCTTTGATGCCGGATTCGATATTCGCTCCAACTGTCGCCAGTTCGTCAGCGAGATCACCGATTATCTGAAACAAAATCACCTGTATGAACACAGACCCCGGATAGCCATCGAGCGATTCTCTCCCCTACTCGCCTTGACAATGCATGAAGCGGGTATGCATCTCCTTGATGCAGAGGCGCTGCTTGAACAGGCCAGACTGATCAAGTCTTCTACCGAGATCCAGTGTATAAAACATGCGATTCAGGTGGCTGAGAGCGGAATGCGAAAAATGCGCCATGCGCTCGTCCCCGGGATTACTGAAGAAGAACTCTGGTCCATACTGCATCAGGTGAATATTGCCCGTGGCGGCGACTGGATTGAAGGCAGAATGCTGTCCTCCGGACTTCGTACCAATCCCTGGTTGCAAGAAGCAAGTGACAAGGTGATCCATGCGGGCGAACTGGTCGCTTTTGATACCGACATGATTGGCCCGAATGGCTATTGTGCCGATATCTCGCGCACATGGCTGTGCCCTCCGGCCAAACCGACGGCACACCAAAAAGCCACTTATCAACATGCCTACGATGAAGTTCATTACAATATAGCGCTCCTGAAACCGGGCATGTCATTTTACGACCTGAGTCATCAGGCCTTTAAACGACATGCCGAATATATCGACAGGCGATATCCCTGTGTCATGCACGGGGTTGGCATGTCCGATGAATATCCCAAAATATATTATGAAGAGGATTGGGAAAGGGCCGGGTACGATGGTGAAATCAAGGAAAACATGGTGATGAGTATTGAAAGTTTTACCGGATCAATAAACGGGGGTGAAGGGGTCAAGCTTGAGCAGATGGTCCGTATTACGCACAACGGTTACGAACTGCTTTCCCGATTTCCGTTTGAAACAGACCTACTGTACGAAATCCATCCTGAAATGGGCTAGCAGTCCCAATACCAACAGAGCGACATCAAATGAAAGTTTTTCTATTTGCCTTATTGGCGGCAACGGGCAATGCATTGTTCGTATACGGCCAAAGAGGATCCGAGGCATCAGCCAACCCATTTTATTTTCTCCTGGTTACCCAGACGATCTGCATTTCGCTGTTTTTGGTTTGTGCCCTGTTGAACAAATCGCCAATGGAATTGAGTTACCTGTCCGCCAACCTGAAATACATGGTATTCAGTGGCTTGGGATTCTTTTTGACTTTTATCGGGTTTTATTGGCTCTACTCGCAACAAGGTGCAACCAACTATATCGTCTATGCGCTGCTGTCTATCCTGACAACCTCCATTGGTGTCGGGCTGATCATTTTTCGGGAACCTTTCAACCAGTACCATATCATCTCCGGCTTACTTGCTGTTGCCGCAATTTTGTTCTATGGTCTTGGACAACACAAACTGGTCGCTTAAATTCGCTGTGCTATTGAAATGGCAACTTGTTCCGTAACAACCAAGATCACCAACCCGGTTGTAAATGCAAATGAGTGTATCGGGGTCCTGATTACCAATCTGGGTACCCCGGATTCGAGTCAGGTGTCAGATGTGAGACGATATCTGAAAGAATTTTTATGGGATAAACGGGTCGTGGAAATCTCCCGGCCAGTCTGGTGGATTGTGCTAAACCTGATCCTGTTGAATACCCGTCCTCGCAAAAGTGCACAGGCTTACCGGAAAATATGGACCGAACGCGGCTCACCGCTATTGACGATCTCTGAGGACCAGGCGACCGCACTCAGGAAAAGACTCGGTCTGACAAACCGAATCGAGATAGCACTGGCCATGCGCTACGGAAACCCTTCCATTCAAACCGGACTGGAATCACTCTGGAAAAAAAATGCCCGTAAAATTCTGGTGCTGCCGCTTTACCCGCAGTATTCCGCCACCACCACCGCATCCACCTATGATGCCGTGAGTCATGTACTTCGTGGCTGGCGAACCCTCCCCGAACTTCGGTTTGTCAACCACTACCATGATCATCCACTTTATATCGCCGCCCTGGCGGCCAGTGTGCGAAAGCACTGGGACACCCATGGAAAACCGGAAAAACTGATCATGTCTTTCCATGGTATCCCGCAAGCCTACCACGAAGCGGGTGACCCCTATTGCGAACAATGTCGGACAACCGGACAGCTTCTTGCGAAATCACTGTCTTTGCAAGAAACCGCCTGGGTGGTCAGTTTTCAATCCCGCTTGGGACCGAAGCAGTGGCTAACACCCTATACCGATCTGACTTTAGAAAAACTGGCACAAAACGGTATCCGACGGGTTCAGGTCATTTGCCCTGGCTTCAGCGCAGATTGTCTTGAAACACTCGAAGAGATCGCCATCGAAAATAAAAACGGCTTTATTCAGGCCGGTGGTAAAGAGTATTCGTACATTCCCTGTCTCAATACCAATGATGACCATATTGAACTGCTGGTCGGATTATTGAGGCAGCATCTTGGCGGATGGCACCTTGTGACAGACCAAAAGGAGACTGTCTTTACTCCGGATCAGCCACTGAAATTCATCACGCCCAGGTCATCTGTCGTCTGCTGATTTTTTCACCGAACCACCGACCAGAATGAAAGCACTGTTACTCATTTCCCATGGCAGCCGACGTACCGAGGCGAATGATGAAATCCTGGATCTGGCCGAACACCTGAATCAGACCGACCAATCCTTCGACCTGATCCGTTGCGGTTTTTTGGAAATTGCGTCACCGAGTATTCATGAAGCCGCCCAGAGCCTGATTGACGCAGGGGCAGACGAAATCATTGCATTGCCTTATTTTCTGGTAGCCGGATGGCACGTTGAAAGGGACATACCCAATATTCTGGATCAGGTTCGCGAACAAAACCCGGACATGAGGCTGTTACAAATGCCCCATATCGGCTCGACTGGCGGCATGAAGAGGCTGCTTCAGATGCACATCCAGCAAGCGGCCTTCCAGATCAACTGACGATCCCCGGCAGACCAAGATACCTCAACCATCAGTCGGACGAGAGCGACGCACCGAGACAGCATCATGCCATGCAAGATACGACCAATACCAAACACCGTATGGCGTATCTGATTGGAGTCTGTCGAGCCATGCCTGATCGCGGGCACCCGTGGATTCAGATGCTCTGAGAAAACGAAGTCAGTTCCGCAACCAGTCTATGACCTCAAAAGGCAATACATTGCAGGGATTGTGCCTACTGTTGCACACTCTTTGGGATTCAATCAAACACCATCAACCGCTTCTGACATCGCTTGCATGGTGGGAAAGATGAAATCCAGATGCGGTCGTTTTTCGACACGGGCCGTTGCACCCCAGTTGTCGGTTTCAGACAAACCCTGTCGATCTATCCAGGCCGTCGCCAGCCCAAGCGTACTTGCCGGCACATGATCATGAAACAGACTTTGTGCGGTGTGAAGAATATCCTTTTTCTGGACACCCAGATCTTCATGCAGTCGCTCAAGCATGAATTCGAAATTATGCACATCCGGTTTGTAGGAGCCAACATCTTCTGCTGTATAGATCGCATCGAACGACACCCCTAGTCTGCGATTGGATGCGGCAAAACCGGCCCGGTTGACATTCGATAATATCACCAGCTTATAGTGCGTTTTCAACCTTCGTAATGCATCGGCACTATCGGGAAATGCGGGCCATGTGAAAACGGACTGTCCGAATTGGTGATCCAGTTGTTCACTGGTCTTCAAATCATATTCGCGACAAATATCCCGGTGTACTCGGCTTAACACTTCCGTATAGATCAGATCCGGTGTCTCTGACTGTTGTCTGGATTCCACACGGCCAAACGCAGCAAGTGCCCTGTTTCTCGTCATGACCTCGCACTCATTGTCCATCAGGACAGGCTGCAGCGCATCCCAGATACCACTCTCCCAATCAATGAGCGTACCGTAACAGTCAAATGTCAACGTATTGTATGAATTCAGTGATTTGGTCATCTTCAATTGTGCAAAATGTTTGCTGCCGACATGATCAATGATTATAGACAAAAAAGTCAGTCAGGCGGACTTGCGCTCGCTCCCTTTGAATGCTGCGGAAAATAATACCGCCTATTTGGCACGGCGAACCGTTCGATCCCCACACCACCCGTACCCCTCACCGCTTCATTGATGACCTGAAACGCATGTTCAGGTTGAATCGGTTCCCGATGTCTTTTTGCAAGCGAACCGAAAATACAAAAAGACCCATTTCTTCCAAGCCGTACCAACACAACCGTCCGGGTAAAAATCCGACACCGCTCGGTCAGCCTGAGCATCCCCAAACCAAAGAAACAGTGCCGGAAATGGGGGATTTTATATCGGATCAAGTGCCTATAGCGTAATCTTGGTGCCAATCCCTCGTTCTTCAGCCACCGTGTAAGCCAATGAAGACAAAGCCAGGTCCCCTAAAACGACAGCACGAAAAATAAACGCGGTTTTCTCGTCTTTCGCCTTGCGACCGACCACTTCATCCATCACCAAGTGAGAGAGCTCTCCGTGTACCAGCGCTGACGGAACCATTGGATTGGGCATGCTGCTTTCCTGCTCAACATCATCAATGATGATTCGATCAAACGCGGGCAGCGTGTCCGGCATAAACGGGAGCCCCATATCGGTAGAAGAAACAAAAACACCCGGTTTCAACCAGTTCACATCAATAAACGGGGGCACATTGGCGGTCAGGGGAATCGATGAAACCACCAAATCCGCATCCCGGACCGCCTGCTCGGCCGACGCACAGTCAATCGCCTGCAAACCCCTGTTTTGGGCCACTTGGCACAAAGCGGTGCGATTGGTCACGCCCCGGCCAAACGCCCGGATTTCAGAAAGGGGGAAAATCGCCTCATACGCCGTCAAATGACTCTGCGCCTGCACACCACAGCCAATAAAGGCAACCACTGTTGATTCAGAACGGGCCATTCTTTTCGCCGCAACCACGCTGGCACATGCGGTGCGTACCGCAGTGACCCAACCGCCATCAATCAATGCTTTAGGGATACCTGTCTCGCTGTCCAACAAGGTGATGGAAGAGTTGATGGCCGCCAACCCCTTGTCAGGATTGCGGGGATTGAGAACCAACGACTTGACCGCCATTAATGCCGGTTGACGGCTCACTGACAATGTGGCCATAAATAACTGGCCACCGGGAGGCGTCATGGCCGATTTCGGCGCAGCCCACACAGTGCCCTGTCTTTTTCCCCTGATCAGGGTCTCTAGCGCATCCACGACCTGTTCGGTGGACAACGCCAGCTTGTCCAGGTCATTTTTTCCAAGAATCAACAATTTTCTGACCCTCCTGCCTTACACCTTATTCGACTTGTGTTGAACAAAAACAAACTGACCCGACGTCAGGGAAATGCATTACGCCGAGTCCGTCTTTTCCCATCGACGGTCTCAATCCATCTCGAAAATCCATCCCACTACCGGCGAACCGGTTCCGGGATAACAACCCGGTTATCCCAATCATCCGCCAGGCACGATCGATAATTGGCATGCACATCACTGCAAAGGGACGATGCGATGCCTCCAAGTCCCGCAAGATGTCCACCCGTACCCATCGGAACTAACTGCGAATTTGCGTTCCGCGAACCTGGTTCGGAAAGTAATCCTCACAAGATCCCTCCCGGTAAACATCCGCTGTCGCGCAGTGCAGTCCACCACCAAAAGGGTAGGCATCCCTGAACTCGACCGGAATGACCTCCATCCCCAGCTGATCCATTTGCTCCATCTGATGGACTTCACTCGCCTCAACAATCACCGTTTGATGATCCAGAACCAGACAATTCATTGACAACCAGACACTGGAGTAACACAGTGCCGGCGGCTGAGCATGTGCGGGCGGGGCGGCATCGATAATCTCCCAGTCATTCGCCTCGAAAATTTTTCTTTGATCTTGTGGCAATCGTCGGTTCGGATTGTTAATGATCAGTCCCGGCTTTAATGGGACAAATGTCGCATCAATATGAATCGGATAAGGGTCACCGGGAAAATTGATTGCATGAACACGATGATCCGGAAAATGACGCTGTAACCACTCCATCGCCCGGCGGTTGGTGGTCAATCCATGCTGGCAAAACAAGTCCCTGCCCAATCGGCAGACATCTGCCGCATCGAATAGGGGCTCATGCTCTGTTGTGACAAAATCCAATGCAGCGGCACGCTCCAACCGATCCTGTATGGTAATTTCATCGAAATACCCTGCCTTATAGGACCGGTCACTGAGCCGTGGACGCGGAGCCTGCTCCCACCTGAAGGCAGGGTCTTCATCAAAATAGCGTTGCATCAAGTCATGATAGGCCAGATATTCGAAATAACGACAGCGGAAAGACATCGCTGCACTCAGCATTTCCTTACCCACGGTCAAGATCACATCACGCGGTGGCATACAGCCAAATTGTGATCCGGTCGAAAAATCGGGCGTGTGGACAACCTGATTCCACTGTATCGGGCTGGGTCGGTCAACCTGAATGCCGCGATTCTCCAGAACACCTACCAGCGTATCCAACTGACTGTTTGCTTTTTCCACGGTCGCCAATGGACGAGGTCCCCACATCCCTCTCATATCACTATCTTCCGGAATTTTTGCCTGGGTTGCCGGTTCATCAGGCGGAATACAGGTATGATCCGCCCTGCCTACAATGACATGTTTCAATGGATCGAATTCGTTCCATGAACTCACAATAGTTGCTGACATACGCACTCTCCGGTTACTGGTTGTATTCAACAAGAGACCGGCTAATATAAGCGAGAATCTATACAAAGGGAATTAAAAACGCTGACATTAAATTCGTTGGCACCCAAATGCCAACATTGCTGACGAACGGATCGTTGTCCGCATGCGGGAGTCATGTTCGGCGAGGCGGTTTATTTCGTCACCCGACATGTGCAACGGACCCGGTAATTCGTCCCATTGGCAGCAACAAGGCCGCTCCGGTATTTTCGACGATCAGCCCACGATGGCATGGATCAAAATCAGTCATCATGTGAAAGATGAACGAGCGGGTACCCACTGGCGTATTGCTCTTGATCCTTTGCGTCAGCACACGAAGGATAATACGATGGGCCTTGTCTCTCGAGGACTGTCTTGATGACCGCTTTCAGGGAGATATACCGTCCGCTATCACCGTCATCAACAGGTACTCACAGGCGCGCTGCTACAAAGGTTGCGGGTTACCGGTACCTGTCAAGCGGTAATCACAAAGTGAGTCAACGGCTGAAATTCGGTTTCTTGGAACGTGACATCAGTCACATGCGCCTGTCGCGGCCCGATACGCAACCATTGTAAAAATGCCTGCACACTCTCCGTGTTACCCTGAACAAGGCCCGACACATCCCCGTCAGCCAGGTTTCTGACCGAACCGACCACACCAAGCGCTCTTGCTTTTTCACGGGTTGCATATCGGAAACCCACGCCCTGCACCATCCCTTTCACCCGAAAATGGAACGTTTTATTCTCGAACGTCATCGCACCCTTTTCTGTTTGTTGGTGATGAGCATCGTACTCAATTGATCAACCTTTTCCAATTCAAGCTGTTCTCTGCCTGCCAAGCCGGTAAAATAGGCAGGTCACTTCACCGAATTTGAACATATGAACTCACAAACTGTCATTGACCACATTGTAAGCTGGTTAGTCGACTATGCACAAACAGCCAACGCCAAGGGATGGGTTGTCGGGGTATCCGGTGGCATTGACTCTGCAGTCACTTCAATATTGGCGGCCAGGACCGGGATGTCGACCCTTTGTCTGGAGATGCCGATTCATCAATCCGCCTCACAGGATGCCCGCGCAACAAAGCATATCAGCGAACTGGAAAAAAAATTCGATAACGTCCACGCTATCCGCACTGACTTGACAGCGGTGTTTGATCAATTCGTCGACACCTTGCCAAGTGTCGAGAACGACAGTGATCGTTTTTTGACCCTGGCCAACAGTCGTTCCAGACTGCGCATGCTCACGCTTTACTACTTTGCCGCATTGTATGGCTACCTGGTCGTTGGGACCGGCAACAAGATTGAGGATTTTGGGGTCGGTTTTTACACCAAATACGGTGATGGGGGGGTCGACCTCAGTCCAATAGCAGATTTGGTTAAATCAGAAGTCTACCAGTTGGGCGGCGAACTTGAAGTGATCCGTGACATCATGGTTGCAAAACCGACCGATGGGCTGTGGGGCGATGACAGGACCGATGAAGATCAGCTCGGTGCAACCTATCCGGAACTTGAATGGGCCATGGATTATATCGACCGCGGGCAAAGCAGTGCGCTCTCCCCCCGGCAATCTGAAGTACTGCGGATATACCAACGTCTGCATCACGCAAACAGGCACAAGATGGAGCCTGTGCCGGTCTGTGTCGTTCCAGCGTCAGTCAAGCAAGCATAGCGACACCTCAACGTCGGGAAAGACGGCAAACCACACCGAAACGCTGATCGTTCCTCAGGCAATGCTGACGTCGGAGGCATCCCGCTATCCCCGTGAACAAAATGATTTTGAAAACTGATCAAACTCCTGATGCTCTATCGCCTGGCGAACCTGTCTCATGAGATGCTGGTAGTAATGCACATTGTGTAACGTACACAATCTTGCTCCCAAAATTTCGTTCTTGTGATACAGATGCCGCAGATAAGAGCGCGAATAGTGCCGACAGGTATAGCACTCACATCGGTCGTCAACGGGTCGGGTGTCCAACTTGCAAGCAGCATTTCGAATCTTCACGACCCCTTCATCGGTATACAGCCAACCATTGCGTGCATTGCGAGTCGGCAGAACACAATCAAACATATCAATGCCCGCAGTCACCCCGTCCAGCAAATCCTGTGGCGTCCCTACACCCATCAAATACCGCGGCTTGTCACAAGGCATCCTGTGGGCCAGGCAGGTCAAAACACGTCGCATGTCGGCTTTTGGCTCGCCGACTGAAAGCCCCCCAATCGCATACCCATCGAATCCGATATCTTGCAAGATTCCGAGGGATTGCAATCGCAGATCTTCGTACATGCCACCTTGGATAATGCCAAACAGAACACCGCAACCGGCATAGCTTTCCTTGCAACGCCTTGCCCATCTCCCTGACAACACCATTGAATCTTCTGCCTCCCGGTAACTCGTGGGATAGTCAGTACATTCATCAAACGCCATGACAATATCAGAACCCAAAACCGATTGGATTTTCATCGACTCTTCCGGACCCAAAAACACGGTACTGCCATCGATCGGGGAGCGAAAGGTAACCCCTGCTTCCTCAACCTTTCTTAGCTTCGCCAGACTCCACACCTGGAATCCCCCTGAATCCGTCAGAATCGGATGATTCCAATGCATAAAATCATGCAATGTTCCGTGAGCTGCAATCACTTCCAGACCCGGTTGCAACATCAGGTGAAACGTATTGCCCAATATGATCTGGGCCCCTGTTGCCTGCACCTCCTCTGGAGATAAAGCCTTCACTGTACCGCTGGTGCCGACCGGCATGAATGCAGGGGTGTCAACCCGTCCCCTTGGCAACTCAATCACCCCTCGCCTGGCCTTTTTCTCCGTCGCCTGTACGGTAAATTTCATTGACATTTCTCCAGATGCATCGCATCGCCATAACTAAAAAACCGAAACTTTTTTTCGATCGCAATCCGGTAGGCATCCATCACTCTTCGATAACCGGCAAAAGCACAAACCATCATCAGCAACGTCGATTTGGGCAAATGGAAATTCGTAATCAACTGATCCACCACTCGAAATTGGAAACCCGGTGTAATGAACAATTCAGTCGACTTGTCAGACGGCTCGATATGTCCCTTCAACGCGGCACTTTCCAGTGCCCTGACAACCGTCGTTCCGACCGCCACCACGTTATTGTTCCTGTCTTTGGTCTCATTGATCGCATCACAGACAGACTGGTCAATTCTGAAATACTCCTCGTGCATTTTATGCTCGTGTATCGTTTGACAACGAACCGGTTGGAATGTGCCTGCACCAACATGCAGCGTGATTGAACACCAATTGATTCCCCGTTCGGCGAGTTGATCAATCAATGTCTGATCAAAGTGCAAACCCGCTGTTGGTGCTGCAACAGCACCCGGGTTCGAAGCATACACGGTCTGATATCGCCGATCATCCTCTTTGCTCACCGGGCGACGAATGTAAGGTGGCAATGGAACCATGCCATATCGCAGAAACATCATGGCAATATCATTCTCTACCGCTATCTCATAAAAAGGCTGTCGATGAGCAATAACTCTGGCGGAAACATCACCGATCAGGATCAGTTGCCCTGGCTTGACCGATTTGTTTGCTCTCAATAAAACCAGTGCATTACATCCGCTGATAATTCTTTCCAGCATGATTTCAATTTTCCCGCCGCTGGGTTTTCGGGCAATGATTCTTGAGGGTAAAACACGCGTATCATTGACCACCAGCAAGTCCCCGGGTGAGAGCAGTTTCTTAATTGCCTTGAAACGATATTCAGTAATCAGTCCCGGTGAACGCGGCACAGCCAAAAGACGGCTCTCCGTTCTCTCAGGCAGCGGATACTGGGCAATGAGTTGCTCAGGCAAGACATAATCGAATTGATTCAAATCCATATTTGTCGCCCTGACATCTACCGTTCTCGCTCATGACGATAATGATTCAAAATAAAGATTTTCCCGGGGTATTTCACACCGTTGGTATTCTACCGCTGATTTCTGCTGCTGGTTCGAATATCATTATCATGGCTCATCTGAAAAGCCAACCGGATATCAAACCCGCTGGCAACGATATTGATCCTGGCCTGGCCTGTTTCCCCAGCTGAATGCCGCTGCCCCTCTACCCTTCGACTTGAGCCATGCCCCAGGACTCGGCTACACTCGGTCACAGCACCGCCAGGCAATACCCCGGTGAACCGTCAAACTGCTGACATGACCCACAGCCCCGATCCCGCACCGACACCATGAGCCACACCAGCCCAATCCGACTGACCGGCCACTGCGCCTGCCGCCACACCCAATACCAATTGAACCACTCCCCCCTGTTCGTCCACTGCTGCCACTGCACCCGTTGTCAGACACAGTCCGGCTCCGCCTTCGCCCTCAATGCCCTCATCGAAACCCAGCACCTCACCGTGACACACGGCCACACCGAAAACAACCACACCCCCACCCCCAGCGGCAAGGGACAGACCATCGCCCGCTGCCGTCGCTGCAACACCGCCCTGTGGAGCCATTACGGCGGCCTCGGACCGGCTATCTGCTTCGTCAGGGTCGGCACCCTCGACAACCCCCTGGCCTGCCCGCCCGATATCCACATCTATACCTCCACCAAACAGCCCTGGGTCCACCTGCCCCACAGCGTACCGTTCAGTGAAGCGTATTATCAACCCAGCAAACTGTGGCCCAAACACTCCCTCAAACGACTCAAAAAGGCCCTCGCATAAAACCCATAACCTCTCGCCTGACCGGCTTGACCGTGCTGATATCCGGATGCTGAACCCCACCTTTCTGATACGCTCAGTTAGATGAAGCCTCACTGCCCGTGACCGCAGTCAATCTCTCTGAACGGCAGTGCCATCCCTTCATCTCGTTTCATTGCCATCCACATTCGACTGTGCAGGCTCAATCCCGAGACGGTAACCATTTGATGACCCTCGCATATCGATGATGATGCGATGATATCAACCGTAAACACCGGAATTGACATCTTCGAAGCAGGTTCTCGCTGTACATCGGTCCGATCAAACCATTAACCAAGGAACAAAGACAAATCCAGTTAAAACCAGATTTATTGATGAACCACAATGGGGCACTCTATCTGTTGCATCCAGCCGCAAAACCCTTTATCTTTGCTCTCGTGCCGGGGTGGCGAAATTGGTAGACGCGCCAGACTCAAAATCTGGTTGGGGAAACCCAGTGTCGGTTCGAGTCCGACCCTCGGTACCACTATGTAATCAAGGATAGACCCTTAACGTTTGACATCGGCATGCTCTGACTTTTGTCGGTCGAGTGCAGCCATTAGGCCCATCAATACCGCATGACTAGCAGTCAATGGAGCCAACGTCCTAGAGGTCCATGACCGGTTCCGACAGCCAATCCAGTTCATCCTCATCGACACAACAGGTTACTGCCAGACCCTGACGAATCCATTCGTGGACTGACGGGTCACTTTCCACGGTGCGACAATAGCCGGTCGCCTCCGCATCAAGTTCCACCGAAACACTGCGAAAGCGCATCACAACCGGCGCATACATTGCATCGGCGATGGTGAACGATCCAAGCAGCCAAGGGCCGCTACCTGCAAAACGATCCCGTCAATAACGCCAGACTGCCTGAATTCGATGTATATCCGTAACTGCCGCCTCACTGAGCTTGTATCCGGGGGAAACAGCGACGCAGGTTCATCGGCGCCTCGTTCCGCAGTGCACCAAAGCTGGAATGCATTTCCGCACTCACGGACCGTGCCACAGCGCGAGCCTCTGGTTCTTCTGGCCACGGCTGTGTATCAGGAAACGCTCCCCCAGATATTCCAAGATGGCGAGAGAATCCGATACTTCGGCAGCACCATCCAGCAAAATGGGTACCTTGCCATTGGAAAACCGCTTCGAAAGAACCCGACGCATAGTACTGCGGGACAGGTCATAGCGCATTACCTCGACCGGCAAACGATGCTTGTACACGAACAACCAGGGGCACATCGACCAAGTGGAGTAATGGTAGTTGCCGATCATCAATTTCATCTTCGACCATCATCTGCACGAGAGTAATATCGCATTTCCGACTTTAACCACAACCTCTTGGCATTCTCGGAAACATTGTCCATTAATGCGATACAAGACCGAACAACAGGCAATGACAATAATTTGGACAGGAACAATTTCAGACAAGAAAAATATTTTACTTCAATAAATTACAGATAATATTTCGATTTTAGATGACGAAATTCGACTCCAAACAGAAGATCTTTCGGTGAGATCACTTTTAAATATGAGGCCATTATCCTGGCACTGCCTGTCAATACTCCTTCGGAAGCATGCCATCAAACGAGTATCTGTATGCGTTGAAAAGCAGGCAAAGAGCATGTCCAACGATCATACAGCGTCGGCCCGAGTGTATTGCCTATTGCCACCGGGGAGGAGGGAGCAATCCCAAAGAGACCTATACTTGACCAAAGCAGCAGACTGGTTGAATATGATATGATTTATCGCTATCTTGACAAAACGGTTTGTACAGTTGATTCGTCATATTGAAAAGGTGTCATACTCATTCAACATCTCGGAACAAACTGCTATCCTACGGTTAATCAAGACGGGGAGTTCCGTTCGACCGTCCGCGATCACCTTCGTTCATTCACTATCGGAATAGAAAGTATACTTATGAGTCAAAAGACACCGATCCTGACAGATCAACAGAAACATTTGATAGAATCAAAGTCGATGATCGGCCCCACGATCATTATTGCAGGTACTGTAAGCGGAAAGGAAAACATTCATATCGACGGAGAAGTCGAAGGACTGATTGATTTTAGAACCAATGATGTTATCGTCGGAGAAACCGGCAAGATCAAGGCGAATATCATCGCCAAAAATATTACCATTCTCGGTGAAGTCAAAGGCGAACTACGGGCCACGACACAAGTCACAATCAAACCATCTGGTCGGCTGAACGGCGATATCAGGGCACCTCGGGTAGTCTTGAATGACGGTTGTCAGTTTAAAGGTTCTGTTGACATGGATGAAAAATCCAATACGCTTCCACCCAGTGAACTGCGAAGCAGCCGGCCCTCTCTCAGTGACGGCAAGCCACCGTATCGGAGTTTGTCAAAGGACCGAAAATAATCATCAACCGACTGTATCAAACACCCATACCATGCCTATCGAAGAAGGTCAGTCAGCCCCGGCTTTTACATTGCCCAATCAATACGGGGAACCCGTCGCTTTGGAGAGTTTGCGCGGGAAATACATTATTCTCTACTTTTATCCGAAAGACGATACCCCGGGGTGTACCAAAGAAGCCTGCGGATTCAGGGACAATATTCTGCAATTTGAGGAAATGGACGCGGTCATTTTAGGGGTATCACCCGACAGTGCAGAGTCCCATGTGCGTTTTATTGACAAATTCAAACTGCCCTTTCAACTGCTTTGCGATCCGACGAAAAAAGTGATGGAACGATATGGTGCGTGGGGCGAAAAAATACTGTACGGAAGAAAGACCGTCGGCACCATACGCTCGACTGTCGTAATCACCCCAGATGGAAACGTTGCAAAGCACTGGAAGAAAGTCCCCAAGGCGGCAGACCATCCTGATAAGGTCCTCGCCTACCTCAAAACCGTCATCAACAGCGAAGGATAAGTCGGCATCAATGACGCCGCAGTTGTCATAACACGGTCGATTCGACCGCACCGGCCAGGTATTGGGCAAACTGGATAATCTCGTCCCTGTCTTCCCCTTCGATCATCACCCGTACCAGTGGCTCCGTCCCCGAGGGCCTTAAAACCACCCGGCCCCTTGTGCCCAGGTCCGCTTTCACCTGGGCGATCGCATCGGTCACTGGCGCTGTCTTGACCAGGTCAGCGCCCGCCATATCACCGACCGGAACGTTGATCGTGTGCTGCGGGTAGACTTCCATGCACTGCACCAGGTCGGCCAACGTCTGACCGGTCGCCAACATGGCCTCTAGCACTTCCAGGGCGGCGACAATACCGTCTCCGGTGGAATTTTTGTCGAGGCAGATAATATGCCCTGATGTCTCTCCACCAAGACGCCAATCGTGAGCCATCAGTGCCTTGTAGACATACCGGTCACCCACTTCCGTTCGAACGAAAGGGACCGACTGTCGTTTCAGCGCCAACTCCAAGCCCAAATTGGACATGACGGTACCAACCACGCCACCCTGCAATCCGCCATTTGCCATACGCTGTTGTGACAAGATGTAAAGGATTTGATCACCATCAATGGTATTACCCATCCCATCAATCAGTAATACCCGGTCTGCATCACCATCGAGGGCCAATCCCAAGTCCGCGCCACAGCGGATAACTTCCGCTTTGATCCGTGACAGATCGGTCGACCCGCATTGTTGATTGATATTCAGTCCGTCGGGTTGATTGGAAATCGCAATCGTCTCTGCCCCCAACTCGGAAAATACACGTGGTGCAATCTCATACGCTGCGCCATTGGCACAGTCCACGACCACTTTAAGACGGGACAGATTCAGCCCCTTGCCCAGCGTGCTCTTGCAATAATCGATATAGCGTTCATGCGCAGCCACAAACCGTTCTGCTTTGCCTAATCGTGAGGAATCGACACACTCCATTGGTTGCAACATCCGTGCTTCTATTTTTTCCAGTATCTGGTCAGCCAGCTTGGTCCCTTGTGCCGAAAAAAACTTGATACCGTTATCGTAATAGGGATTGTGAGAGGCGCTGATCACGACGCCGGCACACGCTCCGGTCGTGCGGGTCAGGTAGGCAATACCTGGCGTGGGCATGGGCCCGATCAATGAGATATTCATCCCTGCAGCTGAAAACCCGGCCTCCAGTGCTGATTCAAGCAGATAACCGGAAATGCGCGTATCCTTGCCGATCAGAACCTGATTCCCTGTCCCAACTTCAGAAAATACCGACCCGGCAGCCCACCCCAGCTTCATCACGGTGACAGGCGTGATCGGTTCCCGGCCGACTTTCCCCCTGACACCATCGGTGCCAAACAATGACCCGGACATTGTCTTGATTATCAATCAGGTGGAACCGCTACGGATCCGTTAAACCCAAGTCCCCCTCATCAAGAAACACGGCTTCACGATCATCCTTCTCGGGTTCGTGTTTCACATTCCCGGACCGATTATTACCTGAACCGGTTGAATCCGGTGGCGTTGGCGTCTTGCCTGCCATGATTTCATCGACCTGATCCGCATCCAGCGTCTCCCATTCAAGGAGTGCCTGCGCCATCACCTCGACCTTGTCCCGATTTTCTTCAAGAATACCGCGTGCACGCTGGTATTCATTTTCAATAATTCGGGTAATTTCCCTTTCCACCTTTTCCGCCGTTTCAGGACTGACGTTTCGATGCGTCGACATTTCTCTTCCAAGAAAAATTTCACTTTGGTTTTCGCCGTAGACACGTGGTCCCAGCACATCACTCATGCCCCATCGTGCCACCATGTTCTGCGCCATCTGGGTCGCCTGCTCAAAATCATTCGATGCACCGGTCGTCATCTGCTGCATAAACAACTCCTCTGCAATTCGTCCTCCCATCAAGACCGCTATCCGGGCCAGAAGGTAGGCTCGATTGTGGCTGTAGCGATCCTCTTCAGGCAACTGCATCGTCACTCCCAAGGCCCGCCCTCTCGGTATAATCGTGACTTTATGGACCGGGTCCGTATTCTCCCTCAGCACCTTTGCAACCACCGTATGGCCGGACTCATGGTAGGCAGTATTCTTTCGTTCCTCTTCGGGCATAATAATGGAGCGTCGCTCGACGCCCATCAGGACCTTGTCCTTGGCCTTTTCAAACTCCTCCATGCTGACCAGCTTCTTGTCCTGTCGTGCCGCAAATAACGCCGCCTCATTAATCAGGTTAGCCAAGTCGGCCCCGGAGAAACCCGGCGTGCCACGGGCAATAATTGCCGGATCGATATCGTCGTTCAGTGGGACCTTTTTCATATGGACTTTCAGTATGGCTTCACGGCCCCGTATATCAGGCAACGGAACAGTCACCTGACGGTCAAAACGACCCGGTCGCAACAAGGCCGGATCCAACACATCCGGACGGTTCGTTGCGGCAATCACAATCACCCCTTCACCGGCTTCAAAACCATCCATTTCGACCAGAAGCTGGTTCAGTGTCTGTTCTCTCTCATCATGTCCTCCACCCAGACCCGCACCGCGTTGCCGCCCTACCGCATCAATCTCATCAATAAAGATGATACACGGTGCATTCTTCTTTGCCTGTTCGAACATATCCCTGACTCTGGATGCGCCAACACCGACAAACATCTCGACAAAATCAGACCCGGATATAGTGAAAAACGGGACTTTCGCCTCGCCGGCAATGGCCTTCGCCAACAGTGTTTTACCCGTGCCCGGGCTCCCGGTCATCAGCACTCCTCGGGGTATCCGTCCCCCCAGTTTCTTGAAACGGGACGGATCTTTGAGAAACTCGACGAGTTCCTCGACTTCCTCCTTGGCCTCATCAACCCCTGCCACATCGGCAAAGGTCACCTGGTTCTTGTCCTCGGTCAGCAGCTTGGCTTTGCTTTTACCAAAACTCAATGCACCGCCTTTCCCTCCGCCTTGCATCTGTTTCATGAAGAATATCCATACCCCGATCAACAGCAAAATAGGAAATGAACTGATCAGCAGGTGGACCAGAAGAGAGGTTTCCTCTTCCTTTTTAGCAGTAATCTCTACCCCATTGGAAAACAGATCATCGACCAGTTTGGGATCATTGGGTGCATAGGTTACAAACTTCTCTCCATTATGCGTAACCCCGCTAATCACTTCGTTGTCGATTTCAACGGCTGAGATACGACCTTCTTTGACTTGGGACAGAAAGGTCGAGTAATCAATTTCCCTGCTGGACTTGCCGGTCGGATTGGTAAAATTGTTGAAAACCGACATCAGCACCATGGCTATCACTAACCAAAGCAAAATATTTTTTGTCATATTAGGCAATTATATTGTTCCTGGTTGGATGACCTGTCGCACACCAAATCATTGCATGGTCTGTGAGATTATACGATATCTGCGGAAATCTTCCTATCCGCGTGCGTCGTAAGCCCCCCGAAGTGACGTGCCAACAGATAAATCTCTTTTGAATGCGCTCTCGACGCATCCGGTTTGATCGTTTGTACGCAGGCAAAACACTTGGCCAAACGCCGCTGTGTCGATTGCATGGTTTCACCCGCAAATACTTTTATCAGCAGACTGCCGCCCTTTCCCAAGGCACGATCACAAAACCGCAATACCGCACTGTGCAATGCTTCAGCCCGAGCCTGATCTGCCACCTGTATACCGGATATATTGGGGGCCATATCTGACAATACAATATCCAATTTCCGATTTTGGATTTTTTCGCATATCTGGTCCACCACCGCCGGACAGGTGAAGTCGCCCTGGATAAAGCATACATTACTGACCGATGGCATCGGCAACAAATCGACACTGAAAATCTGGCCCGGGCCCGCCACCAACCGGGACAGGTATTGGGACCACCCACCCGGTGCAGACCCCAGGTCGGCGATCAGTGAATGCGATTGGATCAACCGGTACTTTTCGATTATCTGGATCAGTTTATAGACTGCTCTGGACCGATAACCCTGCTGACGGGCCCGTTTGACATACGGATCACGGTTTTGTCGTTGCAACCAGTGTCTGGTATGCCTACTTTGCCGATTTTTTGACATGCTGCTGCGCGTACCGTCTGCGGTCCTGTATCTTCTGATTGACTCTCCACTGTCAGTATTGACAGGACGCTGCCACGATCACTGGTGGCGGCCAATAGCGTGACCTGAAACGGGAAGGCTATCATACACACCGTCGATTGGCCCGGTTTCGTTTCCAGCACCCCTTGAAAACCCATGTCCGGCCAAGCAGGCACCGACCTGTTTCAGACTACCAAAGAGGCGATCACACCACGAAACACACGCTCAGGATTTCACCGCCACGACAAGCAGACAACACAGGTCGTACAATCCTGAGACGGGATCTCTGTCACACCTCGTCATCCGATTGCCGATCTACCAGCTGAACATACGCCATCGGGGCATTATCTCCCTTCCGAAACCCGCATTTGAGAATTCTCAAATAGCCGCCTGGCCGTGACTTGTAGTGCGGACCGAGATCATCAAACAGCTTGCTGACGATTTCACGGTCCCGGAGTCGGGCAAAGACGAATCGTCGGTTGGCCACACTGGATTCCTTTCCCCGTGTAATCAGCGGTTCAGCGACCCGCCGGAGTTCCTTGGCCTTTGGCAGTGTGGTCTTGATCAGTTCATGACGGAACAACGAATTGGTCATGTTGCCGAGCATCGCTTTACGATGCGCGGAAGTACGATTCAGTTTTCGTCCTGATTTTCTATGTCTCATTGCTAAAACACCATTCCCAAGCCATGCCGCTCTTCTTCTTTCGCAATCGAAGGCGGCGGCCAATTGTCAAGGACAACACCGAGTACCAGATTACGCTGTGCCAGCACATCCTTGATCTCAGTGAGTGATTTCTTACCGAGATTGGGGGTTTTGAGCAACTCGGTTTCGGTGTGCTGAACCAGATCGCCGATATAATAGATGTTTTCCGCTTTCAGGCAGTTTGCCGAACGGACTGTCAATTCAAGGTCGTCAACCGGCCTTAACAGTACCGGATCAATTTCAGGCTCCTCTTCAATCTGATTTTGCACCATGGACTCTTCCAGATTGACGAACACCGAAATCTGGTCATGCAAAATCGTGGCGGCTCTTCGCACCGCGGTCTCGGGATCAATGGAGCCGTTGGACTTGATATCGAGAACCAATCGATCCAGATCGGTTCTCTGGCCCACACGGGCATCTTCCACCGCATAGGAAATATTGGTAATCGGACTGTAGGAGGCATCCAGTTGAATCACACCCACGGCCCGCGTCTCATCATTCGACCGCAGGCGATTTTCCGCCATTTCATACCCTCTCCCCCGACGAATGGTAAGTTCCATATCCAGCTCAGTTTCTTTGGACAGGGTCGCAATGTGGTGATTGGGATCGACGATCTCGACATCGTCGTTGAGTTCGATATCCCCCGCCGTTGCCACACCCGGCCCCTTTTTACGCAATCTCAACAGCGCTTCGTTGCGATCATGCATGATGATTGACAGTGACTTGAGATTCATCAGGATATCAATCACATCCTCCTGCACCCCCTCAAGTGTTGAATATTCATGCAAGACACCCTCAATCCTGACTTCAGTGACCGCACATCCGGGCATGGAAGACAGCAAAATACGTCGAAGCGCATTCCCCAGGGTATGCCCGAACCCCCTTTCAAGGGGCTCGATGGTAATACGGGAATGTCGCTCGTCAATCGTTTTTGCTTCAAGCAAACGTGGCCTTAGAAATTCTACCGTGGGGTCCTTCATCTGTTCTCCTCGCAGTGCAACGAAGTTAAAACCAAAATAAATAAAATTCGCGATCAGCGCGCTATTTGGAATAAAGCGCGACGACCAGGGCCTCGTTAATATCCGGCGGCAAATCCGCTCTTTCGGGCAGTGATTTGAACAACCCCTTGACACCCTTGACGTCCACTTCCACCCAAGGAACAAAACCGATCTGGTCAGCAATCGCCAAAGCGGACGCAATCCTTAACTGTTGCTTGCTTTTTTCGACAATTTCGATCTCATCCCCTGCTTTCACCTGGTAAGAAGGGATATTGACCTTGTGGCCGTTCACCATTACCGATTTGTGACTGACCAGTTGTCTTGCCTCGGCCCGTGTCACGCCGAAGCCAAGTCGATAGACCACGTTGTCCAAACGACTCTCCAAGAGCTGGAGCAGATTGAGACCGGTCGACCCGGACAAGCGAGCGGCTGTCTTGTAATAGTTTCTGAATTGCTTCTCCATGATCCCGTAAATCCTTCTCAGCTTTTGTTTTTCCCTCAATTGGATTCCGTAAACCGTGGTCCGGGGGCGTCGACCACCGACTTTGACACCGGGAACCCGATCGAATTTACACTTCTCATCAATCCGTCGGGCGGGACTTTTCAGAAATAAATCAGTTCCTTCGCGGCGAGCGAGTTTACAGGTCGGACCTATGTATCTTGCCATGTCACTACTTCATTGAGACGGTTTTAACGGCGGCTAAACGCGACGACGCTTCGGTGGTCGGCAGCCATTATGAGGAATCGGAGTGATATCCGATATCGCATGTATCTCGAAACCCAGTGCATTGAGGGAGCGCACGGCCGATTCCCGTCCGGGGCCTGGTCCCTTGATTTTCACCTCGAGTTGTCTGACCCCCATTTCCTGGGCCTTTTTACCACAGGCTTCGGCCGCCATTTGGGCCGCATAGGGCGTGCTTTTCCGGGATCCCTTGAATCCCGAGTTACCGGCCGACGCCCAACAGAGCGTATCACCGTGCCGGTCAGAAATGGTCACAATGGTGTTGTTGAATGTCGCGTGGATATGCGCAATCCCTTCGGTGACATTTTTTCTGACCTTCACCCTGGATTTGGTTTTCGATGTACTCGCCTTGGCCATGATTGATCTATCTTCAGTCTCGTTACCGCGCTATTTCTTAACAGCTCGAGGCGGACCCTTTCTGGTACGCGCGTTTGTTTTCGTGCGCTGTCCATTGACTGGCAGCCCCCTGCGATGCCGCAGTCCCCGATAACATCCGAGGTCCATCAATCGCTTTATGTTCATTGATACTTCCCGTCTCAGGTCGCCTTCCACCTCATACTTGGCCGTCTCTGAACGCAGTTTTTCCGCCTGCTCCTCACTCAGATCGTGCACTTTGATGGTCGGATCAATCCTCGTCGCATCGCAGATTTTTCGAGCAGTTTTCCGCCCAATACCATAAATCGCGGTTAAACCGAGCTCGATGTGTTTATGGTTCGGCAGGTTGATTCCAGCAATACGCGCCACGTGCTAACCTCGTTAATAAATTGTTAAGACAACCACTCTTCGGGGGCGGCGGATTCTACCAAAAAACCGTGCTCCCAGCAATTGCAATCTTCCCAAGACTACCCCTGACGTTGTTTGTGTCTCGGGTCTTTGCAAATAACCCGGACCGTCCTGTTTCTGATAACGATTTTGCAGTTTCTGCAAATTTTCTTGACGGATGCTCTGACTTTCATGGTTTCTCCTGCGACTAGTGATCTTTACTGACTGATGACCTGGCGTCTTTATCGAATACCGTGCGGACGGGTCAGTGAAGATTTTTTCAAAATACTCTCGTACTGTCGCGACATCAGATGGGACTGGACCTGCGAGATCAAATCCATGGTGACGACGACAATAATAAGCAGTGATGTCCCTCCAAAATAAAATGGAACGCTCCACTGGACAATCAAAAACTCCGGGATCAGGCAGACGAAGGTAATATAGATCGCCCCGACCATGGTCAGCTTTGAGACGACATTGTCAATATACCGTGCACTTTGTGCACCGGGCCTGATGCCGGGAATAAAAGCACCCGATCGTTTGAGATTATCTGCAATCTCAGTCGGGTTGAAGACCATTGCGGTATAGAAAAAGCAGAAAAAGATAATCATGCCGCCGAACGCAAAGGTGTAAATCGGTTCTCCAGGCTGCAGCTTGGTGGCAATATCAGACAACCAACCCATCCCCTCGGCCTGCCCGAACCAGCTACCCATGCTGGCCGGAAACAAAATCAGGCTGGATGCAAAAATCGGAGGGATCACACCCGACATGTTCAGTTTGAGCGGAAGGTGGCTGCTTTGTCCGGCAATCATCTTCCTGCCCTGTTGCCGTTTCGCGTAATTCACCGTGATTCTCCGTTGTCCCCGCTCGACAAAAACCACGAAATAAGTGACCGCGATGGCACCGACAAACAAGGCAAGCACCCCAAGCGGAGAGAACGTTCCTGTCCGTGCCAATTCCAATGTGCCGGCAACCGCAGAAGGCAGTCCGGCAACAATGGAACCAAAAATGATCAACGAAATCCCGTTTCCAATCCCCCGTTCCGTGATCTGCTCACCCAACCATACCAGGAACATGGTGCCCGCCACCAGTGTGGTCGCGGTAATAATCTTGAATCCGATGCCCGGTATGAGAATAACCGGACTACCCGCAACCTGCTGGCTTTCAATCGCGACTGAAATACCGACACCCTGAAAGGTCGCCAGAACCACCGTAAAATAGCGGGTATACTGGGTGATTTTTCTTCTCCCCGACTCGCCCTCTTTCTTGAGTTGCTCCAGTTTCGGCATCACCGCCGTCATCATCTGCATGATGATCGATGCCGAAATATACGGCATGACGCCCAATGCGAAAATCGATAACCGACTCAGGGCTCCGCCTGAAAACATGTTGAACACATCGACAATCGAACCACGCGTCTGGTCAAACAAGGCCGCAACCGCCGCCGGGTCGACCCCCGGCACCGGGATATGGGTACCGACACGAAAAACCACCAGCGCACCCAACACAAACAGGATGCGTTGCTTCAACTCGGATAAATTCCCGAACATGCCGGGAGTAGGGAGTGCGGGTTTGGCCACTAGTCTTCTACCGTGCCGCCCGCCTGTTCAATCGCTGCTCTTGCGCCCTTGGTGACTGCAATCCCCCGCAATGTCATTCCTCGATGGCACTGTCCGGACAAAATGACTTTCGCCCGGGTAATGTGCCGCCCGATCACCCCGGCCTGTTGCAGCGATATCAGGTCAACCACCTCGCCGGAGACTTTTGACAGTTCATGCAGTCTGATTTCGGCCGTGTGGCGATTCACCCGGGATCGAAAACCGCGCTTGGGCAGGCGTCGCTGAAGCGGCATCTGCCCACCTTCGAAGCCCACTTTGTGATAACCACCGGAGCGTGACTTCTGCCCCTTGGTTCCCCTTCCAGCGGTTTTCCCCATGCCAGAACCCGGACCCCGTCCGACCCGTCTGGCCGACTTCCTCGATCCTGCTGCAGGTTTAATTGTATTCAGTCGCATAGTGATTCTTTGATTTTTATCGCTCGTCCTGTCCAGCAGACCGTGCCGAACATCTGATACAGGGTGATGCCAAATCAGTCCTCCTGACAGGTCACCATATAACGGATCTTGTTGATCATGCCCCGGTTTTGCGGGGTATCCGCCACTTCCACCGTCTGGTGCATTCGCCTCAGACCCAACCCCCGCACACAGGCCTGATGTTTCCTGAGACGGCCATACTGACTTTTGACCAAGGTGACTTTCAGTCGCTTTTTTTCAACCATTGTCCCGCTCTCTGATCTACGTTCACTTGTTTATCTGCACCGTATCAACGGATATCCTTGACATCCTTGCCCCGTTTTTTTGCCACAAACCGCGCACTTTTCATGTCTTTGAGTGCTGCAATCGTCGCGCGGGTCACATTCACCGGGTTGGTGGTGCCAATCACTTTTGCCAATACGTTTTTCAACCCGAGCACTTCGAACACGGCCCGCATGGTCCCACCAGCAATAATACCGGTTCCTTCCGCGGCAGGTCGCATCACGACCTGTGCCGACCCATGCCGACCAATCATCGGATACTGCAAGGTCGCTCCGCGCATCTGCACTTGAAACATGTTGCGCCTGGCGTCTTCCATCGCTTTTTGGACAGCAATCGGCACTTCGCGGGCCTTTCCTCGCCCCATACCGACCCGCCCTTCTCCATCACCCACAACGGTCAGTGCGGAGAAGCCAAAAATTCGCCCTCCCTTAACGACTTTCGAAACCCGTCGTACATTGATCAACTGCTCCTGAAAATTATCTTTCCGGATCGGTTCACGTTCTCTTGTTTTCGCCATTGATACTCGATTTGATTTTAAAATTTCAGACCATGCTCCCGGGCGGCTTCTGCAAAGGCCTTCACTCGGCCATGATAGCGAAACCCGGAACGGTCAAATGCCACCTGTTCGATCCCGGCCGCTTTCGCCTTTTCGGCCAGGTGTTTGCCGACGACCGCGGCCGCCTCACAATTCCCTCCATTTTTCAGCGTCTCACGCAAACCGGTCTCCAGTGTCGAGGCCGCTGCCAGTACCGTCTCACCCTGCCGATCGAATATCTGGGCATAAAAATGCTGTGGTGTACGGTGCACCGATAACCGCACCGCTTCCAGTCTCGCAATCCGGCCTCTGGATTTTCTTGCACGGCGTAGTCTTGCCCTGTTTTTATCATTCATGATTGATACTGCCTACACTGTTTATTTCTTCTTCGCCTGTTTGCGCATGACCTGTTCATCGGCATACCGAATCCCTTTTCCCTTGTAAGGCTCCGGCGGACGATAATGCCTGATTTCCGCTGCGGCCTGTCCGAGAACCTGCTTATCAGGTCCCTTCAGGACAATTTCGGTCTGGGTTGGTGTCTGTGCAGTGACTCCGTCGGGCAACTCATAGACCACCGGATGAGAGTATCCCAGGCTCAAATTCAACTTCCCCCCCTGGGCCTGGGCCCGATAACCGACACCGTTAATGACCAGTTTCCGCTCGAACCCCTGGGAAACCCCGATCACCAGATTATTGACTATAGCCCGGGTCGTACCGGACATGGCTACGATCTGCGCACTGTGCGGCACCTCTTTTTGTATGTGGACTGTCAGTTGATCGGCTTTGGCGACCAGTTCGATCCCGGGCACCAACTCCAGACTGCGCTCACCCTGCGGACCTTTGGCACGAACCGACCGGCCGACGATCTTCACGTCGACACCCGCCGGAACCGTAATCGGTGCTTTCGCAATACGTGACATGATATTGACCCTTTAACCCCCTGTGATGGTTCCAACTAAAATACGGTACAGAGAATCTCTCCGCCCAAGCGCTGTTGCCGCGCCGATTTATCCGTCATGACACCCTTGGAGGTCGACACCAGTGCCACTCCCAAGCCATTTTTGACGAACGGAATGTCATTGCATTTCGCATACACGCGACAACTCGGACGACTGATCCTACGAATGTCCTCGATGACGGGCTGATTCTGGAAGTACTTCAATTCCACGGCCAGCTGCCGTTTCGAGCCCTCCCCCTCCATCGAGAATCCCCGGATGTACCCTTCTTGCTCGAGCACCTCGGCAATCGCCTTTTTGCCCTGCGACGCAGGCATTGAAACCGACCGTTTTTGTGACTTCAGGCCGTTACGAATACGCGTCAGCATATCGGCGATGGGATCAGACATACTCATGATGTTACTCCGTACTCACTTACCAGCTTGATTTAACAACGCCCGGTGCATCACCGCGCATGATCACTTCCCGCAGCTTGTTGCGACATAATCCAAACTTCCTGTAATAGCCATTCGCCCGACCGGTCAGCACACAGCGATTGCGAAGACGGGTTGGTGCCGAATCCCTCGGCAGTTGCTGCAGCGCCATCATTGCCTGCCACTGTTCCTCAGCCGTCGTCTCCGAGTTCGTGATCTTCCGTGTCAGTTCTGTCCGTCTGCGGGCATATTTGGTAACCAGTTTTTGACGTTTTGCCTCGCGGGCAATAATGGATTTTTTCGCCATTGCTTAACTCTTCATTGGAAAATTAAAAGCTCTTAACAGGGCTCTCGCCTCGTCATCGCTCTTGGCCGACGTCGTAATGCAGACATCCAAGCCGCGTAACGCATCGATGTTGTCATAATCGATCTCCGGAAACACAATCTGTTCTTTGAGCCCAAAGGCATAATTACCCCGGCCATCAAACGACTTGTTGGACAAGCCCCTGAAATCCCGAATCCGCGGAATCGCAACCGAAATCAATCGATCGAGAAACTCGTACATGCGCTCACGCCGTAACGTCACTTTTGCGCCAATCGGCCAGTCCTGGCGAATCTTGAATGCCGCTTCGGATTTTTTTGCCTTGGTGATCACCGGTTTTTGCCCGGCAATTTTCTCCAGATCTGCCGTCGCCGTCTTCAAAACGTTCTTATTGGCAACGGCTTCTCCCAATCCCATGTTCAGGGTAATTTTCGTGATTCGGGGAATCTCCATTGCGCTGGAATACGAAAAGGTCTCCTGCAGTTGTGCCGCAACGGAGCTTTTGTAGAATTCCTGTAGTCTGGCCATGGTTATACTCTCGCTACTATCTGGCTATCATTCATCTAGGCAAGGTCAATCACTTCATTGTTCGACTTGAAGTATCTCACCTTGCGTCCATCTTCCAACACCTTGTATCCGATGCGCTCCCCCTTGTTCGAGACCGGGTTATATAACGCAAGATTCGACAGGTGGATCGGTGCCTCCTTTTCCAGAATCCCACCGGTTTCACCGGTGTTTGGATTGCCACGGGTATGTCGCTTGACAATATTGACGTTATCGACCAACGCCTTATCACGATCGATCAATTTCAGCACATTACCACGCTTGCCCTTGTCACGTCCGGCCAACACGATGACCTCATCGCCTTTTTTTACTCTTTGCATCTGCTTATCTCTCTACCAAGAACAAATACGAATTATTCAAAGACACGATTGCTACAGCACTTCCGGTGCCAGCGAGATGATGCGCATGAATTTCTCCGATCTTAACTCACGTGTGACCGGTCCAAAAATACGCGTCCCCAACGGCTGGTGACTGGCATTCAACAAAACAGCCGAATTCTGATCGAACCGGATCCGCGAACCGTCTGAACGACGCACGCCGCTCCGGGTCCTGACAATGACGGCATCATAGACATCACCCTTTTTGACCCGACTGTTGGGCAACGCCTCCTTGATGGTAATCTTGACAATATCACCGATTCTGGCATAGCGACGCTTCGACCCGCCGAGTACTTTGATGCACATCACCTTCTTGGCACCGCTGTTATCCGCGACAGACATCATTGACTGCATCTGAATCATCGTTAATCTCCTGTTGCTTTCGCTAGACCGATTTCGTTACCACTTCAACCAGTCGCCAACACTTCGATTTGGACAAGGGCCGACAGGACTGGATTCTGACCGTATCGCCGACGGCACATTCGTTATTTTCATCATGCGCATGCAGCTTGGTTGAACGACGGATGTATTTCTTGTACATCGGATGCCTGATTTTGCGTTCAACCAATACCGTAATGGTTTTATCCATCGCCGTGCCGATCACATTGCCCTGTACGAACTGCCCACCGGACTGTCGATGTTCCTTGGCGGTTTCAATCTTGCTTGTCATAATGTGTCACCGGTCAATTGGGTCAGGACCGTTTTGATCCTCGCAATATCCTTCCGCACAGCCCCAAATCGAGCCGGATTGGCCAGCTGTCCGGAACTCCGTTGCATACGCAGATTAAATTGTTCTTTTCGCAAACCCAGGAGTTCTTCTTGCAACTCCTCGGCACTCCGGGTTCTCAACTCAGATGCTTTCATCAGCCTACCTGTCGTCTTATAAAACTGGTTTGAAGCGGCAGCTTGGCGCTGGCCAACCGAAATGCAGCGCGGGCCAACGGCTCGGGAACCCCTTCAATCTCATACAATACCTTGCCCGGTTGAATCAGCGCTACCCAGAACTCCGGATTTCCCTTGCCCTTACCCATACGTACCTCCAGCGGTTTCTTTGATACCGGCTTGTCCGGAAACACCCGTATCCAGATTCGGCCACCCCGCTTGACGTGACGCGTAATGGCGCGACGCGCGGCCTCGATCTGGCGAGCCGTCAACCGGCCCCGTGTCGCCGACTGCAAACCGAATTCACCGAAGCTGACCCGGTTGCCGCGTGTCGCCAGTCCACGATTGCGTCCTTTATGCTGTTTGCGAAACTTGGTTCTTTTTGGCTGAAGCATGTTGCGTACCTTCTTTCTATGCCATCTCTAGTTTCGGGTCTGACCGATCAGACACCGCTTTACTCTGCTCAAAGACCTCGCCCTTGAATATCCAGACCTTGACGCCAATAATGCCGTAGGTGGTATGCGCTTCGTGAACGCCATAATCAATATCGGCTCGCAGCGTGTGCAGCGGCACACGCCCTTCTCGATACCATTCGGTACGTGCAATCTCGGCACCGTTCAAGCGCCCGGCCAACATCACCTTCACACCTTCTGCCCCCAATCGCATCGAATTTTGCACTGCCCGCTTCATCGCCCGCCGGAACATGATTCGTTTTTCGAGCTGTTGACAGATATTTTCAGCGACCAGCTTGGCATCCAGTTCCGGTTTGCGAATTTCTTCCACCGCAACTTGCACCGGAACCCCGTTTAACCGGGTGAGTTGGTATCTGAGTTTTTCAATGTCCTCGCCTTTTTTGCCAATGACAATACCGGGACGCGCGGTAAAGATCGTCACATTCAGATTCTGTGCCGGACGGTCAATGGTAATGCGACTAACCGCGGCATTGGCCAGCCGTTTCTTCAAAAACGTGCGGATTTTCAGGTCACTGGCCAAGGTGGCCGCATAATTCCCGCTATTGGCATACCATTTGGCATTCCAGTCTTTGACAATACCCAGCCGGATGCCGGTTGGTTGTACTTTTTGTCCCATGATGATGCTCCGCTGTCTATTTCTTTCGAGGCCGTTGGGGTTCGTCACTGACACTGACCATGATGTGACAGGTCCGTTTCAGAATCCGGGTTCCCCGACCCTTGGCCCGTGCCCGAAAGCGTTTCAGCGTCGGTGCTTCATTAACCATAATCTGATCAATCCACAACTCATCGATATCCGCTCCCTCGTTGTGCTCGGCATTGGCAATCGCCGCATTCAGCGCCTTTTTCACCGGCAATGCGCCTTTCTTGTCACTCAAGGCGAGGATGTTCATCGCTTTCTCGACCGGTTGCAAGCGAATCTGATCCACAACCAGCCGACACTTTTGGGCCGAAAGCCGAACATATTTTGCGACGGATTTTGCTTGCATATTATTTCGCCCTCTTCGATGCAGCGTGGCCACGATAAGTCCGGGTCGGTGCAAACTCACCGAGCTTGTGCCCCACCATATTCTCACTAATCAGAATCGGCACGTGTTGCCGTCCATTGTGAACGGCAATCGTCATACCAACAAATTCTGGCAGGATCATCGACCGGCGTGACCAGGTCTTGATCGGTTTGCGTGATTTCTCTTCTTTTGCCTTCGTTACCTTCGACCACAAGTGATGATCAACAAAGGGCCCTTTTTTAATCGAACGTGGCATTTATTTTTTCCTTCGACGGATAATCATTGCAGCAGTACGTTTGTTTGAACGGGTACGAAACCCCTTGGTCGGCATCCCCCATGGAGAGACCGGATCCCGTCCACCCGATGTTCGGCCTTCTCCCCCGCCATGTGGATGATCGACCGGATTCATCGCCACTCCACGCACCGTGGGCCGAATACCCTTCCAGCGTTTGGCGCCGGCCTTACCCAGCTTCCTCAAGCTGTGTTCGGCATTGCCGACCTGTCCGATCGTGGCACGGCAGTTGAGAAGCACTTTTCGCATTTCACCCGATCGCAAACGCAACTGGGCATACGCTCCTTCACGACCGATGAACTGTACCGACGACCCGGCAGAACGTGCGATCTGGGCACCCTTGCCCGGCTTGAGCTCGACACAATGCACCACGGTACCCACCGGAATGTTTCTTAATGCGAGACAATTTCCGACGTTGTATCCTGCATCGGCACCGGAACTGACCCGATCCCCAACCGCGAGCCCGCGTGGCGCAATCATATAACGGTGCTCGCCGTCCTGATACACCAGCAGTGCAATATGGGCACTGCGATTGGGGTCATATTCAAGTCGTTTTACCGTGGCAACCACCCCGTCCTTGTCCCGTTTGAAATCAATTTTGCGGTATTGACGTTTATGTCCGCCACCCCGATGCCGCACAGTAATACGGCCTTCGTTATTGCGACCGCTGATGGCCCGCTTGGCTTCCAATAGTGGCCGATGAGGTTTGCCCTTGTGCAACCCAGGGGTCACCACCTTGACCATGTCCCGTCGCCCGGGTGTGGTCGGTTTTTGCTTTACTAGTGCCATAGTCTGTTATCCCGAATCGATTGCCGGTTACACTCCACCCATCCCCAGAAAGTCGATATCATGACCATCCTGCAAGCTGACATACGCTTTTTTCCAATCACTGCGTTTCCCTTTGCGACGGCCCATCATCTTTACTTTCCCTTTTACGTTGGACACCTGAACCGCACTGACCTTGACCTCAAATAACGTCTCAACCGCCTCACGTATCTCCTTCTTGGTGGCATCGGGCAAAACCTGAAAGACAATCTGGTTATGTTTATCCGCCGCAAGCGTGGATTTCTCGGATACCACGGGTCGCAGGATAATCTGATAAAGCCGTTCCTTGATCATTGCAATGCCTCATCAATTTGTTTGGCCGCCTCGGCCGTCACGATCACTTTTTCATGGCTGATCAGCTGCACCGGGTTGATCTCGCCACTACTGCACACCGACACCGTCTGCAGGTTTCTGGCAGACAAGGCGACATTTTGATTTTTCGCCGCCAGCACCAGCAACGCCTCCGGCGCACCGAGGCCCTGCAGCGTCCGGGCCAACTGTTGGGTTTTCGGTGCCTCCATCATCAGATCATCGACGATCACCAACCGTGACTGACGATGCAGTTCAGACAAGATCGACCGCATCGCCGCCCGATACATCTTGCGATTCACTTTCTGTGAGAAATCCTGCGTCAGCGCCGGGAAAGCACGGCCGCCGCCACGGAAAATGGGACTTCGAATGGTTCCCGCCCGCGCCCGTCCTGTGCCTTTTTGTCGCCACGGCTTCGCGCCGCCACCACGGACGGCCGCCCGATTTTTCTGCGCCCGAGTCCCTGACCGGGTCCCGGCCTGATACGCAATGACGACCTGATGGATCAGCGCCTCATTGAAATCAACTTCGAAATTGGTTTTTGAAACGTCGAGCGTACCGGCATCATCACCGTTTGATGTCGTTATTTTCAGTTGCATATTCATGTTTGCGCCCTATTGGCTATGCTGAAAGGCGCGCTTGCGGCGACTTGACCGAGTGTCTGATCATGACATCGGTCCCCTTCGGACCGGGGATGGACCCCGCCACCAGAATGAGATTCCGCTCGCTGTCCACCCGGACCACTTCCAAATTCTGCTGCACCCGCCGGGCCGCTCCCATATGCCCTGCCATTTTCTTGCCCTTGAAAACCCGTCCAGGGTCCTGGGCATTCCCGATTGAACCCGCCAGACGATGCGCTTTCGAGTTCCCATGACTGGCACGGCCACCACCGAAGCCATGGCGTTTCATGACACCGGCAAACCCCTTGCCGATCGATTGTCCGGTGACATCCACTTTTTGCCCCTGACTGAACAGCGCAACGGTCAGTTCCTGACCGATTGCCTGCTGCACCGGACCGGCCAACCTGAATTCCCAAAGGCCTCTCCCCGGCTCCACGCCCGCCTTGATAAAATGCCCTTTCATTGCCCGGTTAACCCGACTTGGGCGGCGCTCACCAACGGTCACCTGTACGGCATCATAGCCGTCAGTCTGCACGGTTCTTATCTGGGTGATCCGATTCGGCATCACTTCAATGACCGTCACCGGTTGAGAGACGCCTACTTCGCTAAAAACGCGCGTCATGCCAACTTTTTTTCCAATGAGTCCAAGTGTCATTTTCTTAACCCTGTTCGATCCACCCTTTGACGACCTGTTGTTTGCTACCTAGTTCAATTTGATTTCGACATCAACCCCTGCGGCCAAGTCCAGCTTCATCAAGGCATCCACGGTTTTGTCGGTCGGCCGGATAATGTCCAGTATCCGCTTGTGCGTCCTGATCTCGAACTGATCACGCGCCTTTTTGTTGACATGCGGTGAGCGCAGCAAGGTATATTTTTCTATCTTGGTCGGCAACGGAATCGGCCCCATAACCAATGCACCGGTTCGACGTGCCGTATCCACTATCTCCAATGCAGAACGATCAATCGTCTTGTGATCAAACGCCTTCAGGCTGATACGTATTTTCTGATTTTCAACCATGACTAGTTATCTCTTGTGGCTTCTTTGTGAATGACCGGACTGCTCGACGGCGACCAATGGCTACTCGATGATTTTGGACACGACTCCGGCGCCGACGGTTCGGCCGCCCTCGCGAATCGCAAACCGCAACCCCTCCTCCATCGCAATCGGCGAAATCAACTGCGCCGTCAGCTGAACATTGTCTCCCGGCATCACCATCGATACCTCCGACGGCAACTCACACGCCCCCGTCACATCCGTCGTCCTGAAATAAAACTGCGGACGATAACCATTGAAAAACGGCGTATGACGTCCCCCCTCCTCCTTCGATAAAATATAGACTTCCGCCTCAAACTTGATGTGCGGCGTGATCGAACGCGGCTTCGCCAAGACCTGACCCCGCTCAACCTCATCGCGCTTCGTCCCCCTCAGCAAAATACCCACATTGTCTCCCGCCTGCCCTTCATCCAGTAACTTGCGAAACATCTCAACACCCGTACAGATCGTATTGCGCGTCTCATTGATCCCAACAATCGAAATCTCTTCCCCTACCTTGATCACCCCGCGCTCAATCCGACCGGTCACCACCGTACCCCGTCCCGAAATCGAAAAAACATCCTCCACCGGCATCAGAAAATCACCGTCAACCGCCCGCTCAGGCTCCGGAATATAACTGTCCAGCGCCTCCGCCAACTTCAAAATCGATCCCTCTCCCAACTCCCCGGTATCCCCCTCCAGCGCCTGCAACGCACTGCCCGCAATAATCGGCGTGTCATCTCCGGGAAATTCATAACTGTCCAGCAACTCCCGAACCTCCATCTCAACCAACTCCATCAACTCCTCATCATCCACCATGTCCGCCTTGTTCAAATACACCACAATATACGGCACACCCACCTGACGCGCCAACAAAATATGCTCCCGCGTCTGCGGCATCGGACCATCCGCCGCCGAACAAACCAAAATCGCACCGTCCATCTGCGCCGCACCCGTGATCATGTTCTTCACATAATCCGCATGACCCGGACAGTCGACATGCGCATAATGACGCGCCGACGTCTCATACTCCACATGCGCCGTCGCAATCGTAATCCCCCGTGCACGCTCCTCCGGCGCATTGTCAATCTCGTCAAATGCCTTCGCCGAAGTGCCGCCGTAACGCGACGACAAAACCTTCGTCAGCGCCGCCGTCAACGTCGTCTTACCATGATCAACATGCCCAATCGTCCCCACATTCACATGCGGCTTCGTTCTCTCAAATTTCTCTTTCGACATTGCTTCTCGTTCTCCGATATCGAATGGTCTATGTATCCTGTCTAGGCATTTTTGATGGCTTCAGCAACACTGCTTGGTACCGGCGCATAGTGCTTGAACTCCATCGTATAATTGGCTCGGCCCTGGGTGGCTGAACGAAGGCTGGTCGCATAGCCAAACATTTCCGACAACGGCACTTCGGCCTTGATCACTTTCCCGCCCGGGGAATCCGTCATTTCCTGAATCATTCCCCGACGTGCACTCAAATCGCCGTTGACACTTCCCATATAGTCTTCCGGTGTCACCACTTCCACTGCCATCATCGGTTCCAGCAGTTGGGGGACGCCCTGTCGCGCACCCTCCTTGAAAGCCATGCTCCCGGCCGCCTTGAACGCGTGCTCTGACGAATCGACTTCATGATAGGAACCGAAAAACAGGGTGGCCTTGATATCAATCATCGGGTAGCCCGCCACCACACCGGACTGCATTGCTTCCCGAATCCCCTTGTCGACCGAGGGAATGTATTCCCTGGGAACCACGCCACCCTTGATTTCATCGACGAATTCATAGCCCTTGCCCAGGACCTGGGGCTCAAGCCGCAGGTGCACATGGCCATATTGCCCCCGTCCACCGGTCTGCTTGACATATTTGTGCTCATGTTCAACCGGTCGGGTGATGGTTTCACGATAGGCAACCTGTGGCTTGCCCACATTCGCATCGACATGAAACTCCCGTCGCAACCGATCAATAATGATTTCCAGATGCAACTCGCCCATACCCGAAATAATCGTCTGTCCCGATTCCTCATCCGAGCGGACCCGAAAGGAGGGATCCTCCTGGGCCAGTTTGCCAAGCGCAACCCCCAGTTTTTCCTGATCAATCTTGGTCTTGGGTTCCACGGCCTGTGAAATGACCGGTTCCGGAAATTCCATACGCTCCAAGACCACGCCGGCGTTGAGGGCACACAGGGTGTCCCCGGTAGTAACACTTTTCAGGCCGACCGCCGCCGCAATGTCGCCCGCTCTGACTTCCTTGATGTCCTCCCGGTTATTGGAGTGCATTTGCAAAATACGCCCGACCCGTTCCTTTTTTGCCTTCACCGCATTGAACAGGGTATCGCCGGCACTGGCCACGCCGGAATAGACACGAAAAAACACCAGTTGACCGAAAAAGGGATCGGACATGATCTTGAAGGCCAGCGCGGAAAACGGTTCGCGGTCGTCAGACTGTCTGAACACCTCGCTCTCTCCATCCGTTGCCACCCCCGAAATCGCCGGCACGTCCAACGGACTTGGCAGATAATCGATCACGCCATCGAGCATCGACTGGACGCCCTTGTTCTTGAACGCAGAGCCACAGAAAACCGGAATAATATCGTTTCGCAACGTTCGCAAGCGAATACCCCGGCTGATCTCCACCGGTGACAGTGTCCCCTCCTGAAAATATTTTTCCATCAGCGCATCGTCGGCCTCCGCTGCCGCTTCGACCAGTTGTTCATGATAGTCGGCCGCGACTGTCTGCAATGACTCAGGAATTGCCTGCTCCACAAACGCCACACCCATGTTTTCTCCGTCCCATTGCACCGCCTTCATTGTGACGAGATCGACAATTCCCTCAAACTGGTCTTCCGCCCCGATATTGAGCTGCATCACCACCGGATTGGCACCGAGGCGCTCTCTGACCTGGTCCACTACCCGAAAAAAATCAGCGCCGATGCGATCCATCTTGTTCACAAAAGCGATCCTCGGGACACCATATTTGTTTGCCTGGCGCCATACTGTCTCGGATTGGGGTTCAACGCCTCCGACCGCACAGAATACGGCGACCGCCCCGTCCAGTACCCGCAACGATCGTTCAACCTCGATTGTGAAGTCGACATGTCCCGGCGTATCAATAATGTTAATGCGATGCTCCGGATACTGTTTTCCCATGCCATTCCAAAAGCAGGTCGTTGCCGCAGAAGTAATGGTGATGCCCCGTTCCTGTTCCTGCTCCATCCAATCCATCACCGCATTGCCATCATGCACTTCACCGATTTTATGCGACAGGCCGGTGTAGAAAAGCACCCGTTCGGTGGTCGTCGTCTTCCCGGCATCAATGTGAGCCATGATGCCGATGTTACGATACCGATCAAGTGGGGTTTTTCTGGCCACGGGTCTGACAACAAGATAATCGATTAGAACCGATAGTGGGAAAACGCTTTGTTGGCTTCGGCCATTTTATGGGTATCCTCCCGTTTCTTAACCGCACTCCCCCGCGCATCAGAGGCATCCATCAGTTCCCCTGCCAGTCGAGCCGTCATTGATTTCTCGTTTCGTTTGCGCGCGGCATCAACCAGCCAGCGCATCGCAAGGGCCATCTGCCGGTTGGGCCTAACTTCAACAGGCACCTGGTAGGTTGCGCCACCGACACGACGACTTTTTACCTCCACGCCCGGGCTTACATTCTCAAGCGCCTCATTAAAGACCGCAACCGGATCGGACTTGCCCCGCTCCCTGATGGTGTCCAGGGCACCGTACAATATTTTTTCGGCAACCGATTTCTTGCCGTCCAGCATCATGATATTGATAAATTTTGCCACCGTCTGATCCTTGTATTTCGGATCCGGCAAAATTTCCCGTTTGGGAACTTCTCTTCTTCTCGGCATCTCCTGATCTCGATAAACGTTTGACTGATAGTAATACCCCAAGGCGCATTCACACCGCCCGGTCTGTCACGGTTATAGTTTAATGTTCACTGGCTATTCCCTGAATCATACGTCCTTATCCGATCATCGAATAAAAGGACCAACCCCCCCAGGAACAACCAAAAGATCGGGAGTTTCGGATTTGTACGGCCCGTCACTGTGGTCTGCTGTACCGGACTTACCCCGGGCCGGTATGCAATCACCTGTCAGACTGGGCTGTCTCTACATGCTCATTTATTGACCAACGCCGCCCTCACACTACGATTTGGGACGCTTCGCACCGTACTTGGAACGACCCTGTCGCCTGTCGGATACACCGGAGGTATCCAGTGCGCCCCGTACCGTATGATAACGGACCCCGGGCAGGTCCTTGACCCGCCCTCCCCTGAGCAGAACAACAGAGTGTTCCTGCAGATTGTGTCCTTCACCCCCGATATAGGTTGTTACCTCAAACCCGTTCGTCAAACGAACCCGAGCCACTTTCCGCAATGCCGAATTCGGTTTTTTGGGCGTGGTGGTATACACACGGGTACACACTCCGCGCTTTTGCGGGCAGGCTTGCAAAGCAGGGACTGTCGATTTCTTGACCTGCTTCTTGCGTGGTTTTCTGACCAGTTGGTTTAATGTGGGCATTCGCTCAAATGATTTTGTGTCTGACACAGACTGCCTTCGCTCAACCCCTGTGTTCCGGGACATTACACTGTCACAGAGACACGCCAGAGGCAATAAGGGCGCCGATTCTATGCGCTGGAAGGAGTACTGTCAAGCTCTGAGAATGAATATTTTGATCGCCGGATAGATGCCCTAAAACCGTCAAACCCGCATTGCGATTCCCATGCCCTTGACCGGGGCCCGATCCGGGAATCGCCCGGCCGTCCGAGCGGCGCAGCGTGGCGTGTTACGCGCATCCCCGGACACGCTGCCAACCGCGTCACCCACGTCTCATCCGGACAACCCGATGACCGTGCTTCTTTTCCTATCCTCCCCTGTCAACGTGGCTAAAGCGCACAAGGCAGGGGCGGTGGTCCTGGGCTCAGAGCCGGTACAGTTCGGCTGTTTCCTCTTCCTTCTCCAACCGTTGCCGCTTTCGGTCTTCATGATACGCCAGTCCGGTACCGGCCGGGATCAATCGACCCACAATCACGTTTTCTTTCAATCCGCGCAGACGATCAATCTTGCCATTGACCGATGCATTGGTCAGCACTCTGGTGGTTTCCTGAAACGATGCCGCTGAAACAAACGATTCCGTCGTCAGCGATGCTTTGGTTATCCCCAGCAGCACCGGTTCGTAGATGGCCTCCCGCTTGTCTTGCTCAACCAGGGCCTCGTTCTCCTCCAGCAACAACGATTTTTCGACCTGCTCGCCGGGCAGATACTGGCTGTCACCCATCTCAACGACCTTCACCTTGCGAAGCATCTGTCTGACAATCACTTCAATATGCTTGTCATTGATCTTGACACCCTGCAATTGATAGACATCCTGGACTTCATTGATGATGTAATCAGCCAGCGATGCCACACCCCGATGCGACAGAATATCATTCGCCAACGGCGGGCCGTCAACGATCACTTCACCCCGTTCAACCGTTTCACCCTCAAACACATTGATTCGACGAGTTTTGGGAATCAGGGTTTCACTGGTCTCTCCCTCCGGACCGGTAATCACCAGACGATATTTGCTTTTGGTTTCCCGTCCAAAAGACACGATACCGGTCGCCTCTGCAAGAATGGCCGGTTCTTTCGGCTTGCGCGCCTCGAACAGTTCCGCCACACGTGGCAATCCGCCCGTAATGTCCCGGGTCTTGGAGGACTCCTGTGGTATACGAGCCAGAATATCGCCTTTTGCCACCTGTTGACCGTCTTCCAGCATGACAATGGAATCCGGAGGCAGCTGGTATCGTGCATCGACCTCTGTCCCGGGAATTTTTACCGGTTGTCCGTGATCATCGACCAGGCTGATGGTTGGCTTGATATCATGCGCACTCCCTCTGCGACGCTGTGGATCCAGGACCACATAGGTTGTCCTTCCGGTCAATTCATCCGATTGCATGTTCACCGTCACCCCTTCCATCATATCCGTGAAGACCACCACACCGGCCACCTCCGTCACGATCGGGTGGGTATGCGGGTCCCAGGTGGCCACAGTTTCCCCGATCTGCACCTCGGAGCCCTCCTCCACCGTCAGCACGGCACCATAAGGCAGTTTGTGGCGCTCCTTGTCCCGGCCATGGGTATCTTGCACAATCAGTTCACTGGAACGGGTCACAACCACATGGTTGCCATCACTGTTCTGGACCAGCTTCACCCCTTTCAAGTGGATTTTGCCGCGATTTTTGAGTTCCACCTGACTCACCACCGAGGACCCTGAAACGGCCCCACCGATATGGAATGTCCGCATCGTCAGCTGGGTGCCCGGTTCACCGATGGACTGGGCCGCAATCACCCCGATGGCTTCACCCATATTGATTTTGTGCCCCCTGCCAAGATCCCGCCCATAACACATCGAACAGACTCCATACTTGGTCTTGCAGGTAACCGCCGAACGCACCCGGACTTCGTGAATATTGGCTTCCTCGACACGACCGACATTTTTCTCATCAATCATCTGGTCGGCGGCAATGATGACCTCTCCGGTTACCGGATCACACAAGTCCTCGGTCAAGAAGCGACCCAGTATCCGATCACCCAACGGGACAACCACTTCCCCGCCCTGCACCTGTGCTTCGCGCAACAGACCGTCGGTCGTCCCGCAATCATCCAGCGTCACCACCAAATCCTGGCACACATCCACCAATCGACGGGTCAGATAACCTGAATTGGCCGTTTTCAGTGCGGTATCGGCCAGCCCTTTGCGTGCACCATGGGTCGAAATAAAGTACTGCAGTACATTGAGCCCTTCCCGGAAGTTGGCGGTAATCGGTGTTTCGATAATCGAGCCGTCCGGTTTGGCCATCAATCCCCGCATACCGGCAAGCTGCCTGATCTGGGCATGCGAACCCCGCGCCCCGGAATCAGCCATCATATAAATGGAATTGAACGAATCCTGCTCGACCGTTTCTCCTTCGGCATTGGTCACCTTGTCGACACCCAATTCCTCCATCATCGATTTGGCCACCAGTTCACTGGTACGTGTCCAGATATCGATTACTTTGTTGTATCGTTCCCCGTCGGTCAGCAAACCCGCCCGGTATTGCTGCTGAATTTCGACCACCTCCTTTTGTGCATTATTCAGTATTTTTGCCTTGCTATTGGGTATTATCATGTCATCAACCCCGATGGAAACCCCCGACAACGCCGCAATACGAAACCCGGTATACATCAACTGGTCGGCAAAAATAACCGTTTCTTTCAGGCCGGCATCTCGATACGACACATCGATCAGCTCTGAAATCGTTTTCTTTTTCATGGGTCGGTCAACCAGGTCGAACCGCAGTCCCTGGGGCAGAATGTCATAGAGCATCGCCCGGCCGACCGTGGTGCTGACCCATGTCAAACCACTCCCAATCACGTCTTCCTGCTTGACCGACGGCATTCGCACCTTGATACGGGCGTGCAAATGCGCCTGCCCGGTTTCATAGGCACGACGCAGTTCATCAAGATCGGCAAAGACACTGCCTGTTCCCTTGGCATCGGCGCTTTCGCGCGTCATGTAGTACAGACCGAGCACGATATCCTGGGAGGGAACGATAATCGGTTCACCATTGGCCGGCGACAGGATATTGTTGGTTGACATCATCAAAGAACGCGCCTCGAGCTGCGCCTCGATACTCAACGGCACATGGACCGCCATCTGGTCACCATCGAAGTCGGCGTTATAGGGCGTACAGACCAGCGGGTGCAACTGAATTGCCTTACCCTCGATCAGCACCGGTTCGAACGCCTGAATACCGAGGCGGTGCAAGGTCGGTGCCCGATTGAGCATCACCGGATGTTCCCGGATCACCTCTTCCAGAATATCCCATACTTCCGGGTTTTCCATTTCCACCATTTTCTTGGCCTGTTTGATGGTACTGGCCAGGTTGCGCAATTCCAGCTTGCTGAAAATGAACGGTTTGAACAGTTCCAGCGCCATCTTCTTCGGCAATCCGCACTGGTGCAGTTTCAGCGTGGGACCCACCACAATCACCGAACGACCCGAGTAGTCGACACGTTTGCCAAGCAAGTTCTGGCGAAAGCGTCCCTGCTTGCCCTTGATCATGTCTGAAATCGACTTCAGCTGGCGCTTGTTGGCACCGGTGATGGCCTTGCCGCGTCTTCCATTGTCGAGCATCGCATCAACCGCTTCTTGCAGCATGCGCTTTTCATTCCGTACAATCAGATCCGGCGCATTGAGATCAAGCAACCGCTTCAGCCGGTTATTGCGGTTGATAACCCGCCGGTAAAGGTCATTCAGGTCCGACGTCGCGAACCGGCCACCTTCCAATGGCACCAAAGGACGCAGGTCCGGAGGCAAAACCGGCAGCACATCCATAATCATCCACGAGGGGTTGTTCCCCGAATTGATGAACGCCTGCATCACCTTCAAGCGACTGGTCAGTTTCTTGATCTTGGTTTCAGAACGGGTCGCGTCCAGTTCCTCGCGAAGCAAAATCGCCTCTTCCTCCAGATCAATATCATTGAGCAACGCACGGATGGCCTCCGCCCCCATGGCCGCTTCAAACTCCCCACCATAGGTTCCAATCGCGTCATGATACGATTCTTCGGTCAGCAGGCTGCCGCGCTTGAGTTGCGTCATCCCCGGATCAATCACCACATACGCCTCGAAATAAAGCACCCGCTCCATTTCCCTGACCGTCATGTCCAGCAACAGGCCTAGGCGGGACGGCAGTGACTTGAGAAACCAGATATGCGTACACGGTGCTGCAAGCTCGATATGCCCCATACGCTCACGACGGACTTTTGACAGGGTGACCTCAACACCACATTTCTCACAGATCACTCCGCGATGCTTCAGTCGCTTGTACTTGCCGCACAGGCATTCATAGTCATTCACCGGTCCAAACAATTTGGCACAAAACAGCCCGTCACGTTCCGGACGAAAGGTCCTGTAGTTGATTGTTTCGGGTTTCTTGACTTCACCAAAGGACCATGACCTGATTTTTTCGGGTGATGCAATACTGACCCGAATGGCATCAAAATCATCAACCGTGTCGCCTTGCTTAAACAGATTAAAGATATCTCTCATGTTGGACTGCCTCGTAATTTAGTCGGTTGATGATGGATTAAGGCTGATGCTTGAGTTCCAGATTCAATCCCAGGGCCCGTATCTCCTTGACCAGCACATTGAAGGATTCCGGCATCCCGGCATCCATGCCATGATCACCCCGCACGATGTTCTCGTAAATTTTGGAGCGGCCCGAGACATCATCCGATTTGACGGTCAACATTTCCTGCAAGGTATACGCAGCCCCGTACGCCTCCAGTGCCCACACCTCCATTTCACCGAACCGCTGGCCCCCAAACTGTGCCTTGCCACCGAGCGGTTGCTGGGTGATCAGGCTGTAAGGGCCCGTTGAACGCGCGTGCATCTTGTCGTCCACCAGGTGATTCAGTTTGAGAATGTACATGTAACCACAGGTCACCGGACGATCAAAAGGATCTCCGGTGCGGCCGTCATACAGCGTGGTCTGCCCGCTTTCCGGCAACCCGGCGAGTTTGAGCATGCCCTTGATCTCCTTTTCTTCGGCACCATCAAAAACCGGTGTTGCCATCGGCACGCCGGCTCGCAGGTTCTGGGCCAATTCGATGATCTGTTCATTGGCCAGATCGTCCAGCGATTCCTTTTTGCCGCTGGTGTTATAGATACGGCCCAGCAACTTGCGGATCGGGTCCGGCTTTCCATGCCGTTTGAGCAACTTGTCAATCTGTTCGCCCAGATGCTTGGCCGCCCATCCAAGATGGGTTTCAAGGACCTGCCCGACATTCATCCTTGAAGGCACACCAAGCGGATTGAGGCAAATATCGACCGGCGTACCATCCTCCCGATAAGGCATGTCTTCGACCGGGACAATCTTTGAGATCACGCCCTTATTGCCGTGGCGTCCCGCCATCTTGTCACCCGGTTGCAACCGTCGCCTGACCGCCACAAAGACCTTGACAATTTTGAGGATACCCGGTGCCAGATCATCGCCCATTTCGATTTTTTCGCGCTTTTCCTCGTAACGACGATCAAATTCATTGCGTTGTTCATCCAGTTGATCACGGATTTTCTCGATCGCCTGATTCACCTCTTCATTGTCGAGCCGAATTTCAAACCACTGTTTGCGATGCAATGTCGACAGATAGTCCGGCGTGATGCTCTCGCCCGCATTGATTTGACCCGGTCCACCCACCGCAACCTGTCCGTTCAGCAACCGACTGATCCGCGCAAACGAATCATCTTCGACAATCCTGAACTGGTCATCCAGATCTTCCCGCTCCTTCGCCAACTCATATTCATCATTGTTCATCGCCCGTGCATCCTTGGCCAGCCCTTCGCGGGTGAATACCTGAACATCAATCACCGTTCCTTTCATGCCGGCCGGCATGCGCAGTGACGTATCCTTTACATCCGATGCCTTTTCCCCGAAGATCGCCCGCAACAACTTTTCCTCGGGGGTCAGCTGCGTTTCACCTTTGGGTGTAATTTTACCCACCAGGACATCCCCCGGCTGCACTTCCGCCCCCTCATAGACAATACCCGATTCATCCAGTTTGGACAGTGCCCCTTCACCCACATTGGAAATGTCCCGACTGATTTCCTCTGGACCCAGCTTGGTATCTCTCGCGACACAGGCCAATTCCTCAATGTGGATCGACGTGTACACATCATCCTTGACCAGTCTTTCGGAAATCAGGATGGAATCTTCGAAGTTGTAGCCATTCCAGGGCATGAAGGCAATCAGCACATTGCGGCCCAGCGCCAGTTCACCCATATCCGTCGAGGGCCCATCGGCCAGCACATCCCCCTTGGCCACCACGTCCCCCACTGCCACCAGGGGACGCTGATTAATCGTTGTGTTCTGATTCGAACGCTCATACTTTTTCAGCTTGTAGATGTCCACCCCGGGCTCACCTTCAATATTTTCATTGTCATTCGCCCTGACCACAATCCGTACGGCATCCACCGAGTCAACCACTCCACCGCGTCTTGCAATTACGGTCACGCCCGAATCGATCGCAACCGTCCGCTCCATGCCGGTGCCAACCAGTGGTTTCTCGCTCTGTATGATCGGCACCGCCTGGCGCTGCATATTTGCCCCCATCAGCGCCCGGTTGGCATCGTCGTGCTCAAGAAAAGGGACCAGTGACGCCGCCACCGAGACAATTTGCTGGGGGGCGATATCAATGTAATCGATCTGATCCGGTGCCGACAGTGACGACTCGTTCTTGTGCCGACAGGCCACCAGTTCGTTGGTAAACCGACCTTCTTCATCAAGGGTCGAGTTTGCCTGTGCAATGACGTATTTGTGCTCCTCAATCGCCGACAGATACTCGACCTTGTCGGTGATCTTGCCCTCGATCACTTTGCGATAGGGGGTTTCAAGAAATCCATACTCGTTGGTCTGTGCAAAACACGCCAGTGAGTTGATCAATCCGATATTGGGACCCTCCGGCGTTTCTATCGGACAGACCCGACCATAATGGGTCGGATGCACATCACGCACCTCAAACCCGGCCCGGTCGCGGGTCAACCCGCCCGGCCCAAGTGCCGATACACGGCGTTTGTGGGTGACCTCGGACAAGGGATTGGTCTGATCCATGAATTGCGAGAGCTGACTTGAACCAAAAAACTCTCTGACGACCGCCGCAACCGGTTTGGCGTTGATCAGATCCTGGGGGGTTAAATTTTCACTTTCGACCAGGTTCAGACGCTCCTTGACCGCCCGTTCAACCCGAATCAAACCGATCCGAAACTGGTTTTCGACCAACTCCCCGACTGACCGCACCCGTCGATTTCCAAGGTTATCGATGTCATCGATTTCACCTTTCCCGTTTTTCAACGACACAATCTTTCGCATCACATCGACGATATCCTGTTTGCTCAGGGTGCCCGGGCCTTCGTCAGACTCCCTGCCCAGCCGTCGATTCAGTTTCATCCTGCCGACCGCCGACAGATCATATCGCTCATGATTGAAAAACAGATTGGCAAACAAGGCGGCCGAGGCCTCTTTGGTAGGCGGTTCTCCGGGACGCATCATGCGATAGATCTCAACCTGTGCCTCTTCGGCCGACCGTGTCTGGTCGATTCGCAACGTATCGGAAATAAACGAACCGCAATCAATATCATTGGTGTAGATGGTCTCCACCTCGACAATCCCGTTCGCGTTGAGCTGTTTGAGCACTTCGGGGGTCACCTCCTGGTTTGCCTCCACCAGCAGTTCCCCCGTTTCGGTGTCGATAATGTCTTTGGCAAGGGTACGTCCCAGTACAAACTCGTTTGGCACCTCGATCTCGCTGATCCCCGCTTTATCAAGTGCCCGGATGTGTCTGGCGGTAATTCGCTTCCCCGCCTCGATCAGCATCCTGCCCCGGACCCCTTTCAAGTCGAAGTCCAATTGCTGTCCACGCAACCGTTCGGGTCGCAGTTCCAGCGTCAGCTTGTCATTGTTCAGATAAAAGACATCGTTCTCGAAAAACATCGAGAGAATCTCTTCCGTACTGTATCCCAGCGCACGCAGGATAATGGTCGCCGGCAGTTTTCTGCGACGATCGATGCGGATGTAGAGCAGGTCCTTCGGATCAAATTCCATATCCAGCCAGGAGCCTCGATAAGGAATGATCCGGGCCGAAAAAAGGAGCTTGCGGGAAGCATGCGTCTTGCCACCGTCGTGATCAAAAATCACCCCCGGTGAGCGATGCAACTGGGACACGATCACCCGCTCTGTCCCATTAATGACAAAGGTGCCGTTATCCGTCATCAATGGCATATCGCCGAGGAAAACCTCCTGCTCAATGACATCCTTCGGTTTCTTCCCGCTGCCGCTCTTGTTGAAAATGACCAGCCTCAAGACCACCCGAAGGGGACAACAATACACCAATCCGCGCTTCTGGCATTCCTCCACGTCGAATCGGGGTTTCTCGAGCCGATAGCTGACAAAATCCAGAATCACGCTGCCATTGTAGCTCTCGATCGGGAAAACCGATTTAAACGCCGCCTGAATACCCTGGTCAATCCGTTGCTCCGGGGGGGTATCGGCCTGCAGGTACTGATAGTAAGACTTCTTTTGCGTATCGAGAAGATAAGGAACCTCAAAATCATCGGAACGTTTGCTGAAATTCTTGCGAATTCGCTTTCTTTCGGTAAAGGAATAGCCCATTATTTGTCCTCATTCGACAGATCACCCAACAACACGCAAAACCCGGCGCACAGGGTGATACTGTCGCAGTGGTTAGACATTGTGTTCCCCAATTCAACCCCGGCTTTCAAACCGATCGATCAACGCACAAACGGTCTGTAAAGACGGTGCAGGGTTCACTTTTAAACCGCACAGACACGGCAAGACAGCAGGATGGACACCGTGTCCAACCTGCTGCAACGCGTTTGCGACACCCAACGCTACTTGAGTTCAACCGAAGCGCCGGCTTCCTCAAGCTGTTTCTGAGTGGCTTCCGCATCCGCCTTGTTGACTCCCTCCTTGATCGGTGCTGGCGCCCCTTCAACCAGGTCCTTGGCCTCCCGAAGACCCAGACTGGTCAACGCACGGACCGCCTTGATGACACTCACCTTGTTCTGACCGAAACTGGTCAGGATGACATCAAACTCATCTTTTTCCTCGACCGCAGCCTCGGCTTCACCGGCACCGCCACCGGGGGTGGCAGCCACGGCCACGGCAGCGGCAGCCGAGACACCGAATTTCTCTTCCATGTCCTTGATCAACAAGGACAGATCAAGCACCGACATTTCGGCAACCGCGTCAAGAATCTCTTCTCTACTCAAACTCATTGTAATTACTCCTGATAACTAGAACACAAAAATTAAAACTGAAACCGTGTGCAGTGAAAAACGGGCTAGGCCGCTTCTTTCGATTCGGCCACCGCAGACAACGTCCGAACGAACCTGCCTGGTACCTCGTTGAGCGTTGACACCAGTGTCTGAACAGGGGCCATCATCGTTCCCATCAGCTTGGCGAGCAGCGCATCACGCCCGGGCAGAACGGACAGGTTTTCGATCATCGACTGATCCATCAGCGAACCGTTCATCGCGCCCGCTGTAATCTTGAATTGATCATGCTGCTTTGCAAAACCGGAGACCACCTTGGCGACCGCAACCGGATCTTCAGACGCTGAAAAAATCACCGGACCGACAAAATGCTCCTTCAGGCATTCAAAGTCAGACCCGACCACGACACGCTTGGCCAGATTGTTCTTGACCACCCTGACCCAAACACCCGCATTGCGGGCCTCTCTTCGCAGTCCGGTCAATTGCTCCACCGTCAACCCGCGATACTCGGCGAGTATCCCCGCCTGTGCCGAACGGATCGCCTCGGAGACCTCGTCAACAACCGCTTTTTTCTGATTGAGACTTAAACTCATAAAGCACACTCCCATTTAACAAAAATGGTGTCCTGCATCAGGACTGCACCTGATTTCGGGCCACCGTCTGCGCAGGCAACACAACCGAACCACCACCATCAAACCGGATTCGGGTGTCAATTAAGGGCAAGGCCCCCCTGCGGTCTTTGACCATTCCACCCGGGTTACCAATACCGGGCAGAACCCCAAAACTCATCGAATCGCCGCAATACTGGCACGATCCACTTTCACTCCCGGGCCCATTGTGCTTGACAATGCGATCCGTTGGATATACTGCCCCTTTGAAGAGGCGGGTTTGGACTTGATCAATGCGGATACCAGCGCATTCAGGTTCTCCTCGAGATCCTGGTCCGCAAAAGAGGCCTTTCCGATCGGGCAGTGGATAATGCCGGCCTTGTCAATCCGGTACTGGACCTGTCCGGATTTGGCATCCATCACGGCCTTGACGACATCCGTAGTCACTGTGCCGACCTTGGGGTTGGGCATCATGCCACGGGGACCCAGTATCTGTCCGAGCTGGCCGACCACCCGCATGCTGTCCGGCGTGGCAATACAGACATCAAAGTCGATCTCACCCCCCTTGACCCGGTCCGCGAGATCCCCCAGACCGACCACATCCGCGCCCGCTGACCTCGCTGCTTCGGCATTGTCTCCTTCGGCAAACACCGCCACCCGAACCGTCTTGCCGAGACCCTTTGGCAGCACCGTGGCACCGCGAACATTCTGGTCTGATTTACGGGCATTGACACCCAGATTGATCGAGACATCAATGGTCTCGTCAAATTTGACCGATGACAGTGATTTCAGCATCGCCAGGGCATCATTCACCGGATATTTTTTTTGACGGTCGACCTGGGCCACCGCCGCCTGAATCCGCTTGCCTGCTTTAGCCATCAGTTAACCCCCTCGGTTTCAATCCCGATACTGCGTGCACTGCCGGCGATAATGCGTACCGCATTATCAAGATCATGGGAACTCAGATCCGGTTCCTTTGTCTTTGCGATCGCTTCAAGTTGCTCACGGGTCACCCGGCCCACCTTATCCCGATTCGGAACACCGCTGCCCTTTTCGACCCCTGCCGCCTTCTTCAGCAGGACGGCAGCCGGAGGTGTCTTTTTGATATACGTAAAACTCTTGTCGGCATACACGGTGATGACCACCGGGACCGGCAGTCCTTTTTCCATCTCCTGCGTCTCGGCATTGAACGTCTTGCAAAACTCCATAATATTAACACCGTGCTGACCGAGCGCCGGTCCCACTGGCGGACTGGGCTTCGCATCCCCTGCCGGCACTTGCAACTTGATATAAGCAGTGATTTTTTTTGCCATATTTAGGTTCCTCGCGGGTTCAAACGCCCGCCAATGCGGGCTCCCCTGTCTTAAACAATGAAAGACAGCCGGTGCACCGGCTGTCTCACCCTTTTTCCACCTGTGTGAAATCCAGTTCAACGGGCGTTGAACGCCCAAAAATAGTGACCGACACACGCAGTTTCGATTTTTCGAAATTGGCGTCCTCCACCGTACCGTTGAAATCCTGAAACGGACCTTCGACGATTCTTACCAACTCGCCGGGGGCAAAGGTGAATTTCATCTTGGGCTGATCGACACTGTCGGAAACCTGCTGGATGATCTCTTCCGCTTCCTTGTCGCTGATCGGTATCGGACGATTCTCCGTTCCGCCAATAAAGCCGGCGACCCTCGGAACGCCCTTGACAAGGTGCCAGGTCTCATCGTTCATGACCATGTTGACCAGAACATAACCCGGAAAAAACTTGCGTTCACTGGTTCGTTTCTGCCCGCCACGCATCTCCACCACTTCCTCGGTCGGAACCAGGATATCGCCAAAGCTTTCTTGCATGTCGGCTCGTTCGATGTGTTCCTGCAATGACTTCATCACCTGTTTCTCATACCCGGAAAAAGCCTGTATCACATACCATCGCATGATCGGCTGCACTGTATCAGTTTCAGACATACTAACTCCGCACCCTGAGAATCAGGTCATAAATCGCATAAAATGACAGCGAGTCAAACAACCACATTAAAAGACCCAGCAGTATGGTCAACAAAATCACCATCAAGGTCACCTGCAGGGCTTCCCTGCGGGTTGGCCAGACGACTTTCTGACGCTCGATATTGGCCCCTTTGATAAATGCCCAGGCTGACTGGCCGGTCACTGTCGTGAGTGTCAATCCGATCGCCGCAACCAGCCCCACGATCACCATGCCAACCCGTGCCAGCTGTATCATGTCACTGAACTGGTAATAGGCGAACACCGCAACCAGAATCAGTGCCGCCGCGCCGGCCAATTTGATCTTATCGATCACGCCTCATTACCTGATTTTTCGCACATACTGTCTTCATCATGATGGGATCGAAATGGCAGGCCAGGAGGGAATCGAACCCCCAACCTGCGGTTTTGGAGACCGCCGCTCTGCCAATTGAGCTACTGGCCTTCGATAGGGTCATTGCCAAACGGTGCCCATGCACCCTGTTTCAGCACCATCATGCTCTTTGGGTCATCACCCCGTTAACCCGGCTTCATTCGATGATTTTGGACACGACTCCGGCGCCGACGGTTCGGCCGCCCTCGCGAATCGCAAACCGCAACCCCTCCTCCATCGCAATCGGCGAAATCAACTGCGCCGTCAGCTGAACATTGTCTCCCGGCATCACCATCGATACCTCCGACGGCAACTCACACGCCCCCGTCACATCCGTCGTCCTGAAATAAAACTGCGGACGATAACCATTGAAAAACGGCGTATGACGTCCCCCCTCCTCCTTCGATAAAATATAGACTTCCGCCTCAAACTTGATGTGCGGCGTGATCGAACGCGGCTTCGCCAAGACCTGACCCCGCTCAACCTCATCGCGCTTCGTCCCCCTCAGCAAAATACCCACATTGTCTCCCGCCTGCCCTTCATCCAGTAACTTGCGAAACATCTCAACACCCGTACAGATCGTATTGCGCGTCTCATTGATCCCAACAATCGAAATCTCTTCCCCTACCTTGATCACCCCGCGCTCAATCCGACCGGTCACCACCGTACCCCGTCCCGAAATCGAAAAAACATCCTCCACCGGCATCAGAAAATCACCGTCAACCGCCCGCTCAGGCTCCGGAATATAACTGTCCAGCGCCTCCGCCAACTTCAAAATCGATCCCTCTCCCAACTCCCCGGTATCCCCCTCCAGCGCCTGCAACGCACTGCCCGCAATAATCGGCGTGTCATCTCCGGGAAATTCATAACTGTCCAGCAACTCCCGAACCTCCATCTCAACCAACTCCATCAACTCCTCATCATCCACCATGTCCGCCTTGTTCAAATACACCACAATATACGGCACACCCACCTGACGCGCCAACAAAATATGCTCCCGCGTCTGCGGCATCGGACCATCCGCCGCCGAACAAACCAAAATCGCACCGTCCATCTGCGCCGCACCCGTGATCATGTTCTTCACATAATCCGCATGACCCGGACAGTCGACATGCGCATAATGACGCGCCGACGTCTCATACTCCACATGCGCCGTCGCAATCGTAATCCCCCGTGCACGCTCCTCCGGCGCATTGTCAATCTCGTCAAATGCCTTCGCCGAAGTGCCGCCGTAACGCGACGACAAAACCTTCGTCAGCGCCGCCGTCAACGTCGTCTTACCATGATCAACATGCCCAATCGTCCCCACATTCACATGCGGCTTCGTTCTCTCAAATTTCTCTTTCGACATTGCTTCTCGTTCCCGAAAATTTCAATAAACCAACTTCCCGCCGACCCATCCGAGACGAGTCGGCATAAAAACAGATTCCGCCCGCATCAGCCCATGGCCCATGACGGCTGGAGCCCACAACCGGACTTGAACCGGTGACCTCTTCCTTACCAAGGAAGTGCTCTACCGACTGAGCTATGTGGGCGCTCGCAAAACAGTCGAACGACTGACAGACTGCTCCGACAGGTCCATTCCGACCCGATGGAGCGGGTGATGGGAATCGAACCCACATCATCAGCTTGGAAGGCTGAGGTTCTAGCCGTTGAACTACACCCGCATCTGACAGAACGCGGCACACCAAACTGGTGGAGGGGGGAGGATTCGAACCTCCGAAGGCTGAGCCAGCAGATTTACAGTCTGCCCCCTTTGACCGCTCGGGAACCCCTCCATCAATATTGTCAATAAACACACGACCTTACTAACACATCATTCTTTAAATTCTTTGTCGACGCTGACCAGACAACAAAGTCTGGATCATTCGTTCACTTTCGCTCTTATTCCGGGACCGTCAACCGTATGTTGTGTCAACCCGCCGGACATGGAGCCCGCAGAGGGACTCGAACCCACGACCTGCTGATTCTTACCCGCTACCGTTTTCACGGCCCCTGCCGGTCGACAGCAGTGTTTGGGGTCTGGACTTTCTCTTCACCATCACACCAGTGTCTCGGTGCCTTAGGTGGGCGGTGTAAAGTCTCTACACTCTTCCCCAATCGCCCATCCGCTCGGAACATTCAATCAGGAATAGCACGGGATTGCCATTTCAACCGTTGCCTTGACACGACGGTTCAAGTCAGGTTTCCCCGTTTTAGCCACCTCCACTTCACAAGTTTCCTCATCAAGGTGCAATTTTTACAAATCAGCTGCTCTAGCCAACTGAGCTATGCGGGCCTATCGTCACTATCACTCGATTGAAATCCAGATAGTGTTTTTTCGCCAGACATCCTACCCATGACGCACTGGAAGAACCCAAATACAAAAATGGAGCGCGATTTTACGCAAAACAGCCCCCCAATTGCAACGGCTAAAACGGAGTAATTTCATCAATATCGCAAGAAATTGTTTTTTATGACAGATTTGACCGGATGAAACGGGGCAGGGGTGTGCCGACCGCATGATTTAAAGATACTGCTTCGAATATCGCTTCGGTTATGCCAAAGAGACCCTGTCCGGTGTGTTGGCGGTCATCACCCTGCTGTCCTTCACCCTGCATGGTGCCGCTGACCCGATTGAATGACACTGGCAGCAGGGCCGCGTGGAGCGGCATCCACATTGAGGCCTGTTCAGGCCTTGCGAATGCTCACAGACTGTCAGTGTTTCCGATCAACCTCATGGGCACCGCCCAGTCCAAGGGTGACAATCATCCTAATTAAACCGACAGAACACGGATGCACCCTACTTGCTTTACCAGCCAAGATGCCGAAAAATAACCGGACATGATGGATCAGTAATGTCGGAAACAAGGCGATGATCAGCCAGCAAGGCGAAGAGACCGGCTACCCACAGCCCGTCTCCGAAACGGTTATTCCCCCTTCCGTCCAGGATTGGGACTGCAGTAACTGCCTGTTCTGTGCATCCATGGATACTTCAACCCAGTGATAGGGTCCGAGTTGCCGGTATTCGGTACGAGACTGCGCCTCGACTCCGATTGATTTCAGATAGTCGACATACTTTCTGGCCAGCGCCTGCTGCGTAAAATACCCCAAGGAGATGTTGAATCCACCCTGATCCAACGGATAGACAAAGGAATTCAGATCCAGCGTCTTTAACCGGTTCACGGTCTTTGTTGTTGCGGCCCGGTCGTTGAACGGACCGAGGTAGACCCGGACCGATTTCAACTCCCGGCCCTGCGTGGAGGTTTGCCTGAACGGCCATTTTTGGGTATGCAGCCAATCCGTGGCGGACTGAAGCACCCCGGCCGCCTTGAATGGACCCACGCGATAGCACGGCAACCGTCCACCCGCCTCGGCAGACACCGGGGCTGTCCCGTTTGATGACCCATCGTTTCCACTCGATGAGTCCGGGATGTTTGAGGAACCGACCTCGGGCAACGCCGGATCACCGGTCTGTTGCCGGGTGATCCCGGCCGCCTCCCTAGCCACTATTTCGGTCAGCAGTAGCATGCCTTCCTTGTTGACATCAGGATTGCCGACCAGCGGCGGTAATTCGTTGCTGACGCCTTTGCCGCCGATCGACACATAAGTGGCCACATTGGCAATCATCAACAAGATGGCGATCCACTTCATACTGCCCCGCTCTCCTCACTGGCAATCAGGTCAATGCCTTTCATCACAAGATATTCATCCCACACCATCTCCTGGCACGTCAGTTGACGAATGGCATGTCCATCGCCTCCGGTCAGCACAGTCACCGGGGAACCATCGAACCGGCGTTTGCACCGCTCAATACCGGATTCGACCGCCGACACCGCCGCCAATAGCGCCCCATTGGTCACCGCTGTTTCGGTATCGGTATTCATCATCTCTAGTGTCTCCCTGTGATCATCCCACGATGTGGTGATGGTAATTTTTCCTGTCCGAGTATTCAATGTCTTTTTCATGGTTTCAATTCCCGGCAAAATCACCCCTCCCATGAAATCCCCTGATTGATGCACGACATCAATGGTAATCGCCGTCCCGGCATCCACCACCACCACATGACGGTTGGCGGTCATCGGCAAGCGCCTCGCCGCAATGATCGCTGCCCATCGATCCGCTCCCAGCGACCCCGGGCAACGGTAATGGTTGATCACCCCGCCCGCCTTGTATGACGAACGGACCGGATTGGCCGACAATCCCCATCGCTGCTGAATACAGGTCATCACCTTGTGCTGTACCATCGGTTCAGCCACACTGGCAATCCAGACGGATTGTGGCCGGGCCAGCAACGCGAAGTGTGCATTCAATTCACGGACAAATCGGTCTGACGTGTTATCAAGACAGGAGAGAGCCGGGTGACGCACTCCTTTTACCTGGCTGGCCGCCAGTTGATCGGAGGTCATCCACTTGGTCCTCTGGTTGCCAATGTCAATCAATAATCTCATCGGTTCAACCCAATCGGCGAATCGACACATCCGAGGAAACCACTCTCGTTACCTGTCCGCCGTGTTCTATCAGCAACGCACCGTCCTGATCTACGCCGCTGACCCGGCCGGTGAACCGCTTCCCCGGCATCTCCACCAATACCTGCTGGCGATGATAACTGTGCAATGCATTCCATTGTGCGACAAAACCGGCAAACCCGTTCTGCCTGCATTTTTCAACCAGTCGATCATGGTTTGCAATCAGCGAAGCGACCAGTTTATTGCGTTCAACAACCAGCCCGAGACGATGCAGATCAGTCCATTGCTGATCAATTTGATTGCCCACTTCCTCCGGCAAATCGAGGTTCAAGCCAACTCCAATGACACACTTGGAACCTTGGCACTCGACCAGCACGCCCCCCAGCTTTCGCCCTTCAACCAACAAGTCATTCGGCCATTTCAATTGCACATGATGCAATCCGAATGCTTTCAGCGCATGGACGACCGCCATTCCCGAGATCAGGGAAAGGCCTGACTGTCCGAATCGGTCACATTCCCATCCCATGGATAACAGGATCGAGGTTGCATCACCGGATACCCACTGACGACCCCTTCGGCCCCTGCCGTTCTCCTGTCGCTCGGCAAGACAGATACGCCGGTCTACCTCCGTTTGTGACAGTAAATAACGGTTGGTCGAGTCAATCTGTTCAAATATCTCGATCAATCGCTCCGCCCGACAACCCTGTGCGATCAGGTAATCACATATGGCTTGTCGATCATAATGCATCGGCATGGTTTAAATCAGAATTGATGGAGTCTAACATTGATGATGACCGGTCGACAAAATACAACCGACTCAAAGGTGATCGCTGGATGACGGGCTTCTGAGAAGTCCTCTTTTTCATAACCTGCTCAACATCACAGCGGAAATATTATCCGAGTTTGCAACATACTATACAATACAGAGGTTGGTGATGGGGTCGATCTACATCGCCAATCGCACACGAAAAACAAGAACCTGCTTACCCAATCGATAAAATGAATGAGGAAAAACATGACCAAGAGACGACATCCTGCTGCCGTGCGACTGAACAGCCCAGGAAAGATTTGTACGGAATTGGAATAAACGATAGGATATACTTCCGTCTCTATTCCTGATCCTGTCAGCCTGTCGCATGATCCGACGAAATCACACCCGCGAATTAAAAATTGGACACATTGTCATCGGCAATCATCACCCCATTGCCGTTCAAAGCATGTGCGCCACCCCGACAACCGATATCGAGGCGACTTCGAAACAACTGATTTCCCTGACCCAGGCAGGCGCCGATATCATCCGTATTGCTGTCGATAACCGAAAAGATGCCGATGCGCTGATTCAACTGAGGGACCAGACGGATGCCGTACTCAGTGTCGATCTCCAGGAGAATTACCGTCTGTCGGCCCTGCTTGCCCCACATGTCGACAAGATTCGTTACAATCCCGGCCATCTCTTTCATCACGAAAGAAAGAAACCCTGGAAAGACAAGGTCCGGTTCCTGGCCGACATCGCGGAAAAACATGACTGTGCACTGCGAGTCGGCGTGAATGCCGGATCGGTCGACCCGGCGATACTGGCCCGGCACCCGGATGATGATTCGGTCACGCCCATGGTTGAGAGCGCACTGGAACACAGCGAATGGCTCGATGAGATCGGTTTTACCCGCTATTGCGTTTCACTCAAGGACTCCGATCCGAAAAAAGTGGTTACGGCCTATCAGCGGTTTGCCACCGCCCGACCCGAGATTCCCCTTCATCTTGGGGTCACCGAAGCGGGTATGCCACCCGAAGGTATCGAAAAAACCCGGATCGCATTGGAGCAACTGATCGGCAAGGGTATCGGTGACACATTGCGCGTGTCATTGACGGTCCCCTATCACCAGAAACGCCAGGAAATCGAGGCCGGACGGCAAATTTTAAAGGACATTGCCAATGGCCGCGTCAGGACCGTTGTCCATTTCGATGAAAACCGGCTCAATCTGATCAGTTGCCCCAGTTGCTCCCGGGTGGAGAACGAAGCCTTCATTGATCTGGCGCAAAAAGTCAAACAGCACACCCGGTTTGCAGAACAGCATGCACTCACTATCGCCGTTATGGGATGCCGGGTCAACGGCCCCGGTGAAACCGATGATGCGGATCTCGGTTTGTGGTGCGGGCCGAATTATGTGAACCTGAAAAGACGGGGGGAAAAGGTGGGCGCCTTCAAATATGATGAAATACTTCCCCGACTGGATGTGGAACTGCGCAAGCTGATCGGGCAGCAACAATAACGCCTCATCACCACCTTGCCAGAACACCCGAGACCACACAATCCGTTCCGCTGACCGCCTGATTTGATAAAATCCCGACGACGAACAAGCCCGTTACTAAAGAGACAGAACAATGCCTGACTACCGATCCTGGACGACCACGCGTGGAAGAACGATGGCCGGTGCCCGTGCCTTGTGGCGTGCGACCGGCATGACCGATGAGGACTTCAACAAACCCATTATTGCGATCGCCAACTCATTTACCCAGTTTGTTCCCGGCCATGTCCATCTGAAGGACCTGGGTCAGCTGGTGGCACGGGAAATCGAAACCTGTGGGGGGGTCGCCAAGGAATTCAACACCATTGCCGTGGACGATGGGATCGCGATGGGACACGGTGGCATGCTGTACTCCCTGCCCTCCCGAGAGATCATTGCCGATTCCGTCGAATATATGGTCAATGCCCATTGTGCCGATGCCCTGGTCTGTATCTCCAACTGTGACAAGATCACCCCCGGGATGCTGATGGCAGCGATGCGGCTCAACCTGCCGACGATTTTCGTGTCAGGTGGCGCCATGGAGGCGGGCAAGGTCACTTGGGGAGATCAGGAAAAATCGGTCGACCTGATCGATGCGATGATCGTTGCCGGCGACGACCGGGTCAGCGATGCGGATTCGGAGGCAATGGAACGGTCCGCCTGTCCGACCTGTGGTTCCTGCTCCGGCATGTTCACCGCCAATTCAATGAACTGCCTGACGGAGGCACTGGGCCTCTCCCTGCCGGGCAACGGCACCCTGGTCGCAACGCACGCCGAGCGGAAAAAACTGTTTCTTCAGGCGGGAAGGCGCATCGTCGATTTGGCCAAGCGGCACTATGAGCAGGATGACTACGATGTGCTTCCAAGGGCCATTGCCAATTTTTCCGCTTTCGAAAACGCGATGTCGCTGGATATCGCGATGGGCGGCTCGACCAATACCGTTTTGCATCTGTTGGCCGCCGCCCAAGAAGGACACATCGATTTTGATATGCAGGACATTGATCGATTGAGCCGGAAGGTGCCGAATTTATGCAAGGTGGCCCCCGCTACCTCCGATTATCACGTCGAGGATGTGCATCGGGCGGGCGGTGTCATGGCGATTTTGGGCGAACTGGACAGGGCCGGTCTGATCAATCAGCAAGCCAAAACGGTGCATGCCGCGACGATCAGCGAAGCAATGAAACAGTGGGACGTGCAACAGACCGACGATGCGGCACCAAAGGATTTCTTTCGGGCTGCCCCTGGCGGGATTCCTACCCAGGTGGCTTTCAGTCAATGCAAATTCTACCCCTCGCTGGACACTGACCGGATAAACGGCTGTATCCGGGACAAACAGCATGCGTACAGCCAGGACGGGGGGCTGGCGGTATTGTATGGAAATATCGCCGAAGAGGGATGCATCGTCAAGACAGCCGGGGTCGATTCGAGCATCCTGACGTTTAACGGCCGTGCCCGTATTTTTGAAAGTCAGGACATGGCCGTGGACGGTATTTTAGGCAATCGTATCAAGGAAGGCGATATCGTTGTCATTCGCTACGAAGGCCCCAAGGGGGGACCCGGGATGCAGGAAATGCTCTATCCGACCAGCTATCTGAAATCCAAGGGGCTGGGCAAGGTCTGTGCCCTGATCACCGACGGACGTTTCTCGGGGGGAACCTCCGGACTGTCGATTGGACATATCTCACCTGAAGCGGCGGAAGGTGGACTGATCGGGCTCATTGAAGAAGACGATCCGATTGAAATCGATATCCCCAATCGCTCGATTCATCTGGCGGTCAGCCAGGAAACGCTGGACCGGCGTCGTTTGGATATGGAGAACAAGGGGGCGCAGGCCTGGAAACCCCATCGCGACCGGGTCGTCAGTACCGCCTTGAAAGCCTATGCCGCCTTGAGCACCAGCGCAGCCAAAGGGGGAGTGCGCAATGTAGACCTGCTGTAAATCCCCGCCGGACCGTCCGACCCCGATTCGATGACGAGGACCCGATCAACCGGTCACGGACAACGGACCGACGGATCAGTTTCCCGTGATCGGGTATGATGGCCGCTTTGGCGTTTCCACCGGCGACCGGGTCGACCGGATATCATAGTCAAAATCGAGATTGTCTGCGCCAAACAGGTGCCCCAGCCCATCGATCAGTGATTGATTCGGCACCAAACGCCACTGGTCACCCAGCACCAATCGCCCGTATTCTCCTTTTGCCCGTCGATAGGCAACGGACAACGGCACGGCCCCGCCCTTGTGCTTCTCAAGCAGTTGGTGCAACGAGTGGATTGCCTGACGCCGGAAGGCCTTCTCATCGACCTTGATCGTGATGCCCCGCAGAAATTGTGCTCGGACCTGATCGACCGTATAGACGGCCTCCATCCTCATTCGATACTCGCCCACGCTGCCCTCTGACTGGAAATTCGGCTGTTGTCTCAAGCTGAACTCACCCCGTGCAACAAGGACTTCATCAAGGGTGAGAACCGACATGAATTCCTTGTATTTTTCCGCATAAACAACCATTTCAACCTGTTCAATCCGGTTATCCAGTGTCACAATGAACAGCTTGCCACGGCGGGTATTTCGCATTTTTCTGGCAATGACCAGGCCGCCAAAGAGGGCCATTTTGGGCGTCGTCAAATCCAGTGTGGCGACCTCGGTTTCGGCCCATTTCAGTTCACCTGCAAAACGGCTGTAAGGATGTCCTGACAGGTACAGCCCCAACGTTTCCTTCTCTGCCGACAGTCTTTGTTCATCGGTCCAGGGTACGACCGGCTGATCTGTATCGGACTTTCCCGGGACCTCGACCTCACCGAACAGGTCGAATTGCCCCATCCGCTCATTTTTCGATCGTTGATCGGCCACCTGAATCGTTTCGGGCACTTTGTGCATCAACACCGCCCGGTCCTCCCCGAGACAGTCCATCGCACCGCTTTTGATCAGCACCTCCAGCACCCGTTTACTGACCGTTCTGACACCGACATGACTGCAAAAATCAATCAGATCCTTGAATTTCCCAACACGGTTCCGCTCCGCCACAATGCGTTCCACGACCCCTTTGCCAACCCCCTTGATTGCCCCCATTCCATACAGGATCTCCGTCTCGCTCAGCGGTTTGAACCCATAGTCACAGCGATTGATATCCGGCGGCAAGACCGTCAGTTCCATATCGGCACAATCCGCCAGCAACGGGACGACCTTATCCGTCTGAGCCAGTTCAGCCGATAGGGTTGCGGCCATGTGTGCGGCCGGATAGTGCGCCTTCAACCAGGCCGTCTGATAAGCGATCAGCGCATAGGCGGCCGAATGTGATTTATTGAAACCGTATCCTGCAAATTTCTCCATCAGGTCAAAAATCGTCTTTGCGGTCTGTGACTTGACCCCGCGTCGGGTCGCACCATCGATAAACAGATCACGCTGTTTTTCCATCTCCTCGGGTTTTTTCTTGCCCATCGCCCGACGCAACAGGTCGGCACCACCAAGCGTATAACCGGCCAGGACCTGGGCAATCTGCATCACCTGTTCCTGGTAGAGAATGACGCCGTACGTGGTCTTCAGGATCGACTCGATATCGTCATGGGGATATCTGATCGGCTCCCTGCCGTGTTTCCGGTTGATAAAGTCGTCCACCATCCCCGACTGCAACGGGCCGGGCCGGAACAGCGCAACCAGAGCCACCAGATCGTCAAAACAATCCGGTTTGAGCCGGATGACCAGATCCCGCATTCCCGTTGATTCAAGCTGGAAAATGGCCCGGGTCTTGCCCGCCTGTATCAGTTTGAAAGTGGCTTCATCATCCAGTGGAATCTCCGTGATATCGATGGCGGACAACCGGGATCGGGCCCGCTGCTGATTGGCAAATTGGACCGCAGACTCAATAATCGTCAGCGTACGCAATCCGAGAAAATCGAATTTGACCAAGCCGATCGATTCCAGATCGTCCTTGTCAAACTGGGTGATGGCCTGCCCCGAGGGCTCGTCGGCATACAGCGGTGTGTAATGGGTCAGCGCCCGGGGGGCAATCACCACACCCCCGGCATGTTTGCCGACATTACGCGTCACCCCTTCGAGTTGCATTGCCATATCGATCAGTCGCTGGATGTCTTCTTCCTGCTGATAACGTTCCATGAGCGTCTCTTCCTGGGACAACGCCTTGGTCAGTGTCATCCCGATTTCAAACGGAATCAGCTTTGCGACCTGATCCACCGCGCCATACGGGAAGCCCATGACCCGACCGACATCCCGGACGACCGCTTTGGCTGCCATGGTACCGAAAGTGATAATCTGCGCCACCTGGTCATGTCCATAACGCTCCGCCACATACTCAATCACCCGGTCTCTTCCGTCGACACAAAAATCAATATCGAAATCAGGCAGGGAAACCCGCTCCGGATTCAAGAACCGCTCGAACAGCAGACCGAATGGCAACGGATCGATCTCGGTGATGCCGGTCGCCCAGGCGACCAGTGAACCGGCGCCCGAACCGCGACCCGGTCCCACCGGAATACCGTGTTGCCGTGACCAGTGGATGAAATCCGCGACGATCAGAAAATACCCGGGATATCCCATCTGTTCGATGACCTGCAGTTCCAGTTCCATGCGTTCAAGGTACTGCGGGTCAACCGACTGCCCGCCGTGCTGATCGATCAGCTGACTGACTCCAAGCCGCTGGCATAGCCCCTTTTCCGTCTGCTCCCGCAAAACACAAGCCGGCGACTGGTCCTTCGCCCCGGGATAATCCGGCAGATGGTCCTCGTTGAAATCCAAGAACAGATTGCATCGCTTGGCGATCTGTGTTGTATTGTGTATCGCTTGCGGAATATCGGCAAACAACAACACCATTTCCTCTGTCGACTTGAGGTACTGCTGGGGGGTAAACAGCCTTGATCGTCTCACATCATCCACCACCTTTCCCTGATGAATGCAAACCCGGATTTCATGCGCATCAAAATCCGACGGATAAACGAACTGTACCCGATTGTTGGCCACCACCGGCAGGGCCATCTCCTCGGCCAGACGAACGGCCCGATCGATATAGCTCTCTTCCTCAGGGCGACCAACCCGGCTGATGGCGAGATAAACGCGATCATCGAATACTTTCTGATATCGTTCCACGACCTCCTGTTCACGACCCGGCGTAACCGAATTCATTGCCCTGACCAGCGGCCCTTCCTGCTCATCGAACAATACAATCAGTCCGCCTTGGTGTGTGCAGAACTGCTTCCAGCCGAAGACAACCCGATTGTTTTTCCGATTGCCGAGATACGCCTCGCTCAGCAGTCGGCTCAGGTTCTGATAACCCTGTCCGTTCTGGCAGAGCAGCACGAGACGGTCAACGGCGTCCTCAATGTCGGGATTCTCAACCCAAATATCCGTGCCAATGATCGGTTTGACACCACCCTGGAGACAGGCACGATAAAATTTCACCGCTCCATACAGGTTCGACAGATCGGTCAGGGCAATCGCCGGCTGGCGTAGTTGCTGCAATTCAGCTACCAGTGGCGTCAATCGAACCAATCCATCCGCCAGGGAGAATTCCGAGTGCACATGCAGGTGTACAAAGGGGGAGGTTCCGATGGCGGTATTCATCGGCTGATCAACCATTGACGAATCGGTGAAAATGATTTTCTGTGATGCCGGCTTGCTCCGTATTTTTGCAATGCCGCGAGATGCCTTTTTGTCGGGTAACCCTTGTGACACTCGAAACCATATTCGGGGAAAGCCCCGGCCAGTGCAATCATGTCCCTGTCCCGAGCCTCCTTGGCCAATATCGAGGCAGCGGCAATGTCGGCATGCAGGTTGTCACCCCCGACCACCGCGATGGCCGGGCAGGGCAACTGAGCCGGAATCCTGTTGCCATCGACCCGCACCATCTCCGGCACCCTGTCGAGTCCCTCGACGGCCCGAGTCATTGCCAGCAGTGTCGCCTGGAGAATATTGATCGCATCAATTTCATCGACTGAGGCACTCGCCACGCTCCAGGAAATCGCCCGGTTCTTGATCGCCTGTTCAGTCCGTTGTCGCTGTTTGGCCGTCAGTTTCTTCGAATCACGCAATCCGGGAATCGGGTTATTGTGATCAAGGATGACCGCAGCGGCAAAAACCGGCCCCGCCAACGGGCCCCGGCCGGCCTCGTCGATACCGGCAATCACCCTATCTTCGGACATGACGGTCCATGATATTCAGCACGACATCGCGAGCCCGCACATTCGCATCGCAACGCAGTTGCCGGGCCACGACGGCACAACACTGCGCCAGTTCCTGCACCGTCCCGGGATCGGTCAAATATTGGTTGACCTGGCTGACAATATTCTCCACGGTCGCGTTTTCCTGTATCAACTCCGGAACGATGGGTTGTTCCATAAGGTGATTCGGCATGGCATAGTGGTCCACATGTCTGAGTCTTCGCATCAGCCAATAACTGAACCGGCCGAGCTTGTACACCACCACCTGTGGCCGTTGAAGCAAGGCCGCCTCAAGGGCCGCCGTTCCGGAAGCCAGCACGACAATGTCAGCCGCTTCCATGGCCAGCCGGGATTGGCCCTCCATCCTCCGCAACGGCAGATGGGACAGATTCCCGGTAACCGCATCAAATGTGTCGCGCGTTGCATGATTGGCAAAGGGCAGCAAAAATTCAATCGCCGGTCTTTGACCGAGAAGCCGTTCTGCCGAAGCAACAAACAACGGACCGAGTTTTTCAACTTCAGCCCGTCGACTCCCGGGAAGCAAGCCAATGACCAGTCGGTTTGCATCGATTCCCAGTTTTTTTCTGGCCCGTAACCGGTCCGGCTCAACGATTTCATCCGCAATGGGATGACCGACATAGCTCACCGGGATATCTTTCGTCTGGTAATACTTGGCCTCGAACGGAAACAGCGTCATCATATGGTCAACCGCACGCCGTATTTTGCGTATGCGATACCCACGCCATGCCCAGACAGTCGGACTGACGTAATGCACGCACGGAATACGCTGGCGTTTCAGCTGCCTTTCCAGCGTCAGATTGAAATCCGGCACATCAATGCCGATAAAGACCGTCGGACGCTGCATCACAAACCGCTTGTACAGCGCACGGCGAATACGGAGAATATCAACCACTTTGCCCACCAGGCCATCGACACCAATCACCCCGATACGATCCATCGGATAAAGCAGGCGGCAACCGGCCTGGCCCATTTGGGGCCCGCCGACCCCAATGAATTCAATCTCCGGTCGCACCGCATGAATCGCCCGAATCAGGCCTGCCCCGAGACTGTCCCCCGATGGCTCACCGGCAATGATGGCGATCTGTCGAGATGGATGAGGTGCCATTCCCCCAACCGGCAAGTCTACCGGATGATCCCGCGTTTCGAATGACGCAGGAAACGACCGAGGTTGGTGATGTCCGAATGGTCGCTGTCCAATGCCTCTATTTCCCTGATCGCTGTCTTGAGATCGAGACCCTGGCGATACAACAATTTGTAGGCATTTTTTAAAAGATTGATGGTCTGTTCGGAATACTGCCTTCTGCGCAACCCCTTGACATTGATTCCAAAAGGCTTGGCCGAATTCCCCGCCGCCACGATATATGGCGGCACATCCTGAAAACAAACCGATCCGATACCGGTAATACAGTGTGTGCCGATTTGACAGAACTGATGGACCAGGGAGAACCCGCCCATCATGACATGGTCTCCGACCTCGACATGACCCGCCAGACTGGCGCCATTGGCAAAAATGATGTTGTTTCCCAATACACAGTCATGGGCAATATGCGCATAGGCCATGATGAAATTATCATTTCCAATACGGGTGGTTCCAAGATGATCCGCTGTTCCACGATTCAACGTACAGTATTCACGAATCGTATTGCGATCCCCGATAACCAGTTTCGTCGGCTCATCGCGGTAACCCTGGTGCTGGGGAGCCTCGCCGATCGAGGAAAACTGGAAAATACGGTTGTCGGCACCGATTGTCGTGCCCCCCCGAATGACAACATGCGGGCCGACCGATGTCCGCTCACCGAGACAGACATCGCGCTCAATAATACTGTAGGGACCGACCACCACGCCGTCACCGAGTTCGGCTGACGGATCAACGATCGCCGTTGCATGTATCTCGGGCATGGAAAAGCTTAATAGTTCCGGTAGGTGAAAATAATCTCTGCCGAAGCCGCGAACTGGCCATCGACGGTTGCCTGGCCGGCATACTTCCATATCCTGCGCTTGTAGTGCGTTTGCCGAACCTCGATCATCAACTGATCACCGGGCTCAACCGGACGTTTGAATCGGGCCTTGTCAATACCGGCAAACAGAAAAATCACATTGTCGCCGGGATCATCCTGCAGCCCGCGACTCGCCAGCACCGCCGATGCCTGGGCGATCGCCTCGAGGATCAGCACGCCGGGAAACACCGGGCGACTGGGGAAATGTCCCTGGAAAAAGGGCTCGTTGACGGTCACATTCTTGATCGCCCTGAGCCAGCTGTCCAGTTTGTAATCCAGCACTCTGTCAATCAACAAAAAAGGGAAACGGTGCGGGAGTATGTCCCTTATCTGATGGATGTCAATGGGGCTTGATTCGGTCATAACTGTTTATTTCCAAAAGCTCTTACTTTATTAACCAGATTATCAAGACGGTGGAGATGGGCTACCGTTTTTCTCCATACCCGTATTGGTTGCACCGGAACCATTGATGCATATTCTCCGCCCGGTTGATGGATCGAGGACGTCACCAGACTCTCTGCGTAAATCGTCACTTCATCGGCAATCGTGAGATGCCCGAGGACAGACGATCGTCCGCCGAGCTTGCATCGCCTGCCAATCCGCGTACTTCCCGCAATCGCAACACACCCCGCCATCACGGTGTCCTCACCCACCTGGACATTGTGCGCGATATGAATCTGGTTATCCAGTTTTACCCGATTGCCGATCACCGTATCGTCCAAAGACCCCCTGTCGATCGTTGTATTCGCACCGATATCGACCTGATCACCGATATCGACCGACCCAAGATGGGTAATTTTTTGCCATTTGTGGCCCTCGGGCGCATAACCGAATCCCGGTGCACCGATCACGGCACCCGAGGAAATACAGCAATGCCGTCCAATCCTCGACCGGGCATAGACCACCACATGATCGTCAATCTGGGTGCCTTCGCCAACCACCACCTGAGGCCCGATGCTGACATGGTTGCCCAGCACCACATCGGGGCGTATCTCGGCACCCTCGGCGATTACAGAATAATCTCCGACGCGCACACCCGCCCCCAGCCGGGCATCTTCGGCAATGATCGCGGTGCGCGAGACCGCCTGACGGCTCACCCGGTCGGGTGAAAAATACCGCGATATTCTGGCGTATGCCAGATAGGGGTCGTGCACCACAATCTTGTCACCCGGGAAACAATCGATACTGTCCGGCGCAAGCAGGACGGCACCGGCCCGTGAGTGCTCCAGCTGTTCGCGTTGCTTGTGATCACTGTAAAACGAAAGCGAAGACGCGTCTGCCGCAGACAGGCTTTTGATGGTTTCAACCTTGAAATTCCCATCCCCCAACAGTTTTCCACCCACGATTTGTGCAATTTGCGAAAGCAACATGACGGGGTCGGTAAAAAGTCAGGAGTTACGATGCGGGCAAGTCGGATTGATCAAAGAAAACAGACTGTCGGGGCAACACCCACCGTTATTGCTGATACCTTTTATTCAACTCTTCGAGTACCGCATCGGTCAGATCAATTCTTTCGCTGGCATAGACCACCTGCTGTAAAACCAAATCAATTTTCTCCTGCCGGGCAATATCGATGATCACTTTCGAAATGATTTTTTCCATCCGCGACAACATCGCATTGCGGCTGTCGGCAAAGTCCTCATTGTAAGCCCTTTGTTTCCTTTCCAGTTCCCGTTGCAATTCCCGCAATTCAATCGTTTTCGCTTCGATTTCCTCTTTGGACAGCAAGACCGAATTTTTCTCCAGTTCCGCCTTTTTGGTTCGGAATAGTTCCAGTGCGGCATTGATGTCCCGGTTTCGCTGACCGAAAGCAACCTCCAGTTTCTTGACCTCATCCTGACGTTGCGGTGCCTGGTCCATCAATCTCACCGCATCGACATAGGCGATTTTTTCCGCCTGCGCGAGCGGAACCAGTCCGAGGAAAAAACATATCGAAACGAGAATGACTCGTCTCATTTTATCTGTTCGATACACCATCATCTTAACTCAAGGTTGCCTGTCGACTATCTGAAAACGGTCCCAATGGAAATTTGCAGTTCTTCCTTTTCATCTTCGGGTTCATCATTGAGGGGAAAACCATAGCTGATGGCAAAAGGGCCAATCGGTGAAAACCAGTTAAAGACCAAGCCACCGGAATAGCGAAAGTCGCCCGGATCAATATTCTCTGATGCACCGAAAACCATCCCGCCGTCGAGAAAAAGCCCGACCCGCTTGTCCTTGCTGTCCGTTTCGCCAAATGCCGGAAACAGCAATTCCAGATTCGTCAGTACCCGCTTGTCTCCTCCCAGTGCCGCCGGTGTCTCACCACTGTCTCTCGGTCCCAATGAACGGCTCTCATACCCCCGGACGGAACTCGCGCCTCCCGCAAAATAATTCTTGAAAAAGGGTAACCCCGCTTCCTGCTGATCCCCGAACGAATCGCCATAGCCCAGACCAAGGGATCCTTTCAATGTCAGGGATTCGCCAAACGGCACATAATAAGTCCCCTGCAAGTTGATCTTGTAGTATTCAAACTCGCTCCCCGGGATAGCCGCCTCCACAAAAGCCCTGCCCGTCCCGCCCCGTGTCGGGAAAAAGAAATCGTCCCGGGCATCTTTGGATATGCCGAACGTGAGGATCATGTTTTCTCCATCAGGCTGCCGCTCGATGGCACGTTCTATTTCCGGGGGCGTTTCCCCAGTCGTTTCCAGATCAATCTGCTCCAGTGAAACACCCAGATTCAATGCATTGGTTTCGGCAATCGGGATCTTGTAGATCACCCCTGCGGTCTTTGAATTGAGCAGGTACTCCGCGGTGTTGGCCTCTTCCGCATCCAGTCTTCGGTTGGTCAGTCTCAGGGTCCTGCTGATACCGTCCACCGTATGATAGGGATTGGTATACGACACCACCATTTTTCTCGCCGCATCCGACGTATCCACCTCGACCTGTAAATCCTTGCCGGTTCCAAGCAAGTTGCGTTGTTGATACCCCGCACCCAGCAAGGCCCCATCCTCATCCGAATATCCCAGTGAGAATTGGACTGATCCGGTCTCACGTTCTTTAACCACTACGTTCATATCCACCTGGTCGGTGGTTCCTGGCACCTCCGGGGTTTCGATCAGCACACTCTCGAAAAACCCCAGACGCTGCAAACGGTCTTTGGAACGACTGATGGCGATGGATGAGTACCAGGCCCCCTCGAACTGGCGCAGTTCACGTCGGATCACTTCGTCCCGGGTATGCACGTTACCCGTGATATTGATTCTTCGGACATAGACACGTTGATTGGGCACAATCGTAAACACCGTGGTCACCGTATGCTGTGCCTCATCCACCTTGAACACCGGGCGCACCTCGACAAAGGCATAGCCATCATCGGCATATCGATCGATGATGGCATTGCGGGTCTGGTTCACCGCTTTGCGTGAAAACGGGCGGCCCGGCGTGAGCCTGTTCAGTTTCTGCAGTTCAGGAACCAATGCCGGGTCGGCACCTTCTAGCACGGATTCGGCAAACGTAAACAAATCACCCTCTTCCAAACTGATACTCAAAAAGATGTTTTGCTTGTTGGGACTGATCTCCACATTCGTGGCGGTAATCCTGAAGGCATGATAGCCACGGTCAAGATAATAACTACGGATGGTTTCGATATCGGCTTCCAGCTTTTGTTTGGAATACTGGTTGCGTGTGGTAAACAGCCGAAAACCCCGCTTGTCCTTCAAGCGCATTTCCTTTTTCAAATCCTTTGCCGGGATGGCCTCCGCACCAATGATGTTGATTTTCTTGATCCGTGCAACACGCCCTTCGTCGATATCCAGCCGGACGGTCACCCGATTGTCACCCAGTTCCTTGACGGTGCTTTCGACCGTCGCCGAGTAGCGGCCCATCGCCAGGTAGGTCTGCTTGATGTCCTGCACCAAACGGTCCAGGTTGGTGCTGTTGAAAATACGTCCCTGCACCAATCCCTGTGCCTCCAACACCTCGTCGATGGCTTCACTGTCAAGTTTCCGGTTGCCTTCAATTACAATCTCGGCAATGGAAGGCCGCTCGACCACTTTGACCACCAGAACCGTCCCGTCCTGTTCCAGAGCCACATCCTGAAAGAAACCGGTCTCGAACAATGCCCTGATGCTGAGACGCGCTTCCTCATCATTCAATTCGTCACCCACCTTCAGCGGGAGATAATTAAATACGGTGCCGGCCTCCAGCTTTTGTATCCCTTCAACACGGATATCTGAAATCGTAAATGGGTCAATGGCATAAGCCCAGTGGAGGGGCAACAACAAAAGACAGGCCAGCGCCGTCTTTTTCAAACGATCCATACGCATTGTTCCTGGAAGCTGTCGCATCATCAAAGGCAGATTCAATACTATAACCCAGATACCCCGAGCAACTATTTTTTGATATTTACACGTTAGTCGAGTGCAGTACGGCATGATCCGGTCACCACCAACCGTTCCCTCGCTCACCGTACAACGGCTGCACCTATGATACATCACAGTGATTGAAAGTCACATCCCAAATCGGCTGCATGATCCGCTTGCCCACTTCGGCCCTGTTCGGACCGTCCGTCATCGTCACCGGTTGCATTCGCTGTGATTCAGACGGTCAGAGCAACCAAGCTGCCGGTCCCTTCCCGTTGTATCGGCACGACAAGACAGGCTTCCCAGTCCCGATGCATGAAAGCCAATGCATGATATCATCATACGATGCCAGCGTCATCCTGATCTGCATGATCTGCAACCCGCAAAATCCGGCCGGAGGCAGCGGTGTCGGGATACGGTTTTGCCCAAGCGAATCCCAAGGGTATTGCGCACGACCCCGTCATTGGGCACCGGGCCCGGTCTTGCCCTGGACAATACTGTCGACAAGATAGGCATATAGCCGCATCGCCAGTGCCTGCCGGTGTTGTTCCAGCCAGGCCCTGGCCTGCATGGTGACCGTCATGATCCGGCATGATTCCTCCACGACAATTGTCGCCACGCCCGCTTGGTCAAACGCCATCGCCCCAATGACATCACCGGGCACGTACTGGCAAAGACGCACCCCATCGGCCTTGCAGGCGGACACCCTGCCAAAAATCAGCAATTTCAGTTCTCCGCCCGGTGCGTCGGCACTGTCGATGGTCTCGCCGGCAGCATACTCGTGCGTACCGAGCCATTCACCGAGTTCGTCAATCAATGCCTCGAATCGAATCTGTCGTTCCAGGTGGATTTCAAGGTCACCCGCTGCACGCTCCAAGAGGGTCGTGCGTGACGATGCCTCCTGTTTCGCTCGGACCTGCCAGGCTTCAAGGACCGCCTCCTCGCAACACTCAAGAGCTCGGTCCGCATTCGGCTCAATCAATACCTTCGCATAAACCGACGTCGGCAGATTGAGCCGGAACGCGCGCCGCAATGGTGCTGGCGTCGCACTCAAAACCACCTGGACACCGGCCGCATCCGCCGCTTCGATCGTCTGCGAAAAAACGTACAACGCCGAATAGTCACAGCCGGAAATACCGGTGAAATCAAACATCAGACACTCGGGAGGGATCGGTTCGCGCAGCATCTCCCGCAGCTCATCGGCCAGAGAGCCGATGCTGCCAAAGAAAATATAGCCACGCAGGGAATAGACATGGGTACGGCCGCCCTGCTCGCGCAAAATAGCCCGGTAGGGCAGCGCACGGACCTTTTTACTTTGCTGGTCCCGCAAGGTAAAGCGGGATTCGACGGGATCATCCCGGCTGACACGGATCGCGAAAAATACAAGCGCCGCCAGCATTCCGATCCCCACCCCTTCGAGCAACCCAAATACAATAATCGTGATACAGATCAACACGATGATGGCGAACTCCGAGCGGGGGAGGCGCCGACAGGGCCGGATCAGACCTTCCTCCAACATTCCCAGTCCTGCAAAAACCAATATTCCGCCGACCAGCGGCGTCGGCACCCATTGCAGCATCTCATCACCCACAAACAGGGCGACGCCGATGACAGATGCCGCAACCATTCCGGTCAACCGAGTATCGGCACCAAACAACTTGCTGCGCAGCGAGGCAGGCACAATGATGGTGGCAACCGTCCCGCCACCCAGTCCCGCCATCAGGCTCGCCAATCCGCCCGATGTAAATTCGCGATCCCAATCCAGTTCCTGCTTCGTGGCAACCTCAAGCCCTGCAATATTCATTACGATGGCAACGAACGCCACCACGGCCAGCGCCAGCATATTCGGAAGCTGTTGCGCCACCGCGATCCATTCCACCTGTGGCAAACCGCCGACCATCAGTGCGGGCCAGAGATTATCCGTGGCCGTACCCGTTAACAGCAGGTCGCTCGCCCTTGCCTCCGTGCTGGAGATATCGAGCATACCCAGAGCAAGATAATAGGCCCCCACCGCAAACACAACACTGATGGGCAGAATCAGCGGGTTTCGCCACCGCTTCATGACCCAGTACAGGATGAATCCATAGGCGACACCCGGGCTCCACCGCCAAAAACTGGAAGGCTCCAGCAGCGTCGGAATCAACCAGAGCGTCAAATCCGTGCCCATCAGTGACATGGCGGCCAGGCAGACTGCGCCACCGATTCCGGCCACAAAACCGGCAGAAACAGGATAGGGGATGAAGCGCACGAGGCGGGAACAGTGAAAACCGCCGATCAGCAGACAACATATCCCGGTCAGTACCGCGCTTAGCATCAGTGCCGCGTATACGCTGACAAACAGCGCATCGGCACTCGCTTCCATCGTGGAGATGATCACCGCCATGCCAACAACCAACGCAGGGGACAAGCCCGCGATCGTCCCTCGAAAGCCGCCCATCAGGGCGATGACCAGACAGGCGGCAAAGTTTCCGAACAATACCAGGCCCACACCTTGGGAGGCATACGAAGCCAGCGGCCCGGAGAACATATAACTCGCAAAGGCAATTTGGGCAATCAGCAACCCAAGCCCCGAGGTCAGACCGGCTGACAGGGCAGGAACTATCCGCACCGATTCAATGTCGGAACGCAGTTCCCTGGCAAAATCAGTCAACCGGAATTTCAATGTCAGCCCTACCTCGTTCTCCAGCCTGGACGATTCATGAACCGTCTTTCCGCGCGGCCATCGGTTTCATAATAACACTCGGGTTCTCCTTTCGCTTTTCGCATGTAAAACGCGCTGGCGTTGCCGAACCCGTTGTGACCGGGTTAGACCTTGTATTAAAGCAATCGCATGATATCGTTGTAAAATGCCAGCGTCATCAACAACACCAAGATCAAAATACCCAGTTGATGCCCCCACATCATGAATTTTTCTGAAGGCGCCCTGCCGGTGACTGCCTCAATGGCAAAATACAGTAAATGTCCCCCATCAAGCAACGGAATCGGCAACAGGTTCAACAAACCGAGACTGATACTGATAATCGCCAGGAATCGCAGAAAATCCGCATAACCGGTGGTGACCGTCTGTCCGGCAATCCGCGCAATCGTAATCGGTCCGGACAGATTGTCCGATGACATTTTCGCGGTCAGCATACGCCCCAGTGACCGCAGTGTGACCACCGTCATTCTCCAGTTGTATTCGATCGAATACCAGAAAGCATCCAGCGGTCCGTATTGCAGTCGCGTGACCTCCAGATCGGGGCGATACAGACCGATTTGACCGTATTGCTGGCCCTCAACCGTCACAGTAGCCGTCTTGAGTGGAATATCGAGCCGTTCTCCCTGTCGATTCACTGTCAGCAACAGGCGCTCACCGGGTCTGGACGCAACCGCCTGCACCAGTGCTGACCAGTCACTGATCGGCTGACCGTCAATAGCGGTGATGCCGTCTCCCGGCATCAGTCCCGCCTGACTGGCCGGTGAGTTTTCGACAATGCGCTGTACTTCCGCCGGGGGGGCAGGCGGCCAGATACCGATTTGCGACGTAATGGAACGTGTACTCACCTGTGCCTGATCCAAAAGCGCAAAATCCAGTGTGACTGTCCGGTATTGCTGATATTCATCAACCAATTCGATCGTCACCTTGTTACCTTGCATCGCCTGGTGAAGCAGATAAAGCTGGTACTGTCCCCATGTCTTTACCCGCCGCTCATCGACCCTGACCAACGTATCGCCTGGACTGATCCCCGCTTGTTCCGCCATCGACTGTGGCGCCACCTGCCCGACGACCGGTGCCATATCATCGCTACCGGCAACGAACACCAGCCATATGGCAACGATCGCGAACAAAAAGTTGAAAACCGGCCCGGCCGCTACAATCGCCGTACGGGCCCCAAGCGATTGACGGTTAAAGGCCTTGTCCCTGTCGACCTCATCGACCGTCCCTTCACGCTCATCCAGCATCTTGACATAGCCACCCAGCGGAATCATGCCGATGGAATATTCGGTGGGATCGTTCTGTCTGCGCCAGTGAAACAGCGACTTGCCAAAACCGATGGAAAATTTAAGCACCGTGACACCACATCGCCGGGCTACCCAGAAATGGCCAAACTCATGCACCGTCACCAGAACGGCGATGGCAATCAGAAAACCAAGAACACTATATGCCAGCGCACCCATCCGTCATGTCCTTCTTGTCAACGTTGCCTGTCGGGCCGCGAATAACCACGGCGACCGGAGCGTAATTGTTGGTTGCAAAAAGACCGTGTCTCCCTGTCGGTCTCGAGAATCAGCTCGACTTCGATTTCCGGGTGGAACGCAACCTGTTCCATGGCCTCTTCCACCAGCGCCGTGATACGGTCAAACGTGATCCTGCCTTCCAGGAAAGCACCCACCGCGCATTCGTTTGCCGCGTTCATGATAGCGGGCAGGTTTCCCTGTCTCTCCGCCGCCCGCTTGGCCAGGCCCAGCGCAGGAAAGCGCCGGAGGTCGGGGGGCTCGAAATCAAGCCGATGCGACGCCGTCAGAAAGTCGAGATTCGCCGCTCCCGATGCCATTCGGTCCGGCCAGGCGAGCGCATTCGCGATGGGGACTTTCATATCGGGGCTGGCCATCTGGGCAATAATCGAGCCGTCCACATACTCTACCATGGAATGGATCAGGCTTTGCGGATGAATCACGATGTCAATTTTGGTGTGTTCAATACCAAACAGCACGGTCGCCTCGATCAATTCAAGCGCCTTGTTCATCATGGTCGCCGAATCGACGGAAATTTTTCGGCCCATGGTCCAGTTGGGATGGGCACAGGCCTGTTGCGGGGTCACCCGCGAAAACTGATCTATCGGCAAGGTCCTGAACGGTCCTCCGGACCCGGTGAGCAGGAGCCGGTTGATCATACCCGGGACAGGAATCGGCACGACCCCGTTGTGCTCAACCATCGGCTGCTGGGGCAGGCATTGGAAAATGGCATTATGCTCACTGTCAACGGGCAACAGGCAGGCCCCGGTGTTTCGCGCCAGAGCAACAATATACTGACCCAGCATCACCAGGGGCTCCTTGTTGGCAACCAGCACTTTCTTGCCCGACTTGACCGCCGCCAAGGTGGAAAGCAATCCGGCGGCCCCGACAATTCCGCAGACCACAATTTCCCCGCATTCGGTGGCGATCTCCGATACGCTGTCCGTCCCTGTCCGGACCTCGACCGCGAGGGACTCGGCCTGTAGCCTGTCTGTCAACTGCCGGGCGCAATGGGCATCCACCATGACTGCCTTTTCAGGGCGAAAGCGGACACATTGCCTGAACAGCAGATCGACATTCTGATGCGCAGACAGCGCTTGTACCTGGTACTTATCTGGATGACGGGCAATGACATCCAAGGTATGCACGCCGATCGAACCGGTGGACCCCAGAACAGTCACCTGTTTTCGAGGCAGGGTCATGTCATCGGCCACCACAGTGCAACAAAAACCGGGGCGGCAGCAATCAGGGCATCGATACGGTCAAGCAGTCCCCCATGTCCGGGCAGCAGCTTGCCGCTGTCCTTGACACCCGCTTTGCGCTTGAGCCGACTTTCATACAGATCACCCACCACACTGACAAGGACCGTCAATACCGCTACCAAGCCCCACAACACGACGGCACGACCCGACAGGGACAATACGACAACCGCAAACATCACGGAGAGCACTATCGCCCCCGACAATCCTCCGATCACCCCCTCCACGGTCTTACCGGGGCTGAGGGTCGGGGCCAGTTTTCGCTTTCCGATGGCTTTGCCCACGAAATAGGCGAATACATCGGCAGCCCACACCGTTACAAACAATCCGATCACGGTCATCGCACCATTCGGCGAGGTCTGATGCAACAGCACCAGCGAGACCCATGCGGCGAACAGCACGCCGGCCCCATGCAGCCCATAGCGGTCGCCGTCATGGCCAATCTCCACGGTCGACGACCGCAGACCGACCCCCTGAACCAACCAGTACAGTGCCCCGATCAGAGTGATCGCGTACAGCAGGCCAGGCCGGGGGTAAACCAGCATCATTGCAATCCCCAACCCCCCGATAATCAATAAAAAACCCGTCAGCGGACAGCGAATCAATCGACTCCACTCCCACCACCCCATGCCCATCACAATGGCCCACAGGCAAGCAAACCAGACACTGGGCAACCAATAGGTCAACCCGGTCACAATCGGCACTAAAATCAATGCCGTGATGATCCGGATCAGCATGAGAACGGGGTATCGGGCAGGGCATCGACGATCAGTCGGGGTTCTCGTTGTCTCTCACGCTTCCGTGTCGGGACGGTCTTCTGGGCACGCCAGCCAAAGCCTCCGGGCAAATCACGAACCGTCCGCCCTGCCCGTGGTACATCAGCGGCCTCCCCTGTGAAACCATTTTGCGACAGAAACATGTCTTAGGGCAGGTTCAACTGCTCACTGATCTTGCCGAATCGTCGTTGTCTTCTGGCAAATTCTGACAGCGCATTGTCCAGGCAGGTCTCATCAAAGTCAGGCCAATAGACGTCCGTGAAAAACAATTCGGTATAGGCCAATTGCCAAAGCAGGAAGTTGCTCACTCTCTGCTCGCCGCCGGTTCGAATAAACAGATCAGGTTCCGGCAGTTCGCAGGTACACAGATTCGATTCTATAAGTGCCGAGGTCACCGCGTCAACGGACAGCTCACCGTTGTCTACGCGTCGTGCAATCGAGCGGCAGGCCTGCATCATGTCCCAGCGGCCGCCGTAATTGATTGCGACCGTCAGATTAAGGGCAGTATTGTGACTGGTGATGCGGCAGGCCTGTTCGATTTTGCCCTGCAAGCGGTGCGGAAAACGCGATAGGTCGCCGATGACCCTCAGTTTGACATTGTTGTCGTGCAGTCCGCGTGTTTCCGACTCCAGTGCCGATGTCAGCAACTCTATCAGCAATCGAACTTCCGCTTCGGGACGTTGCCAGTTCTCACTACTGAAGGCAAACAGGGTCAGATAGTGAATCCCCTTTTTGCCGCAGGCAGCAACCAGTTCCTTGACATTCTCAACCCCCCTTCGGTGACCCGCCACCCGCGGAAGACCGTGCTGTTTGGCCCATCGCCCATTGCCATCCATAATCACCGCAATATGGAGGGGGCGGGCATCCGCACCGTCTGCGGGGTTTCGTTGTGATTCCATCTCGACGACCGGTTGAGTCAGTTTCCCGGGATTGGCGAACCGTCGCCCCTGGCGACAACCCGGATCCTGTCAAAAGCAATATCGACAAAACAGTCAGTCCTGCAACACGGCCTGCGGAAAATCACCCTTCAATGCCCGGATCGTGCTTTCATCTAGACGGCCATCACCTCCCGTTCCTTGTCAGCAACGATGCCGTCAATCAGGGCCACATAGGTATCCGTAAGGGACTGAAGTGCCTGTTCAGACTGTTTCGCCTCATCCTGGGTAATCTCCTTTTCCCTGAGCAGGTCGCGGACAGTGTGAATGGCATCACGCCGTATATTGCGGATGGCAATCTTCCCGTTTTCCCCTTCCTGTCGGACGACCTTGCCCAATTCAATCCGTCTCTCTTCGGTCATCGGTGGCAAGGGCAATCTCATTGTCTGGCCCGCTGTCACCGGATTGAGTCCCAAGTCGGACTCCAGTATCGCCCGTTCAATCACGGCAATCATGTGTTTTTCCCACGGTTGTACCGTGAGCGTCCTGGCATCGGATACCGAGACGCTGGCAACCTGGTTGATGGGTGTCGGCGAGCCATAATAATCCACCGTCAGGTGGTCGAGCAAGGCGGTTGATGCACGACCGGTCCGGATACGGGCCATGTCCTCCCGGGTCGAATCAACGGTTTTTTTCATCCGCACCTGTGCGTCTTTCTCTATCTCATCGATCATGTTCACCTCCTTCTGACGGCCCCTGTCTGGCACATCAGCCTGTCTTCAGATTGCCTCTCCGATCTTCAATGTCATTCACCTCAACCCGCCGGCGCGGTTACCGTCACCTCGGTGGGCTATTGTATGGGATATGTCAGCTGTACAAAAGCGAAACCATCGACCTTGGCCGCTGCCTCCTCTCCGTTGTACCCATACCGGAACCGCGCGGTAGTGGCCTATGGCGCGCTGCGATCCGAGATGAAGGTGCCGACCGGTTCCCCAAGGATCATTTTTTTCAAATTGCCCGGCCGATGAAGATTCAATACCTGAATCGGCAATTGATGCTCCCTGCACAGCGTGATGGCGGTTGCATCCATGACTTTCAGCCCCCGGGCCAATACCGTTTCGAAGTCAATCCGATCAAATCGGACCGCTTGCCGATTGCGTTCCGGGTCCGCATCATAAACGCCATCCACTCGGGTGGCCTTGACCATCACTTCAGCACCCACCTCCAGTGCGCGCAGGCTCGCCGCGGTATCCGTGGTAAACAGCGGATTCCCGGTGCCCGCCGCAAAGATAACCACCCGGCCCGCCTTGAGATGCTTCAGTGCACGACCCCGTACAAAGGGTTCAACCACACCGGAGACCGCGAGGGCCGACAACACTCTCGCCGTCACCCCGCTTGTCTCAAGGGCCTGTTGCAGTGCCAGCGCATTCATCACGGTCGCGAGCATGCCGATGTAGTCCGCCCCGACCCGGTCCATCTTCTGGGCAGAAGGACTGATGCCGCGAAAAAAGTTGCCGCCACCGACAACCACCGCCAGTTCCACGTCGAGCGCCACAATGTCGCTGATTTCCGCTGCAGTGGTCTTCAGCACCGCCGCATCGATCCCGAGTTTCTGTTCTCCGGCCAGTGCCTCACCGCTCAGCTTCAACAACACGCGACGCCACGCTGCGGCTGACATCGCGGACCCGGTGGCGTTCGAAGGCATTCAGTCGCCGCCGGCCTGCGCCATGACCTCGGCAACAAAGTCATCGCTACGCTTTTCCAGTCCCTCTCCGACTTCGAATCGCACCATCTGTTCAACCGTCGCACCGCCAGCCGTCACAAGCTGACCGACCGTCTGATCAAGGTCTTTTACAAAAGACTGCTGCAACAGACTGTTTTCCTTGAGAAATTTTTTTATTTTCCCGGCAACCATTTTATCGATGATGTCGTCAGGCTTGCCGCTCTCACGTGCCTGGGCTTCAAAAATGGCCCGTTCTCTGGCTAACAGGGCCTGAGGCATGTCCTGTTGTGAAATACACATTGGCTGGCTCGCCGCGATATGCATCGCCAGATCCCCGGCCAAGTCCCCGGTACCGCCGATCAGCTTGACCAGTACACCAATCCGCGAACCGTGGAGATAATCACCCCGCACACTGCCGTCATCATGGTGCATCCACTCAAACCGGCGGACATGAATATTTTCACCGATCTTGGTAATCAGTTCAGCCCGCGCTGATTCCACTGTTTTCTGACCAAGGGGCGCCGGGTTCAAGGCACTCATGTCGGTGATGCGGTGGTCCAGAATGGCCTGGGCAACCTCCTGTGAAAAGGTGATGAACGAACGGTCCTTTGCGACAAAGTCGGTTTCACAGTTGACCTCGACCAACACCGAAGCGGTCGGATTTTTTGCCATGACCACGACACCTTCCGCCGCAATCCGGGCCGCTTTTTTTGCCGCTGCGGCCGCACCTTTCTTGCGCAGGGCAACAATGGCTTCCTCAATATCGCCATCGGTTTCGGTGAGCACCTTTTTGCAGTCCATGATACCTGCACCGGTTCGTTCACGCAGTTCCTTGATCATTGACGCGCTGATCGCCATAACTCTCTCCAGATTACTGTTGTTCATCAACCGTCCCGACAGGGACGGCCGCTTCGGGGATCGATGAATCGATCGGTTCAGCCGGTATCGGCCTCGCCGACCCGCTTTTTTCGAACCACCTTTTTCTTGCTGATCTTTTTCGACTCGATGTATTCCTGGGGCGCCGCCTCATCCGCCGGAGAGGCAGCGGCTTTGGATTGCGCACTCGCCGGCGTATCGTCGGTCACGCCCTTCGCCTCCGGCTCGGCCGGTTCATCGGGCACGGTTGCCGCGGACTGCGGCTCCGGTACAACGGCATCAGACGCCTCCGGCTGGCGCTGCTCAATCACCGCATCCGCTGCATCAACTTCAATGTAGTCATCACCCGCCGGTGGGGGCATCGTACTGGTGGCCATCTTGGCATCCAGCACGGCATCACTGGCGGCTTCGAGGTACAATTTGATCGCCCGGGTGGAATCGTCATTGCCCGGGATAATGTAGTCGATTCCCTTAACGGAACAGTTGGAATCGACCACGGCAACCACCGGAATCCCCAGCTTGTTCGCTTCCGCGACGGCAATATATTCCTGCTCAACATCAATCACGAGCAACGCATCGGGCAAGCCATTCATGTCCTTGATGCCGGACAGTGTTTTACTCAATTTGCCGCGTTCCCTTTCCAGGGTCAGCGCTTCCTTTTTACTTAAACCGGCGACCACGCCCGATTCGATTCGCTGTTCCAGTTCCTTCAGCCGGGCGATCGAATTCTTCACCGTCTTGTAGTTCGTCAGCATGCCCCCCAGCCAGCGATGGTCGACATACGGTGAGCCACAGCGTATCGCCGCTTCCCGGACGATCCGGCCGGCCTGGCGCTTGGTACCGATAAACAGGATGGTCCCGCCTCCCTTGACAACCGACCCCAGATAATTCATTGCCTCATTGAGCATGGGCAACGTCTTTTCGAGGTTGATGATATGAATTTTATTCCGGTCGCCAAAAATATAGGGGGCCATGGTAGGCGACCAGTAGCGGGTCTGGTGTCCGAAGTGCACGCCAGCCTGCAGCAGCTGGCGCATGGTAATCTCAGCCATAACGAATTCTTGATCTGTCGTGGGTTGTGCCTCCACGGTTACTGACCATCAACCGGATTGGTTGTACGCCTCCCAACCCGGCACCCGAATGGCCATAATTGCCGTGTGCGATTTATTTGTCCGGCGTCCTAGCGACACCAAGGACCGCGGATTCTACCCAAAAACAGTTGAAGAAAAAAGTGGAATTTGGGAGCATTACAGTTCATTTCCCAATAAATTGACTCCCGCCATGCCAGTCACGATCAAAAACAGTGTCGAAATAGACAAAATGCGACTCGCTGGACGGCTTGCTTCGGAAGTGCTGGACATGATCGGTGCCCATGTCAGTCCAGGGGTGACCACCGATGAACTCAATACCCTGTGTCATGACTATATTGTCAATGTGCAGCAGGCCATACCGGCTCCGCTGCACTACCGGGGCTTTCCAAAATCCATCTGCACTTCGATCAACCATGTCATCTGTCACGGTATCCCGTCAGACAAGAAATTGAAAAACGGGGACATTATCAATATTGATATCACCGTCATCAAGGACCAGTTTCATGGCGACACCAGTCGCATGTTTTTTGTCGGCGAGCCATCCGTACGGGCAAGAAGATTGTGCCAGGTGTGCTATGAATGCATGTTCAAGGGGATTGACCTGGTCGCTCCCGGCGTGCAGCTCGGTGATATCGGGCATGTGATCCAACAGCATGCGGAGACCCGGGGGTTTTCCGTGGTCAGGGAATACTGCGGTCATGGTATTGGCAAGGTCTTTCACGAAGATCCCCAGGTACTCCATTACGGCACCCCGGGAACCGGGCTCAGGCTGGAACCGGGCATGACATTCACCATCGAGCCCATGATCAATGCCGGACGCAAGGAGACCCGGCTGTTGCCCGATCAATGGACGGTCGTGACCAAGGACCGCAGCCTGTCGGCCCAGTGGGAGCACACCATTCTGGTGACCGAAACCGGCCATGAAATACTGACTCAATCATGAGTCGACTGACGCATGCCGCCCTGTTAGACACTTCCGCGCTGATCCACATTGGAACGGATCCTGCGGCAGCACTCAATGAATATCAGGGTGCACTGGCCAATGGCAAGAACCTGCTTGCGGAATATCATTGGGAGGGGGGCGATGCGGCGTTCCTGGCAAAAAAGAGGAGTTGGCTCATCGATCAGATCCTGTGCCTCGCCTGGCAGCGGTTTATGGCCGATCAGGAAAAGGTCACCGCCCTGATCGCCACCGGCGGCTATGGCCGCCATGAACTGAACATTGAGTCTGATATCGATATCCTGCTGCTGATTCTCGAAGATCTGTCTGCCCGGACCCGGCAAAGACTGGAATCCTTTATTCAATTTTGTTGGGATATCGGTCTCAAGGTGGGCAGCAACACCCTGACACTCACTGAAACCATGCGATTGGCGGGGGAGAACCTGACCGTGATGACGAACTGGATGGAAGCCCGCTTGCTGGCGGGCAATCGCGACCTGTTCAACACCTTCGACCAGCGCATCCGGGATGTCTCCCTGTGGCCGGTTGCTCGATACTTCCGCGAGAAACTCGACGAACAGCGACAACGGCATATTCGTTTCAGCGAGACCGCCTATAACCTGGAACCGAACCTCAAGGAAAGTCCCGGTGGCCTGCGCGATCTCCACATGATCAGCTGGGTGGCCAACCGTTACTTTGGAACCAGTGACCTCAAGGAACTGGTTGATCACCATTTTCTGACCCAGCAGGAATATCGCGCGCTCATCAAGGGGAGAAACTATCTCTGGCGGCTCAGGAACGGGCTGCACCTGCTGTCCGGCCGGTGCGAGGACCGACTGCTGTTTGACTACCAGCGAACGCTCGCACAGCAACTGGGATACCGTCAGAAGAACAATCACCTGGCGGTCGAGCAGATGATGAAAAAGTATTACCGGACGGTGAAGGAACTGCAATTGCTGAACGAACTGCTGTTGCAGCACTTTCAGGAGGCCATTCTCATCCCTGCCCGACCCAAACCCAAAAAAATCAATGCCCGGTTCCAGTCCGTCGGGGGCTACCTGGAGTCGACCCTTCCCGATATATTCCAACGCGAACCGGCCGCGATTTTGGAGTTGTTTTATCTTTTGCAACAGTTTCCCGAACTCAAGGGTGTACGTGCCAGCACCATCCGACAGCTGCGTGGCAGCCTGCACCGGATCGATCAATCCTACCGCAATGATGACATCAACAAAGAGACATTCCTGTCCATCTTCAAGCATCAGAACGGATTGACCCATGCGCTTCGAAGAATGAATGCGTATGGCGTACTCGGCGCCTTTTTCCCGGCATTCGGACGGGTGGTCGGACAAATGCAGCATGACCTGTTTCATATCTTTACCGTGGACGCCCACAGCCTGTTTGTGGTGGGCCATCTGCGGGGATTGCTGGATGATCGCTACAAGGATGAATTTCCGGTACTCAGTGCGCTCATGGCCAAACTGAATCGGCGCGAACGGCTTTATCTCGCCGCCTTGTGTCACGACATCGGGAAAGGCAGTGGACGGGACCATTCCGAAGTGGGCGAACAGATCGCATTGACGTTTTGCCATCGGCTGGGGATGTCTGATTACGATGTCAGTTTTGTCGCCTGGCTGGTGCGCCATCACCTCCGTATGTCGTGGACCGCTCAACGGGAAAACACCGCCGACCCCCGGGTGATTGACCGGTTCGCCGAATTTGTCGGCGATCAGGAACACCTGGACAATCTGTACCTGTTGACCGTGGCGGATATGCGGGGCACCAGCCACAATGTATGGAATGAATGGAAAGGCCAGCTGTTGCGCAACCTGTATACCGCAACCTCCCGACGGCTGCGCTCGGGCCTCGGTGGCGCCGAGGCCATCAAGCAACGGGTGCAGGAGCGGAAAAAGGCCATCGAGAAGATCCTGGCCGATACCGTCCCGTCCGGTCAGTTGGCCAAATTGTGGGATCAGCTCGATCAGGAATATTTCTTGCGCAACGCCCCGGAAACCAGCGCCTGGCAGGCACAGCAGATTTACAACGCCGATCTGTTGGATATCCCCATCGTCCGGATGCGCTATCGGGAGGAGATCAGGGCCGAGCAGATCCTGGTTGTTGCACCGGAATCCGACTATCTTCTGCCGAAAAGCACCGGGGCACTGGAAAAGATGGACCTGAGCATTCTCGATGCCCGTATTCACCAGACCTATTCCGGACTCGCCATTTTGGTCTTCATTACCGTCAGTCGGAACAAGGACCGGCCCAGCGCCCATCTTCTTGAACAACAAACCCGGCAGCTGCGCGAGGTGCTGCTGACACCCCAACCCAGTGATGCGCCTCCCAAGCGCATGCTGCCCCGGGCCTACAAACAGTTTCAGGTGCCCACAACCGTCTCGTTCAGCGACAGCCATGAAGGCCGGCACACGACCATGGAAATTGTCTCTCCCGACCGCCCCGGTCTGCTGTACCATGTCTCGATGGCCTTACTCGAGTGCAAGGTCCGACTGCTCTCGGCCAAGGTGTCCACCGTCGGGGAAAAAGCCGAAGATACCTTTTTCATTACGGATCGGGACAACAATCCGGTGACCTCAAAAACACAGCGGGACTGTCTTGAAAACCGTATCAAGTCACTGCTGGCTGCCTGACAATGGCCATGCCAAGTCCAAGAGAAACGGAACGGAACCGATTTTTGAAACACCATCGGTGGGCAGACGCAACCCTGACCCGTCTGATACCCGATGCCTCGGATCGGACGTATTTTCGGCTGACCCGGGGAACCGATTCAATGATGCTCATGGACGCGCCCCCGGACAAGGAAGACCTGCCGGCCTTTGTGACCGTCACCCGGCATCTGTCGCGTCTCGGTATCCGGGTACCCCAACTGTTCCAGCAGGATACCGACAACGGATTCCTGTTGCTCGAGGATCTCGGCAATGACACCTTTACCTCCCTTCTGGACAGGGGAGGCCGCGCTGCAGAGCTGTACGAAAAGGCCGTCGATGTACTGATTCACCTCCACCGACAGCCGGATGCCACCGACATTACGCTTGCGCCTTATGATTTCGACCCTTTTATCCGCGAAGCCCGTCTGTTGGTTGACTGGTACTTGCCGGCAGTTCAAAAAAAACCATTCAGTCCCCGGGCGAAAAACGACTATGTCTCACTGTGGCGGGATATTTACCTGGGTCTGCCGCCCATCAGACCGACCCTGGTGCTCCGGGATTTTCACGTTGACAACCTGATCCTGATTAAAGACCAGTGTGCCGTGCTCGACTACCAGGACGCATTGCTCGGTTCACCCGCCTACGACCTTGTTTCGTTATTGGAAGATGCACGGCGGGATTTACCCGAATCACTGACAAACCACATTAAAAACCGCTACTTGGCGCAACAAGATGATGCGGATAAACAGGTTCTTGAACACCATCTGTCGGTCTGGGGCACACAACGGCATTGCAAAGTGGCCGGCATTTTCGTCCGACTCTGGTTAAGAGACAACAAGCCGGTTTATCTACAGCACCTAGAACGAGTCATGCGTCTATTGAAAGCGGGCCTCAACGCACCGGCGCTGCACCCGCTGAAACAGTGGCTACAGGCGCATGACGGAGCACTGGAACCCGCGGACTTTCATGTCGGACAGGAAAAAAACCTGTATACCCGCGCTCTTTTCCCGAACTGATGATTACGCACAACATGTGGAACGCCAAACAAGCACTTGTTTGTCCTCTGAAGCAACCGACACCGATGGCGTTCGGGTCAGATTACCATCCCAGAAAAACTACCCAAAACAGGCAGGCGAACAGCTCGATCAACTCGATCATGGCTCCCGCCACATCACCGGTAAAGCCGCCAAGTCGATGGACCGCAAGCTGACGGATCAATCCAAAGGCCACAGCGAGAAACAGGAGCAACAGACCGCCAGCGAAACCGAGCAGGAGAACCGTGAGAAGTCCCGTCACCGCGATCGTGGCGTATCGGTTTCGCTTTATTGTGCGTCTAGCTGACTCGTCGTCAGGTGAATGGACATACACCTCTCCCAGGCCACCCGAACGGACGTAGTCGGTTGTCACAAACAGGGCAATCGAAGAACACCGTGCCAGTGCGGGAATGACAATCAGAATGATCAATGAGGCCTGCTCGATCAATTCGGCTACCGCGACGGTCTTAAGGATCAAGACGAGTATCAGCAATACAACAGCCATCGCGCCGAGGTGCGGGTCTTTCATGATATCTGCGGTCTTGTCGGCATCCCCTGCCCCGCCTGCCCAGGCATCTGCACAATCAGCCAGCCCATCCAGATGCAATCCGCCGGTCAGCCAAGCCCAGAGGGCAACGACAATCGCACCGGCCAACAGCGGTGATAGCCCGGTCATCAACCAGGCGCCCAACCAAAGGACACCACCGATGAGCAAACCGACGATGGGATAAAACAGCAGCGCAGCCGATTTCTGCTGTCGGCTTGCCTTCCCGCAAAAGGGAACGGGCAGACGCGTCAGAAAACCAAGCGCCAGCCAAAACGAGTCTCTCATGACCCGATTATCGATGAGAGACCAGGCAGGGAGTGCCGTTCCCCGGCTCAACCCTGATCTGACTGCGACAGGCATACGGCAGGTGGATTTTCCCATGGATGTACTTCACACCAAGCACATGCGCCAGAATGACCAGCATCACCCCACCGTGTGTGACCAGCAGTATTTTCCGGCCCGCCTGAGACTGTGCCACCCGTTCCTGCCAGGCCCCCAGAACACGATCACGAAATGTCCGAAAGCATTCCCCGTTGGGCGGCGTATGACTTTCCGGATCGTTGAAAAACTGCTGTACCTGTTGTGCCTCCATCGTCAACACGTCCGCATAAGGCTTGCCGTCCCAATCTCCGAAGTTATATTCACTCAATCGATCATCCGTCTCCAATGTGCACCTCTGTAACTGTGCAACGTGCTGGGCAAATCGATGGCAGCGCTGCAAGGGCGACGTAATCACCTTGTGCCAGTTTTCCCCCTTCGTCGCACTGACCATCTGGGACCAGCCGACATCACTTAATGGATCATCCGTCACGCCCCGAAAAATCGCTTCACGCTGTGTTTCCCCGTGACGCAGGAGATCAATGATGATGGATTGTGTCATCCGGTTATCAGAACGAACTACGCCTCGGACACGCCAGCCTCGTCAAATGTCGCCATCTCGTTATGCAGTCGACAGGCCATTTCCAGCAGTGGAACCGTCACTGCTGCACCACTGCCTTCTCCCAACCGCATCTGCAAATCAATGAGCGGCCGCAAACCGAGTGCATCGACCAGTCGGCGATGCCCCGGTTCAGCCGACGTGTGGGACAGCAGCATCCAGTGAAGGGTTCCGGGATTGATCTTCACCGCGGCCAGTGCCGCGGCCGTGGAAATGAACCCATCGATCAGTATCGGAATACCCGCCTGAGCGCTGGCGATATAAGCACCCGCCAATCCCGCTATTTCAAACCCGCCCAAACACCGCAATATCCCCAGTGGATCCTCAAATTCGGCCTGATGAAGACGCAGTGCCTGATCGATGATCGCCGTCTTGCGGGCGATCCCCCGTGAATCCAGACCGGTCCCCGGCCCCACCAGTTCCGATGCAGCTAGCTTCAGATAAGCACATCCCAGGGCCGTCGCAGACGTGGTATTGCCGATCCCCATATCTCCACCGATAAACAAGGACGCATTGCGTTGAGCAACGCGTGAAATGGCATCGTGACCGGCCATCAGGGCACTTCTGAGTTGCTCGTCGGTCATCGCGGCCCCTCGTGCCAGATTGCCGGTTTGCGGGTTGATCTTGGCATCGACCACTCCGGGGATCACTCCGGGATCATTGACCGTCCCCAGGTTGACCACCTCCAACGTGGCCTTCAGGTATCGGGCAAGGACACTGATCGCCGCCCCACCACAGGAAAAATTACGAACCATCTCGCCGGTCACCACCTGGGGGAAGGCAGAGACACCTTCGACAGCGACCCCGTGGTCTGCCGCAAAAACAGTGATGCTGACATGCTCCAACTGCGGTGAGGGCCCCAACAGCCCGCACAGTCTGACCGCAACTGTCTCCAATGCGCCCAGTGAACCGGGGGGTTTGGTGAGCTGGTCCTGTCGTTGCCGGGCCGTTTCAATGTGGTCCCGGTCGTATGTTTTCGTGGGTTGCAAAAACCAGTCTGTCGTCATTGGGCTGTATATTGATGCTTGGGCTGTATGTTGATTTAATGAACAGAGAGGGAATTATATACTTCAATGCCCGCAAGCAATCATTCTCCCGGCAATAATTCCCTCGACAAAAAGGCCGCGGCGTTTGTATACACCCCTGTGAACATGCAGTTGGGATCCGATCTGGCGGAAATCATTATCGAGTCGGCTCGCTGGTCAATCCCGGCTCATTGACAAGGAGATATTCATCAAACGCTGCGAACTTTAAGGAAACACCCGGGTATTTCCTGTCATGCTGCGCCCATACGACGGTAGGGTGATCCCGCAAGCCCAGCCGTGTTGCAAGATCGCCGCAGTCCCGCAGACACTGGCACGCAACTCGTCGCTTCAGTACAGGACAATCCTGGCAGGCAGACTCGAACCAATTATCTGGCATTCGACAACCAGAGAACGTATGATCGCTGCCCTGATCCAATGCATATCATAACCGATGGAATGCCGCCGGAAGTCCCTGTCGGATTGGAATCCTCTCCTGTCCAGACCATCGACTTTCCTCCACCAACCGGACAAAACAATGACGCAGTCTCTTGAGTCAACCGACCACTGAAATGACCCGCCACGCGCGAAACCTTCTGCAACAGGTCTTCGGTTACGATCAATTCCGCGGCCACCAGGAGGCCATCATCGAAAGTGTACTGACGGGACGCGACACCCTGGTCCTGATGCCAACCGGTGGCGGGAAGTCACTGTGCTATCAGATCCCCGCCCTGCTTCGTCCCGGCATCGCCTTGATCGTCTCGCCGCTGATCGCACTGATGCAAGATCAGGTCAACGCACTGCGACAATTGGACGTCAGGGCCGCCTTTCTCAATTCGACACTCTCGCCACAGCAACAGCGGGATATTGCACAACAGATGCACCTCGGCGACATTGATCTGGTCTATATCGCGCCGGAAAGGCTTTCGCAGGCAGAGACCTTAACCTGGTTGCAGCGTCACCCGATTTCATTGATCGCCATTGATGAGGCACATTGTGTTTCACAATGGGGACATGACTTTCGTCCCGACTATCTCTCCTTGGGACAACTCGGTAGGTGTTTTCCGAACGTGCCGCGCATGGCGTTGACAGCGACCGCCACTCCTGACACCCAACAAGAAATCATGAACAAGCTGCAACTCGACAATCCCGAGATATATGTCAGTAGTTTCGATCGACCGAATATTCGCTACCGTGTCGCACCCAAGGTCAATGCAAACAATCAGTTGCTGCATTTTCTTGAAGATCATCGCGAATCATGCGGCATCATCTATTGCCTTTCACGAAAAAAGGTGGACCATACGGCTGAATGGCTAAACCAGTGTGGCTACAGGGCGTTGCCTTATCATGCGGGACTGGACAGTGCCTTTCGGGCTCAAAACCAGTCCCGATTCCTGATTGAGGACAACCTCATCATGGTTGCCACCATTGCCTTTGGTATGGGAATCGACAAACCGGATGTTCGATTTGTGGTCCATCTGGACCTGCCCGGAAGTCTCGAATCCTACTACCAGGAAACCGGGCGGGCGGGACGCGACGGACAGCCCTCAGAGGCCTGGATGGTCTACGGACTCAGCGATGTTGTACAACGCAGCCAGATGGTGGAGCGCTCCGATGCAGATCCGCTGTACAAACGCAACGAGCGAAACAAACTGGAATCGCTGCTCGGCTGGTGCGAAACCACACACTGTCGGCGTCGCTCGTTGCTGGCGTATTTCGGTGAGTCATTATCCGCCCCGTGCGGGAATTGCGATCTTTGCCTGAATCCACCGAAAACGCGGGAGGGAACCGAAATTGCACAAAAGCTGCTGTCGTGCATCTATCGAACCGGTCAGCGCTTCGGTGCACAGCATATCATTGATGTGTTGCGTGGCAAGGACACGGCAAAAATCCGACAACATCGGCACCAGTCATTGAGCACCTACGGCATCGGCGCGGATCTGTCGCCGGACCAGTGGCGCTCGGTCATTCGACAGCTGCTCGTGGGCGCTTATCTGATCAGCGACGCCGCACGGTTCGGCGCACTGCGCTTCACTGACCAAACACGCCCATTACTGACCGGTAAGGTCCGTTTTGTGTTGCGCGAGGATCTGGCGGCAAGGACCAAAGACCCCGACAGGAAACCGAAAAAAACAGCGGCTGTTCATCCGGAAAATGAACCACTGTGGGATGCATTGCGCCAATGCCGACAGCAGCTTGCCCAACAACACGACATCCCGCCCTACATGGTCTTTCATGACAGCACCTTGATGGGCATCGCTGAAGAAAAGCCGTGCCGGCATTCTGAATTGCTGCAAATTAGCGGCGTGGGTCAGGCCAAGCTGGAGAAATTCGGGGACGCCTTTCTCGAAGTGGTGCAGCAGCATCTTGATCGCAATGACAAGACACCCTAACCCGAATAATACATAAAATGAAGGAAGTGAGACCTCATTTTGTGATATGATTCAATTAGTTAAAGAGAATTACAGAGGATCTCACCCGTAACAGATTGCAACCTCAAACCGATTGCATTTCCAACCCTCAAGAGCCGTCAGATCGAGGCCACATTCGGCGGCGGGGCGATTACCTCGAATGCCGGCGTCCTGTTGCTGAGGGAAGTCGACCGTCGATTGGGCTTGCTCAAGGCGGTGGACCGGGCGATTTTGGATAAGCGGGATCAACTTCCGCGCCAGGGTGCCCCTTGTTATCGCCCTTAACCCGGTGGTAACGCTGTCCAGATAACCGAGTGAATATTTCTTGCTACCGCCAAATCGCTCACGGCTGCTGACTTGCCCTTCACACCTGTCTCGGGTTTCGTGGGCCACAGTGTTCTATCCACCACGAGCGAGCATTCGCTGTAATCGAGGATGGAGGTTGCTGACTATCCCATCCAACTTTTCGCGCATCCAACGAACCGACTCCTGAAAGCGGGGCGAGTCATCAGATTCCCCGACCGGCAGCCCTTCTTGACGATAACCGATCCTAGGCCTGCCCTCGGGGTTTTCCCAAGCATCAAGATCGTCACCCATTTCCTCACGGAGCTCGTCCAGCAACTCTTCGATCTGGCCATAAACGCGCACCGCATGCGGGATGTCCTTGCGGCGCGTCAGGTAGCAGCCCATGCTCCGGGAACCACGATGCAAGTAGCCTACGAACGATAGTCCCCAGTCGCCGAATCCAGAATTCCGCACCTTCACATAGAGCGTCGATTCCTTGGTCGTTGCGGGAGTCTCCACCGTGCTATCGGAAAAGGAGTAGTCTTCCAGGATCGCGCTCCAGAAGCGCAGGTTTTCTTCTTGAAGATCCGATAGCACATCGTCGTGTTCGCACTCTTCCAAGGGTATGTCGGGTGTATCACCCGCCCCAAGAACGAAGCGCGGCACGATCTCGGTGCGCACCAGGATTCGGGGCTGGACAATGAGGCGCTCGTTGGTCTCGCGATACAACGCCGCTTCCACGATCGCGAGGTTGAAATGAAGGCCACCGTATCGCTGGACGAAATCCACGATATTCTCGACACCTTCGCGAATGCCGTCGCCGATAATCAACAGAAGGAATTCGCCCCGCCTAAGGTGACGGGAAACGTTGTCAACGAACTGAGACTCATCCACATTGGGGTGAGCTGACTGGACCCGCTCATAGAGCGCGTTGCCGGGAAGTTTCAGACACTTGGACACCTCGCGCTGCAGGTCCTCGTAGCGCCAGGACGCCAACTCCTTCGCGTAGTCGAGAATCTGGCCGATGACTTCCCGGCGAGCTTGCGGATTACGCCATAGTTTGAATTCGGCCAGCGTCAGGCGGCCGAGAGCATTGACATAGATTGCGTCCAGATAACCAGCTGGTGTCGATAATTCCCGGCAGACAGGAATGGCTCCGTCGTAAGCCGCATCAATTGCCGCGATCGGAAGCGTTTTGGGATTTCGGAAGAGTAAATCCTGCAACGTGGATTCATCAATTCCTCCCTGAGATGACGGAGTCCCAACGGAAATTTTTTGTAAGCACTCTTCTCTACCCGGGCTCGCACGGTCGATACGAATCAAACCGCCATGTGCATCATGTACAGCAACCATGATTCTGGAGACCTCACGAGACAATCGAAGAGTCAAAAGTGTACAGTATTCATGTATTTTCGCAAACCCCAATGCAGCAAGGAAGGTTGACCCTGCGACGGCAGTTCCGATGGGTCTTTCGAGATGCAGCTTTTATACAGCTTTTTAGTGTAGGATTACCATCTGTTGAGTGGATTCTATCCGCCTGGAACCAAGCATAGGAGCACTGTCCATGCCAAGATAACGACAAACCTCACGGACCGAGTATTGAGAGTACGAAAATCCTGACTCGACGTCTTCACGCACGGAGCAAGGCCAGCGCCGTGAGCAGCGCTTTGGCCATCGCTGAAGGGATTACACCACGTATCTCGTAAATCACGGATCAGTTTCCCAACCTTTGGGAATTGATGGCGTACCCAGGGCGAAACAACCGAGTCACCGCCAGCGACGGACAACCACGCCAGTGCATAAGCCAGCGGCCAATCATGTTCGACCGCCCCCGACTGTACTGCGCGCGCCTGTGTGACACAGGCCTGATCCTTGTGGCCCGCAGGACAATCAGCGATAATCGTGCACCGCTTCACTTTGGCCCAAGTTCTTTAGTTCACTCCCACTACTATACTATGATGACGTATCCAAACTGCTTGCCCCGTTCGGTGAATCTCCTGCTGGGTGGCCTCGCCGCCATCCTGATGATTCTGACTGTTGCGCCGTCCCAAGCGGATGTCATCGAAGACACAACTCCTCGGACCGCTGTTATTTCCGCCTTCGAGCCTGAGCTGACACTCCTCAGGGAGAGCCTTGAAGGGGAGGTGTCGGAACATTCATTGAACGGTGTCACGTTTACTACCGGCATCCTGGAAAACCAACCGGTCGTATTGTTTCTGAGTGGGATCAGTGTCGTCAACGCGGCAATGACCCTGCAACTTGCGCTGGACCATTTCCCGATTGAGCGGATCGTGTTTTCGGGAATCGCGGGAGGGGTGGATCCGACTCTCAACATCGGCGATGTCGTGATTGCCGACCGATGGGGACAGTACCTTGAAATGCTCTTCGCAAGGGAGGTGAATGGCGGTTGGGAGACGATTCCTTTCTTCGACTATCCGTATGCCAACTTTGGCATGATGTTTCCGCGCGCTGTGACCGTGCTCCGCGAAGGCGATGAACAACCCAAGTCTCGATTCTGGTTCCCGGTCGACCAGACGGAACTTCTGCCCGCTGCCCGGCGTGCAGCGGCAGAGCTCACACTTTCCCGCTGCACAACCGATGGTCAGTGCCTTGAAAACACCCCCAAGATAATGGTTGGCGGCCCTGGCGTTTCCGGTGGTGCCTTTATCGACAACGAAGCCTTTCGTAGGTATGTCTTCAAGACTTTCGAAGCCCGTTTACTGGACATGGAGAGTTCTGCCATCGCCCACGTCGCATATTCTAATAGTGTTCCCTACATTGCGGTACGCAGCCTGTCTGATCTGGCGGGTGGCGGTAGTAACAAAAACGAGATGGAGACCTTTCTCAATCTCGCGGCGGGAAATGCGACCTCAGTCGTGAAGGCCTTGCTGCGTCAGATATCTCCGTAGTGTGGTAACCGACAGATCCCGTCGACATCCAGACCGTCAGTGAAGATATAAGTTTCACCTCATTACTTTCACGCAACCCCCATACAACACGTTGCGGTAGTAACGGGCGTTTCTGCCCGTCCCCGCGTAGGTCTGGACGTAGGTACTAACCCATCCGGCTTCTACCTCGGCTAGTGACGACAAACCGCTTTTAGCCGCTTATCATATCTCGTTCGACATAATCGACTACAGGTTACCTATTAATTTGACTAGACTAGTTTGACTAGTTACAATAATCCTTATGCAACTCATCTATTCAACATACGAAGCCAAGGCACACTTCTCCGAGGTGATACGACATGTGCGGAAAGGCAAGACGGTTACGGTGTCTTACCGTGGCGAGCCTGTTGCCGAAATACGCCCTGCAGCACGTCCCCCTCAAACTCTGGAAGACAGGCTGGATGAGCTAAAACGACAGGGAATCCTTGTCCCATCTGGGCAACCCCAACAGCCTCTCCCGGTACTGAGCAAACGTCCTGGTGCATTACGTCGTTTTCTTGACGAACGCAACGTATGAGCATTGCGTATGTCGACACTTCTGCGTTGATAGCGGTTGCCTTTGATGAGGACGACAGTGCAACAGTCGCTACCCAGTTGATGGGAATCACACACCTGTGCTCATCAAACCTACTTGAAGCTGAATTGAGATCTGCCTGTTCACGAGAAGGCGTCGAATTCTCACCTGATTTGTTAGCCAACCTACTTTGGGTATTTCCGGATCGGTCATTAGCAACCGAGATAGCGGCAGTTCTTGATGTCGGCTATTTGCGTGGAGCCGACCTGTGGCATCTCGCCTCAGCACTATATATTGCGGCACCGGAACCAAACAAAATGCAGTTCATCACACTTGATAAGCAACAACGTATAGTGGCAGAAACAGTCGGTTTCCAGATTTGAAATGTGCCAGTGTCGTCATGGACACTATCATCATTAGATTAGGCAATTCTTCTTTAATTTCTCCTCCTGTTGATATCTTGATTGTCAGGCGTTGATGGAATGCTGAACTGGATACAAAAACACGATCCCATCGGCAATTCTCGATCACCAACCGGAATACATGTAGCGACTGATCGGTACCACTGTCTCTCCTGCTTATCACGGACCGACAACCACTCGCTCACGTGAAGAACTCCGGGACAGGATCACGCACTCAAACCATACCAACCACCGTAAACATGCCCATCGTCTATCCCGAGCATGGACATTCATAATAAGAAACTGCAAACCGAAGAAATATCGACTGGCGACATCAATGCTCGCTCACAGATAGGATACCCTCTCCTAACTTATTAAGACCAACCCTTCGTCCAAACTCGGGGGTATAGCTCGGTTCCAGGACGATCGCCCGGCTTGAGTCCGTATTGCGTCATGAGATCGCTGTGATCCGGATCCATCCCGTATTCCCGAAATTTGATGCGTACATCATCGCCCATCCACTTGCTGGTAAAGACTTGCAAGCCCCGGTCTTCGTCCAATTTACCTGAACCACCATGCAGGATACGGCTATTAAAGGCGACACAATCTCCCGGCAACATATCCCAACTCACAACGCCGTATCGCTCAGGGTCCGCGTTGATGTCAGGAATCGACTGCTCAGCGATCCCTGAAAAATCCACTTGATCCACCTCTGTTTTACCATCCGGGTTCAGGTCGCCAAAATTATACTGATCGAATATCCGGTTACTCAAATGGGAGCCCGGCACGTAGGCCAGCGCACTTTCCTTGCTTACGGGCACCAGCGGCATCCAGATCGTGCAGGTGTCGTAGCCCTCGATGGACCAGTAGGGTTCATCCTGATGCCACGGTGTTGCAAACTGGGTTCCCGCGGAGCGCACGAAGACCGCATCAAAAAAAAAGTTGATCTCGTTGGCTTGCAACAGTTTTCCGGCAAGCTGGGCCGCAGGAGAATGAAAGATGAACTGTTGGTATGCCGCTATGCCCCGCCACGCCTGGCTGTCCCAAAACATGGTCCGCCCCTGTGAATCACGGTCCCAGACTCGGGCCCGGTGGGTCGGGTTCTCACAGTTTTGATTCAAGCCCTGTTTCAGCAATGTAATCCAATCCTCATCAAACATCGCTTCAAGCAGTACCACCCCATCGCGGTGATAGGTTTCGATCTCCTCGCTTGTGATCTCCCTGGGCAGTTCGGTATTCATTCTCCAACCCTAAGTGGATGTGTCTATTTTAACGAGAAAAATAAATTTATCAGGTTAAGCCGTTGAAATAGTGGACAGACTTTATCATAACGCATCCGCCTCGCTGATCTGCCAAGTGGCTTTTTCGAGCCAGTCCGGACAAATCCGCACACCCCACCCCGGGCCCTCGGGAATCTGCACTTTCCCCTCCCGGGCGACCGGCAAGTCATCATATACTCCATATTGCCACGGATAATAATCAGCCCCTTCGATCGCAAATTCGACATAGGGGCCGGCATTTTTGAGCGCGCCGACCAAGTGCAGTGTAAAGACCGTCACCAGCGAGAGGTTAGCCGCGTGCGGCGTAATGATTTTCCCGGCCTTGGCGGCCATATCGACCACGCGTAACGTTCGTTCAATACCCCCCATGTAGCAGATATCCGGTTGATAGACATTGACGGTCCCGTTGTCGATCATGTGTTTCCATAGCGCCAGATTGTTGTCCTGTTCTCCCCCCGTCACATCCATCGATAACGCATCGGTCACCTGCTTGGTCCACTCGTATTCCCAATACGGACAAGGTTCCTCGAAATGGCCAATTCCGTGGTCCTGCAGCATTTCTCCGACTTCGATGGCTGTCTGCGGCCGATAGCAGCTGTTTGCATCCACCAGCAGGTCGACCTCATCCCCGAGGGATTTACTGAGCGTGCTGATCATGGCTTCGGTCCGACCCGGCCATTCGTCCTGATTGCGTCCGCATTCGGCGCCGATCCGGAACTTAAATGCGTCATAGCCGTGTTCATCGCGCAACCGCATGAAACGGTCCGCCTCCTTCTCGGGGGTGATATCCCGCTTCATGCTCGAGGCATAAACCCGAATCGGACGAGGCGTTCCGCCGAGCAGCTCACAGACGGATTTTTGCTGAAGGTGACCATGCAGGTCCCAAAGCGCCGTATCCACACCACAGACGGCGCGACAGAGATAGGAACCGGGAAACTTATGCTCTTTTTCAAAAACAAGATCAAACAGGTCACCGAGTCGGGACAGATCGGACACGTCACGTCCCAACACCCAGGGAGCGACCTGGCGATGTAGCACCTGTGCGGTGATGTCGGCATGGTAGGTAGAGACCTGACCCCAACCCTGATCACCCGTGTCCGTTGTCAGCCTGACTAGGCCAATGGCACGGGTACTGAAGGATTCAATACTGTTTATCTTCAAATTCTACTCACCTGAACAATCATGGAATACATTTCGAACCGGGTTTCAAACAATCGCCCGCAAGCATGCACCGACACAAAGCGAACTGAAACCGGTCATCGTCTACGATCGCACCGTACTCTTGATTACCCGGGTATCGTCCTTCAGTCGCTCGGCCACCAGCGCCTCCAAGGTGGCGGTCCACACCTGGTAATAGGCATCACTGCTGCCGATCGTTCCTTGTTGTTCATAAGCGCGGATATTTTCTGCAAGCCGGTCAGACCACTGTGGCCAGTCGAACAGACCCTGTTCGTGAAGCTGGACAGCCATGGCAAACACCCGCGCCTGCCACGGATGGTCAAACACCGGGGCACCGGCACGCTGGGGCTGTCCATCAAGCAGACCGGTCATACAAACCCCTTTTCCAGATACGGTTCAAACACATCCACAAATACCGCATGCCCCTTGTCCGGGTCACTCTTTCCCCATAACGCAGCGGCGTCAAATCGAACCGAATAAAGATACGCGGGCACCTTTTGCGCGGAGCGCGCATGTTCATCAGGAAAAATGTGTGCCCCGTACACCTTCTCGACAATCCCGATGTGGCCGCGGATATAACGCGGTGCCCGGGTATGCGACTTGGGATGGAAATGACCGACTTTTACCGTCTGACCGACGGCATAGACAGGTGGTGCCTCACAGTCCAGTACGGTCGGTGAACCCGCCTGCAGCAAGGGATCCAGTTGCGATGGCGTTACCGCATCACATGCGGCCGATCCTTCACATTGCCCCTGTTCCAGTTCACTGGGCAGAATCAGGCCCGTTTCCACGAGCAGTGTTTCAAGACCGTGCAACCAGTGTTCATAATAGGTACTGGTGAGATAGTGTCCCGGGTCCATCGTCTCCCGGGCAAAACGGGACTGGTCCAGATTCCATTTTCCCAGCAGGCCGCTGGCCAATGTCAGGGCAAACACCTTGCGCTCCCAGTCTTGCGGGAAATAGCCTGATTCACGACGATCAACAGGCCCGAAGCCATGCATCCCGCCAAGATCATGTGTTGAATCCACCTTGCCCCTACTGCCTCGGGGGCGTCGCCAACGCTACGCCGATCATGGCATCCCGGGTCACCAGGTCGGCCAGTTGTTCCAACGTCAGATGGTTTGTGCCGGACGGCTGCTTCGGCAACACAAGATAGCGGATTTCGGCCGTCGAATCCCACACCCTGATCTCGACCTCGTTCCCCAGTACCACGCCGAATTCTCTCAACACGGCCCGGGGTTCGCTGACCGCCCGGGCCCGGTAACTGGACGCCTTGTACCAGGTCGGAGGCAGCCCCAGGACCGGCCAGGGATAGCAGGAGCACAGGGTACAGACAACCAGGTTGTGCACCGTATCGGTGTTTTCAATCACCTCCATATGCTCGCCCTGCCGACCGGCATAGCCCATTTCCCTGATCGCGCTGGTCGCATCATCAAGCAGTCTTTGCCTGTAGGCAGGTTCACGCCAGGCACGCGCGACAACATGGGCTCCGTTACGTGGCCCGATCCGGTTTTCATAGGTATCAATCAACGCTTCCATGGTCCGCGGGTTGACCAGCCCCTTTTCAACCAACAGGGCTTCCAGCCGGTTGACCCGCTGTTCGATCTCGCTCTCAGGGACCTCGGGATGATGCTCGGACATGCAATCGCTCCAATACGAGATAGCCGGTCACGCGAACCGGCATGGATTCAAAACGGATTCAATCGCCTCCGCTGTCTGGTAAAGCCGGAGGTCTTCGCCGTGCAATGAGGAAACCATCAGACCGACCGGGGCCTGACCGGGTATATGGCAAGGCAGGGTCAAGGAACAGCCATCGAAATAGTTGGCCGTCGCAGTGTTTCTCAGGCATCGCAGGTTGACGGCGGCGATCTTGTCCGGATCCTGCGTTTCAGACACCGCAGGGGCGATGCAGGACACCGTGGGATAAATCACCGCGTGGGTCCCTGTCGCAGAAAACTGCTGATGAAAATCCTGGACCAATTTTGCTTTCTCTGCATAACGGGTCTGCTGCTCAACCTTGGTGACCTGTTGGCCGGTTTTGATTCTTCGTCGTACAAAAGGATCATATTCATCCTCATAGTCCGCCAGCCATTGCCTATGGTACTGCCAAGCTTCATACAACACAATCGCCCGATGTGCAAACATCTCGACACAGCCATCAATCGCCGGCATTTCCCTTTTGACAAGAGTGACACCGGCCTTTTCCAACCAGTCCAGTGTCCGATAAAATGCCTTGCCCACGGTGTCATCCAGCTCCTCCAGAACGATCGACTGCGGAACCAGGAGTCGGAGGTCGGACGGATCCGGTCGATCGATTTTCGGCAAGGACTGAATCGGCCCAACCGCTCCCGTGATGACCTGATCCAGGATAAAGCAACTGTCCACATCGGCCGCCAGCGGTCCCGGCGCATCGGAGGTCGGTGACAACGGAAAGACCCCGTTGAGGGACAATCGGCCAAAACTGGGCTTGACCCCGACGATGCCATTGAAGGCCGCCGGTATGCGACATGACCCTGCCGTATCCGACCCCATTGTTGCCGGCACGATCCCTTCCGCCACGCTGACCGCACTACCCGACGACGACCCGCCGGGAAGACGCCCGGTCTGCCGGTCCCAGACACTGGTCAGGCGATCGTGATGGGGGTTGAGCCCCATTCCGCTGAAAGCGAATTCACTCATCGTCGTTCGCCCAAGAAACAGCAATCCGGCTTTTCGCAACGAAGCCACCACCTCGCCATCCTGTGTTGCTGGGTTCACCCGGTTTCTCAGCATCTTTGATCCGGCCAGTGTCTTTTGGCCCTTGACATCAAACAGGTCCTTCAAGGTGATCGGAATACCTGCCAGCACGGGAACACGTTGCCGCGACTGCCGGTCCAGATCAACCTGTGCCGCCTGTGCGATGACCGCCTCATCAATCGACACGAACACGCCCGAAGTGGCCTGCGCCTTTCGAACGCACTGATCGACGTACGATTCAGCGGATAAATCACCGTTTGCCAAATGGTCGGCCAGCTGTCGCAAGGTATCGCGTCGTGTCATAAAGGGAATCCTGCCAATCGTGATGGAGTCGATAGTGGAGTTTAGGGGAGACTATGACATAATCCAATCCCATTTGATCGTACAGCAACCGAGTGAATCATGAAGGGCACGCATGACTATCGTGATGATCCGCGCAATCGGGATATCCTGATTGACATAAACGGCCACCATTTCCACCGGGACAAGGCCATGGTATCGGTTTTCGACAGTGGGTTTGTGTTGGGCGATGGGGTGTGGGAGGGCCTTCGGGTACATCGCGGCAAAATCGCCTTTCTCGCCCAACACCTTGACCGACTCTATGAAGGTGCCAGGGCACTCGACATGGACATGGAGGTCGATCCGACCCAGTTGACCGCCCGGCTGTACGGCCTTCTTGAGGCCAACCGCATGGCTGACGGGGTGCATGTCCGGTTGATGGTCACCCGGGGCATCAAGGCCACGCCTTATCAGGATCCGCGGATGACGGTCACCCCGCCGACCATCGTCATTATCCCGGAATACAAGGAAGCGCTCCCCGACACGCTCACCAGGGGATTGCAGCTGTTCACCGTGCATGTCCGGCGCGGTTATCCCGATGTACAGGATCCGAAACTCAACAGCCATTCCAAGCTGAACTGCATTACCGCCTGTATCCAGGCCGCCAAGGCCGGTGCCGATGAAGCCCTGATGCTGGACCCGCATGGGTTCGTGGCCACCTGCAATTCAACGCACTTCTTCATTGTCAAACAGGGCGAAGTGTGGACCTCCACGGGCGACTACTGTCTCGGCGGCATTACCCGCGGACAGATTATCGCACTGTGCAAAGCGCATCGTATCCCCGTCTGTCAGAAAAACTTCAGCCTGACAGAGGTCTACAGTGCCGATGAGTCGTTTGTCACCGGCACCTTTGCCGGCGTGGTCCCGGTCAACATCATTGATGGGCGTACCATCGGCCAGGGCAGTCGAGGCCCGATGGTCGAAAAACTGCAGCAGCATTATCAGACTCTGATTGAAAATGAATGCAGTCACTGAAACCCGGTACGGCTCGAAATGACCATCCGGATTGCAATGTGGTCCGGTCCGCGCAATATTTCTACCGCCTTGATGCGCTCCTGGGAAAATCGCGCCGATACCGATGTCTGGGATGAACCCTTTTACGGCCATTACCTCTATCGCACCGGCATCCCCCATCCGGGTGCCGACGAGGTGATTGCGAGTCAGGGAAAGGACTGGCAAAAGATCGCCCGCAAGTGTGTCGGCCAAGGACCGACCGGTGCACCGATTTTCTACCAGAAACACATGACGATGCATCTTCTGCCTGACATCGACCGAGACTGGTTGTCCGATGTCACCAACTGTTTTCTGATCCGGGCTCCGGATCAGGTGGTGGCATCCTATGCCCGGGTCAGGGACAACCTGACGCTGGATGATCTCGGCTTTGTCCAACAGGCCGCGCTTTTTGACTATGTCGCCGAGACCAGTGGTCGATCACCCCTGGTGATTGATTCAACCGACTTCCTGACCGACCCGCAGGGCATGCTGCGCCTGATCTGCCGGAAACTGGCGATCCCGTTTCGACCGGAGATGATGCGCTGGCCGGCCGGCCCCCGGGAAAGCGATGGCGTCTGGGGAAAATACTGGTACCATAACGTATGGAAATCGACCGGCTTTGAGCCGCCCTTTTCTGCACAACGCAGCCTGTCGCCCGCATTGCAGACCATTGCCGAGGCGGCGCAGCCATATTATGACCGATTGCATCTGTTCAAAGCACAACTCGAAGAACCGAGTGCAACCCAATGAAAATACAGAAACTGACACCGGCAATTGGCGCCGAAATTTCAAACATCAATTTGCAACGGGACTGTGGGCCGGATGTCCTGGAACAGATTTACCAGCTACTGATCGATCACCTGGTCCTTTTTTTTCGCGATCAGGATCTCTGTGCCAAAGCCCATCTGGCATTTGCCCGGTCTTTTGGGCGCATTGACGAACCGCACTATATTTATCCCCATGTCGACGGTTATCGACAGGTGGTCCTGCTGGAAAACGATGGCGATCGGCTGCCCGATACCAATGCCTGGCATACCGACCTGACCTACAAGCCCAATCCGCCTTTTGCCTCGGTGCTCCATGCCAAGGTCATTCCCCCCACGGGAGGTGATACCCTGTGGGCGAGCATGTATGCCGCTTATCAAGGTCTCCCGGATACGCTCAAGGCGGAACTGGGTACCCTGCAGGCCGTTCATGATCCCGGTTCGTTCAGAAACCAGTTTCTCGGCACAAACCGGGACATCAGGACCCTGAACGAGTCACTACACCAGGTCGGGTCCATGGTGCACCCTGTCGTCAAAACGCATCCGGTGACGGGCAAGCCATATCTGTACGTCAACCAGTCATTTACCCACAGTATCGTGGGTTTCTCATCCGCTGAAAGTGACCGTTTGCTACGCTACCTGTACGATCATATCAACCAGCCGGAATATCAGATCCGTTTCAAATGGCGCCAGGGGGATGTCGCCATGTGGGACAATCGGGTGACCCAGCATTATGCGGTAGCCGATTATGCACCCGACTATCGCCGCATGCATCGAGTGACGGTGGTCGATGACAACCGAGTGCCACCCGCTGGGTAATTTTCCATGAAGCTGGTCAGCTACAACATTCAGTACGGGAAAGGACTTGATGGTCAGGTCGATATCAACCGCATCCTCGCCGCCGTTCAGGATGCCGAGATCATTGCATTGCAGGAGGTCGACCGGTATTGGCCCCGAAGCGCGTTGTCGGACCAGGTACAGCAACTGTCAGAGGGATTGCCTGATCATCATTGGGTTTATGGCGCGGGGATCGATCTGCATTATGAGAACTCGACACCCGGTGACAACAAACGTCGGCAATTCGGGAACATGATCCTGAGTCGATTCCCGATCGAGACCAGTCGTCATCACCTGCTGCCCAAAAGAGGCAGTACCGGTCCCGTGAGCCTCCAGCGATCTGCTCTCGAAGCAACTATTCGGGTTTTTGATCAGAAAGTACGCATTTATTCGGTGCATTTAACGCATCTGTCCAGCGAAACACGGCTGCCACAGATCGATCATTTGCTGCATGTCCATGAACATGCCGAGTATGAGGGGTATCCGGTCAACGGGGATTTGCGGGGATTTGACTGGGAACAGGGGGTCTTTGATCAATCCGTATCACCGTATGCCATCATTATGGGTGATTTCAACTGTCCTCCGGATTCTGTCGAGTATGACCAACTGGTCGGCCCCGTATGTGACTATGGTGGGCGAATCGGTAATCCGGTCGGTTTTGTCGATGCCTGGACCGAAGCGGGAAATGACGAACAGGCCGGTTTCACCAGCGATATTAAAGACCAGCCAGCCCGACTGGACTACTGTTTTGTCAGTAACGGCATCCGTCACTGGATCAAGGATTGCTGGGTCGATACGAAAGCTGTCGGATCAGACCATTGCCCGGTCTGGGTCGAGTTGGGTATTGCACAACATTAGTCATCTGGACCCCTGATCACTATCCGGTACATGGCTGGCCTCTTCGGCCCGTTCGCCGAAAAACGAGCGTTGATTTTCGGGCCTCTTGGGAGTAATATCCAGCCCCTTTAAAATTCCCGCCGATGATGCGGACCAGAACACGGGGAGAATGACGTTGCGTATACCGCTGGTAGCCGGCAACTGGAAAATGAATGGTGACAAAGCCATGGCCAAGCAGTTGTGTCATACGATCGCCGATGGCATCGCGGAATTGGACTCGTTGGATGTAGTCATCTGCCCGCCATACACTTTGTTGACCACTGTCGAAGCAGCACTTTCAACCAGTTCGATCGCATTGGGCGCACAGGATGTCGATGTACACCACAATGGCGCCTTTACCGGACAGATTTCTGTCTCGATGCTTCACGACAGTGGTTGTCGGTACGTCATACTCGGACATTCCGAAAGACGGACCCTTTATGGAGAAAGTGATTCTCTGGTTGCAGATAAGATACGAACCGTATTGTCGGCCGAACTTTCACCGATTCTTTGCGTTGGTGAAACCCTGGAAGAGCGTCAATCCGGCTTGACCGATCAAGTCGTGCATCGGCAAATTAAAGCTGTCATTGATCAAAATGGTATTGAGGTGTTCGAGCGGACCCTTATCGCTTACGAGCCCGTATGGGCGATCGGGACAGGGTTGACCGCGACACCGGATCAGGCCCAGCAAATGCACCGGTCGATTCGTCAGCAACTGGCCGGGGCGAATGAACGTATCGCAGACCGCTGCCGCATTTTGTATGGTGGCAGCATGAAACCGAACAATGCGAAGACATTGATCTCACAACCTGATGTCGACGGCGGACTCATTGGCGGTGCCTCGCTCGATACCGCCGACTTTCTGGCCATTTGTCAGGCAGCAAGGCAAGCTTGAACAGGATATACCCATGTTAGCGAATATACTTCTCGTCATCCATATGATTGTCGCGGTCACCATCGTGACACTGGTCCTGCTGCAACAGGGCAAAGGTGCCGATATGGGGGCCGCATTCGGTGGCGGTTCTTCACAATCGCTGTTTGGTGCAAGGGGGTCGGCCAACTTTTTAAGCCGGATGACATCCGCCCTGGTCACTTTTTTCTTTATTTCCAGCCTGGTCCTCGCCTATCTCTATACCCGGCAAGGGGAAGAAAACAGCATCATCACAGAGTCCTCGGTGATTCAGCAAACTGAACAGGATATTGCCGGGACACCACTTTCCGGTGAACAGGCCGATGACACGCAACCGGCCGAACCCGACGTGCCTGAAACCCCTCAACAATAAATTCAAGAGACATCCCATAGCCGAAGTGGTGGAACTGGTAGACACGCTATCTTGAGGGGGTAGTGGAGCAATCCGTGCGGGTTCGAGTCCCGCCTTCGGCACCATCCGAGTCATCCAGCACCGTTCAAAAAATCTGCGAACACGCCTGAAACACAATTGACTGCTTGCAATAGATCAGTATATCGGTATATTTCGATATATGAATATAGAAAAGACCCTGACCGCACTGAACAACCCGGTTCGTCGTCAGATATTGCACTGGCTGAAAAACCGGTCGAACTTTCCGCCGGCTCTTCCCGAACATGCCGGGCTGGAGGGCGTGTGTGTCGGACACATTCAGGAAAAGTCCGGGCTGTCACAGTCCACCATCTCCAACTACATGAGTTTGCTCAAGGAAGCCGGACTGGTACAGTCCGAGCGTCACGGTCAATGGACTTTCTACCGCCGTGATGAAGAAACCATCAGGATATTCCTGGCCGCAGTTGAGCAGGAACTTGTGCCGTCATCAGACACCTGAAGTGAAATGAAAAAATCGACCGATTCGCTATGGGACACAGCGGAACGTTTATTTCGACACATCCCGATATAAAGATGATCACGATCCAAGACAGGTTGAAACTTCCGAGCGGTGCGGTCCTGCGCAATCGCATTATCAAGGCCGCCATGTCGGAAGCCCTGGGCGATGCACACAATAATCCGACGGAGGGGCTGATCAATCTGTTTGGCCGATGGAGCAAGGGTGGCGCGGCGCTGCTTGTCACCGGCAATACCCCGGTTGATCGCTGGCACCTGGAACATGCCGGCAACTTCGTGCTGGATACCCAAAGTGACCTCGAAAAGGTATCCAGACTCGCCCAAGCGGCCAGAAGCGGCGGTGCGCTGGCATTGGTTCAATTGTCTCACGCCGGGCGTCAGACACCCGGGGCAATCAATCCGAACCCGCTGTCGATTTCGGACCAACGACTTGATCTGGATGGATATGGTCCCCCCAAAGAGGCAACGGAAGACGACCTCAACACAGTCATTGCCAAGTTTGTCGAATCCGCCCTCCGTGCCCAGAAAGCCGGGTTTGATGGCGTTGAAATACATGCGGCACACGGTTACCTCCTCAGTGCTTCTTTGTCGCCCCGAATCAATACCCGGCAAGATGACTGGGGTGGCAGACTGGAGAACCGGGCTCGACTGCCCTTGTCAGTGGTCAAAGCAGTCCGCGCAGCGGTTGGAGATGACTTTATTGTCGCGGTCAAGCTCAACTCGTCAGACTTCCAAAAAGGCGGCTTTGATCATGCCGACAGCATCCGGGTAGCCCAAATGCTGGAGGCCGAGAGGGTCGATTTCATCGAAATTTCCGGTGGAAACTTTGAGTCTCCGACCGCCTATCAGCATACCTCGAAAAAACAAAGCACCATCGCGCGTGAGGGATACTTTCTCAAGGCAGCTGCCGCGATCAAATCGTCAGTCGGTATTCCGATCATGGTGACGGGGGGATTTCGTACGGTTGACGTGATGAATGCGGCACTCGCTGCCGATCAGGTCGACCTGATCGGCATGGCACGCCCGTTCATCATTGATCCCGAGTTTCCGACCCGATTGCTCAATGGATCCTGTCGTGCCGCTCCCGCAGTCGAAAGGGATTTTCCGGCCGCCGAGACACTTCCGAGAGGCGCTGTCCTGAACTGGTTCTGCGATCAACTGGTATTGCATGGCACAGCCGGTGAGGGTGACCCATCGGCACCCCTGATCGAAGGACACGAACGCTATCTGGCGAGAATCCGGACTTGTACTGACCGACTGTTATCCACGCGTAGCCGGGACAATGTGTCACGGTTTGCCCGCCCTGTCGGTTGAACCTATGGCATCCCGTAATCCCCCCGGCACCAGGATACCCCTCAACTGCGCTGTTGATGCCAAGACAACAAAATCCATACCACAGAACCGCCAATGAGTAGCAAAAAGAGAGCCGTCGGCTTTATTTCCTCACCGGGTTGGCTGGATCCGACGCCGGATGAATTCCGCGCACTGACAAAGGGTGCCGTGGCTGTCCAGCAAACGTTTCCTGACCTGCCGAACTTTGACTACCGGACGGACAGCCTCATCGAATGTGAACCCCAGATGGTCCGGGCGGCACAACAGTTGGCGGGAGCGGGATGTTCGGTCATTGCCGTTGTCGGCACGCCGTTCGGATTCGTGGGGCACCGCAATATGAATGAAGCAGGCGCCCGCTTGAAGCGCATACAGGCGGCATGCGGGGTTGAATGCCTTTCCTCGATTGGCACCATTATCGAAACACTGGAAACCTGGCAGGTCCGAAAAGTCGCGTTGGCCTGCACCTATTATCCGCAACAGTGGCGCGATGCATGGGCTGCATTTGTAACAAACTCAGGCTTTGAAGTCCTGTCATCCGAATCCCTGATCGACCACGGCATGATGGCGCATCATGAACCGCACGAGATCAAGGACTATCCTACGCCTGAACAGATAACCGGATCGGTATTGAAAATGGCCAATGATTTTCCGGCAGCGGACGTCATAGTCATCAACGGTTCCGGTTCAAGAACACTGGCCATCACCGACAGGTTACGTGACCAATCCGGCAAACGTATCCTCGCTGCAGACACCGCCCTTTACAACAAACTCGCCAAAACACTGGATATTGATATCACCCTGACCCTATGAACCGTGTTGCCGACGGGCGTATCATTGCCTGCCTGCGGGATCGTGGCATGCCGAACGGCGACCAGATCAAGGTCTCCTTAAGCGATGTCTGAAACGGGTTACGACTACATCATCATTGGCGCCGGTTCGGCGGGCTGTGTGCTCGCCGACAGACTCAGCGCAGATGGCCGTCATTCGGTTCTGCTGCTTGAGGCGGGCCCCATGGACCGAAACCCGATGATCCATATTCCAGCGGGCTTCTACAGCGCCTTCAAGAACCCGAAACTCAACTGGAACTACCTGACCGAGCCTGAAACCGCACTCCATAACCGCCGCATAGAGATGCCGCGTGGCAGGGTCGTCGGCGGGTCATCGTCAATCAATGCCATGGTCTACATGCGCGGCCATCCGAAAGACTATGACCGGTGGGCCGATGAACTGGGTCTCGGGGAATGGCGCTATGCGAACTGTCTGCCCTACTTCAAGGCGGCCGAGACCAGCGACCGCGGTGCTGACCACTGGCGTGGGGGAGACGGACCACTGACGGTCACCAAGGGGACAACCGATCACCCGCTTTATGACGCTTTTCTTGAAGCCGGCGGCCAGGCAGGGCAAGGTGTCACCGACGACCCGAACGGCTTCAATCCGGAAGGCGTCTCCCGTCTGGATGCCACCCAGAACAACGGTCGACGCTGCAGTGCCGCGGTTGCGTATCTGCATCCGGCACTTTCCCGGGCGAACCTGACACTCAAGACACATGCGTTGGCACAGCAACTGCGGATCAGTGGGCAACGCGCTTCAGGCGTTACCTTCACGTATCGAGGACAAACCTGTACGGTTGAAGCCGGGAAGGAGGTGATTGTATCGGGCGGTGCGATCAACTCCCCTCAGATCTTGATGCTTTCGGGGATCGGCCCGGCGGATCAGTTGTGCCGACACGGTATTGACGTTCGCTGTAATCTGCCAGGCGTTGGCCATAATCTGCAGGACCATGCCAAGGTGGCGATGAGGTGGTCGTGTACCCGCTCGTTTCCGGTGCATCGGGTCAACCGTCCGTTCAACAGGGTGCTGGCGGGCATGGAGTGGCTGTTGACACGTGGCGGGCTTGCCGCTTCAAACCACTTCGAGGCAGGTGGCCTCATCCGGGGTAACGAGAACGTTGACTATCCCAACCTGCAGTATCACTTTGGACTTGCGGGGTGCGACTACGAAGGGACGAAACTCAAGCTGTCGCAGGCCTTCATGCTTCAGGCGGACCAGCTAAGGCCGAGGAGCCACGGCCATATTGCATTGAAATCCAAGGATCCGAAGCAGAAACCGGTGATGTTTTTCCATTATCTGAGTGATCCCGGCGATCTGCGGGAACTTGTCGAAGGCGTAAAGAAAATGCGAGAGCTTGTCTGTCAATCGGCTTTCGATGAACTGCGTGGTATCGAACTCGTGCCGGGAGCGGATGTGCGGACAGATACGGAAATCGAAACAGCGGTGCGCAAATTGACCGTGACCGATTACCATCCTTGTGGCACCTGTCGTATGGGCCACGGTCCCGACAGTGTGGTCGATTCCAAACTCAGGGTCCACGGCATTGAAGGACTGCGTGTGGTCGATGCCTCGATCATGCCACGGGTCGTCAGCGGTAATCTTAATGCGCCGACACAGATGATTGCCTTGCGCGCTGCCGACTGGATTCTCGGTATACCGCAACGTGAGCCTTTTGAGGCCCGGTTCGCATTTCAGCCGGCCGATTCGCCTTGAGATCGGTCTGCCTCTTTCGACAGGCGTCGATCGGCATCGATACGCTGCTTCAGAGAATCGTCACAAGCCGTCACGACCACAGCCTGGCAACAACAAGTAGATGATGGACCGGTTCACTTTACAATGGCAATGATACCCCTGAAGAAGCAAGGATCTATTGACAGTACTGTCGTGACACCATCAGGGAAATGCCCACCCGACATGACGGTGGTCATTGCCGTCAACCCCTTGCCCTGGACAATCAGCCACAAGAGCGGACAGTGGATCACACTATCGGGTTGGTCAAATGTATAATTCCCTAGGTTCTCATCGTGAGTAGTGGATACCACGCTTAATACGATACCATTCAAGGTTCAATAAAAATTTCAACAATCCATGACTACGTTCGCATTTTTTGAAGGGGAAATCGTGCCTGTCGACCAGGCTAAAATCAGCATCACCAATCATACTTTTCATTATGGAACCGGTTGTTTTGCCGGCATACGCGGTTATTGGAATGCGTCCCAACAGCAGTTGTACGTATTCAGACTGGCTGACCACTACGAACGGTTTTTCAATAGTGCCAAGCTACTTTACTGCGACCTAGCGTATAGCAGTGACCACCTGCAGGAAATGACGCTGGAATTACTGAGACGGGAACACTGGAAAGAGAATGTTTATATCCGGCCCATTGCCTACAAAGACGAAGGGGTTTTCCGGGTGTGGTTACACGATGCCAAGGACAAGGTGGCCATCTTCAGCCAGGCCACGGGCAGTTATCTCCCGGACAAAAAGGGCATCTCGGCTTGTGTCAGCAGTTGGCGGCGTGTCGATGACACCGCCATTCCCGCAAGAGGAAAAGTCAACGGGACCTATGTCAACAGTTCACTGGCAAAAAGCGATGCCATGTTAAGCGGTTTTGACGAAGCGCTTTTGCTCAATCAGGATGGCCATGTTTCCGAAGCGACGGCAGCGAACTTCATGATCGTCAGAAACGGCACGTTGATCACACCGCCTGTGACTGCCAACCTACTTGAAGGGGTGGTCCGGCGCTCTTTGGTGGAACTGGCCCGGAATGTTTGCGGTATTGCGGTCGAGGAACGGGAAATAGACCGTTCTGAGCTGTATCTGGCGGATGAGGCGTTTTTCTGTGGCACAGGGGTGCAAATGGCCGCTGTACAGTCTATTGATCATCGGGTCATCGGCACCGGTGAAACCGGTCCCATCACCCGACAACTGGGCGATCTTTTCCATTCGATTTTAATTGGAGAGGAACCGAGATACCGCCACTGGGTGGTGCCGGTCTACGCTGACGGATAAAGTGAACCGGCCGTTGTCAATCCCGGACAGCCGGAACCCGCCCACCGACGGGCATCAGACACCCTGATCACGGTTTGGCGCAGACAACACGCCATCTCAGATGAATGAAACGCTGACTGATCCAAGCGGCCCAAAAGACACGTCAATCGTATCTTGGGACTGCGCTTCATAGGTGCTTGTTGCCGTGCCCGTGGTCACCAGATCGCCGGACTGCAAACCGCGTCCTTGGGACTGCAGGTGGTTCGCCAGCCAGGCCATTGCATTGAGCGGGTGACCCAAAACGTTTTGTCCACTGCCCCGTGCCCTTATCTCACCATTGACACCCAGTGTAACGGGATGCTGCGCAAAGTCGATATCACGCCAATCACGGACAGGCTCGCCCAAAATGCTGGCACCGTGAATCGCATTATCGGCGATCAGGGCGGCGCCGCCCACCCCGGTAAAATCAACATATCGATGATCAACGACTTCGATCCCGGGAATGAATCGATCAATATACGGTTTGATGGTCTCTTGATTGTAAGGGGTCGCCCTGACCGGCACCGTCTCCCCGACGGCAAACACAAATTCCGGCTCAATCAACCGGAGTACAAAATCGGCAGTCGCCAGTTTGACACCGCTTTGATGGGTTGAATGACTGAGCAGTCGCCCTGAAAAAGGGGCGTCCACGCCCAGCCACTTCATCGCAAACTGATTGGTACACGCCAGCTTATAGCCACAGACCCGTGACTGATGCTGTTCACACAAAGTCGCAACAATCTGCTGCTGCACCTCGTACGCCGCTTCCCATGACCGGGGATAAATGTCGGACGGTATATTGGTCACAGTGCGCTGACTGGACCGGTGGGCGAGCAGAAAATCGGCGGTGCGCTGAAAAGTAATCATGGAGTTCAAAAAGGGATGAATAACCGTGGGTAACAAACCCGACCGATGGCAATTCGGCGCATCCAGCTGCCCGTGCACGGTTTATCCAACCGCAACGAGGCCGCGATCTGCTGAATCCCACCGCAAGGGCTGATGTTAACACAGTCACTTGATCCAGGCGTGACGAATCAAGGCGGCCATCGGCGGCCGGTCACCTGACCGATCTCGATCAGATTTTTGAAGTACGCCGAAGGATCTGTTTTCCTGATAACGCATGTGTCACAAGCAAACCACTGGCAATAATCAGCACAATGCCGGACCACGACAGCCAATCAGGCAATGTGCCAAAGATCAGCAGACCAAAAAGGACGCCGGCAACGATTTCAAAATAGGTGAAGGGAGCAAGCGTCGAGGCTTCTGCCTTAGCAAATGCAAAAACCAGGCAAGTCTGATTGATTGATCCGGAAACCACCATCAACCCGATCAGCCAACTCTGTTCCAGGGTCACCGGCTGCCAGTAAAAGGGCAATATCAAAGACAGCGACAGGGTTGCCACGCCCGCTCCCCAGACCGTCGTCACCAATGGATGGGAGAGACTGCCCAGCTTGCGATTGATCACCATCTGGATACTGATCACCACCGCACAAAGAAAAACCAGCAGTGACCCGATATTAAAATCATTGAATTCCGGACGCATCACCAGCAACACACCGACAAAACCGCCAACCACCCCTACCCAGCCCATGATACGGACGGTTTCACCCAGGAAAAACAGGGCCAGCACCGTCATCAGAAACGGATAGGCATACAAAATGGCAATGGCATCTGCAAACTCAATCGTTTTGGCCCCAAGCACAAACAGCACGGTCGCACTGGACATGGTGATGCCGCGGACCATCTGCATCTGCAGGCGCGCCGGCTTGAGCAGACCCGCTCCGATACGGACCCATACAATCGGAATCATGATGACCACCATGCCGAGAAAGCGAAACCAGGTAATCTGATACGCACTCATTTCTTCTGACAATAGCTTCATGATAGCGCCCGTAAAGGCGGCAATACTCAGGCCAACAACGGTCAGGACGATGCCCTGTCGGGTATCCGTTGAATCAAGCATGGTCTCGGCGTCCCACTGGGATTGATTGGACTCGGGATCGAGGATGTCAGACTGTGTCTTCTGTCATCTCGGGGAAAGCAGCAACAGCCCCTGATTTCGATCAATGATAAATCTGAAATTTTCCAGGAAATTGATGCCGAGCAAACCATCGGCATCAATGTCTTCCAGTGGCGGAGCGGCAATCTCGATGTTCCTGACTGTCTGCCCTCCGGCTGACAAGGCATCAATCACCACCACCGCCGATTGAATCGGACCGTTAGCGGTGGTCACGGTAACGGTCTCGTCCGCATCAACCGACAAGCCATGTTGCGCCAGCACAGCCTGCTTGACTGACGTGAACGACACGCTCGGATCCACCAGCAATCTCACCGCATGCTCCTCGTTCAGCATTGCCACAATGGCAGCAGACGATCCAACCGGTAACAAGGCAATCCCTTCAAACTGTGACAAATCGATTTGCCGGATTGCGTTCTCATACAACGCCTCGGCCGGTTCCCCATAGTCAGGGTCATCAAAAATCTGCCCCATCGTGTTGATCGCGTTCGCGTACTGTTTCAGATCATTTTGCAATTTTGCCAGTTTGTATCTCCATGCCGCATTGTCCGGATCCAAACCAATCAGCAGCAGACTCAGGCGCAGCAACCGCCTGGCATCTTTTTGTACCACCAGGTCGGTCATCGCGATCTTTGCGATCCGTTCAATTTCTTCTCTTGGCCGGTTAGTGTCCGAGGAGACCTCCTGTCGATGCGCCTCCAATGCATGTAATACCCGAATAGCCTGTTCGCTCTCCCCATCCGAATGAAGCACTTTGGCAAGATGAAACCCGATTTCCATGTCCTGCGGAACCTGCTCAAGCCAGATTTCCAGTACTTTGCGAACACTCTTGCTGTCAATCAATGTCAATGTCTCAAGAATCTGTTGACGGCACAGTTCCTTTTCCTGGTACTGTATCTCGGTCAGACAGTCACTGACTGCCTGATGGTAATCCCCAATGAGAATTTGCTGGGGAAGGCTCAGCAACTCGACGGTTGACTGGGACTCCGGTTCATTGTCGGGCACCTCCCCGTCGCTGTTGCCTTGTTCAGTAGTGGCAACCGAAGGCGTTGGCGGTTCTGATTCAGAAGGCGGCGTGACAACGGTCGAGGCAGTTTGCGAAAGGGGTTCATTGATGACAGGATAAAGAAACCATCCCACCACCAGCCCCATCCCAAAAATCACCAGAATTCGACTCATCCCAGTCATCCCCTGCATCCCTGTCCATCCGTCATTGCAGGCCGCCTTTGTGGCCAGGTATCGCCCAATCGATACCCCGCTGGCCAGGGATCATCCGGATCAAGCAGCTGTTGATGGATACCGGTAATCCACGCTCTGCCAGACAGGGAGGGAATAATCGCCGTTTTTCCCGCGATGTCGGTCTTCGCGACAATCGCACAATCAAAACGGGAATTAATGATCGAACGACTGATAAACGCATCACCCACATCCAGCTGCCCCTTGGCATGCAGCACTGCCATTCTCGCCGAACAACCGGTGCCGCACGGAGACCGATCCAGTTTGCCTGGCTGGATTACGACGGCATTCACCCCGGCCAGGGTCTCCCCCTCGACAGACAGCGGACCGGCTATCTGACAAAAAGAAAAATGTGACCACTGTGGAATCCCGGGATGGGCAAATCCCAACTGCTCGTTTGCCGCAGCGGTAATTTTAATCCCGGTCTCGGCCAGTTCCCGTGCCTCATCCGGCGTCAGACGAAACCCCAACTGCTGCGCATCGACAATCACATAGCTATCGCCACCATACGCCGTGTCAACCTTCAGTGAACCGATCCCCTCCACTTCCACCATCACATCCAATCGATCTGCAAACGACGGGACGTTTCGGATCGTGACACATTCCGCCTTACCGTCCCGACAGGTCACATCCGCATGAACCAGCCCCCCCGGGGCTTCGAGCACCAGCCGGGTCATCGGTTCTTGTGCCTCAACCAGACCCGTTTCCACCAATACGGTGGACACACACATCGCGTTTGAACCGGACATCGGCGGGGTGTCTTCGGGTTCCATGATAATCCAGCCGGTATCCGCATCGGGATGTTTGGCCGGTACAAGCAGGTTCACATGTCTGAATACACCCCCCCTGGGCTCATTGAGCACGAAATTCCGCAATGTCTGGTCATTGGCGATAAACCGCGACTGTTCCCAGATGGTCTCCCCCGGCGGGGGCAGGACACCCCCCACAATCACGTCACCCACTTCCCCTTCTGCGTGGCAGCTGATGACATGAATGATATTGGTGGATCTCATAACGGACTCGTCCCCCTAATTATACGGAATATGATCCCGGACCGTGCCCCTCACCATCCGGCAATCGTCTGTACGCATCCAACCTGCGCATTCATCACAATCAACCTCCTGTCGCTGCGCTCTCCCGATACCTGGCTCACGCTGCTCTCGTGACTTCACCGGCATGCACCAAGCTCAAGCGGCAACACGAGCAAAACGGCAGATCATGTCCCGACTATATACGATATCTAGGCGGTGTCCACCCGTGCAATCACCAGATCCATCACATTGGTCCCGGTCGGACCCGGTGCATACAGTCCTCCAATCCGTGCAAGATAACTGCCCGCATCGGCATTGCGCAACGCCTGTTGTGCACCCCTGTCTGCCCTGAACGAGGTGCCGTTCACGATTCCGCCGGCGGCCTCGGTCGGCCCATCACTGCCATCGGTACCCGCTGCGATCAGCGTAATATCGGGCCGCCCCTCGATCTGTGCCGCCAGTGCCAGCGCCAAACTTTGATTACGCCCCCCCTGCCCGGGCCTCTCAGGCAATATGACCGTCGATTCCCCTCCCCAGACATACGCACCCGGGGGACCCTCACGCAATTGGCTGCCAATGCGTTCGGCCACCTGATGGATGTCGTCGTTGAGCGAAGGCTCATTGACCACAACATCGACTTCCTGGGTGCGTGCGTAGTGTGCCGCCGCCTGCCGGGCAATCGCATTGGAGGCGACCAGGCAGGCCCGATAGGCAAAATCAGGGCCCGGGTTCCTCCTGTCCGTCGAATATTTGCCGGCATACATGAGATCACGCGCATAAGAAGGGATCGTGAATTTTTTGACTGATGGCGGATGGCGGCTGCCGATACCCGAACCGATCAGATCAATATCATCATCCGGAACATCCGATATCGCGTACACCCCAACCCTTCTTCCGCGAAACTGCCGCAGCAGCTTGCCTCCTTTGACCAACGATAACTGGATGCGGATGTGATTGATCTGGTCGATCGAATAGCCATCAGCCAGCAACTGGCGGGTCAAGGCACGCAAGCTGTCCAGCGGGACGGCGTCGGGCAGGCATTCCACCAGCGCCGACGCACCCCCAGATACCAGAACCGTCAGGTCTGCCGATAGCGGCACCTGTTTGACAAAATCCACCACCAGACGGCCGGCCTGCAAGCTGCGTTCATCCGGGACAGGATGGGACGAGGCAAACACCGTCACCCGTTTATCCCCGGAAAGACAATCCTCATCGTCGCCCGCTTTGGCAATCACCAGGACCTTGCCGTCATTCGGCACCCACTCCAGGGCGCCCTGACACATGCTGATGGCGGCCTTGCCGACCGCCAGCAAATACGGTATTTCAACACACGAATCCCGGGTCAACGCGCGACGTGTTGCATACTCCCCGTTGACCGCATCAACACCCGCCTGCCAGCATCGAACCACGAATTCACGGGAAGGGCAACCACGGTTCATCCGATCAAGTCCGCCGGGATATTGGACACAAAGACACCGGATCCGGACACATCAACACCCACTCGATCGGGCATCCGCAAGCCAAATCGGCCACTGGATGCATCGCTTTCATTGCCGTTGGCTTTCATCATGCGCTCCGTACAGCCGACACGTCCGATACTTGATAACCCGCTCACCGTGTTTTCGCCCATTCCCTGAGTTTGAATTTCTGCACTTTCCCGGTAGACGTTTTGGGCAATTCGCCAAAGATGATCTTTTTGGGCAGCTTGAAATGCGCCAGGTGCTGTCGGCAGAATTCAATGACCTGCGGTTCCGTCAGCACACTGCCGGGGGTCACACAAACAAATGCACAGGGAGTTTCTCCCCATCGCGTATCCGGCCTGGCAACCACGGCGGCTTCCACGATATCCGGATGGCGGTACAGGCAATCCTCAATCTCAATGGAGGAAATGTTCTCACCACCGGAAATAATAATATCCTTGGAGCGATCCTTTAACTGCAAATAGTGATCCGGATGCACGACACCCAGATCACCGGAATGGAACCAGCCTCCGCTGAACGCCTCTTTCGTCGCCTGCGGATTCTTGAGATAGCCCTTCATCACGATATTGCCCCGGAACATGGTTTCACCCATCTCGGTCCCATCTCTTTGCACACGTCGCATGGTCTCCGGCACCATCACATCGAGCCCCTCAAGTGCGTGATAACGCACCCCCTGTCGTGACTTCTTTTCCGCTTGCCGCTGACTGTCGAGGTCATCCCAAAGCGCATTCCAGGCGCAGATGACGGCTGGCCCATAGGTTTCAGTGAGTCCATAAACGTGGGTGACTTCGATACCCTGTCGCGCCATGGACGCCAGCACCGCGGCCGGGGGAGGCGCCGCAGCGGTCATCATCCGTACCGTCTGTTCAAACGGTCGACGTTCGTCTTCCGATGCATTGATCATCATGCCCATAATGATCGGTGCACCGCACAGATGGGTGATCCGGTGATCGGCAATCGCCGCATATATCGCTGCCGCATTCACTTGTCGCAGGCAGACGCTGGTGCCGGCCAAGGCCGCCAGGGTCCACGGGAAACACCATCCGTTACAGTGGAACATCGGCAGGGTCCACAAATACACCGGATGATGCGGCATTTGCCAACCCACCGCATTGCTCAGCGCATTGAGATAGGCGCCCCGATGATGGTAAACAACGCCTTTGGGGTTGCCGGTTGTACCGGACGTGTAATTGAGGGAAATCGCATCCCATTCATCATCCGGCCAGTGCCAGCCACTGTGTGCATCACCACCGGCTATGAAAGCCTCATAACACATCGCATCGAGTACCCGATCCACCCCGGTCACATTGATTTCAATCAGCAACAGTCCACGGCCAAGCTGATCCAGCGCGGCACCGGCCAGTTCGGCCAGTTCACTGTCCACCATCAGCACACTCGCCTCCCCGTGGTCCAGAATAAAGGCAATGGTCCCGGCATCCAGACGGGTATTGATCGTGTTCAACACAGCACCCGACATCGGCACGCCGAAATGGACTTCATAGCTCGCCAGTGAATTGGGCGCCAGAAAGGCGACCGTGTCGCCTTTTCCAATGCCATGGGTGTTGAGGGCAGACGCCATTTTCAAACAGCGTTGATACACTTCAGCCCATGTTTTTTGGGTCAACCCGTCGATCACGGCCACCTGATTCGGATAAACCTCGGCGGCTCTGGACAAAAAGCCCAACGGGGTCAGCGCAGCGTGGTTTGCCGCACACTTGTCCAGCCCGTGTTGATAAATATTTCCGTTCATAGGATTAAAATCGTGCTCGTCTTGCAGTATCATTGGCAGCTGACCCGCCGTTCCGGCTGGGCACCATCAGATATGCCAATGGCCAGTATCCCGACATTAAGAAGAATTCTACAGCAAAACAGGACCATTGCCGTGGTTGGACTGTCGGCCAAATGGTACCGTCCCAGTTTCTTTGCCGCAAAGTACATGCAGGATCACGGATATCGGATCATTCCGGTCAATCCCAACTATGAGGAAGTCCTCGGTGAACCATGCTATCCCGACCTGGCATCGATTCCCGAGCCGGTAGACATCGTTGACCTGTTCCAGAAACCGGAAACGGCGCCGGAATATGCCCGACAGGCGATCGCGATCAATGCCAAGGTCCTCTGGCTGCAACTGGGGGTGATCAGCCATGCTGCAGCAAGGATCGTCGCCGAGGCGCCGATGGACTTTGTGATGGATCACTGTGTGAAAATAGAGCATGCCCGGTTGTTCGGTGGACTGAATTTTGTGGGGGTCAACACCAATGTGATCACCTCAACCCGCGCCAAAGTCATCGTCAATTGAACCCACATCGACCGAATATCAGCGCAACCCGGTTATGAGCGATCACCCGTTTGGATTTGAGACATTGTGCCTGCATGCCGGCACCCAGCCGGACCCGGCAACCGGGTCCCGGGCCACCCCGATTTATCAGACGGCTTCTTATGTGTTTGACGACACCGATCATGCCGCCAGTCTGTTCAACCTGCAAACATTCGGCAACATCTATACGCGGCTGATGAATCCGACAACCGCCATGTTCGAAGAACGCATGGCCGCGCTGGAAGGTGGCCGCGCTGCCGTTGCAACCAGCACCGGCATGGCCGCGCAGATGACGGCACTGCTGACGCTCCTCAAGGAAGGAGACGAAATCGTTTCCGCCAGTACGCTCTATGGTGGAACGGTGTCCCAGTTTGCGGTCAGTTTCAAGCGCATGGGGATCAAGACGGTCTTTGTCGATCCGGATGATCCGGCAAACTTTGAAAGAGCCATCAGCGACAAAACGCGGGTGGTCTACGGCGAGACCGTCGGCAACCCCAATAATAATGTGCTGGATATTGAAGCGGTGGCCACGATTGCCCATGCCCATCACCTGCCGCTGGTGATCGATAATACCTTTGCCTCTCCCTACTTGTGTCGCCCCTTTGAACACGGGGCGGATATCGTGGTCCACTCGGCCACCAAATTCATTTGCGGGCATGGCACCTCCATGGGTGGAATCATCGTCGAGTCTGGCCGGTTTCCCTGGGACAATGGACGCTTTCCGGACATGACCGACCCGTCCGAGGGTTATCACGGCGTCCGTTTCTATGAGACTTTCGGTGATTTTGCCTACACCATGAAAGCCCGTTGTGAAACGCTTCGAACACTCGGGCCGACCTTGAGTCCATTCAATGCGTTCATGATGCTCCAGGGGTTGGAAACGTTGCCACTGCGCATGGACCGCCATGTTGAAAACACCCGGAAAGTGGTTACCTTTTTGAATCAGCATCCCCGGGTGAACTGGGTCAAGTATGCCGGCGATCCCGAAAACCCCTATTACGCCCTCAGTCAGAAATATCTGCCCAAAGGCGCCGGATCGATTTTGACCTTCGGTATTCGTGGCGGTCAGGACGCGGGTGCGAAATTTATTGAAAACATGCAGTTCATGAGCCACCTCGCGAATGTCGGTGATGCCAAGACTCTGGTCATTCACCCCGCTTCCACTACCCATCGCCAGCTCAACGAGGAAGAGCAGTTAAAGGCGGGGGTCAGTCCAGACATGATCCGTATTTCAGTGGGGCTGGAAAGTATCGACGACATCCTGTGGGATATAGGCCAGGCGTTGGACAGCACGCAATCATCTGACTAGCGGTCCGACCGGAGTTGTGACTTGCGATGCGACGGGACCGTAACACCCGATCGAGTCGTTGAATCCATAAAAAATCACCCTGCTGACCGCATTACCGACAGACAATGAACGACCGCCCCTGACGGCGACTTACATGGGAACAATCGCCACCGGTTTCCCCTGCAAATCGACGGACACGTATGTATACGTCGCCTCGGTGACCTTCAGGTTCTCCTCGTGTGCGTGCCTGCGTCGCACCCAAGTCTCGATGTGCACCGACAGGGAGGTGGTGCCGGTCCGAACGGTTTGACAATAACAGCTGAGCTGATCCCCGATGAAAACCGGCCGATGAAAACTCATCCCATCCACCGCGACCGTCACCAGTCTTCCTTTCGCCTTATAACTGGCATGGATCGCACCGGCGAGATCCATTTGAGCCATGATCCATCCTCCGAACACATCGCCGCTGGGATTGGCATCGGCAGGCATGGCGATGGTCCGCAACGAGGGAGTCCGGTCATCCGGTGGCCGCCCGTTTGCCGTGGTTGGATGGGATGCGGGCATCACAAAACGGGGGTCACGCTAGATGACCGGATTAAAGTAATGCCGTCCGGAATGGATGGTATTGATTTGTTCAAGCAACAACTGGAAGTGCTCTTCGTTATCCATGAAATTCACTTTCTCCGTATTGATCGTCAATAAAACCGACTGGTGATAGTGCAGGAAATAGCGCGTATAGGCATTGGACAGTTCCTGTACATAGTGCTTTTGCATATTGCGTTCGAACAACGTCCCACGCCGCCGAATGCGCCGCATCAGGACCTCCGTCGAGGCCTGCAAATACACCACCAGATCAGGGGTCGGTGCCACTGGCGCGAGTTGCTGGTAGACCTGCTGATAGAGATTCAGTTCTTCCTCTTCAAGGGTGACACTGGCAAAGAGCTGATCCTTCGCCAGCATGAAATCCGCAATCTGTACCGGCATGAACAGGTCGCGCTGACGCAGTTCCTTTAATTGATTTACCCGTTGAAACAAGAAAAATAACTGGGTTTGCAGGGCAAAGCGATCGGGGTACTTGTAAAATCGCTCGAGAAAGGGATTATCGGCGGGCTGTTCCAGAATCAATCCGGTCCCCAATGAGGCAGCCATTTTCCGGGCCAAGGTGGTTTTTCCGACTCCGATCGGCCCCTCCACCACAATAAATTGCTTCTTGTTAATAACGAATGTTCTCCTGTCGGTCTGTCGTAGCAGTGCCTAGTTATCATAGAGAAAAAGGCACTTAATTTCCAATCGTATTGACACATGACAGACCATCGACAACTCCGTATACTCTGATCCTGTCAAACCATCATCAGCCCTCCGTTCGGCCACAAAATGAAACTGTTATATGATCTGTTTCCACTGCTGATTTTTTTCGCGGCATTCAAGTTCTACGATATCTATGTCGCCACCGCCGTGGCCATCCTGGCGACCTTTGTGCAGGTCGGTGCCTTCTGGTTCAAAAACCGTCGGTTCGAGTCCATGCATGTCATGACACTGGTCGTTATCACGGTTTTTGGTGGATTGACGATCCTGTTGCAGGATGACGTTTTCATCAAGTGGAAACCGACGATCGTCAACTGGGTGTTCGCCCTCGCGATTGCAGTGATGATGTTTACCCAAAAAACCGCCCTGGAATACATCATGGGCAGTCAGATTTCGCTCCCCCGGCCCGTCTGGCACAAGCTGAACCTTGCCTGGGCCGTGTTTTTCCTGTTTTTGGGGTTGCTGAATCTTTATGTCGCTTTTTACTACAATCCAGGTGCGGATGACGCAACCCGTACCGAGACCTGGGTCAATTTCAAGGTCTTTGGCCTGCTCTCCCTGACACTGCTGTTTGTTGTGGCCCAAGCCTTTTTCCTGAGCAAACACATCGACATGAAAGAGAAACCGCAATAATGTACTATACGATTTATGGCAAGGATGTCGATGACAGTCTGGAAAATCGGCTCAATGCGAGACCGGCACACCTTGCCCGGTTGGAAAAATTACTGAAGGCGGGTCGGTTACTGGTTGCCGGGCCGAATCCGGCCATTGACAGTGAACATCCCGGTCCGGCCGGTTTCACAGGCAGTCTGATTATCGCCGAATTCGCTTCTTTGGAAGAGGCCCGGTCGTGGGCTGACGAGGACCCGTACATGGCCGCGGGCGTTTATCAGAGTGTTGAGGTCAAGCCGTATAAAAAAGTGCTTCCCTGACACACCCGGCTGCGGTTCAAGGCAGTCTTCGGTTGAGCGACCGGGGACGGACGGGCACCGGGTGAAATAATTCTCCTGAGGTGGCAGGCCGACCTTGATGGGAAATCCGCTGTTATCCTCCCCGAACGCCACCGGGCCTCGCCTTGATATCGTCAACATGCCCACCGCTGTTCCATATGGATCACTCCGGTCTCTGGACTGCCCATTCGGGACGTTTGACGGACGCTGACTTTGTGCGGGGTCTACCCGAAACGAAACCACCCTGTCATCCTGGGACACCGTTATCGACAGACCGGCAGTGGCCGCACGAATCGGGAGGGCGATGAGGCTGACGTCCAGCAGCAGGTCCAGGTCCGGTGTATGTGAAAGCACCAAAACATTGCAGCAGTGGTGCCAAAATGGCATGATCGGTCATCTTATCTTGTTTTTGACACCATCCAGCTTAACATTCAGGATCAATCAAATGTGTGATATCCAAAGTTGTGGCAGTCACCAGAATCTGCCGCCAATTCAGGTTTCTGACAGCGAACGCCGCCTTTTTCTCAAGGGTCTGGTCTCATTACCTCTGGCGACGGTCCTCGCCTATCCGGAACTCAGCCGTGCCGCGGCCCGGGCCACTGAAACCATTACGCTGACCACCAAAGCCGGGAGGTCAGTTTCGGCCGCCATCGCGATGCCCGATAACGCCCAAGCACCTGCCGTGCTCCTTATTCATGAGTGGTGGGGGCTCAATGACCAAATCAAATCCGTCGCAGCCGAACTGGCAAACCTCGGTTATGTGGCCTTGGCGGTCGACCTTTATGGAGGAAATGTGGCCGATACGCCGGACGGTGCCCGGGCATTGATGCAGAATGTGGATGCTGCCGCCGCAACCGATACACTGGTCAGCTGGATTGGTTTTCTCAAAAACCATGCGGCCAGCAACGGCAAGGTGGGGACAATGGGCTGGTGCTTTGGGGGTGGCTGGTCACTGAATGCGTCATTGGCCACAGCGGTGGATGCCACCGTGATCTACTACGGCAATGTGCAAAAGAGTGCCGCAGATCTCGCTTCGCTGAGCAGCCCCGTACTGGGACACTTTGCCACCAAGGACGGCTGGATCAACGAACCAATGGTCAGTGGATTCGAGGCGGCCATGCAACATGCCGGCAAGTCCGACTTGACGGTCCACTGGTACGAGGCGGATCATGCATTCGCCAACCCCACCAGTGCCCGTTATGATGCCGACGAGGCCGCGCTTTCCTGGAAACGCACCGCTGCTTTTTTCAAGGAGCACTTGTACTGATAGCCGGTTCATTTGCTGACAGGACGGCTTGCAGCCACGACCTGTTGCCACTCCCGCTCCAGTAGATACCGGATTCGTTAAGGACAATCAAATCGTTCGCGAAGGAGGGAATCGAGTCAGTCAAGACTGCCTCGAAGTAACCACACTGTCGGCGCGGATCACACCGGTGTCCGCGGGGATGCCCGTTTGTTTTCGCCTTCCTGGAATCAAGGAACGGCACTGATCGCACGACACACCATCGGTTCACTGTCGGTCCATGGGTACAGCATGGGATATCAGTTCAGGATGTCGCTTCTGTCTCCAGCTGATCCCATACCACTTCGCCATTGGACTCGTTACGAAGCAACGCCAACCACTTCTGATGTTCTACCAGTTCCTGTTCCTTCGCGAGGACCAGGGGGGTGTTGCGCTTTTGGGTCCTGCGTTTTGCTGATGGATTGTGTTGCGCGGAGGCCTGCATAAAATCATCCGACTCGGCCAGCAATGTGGTTTGACCGCCGGTCATCAACAAGTATACCTCTGCCAGAATTTCGGCATCCAGCAGTGCGCCGTGAAAGGTACGTTGCGTGTTGTCGACATTGTACCGCTTGCACAAGGCATCGAGACTGTTCCGCTGCCCGGGATGCTTGTGGCGCGCCAGCACCAGGGTGTCCAAAACCTGGTCCTGATCGATCAGATCACCGCCCCGCCCCGCTTCCTTGAGTTCATAATTCAAAAACCCGATGTCGAACGGTGCGTTATGAATAATGAGTTCGGCCTCTTTGATAAAATCCAGCAACTGTTGTACCACCTCGGCAAAGGTCGGCTTGTCTTTTAACTGATCAAGCGTGATACCGTGAATCTCGACTGCGGCTTCATCAATCGCTCTTTGTGGATTGAGGTACTGGTGAAATTGACGGTCGGTGATCTGGCGATCGACCAGTTCAATCGCGCCGATTTCAATGATCCGATGACCCTGCTCGGTTTCAAGGCCCGTGGTCTCGGTGTCAAGAACGATCTGTCTCATTGCGACCGTTTGTCAATGGCCTGACTGGCTAACCTATCCGCCCGCTCGTTGCCGGGATTTCCGGCATGTCCCTTGACCCAATGCCACTTCACGGCATGACGCTCCGTTTGACGATCCAATTCCTGCCACAGATCCTGGTTTTTGACGGCCTTTTTGCCGGTGGTGCGCCAATTGTTTTTCTTCCAGCGATGTATCCAGTTCAATATGCCCTGGCGCACATATTGAGAATCGGTGAACAGGTCGACCTGACAACGTTGCCGCAATGCCTGCAAGGCGTTGATCGTCGCCAGGAGTTCCATCCTGTTGTTGGTTGTCTCGGGCTCGCTTCCAGAGATGACCTTTTCGTGCTCTTGGTATACCAGCAGCGCACCCCAGCCGCCGGGCCCCGGATTGCCACGACAGGCGCCATCGGTATAAATACGGACGTATTTCAACGGGACACCGAATGGGATGAGTTGTCGACCACCACTTCAAGCGTGGCCTTGGCGGCACGCTGGGTTACCGGTTGCACCATACCGGGCAACAGTTGTCGCCAGCGCTGCACTTTTGCGGGCGAGGCGGTGATTGCCATTTCCTTTTTCCGGCCAACAATCAAGTAGACACCGCCCAGGCCCGGCCACCAGCGATTGCCTGCCTGATCCAAAAAAGACAGTTTGGCTCGCCACTGTTCCTTTTGCAACGGCGGTTGATAGGCAATCATACCGGCCCCGACCAGATCAAAACCGAGCAATGAGAGCCAATCCTGCACCCTGCCGACACGGTAATATTGGCCATTCCACGGGATGGCGTCGAAATAGCGGCCGACCAGCCGAACCAGTCCATAGAAACTCAGCATGTTAAACCCGATAATGACCACACACCCTTCCGGCGTTAGAATCTGACTGACCTGTCTTAACACGTCGTGGGGGTTAGGGCAAAAATCCAGTGTATGGGGCATCACGATCAGATCATGGGTTTTTTCAGCAAATGGCAGGGCTGAGCCAACCGCAACCGCCTTATGCGGCCATGCATCGGAATGGGTTTCTTGTTGATCGTCGCAAGACGGTGGATACGGGGGGAAACCCGCTTCCGTGTCCACCACAAACCGTCGATGGGTCTCCATCTTTGCCAGAAAATTGGCCTGTGCCAGTCCCACCTGCAGACAACTGGGATAGTATCTGGACGGGATCAACCGGGCACAATGGGACTGCTCTTCACGCAGTAACGACTGACCCAGTGAGGTCGAAAACCACGGTGTTATCCGCTTTGTCTGACCCGACAGCATCACCGTCAGCCTTTTCCTGACATCATTTGATGAGCCATGCCTCTACCCGGAACCAAGAGAAAGAACAACCTACCATAATTGAAGAGCAAGCCTTGCTCAAAGCGCATTATATACTCAATCAGGACAATCCATGCACCGTTATCCACACTATACGGCAATTTGCACAAGATGCTTTACCGATTCATACAAAATCATGACAAAAGGGGGCTTTGTTGAACGGTTGTCACTGGATTATCCTAATGACCGGCTGAGCGGAAATGATTCCCCCAGCATGCCGGCAACCGTGGTCTTGCCGACCTGCCTTGGGCCTGACAGAAAGATCATTTGACGATGGTCCCGGTAGTGGCTCATGCATTCTTGGTACAGATACGGTAAGCCCATCTGATTTAAGGCAAGCGGGGCAATCCATCCGGGCAAAAAACAGGGGCAGAAAGTCAAATAGCCTGATAGATGCATTTGGCAAGCTTTTGTTGATGCGGTATCGTCGGTCTTGGTCCTGACAACAAAGCTTCAACCGAGCGGATGCTCCACTGTTACAATACCGATCCTAATCCATAGTGACCCCACGTACTCATCACGATGCGCCTTACACCGACACTTGCATTGGCACAACAACTGGTCAGATTACCCTCAATCACGCCCGAGGATGCGGGATGTCAAAAACTGATTGCAGAACGACTGGAGAAGATCGGATTTCATGTGGAAAGACTGGACTATGGCGATGTGGTCAATTTATGGGCAAGGAAGGGAACACAACGCCCGCTTTTCGTCTTCGCGGGACACACCGATGTCGTCCCGACCGGCCCCATTGAGCAGTGGGAAATACCCCCGTTTGATGCCGTGATCAAGGAGGGCCGGTTACACGGTCGTGGGACGGCCGACATGAAAGGCAGCATCGCCGCTTTCGTGGTGGCCTGCGAGCAATTTGTTGCACAGTCACCCCACCACACAGGGTCCATCGGCCTGTTGATCACGAGCGATGAAGAGGGTCCGGCGAGATATGGTACCCGGGCCGTCATGCAGACACTGAACCAACGCCAGGAGCAGATCGACATGTGCCTCGTCGGGGAACCATCGAGCACATCACAGCTGGGTGATGTGATTAAGGTCGGTCGACGGGGCTCGCTCAATGGAAAATTGACGGTCAAGGGCAAACAGGGTCATGTGGCCTACCCCCATCTGGCCGACAATCCGACACACCGGGCACTGGCGGCATTGAAGGAACTGGTGGACATTGAATGGGATACCGGCAATGAACATTTTCAACCCACCTCCCTGCAAATCTCCAACCTGTCTGCAGGCACCGGCGCGCACAATGTGATTCCCGGGGAGATGGAAATTCTGTTTAATCTGCGATTTTCACCCGAAACGACGGTATCCGACATTCAACAAACCGTCGCAAACCTGCTGAAGCGACATCAGCTCGAATATCTCATCGAATGGCACTCCAGTGGAGAGCCGTTTCAAACAAGGCCGGGGAAACTGGTTGACACCGTTGTGCGGTGTGTCACTGACGTCACGGGACATCCGCCGGCACTGTCCACCTCGGGTGGCACATCCGATGGCCGGTTTATTGCGCCCACAGGCGCCCAGGTCGTCGAACTCGGCCCGGTCAACGCCACCATTCATCAAGTCAATGAACAGGTTTCAGTTGATGACCTCAACCAACTGACCTTGTGCTATCAGGCGGTCTTGACACAACTCCTCGGTTCGAATCACTTTTCGTGATTTTTCATGAAAATACGCCGTCACCGTGGACACTCGGCAAAACATCCGCGGTCAATGTGATCGGGTCGTCTCTTGTTCGATTTTTTGCTGACATCCAACCCGCACAATTTAGTTGACGATTAAGGTATACTCCACGCCCCGATCGAGCGGAACGTTTGCAAACCTTTGATGGCCGACACCCCGGAAAACACCAACTTCATTCGCCAGCTCATCGATGCGGACCTGGAGTCAGGCAAGCATCATACCGTGGTCACCCGATTCCCGCCGGAACCCAACGGGTATCTCCACATCGGTCACGCCAAATCTATCTGGCTGAACTTTGGCATTGCGAGGGATTATGGGGGACAATGTACCTTACGGTTCGATGACACCAATCCAACCCGGGAAGAGGCGGAATATGCCTCCGCCATTGAGGAAGATGTACGCTGGTTGGGCTTCGAATGGAGCGCCCTTGCTCATGCCTCGGATTACTTTGAACAGCTCCACCAGTTTGCCGTTGAACTGATCGACAAGGGATTGGCCTATGTCGACAGCCTGAGCACGGAGCAGATTCGTGCCTTTCGGGGCACCCTGACGGAACCGGGTCGCAACAGCCCTTACCGGGACCGGTCCATCGAGCAGAACCGGACTCTTTTCGCAAAAATGCGGACCGGCGCGTTCAAAAATGGCGAACATGTCCTGCGTGCCAAGATTGACATGTCCGCTTCAAACATCAATCTTCGGGATCCGGTCATCTACCGGATCAGGCACCACCACCATCAACGGACCGCTGATCAATGGTGCATCTACCCCCTGTATGATTTCACCCATGGACTGAGTGATGCGATTGAAGGCGTGACCCATTCGCTATGCACTTTGGAGTTTGAAGATCATCGGGCGCTGTATGACTGGTTTCTGGCGCATCTCTCGGTGCCCTGTCATCCGCAGCAGATCGAGTTTTCAAGGCTCAATCTGAACTATACCGTGATGAGCAAGAGAAAACTCACTCAACTGGTCGACAAGGGACATGTCCGGGGGTGGGATGATCCCCGGATGCCGACCCTCTCCGGCCTGCGCCGACGAGGCTATACGCCGACCTCGATACGTCATTTCATCGCCGCTGTCGGGATCACCAAAAAAACCAATATCATTGAAATGGGTGCACTCGAAAATGCCGTTCGTCAGGACCTTGACCCCATCGCGCCCCGGGTGATGGGGGTCCTTGATCCGGTCAAACTGGTCATCGACAACTACCCGGCAGGAGACGGTGAGCATATTGAAGTACCCAATCATCCCAATGCCCCCTCGATGGGAACACGAACGCTCACTGTGACCCGGGAAATTTATATCGACAGAAATGATTTCATGGAGGACCCGCCGAAAAAGTATTTCAGGCTGGGCCCGGATCGTGCAGTCAGGCTACGCTATGGATTCGTCATCCGTTGTACCGATTTCATCAAGGACGAACAGGGGAAAGTAACGGAAATCCGTTGTCAATATGATCCCGACACACGAAACGGACGACCTCCCAAGAGCGGAAAGGTCAAGGGCATTATTCACTGGGTATCCGCCGATCACTGTATCAACGCCGAGGTCAGGCTGTATGATCGCCTGTTCTGCAAGCCCGACCCAACCGCAGACAAGCACCAGGATTTTATCGATTACCTCAATCCGGATTCGCTGATGACCCTGACACACTGCAAGCTGGAGGCATCACTGGCCGAACCGCGTGCCGACACCCGCTACCAGTTTGAGCGAGTGGGCTATTTTTATCCCGACAAGGACAGCACCCGTGAAAAAATCATCTATAACCGCGTTGTCACATTGCGTGACAGCTGGGCAAAAATGGACCAATAACCTGAATCACACCCGATCATGATGCATTTCCTCGCCGAATATGGCCTGTTCCTTGCCAAATCAATCACCCTTGTCGCCGCCATCCTGATCATCGCAGGCATGATCATGGGGATGATCTTGAAACACAGAAAAGTCGACGACAAACAGCTCGATATCACCCCTCTGAACCAGGAATATGAGGAAATGGAAAACATATTGTCGAATACATTCCTAAGCGATGTCGAGCTGAAGCAAAAACGGAAACTGGAAAAAAGGAAAACGAAACAGGAGGCCAAGGCACAGAAGAAAAAAGGCAAAGCCGGCAAGACGGCAACACAGGACGACGCAGCCGCCGGCAAAAAACTCTTTGTCATCGACTTTGACGGGGACATTCGGGCAACCGCGGTGGCCTCAATGAGGCAGGAAATCAGTGCCATTTTGACACTGGCCACCGAGAATGACGAAGTCCTGGTCCGACTGGAAAGTGGAGGGGGGACCGTTCACGGCTACGGGTTGGCCGCATCACAGCTGCAACGCATTCGAAACAAGGGTATCCCGCTGACTGTCTCGGTCGATAAAATTGCGGCCAGCGGCGGCTATATGATGGCCTGTGTCGCGAATCAGATTATCGCCGCACCGTTCGCCATCATCGGATCGATCGGCGTGCTCGCCCAGATCCCTAACGTACACCGTCTTTTGAAAAAGAACGATGTGGATTTCGAACAGCTTCAAGCGGGTGAACACAAGAGAACATTGACGGTATTCGGTGAAAACACGGACAAGGCCCGGGCCAAGATGCAACAGGAACTGGAAGAAACGCACACGCTGTTCAAGGATTTCATCAAGGTACAACGACCGGCGCTCGATGTGGAAACGGTCGCAACCGGTGAACACTGGCTTGGAACCAAAGCGCTGGAACTGGGACTGGTCGATGCCTTGCAGACCAGCGATGACTACCTGATGGCCGCCCTGAAAGAGGCAAAAATGGTACATCTTCACTATAGCGAGAAGAAAAAGTTCATGGAAAAACTGTCTTCTTTGGTCTCGTTGCGCGGAAGACACTCCCACAAGGCACTGGAGACCATCGAAAAACCGCTGCTGATGTAGGACGCCGCCGCAATATCATGATCTATACCCTGCCTGATCGGTCACCGGACATTCATCCGTCCAGCTTCATTGCGCCGAGCGCCGACATTATCGGCTCTGTACATATCGGGGCCTACGCGAGCATCTGGTTCCATACGGTTTTACGCGGCGACAATGATAACATCACGATCGGGCAAAACTCGAACGTTCAGGACGGCAGCGTACTGCACACTGACCCCGGTCTCCCGCTTTGGGTTGATGACAATGTGACGATCGGTCACAGTGTCATGTTGCATGGTTGTCGAATCGGGTGCTATAGCCTGATCGGTATCGGAACCACCATTTTGAATCATGCCACCATTGGAGAGTGTTGCCTTGTCGGCGCACACAGCCTTATCACGGAGGGAAAATGTTTCCCCGACAGGACCCTGATTCTAGGCGCCCCGGCCAAGGCTGTCCGTGCATTGACCGACCAGGAAGTGCATAATCTGAACCAGGCCCCCGCGCTGTATACCGACAAGATACCGCGTTATCGTCATCTGCAGGCCATCTGACCGTCCCTGACACTGACCCCGGCAAGTTGGGCAAGCCCGGAACGCAGATCATCGATGATATCGTCAACATGCTCCAAACCGACGGAGACACGAATCAGCGAGTCGGATATTCCAGCATGGTCCCGCGCTTCCTGGGTGATCCTCGCATGGGTGGTCGAAGCGGGATGGGTGATCGTTGTTTTTGCATCCCCCAGATTGGCCGTAATCGAAAGGAACTGCGTCGCATTGATCACACGCCAGGCCTGTTGCCGTGCGCCGATGACCTCGAAAGAGACGACTCCGCCGAAATCCGTGTGCTGTTGCCTCGCCAGATCATGCTGTGGATGCGAGACAAGTCCCGGGTAATTCACTTTTGTCACCGCAGGGTGTTGTGTCAGCCAGTGTGCGATTTGCATGGCGTTGGCACAGTGTTGCCGCATTCGCAGTGACAGGGTTTCGAGGCCCTTGGTAAATGTCCACGCATTAAAGGGGCTGAGACACGGTCCGGTCGTTCGAAGCATGGCAAACAGCTTGTCGTAAATTTTCTGATCATTGGTGACAATCGCACCGCCCACACACCGCCCCTGTCCATCGAGATATTTTGTCGCCGAGTGAACGACAACCTCCGCTCCCAACCGCAGGGGTTGCTGTAATACGGGAGTACAAAATGCGTTATCAACCACCAGCAGAATATCCCTTTTTCGGGCAATGGCAGCGATCGCCGAAATATCGGCAATCGCACACATCGGATTGGACGGCGTTTCGACAAAAAACAACCGGGTACTCGGTAAAACCGCGGATTGCCACTGCGCAACCGCCGTTAGATCAACAAACGTCGTTTTGATGCCAAACCGGTCGAATACCTTCGAAAACAATGAAACCGTCGAACCAAAAACACCCGATGAACACACAATGTGATCGCCTGAAGACAAGACAGCCAAAACCAGACCGGTAATGGCCGCCATACCCGATGCAGTAGCGACGCAATATTGTCCACCCTCCATCGCCGCCAATCGATTTTCGAATCCGGCGACGGTTGGATTAGTGAATCGCGAATAGATGTTACCGTCCTGTTGGTCACCAAACACCGCCGCAGCCTGTTCGGCATTGTCAAACATAAAGCTGGATGTTGTGAAGATCGGTTCGCTGTGTTCTTTTTCCGGTGTCCTTCGATGGCCACAACGAACTGCTGTCGTCTGTGGATGGTATGTTTCGCAATGATCTGTCATTTTACGCGCTCTGCCGAACCCCTCTCATTGTCAAGAACGCGAGAACAAAAAACCCGCCTCGTGCTCCAACTAAAGTCACCGACCTCTCTAAAGTGAAGCGCAACAGCGGGTTGTCCTGTTCCGTTATTCTCTTTAGCGATACTTGTTATGCGCCCGCAAGCTGAAAAATCAAATCGGCGCCTGAGCGAATAATAAGTGAGTGAGTGATGACGTGTCAACACTCAGCCTTGTCCAATGTGGGGGAAACCGCTCGGATTGTTATTGGTAAACGCTGATTGAACCCCATGACGGCCCACTTTGCACGGGGGGATTGCCAACAGGCAATGAGCCTCAAGAGACCGGTGTCATTCGGGTGCCCTGACCGGACCGATGTCCCTGGGGTGAAATCCGCCGTTGGCAGCGACCGACGGGGCCAAAACCCCGCCATGACGCTATCCGTGTGGAGTAAAGTGTTTTTTAAGACCGCCGAAAACCGTTTATCTACAGGCAGTTAGCGACAGCGCAATTCCCTCATAGCAATGAAGGATTACTCGTCTACCATGTGACCGTATACATATCGTCTTTTCCCAACCTCCATACCGCCAGATAATGTGATCGTCCAGTGGCCGTGCTTTTTATCATCCACATACCGGCCTTCCCAAACCCTACCGTCAGAGTATGGGATCGTCCAGTGGCCGTGCATTTTACCGTCCACATACGGGCCTTCCGCAACCGCACCGTCAGGGTATGTTTCCACCCAGTGGCCATGTTTTTTATTATCCACATACGGGCCTTCACCAACCGTACCGTCAGGGTATGTGATCGTCCAGTGGCCGTGTTTTTTATCATCCACATACGGGCCTTGATCAACCCTACCGTCAGATAATGTGATCGTCCAGTGGCCGTGTCTCTTGTCGCCCACAAATTGGTTATGATCTGCGCTGGTATCATTCGCCAACACTCCAACCATTACCATGGCCAATAAGGTGCAATGTTTCATGGTTCAATCCTCGGTGACATGGGGTTTGGGTTGCTCAAACTATAGCCGGTAATTCGATTCCTACGATAGGCACCACCGCCGTTTATCGTGGTCTGACACACTCCCAACCAGTCACTGGCGATGATGTGCGCTATTGAGCCTATCGGACCGACCCCATCGTCTTGGCCACAGTGACGGGTAAAGAAGATACGGTGATTGTGGTCTGTTTTTAAATGAATCCAGCGTTTAGGCATATATCGAAAGCTTGGGTCATTTTTGTCAATGCGTCTTCGGTGGATATCTCTTGGATTATTTCACCAAATGGTTCTATATAATTTATTGGTAGGATTCTTGATTCTGCCGCTATTCCTGTCAGGTTAGTTAAATCTAATATTGTTTGTTGTATAAGTTCCATCGTTTCACAGATTATTTATTGTTGTTCGTCGTTCATGTTTTAGGTTTCTGTTAGGCGTTTACTATCGGTGGTTTTCCAGTGTAACAAAACCACCGTGAATGAAATACGTTATCACCCAAGACCGACAAAGCAGTGCTTGCTCACCCTCAGTGAAGTCACTGTCTCAGTTGTTCTTTACTTCCTTGTACGCTCCGACAGCCTCCATTATCCCATTGCGGTTCCCTTACCGCGCTCAGATCACGGCTTCACTCGCTGTGGTCCGATGCAATCGCACCTGTAACGGGGTTTATTGTATCCTGACCAGCGTTCGTCCCCAATGGGAACCCGTCGCATACGCTTCGAAGGTGTTATTCAACTCATCCAACGACACCTCACTCGCAAGGACACTGTCCAGATGACGGGGCTTCAAATCATCCGCTAACCTTGACCATACCTCTTCACGCAGTGCGTCCGGCACCTCGATCGAATTGATCCCCAATAGTGAAACGCCGCGCAAAATAAACGGCATCACCGTCGTATTCAACCGGAAATCGTCCACCAGTCCAATACTTGCAATATTACCCCACGGCTTTACCGTCCGTGTCAGCCACGCCAGCGTCTCTCCCCCCGCATTGTCCACGGCACCGCCCCACATCGCCTTTTCCAAGGGTCGCGTACCCCGCTCCAGCGCATGCCGGTCGAGACACTCACTTGCCCCCAAACGCCGCAAATAATCCGCTTGCTCTGCCTTGCCCGTCATCGCCGTCACCGCATACCCCCGGGACGACAGCATATCCACCGCAAAACTTCCGACACCCCCCGTCGCACCCGTTACCAATACCGGACCACCTGACGGCGACTGGCCATTTTGCTCCATGCGCATCACAGCCAACGCAGCCGTAAATCCGGCCGTCCCGATCACCATCGACTCGCGCAAACTCAACCCCTTGGGTAAACTCACTACACACTTTGCCGGTACCCGAGCCAGTTGTGCATACCCCCCGTCAATCGTCTCTGACAAACCGCCTCCACACACCAGCACTGCATCCCCCGGCCGGTAGCGAGCATCACTCGAATGCTTCACCACTCCGGACAAATCGACCCCTCCGTTGAGTGGAAACCGTCTCAAAATCTTTCCCCGGCCGGTCGCTGCCAGCATATCCTTGTAATTGATCCCTGACCACTTCACCTCAATCAGCACCTCCCCCTCGGTCAACTCCTCAACTGCCATCTCCGTCAAACCGGCAACCACCTGGCCGTCGACCTGATCTATCCGAAACGCCCTGAACTGTGACATGCTACGCTACTCCTCTTCAAAAAAACCGCATTGTCCATCCTATGCATCATTGTGTAAAGGGGGTCTCGGCGATGATTGGCCTGATGATCTTTCCAGCATATCCAATCAACCGAACGGTTTTCATTCGGGAGACCCTTTTCCAACCGCAGTGCTTATCGGGGTTTATTTATGGTTTTCACTGAAAGGGAATCCGGAATTGCCATGGCCCGCGCCGCACGCCCTCATGACAAGACCCGGTCAGGAAATGGCGAGATTAAAATACAACCGATATTGAGATGACAGCCCTCTCTCATAGCAATGTATCGCAATCCAGCGCCTCGAAAGCAGTGAGCCAACGCTCGATATAACGCCATACCGACTCAACCGAACGCCCACTGTGATGATGAAAAACCGGCACCACAATATTTTGCAAATGGCCCAACCGATAATCATCAATGAATGATTCCCCATAGCCCCCGTCACCAATCCCTTTTCCCAACACCTCCAGATAATGTTCCAACAACCGCTTTTCATATTTTTTCCGATGGGCCGGATTGCAATGCAAAATCAGCATGGATGCCAGGTCCGCTGACGCCATATCCATCCGCCAATCTTCCCAGTCGACCAGTATACAGTCGTGTTCCACGGCATTATCGGGATAAAGAAAGTTCCAAAAATGGGGGTCGCCATGCGTCCGGGTGATGGGTTTGCCCTGACAGGCCCTGTCACTCTTCAAATCGGCAACCTGCCGAAATGCGCGGGAAACAAGATCACGCTGCCTGCGATCAAGACGCGCTTTGAAATCGTTGAGAAAGGAGACGAAAAGCGGTTCGAAAAAACCCTTTATACGCTGTTCGTTCGCCAGTAAAACCGGTTTCAGGGCATCGGTTTGTCTGGACCCGGCGCACCACCAGCGGGCATGCAGTCGGGCAAGCGTTGTGACCGCTTGCTCACAGTGTTCAATAGCCGGCATACCCGGCCAGGAAATTGTATGATGTGTCTTACTCAAATCCTCGAGCAAGATACTGATAAAACTGGTTTTTTCATCATCAAAGACGCCATAGCACTGTGCAAGCGGCAACGCCTTCGTTGCACTCTCGCGATAGAAGGCACCCTCGCCCCTGAACACCGCTTGCAACGGGTCAGCGGCCTCAGCGATTTTGACAAATAATCGACGGGGCATTGTCGCTGACACATCACTTTCGTATTCAATCGAAACATACGCCGTATGGGCAATATTCCATTTCACATTCGGTTCGATGTCAATCTCGCGAACAGAACCGACTGACAGCACACCGCTTTCCCGAAGACATCGGGTCAGCCAGGCCGCTGTGATCTGATCCGGATGATGCGGAAACGAACATCCGTCTTGCTTCGACTGACGGCTTTTTTGGTTTCGGCTGTTCAAGACGGAGCGTGGGTCGGGGCTTCGGTCGGATGGTGGACAATGACCCGTCACGTCAACAGGGCTGGCACAACAGACAATACGGCATGGTGCCTCTCATGCCCTACCCGCGAAACCCGTGCTTGTCGACCCGAATATAGAGCAGGTCGCCTTTTTTTTGCAGTGTACCGGACACCACCACCGTCTCTGCTGCATGATGTGAAATGGTTGTCGATAGGCTCGAACCGTCCGCTTGTGTGAGCATATAGCCATATTTCTTGTCCTCCGGTCCCCGAACCACCAGCATCGCGGGTATACCACCCAGCAGACAAACCTCGGCACAGGCTTTATGGACAGCACCCGATCCGGGTTTCATGACACCCAAAAAACACTTTGAATCGGCAACCTCACCTTTCAGTGTGACCGGCTCCAGCGGCACGGGACGGGTGGCCACCTGCAATCTGGTCAGGGCCTCCGGGTCAAAATCCAATTCCACTGAAATCGCCTGTTCATCGGCAACCTCGAACATGCTCCAGCCGCCCCGGCGAATCGGATAGCCTGTCAATGATACCCACTTTCCGGCATGAGGCCGGGCCCATTCGTCTGCCGAAAACTTGCCCTGCCTGACCAGCAATACCGACTCAACTTGTGCCGCATCTTGTGGATCGATACGATGCAGTACCGGATAGGGATCCACCACCAGCAGCCCCGCTATGGTTTCGTCTGCGTCCGTTTGCCATAGGGCGGATACGGGACTTTTTTGCTGGCTGGCAATCGTGAAACCGGCCAATGCAGCAACAACACAAAACACGACAGTCAACCCGGTGTAAAACCTTTTCAGCGGGGCCGGCATGGCCAGATAGCCGACGAAAAAGGGTTTTTCGGTTGGATGATTCATTGTTCGGCAATCTCCACAATCGGACGGGGGGTTCCCGGCGGCAGCGGTGTCGGGTCCAGGCAGACCATATCACCCTTAAGCATCAGGCGATACGTGGCAATTTTCTCGGTAAAGGGCGGCGGTGAACAGCCGTCTTCCGGCCGGTACTGATACCCATGCCACGGACAGGTGATACAACCGTCAATGACACGGCCCTCGCCCAATGGCCCGTTCTGATGCCGACAGACATTGGACACCGCGCACAGCTTTTTTTCGTCGTACCGAAAAACCGCAACGCGCTCATTTTGACCCACACGGACTGTCATCGCCTGGTTGTTTTCAATCTCCTGCCACTTCGCTATTTCGACCCATTCCCCTTGTTGCCGGCGATTTCTTTTGTCTTCACCACTGCAAAACAGTGCCGAGTAAACATGTAGCCCCGCCACGGCCATCACACTGCCAAACACCATGCCCGGCAACAGCCCGGTGTTATCTTCTTGCATCGCGCCCAAGGCAATATGCAAAACCAGCAATACATAGCCCGGATAAACCAGAACATGAACGGTTTTCCAGGCGGAACCCAGCACGGCATTCCAATAATCATGACTGGTGGCCGCCATGACGAAAAAGATCAACAAGGCCAGCAAGCCGAACAATTGGAAGGGATAGCCACTCAAATTGTCATAACTGCCCCCCGAGGTCACTACCGAAACAAGGGGATTGATGTCGCCAAAACTGTGATAAAAATAGACGGCGAGCAACGAATGGACAACGGCAATCACACAAAAAGAGACCCCGAAGTGGCGGCGGTTATATAACAGCGGTAAAAAACGCACATCGATTCTGGCCAACGGCCCGATACACAAAATCACCGTCAGCATCAAAAAACCACTGGTTGAAAACGCCCGCATCAACACAATCGGCATGGAAATCGCCTGCGCTCCCTGGAACTGGAATTGACTGACCAGTACGAAAACGGCCAGATAAAGGAGGATACCCGCCCACAGACACAGATCGTATCCCCATTTGCGCCTGTTCCAGTTTACGGCAACGAATTGATGGCTCATTGCATTCGTCTATTGATCAGCGCCCGGCACCCGTCGGGCCAGCTGGCTGGCAGGGACGCTTCAAGGCAGCACACTGATAATCGAGTGCGGCGGGAGGACGGCGCTTGGCTCCGATGTCCGGTCACTATCCGGCAGATTCCCGATCAGCAGCAGTATCAGGACCGGGCCGGCGACATACCAGAACAGGTGATGGAAAACACGATGTTCCCTTTTCATCGTACAATCACTTTGCGGTACAAGCCCACTTCAGTGCCAACAGCGGCCACAGCACCAGCGCGCCTGGAAGCCATAACAGTCGCACACGGAATCGGGTACCGCCTGCGTGTGGAAGCAAGGCCTTATAACCTGCCAACAAGAACAGCATGGAAAAGATTACGCCGGCGAAACCGTAATAACCCAAAAAAGTGACAAACCACATGGTTGTTGATCCTTAACAAGGACTGACTCGTTCATAACACATTCCCGACTAGCCGTTTCGATAGTCTCAAAACTCGACCCGGAAATCAAATGGCCGATGATCCGCCAACCTGCCCAACCGTCTGCTTGCGGCCAACCTCTTTGTGCCTGTCTGAAGCGCCGTTTATCGAAACGGGATTCAAAGAAGCCAGCTCGGCAGCAAACCCGACCCGACATCCACTACAGCCATTGCGGGGCAACCTGAAGATCCCCCTGGGCAACGAGGACCGTGGCACCTCCCACGCTGACTGAGCGAAGCGTCCGGTTTCGGACCGACACGTCCACCGACATGTCGCTTGCCCTTCCCATCAATACGCCCTGTCGGACGGAATAGTGAAAATCCCCCTGTCCGGGTTCCGTCTCCAGGGCGGCCGCCGCAGCGAGCGCTGCAACGGCACTGCCCGTGGCCGGATCTTCCTCAATTCCAAGCGCCGGTGCAAACATGCGCGCATACAGCTTACTGCCCGCAGCCAGGTCACCGGCAAACAAGAATATATGGGGCGACCGGGCATCCGCAAGATGCGCTGCCCACATGGCTCTGTTCAGCTTCGCCTGATCAACAACCTGTGGTGACCGCAGATGGGCGAAACAAAAATCGAATCCCACACCCGCGAAAAATCCATTGATCACGGCATCTTGCGGGATCGACAGAACACGGGATAACGTGGCCCTATCCGGCGTATCCGTGGACAGGCTCAGCGGCTGGGTATTGGTGAGGGTGCCCCACAGCAGCGTGTCTTTCTCCTGAAGGGTGACCGCAATGACCCCGATGTTCTCTTCAAGCCGCATCTCCGTTGGCTGTCCGGGTTGCGTATAGGCCAGTGCACAGGCTGTCCCGACGGTCGGATGACCGGCAAAGTCAATTTCCCCACCCGGCGTGAAAATACGCACACGAGCCGTCGATGAAGACGCCGATGGCGGAAAAACAAACGTCGTTTCGGAAAAATTGAATTCTCCGGCAATACGCTGCATCCCTTCACTGGATAGCCCTCGGGCATCGAGCACAACAGCAAGTGGATTACCGCCGAAGGGCCGGGAGGTGAATACATCAACGAGACAAAATGGATATTTCATGGATCAATACGAAATCTGTTCAGGAGCACGATCGTGCCATGCAATCTGGCCGCCCTGAACGGCGGGCAGGGAGAAAGATGAGACGATGCCATTCGAGACACGCTAAGCGCATCCCCTTGAGGGCCAATCAGCCAATACCGGCCTCACGCCCCGGCACGGATGTGCTGACAGCCAACCTGCCCGTCCAATGTGCCCAAAGCGCGATAAAGTTCCGGCCGACGGTCCCGAAACACGCCCCAGCTTTGCCGATAGGCCGCGATTTCCGTCAGATCAAACTGATGGACCAGAATGACCTGGTCACGCCTGTTCGCCTCCTCGACCTTGCAACCGGTGTGATCGGCAATAAAAGATGAGCCATAAAAGCACATTTGCAACCGATCACTTGCTCCGTTCTCCACACCGATCCGGTTGGATGCCACCACGGGCATGATATTGGCCGCCGCATGACCACACATCACATTTTGCCAATGCACAACAGAGTCCAGTCCGGGCGCACCGGGCTCGGACCCGATGGCGGTCGGATAAAGCAACAGCTCGGCCCCCTGCAAGGCCATGCATCGCGCCGCCTCCGGAAACCACTGATCCCAGCAGATTCCCAGCCCGATCCTTGCAAACCGGGTCTCCCAAACCCTGAAACCGGTATCGCCAGGGCTGAAATAGTATTTTTCCTGATAACCGATTTCATTCGGGATATGGGACTTTCGATAAATGCCGAGAACCTCGCCACCGGCATCGATCATCGCCACCGAATTAAAAAAGACGTTACCCGACTGCTCGAAGAAACTGGTGGGGAGTACGACATTCAACTCTTTCGCCAAGTCCGACATTCTGCGCACGGCGGGGCTGTCTGCAAGGCTGCTGGCCAGACCAAGATGACGATTGTCCTGTTCGATACAAAAGTAGGGGGTTTCGAACAGTTCCTGAATCAGCACGATATTGGCACCGCGTCCAGCCGCCTTTCTGACCAGCCATTCCGCACGATCGATGTTCTTTGTCGTCTCCCAGCTGCAGGCCATTTGCGTTGCAGCCACCGTTACTGTTCTCATTTCGGTCTCCTGATCACCACTCCTGCCGTCAACACGAACGCCGACGATTTACCGGCCAGGGCGGCAGGGACCGCAACCGGATCCGCCTGTCTTAGATTGCCGGCTGTTGCTGGGTAATGCAATGAATCCCGCCTCCGCCGGGTGCGATATCATCAATGTTCACCATTGCAATCGTCCTGTCGGGAAAGACGTTGGCAATCATGTCCCGTGCCTGTTGATCCGACGGCACACCGTAACAGGGCATGATGATTCCTCCATTGGCAATATAAAAATTCACGTAACTCCGGCAAAATACGTCATGGGTTGTTTGAATGCAACTCTGATCGGTGGCCATTTTGACAATTTCAAAGGCCCTCCCATTGGCATCTTTCGCCAATTCCAGAGCCCGATAATTCTCATCAAGCAAACGGCGCCAATCCCCTTGTGCTGAAAGATCCTCTTCAAACAGAACCACACCAGGTTTGACAAAACAGGCGATCCCATCAATATGGCCATCGGTGACATCGCTGGTCATCGATTCCGGATCACCCGGCAACCAGATGACATTCCGTACCCCCAACGCCCGACACAGTTCCCGTTCAGCCTCATCCCGGCTCAAACCCGGATTTCGGTTTTGATTGAGGACAACCGATTCCGTTGTCATGACACTGCCACGGCCATCCACATGCAGACCGCCTCCTTCCAGTGTCAGACTCGAGTTGTAAAACGGGAGGTTCTGCATGTGCAAAACCCGCCTTGCCACCTGGGCATCTTCCTTGTAGAGCGGATCATTCCCGCCCCAGTTGTTAAATCGCCATGCAGTACCTGCAAGCGGTTTTTTGCGATCCCGGTTAATCAAGAAACTCGGTCCAATGTCCCGCATCCATGAATCGTCATTCGCCAAGGGTACCAATTCGATTGCACCATGACATTTGTCCCGGGCCCGGTGCACAAGATCAGGAGAAACCAGCATTTTAACGGGTTCAAATTGCCGAATCGCCTGCGCGACCCGTGCAATGGCATGCTCTACCGCATCCAGATCGGGCCACTGTGGATGGGGGACCGGCCAGGCCATCCAGCAGCACCGGTGTGGTTCCCATTCCCCCGGCATGGTATAGCCCAGCTCCAGCGGCGTGTTCATGATCAAGTCATCGTGCACGAGGGTATTCATTCGGGTCCTCTCGAATGGATTATCGCTGAAAAACAATCTTTCCACCGAGGATCGTCAAGACCGCTTGAGTACGCGCAATGTCCGGTACCTCGACCTCAAACAGATTTTGATCCAGTACCACAAGATCAGCATATTTCCCGACCGCTATCGAACCTGTTTTCTCCTCCTGACGGAGCGCATAGGCCCCGTTGATCGTGTATGCCCTGATGACCGTCTCGAGTTCGGGCACACTTTGGTCTCCCCGACTCAATGCATGCATCATGGCAACAAAGGGAGACATCGTACTGACATCCCAGTCACTGCTCAACGTCAGTGTTGCGTCCGATTCGATCAATTCGCGCAACGGAATATGCCTGGCGGTTCTCGATTCGCCGAGCAACTCGACTTCCAGTGGATCACGATTTTGCGGTAGACTCCATACCCCGGCCACTTGCGCATCGGCAATCACGCCCAATGCCTTGAACCGGGGCACATCTGTTGGGTCGACATATTCGACGTGGGTCAGACGATGCCGACGATCCCTGCCCAGTTTACCATTGTGCGCCATGGCCCTTTCAATGGCATTGAGACCTTCCCGCACCCCTCGGTCCCCGATGGTATGAATGTGCATATCGAAGCCCACCTTCTCCAGGTGCGTCGTGTAATAGGCTATGCGGTCTTCCGTCAGATAATTCAAGCCACGCTCAATGGATAATCCCAGTCCGATATCCGTTTGGTAAGGTGCCAGCATCGCGGCAGTACGATTGAGTGTAATGCCATCACTGTACATTTTGATTTGTGTAATCCTCAGCAGTTCATCGTCTTCATCACGATACATTTTCCGCAGTATCGATAACTGTCGGGCATCGTCCATGTCCGGATACACCCATAGCCCCAGCACCGTCCGGACTGTCAGTTTCCCCTTTTGTTGCAGTCTTTTCCAGATATCGACATCTCCGCGACGCCAGTGCACCCGGGCGTCGGCTATGGAGGTAATCCCATATCGGCGTATTTTCCCCAACGACCACTGCAAGCCTCGATAATGATTGTCCATCAGGTCTTCCGACAGGGTCTCGAAAACGTGGTTGAAAACCGCCTCTGCGGCGCCGTCGAGCAGCAACCCGGTCGGCTCCCCGCCGCGATCCTTGACAATCACCCCGCCGACCGGATCAGGCGTTGATCGATCAATCTGCATTGCATCGAGTACGGCCTGATTCACCCAGGCAGAATGGGAGGTTTCTTCCATCATTACAATGGGACGGTCGAGCGAAATCCGGTCGAGTAGTCTTTTGGGCGACACCTCTGTCCCAATCAATTGGAAAATCGAATGCCCCCACCCGATCAACCAGGGATCAGTCAACGTTCGCCGTCCCAGACAGCCCTTGATCCGTAAAAGATGCTTTTCCAGGGATTGTGTACTGTCCAAAATGCAACTGTAGGCATCAGACCCCGCTTCCAGGGGGTGCATATGGACATCATGCAACCCGGGCAACATCAGGCGACCGTCCAGAAAGATGGTTCTCGTTTCGGGACCAACGAAGGTATTGGCTTCCCGGTCACTGCCGACAAACACGATCTTGCCTTCCTTTGCGGCGACCGCTTCCGCCCAGGGTTGGGCCGGATTGACCGTGTAAATCTTTCCGCCGTACAGGACCAGGTCGGCGGCCTCATCCCCCCGTGACGGAGCGGTCAGCCAGAGCATCACGATCACGGTCGCCAGTAGTGTTCGCACCACCTGTGTAAAACGCAATTTCATATGTATTCGTTGGAATCGCAATGGCCGGGCCACGCCCGATAGACCGGTCGCCCGGATCCAGTGTGTCGATTGCCATCCGGATTGTCAATGTAATCAGCAACCACGCTGTAAATCTGCTTAAAAGGCATTTCCAACGGACCTGATACCAGCAGCATCGGCTGTTTGGATCCCTCCGTTCGAACTGCCCCCGGCAACCGCGGATAAAAACCTCGACACCTCGGGTGAAACCGGCACCGATACCGACTGTCCATCAGGGCAACCGGGGCTTTTCGTCCAGGGATTACTCACCCGGACCCGGTTCGACCCGAAAGTGCAGATCCGCAGAAAGGCATCCGACACCGTTGACCGGCGTCATGTCCTGCGGACAGGCCGACATCACGGCGATACAATCCATCAACGCCGTAAACCGTACCCGGTCCCCGGGCTGGCTGACCGGCGCCTCCCAGGAAAGCCCCCCGTCACCGGTAATCGGGATGTTCATCCAGAGATTGAAAGGAGACGGAACCACGGAAATGGTCAAGCCAATAGCCGACATCGACATCCGCAGATTATCCGTGCAGTTGTCGTGATAATCCTGCACGCCCAACTGCCGGTACCGATAAATATCACAGGCCGCCACCACGGTATCGTGTCTGCCGGGAGAAGTATCTTCCGCAAAATACAGCATGGCCCGACGCGCATTGCTCACTAAGGTATCACCTGTTTTCGGAAACAGCGATGTCAATGCTGTGTGGTTATGCGACATGGAGAGGTATTCCGACAGGTTGGAAGCACAAAATGCCCAGAAATCACAGACCTGATGGCCTGTCGGATTGACGATGGTCAGTTGTTGTCCCTGGCATAATCTGACCGCTCTGCCGGTTCTCGCGGCTATACGATATGTCCTTTGCAATTCAGGTGACCCGTCGGCTGAAATCCTGCGTGTGATGGTCTGATTGCGGCCTGCGGCAACCGCGGGATGATACGCACTGTTCTCAATCATCGAAAGCAGGACTCCGACCGGGTATGCCCCGGCGACTGCTGAGCGGGGAAACCATCGATCTTTCGCCTGGATTGTTGCCCCCTCATGGCTCAGACGACCTGGATTTCTCGCGGAGACTGGCAGGCAAAGACCGCAACGTGTTCATAAAACAGGATGGTTTCGATGGTGGTCGACATACCGGTTCCACCGGGCTGGAAAAAATTGCATTCGTGATTGACCACTGTCATTGGTTGGAACACCGCCTCTGCCCCGGTCATCGACAGGTCATAAATAAACGGGCCCACCCAATCAGGCGGAAAGGCAATACCCAGTTCATAGCCCCCCGACCAATAGCAATCATCCAGTATTCCAGCGGTTTTGTAGTAATCCTCCACCGCGGAAAGGAACTGGCGAATGTTCAAACCCGGTCTCATCAGGCGTTCAATGATCGGGTAGACGCCGATCGACCTGTTATGCAAATCGACAACGGCATCCGGCGGATCACCGACCCAGAACCCCCGGGAAATATTGCAATGATAGCGCTTGTAGACACCACACAGGTCCACATTGACTCTTTCGCCCCGTCTGATCTGCTTGCGACTGGCCAGTGGGTGCAGGCAATGGCTTCGGAATCCGGACATCACAGGCGGCAAGATCGCGGGAAACTCGCCCCCTTCTCTCGCCATCGCGGAGACGAAGGCGCCGAAGACCTCCAATTCGGTCACACCCGGCAAGATCGCGTCCCTGGCCGCGGCCATCCCGATATCGGCAATCCGCGCCGCTTCTTCCATCGCCTCCATCTCAAGGGCAGATTTTACGTGCCGCACCGCCCTGACGACATCGGTCCCATCCCTGACCTGCAGGCCCGCTGCACTGAATGCCTGCTGGATACGCTGCGCAATGACCGGATTGGGTCGATAATTATACAACTCCAGCCCCACTGTCCCCTTGAGCCAGCCCGAGCCTCTCAATTCCTCAAGGATAAACGAAATACCGTCCCGACGCCGATTCAGTGGAAAGATGCGCACATCGACAGAAACCGTCCCGATGGCGGTCAACAGCGCTTCACTGGGTGTTTCAAAATGAATGTACTGATCATGATCGACATGGACCGCAATGCCACTGGTCGGAGGAAACCCCCGACCACTTTGCGCCTGATACCATTCGCACTGAAAACCGCTCAGATAATAAATCGCTTCGGGGGAAGTCAGAAACAGGAGAGTAAACCCCTGCCGGATCATCTCCTGCCTGACTCTTGACAGCCGTTGCGCGAATTCCGTTTCAGGAAAAGGAATCTCCTTGTGCAAATCGGCCTGGGCCATGGCAACGTTAAAATTCTGCTTCATGTACTTCAGGGGGCTTGCCCCGCTCCGGAAAACTAATGAAATAAGTGGATGATTTGACTATTTGAATGGCCCATTTTATGCCAAGATCACTGTTTTAAAAATACCTGGCTCGCTCTCTTGCATTTCATCAAAAACTTAAGCGCCGAGAATACCGGCATCCTGAGCCTGCTGGGCGCCATTGCCGTGCTGACCGCCAGTGACAGCATCATCAAATGGCTGAGCCCCCACTATGCCTTGCACGAAATCATGTTGTTCAGGGCCGGTTTCGCACTGATCATTGCCCTGTTTATTGTCAAGCTGGAAGGGGGGCTTTCCGTTCTGAGAACCCGTCGACCGGTATTGCATACTCTGCGTGCGTTTTTGCTGGTGCTGGCGAACATGTTTTTCTTTCTGGGGCTTGCCGTCATGCCGCTGGCCGACGTGGTGGCTATTTTCTTCGCCGCGCCCTTGTTCATCTGCCTGCTTTCACAACTGATATTGCGGGAGCAGGTCGATGCATGGAAGTGGTTTGCCATTCTCATTGGCCTGCTGGGGGTAGTCATCATGTTGCGGCCCGGGCAAAGTACGTTTTCCATGATTGGGCTTCTCCCGCTGATGGCCGCGTTTACCTATGCCTGCATGCAGATACTCACCCGTAAGCTGGGAGTCAACGAACGTGCCGTCACCATGAGTTTTTATATCCAGATCACCTTTCTTGTGGTCTGCACACTAGTTGGACTGGGTATCGGTGACGGCAAATTCAGCGATATCACCCACCCGGCACTGCACTTCCTGTTTCGCGAGTGGGTCTGGCCAACCCCGTTTGACACGCTACTGACCGCGCTTTGCGGCCTTTTGGTGGGGATTGGAGGGTATCTGCTGTCGCAGGCCTATCGCGTCACCGCTGCGTCAGTGATCGCCCCGTTTGAATACCTTGCCATGCCATTCGCCGTATTTTGGGGATATTATCTATGGGGAGACTTGCCGGATACCACATCCCTGATGGGCAGTGCCCTGATCATCGGCAGCGGTCTCACGGTACTGATTGGAGAACGGCGCAGAACCAACCTGAAGGCCCGCTAGCCCGAATAATGCATAAAAGAAGAGGGTGAGACCTCATTTTGTGATATAATTCAATCAGTTAAACGGAATTACAGAGGACCTTACCCGTGACAGATTGCACCAACAAGCCGATTGTATTTCCGGCCCTAGTCTTGTCCAATGAGAAATGAGCCTAATGGTAAAGCGTATTTCCAACGAGAAATGAGCCTCTTATGAGAACGTTCCCATAAGAGGCTCATGTTCCATTAGTCACTGAAAAGCCCTGCCTGGCGGTTGCCAGTCATACGCATTTCGGCCATGCCGGCTGTCACCATGAATTCACTGAGCGCCTGGTGCATCTTGCCGAGGTAGATATCTTGGCTCACCCCACGGCTGCTTCGAATCTCGCTGATCGATTTGTGAGTGATAATATTTTCACCCGGCTGCCTCCCGAGCCTTACCAGTCAACGGAATACTCGGTGCACAAAGCACCAGCCACGTGGTGGATCAAAGATGGGGATGTGATGGACCTCGGTAATCGCCACTTTGAAGTAATACACACTCCAGGGCACTCCCCTGGTGGAATAGCCATTTGGGAGGCGGCCACGCAGATCCTGTTTTCCGGTGGCCTGGTATATGATGGCCGGCTAATCGAGGACTCTTATCATGCCGACGCTGTTGATTACCTCAATAGCATGAAACGCCTGCTGGAACTACCGGTTCGGGTCGTGCACGGCGGCCATTTTCCCAGCTACGACGGTACCCGACATCGCGAAATTATCCATTCGTGGTTATGATGAAAAAGAAGAAATTAAGGAACCCGGGAGATCGCATGGCTGAGAGCGATATAGCGAAAGTCCTACCGGACCCACCACTTCCTGATAATTGGAACCAATTTGACTATGTTCAGACTTTCTTCCGATCTTGATTCTCTTGCCACCAGGTTCCATCCAGGGCGGAGCCTCCGGCAAAAGCGTTAACGCCCAGCGTTTCCTGTATGCGCAGGCATTCGTTCCACTTGGCCATGCGCTCTGACCGGGTAAAGGAACCCACCTTGAGTTGACCGTTTCCTAACCCCGTTGCCAAGTGGCTTATAGTGACATCTTCCGTTTCTCCTGATCTTGCGGAAACGACAGATTTCCAGCCTGCCGAATTGGCAGCCTCATAAGCAGCTATTGTCTCCGTCAACGTTCCCGCCTGATTGACTTTGAGCAATGCCGTATTGCAGGCGCCGTCCCGGGATGCCTGTTCAATCAAACCTGCGTTGGTGACCACATAATCATCGCCTGTGATTAGAACGCGGTGTCCGAAACGTTGAGTAAATTCAACCATACCCTCAACATCATCTTCTGCGAGCGGGTCTTCAATTGAAGCTATCGGATAATCATCCAGCCATTTCCCAAGAACTTCGATCAGCGCCGAGCTATCCAGTTCCCGACCATCCAACGCCAGTCGATACAGGCCTCCATCGTTGAACTCAGAGGCAGCAACGTCCAGCGAAATAACGACACGGTTTCCCGGTTTCTCTCCCGCAATTTCGATGGCTTGAACCAGTGTCTCCAGCGCCTCTTCGTTTCCCCGAAATTGCGGCCACCATCCTCCTTCATCAGCAACACCTGCCAAAAGGCCGCGCCTTTTCATAATATCGCCTGCAGCAAAATAGATTTCGCTGGTAATTTCCATGACCTCTTCGAAATTGGATGCGCCAGGAACCATAACCATAAAGTCTTGGATATCGACCCGTTGGGCAGCATGCGCTCCACCCCCGAAAATCTGAATTTCCGGCAGGGGTATCAGGGGCTTATATCCGAATGCATCGGCTATGTGCCGCCAAAGGGGAGTGTTTGCAGATTTCGCCGCGGCGCGAACGGCAGCAAGAGATACGGCGGTTGTAGCGCTACCACCCAATACGGATTTCATTGGTGTTTGGTCCAGCTCCAGCATTGCCATGTCGATGCCGGCCTGATTTTCGACATCCAGGCCGATCAGCGCAGGGGCGATGCGCTCATTTACAGACTGTAAGGCCCTTTGCACATCCATCCCCCGCAGTGATTTACCGCCATCTCTTAGATCAATGGCTTCCCGATCGCCCCTCGATGCTCCCGCCGGTGCAATCGCGCGGCCTGCAGTTCCATCTTCCAGTATGACATCCGCCTCAACTGCAGGATTTCCCCTCGAGTCCCAAACTCTCCTGCCGACGATATTCGTAATTGTGGTCATCAGGCGATTCTCTTCAGTTTTGACGAAATACAACCCACCAGACTTCGCAGATCGGTTGATCGTTGTTTGATCATTTGAATTGAAATATCTCGTACCAGTTCGCGGTTGTTTTCACTTAGATACTCAACCGGTGATTTCCCGTCGATTCGGGCAAGCATTAACATGGGTATGAGATCGCAAACCCTCGTCTGAAGTTGATTCGCGTCCTCCCAGTCAACCCTGGATGCGTATGCGTTCCACAGCAGTATCGCGCTTTCGAACATTTTCCGGCGAACTGCTGGGAGGTGGATTGCCTTCAATATCAGGTGGTTCAGGCAAAATGCCGCATCGAAACCGGGGTCGCCCATGGTGGCGCATTCTGCATCCAGTACAACAGGATGGCCGCCGCGAAACAGGATGTTCTTGGGGCTGACATCTCCGTGAATCAATACAGAGTCCGCTTCGTAGAGCTGCTCTGCCTGTTGGAGCAGGACGTCCGCAAGTTGAGGGTGCCTGGATGCAGTGGAAATCAGGTAGGGATCCAGGCGGAGTTGGTGAAAATCATCACGATTATCAAATGCGAGATTCAAAAATTCCTTGCGGGTCGATGATGAGTGGATCCTGCCTATGGATTCGCCCACTCTTTCCACTTCAGTAGTTGAAACCATTCCCTCTAACAGGCTGGCTTTCCACAAGTAGACATCGCTTCCACCAATGTACTCCATGGCAAAGCAGGGCTCTTCATTCGATTTTCCGAATAATTTTACCGAGCCCGCAGAATTTACCCGGGATGCGACTTCCAACCAGGCATACTCTGCTGTGTTTCGATGTGTCGGCGCTTGCCAATCCTGTTCAACTTTCAGTTTTTCCAGGGCGCACTTCAAACAAAACGTCCTGTCTCCCACAATTACCTTGACAATGTTGGAAGAGACGCCGCCAGCTAAAGGGTCAATGGTCTGGACTTCCTCCTTGCGTCCCAAACCAAGCTCTTCGACCAGGTTTGAATAGCGATGATGGTTGTTGTTCATTTTTCAACATCATATTGCATAGACCGTAGAAGTAAGTATCTATTTGCCAGAACTGAGAAATACTTCAATTTGTGATCGGTCGGGTATTGCATTTACCGCACCATCAGGCCGGGTGGATAACGCAGCTGCAATGTTCGCGCTAGTCGCTCGACGGCAACGACCGGGGCGCTCTGCGGACATCCGGACAGTGTCATCAGGCACCCGGGGGTTCAATCGGCGTACCGGATGTCTGTGTCCCGGCAATGACAACGCGGTGCATGACACGTCGATGGCCGCCATAGTCATTGAGCGGACAATGCATCGTGCTCAGATTATCCCAAATTACCACTGTCCCGACCTGCCAGCGTAACCGATAGATAAATTCCGGGTGGATGGCATGGGAAAACAGGTACTCTAGCAGCGTGTCACTTTCACCGCTCGTCAATCCGGCAATCGATTCGGTAAACATCGGATTGACATAAAGCGCCCGCCGGGCAGACTCCGGGTGCATCCGAATGACCGGCTGCAACACCTTGGGGGCGGCCTGATGATTGCTTGCCAGTGCCCCATATCCCAGATCCTGTTCACGACCGGCCAGTGACCGCCCGGTAAAACTGTGGATGGCGCGCAACGGCTCAAGGAATGACCTGAAAGCGGGACTCAGTGCCTCGCAGGCAGCCACCATGTTACAAAACAGGGTATCGCCAAGATTCTCCGGGACCTCGACGGCGTGGAGCATGGATCCCATGGCAGGCGTGGCCTGGTAACTGGTATCCGTGTGCCATGCCCCGGCGAAATTATGCTGTTCATCCGGTTCCTTGCGGACCACCATGATTTCCGGAAAGCCCTCAAGACTGTTAATAAAAGGATGTCTTTTCAGCGTCCCGAGTTTCGATGCAAATGCGCACTGATCCTGCGGTGTCAGCTGTTGTTCCCGAAAGACGATGACATGGTATTTCCAGAGGCACTGCCTGATCTTCTCGATACACTGTGCCGACAGGTCGGATGAGAGGTCGACATCCAGAATTTCGGCGCCCAGACCCCCGATTTGTGGTTGAACATGAAAATCTGATTGCATGGCCCGAAACCGCTCTCCACTCCACTAACAGTCTGTCGGCAAGCGCCGGATTACAAGACAGGCTGTTTTTTTCAAGACCCGGTTCATCCCCATTCGATGCAATCCTCTTCAGCCCTGAACCGGGAAAGGATCCGGATAGGAGGCCGCTCCCTTCCACACCGACTTGATCTGCAAAAAATCCTTGATGGCGTCCGGGCCAAGTTCCCGACCGTAGCCCGAACGCTTGACGCCCCCAATCGGTGACCCGGGGCTGACACTGCGATAGTGGTTCACATACACGGTGCCCACGTCCAATCCGGCCGCCATGCGGTCTGCGACTTGCGGATTGCCGGTCCACACCCCGGCGGCCAATCCATAGCGTGTCTCATTGGCCATGCGTAATGCCTGCTCTTCCGAATCGAATTCTGCCACCGCCAGCACCGGACCGAAGACTTCTTCATTCCACAGTGACATCTGTGGCGATACCGGGTCAAATACGGTCGGCGCGACATAATAACCGTCGGGCCTGTCCCTGGGATAAATGCGCTCTCCGCCACAGACACATCGGGCACCCTGAGCCTTGGCCTCGGCAATCATTGAAAGGACCTTGTCAAGATGGGCGGCATTGGCCAGCGGCGCGATCTCGGTTGCCGGATTCATCGGGTCACCGGCACGCAGTGCCCGGGCCCGCTGTACGATTCGCTCGACCACCTCACGGTGTATCGATTTTTCAACAATCAATCTCGATCCTGCGACACAGGTCTGTCCATTGGACAGGAAAATGCCGGCCAAAATACCGTTAATCGCGCTGTCCAGATCCGCATCGGCAAACAGCAACTGGGAAGACTTGCCACCCAGTTCCAGCGTCACCGGGAGTACGCTGTCAGCGGCCACTGCCGCGACCCGGCTTCCGCCCGCCTCCGAACCGGTAAAGGTCACCTTGCGGACCAAGGGATGCCTGACCAGGGCTTCGCCGACCTCGTGACCCCAGCCGGTGACGACATTGACCACACCCGCGGGCAATGCGGAGGCCTGACACAGCCGGGCAAACTCCAGCGTCGAGGCAGAGGCATGCTCCGATGGTTTGATCACAATGGTATTGCCTGCCGCTAACGCCGGCGCCATCTTCCAGGCGGCAATCATCAGTGGTGAATTCCAGGGTGTAATGGCGATCACCACGCCATAAGGATGGTAATGGGCCGTGTTGGTGATGTCAGGCACCTGGTTATCCAGTGGATGCGGGTCAATGGTCAGTGCCTGCCTGGCAAAATAGCGATACCAGGTGTGCAGCCCCCGACACTGCGCTTCGACTTCGACAATCCGTTTTCCGTTGTCACGGATCTCCGGCTCGACCAGTTCAGGCCACCTTTGTTCCAGCGTATCGGCCAGATCCAAAATCGATTGACAGCGCTGTTCGCGCGAACCGGTGCCCCAAGAGGACTGACAAAACGCAGCGTGCGCCGATTCCACCGCGAGGGCCGCATCGGCCCTGTTTCCGCGGGGAATCCGGGTCCACACAGCCGCGGTGGCCGGATCAACGGATTCGATCCATTGTCCACCGGATGGCGCATGCCACTGGCCCCCTATAAAGTGCCGGTACGTGTGGATCATGCGTTGAATTCGGGGGGGGCAGCGCGGTTCGCGATCACGGCCAGCATCTCGCCGCGTTCAACCTGGCCGCGATAACTGTGTGCAAACACGATGCCGTCAACGGGAAAGGCCAGTGCCAGCGACGCTCGCTGCGGTTCATCCGGAAAATGGAGCCACCCTGCCGGTTGGCCCGTCCTTACCTGATCGCCAATCCGAAAATCGCGATCAAACAGACCGGCGGCCGGTGCGATAAAATGCTGTCTTGCCGATTGAATCTCCACACAGGTCGGCGTCACCGTGTCACCGTGTTCTCCCGCGGTCGCCGCAATCACCCCCAGTGCTGAAAGACACCGTCGCACACCCTGTTCTGCCAACGAGGTCATTGCCGGGTCGCAGGTCCCGCCACCGCCCAGTTCAACCGCAATCATGGGCACGGATTGTCGACCCGCCGCCGCATTCACTGACCGATCATCATTCTGCGCATTCATCATCCAGATATAAGGAGCCCCGAAGGCACAGGCCAGTCTCCAGTTGCGCACCCCGGTCTCACCGTGCAGTGCCGTCAGTACACACGGGGCAAACAGGGCACCTTTGCCGCCGCTGTGCAAATCGATGGCGGCATCACACCGTGGAATCAGCTCGGTTTCGATATAGTGTGCCACCATCGCGGTCGGACCGCCGTTGGGGTCCCCCGGAAAAGCCCGGTTCATATTCATCCCATCGAGCGGTGAAACGCGGCTCGAAGCGAAGACCGCAACGGGACTGACCGCAGGCAATACAATCACTCTTCCCTGGATTTCATCCACCGTCAGCGACCCGGCCAGTCGCATCAATGCGGCCGGACCCTCAAACTCATCCCCGTGAACCCCGCCTGTCAGCAATACCGTTGGCCCGGGACCACCATGCAGGGAAAGGATCGGAACCGCATAAACCCCCAGTGGTCTTCGATTGTCGGACCACTTCACATAAAGGTCGCCCACCTGTCGGCCCTGCTGTGCAAGATCGATGGTACAGTGAATTCGGCTCGGTCTCTTTGGCATACTCAGACGATAGCGCATCGGCGTCAATTGGAGTATAAATGAAATCGGGCTGATAAAATCAACTTTCCCTGTGATAGGATAGGCCCATTCTTATTTTGGTGATGGTTGGCGTTACCCATTATTCCCCGAATCAATCGATGCCCCCGCTTTGTCCGAAACGCGGTATACGACGAATCAAGCCTCACATGCTTGGCGACGGTGATGCACACCACCCGCCCATCACCGTTGCCCTGGACTCGAACGAGAACGCATACGGCCCGAGCCCAGCGGCGATCAGTGCAGCGACTCAGGCGCTTGTGGGTATTGAACGTTATCAGGAAAATCCCGAGGCACAGCTGGCACCCGCCCTCGCCAGTCGTTTTGATCTTGATCGGGAGGCCATCACCATCGGACATGGCTCGGATGACCTGTTGTCGCGGCTTGCCCGTGCCTTCCTCGACCCGGGAACCGAACTGATTCGCAGCGTCAGCGGCTATCTCAAAACGCCCAATTACGCCTATGCCAACGATGCCTGGCCGGTCAGTGTTCCGCATGATGATTTCGCCACCTCTGTCGATGCACTGCTTGATGCCGTGACAGACCGGACCCGGATGGTCTACCTCGCCAATCCGGAAAATCCGGCCGGCACCTGCCTGACCGGCAGCGAAATAAGGCGCCTGCATACGGGATTACCGGAGAGTGTGTTGCTCGTGATTGATTGCGCCTATGAAGAGTATGTCGAGATGCCGGGCCATGAACCGGGGCATCAACTGGCCAGTGAGGCGGACAATGTGGTGATGACCCGGACATTTTCAAAGATATTCGGCCTGGCGGGTGCTCGCGTGGGTTGGGCTTATGGCGCAAAAGCGATTATCGACACCATCCGGCGCATCGGACTGACCTTTCCCCTGTCCAGTCCGTCCACGGCCGCTGCGCTCGCGGCGCTGGAGGACCGGGATCATGTCAACCGGATATTTCGGATCAATCGGGCCAGCCGTGACTGCTTTTCGGCCCGGATGAGACAATTGGGACTGACCGTCTACCCCAGTCAGGCCAATTTCGTATTGATCGGGTTTCCAAACCGGGACCGTCCGGCCGTTGCTGCCGCCGAACACCTCCGACGACAGGGTATTTCGGTCAGGCGTTTCGCCTCCCCACTCTATGCGCATTGTATCCGGGTGACACTGGGCAAGGAGACCGAGGTCGATGCCGCGGCACTGGGCATCACCGAATTCATGCAGACAGCCGCATGAGTAACGACCACGTGATCACCCCAACGGGGACGACCGTCGCTCACCCCTCGGGAAAGTCGATCATAAAATCCCTGAAACAGGCTGCCATCCGGTTTGTGATTGCGGTACCCGATATCGTCACCAGTGAAGGATTGTTGTGGCCGATCGCCCGTGAACGGGATTTCAACTTGATCCGCATCTGCAAGGAGGATGAGGGGGTGTCGATTTGTGCCGCGATGTCCTACAGCGATACCCGGGCCATCCTCCTGATGCAGCAGACCGGACTGATGGATTCCCTGAATGCGGTTCGCGCCATCGCAATGGACTACCGCCTGCCCGTATGCATGATGGTCGGCTTGCAGGGCAAGGAACCCAACCGCAGCCCCCCGGAATCCGATTCGTACGGTGTCAGGATCATCGAACCGGTTTTACAGGCCATGACAATTCCCTATCGATTGATCGAGGAACCGGATGATGTCACTGACATTGCCCGGGATATCGACCGGGCTTACCGGAATGCCTCGCCCTTTTGTTTTCTCATCGGCCGGTCCCCCCTGCCATGAGACGCGACCATGTACTCGACATCCTGAAACAGCATATCAGCGATGAGATTGTCGTTGCCGTGTATCAGACCTGCTTCGATTGGATGGCAATCAATCCCCGGGGACTGAATTACGTCGCCACCGGGGCCATGGGCCAAGCCTCTTCACACGGCCTCGGGCTGGCATTATCACGACCGGACAAGCAGGTCGTGATCTTTGATGGTGATGGCAGTCTGCTCATGAATCTTGGCTCACTGGTCACCGTGGGCCATGCGGCACCAACCAATTTCCATCATTTTGTTTTCGTCAACGGCATCTATGAAGTTAACGGGAGGCATCCGATACCGGGTAGCGACAAGGTCGATTTCGCGGCCATGGCGATGGCAGCCGGTTATCGGTGTGCCGAAAGTTTCCGCAACCTGGATCATTTTCGTCAACAGGTTGCCGGATTTCTTGACCGACCGGGTCCATCGCTGGGCGCCTTGTACATTGAAGCGGGTGCCCCTTATCCCAGGGACTATGACTATATTCACAGCGCACGGGCAAGAAATCGGTTCAAGGAAGCACTCAAGGCAAGCGGGGGAGTCGGAAAAAGGACTTCGAATACCAATTTATCCGTCTGATAGGATCATCAGTGAGGCCACGTTCCAAGGGAATCCGCCTAGTGACAAGAAGAACATGATCCGCGAACGGCACAGTGAATCGGCGTCATGCGACAAAACGATCATTACCGGCTACGGTACACGCTACGTCGATGCGCCACCCGAACTATCAGCAGCACCAAGCCAGTGGTCCACTGGCTCAACAGTTCCACAAGTTGGGTTAATCGTGCAGGCCAATCCACATGGTCTTCATGAGCGGGATGAACCCGAAGTGCCAATGGATAGGGCCCAGACAGATAGGGCCCATTACGCTGACACCCGGACACGTTTTTTGCTAACATACACGATATTGTTATTCAAAGACGATCATTGTCATTGCCCAATCACCCTTTTCGGATAATAATGGTTCACGCGTTGTTTTATCGCAAACAGACACACAAACAAGATCGAACCAATGCTTGTCAGCGACCATAGGCGCCGACCTCCAGAGAAACTAAACATCCATGCCCTTTTGGGCACCGTTCGCCAATGTGCTTGGGCGTTCTTTGTCTTTGCTGTACTGGCCTGGCTGATCTGGAAGGGGGCTGAGGCAATGGAATACAACTGGCAATGGTATCGGGTCAGCCCCTTTTTCTACCGTATCATTGATGGCGAAATCATCTGGGGTCCGCTGGTGTATGGCATCATACAGACCATCAAGCTTGCGGTGATCAGTGGAATTCTTGCCATTTTCATTGGTTTTGTGACGGCATTTGCGCGGCTTTCGAATTCGATCGCAGGCGGACTGATTGCCACTTGGTATCTCGAAGCAATCCGAAACACCCCCTTACTGGTGCAGTTGTTCTTGTTTTATTTTGTCCTCGCACCTATTTTCGGTATCGACCGGTTCTGGTCCGGCGTGCTTTGCCTGGCTTTTTTTGAGGGTTCGTTCGCGGCAGAAATTATCCGCGGGGGCATCCAGGGCGTGGATCGGGGCCAGTACGAGGCAGGCGATGCCATTGGGCTGAAAAACGCCGACAAATACCGTTACATTGTCATTCCCCAAGCACTGCCATTGATTCTGCCACCGCTGACGGGGCTGCTGATTTCATTGATCAAGCATTCCGCGATTGTCAGTGTCATTGCGGTCGCGGAGCTGACAACCGTCGGTCTCAATCTGATTTCTGATACGTTCATGGCCTTCGAAATCTGGTTCATTGTGGCCGGCATCTACCTTGTGATCACGATCTCACTCTCCGTCGGAGTGAGCCTGTTTGAACAGAAACTTAATTCAACCAAAGTCAACACCATCCCCAAAGGAGATTAATTATGACTATTCTTAAAAAACTCAAATCCATCCTGCTTGCCGGTGTTTTGGCGATATCAGGCAGTTTCATCGCCATCGGGACCGCCCAGGCCGATGGCCTGCTCGAAGAAATCCAGAAACGCGGATCCCTCAAAGTGGGCATGTCCACGTTCGTCCCCTGGGCCATGCGGGACAAGGAAGGTGGCCTGATCGGCTTTGAGATCGATGTCGCCACCAAAGTGGCCCAGGACATCGGCGTGGAAGTCGAGTTCGTGCCGACCGCGTGGAGTGGAATCATTCCTGCTCTGATCGCGAAAAAATTCGACATCATCATCGGTGGCATGTCCATCACGCCGCAGCGTAACCTGAGTGTCAATTTCACCACGCCTTACGCACACTCCGGTCAGCAGATGGCTGCCAGTACCGAACTTGCGGGCAGCTTCACCTCAAAAGCGGACTTCAATGCGACCGATGTAACCATTGCCTGCCGTCGCGGTGCCACACCGTGTAAGGCGGCGCAAGACCTGTTTCCCAAAGCCACCGTTCGTCGTTTCGACGACGATGCACAGGCCTTTCAGGAAGTGGTCAACGGCAATGCGCACGCGATGATTTCCAGTGCACCCAAACCCCGTTTTTGGTCAGAAGCACATCCCGACAAGATATTTCTTCCCTTTGGCGGAGAAAATCTGACACAGGGCGATGAGGCATTTGCCTTGAGAAAAGGAGACCACGATGCCCTTAACTTCTTCAGCAACTGGATCGTCACCAATACCAGCAGCGGCTGGCTGGCGGAACGCCATGACTACTGGTTCAAGAACCAGTCCGCATGGAAGGACATGGTCGCTCCCAGTCAATAGGAGTCGACGCATCGTCAAATAGGCAGCAGGTGGTGACGGTTAGCCTCTCCGGCTAACCGTCACCACAGCACTAAACCACCGTTTTGGACCGCAATACCCCACCACCTGCCCTGTCCAATCGACGATTGGGCATCGTCGATTTCCTGCTGTTCGCCCTGGTCGCGGGAGTCATCCTGTATGCGCTTTACCGGGTCAACGACGTGCTGGTGTATCACTGGGACTGGTCACGGGTCTTCGGCTTCGTCATGCGATTTGACGAGCAAACCGGTTCCTGGGTCTCGAATCTCCTGCTGTGGGGCCTCGCCACCACCTTGCGGCTCGCGGTGTGGGCAACGATTTTGGCCACCATCATCGGGATTGTCATGGGGTACTGGCGAACCTGTGAAAACCTGACCTTTCGCATCATCAGTCGCTGTTACGTGGAACTGATTCGAAACATGCCCCCCGTCGTTTTTATCTTTATTTTCTATTTCTTTGTATCGAGCCAGATTTTTCCCGCGATCGGTATCGAGGATATCAATACGGACAGTGCCATTGCGTCGCATCCGGTTTTTACCTTCCTATTTGGTGATCCGGCACTCTTGTCCAACTTTCTGGCCGGGATGATCTGTCTGTCGCTGTTCGAGGGGGCCTACATTACCGAGATCGTCCGGGCGGGCATCCAATCCACCCCCCCGGGGCAATGGGAAGCCGGCCGGGCCATCGGGCTGTCCCATGTGAACATTCTGCGGGACATAATCCTGCCGCAGGCCATCCGGAAAATCCTGCCGCCGCTGGCCGGCCAGTTCATCACGCTGATCAAGGATTCGGCGATTATCTCATTGATCTCAATTCAGGAACTGACCTTCGTTGCCACGGAGGTAGCTGCCACCACGACGCGGGTTTTTGAAACCTGGATTCTGGTCGGTGCCATGTATTTTGTACTTTGCTACAGTTTTGCCGTCCTGTTCGCCTACCTCGAGAAACGGGCCAAGCGCAGTCACCGTTAACCGGACCATCCCATGTCAGAGACTCAGCCAACCCCGCCGCTTGTCGAAATTACCGGACTATGCAAATGGTTCGGCAGTTTCAGCGCGTTGTATGATATCAACCTGCAGGTCGCCAAGGGAGAGAAAGTGGTGGTCTGCGGACCTTCCGGATCCGGCAAATCCACTATGATTCGCTGTATCAACCAACTGGAACAACACCAGGCCGGCACCATCAGGGTCGATGGACGCGAAGTGACCCCGAACATGAAGAACATCGAGGAAATCCGGCGGGATGTCGGGATGGTCTTCCAGAGCTTCAATCTCTTCCCGCACATGACGGTGGTCGACAATCTGACGATCGGACCGATAAGAAACAGCGGTATTGCCAAATCGGACGCAACCCGGCTTGCGATGCAGTACCTGGAGCGGGTGCACATTGCCGAACAGGCGCACAAGTACCCTCCCCAGTTATCGGGCGGACAACAGCAACGGGTCGCGATTGCGCGGGCACTTTGCCTGAAACCCAAAATCATGCTGTTCGATGAACCCACCTCCGCACTCGACCCCGAGATGATTGCCGGGATTCTGGATGTCATGATCGAACTGGCTGAAGAGGGCATGACGATGATCTGCGTGACCCATGAAATGGGGTTTGCCAAAAAAGCCGCGGACCGGATCGTCTTTATGGACCTGGGTGAAATCATCGAGGTTGCCGACCCGGACACTTTTTTCAATCATCCGAAATCCGACCGTGCCAAATTGTTTCTCAGTCAGATTCTCGGTCACTAGCGCAGAGACGTCGATCAATGATGCAAATTGACCCGATTTGCATTTTGGTATAAAAATGGCAAATCATGCTTTGAATCAGTCAATCGATCCGGTCACCGGTTTGTATCTCCCTGTGCCATCATGTTGACTTGATTCTCGTCCAGATCAACCACCAACCGGCAGCCAACCCAAAATGACCGAAACAGATCTATCGAACCTGAAATCCCGACTTGTAGCAAAGGGGGTCAAGTACCTCTTGCCCAGCTATGTTGACATGCATGGCGCATCCAAGAGCAAATGTGTGCCGATTGCTCATTTTGAACGGATGATGGGGGGGTCCGAGCTCTGTACCGGCGCCGCGCTGGAAGGCATCCCCCAGGAAATTCATGACGAGGAAGTGGCCGCCCATCCGGATCCTGATTCGGGCATCATTCAGCCATGGCAGCCCGATATTGCCTGGTTCGCCAGTGACTTGTGGTGTGAAGGCAAGCCCTTCACCCCTTGCAGTCGTAACATCCTGAAGCGGACCATCGCCGATGCGGCCAGCCTGGGCTATGGGATGAACCTGGGGATTGAAGCGGAATTTTTTGTCCTGAAAAAGGATGAACAGGGCCAGATCGTACCGCTGAGCCCAAGACCCAATCTGCAAAAACCGGCGTATGATGTGGCCAGGTTGATGGATAACATGCATTGGCTGGATGAATTGGTCAGTGCGATGAATTTGCTGGGCTGGGATGTCTATTCTTTCGATCACGAAGACGGCATCGGTCAATTCGAGCTTGATTTTGATTACTGTGATGTCCTGACCATGGCCGACCGATTCATATTCCTGCGTCGCATGGCAAATGAAATCGCCCGCCAGCATGGCGGTTTCGCCAGCTTCATGCCGAAACCCTATCCGGATTTCGCCGGCAGTGGGGCCCATTTCAACATGTCGCTGTATGACCCGTCCGATGGAACAAACCTGTTTGTCGCAAAGGATGATCCGCGAGGATGTGGATTATCGAAACTGGGTTACCAATTCCTTGCAGGTGTCTTGAGACATCTGCCGGCCATCAGCGCGGTCGTCTCCCCGTCGGTAAACAGCTACAAGCGTCTGGTGATCAAGGGCAGCACATCCGGGTTCACCTGGGCACCGGTGTTCCAGTGCTACGGGGACAATAACCGGACCAATACGCTGCGCATCCCGCGTGGTGGAGGGCGGATCGAATTGCGTCTTGCCGACCCGATGTGTAATCCTTATTTGGCGGGGGCACTGGTTCTCGCGGCCGGACTGGAAGGTGTACGACAGCAACTCGATCCGGGCGAACCACACACTGAAAACATGTACCTGAAAAGCGAGTCCGAGCTCGCTGCCGCGGGGGTGCGCATGCTGCCAAGAACCCTGTCCGAAGCAGTCGAGGCCTTTGCCGAAGATGCGCTGGGCAGACAGGTCTTCGGCGAGGAAATGTTTGATGCCTGGGTCACCTACAAACGGGACGAATGGCTCAGCTATCTCAACCATGTTTCCGACTGGGAACAGGCCCGTTACCTGACTTTCTACTGACCGTCGGCTGTCACGGATGCCCATAACAGCGACTATGGGCACGCTACGGCAGATCAACGGTGTCTGCCCCCATGACTGCCCTGATGGTTGCGGCGTGCGGACCGGGGTGGACAGTGACGGGCGTGCGATCACTTTCGAAGGCCAGAAAAACCATCCGGTGACCCGGGGATGGCTTTGTGCCAAGGTGGCGACCTATCTGGACCGGGTCTATCATCCCGACCGCCTGACGGTTCCCTTGAAAAGAGCCGGCCCAAAAGGCAGCGGACAGTTTCGCAAGATCACCTGGTCTCAGGCCATTGCCGAAATCACCACACGGTGGCGGGGCATGATCGGCACGTTCGGTGCCGAGGCCATTCTCCCTTACAGCTACAGTGGCACCCTCGGCCTGGTACAGATGACGGTCGCGAGCGCAAGATTCTGGAATCGCCTGGGAGCCAGTCAGCTGGAACGATCCATCTGCATGGCCGCCACACGCCAAGCGGTCAGAGCCACATTGGGCGCACGGATGAGTCCGCCGTATCATCATGTTGTGGATTCCAACCTGTTGATTTTCTGGGGACATAACCCGGTGAGCACCGCGCCTCATCTGATGCCCTTTGTCCAACAGGCCAAAAAAAGGGGTTGCAGGATCATCGTCATTGACCCCTGCCGGACCCGCACCGCGAAAATGGCCGACCTGCATATCCGACCGCTGCCCGGAACGGACATGCTGATCGCCCTGGGGATCGCACACTATCTGGTTGAACACAACCTGCATGACGCACAATGGCTCGAACGCCATACCACCGGCTGGCCGCTATTTCGACAACATATCAAGAACTATCCCTTGGACGAAGTCGCCGCCATCGCGGATATCCCCCCGGAACAGTTGGTCACGCTGGCACAATGGCTGGCGAACCATCGTCCTTCAATGATTCGTCTGGGCGATGGGATCAATCGGCACGCCGAGGGCGGGCAAACCGTTCGCGCGATCTGTTGTCTGCCGGCACTGACCGGGCAATATGGCATCCGGGGCGGTGGTTTGGGGTGCTCCACCGGAGACTACTTTTCATGGAATGAGGAAGCAATCAATAAATGGGACCAGTGTCCAGCGCCGGGAAGACGCCTCAACATGAATCGCCTGGGCGCCGTCTTGACCGGTGAAGCCGTCAATCCGCCGGTGCAGTCCCTGTTCGTTTTCTGTGCCAATCCGATGGTATCGGCACCCAATACCTGCGCGGTACAAAGCGGGCTGCAACGTCAGGACCTGTTCACGGTCGTCCATGACCTGTTTATGACCGACACGGCACGATACGCTGATATCGTTTTGCCGGCGACCTCCCAACTGGAACACACCGACCTGCATCGGGGATATGGCCACACCCATCTCAGCTACAACCACAAGGCCATCGAACCGGTCGGTCAATCAAAAAGCAACTGGGCCGTCATGCGGTTACTGGCCGAAGCAATGCAATTCTCGGATCCCTGGTTGCATCAAACCGAAGACGAGGTGATACAGGAAATTTTCGAAGCAACCCGACAGGGCTGTCCCAGACTCGGCGCCATCTCACTGTCCGACTTGATGCAATCCGGTTTCGTACCGTACGCCAGGGAGGATGAAGTCCCTTTCCATGATCTCAACTTTCCGACCCCAAGCGGCAAGGTAACCTTCGTCCCACTCCCCTTCACGAAGGACAATCAGGACGCACTGCCAACATGGAAAGGGCTTTCGGATAAAGAGAACCACCCACGTCTGGACAGGCATGACAGTCTGCACCTGATCAGTCCGGCCGCCCATCATTTTGTCAACTCCAGTCTCGCGAATCTCCCTCGACTCATCAACAAGGAATCCCAACCATCGATCGTAGTCCATCCCGAAGACGCTACCCGTCGCGGTATCCGACACAACAGCCAGGTCACAATCTATAACAGCCGCGGCATTTGTGTCCGCAAGCTGATTGTCAGTGAGCAGACCCGTCGCGGTGTGGCCGTTGCCGTGACCGGATTTTGGGATCAAGCAGACAAAGCGAATACAATCAATCGTACTACCAGCGACCGACTCGGGGATATGGCCGGTCAAAGCACTTTTCATACCAATCGGGTATGGCTAAAACCCATTTGAGTTGAGGTAGACTATAAGTACCCAGGTACAGCGGTCGCTGAATGTCGTGTGTGAGTGCTTTAACCGCACTGTCCAAGACACGGAAATCTTTATACCCTCATTATTAGTGATAATATTGTTCCCATTTATATAAGTAGTTTTATTATTTATATCAATGCAAAGCAGAAATACCCCCGTTTTATTCGACAGACATGCTACTGAGTGAAGAACCGCAAGGACAGCAAAATCGGTAAACGCTCTCTCGCCAATCTCTCCAAATGGTCCCGTATTCAATCTGGAATTGATTGATCAGGTCAGTCAAAACCCTCCTTGACGGCTTGCTCCATGGCCGTGAGTTCCTCATCAGTCAGAAAATCAAAGTAGGCGGATCGCTTTCTGGCTGAAAGGCACCGCCCGTTGTTTTGCAAACACAACCGGACAAACAAATCAATCAGGCGATCAGACATGCCAATGATCTCCTGTATTGCCTTCTTGGTATGATCAAAATTAACCAGGAAACTGAGTTCGTCCACCAGTTCTTTTTCAATGGTTTCTGTCACAAACTCGTACAATGCTTCTGCCTGCAGTGTCATATCGATATACCGATACCAACATACCGTGTCATTCTCGACGGTCATTTTGCCCACTTCATCTAGTCGGTAGTCAACAAGTTGCAGTAAAGGTCGCGAGAATGCCTCCAACGACATCTCGTAATCCACTGGATTTGCAAGCATAACCGCCGAAACCGGGAACATGAGGTTGTACGGAACAACGCCTTGCAGCGATAGGATGTTATGTATCAGGAAACGGTGGATTCGACCGTTTCCATCTTCAAACGGATGAAGGAAAACAAAACCGTAGGCAATTACCGCTGCATGGACAACCGGGGGCACGTTTCCAGATTTCATCCGTTGATGGGCATCGATCAGTCCGGCCATCAGGCTTGGCAAGTCATTGGGGGTGGGACAGATAAAATGTATGATCTCATTCTCAAAGGCAACCGTCTGTCCGATGTAATTCTGACTCTCCCGATAATCGCTGTCTTTGAATCGTTGTTCCACAATTCGATTTTGCAGTGCTATCAGCCTTTCCTTCTCACAGAAGTCCTCGCTTTCGGCAAGCTCCAACGCAGCGATGAATTTTTCAGTTCTGGATGTATTGGGCTTTACGTGCTCGATTGCAAAAGACGACCTTGTCTCCTTATTATAGAGATAACGCAATGCCCGTCGAAGCAATTTCGGTGGATAGGCAGTCACAATATCCTCGCACCTTTTACGCAGATCCACTGAACCCAGTCTGGAAAGCTTCTTGGTTCTTCTGACGACAGGACAAAAGGTTTGTGGACCGAGGAGATTATTGACGATGCGGTGACGCGGGGATTTGTCTCCATCTTGAACGGTATAATAGTCCCTTGTCTCCAGTGCATCGACATAGTTGCCCGAAGTGATGTCGCCAATCGGCAGGTGCTCGCCTGTCAGGAACTCATAAAAAAACCAAATCCTTCGAGCATACTTTCCGGTTGGTTTGGATTTGATGTACCCGGTGAGGTCTTCCTGGGAAACAGATTCGAAAATACGGGTCAGCAACCCCAGATTGACCCCGTCATATTTGAGCGCAAACTCAAGATGAGCACCTACGTTATCTCCGGGCCAGTATTGAGCCCTGAAAACCTCATCAACAACTCCACCCTGACTCTTTGAATGATAAGTACCGGTGGTGGAAACCGATGACCGATGCCAATTCGGCATGCCTTCGAGCCCAAACCGCTCCAGTAAGTATGCATAACCTGCTAGTCGAAAATCAAAACCATTACTTTCCATGAATGAAAAAACCGCACAAAAATGATTATTTTACTGAAAAAATAATTAAAAAATAGTTCTATTACAAAAAAATTATTATAATTGAGTATTTTTCTACCAAAAAAATTGTCATTCGGCCATCCACTTTCAGTTAACTTGGACAGGGTATTCGCGGACTGCAGATCCGATGCGGTGCGGTGTAATGGTTACCATGACCGAACTTTGGGATAACATCGGCAAACGGGCTGCGATCAATCGCACTATCTATCGGCGACATACTGTTTGACCTGAAAGCGCTGGCCGACGAGAACGGAACAATGACACACCTCTCCGCCCGATTGGAGGCACTTTTATTACGGCACGGTGGAAAAAACAATTCCTTAAGCGAATCACGGGATTGTCTGGGTCGAAGTAAGTCCGATACTTGTCGACGGGCCATGATCCACTGTGGGGGCGGGCGGTTATCGCCCGGCTCGATGTGCTTTTTGAGCGATGTCGTGTTGACGCAAATTGACGATGGTTAATGCGGATAAAATGCACAGCACCGCCAGCCAGAACATCATGTTGTGCGTCTCGCCGAACAGGAGCCATCCCCAAGCAAGCCCGGTCAGCGCAATGAGGTAGTGGCTCAAACTGTAAAATACCGCGCCGGCCAGTGCGACAATCTTGAAAAAAAGTGAATAGGCCACGGCGGCCAGAACACCGTGAAACAATATCAGTCCCTCGATTCGTCCCGGTTCGACCCAGATCGGATGAAACTGCCCCATGTACACCGCAGTCGGGAGCAGGAACAGGGTCGCAATCACATGGGTACCCGCTGCTAGATGGAAGGGATGCACATCACTCAAGCGGCGTTTCGCCACATAGACACCCATCAGCGCATACCCCAGCGGACAAAGCATGGCAAGCAAAACCTGGACATCAATCTGGATGCCTCCGGATACGGTGGGCAGCGCGATGAGCAGCGCACCATACAATCCGAGGAGAATACCGCCCAATCGGATGATATCCACTTTCTCCAGTCGCACAATCACCACCAACAGATAAGTCATAATCGGCACCAGCGTCAATAATACCGCCATCGTCCCTGCGGGAATATGACGCACGGCATTAAAAAAGATAACATTCGGGAAAGCCGTGCCAATGAGTCCACACACCAGAAAATAGCGTACACGAGGGACCAGACGGGGCCATTGCCCGGTTTGTCGGAATGCCATGACAGAGAGCAAAACAGCCGCCACCAACGATTGCCAGAAGGCATAGCCGAGAGGAGGGACATCATTGATTGACACCATTTTCGAAATACTGGTTGCCCCACCGCGAAGGGTTCCCAACATCAGGACCAGCATCAATGCCAGGGAGAAAAAGCGGGTCAAGCGCCCCGTCCTGTGATCTGGCGGGTCACCGTATGCAATATGCTGATCAGTTCTGCATGATTGGGAACCAGTTCATAGTGTGCGCAGTAACTGACCGCCTCGGCAAGCCCGTCCCATTGAATCGCATCCAGTTGTTGCTTGCTGAAACGGCTGAAAACATCCGACGCACCCATTTGCAAAACCGGATTGCAGGTTCGGGGCGTTATCGCGGCACGGTAGGCGGACTCGGGCTCAAGCAGAAATTGCAGAAATGCCTCGCCCAGCGCGTGCGGTCGGGTCCGACTTGGCAGACAGGTGACCTCAGTAAAGACGATGCCCCCCTTGCCTTCAATCGGTCCGCTTCGTGGAGTCACCGCCTCGACATGATGGTGTCCCTCCAGTCGCGCCGGTGACACCGTATAGGTTCCGCCCGACAGATAAAAGGCAATCCGCCCGTCGACCAGGGCACGATTCAGGACAAAATGATCATCACTCACGATGGCCGCATGGGTAAACCAGTGCCGACAGACGGTTTCGAAACGACCCAGCGCCGCATTGTTCAGCTTGGTAAAGGGGTTAAGGCCGGCGGCGATACAGAGGTGAAACAAATTGAAGTCGTCATAGCGAAGAATCCCGTAGCGGTCCTGAAACGCAGCCTCCATGGCCAGGTCAAATCCCTCGTCTTCTGCCGTTTGCTTCGATACCATACGACGGTTGATGACCAGATTGAACGGACCAAAGCGCTGTACAATCCCGATCCGTCGGGTCTGCTCCTTGTCATGTGCCCAGCCTGAAAGCGCTGCGAAATCCGGATGAATCGCACGATCCGCTTCCTGGAAAAGCGTCTCCTCCAGCGGCCTTACCCGTCCTTCCGGGTACAGCATTCCTGCAACATAGGCATTATTGATATTGAGGACATCAGGAAGCGGGTCTGATCCAGATAGTATATGCTGTGCCGCAGCGGCATCGGACAGCAGGTTTTCAGCGACCACCCTGATTCCGTGACGCTGGCAAAACGGCTCAATAACATGCGCCTGTTCATAACCCTCCCAACAATGCAGTCTCAAGGGATGCCGGTGATCGTCGTGTTGCGAAGACATACGGTACAACGTCACCGACAGGGACAACGTGAAAACATCACCCGGATACAATGCGGACCGGGCCAGCTAACCATGGACCACTGCCTGCACATTTAACAGGGCCATCTGACTGAAAAGGGTGCCCAGACGGGAAAGGGTGCCGGTTTTTCCGCTCACCAGTTCAATATCGACCGCCAGTGGCGGCGATAAGGGTTTGAAGACGATGCGCTGCTTGTCGAATTGTCGAGGCAGTTCAGGGCCCACGACCGATATCCCCAGTCCTGCGGCAACCAGTCCATAAATGGCATCGGCGGTACGAGCCTGAATATCGGTTCGACAGGAGACATCATGTGTTTTCAGCAAGGTGGTCACGTGATAACGAAACAACGAGTCCCGGGCAAGGGTAATCACCCTTTCAGAGGCCAGGTCAGTCGGATGAATGTGATCCCGGTTCTCCAGACGGTGACCGACCGGCAAGACACAGTAGGCCTGCAGTTGACACAGGGGTTCGACCGACAAATCATCCTGATTGACCGGACCGGAAACCACCCCCAGATCATATTGACCGGATAACATCGCCTTTAACACTTCAGATCGAGTCAGCACCTCAACCCAGATCCCAATGTCCGGATACCGCCTGGAAAACGGGGCAAGCAGTGCCGGAAGCAAGCTGGACGCCAGACTCGGCATCGTCACCAGATTCAGTGTCCCTGCCTGATAACTCTTGATCGCATCGGCCGCCGTCTTGATATCTTCCAGACCGACAAATGCCCGATTGACCTCCGCATAAAATGCCTGGCCCTCCTGGGTAAAGACCAGATTGCGCCCTCTCCTGCGAAACAGGGGAAACCCGACACTGCGCTCCAGATCACCCAGCAAACGGCTCACCGCCGGCTGGCTGACAGAGAGCACCGCGGCGGCACCGGTCACCGACCCCGAGGTCATCACCGTTCTGAATGCTTCAATCTGGCGGAAATTCATCCTATAAATTATATAACATTATGTAATTTATATATGATTTTTTTTGATATTTTGGTATATTAATCGCGTGATGAAAATGACAGGAGCAGTTATGTCAAAAGACATTCGATGGGTCGACAGACCCTATCACGGTTATCATCTTGCCGAATTGCCCGGCGAAGACGAGGAACTCACGCACGTCGATCCCGGCACCCCCTGTGGTGAATACATGCGGCGATTCTGGCATCCCGTCGCCCTGTCGACACAACTGGCAGATCAACCGGTACCAATTCGTATTCTCGGCGAAAATCTGGTGATTTTCCGGGATTTGAGTGGCCATATCGGCCTGGTACACCGACACTGTGTGCACCGGCGCATGTCCCTTGAGTACGGCCGGATTGAACAACACGGCATACGCTGTGCCTACCACGGTTGGCAATTCGACGTCAATGGTGCCATCCTGGACACCCCCGGGGAACCGGCGGACAGTTCCATTGCCCGGCATGTCTGTCTCGGCGCGTATCCCACCGTCGAATACAAGGGCCTGATTTTCGCCTACATGGGACCACCGGACAAAAAACCGGAATTTCCCTACCTCGACGCCATGGAGATCGATGGCCATGAACTGGTTCCCTATTCGATCCATTCTCCGTGCAACTGGTTGCAGGAAAGCGAGAACTCGATCGACCCTTTCCACAGTGTCTTTCTGCACGGACGGATCAGTGGTGCCCATTTCCCGGGACTGGAAAATTTCGTTGAATTGCCGGTCGTCGAATATCATGCCATTGCAAGCGGTTTCATGTACAGCCATGCACGACGGGTGGGTGATCTGGTCTGGCTCCGGTTTCATGATCACCTGACACCCAACTTCGCTCAAAACGGGGGCATGTTCCAAAGCTATTCCAAGCCGACCTTTTTCGGACGGCCCAGTCTGTCGAAGTGGGTCGTTCCGATTGACAATACCCACAGTCGAAAATTCGGATGGCGGCACTTTGACGATACCAACGAGGTACTGCGCAGGGGAAAGCGTGACGAGGTGGGCTGGGAAAGCGTGGATTTTTACGGTCAGACCGCCCATCGCAGTGACCACGAAAAGCGCAGCAAACCGGGGGACTGGGAAGCCTGGACCAGTCAGGGGCCGATCAATATCCACAAGCGGGAATACCTCGGCACCACCGACCGGGGCGTCGTCATGCTGCGCAACCGGTTACGGAAACACATCCGTGCCATGGCCAAGGGGGATGACCCGTTCGTTCCCCAGGGAACACCGGAAAATCCGATTCATACCTACGGGGGAGATACCGTGCTTCGCATTCCCAAACAGCAGGAAAACGAACAGCAGTTCCTCTCCGACATACAAAAACAGGTCGCCGACATCTATTTTCAGGGGGATCAGTATACCGGGCCCGAACGGATCGCCTTTTTACAAAACACGTTGCAAACCCTGTCCCACTGACACGATGCATCCCATCACCGACACCCGGGATATCCCGAAAAACGTTCGCGAAAACGCCGAAAGACTGGCAAAAACCGTGCGCGCAGAAGTCGAGAAAACCGACCCGCTTCCGGATCCTGCCTGCTATGCAGTGCGGTTACAACACTACGTTTCATTGCAACAAGACGTTGAATGACCTGATCCCGCTCAGCGCTGTCGTACTGGGGCAACTGCTTCAACAACGTCAAGTCTCGTCCGTCGAGATCACGCGACAGTACCTCGACCGCATTGCACGGGACAACCCGAAAATCAACTGTTTCATTCAGGTTGAGGCCGAATCGGCGCTGGAACAGGCCCGGCAAATCGACCGCCGACGTGGCCAAGGAGAGTCCCTTCACCCGCTGGCCGGAATCCCGATCGCCCTCAAGGATATCTTTGAACGCAAAGGGCACCGGGTCACCGCCGGCTCCAAGCCATTTGCCTTTTCCGGTCAGTGTACCGCCACCGTGGTAAAGCGACTTCACCGCGTGGGTGCTGTCCTACTCGGGACGCTGAACATGGATGAATTCGCTGCCGGTGGAACTGGCCTCAACGAACACTATGGCCGCTGCCTGAATCCACTGGATGACCATCATCTCAGCGGGGGGTCGTCCAGTGGAAGCGCCGCTGCGGTGGCGGCCGATATGGCTCCTCTCACCCTCGGTTCGGATGCCGGTGGTTCCATCCGACTCCCCGCAGGGTATTGTGGGGTGACCGGGCTCAAACCAACCTACGGATGTGTATCGCGCTATGGTGTCATTCCGCGCACCCGCTCCATGGACTGCATCGGCCCCATCGCACGCAGCGCCGCAGACTGTGGCCTGCTCCTCGATGCGATTGCCGGTCGAGATCCGGCTGATTCAACATCGATCGATTCAGCTGGCCGCTTTTCCCCCTTGCCGACGCAAAATGCACTCCAAAAAATCACTGTCGGAATGGATTGTGCGCTGCTTGAGGGTCTCCCTCAAGCCCAGTCGGACAATCTTCAGCTCAGCCATTCGACACTGCACACAAACGGATTTACCGTTGTGCAAACCACGCTGCCGGATATCGACCTGTTGAACGATTTCCAGCAGGTGCTGGTCAAATGTGAGGGGGCCAGCTTCATCGGCCCCAAGCTGCGCACGGCACCGGATCAAATCTCGCTCGCGACACGCAGCGTGATCCAGGAAGGATTCCTGATTCCGGCCACCTGTTATATTGAAGCGCTGTCCCTTCGCGCCACCTTGCTTGACCGGTTTGTCGCCCAGGCATTCAAACACTGCGACGCCATCCTGATGCCGCTTTTCCCTGATCGGATACCCCACTTCATCCCGGAGAACCAAACGGATGGCCCCCACATCGACAAACAGTTTTCCGATTCTGCCCGCTTCACCCGGTTTGCCAATTATCTCGGCATTCCCGCCATTGCCTTCCCCACCGGGAAGGACGAATCCGGCCTGCCGACGGCAGGGCAATTGATCGGCAAGCCCGGATCGGAAATACTACTGCTCGGCTTGGTTCAGGCACTACAGGCAATGACAGAAGACTGACAGGAGTCAATCACGTTATTTCACCAAGTCAAACGATTCGAGAACCACCGGCAAGTCATTGCGCCATTCCCTGCCCCAGACACCGAGCTGCAGTTTGAAATAATCCTCGTGAATACGAGACCAGTAGGCAAGACTCCCGTCACCCTCTCCCTCTCTGGCCGCAAAAGCCGCATCCACTTGATTGAAAGGCCGGACTTCGACCTTGACCATTTTCAACAGGCAGGCCGGCGCCATGTTTTCCCATAATATCACCCAATAATCGCCAGCTTGGCGGCGCTCGACACCATTGATTTCAAAATCCATCGCCAGGTGCGCCGTTGCACGCTTGGTTTCATCGATCGCCAATTGGGTCACATGGTCGCCATAATCGGCAAACCGCGGGTCACCGAAGGTGCTGCAGTGATAGTCATTGGCGGTGATCGAATGTTGCTTGCAGGCGTCAGCCCAAAACGCTTCGACTGCCGGGGTCTTTTCACCAATCATATTTTCCTCCTGCGGATGTAGAATTCAATTGTCAGGCGAGTGCCCGTTGCACCCACTCGGTATCGGTAACCAGTTGATTGTCGTGGTTGTATCGACCGATAAGCTGGATACCCAGTGGTAATCCGTTCGGGCCACTGCCCACTGGAATGGTAATGCACGGAACATGCAACAAGGTCCACATTCTGCTGAAAATCGGATTGCCGGTCGCGGCCAATCCTGCCGGGGCCTCTCCAGGTGCACTGGGGGCAAGCAGCACATCATAGCGATCAAACAACAGTCGCCCGATCTCCTCTCTCCCTGCCTGTGCGGCCTTGAGTGCCTCCAGATAGTCTGCTCGTTTCACTTGCCATCCGGTTTCAACCAGATCAACAAACTGGTCGCTGAGCTGATCTCGATGTGTGCAATATTCATACGCCCGGGCTCGCGCAGCTTCAAACGCCATGACCTGATGGTGCCAATCGGCCAGGTTCCCAGTCCAGGGTGGCAAGGGAATTTCCTCGACGGTCGCACCGTGACTTTCAATCTGTTGCAAACACCGGTCAAACTCCAATTGGGTACTTGCTTCTGCCATGTCCCAGTGTGCAGTACGGGTAAACCCGATGCGCGGTGGATCATGATCGGCTCTTGACCCGATGGTCTGATCATCGCCACACAAGACGGACCGCACCAGTGGAATATCTCTCAAGTCGCGGCACAGGAAACCCAACGTATCCAGAGATGCCGCCAGGCCGCTCACCCCCTGCAGATCAAAACTGCCGAATGACGCCTTGTATCCGATGATGCCGCAATAGGCGGCAGGGCGAATGACCGACGCGGCCGTCTGGGTCCCGAACGCAAAGGGCAGCATGCAATCCGCGACCGCGGCCGCCGAACCCATTGAAGATCCACCGGGAGTGTGAGCTCGGTTGTGCGGATTCACCGTCTTTCCAGGATAGAAATAGGCGAATTCCGTGGTCACGGTCTTGCCGGCAACGAGTGCCCCTGCGGCCTTGGCAAGGGCCACGCAACTGGCATCTTCCATCGGCCGACGGGCAGCATAGATGGGAGAACCCCGACGCGCCGGATAACCTTCCACATCAATGATGTCCTTGATGCCAATCAGCGCCCCGGCCAGTGAACCCGGGCGAGTTAATTGATCCTGCCTTTTGGCTGCCGCCAGAACACGGTCCGCATCAAAACTTTCAAACGCCCGGATCACCGGTTCCCGTTCCATGATCCGATCGATACTGGCCCGGGCAACTTCCTCACTGGACAGTTTCTTACAGCCAATTTGCTTGACCACCTGATAAAGGCTCAATTGATTAAGCTCGTTCAGCATAGGGCATCCAGCGCCTTGACCGCCTGTTGGAATAGCCCAATCGGCTGTGCAAAAATACCACCACCCAGACGTCCGAGTTCACCGGACCTGTCCAGTACGCCCAGACTGACGACCGGTTGCTGATTGCTCTCAATCACGCCCCTTGCCAGCAGGCCCACACGGACATCGAGGTCGCCAAATGCCGGATGTACTGCCGACAGGAGTGTCTGTGGTAACGCCAGCCCGCCCTCAGGCATATACGGCCCCAACCCACGCTGCTGCAGCGGAGCAAAATTCATTGCCATCGCGCCCAGACCGAGCGCATCCACAATCGCACTGTCACCAATCGCTCCTAATCTTCGGTCAAGCGGAACATCGACATCAAGCCCGCCATCGGGCACACCAGCCGGCGCGGTAAACCAGCGGTCCGGCACGCCTGAAACCCGAATACCGGTCTCGACGCCATTGGCCCCTGCCGCCGTTACCAGGGAACTTCCCTCGACACCGTCTGCGGCATTGAACATACAGCGGACCGCAGCCATCCATACATTAAGGAAAAAGCTCGGTCCCTGTGAAAGAAACTGTCGACCTTGTGTATCGAGAGAGGCCTCCAGACGCTCCGACAATATCCGCGTTGCCCCAACGGTCCGTCCATGGCAGTCGTCGCCTTCACCGAGGGACCGACGGGCGATGTCTGTCAGGTCTATCGGCGTCTCCAGTGCCGGGCTCAATTGTCGGGCGAACGTCCCGTTCACCCAGCGAAGATGTGACAGCACCGCCTCACTGCACATTCCAAGGCGTATCGCCGGCCCGCTGCCGCCGTTAATCGGTGCAAAGGCAACAGTCTCCAACTGGTTGCCATCGCGAACCTCATGCACCGGCATGGACATCGAGACCACGGAAGCAAGGGGTGTCGCGATACGGTAATCCTGTGCCGGCTTCAGTTGTATGTCCCCATGCAAAATCGCCTCTTCAGCGGTTTTGAAATCATCGGCCAGTCCTTCATAGACCGCGGCCACCCTGGCAGAATTCAAAACCGGTCGCGAAATCGCCCGGACATCAGAAAAAGCGGGGCCGGCATGCAGCAACACATCGCGATCACATCCGCTGGCCTGGCCTGCGGTTGTCTGGTCAACCCATCTCGGGACACAGGCAATCAGCCTGTCCAGTGCGGCCGCATCAGCAGCGGAAACGCGGTGCGCCACCATTACTCACACCCTGCCGGATCAATCCATGATTCAGAAAAGTACAAAAAGGCACTGGTGGTCTTGATGCCCGCCTGTTCACGGGCCACCGGCTTCCCCTTCAATACTTTCCCGTTGACCCTGATCTGCGGTTTGCGACACTCGACCAGCACATTGTATGCCTCGTGTTCCTTGCCACCCGTCAGTTCCACGGGCAATTCCAAGGCGGTGGGTTTTCCAAGCTCATCCCAGGTCAACTCCACCTCCAATTCGGGGGCCTTGACCACTTCACCATAGCAGGTTCTCGGGTCACCGACCGCATGTGCCTGCGTAATGGAGACATGCTGCAGCGCCGCAAAGGCGGGGGCATCCGCAAAGGTCGGTAACTTGGCAATGAAACTGGTGCGCAAAAACTCAGCCAACGCCGGATTGTCCGACAGCAATACATTGGCCACCGTCGGCAGGCTGCGAGCGTCATTGGGGTCCTCGTAAAGCATCAGCACACTCCCCCGCCCGGCAGGTGACCAGGCAATGCGAAAAAACAGCGCAATGGCCGACCAGGGCCCGTCCGGCGTTTCCTTAAGGAGGATGCCGGGATTCTCCCCGGTCCAGACAACGCGTCCGCAGTGAACAGGAGTGGCTAAAGGCATAGGACTGATTGACGACAAAAAAGTTGAATGGGGAAATTCGGCAACACCACGGGGACACGCTCGCTAGTCAACCGGACGGCCGGGAGTCACCCAAGTTTCCGACAGGGCCAGAAAGGCGGTGCTCATTGTCCTGCCGAAGAAAGGTCGGGTCACCACCTCGCCGGCCAACCGCACACCGTTGACCGAGAGGTGTGCACTGGTTGCCTCAAGAAACACACTGTACATGTCATGCCTTGCGGTGGCACTGTCAGCCGGAGACACTTCGACGGCAAAAGGCTCCTGGAGGGTGTGCCAGTGCATGACTGCCTCGATGTCTCCACTGACCGCGATCTCCTTGTAATCGGCTTTCATATCCCCGGCACTGCAAATCGAATCCAGCGCCAGGTGCGTCATACCCTGCAAACCCCGCTTGCCCTTGAAGGCCGGGAATCGGGATACAAATTCCGTCAACAGATACTCGGTCAATGGCGCATTGTCACTCAGGCACAGGTTATGGCTGTCCGGGAATCCGGTCGACTCATCCGGCGCATCAAGAATGATCATCGTGTGTCCACGACCATGGGGGGACAGGACGATTCGGAAAAAGATGCCCAGTGCGGACCAGTTTGCATCAGGCGATTGCTTGAGGTAGATCCCCGGATTATCGCCACACCATTCAACCTCACCGGGGTTCACAGGAATACGTTCACTCATGGTTTTGACTGCCAAGCCGGAGGCTAGTGGATCAACAGGATCGCATCGGCGGTCCCCCAGGACAGCCTCACCGGGTCACCCACCTGGCCGATCCCACGTTGTGGCCGGTCCTCAACCAGTATTTCGGTGCCATCAGTCATTTGTACCACGATACTGACCAGATTACCGGCAAAATTGCGGGAAATGACACGGCCTTCGGCCTGGTTATCGCCGGTAGTCCCGACCGGGTCCGTTGTGTTTCCTATCGTGATATTTTCTGGCCGGATTGCCATCAAGATACCCGTGTTCGGCTTTATCGCCCGCTCACAGGGGCATTCAAACCGGCCAATCGCCGTCGAGACCAGGCAGCCTCCCTCGACCGGCGACACGACCTCACCGGCGATGGTGTTCACCTGACCGACGAAATTGGCGACAAAACTGGTTTTCGGTGCATTGTAGATCGATTGCGCTGACCCTTGCTGCTCGATCACCCCTTCATTCATCACCACGATCGTATCCGACATGCTCATTGCCTCGGTCTGATCATGGGTGACATACACGGTGGTGATTTTCAGTTCCTGCTGAATGCGGCGTAATTCGATCTGCATGTTCTCCCTGAGTTTCAGGTCGAGGGCACCCAACGGTTCATCCATCAACAAGACCCGCGGCGGATAGGCCACCGCCCGCGCCACCGCGATACGCTGTTGCTGGCCACCACTCACCTCGGCGGGATACCGGTCATAGACCTCCGGAAGCTGTATGAGATCAAGCAGTTCCCCCACCCGCTGTCGGATTGACTGTTTGTCATAGCGTCTTTCCTTGAGACCGAACCCGATATTTTCACCGATGGTCATATGTGGAAACAACGCATAATCCTGGAAAACCATCCCGATTTCCCGGTGTTGCGGGGGCACAGCGGTCACATCCTCCTCACCAAGCAAGATGGTACCGGATGTGGGTGACTGAAAACCGGCAATCAGCCGCAGTGTGGTGGTCTTGCCACAGCCCGAAGGACCAAGGAGGGTGAGAAACTCACCCTCCCTGACCTCGAGGTCCAATGATTTTAGTGCAGTGAAATCACCAAACTTCTTCACTACATTGGTAAGCAATACTCGGGACATGGATGCCGCCTGCCTGAAAAGTGCCGTTTATTGTGCCACAGACCGATTCCACTGGTCGGTCCAGTCGGCAATATCGGCTTTCGAATAGTCAACACGCAACTGCATGGAAATCTCCTCTGACGTCGTTTGCAGCATTTCATCGAGCACCGGATCGGAACTCAATTGCGCAATCGCATTCTTGTTCACCGGGACCACGCCACTGTTGACTGCAAATTCGAACTGAAAGTCCTGATCGATGAATTCATTGATGAACCAGTGCGCGGCTTCCGCATTTTCACTACTTTTCATAATGCCCAACCAACCGTGCTTATGAACCCCGGTATGCTGTTCATTGATATAGGGATGCACGGTTGTCACGTTGGAACCCGCTTTCTTCGACCGTGTGCACCAGCCCGCATGCACCACCGCGGCATAGACATCACCACTTTCGAACTGCGTGACCACTTCACCGCCCCGTGACCAAAACTTCAGTGCATTCATGCTTTTGACAAGCTCCAGTCCGGGTTGAATATTGGCTTCATCGCCACCTGCCGCATGGGCAAACGCGCCGAAATTGGCCAGACCGCCACCCGAGGTAATATCCGGAATGGACACCCGACCGGCGAGTTTCGGATTGGCCAGGTCACTGTAGGTTGTCGGTACATCAATCCCCAATTCGGCAAATTTGTCCTTGTTGTAGCAAATGGTTTCCTGGGTGAACCAAGACCCGATCGTGTCATCATGGACCTGCCAGTCTTCCAGATGCTGCTTGTTGGGAATCTTGTCCAGATTCAGCGGCTGCAGAAATTCCGCATCCCGAAAATCCTGGATCTGGGCATCCAGAATCTCCATGATGTCAAACGGTGCATTGCCACGACCGGCGATGAGCTTGGCGAGATTCGCCTGCGGGCTGCCAGTCACGAATTCGATTTTCCCGCCCAGTGCCTCAAATTTGGGCACGATCACCTTGACCTGATTCTCTTTCCATGACCCGCCCCATGTTCCGATGCGCAACGTGACCCCGTCGAACTGTCCGGCACTCGTGGCCGCAGAGAGCAACAGGGAACTGGCAGCAATCACCGCGGCCAGGCCAATCTTGTATAACCTCTTGATAAATATCATTGGATCCTCCTCATTTGAGTGAATAAAACCAAAAACATCCCTGAATAACATGGAAATCGATGTAATACATTATCGACTTCCAGAGCGTAGCAGGGCCTCCAGCCCTACCAGTTTCTGCATACCCAACAACACAAGCATGCAAAAGAAAATGACCAGCGATGCCGAAGCCAGAATACTGGGATCAAAATCGTTCTCAAGGCCATAAAACAGTTCAACCGGATAGGTCGTAAAACCGGGCGCGGTCAGGAAAATGGAAATGGGGACATCCCCAAACGACACCATGAACGAATACAACGCACCGGCATAGACCCCCGGCATGATGACCGGCAGGGTCACTCGCCAGAAAGTCCGCCATCGCGAGGCCCCCAAACTCAGTGCCGCCTCTTCCAGCCGATTGTCGAATCGCTGCAAGATGGCGGTCACCGTGCCAATGACATATGGGGTGGCCACAAAAAAATGACCCAGATAAAGTCCGATGAAAGTACCCTGCACATATAATCCGGTGGCATCGCCGACCAGGAAATAAAGTTGCAGAAACGCGATACCGGTGACAATGGCCGGGATCTGCAATGGCGCCCTGAACAACGACGAGATCAGGGCTTTCAACGGGAGATCACTGCGCACGATGCCGATCGCCGCCGGAATCCCGACCAGGCAAGCCCCCAGCGTCGCCGTGCCGGCAAGAAAAAAGCTGAGCCCCAACGCATGAAACTGCGCCGCCGGAATTTTGAAGTACCATTGCAAGGAAGGATCCTTGGGAGGAAATGAAATCGCCGTATAGTATTCTCCCCCATGAAATGACGCACCAATGACCACAATCATCGGAGACAGCAAAAAGATATAGGACAGGCTGCAAAAAACGTAGTGGAACCATTTCCCCCAAGGCCGGCGCCGTCTTGACGAGACCTTGGCCGATGGCCTGGGCATGATAGCGGCATGCTGTCCTTGTCCGGTCTTCATGCGATCACCAGCCGGGCCGCCCTAAAACGCCTCAATAAAAAAATGGACAGCAGATTGATCAGGATCACGGAAACCAGCAAGACCGCGGCCAATGTTCCCGACATCGCATATTTGATCTCCATCATCACCGTGCGCTGGATCAAGACCGGCAATGTAAAAACCCGCCCGCCCCCAAGCAATGCGGCCGAGGTGAACGCCCCCATGCTCATATTGAAGATCATCAGTGCGCCGATGGTGATTCCGGGCAGGCTGAGCGGCAACAATATCCGCCAGTGCATCCGCCAGCGGCTGGCACCATGTATCTGCGCCGCATCCTCCAAGGATCGGGGGATGGTCTGTATGACGCTATACAGCAACAACACCCCGAAGCCCAATGTGAAATGCATCAGGCCAACCACCACACCCACCTGGTTACCGATGATGGTATACGGCCGATCGACAATCCCGACACCCATCATGAAACGATTCAGCCAGCCATCGGCAGAAAAGATGATGATCAGGCCGAACACCTTGATGACGATCGTGATAAAGGTTGCCACCACGACCCCGGCAAGCAGCACCATCGCCCACTTTGAACGCATGCGCGCAATCAGGTAGGCAACCGGAAATCCCAGAAGCACCGTAAAGAGCGTCGCCAGTCCGGATGTCTTGATGGTCACCCAAAGCGTGTTGAGATAAAACGTATCGGAAAAGAATTTGACATAATTGGCCCAACTCATCACCTCGGAGAGTCGCCCCAGTCCCAGGTCGCGGAAGAAGCTGCCCTTGAGGAAGACATACTGGGACGCCATAATCAGCACGATCGTAATCAAAAAACCGGGGATCAGCAAATATTCCCAACGTGCCTTCATCTGGCTGCGCCCTGTGGCAATGACATGAAGCGGGAACTAGGCCTTGAACCGCGCATCATGCTTGATCTTTTTCAATTCGTTTTTAATCCGGTCAATGCGTCGCTGACCACTCAAATGATCGCCGGCAAAGACCGCTTCCATGACCGCATCCGTCACCTCTTTGAGCAACACCTTATCCTCTTTCCCGGGCACTGGCGGAATCGGCAACACCGTATCTTGCACATGGGTCAACCACTCGTCATCCACACTCAACATCGCGGACGGGTCTCCCCCGGACTGCACCGCCCGGATCTCTTTTCGCAAGGCCCGTCTCAGGTAAATCAACCCCTGGTCCGTGACCCCCAGATTCTCCGCTGCATGAGAGTTGATGTGCCCCTGGGACACCTGAGCCTCATAATCATTGGGATGTCGTTGGCGGTATTCGTAACTCTCAACGCCCGTCTGGCCCTCGAAATCCACACTTTGTTTTCCACACAACGTGCGATCACCGTGGACACCCTCCGGATCAATGCCGGGTCCGAAACTGCGCCATGCGATGATCATGCAATGGGTATCATCCAGCGGGATCGTCCACTTGGTGATACTGGCTCTGACAAAATATTTCTCCGTCTTCCCTTCTTCCCAGAAGGCACCGACCTGACTGAACGAGGGCAGTATCGTCTCTTGGGAACGCACCCAGATCATGTTATCAATACGATAGGTTAGGGTCGCATAAATTTTCCCGTCCCGACGATGGAAAACCACCTCGGGCATCGTGCCCCAGGTCGAACCGAAATGCACGTCAGTGACCCGGGCATGCAGGAAAACCGTGTGATAGGGGTCCATGGTGTTTTCACAGACCTGCAGCCAGTTGCACGGATAGTGAATACAGTAGGGAACCAGTTCCACATCCGGCAGACGGGTAGTATCGTAATAAGGGAAATCCGGTTGCTTGTCCGGCGGACCCATATAGGCAAACACCAGTCCCTGGTATTCAATCACCGGATAAGCGCCATGTTTCACGGTATCCTTTCGGGTGCTGCCTTGCGGTTCACCCGGCGTCTCGAGCACCGTGCCATCCACGCCATATAACCAACCGTGATAACAGCAACGCAGTCCGCAATCTTCGACCACGCCAAACTCCAGCGATGCATTGCGGTGACTGCAATGGATATGCAGCAATCCATAGTTCCCGTCGCTGGTTCTGAAAACCACCAGATCCTCATCCAGAATCCGAATACGCAACGGCAAGTCGCTGATTTCCCGGGTCATCACGATCGGCACCCAGAATCGGCGAAAATACTCCCCGCACGGTGTCCCCGGACCAACATGGGTCAGTTCCATATCCTCCGGGGGTCGTACAGCTTTTTGATACCCGTTGAAAACACCTGCGGGAATAACTCGGTTCATACTCGCTCCCAACACTGTTTTGTCGCTGTTATGTGGGTTAAGGATACGCAATCAGTGACCTGAAAAAAATACGGGAATGAACTGATTCGATTCAGGGTTTTCCCTGAATCACTGATGAAACCAAGCGGCAAACAACCCCGTGCGGTTTACCCCGGGAAGCGTCCTGTGTCAAAATCGATGCATGCAAGTGCACAAAACGACCGAACGGATAACCGTGATATCCGGCGCAAGTCGCGGTATCGGACGACAATGTGCCGAGCGGCTGTCGTTGTCAGGCCATACCGTCATTGGCCTTGGCCGGTCGCCTCCAGGCGACTCTTTCCCCGGACCCTTTTATGAAGTCGATTTCTGTTCCAGGAAACATGTCCAGGCCGTGACCCTTGAAATCGCACACACCCATGCAGTCAACGGGATCGTGAACAATGTGGGTGACCCGGGTCCGGAAAGACTAGAGGACATCCGTTTCGATACCCTGGACCGCGTCATGCAAGTCAACTTCTTCGCCGCCGTGCAGCTGGTACAGGCTTTTGTCGGCGGCATGAAAAAACAGCGTTATGGTCGAATTGTCAATCTCGCCAGTGAACTGGCGCTGGGCCTGCCCACCCGCACCGTGTATGGCGGGGCAAAAGCCGCCATCATCAGTGCCACCCGGACCTGGGCACTTGAGTTGGCCGCCCATGGAGTGACGGTCAATGCCGTCGCGCCAGGCCCGGTCGATACCGCCTTTTTCAACAAGAATAATCCACCGGGGAGCGATATACGGCAACAAAAAGAACGCAAGATTCCAACCGGTCGAATCGGACAGCCACAAGACATCGCCCATGTCGTCAATTTTTTCATGTCACCGGAAACGGCCTTCGTCAATGGGCAAACACTGTATGTCGACGGCGGGTCCAGTCTCGGCGCGACCGGATTGCTCTAGGCTCGGCTTACCCCTCCCCGGGACCATGAATCAGCGACGAGACGGTGTGCCCGCAGGCACGAATCACATTCCTGCCCCCATCCGTCATCAGGATGCTTGCTCCGGCAACTCGACCCGCCTCAACAGGACCGAGAGCTGGACCAGTTCGGCCAGTGAATTGACTTTCAGCTTGCGCATCAGATTGGCACGGTGCGTTTCTACTGTTTTGGGGCTTACATTCAATACGGCCGCGGTCTCCTTGTTCGATTTTCCTCCCACGATCAGGTCCATCACCTGCTTCTCGCGAAGACTGAGTGTCAGCAAGTTGGCCATCTTGGAATCCTGTTCCCTGTCCTGTCGAATTCGAATGGCATCCTGATCGATCGCCTTTTGCACCTTGTCCAGCAGTTCCTGGTCATTACAGGGTTTCTCAAGGAAATCCAGTGCGCCCAATTTCATCGCACGGACGGCCGCCGGCACATCGCCATGGCCCGTCATGATGATGACCGGCGACTCATAACCTCTTTGGCACAGTTGCTCCTGCGTCTCCAGGCCACTCACTTCCGGCATGCGAAGATCCAGAATGAGACAGGACGGCCCTGCCATCGGCTCACTGTGGAAAAATTCCCGTGAAGACGCAAAGGTCCTGACACACAGCCCGACCGATTCCATGAGATAGCGCACACTGTCGCGTACACTTTCATCATCATCCACCACATAAACCGTTCCGTTCATCGTCAGACCACCTTGACATCCGGAAGATTGAACACCATCCGGGTTCCCGTATGGAAGGCAGGATCAATCCAAAGCTGGCCGCCGTGGGACTCGATAATCGTTCGACTGATCGACAGCCCCATCCCCAGACCGGACTGCTTCGTGGTCACGTAGGGGTCAAAGACCTTGTCTCTCACTTCATCGGGAATACCGGTTCCGTTATCCTCGACAAAGAACTCACAGCCCCTGTCTGGCGACAGACTCACCGACACCACGATCCGCTTGTCGTTCCGCTTCACCTGCTTCAGGCTGTCGATGCTGTTTCTGATCAGATTGAACAGCACCTGTTCAATCTCGATACGATTGATGGACAGCACGATATGGTCGTGCGACAGATGTGACTTGCCCCGTACATCGTTTCGGTGCATGGATGACGCCGCCAGCTCAAACACGGCCAATACCAATTCCCTTGCAGGGTGATCATTCACCTCCGGGGTGGTCTTGCGAACGAAATCACTGACATGTCGAATGATATCCTTGGCCCTGTCGGCCTCCTGACAGGCCCGTTCAAGTGCCTTTATGACATCGGGAATCTCATCTTGCCTTGACTGCAACCGTCTTAATGATCCCCGGCTGTAGTTGGTGATCGCCGCCAGCGGCTGGCTCATTTCATGCGCCAGTGCAGAGGCCATCTCCCCCATTGAAGCTCTTCTGAGCACACTGGCCATTTGCTCTTGCTGCAGGCGGATCTTTTCCTCATCTTGCTTGCGGTCGGTAATCTCGGTACGCAGGCCGACCACCCCCCTGGCACTGGTCAGCCGATCCGTTGCCAGAATCCATCTCCCATCCGCCAGTTGCACTTCGACCGATCCGGTATTGTCCGGATAACTCTCCATGCGCTCGTCCAGCCATTCATCAACCCGGCCGATCGCCTCCTTGACTTCGCCGGCCCGAGCACTGGTAAGGAGCAACTCCCGAAAGGTGACGCCCGGCTTGATCACCCCTTCAAGACTCGGAAACAATTGAAGGATTTTCGAACTATAAGCAACCAGTTCGCCCCCGCTGTCAAACAACAAAAAACCATCTGTCATCGACTCCAGTGCTTCTTTCAGCCATTCCTGACTAGCCCGAAGCTTGTCTTCGGTGTGCTTTCGGATCTGGATTTCTTCACGCAGTTCATGGTTGCTGTGCTGCAGTTCCCGGGTCGCACGCCGAATCCTCGAATCGAGTTTCTCATTATAAAACTTGAGCTGGAGTTCAGCCCGTTTGCGCTCGCCGATATCCCGAACCAGAAAGTAATAGCCCAACACCTTATCGTCGGCGATATCGGGAATGTAATTCAGCTGGACATGTCGGCGGACACCATCGGGATACCTGATCTGCGTCTCGTGATTGACCTCTTTTCCGGAAAGCACCTGGGTCAGCAACCCCGAGACCGTCCGGTAGTGCTGCGCTGAAAACAGGTCGCTCAACCGCATGCCGATCAGCTGCTCGCGACTCAACTGGTACCATCGTTCCAGCTGGCTGTTGGCAAAAATCAACCGCTGATTCAGATCCACATAACCGATCATGGCCGGCATCGAATCCATGATTTGGTTCAGTTTCTTTTCCCTGGAACGCAGACGCCCGATTTCCGACTGATAGCGTGAGATCGCTTTGTGCTGTTGGGCAACGGCCAGTCTTAACTGTTGAATCTCCTCATGGACTGATGGACTGGGTGACTTCATTTCTGTAACGCAATATATCCGCCTGTCGTCAATTCAACAATGCCAAACCGGATAAAATGACCAGTGTACCCAGTGCCACGTTACGATAATGCCGCTTTCCAAATTGGTCAAACCAGCGGGAACCCAACCACACACCAAACAGGTACAATAACATACCCGGCAGCGCAATCAGCACATCACCATAACCGGTGGTGCCGGCAGTGATTGAAATAACGCCATACCAGACTGCCGCAATAAACGCCCAACCGATAATCAATGCCCGCGCCTGTGCTTCATTGTAAGGACCCATCAATATCGCCGCAACCACCACCAGGGCGATATAGGATCCACCGAATATCAGGCCAGAGACCAGGCCGATGATGACCAGGGCGACTTTCCCAAGCTCAGTTTTGTAGCGTCTGCCACTGAGCAACAGCAAACTGGCAATCAGGATGATGGATGCAATGGTTCGGCGAAGCAGCTCCGGATCAAGCGTAATGAGTGCCCATTGGCCAATCGGCATCATCAGCAAAGTGGGTCCAACCAACCACAGCGTCGAGCGCCAGTCGATTTTCCGATAACAGGAATAAAACAGATAGCTGCTGGCCACCAGATCCACCACCAGAATTTTGCCCAGAATCATCGTCGGGGGATAGAACACGGTGAGTATGGCGAGCATGAAAGCGGGTCCGCCAAATCCGGTGAAGCCCCGAATCAACCCCGCGATCAGGGCAACGGATGAGGTCATCACCACCCCGAGTTCAATACCGTCCATGTGCCCTTTTCATGTCAGCGATTGCAAGGTAAGCATCAAGGACGAATGAGATCAAGCGAATGCCGGGCGCCGTGGTCTTCGATAACTAGGGTGTTCATCGGCCTGCAGCGGTCACCGTCTCAAATCGCATTGCGATGCCTGTTCTGTCTTAAAAACAGCCGGGCTGTCTCGGCAGCCTGATAACGACATTCATAAAATGCATGATCCGAATAAAATGCGTTATGTGGCGTGATCACCAAACGGCCAACAAGCCAGTCTGCTGACGCGCGCCAGGCCTCGATCAACGGATGTGCTTGCGGGGGTTCGTCAGGCAGCACATCCAGGCCGACTGCGCCAATCTGTCGGGATTTCAAACCCGATTCTAGCACATCGAGTGTTTCGATCAGCGCCCCCCTGGCGGTGTTGACGACAATCAGGCCCGGCTTTGACTGATTCACCAATTCGGAACTGACCATGCCTTGCGTCTCCTCGGTGAGCGGACAATGCAGCGTCACCACATTGGAACGGGCAAACAATTCTTCCAACCGGGACACGCGCTCCACTCCCACCGCCCTCGCCAGCCCATTGGAAATATACGGATCATAGCCGAGCAGATGAAAACCGAACGGTTTTAACCGATTGATCACGCTGATGCCGATTCGCCCGACTCCCACCACCCCCACGGTACTGTGTCTTGCCGGCAATAGCGGGGACAGGTGATGTTCCTGCCATGAATCGACATATCCACGACACCGGATATCATGCTCAAGAACACGTCGCTGCAGCACCAGGATCATGGACAGGGCGGTGTCTGCGACATCTTCAGGACCATATTCAGGATTATTGGAAAACGCGATACCCGCCCGGGCCAGCGCTAGACGGTCTATCTTGTCGTAACCGACTCCATAGCGCACCACGATCTTGCAATTGACCAATTGCGCTACGGTCTGTTGTGATATTCGGGGTGTCCAGACCAAAAAAGCATCCAACCGACGCAGGGCCGATGCTTCAAACGCCGATTCGTCCGGGGAATCAAAATACACAATGTCAATGTCATTGTTCCACGCCGCCAACTCCGGTGTAAACGGCGGCTTGATCAGATGGGTAATCCCGATAACTGGCTTGTGTTTCATTGCAGATGCCTCATCAGATAAGGTCACGGATTGTTACCTTGTCAATACCTAGGGCATAATCATCGCATGAAATCAACCGACAAGTCCCCCACCCGACCCCATGATCTTGGCGGCCATCCGGCAACAAGCCTCGACATGAACGAAGACGAGGTGACTTTCTGGGAGCAGCGTATTGATGCCATGGTCAATCTGCTCCGGGTAAAGGGGGTGATCACTGACTGGGCCCAGCTCAGGGTCGGCATTGAACTCCTTGACCCCCAGGACTATCACCGATTGAGCTACTACGAACGATGGACAGTCGCGCTCACCCGGATCGTGGTTGCACAAGAATTGGTGACCGAGGAGGAAATCAAACAAAAGGTACAATCACTGAAGGAGAGGGAGGGATAATGCCCCGGTATCAGATAGGGCAAACCGTGTTGATTGACGACAGGGATGAATCGCGACATCATCGGGTCCCTGATTATGCGAAAGGCCACTGCGGCGTTGTCACCGCCATCTGTCCCGCAGCCCCGTTACCTGAAGAAATCAGTGTCGACCGAAAACGGACCGCTTCGGTACCCGTCTATCGGATTTGCCTCGATCAAACCCGGCTATGGCATCACTACCAGCCGGATATCGACTCGATTGAAATCGATATTCACGAACACTGGCTCAAGCCAGCCTGACCCGATTGTTCATGTCCCATCCTCCTGACTCCGACCATTTGTCACCGTTGACCGATCACCAGTATCTGGGGGTGGCACTGAACGAACTGTTGATTGAGAAAGGTCTCTACAGCGAAAAGGAACTCCACCAGATGATTGAATCCATCGAGATGATACAACCGCAAACGCATGGTGCCCAGGTCATTGCCAAGGCATGGTCCGACCAACTGTACAGGCAATCATTGCTGACTGATGCGAATTCAGCAGTTGCGGCGCTTGGCCTTGATCCCGGTAGCAGCGAATTACAGGTATTAGAAAACACGGACCACTGCCACCATGTCGTGGTCTGCACCCTGTGCTCCTGCTATCCCAGGGCCTTGCTCGGACGACCTCCGGCGTGGTACAAATCCAGAGAATATCGTGCCAGAATGGTCTATGAACCTCGCCAAGTGTTACAGGAGTTCGGCACCCGGATTCCATTGGACGTCGCCATCAAGGTACACGATTCAACCGCCGAGCGACGCTACCTGGTTATGCCCAAACAACCTGCTTACAGTAAAAAATGGATTGAATCAAGGCTAACAGCACTGATTACACGCGATAGCATGATCGGAGTGGCCACTGTGTAACAGAACACGAATCCCAGGGGGAATCGGTCACTGTCGGCTGACATCCCGTCTTGTTTCACTCACCACCGAACATTGACCACCAACCCTTCCCTATGGCCGGTCAGTGTTGTTCATCCGTTTCTCGCCTCGCGAAAGCGTTTCGATTGTTGCATCAATTTCATGACCCCCTCTTCGCCGCCAAATCCACCCCGTGACAGCGTCAACGCCTGCTGGCCGCTGTAACTCAGTGCTGCCTTGACCTGCGGGTGCAGATAATAGGCACCACAGACAATCAACTTGAGCAGATTAAAATCAGCAACCGAATGGCTTAGCAGGGCGTTGATTTGCTGCGCATCTACCGGTTCATGCAGATCATCCAGCAACCGGGTAAAAGAATCGAGCAGTTCAGGCCTCACGGCGAGGACCTGGTCCAGTTGTCTCGATTCGATCTCCAGCAAGGAAGCATCCGGCATGTTTTCCCATGGCGGCAGGAACAGCGCGCTCAACTGCCTGAAAACGATTCTATGGCGGTCAGAAAGACTCATAATGGTATTTTCTGGTGGCTGCGTTTCTCAATCAGATGCTCGGTCGCGCGTAGTGCCAAAGCCGCGATGGTCGCGGCGGGATTGACGGAAGAGCTGGTCACAAAGCAACTGCCATCGACAACATAGAGATTCGCGATATCATGGCTTCGATTCCAACGGTTCACGACCGAAGTGTCGGGATCGTTGCCCATCCTGCATGTGCCCAGTGCATGCCATCCGGTATCGGTGGCGAGACTTTGAATATCCGTCTCATACGCTCCCGATGCCTCAAACGACTCGACCGCACGATGCTGCATGAAAGACAGCATGCGTCTTGAGTTGTCATCCACCCGGTAATGCAGTCGGGGCACCGGGATATGATGCGCATCAACCCGATCAGGGTCCAGGGTAACCCGATTGTGCCTGTACGGCAAATCCTCTGCCGTCATACCCCAGATGGCTGATCTGCCGAGCCACTTGCTGACACGCTGATGGATCGCAGCCCCCCAGTCCGGTGCCTGATCCGTGGGATAGAGTGCTGCAAGCAAGGGGCCACCTGTGGGAACCAGATTCCATTTCGCACCGCGAACAAAGTCACGTCGAGGATCCGTTTCAGCGAATTCCAGTGAATAGAGGCTCTGTCCCCAATGACCTTGCCAGCTGATCATTGGCTGATCGAAATAGCCAACCACCCGGCAAAGGGGATGCATCATCAAGTTGTGTCCCACCAATCCCGATGAATTGGCAAGTCCGTCGGCAAAACCTGGTCCCGTGGAATGCAGCAACAGGCGGGGCGTTCCGATCGCATGCGCCGCCATGATGACAACCTCCGCACTGATTTGATGTTCCATTCCCCTTGCATCGACATACAGCGCACCGGTCGCCAGTCCTCTGGCATTGACAAGCACCCGCTGTACCCGGGCTTCGGTGATCAATTGCGCGCCCCGTTGCAACGCCTCCGGCCAATGGGTCCTGTCCACACTGCCTTTGGCCCCTTCATTGCAACCTGCCCGACAGGTGGACCGCTGTACGCAAACACGGCGCCCCCGGTAGGGCATGGAATTGATCGCATTCGAACCGGGCCACCAGTGCCATCCCAACCGGTCATGCGCGTCAGCCACCCGTTCACCCCACATCCCGATCGGTAACGGTGGCATCGGATATTCCGGCTTGTCCGGGTAGGCCGGATCCCCGGCAATCCCGGCAACACCGATATCCTGTTCCACGCGATCATAAAAAGGAGCCAGGTCGTAGTAGTCAATCGGCCAGTCATCGGCAACCCCATCGAGTGTTCTGACCCGAAAATCCGAAGGCAGAAAACGCATCCAGTGTGCACTGAACAAGATCGTGCTGCCACCGACACCATTAAACAGCATCGGCTTGATCTGTGTCGTGTCATCGGCAATCGGATAGTCCCCCGGCAACTGGCGCAAATTGGGATTCGGGTTCCACTGCCCACTGGCGGCCAGTTCAAATTCCGCCTTGTCACCCGGATAGCCGGACGGGTCCTGCCAACTGCCCTGTTCGACACACACGACCCGGACGCCGGCCTGTGCAAGCCGCAAGGTGGCAATCGCCCCTGACAGGCCGGCACCAATCACCAGCACGTCTGTTTTGTGCACTGTCTTCATTCTCTCATCTGATTGTCCGCGAGTGGAAAAGTATAGTCGAATCACACCCCATACAGAAAGACAACCGTCGACCCGTGTCAGGTTCCATGTTCTGACCGTGGTATCCTTGCCGAACAGGGTTTCATTTTTCCGTCTTGCGAAACTCGGACAATCCGATACCGCCCAAAACCAGCAACAGGGCAAAGACATGATACATTTCCAATGTCTCTTGGAGAAAAACAATGGCAAAAAAGGCGGCGAAAACGGGGATCAAATTAACAAAAATCCCGGAACGTCCCGGTCCGATCAACGCGATGCCCCGAATATAGAACAGTTGCGCCAGGAAAGACGGCAACAAAATGACCAGAAGGACCACCCCGCTTCCCTTTACGGTCGGCCATTGCATGTTGCCCTGGGCATACTCCATCAGGCCAAGGGGAAGGGATGTCACAAAGGCCGCCGCGGCAAGCACCGTGAATACCGACAGGGGAGAGACTTTCGGCATCTGGCGGACCGCGACCGTATAGCCCGCATGAAACAGGCAGGCAATGATCATCAGCAGGTCACCTTGTTGAAATCTCAACGACAATAGCCGTTGCCACTCCCCCAATGAAACCACCAGACAGACCCCAACCATGGTCACCAGGATTCCCGCTATCTGGCGGCGGCTGATCTTGGTCCGATACGCGAGCAGCGCCCCCAGCAGAATGAACATCGGGGTCGCTCCCTGGATGATGCCGATATTGAGCGCTGTCGTGGTATGCGCGGCCAGATAAAACAAGGCGTTAAAGACCGTGAAACCCAGTGCGCCCATCAGACACAGTAGACGCAGATTTTCCTTCAATATCGGCCAGTCCCTGCAGGTCGATTTCAAGGAAACAGCCAATAACAGGCCGAGCGTCCCCACCCAGCGCAGATTCACCAACAGCATCGGTGAGACTTCGTCCACCGCCATCTGTGCAAGCACGGCATTGATTCCCCAGCACAGCGATGTGCCGGTCAAAAAGACATAGGCACGGACCGCTGGCGAATGGGCTCCCATTGAAAACTGCACGATGGCTGAAGGATGACCTTGTCGAATAAAGCGGATCGGACTGTATCAGCGCACCGGTCGTTCACCTTGAACAGTGGTCCGGTATAACAACCTGCGGTGACCGTCATAATCATTCACGGCATAGTGCATGGTGCAACGGTTGTCCCATACGGCAAGCGTACCGGCGGCCCACTTGTACCGGCAAACGAATTCAGGCCGGGTGCAATGTGCAAACAGCGCCGTCAGCTCGCGGATACTTTCCTGTTTCGACCGTGTCGCGAATCGGGTGGTATAGGTTGGACTGACAAACAACGTCTTCTCACCCGTTTCAGGATGGGTGCACACCGCCGGATGCAAAATTTCCTGATCCGCTTCTGGATTGTTGCGGGCAATCTTGATGGAACCGGTAAACTGTTCATCCACGGCCGGCGCATTGATCACGCCATAAGGTGCCCCGGTATGAACAACCGACTGTGTCGTCAACCACTGTTTTTTCTCGTTCGGCAGCCGTCGATACGCCTCACTCATATTCGCCCACAGGGTGTCTCCCCCGACCACCGGAACCTCCTTGGCATAAAGAACCGACAGCTTCGGTGGATGTGTCAGAAAACTGAAGTCGGAATGCCATTCACCGCCGAATACGCCCATCTCGGTTTCATCCGCTTCCTTGCGTACCGCAATCACATGTGGATAACCCTCAACAGGCCGAATATAGGGCAATGTCATCAAGTCACCAAATCGTCGGCTGAATGCGCACAACTGATCGTGATCCAGTCGCTGGTTTCTGAAAAACAAGACTTTCCATCTCAACAGGGCCTGATGAACCCGATTGAACTGCGGTTCGGACAGGACATTGAGATCGATCCCTCCGATATCAGCACCGATCGAAGGGGTCACAGGAGCAATTTCTAGGTCGAATTTTGCATCTTCTGACATATCAAAGATTCCGGAGCATTTAAAGAGACATCGGGCAATGACAGATTGACACCACTTTGGCTAACCCCTTCCTGTCACGTCGGCCATTACATCGTGACGGGAGCCAATCCGCCAGATTTGCATGGCAAACCCGCCTGATCTTCAACAGGCAATAACAACATCCAAGTCTGCAAGATTGAGCTTACAAGGCTATCGTACCGTATCGTCCATCAAATTTCACCGATACGGTGAAAACGGAAGATCGCCTTGCAGCCCGCCACAATCACGACCGTACAGAGCCTTTGATTGACCTCGGTCACATCAAGAATATGGCACACCGATCACCAAACGTACTCCAGATCAAAAAAAACACGCTCATTGCACACTGCATGGTATCTATTTTTTTTCTTTGCCACTATACTCGGCGGTGCTACAGATTCTGTGTAGGCATTTCTGGTACTGTTTTCATAAAATTTTCCCCGATTTTCCGTCCCACTACCTGTACGCATGATTCGTTTTCAATTTTTTAGGTAAAGTTATATGGCAACAGGTACGGTAAAGTGGTTTAATGAAACCAAAGGTTTCGGGTTTATATCCCAGGAAAATGGCGGTGAAGATGTTTTCGTTCATTTTCGGGCGATTACAGGAACCGGATTCAAAACCCTCAAAGAAGGACAAAAAGTAACGTTCAGCATTGAACAGGGACCGAAAGGACTGCAAGCGGTCGGTGTCACCACATAGGCAATCACACGCGACTGTAGTTTGTTGGCGCCCCGGCATCATGCCCGGGCGCCTTTCCGACCAACCAACCTGACACAGTCAGCCCTGGTGCTGACGGGAGCGACATTGAAAAAGCTATTCATCGGCAATTTACCCGGCAATACCACCGACAAGGATCTGGTTGCCCTGTTCGAGCCTTTCGGCAGAGTGCATTCGTATCGACTGGTGAGGGACATGTTTACCCGCCAGTGCAAGGGATTCGGCTTTATCGAAATGGAAGGTCACGAGGCCCGTGATGCCATTGCGGGTTTGAATGGTAAAAATCTGATGGGCAATACGATCCGGGTGAACTTCGAGTCACCCCAACCCCGACGTCGTCGTTAGACCCAGGCAAAAGACACCTTTGGGCGACTGACAAAGACCGGAGGCAACCTGGTTGTCCGGACTTCACGCTTTGCCCTGAACAGGTCCGTCATCAACCACCGACCGTGTGACAGCTTGAGGAACCGGCCCTGACCGGGCAGTCCCGACATCGTCCGCTGTGCCCGGCCCGGCAGAAACTGTCTGTGGAAACGTCGTTCGCTTCGCGGTCTTGATCACAACCTCATTGTTCAGATGATGGCGGTTTGACAGGTTGCCGCTGCCTCAGCTTTCTCTCTTGATCAGACAGCACCGAGGCAGTCCGCGTTTTGCTGTTCCAGTACAGGCGAGCCCGTCCATCCTTCAGTTGCCGCAATAACCGGTCCACTTTCCCTTTGAGCGAAATCTCGGTCTGCCCATAGTCCGTCCCCTCCCGGGAGACAACTTCCTCAAGCAGCCTTTCGAGAGTCTGGGGTTCAATATCTTTCCAGGCAATTTCTATCAAAAACGATGTGCCCTCCCGGCAATCATGATGAGATCCAATCTTAAGCGGTGACTGACCAATAGCGAAAAAGTATAGCGTATCCCGTTGAATCTGTTAAGCCAGCTGTCGATCAGACCCGCCGTACCCTGGCCACTTTCCGCTATAATCCCGATATCGCACACAATGGCCCGGCTTATACGATGTCCCTGCCTTCCTCATCCAGTCGCACGGTTTCAAGACTCACCGGTCAAGAAGACTTCAACGGCCTCACGCAGACGGAAGCCACCTTGCCCTCGACATGGTATTACGATCCGAACTGGTACAGCCATGAACTGGAAAAGATTTTTTACACCCACTGGCTTTACCTTTGCCATGCCAGCACCCTGCGTGAAAGACGCGCCTTCCGACGGTTCACCATTGGCAATCAGGAAATATTCGTGGTGCGCAACGAGCAGGACGAACTGAAAGGATTTCACAACACCTGTCGACACCGGGGCTCTGCGCTGTGTCTGGCCGATCAAGGCACATTTCCCGGCCGCCTGATTCGCTGTCCCTATCACCAGTGGTCCTATACATTGGACGGCCACCTGGTTTCAACCACTTCGAAAGCACATCCGGGTGATTTTGACCGAACCGATTATCCCCTGTTTCCTGTTTCGGTCCGGGAGTGGCGGGGCGGTGTTTTTGCCTCGCTGGCAGATGACCCGCCGAATATCGAACAAGGTTTCGGGCGCGGCAGTGAAAAGACTGAAAACTGGCCGATGGAAAAACTGGTCGTGGGACATACCTATCAGAAAATCATGCGATGCAACTGGAAAATATTCTGGGAAAATTTCAACGAATGCCTGCACTGCCCTAATGTACATCCTGAGCTTTGTGAACTCGTTCCCCTTTTCGGTCGAGGGATTTCCCATTACCGGGACGATCCGAACTGGCAGCACCACCAGCACCATGCCGAGCCCCGGTATACCGGGGGACTTCGGCCCGGTGCACAAACCTGGTCGGGAGATGGCCAGGCACTGAATGTACGTTTCGATTCCCTGAGCGAAGAAGAAATTCAGCGGGGACAGAGTTATTTTGTCAGTCTGCCCTCCGTCTACATTGCCGCTCATGTCGACTATATGCGCACTGTCCGTATCCTGCCGCTCGCGCCAGAAGAGACGGAAATCGCCGTCGAATGGCTGTTTCTCCCCCAAGCCATGGCGCAGGATGATTTCGACCGGCGCAACATTACTGATTTTGCAACGCTCGTCATGGAACAGGATGCCGATGCCTCTGAAATCAATCAAAGAGGTATCCGGTCACGAAAATACCGTCAGGGTGTCCTGATGCCTGAAGAATATCATGTGAAAAATTTCCAGGACTGGGTCAGACGACAGGTGGGTCGAACAGACTGACATGACCTGCGGTATCAAAGTAACCGGCACGCCCTGCCTGTCAGCTCACCGTCACCCTCCACAACGAGGGAAACAGACGGCAACCCCGTGTCTGCCCGGTTGTGTGGGAGGCCATGATCGATGAATCGTTTGTCACTTCCCGATTCCCTGTGGGCAGCGACCGCAACAAAAGCCCCGGCCAGTCGACCCATGCAAGGAGAGAATCGGGCCGATGTGGCTGTCATCGGTGCTGGCTTCAATGGCCTTCGTGCCGCGCTGGTACTGGCTGAAGCGGGCGTCAGTACCGCTGTTTTTGATGCCGGGGAAGTCGGCTGGGGTGCCTCTGGACGCAATGGCGGGCAAGTGAATCCCATTGGGCATGAACCACCCGGTACCATTGCCAAACGATGGGGGCCGGTGGTTGGCACCGGTTATGCCGAACGGTATGCATCGTTCATCATCCAAACCGCCGATGAACTGTTTGACGTCGTCGACAAGTACCGTATTGAGTGTGATGCCGAACAAAATGGGTGGATCCGGGCGGTGCACGCCAAAGCGGCCATTGCGGAATTTGAAAAGGCGTATCGTGGGTGGCGCGGAGCCGGAGCTGAAATGGTATTGATCGATCAGGCGGAATTGGAACGATTGAGCGGAACCCGCGGCTATCATATGGGATGGCTCGCGAAGTCGGGAGGGTCCATTCATCCCCTTTCCTACGCACGTGGACTGGCCAGGGCGGCCTTGAAGGCCGGGGCGCGTATTTTTTCACACAGCCCCGTCACACAGCTCAAGCGCGTCAGTCAAAAATGGCAATTGCAGGCCGACCGCGGAAAGTTGATGGCCGATCAAGTGCTGATCTGCACCAACGGATATACTGACGACCTTGTCCCCAGACTGAAACAGAGCCTTATTCCCGTCATCAGTATCCAGGGGGCAACCCCGGTGCTCAGCGAGGAGCAAAATGCCGCTATCCTGCCTGGTCGACATACTTTTGCAGATACGCGCAGAGTCATATTTTATTTCAGGAAAACAGCAGACAAGCGGTTGATTTTCGGGACGGCAGGCACTTCAGATACAACATTGGGAATGGCTGAAAGGCAGCGTATACTGAAAGGACTTGGAACCGTCTACCCCCAGTTCCGTGACTTGACACTGGACTATATCTGGGGTGGTCGGATCGCCGTCACCCGGGACATCCTTCCCCATATCCATCAACCGGCACCCGGCATCACCACGGCACTGGGCTGCAATGGCAGGGGCGTGGCCCTATCCACGGCCATGGGACGTTTGCTTGCTGAACTGGTGTTGGGCACCAATCCGAAAGACCTGCCGATTCCCATCACGAATATTCATCCGTTTCCGTTTCATCGATTCCATCGGTTGGGTCTGTCGGCCATCGTCAAATGGAAAACGCTTCGGGACCATTTTGAAACCCGCATTTGAGATCATCGGGCATCGCTCTGCCATTATGTTGTGTCATGCGGTTTGTGCAACCGGCCATTGCACAGCCACCCCGCAGTCCAGATTGTCCGATCATGCTTCGCGGTCACTGATCGCATGAATTGGCATGAAAGGGCCGTCAACTTTCCCCTGTGTTCCCCAGAATATTTTCCTTCCTTTTTCGGGGGATTGTTCAATCTGGTTTTCAGTGGCCCGCCTGTCAGAGCACAAAATTTCCTTACTTTTGGTTTTCATATCATGTATTATCCGCCGCTCATGGACGCTTAATCAAAAAAAGACACGGGACGGGTATGGCGCAAACGGTCGTCGATTGTCCCCGTGCCAAACTGAGGATGGATGCACGATCATCAGATTGATCGCTTTTTTGTTAAACACCACGGGGTTGCCTAGCAAACCCTTTTTTCACAATTTGAGAGGAGACTACATAAATGGTTTCAAAGAAATATACCTATTATTTTAAAATTCTGGTTCCGGCCATCTTTGCCATCCTGATCGCATTTTCAGGGGCATCAAGAGCCGCCGACAGCAACGAGCCCATAAAAATTCCAATCAAAAACTGGTCAAGCCAGATCGTCATGGCCCATGTTATCGGGGGCATGTTCGAGAGCATGGGTAACACCGTCGAGTATGTGCCGGTTGACAACCAGGCAAGTTTTGAGGCGGTACGGGTCGGCGACATCACCATCTTGCACGAAGTCTGGCAATCCACCATGCAAAATGCCTACTACAATGCCATGGAAAAAGGCGGTTTGATCGATGCCGGTACCCATGAGGCGGCCACCCTTGAAGAAATGGGTGTACCCAACTGGGTCATCGACAAAGGACTTTGTCCCGGACTGCCGAAGTGGGAAGCATTAAAAGACTGCCATGAGGCATTTGCAACCCCTGATTCCGGCGGTAAAGGCCGATGGTTGGAAGGTCCGCAAAGCTGGCATGGTGATGTCATGCCGAATCGTTTGAAAGGGTTGGGCCTGGACGACAAATGGGTTGTCAAATTCGCCGGGGCTGCCGATGCGCTGTGGGCTGAACTCAAGGCTGCCGAAAAAGAAGGCCGGGGTACCATCATCTTTAACTGGTCTCCCAATTTTACCGATGCATCCGGTTTTACTTTTATCGAGTTTCCTCCTTATTACGATGGTTGTCGAATCGCAGATGGCGGCACCCTCGAAACGACCGGGTGTGGCTCACCGCCAGGATGGCTTAAAAAGGGCGCAAACTACAAGTTTCCGAAAACACACCCCAATGCCTACCGAGCCTTCTCGCAACTGTCGTTCACCACGCCACAAATCGGTCAGATGGCTGCACTGGTTGACGTTGACGGCATGACACATGCCGATGCAGGCAAAAAGTGGCTGGCGGACAATGAAGACGTATGGAAACCCTGGTCGGTCTCTGTACTGGGTGCCGGGAACTGATCACCATCCCGTTTGAATGCCTGCTGTATCTTAAAATCAATTGCACCGGTTCCTCCCCGCTTGGGGAGGAACCTTTTTTTCGACCGCCACATTGAATTTGCTCTGACCACACCAGGGAGTCACCCGACGTAGCCTCACGGTGTATACAATACGCCAACACTTGTTGGATAGTTTCATTGGGTGTGTGGTATGATTTTCCAAACACGATAAGCTTTATACTAGGGAATGGGCTGTTTCCTATGAACCAGTCTGGTTGCACGATAAAAAAGACTATCGTTTCAACAATAAATACTTGTCAAGCCGGAGAGCATCATGTCCTCCCATAGTGAATCCGTTCAAAATGAATCCGCTGTCATTACATGCGATTCTGTTTTCAAGGTTTTTGGCACCAATGCGCAGAAAGTACTTGAAAATGCGAATGGACCATTGGATGCCAAAACATGCCTGGATGCCGGCTGTGTGGTCGGGGTCAACAATGCCTCTTTTGATGTGTACAAGGGTGAATTATTGGTATTGATGGGTTTGTCCGGTTCCGGAAAGTCAACGTTGCTTCGTTGCATTTCCAGATTGACGATGCCAACCGCTGGGCGTATTTTGATTGAAGGTCAGGATTTGCTCGCCATGAACAACAAGCAACTCATTGAGCTGCGGCGCAACAAGATGGGGATGGTGTTTCAGAGTTTCGGCCTGCTGCCCCACAAAACCGTGCTTGAGAACATTGCCTTTCCGCTGCAGGTACAAGGCACCAATACCCGGGAGAGCATCAAACGGGCAATGGACATGGTGCAACTGGTCGGACTCGCGGGTCGCGAGAACTATTTCCCGCGAGAGTTATCCGGCGGTCAACAACAACGTGTCGGTATCGCACGCTCGTTGGCTGTTGAACCGGATATCTGGTTTCTCGACGAACCCTTTTCTGCCCTGGACCCCTTGATTCGCAAAGAAATGCAGGATGAATTTATCCGGCTGCGGGGTGTCCTGGACAAGACCATCTTGTTTGTCACCCATGATTTCGACGAAGCCCTGCGATTGGCCGACCGCATTGCCATCATGAAAGAAGGCGTTATAGAGCAATTGGACACACCCTCCGATATCGTGCTCAATCCCGCAACGGAATACGTGCGTAAATTTACCGAAGATGTGCCAAGGGAAAAAGTACTCAAAATCGAGTCAGTCATGGATGCGGTCAATGATTCTGAAGAGCTTGGTGATCTGAGAGTGTCGAAAGATGCGATCGTAGAAACGGTGGCCGAGTCCATACTGGGCCAGGAAAAGCCCGTCGGCGTGGTTGATGGAAACAATCAGATCGTTGGTGCCTTGCATTCGTCGCATGTAATCAGGGTGCTGTTTGGTGGCCGGTCAAAATAAACCCGCCACAGCGGGGGTTCTTTCGATGACAGGTTTCGCGCGCATTCCAAAATCACTGCAGTTTGCCCTGCTGTTCGTCGTATTTTTGGGGTTGTGTTTTCTCATCACTCCCGGGGAATCCAATTACCTGTGGAGACTGCCGCCGCTGTTTGGCGAACTGCCGTCACTGATTAACGGTTCCGTTCAATACCTGATGTTTGACTGGTTTCCGATACAGGTCTATGACCCAACCATCGAGGAATTTGAAGAGAAACCCTTATTCAGGGAGATAACGCGCGCCCTATCAAGTACGGTACTGCTGATTATCACCTTCGTGCGGGAACTGTTTCTCGGCGGCACCAAGACCATTGTCGCCTTTACCAGCTGGGATTTTATCAACAAGAATCCCTGGGTAATTTGGCCCGCTCTGCCGTGGACGGTGATTGCAGGCTGGGCCGTTGTACTGGCCTATAAACTTCAGGGCAAGGGTCTTGCGCTCCTGGTCGCCCTTGCCACGACCTACATTGGCATCTTCGGTCAATGGGAACCGTCGATGGAAACCCTGTCGTTTGTACTGATTGCAGCACCTGTTTCGGTTGTTTTGGGATTGGGGCTGGGTATCTGGGGCTACAAGAGCCGATGGATGGAAGCCGCACTCAACCCGCTGCTGAATGTCGCCCAGACCATGCCACACTACTCCTACCTGGTGCCCGTCATTGTGCTGTTTGGTGTCGGTGACCACGCCGCCGCGATTGCAACCATATTCTTCGCCACGCCGCCCATGGTGAGACTGACCCTGCTCGGACTGAAAAATATCCCACCGGCCATCGCTGATGCGGGCATGATGAGCGGCTGCAATCAATTCCAGCTCCTGTTTCGGGTGCAAATCCCGACCGCAAGACGCGATATCCTGATCGGCGTCAACCAGGTGGTCATGCAATGTCTGGCGATGACGGTCATTGCCTCATTCATCGGTGCACAGGGGCTCGGCTCCAATCTGATGATTGCACTGAACTCCCTGAGAATCGGCACAGGACTGGAGATCGGGCTTTGCATCGTCCTGATTGCCGTGGTTCTGGACAAGTTATCCCTGGCCTGGGCCAACAAACAGACCGATTATTTTGCCGATCTGAACTTTCTGCAGCGTTATAAATATTCACTCATCGGTCTGGTGATCTTGCTGGTCGGCTCACTTTTCGCCTACATCGGCCAGTTCCTGTTTGACGAGGATTTCAATTATCTCTATATCGTACCGCACAACAAGGGCATCACCACGGCACCTTTCTGGCAGGCCGCCGTTGACTGGATATGGGACACTTTTTTTTATAGTTTGAAAAGTTTCAACGAATTTCTGATCGTGAATATTCTGGTGCCTATGAAGGAGGCTTATCTGGGCATGCCGGTGGTGGCAACCTTTTTGCTGGCGATGGGGACCGCCTACATCCTGGCAGGGGTCAGGTCAGCCCTGATCGTCGGCGGCTTTTTGCTGTTTATCGCCTTTTCGGATTATTGGGACCGGGCACTGATCACCGCCTATATGACGTCGTTTTCCGTGATTGTCTCTGCCGGCATTGGCATTACGCTGGGTTCCCTGTGCGCCCAGAATTCGCTGGCAAGCAAGACCATCCTGTTGATTTGTGATTTCTTCCAGACCTTCCCTTCGTTTATCTACCTGATTCCGGTCATCATGCTGTTTGGAATCACCGATACTTCGGTCATCATTGCGGCGGTTGTCTATGCGACTGTTCCGGCGACACGCTATACCGTTGAGGGACTGCGCCATGTGCCGGAGGTATTGCATGATGCCGGGTCCATGATGGGGGTTTCACGTTTTCAGCGATGGGTGTCAATCGAACTGCCCCTGGCTTTTCCGCATATCATGCTCGGTGTCAATCAAACCGTGATTTTTGCCTTGTTCATGGTGATCATTGGGGCCTTTATCGGGACGACTGATTTGGGACAACTCATCTTGAAATCCCTGTCGGATGCAGAGGGAACCGGCATTGGCATCACCCTGGGGCTGTGCGTTGCCTTTATCGGTTTGGCAGTCGATCAGATCGTACGGGTCTGGGCAAACAAAAGAAAACAGGCCCTGGGATTGACCTGAAAACCGACGATCCCGATGATCGATCAGTGCCCGGTCTTGTCCGATACCCTGTCTGTCGTGCAAACTGCCGCTGCCCTTAACCGTATTGGGCCACGTAGCGTAGTGCTTGACGAAACGAGGTCTTCTCCCGCATTATTCTCAGCCGTGTGATCCATTTCCAGATAACCAGCGGCCATCGGACACGCCCGGAACAGCAGATGCCTTCAACATGCGAAAAAACCACGCGTATTGTTTTCGTTGAAATGATGGGCGTACGCGGAAGTTACGATGCGTCGGTCTATAATCATTTCGAAGACAAGGACAATGAGGGGCAGTGGTTCATCAAGCGATATGACCACCTCCCCGGCATCGCCATTACGACCTGTAATGTCTGTGATGGAGAGACATTGCCCCCGGCGTGTGACGTTGACGGACTCGTGTTGGCCGGCAGCTATAACTCCGTTCATGACCACACTCCGTGGCAACAGTCGGTCCGTGCCTGGTTGCCTGAAATACGCAAACAGAAAATACCTATCCTCGGCATCTGCGGCTCACATCAGCTGATCGCACACAGTGCCGGTGCCGATGTGGGTATCGTTGATGATGGTCCGTTTGCCGGCACCTTTCCTGTTCTTTTGACCGCGGCGGGAAAGTCGTCACCGATTATGCGATCCATCGCTGACAATGACTGCTTTCATTATGCCAACAGCGAGCATGTGCTTACTGTGCCCGAAGGCAGCATCCTGTTGGCAAGCAGCAGCAAGGTGCCGGTCGCCGCACTGGATTTCGGTGATCATTGCTATACCACCCAGTTTCATCCTGAAGCAACGGATGAAACACTCGGCACGATCTGGCAGCACAAGGCTCCGGAACTGGCCGACAACTATCATGCCGATGATCGGGGTGATCAGTTGGTTGAGAATTTTTTGCGTCTCGTCATCGACGTATCGACATCGATAACGCCCTTTATTACGACGACCGAGCACGCTGCACAACACTGCAGGTGACTGGCCGCAAAGAGAAATCAAAACAACCGGAACCGTCCACATCTTCGAATCAGGGCTGCTTCCTGAAGACAAGTCCCCGCTCCGGTGACTTCCGCGCCATTGTTGTGAAATGGCGATCAAGGACAACGAATGACACACTTCGCACCCGATCCCGAGAGACCCTGCGGGCGTGTGCCGAATGACGACACATGCTCACATCAGCAAGGCCTTGAGTACTTCGTTCCAACCAAGGGCGAGATTGGTCCGGTTATAGCCCCCACCCCCCGTCGCAATGATACGTCCATTACAAAATTCATCGGCAACGTGCATAAGGCGTTTTGTCGCATGGCCATGGGCTGCAGGGGAAAATCGCATATGCGTGATAGGATCGCCCGCAATACTGTCAGCACCTGCCTGCAACAAAATGATTTCGGGTTTGAAGTGGACAAGAAAGTTTTCGACCTGTGGCCAGACCCGATAAAACACCGCATCATCGCTGGCCGGGAGAACGGGGATATTCAACTTGGTTCCTTTTGCTTTTCCGCGGCCCGTTTCTTCCGCAAAACCCGTGCCGGGATAGAGATAGCGTCCATCTTCGTGGATATCCGCAAAAATCAGGTCCTCATCATCTTCAAATTCGTAAAATACGCCATCCCCATGATGCGCATCGATATCCACATAGGCGACACGTCGAATCCCATAACGTTGACGTAATGTTTCAATGACGACACCACAATCGTTAAAGGCGCAAAATCCCGCTGCCGAGGTTCTTCTTGCATGGTGCAGTCCGGCGATGGGAACAAATGCTCTCGGGGATTCGCCCGAAATGATCCTGTCCAGCGCATCCAGATCGGACCCCACGACATAGGTCCCCGCATCATAGACCCCCTTGAATGCCGGGGTGTCGCCGTTGTCCAGATACCCAAGACCGGTCGATGAGGCCCTTTCGACCTTGCTGATATAGGCCTCACTGTGAAAACGCAACAAGCTTTGCCTGTCGCACGCAACCGGTGCCATGATGTTGACTTTCTTGTCGATCCCCTGCTTGACGGTTTCGTTCCAAAAAGCGGAAAGCCGATCCGGCCCGAAGGGATGACCTTCACCGAATCCATAGCGACCCAACTCTTCGCCAAAATAGACACTGGTCAATGACATTGATATTCCTCTTTCTGTGTGGTTTGCCTCGAATACTTCAATACCGTGCTGAGATCCAACTTGAGACCGCTTCCACCGTTCGTGACAATGCGCACGAATCATGCACATCCCGCCCAGATCCCCCAAGCCACCCCATCACTGTCCTTAGTGCACAACAGGAGCTATCCGGTCATTTAAATCGCTCGGCACGTAAGCCAACGATTTCCCCTATCCGACCGGCAAGTCAATCCAGGCACTCCATCGGTCAATCAGCATATGGAGTATCAAACGATGACCGTCACAGACCAGATCATCATAACCAGCATAGCATGACTTTCAACTCGCCTTCGGGTTGCATGCGCCACCTGTCTTTCCCGTCAATCCGCACACACTCAGCCGATGAAAGTTTTATTCTACCGCCAAACCGCTACCCTGACAGCGTTTTACCGGCACAACGGAAGATTTCGACGATCCCGTTCGACCAGATTGCTTATGACAGGCCATTAATCGGGTCGATCAACGGTATCGGAGGCTGAAGGTCAACGCGCAGTCAGACGCTTTGCACACGACCGTGTTGAATTTGCCGTTCCCTATGGAAAATATACAGTCCGCCGCTGATGATGAATCCCGCTCCGGTCATCGTCCACTTGTCCGGCACATCACCAAAGACAAGATAGCCAAGCAAGGAAGCCCAGACGAGCGCGGTATAGCTATACGGTGCCAGAACAGGCGCAGGTGCCACCCTGAATGCCCGGATCAAACACCAGTGACTGAGCGCCCCGGTCAACCCGGCGTATAGAAACCATAGACCATCAACGAGGGTCGGCATGACCCAGTCAAATGGCACCAGGCACGACAAGACCAACATGCCGACCAAACCGCTGTAGAACAAGGATGTCAATGGCTCATCCATGGAGCGGACTTTCCGCGTGATGACTTGATAAAAGCCATTGCTCGTTGCAGCACCCAGCAGTGCAAGCAGTCCAAGATCAATACTCCCCATATCAGGACGAAGGACAATCAATGCGCCGACAAAGCCAACACCGACACCGATCCATCTTCTCAAACCGACAAAATCGCCCAGAACCGGCCACGCCAAAATGGTGACGAGAATCGGTGTGATGAACAAAATCGTCGACGCGGTCGCCAGTGGTGTGGTTTTCAATCCCAAAAACCACAGCGCCGTCATACCAAAGAGCAACAGTGATCGAAGCAGTTGATAACCTGGCTTGCGACTTCTCAGCCGGTCTTTAAGATGCGGTCCCATCCACAACAAGACCACCACAACATGGATGAAAAATCGCGCCCAGAGAACCTGTATCAACGGGTAAGACTGCATCAGATATTTTACTGTCGCATCCAATGTGGCAAACCAGAACAGCGCAGCCAGCATCAGGCAAATCCCCGATGACACGTTCTCCTGTACCACAATGGGTGGGTGGGCCATGATCACGCACTCTCCGGCAAAGACCAGAGGGAACCACGAAAATCCACCCGGCAACCGGCGGGAATCTCAGTCACCAACGCCGGCAAACCTCGATTTGGATCTGGCTTATTTTGACAGGGTGTGTGGGTGCCTTCGGACCCGGGTCATTGCTGATAAGACGGGTCCCGCTGATCCAACATGCGGATCAGCGCATCCCACGACCGGGTTACCGCATCACCCGGTCCGTCAGGATCGGGCAAACCGTATTCTCCGAGGGCATCGATCACTGACTGATCGGGTGTCACCATATCGGCACCCGATGCCATGACATCTACCTGAATTTTGCACGCATTTTCCAGCGTATAGAGGAAGTAGAACGCTTCAGCCACAGTTCTGCCGGCTGAAAGCAGACCGTGATTACGCATGACCATCAACCACCGGTCATCCATATCCTCCCCGAGACGTTGGCACTCTTCCTCGTTATCAGTGGCGATACCGTAATCATGGTAACACAACAGACCCAATATCTCGTTGGCCTGTTGGGAAAGGGGCAATACCCCCTCTTTCATCACGGAAACCGCGGTACCGGCTCGCGTATGGCTGTGCAATACCGCATTCACGTCGGGACGGGCCCGCAATATGGCAGTATGGATCGAGTGTCCGGCATCATTGTACGGGTAATCTCCGGCGATCACATTTCCGTCAAAATCCACCTTGATCAGGCTGGAAGCGGTAATCTCATGGAATAACAGCCCATACGGATTAATGAGGTACTGGTCATCGTGTCCTGGCACACGCGCACTGAGATGCGTAAAAATGAGATCCGTCCATCCATAGTGCACAAACAGGCGATAACAGGCAGCCAGGTCTCGCCGGACGACCCATTCCTCGTCTGATATCGTATTGATCTGCAATCTAGAAGCCGCCACACCCATCACACTTTCCCCGCAATTTACTGTTGATTTGAAACACCCATCGTCTTCATTGGATGCTAGCTTTGAATCATACCAGAATCAACCTTGTGGACTGCCGTTTGCCCGTATCGATCGTATCGAACCGGATGCTCCCCATCCAGACAGTCCAGCTCTCTGGCATAACGATGACCGGCATAAACCGCATCCGCAATAATCGAAGGGGCGTCGCAATCGCCAATCTTGCCGAGAGGAAAAACTTTCCCGACAGTCCGGTCGTCCTGCCGTTGCCTGAGTTGATGATACAGCCCGTCATTCGGTTGGCGGGACGTGATCATCACAACCTGATCGACCTCCAGTACCTGTTCACGGCCGGTATACATGCATGACAGGGTCGCCTGGGTTCCATCGTAACGCTGCAATGCCTGTTCCGTGTATATCTCAACCCCCGACTCGATCAGTTTTTTCTGGGTCTGGAACTGCTCCGTTGTATAACCGCCCCAAGCGGCAACCCGACTGGCTGTCGTGACCAGAACCACACTGGCGCGTTGTTGACAAAACCAGTCGGCAATCACCGCAGCCATATAGTAATGATCGTCATCAAAGATCATCACCCTCCCTCCCCTCTCTGGCCACCGACCCGCCAGCAGTTCGTCTGGCGTATAGACCTGATTGGACGCCGACAAACCCGCCAGGGGCCGGGGATGATGCCGCCCCCGGCCGTCTCTTCTCCAATGGGCGCCGGTGGCAATCACAACATGATCGGGATTCAATTCAAGGATATCTTCGCAGGTCAGTTCACTTTCCAGATAGACACTCACCTGCGACATTCGATTGATTTGCTGTTCTCGGTAGTCCTTGACTCTTGCCCACTCGCCCAGCCCCGGCAAACGGCATTCCAGGGCTACCCGACCGCCGATCTGGCGTCGGGCTTCGGCAAGCATCACCGTATAGCCCCTTTGACCGAGTGCCCGTGCTGTTTCCAGGCCCGCCGGGCCCGCACCGACAACCAGTATCTGGGACTCGGATCGTTTTTTTTGAATACGCTCGGGATGCCAGCCACGCAACCACTCTTCGCTGATGGTCGGATTTTGGGTGCAATGAATCGGTGTGCCCAATCCATCACCACTGTAGCAAATATTGCATCCGATACATTCACGGATATCCTCAAGCCGACCCTCCTTGATCTTGTTCGGCAAAAAGGGGTCCGCAATGGAGGGTCTGGCCGCTCCGATCAAGTCCATCACCCCGCGCCTGACCTGGGACACCATGGTATCGGGAGAGGTAAAGCGTCCGACGGAGACCACCGGCTTGGTCGTGATCGTCTTGACATAGGCCATGCGGGATTCCAGTGACCCTTCCCGGGTAAACCGTGAAACTCCCATTTCATGGGTATAATCCTGAATATTGATATCCCACAGGTCAGGCAATTCGGCCAGCATTTCAATCATGTCCCGGGATTCGCTCCGGGAAGGGTCATTCCGTCGCAAACCGCAGTCGGCAGAGAAACGAACCGCAACCGCACAGCGGTCTCCGACGGCTTCCTTGGTCTCCTCGATCAATTCGCGAACAAGGCGAACACGATTTTCCAGGCTGCCGCCGTATTCATCGTTGCGGGTGTTGGTTTCCGCCGACAGGAAGTGAGACAGCAAATAGCCGTGAGTCGCGTAGACATAGACGATATCGAACTCGGCTGACCTCGCCCGCAAGGCTGCCTCGCGGTGCCATTTTCGCACGTTTCGGATATCCGACCTGTCCATGGCGCGGGACTGAAACGGGTGCTGGACATTGACTCGGCTGTCGACATCCAGGGTCACTTCCCGGGTAAACAGATTGGTTGCCCGGGCTCCCCCGATCCACAATTCGACACCCGCCAGCGCACCGTGTTGATGCACCCTGTCTGTCATCAGACGATGGGCCTCGATATCCTGCGCATCCCACAAAGACGCATAGGGATACGGCAAGTCATCGGAAACCGGATGAATGGAACAATACTCGGTATTCACGACACCCCATCCGCCTTCCGCCTTGATCCCCCTCATTTCAGCCAGCATCTGCGGACGCAGCCAGCCCATGCCGGTACAGTGGGGAACCTGGTAGAAACGATTTTTCGCTGTCACCGGCCCAATCTTCACCGGCTCGAACAGAATGTCAAAACGCGAGGGACCTCTGTGGCCTGTCTTGTTCATCTTCCGATCATCTCTTTTGTCAATCTAGCCTGTCCGTTGATTCTATCCCATCACCCGAGTCAACTGGCTGACAGACGACAACAAATGCCGGAACACGACAGTGGCCTCTTCATCCTGCACCCTGAAATCATTGCCCGGGCCGGGTATTGGACAGCAGACAATTTTCTGTCGATGCCACGGTAAGCTGATAGAATCCGTCTCCGTCTCAACCGTTACAGTTTCTGTCAAAAAAACCGAATGAAAGCAATATTACATTCTGTTTTTCCCTTTCTTGCCTGGGTGCGCTTGATATCACCCGCCTCCCTTCGTGCCGATGTCATTGCTGGCATGACCGGTGCCGTGATTGTCCTGCCCCAGGGAATTGCGTTTGCAACGATTGCCGGGCTGCCACCGGAATACGGCCTGTATACCGCAATGGTGACACCGGTCATTGCCGCCTTGTTCGGCTCCTCCCGTCATCTGGTCTCCGGACCGACCACGGCGATTTCCATTGTGGTTTTTGCGGCAATCAGTCAACATGCGGTTCCCGGAACGCCGGAGTTCGTCTCGCTTGCCATCACGCTGACCTTTCTGACCGGCGTCTATCAACTCGCTTTTGGCCTTGCCCGCCTCGGTGTTCTGGTCAATTTCGTGTCACACACGGTCGTGGTCGGGTTTACTGCGGGTGCCGCGATTCTGATCGCAACCAGTCAGGTCAAGAACATGCTGGGTATTGAGGTGCCCACCGGTGCGACCTTTGTGCATACCTGGATGGATATTGGACACTTGCTGGGTGACACCAATTTGATTGTCCTGTTCATCTCGCTGCTCACGCTGGGGCTGGCGATCATCCTCAAAAGGTATTGGCCCAAAATCCCGAATTTGCTACCGGCATTGATACTGGCCAGCCTCATCGGGTATCTGATCGGCGGTGAATCCAGGGGAGTCAGCGTCATCGGAACCGTTCCGGCTGACTTTCCGCCTTTCGCGGTGCCCGCATTCTCGTTCGAGATACTGTCCAAATTGGCACCGGAAGCGTTCGCGGTTGCCCTGCTGGGATTGATTGAAGCGGTTTCGATCAGTCGTTCCATTGCCACCAAATCCACCCAGCGAATTGATTCGAATCAGGAATTTGTCGGCCAAGGTCTGTCAAATGTCGTCGGCAGCTTCCTGTCCTGCTATGCCGGGTCAGGCTCTTTTACCCGTTCGGGCGTCAATTACACGGCGGGAGCAGTCACGCCACTTTCTGCCATCTTCGCCGCTGTTTTCCTTTTGATCATTGTCCTGCTGGTAGCCCCACTGGTGGCCTATATCCCGGTCGCCGCGATGGCCAGTGCCATCCTTCTGGTGGCTTATAACCTGATTGATTTCTCCCAGATCAGACATATCCTGTCAAGCAGTCGTTCCGAGTCGAGTATCCTGATCGCAACATTTTTGGCCACCCTGCTTGCCGAACTCGAATTTGCAATCTATCTGGGCGTCATACTCTCTATCATCATTTTTCTGGCGAGAACATCGACCCCGGAAATTGTGAATCTCGCGCCGGTATTCGATGCTGCGAACAACAGGCGGAACCTGTTTGATACTCAGGTACGCGCAGCCCCCGAATGTCCTCAGATAAAGATAATCAGAATTGACATGTCAGTCTATTTTGGATCAGTCATGCATATTCAAGCGAAAATCAATCGAATCATTGAAATTGAAAATATCAAACATATTCTGATTTTCGGGACCGGGATTAATTTTGTGGATTTGAACGGAGAGGAAATGTTGCTGGCCGAGGCCAAGAGACTGCAGAGAGCCGGAGGGGGTCTTTACTTCGTCTCCTTGAAACCTGCGGTGTTCAAATCAATGAAAAAAAGCGGATTTATCGAATCGGTGGGGTACGATTACTTTTTCGATGAAAAATATACGGCCATTAAAACACTCTATGGCCACGCCGACAAGAATCAATGCGCGACCTGCAGCGTAAAGGTGTTTATGGAGTGCCGTGAAAACCCAACGGTTCCCGAAGTCGCTGAAACACGCCAACCGACACCCAAAATCACAAAAATAGTCGATACGGACGTCGCCAAAACAAAGACAACCAAAAACATATCGGCCAAAATAAAAAACATGGTCAACCGCAGAAAGTCCCCTGGATAACACGTTTTTTTCGATACCCGCATAAACTCTTAGCCAACCTTCTCCAGAAAAACGTGCACAGCCAAATGGTATCCTATCCATTCCAACGAAAATGATGACATTGTCCAGTATTACACGTTGAAAGAAATTAAACGAATCAATCACGTCGGCCTGAGAGTGAGAAACCTCCTGGCCAGCAAGGCGTTTTACGCCAAACTCGGGTTTGAGTTTATCGCCGGGCCGATCGGGCCAGAGCCGGTTGCCGTCATGGAGCATCCGGCGGGAATCAACCTCAATTTCATACTCAATGCATCCGAAAAGGCCGCAGACCGGAATATATTGATGGATGTGCCTGTCAAACACACTGGGTATACGCATATTTCATTGGAAATCACCGATCGGCACAAAGTCGAGGCCGTCCTGGCTGAAGAAAACATCCCCATCACCGAAATGATTGATTGTCCCGATGGAAGCGTGTTTTTCTTTATCCGGGACCCGGATGACAATGTCATCGAATTCTATCAACCGGTGACTGGTTGATCGGTCAGCGATATCGTGTCTCCGTGGTCCGGTTCATCGGTACCGATTGAAATGGGTGCAATAATCACGAGGTAAAGCCGGATGATGATGGTCGAATTTCTGGCGCTGTTTTTCTGTGGCGCGTTCTTCGGGGCGGCGGTGTATATCTCCATCGCGCAGCACCCGGCCTCGATGCGGGCCGGTATTCCTGTCGCTGCCCAATTTTTTCCCCCAATGTATCGGTTTGCTGCCCCCATGCAGATTATTTCGGCAGTTATCGGTTCCCTGGCGGGCATCCTACAGTGGTTTCTGTCCGGAAACATATTGTGGGCCATTGGCGCACTGCTGTTGATTTTCGTGATACCTTACACGCTCATCGCTCTCAAACCGATCAATGACCAGTTACTGAACGGTGATACGCAACGAAGCGAAACCAACCTAAAAAACCTGCTTGATCAATGGGCGCTTCACCATTGGGTTCGGAGCATCACCAGTGCGCTTTCGTTTACTATTTATTTATGGACCAGCATCTCTTCTTGACCTTATCGGCAAGACTCAGGGCCACATATTCATACGGCTTCATTGAGACCAGCCACTGCCCCACAGAATTAAATCGCCGTTCTTTTGGCATGATTCATGTATATCTCTCTCATTTTTCCGGTCAGCGGACCCGGTCGGCCGGTAGCGATCACACACTCGTCAATTTGCCTGACACCCAGCACATAAGTTGATGCACCGGTAATAAAGGCCTCATCCGCATTCAAAGCTTCGTCCAGTCTGACACACCGCTCCTGCAAGCGAACCGTATTCGCCTCACATAATTGCAAAATCGCCTGCCGTGTCACCCCCGGCAAAATATCACTGGAAAGCGGTCGGGTGACAAGGCAGTTATCCTTGATCATGAAAAAACTGGTCGCACCGCATTCGGTGATATAGCCCTCCGCATCGATCATGAGCGCCTCATCTCCCCCGGCCTGCTTCGCCTGTTGCTTGGCCAGTACCTGCCCCAGCAGATTGACTGATTTGATATCTCTTCGCGCCCAGCGAATATCCGGCACGCTGATCAGGGTGAGACCGCTTTGCACCAAGCGATCCATGTCTGAAGACTGATGCTGAGTAAACATAAACACGTTGGGAACCAGTCCATCGGACCAGATAAAATCCCGGTCCGCTTCGCCGCGTGTGATCTGCATATACACCAAACCCTCGACAATCTGATTTTGAGCGACCAGCGTTCGGTAGGCTTCCAGGATCGCCTGCTTATCCATCGGTTGGGGAATGGACAATCCGGTTAATGACCGTGAAAGCCGGGCCATATGGGCATCAAAGTCAATCAATTTCCCATCTATGACCCCGGCCACTTCGTACACCGCATCGCCAAACAAACATCCCCTGTCGAAAATGGATATCTGCGCTTCGTCCGGTTTCAGATATTTGCCATTGAGATAAACCACTGGATTCATGTATCACCACCCGGTTAGACTGAAAAATGATTTTGTGTGTATTGCCCGTGGACTTTCCGTCAGCACTATTGTAACGGCCTGGTCTTCCGGTCGCTGAAAAAACAACACATCGAGCCAGACGGTTCTAGTGCGTCAGGAACTGACCGGGGCGTTCTGGGGTACTTTGCCGGTCCTTCCATACCGATTTTCCGTTGACAAAAACCCGATCGATCCCGCTCGCCATCTGGGTCGGTTTTTCAAAACTCGCCCTGTCTTCAATCAACGCCGGATCAAACAGCACCAGGTCGGCATAATAACCGGGCTTGATCAGTCCCCGCCGCGCCAGTCCATAGGTTTGCGCGGACAGTCCGGTCATCTTGTGAATCGCATTTTCTATCGACAGTAACTTTTTCTCGCGCACATAGCGGCCAAGTACCCGGGGGAATGTTCCCCAGAGCCGGGGATGCGGTTTAGCCATACCCGACAGACCGTCCGAGCCAATCATTGTGGACGGGAAACGCATGATCCGCTGTAGATCATCCTCGTCCATCTGAAAGTAAATCGCGGCCGCAGGATAAAGTCTTTGTGCCGCTTCTTCAACGGAACACTGCCACTGCCCGGCAATATCGGTCAACATTTTGCCTGAATGCTCGGGATAAGGATCAGAATGGGCCACCAGCACGGCTTCCGCGTCACGGATAAACCTGGGAATCAGTGTGGTCGAGCTGGCGGTATAGGGATAGACATCGAGCATCACCTGCTGGTTGTGTTGTGCCTCGCTGATCATCTTCAGTGTCTCAACGCTCCGGCCATAATTCTTCGGCCCGGCACACTTGTGATGTGAAATCACGACCGGGGTGCCCGCTCTTGAGCCGATTTCAAGGGTCTCGCTGACCGCTTCGACCACGTGGTCTCCCTCATTGCGCATATGCGTGACATACAGTGCGTCCTTGAAGCCGGGCAGCATGCTCGCCAGTTCAACGATTTCCCGTGTGCTCGCCTTGGCCGCAGGGGGATAATCAAGTCCGGTGCTCAACCCGATCGCGCCTTGTTTCAGCGCCAGCAACAGGCAGGCTTTCATCTGTTCGATTTCTGCCTGTTCGGCAGGACGCTCCACCGCCTCTCCAAGGACACTGACTCTCAGCGAACTGTGGCCGGCCAACAAGGCGACATTGACTGATGCCGGTTGTTTTTCGAACTGCTGGCGATAATGCTCAACGGTCGGAAAGACAAATTCCCGCTCACCGCCCAGTAACGGAAAAGGTGCCGGAAACCCGTTGCCTGAAGCAAAGGGTGCCAGGCTAATGCCACAGTTGCCTGCAACGACTGTCGTAACTCCCTGAGATGTCTTGAACGGAATATCAGGTGTTTTCAATAACGCCAAATCATCGTGCGTATGGACATCAATGAATCCCGGGGCGAGCACCTGCCCGCCGGCATCAATATGTTCATCGCCATACCAAGCCGAAAGGTCCCCTGTTGCAACAATACAATCACCCTCAATCGCCACATCCTGTTTGACGGCAGGCCCATTGGAACCATCAATCACCAATGCATTACAGATTTTAAGGTTGCAGTGTTCCATTGTTCTCGAATGGGAATGGGATACCCCGATCATACGTGGACTGATCAGAGCGATGCAATCTTAGGATCAACGCCCGGGAACTCCAGCCAGCCTCTTGCCCCCAGGTGTACTGCTTGTCCGAAGTCGTACTGGGCGATACACCCCGTTTTGTTGTTGTCCAAAAAAACCGAACCCCGTTTCATCGGGATGATTGACCGCCGACCCATCGCAGACGGGTTAGACAGGGTCACTGTCTCTTTGTGCGATTGACACTGAGTCGATAGGCATAAAGTGCCAGAGAAGACGTGACCACAATATACACCGCTGCCGCCAGGGACAGTGCCTCAATCGATACTTCCTGATCAATCATCCAACCCAGCACAATCGGCGACAAGGCTGAGGAAAACACCATGGTCGAAGTGGCCAGTGACTTGATTGAACCCAAGTGTCTGACACCATACAACTCCGCCCAAAACGGCGCCGATACGGTGTTCTGGAACCCCACCGTTATGCCGGTAAAGACCAGAAAGCCAAACGCCGCAACAGGGTGAGATGAAAAAGCAAGCATCACAAATCCCAGCGCCATCGGCAATGCCAGTAATGGCACCATCCTCACTGCCCCATAACGGTCGACCCAAAACCCAATGAAGAATTTGGTCAATACCGAAACAATGGCATACAAGGCAAACAGGGTTCCCCACATCGACAGTGTCCAGTTCTTTGCTTCAACCAGATGAACCTGGTGAAAGATAAATCCGGTAAACAAAAGGGGCTGGGACATCAGTCCTGGCATAAACAGGTAAAACAGCTTGTCCCTGATCACCTCCCTTCGCGTCCACTGACCCAAATGAGCCCTTTTCTCTCCGGATAGTTGTTTGGACTGCAGTGTCTTGAGATAGGCGCTGTGTCGTTGATCGTGATTTTCAAGCAGCCACCGGATCAATGGAATCATGAGTACTGCTACGGCTACACCGAAAATCAGCCAACTGGTTCTCCATTCAAACCACACCATCATGGCAATCACAAGACTGGGCATCACAATTTCGGAAACCGAGTACCCCATGCCGCCCAATGCGCTGGCCTTGCCCTTGTTCTCTTCCAGATATCGCACCATGGCCGTCGAACTGGCAAGAAACATCAAGCCCTGACCCATGTGTCGCAAAATGAAAATCCCGACCAGCAATGAAACCAGACCCACACTGAACGACATGAACAGGCAACCGATCATCAGCCCGGTCACGGAGAGGATGGCAAACTTTCGCAAGTCCATCCGGTCCACCCAAACACCACTCCAGATCATCACGATCGCACTCAAGAGCGTGGCAAAGGAGTAAATACCGCCAAACTGGCCGTGGCTGAGCATCAGGTCAGCACGGATTTGACCACTGAACAGGGAAATGAAGAATGTCTGACCGGGGCTGGAAAAAAAAGCCATCATAAACCCGAATAACAATAGCTTCCATTCGCTGAGAATAAATGTTTTCAAGGGATCGGGTGGTGATGTGCAGATCAGTAAAGAGGCATCAGAGTCTATGCTTTTACCTTTCCCTCGTCTACTCGAAAACCGGTTGCTCGACAATCGAAGAATCCCTTGGCAAGAGACCAGTAAAAAATGGGATTGACATACTTGGTTAGGCCACGCTGCTGGATTGCGAACAGATACACGGAGTATTCGGTGACCCAATGATCAGCGAAAAGAAGGCCGCGAAAGAAAAGTAGCGGCAACGGTCGGAACAGCACCAGTTGCCCGTCAGCAGTTCTCCAACCGGTCCAGCCAACCAAGAACCGATATCGATTACATCAAAAACGACATCCCGGTCTGCACGTCAACCCATGTCGGCAATGACCCAAGTGGAACTACCACCCCCGATTACGAACGAGTACAGGTCCTATTGGACGCACTGGCAGAGGGTACGACCCGGGGCTGGAAAACCGGAGAGCCAGTATCCGAAACGGGAAGCCGGGATAACATGCGTGTTTGTAAATGTCCCTGGTAATCTGTTATTGAACAAACAAGAAAGGCCCAATCAGTGAACCAAAAATCAATTTGTGGAGTGTCGACGCAATTTAGTAATAATGGCATGGTCCGACCCAAACCTTTGCAGATACCCAACCAACCCACCGCCTTATAGGTGTTTGCTATCGGTTTTGGGCTGTCACAAAAACCATCCTTCCTGCTCACCAATGTGAAGATCGAACATCTAATAAAGGCACTGCTTTGGGTACTTTTATTAGATCAGGGACCGGTTCTTGGCCCGACACCTGAAACATGCTAAATCATGACTGTCTTTTTTTATTTAGACCTGATCATCTGTTCCAATGGTGCTCGCAGTTGGCTCGGTTTCATCTAGTTCATTTTGCCCCCCGGTTCTACCGCTTCCCTTGTCCTGGATCACACGGAACCGTTACCGGCCTGATTCGCCGGTGCCATCAACACGATCAGGCCAAACTACCTCACGAATCCGGCCACAGGTCGCCCAGACTGAAACTGATCGCATCGAAAGGGGGTAGCGAGACAGGATCATTGTCCGTCAGGGTTTTCAGCAAAACCCACTGGCTGTCTCTTAGCTCAAAGGCCTCCAGCGTGCGTGCATCGGGGTCGACAAACCACAGATGTGCAACGCCTTCACGGGCATAGAGGTCGCGTTTCTTTCCCTGATCCATCGCCCTCGTCAAGGGCGAGAGGACTTCACACACCCAGTCCGGCGCCAGAGAGAAATACGCCGCATCCGGATAGTCCGGCATTCGTTCCCGGCACCAGCCGACCAGATCAGGCACCAGGATATCCTCGCCCAGGTGCAACTCCGGCTCAAAGACGATCCACCAGCCACCCGGCCCGCCACGACCGCGGTTGAAAGGAGGGCCAATGGATTCCCCAAGCCCTGTCGATGCCCAGGCATGTTTGGGGGCCGGCCGCGGGTTCATATGCAGGGTCCCGTCGATGATCTCGGCCACCTTGTGCGGCGGCGCATCGAGCACATCCTGATAGGTCGCCGGTTCGGGTAATGGCGTGGCACTGGTGGCCGCCTTCGTGGACATGGTTCGCTCTCCTGAAGGAATATGATGTGAATTATAAACCTGAACAGATAAATACCTGTTTACGACGTGTTTGTTGCGTCATCGGAAATATTCCCGCCGGGCATGATTGCAACCACAATCAACCCGTTTGCCCCGAATAACCTGGTACAAGAACCACCAATATATCAGAATCGTGGTCCAATCAAGTACAGAAACCCCAAAAAGCCCGACGCGCAGTGTACGGATGAATCCAGATGCTGGAACAAGAAACGGTGGAATATGGAGGTTCGATTCCTTATGATTGGAACCGACGATCCGATGAGGCCCTACATAATGTATCCTCTTTTGAATCAGGGTGAATATCCGCCCTGAAGTCATGCGCTCAAGTAACCCTGATTCGGAAAAATGATCATGCCAGCCTTTCCCTCCACGAAACAACGACTGGTCAACGGTGAAAAACTGAACGGTTGCTGGATCGGCATGTTCAGTGCCATTGCAAGTGAAATTATTGCTTTAAGCGGATACGATGTCGGCATCATCGATCTTGAACATGGCCCCGGATCTTTTACTGAAGCGGTCGCGATGATGCATGCCTTGAACAATCATCGATGCACCGCTATGGTACGCGCCAGTTCCAGCAACATGGTGGACATAAAACGGGCACTGGACATCGGCCCGGCTGGACTCATGGTGCCCAATGTGCGCAATGCCGGAGAAGCCACGGAAGTCGTTGCGGCGTGTCGTTATGGTCCGCAAGGGGTCCGGGGTGCCGCACCGCGTATTATTCGTGCCTCGAATTATGGCAAGCACATCACCGAATACCTCGATTTCATGGCCACCGAATTCTTTCTGATTGCCCAAATCGAATCGGCAGAAGCCGTTGAACAGGTGGATGAGATTGCCGCGGTCGACGGCATCGACATGCTGTTCATCGGCCCGACGGACCTGTCCGCAGCCCTCGGGCAGATAGGCCAGTATGACTCTCACCGTTTCAAAAAAGCGATCAAAAAGATTGAAGTGGCCACCTTGGCCGCCGGCAAATTGCTGGGCACCATTCCCTTTCCCGGATGGGATGCCGAAAGGCTCTATCAAAACGGCCACTCACTGGTCCTTTCCGGCTCTGATCTGGCGTTGCTGCAACAGGCTGCTGAGGCAGATGCCATGATGACAAAAGCCGCCGCCGGCAAAGCAGATTGAGCCGCCCTAGATCACGTACCGGGTGATTCAACCGTCAATTGGAACCGGTGTCTTGGTGATTTGACCCGTTACCAACCGATACAGTAAGGCAGACGGTCAGTGACCGACCCTGTTCAACAATCGGGAGGGTCCGTCAAGCGGCATTTCTCGCTTCGACCTCTTTAATCACTTCGTCCGCGATCGTTTTCGGACAAGGCTGATAGTGGACGAATTCCATGGTGAACTGGCCCCGACCCGATGTCATGGTTCTCAAGTCACCGATATATCCGAACATTTCCGCCAAGGGCACTTCACCGCTCACATGCACACCGGTTGGATTGGCACTCTGGGACTTGATCATTCCCCTTCGTCGGTTCAGGTCTCCAATGACATCCCCCACATGGGCTTCCGGGGTATAGACATCGACTCGCATAATCGGCTCCATCAACTGCGGTCCGGCTTTGACCATGGTTTGGCGATAGGCACTCTTTGCCGCTATCTCAAAGGCCACTGCAGAAGAGTCTACCGCATGGTAGGCACCATCCATCAGGGTGACCTTGACATCGACACAAGGGTATCCGGCCAAGACACCCACCTCCATACAATCCCTGAAACCCTTGTCCACCGCCGGCCAGAACTCCCGGGGGACATTACCCCCGGTAACCCTTGACTCAAACACATAACCGCTGCCCGGTTCTCCCGGTTCGATAATATAGTCAATACGACCAAACTGACCCGCTCCACCGGTTTGCTTCTTGTGAGTATAGACATCTTCAACCCGTCGCGTGATGGTCTCGCGATAGGCGACTTGGGGCTTGCCCACCTGGACACTGACATTGTGGGTCCTTCTCAAGATATCCACCTTGATATCAAGATGGAGTTCCCCCATGCCTTTCAGGATTGTCTCCCCGCTGTCTTCGTCGGTTTCGACCCGAAATGAAGGATCTTCAGCAATCATCTTGCCCAGTGCGACACCAAGCTTTTCGGAAGCGGCCTTGTCTTTGGGCGCAACAGACATCGAAATCACCGGGTCCGGGAAAACCATCGGCTCCAGTGTTGCAGGTGCCCTCGGATCGCATAACGTATGTCCGGTCTGTACGTTTTTCATCCCCAGAACCGCAACAATGTCACCCGCTTGGGCCGAACTGAGCTCTTTTCGTGAATCAGCATGCATTTCCACGATTCGACCGATCCGTTCGGTCTTTCCGGTGAACGTATTCAGAACGTTCGTTCCCTTGTCTATTCTTCCCGAATACAACCTCAAAAAAGTCAATGCACCGTATCGATCATCCATAATCTTGAAAGCCAGCGCACGCAGTGGTTTGTCCGGGTCCACGATGGCAAACTCACCGGTCTCGTGCCCCTCCATATCCACTTCAGGCTGTGGTTTGACCTCGACCGGACTGGGCAAATAATCAACGACCGCATTGAGCACCAGTTGCACTCCCTTGTTTTTGAATGCCGAACCACAATAAGTCGGAAAAAAATCAAGGTTGACCGTTCCTTTGCGAATGCAGGCCTTGAGCGCGTCCAATGAGGGCTCTTCGCCTTCGAGATATTGTTCCATTGCATCGTCATCCTGCTCCAGGGCAGTCTCAATCAATGCCTCACGGTACGCTTCGACCTGATCGACCATGTTGGCTGGCACGGCTTCAATGTGATAATTCAGCGGATCACCGGAACCATCCCATATCCAGGCTTCGCGGGTCAGCAGATCAACCACTCCAGTAAAATCATCTTCAATGCCAATGGGTAACGTCATCACAAGGGGATTGGCGCCCAAGACCTGCTTGATCTGATCGGTAACGCGATAGAAATCAGCGCCGATACGGTCCAGCTTGTTGACAAAAATAATCCTGGCTACTTCAGAGTCGTTGGCATATCGCCAGTTTGTCTCGGATTGGGGCTCAACGCCACCGGAACCGCAAAAAACACCCACCCCGCCATCGAGCACCTTTAAAGAACGATAGACTTCGATGGTGAAATCCACGTGCCCGGGAGTATCGATGATATTCAGTCGATGGTCCGCCCATATCGCCGTTGTTGCCGCAGACTGGATGGTGATGCCCCGTTCGCGCTCCTGGTCCATGAAATCGGTGGTGGCCTCGCCATCATGCACCTCGCCGATTTTATGTATCTTTCCGGTAAGACTTAAAATGCGTTCTGTCGTCGTGGTTTTCCCGGCATCAACGTGTGCGAAAATACCGATGTTCCGATATTTGGATAGATCAGTCATGTCATTAAGCAAAACAAAAAATGTCCGAAGGGCAGCACTCAAATGTCCTGTCCCCGTGAAGGGGCGCGATGATACAACATTTATCCCACGAATTCAGCACTACTCACAAGCAAATACAACGGTTCCAGCCTTCCCCGACTTGCCAACGGGCCAACTGATGCATGATCCAGATCTCAGTCTACCCAGCGTTCATTGACAGTCCCAGCTGCAGAGTCGCTGGGCTGCCTAAAGTGACCCTTTATCAACAGAGTGTTCATCATCGCACCCCCCATAAGCCACGCTGTCGGCACAACCGAGGTAACAAGGATTGGTCGGGTCCACATTGACCAGACAACACGTCTTTCCATTGCATCGGCGTACTGGAGTATGGGGAATGGGAATCTCGAATCCAAAAACCCGCAGCACGGGCAACATACTGATGGTCAATATACTCCGACCCTGTTTTTGAAGCGGCTCCAACTCTTATGAACCGATGCCTCCAAGAGTAGAATCAGTACACAAAACGAGGGGGGACTTTCCCCGTACGCCTTTTCCACAACCGGTTATCCGTTCTTTCCATTCACAGTTCTGTTTCCGTGGGCAGTGGCACATCTCCTTTCAGGGACAGGTCATCGAATAAAACGTTTGATGCAACGCCCGCTGCCATCGGAAGACAGGGCCAGTCCATGGCCCGACCGACATGTTCGAGTGCGCCTGACCAGGCTGGCATTTCATCTGAAAAAGACAGCTTCATCTCTCCCCCGTCACTGCTCCATACCGGATACCCAAGAGACGGATCAAGACCACTTGCCGAGGCAACCTCAAAGGTATACCTGGTAACGGGAGACCGGAATCGATTACATAAGCGATAGGGAAGTCTGGATGATCCAGTCCCTAGAAATGAGATTACTGATTGACTCCACCACAGACGACCACCACGATATTTTTCATGCCCTCGAACAATCCTTGCCGGTTCTCATACAGCACGGCAAGCGCCGCGCCGCAGGCCAGCTCCACCTTGATGCGGTGATCTTCGAGAAACCGGTCACAGGCCATCCTGGCTTCTTCATCGGTGACGGTTTCACACTGCACGGCACGATGGCAAAGATAGGCATACGCCTGATTGCAGACCTTCACGGCGCCCAGGGAACTTGCCTTGGAGCTGATACCCGGAAGCGTCACATGCCGGTTCTGCACCCTGGACTGATAAAGGGCATCCGCTCCCGTTGTTTCAACAGTGACGATTTTTCTCTCATCCAAACCATGCTGTTGCAACCCCTGCTTGATACCACAAAACAAACCGCCGCCGCCCACTGAACATACAACCATATCCGGTCTGATGCCACTCCGGACCACTTCACCGATCAATGTCGCATTCCCCTGCCAGACCAATGGATCATCAAACGGATGGAAATAGACCGTACCCGGGTGACCCAGCCCAAGCATCGCCTGTTGGTGTGTTTCTGCCCAGTGTTGTCCAGTCACCACGACCCTTGCATCGAATTGTTCCAGCTTTCGGATGGTTCGACTATCAGTGGAATGAGGCACATACACTGAAACCGGAACGTTCAGCGTCATCCCGGCATACGCAACCGCCAGTCCGGCATTACCGCCAGAAGAACTGATAAATTTTTCGGCTCCGTTTTCTTTCTCTATACACGCCTTGTATCCCATACCCCGTAATTTAAACGATCCGGATGGTTGTACCGCCTCGAGCTTCAACCATACTTCGGCACCCACTTTCCGACTCAACGGAATCGACCTGATCAGGGGGGTATTCAGGTACAGCTTGGATAAGCGGACATTTGTCATGCGGTTTGGTGACTTGGTTGGATGACTCGAGATTCGTACTCTCGGGGGAATCCAGCCCTGTTCGATATCAAAAGCCCAGACGGCCCTGGCAACATCAACAACACATCATCCTCGGCATGGATTGAACTGTCTTTGATTTATCCCATCAGTGAATCGCAAAACGACAGCCACCCTTTCTCCAGGCCGACTGAAAGGCGAGACTATTGCCTGACCTCCTGCACTTTCTGCCACGCAGTACGAATTTCATGCGTCTTTTCATTCGCCAGCTTAATCATCTCCTCGGGCAGCCCCTTCGATACCAGCTTGTCCGGATGATGCTGGCTCAACAACCGCCGATAGGTTCGCTTGATCTCACTGAGCGGCGTGCGCTCGGTCACACCGAGAACCCGGTAGGCATCCTCCAGCGCCATGCCCCCACTCTCTGCATGGGCGCTCCCTGCTCCCCGCACCCGCTCGATAATCTCTTGCAGATGTCGTGGACTGAAACCCAGGAGATCCGCGATGTGAACCAGGACTTGATTTTCACTCGGATCCAGCTTGCCATCGGCAAACGCGGCCTGAACCTGTATTTCCAGAAACATCTGCATCAGCGTCGACCGTCGGTGACATTCGTGCCTGAACTGCAACAGCACCTCGTCAAGGTCAAAAGATTGATTCTTGCCCTCATTAAACAAGGCGATCGCCGCCTTTCTTTGCTCGCCGGTCAAGCGCATATGATTCATGATCGACTGTGACAGGGCAATTTCTTCCCGTGAAACTCGACCATCAGCTTTGGAAATATGCCCGATCACCGAAAAAGTGGCGGTAAAAAACGCCGCCTGCGTCCGTTCCTGATCGCCTGGATGAAAACCGATACGCTCCCGGGAATGCGCCCTCCTTTCATCCAGTTGATGACCAAACGCCGCGCCGAGCAATGCCCCGATCGGTCCGCCAAGCATCAGGCCGAACATCCCGCCAACCACTTTCCCCCACCAGGCCATTAGCGATCCCCTCCGGAATGATGGTTAGTGAAAACCATTTCAGTTGGTTCGTTGCCCCCCCGCACAAAGCGGGGAATCTGCAGACTGTCCGGCCTTGTCAAACCACTCGTCCGGTGTCATGGTATGTAGCGCGAGCGCATGGATTTTCCCGGAGAGTTCCGCTTTGAGACATTCATTGACCAGACGATGTCTTGCAACCAGTCCTTTCCCCTCGAAAGCGGTTGTGACAATGACAACTTTAAAATGTGACTCCGAACCGTCCGGAACATTGTGCATGACACTCTCATTAATCACTTCCAGATGGTCGGGTTTAAACGCCCCCAGCTTGGTTTGAATGGTGGATTGTATGTTCATTTGGATAAGGTCAGTGTTGATCGAATCAGCCCTATTATCGGTGAATTTTACCGTCACCGCACGCCTATCTGTCGACGGTCACGGTCATCGCCCGCTTTACGCCGGTCCTGACACGCTGTCCATGGACAGCGGTTTCTCGGACCATCGCATAAAAACCACTGGCAATAATGATTCCAATACCGAGTATCGTCATCAAATCCGGCGTCTCGGACCAGACAACATAGCCAATCACCCCGCCAATCACAATGGAAAAATATTTCAACGGCGCCAGCAGGCCGACTTCAGCATAACGAAAACTCCGCGTCAATGCATACTGCGCACATCCCCCCAGTAACCCGACACTCATCAACAACACCAGATCCCACCCGGTCGGCAGTCGCCATCCCCACCACAGGCCAATCACCGATGTAACCAGGGTACCGCTCAATGTAAAATAGAACGTGATGCACACCGCATCATCATCCGCGCTCAGCTTTCTGATAATATTGGTCGATAATGCCACCAAAAGCGAGGCCATCAGCATGATGACGCTGCCCAGGGAAAACACGGCCGAACCGGGTCTGATCACAATCAGTGTACCGACCAAACCGACCAGGATACAGCACCAGCGCTGCCGGCCGACGCGTTCTCCGAGCATGGGCACTGAAAAGGCGGTGGCAAACAGGGGTGCGGTATAAAAAACCGATGAAGCAACCGCCAATGGCAACGTCGAAAAACCATAAAAGGCACAACCCATCGCGGACATGCCTACAACCGAACGCAGTACATGCATCCCCGGCCGCCGGGTTCTGAGGCGTTCGATACCTCCTGCGCGCCATACGAAGTACAGGACAGGCACCAGTGCAACTGCACAACGGAAAAACATGATTTGATGGGTGGGATAAACACCCCCCAACCATTTGACAACCGAATCCATGACAGAAAACAGCAGAACACTGGTCAACATCGCCGAAAAGCCCAGTATTGGATTGTGAGATTGCTGAAGCACAATCTGACTGCCAACGTTCATTGAGAATGTGATTTTCGGCTTGGGTGACGATAACCGGGGAAGGTGAAATGCTAACACAAACGGCCTATCCCGATGACTATAATCTCCTTTTGCCCCCTGATTTGATTTGAGAACATGTTTGAGAAATTTAAACCAACGCCAGCAGACCCCATTATCAAGCTGATCGACCTTTACAACAAGGACCCCCGACCGGACAAAATCGATGTCGGTATCGGCGTGTTTAAGGATGCACAGGGGCAGACACCCATCATGCAGGCCGTTCGTACAGCAGAAACCCAACTTCATCGCCAACAAACGACGAAGGCCTATGTCGGTTTGGCCGGAGATGAAACATTCAACCACAGGATCATCGACCTGATATTCGGCGAGACCGCTGCCAGCGACAGGATCAGGGGCGTACAGACACCTGGTGGATGTGGTGCCCTTCGCATGCTGTCGGATATGTTGTTCCGAATCGCGAGCGACAGGACAATCTGGGTCAGTGACCCGACCTGGGGGAATCATTATCCGATCTTCAGACAGACCGGTTTTCACATCGATACCTATCCTTACCTGAACCGCCAGACCAGAACAGTTGACGAAGAGGCATTGTTGTCAAAACTCGCCACGTTGGACTCCAACGATATCGTGGTGCTGCATGGCTGCTGTCACAATCCGAGTGGCGCTGAGCTGAGTCACGAAGCATGGGATGAAATCGCGAGGTTGTGTACAAAAAGGGGCTTCTTTCCATTTATCGACCTCGCCTACCAGGGATTCGGAGATTCACTGGAAAAAGACGTTTACGGGATTCGCAGGCTGACTGAAGACGTGGAATCGATGGTGGTCGCCAGTTCTTGCTCAAAAAACTTCGGTCTGTACCGGGAACGGGTCGGGTGTGCGCTGCTGCTCGGGGAAACCCCTTTGCAGGCGGATATCGCGAAGGGCCATATTCTCAGTGCAGCACGCAGTTCATACTCCATGCCGCCTGACCATGGCGCCGCCCTGGTCAGTCTGATCCTGTCCGACGAGACCCTCAGACAACAATGGGAAGGCGAATTGACCGGGATGAGAAACCGTATTCTCAATCTGCGAAAACGGTTAAGTGATACGCTGCGGGAGAGGACCGGGAACAATGACTGGAATTTTATCGCTGACCATCGCGGCATGTTTTCACTTCTGGTGCTTGACCAGAATCAGACCGAGCGCCTGATAAAAGAGTTCGGTATCTACAGTGTGGCCGGTGGCCGGATTAATATCGCCGGATTGAGAAACGACCGACAGATCACCGACTTTGCGGATGCGCTGATGGCCGTGAGTGGTTGAGTATCCTGCTGATGATTCGACGGTTCATCATCCATCGGCCTGCCCGGTCCGGAAGCAATCGGGTGAGCCGATCTGTTTGCCTCGCTGCAGGCAGTCACCAGTGGCAGCATCGGCGGTTTACGCTTCATGCCGGACACGCCACACCAACAACTGTTGGCGGGTTGGCAGTCAGCCATCAGAAAATGGTTGTAGCGACACCTCAATCTGTTTCTTTGTGAGAATCGCTATTGACCTTCGAAGATCATTTTCCGTGAAACCGGAGACAGCATGCGATTCCGTTTAGTGATACCATCTTTTTTTCCTGATCGACAAATCTGACCATGGGTTGCCAATATTTTTCTCCGTGCCAAACCGGTGCTGAAAGTTTTACCGTCATGATGCCCAAACTGACTTTCGGGCGGGGTTGCCTGGCCGAGGCCGGCGTGAGGGCCTCTAACAGGGGAATGACCCGAATCGCCTTGTTTACCGATCATTTTCTGAAAGACGGCGAGTATGTCAACACCGTCTCTCAATCGCTGTCAGACAACGGACTGGATGTCACGGTCTTTTCCGACATCCGAATCGAGCCCGATGATGCCACGATCATCAACGGCGCCCGATTTCTCTCTGGCGGGAATTTTGATGGCGTGATTTCAGTCGGTGGAGGGTCAGTCATCGATACCGCCAAGGCGTCCATGATCTATGCCCTGCACCCGGCCGATCTCACCGACTATTTTGCATCCCCGGTCGGAGAGGGCAGATCGATTCCAGGCCCGATGTTGCCCCATCTGGCCTGCCCCACCACCTCCGGAACCGGGTCGGAATGCACCTCTGTCGCCGTCATCAGAATCAACGCACTGAACACCAAGTTCGTGCTCGGCAGCCCTTATCTGTTGCCCGATGAGGCATTGGTGGACCCGGGTGTCTGCGACAGCTTGCCGGGCAATGTCGTGGCCTCTACCGGATTTGACCTGTTATGTCATGCAATAGAATGCTACACCGCCAAGGCGTATACCCGATGGCAGAAGGTAGACGACCCTTCAAAGCGGACCCTGTTGCAAGGCGCCAACCCGTGGAGTGATCTTGCCGCCAGCAAAGCCCTTGAAATCGTCGGGCAGTATCTGGTACGCGGAGTGAAGGACAATACCGATCACGAAGCCAGGGACAAGCTGATGTGGGGTGCCACATTGGCTGGCATGGCATTCGGCAATTCCGGCACGCACCTGCCACATGCCATGTCTTACGGCGTGACCCATCTCATGCACGATATCACGACCCGTGACTATGCGGTTGCCTCTCCCTTTGTCCCTCACGGGATAAGCGTCATTGTCAGCGCACCGGCCATTTTCCGTCACGTGGCCGAAGCGTCCCCTGAGCGCCACATGGAAGCGGCCGAGTTTCTCGGTGCCGATACGCGGGGAGCGGCATCGGAAGATGCGGGGGAACTCATCGCCCAGAAAATCATTGACTTGATGAAAAAAACCGATGCCCCTAATGGTCTGAGTGGTGTTGGCTTTAACATGGACGATGCAGGCAAACTGGCGGCATCCTCTTTCCGTCAAAAACGCGCCATTGAGAACACACCAAGAGCAATCAGCCTGGGCGACATTGAAACGATTTATGCCAACGCAGTCAACTACTGGTGATACCATGACAATTCGATTGGAAAAACACGCTGACGTGGCCGTGATCAGACTGGACAACGGCGTCACTAATGCCATCAATCGGGGGTTGCTGAATGACTTGCAAGCCACATTGGATGAAGTGAGGGCCGTTTCCTCTGGACTGGTCTTGGCAGGGGGCGATAAATTCTTTTCGATTGGCTTCGACCTGCCGACCCTGATCCCGATGGAGCGCGAGCAGTTCTCCCTGTTCTGGGATGATTTCAACCAGTTGTTTTATGATATTTATACCCTGCCTATCCCGACCCTCTGCGCGATGAGGGGCCATGCCGTGGCCGGGGGTGCCATTCTGGCACTGGCCACCGATTTTCGAATCGGCACGGCGGGCAAAAAACGCATTGGACTGAATGAACTCAAGTTGGGTATTCCGGTCCCCCTCCTGGCTGATCTTGTGCTCAGGCAACTGGTGGGTGATCGGGTAGCCACAAACATGATATTCGGTGCTGAATTTGCACTCATGGAAGAGGTGGCCCGGCCCGGCCTGATTGATCAAGTCCATGCGATCGAACAGGTTGAATCCCGGGCACTGGACCGCATCCGTGACCTCGCCCGGCACACCGGGCCCGCTTTCGCTTCGATCAAGCAGAATCGGACCTGCCCGATTACCGCCCGATATGAAAAATCAAAAATACAAAAACGGGAGGAATTTCTCGACATGTGGTTCAGTGAACCGGTAAGAAATCTTCTGCAAGCAGCGGCGAAAATGTTTTAGCCCGGATCAGACCGGCTCCACCCAATCGTGCAGGGAATCATCCGCAAACCGGCAGCCACAGGCCGTTTGATTCCTGTCAGACGGTGATGCGATCAAACCATGATCCGGGAGGGTCGGTCAAGAAGAACAGCTGACCGCCAGCCCCTTCGACCAATCCGGCGGAACTGACGCATAAGCCTGATTGCCGGGCTGCTCATCAAAAGGATGTTTCAGCACCTGCATCAATCGATCGATTTCATGGTATTGAGCGCGAGACTTGGCCGCATCGATCGCCTTTTCAGCCAGGTAGTTTCTCAGCACGTACTTCGGATTGACCTGTTTCATTTTCCCGGAACGAAACCTGTCGCTCACCTGTTCAGACCGCAGCCGCAACACATAGCGTGACATCCACGCCGCAAAGCCCTGTCGATCGGAAAACCAGACGCCCACTGTATCGCGAACCTCCTGCGGCTCGCTCAACTTCCGGAAAAAGTTCGTAAAATCGACCTGATTGGCTTCCAACAGATTCAACAGCTGATCATACAATGCGCCATCTTCAGGCATCTCGGACATCAATCCCAGTTTCGCCCGCTTGTGTTCGATCATGAACTGCTCAAACCGTGCTTCGTATGTCTTGAGTTCCTGCGTTGCCTTCTCGGCAGCCTGTTCGGGACGGTCATCCAGCAACGGCAGAATCGCCTGTGCAAGACAGCTCAAGTTAAACAGCCCGATGCCCGGCTGCCTGTTGAAGGCATAACGTCCTGCGTAATCGGACTGATTGCAGATATGACCGGCTCGATAAGTATCCATAAATCCATAAGGGCCGTAATCGATTGTAATGCCATGAATCGACATGTTATCGGTATTCATGACGCCATGGCAAAAACCAACGGATTGCCATTGGGCAATCAGTTTCGCGGTGCTGTCAATGACCTCTCTCAGCCACAGCAGATACATCTCTGGCGCCCCCTGCAGATGGGGAAAATAATGTTCAATGGCAAAATCTGCCAGTGTTTTGAGATCGTCGTATCGGTGCTGATAGAAAAAATATTCAAAACTGCCGAATCGCAAATGGCTCGGCGCCAGGCGGACCAGCAGGGCCCCCGTCTCGACCTGTTCACGATAAACTTCCTCATCACTGCCAAAGAGGGTTAACGCATGGGTGGTCGGAATTCCCAGCCCCCGCATGGCAGCACTGCACAGATATTCCCGGATAGTCGATCTCAAGACCGCTTTACCATCCCCCTGTCGGGAGTAAAGCGTCCTGCCAGACCCCTTCAACTGGATATCCCATCGTTGCCCCTCTATCGTCTTGACCTGCCCCAACAGGAGGGCCCGACCGTCTCCCAGTCGGGGCACATAGCTGCCAAACTGGTGTCCGGCATAGCACATCGCTATCGGGTCGAAACCCGCGATGACCGACCCATTCGTCAACAGGTCACGCAAGTCATGCCGGGTACCTTCAGAGGGATTGAGTTCAATCAGTGCGGCAGCCTGCTGATTAAAATGAATCGGAAACTGGTTGGTGAGCGGGACTGGCCGATGCCTCGAAAAGAAAATTTCAGGCAACCCGCAATAGATATTGTCGAATTCCAATTCCTCAAACGTTTTCATGATACCGCTTTCCCATTATCTCGGATAAACAGCCCGTACCGCCGGACCACCGTCTTCACCGGTGCATTGCAATGGCCATTTAATCCATTGCCAAGCTTGAACAGCTCCGGGCAAAATGGCATGTAGCCCGTACGGTGCACCGCTGGACACGCATCTCTTTCAATGTCATACGTCATGCCGGATTATGGCCACACAAGCAGATTAAAGATTACCGTTCTGCTTGAATCGGTTACTGCCTCCCTTGGGATAACAAGATACTGTTTTTCAGATTCGCCGTATGCAAGCAAAATCAACATGCTGCCCACGAGATGACGACCTGTCGTGGATTGTATTGTCCACGGTCAGGCAATGGACTGACCGGCTTGATATCGACGATGCAGCATACCAGTCGAGTCTGCTGTCATCACCGGTAAACTCAAAACCGTAAGATCGTCTACGGCCTGATCCAAGAACGAGCCGGGAATCGGCTTGATACCCCCTTTATTCGGTCATTGGCTTATCCAGCGCATGGGGTTGCAGCATGACGCCTATCGAATTGGCCGCCAGTTGATTTTCAGCATCGCTGCCGGCCAGTTTCCACCCGTTTTCCAGCATACGTCTCATGTACTGTTTGTTGTACAAAAATATCATCGCTATCCACCAAATCCCGAATGTCACGATATTCAGCATGAAATGGAGCAGTGATATCAGTATTTCCCCTCTAATCGCTGGAACAAAAAAACCAAAAAACAGATAGGTCCAACTGAAACCGTAATATCCGGGTTTCACCAATCCGCTTGCTTCGTGTTTAAGTATAATCTTGGTCGCCACAATAATCCTCTCTTACACTTAGCGGGGGGCAGCATTCAACGACACGCCACAAGGACAATCTCGCCCAGTCATTGTTCGTCAAGCTCATATGCCGACCCAATCAAGGTCATCATGTATTGTGGTATTGAGTATAGCCGATGACCAATGGCAGAAGCGACCCGGAGGATGTGGTGTCACATCGTGGTTGGGGATTGGACAAGGAACCATATGCACCAGCAGGCACTGAGTCTCCCGTGTTTCGGGATAAAGGGGCTCGGTGTGAGGGACCAGCCCGGGTTTCTCGTCTCAATGAATTTCTCCGCTGTCAGTGAAAAGCTGCGCTGCGATGGGTTAGTTTCCAAGAACCTATACGGTGGACCTGTGGAGGCAGCAAGGCGCATTGACGACAGATCCTTGCAGATCATAACGAGGCGGATCTGGATTGGATGCAACGGCACTGGAACGACCCATTGTTGTTCAGTACCATAGTGAGGAATACGCCAGCCCGGTGAGGGTAGGCCGTCCCCTGGTTTTCCAGGGAATGAATGACTGTAAACTGGATCCGTCATCGCCATGAAAATTGTTCTGCAAAGAGTCAGCAATGCTTCTGTCACAGTGAGACAACGCTGCATTGCTGACATAGGACAGGGATTGTTGCTGTTTGTCGGATTCGGTCACGAACATCTGCCTGATGGACCTTCAATGACTGACAGAATCAATAATGCAGTAAGTAAAATCATTCATTTACGTGTATTTAGTAACGCTGAGGGTAAGCTTGACTACTCTCTGGTCGATATTGGTGGAGCGGTTCTCGTGGTACCGCAATTCACTTTATATGGCCAGGCCAAAAAAGGCAGAAGACCTGATTTCACCGCATCGATGCCACCGCCTGAAGCTGAACTGTGTTTTGAGCAGTTTGTCTCGACGCTCAAGGCATCCGGCATCAGCCAAGTCCAAATCGGTCAATTCGGCACGGACATGCGGGTTTCACTGACTAATGAGGGTCCTTTCACGTTGTTGTTGACATACTGACGGCTTCGGTTGCTTTCGAGGGTTGACACATACCCGCCTTCGAGTCATCCATGCCATCGCACAATACAATTTCATGCCACACTGATTTATTGTATGGTTCGCCACTATGAATGCCGAACTTGCCAGACAGGTTGCCAGTTCCATCCTTGAAGGATTTAATCGCCACTTTGCGATTTTTCAGGCGATCACCCGAACGGCAAAGCATCGATTCGAAACTGCCGATTGGGAAGGCGAGTCCAAAGCAAGGATAGAGCGTATTTCATTTTATGATCAACGTGTGGACGAAGCCATTGAAAACCTGAAACAGTCCTTTGCATTGCAGCCATTCGACCGGGCGTTGTGGAGCGAGGTAAAGCGCTGGTTCATGTGGCTGTTGTATGAACACCAACAGCCTGAACTCGCCGAGAGTTTTTTCAATTCGGTTTTTTGCCGGCTGTATGACCGCAGCTACTACAATAATCGGCATATTTTCGTTAAGCCCGGAACCGCATTTGATTATCTTGATATCGATGATCCGGCTTATTCCACGTATTATCCTGACGACAAGAACCTGACCCGGACCTTCCGGGACATATTGCTCAGTTTCGACCTCAATCGCAGTTGGCAAAACATCGACAGGGATATCGAGTTGTTGACCGAGAACTTCCATGTCTACCTGGAATCGGAGATCAAACCGACCCCGCATCGACAACTTGAGGTTCTCTCCTCGCTGTTCTTCAGGAACAAGGCCGCCTATATTGTCGGCAGGGCCGTGGTCGGACTGGAGGACCATCCCTTTATCATTCCGATCCTGATTACCGATGAACGGGAACTCTATGTCGATACAATCATTGCCGATCCGAATGATATTGCGCTCATTTTCAGTTTTACGCGTGCTTATTTTATGGTCAATACCCAGGTGCCCGCCGGACTGGTCACATTCCTGGAAAAAATACTGCCTACTCGAAGCCGAGCGGATATCTACACATCGATTGGATTTCAAAAACAGGGCAAGACGCTGTTTTACCGGCAATTTCTACATCATCTGCAGCATTCCAGTGACAAACTGATCATTGCACCGGGGATCAAGGGGATGGTCATGAGTGTATTTACGCTCCCTTCCTATCCCTATGTTTTCAAAGTCATCAAAGATCATTTCGCCCCACCGAAAAATGTTGACCGGCGCACCGTCAAACAAAAATACCAGATGGTAAAGATACATGATCGAGTCGGACGGATGGCCGATACTCTGGAGTTTTCCCACGTCGCCTTTCCGATAGAACGTTTTTCAGAGGAACTGCTGGCCGAACTCAAACAAGTGATCGCGTCCAGTCTAACCTTTGAGGAAGGATTCGTGATCATTCGGCATCTGTATATTGAAAGACGCATGATCCCGTTTAACATCTATCTGGAATACGCAGACGATGACGCGCTCGAAAGAGGGGTGATAAGCTATGGCAATGCAATCAAGGAAATGATCGCCGCCAACATTTTCCCAGGAGACATGCTGCTGAAAAATTTTGGTGTCACTCGCCACGGACGGATTGTGTTTTACGATTATGACGAGATCTGTCACATGACCGACATCAATATTCGCGCCATTCCCAAAGCGCGATCAGAGATTGAGGAACTGTCTGCCGAGCCCTGGTATCATATTGATGAAAACGATTTCTTCCCCGAGCAATTCGAACACTTTGTCGTCAACTACCCCCAGTTTCGGGCAAAATTCCTGCAACATCATTCTGAGCTGCTCGACCCGCTTTATTGGAAAACAATACAAGATGACATCATCAGAAACAAGCGTCATGATGTCTATCCCTATCGACATTCACATCGGTTTTGCCACCGCTATCCTGATCGGTATCATCCGTCCCTCCCTATTTGATCAAAATGAAAACCGCTGACTTGTCTGACCAGTATCCGAACCTCCAGTACTGTGAGCCGCTTTTTGACAGATTCGGCGCAATCAGCCGTTTTGGCGGCCCGATCAGAACCGTTCGGTGCTTTGAGGACAACTCGAAAGTCCGACAAATACTGTCTCAACCTGGCCATGGCGCTGTCCTGGTCGTCGATGCTGGTGGATCAAGGCGATGTGCCATGGTTGGCGATGTGCTTGCCCAGCTGGGCGTTCACAATGGATGGGGGGGGATCGTCTTAAATGGCATGATCCGCGACAGTGCCGAAATCGACACCATGCCGATCGGGATCCATGCATTGGGGACGTTTCCTCTTAAAAGCCGTAAGGAAAATACAGGCCAAATCGACGAGCCGGTTCGATTCGCTGGTGTCACGTTTCAAGTTGGGCACTATCTCTACGCAGACAGTGACGGTATGGTAGTCAGTGAGACGCCACTGTCGATCTAGCCGTTTCGAATCATCCCCCCCGATACCGCTCCATTCGTCCAAGGCGCGTGTCCGAACGGATCGGTGAATTCAAGACAGGCAGCCCCGGTCTACCGACTCAAGGGGTGCACAGGCTCTCTGTGCCTGTAGCCCAGCTGCGATAGCGGAAAATGCAATACCTTTCCTGCCCAACCGCCGGCAAAAAAGCCATCGACCGATCCGCTCGTGCCATGTACACCTCAAAGGGGTTCTTCGCCAGATCAGTCTCAATACGGTTCACTTGGTCAGTGAATGCCGCCTCCTTGTCCATCGACTCCGCGCAACAAGGCACCGACAAGCACGATAGGGCGGACCGTGCAGCCAGCATCAGCTCCGGTCGTTCATATCGGCAAAATCTGTAATGCGTCCGTAATAGGTATCTACCGTTCCCTGTGTTTAAACCGCGTCGATGCCTTTTTCACCGGTACGGATACGCACCACCTCTGCAAGATCATAGACAAACACCTTGCCATCTCCAAGTTTTCCGGTATTTGCCGATTCAACGACGGTCTCTACCACTTGCTCAACATGTTTATTTTCAATTGCAATCTCAATTTTTATTTTAGGAACAAAATCAACGACATATTCCGCACCCCGATAAAGTTCAGTATGACCTTTCTGCCGACCAAATCCCTTGACCTCGGTCACAGTCATACCCTGAATACCGGCCTCGGAAAGTGCCGAACGGACATCGTCCAGTTTGAACGGCTTAATAATTGCAACCACAAGTTTCATAATCTGAATCCCATATATTAATAAATCAAATAATCCTTCGTTGTGACTATCGATCCTGAATAAACAAGCAAGTAACATGCCAATTTATTTTTCCTTTATTAACAACGCATTACAAGATTAAGCACACAAAATATTGTCCGAAACACTCATAAATGTGCAGGGAATTGCACTGTTTCGGGGCAAGATTGGTGCGCAATGCTATAAATCAGGCAAGCATCCAATAGGCCATGGTCATCATGTTTTTGCTGAGACCACACCGATTGTTCCACACTGGTCAAGGAAGCGCATGACGACCCGGTCAGTATATTCAATTGACGGTCATCAATACAACTCAACCACTCAATCAACGATTGCCTGATCTCCAGCAACTTCGGCAAGGTCATTCGATGTATCACTGGAACCAGACCGGTCAAAACCAATAAAACGGGTATTTTCGGTTGTCGCCGGTCGGACCGATCGATGCGGACATCGTTATCGGACCGTTTTACACTACCGTCCCGAATACAACAACAGGATACCACATGAAGTCGGCAAGAATAGACGACCCGATCACTTGCAACTCAGATGCGTTTTACCTATGCACGACAAGTCTACCTGTCAAAATCAACTCGACCGGTTCGCATGTCTGCCAGGGATCACGAAAGTTTCTTCTCCCGGATTTCATCCAGGGTTTTGCAATCGATGCACAGTGTTGCGGTGGGACGGGCTTCAAGACGTCGAAGTCCGATTTCCTCACCACAATTTTCACAATAGCCAAAGTCATCCGAATTCAAGTGGATGATCGCACTCTCCACTTTCTTGATCAGCTTGCGGTCACGGTCTCTGCCTCTGAGTTCCAATGCCATATCAGTCTCTTGGCTGGCCCTGTCTGTGGGATCGGGGTGGTTGCAGGTTTCATCTTGCATATTCATGACTGTGCGTGACGTCTCGGTGGTCAACTCCGCCAGCCAGGCTTTCAGAATTTCTCCAAAATGTACCCGCTGTGCATCGTTCATATATTCCTCCCCTTTTCTTTCCTTATAGGGTCGGACACCGTGGATCAGCAGTTCAGGTTTTCTCTTGGCCGCCATTAGTTTCTAATTTCTCTTCGATGCAATTATTGAGCTCAACAGAAAGCGCCCTGTTCTTGCAGGTCGAATTCCGGGCGGGCGTTATACCAAATGATCAGTGATATTGCAATGAGTAATGTGATCGTGTCAGTGCAATTTAATCATGTCATTGTGCGGTGCCAAAACACAAAACAGTCGCCAACAGATCCGTACCGTATAGGTATGTCGATGCGGCCCTCCGTGAACTGAATACATCAAAAAAAGATCTATTGATGCCAGTATTGAATTGAATGCAGGGACACTTTGGACCTCACCAGATCAACCGCACAGGACGGCATCCAAGGCAATAAACAATAGTCGTTTCAGCAGCCAGCAGTGTTGCCTTTCCCTCAGCATAAAATGATATGGAGTTTACCCTCCTGAAACCTGTCGGACCGAAACGAACGATACAGGATGCCACGCCCTTTCTTTACACCTGATTCAAGTCTTCTTTATATGCTTGGTACGTTGCCGAGATTTTGCCCGAAGTCTTCTCGCTTCGGTCGGACTCAATGTGAGAGACCGATAGATTTCGACCCTTTCTTGATCCTTCAATACATAATCAAGAGATTGTTTGCATCCATAAACACCGACTTCGTTTTTATTGAGGTCAATTTCAACATGCCTGCTGCATATGCGGGAAAGATGGATGGCTTCTCTGACCGTGGTCATCTTGGGGCAATCGACATCGATAACCGTCTGGCAGTCCGGCAGAGCATAGACCACTTGGACACGAATCGACATTGCCTGAGTACAACAAGCCTTTATAGATAAAGCTGGTCCGCTCTTTTACAAAACGACTTGACCAGGGAATCGGCAATCCCCTTGAACACCGGGCCAACCACCCTGGCAACCAGCGGATTGGAAAAATCAAACGCCAGACGCAAGCAGATTTTCGATGTATTGGGTTCGATCGTTCGATAGGCCCAGAAACCCGAAAGCTCGCTGAACGGTCCGTCAATCAATGTCATCACCGTTTTTTCACAACCAATCAGCCGGTTTCTTGTCGTAAAGGATTTTCTTATTCCCTTAAAGGCAATGGTAATGGAGGCAACCATTTCATCCTGATCCCGGCTCACCACGCTGGACTCACCACACCAAGGTAAAAATTCAACATATCGATCAACGTCATTGACCAAATCCGACATCTCTTGTGCACTATGCATGACTAGTGCCGACCTTTCGACAGTGTACATTGAGCGTGATTAGATTCATCAGACAAAGAACGACTTCTCAATTATACTTGAACCTCGTTTTTTTCTCCTTATCCACGCCCGGGAAGGCTATATCGATGGCTGTCAAAAAAAAGAACTCTGAATCCAATACAATCGCGCTCAATAAAAAAGCAACCTTCGACTACACAATTGAAAAGCAATTTGAAGCCGGTATTGCATTGCAGGGATGGGAGGTCAAAAGTCTTCGGGAAGGTCGGGCGCAACTCAAAGAAAGCTATGTCGTCGTCATACGGGGCGAAATATTTCTGGTCGGTGCCTATTTTTCACCGTTACGGTCGACCTCAACACATATTGTCGCCAATCCCACGAAAGACCGGAAACTGCTTCTCCACAAAAAGGAAATCAGCAACCTGATCGGCGCAACCGAACGGGAAGGGTATACCATTGTGCCGCTGAGTCTCTATTGGAAAAGGGGTCGAGTCAAAATCAAAATCGCATTGGCGAAAGGAAAAAAACAATATGACAAGCGACAGGCAATCAAGCAACGACAATGGGACCGGGATAAGCGCCGATTATTGAAACAGGCTTGATTCGGACAGACCGCGAAGCCGGTTTCGCATCCAATAACCGGCAAAATCGATAAAATTGCTCTGCTGATCATGACGTCGTATGGTACAATCATGGCCTGAATGGGGGTGACTGGCTTCGACGTCGGTCGCGAAGCCATTGGAGCATGTCGAGGTGTAGATTTCCTCGTAAATCCAGCTACAACACTATAGTTGCCAACGACGACAACTACGCATTAGCTGCCTAGTCCGGCTAATCCTTTCACCTGATTTGCCTTCCGGTCAGGATTCGAGAGGTCATCGAAGAAAGGCTCGCCAGTCAGGTCCGCTCGTTATCTGACGGTTAAAATCAATCGGGCTCGCTGACCTGTAAGTGCGTCTGCCTACTGGCAGGTTGGTTAATTCAAAACGCAGACTAAACATGTAGTTGCCGATGTGTGTAGGATCTACGGACGCGGGTTCGATTCCCGCCACCTCCACCACTGAGACTTCCCATAAAGTCCAATAACATCCAATAAAATATTATTAAACAGTAGCTTATCGAGTATATTAGCCTCATAGGATACGGGGAGGTATTGTAAAATCTGGTGTTTATTGTAATGCTCAATGTAATACGGAACGAAATTATTGAACAGCGTATTACATTAAAGGCCAAATACTACCCGGCCTCTTAGCGATACAGAAATTAAACACGCCAAACCCAAGGTCAAGATTTATAGCCTAGCTGACGGGAAAGGTTTATACCTCAAAATCAAACCTAGCGGATATAAGGTCTGGGTTTTCAATTTTGTCAGGCCTTTTGCTAAAAAGCGCGTAGCGATTACGCTTGGAGAATACCCTACCCTTACTCTAGCTAAGGCAAGGGCAAAACGAAATAAATACCGGCAGTTACTCATTGATGGTATTGACCCCATTGAGCATGAGTGCGAATAAGGAAAGGCTCAGTGCAGAAAAAAATAAAAATACACTGGAAGCGGTAATCAATCGGTGGATTCAGATTAAAAGCAGCCGGGTATCCGAATCACATGCAGAAGATATCTATAGGTCGCTAGAACTTCATATTCTTCCCAAACTTGGCAAACTCCCTATCCATAAAATCAGAGCCAAGCATGTTATCGAAGTCTTAGAGCCCTTAGCAACGAAAGGTTCCCTAGAAACCGTAAAACGTTTAATTCAGAGATTGAATGAGATTATGGTTTATGCAGTGAATACAGACCTAGTAGCTGCAAACTGTCTCTCTGGAGTCAGCAAGGCATTTGCTTCGCCACAAAAAAACCACATGCCTACCCTAAGCCCGGAGCAGCTTCCTGAATTGATGAAAGCCATTGCCAATGCCAGTATCAAGAAAACTACTCGATGTCTAATTGAGCGGCAATTGCATACAATGACAAAGCCAAGTGAGGCTGCTGGTATAAGATGGGAAGAAATAGATCTGAAAAAAATTTGTGGGCTATTCCTGCCGTGGGCATGAAAAAGAAACGCCCTCACAGAGTTCCACTTTCACCACAAATGCCGGTCTTTCTGGAAGTAATGAAACCAATTAGCGCAAATAAGGAATATGTATTTCCTGCAGACAGAAATCCTGGAACCCATGCTCATCCAGCAACTGCTAGCATGGCACTTAAACGAATGGGTTATGGCCGCCAGCTGGTAGCACATGGCCTCAGGGCTCTGGCCAGTACCATACTGAACGAGCAGGGCTTTGATCCTGACATTATTGAGTCTGCATTGGCTCATATAGATACAAATGATGTCAGAGGTACGTACAATCGGGCCGAGTATCTGGAACGCAGGAGAATAATGATACGCTGGTGGTCTGACTACATTGAGTCTTCCGCAGAAGGGAACCTTAACCTTTCAGGTGCGAGGCAATTGAAAGTTATTAACTAGTGATGGCAGGGTAACGGCGCCAGTGCGGGCATCGGCGCCCACGCGCAATCCGGCGCGGCGGATGGAGATCGCCCGGTAGACGATGCCCAGGACTTTGGAGAGCACCGCGAGGCGTGTCGCGAACAGGAACCGTAGTGGGTAGGTTGGCACCTCGGGCGGCGACGGGCGCCGATGAAAACGATGCGAAACGCCGTGGAACACTGCGTTGGGGACAGCTTCAGTCCGGAGGCCCTGTCGCAGACCTCCGTTGGCGTTGACGCTCCAGGTGCTTGAGCGCTTCGCGCCGGCTCAGCGTGGAGAGCCCGGGATGCACGTCCACGAACGCCGTCACCCATCCCGGATCGGTCTTGGAGTACTCGCGGAGCGCCCAGCCGATACCCTTGCGAAGAAAGAACTCCGGGTGGTCGATGGACGGCCGGATCGCGTCGGCGAGCAGGTTCGGATCCGTCCCTTGCTTCGCGCGGAGTTGGGCGAGAATGGCGGTTCGCCGCTTCCAAATGTCGCCGTCACTCGCCCACTCCCGCAAGATGGCCTTCATCGGGCTGGGATGTGCGGCGAGCATGGCCCCCACCCCGCGGCCGGCAATCGCGTCCACGTAATCCCACCAGGCGCCGGTGACCACCATCTCCTCGATCATGGGAAGGCGCGTCGGCTCAAGCCAGCTCGAATAGCGCCGGAAGAGCAGCAACTCGACCGCCACGTAGCGTTCCTCGCGGTGGGCGGCCCGGCGCCAGAGGTCGAGAATGGCCGCCTCCCAAGCGTCGGCGTCCGGCAGCGGGTGCCTCGAGAACACGGCGCTCGCAATGCGGCGGCTTTGCGGCACACCCACCCCCAGGTAGGGCATGTCCGACTTCATGTATGCCTGCTGCTGCGGTGCCCTGACCGGGTCGGCGGCATCACGCAGGGCGGCAATGACGGATTCTCGAATGTTCATCCCCCGACCAGGGCCCCTTCAGCGCGCGCCCTTTGGTGCGCCCGCGCCGATCGCCACCGCGATGCGCTCCCGGTGTTGGCGAAACGTATCCGGCCAATCCGGGCGGCAGGGATTCCGACCCCGGCAGCGATCAGGCTGCTGCGTCGAGAGCCTGACTGATATCGGCAATGATATCGTCGATATGTTCAATTCCGACTGAAATCCGCACCATGTCTTCACTGACGCCTGCTGTTGCAAGCTCTTCGCCATTCAACTGGCGATGTGTGGTTGTAGCAGGATGACAGGCCAGTGACTTGGCATCACCGATATTCACCAGCCGTAAGATCATCTGCAGCGCATCGATAAACTTGGCGCCAGCCTCCCTTCCGCCTTGAATACCGAAACTCAATATCCCGGATGCCCTGCCACCGGTAATTTTTTGACAGTTAGCGTGAAACTGGCTGTCTGGCAGTGCGGCATAATTGACCCAGCTCACCTGCGGATGCGAGGACAGGTATTGTGCTACCGCCATTGCATTTTCACAGTGTTTTTCCATTCTGAGCCCCAAAGTCTCCAACCCCTGCAGACACAGGAATGCATTTTGTGGCGCGATTGCAGAACCGGTATTTCTCAATGGAACCACGCGACACCGACCGATATAGGCGGCCGGCCCCAACGCTTCGGTATAAACCACGCCGTGATACGACGGGTCCGGTTCATTGAGCATCGGGAATCGATCCTTATTGGCCACCCAGTCAAACTTGCCCGAATCGACAATCATCCCTCCGATGGAGGTACCGTGACCACCGATATACTTGGTCAATGAATGCACGATGATATCCGCACCGAAATCAAAGGCCTTGCACAGATAGGGGGTCGGAACCGTGTTATCGACAATCAGCGGGATCCCATGTCGATGTGCAATCGCCGACAGTCTTTCCAGATCGACCACATTCCCCAGGGGATTGCCGATGGACTCACAGAATACCGCTCTTGTCCTGTCATCAATCAGCGCTTCCAGTCCGTCAAAATCGTCCGCTGATGCCATCCTGACATCCACCCCCTGTTTAGGCAGGGAATGTGCAAACAGGTTGTACGTCCCGCCATACAGTTCGCTGGTGCTGACGATATTGTCACCTGTCTGGGTAATACATTGAATCGAATAGGTAATCGCTGCCATACCGGACGATACCGCCAATCCGGCCACACCGCCTTCCATTGCTGCAACCCGTTGTTCCAAGACGTCCTGGGTCGGGTTCATGATCCGGGTGTAGATATTCCCCATGATTTTGAGATCGAACAAATCGGCCCCATACTGGGTATCGTCAAATGTATAGGAAGTGGTCTGGTAAATCGGAACAGCGGCCGCCCTGGTGGTCGCTTCGGATTTATAGCCATGGTGCAGAGCCAGCGATTCTAGCTTCATTTATAATGTCCTCAGATAAATTGTCGTGGGTAGTGTCTGTCCATCTAGACGGGATGTTGGATGATAACAAAACTCCCTGTGATTTAAAACGTAATGTTATGCCTTCGCATTGTAGGGAGTGCACGGACTATCTGATTTGACCGTCTTGTATTGCACCGTCAGGGTCCGTATTGACCAGACCGACCCATCAAAACGGAAAAGCGAACTACGACAACTCGAAGGTTAAAACAGCTTTTTTCGTTTTCACTTTGACGTGTCCGCCCCTGGACAGTTTCCCAAACAGCAGTTCTTCGGCAAGGGGTTGCTTGATATATTCCTGGATCACCCTGGCCATCGGTCGGGCACCCATGGCGACATCGTACCCCTTCTCTGCCAGCCATTGGATCGCCCTGGCATCGACTTCAATCGTGACCTGTTTATCGGCCAACTGCTGCTCCAGTTCCAAAATGAACTTTCTGACGACATGAAGGATGGTCTGCTCATTCAGTCCCTTGAACCGAATGATATTGTCCAGCCGATTGCGAAACTCCGGCGTGAATATTTTTTTAATCGCCTCCATATCATCGACACTGTGGTCCTGGGTCACAAATCCCATTGTCTCCCGAGATGCCTGTTCGGCGCCTGCATTGGTCGTCATGATAATAATGACGTTTCTGAAATCCGACTTTCTGCCGTTATTGTCAGTCAATGCACCATAATCCATGACCTGAAGCAACAGGTTGAACACATCAGGATGCGCCTTTTCGATTTCATCAAACAACAGCACGGCATGGGGATGTTTATTGATTGCATCGGTCAACAGCCCTCCCTGATCAAACCCGACATATCCCGGTGGTGCTCCGATCAAACGCGAAACGGTATGCCTTTCCATGTATTCCGACATGTCAAAACGGATAAACTCGATACCCAGGATATGGGCCAGCTGCTTGGTTACCTCGGTTTTACCGACTCCGGTCGGGCCGGAAAACAAAAACGAAGCAATCGGCCTGTCCACATTTCCAAGCCCGGACCTGGCCAGCTTGATGGAAGACGCCAAGGCGGCGATGGCAATATCCTGACCGAAAACCACCATTTTCAGATCCCTTTCGAGATTTTTCAGCGATCTGATGTCCGAGGCTGAAACATGTTTCGGCGGTATTCTCGCGATGTCCGCTACCATGTTTTCTATGTCCTTGACCCCAATGGTCTTCTTTCGGGCTTGCCGTCCGGTCAATCGCGTTTTGGCACCGGCCTCATCAATCACATCAATCGCGGTATCAGGTAATTTCTTCTCGGACAGGTATCGGGCGGAAAGCTCCACCGCAGACCGCAAGGCAGGCAACGTATACCTGACTTCATGATGCTTCTCGAAACCCGATTTCAGACCTCGCAAGATATCAACCGCTTCATCAATCGTCGGTTCGACGATATCGATTTTCTGGAACCGTCTGGACAAGGCCCGATCCTTTTCGAATATTCCCCTGTATTCCTGATAGGTCGTTGAACCGATACACTTCAATTCGCCTGATGCGAGCATCGGCTTGAGCAGATTGGACGCATCCAGCGATCCGCCCGAAACCGCGCCCGCTCCGATGATCGTATGAATCTCATCGATAAACAAGATCGCATTTTGTTCCGTATCCAATGCCTTTAGCACTGCTTTGAGCCGCTGTTCAAAATCACCGCGATATTTTGCCCCGGCAAGCAATGCACCCATATCAAGGGAATAAATCGTGTGATTTTGCAGCACTTCGGGGACCGACTGGTTGACGATATTTCTGGCCAACCCTTCGGCCAAAGCGGTTTTCCCGACGCCCGCTTCCCCGACAAGCAACGGGTTATTCTTCTGGCGACGACACAATACCTGTATCGTTCTGTTCAGTTCCTTTTGACGGCCGATCAGCGGATCGATTTTACCCAGCCCGGCCAGCTTGTTGAGGTTGATCGTATAGAGATCCAGTGGACTGTCCTCGTCCGCCGGTCGTCCTTCCGATTCGAAGTTCTCGGTTGCCTCCGGTGCAGGCAATCGACTCCCCTCCGGGATTCTCGTGATGCCATGGGAAATATAGTTGACGACATCAAATCGATTGATTCCCTGTTGTCCCAGAAAATAAACCGCATGGGACTCCTTTTCGCTGAACACGGCAACCAATACATTATTCCCCTCAACTTCCTTTTTGCCCGAGGTCTGCACATGCATGATCGCCCTTTGCAACACTCTTTGAAACCCGATACCCGGCTGGGGCTCGGCCTCATGTTCTTCATCTATCAGCGGGATATCGTTATTCAGATACTCGGATAACGCCTTTTTCAGGGTTTCGATTTTCCCGCCACAGGCGACAATGGTATTGCACGTTTGACGGTCATCCAGCAACGCAAAAAGAAGATGCTCAATGGTAATGATCTCGTGCCGCTTGTTCGCAGCAAGACTGACCGCACTGCCAATCGCCGCTTCGAGTTGCTCAGATAACATGTTCTGCGTTTTGTGTCATGCCACTTTCCGACTGCGTCACGCCTTCTCCATGGTACATTGCAAGGGATGCTCGTATTTCTGGGCAAACCCGATCACCTGACGCATCTTGGTCTCTGCAATTTCGCGGGGAAAGACACCGCATACCCCGACGCCCTTGGTATGAATGTGCAGCATGATCTGTTCCGCTTTCTCCTGGCGCATATTGAAAATGCGCATCAACAGAACAACGACAAAATCCATCGGGGTATAGTCATCGTTCAACAGCAGAACCTTGTAAAGGGGCGGCTTCTTGACAACCGGCTTGGTCTTTTCGACGATTACCCCGGTCCCGTTACCCCCAACAAGGTCTTCTTGATCACCTACCGCCATTTCCTGACGCATAACCTGAAAATAAAAGGGTGCCTGGTCAAAATGAACCGCCCCCACAACCCCCGCAGGCCCCACTGCCGCCGACGGCCTGAAACACATTATTGAACACAAAGGTTGCATTCATGCCATCATCGACATAGTCCACTTCGGCACCCCCGAGGAATCCGAGCGCGACCGGGTCAACCACCAGCTTGAAACCATCGGCATCACTCATGATACTGTCCTTTGCCTCTGCCGCTTCAGCAAAGGTCATCCCGTAATTCATGCCGGAACAGCCACCACCCGTGACATAAATTCTGACTGCCGCGGCTTCGCCGTGGGTGTCTTTGACCAGACTGGCAATCTTTTGTTTCGCATTGTCGGTCACGACAAGCTCATTTTCGGTGAGAATTGAATTATATTGATTCATGTTAGACTATCGATGGTTATGGGTTCTGTTCCCGCGATACAAGGAACCTGTTCAACACGCACAGTCCAGGTTCTGGAACCAGAACTATTTGATATCACTTAAATGGCGGCATTGCAACTATATTCAAGTTATCGGCAAGCAAATCATGACTCGCATTGTACATTGTACCTTCCTTGAAAAAAAAGCGGAGGGTTTGGATAAGGTGCCCTACCCGGGTGAATTGGGAACACGCATCTACGAAAATATCTCCAAGGAAGCCTGGCAACAATGGCTTGAACGACTGGTCACGATCATCAATGAGTACCAGTTGAATTCTGCCGATCAAGCCAATCAGGCACTGATCGAAAAACACCTGGTCGGGTTCCTTTTCAATGAAGGCGACTACGGACAACTGCCCGCCGGCTATCATCAAGCCGGGTGATCACAAGATACTGTAACCCATTTCACATCAGCGCACGGCTGCGGTAAACAAACTGAAAAAATTCTCGGTTGTTTTTTGAGCCACTTCGGATAGCGTCTGCCCCCGGATGTCCGCAATGGCCTGGGCCGTGTGCCGGACCAGACTCGGTTCATTGAGCTTGCCTCTGAACGGGACCGGGGCCAGATAAGGCGCATCCGTTTCAACCAGCATCCGGTCAATGGGGACCTTGCCCGCGACATCCCGAAGGGATCCGGCATTCTTGAAGGTCACGATACCGGAAAACGAAATATAAAAACCAATATCCAATGCCCTTTTGGCAACAGACCAGTCTTCGGCAAAACAATGCATCACACCACCGACATCCCCCGCATGGCATTGCTCAAGGATGCGCATGGTATCGTCAGATGCAGACCGGGTATGGATAATCAAGGGTTTGCCGCAACGCTTCGCTGCCTCGATATGCACTTCGAATCGCGCCCTTTGCCAATCGAGATCGCCATCCGACCGAAAATAGTCCAACCCGGTCTCCCCAATGGCAATCACATTGGCATCATCCGCCAGTGCAACGAGTTCATCGGTCTCGGGGTCATGGCAGTCCGTTTGATTCGGATGAACCCCCACCGATGAAAACAATCGGGCATCCGAGGCAACCAGTTTTTTGATTCGTGGATAATCCTCAAGATTGACCGCCACCACGAGCATATAACCCACCTCATTTGCATCGGCTCGCGCCAGCAGCCCGGGGATATCGGCCGACAGTGGATCAAAATCAATATGGCAGTGGGAATCGACCAGTATCATATTCAGTCAACCTGCAGTCTACGCTGTTTGTACCGGACAGACAGAAAAGCCATGAACCGGGGTATGACACCGCCTCTCCACGCACGTTGTCCCGGCTCACGACAAGCCCCGGACATGTCCGCCTCAAACCGGCTTTTCAGCTCATTTTGACGGGAGAAAAACATTCGCTTTCGTCATCTTCCACAGTGAGAGAATCAAATCCTCTATTGCCATCTGTTCATTGATCGTAGCGCGGGTCAACCGGCGATAGAAAGTGACTCTATCATACAACGGATACAACCGATGAATCTGTTGCCTGTCAGGCGATAGCCGCGTCTGTCCGTGCCACTCAGGCTGACTGTCACTCAACCCCCACTTCACCCAGTCACAAAGAAAACGCTGGAACCAGCTCAAGAATCCGGCGAAATCTGATTTGCTGAGATCGGCGGCCAATTCCACCGGATTGGCATTTGACTCAAGCAATCCAATGATCTTCTGGACATACTGTCCTTGGGTTTCCAGCGCACCGCTCTGCGAGAGCGTCATGGCATCAATCGGGCCGGGGGTCATCGAAAGGGCCTGTTTGGCCCGCTCCGGTCCAATGGTCTGACCGAGCCACTTCAACGCGATATCACAGTGTGGCACTGGCAAGGGGATATTCATACAGCGACTGCGGATGGTGGCCGGCAAAAACCCGGGGGCATCCGTCATCAATATCAATACCGTCTCACCGGGTGGCTCTTCAAGCAACTTCAGTAACGCATTGGCTGCGTTCGCATTTAATCCGTCAGCTGGCATGATGAGCGCCACTTTTCTCGCCGCGATGTAGGCATGCGATGAAAATTGTCCGATCAGTTCCCTGACCTGACCGACAACAATCACATTTCCGGGCTTCGCTTTCCGCTCCCTGGCCTCGACATCCTGATAGCGGTCACCATAGGCTGTAATCAACGGCAGCCGTGTTTCGACACTCTCCGATTCACTGGTCAACACATGAAAGTCGGGATGAGTACCCGCATTGAACAATCGGCAATTTTGACATTGACCGCACGATGCCTGCTTCCCGGCCCCGCTCTCACTGCACAACAAATAACGACCCAACAGCACGCAGAACTCCCGTTTGCCTATGCCGGACACCCCCGTCACCAACAGGCCGTGATGCCACGTTGACTGCTGTACCACATCCGTCCACATGGGCCGGTGCCACGGATAAACCGACGTCACTGTTTCGTCACTCAATGCCATCGGTCAAAAAACTCTGCCAATATCCGGGAAAGGTTGTGCTGCACCCGGTCAATCTCCTCCATCGAATCAATAATTTTCATTCGCCCGGGGCATTGTGCCGCCCGATCAAGATAAACCTGTCTGATTGATTGCTTGAAATCCATCGATTGTCGTTCAAAACGATCCGGTGCGCCGCCCCGTTTCCGGGTTCGCTTCAAGCCGGTTCCCACCGATACGTCCAGCAATATCGTCAAATCCGGTTGTAATCCTTTTTGCACCCACTCCTCCAACTGGCCAATACGTCTGGCAGGGATCCCCCGCCCACCCCCCTGATAGGCATAGGTCGCATCGGTGAATCGATCACATAACACACAATGACCGCGCCCAAGCGCAGGATTGATCACTTGCTCTATATGCTGCATCCGTGCGGCAAACATCAGCAACAATTCGCTATCATCGCAAATCGTCACGTCCTCACCGCCTAAAAGGAGGTTCCGAATCCGTTCTCCGAGCACCGTTCCGCCGGGTTCACGAGTCACGGTCACCTCGACGCCCTGATCCAGCAGCCAGCGATGGACAAAGGTCATATGGGTTGTCTTTCCTGCGCCATCACTGCCCTCTACCGTAATGAAAGCCCCTTTCATACCGATACCCGCGGCCTTTCCGGTCCACCCGCCAGGACAACTTGCAAGGCCGGGCACAGCCCATGTCCCGTTCCCGTCATTTTTTCCCCAGGATAAATTTTCTCACTGCCCGATTATGCTCTTTTAATGTTTTCGAGAAGTGATGTCTACCTTCTCCCTTGGCAACAAAGTAATACGCATCGGTCTTGGCGGGATTGACCGCCGCATCAATCGCCCCCATACCGGGCAAACTGATCGGTGTTGGGGGTAATCCATAACGCGTATAGGTATTGTAGGGCGTATCGGACTTCAGGTGTTTGCGGGTGATATTGCCCTTGTATTGTTCTCCCAGCCCATAAATGACCGTCGGATCAACCTGCAATCTCATCCCTTTTTTGAGTCGATTGTTCAGCACCCCTGAAATGATCGGCTGTTCCGGCAGATACTGCGTCTCCTTTTCGATGATGGAGGCCAAAATCAATGCTTCATAACGGTTCTTCAACATAATCCCCTCACTCCTGTTGGCCCATGCCTGATCCAGTTTTTTCTGCATCAGCGAAAACGCACTCTCATAAATCGACAAATCGGTATCGCCCACTCGATAATAATAGGTGTCCGGATAAAATTGACCTTCAGGATACAGGTCCGCATGACCCAGTTTTTCCATGATCTGCCGCTCGCTCCAATTTGTCGTCAGGTGCTTTAGTTTCTTCTGCTGGCCGAGTGCTTTTCGCATTTTATCGAATGTCCAGCCTTCTATGATGGTCACCTTGACTCCGATTTGACCTTTCCCTTTGACCAGATGGTCCAGAAATTCTGCAATTGATGTCTTTTTCGCAAAGCGATACTCTCCCGCCTGCATCCGTGTTTCGAGATCATCCAGATAAGCCTTGATCTTGATCGTATAGGGCTCAGAGATGATCCCCTTTTCTTGCAGGTCCATGGTGATGGCATGCAACGTATCCCCGGGAGCAAAGACGACGATGTCATCACCAAAGTCTCGCGGCTGATTGATCGCTTTGAGGTAGTATCCAACGGACCCGGCGATCAACAGCAACCCCAGCACGACCACGGGAAGCGCTATTTTAAGCAAGAATCCACGCATCCAATGGCCCGGTGCCTTATTATTTGAATGGACTGTCATCGAGGCGGATCATTGACGTCACTCTGCGCGCTGCATGACGTACCGCCGCTGTATACCCGGATACTCACAGAGCGAATTTTTGGGACACAACCGGACGTAACAGACAGCAGGAATAACCACGAAAAGGCAACCGATCAGGTCATCCGACGAAAGACCAGTGTCCCGTTGGTTCCACCGAAACCAAAGGAATTGCTCAGGGCGACATCGACCTTTTGCGACCGTGCTTCGCCTGGAACGTAATCAAGGTCACATTCCGGGTCCTGGTCATCCAGATTAATCGTCGGTGGAATATTCTGTTCGAAAATGGTCATCACTGACATCACGGCCTCAACCCCACCGGCGGCCCCCAGCAGATGCCCGATCATCGATTTGTTCGAACTGATTGCCAGTCGGGCGGCATGATCTCCGAAAGACCGCTTGACCGCCTTGGTTTCCGCAATATCACCCAAGGGAGTGGAGGTACCATGTGCGTTCAGGTAATGGACATCCTGCGGCGCAATCCGTGCATTGCGCAGTGCATTATTCATGCATCTTGCCGCTCCCTCCCCGTCGGGTGACGGGCCGGTAATATGATAGGCATCACCGCTCAATCCGAATCCGGCAAGCTCGGCATAGATTCTCGCGCCCCGTTTTTTTGCATGTTCGAATTCTTCCAGCATGAGAATCCCTGCCCCCTCACCCATGACAAACCCGTCACGACCGATATCCCACGGCCGACTGGCGGTCTCAGGATTGTCGTTCTGCCGGCTCAATGCGCGTGCGGTACAAAAACCCGCCACCGAAGTCGGCGTGATCGGCGCTTCCGCTCCGCCGGCAATCATCGCGTCCGCATCCCCGTATTCAATCAGCCTGCCCGCCTCACCGATCGCATGGGTACCGGTGCTGCAGGCCGTGACGGTAGACAGATTCGGTCCTTTCAATCCCAACAAAATGGACAGGTTACCGGAAATCATATTGGTAATCGTCATGGGAATATAAAAGGGCGATATCCGTCTATAGCCCTTTTCAGCATAAAGATGCGTGGTCGACTCAATGGTATTGATTCCACCGATACCTGAGCCGATATAAACGCCGATACCCTGTGCCTGTTTTTCAGACAACGCCGATGCATCAAATCCGGCATCCCGGAATGCCTCGACACCGGCAACCAGCCCCATTTGCATGAATCGATCCATTTTCTTGATCTCCTTGGGTGCAATGCACTGGTGGGCATCGAAATCCGATATCTCCCCTGCAATACGACAAGGCAACGCGGACGCATCGAATTGACTGATCGTCCTGATACCGTTGACTCCGGCCAGCATCGACTTCCATGACGACTCAAGACCGATACCGGTCGGAGTCAATGCCCCCATACCGGTAACAACTACACGCCTCTTACTCATTCAAGATAATCATCGCTTAACTGTTGTTCTGTTGGCACCCCACAATGCCCGGACGATCACGCAGGTCCATACGGGCCCCGGGACATCCCACTCATCCGACAGCCGAAATGGCATGCCGGGGAGCGGGGTGTGACGGGCCTGTTCACCACCACACCTTGTCGCAACATTATACAAGATGCGCACATCGAGTGAACGCCAAAAAAATAAAACCGCCGCCCCCGAAAGAGCAGCGGTTGTCAGGATTAACCAAAACAGCGGTAATCGTCAGAAGATTTCGGCTATTTTCCAGAGGGCCATGGGTCGGGATGTATCAGCAATACCCGCCTGTTATCCCGAAGCGTGCTCCTTGATATATTTGATCGCATCCTCGACCTTGACGATCCCTTCTGCTTCGTCATCAGGGATTTCCGCATCGAATTCTTCCTCAAGCGCCATCACGAGTTCAACGGTGTCCAGTGAATCTGCCCCCAGGTCATCGACAAAGGAAGCTTCTGGCTTGACTTGATCTTCATCCACACCCAGTTGCTCAATCACCACCTTCTTTACGCGTTCTTCAATTGTGCTCATTCGAATTTTAGCCTCCAAATAATACGATTCCAGATTTCCGTCACGCCGAACAGGCTGTCTCCCAAACGACCCGTCGGTGACGTTGTTACTGTTCTGTCGGTTTAGATAGTAAACAATCGCCTTCCTCAAGTCCAATAAATAATACGGCTATTTTGTCCCTATTTTATGTCTCGATCTTGAGAAAAGAATCCGAGTTTATTTTATAACCGTTTGATAATTAACTACAAATAAAACCGACGTCGGTTTCCCTTAGATCATCACCATGCCGCCGTTGACATGAATAGTACTCCCGGTGATATATCCACTCATCGGTGATGCCAGAAAAACCACCGTGTGGGCAATCTCCTCTGGAGAACCCATGCGTCCGAGGGGAATTCGTTGCAGCAACGTTTCACGTTGACTGTCAGACAGCGCACCGGTCATGTCACTGTCAACAAACCCGGGCGCAACCACATTCACCGTAATATTGCGAGAAGCGACTTCCTGGGCCAACGAACGGGAAAAACCGACCATGCCGGCTTTCGCGGCCGCGTAATTTGACTGGCCCGCATTGCCGACCAGACCGACCACTGACGAGATATTGATAATTCTGCCGTATCGGGCCTTGATCATGCCTCTTAGACACGCTTTGCTCATACGGAAAACAGATTTCAGATCGGTATCAATCGTTTCATTCCATTCCTCATCCTTCATTCTCAATAACAGATTGTCCCGTGTGATACCCGCATTATTGACCAGCACAACCGGACCGTCACCGGATTTTGAAACCGCTTCAACCGTTTGATTGACCGAATCATCATCGGTGACATCAAGGACCAATCCCCGACCGGTATTTTGTCCTGTCGCCAAATAGTCACTGATCCGCTCCGCGCCTTGTGAAGTCGTCGCCGTGCCGAATACCGCCCCCCCCTGCTCGGACAGGGCCAGCGCAATGGCCTTGCCGATGCCACGGGAGGCACCGGTGACCAGGCAGACCTTGTTTTTCAATTGTTGCGACATGTAAACACCTTAAGTATTGCCATCCAACCGTCTTGGTAAAATACCAAGTTACAGTCTGACCATCGCCGAACCCCAGGTAAATCCACCCCCGAAGCCCTCCATAAGCACGTGCTGGCCCGATTGAATACGATCGTCCCGAATGGCTTCATCCAGCGCCAGAGGAACCGATGCGGCCGACGTATTCCCGTGTCGTGCCACCGTGACGATGACTTTCTCCAAGGGTATCTTGGCCCGTTTCCCGACGGCATTGATAATCCGGATATTCGCTTGGTGGGGAACCAGCCAGTCAATCTCATCGCGGTGCATGCGATTGGCCTCAAGCGTTTCATCGATAATATCACTCATCGCGGTCACCGCCCACCTGAATACCTCACTCCCCTCCATCGTCGTATAGGCCGTTCCTTGTTGAATCATCTGATAATTTCTTGATATCCCGGTCGGCACACACAACAGATCCTGATATTTGCCATCGCTGTGCAAATGGGTTGACAGGATCCCCGGCCGGTTATCCTTGCGCAGGATCACCGCACCGGCCCCATCACCAAACAGCACACAGGTCCGACGATCGGTCCAATCGATAATCCGCGAGAACGTCTCTGCACCCACCACCAGGGCACACTCGGCACTCCCGGTCCTGATGAATTTGTCCGCCACATCAATAGCGAAAAGAAATCCGGCGCACACGGCTTGCACGTCAAACGCCGGGGAACCCGCGATGCCCAGTCGATATTGCAACAAACAGGCCGTACTCGGAAAGACCTGGTCTGCGGTGGTAGTGGCCACCACGATCAGATCAATATCAGCGGCATTGATCCCCGCAGCCGAGATCGCCTCAAGCGATGCCTTCTCCGCAAGATCACAGGTAAATTCGTCATCGGCGGCAATCCTTCTTTCGACAATACCGGTCCGTGACCTGATCCAGTCATCATGCGTATCGACCTGCTTCTCAAGGGCCGCATTGGTCAGTATTTTCTCCGGAAGATAGCTGCCGGTTCCGATGATGCGCGAGTAGATCATGTCAAGTTTGTCTGCTCGGCCAATGACGATGACAGCGCGCATTCAATTTGCTTCACCAGCTGTCCCTTCGCCTCTCCCATCGCCACTTCAATCGCATGCTTGAATCCCACCCGGTCGGTTCCACCGTGCGATTTGACAACCGTGCCCTTAAGACCGAGAAAACTGGCACCATCATATCGACGATGATCCAGGCGCTGTTTGATCCTGCTAAGAACAGGCTTTGCCAGCAGAGCCGTACTTTTCACCATGATATTACGTGTAAACTCCACCTTAACCATGTCGGTGATCATCTGGGCAACCCCTTCCGATGCCTTGAGCGCGACATTACCGACAAATCCATCACAGACGATCAGGTCCGTGTTCCCGATATAAATCTCGTCTGCTTCGACAAAACCAGTGTAATTCAATCGACTGTCCCTGAACAGGACCGCGGCTTCCTTGATGATCTCATTGCCCTTGATCTCCTCGACACCGATATTCAGCAGCCCGACACTGGGCGTTGACTTGGCGTCGAGGCATTTGACCAGCAAGGAACCCATCAACCCGAACTGGAAGAGGATTTGCGGCGGAGAATCCACATTCGCACCGAGATCCAGCATATAGGTATGGCCCTGCACTCTCGGCAATCGGGCACAAATCGCCGGACGGTCAATACCGGGAACGGTTTTGAGCACAAAACGTGCCGTTGCCATCAGCGCGCCCGTATTGCCGGCACTGACACAAGCATCTGCCCTGCCCTCGCGAACCAGATTAATCGCGACACGCATCGAAGAATCATGTTTCTTGCGCAGCGCGTGTGCCGGCGAATCGGTCATTTGAACCACTTCGGACGATTCCTGTATGGACAGGCGCCGATCGTCGGACAGTCCCAGTCGAGCCACACGGCCCTCAATTTTCCTGACATCACCGACCAGAATCAGATGGATGTCCCGGGTCTCCTTGAGGATGTCCATCGCCGCCGGTACAGTGATATCCAAGCCATGATCACCGCTCATGGCGTCGATGGATAACGTGATCATAGCCTCTGAACCCGCCGACTGCAGGCTAGACAACCTGCGACACGAGCCGATCTTCTAATCCTCGTTGGGGAAAGAGATCACTTTTTTGCCTCGATAATACCCGTCTGCGGTGACATGATGACGCCGATGCAATTCGCCGGTGACAGAATCAATCGAACGGGGGGCTGTTTTGAGCTTGTCGTGTGACCGTCGCATACCTCTTTTAGACGGTGTTTTTCGGTTTTGTTGTACAGCCATGATGTCCTCTTCGCTGAAAACGGTTATTGATGGGATCCGAAATTACGTTTTTTGAACGCCTGAAAAAGGCGCCCGGATTATAAACCCTCCACACTAGCAGGTCAAAAACTAAAATCTGCGCCATACCAGCGTAAGGCCAATTATACAAGCTTTTTTCTCCGCATGCCCTTAACACCCGGAGTCGATCACCGTACAATCCGACGTTTTGACTTAGACATCAGGACCTATCGTGAGCATAATGAAAACTGATGATATCAGGATCGCGAGTATCGATCATGTTATCAACCCGAGTGAAATCATGGATGAACTGCCGATTACCCCGGCCGCTGCTGAGACCACCACACAAACACGCAATGCGATTCATCAAATCCTGAATGGCGAAGATGACCGACTGCTGGTGGTCTCCGGGCCCTGCTCGATTCACGATTGCGATATGGCCATCGATTACGGTCAGAAACTACTGGCGCTGAAACAACAAACCGAACAGGATCTGTTGATCGTGATGCGGGTTTATTTTGAAAAACCGAGAACCACGGTAGGATGGAAGGGATTGATCAACGATCCTGACCTGAACGACACCTTTGACATCAACAAGGGATTGCGGCTTGCCAGAACGCTGTTGCTTGAGCTGAACAGCAAGGGTATCCCCGCAGGGACAGAGTATCTCGACATTATCACACCCCAGTATGTGGCCGACCTGATTGCCTGGGGGGCAATCGGCGCCCGTACCACAGAAAGTCAGGTGCACCGGGAATTGACTTCCGGGTTGTCCTGCCCTGTCGGTCTCAAAAACGGGACCAACGGAAATCTCGATATCGCGGTGGACGGTATTCGGGCCGCTGCCCGCCCCCATCACTTTCTCTCGCTCACCAAATCCGGCCATTCCGCCATTTATACGACCATGGGAAATGAGGATTGTCACATCATACTGCGCGGTGGCAAGGAACCCAACTATGATGCCGACAGTGTCGGCCTAGCTTGTGACAAATTGACCCATGCCGGATTGAAACCCCAGGTAATGATTGATTTCAGTCATGCCAACAGTCGCAAGATCCCTCAAAATCAAGTGCTGGTGGCACAAAATGTGTGTCAGCAGATCGCGGAGGGCGACCGCCGGATTATCGGGGCAATGATCGAGAGCCATTTGGTCGAAGGGCGCCAGGATGTCATTGACGGGGTTGCAAAAACGTATGGACAAAGCATTACCGATGCCTGTGTCAGTTTTGACACCACGGTTGAGATGCTCCACTTGCTGGCACAAGCCGTGCGGGACCGTCGAAAGACCGCATAAATATCCCCAACAGGCGACTTTTTGTATATCACCCGGATAAAACAGGGATCCCGATTCCAAAAATTTCTGATGTGCCCATCGAATATTCAAATTACCCCTTGATCTGTTTCATCCGGTAAACTCGTCCCATGATTACCCCGCACGGTTCTGCACAGTTAAATCCGCTCTTCGTCGCAGACAAGACACAATCCGCCGCGCTGCACCAACGCGCAAAAGCATTGCCATCAGTTGTATTGAGTTCGGCCGGTGCGGCGAACGCCGTCATGCTGGGCGCGGGATACTTTAATCCACTCACCGGTTATATGGACAAGGCGGATGCCCTCAGCGTCGCAGAAAACATGTGCACCTGCTCTGGCCTGTTTTGGCCGACTCCGGTGCTTTGTCTGGTGGACGCGAAAGGTGACTTTGATGCAGGGGACACCATTGCCTTGTGCGACCCGAACCTCCCGGGAAAACCCGTCATTGCCATCATGGCACTTGAGACAATGGACACTTACACGGAACAGGAAATGGATTACCTCTCTGAAAAAGTCTATGGCACCAATGACATGAAACACCCGGGTGTCTCTGAATTCAAAAGCCAGGGAAGAATTGGACTCGCCGGACCCATTCAGGTGCTGCATTTCAGTTATTTCGAAAAGGACTTCGGCGATACGTTCCGTACCGCGGTACAAATCCGCGAGGAGATCGGGCAACGCGGCTGGCGTAACGTGGTCGCCTTTCAGACCCGCAACCCCATGCATCTGGCCCACGAGGAACTGTGCCGGATTGCGATGCAACGGACAAACGCCGACGGATGCATTATCCATATGCTGCTTGGCAAGCTGAAACCCGGTGACATTCCAGCCAATGTCCGTGATGCCGCCATTCGAAAAATGGTCGAACTGTACTTTCCCCCGAACAGCGTCATGATCACTGGCTACGGGTTCGACATGCTGTACGCCGGACCAAGGGAAGCCGTTCTGCATGCCCTGTTCAGGCAAAACATGGGCGCAACGCATTTTATTATTGGTCGGGACCATGCCGGTGTGGGCGATTATTACGGTGATTTTGAGGCACAAGCCATATTTGATCTGCCGTCTGTCAAGAGTGCCCTTGAAATTGAAATCTTTCGGGCAGACCATACCGCCTATTCGAAAAAGCTCGATCAGGTCGTGATGATGCGTGAAGCACCCGACCATCAAAAGGAGGACTTCGTGCTGTTATCAGGCACCCGGGTGAGAGAGATGCTGAGCAACGGTATTGCGCCGCCTCCCGAGTTTTCCCGCCCGGAAGTCGCGAAAATACTGATGGATTATTATCAAAGTCTGTCCCCATCATCCTAGATTTTCCAGGTATCTTCGGCGGTTATGTGTGCCGTCTTCCCCCGGGCAACCTAGCAATGCACAAGCAATGTTCCGGACTCCTGATAGCCGAGACCCTGTCCAACGCCAGTGGGCCCAGTGCCACCGTCTCTTTTGTATGGAAGCACTCCCGGTATTGTTCAGTATGACAGACTTGATGGCGAACGCATTTTGCCTACCGAAGAGATAGCCGTTAACGCATCAGGCGAAACATACGATTGTCTTCCCGGGCTGAGAACAAGCCAGCCGGGTATTCATCGATGGCATGGACACTTCCTGTCTTGTGCGTCATGATCATGATGCAGGTCCCTGGAGACGGATATTCAGGTAAAAACATCGAATTGAGAAAAGAGATATCCGTAAACGAGGTTGTCATTATCGGAATCGATTTGGCAGAGAATCATTTTTTCAACTGATTGCCTAACACTGATTGCCAATGGGTTTAACCATCCTCCATTTTCAGTTATAAGGGAGATGACTCATTTTCATTTTTTAACCGCTAGAAATGTCTGAAACGAAACATTGTCGACTGCTTATACTGGGCTCCGGACCGGCTGGCTACAGTGCGGCGGTATACGCTGCCAGGGCCAATCTGAAGCCCGTAATGGTCACTGGCCTGGAACAAGGTGGACAACTCACGACCACCACGGACGTCGACAATTGGCCAGGAGACTGGAATGGCGTGCAGGGGCCGGAACTGATGGTCAGGATGCAACAGCACGCCGAACGCTTTGAAACTGAAATCATTTTTGACCATATCCATCAAGCCGAGGTCACCGAGAAACCCTTTACCCTGATCGGGGATTACAATACCTACCGCTGCGATGCGCTGATCATCGCCACCGGTGCATCAGCGAAATATCTGGGGCTGCCCTCGGAAGAGGCCTTTAAAGGAAAAGGGGTGTCGGCCTGTGCAACCTGCGACGGGTTTTTTTACCGCAATCAGGATGTTGCCGTCATCGGCGGCGGCAACACGGCCGTCGAAGAAGCGCTTTATCTGTCGAATATCGCGTCATCGGTGACCCTAGTCCATCGACGCGATGAACTGCGTGCCGAGGCGATTTTGGTCGATCACCTGATGGCGAAAACCGAGGATAACGGCGGCAACATCCGGATCGAATGGAACCATGTTCTGGAGGAGGTGCTGGGTGACGAAAGCGGGGTCACCGGGATGACAGTCAAGAACGTTCTCTCGCGCGAAACCCGGGACATTGCATTGATGGGGGTCTTCATTGCCATCGGCCATACTCCGAATACGCATCTGTTTGTCAACCAGCTCGACATGGCCGGTGACTACCTGATCACGGCAGGAGGGTATAACGGTAATGCAACCCAGACCAGTATCGAAGGCATTTTTGCTGCCGGAGATGTCATGGATCATGTCTATCGACAGGCCGTCACCTCTGCGGGAACCGGCTGCATGGCCGCCCTGGATGCCGATCGTTACCTGAAAACCCACTGATCACAGCAATCGGCAGACCGGCCGTCAACGAACCGAATGCAATGTCCAGAAAACCCATCATTTCCGATGAGGACATCAAGCTGTTTCGTCAATCGGTTCAGGGGACCAACCGTGATCATCGGAACTATAGCCAAAACCGTGTTGAGTCCCTCGCGCCTCTCGGGCCAAAACGTGTACTGCCCGCCAGGACGGTCCCAAGTCCGGGTGACAGCGCATACCAATCCCCCCTTGTTGATGCCACTGACCCGAGTCAACCTGACATGCTGTTCGTCAGGGCCGGACTACAAAAGAAGGTCATCCGACGCCTCAGACGTGGTGAATATCCCATTGAATCACGACTGGACTTGCATGGACTGCGATTGCATGAAGTGGAACCGGCCCTTGACCGTTATCTGTCCGAATGCCTGCAAAACAGGTGTCTTTGTGTCTTGATCATCTACGGCAAAGGAACCCGCTCCGCTGAATCCAGAGGGGTCATCAGACCTGCAACGGTCGACTGGCTCAAGCGACAAGGTCGGATAAGGGCTTTTTGCTCCGCACTTCCCAAAGACGGCGGCAGTGGTGCGGCCTATGTCTTGTTCAAGAAAATATCCGAAAACAGGGATTGACCCGAGGTGGCGCTATCCACGGTTCACCACGCAACCCTTCGTTTGTCCGGGGGAGCCGACAAACCGATTGCAACCCTGTCAGGAAACCGGGAATGGCGGGTTCATCTACTGAGACTGGCCAAACAACCACGGCGCTTCGACTCTCCTTCGCTCCTCGTACTGTCTGATCAGCGTCGAATGCTGCAAAGTCAGTCCGATATCGTCAAGACCATTGACCAGACAGTGTTTCCGAAATGGTTCCACCTCAAAGGAAATCGCTCTTTGATCTGGCAGCGTAATCGTTTGATTCGGCAAATCAACCTTGATCGAATAGCCGATCTGCGCCTTGACCACAACAAACAACTCTTTGATCAGCTTCTCTTCCAAAACAACCGGTAATATGCCATTTTTAAAGCAATTGTTATAAAATATATCGGCAAAACTCGGTGCCAGCAGGCAACGAAAACCATAATCCAGCAAGGCCCAGGGCGCATGCTCCCTGGAGGAGCCACAGCCAAAATTCTTTTGCGCCAGTAAAATCTCGGCACCCTGGTATCGAGGGTAATTCAATATGAAATCGGCGTTGATCGGCCTGTCCGTGTTGTCCATCCCCGGCTCTCCGTGATCCAGATAGCGCCACTCATCAAACAGATTCGGTCCAAAACCGGTCCTTTTGATCGATTTGAGAAATTGCTTGGGGATGATCGCATCGGTATCCACATTCGCCCTGTCAAGCGGGAGCACCAAGCCCTCCATCGTTGTAAATGCCTGCATCCTTAACCCTCCGTCACATCAGTAAAATGACCGGTGATCGCCGCTGCTGCCGCCATGGCCGGTGAGACCAGATGGGTTCGCCCCCCCTGTCCCTGTCGACCCTCGAAATTGCGATTCGATGTCGAGGCACACCGCTCACCGGGCTCAAGCCGGTCTGCGTTCATTGCAAGACACATCGAGCATCCGGGATTGCGCCATTCAAATCCCGCCTCGATAAAGATGTGGTGCAAGCCCTCTGCTTCCGCCTGACGCTTGACAAGCCCCGATCCGGGCACCACCAACGCCTGCTTGATCGACTTTGCAACCTGTTTGCCCTTGACCACCGAAGCGGCCTCACGCAGGTCTTCAATACGACTGTTGGTACACGAACCGATAAACACCAGGTCAAGATTGATCTCGCTGATCGGCACACCGGCCTCAAGACCCATGTAATCCAGTGCCTGCTTGATACCCGCTTGCCGGATCGGATCCGATTCCGCCTCCGGATCGGGCACGCAGCCATGAATATCGACCACCATTTCAGGTGATGTCCCCCAGGTTACCTGGGGCAGAATCGTACTGACGTCGACCGTGATCTCCCGATCGAACACAACGCCTTCATCACTTTTCAGATCACGCCAGGCGGTGACTGCCTTATTCCACAAATCGCCTTTCGGACAATAAGGTCGACCTGCCAGATAGTCAATGGTGGTCTGATCCACCGCGATCATGCCCGCTCTCGCCCCTGCCTCGATCGTCATATTGCAGATCGTCATTCGGCCTTCCATCGACAGGGACTCAATAACCGGACCGGCAAATTCGATCGCATACCCAGTTCCACCCGCCGTCCCGATAAGACCGATCACCGCCAGCACCAGATCTTTTGCGGTCACCCCGGGATGCTTATTGCCCTCAAGCCAGATACGCATGTTCTTGGATTTGCGCTGCAACAGGCACTGGGTCGACATCACATGTTCGACTTCCGACGTGCCGATCCCGAAAGCGAGTGCCCCGAACGCACCGTGCGTCGAGGTATGGGAATCACCGCACACGATCGTCATGCCCGGCAGCGTTGCCCCCTGCTCAGGGCCGATGATATGGACAATCCCCTGCCGCGGATCTGACATGCCAAACTCGGTGATACCGAAGTGTTGGCAATTCTGATCCAATGTCGTCACCTGCAGTCTCGACACCGGGTCGTCGATTTCGCCCCCATCCGTGGCCGTCGGCACATTATGATCCGGAACGGCCAGCATGCTTTCCACCCGCCATGGCTTGCGGTTGGCCAGGTGGAGCCCTTCAAACGCCTGTGGCGAAGTCACTTCATGGACGAGGTGACGATCGATATAAATCAACGAGGTGCCATCTTCGGTTTCATGGACAACATGTTGTTGCCAGACCTTGTCATAAAGGGTTTTTTGTTTATCCATTCCAGATCATTCGCTGAGGTGAAAAACGCCCGATAATATCATATTCCGGACAAGGCTCGGTCGCTGCCACGGATCCTTGCATTCACAACGATCATTTCGTCCTTGCCCGCTAGCGAACCATTTGTGCCCGGTCACGCAGCGCATGATCCATCAAAACCAACGCCAGCATGGCCTCTGCAATCGGCACCGCCCGAATACCTACGCACGGATCGTGTCGGCCGGTTGTCACCACTTCAACCGGTTCGTTGTCCAGGTTGACGGTATCTCCTGGCACCTGGATACTTGAGGTGGGTTTAAATGCAATACGAACCGTGATGGTCTGCCCGCTCGAAATCCCGCCCAATACACCGCCTGCATTGTTCGATCGAAATCCTTGGGGCTCGATCGGGTCCCGATGTTGAGAACCTTTCTGGGTGATCGCTGAAAATCCCGCACCGATCTCAACGGCCTTGGCCGCATTGATGCTCATCATTGCTTTTGCGATATCTGCATCAAGGCGGTCAAACACCGGTTCGCCCCATCCCGTCGGCGGATTCAAGGCTTCAACATACACACCCGCACCAATGGAGTCCCCCGCTTTGCGGGTCAATTGGATCGTCTTCTCGAGTGTCGGAATCACCGCGTTGTCGGTTACAAAAAAGGGGTTATGATCAACCAGTGACCAGTCGTTGACCGGAATACGGACAGCCCCGATCTGGTCAACACAGCCACGTATCACGATGCCGTACTGTTCGCGCAGATATTTCTTGGCTATCGCGCCGGCCGCCACCCGCATGGTAGTTTCCCTGGCCGACGAACGCCCGCCACCGCGATAGTCACGCAAACCATACTTGTGATGATAGGTATAATCGGCATGCCCGGGCCTGAATCGATCCTTGATTTTGGCATAGTCCCGCGTCCGCTGATCCTGGTTCCTGATCAATAGTCCAATCGGGGTTCCGGTCGTCACACCCTCAAAGACACCGGACAATATCTCAACGGCATCCGATTCCCTTCGCTGCGTGGTATATTTCGATTGGCCCGGTTTGCGTCGGTCCAGGTCGACCTGCAAATCTGATTCGGTCAAGGCCAGGCCGGGGGGGCAACCGTCAACCACCGCACCCAGTGCCAAACCATGACTTTCCCCGAACGTGGTCAGTGTGAAAAGACGGCCAATGCTATTTCCGGACACTCTCTTTGCTCGATAATGAAAACCCGTTTCCGATTGTAACTGAATTCAGCTCCTGAAATGGGGAGTCCTCTCCCTTTATCTCGCCCCCGTATCCGGCAAACTGGCTGCAACGGGGATGGGTTTTCTGGGAAAACCAATCGTTGATGACAGCGGCTTCGCCGGCATACGCCAGTAAAAACCCATGCGACCCGATGTCCGTCTACAATGACGCTATCGTCCGCGCGAGTGTTTCCGCCGCCGCCTGCTGCCCCGCGGGATGCTCAATCAGATCCTGACGAATCTCAATCAAACCCATATCGATCCCCCGGTTCTGGGCATGCACGACCATGGAATAGCCCAGCGGATCGGTCGCATGATAGGGCTGGTTTTCTCCCACGCAAAGGGTGTTGTCCTGCCGCAGTCCCCTCACCAGCTTTTTTGCCAGACTTTCACATCGGTCCCAGAGCACACCGAAATGCCACGGCCGAGTCGATCCGTTAAAGGTCGGCGTGAAACTGTGGACAGACAAAATAAACGGGGTTGCATGGCGGGCAACCAGTTGATCAACCAGTCGACCGTGCATATCGTGATAGGGCCGGAATATCGTATTGATCCGTTCACGCTTTTGGGTGGCGCTCAAATTGCGATTACCGAAAATGGTGGTACTGTCGCTGACGTCCACAATCAAGGTGGGATCATCCAGATGACGATTGAGATCAATGACCAATCTTGAATAGGTTGACAGCAGCATTGGCGCATCAAATCGCTTCGAAAGCGCCATGGCGACTTGCCTTGCACCGATATCATAGGCAATATGTCGCTCCAGCATTGAAGCCTCCATACCCAGGTTCGAGAGGCTGGCCGGAATGCGGTTTGCTGCGTGATCACAGGTAATCAAAATCGGGGCACGACCATTGACATTATGCACATCAAAAGGCGGTGGTTCTCCCAAACTCAACATCAGTCAGTTATCGCTCCCATGGAAATAGCCGGGTAGTATATCAATTCCCGTTCACCAATCAGATGAAAAATCATTTTCACGACTATCTGTTGCTGCTTCTATTGGCCTTGATCTGGAGTGCCTCCTTTTTGCTCATCAAGATTGCGGTCACCACCATCGGTCCTTTCACGCTGACCGCCTTGCGACTGACCCTGGCCGCGTTGATTTTCTGTGCCTTCCTGCTGCTCAAAAAACGGTGGATACCGATGCATCGACAGGCATGGATACTCTATATCGTGATCGGAATGATCGGCAATACCCTGCCCTTCATTCTCATCAGCCTGGGGGAAGTCTATGTCGACAGTTCCATGGCGGCGGTACTGATGGGCATCATGCCGATCAGTACGTTTTTCCTCGCTCACTTCTTTGTCGCTGAAGAACCGATGTCGATCAGAAAAGTATACGGTATCAGCCTGGGCTTTGTGGGATTGATCACTCTGGTCGGTCTGACCGCCCTGCAGGGTTTGGGGGAACACATGTTCGGACAACTGGCCGTCCTCGGTGGCGCCTTGAGCTATTCTGTCACCACGATCTATGTCAGAAGGCAAAGGTCCTCCGGATTCAGGGGGTATGAAATGGCGGCAGGCGTCACGCTGTTTGCGGCACTGACCAGCCTTCCGCTGGCCTTTGTTTTCGAACGGCCGTTCAGCATGTCCCCTTCTGTGGAGAGCCTCGCCGCGGTTTCTGTACTGGCTGTTTTTGCGACGGTTGTCGCCTCACTCATTTATTTCCGGGTGATCAAACAGCTGGGGGCAACCATTTTTGCCCAGATCAATTATGTGATTCCCGTATTGGGAAGCATCTGGGGTGTGCTGATTCTGGGAGAGAGGATCGAAATGAAAATGATACTGGCCTTGGTCCTGGTGTTGTGCGGCATCTATTTCATCCAGTCAAAAAGCGCCCGTCAGCAGCCAACAAGGGGACTGTCATCATAGGCCGGATCCCTTCACGTGTCAGTGTTCAGATCATCGCCTTCATTGAAACTGTTTGAGACGTGCACCAGTTTTTCAAGCTTTTCCAGACCCGCACCGGATTTGAGTACCGATCTCGCCTGTTCCACACCCTCCTCAATGGAAGGCGCCAAATCGGCAGCGTAGATCGTCGCACCCGCGTTAAGCGCAACCATATCACCCGCCGGCCCTGGCTGTCCGCTCAATGCCTCCTTGATCAACCGCAGGCTGTGTGCCGCATCCGTCACGGTAATTGGGTCCAGCGACCGATGGTTCACGCCCATCCGTTCAGGTGTGATCTGATACTCGGTGATTCGCCCGTTCTTCAATTCAGCGATTCGGGTGGGTGCGACAATTGAGATTTCATCCAGTCCATCGTCCGAACACGCGACCAGTGTATGGACACTGCCCAACTCGGCAAACACTTCGGACAGCGGTCTGACCCACCGCTGGTCGAACACGCCCACCAACTGAAACCGTGATCCGGCCGGATTGGTCAACGGACCGAGCAAATTGAAGATAGTGCGTACCCCGATTTCCTTGCGTGGACCAATGGCATGCCGCATTGCCGCATGGTGGTTGGGCGCAAACATGAAACCAATGCCACATCGTTCAATACATTGACCGACTTGCTGCGGCGAAAGACTGATATTCACACCGGCTGTTTCGAGCACATCGGCACTGCCTGAATTGCCGGTGGCAGCCCTGTTACCGTGTTTTGCCATGTTGGCTCCCGCGGCGGCAGCAACCAATGCACTGGCCGTCGATACATTAAACAGTTTGGCACCATCACCGCCAGTACCCACCGTGTCAACGGTCTGGTCCACTTGTGGTTCCACCTTGGCTGACAAGGCTCGCATGATCGTCGCCGCCCCCACGATTTCATCGACCGTCTCTCCCTTGATCATCAATGCGGTCAGGAAGGCACCAATCTGTGCCGGTGTTGCATCGCCATGCATGATCAGACTCATGACCGATTGCATGTTTTCCCGTGTCAGATTCTGGCCCGATGCCAGCCGTCGATTCGCTGATGGTATGTCCATACTACATGTCGATAATCATTATGAGTGAAAAATCAATGAGCAATCATCGTCGCTCCTCGGCATAGCGGAAGCTTATTGCAAACCGATAATACTATAAACCGCATTTGAGTCGGTGATCGTATCATTTTAACGGACAGCGTTGTTGCCCGAGCCGGAATCATATTGTATCTGGACGAGGAAACAACATGTCTCGAATCTTCCTGTGGAATGACGGCGTAATCTGGAAATACCATCAGCCCGGAAGCACCGTCCGTCACGAGCGAGATAACCAGTGATTCTCTCTGACTGTATTGCGTAGTATGAAAAATATTTCACTCTTTTTTATGCCATATTCAGGGTCAGCCACTTACCGTCCCAAAGACATCTGAAGTCAAGGCCCATGCAGCAGACAGCCATCATCCAACCCAAACTCGTCACGCTCATCCTGTTGAACGGGCTTTCGGTCGCCTCGCTGAACATGTTCCTCCCCTCCCTTCCCGGCATCGCGTCGGAATTCGGGACCAGCTATGCGCTCGTGAACCTTTCGATTGCAGGATACGCGGCCATGACGGCAATCCTACAACTCGTCATGGGCCCCCTGTCCGACCGCTTTGGACGGCGTCCGGTTATCCTGGCGGGACTGTTGATTTTTTCCTTGGCATCACTCGGTTGCGCGATGTCCACAGAGATTACCTGCTTTCTGTTCTTCCGGATGATGCAGGCAGCCATCATTTCCGCCCATACCGTATCATACGCCGTCATCTGTGATACGTCCGAGAAGCGCAAGGCCGCCAGTCTCATGGGTTATATCGCCGTATCGTGGGCCATTGCACCCATGTTAGCGCCGGTAGTCGGCGGGACGATGGACGAACTCTTCGGCTGGCGCGCCAGTTTCTGGGTTTTCCTAACCTTCGGTGCCGCGATTTTCGGACTATGCCTGGCTGACCTGCACGAGACCAATATTCATCCTTCAAAAACACTTCATGAGCAGTTCCGAGCCTATCCTGACCTGCTTCGCTCTCGTCGTTTCTGGGGGTATGCGCTTTGCATGGCCTTTTCCACCGGGGCATTCTATGCCTTCTTGGGCGGAGCACCGCTGGTGGCGTCGGTATTGTTCGACATGCCCCCTTCAAGGCTCGGCGTTTACATGGGCAGCATTACGGCAGGATTTGTCTTCGGGAGTTTCCTTGCCGGCCGCTATGCGGCCCGATATGCGCTGACAACCATGATGATTGCGGGGCGGGTTGTCGCCTGTTCCGGACTGCTGGCAGGACTCGTGATCGTGTCAACGGGTTCCCTGAATGCACCCACCTTGTTCGGCGCCTGCGTTTTCGTGGGTATCGGCAACGGAATCACCATGCCGAGCAGCAGTTCCGGGGTCATGTTGGTCAGGCCGAACCTCGCGGGCAGCGCCTCGGGACTTTCCGGAGCCCTTCTGGTAGCAGGTGGGGCCGTTATGTCGGCCGTCACCGGAGCAATCCTTTCGAAAGGCAATGCCGCCTACGGACTGCTGGGCATGATGCTGCTGTCATCCACTCTGGGACTTGTCGCCGCGCTCTACTTGTTGCATGTCGAACGGCACGAGACCTGAACTCATCCTGCAACCCAAGCCAGGCACTGATAAGCCAATGAACCGTACTGTTGATCAAATGGGCGGCAATGGTGTGTGAATTCAGTATTGCTCATCATTGCCACTGATAATTTCCCAGTAGCCCTTCTTGGTCGGCCCAACAGGGCGAATACGACCTGCTTTTCTCAAACTGTCGAGGTGATATCGGACGCCATCTGGCGTAATTCCAATCTCGGTTGCCAACATTTTGTGGGTAGGTTCCGGATCATCAGCAATCAGTTCAGATACCGTAGCGGGTCTACCGGTTTGCCATGCTTGCGAATTTCGAAATGCAGCATCGTCCTGGATGCATCGGTATTGCCCATTTGTGCAATCTTCTGTCCGACCTTTATGGTATCCCCTTCTGCCACAAGAATACTCTTGTTATGCGCATAAGCGCTGAGGAACGTATCCGAATGCTTGATAATGACCAGCTTTCCATAGCCTCTCAACCCCTCTCCGACGTAGACCACTTGCCCGGGTGCCGTCGAGGTGATCGTGCTGCCATCTCGACCCGATATCTGAATACCGTTGATTCCTTTCGAGGGATCATACTTGCCGATGACCTTGCCTTTCGCCGGCCACTTCCATTTTTTGGGGTCAGCAGCCGAACGAGTCGAATCCGATCGGGTCGCAGAAGGGCGCTTTTTCTCCTTGGTGGCCTTCAGTGATCTTGCAGACGGTGTGGCTGCCTTCTTTCCCTGTACACTTGAGGTTGATTTTAAGGGTGTCTTCTTTGTTGTCGAAGGATGTAATCTTATACGCTGACCCGGATGGATGACATACGGTTTCTCAATCCCATTCCATTTCGCGATACTATGATAATCAAGGCCGACTCCCCATGCGATCGAGTAAAGCGAATCCCCTTTGCGAACAATGTGCTCGGCAGGAATCTTCCGCATGGGCGATTTGTCAATCACAGGCGCATTGTTGGTTCCACAGCCAGCCAAAAGAACAACCACCGCCAGTAGTACCATCCGATATTTCATCTTCTACCCAGTCAACAGATAAATCACGAGGGCCAGACCGATCAGCCCCCAACCGATGGTCTCGATCCATTTGTGCAACACCGGCTCTACTTTTTTACCCCCCCACCAGATCAATCCTGAGATCAAAAAAAACTGGGACGCACGACCGACAAGGGAGGCCACAACAAACGGAATCAGCGCCAGGCCCAGCACACCGGAAGTAATGGTGAACAATTTGTACGGAATCGGCGTGACTCCCGCCAGCAGGACCAGCCATACGCCGTGGTCAGAAAACCAGATTTTCATGCTGACAAATTTTTCGGTTGCATGGTAGAAATCAAGGATGGGCCGGCCCACCTGTTCGAACAGATAATAGCCGATGACATAGCCAAAAATCCCACCCATCACGGACGTGACCGTCGTCAGGCTGGCCAACCGCCACGCCTTGCTTCGCTGGGCCATGACCATAGGCGCCAGCATCAGGGCAGTGGGTATCGGAAAAAATGATGACTCAACAAAACTGACCGCTGCCAGATACTTCTGTGCATGTCGATGGCGTGACCAAGCCATCACTTTATCATACAGGGGACCGAAAACTCGCATCACAGACGCTGATATGAAATTGCATTACCGTCGGCCATTCAGCATCGGTACAAATCGCACTGCCTCATGCAGCTGTTCCTCAAATCCCTCGCTGGTTCGGGTGATGATTCTCAATCGCTGGTGACCGCTGTTACCCACCGGGATGACCAACCGACCCCCCAGCCCAAGTTGATCCCTTAATTTCTGGGGAACCACCGAAGGAGCTGCCGTCACGATAATGCCGTCAAAGGGCTGATTGCTTTCCCATCCCTCGAATCCATCACCATTCAAATAACTCACATTGCGATACCCCAGATCAGGAAGCCGTGTTTTTGCCTGCGCCTGCAATGCCCCGATTCTTTCGATGGTAAACACCCAGTGGATCAATTGGGCCAATATCGCCGTTTGATAGCCACAGCCCGTGCCCACTTCCAACACTTTCCTGACGTTGATTGAGGCCGCCATGACCAATTCCGTCATCAATGCAACGATAAAGGGTTGCGATATGGTCTGATTATGCCCTATTGGAAGGGCCGTATCCTCGTAGGCCTTGTGGGCCAGTGCTTCACCGATGAACAGATGGCGAGGGGTCTGCAGCATGACGGACAATACGCGTTCATCGGCAATACCCCGTTCACGCAAACGATCAACCAGCCGATTACGCGTCCGCATCGAAGTCATTCCGATCCCATCACGACTGAATGAATGACTGTCAACCATTTAATCCTCTCGTGTCATGTTGGCTGCAACCCGCTGATTCCACTCTGCTCACAATCTCGTCGGCCATTACCTTGATGGCCAATGGCCTGCGCTTGGCCATCATAGATGACCGATACCTCGTCATGTGCTCATTTCCCATTCCACTCAATCGGTCCCAGCCACTGCATCACGCTGTCCAGACTGCGGTACTGGGTCAGGTCCACCTGAAGCGGCGTGACCGACACCCGATCGTGCCTGATCGCATCAAAGTCCGTTCCCCGGTTCAATGCGACGGCTTCCCCCAGTGCACCCAGTCTGAATCGTCTCTCCCCGTCATCAGAACAAATCTCAATACTCGGTTGTACCTTGTGTCGGGCCCCTAATCGAGTGGCTTCAAGACCGGTCAGTTGATCAAAGGGACGATCCGGAACATTGACGTTCAAGACCGTGTTGTCAGGTAACGATGCCCCCTTTAGCCGTGAAACGAGTTCCACTGTCACTTTCGCAGCCGTCTCAAAATAACGCGGTTGCCCTGAGGCAAGTGAAATCGCCAAGGCAGGCAGACCGAGAGACCGTCCCTCAATTGCTGCGGCAACCGTTCCGGAATATATCACGTCTTCTCCCAAATTCGCGCCATGATTGATCCCGGCGATCACCATGTCAGGGATTGATTTCAGCATCCCGTTCAACGCAATATGGACACAGTCGGCCGGCGTGCCGTCCACAATGATGAAACCACGCTCGCCTTGGCTGACGGCAAATGACTTTCGCAAGCTGAGCGCATTGCTGACACCACTTTGATTCGCCTTCGGTACAACAACCGTCACCGTGGCGATTTCCGATAGGGCTGCATATAACGTGATCAATCCCTGTGCCTGATACCCGTCATCGTTGCTCAGCAAAATGTGCATGGCGCTCTCCTACAGCATCTTTATCGGGACATCATACAATGTATTGAATCCGCTGAATGTTTCCAATGCAGACGTTGACCGGACGCTTTCACCACACTTGGATGGACAGTGACACCATCTACCGATACCGCTTCAGAAACTCCCAGACCAGATGTTTGACGATGGGCTGGGCCGCCGCATTGGGATGAATGTTATCCTCTTGCATCAGATCCGGGTTTCCGCGGACACTGGCCGAGAGGTTGGCCAGCAACGGCGTTTCGGTTGATTCCGACACGCTGGAATAGACCTGCTTGAAATCATTGGTGTACACCGAGCCATAGTTCGGCGGCAACTCCACCCCGATAAGAAAGGGCATCGCACGATGATCCCGTACGATACCGATCATCGCCTGGAGATTTGAATGCATCGCCTCGAGTGACATGCCCCGCAACCCGTCATTACCGCCCAGTTCAATCACCACCCAGTCCGGGTCGTGCCGCTTCAGGGACTGCCTGATGCGGGCCAAGCCGCCTGCGGTCGTATCACCACTGATACTGTCATTGACAAGCGTGATCTTTTCATCGGATTGCGCCAGTTGATCCATCAACAAGTCGGTCCATCGTTCTTTCGGTTGGAGCCCGTATCCAGAACTTAAACTGTCTCCCAGAATCAAAATGGTTGTAAATTGATCACCCAGACACGATATAGGGAGCAGGAGCAGAAAGGCAAAGCACGTCTTTTTCAAATTGTTCAGCACATTCATACAATCATTATACCTTAGCGCCCCTTGACCGACAGGAAACAGATATGCCACAACCCCGCCCAATCATAACAGCTTGCAATCTCAGCAAAAAGATCACAATGGCATCGCGCACATTGCAAATACTCGAGGGCGTGAATTTCTCGGTCAACCACGGGGAATCCGCTGCGGTCGTCGGTATCTCGGGCTCGGGAAAATCCACCTTGCTGGGTCTCCTGGCCGGACTTGACAGCCCGTCAGACGGTGAAATCTACGTCCATGATCAGAAAATCACCGACATGTCAGAGGACCAGCGGGCCGAAATCAGGGCGCGACATGTGGGATTTGTTTTCCAGTCGTTTCAACTGTTGCCCAATCTGACGGCCCACGAGAATGTCATGCTGCCGCTGGAAATTCTCAATCACAAGCGAGCCGGGCACCAGGCGGCCGACATCCTGTCACGGGTGGGCCTGGCAGACCGATTGACCCACTATCCGAAACAACTGTCCGGGGGAGAGCAACAACGGGTTGCTCTCGCCCGGGCCTTTGCCACGCAACCCGATATTCTGTTTGCTGACGAGCCAACGGGTAACCTCGACAAGATGACCGGCAACAAAATTGCCGATCTTCTGTTCGAACTAAATATTGAGAAAAACTCGACTTTGGTCCTGGTGACACACGATACGGATTTGGCCCATCGATGCCAAAAAATATTCAAAATGGACGCGGGACATCTTGAACAGAAGGTACTCTCACAATGAAATTGGCCCACCAATCCCGTTTTGCACTGATCCAACTGTGGCGAGAATACAAAAGCGGTGAATTGACCGTATTGCTTCTCGCGCTCGTCATCGCGATTGCCAGTCACACCACGGTCGGCCATCTCTCTGACCGCATTAGCCGGGCCGTGACCGAAAACGCGAACAAGCTGATTGCCGGTGATCTGATTCTGACCGGCCAGCATCCCATCGATGGGGCCGTTGCGCAGCTTGCCCGGCAGCAGGATGTCGCGTCGGCCAGCACACAGAAGTTCCGCAGTGTCATCACGGCCAACGATGCCATTTTGCTCGTCACGGTCAAATCAGTCAGCGAACACTACCCGCTTAAAGGTGAGATCAAAATCGCTGATGAGTTGTATGGTGTGAACCGACCTGTCCGTCATGGCCCCTTACCTGGCAATGCCTGGGTCGAATCCAGGGTGATACACGCCCTGGGGCTGTCGCTGGGTGATGCAATCCATATCGGTGACACGCGTTTGACGGTCGACCAGATACTGATACAGGAACCCGACCGGATCGGTGGTTACTATGATCTCACTCCTCGCGTGATGATGAATGCAGCCGATTTGACAGCCGCCAATGTGATTCAGCCCGGCAGCCGTGTGCGCTATCAAATGATGTTTTCGGGTGGAACCGGGGACATAGAACGCTTCAGGGAATCGATTGAACCACAACTCAAGGCCAACCAGACACTGCACGCATTGGGTGAAGAGCGACCCGGAGTCGCCAACACACTGGAAAAGGCCCGGCAGTACATGGGGCTTGCCAGTTTGATCGCATTGTTGCTGGCAACCGTCGCCGTCGCCGGCAGCGGCCGCTATTATATTCAGCGACATTTCGACACCAGTGCCCTGTTACGCTGTTTCGGCGCAAAACAACGTGATATCGTTTGGATTTTTCTGTTTCAACTGACGGTGATCGCCATCAGTGCCGGATTGTTGGGAAACATGGCCGGCGCGCTGATTCAGCAAGGGTTGCTTTGGACGGTGCGTGACTTGCTGCCGCCCGAGATCCCTGCAGCGCAATGGTCGGTAGTCTGGTCCGGACTGGGGCTGTCCCTTGTTGTATTGATCGGATTCACCGCGCCATCGATTTTAAGACTGAAATCGGTCTCTCCACAACGGGTGTTGCGACAGGATCTGACTCCGTTGCCGGCCTCGGCCCGCATGACCTACGGTCTGACCGGCATGCTGGTCACGGGAATCATGTGGTTCTACACCGGAAACCTCATTCTGACGCTGGGGATTCTCGTTGGAAGCCTGACCGTGTTGACGGTCACGTTGGGCCTGGTGTTCGGTGTCCTGAAGGGTGTCGAGCAATGCCTGCCCCTTTTCCCAAGGCCGATCCGTAGTGGGGCAAGAAATTTTTTGCGTCGAAAGTGGCCTGCCGGAACCCAGACCACGGCATTTGCCCTGACCGTGATGGCTCTGTTGATCACCATCCTGATTCGAACCGAACTGATCGATACATGGAAAAGCGCCATGCCCGAAGACGCATCCAATTTCTTTATCCTCAACCTGCAGCCGGATGACACCGCCCGCTACCAGTCCTACCTCGACCGGCATCAGATACAAACCGACCGCCTGTATCCTGTGGTTCGAGGCAGGCTGACCCATATCAACCAGTCACCGGTGATCCAACATGTCAGCAAGGAAGAACGTCATAACGAGAGTTTGACCAGGGAACTCAATTTCACCTGGACGACAGATATACCGCCTGACAACCAGATACTGGAAGGCCAATGGTTCGACGGCAACCACGCCCAACCACTGGTATCGATCGAGTCGGAACTCGCTGATGATCTCGATATCAACCTGCACGATCACCTGACATTTGTCACCGGAAGCCAGCAATGGGACGCCCGTGTCTCCAGCATCCGCTTGGTAAAATGGGACAACTTCAAACCCAACTTTTACATGATCTTCAATCAAACCGCCCTTGAGGCATTGCCAACCACCTGGATCAACGGTTTTTATATCGAGCCGGAACGAAAGCAGCTGCTGGTGGATTTGGTGCAACACTTTCCCGCCATTACATTAATTGAACTCGACAGCGTGCTAACCCAGATCAATCTGATCATTGACCAGGTCACGCTGGTCATACAGGCCCTGCTCGCCTTCGTGCTGGCCTCCGGATTCGCGGTGACCTTGTCTGAACTGAAATCCAGCATGCGGGAACGGATCAACGAGGGCGCCATATTGCGAACACTCGGTTCCAGCCGGCAACATATAATCCTCAACCAATGGAGCGAATTCGCAACCATGGGGCTCATCGCCGGATTCGTCGGTGTCCTCGGGGCCGAAGTGGTGAATTTCCTGATCTACGACCAGCTGTTTGAAATAGACTATCAACCCACCGGTTGGATATGGCTGATTGCACCCCTGCTGTCGGCACTGGTTGTGGCTTTTCTGGGTGTGCGAAACAGTCGGCCTGTGCTGACACAGAGTCCCGTGATCTCCCTGCGCCAGTGAGACAATCCATTGAATCATCCCCTGGCTAACAATCAACGGACGGAATCCTGTCTTTTGCGGATGGCTCCCCGGTGAGCCTGATCAACCATTTTTTCAGTTGGCTGGAGGACCTGTGCCCTTCCTTCCCCGAAGATCACCCTGCCAAACCACCTGACACACTGAGCGGTTTCGTTACTTATTATGCGAAACCCTTCTGGCCACTGCTCATCGCCAGTGCCATTCTCTCCATCATTGTTGCGCTGATCGAGGTCTACCTGTTTTCCCTGGTTGGCAATCTGGTCGATTGGCTTTCCAATACGGACCGGGATCAATTTTGGGAAACCCACCAAACCCGACTTGTTTTGGCCGGCGTGTTGATACTGCTTGTCCACCCAGGATTGAAATTCATCTATGAATCCATTGTCCACCAGGGGTTGCTCGGCAACTTCGCGATGCGTACCCGGTGGCAGGCCCATCGTTATCTGTTACGACAAAGCATCGAGTTCTATCAGAATGATTTTGCAGGACGTATTGCGGCAAAAATGATGCAGACCTCGCTGGGTGTCCGCGAGGCGGTACTCAAGGTAACAGAGATCGTTCTTTATGTCGGGGTTTATTTCATGGGTGCGGTCTCACTCTTTGCCGTCAGTGATCTTCGACTGACCCTGCCGATGATCTTCTGGCTGGCCGGCTATGTGGTGACGCTGATCTACTTTGTCCCAAGACTGCGTCGAATTTCAATGGCACAGGCAGAAGCCCGCTCGATGGTTACCGGCAGAGTGGTCGACAGTTATACGAACATTACCACCATCAAAATGTTTGCCGACGCGGACCAGGAGGACCATTATGCCCGGGAAGGGATGACGATATTCCTGGACACCGTGTACAAGCAAATGCGCCTGTCAACCCTGCTGACCATTACGCTCAACGTGCTCAATGGTCTGCTCCTGTTCAGCGTCGCAGTCACTTCGATCTGGTTGTGGCAAATCAATCTGGTGACCACCGGTGCCGTTGCTTTTGCGCTGGGGCTGGTCTTGCGACTTCAGGGCATGGCACAGACGATACTCTGGGAAATCTCGGGGTTGTTCGAAAATATCGGCATCATTCAGGATGGAATCGGCGTGATCTCGAATGATATTTCAATCTCCGATCAGCCTGATGCCAGACCACTCAAGGTCTCGGAGGGCAAAATCGACTACCGGAATATCCAATTCAATTACGGAAAGGATCAGGTTCGACAGGGTGTGCTGGAGGGGCTGTCCCTCAGCATAGCCGGTGGAGAGAAAATCGGCATTGTCGGCCGGTCGGGTGCCGGCAAATCCACCCTGGTCAGCCTGCTGCTCCGGTTCTATGATCTTGAAGGTGGCCATATTGTGATCGATGGTCAAGACATTGCCACCATCACCCAAAAGAGTCTTCGGGCACAAATCGGCATGGTGACGCAAGATACGTCATTGCTGCACCGTTCTGTCTTCGACAATATCCGCTACGGTCGAAAAGAGGCCACCGAACAGGAAGTCTATGCCGCCGCAAAGCAAGCACATGCGCATGCATTCATTGGTGAACTGGAAGATATGGCCGGTAACACGGGCTATGATGCAGAAGTCGGAGAACGCGGCGTCAAGCTGTCCGGAGGACAAAGACAACGGATTGCCATTGCACGGGTCTTGCTCAAGAATCCACCCATCCTGATTCTTGATGAGGCGACCAGTGCACTGGATTCAGAAGTCGAGGCCGAAATCCAGGAAAGTCTCTATAGCCTCATGCAGGACAAGACCGTTATCGCGATCGCGCACCGCTTGTCCACAATCGCCAAAATGGATCGCCTGATCATCATGGATGGCGGCAAAATTGTGGAACAGGGCACACATGATGAACTGCTGGAAAACAATGGGCTGTATAGCGAACTCTGGAAAAGACAATCGGGCGGTTTCCTGGTTCCCGAAGCGCTGCCAAACAGATAACGCATCTTGGAATACCGGCCCTGATGAGGCACAGGCAACGGGATCAAGCCGGCTGGGGCCACGCCTCCACGACGAACAATGGAGTACGAAACACCGGTACCTGCCCGCCAACTAACCGTAATCCGTTCCCGGCCTTTGGTCAAACACGATGTTGTCTGCATTCAAGGCGACAAACTGACGGCTTTTTGCCCGGGTAACGAGCGTCACACCAAGATCCTGCGCTAGACCAAGGGCCATGTGAGTGGAGCCATTTCTTGAAATCAGCACGGGAATCCCCATCAACGCCGCCTTCATGACAATTTCCGACGTCAGCCTCCCCGTCGTGTACAGCACCTTGTCCGAACCGGAAACCCGGTTCAGCCACATGTCACCTGAAATGGCATCCGTGGCATTGTGACGTCCCACATCTTCAATGAAAGACAGGACCCGGGCGCCCCGACACAACCCGCAACCATGGACTGAACCGGCTTTTCGATAGGTCTGGTTATACCTGGAAACGGCTTTAAGGACCTGATAGATCGTTGATTGCTTCAGTGGTTTTCGCTCAACGCGATGATCATACAATTTGTCCAGCGTACAACTCAAAACCGTTCCTTGTCCACAGCCCGTTGTGACGGTTCGTCGTGTGATATCCAATGTCGACAGGCCCTGGCCTGAACGGGTGATGACATCGGCACATTGCGCCACCCAGTCGACCTGAACCGACTTGATTTGACTGAGACTTTCAAACAGTGCCTGATTGCGCAAGTAACCCAAAACCAATTTCTCAGGATGGGTTCCCAGGGTCATCAGCGTTACCAGTACCTGGCCATCGACCCGGACGGTCAACGGTCGTTCATCGACAATATGGATCTGTCTTCCGGTGCCGCAATAGTCAACCCCCTTGACCTGGTGGATCGCTGTCAACCCATTGTCACTGAGCTCCGGAAGGGCAGTCATGGTACTAGATGACCTGTTTGAGTTAATCGCCAACACGAATATAACCGCTCTGATCAATACAGTTCACAGGCATCCATCGACAGGGAACCGGTCATGGTCACGGTTGCCCCGACTCCAGACACCAACATTCCAATCAAATTCAAAGGATAGCGGTCCCTTGCACCAATGGGCGCAGTTGATTCAATGAACGAATACCATGAAGGGTAAATTGAGGCCACTCAAATAATCCGCTGTGATCCAAGTGAACGGTATTGATATTCGAATAATAGCCTGCTTCCATATCGTATCGGTAGTCTCCTATGATCACGGTGCGTTCCTTTGGCGCCTGCCACAAATCCAGCAGATACAGTACTCCTTCGGGGCTCGGTTTTGGCGCACAGGTTTCTCTTCCGATAATGAATTTTGATGGGAAAAACCGATCAAGGCCGCATGCCTTGAGGGTAACATCAGCAATTTCTTCACTATTGCGAGTCAAAATACCCAGCGTCTTCCCAGACGCTTCCAGTAATTCAAGAATGTCTTCGGCATCGGGCTGGGCCACCGCCTGGTAAGCCAGGTCCATTTCCAACTGATTGAGACGCATCGTGACCCATTTTGCTTCTGCTGACGGCATTTTCTCAATCGCTTCCAAAATGGGAACCCCTTTTCCGATACCCAATTCGCCGCGGATGGAATCAAAATCATGGACCGGCTGTGTCAACGTGCCATCCATGTCGAAAATCCAATACTGACAATGACTCAACGGCATGTTATGTGAATATCCCCCGTCAGTGTATCCGATTTTGCCCGTTTGGTTTGACGACCTACTCATATCCGTAAAACAATTCCGGGCAATCCTCTGGCAATCAGGACAAACGGTAGATTATACCGAATCATCCGGGAAAGTGATCACGCTATGGAGTCAACGCTGCGTTCATCTGTCACCTTCGATAGACTTGATGATGAAGTCATCACTCGAATTAACTCGGCTACAGGCATGTCATGACGTTATACACATACGGTTGTTGGCGGATAAGATTGTTGCGGACGTGCGTCGACATGAAGTGACCTGAAATTGAAATCGAAAGATCTCAACTAGCGGAAGGAACCATACACAAGAATTTAGTCTATCAATTTTTCCATGACAAAGAATGGTCGCACCACGCTAGTGCTTGGTGCAGACATCCGACACAAGGACTCAAATCCGTACTTCGAGGGAACCCCACCTGATAGACAAAACTCCGTCAGGCGACCCGTGGCGCGATCGCGGATGCACCCGTGCTGTCGGTACTGGCCGATCAATCGGGGAACCTAGGAACGGGACAGGTCGCTGACCTTCTCCAAAGTAAAGTCTTTACCACCCCCTGGTCGGCCTTGCTGAGCGAAGAATAACTCAACTGGTACAGTGTCTTGGTGAGCCATTGATCGGACTCTTCGCAGGACTGGGGTCAAAATCAAACGTGGCGGCTCCGGTCAGGAACGAACGGGGCCCTTCCACCGTCTGTACACGTTGCTGTGTCATTTCACGATCATCCCCCGATGATCCCCAAATCGCCGTTCTGGGGCTTTGTGGGAAGGTTCTCATAATGAGGCTCACTTTCTCGTTGGATAACTCTTGTACAGTGATCAAGGACACTCTGCATCCATACAATACCTGACTGGTCTCCAACCGATACCGAACACTTGTTTGAATGAAGGATTGATCGAAAAGGATATCAATGGCATCCAAAGAAACGGATGAGACAAATCGTTTGACAACTTCCCGGTATAATTTCGCAATGAAAGCCTACCTTTCATTACTCATCTTGGGTTCCACGTGGGGACTGTATTTTTCCCTGATCAAAGTCGTCGTCGAATCGGGCATCTCTTACTGGAATATTCTGCTTCTTTCCAGCATCCTGGTCATGGTGGGCCTGGTCATCATCAGTCTGTTCCGCCAAAAATTACCGCTGTTTTCCACGACCAGCTTCCGGTTTTATCTGGTGTGCAGCCTGTTAGGATATCTGGTTCCGTTTGTGCTGGAAATATTTGCAGCCGATAATCTGCCTGCAAGCATATTGACCCTGGTCGCAACCACCACTCCCCTTTTCACATTATGTATCGCCGCTCTCCTTAAAACGGATACGATCAACCGGTTCAGGATGATCGGAATTTTTTTCGGTCTGATTGCCGTGTGTCTCATTTTGTTCCCGGCAGGACAAACCGATCTTTCTATCAGTTTTTTCTGGGCCAGTGTCGCATTCGGCATCCCCGTTGCGTATGCGCTACATGAAAATTATGTATCAAAATTCTGGCCGAAGAACACTGACGCGATTCAAATCGCCTGTGGAGAAGCTCTGCTCGCCACTGTGCTGATGTTACCCGTGTCTCTTTTTTATGCTGAGCCGATATTGATTTTGGATGCACCCGCAAGTGGAATAGCGGCCATATTTGCGATCGCGCTCATCGGGCTGGTCGATATTTATCTTTATTTTGAATTGATCCGGACAACGGGTCCGGTATTCACTTCCCAAGCCAGTTATATCACGGCTTTTACCGGTGTTTTGTGGAGTATCCTCATATTCGATGAGACACCGGATATCTGGATCTGGGGTAGTGCCGTTTTTCTGATTGTCGGCCTTTTTTTGATCAACCAGGGAAACGGAAACAGGCGCAGATCGCATATCGACAAAGTTACCGATTGAACCGAGCCGGTCACCGACACGTCGGTTGTATTCTCAGATCAACAGACTCAAAGTAAAATTGGAAACGACTGAACACCTGCCCCGTTTGCATGGTAGGATCAATCTGAACCAGCAATCACGGACTCCAACCTGTTTTGATTTGCGGATGAATATCACAAAAGCAGAAAAGCCGGTCAGACCCTACAGTCTACCGCGATAAAAGCAATGCATTCCCGAAAAATCCCATCGTCCTCCTTGTTGGTCGATCGCTCCTTAGCTTACTAACGGTACGCGGCAAGCGCAGCCCGACCCGCTTCATCAGCCCGTGAAGCCCACACCTCGGCCATCGTCTTGCCGATGGCTGCCAGCCCCTCCGAGAGAGTGGCATTGTGTTTGATGACAGTCATGCCGTTACGTTTCAGGGTGGCGATTTTCGACGCATTTTCTGCCTGGCTTGCCGCCCAGCCGCGCACCTCGGCCTGGTGTGCCGCAGCAAGTACCGCCTTGCGTACATCGTCATCAAGATCCGCTAGTGCTTTTTTGTTGACAATCACCATGTTTTTTGGGAGCCAGGCCTGGATATGATGGAAGTACGACACATAGTCCCAGATCTTCGTATTGACACCCGTTGTGGACGAAGTGATCATGACATCCACACGACCGCTGGAAAAAGCGGGACGTATCTCGGAAAACCCCACCCGTGTCGGAATCGCGCCGACACGTTGTGCGATACGTTCCGTTGAGGCATTGTAGACCCGGAACTTCGTACCCGCGAGGTCGTTGACAGCCCTGATCTCCCGATTTGCATAGAGACCCTGGGGTGGCCACGGCACCGTAAAAAGCAATTGCAGGCCCTGCTCTTCGAGCCTGTTGGTCACTGCCGAACGACTGGCTTCCCAAAGCTTCCCTGCCTGATCGTAGTCAGTGGCAAGGAATGGGAGTGAATCGATCCCGAACACGCTGTTTTCATCATCGTTCTGCGACATCAGCACTTCGCCGACCGGAACGAGGCCACGGCGTACCGCATCTCTGATTTCAGAAGGCTTGACCAGAGACCCGGCACTGTGCACGGTGATCTTGAGTGCCCCACTTGTCGCTTTTTCGACATCTTCAGCAAAGGCACGGATATTGGTCGTATGGAAATCCCTGTCGCCATAGGGTGTCGCCATGTCCCATGTCTCCGTGGCGATGGCGCCATGTGCAAGTCCCAGCATGATCGCTCCCGCGACCACATCACGTACAAGTCTGATCATCACGACTTCCTCGGGAGGGAGGGAGGGTTGGGCGCCAGGCGCTGTGCACGTCGTCGGGAGAAACTTGGAACCTGTGGAAATTCTCGACCGATGAAAAGCGATAGCTGGACCATGCTATCCGCTGATATACTGCTCAAGATGCTCGATCGTGGATTGCTGTTCATTGATAATTCGCTTCAATAAATCGCCCACTGAAACCATCCCCAACACCTCGTCACCTTTCAGTACCGGCAGATGCCGGAAATCTCTTTGGGTCATGATGCTCATGCACTCATTGATGCTGTCGCTGCGATCAACACACATCACCTGAGAGGTCATGATATCGCCGATCAATGTTGATGACGAGGAACGTGAATCCAGCACGACCTTACGGGCATAATCCCGCTCACTCAAAATACCAACCAGTTTTCCATCATCAATCACCAGTATGGCACCAATTCCCTTCTCCGACATCAGCCTCAAGGCATCCAATACCGACTGGTCTGAACGCAAGCTCCAGATTACCTGAGGTTTGGAATCCAGAATGTCACCCACCTTACTCATCATAATCCTCACAAATCAAACTGTCCCGGATAATTTATCATACTAAAAGCCGACCTCAAAGGTGTATCCTTCTTCCTGTCAACGCAATTCTAAGATGTCGTATTTTACTTGATGCTATTTCACGAGCAGTCATATATCTATCGGTTGAACAGGAGGGGAAACACCTCATGATAATCAGACACGAAATGTGCCTTGATTCCCTTGACGACATAGTCAGGGAGTTCCTCAAAATCGCCCTGATTTGCCTTGGGCAGAACCAGTGTCCCGATCTTGTTTCTTCTTGCCGCAATGATTTTTTCCTTGATGCCACCGACCGGTAGAACTTGTCCTGTCAAGGAAATTTCCCCGCTCATTGCCAACGATTTTTTGACCGATTTGTTTTTCGCCAACGACACCAGGGCCGAGGTCATGGTAATCCCCGCACTCGGCCCGTCCTTAGGGGTCGCCCCGGCAGGCACATGCAGGTGGATCATCGCTTTTTCAAAGAATGTCTTGTCGATATCCAGCCTGTTCGCATTGCCGACCACATAACTATACGCAATTTCGGCCGATTCCTTCATGACATCACCGAGTTGGCCGGTCAGCTTGAAACCCCGGGCAAACTGATGACTGCGAGTGGCCTCGATATCCAGGGTCGCCCCCCCCATCGCCGTCCACGCAAGCCCGGTTACCACGCCGGTTCCGCCGATACGATCATCGTCAGTAAAGACCGGTTTGCCCAAATAGTCACTCAACTGACTTTTCTTGACATGCACCGGTACATTCTCCTTGAGAATTTTCATGACGGCTTTTCTGGCGATCGTGCCAAGCAACTTCTCCAGTTTTCTGACACCGGCTTCTCTGGCGTATTTTTCCGCGATCTGCTGGATCGCAGCAGTATCGATGCGAAGTTGCCCCCGTTGCTTGAGTCCGGCCCGTTTCAGCTGCTTCGGCAGCAAGTGCTTTCTTGCAATGGCCACTTTCTCGGCCGAGAGATAGCCCGAGAGGCGGATGGTCTCCATGCGGTCCAGTAACGGGGTCGGGATCGTATCGATCTGATTGGCCGTACAGACAAACAACACTTTCGACAAATCCACGCGGACATCCAGGTAGTGATCAAGAAAATCCCTGTTCTGCTCGGGGTCGAGCACCTCCAGCAACGCAGAGGCCGGATCCCCCTGGTAGGACATCCCCATCTTGTCAACCTCATCGAGCATGATGACGGGATTGGCGGTTCCACATTCCCGTAATGCCTGGATGAATTTGCCGGGCATCGAACCGATGTACGTTCGTCGATGGCCCTTGATTTCGGCCTCATCTCGCATACCCCCGACAGAAAAGCGATAAAACGTCCGATCCAAGGCACTGGCGATCGAGCGGCCCAGGGAGGTTTTACCGACACCCGGAGGGCCAACAAGCAACATGATGGAACCTGATATCTCTCCTTTCATCTTGCCGACGCCGATGAACTCAAGGATACGTTCCTTAACCTCATCCAGTCCCTCGTGGTCTTTGTCGAGCACGACCGCCGCCTTGTCCAGATCAAGTGAATCCGTGCTGAATTTCCCCCAAGGCACATTGGTCAGCCAATCGAGATAATTCCGTGTGACGGTGTATTCTGGCGACCCCCTTTCCAGTACCGTTATCTTGGTCATTTCCTCGTCCAGCTTTTTCTGCACCGGTGCCGGGATGACGCATCCGGTCAAATTGGCCTTGAACGCTTCCATTTCCGATGTTCGGTCATCTTTTGAAATACCCAGTTCGATCTGGATGAACTTGAGTTGCTCGCGCAGGAATATCTCCCGTTGATGCTGGGTGATTTCTTCCTCGACATGTTGGCGTATCTCCGTCTGCGCTCTGGCTATCTCGACCTCTTTTTGCAGCAGGATCAGTGTCTTCTCCATCCTTGGCACAAGGTCAAACGTTTCCAGAATCTCCTGCATTTCATTCGCATTGGCCGTCGTCAGACTGGCCCCGAAATCAGCCAGTCGCGCCGGATCCCCGGTGCCAAAGTAATTCAGGGACATTTTCAATTCTTCGCCATACATCGGATTTAATGGCAACAGTTCCTTGATAATGTTGACGATCGCCGTGATATACGCTTTGATTTCGGTGGTTTCCTTGACCCTCGGATCGGGAAAATAACGGACCTGGGCTGAAAACGGTCTCTTTTCGGAGACCCATTGGCTGATCTCAAAACGTTGCAGGCCACCTAAAACGAGTCGGACATGATCCTCATCCAATTCGACATTATGTAACCGACAGACCGTGCCGACATTCCTGAAATGGGCGGCCTTCACCACATCCGGGCTCACGCCATCGGTAAACACTACCCCGAGTGCCTCATGCTTCAACTTGAAAATCGTCTTCAGTGTTTTTTTCCAGCGTTTTGTATTCAAAAACACCGGCAGTACCTGGCCCGGGAAGAACGGTTTTTTCTCCATCGGCAACAAGGGCAACACCGCAGGCAAGCCATCTTCCGGTCGTGCCAGATCCTTCACGGTGTCATTGGTATCTTGTGTATTCATGATTAACAGGCAAAACCGAGATTGATAGGCAATCAGTGCTGATATATGGGGATGGCAAAAACAATAAGCAAGTACACGCCGAGGCCTTCGAAATCAGGCCCCGGGTCGTGGCAACCGATCACTCCTCTGTGACAAGACCATTTTCGATGCGGACCATGCGGCCCATTTTTCCGGCCAACGCCATGTCATGGGTCACAATCACCAGGCTGGTACGATTCTCTTCATTCAACTCGATCATCAGTTGATGGATGGAATCCGCAGTGCTTGCATCGAGATTGCCCGTTGGTTCATCCGCCAAGATACAGCTCGGCTGGGTGACGACTGCCCGGGCGACGGCCGCTCTTTGACGCTCGCCGCCGGACAGTTCCCCCGGTTTATGACCCATCCGGTCAGACAATCCGACTCGTTTGAGCAATTGCTCTGCACGAAGGAAGGCCTGACGGACAGCGGTCTTTCGAATCAACAGCGGCATCGCGATGTTTTCCAACGCGGTGAACTCGGGCAACAGGTGGTGGAATTGGTAAACAAAACCCAGCGCCTGATTCCTCAATTGGCCCAGTGCGGCCTCCGAGAGCGTATTGATAGCCTGGTTATCCACCCGCACCTCACCGGTGGTGGGCTTCGACAAGCCCCCGAGAATATGCAGCAATGTACTTTTACCCGAACCCGATGCACCGACAATGGCAACCTGTTCCCCCTGTCCAATACGCAGACTGATACCCTTGAGCACATCCACCCTCAAATTGCCCTCGGAAAAGGTTTTGGTTACCGCGGCACACTCAATCACCGCCTGGTCAGTCCCCGGTATCATTCATCCCTCAGGGCATCCGCCGGTTGCAGCCTCGACGCCCGCCAGGCCGGATAGACCGTCGCCAGAAAGCTCATCCCCAATGAGGCAATGACGATACGCATCACATCCGACCATCGCATTTCCGCCGGAAAATCACTGATCACATAGACATTGGATGGAAACAACTCCGTTTTGAAAAAAGTTTCAAGTGCCGGAATGAGTGTCTCCACATTGAGCGCCGTGATGACACCCAGCCCTCCCCCCAACACCGTACCGACCACGCCGATCACCGTTCCTTGCACCATGAACACCTTCATGATACTGCCAGGGCTCAACCCCAACGTCCTGAGAATAGCCACATCCGCCTGCTTGTCGGTGACAATCATGACCAGTGTCGAAACGATATTGAAAGCGGCCACCGCAATAATCAACAACAAGACAATAAACACCACCCGTTTTTCTATTTCCAGTGCACGAAAAAAGTTGGCATGTTCAAGCGTCCAGTCACGGATCCGATAGTGCGTCCCCAGCTGTTCATCCAGTTGATAGCGCACTGTCCGTGCCTGTTCCACATCCTCAAGTTTCAAACGCAAGCCGCTGATCTGCCCCTGAATACTCAATAACCGGGCGGCATCACTGAGATGGACCAGCGCAATCCCGTTGTCGTATTCATACATATTGATCTCAAACAGGCCGACAACGGTAAACCGTTTCAGTCTCGGCAGTAAACCGGCCGGGGTCACTTTCCCCTTGGGTGCCACCACGGTTACCTTCTGGCCGACAGAAACCCCCAGCCTGGCCGCCAGACCCTTGCCAAGGATAATGCCAAACCGTCCGGCCTTGAGTGCGTCCGGATTGCCCTCAACGATATGATTCAACACGTCGGACACCGACCGTTCCCGTTCCGGATCAATCCCCCGTATGAGTGCGCCGGAGACCTGTTTCCCTTTGGTCAACATGCCCTGACCGAGGATAAACGGTGCCTGGGAGCGCACCTGGGGATGGTCGGCCACGATCCTTGATACCGATTGCCAATCGTCCAACAGGCCATCATAACCACTCACGGTGACATGAGAGACCACAAACAAGATACGGTCTCTCAATTCCTTGTGAAAACCGTTCATGATCGACATGACCGTAATCAACGCCCACACCCCGAGAATGATTCCCAGCATCGAGGTCGCCGAGATAAAGGAAATAAAATGATTGCGCCGCTTGGCCCGCGTATACCGCAAACCGATAAATAGTTCCAGCGGCTTAATCATCTGCCTTACAACCGACCGACCGGGATGAAGTGTCCTGCAACCGACTACGGCTCGGGAGTGGTTTCCGGACGCATATGCGGAAACAGCAACACATCGCGAATAGAGGGACTGTCCGTCATCAGCATGACCAGGCGATCGATTCCAATACCTTCCCCCGCTGTGGGTGGCATCCCGTATTCCAGCGCACGGATGTAGTCGGCATCGTAATGCATCGCTTCAACATCACCGGCTTCCTTGTCTTTCACCTGTTTTTTGAACCGGTCTGCCTGATCTTCCGGGTCATTCAACTCGGAAAACCCATTGGCAAGCTCTCTTCGACCGGCAAACAACTCAAACCGATCACTGAGGTCCTGTTCCGCATCATTGCGACGTGACAACGGAGACACTTCGACCGGATAGGCGGTAATGAACACCGGGTCCACCAGCTTGTCTTCCACCTGTTTTTCAAACAATTCCATTTGCAGCTTTCCCAGTCCATCTCCTCGTTGAACCGGAATATCCAGTCGATCGCACAATGCCCTGGCACGGGTCAGGTCAGTCAGGTCGCGAATCTCAATATCGGGACAGAAATGGGCAATGGACTCCAACAATGTCCACCGTTTGAAGGGTTTGGAAAAATCAATCTCTTGCCCCTGATAACTGATTTTTTGCGTCCCCAGCACTGTTTGGAACAAGCCCCGCACCAGTTTTTCGGTCAAATCGATCAAGTCCTGGTAATCGGCATAGGCCCAATAGAACTCGAGCATCGTGAACTCCGGATTGTGGCGAGTACTGATGCCCTCATTCCTGAAACTCCGGTTGATTTCAAAGACTCTTTCAAAACCGCCCACAACCAACCGCTTGAGATACAGTTCGGGTGCCACCCTCAAAAATAACGGCATGTCGAGCGCATTGTGATAGGTCGCAAAGGGGCGGGCCAGTGCACCGCCCGGTATTGGATGCATCATCGGTGTCTCGACTTCCAGAAACAACCGCTTGATCATAAATGACCGAATATACTGGATGATTGCTGCCCGGGTCCTGAATACCTGTCGGGTCGATTCATTGACAATCAGGTCAACGTACCGTTGCCGATAACGGATCTCGGGATCGATCAGTCCATGATACTTCTCGGGCAGCGGCCGCAGCGACTTGGTGAGCAGCCTTACCGTATCCGTCCTGATACTGAGTTCACCGGTTTTGGTATGAAACAACTCGCCTTCGGCACAGATGATATCGCCAATATCAAATTTCTTGAATTGCTCGTTATATACGCCTTCGGGCAAGCGGTCACGCTGCACGAACAGCTGGATTTGGCCCGTCATGTCCCGGATATGCGCAAAGCTCGCCTTCCCCATCACGCGACGGGATATCAATCGTCCCGCCACCTTGACCCTGACCGTACCTTGAGCGAGCTTTTCCGGGGCATCGGCATAGCAGTCTGCCAGGTCGCCCGCAAACGCATCACGCCTGAAATCATTCGGAAAAGGCACCCCGGAGGTTCGCAGTTGTTTCAGCTTTTCCCGTCGTTGCTGCATCTGTTCGCTTTCATCCAACATGGTACTATCTGTTTTTGCAGGGCTGCCGTTAAAGTCCGGCCTTTAGGCTGGCTTCAATGAACTGATTGAGCGATCCATCGAGTACCGCTTGGGTATTGCCGGTTTCCACGCCGGTTCGTAGGTCCTTGATTCTGGACTGATCAAGCACATAAGAACGGATCTGACTTCCCCAACCGATGTCCGATTTGTTGTCCTCTTCCGATTGCTGGGCCTTCCGGCGCCTTTGCATCTCGGCCTCATAGAGTCGCGCTTTGAGCACCGACATCGCTTCAGCCCGATTGCGATGCTGGGATCGGTCATTTTGGCATTGCACCACAATGCCACTCGGCAAATGGGTAATCCGTACGGCTGAATCGGTCCGGTTAACGTGCTGCCCCCCCGCGCCACTTGCACGATAGGTATCCACTCTAAGCTCCGCCGGATTGATATCAATCTCGAAGCTATCGTCGATTTCCGGATAGGCATACACTGAAGCGAAAGAGGTATGTCGACGATTGCCGGAATCAAACGGACTTTTCCTGACCAGTCGATGTACTCCAGTCTCAGTACGAAGGTAGCCATAGGCATACTCGCCAATGACCTTGACGGTTGCACTTTTAATCCCGGCCACATCACCGGGCGATCTTTCCACGACGTCCAACCCGTACCCCTGGCGCTCTCCCCATCTCAAATACATGCGCAACAGCATTTCTGCCCAATCCTGTGCTTCGGTTCCTCCGGATCCTGCCTGAATATCAACAAAGGCATTATTGGCATCCGCCTCCTGGCTGAACATTCGGCGAAACTCGATTTTTTCCAATCGGGGTAAAAGGCGCCCCACCTCTTGTTCGATCTCACTGAGGATCTCGATATCCTCCTCGATTTGAGTCAGTTCCAGTAATTCCTGACTGTCCTTGATATCTTTGGACAATCCGTCCAAGCCCTCCACAAATTCCTGGAGTCGAGACCGTTCCTGGCCGAGGGCCTGGGCCTCTTGCGGGTTATCCCAGATCGTGGGTGCTTCAAGTCTTAAGTTGACCTCTTCAAGACGCTCCTTTTTTTGTTCATAGTCAAAGATACCCCCTTAACGCATGAACACGTCGTTCAGCCTCGTTCAACGATTCCAGCAATTCATTGGCAGTGGACATACTACAGTCTCAGTGTACTTTTAAAACCTGCCGAGAATACCCAATTTCAAAGTTGAATTATATAGCGAATGACAAGAAACCGATTGATAGATATCTCGATATTCGCCATGACGAACACGTCACCCCGCTTTACCGCCCTGGACCCGGACGTTCGGGTCAAAAACCCGATGAAGAATCTGCCGATGACCGTCGGATTGGTCACTCCCGGGTTCAACCGATCCATTGGTCCCGTATCTGGGTCTTGAACGACCCGGATACCCGGCCAACAGACACCCCATTCATCGACCAACGTTATTACTGACTATGGGGTCGTTCCGGGCGGCTACGCTCGAATTGACAATAAATCAAACAATCTGTAGAGTCTGGCTCCCTGTTCTGTGCCGAGGTGGCGGAATTGGTAGACGCGCTAGCTTCAGGTGCTAGTGGGCATTAGCCCGTGAAGGTTCAAGTCCTTTCCTCGGTACCATCATCCCGGATAGGTGCCCAAGTCTGATACGATCAACAGCATGGCGTGCTTTAGAACAGTCGGACGAATTGCAACTCGCTGCGTGTCCTTTCGTAGTCATGGCGTTGTGCATTGGTCTCTCGGCTCTCCCGCACTACGGAAACGTGCGAGCTGACATAGACGGAAGCGTCATGCGGCCGAAATCGCCGCCCTTGTATTCATTGATTTTGTGACAGAGGCGCTGACTGCCCGTCTTGCTCGGACGGTGACCAATAGCGGGTGCACTCCCTGTCGGCGGCAAATTCTGTCAGGAAACAAACAATTCGACAAAGTACCTCGGCGAAACCACTGAATGCACCACTGGGGGCTTCTCAGCAATCGCTTGTCGTCGGTCACAAGGAGACTTTCAGATTGTGAAGCCAATAGATGCCAGAGGTGGTTGTCACCGGAATCGGGGGCGACTTGGGTTGATTCCGGTTCACGCCACATGGCATTCACTACAATCTCGGAAAGCAGTGTATCGATATTTTCATCCGTTCCTTGGATATCTAAAACGGGAATTCACCCTTGAGCATACTGTTGAGAATCCATACGGTAGGACTGTCATCGTCCGTGATCAGTCCGGAAACAACGACATTCGTATCAATGACCGCTGACTTGGGGGCATCGCGCTGGAGGAAACGGGCTCAGGTGTTCTTTCCCTGACGTAACTGCCGGGTTTCTCGAACCGCCAGCGCCTGCGCTTCGTTTTGTTCCAACCCAGATACCCCGTGCCCTACTGACGATTTCCCGGATGCTTTCATAGGTGCGTATACCACGCAGGCGAAGGCTTTCTTCAATAATCGAGCCAATCGAACGTCGCTGGCATACTGCGGTTTCCTTCAGTGTCTGATGCAATTGATCGTCAAGCGTGAATGACGATCCTTCTTCCGCTACATGTCCGACGCAAGTTTCCTTGATATACCAAATCCAACCGCTACTCTATCGCCCCTTCGTGCGACAGCAGCCAGGCCTTTCTATGCTCACCGCCCGCATACCCTCTCAATTCCCCATTCTTGCCGATTACCCGATGGCAGGGAATGACAATCGAAACGGGGTTTTTTGCATTGGCACTGGCCGCTGCACGAATCGCCGTGGGTTGCTCAATGGATGTTGCCAGTTGATGGTAGGAGATCGTCTGCCCAACCGGAATCGTTTGCAACTCGCGCCACACCCGGCGCTGGAAATCCGTCCCGTCCGTTTCGATCCGGACACCCTCGAATGCATGGAAATCATGGTTAAAGTAACGGTCCAGCCTGTCTTGCATGCCAAGCAGATTCGGCTCATTTTCACAGGTGTAACCCCCATATCGTGTAGTCAGAAGTCGGTCCAGTCGATCACTGTTCTCCGAGAAGTCGAGATAACAAAGTTGCTTTTCGGTTCCCAAAATCACAATGTCGCCAATCTCACTGTGGTACAGGTCGGATTTCAATCGTTTCATGGGTGACTCATTGCTCGGTTATTGACGGTGTCTTTCTTAAAGAACTCGGCGTCGTTCCGTATAACTTGCGAAAGGTATCGTTGAATTGGCGAATACTGTGAAACCCGGCCAAGTGAACGATTTCTGTCATCGGTTTGTCACTATCGGTAATCAGCCGTTTCGCTAACAGGATTCTCCTTGACCGGGCCATCGACGTTGGGCTGACACCGACATGTTTTGCAAACAGCTTTCTCAAGTAACGGGCACTGATACCCAGTCGTTCTGCAAACTGTTCCATTGTCTGTTCATCCAAGGCACCCTGATCAATCAACTTCAGGGCCCGTGTAACCGTCGTCTTGACACCGTTCCAGGCAGGACTGTAGGGCACCGTTTCGGGACGGCAGCGGAGACATGGCCTGAAACCTGCATCCAGCGCGGCCATGGCAGAAGGATAGAAAGCGCAATGCTCGGGTTTCGGTGTCACGGCAGGACACACCGGTCGACAGAAAATCCCGGTACTGCGCACACCGGTAAAGAAAAGCCCATCGAATCGCCGATCCCGGTTTTGTACTGCCTGATAACAGATTTCAAAATCCAATAACATGGTCACAGTATAGCGACAAACGACAGGATCACTAGCGAAAATCGGACCTCGACCTGTCCGCAATGCAGAAACTCACGGGCATTCCAATCGCTCAGCACATGATGCCGCAAAGCCACCCCCGTTACATAATCAGGTTGACCGCAGCGCTTGATAATCGGCACCGACAACCGTCATCGGGTACATTTCAAAACCCAGTCGCGCAAGGCACCGCCCTCGTTGATATCGAGGGCGATCATGAAGCGTTCTATCCTTCATTGCGCATAACAGGCGCATTAGTACCGACATCGATCCTTTAGGCACTGCGGTACTGCGCGCGGTCCGTGTCAGTCGTGTCAGGACAACATGGCCTGACCAACCCGGTCAGTTAGGACCAAAGCGCACGAACCGGCCAAGTCGTGGGATCCTGCGCCATACTGTACGACCTTCCCGCATCGCATCCAATCTCACCGGTCAACCAATATCCCTATACAGTGGAAATTGCCTGCAAAGGGCAATCACCTTTTGTCGAACGGACGCAATCACTTCCCCATCATTGATATTTTCCAACACATCACATATCCAGCCCGTCAATTCCCTGGATTCATCAACCCCAAACCCTCTAGTCGTCATGGCGGGGGTACCAATACGAAGCCCGCTCGTGACAAAGGGGGACCGCGGATCATTCGGTACCGCATTTTTATTCACCGTGATATTGGCAAGACCCAGCGCCCGGTCGGCCTCTTTCCCCGTGATATCCTTATCAATCAAGTCCAGCAAGAACAGGTGACTGTCGGTCCCGCCGGACACGATTTTAAAACCGCGTCTCAAAAACACCGCCGCCATCGCTTTGGCATTATCGAGAACCTGTTGCTGGTAATTTTTGAATGACGGGTCCATGGCTTCTTTAAACGCGACCGCCTTGGCGGCGATGACATGCATCAGCGGGCCGCCCTGGGAACCGGGGAAAACGAGCGAATTGAGCTTTTTCGTCACCGCCTCGTTTTCTCTTGCCAGGATCATCCCGCCACGTGGCCCCCGAAGTGTTTTGTGGGTGGTCGTCGTGCAGACATCAGCGATCGGTGTCGGGTTGGGGTAAAGGCCGGCCGCAACCAATCCCGCAACATGGGCCATATCGACAAACAGGTAGGCGCCCACACTATCGGCAATCGCTCGAAAGCGTTGCCAATCCATGATGCGGGAGTAGGCTGAGAATCCAGCGACAATCATCTTCGGACGGTGCTCGTTGGCCAATGCCTCAACTGCCTCGTAGTCGACTTCACCGGTGTCTTCATTCAGTCCGTACTGTACTGCATTATAAAGCTTTCCCGAAAAGTTGACCGATGCGCCGTGCGTCAAATGCCCGCCGTGCGCCAGACTCATTCCCAATATGGTATCCCCGGGGTCCACCAAGGCCATGTACACTGCCAAATTGGCCGAGGAACCGGAATGTGGCTGAACATTCGCATAAGCGGCATCAAACAGCGTCTTGGCCCGTTCAATCGCCAGTTTCTCCCCGACATCAACGTGTTCACAGCCCCCGTAATACCGCTTGTCCGGATACCCTTCGGCATACTTGTTGGTGAGCACCGACCCCTGAAGAGCCAGTACCCTCGGGCTGGTGAAGTTTTCTGAAGCAATCAGTTCAACATGTTCTTCCTGCCGATTCTCCTCATCCACAATTGACGCCCACAACTCGGGATCAAACTCGGCAACACTTTCGTTCTTCTTTAACATTCTCGGCTCCAGGAAAATAGTAATCTCAACAGACCAAACAGGTTGATTTTATAAAATAGCATGCCACATTTGCACATCAGATTTATTATGCCGTAGCATAATATTTCTTATATGCGTCATTCCACGGCGAGTATACGACAGATTTGCCGGATCCTTGTATCCTGATTCATGGCCGATGAAAAACCACGGATCGCCTGCCGGGAACAACAATCACATCCCCCGATCCAACCGTCCGAAAGGCCCGGAAAGGTTGTCCGGTTTCATGGGTCACCCGGTTGTCTGTATGGCGGTCCGGTTGACCTGCTGGGCCCGCACCGAATTCAAGATATTGACTAAAAAGTGGCCGCAACCACTTGCAAAACGGAGAAAAAGGGCGTTAAGTTATGCGCTCAGTCAAGTTTGTTCGTTAGACACATTGCCTGAGGAGGATTGTGTATGACCATGCGCAGCATCACCCGCCCGATGTATTTGCTCGCAGCGGGCTTTCAATGACGTTGCGGACCTCCTCCCTGTCACCGTTCTCCGACAATACCTTTACAGGTATTTCATGCATCACCGCAGGCCTGTTTCTCTTTTCGATACAGGATGTCATTATCAAATCATTCAGCGACACCTACCCGGTACTACAGATTGTCTTTACCCGAAGTTGTGCCGGCCTTGTCATCATTCTGCTTGTTCTGCTTGTCCCGGGCAGACCGGCCTCGCTCAGACTGCATCGCAAATGGCCGGTTATGGCAAAAGCCACGCTCGGGTTTCTGTCCTATCTATGCTATTACCTTGCGATGGCATCCCTGCCTCTTGCGGAGACGGCAACCATCACCTTTCTGGCGCCCGTCATTGTGACCGCACTGTCTGCAGTCCTCTTCCGCGAGAAAGTCGGTATCCATCGGTGGAGTGCAATCGGTCTGGGCTTCCTGTCCATCGTCATGATTGTCGGTCCGCAAGGGCATTTCAATAATCCAGCCGTTATACTGGCCCTCATGGCTGCCTTTACCTACGCCTTCTCGACGCTGTTAACACGGTACATTGATCCTCGGGATTCAGCAGGCACATCCGCTTTTTACACGATGCTGGTATTCCTCGTGCTCAGCATGTTCTGCAGTGCACTGGTTTACTTCATTACCTCGGGTGCCCAACCGTCGGACCCTTCGTACCAGTTCTTGCTCAGGGCATGGAGGCTCCCCTCCCAGACACATCTGTGGCTGATGATCCTGTTGGGCGGGATTGCCGCCGTCGGCTTTTACTGCCTGATTCGGGCTTACATGGTGGCTGAATTCAGCAGTATTGCCCCGTTTGAATACACCTATCTTTTGTGGGGAATTGTCTTTGGCTACCTGGTTTTCATGGAATTTCCAGCCCCACAGAGCATCATTGGGATCATGTTATTGGTCTCGAGCAATTTCTATATCCTCAGAAGGGAAATCATTCTGAAGCGGCGTACCGCTTTCCGACGCCCCCAACTACCGCGACGATGACCGGATTGACCACGGCCGAAGAAGCCCTGTGGGGTATTGACGTCGGTGGAACCAAAATAGAAGGGGTGGTGATCCCCCCCAATGCCGGTGCCGAAACACTCTGTCGAATCCGGATTGCAACCGAAGGGGACCGGGGATATGCCCATGTCCTCGGTCAGATCCAACACCTTGTGCAGCAGATGGCAGACCAGGTCGGTGAAATGCCCCGATGTCTCGGCATGGGAACACCCGGATCACTGGATACAGCCACCGGTATCCTAAGAGGAAGCAACTCGCAGCACCTCAATCACAAGCCGATCAAACGGGATCTGGAGTCACTGCTTGATATGCCGGTCACAATCGAAAACGATGCCAATTGCTTTGTGCTGGCAGAAACACGCATGGGTATCGTCAAATCGATTGCTCCCCGGGCCAAGGTTGTCTTCGGTATTATCATGGGAACGGGCGTCGGTGGGGGACTGGTGGTTAACAACCAGCTGATTACCGGCCGCCAGGCCATTGCCGGGGAATGGGGGCATAATTTTCTGGATGATTCCGGGGGGGCTTGCTACTGCGGTCGCCGTGGATGTGTTGAGACGCTGCTTTCCGGGCCCGCGATCGAAAAACACTATCAATCGCTGACCCAGGAACACCGTTCACTTGCAAAGATCACGCAATTGTCTTCAGCCGGCCATCCCGAGGCGATGGCAACGATCAATCGATTTTTGCGGCATTTCGGACGGGGCGTCGCCAGTGTCATCAACATTCTGGACCCTGATGTGATCGTGATCGGCGGCGGTGTCGGCAACCTGGATCTGATCTACTCCCGCGGCAAGGAAGAGATCGCACACCACGTTTTCAATCGGGAAATGCAAACCCAGATTGTCCGGCCCGAACTAGGTGACAGTGCAGGCGTGTTTGGCGCAGCTTACCTCAATCACCGGCGCCCGTCAGCAGCAACGTGAAGTCAATCACGCTCGCGCATCGACACGCTGTACCGGTTCAATCGGTGTGCCCGCCAGGCCGACGGAAGACACGCCATCGGGGCCGACCGGTATTGCGCCATTCAACGTAACCCGGTAGAACTCTCTTTCAAACTCCGAATCGTATACATCCCTGACCGCAATGTGTTGCGTTGAACGATTGTCCCAAAATGCGACACTTCCCTCCTCCCATCGAAACCGGACCATGAATTCCGGCTTCGCACAATGCTCCCAGAGATACTCCAGCAGAAGTTCACTTTCACGGGGTGTCAGCCCCACAATTTCCTTGACGAACTCCTGATTGGTATACAGTGCATGTTCCCCGGTTTCGGGATGAACAGTCACCATCGGATGTTCCGCCAGCAACAGATGACTGCGCACCTGTTCATTATAGGCATCGGCAGCCTGACCATCTTGCGCCCACTTGAATCGGTGAACCGAACGCAAGGTCGATAAAAAAGCCTGCATTTTGGTGGATAACTGCTTGAACGCCGCCACCATGTTCATCCATTGCGTATCCCCCCCATAAGGAGGCACGACAACAGCACGCAGTATCGACCCCAACGGCGGATTGACGGCGGCGGTGATGTCCGTATGCCAGTCTGTCCAGACTCTTGATGAAGACGGGCGTGCAGCGAATGCTGTCCTGTTTTTCGTGACCGGATAAATTTCAGGATAATCGGGTGCATGGCCGAACACCACATGGCCCGGTGTCAGTTCCCCGAATTGCCGGGCAAACGCAATATGTTGATCGTGGTCGAGTCTCTGATCCCTGAAAAAGATCACCTTCCATTTCAAAAACGCTTCCCGGATAGCAGTCCGCTGGCTCGCCGACAGTGGTCTGGCCAAATCAACCCCTGTCACAAGCGCACCAATATGAACTGTCATCGGCTCAACCCGGACGGTTCCCGTCGACCGGCCTTTATTTTCGCCTCTCATCACCCCACCTACCTATCACTTGATACACCCACTATGAATCGCCTGCCGTACCGTCTCAGTGGTATCAGGAGCGCCCCGCGCATCACTTTGAAAACACTCACAGCATGACCGTGATATTGCCGCATGAGCAGTATTGCAGATTCCGAATCATGCGGCAATATCACGCTTGCAAACAGCAGCACAACCGACCTGCGTTTCCCATTCGATTCCAAGAACCGCCTTCGCAGTGTCACATGGGGGAAGCCTCACTCATGGGCGAAGACCACCAGATGATCCAGCTCCAGTTTGATTCCGATCTGCTCACCGATGTCATGATTATGGTGGCTCGGTGCCAGGCAAAGAACACGTACCGATCCCGATAGGCGCAGTGTGTAGAGGTGATCGGCCCCACGAAAAGATTTTGCTTCGACCGTGGCCATCTTGGGACTCAGGTCATCATGCAGGACATCGTCCGGTCTGATCAGCAAATCGACATCGGTGCCCGGTGAAAAATGACTGATCATTTCTCCGCTGACAATACCGAGTTCGGTTTGCACCCGCTCATAATCAAGTACACGTCCGCGTACAAAAACGCCTTGTCCGATAAAATCAGCCACAAAGCGGTCCGCGGGCCGGTGATAGAGGTTATAGGCACTGTCCCACTGGTGCAGATGACCGTAATTCATCACACCGATCACATCGGCAAACGCAAACGCTTCATGTTGGTCATGCGTCACAAGCAATGCCGTTACGCCGTCATGGAGCAGGATGTCTCTGACTTCCTGTGCCAACTGTTCACGAAGTTCAATATCCTGACCGCTGAACGGCTCATCCAACAGCAACATATCCGGACGGGGAGCCATGGCGCGAATCAAGGCGACGCGCTGCTGCTGTCCACCTGACAGTTCGTGTGGATAGCTTTGTGCATAGCGTCTCAACCCCACCAGGTCCAGCAACGCTTCGACACGTGAGAGACGGGCCTTGTTGGATTGATGACGAATTCCGAAACCGACATTTCCAACCACCGTGAGATGAGGGAAAAGCGCCAGGTCCTGAAATACCATGCCGATCCGTCGATGCTCGGGAGGGACGACATGAGAGGCATCGGTAATCAACTGATCACGCAAATGGACATTGCCCTTGATCGGCTTTTCAAAACCGGCAATCATGCGCAGCAAGGTGGTCTTGCCACACCCGCTCGGACCGAGAAGACTGCCAATCTGCCCGCTGTTGAGGCTAATGCTGACATTGTCAACAATGCGCTGATCCTTGAGATCCACGCTGATATCGGACAGTTTCAGGTGATTCATCATAGGCTGCGACTCCCGGCCCGTGATCGACTGATCGTGACACTCAGCAGTATCACGGGAATCACACCCACCGCAACAATGGCCAGCGCCGCGGTAGACGAATCGGCAAGTCGTTCATCCGAAGCGAGTTCGTACGCACGCACCGCCAGCGTATTGAAATCAAAGGGACGCAAGACCAGTGTGGCGGGCAGTTCCTTTAACACATCGACAAACACAATGAGCAAGGCGGTCAACAGACTGCCCTTTACAATCGGCAAATGCACGTATCTGAGCACGCTTGCATGTGCATGGCCCATAGACCGTGCCGCTTCGTCCATCGACGGTTTGATCTTCCCCAGGCCCGCCTCGACCGTTTGCAGGGAAACGGCAAGAAAACGCACCATATAGGCGAACAGGAGAATGAACACGGTCCCGCTGAATAACAGACCGGTACCGAGATCAAAGTGGGCCAGCGTCCAGCGATTGATGGCATTGTCGAACAGGCCGAAGGGGATCAGCACGCCAACCGCGATCACCGTTCCCGGTATCGCATAACCCATCGCCGCCAGTCGGGTACAAAAACGCATTGCCAAGGACGGTGCGATACGGTTGCCGTAGCCAAGCAACAGTGCCGGAACCAGCGTAACCACTGCGGCGGCACCGGCCAGCAAAAAGCTGTTGCTGGCCAGTTCAACAAAATGATCATCGACCATCTGGTCAAAGGTCAGTATTGCCCACTGTCCAAGCTGCACGACCGGCACCACAAAACCGAATATCAGCGGTAAAACACAGGCCACCGTCGCACACCAGGCTTTACCCCGGGTCAGTTGAACTTCCGGCAATCGCTGATAGCGATTGGTGGTATGATGAAAGCGGGCACGGCGCCGTGACCCTCGCTCGAGCATAATCAGTGCGAAAACAAAAAGCATCAACAGGACGGAGAGCTGTGCCGCCGCCACCGTATCGTGCATACCGAACCAAGTGCGGAAAATACCCGTCGTGAAGGTACTGACCCCAAAGTATTGCACCACCCCGAAATCAGCCAGTGTCTCCATCAAAACCAGTGACAGGCCCGCGACGATGGCCGGACGTGCCAGTGGCAAGGCAACAGTTGCAAAACTGCGCCAGGGGCCGCAACCAAGTGAACGACTGACTTCAAGCACACACACCGACTGATCCAGAAATCCGGCACGCGCCAGCAGGTAAACATAAGGATATAAAACCAATGAAAACATGACGATGGCCCCACTGATCGAACGGACCTCGGGAAACCAGTATTCACCATACTCCACCCCGAAATAGACACGAATCCACTCCTGCAGCGGTCCGCTGACCTCCAGCATGCCGGTATAAGTATAGGCGATGATATAGGCAGGCATGGCGAGAGGCAATAACAGTGCCCAGATCAATACTCCCCGTCCAGGAAACTGGTACATGCTGGTCAGCCAGGCCGTCGTGGTTCCGATACTGCCCGCACCAAGGGCAACACCCAGCATCAGAATCAAGGAATTTTTCACATAGTCCGGTAATACCGTTCCCACCAGATGCGCCCAGTTCTCGCTGGCAGGTGCAAACAAAAAGGCACAAATGGTAATGATCGGGGTGAGCACCATCAATGTCACACCGACGCTGACCAGCATCCATCCACTGACGGTACGTCTCACGACACGCCCATCATTTCTGGCAAGCACAACGGTATTCATCGTCCGGTCCGGCGATACGACTGTCTCGACCCTGCCATGCAGGATTCGTTGATAAATGCATGATCTTCCAAAACGACCGGATCGGGTTGCAAATCGTTCGCATTATGCACAGCCTGTCGACCGTTTCAACAGGTCTTCGGGTTTCCATGCCAGCAGCGACGAATGCCCCCGCCCATGCTTGGCAGTCGTTCCGTCATGTCGTTTTCCGCGTGTCCATCAAGACCGGAAGATGATGACCACCCGTTCAGTGGCTGATGGCCAACCTATTTCCAGCCGGCACGGTCCATCAATTGCAGTGCCTCCTTGTTGTTTTCCCCCAGCAGGGTCAGATTCAGCGTATCGGACTTGAATGAACCGAAAGAGCGCATCAACTTGGAAACGGGTGCATCAGGGACCACTGGAAACTCGTTGTTGACCTCGGCATACCAACTCTGGGAATCCGGCTGGATCAAGAATTCCAGCAATCGTTGTGCCGCATCGGGATTTTTCGCATGCTTGGTGATACCCGCCCCGCTAATGTTCACATGGGCACCCCGACCCTTCTGATTCGGCCAAAACAGCCCAACCCTTTCAGCGACCGCTCGGTCCTCAGCATGGTCACTATTGGCCAAACGACCGAAATAATAGGTATTGACAAGCGTCACATCACACTGACCGGCGGCAACCGCACGCAGTTGGTCGGTATCGCCACCGCCCGGTTTGCGTGCAAAATTGGTGACCAGTCCCTTCGCCCACGCTTCGGTTTGCTTGATACCGAGGTGCGCAATCATTGAGGCCACCAGCGACTGGTTGTAGATATTGCTGGATGATCGGATGCACAGGCGATTATGCCACTTTGCATCGGCCAGTGCCTCGTAAGTCGACAGTTCCGAGAAAGAAACACGCGCCTTGGCATAAAAAATCACGCGGGCTCGACGCGACAATCCGAACCAGTAATTGTCCTTGTCACGCAGGTACTCAGGGATCGTCTTGATCAATACCGGATTGTCAATCGGCTGTAATATCCCGGCGGATTTCGCCCGTTGCAGTCGACCTGCATCCACCGTGATAAACAGATCGGCGGGGGTTGCCTCGCCCTCAATTTCGATGCGCTTCAACAGCCCGTCCGCCTTGCCGGTAACCAACCGAAAAGGGATCCCGGTTTTTTCCCTGAATCGTTCAAGAAGCGGTAGAATCAGCGCTTCCTTGCGTGCCGAGTAGATATTGATCTCTTCTGCCCCGGCAGACACTGACGCGCTGTTCAATCCCAGCCCGATGCACACAACCAGACAAAGAACGGAAGTCAATGACCATTTTTCATCCATTGAATGGCGGTGTTTCGGATACACATGCTTGCGCAACATAAACTACTTCTCACTTGCTTGTTATCAGAAAACAAGAATATAAATAAAAACAATTCGTATTGCAATATAAAACCTGCAACCGGATCGCAACGAGGCCATCGTGACTGACCGACCCGCTCCCGTAAATAAGGTACACTACCGACTGGAACTGACACCATAACCACAGGACACGAGCCACGTGAACAAAAACAAACTGGCCGGTCACCTCGCGGCACTGGAAGCATTGAAATCCGATGACAGTTCAGAGCGGATTTACGATGACTGGTCAAGAGAATACGATCAGAATCTGACCGGGGACTATCAATATATTGCGCCTCAAATTGCGGTTGACGCGTTCTGTGCCAACACGCAGCAGACTGATTGCGCCATTGTTGATTACGGATGCGGCACCGGGATCGTCGGTGAACTGCTCGCCGCCCGTGGCTTTGAATGCCTGGACGGTATGGACATTTCAGCCGGCATGCTGTCCGTCGCCCGAACCAAAAAAGTCTATCGACATCTTGTTAAAGCCGATCTGACCCGGCCGATTGCGATCGATGATGGTCATTACGACAGCATGATTTGCGTCGGCTCTTTTGCGGCCGGTCACCTGCACCCCGCCCATCTTGATGAAATGCTGCGAACCGTCCGCTCACAGGGACTGGTGGTCCTGTTCCTGAACGAACAGTTTTATCTCAAGGAGGATTACCCGGACCACTTTCGCCGGTTGGAGACACGCGGAATATGGCAAATCCATGTTCAGGAGCGGCACAATTACATGGCATCCCTGGACCGCCCGGGCTGGCTCGTGGTCGCGACCCGTCGCTAGTCCGTTCACCGCCCGTCAGGGTGCTCGAAAAGCAGCGGAACAGCATTAACAATGACCGCGGCATATCGTCGATGATCCGCTCGCGACCTTGTGATGTTTGGCTGAACCGCGGGCGGTAGCAGGCGTGTGTCCGATGTGGGAATACGGCATTGACCTTCCGTACTGTCCCAGTTGCCCTAAAGAGTGCCCTTGACCGCTTTCAGCGCAATTTCGCTATACGCTTTGGCGCTGAACCGAATCGGATTGGTCGAGGCCGACGGATCGGCAACCGCCATCTCTCCAATATCCTCTAACCGGGTCTGATCAATGCCGATCTGGCGCAAGTCATTGGGAATACCGATCTCCTTTCTCAAGGTGACGACCCAGTCCAGCAGCCCATCGAAATCCGGTGCCAATCCCAAATAGCGTGCCAACCGGACGGTTGATGCTTCAATCGCAGCACGATTCGCGATCAGCACATAGGGCATCAATATGGCATTGAGCGTACCATGGTGTGCATCATAGATCGCGCCCAGTGGATGAGCCAGCGCATGCATCCCTCCGAGTCCTTTCTGAAAAGCGGTGGCGCCCATCGAAGAGGCCACCAGCATCTGCATCCGTGTCTCCCGGTCCGTTCCATCCTGAACGGCCTGCACCAGATTTTCCTTGATCAACCGGATGCCTTCAATGGCGATGCCTGCCGCCATCGGATGATAAACGGGAGAATAAAACGCTTCAAGATTGTGTGAAAGCGCATCCATCCCGGTCGCGGCTGTCAACTTGGCCGGCAAGCCGGTCGTCAGTTCAGGGTCCAGAATCACACAGCCAGGCAGCATTTTGGGATGAAAGATAATCACCTTTCTTTCCATTCGTTCGTTGACAATGACCGAGGCACGGCCAACTTCAGACCCGGTCCCCGCCGTGGTCGGGATGGCGATAATGGGCGGAATGCGATCAGGATCGGCATTGAGCCAATTATCACCGACATCCTCCAGATCCCACAGCGTACAACGCTGATGCACCGCCACCGCAATGGCCTTGCCTGCATCCAGGCCGCTGCCGCCACCCAGTGCGATGATCCCGTCATGCCGGCCACTGCGATAAGCCACCATGCCATCTTCGATATTCTCACCGGTGGGATTCGGTTTGATCCCGCTGAACAACCTGATCTTCAAAGCGGCCTGTTCACAATCATCCACGAGCTGTCTCACCATCCCCATTTCAGACAAGCCGGGATCGGTGACCAGCAAAGGAGCTGTGATGCCGAACTCGGCACAAACTTCGGCAATCTCGTTCACACGACCGACGCCGACACGGACAGCGGTCGGATAATTCCAGTTTACATTCATTTCAAGATTCTCCTGCAACGGCTCAATGACCAGGCTATCGGTGGGTAGCCATCGCAAAAACTAGACGCTTTTAAGGTGATAGGATTTCGGCCGGGTAAGGTGCTCGAAACCGATCTGGGACAAAGTGCATCCACGACCGGAATGCTTGACACCTGTCCATGCCAACGCCGGATCAAGATAGTCGCACCGGTTCATAAACCAGGTACCGGTTTCAATCCGGTTCCCGATGTCGATGGCCGCTTCCTGATCCTGCGTAAACACGCAAGCCGTCAGGCCATAGTCGCTGTCATTCATCAGCCTGACCGCCGCCTGATCACTCTCAACCGACATGATACCGACAACCGGGCCGAAACTTTCTTCCCGCATCACCCGCATCGAGTGATCCACCCCGGTCATGATTTGAGGCGCCAGATAAGGCGAACCGGTCTGATCCAGTGCAAAATGATGCGGATTGATATGGGCAGTCGCCCCCGCTGCAAGCGCCTCCGAGGTCTGGTCTCTGACAAAATCGGCCGCCGCGGCCTTGACCAGCGGGCCGAGCGTCGTCGTTGGCTCATCAGGCCGACCGAGAACATATTGCCGGGTTAACCCGATCGCACCTGCCAGAAAGTCATCATAGACCGATTGATGGACATAAATCCGTTCAATGCCGCAACACGACTGACCGGAATTGAAAAAGGCGCCATCGACCAAGGTTTCAATCGCATAATCCAATTTGGCATCCGCACGCACATAGGCCGGATCCTTGCCGCCCAATTCCAACCCGACACCGATAAACCGGCCTGAGGTACTGTCTTCCACCATCTTCCCGCCTGCAACGGAACCGGTAAACGCCACAAAATCAATGCCGCCCGTACCGATGATCTTCTTGGTATCGGCATGATCCAGATGCAGATATTGAAAGACCCCTTCGGGTAACCCCGCCTCGGCAAATGCGTGACAGAGCCTCTCTGCACATAACGGCGTCTGTGCAGAATGTTTCAAGATGACCGCATTGCCGGCCAGCAAGGCCGGCACAATCACGTTGACCGAGGTGAGATAGGGGAAATTCCACGGGGCAATGACGCACACAACCCCCAGCGGATCACGTTGTATATAGCGGGTAAAACCGGATTGGGGACTCGGCGTGATCGGTTCGAGTGCCGCAGGAGCGATCTTGATCATGTGTCGCGCACGCTCTTCAAAGCCATCGACCTCAAATGGTGCAAAAGCGATGGGCCTTCCCATCTGCCAGGTCAATTCTTCAGAAATATCCGCCTTGTTGCCGACAAAATAATCGACGGCCCTGGAACACAGACGTTGCCGCTCGTCAAGCGATACCGCCTTCCACTCATGTTGCGCACATCGTGCCGCAGACAGGGCCCGTTCAATTTGCGACCCTGACGCATACGGTCGCTCGACATAAAGACGATGATCGATCGGCGAAATGCATTTCAGTGAAGACATCGGGATGACTCCTGATCAAGTATCAGGGATGAGGATGCGATAACGCACCGAACCCGATGGCAGCACCGGGATCGCACCGCGACAAGACAGGAGAAAATCAGGCACGCTCAAAACCTCGTCGAACCTCCCAGTCGGTGACCCGGCGATCAGACTCGACCTGTTCCCAGTTTGCCGCATGGACATAATGATCAATGACGGCATCACTCATCACCGACCGCATCAACACCGAGCGGTCCAGTGCCGCCGCAGCCTCCCGCAGCGTTCCGGGAATTTCCCTCAAGTGCGCACCCAGGTAGGCATCCCCGACAAACTCCGCCTCAAGTGGCAGCTTGTTTTCAATCCCATCCAAACCCGCCGCCAACTGCCCCGCGATCGCGAGATAGGGATTGAGGTCGGCACCGCCGACCCGGCACTCGATCCGAATCGCCTTGCTGTTCGGTGCACACAATCGATAGCCGGCCGTCCGGTTATCCAGGCTCCAAACGGCTTTTGTCGGGGCAAACGTCCCCGACTGAAACCGCTTGTAAGAGTTGATATACGGTGCCAGAAAACAAGTCGTTTCATCGGCATGTGCCAGCAGGCCGGCCAGATAGTGTTTCATCAGACCGGAGAGACCGTGCTCAGCGGTCGGATCGTAAAACAGCGGTGTCTTGCCGTCAGCGCTCCACAACGATTGGTGGATATGCGACGAACTGCCTGCATGGCCATCATGCCATTTCGCCATAAAAGTCACCGCTTTGCCCCGTGACCACGCAATCTCCTTGCAGGCGTTCTTGACAATCACATGCCGGTCGGCCATGGTCAGGGCATCCGCATAGCGGATATTGATTTCCTCCTGGCCCGAACAGGCCTCTCCCTTGGTGTTTTCCACCGGCACATCCGCCCCCTGCAATCCATTGCGAATCGCCCGCATGACGTCCTCTTCCTTGGTCGTTTGGAAGATATGATAGTCCTCGTTATAGGCGCTGGACGTACCAAGCTGCCGATAACCCTTTTCCTGTGCCGCTTCGTAGCTGTCCTTGAACAAGAAAAACTCAAGTTCCGTGGCCACCATTGCCTTCATGCCATGTCTTTCGAGACGGGCAATCTGCCGCTTGAGCACTGCCCGAGGTGAGTGCGCAACCGCTTCATGAGTCTCATGATCAAACACATCGCATAAAACCAATGCGGTCCCCTCCAGCCAGGGAACCCGCCGCAGCGTGCTCAAGTCCGGTTTCATAATATAGTCACCGTATCCGGATGCCCAACTGCTGGCTTGATACCCCTCGACCGTTTCCATTTCCATGTCAGTTGCCTGGAGGTAGTTACAACTGTGTGTTTCTTGCCATGCGCTTTCCAAAAAGAAATGCACCTGAAACCGTTTGCCCATCAACCTGCCCTGCATGTCGACTTGACAGGCCAGCACCGTATCAATACACCCTGTATTGGCTTCCTCTCTCAATTGATTCAATGTCAATTTTCCACTCATTTTGGTGTCGGGTGCTGAATGTGGGCGATCAATTATCGTCTGAAATGGCGGATAATGGCTTACATACCGGATTGTAATGTGAAAAACTCGGCAGCGATAGAACGACTTTATCCTGCCGGGTTCATCCGAGGCGGTGATTCGGTATCAACCGGAGCACCTCTGCATTCAATTCGGGGTATCATGAGACATCCACGTGGAATATCCTGGCATCGGACAATGCAATCATCGTCATCGCACAAAAAGCCTTGTCTGCACTATCAAGTCAAGCAATAATTGCCTCCTGACCGCCCTCTCGGGATCGCTATACTTCACACTGAAAATGGAAAAAATCATTGTCGCGGGTGCCGGTATCATCGGGATTTGCTGTGCACTGTACCTGTCACGAAAAGGGTATGAAGTCACCCTCATTGATCGTCGACAACCGGCCGAGGAAGCCAGCTACGGTAATGCCGGCATTATCTGCAACAGCGGTATTGTGCCACTCGCCAGCCCCGAAATACTGAAACACCTGCCCTACCTGATCACCAATCGCCATCCACGATTTCGACTTCACTGGCCCCATGCCGTCTCGCTTCTGCCCTGGGTTTATCACTTTATCCGACATTGCAACCGTCATTCCAAAGAGCACTGCATCAATGCGTTAAGTTATCTGCTGGCAAACACCGTATCGGACCATCTTGAGCTGCTAAGACAGACCGACACAGAAAAATACTACCATGATACCGGTTGGTTACGCCTCTATCGAAAGACTGGTCAGTTTCAAAAAACCAAGGGTGAGCGACACCAGTATCGCACGCATGACATCCCTTTTCAGGTGCTGTCCGGCGATCAGATCAGGGAACTCGAGCCTGCGCTGACCCGACGCTACAGTGATGCAATCTGGTTGGATGGGACGCCTTCTTTATCCAATCCCGGACAGGTCTGCAAGGCCTATGCCGCGCATTTCCTTGCCCACGGAGGTCGATTCATACAAAGTAAGCTCGATCGATTGAGGAAATTGGACAAGGGATGGTCAGTGGATGCCGGTGGCAAGCGTTTGACCTGCGATCAGGTGGTCGTCGCATTGGGGGCCTCTGCCCCCGCTTTGTTGCGTACCGTCGGCGTAAAACCCTTGCTTGCGTGTGAACGCGGCTACCATCTTCTCTATCGTCCCGCTCCCGACGTGTCCTTGAATCGCCCAATACTCGATGTACAATACGGCTTTGTGATGACCCCCATGGAAGCCGGTATTCGAGTGACTTCGGCCACCAATCTGGCCGCTCACCACGCCCCACCGACACCGATACAGATTAATGTGCTAAAAAAGGAATTCGAAAACACCTTGCCGTTGGACAGTCAACTTCTGGATACACCCTGGATGGGAGAGAGGCCTAGTACACCGGATTCCTTGCCGATCATTGGCCCAACGCCAGCCCTGCCCGGTTTATGGCAGGCCTTCGGTCATGGCCACCTTGGCCTGACGCTTGGGCCCACCACGGGAAAGCTGATCGCCGAATCCATCGCAGGCAAACCAGCCACCAAAACCGAACAGGCCTTCTGGCCTTCACGATTCAACTGACCGGAAAACTCTTATGAGTGAAAAGACACACACTCCCGTCCAACCCATCAGCGGAACCATCGTTCCGCGGTACGCCGGACCTGCCACCTTTTGTCGACTCCCCGAGCTGCGGGACGTTCCGTATTGTGATGTGGCCATTCTGGGCATTCCGTTTGACTCTGGAACCAGTTACCGGCCCGGTGCCCGATTCGGCCCCCAATCGATCCGTCAGGCCTCCCGGCATCTTCGAACAAACTTCCATCCGGCCTACGATACCGAACCGTTCAAGGCGCTTCAGGTGGCCGATGCGGGCGATGTCGCCTGCAATCCCTATCAGATCGAGGAGGCCATCGATCAGATTGAAAAAGCCGCTTCAGACCTGTTGGGCAAGGTGGGTGCGATGATCAGCCTGGGCGGAGACCATACCATTGCCTTCCCGCTGCTCAAGGCGGTCAATAAACGGACCGGACCGGTTGCCCTGGTACACTTCGATGCCCACCTGGATACCTGGGACACCTATTTCGGCGCCCCCTACACCCACGGAACGCCTTTTCGACGGGCCGCCGAAGAGGGACTGTTCAACGAGGCAGCTTCGATGCACGTCGGAATACGGGGCCCGCTCTACAGTAGGGAGGATCTCCTGAATGACGAAGCCCTAGGTTTCAAGGTGGTTCACTGTGATGAGCTTGAGACGCATGGCGTGGAACATGTCATCCGGCGGATCAAGGACCGGGTCGGTCATCATCCGCTTTATCTCTCGATTGATATCGATGTGCTCGACCCTGCCCACGCACCTGGAACGGGCACCCCGGAAATCGCCGGTCTTTCCAGCCGGGAATTGGTGAACATCATTCGAGGGCTGCAGGGGCTGGATCTGATCGCTGCCGATATCGTCGAGGTGGCCCCTGCCTATGACCACGCTGAAATCACGTCGCTCGCGGCCGCAACGCTCGCCTATGAAATCATCAACCTGTTTGCCTGCAAACCGGCTCGATAGGGACCGGCGATGATTGTCCAATGCCTATCGATTCGGGTTGCCTCCCCTAGAATGGACACTGCAAGCTGACGGATCGACAAATCGTGGCGGTAGAAGCCAACAGTGTGAAAATATTAACATCACAGCCGGCTGCGTGATGACCTTGTATTGGTGGGGCGGAACAGTTTTGGGAAGATACACTGTGGTGATTGACGGGTGTATTGACCGGTTTTCGGCAATCTCGACCAAAAACATGCGTAAGAAATAGGGAAGAATATAATTCCCCAAGAAAAGAACCTTGCTGTTATATGTCATACACCATGGATAGCATAGCGGCATGCCGAAACGATATCACACAACCGTTCACCGTGATGACCAGGAATCAGCCATGCTGATTCCATCCGATATGCCTGCATCGACAACGAATATCCTCCATCTCATCCGTGTCGCTTGACCTACCCAGACTGTCTAACTCTACGGAACCCGGGGCGCTGAGTACCAACGACAGGACAGTGACCCAGATAGTGCTGTGCTGCTTCAGTCATTCTGCGCAAGGCAGTGATCACCGCCGACCGGCGAATTTATTGCACAGACAAGCATGCAGTGGACGGAGATTGCGTAACAGGTCTTCGTAGCCACTTCGAAAAGCGCCTGCTCGGAACCGCCAGATGATCAGGCCAATCAGAACGAAAGCGCATCCCCACTGAACAAGCCATAAGGCTGTTGAGTCGGACGCCTCAAGATTGACGGAAATCGACAGGCCGGTAGCCAGGAGCAGGACATCAATCAAAATGCCCAGAATAACGGTGACCACAATCACTACCGAGACATAGATGGACGCGAAACGTGCACCAAACTGGCTGATGATGATCGCGATGGTACCGGTATTGGTCGCCGGTCCGGTCATCAGGAACACCATTGCTGCACCAGGACTAAATCCCTTGGCAACCAGTGCTGCAGCGATTGGTGTGCTTGCTGATGCGCAGATATAGAGCGGCACCCCGACCAGCACCAGCACCGGATAGGACAACCAGCGTGCGTATTCGTTGGCCATCAGGTCACTTGGAATGATCAGATAAACCAATCCGCCGAGCGCGACACCGACGAGCAGAGCAAACAGAATATCATCCGCGATTTCGACAAAACCATAGCGCATGATGTGCCTGACAATTTTCCTGAAATCCAGCCCCGACTCGTTCACAGGAGACACGTGTCCAGACTGCCTGTCGTCGGTGAAATCGGAATCCTGATAGGAATCGGGTTTTACCCGGAACCCCCACTGTTGGCGCTTGCCGAACACGAAGGAAAATCCGCTCATCCATGTGAACAGTAGCCGCTTCATTCGAGACGGACTGATGTAACAATCGTTGGTTTCCTCAATCAACAGCTGATGGGGACCATGATCATGGTCATGGTCGTGATCACACCCTCGTGCTCTCGCTTCTGCTCCATCCCGGTTACCCCTGATAAGACCAATGCAAAAAATGCCAGCGACAACGGCTGTGATAAAGCTGACAACAGGACGGACAATAGCAACAATCCAGCCGAAGAAGGCATTCGTGACCAAAATAGAGTCCGCACCGGTTTCCGGTGCCGTAATCAGAAACGACATGCAGGCAGAACGGGAAGCGCCCTTGTTTCGCATCTCGGCGACAACCGGTACGACAGAGCAACTGCAAAGCGGCACGGGCACACCAATGGCTGCACTCGTGCTCACTGATTTCAGACTATCGTCCTTGAGCCACTTGAGTATCGCTTGACGCGAGATGAATACATGAATCAGGCCAGACAGGAGCAACCCGAGCAACAGCATCGGTGCCAACAACAAAAAGGATGACCAAAGGAAATCAAAGTAGGTGATCAGTGCCTCCATAGCCCGGGACCCCACGAAACAGCCTGCTAGGGAGAAGTGCCTGCTCTCCCTGCATTGTTTGCAGACGCAAGTCCGTGAGAAAAGCGGAGAACCGGCCCTTGTTGACCGGCAACGGGATATGTTTCAAAACATGCCAACATCATCTTGTTTCCTTAAGTGATGTCGCCCGAAGTTTTGTCGTCTGAAGGTACCTGTACATGCCTCCCGACGTGGAAAAACTCGGACCACGGTACTCATGAGATTTTCACCTGTTAATGTAATCGATGTCAAATGCACCTGTAGAAATATCCTTTTTCATTCAGCAGGAAAGTCACTACAGGTTGGGCGAAGTGAACACCGTGAAATCAGCCTAACCCGCAATCACCGGGCACGGGCAAACCGGAGAGGGTGCACCATCACAGACTGCGTCGTGGTAACCGGCGGATAACGCTGCCACGGATCATCCGTCGTATCGGATAGCCCTTTGATGGAAAAAAACCGTATACAATCGCCGGGGCAAAATGGCGGGGTGCTCTTTAGCGGCAGGATCAACGGCGATGTCGCGTTGTTCACTGTGTGGGGGCTGGTTCAACCGACGGTTCATGGCGAACTCAGTCCCGATCAATCCTTTTTGGCGCTGTCATCCCCGGCTGCTTGCTTCGCGATACCGTACGTAGTCATAACCATCATTATGAAGAGGCTCCTGTCACACTTCGTCCCATGATAAAGATTGATAATCTTGCCATCCGTCGTGGTGACCAATTGCTGTTTGAAAACGTCTCCCAAAACATTTACCACGGTGACAAGATAGGCTTGGTCGGAGACAACGGCAGTGGCAAATCCAGCCTGTTCGCCGCCTTCTTGGGGGAGATTCATATTGACCGGGGTGCGCTTGATTTACCCGCCGCAATGCGAATTGCCCATGTTGCCCAAGAGACACCCGACAATGATCGCAGCGCATTGGATCATGTGATTGACGGGGACCGGGCATTCAGGGACGTACAGGCCGATCTGGTCGCGATGGATGAATCGCATGATGAAAGCAGGGCGTGGCTCTACTCAAAAATGGAAGACATCGATGGGTACAGCGTGTCAGCAAGAGCCGCCAAGCTACTGTCCGGTCTGGGTTTCAAGACAACCGAGCACCATCGCCTGACTTCCTCCTTTTCGGGGGGGTGGCGCGTCAGATTGAATCTGGCCCAGGCATTAATGACCCCCTCCGATTTATTGCTGCTGGATGAACCGACCAATCATCTCGATTTGGATGCCATCGTCTGGCTCGAAGAGTGGTTGAAGAAATATCAAGGCACACTAATGCTGATTTCCCATGATCGGACCTTGGTTGATGAATGTTGCCAGCAGATATTCCATATCAACCGCAATCGGATTGACCGCTACTCGGGCAACTACACCGAATTTGAACATCAGCGCGCCAAGCGACTATCTACCGAACACGACTTGCATCAAAAACAAAAGAAAAAAGTAGCGCACATGGAGAACTACATACGCCGTTTCCGATACAAGGCAAGCAAGGCTCGACAGGCACAAAGTCGAATCAAGGCGCTTGAGAAGCTCCAGGAGATTGTACCGGCCCATGCCGGATCCCCCTTCAGTTTCAAGTTCGGGCCCTGTGACCGTCTGTCAGACCCCATTATCACACTGGACGATGTAGACGCCGGATACGGCGAACAGACCGTCCTATCCAATATCAACCTTTCGGTTTCTGGCGGGGACCGCATCGGACTGTTGGGTGCCAATGGCGGTGGAAAATCTACCCTGATTAAAATCATCGCAGGCGCACTGACACCGTCAAGTGGAACCCGCCAGGCAGCGAAACACTTGAAAATAGGTTATTTCGCACAGCACCAGCTTGAACAAATGGATGGCGGCCTGACCCCACTACAGCAGTTTCAACATCGCTATCCCACGGTCACGACCCAGGAAACCAGGCGATTCCTTGGTGGATTTGACTTTCGCGGAGAACGGTCCAATCAGATGATCGCTTCATTGTCCGGCGGAGAAAAAGCCCGGTTGGCACTGGCATTACTCATCTATGCCTGCCCTAATTTTTTGTTGCTGGATGAGCCGACCAACCACCTTGATATGGAAATGAGACATGCACTGAATATGGCGATACAGGACTATGAAGGTGCCATCATGCTGGTTTCCCATGACCGGAGTCTGATCGATAGCGTTACGGATCAACTGGTATCGGTTCAAGCGGGCAAGGTAACGGAATTTAATGACGATATGGATGCCTGGTTACAGCTATTGAAAAATAAAAACAAAAGTGAACCGTCTGATGCACAGAAAGCCGGATCTTCCGGAAGCAGCGCTGACCGGTCATCCAAAAAAAAACATCGACAATTAACCGCACACTATCGGCAACAACTCAGACCGCTACGCGAAAAAATCAACCATCTTGAACACAAAATGCTGGCGGTCCGCCAGGAAATTGAATCCCTTGACACGATTCTAAACGATCCGAACACCTATCAGACAAAAAGCACGGCCACACTGATCCGCCTGTCACAGGATAAGGCGGGCCTTGAACATGAACTGCAGTCCGTCGAGACTGACTGGATCGAGACTCTGGAAGTGCTGGAAACTCAGGTGGAAAAAATTGGATCCCAAAAAGAAAAGTGACCGATAAGAGTCCCATCGTCATCAAATACCGGCTTGAAACACATTACCAGACCCATGAAGCCGGGTATCAACCGACATCCGATCTTTGGAATCAACCATGAAATGCCCGTCAGTCATGACGGGGCCTCGGCACCCAAGTCAGGCATCAGGATACGGCCCTTTTGGCGGCTTTTCCTCACGGGAGCATGAAACCGGTCGAACAGCCCGGAAAGAAGTCGTTGATCATAACGACATGAAAATATCCTTCTTCAACAGGCAGTCCGTCAAGTGATCCATCACGCCGCTTCCGGGTCAGAAAATGGGCCCGGCATATCGGGGGAAACGGATTCATATTCGCGGCATGGTATTTTGGCATTTGGTCTTATTGAGGTCGGATCAACCAAGAACAAGAGAGCTGCTCCACGATCCGACAAGTAGCGTCGTTATTCGTGCTGTACGCAATCCGTTTTTTTGAAATTGACCCGATTCCAATCGTCAAGTTGAGTATAATCTAGCGACCTTATTCGATATGGTGTTGATGTGATGACAAGGCCCAGTAACCGGCGGCATGACGAAATGCGGCCAGTAACGATTACTCGCCACTACACCAAGCACCCCGAAGGTTCGGTGCTGATATGTGTCGGTGACACGAAGGTTCTTTGTACGGCCAGTGTTGAGGAAAGGGTCCCCCCATTCCTCAAGAACAGGAAACAGGGCTGGATCACTGCAGAATACAGCATGCTGCCACGGTCAACCAATCTGAGAACGGCCCGGGAGGCGGCCCGGGGGAAACAAACCGGCCGCACCCAGGAAATCCAGCGTCTGATCGGTCGTTCTTTGCGGGCAGCCATCGACATGTCGAAACTCGGGGAGCGGACTATCACCATAGACTGTGACGTCATCCAGGCCGATGGCGGTACCCGTACCGCATCGATTACCGGGGCCTACGTGGCCCTGGTTGATGCTGTCAACTGGTTACTTCACCAGGAGATCCTGACACATAACCCGATTCATCGGTCAGTGGCATCCGTCTCCGTCGGTCTTTACAAAAACATGGTGGTACTTGACCTTGACTACCCGGAAGACAGCCGCGCGCAAACAGACATGAACATCGTAATGGATGACCATGGCGGCATTATTGAAATCCAGGGAACCGCCGAACAAATCCCGTTTTCCCGGGAAACCATGAATCAGATGGTCGATCGAGCGGAAATCGGCATTCGGCTGCTGCTTGAAAAACAAAGGGAAGCGCTCGCTTGACCAGCCGGATCGTTTTGGCCAGTGGTAATCCTGGCAAGTTAAGGGAGTTTCAGATTCTGTTTGCAACGAGTCCGTGGCAGATACTGCCCCAATCCGCATTCGGGGTCAATGATGTGGAAGAGACCGGTCTCACCTTTGTTGAAAATGCGCTGCTCAAGGCCCGGCAGGCCACCTCCCTGACCGGCCTGCCGGCCATTGCTGATGATTCCGGTTTGGAAGTACGGGCATTGAACAACCAGCCGGGTATCTATTCGGCCCGCTATGCAGGTGTCGGTGCATCGGATAAAGACAATATTCACAAACTGCTCCAGCAACTCGAAGATGTGCCGATGAGCCAAAGAAAAGCGCGTTTTCGATGCGTCATTGTCTATCTTTCCAGTGAAACCGATCCCGCTCCGGTCATTTGCGAAGGCCGTTGGGAGGGAAGCATTGCGAAGTCCGCTACTGGGCAAAACGGCTTCGGTTATGATCCGGTATTTTATATTCCTTCGTTGAATCGAAACGCGGCAGAACTGTCTGTGAAACAAAAAAACCGATGGAGCCACCGTGCCCAGGCGTTGCGTAAATTACGTGCCCGGCTGTTATCATCCACTTGATCCAATGACTTGTTTCTCCTGACCAGATGCATCTCGACAAGCTGACTAGTTTTAACCGACGCAAGGGTCCCGTGCTGCTGGTGATCGCCGACGGAGTGGGATTGGCTGAAGCCGGTCCTGCCAATGCGGTTTCTCAAGCGCATACCCCCACACTCGACAAATTATTGCATTCTCAACATGCGACGCAACTACATGCCCACGGTACCTGGGTGGGACTACCGACTGATACCGATATGGGGAACAGCGAAGTGGGCCACAACACGCTTGGTGGTGGCCGAATTTTCGCACAGGGGGCGAAACTGGTAAACCAGGCCTTTGACAGTGGAACGTTATACCGCAGTCAGGCCTGGCAAACCGTAGAATCACGTGCCCTGAAAGGACATACCGTGCATTTCCTGGGGCTATTGTCGGATGGCAATGTCCATTCCCACATACAACATCTGTTTTACCTGCTTGACCACTGCGTGAAACAAAAAATACGGTCGGTTTGCATCCATGTACTGTTGGATGGCAGGGATGTCGAACCGAGATCAGCCGTGGGTTATCTGAAACAGCTTGAACTCCAACTGAGCCGAATCAATACCGATCCATCCTTTCGCTATCGTATTGCGTCAGGCGGTGGCCGAATGAGCATCACCATGGATCGATATGAAGCCGATTGGGAGATGGTCAGGCGTGGATTCAATGCGCATGTCCATGGCATCGGTCCGAAAGCCACTGATGCCATTGAAGAGGTCGCACGGCAATATCAACTGGACCCCGGTCTCACCGACCAGACCCTTTCCCCTTTCGTTATTGTCGACACGGCCGGTGATGCCGTCGGGAAAATCACCGATGGCGATGCCCTCGTTTTGTTTAATTTCCGCGGTGATCGGGCAATCGAAATCTCCCAGGCCATGGAAAATCCGTCATTTGATCGCTTTGATCGCGGCGCCATGCCGGACATTTTCTATTGTGGCATGCTGCAATATGACGGCGACTTGGAGGTCCCTAACCACTATCTGGTCAACCCTCCTATCATCAAGCGAACCATGGGGGAGTTCCTGTGTGCCGAAAAAATGAAGACTTTCGCGGTCAGCGAAACCCAGAAGTTCGGGCATGTCACCTATTTCTGGAATGGTAACCGCTCGGGGTTTCTTGATGAAGCACTGGAGACCTATATTGAAATCCCCTCGGATAATATCGAATTCAACCATGCCCCTCAAATGAAAGCGGCAGAAATTACCGATGCCACGATCGATCTCCTGTCATCAGGCGAATACCGGTTCGGGAGAATCAATCTTGCCAACGGGGACATGGTCGGTCACACCGGTGACATTCCGGCCACGATTCGGGCAATGGAAGTGGTTGACCATTGTGTCGGTCGATTGCTTGATGCGGTGAAGGACATGAATGGAATTCTGATCCTGACAGCCGACCACGGCAATGCAGATGAGATGTTTGTCATCAAAGACGGTCGGCGGATTGCAAGAACTTCCCATACCTTGAATCCTGTTCCCTTTGTTATTTGCGACAGCAATACTGACCTGGCCTGGCAATTCAATGCCCTTGCTCAACGTCGGCAGGCTGGGCTGGCCAATGTCGCTGCAACCGTATTCAATCTCTTGGGCTATCGTGCACCGGATGACTATGCTCCCTCATTACTCTCAATAAATACGGTGAACCCGAACATCGGCAGCTGATTTATCGGGGATGCACCGTCAATCTCGGGATCGAAACCGTCGTGCACCCGGGCGATGCCGTGATTCTTGCGGTCGACAACCGGCAACATATTTGCCTGCTTCATCCATTCAGGCCTGTCGGAAGCGGTGGATAGGGGAACTGCCAGCGGGCATCGTTCACACTGATGAAGAGGCCAGTCCACCACCATCCGGGAACGGAAGAAAGAAACCGGATGTGTCGCCAGTCACTGGAGAAGTCTCGGGTCCATCCTGGGCACACCGGGATTTTGCACCGAAAGGCTCCATCTGTTCATCTTAACAGGGGTTACCAAGGAGATGCCCCCCATGAGCCACACGTAATGCATCACAGTGCATTGGCTGCCTGCTCAAACAGTACTGAACATGACCTTAAACGGTGAAACAGAAGAAACCAAAATCATCGTCGCTGTATTTCGGGCGTTGCAGTCCAGGTCTGCCCAATCCATGGGTGCGCTCTTGAATGCTAATGTTGTATAACGTGATTGAATAATGTTATTATATAACATTACTGATAACCCTCAACTCTGACGGAGACTGGTTCATGTGCTACTCAAGACTCATATCCCGAAAAAAAATCGGATTGCATTTCATCGCCGCCGTGCTCGCTGCCGCTGTCAGCCCTACTGGTGCCGCCGAGCTTCAGGTTGTCACATCCATCAAGCCCGTACATTCAATGGCGAGCGCCGTGATGGAGGGTGTCAATACGCCCCATCTGCTCATACAGGGTTTCGCTTCGCCACACACATTCGTCCTGCGTCCATCTGATATCGACAGACTGGAAAATGCGGACGTGGTTTTCCTGGTCGACGAAAGTCTTGAGCGTGCACTGGCCGGGGCGATTGAATCGGTCGCTGGAAAGGCCCGCGTGATTGAACTGGCCCAATCCCGGGGCCTGATCAAAAAACCCTTTCGTGAGTCAGGACTCTTCGAGGATGAATCAGACGCAGACCATGGGCATGACGGGGAATCCGAGTCGCACGAAGACCACCAATCTGATGAACATGCCGAAGACGATCATGCCGACCACGATCACGGGGCATTCGACCCGCATGTCTGGCTCGACCCGGCCAATGCCCGTGCCATGGTACATGTTATCGCCGACACGCTGGCGCAGGCTGATCCTCTGAACGCCGACCGGTATGTGTCCAACGCCGATGAATTCAACAACCAACTGGCACAGTTGACGGCACAAATCACTGCAGAGGTATCACCGGTACGAGACAAGCCATTCATCGTATTTCACGACGCTTATCGGTATTTCGAAGAACATTTTGGACTGACGTTCACCGGTTCTGTCGTTGTCAACCCGGAACAGCCTCCCAGCGCCAAGCGTCTCGGACAACTTCGCGACAAAATTCACCAAGCCGGTGTGGTCTGCGTGTTCGATGAACCCCAATTCGAAAATCGCATCGTGGATGTGATCGTCGAAGATACCCCGGCACGGACCGGCACTATTGATCCACTCGGTGCGGCCATCGAAGCGGGACCTGAGCTCTACTTTACGCTCCTTCACAACATGGCGACCTCGTTCAAGGACTGCTTGTCGGGAGAAGATTAGGTACGGACAAAACTTGCTCACAGAAAAATGGTGGTGAAACGCGTATCGATCATCGACGCACCGCACCCTCATCAAATCAGCGCCGATAAAACATGTGATCGTCCCCAGTGAGACGGTGAACAACCGGCGCGAGGCACCCTGCGGTGAGCCTTGCATAGCTCAAGGCTCACCACGGCAGGCTACTCAACCGGACAAATCATTCGGTCCGGTTGCCCCGCTCTGGTCACCCGGACAGCAGGGATTTTACCCGGAGACTGACTTGTGCCATATCTGTTCTGCCTTGTACGGTAGATTTCAAAATCGTCATCACTTTTCCCATATCCTTGATTGAACAGGCATCAGCCGATTGAATGGCCTGTTCGATCAGTGTTTCGACCTCTTCCACGGGCAGTTTTTCAGGAAGATAGTTTTCCAAAACGGCAACATGCGATCGCTCCTTGTCGACCAGGTCATCCCGTTGGCCTTTGCTAAACTGTGCCATGGCATCGGTCGACTGCTTCACCATTTTTTGAATGACCTGAGTGACTTCCTGCTCGGTCAGTTCCCGCTTCCAGTCGACCTGCTTTCTTTGTATCTCCGCGCGAAGCAACCTGATCGCTTCCAATGAGACCGAATCGCGCTGTTTCATCGCGGTTTTCATATCCGCCAGAATGCGGTCCTTGAGCATCATCATCTCGACAGAACCGACAGTGCCTAGTAAAGTCGTTTCCGTCTGGCCTGTTGACGTGAGACTCGCTTCATTTCCCTGCGAACGGCCGCATCGCTGTCACGCTTTCGAATGGTGGTGGGTTTTTCATAACACTGTCGGCGGCGTGATTCTGTGAACACGCCAGCCCTCTCACAGGCACGACGGAATCGTCGCAAAATAATATCAAACGGTTCGTTTTGTCGAACTTGAACAAATGGCATACAAATCAACTCCCAATGGACTTCATCAAACGGGGGCGTGATTGTACTGCGAATTGCCAAGCAAGTACATAAAAAAACCCTGTAAAAAAACCCCGGTGAGACATCGGACAAGCCGTCGACCCCCGGTACAGGATGACTCCGCTCCGACACACATCCGGGTCAGCACATGCGTCGAAAATGGGTGCCTTGATCCTTGATTCGCTACATCAGCCAATACCCTGACCGCTGGTGTTGGAAACTGGAATCAATTGCAAATTTCTTTCAGTGGAACTGGTAGAATCCGGCTTTTCTACCGATCTTATCGCGACAGGATGACTCCAGACACAACCACAATGCCACTGCAACGACAACGATGCCTCGAGGCATACCAACACCTGTTGTCACTGTCATTGTCTTTGGACATGACACGGGGGAAACCTTCTGCTTCACAGTTGGATCTTTCCAATCCCCTACTCACCCTGCCCGGTCATCATTATCGGGATCAAAACGGCACGGATACACGTAATTACGGGGGGCTCGATGGACTTCCCGGCATCAAAACACTGTTCGCCGGCATACTCGAAGTCCATCCGGACAATGTGCTGGTGGGAGGCAATTCCAGCCTGACGATGATGTACGAGACCCTGCAGCGAGCCTGCCAGTTCGGCGTACCCGGTGGCTCCGGACCCTGGAATCAGGACACACAGCGAAAATTCTTGTGTCCGACGCCGGGCTATGATCGCCATTTCCTGATCACCGAACATTTGGGGTTCCGGCTCTTGAACATCGACATGACCGACCGTGGACCCGACATGAATCAGGTGGAAAGCCTGGTCAGTGAAGATGCCTCCATCAAGGGGATATGGTGCGTCCCCCTGCACAGCAACCCAACGGGTTGCTGCTATTCATCGGATGTCGTGCGGCGCCTGGCGACAATGAAAACCGCTGCAACCGATTTTCGCATTTTATGGGATAACGCCTACGCAGAACATCATTTTGAAGGCGCGAAACCGGCATTGGAGAATATTGCCGAGATAGCGATGACTGCCGACAACAGTGACCGGGTCATCCAGTTTGCCTCCACGTCAAAAATGACGCTGCCCGGTGCCGGCGTGGCCGCCATGGCCGGCAGCACCGCCAATATTGCCGATGCCAAAAGACACTTGAGCGTACAGAGTATCGGCCCCGACAAGGTCAATCAACTGAGACACCTTGCCTTTTTTGGCAATATTGAAGGATTGCGGACCCATATGACGAGGCATGCCCAATTGGTCAAGCCAAAATTTGATCTGGTTGCGGAAATTCTTCAGCATCAATTGTCGGGGCTTGGCATTGCCGAGTGGTCCCGACCCAAGGGCGGCTACTTCATCGACCTGACGGTACAGACCGGCCACGCCAGACGCGTGATTGATCTGGCCGGACGTGCCGGTGTCAGGCTGACGGCGGCCGGTGCCCCTTTCCCCTATGGCCACGATCCGCTCGACCGGCATATTCGTATCGCTCCCACCTTCCCCGAGTTAGAAGCCGTGCGTCAGGCAACCGAAGCACTGACAACCTGTATCCGGCTGGCTGCCGCCGATGACTGAGCTTTTCTATCGGCCGGCACGCATCTGTTTTCGGGTCGTCACGCTGTGCCTCGTGCTGCTTGCCGCAGGATGTACGACGGTTCTGAAAGCCCCTCCTCCGAAACCCGGTATCGGTGAACAGGTCAAGTGGGCGGATGTGCCCGGCTGGGAGACAGACCGCCATGCCGAAATCTGGCCCGCACTGCTTCATAACTGCCAGGCCTTGTCCGGGAAGACTCCCTGGGATCATATCTGCCAAACAGCCCGCACGATGTCCCGCCCCACTGACCTGCAAGTCCGGCAATTTTTTGAAACCCTGTTTTCTCCCCATGCGTTCAACGGAAGTACCGACAAGGCGACCGGATTGGCCACGGGCTATTATGAACCGCTACTTTTCGGAAGCAAAACGCCCTCGGAGAGATACCGATATCCGCTGTACAAAGAACCCGCGTCCCTGCTGACCGTGGATCTCGGTGCACTGTACCCGGCATTGAAAGGCAAGCGAATACGAGGTCGTCTTCAGGGAAAGAAAGTCGTTCCGTTTTATTCCCGTCGTGAAATCGAGTCAGATCGCTCATTGTTGTCCGGGGAAGAGTTGATCTGGGTGGACAACCGGGATGATGCGTTCTTCCTTCAAATTCAAGGATCGGGACGGGTTGTCCTGCCTGATGGGCAGTTGGTCGGCGTGGGATATCAAAACCAAAATGGCCACCCCTATGTCCCGATTGGGCGAGTCCTGTTACAGCAAAACGAGATTAAGCGGGAGGATATTTCGCTTTTCTCGATACGACAGTGGCTCGACAACCATCCCGACAAAGCGGAGGCTCTGCTCAACCGCAATCCGAGCTATGTCTTCTTTGTGCTTCGAGAACAGCCACAAGACGGGCCGATCGGTTCACTGAATGTCCCACTGACACCACAACGCAGCATCGCCATTGATCCCGGGGCCATTGCTCTGGGTACCCCGGTCTGGTTAATGACCAACCAGCCCGGTCAGCCCGACATTCCCTATCACCGCCTGGTATTGGCACAGGATACGGGGGGCGCTATCAAGGGAACGCTTCGGGTTGACCTGTTCTGGGGCCATGGGAAAGCCGCCGAACGATCAGCCGGCATCATGAAAGAACCCGTTCGCCTGATCGTTCTGTTGCCCCGTCCGCGCGAAAAAAACTGACCTCTTCGTCATCCACTGGGGTCGGCGCACTGTTGACGGGGGACTGACGCAGGCACACCGGGCGGTGCATGCCATGACACACCCTTCAAGCATATCGGGCCAGTATTTCTCCACCAATCAACGCTCGCCGCCATCCCCTGAACAGCGGTAGGTCCCTCTCGCCACCAATAAACATTTCCACGTCCAGACGGTTGGCCAATAACGATTGACACAGGTTCATTGTCTCCGCCGTCGATTTCAGTAGTTTCATGATTTCGCTCGCCTGCTTTCTCTTGTCACGGCTCAACCTATGATTTGGCCAGACAGGCATATTCTCTGCGGAATCGGCATGCCTGCGCACAAGCTCAATAATTTCACTGCCTATGCGGTGTGCCCTGGCACCCCCCATGCCATCAATTCGGGCAAGTTGCCTTTCCGTTCGAGGACACCGCTTGCAAATCTCCAACAAAACCCGAGACGGTAATATCCATTCCCGCGGCCTGTTTTTTTGCTGTGCCCGTCGTTCTCTCCATATTGCAAGTGCTTTTGCACAGGACTGATATCGCGTTTCCAGACTGGCTCCGCCCTTCAATCTCATCCAGGCATCCGATGGATTGATTCGATACGTTTGGGGTGCCGAAGCCAGCTCACATTCCTGGCGATGCCATTCCAAACGCCCGACTTCCCGGAGCTTTTGATCGAAATAATGTTTCAACTGGCCCAGGTAGCGCACATCATCAATCGCATAGCGCAATTGGGCGATAGACAACGGCCTGACATGCCAGTCGGTCCGGGTATGCGCCTTGTCCAGTCTCACGTTACAGACTTTGTCAACCAGAAAAGCATAACTGACCTGACTCTCGACACTGCAAAAAGCAGCTGCTATCTGCGTATCATATAAATTGCACAACGGGTCAGACAACCGCAAATCCAGTGCTTCAAGATCTTGCCGGCTGGAATGAATGATTTTGACGATATCCGAATTTTGCAATAACGCATTCAGCGGACCTAGGTCCTCGATCGCCAATGGGTCGATACAAAATTGCCCCTCCGAGGTGCTCAGCTGAATCAGGCACAATCTGGGAAAATAGGTTTGGGTTCTCAAGAACTCGGTATCAAGGCCCACCCAGTCACTTTGACGAATCGCATCGCAAACCTGGGCCAGTTCGCTTGCAGTGGTGATCATTGACTTGGCATCCATCGGACACATGATATCATCTCTCGCCGGTCAATCCCCGACTTGGATGTTCGCGGTTTTGGATGTATTGCACCAACACGGAACGGTTACCCAAGGCGCGTTGACCGTCGAAGCGGGGAAACAGGCCACCGTCTGCCAATTCCAGTCGGCTACGGGAGCCCACCGACGGAAAACAATATGACCGTCCCGGATGAATCCGTTGAAATGGATGCCTTGAACGTCATCTTGATAACCCTTTCGATATATAATTTGATCAATAGAGTGCGTTTTGTGTGAATACAGGTTTCTGATTACTTCCGAACAGCTTCTTAAGACCGCCTGAGATGAAAATATTGATTGCGGGAATCTGCGGCACTTTCATGGCGGGGATTGCCCAACTTGCCCGGGCAAGCGGTCATGATGTTTACGGTTGTGACGCGAAAACCTATCCCCCGATGAGCACGTTGCTCGATAGACTCGGTATTCGTGTGAAACAGGACTATTGCACCAACCACATCGAATCCGACACAGACCACATCATTATTGGCAATGCATTGTCGAGAGGGAATCCGCTGGTCGAATCTGTCCTTGACCGAAAGCTGAGTTTTCAATCGGGTCCCCAGTGGCTCCATGATCATGTGCTGAAACAAAGGCAGGTGATCGCGGTGGCAGGGACCCATGGCAAAACGTCGACCGCATCCATGCTCTCATGGATTCTGGACATCAACGGATTCTCTCCGGGCTTCCTGATCGGCGGTCAACCGGGCAATTTCGCGCAGTCTGCACGCCTTGGCACCGGCATGCCCTTTGTCATTGAGGCCGATGAATACGATACCGCCTTTTTTGACAAGCGTTCAAAGTTCATCCACTATGCGCCCGAGATCGCGGTGCTCAACAATCTCGAATTTGACCATGCCGACATCTTTTCTGATCTGGCACAGATCAAGACACAGTTTCATCACCTCATCCGGATCGTTCCTTCCCGGGGCCACGTTCTGGTCAACGCGGATGATCAAAACCTGCAGGCTGTATTGCGTTCCGGCTGCTGGAGCCAACAGAGCTTTTTTTCAATCTCATCGCCGCAGTGTGAATGGTATGCCCAGGCAGTCACCGCAGATTGTTCCGAGTTCGAAATCTTCCGCCATCAACAGCCAACGGGGAGTGTCCAATGGAACTGTATCGGCCGACATAATATGCAAAATGCGCTGGCGGCAGTTGTTGCCGCCGACCGACTGGGCCTTAGCCCACCCCGGTCCCTGATCGCACTGGCAACCTATCAGCCTGCTGCGCGAAGATTGCAACAGCTTTATAGTGATCACACCCTGAGTGTGTACGAAGACTTTGCCCATCATCCCACCGCAATCAGGCTGACGATCGAAGCCGTCAAGGCCAAATACCCAGACCGGCATGTCACGGCCGTTGTCGAACCGAGATCCAATACCATGCGGATGGGGCACCATGGACAAACGCTGAAAGCCGCGTTGGATACCGCGGATACCGCGATCATCTACAGTACGCAGCCGCTTGACTGGATTTCACAGGCAGTCACGACAGACGCGACATTACTCGTCTATCACGAAAAGGCGAAACTGCTCGCTGCACTCGGTTTGCGGATGCGGAAAAACAGCGTTATCCTCTGCATGAGTAATGGCAGTTTCGAGGATATTCCGATAAGGATAAAAGAACTTTGCAACTCTTTTGCCCGTTCAGTGTCATAACAATGAGTCCGACCATTCAACCTAAAACCAAATCATGCAAATACGACTCCATCATCACTTAATCGTTTCGGTTACCGCTTTCCTTGGCTTTTTGTTTGCCGCCTCGGCTATCGCACAGGAAGAACCCTTTATCGAGGGAGGACATTATGAATTGCTGTCCGAGGTCCAACCCGTACAGACCGGCGAAAAAATCGAGGTCGCCGAATTGTTCTGGTATCGGTGCCCGCACTGCTACCGGCTCGAACCGTACATGCTGGCCTGGGTAAAAACCAAACCGGAGAATGCGGAATTTGTGCTGATTCCCGCCGTATTGAACAAGCAGTGGGCGTTTCATGCCAGGGTTTACTACACGTTCGAGACCCTGGGACTGGTCGAACAACTGCATGCCGCGCTGTTCACGGCACTGCATGCCGAAGGCAAGAAACTCAACAGCATTGAGAAGATAGCGGACTGGGCGGCTGAAAAAGGCGCAGACCGCCAGTCCATCATCGATGCATTTTCATCCTTTGCAATAGAGAACAAGCTTAATTTTGCCCAAGTCATGTCCCGGAAATACGGTATTTCGGGCGTTCCCTCGATCATCGTTGATGGCCGTTACCGAACCTCCGTATCGCTGGCCGGCAGCCACGAGAAACTCATTGAGGTAATCAACTTTCTGGTCGCAAAAGCAGCCGAGGTCAGGGGAAACAGCTGAAGGTCAGCGGACCTCTCAAGGCTGGCGCGTTCACTCCCGCCCCGTCCGCCCAGAATCAACCGGGGACTCCGGTTGTATTCCAGCATCGCCCTCAAGTCAGTCCAAAATACGGCTGTCAAAGAGATTGCAGCGCCGTTACCACGCCCTCCAATTTCGCTTCCTTGCACTTCCACCGCATTGCTGTGATCCCTTGACCTGCCCGGTCAGGTTTATCCCGACAGGGCGAACAGCGATTGATCCGTCCTTGCAACAATGTCGCCACTGTCACGTATCAGACGAACATAATAGTCCACTTTCGGCATTTCGACGGCAAAGTAGAATTTCGCGACCTCGATCTTGTGTTGATAGAACGGGTCATCCGAACCCGACTGTCGCTTCCTGATCGCGATATCGGCAGCCTTGACTGCTTGCCAACCACAGGCAATGACGCCCCAAAGTCGCAGATACGGGTCACTGACTGCAGCAGAAATCTTCGGGTCTTGTTTCGCCATCCTGAGAATGCATTGGATACTGAACTGAAGCTGCTCAATCGACGTTTCAAGGGAGACCACCATACTTGATATCGGCGCCTCATTTGAAAACAGGCGGCTGTCCTGATGGATCATTTCAATGACCTGTGCTGCCATCACCCCGCCATCGCGCACCAGTTTTCTTCCGACAAGGTCGATCGCCTGAATGCCGGTCGTCCCTTCATAAATGGGCGTGATTCGCTGGTCCCGATAATGCTGGGCCGCACCGGTCTCCTCAATAAACCCCATCCCACCGTGCACCTGGAGGGCAAGCGATACATTCTCCAGGCCCAGCTCGGTGGCATAGCCTTTCACAATCGGAGTCATGATTTCCACCAATGCCCGATAGCGTTGTCTTTGGATCGGATCGGGGTGTCGCTCACTTTTATCCATCGACGAGGCCGTGACCAGGGACAGCGCTCTTAGCGTTTCAATGCGGCATTTTTGCAACAGCAGCAGTCGTTTGACATCAGGGTGCTCAATAATCTTCACCCGGCTGCCCGCCGGGTCATCAACCGCTCTGCCCTGCACCCGTTCCGACGCGAAGGCGACGGCCTGCTGATAGGCTCTTTCCGATAGGGCATACCCCTGAATGCCGACCGTATGGCGTGCAACGTTCATCATGGTGAACATGCACCTGAGTCCTTCGTTGATTTCACCGACCAAATAGCCGACGGCGCCCCCTTTTTGGGTGCCGTAGCCCAGCATCGCGGTCGGGCTGCCATGAATCCCCAGTTTATGTTCCAAGGAGATCGTCTCGATGTCATTTCTGACCACATAATGTCCCTTCTCGTCAGGCAAGAATTTGGGCACCAGAAACAGCGAGATACCCTTGATCCCCTGAGGCGCATCCGGTGTGCGCGCAAGAACCAAGTGAATAATATTATCGGTCAGGTCATGATCACCATACGTGATAAATATTTTCTGACCGGTAATCAGATAATGATCCTCATGCGCAACCGCCTTGGTTTTGACGCCACTCAGGTCGGAACCGGCCTGGGGTTCGGTCAGATTCATCGTTCCGGTCCATTCACCCGAAACCAGCTTTCCCAGATATTGGTCTTTTTGTTCTGCCGTCGCATGCGACATCAATGCATCGATAGCGCCTTGGGTCAACAAGGGGCAAAGGCCAAATGCCATATTCGCGGCATACCAGATTTCCTGAACAGCGACTGAAATAACCCGAGGCAACCCCTGACCACCGTATTCGGGATCAAACGGCAATCCATTCCATCCGTCTTCAATAAATTGATGATACGCTTCCTTCCATCCGTCAGGGGTCATCACCCGTCCCTGCTCCAGTTTGGCACCCTGCACATCTCCATTGCGATTGATCGGGGCAAGCACTTCACCGGCAAACCTTCCGGCGGCTTCCAAAACAGTGGAAAACAAATCGTCGGTCGCCTCTTCATGACCCGGCAGAGCTCTCACTCCTTCCAGATCAGCCAATTCGGTTACGGCAAAATATAAATCTCTTGTCGGCGCGTAATAGGTCATATTGCATGAAATCGACGAAACAGGCGCCATAGTTTATCAGAAAATTCGCATTTTGCTGTCGCCCACATTGCCCACATTGGCCATGGCAAACGGACCGGGCACACCCTGTCGTTCACACTCCGTTGCGTTGGACAATTCTCCCGCAGCTTGAGAGAAGGATCAATAATGGGGTACAATTTTTTGTTCCTCTTCCTCCACAATCAGACAAAAACAATATCCGGGTGAGAATTTCGCTTCAGAACAAAAAGATGCAGTACCTGTGGTTGGGCTATGTCATCACGCTCATCGCTTGGTACGGCTGTGTCAAGTGGGTACCGATTGCCTCCTTCCAGCGCCTCCCTGATCCACTCACCGTGATTATCGAATGGGTCAGTCGTGACCCGAGCTATGGCTTGTCCCTGTTCACCAAGGATTATTACCTGCATATCTGGTACAGCACCTACCGCGCAACCACTTCCTTTTGTTTGGCCGTCCTGCTCGGCGTTCCACTTGGTATTTTGATGGGATGGCGCATCAAGGTCAATGAATACGCCTCCGCACTCCTTGGTCTCTTGAGACCGATCCCACCCCTGGCTTGGGTGCCCGTTGCCATTTTGATCTTTCCGGGAAACGAACCTGCGGTAATTTTTGTGACGTTTCTGGTCGCCTTTTTCGCAACCACCATGAATACCCTGCTCGGCGTCAGGTCCATAGACAGCGATTATTTCAGGGCAGCCCGGTGCCTCGGCGCCCAGCCCGCCGACATTTTGCGAGATGTCATTATACCCGGCGCCCTGCCCTCCATTTTCACCGGTTTGCAAATCGCGATGGGAGCCGCCTGGTTTTCCCTGGTGGCCGGAGAAATGATCGCGGCCCAGTATGGGTTGGGCTTCATGATTCTGGAATCCTACAACCTGGTTCAGTATCCGACCATTGTCATCATGATGGTGACATTGGGCATCGTGGGCTATATCAGTAGCGCCATCATTCGCATCATCGGCAGTCGCCTGATGCGCTGGCGAGCGCAATCATTGGGACTCACCGCCGATTGATACCTCATCACAATGCCTACAGACACGCACACCAGGATCAACGGACAGGACAAAAAGCTGGGCTATCTTTCGGTCGACCAGGTCGGCAAGATCTACGATCCGTCTGGCATTCACGTTGTTGCGCTGGAACAATGCAGTCTCGAGATTCCCGCCGGTGATTTTATTGCCGTGGTCGGACCTTCGGGTTGCGGCAAGAGCACACTGCTCAACATCCTGGCCGGATTTGACAATTTGACCTCAGGCCAGGTGATGCTCGATGGTGATCCTTTGTCGACAGTCGGCAACCCGCCTGTTCCCGGACCGGACCGCGTCGTCGTCTTTCAAAACGGGGCTTTGTTTCCTTGGAAAACGGTGCTGCAGAATGTCGCTTATGGACTGATCGTACAGAAAAAAATGCCCGAAAACGAAGCCCTTGAACAAGCGATGACGCTACTGGCCAAAATTGGTCAACTGGACCGTATTGCCGATTCCTACCCGACACAATTATCTTCTGGAATGCAACGCAGGGTCGAAATTCTGCGTGCCCTGATCAACAATCCAAAGATATTGCTCCTCGATGAGCCGTTTCGGGCCATGGATACGGTGTCCAAAACGGTGATGCACGAACATCTGCTGAATATTTACGACCAATTTCGAAAGACCGTTTTCTTTATTACACATGATCTTGATGAGGCCATTTTTCTGGCTGATTCTGTGGTAGTGATGACCACTCGGCCCGGCACCATCAAGCTTCGCCTTGAGGTCGACCTGCCACGCCCCCGAACACGGAACATATTGACCAGTCAACGCTTTATCGAATTAAAGCAACAGGCGGTGGCAGCCGTTCACGAGGAAGCGAAAAAAGCGTTTGAGCGGGGTGAACGGGAATTGGCATGAGTAAGGAGTGCCTGTAACATGAAATTCAATCAATGGTCGCAATTCAAATGGCGCGGTGCCGTGTCGGTCATTTCCTTTTTTGTTTTGTGGCACCTGTCGGTAACCATGGGTATCTCCGGTTTTGCAGAGCTGCCCACACCCATCGAAACCCTGTCCACGTTTTTATCCGACTATCTGACTGACAGCGATTACTGGCATTCCTGGCTGATCAGTTTTCAACGGGTTGTCATCGGTTTTCTGATCGCCCAGATACTGGGAATCCCCCTGGGACTGGTCTTCGGAACCAGTGAAAAATTCCGCGACCTGTTTTTCCCGGTATTTGAACTGCTTCGGCCAATCCCCCCCTTGGCGTGGGTGCCCATTTCCATTTTGTTCTGGCCGACCAATGAGTCCAGTATCGTTTTCATTACCTTTGTCGGTGCTTTTTTCGTCATCGTGATCAATGTTTATGATGGCGTAGGCCGGATCCAGAACGAGCATCTTTGGCTCGCGAAATCGCTCGGTGCCTCAAAACTCGATGTCTTCAGACGGATCATGCTGCCGTCGGTCATTCCCTCCATCGCCGTGGGCATGACACTCGGCATTGCGATTACCTGGAATGTGGTGATTGCGGCAGAGATGATCGCCAGTGACAGCGGACTGGGTCGAATGACCTGGGAGGGTTATGTCAGTTCAACACCCGAGGTGGTCCTCATTGGCATGATCAGTATTGGTCTGGCCGGATTCCTGTCCACTCTCATCGTGGATTGGATAGAGCGAAAAATGATGCCCTGGAAGGAGACTCGATAAACGGTGGATACTATGGACAAGAAAAACCTGCGGGGCCGGATCCGACTTCAGGATGTTGCAAAGGGCTTTGTGAATCAGACTGGCGAAACAGTGGATGTCATACAGCACTGCTCGGTTGATTTCGAACCCGGCATGTTGAATGTGATCATGGGAAGTTCCGGATGTGGCAAATCCACGCTTGCCTATTTGCTGGCAGGGTATCTGAAAGCCGATTCTGGACTCATGGAAGTCGATGGTAAGCTGATCAGCCACCCCGGATCCGACCGGATCATGGTCTTTCAGGAAACCGCCCTGTGGCCCTGGATGACGGTCACTGACAACGTCATATTCGGCCCCCTGGTTCGCAATGAAATCCCCAAACAACAGGCAAAAATACGGGCAGATGAATTGCTGGAGCGATTCGGTCTGATCGATTTCAAGGATAAATATCCCAATCAGCTGTCCGGCGGCATGAAGCGGCGGGCAGAAATCGCGCAGGCCTTGATCAACAGCCCCGATATCATGATACTGGACGAGCCTTTCAGGGGGCTTGACGTGATGACACGTGAAATCCTGCAGGAATATTATCTTAAACTGTTTGAAGATACGCGCCTGTCAACGCTGTTTATCACGTCTGAACTGGAAGAGGCACTGTTTTTGGCTGATCGACTCTACGTGATGGATGCGGCACCAAACAATATTACCAAGATGATCGAGATCGATTTGCCTCGACCGAGAACCATTGATGTCCTCACCACCAGTCGGTATCTTGAACTGAAACAGGAAGCCATGACCTGGCTGTATGCAGGGACTGCGGAAATTTTCCAAGCCGAGCATGAAGTTTCGAATATCTGACATCATGCTTAATTCAACAACCACACCGAGAGATTGAAAAATGAAAAAACTTAATGTGCGATTTTTGTTTGCTGGCCTGTTTCTGTTGATGGGCTCCCTGCATGCGGCCGATCCGGTGCATATCACCTATGGTTACCATCCGTACTGGACCGGGGGATGGAATGGCGTCATTATCAAGCATCAGGCCCTGCATGAGAAATATCTACCCGAAGGCAGTACCGTAAAATTTGAGGCGCACCTGACCGGACCGCCCATGGTCAACGCATTGCTGGCCGACAAAATGCAGATCGGTACGATGGGAGACATGCCTTCACTGGTCGCCACGACCAAACGACAAATTGCTGACATTCGCCTGGTCTCCACCCCCATGTTCAGTAACGGCCAGAACTGCAACAAAATTGTTGTGCCAACCGACGCGCCTGATTTTGCCAGTGTGGAAGAAGCGGGCAAGTGGCTCACCGGCAAGCCGTTTGCGGTTCACCGTGGTACGTGTGCCAACCGATTTGTCGACTCGATTATCAGCAAAGGCGCTTTTACACCGTCAGAACGACTGAGCATGACCATTGAAGTCATTACCAGCAATTTCGAAGCAGGCAAGATGCAAGGCGGTGCGGCGATGTGGGAACCGCATGCCCGGCGCATTGTCGAGGCAGGTCATGCCAAATATGTTGCCACCGGCGCACCCTGGGGTGAGACAGATGCGGATTTTACCTTGATGCGCCAGGACTTCATCGAAAAACACCCGGAAGCGGCCATTGGCTGGATGAAAGCGGAAATTGAAGCCATGCAATTTATTATCAACAATCCGGGTGAAACAGTAGACATCCTGTTCGAGGAATTGACCGGCTATCCCAAAGCCACCATCTGGTCCGCCATCTATGAAGAGAATCCGGCAGCGATTGGCGGTGACCCGATCACTTATCAAGCCAAAATGATTTTCGATGAGGATGTCCTTACCCTGATGAACAACGGCTATGCTTTCTTGCATGAACTCAAGGTGCTGAAATCGCCCGATGCACCGGAAAATGCCTATAACGACATGCCCATCAAAAAGGCACTCGAAGAAATGGGATTGACCGCACCGATCGGACAAATCAAGGGACAGCCACGTTCCACACGCCCGTATTGATTCCGGCTGAAAACACCAACCTTGTACCCCGACTGACTCGAGTCAGTCGGGGCAGGCTTCCTGCCCCTTTTCCCGTTTTAATTCGAGTTCAACCTTCATCGGCTTTGTCAGGTCATCCAGCACCGGGCAATGGCGATTGACTGCCAGGCGCAATCTTTCGAGATCCTCATCACTGGCATCGCTGACGATGTCAATCGTACCGACCACCTCACTGAATCCGGCAGGGACCGCTTCATCAAGGTTGAAAAAACCCCTTGCATCCGATTTCCCGGTCACGCTGACTGAGATATCCTTAAGATCAATCTCCATCGCATCCGCGTACAGTCGATAGGTCACTTCATGGCAGGCAGCCAAGGCCGCCAGCACGTATTCACTCGGACGGGGCCCCTGATCCGTACTCCCCATATTGCCGGGTTGATCGACAATAATCTCAAAGCCACGCGTCGTGACCTGACTGCGGAAAGCCTCGACAAGATGACTTTGCGCACTGACTTCAACCTGGCATTTGTCTGGACGTTTCCTCAGAATTGCCTGTTTCTGTTCATAGATCTCTTTAAAATTTTGCATTATTCTACTGTTACCGTTATTTCAAGACCCTGGGAAATCACCCGAACACCTTTACGCAATCGGGATGACCTGAAAGATTATAACAATAGAAAGGTCGCCCGTCCCCGGTGCAGGGATTGACTGATGCATTCAAGTCCGCATCCATCGTCTGCCCGCAAACAGCATGGGCATTCATTGGAGTCCCGGCCACTTCAGACCCGCTGACCGAAGCCTTGGGATCCATGGTGGTGATAATACAATCATCCCGGATCCTTGAGGGCAATCCGTCCCATCACAATCTGAAACTCCACATGACCCGAAATCACTTCCCCCGGGGAAGTGGCCCGAAACATAACGGTCACGTCCCACGGTGACAGGTCACCATGGAACGATTGAATGTACCATTCCAACTGCCCGTGCCGGACCTCGTTGCCATGGTGTTCCGTAACCGTACAACACGCTCAGCCGCAACCGTTATCTCGACCTGCAGGTCATATGCAACATCAATGCCAAATGATTTGAATATGGGGGATATACGCATATAGGCGGCAAACCCGGGCTAGTGCTCTCCACCAGCCTTGAAATTGAACACCGCACCGGATCGGATTCCCGATGGCCATCGTGAAGTAATGGTTTTCAGCTTGGTATAAAACCGCACGCCTTCCGGTCCATGAATCGCATGATCTCCAAAGAGAGAACGTTTCCATCCCCCGAAACTGTGGAATGCCAACGGCACCGGGATCGGCACATTGATACCGACCATCCCAATTTGAATACGGTGACTGAAGTCCCGCGCCGCATCTCCATCCCGGGTAAAAATGGCGGTCCCGTTTCCATATTCATGATTGTTGATCATTTCAATCGCTTCATCGTAACTTCCGGCCCTGACAACACAAAGTACCGGACCGAAGATCTCATCCTTGTAGATGCTCATGTCGGTCTTGACCCGGTCAAAGATGGTCGCGCCGACAAAACAACCCTTCTCGGCGCCCGGCACCACAAGATGCCGACCGTCGCGGATCAATTTGGCACCCTCTTCAACCCCTTTTTGAATATATCCCTCTATTCTTGTTTTGGCTTGCGGGTTAATCACCGGTCCCATTTCAGCCGCAGGGTCGGTATACGGCCCGACTGTCAGCGCATCGAGTTTCGGCATCAATCTTTCGATCATCGCATCCGCCGTATCGTCCCCAATCGTCACCACCACCGAAATCGCCATACATCTTTCCCCTGCCGAACCATACGCAGCACCGAGCACCGCATCAACCACCTGATCCATATCCGCATCCGGCATGACGACCATATGATTCTTGGCGCCACAGAGCGCCTGAACACGTTTGTTATGGAGACTGCCCGTGTGATAAATATATTCTCCAATGGTGGTCGACCCCACGAAACTGATCCCCTTGACACGATCGTCTACCAGCAATGTATCCACTGCTTCCTTGTCACCATTGACGACATTGAGCACACCGTCCGGCAAACCGGCTTCCTTCATCAACTCAGCCAACCGCAACGCACACGAAGGGTCGCGCTCCGAGGGTTTCAGGACAAAGGTGTTGCCACAGGCAAGTGCCATGGGAAACATCCACATGGGCACCATCGCAGGAAAATTAAAGGGGGTGATGCCGGCACAGACACCGAGAGGCTGTCGCACATTCCAGGAGTCAACCCCCCCGGCTACACTTTCAGAGTAGTCTCCCTTGAGCACTTGCGATATGCCGCAGGCATACTCGACCACTTCCAGTCCACGTGTGATTGAGCCTTTCGCATCATCCAGTGTCTTGCCGTGTTCCGAGGAAACCAGTTCGGCCAGTTCGGCCATATGCGATCTGATCAGGTCCCGGAAGGCAAACATGACCTGAGCACGCCGACCGGCAGGCGTTGCCGCCCAGGCAGGAAAAGCAGCGTGGGCCACTGCAATCGCCGCCTCAACTTCCGTCTTGCTGGCAAGCGGCACCTGTTTGGCAACCGTGCCCCGCGCCGGATTATAAACATCGCCGAAACGACCGCTGTGACCCGCCATTTTTTGGCCGTTCACAAAATGATGTAATTTTTCTGTCATCTCATTACTCTCAAATTAAATTGACTATATACTTTCAAAACCCGCATCAGTGATCCAATACACGGTTCCGATCCTGGATAAAACCCGCTTCCGGTTGTTGCGCATGGCGAACAGCGCCTTTATACGCCATCGCCTGAAACTGCCAGTCCACACCTGTTTCACTCCTTGTGCGCCAGATTCCAAGCTTCCGACTGCACATCTTCGATAATGGCTCGGTCAAAATAATGCTCGTGATCAGCTGCCACTGTCTGGTCTGACTGCCCCGGAACCATCTTGCAACACAAGCCAGGCCCGAAATCAACAAAACCGATTGTTCGTTCCATCCCGAGTCGGTCCAATGCTACCATAAATCGATCAAGACGCTCGTCAGTTCAACGCAGGATTCAACCGCTGTGTGTCGTTGGAAGGAACCTATTGGAAATCAACATCCAGGTCCGATTTTCCCTATGTTCGTCAACTGGACCGGCCTGGCTTCGTACAAACCACGAAGCACACCCGGTCGCTGCGAAACACCTTGAACCCTTGTGACGGCCGTATCGTCGCTGTTCACCCACTTCCGCCATCTGTCTGCCCACCAAACTGTCCGTCCGATCATCCGGGTTACCTGTTCCGACAGTGACCGGTTCCATTGAATTGAACAACATACAGAGTATTGCTAAAGTAAAACAAACATCAATGATATCCACACGACATGCCATGGGAATGTATCAGGAAAAAACAGCCACGGCGAAAGGCAGATCGGGGTAACAGAGTAATTTCGAACTCGAAAATCAGCCCCGGCTACATTGGCGGGAGAACCTGATAGTGGACTATAATCGTTTATTCAACGGCATAAAACACTCCATTGACGATCCGTTTTGACCGAATATCTTTTTACATTGCCGGACTCATGCAAAGGGACACTGCAATCTCACATCCAGGAAATGATGGTCAACTTTATTCTTGAAGGACACATTGAACCGGATGCCCCGTTGCCTTCGAGCAGAAAACTCGCCAAGCAACTATCGGTGGCCAGAAACACGGTGGTCTATGCCTATCAACATCTGGTCGATGAGGGGTTTCTGATTGCCCGGGAAAGAAGCGGCTTTTATGTTAACCCGGAAATATTAAAAGGCAGGGTCCCCCAAACCAGACAGCACCCGCTAACCAAAAGCAAGATCAACTGGAATGATACGGTTGTCATCAGACCAATGGATTTTCGGCAAAACAGCAAACCACTCAATTGGCATCGCTATCCTTATCCGTTTATCTGCGGTCAATATGATCGGAACTGTTTCCCGATTTCCGATTGGCGGGAGTGCTCCAAGGAAGCCTCAGCGATCAGTGCCATCCATCATTGGGCCAAGGACCAAAATGATCAGGATAACCCGGAACTGGTCGATCAGATTCTCAAGAAAGTGCTTCCGAGAAGAGGGGTATGGGCAGAAACGGACGAAATTTTAATTACGGTGGGTGCCCAACAAGGCATTTATCTGACCGCACAGTTGTTGCTGAATATCAACAAGAAGGTGGGCATTGAAAATCCAGGTTATGTGGATGCGGAAAACACGTTCAACGTATTCACACCGAATGTCATCCCACTGGAAGTCGACCATCATGGCTTGGTGCCCGATCAACGCTTCCATCAGTGTCACTGTGTCTATACCACCCCCAGCCATCACTATCCCAGTACTGTCACAATGCCGAAGAACAGACGGATTGAGTTACTCGAAATCGCGAGTCAGCATAACGTGATCATCGTCGAAGATGACTATGAGTCAGAGTTCAATTACATGGGAGAACCGACACCTGCATTGAAAAGCCTCGACAGTGATGGCAGGGTCATCTACATAGGCAGTTTGTCCAAAACTCTCGCGCCGGGGATCAGAGTCGGTTATATGGTGGCCTCAAAAGCGTTCATCCAGCAGGCCCGTTCACTTCGTCGCCTCATGTTGAGACACCCGCCCAGCAACAACCAGTTCATCATTGCGCAGTTTTTGAAACGGGGCTACCACGACGCATTGATCAATCGACTGAGTCACACTCTCCAGGAAAGATGGCGCATCCTCGGGGACCTCCTTGAAACCCACTTTCCGGGTAACAGCAAGCGACCGACTTTTGGTGGCTCGGCTTTCTGGGTCGAAGGTCCCAAACAGGTCGATACCAACAAACTTGCAAAAAAAGCCGAGCAGGCAGGTATTGTCTTTGAGCCCGGTGCCGTATTTTTCCATGGCCCCCAACGTCCCAGGCATTTTTTTCGATTGGGATTTTCCTCTATCGCAACCAACAAGATCGAGGAAGGACTGGATCGACTGGTCAGCCTTTTTTAAACCGGCCATCACTCTCATCTGCACATCGCCTGTTCGGTTTGACCCTCTCGTTTATCAACCGCTGTGTGCCGTCGTCAACCCGCATGATCGGCACTCGTGAAAGGCCACATCCTTGTATCAAGGCATTTGAAACACGGAATCAATTACACTATCCTGTCTTTCCCTAAAGAATTAAGAAGCAATTTTGTTGCTTATCAACGACTGAAGCGACGGAAAGAAAGCGTGAATCACGCCATCTGCCAATTGAAGTCCATGGCCCTTGTCTGTTCGATCGGGGGGCTGTTATTGGGTTGCGTGCTGTTGGCCAGCAACGCCCAGGCCCAAACGATATTCCTCAAAACAGAGGATCATCCACCTTTCAATATGGTGGATGAAAGCGAACATGTCGTCGGCCTCGCCACTGACATTGTCAGACAACTTTTTGAACGTGCCGAAATAGGCTACACGATCGAACTATTGTCCCGGGAACAGGCCATCGCCATCACGCTGGAAGAAAGGAACACGGCGGTGTTTTCAATTTCCCGAACGGCCGATCTGGAAGATCAATTCAAGTGGGTCGGACCATTGGTTCAGCATAACTGGGTCTTGTTCGCAAAGGAAGAAAGAGCATTCGTGTTATCCAGTTTGGATGAGGCCAAAAAATTCCGGATCGGCGGGACGTATGGAGACGGGGTCAGCCAATATCTGAAAAACCAGTCGTTCGAACTGGATCTGGTATCAAAAAATCATTTAAACCTGCTGAAACTCGACAGAGGACGCCTCGATCTATGGGCAACCGGTGAGATATTCGGGCGATATGAAACGATGAGACATAATATAAAAGATATCGAACCAGCCTACATCCTGAAATACAACACCATGGACATTGCATTCAACAAGGACACGAACAGCAGTCTCATCGAACATTTGAATCACGTACTGAACACCATGAGAACGGAAGGGATTATCGCTGAAATCATGGAAAAATATCAGTAGATGATACATCGGGGATGGCGTATCGTTGAAGGACCACGAAGCCGCGGCACGGTCACGCCTCTTTTGCCCGATCAGCCACTCAATGACAGATAAAGACCACAATCCCCTGATTCGGGATTTTCATTTTATCCCCGCATTCTTTCGGCTTTCGGATCATACATCGCGGTCAAGCTGGCTTTTGCAGGGATTCTTTCGCCACCCACTTCTATCTCGAAATTGCCGCTGTCGAGGTAATCTTGGGTGATGCCATCGTGGTGATGAACATATCCAAGCCCCACTGATCCGCCCAAGGTATGTCCGTAGTTGCCCGAAGTCAAATGGCCCACAATGGAACCATCCCGGCGAATCGGTTCATGATGATACAACATCACATCCGGATCCTGTAGCAGGAACTGCACCAGTCGCTTTTTCTTCCAGCTGGCGGTTTCTTTTTGTTTCAAAATGGCCTCGCAGCCGATAAACGGAATCGTTTTGTCCAGATCGCATACAAACGACATTCCGCACTCCAAAGGCGTATCCTCATCGGCCACATCATGTCCGAAATGAAGAAACTTTTTCTCGATTCGCCCGCTGTCCAATGCATGCAAGCCGGCCATTCGAAGACCATGGTTTTCGCCTGCTGACCACAGGTGGTCAAATCCATGGCGCGCCATGTCCGTGGGAATATAAAGCTCCCATCCCAGTTCACCGACAAACGAGACCCTTGCCGCCATACCCACTGCACAACCCAGTTCAATATCCTGCAATGCACCAAAGGGGAAATTTTCGGTGGACATGTCATGATTCAGCACGTCGGCCAGCAAGAGTCGACTGTCAGGGCCCATGACCCCGAATATCGCCCAGGCATTCGTCACATCGGTCACGATGCAATGGGCCTCTGCTTCGATATTTCGCGCCAGCCAATTCAGATCCTTATTGGTCACATCAGCGGCACTGACAATCATGTATTTATTTTCAGCAAGACGCGTCACCGTCAAATCCGCCTCTGTCCCGCCTTTGTGATTCAACCAGTGGGTGTAGACCATCTTGCCTACGGGCACATCGACATTGGCCGTGCAGATTCGTTGCAATGCCCGGCAACTGTCCCTGCCCTGTACCAGATACTTGGAAAAACTGCTTTGATCGAACAACGCAACCTGGGTGCGAAAGGCACGGTGCTCCTGGGCGGAATATTCAAACCAGTTCTGCTTCCCGAAACTGTATTCATACTTCGGATCCACACCGGGCGGTGCAAACCAATTCGGTCTTTCCCATCCGGCGGCACTTCCGAAACAGGCATTCAATCCCACCAGTCTTTCATGTATCGGGGAATGTCTGACATTCCTGGCCGTTTCCATCTGTTTGAACGGATAGTGATTATCGTAAAGCAACCCCAGTGTTTCAGTGACCCTGTTTTGAATATACTGCTGGGTGCCCTGAAATGCATACATACGACGTATGTCGTTACCCCATAAATCCATTGGGGCACACCCTTTGTCCATCCAACTGGCCAACGCATGACCCAATCCACCTGATGTCTGAATACCGACTGAGTTCAAACCAGCGGCAACATAGAAATGTTTCAATTCCGGGGCCTCGCCCATATGAAACTGGTCATCCGGCGTGAAACTTTCCGGTCCGCAGAAAAATTGCCTCCAGCCGACGGTCTGCAACATCGGAACGCGTTGCATTGCCGCTTCCAGGACCGGCATGAACTGCTCTTCGGCATGGCCTTCGATTTCATCGAAACTAAAATCGTCCGGAATACCGTTTTGACCCCATGGAATCGCATTCGGCTCAAATGCCCCGACCAGCAAACTCCCGGCATCCGGTTTATAGTAGGCACACTTGTCGTGATCGCGCATCACCGGCAGGTCCGGTGGCAAATCGTCCAGTTTCTCAGTCACTGCATAATAGTGCTCACAGGCGTGCAGTGGCACGTTGACGCCAGCCATCCTGCCCAGTTTTCGGGCCCATAGTCCCCCGCAGTTAACCACGAAATCGGCTTGTATGACGCCTTGGGTGGTCACAACACCGGTCACCTTCCCATTGGCTTGGGTAATACCGGTGACCTCGACACCCTCCAGACAAAGCGCACCTCGGCCGCGCGCACCCTTAACAAACGAAGCGGTGACATCAACCGGGCTCGCATAACCATCATGAGCAACCCAACTGCCTCCCAGCAAATCATCGGTTTTCAAATAGGGGTAGAGCCCCCGAATCTCTTCAGCGGTAATCATGTCAACCTGGGTGACACCAAAGGCATTGTTCATTGACGCAACCCGCTTCAATTCTTCAAGTCGGTCCCGGGAGTGGGCAATGGACAAAGAGCCGACCTGCTTGAATCCGGTGGACTGGCCGGTCTCTTGTTCAAGCTCTTTGAGCACCGACATGGAATACTCACACAATCTGGCCTGACTTTCATTCGCTCTCATCGTGCCAATCAACCCGGCTGCATGCCAAGTGGTTCCGCAACTGAACTGTCTGCGTTCCAATAAAACAACATTCGTCCAGCCAAGCTTGGCCAAGTGATAGGATACACTGGCGCCAATAACACCACCGCCTATGATAACGGCACTCGCATGTGGGGGGATTTCTACTGTCATCTCATCTCTCATCTATCTGGAATATCAGGATACTCAAACCATCCACCTCGCCAAGCCTGACAGCCTGATCCGAGGGCATGCAGGTCTTATTGTGAACACGTCAGCGTGTCTGGACAATCATCACGGTTGTTGGGTATATCAAGCCGTCTGCTCATCTTCCAACGCTATTGAACCATCATCCATTGTCCATCTCGATCTGTCAGAACACTTTGGGAAATCACAAGGTGAATCTATCACAGGTCATCGTTATCGGAAAACAAGAACAAGACCGCCTCTCAACACCCTTTTGTCATGGCCCCTTTTTGATTGAGGGCATGTCCTGTCAGGGGGGGAGCGGATCGCGTTGATTGAAGCCATTGCGGGCAAGCGGTTGCGCCCGCACCAAGTGGGGCGAGCCGTTGGGGTGACCGGCCGCCCGACGGCCGGCTTTTGCGTCACCGACCCCGGTTGCCCCGGTTCACCAGCGTGCGGTCATTCCCAGGACAATGGCGTGTTCAGCGCCTTAGTGGTCGTGTTCGCGGCGCACGGCGGTGAGTTCCAGCGACAGGTCGTGGCGCCGCACCGCGGGCACCAGGCGCCAGCCGAGACGGTAGTCCCGCACCGTGGCCGAGTACGACAGCACCGCCTGCGGACCGGCAATGACCCGCCCCGAGAACACCGCCAACCCATACCCGGCCGCCAGCGTCAGCCGGGGGGCCCGAGCGCGGCCGCTGCGCGCCGCCAGTGGCGCCGGGGCAAACAAGCGCATCGAGTCCCTCCGACGAGCGCGCCCCGGTCTCCTGACGCAGCGACAGCTGCAGCCCGCGGTCTGCGGGGGTCCAGCGCGCCGTCAACCGGTATTCAGCGTTCGGTGAGATCTCCAAGGACTAATGTTTCTTGAAGAAAAGATTCACCCCTTGTATCACCAGCTGACGGGACAACACAACGTGTACCGCAATCGTCGGACATCAATACAGGCAGAATACCCAAGAGAGAGTGTTTTCCAATCCGGAAATGGGATACTATTTCAGATACTAACCGTAACCTGTGTCGTGTTTCGCCTCCTGCTGTTGTTCTGTTTATATACGTATTCGCCCCCCTTTCTCTCACCGTGCACTTCAAACGCCCCCGATCCTTGATAACGGTCAACAATCGATCCTATCATTGGCCAGGCCGACCCTGTGTCGTGGTCTGCATTGATGGATCAGAACCTGATTATATTGAACAGGCCGTGACCACCGGCGTAATGCCCTGGATACAACAAGTAATCGCTTCACAGGGCACTGAAATGCGAGTCGACTGCGTGATACCCAGTTTCACAAACCCGAATAACATGTCGATCGTCACCGGAGTCCCACCGGCTATGCATGGAATTTGCGGGAATTTCTACTATGATCGTGAAAAGGACATCGAAGTGATGATGAATGAACCCTCTTTGTTACGGGCACCCACCATTTTCAAAGCCTTTCACGATGCCGGGGCCAAAGTCGCCATTGTCACCGCCAAGGACAAACTGCGACGACTCCTTGGACATCAGCTCACTTTTGGCCGACAAGGGGCCATCTGTTTTTCTGCTGAAAAATCCGATCAGGCAACCTACCGGGAAAATGGCATCGAAAATGTGGTAGAGATGACCGGGATGCCGACCCCCTCAGTCTATAGTGCCGCACTTTCCGAGTTTATCTTTGCCGCCGGTGTCAAGATCATGCAATCTGTTCGACCCGATATCATGTACCTTTCGACCACCGATTATATCCAGCACAAATTTGCACCGGGCAGTGAGGAAGCCAATGCCTTTTACGCCATGATGGATGCCTATTGGGCACAACTGGACCGACTCGGAGCAGTCATCGCCTTGACGGCAGACCACGGTATGAATGCCAAACACGACCAGCAGGGCAACCCGATTATCATTTATCTGCAAACGGTGCTGGATGATCTGGTTGGCCCGGGGAAATCCCGTGTCATCTTGCCGATTACGGATCCTTACGTCGTACACCATGGCGCATTGGGCTCATTCGCTACCGTTTATCTCGAACACGATATCGATCTTGTTTCCGTCACAAAATTCCTGTCGACACTGCCAGGAATCGACATGGTGTTGGGTAATGCGGAAGGATGCCAACGATTCGGGTTGCCCTGTGACCGAATGGGGGATTTGATCCTGGTTTCGGACATCACGACGGTGCTTGGAACAACCGAATCGCGGCATGACCTGTCTGGACTGGACGTCCCATTAAGGTCACATGGCGGGATCTCTGAGCAGGTTGTCCCCTTGATTGTCAGTCAACCTGTCACAAAATCCGATCACCGCCACAGACTGAGAAACTTTGATATCTTCGATATCATCCTGAATCACACGACATAAAAGACCCTTTCGTGACATAAATACACGCATGAATCCGAGGCACGAACCGATGCGGATTGCCGGGGAGGAAGTTGGCGGCGAAAACGGAAAACCGATCGCTGTTTTCAATCCCTACAACTCGGACCTGGTTGGCACCGTCGCTCGCGCAAGTCGAGCGCAGGTTGCCCGTGCCTTTCAGCTCGCCGCTGATTATCGGCCCAAGTTAAGCCGGTATGCACGTCAGCAGATATTGTTGAAAACAGCAGACGGGCTTGTCTCAAGGAAAGAAGAGTTAGCCGACCTGATTACCGCTGAATGCGGACTCTGCAAAAAAGACAGCCGGTATGAAGTCGGCCGTGCCGTTGACGTGTTCAGTCTTGCCGCACAGTTGTGCATACAGGACGATGGTGAAATATTTTCCTGTGATTTGACACCCCATGGCAAACAAAGAAAGATTTTCACCCAACGCGAACCCCTGACGGCCTTGTCGGCCATCACGCCATTCAATCATCCGTTGAATATGATGGCCCACAAAATCGCACCCTCGATTGCCACCAATAACTGTATGGTCGTCAAGCCCACGGAATTGACGCCACTGACCGGACTGCGCCTGGCCGATATACTGTATGAAGCCGGTTTACCCCCCCCAATGCTCTCGGTGGTAACGGGGATGCCGGAAGAGATTGGTGACGAAATGATTACCAACCGATTGATCGACCTGATCACTTTTACAGGCAGCGTTGCGGTCGGAAAGATGATTGCCGAGAAGGCAGGCTATCGAAGAACGATGCTGGAACTCGGAGGGAACTCACCTCTTATCGTCATGGAAGACGCCGATCTGGACCGGGCCGCCGACCTGGCGGTGGCTGGTGGTACCAAAAACTCGGGGCAACGGTGCACCGCAGTAAAACGGGTTCTGTGCATCGAGTCAATTGCCGACGAATTTTCCCGACGGGTCGCGGAAAAGGCAGCCCGTCTCCGCTACGGAGATCCGATGGCCCCGGATACCGATGTCGGAACAGTGATCCATGAACAGGCCGCTCTCCTGATACAAAACCGGGTCAACGATGCCATTGCCCAGGGGGCAGTGCTGCTCTATGGCAATGACAGGCAAGGCGCGTTGTATTCGCCGACCGTACTGGATCATGTTCCCAGCGATTGCAAACTGGTCATGGAAGAAACCTTTGGGCCTCCCATCCCGATCATACGGGTCAGGGATATCGATCAGGCGATTGCTGTCTCCAATTCCACGCCTTTTGGACTCTCTTCGGGGGTCTGTACCAACCGCCTTGACTACATTGTCCGCTTTATCAATGAACTGCAAACAGGTACCGTGAACATCTGGGAAGTGCCCGGCTATCGAACAGAGATGTCTCCTTTCGGCGGTATCAAGGACTCGGGACTCGGTTACAAGGAGGGGATCATTGAGGCAATGAAGAACTATACCAATGTCAAGACCTTCTCTCTGCCCTGGTCTCAATAAACGGATGGACCGGCGATTTTCCAGATATTGCACTGACGGCGCATCCGAACAGGATACAAGAAAGTCACTTTTTGGGCTGAGACAACCCCGGCCTTGTAGTGTCGCGCCTGACATCCAGCTGTTTCCGTCAATGGCCGATAGATGGTAAACCGTTTCAAAAACAGGCCCACCTTTGATCATTTGATACCGGGAAGACAAATTGACTCGAACTGAAAATGTCACCATTGTGGATGGCGATGACAATATCATCGGCTCCATGCCTCGCTTCCGGATGAGACAGTTGAGCGCGATTTGCCGAGTCACCTATATTCTGGTATTCAATACGGAAGGTCGACTCCTGGTGCAAAGAAGAACTCCGACCAAGGATCAATATCCGGGACTTCTCGATTTCACAGCGGGTGGCGTCGTCGTCTTTGACGAAACCTATGAAACATCGGCCTCACGTGAACTCAACGAAGAACTGGGTGTAGACGCACTACTGGTACCACATGGTGACATCTACTTTGAGGACCCGACACGTGCGAAAAGAATCTACCGAAGCTGGGGACGTTTGTTTTCCTGTCAGCACAACGGACCGTTCCATCTGCAGGCCGAGGAAGTCGAATCGGCCGAGTTCATCGACCTCGATACGGCATTAGGCCTGGACCCGAAACAGGTCACGCCCGATTCCAGACAGGTGTTGCTCTCGTACCTGTTGTAAGCACCCGCTGATCACGAAAACTAGCCGGTTTTGCTGAACGCCCTGCAGGCGGCATCCAAGCCTCTTAAGGTTTCCTCCATATCTCGATGATCGTGGGCCGTCGACACGAATCGCCTGACCCCGGGCAAGACATACTGCCCCTGTTTCATCAGCTCGAAATCCAGCCGGCGCATGGCCGCCTGATCACCGGCCAGCATATCCGTCTGGTTTTCCGGCGTCTGCTTCATGAACAGTATCTGCCACAACGACCCGGTGTTTTGAGTGATTGCCGGGACCCGGTACTTGTCCAGTATTTTTTGACACTCTCGACATAAATCATCCGCATACTGGTTCATGTGCCGGTAAACACCTTCAGCCGACAGGACATCCAGCATGGCGAGCGTCGCCGCACAAGCCACCGGATTACCGTGTAACGTTCCATTAAAATACGTATATTTATCCTGTCCCTTTTTGTTCGGATCGGCCTGTTCTAGGATATCTGCCCGACCGGCTATACACGAAAGCGGCCCCCCTGCACCGACTACTTTGCCATAGGTGGCAAGATCCGGTTTGACTCCATACCAGTCTTGCGCTCCGCCATAACCCAGTCGAAATCCGGTAACCACCTCATCGAGGATAAACAGGATATCATTCTCGGCACATATTTTTTGCAACCCCTGAAGAAACATCGGCTTGGCCGGGATGATTCGCTGTACGCCCTCGGCAATGATTGCGGCTATGTCCCGACCCTGCTCTGTCACGATACGCCGAACTGCATCGAGATCGTTATATGGCGCAACCAGCACGGTCGATATCGTTGCCGACGGCTGACCATATGAGTCTGCGACCCCCTCGGGATAATGCCCCGTCTCCTTGGGAAAAGTCGAGACAATCGCATAATCATGGTTACCATGGTAGGCCCCCTCGAATTTCAGTATCTTATCGCGCCCCGTGTAGGCACGGGCCAGACGCATGGCATAAGCCGTCGCTTCTGAACCGGTCGTTGCATACGCTATTTTCTCCGCACAGGGAATGTCCTGCACCAATCGGGCTGCCAGTGACACCGACATGTCATTCAATGAGCCGAACATATGCGCGCCTCTGGCCATCTGCTGCTGTGAAGCCTTGACCACGGCCGGATGAGAATGCCCGAGGATCAGTGCCCCTGCCCCGCCCACATAGTCGATGTACTCTGTACCATCAACATCCCATAGGCGTGACCCTTTGCCGTGGGAGTAGATCAGCCGGATCGCCTTGTCCAACGCATAAGCCCCCAGCCCGGCTCCGGGCAGCGCCGCCTCTGCCACTTCAAATAATTTGAGTGAATCAGGTCGCTTGCTTACGTTCCGTTTCTGTGTTCGCATGGTTTGTTCCCGACCCGTCGGCTGTAACAGGTGGCCGACTCACGGCCTGATTCAATGCTCCGCATCACCCTCATCGACCGCCTCTCTTAACCATCGGTGCAAACTGGCAATGGGTAGCTCGTTGTCAATACTCCCAGCCGGGTTCACGATGAGCGGTCCGGGTGTATAACCCAGTGATCTCAGACCGCGCTGGACATTTTTAACCAACACCAGGTCTTCTGCAAAAGTAGTCTCCCGATCCAGATCGATGATGTCTTGCAATGTCCGGTCCACGGTTCCGTCCGGTGAATACCAACCCCGGTACACATGAACACAGTCAATCGTCAAAGGACGCCAGTGATAGGTATTGACCACCCCACCGGGATAAACCTGAATCGATGTCGAGGGCCACAGATAAAAGCTGCCGTAGTCCGATCCACTGACGTCATACCAGGCCTGATCGCTCTTGGTCGCCTGTGAACTGTGATGCAGTACCTTGCCTGATCCAAAAGGGACAATACGATAGGAAGCAGGATCAATCACGCCCTTGGCAAACTCGGGATGCGCCACCTTGCAGTGATAACACTCGTTATAGTTTTCAATGGCCGTCAACCAGTTACAGGCTTCATCGGCACTGTGTTCGGTCGCAAACTGTTGCCTCTCGATATCCGGACACAAACCTAACAGCCGGTCCCGGACTCCCGGGAAACTTTCATCCATAGTCGAGCACGCCGGATCGAAATTCACGAAAACAAAGCCGAGAAACACTTCCACTTTGAGCTGGGGGATACAAATCGCCGACGCATCAAATCCCGGTACAAACTGGGACCCCGGTGCACCGCGCAATCGCCCGTCCAGTGCGTAAGTCCAGGCATGGTAAGGGCAAACAATGGCCCGTCTGTTCCCGGTGCCCTCGAGCAGCTTGTGCCCCCTGTGCTGACAGACGTTATACAACGCCGCCAACGTGCCATTCTCCTGCCGGATCACGAAGACATCCTGATCAAAGACGGAAAAACTGACGTAATCGCCCGTCCTGGGCACCTGGCTGACATGGCAGGCATATTGCCAGGTCTTGAAATAGATGTTTTTCCTGACCTTTTGGTAAATCTTCTGGTCAGTAAAATATTTGGCCGGCAATCCTAACGTCAACATCGCAGAGCCTGTCGTATTCATCTTACCTCTCTCCGGCTAGCCATATTCTGAAGACAGATATGCATCTGATAGTGTGGCAATGAATTTAGTACATATGTACCATTATCGTCAATCATTATTCACATGTATTTATCCTAAGCCAATTCTCAATAGCAGCAGACAGCGATACAACCGGGTGAGTGTGGGTTGGCTGCTCGGGACTGACACTCTGACGTGGTATTGAATGCAACACGGGCTACTTGTTCGCCTCGATCAATGACTCAGGCGGACCAAGTGTTAAGGTATTACCCTGGATGATGTTCCTTTCCAACCGGCCAACCCTGATAATTGGTCACTGATCAGAATGGCTACATTTTCACGCTGGTGAATTCGACCTTCATCCGGTGGCACTTCAGGGATGAAAATGCAAGGGATTCGAGCAGATAATCTGTCATGATGTAAATTTCCGAAATAAATTTTAACCAATTGAATTAAAAATAAAAAGAGATGCCATTGCGTTCAACTTCACATCATTCAGGACCAAGGAATAAATCGATGACCACAATCCGCATCGTGAGTTGGAACATTGCCAAACGAAATGATCCATGGCGGGAATTGGACAAAATGGCACAGCATGAGGAAGCCGATGTGGCACTCTAGCAGGAGGCCGGGAGCCCACCCGGGGATCTGTTCCACTTCACACCCCATGACGATGAAATTTTCTGGCACCGGCATCTTTATGACCGATGGCCGGTTGTCGTGCAGTTGTCCGACCGGGTCAAGGTTGAAAGATTCCGGCAGGTGCCGCCGAACAGCGGGTATGGAGCGATGGATATCGGGGCAAGCGGTATCAGTACGATGGCTATCGCCCGGATCACGCCAAATGATCAACCGGAGGACGCATTCATAGCCGTGTCCATGTATGCGCGCTGGCTCCGTCCCCACCCTACCGCGAACAGTCCATGGGGTTGGCACGAGCGATGAATCAACGCATCGTATCCTGTCGGATATTTCAGCTTTTATCGGGCACGAAGACCCGGCCACGCACCGAATCCTTGCTGCCGGTGATCTGAACATTATCTACTGTCCGGACCGTAGCCTCGAAGCCCGAGAAAAAACATACAGCCCATACTGGTTCAATCGAGAATGGACGGTTTGGCAGCGCTTCGATGCCCTCGGTCTGGAATTCCTTGGACCGCAACGGCCAAACGGCAGGCCGGCCTCTGTGCCATTTCCAACGGATACCCTGAACGTTCCAACATATAAAACATCGAGAGAAAAAACGCCGGCAGACTCGTGGCGCCAGCTGGACTACGCTTTCGCATCACGAGGCTTCCACAAACAGGTTTCGGTGCGGGCTCTTAGCGGTTTAGACGAATGGGGACCGAGTGACCATTGTCGCCTGTTGATCGAAATCGGCAATAGGGAAACCGCGCAATAACGAACAACTATCCCGAACCTTCTGGGTGGCCCGCATGAGAACTGGAAATAGCCTCCGGCCCTTATCTACTTCGCAATCAAGCGGTGACCGGAAAAATTCAAGGCCGGGATAGTCCCGGTGCATCGCGTGTCTATGGTCTTTTCTTCTTCGTCCAGCACAGCTCCTCAGAACCGCATGTTGAGGGTTACGAAGAAAGTGCGTCCCCAGCCGGCCGCGCGCGGCCCATCGGTCGACGAGGGATTCGTGGTGTTCGTGGACAGCTTCGCGTCGGTGACATTGTACACGCCTGCGGTTATTCGCGTGTTTTCAAACGCGAACGGCTTTTTCCAGTCGAGCGTCAAGTCGTGGCCAGTCCATGACTTGAACTGTCCGTCACCCCATTGGTTCTCGACCTCGTCGCGATAGTTCAAGGCCCAAAAGGCAGTGAGGTTGCCGCGCCCAATCGAGGTCACGATACGCACGGCATTACGCGGAAGCGGGTACCGCCGTTTCTGGCCTGCGACACGCTCCTCGCTACTGATGACATGGCGCCAGAGTCCGCGCATTGCGAGGAAACCCCGGCCGATTTCCGTGCGGGCCCCGAACCGCGTGTTGACGCCCGAGATTTCGGTCTCGACTAGATTCGCGAAACCCTCGTGGATGGTGATTTCCCCGGCCGTGCGCTCAATGCAACTCCGTCCGCCACCCGGCGGACATTCGGGGTGGTTCAGCATCGCCCAGGTGGCATTGTGCCGCCCCGGCAGATCCGAGGTGTTGAGCCTGTACCAGTCGGTAACAAAGTAGTACGGCCCCCTGCGGGCCTCGACGCCGATGGAGCGTCTCTCCGATCCCGATGGCTCAAGCTCGGGGTTGCCGCTCGTGTTGCGCGTCACCTGCCGGTAATTCGCCCTGTCACACGTGCGCGGCGGTGACCCCCTCTCCGGGACGCAACGAACATAGGGATGATCCTGCACCGCGGCGCTGTGCAGGTAGTACATGTGGGGTGCCTCGTCGCCCGTGCTCCACGAGCCGCGCAACGTCACGATGTCGCCCGGGTGGTATTCAATGCCGAAACGCCGTGCATGCACCCCACCGACATCATCGTACTCGTCAGTCCGTGCCGCCGCTCTCAGATCCACAGTATCGGAGAGAGGCAGGAACACCTCGGTAAAGATTCCCGCCCCATCGCGCTCACCCGCATAGCTGGTACCGCCCGATCCGAGCACCCCGTTCACGTCTCGGACCCGGTCATCGCCTGCCCGGAACAACAGAAACCGATGGGCCTCCAAGGTGGCGAGTTCAACTCCCGCCGTCCATGCCATATCGCGCCCGCCGAGGCTCGGCCCGGCGCCCTCGAGGGCGAAACGTGCGTCCAGATACCTTCCTCTGAAGTCATCTTCCTCGCGCAGGCTGCTCCTAGTGACCGCGCCCAGATGGTCCGGTTCCAGCGACAGCGGATCAGCCAAGTCGTACCTTCCCGACGCAATCTCCTGCTGGATGATCTCGGCATCTACGAAGGTGTCGCCTAACACCGAGTCATCGATTCCAAAGGTGCTGATGCGAGCGTGATAGCCGAGTTTCCCGTTGAACCGGCCCCTGATGCTTGCCGAGACATCGTACTCTTCGGTATTCCCTCTCCAATCCCGGTTACCATGGCCGATGAAGCGATGCCCGATTGAAAAGATGTCCTCTCCTGTCGCCTCGAACGCCGGGTCTGCATCGCGTGCCGATGCGTTGATTGAATCAAGCAGGCCGCTGCTCGGGGAAACGGAAAAGACACCGACCGACGGTGCGTAGCGGAATACTGAGCGTCCGTGCGTGATGTTTGCGTCCACATGAAGCTCAGCACGCTCTCCGAGCGGGTGACTGAGGTTCAAAATAGCACTCTTCTGGTCGTATCTGGCGCTGTCCCACCAGAAGTCGCCGTAGGCGAACCCGCAGCCCCTATCGCCCGAGACGATCCCCGATGGGTTGCTGAGCGGGCCAGTATAGCCATGTGCCCGGTCGCACTGGCCAAGCGGGACGGCTCTTAGCTCATCTGCACTGGTGTCGAAGATGTAGACGGTGTTGCCGCCGATACTCACGTTTTTCGCCTCGGCGAAGCTCCCACCGTCCACCCACTCCGAGCGGCTGTGATCGCGGGTGCTGCCGACGATCTCTCTGCGGTCGAGGATATCGACACCAACGGTCAGATGTCCGTCATCACCGATCGCGCCGCCCCATACGACGCTGCCCTGGCGCGCGTCACCACCGTCACGGCTTGGCACCCGGACAACGGAGCGTACGTCAAAGCCTTCCAGATCCTTCCTCAGCACGAGATTGAATGCGCCACGCACTGCAGCCCCGCCGGTGAAGGTACCCAGACTTTCGGCTCTCAGCACTTCGATGCGTTCAACCGCCGAGAGCGGAAGACTGTCCAGGTAGCCTCCGGTCGTCCCCCAGTGTCGCCCGTTCACCAGAACGAGCAGGTCGCGCCCGCCGGTGAAAAAGTAGCGGATGATTCCCGTATCCAGCATCTCGCCGAATGTCTGTGCACCGGAGCGTTCGATGAAGCTGCGATCGTACTCGGCAATGATCTGCGGGGCCGGAGCCAGCGTGCCGGCATGAGCACCGCCCGTCACGAAAATCACAGTTGCGACAAGTGCCGCCAGAATTTTTCTCATCGTGGTGGATTCTCCCATGATTCGCTTCCACCCCATTTTAGCCTGAATGTTACACAAATAACAAACGGGCAAAAGGGCTTCTTGTACGAGCCTTGTTACTGTCAGCTTGGGTTAATAACCCAATTTGACATTCACCTGATTATGCAGTTCCTCCCCATTGAACAGGCGTCGCATGTTCTCAAAAACCACCTGCAATGTCATCGGGACATAAGCATGGCCGTCATCGGCTGAAATATGGGGAGTCACAATCAGATTTGGAACATTCCAGAATCTCGAATCCGCAGGCAACGGTTCCGGGTCGAATACATCCAAGATGGCGCCATTCATTGAACCGTCCTGTAGTTTGTCCACCACGGTTTCATAATCAACCACCGCCGCCCGACCAATATTGACCAGACCTGCACCCTCCTTCAACAGATTCAGTCGGCGTCTGTCCAACAATTGATATGTCTCCCGCGTCAGCGGGGTCACAACAAACACATAATCTGCTCGGGGCAACACCTCATCCAGTCTGTCAACCGGGAACATTTCATCCACCTCGGCAATCTTTTGACCATGTCGGGTCACTCCAATGACATGCAGTCCGATTCGTTGGGCATGGCCCGCCACGGCCCGGCCGATACTTCCGACACCGATAATGACGACCGTTTTACCCTTGATCGGCGTGGAGTAGAGAGAGTCATAAACACGCTGCTTCTGATTATTGATCACTGCAGGCATGTGATTGTGCAACATCAAAAGCGACATCAGTCCGAATTCCCCTCCTTTGGCAGCGTGCACTCCCTTGTTGTTGGTCAAAATGACCCCCTCAGGCAACCAATCGATCGGGGTAAGATGCTCGACCCCCGCTCCGATAATATGAATCCACTTGAGACGAGGTGCCACACTCGCCAGATTCTCGGTCGGCAGATTCCAGGCAACCAGCACATCGGCAGTAGCCATCGACTCTTCAAAGTGATCGGTATCCCAGTCAACAAACACATCAAGGTCGCCGGCAATATCCGGGAAGCGGGCTGCATGGACCTCGAATCTCTCTTTGGTAATTGTAAAAACAGCCTCTCCCTCGGCCGTATTGGGAAAGGTATCCGGTCCATAATGATTGTTCTTGATATGTACTTTCATGATCACGAGCCCCTAACCCAGACCTTTGAGTCGATTGATGATATGGTCATCTCTTGAACCATCCGCGAAGTCATCACTGGAAAACAGGATGTCCATGACCTGGTCATTGGTCGTTTGTAGCAATGTCCGGTCATCCTGATCAGGGACCTGGGGTCTTGGCAAGACCGTATCGCTCCCATAGGTCGGGATGATGCCTTCCGCGAGGTCCGTTGGCTGGGGCAACCGTCTTCCCTTGCGCAGGTTACGGCACAATTTCTTGATCTGCCGCCGGTACATGGCTACCCCCCGGTCGCCGGCGACCAGATATTCCTTTTCGTGATCCGATATCGCACCCATGCCTTCAACAGCTTCGATATCTCCCGGCCGACGCTGCCTTTCTTCGTAACTCCGTTCCACCACTTCTCCCTGTTCGATCATCTGCATCCCCTCCAGGGTGTTCCATTCAAGCGGATCACCCCGTTCACCGAAATTCCCCCACGCATATGCGGCACAGTGCTCATCGTCAATCGGTACGACCCAGCGGGTGAATGCACTGCGACCGAAAAAACGCACTGTCGTCCCATCGGTTGCAAATGCGGCACCCGATTGGGTGAAATTGGGCAGGATCAGTTCATTGACCCTGACCCAGACATTGTCCGCCACCCGTCGGGCCGCTGTCCCCAGAAAGCGGATTTTCTGGCGTTCGTAAAAGGCAATCTCACCCATTTTTCCGAAGCCATCAGAAAACTGTGACTGATGCAAAAAGGCGGTATGCACCGGGTCGACGATCGCATCGAGCACTTGTATCCAGTTACACTTGAACGGGACCATATAGGGTGTCATTGTCATTCCCTCTATGTCAAAGGTGTCATACATCGGGAATGCGGGTCGTTCCGATGGGGGACCCAGATAGGCAAACAACAGCCCCTTGTATTCCCTGACCGGGTAAGCGCCAAGTCGAATGTTCGCTTTCGCGTTGAAGGCGGATTTCGAATCTTCAGGTTCTCCGGGAATATCGAGTATGGTTCCATCGACATCAAATACCCAACCGTGATAACAGCATCTGATACCCTGTTTTTCGCAATAACCAAATTCCAGTGAGGCCCGGCGGTGGGGGCATTTCTTGTGTACCAGCCCATATTGGCCCGACTGATCCCTGAACAAGACCAGTTCCTCTCCCAGAATCTTGATCAGCCTGGGCCGGTCTGCCAGTTCCCCTGCAATAAATATCGGATGCCAATAGCGTCGAAGATATTCACCGCAGAAGGTTCCGGGACCGGTTTGTGTCAGATCACTATCCGGTTGCCCTTGCCAAGTCTGGTGGTATCCACAGAATGAATCGAAATTCTTTTTATCGGGTAATTCGTACTCAAACATCATTTCTCATCTATTCATCAGTAATATGTATTAGCCAATAAGATCCTGTATTGCCCGGTCAAGATATTGTTCAAAGTCGGCATCATTGCCGGGTGATGCCACACAGTGCCCCCATGGCGATTCATAGATACGAAGCTCTCCACGCCTGATGCTGGCAATCTCAAGTTCATTATCCGCCGGCTGAAAATAAAGATCGTTATCACAGGCAATGACAATGGTCTTGGCCTCGATCGCCTGCAAGGCACCGTGAAAGTCCCGGTTGTACAACTGATTGTCACTGATATCCCCGGCTTGCCATGTCGCCAGCTTGGCCAGCAGGTTATTGGCATCCCACAGAAGATGATCCCGTTCCCAGTCCTGCAACAGCTCTTCCGCCGTCTCAAACCCCAACTGCCGATGCCATTTTTCCCGATAGAAGGTCTGTGAAAACGCCCACCCGGCATATACCCGGGCAAATGCCTTCAGTCCCTTGACGGGGGGGTCCTCGTAAAACCCTTCCTTGAACCCTGCATCGGCACACAACGCCGCCTTGACGCCTTCAAGGAAGACGATATTGTGTGGAGACGTTTTGGCTGATGCACAAAATGGGAGGATATTCTCCACCATATCCGGGTATTGCGCCGCCCATTGAAAGCACTGGCATCCCGCCATGGACCACCCTGTCACCAGGCGGATCCGTTCAATCCCCAGACCTTCGGTCAGCAACCGATATTGACAGGCGACATTGTCATAAAGGGTGACCAGCGGGAAATTTCCCGCGCGCACCGCAGACGACCCATTGCTCGGCGACGATGACAGGCCATTGCCGAACAGATTAACCGACACAATAAAATGCCTGTCCGGATCCAGCGCCCGACCCGATCCGAAAAAACCCTCGTTACGCCGATGTGTTCCCGTATAGAACGTCGGTAACAGGACAACGTTGTCCTTTTGGGGGGTCAGCTGTCCGTAGGTCTGATAGACCAGCTTCGCTTCCGGCAGTCGCTGGCCCGACTGCAGGACAACCTCGCCCAATTCGAAGGTTTTGCAATCACTCATGAACGCCCCCGGACAGGTCTGGTCAATACAGTCGCAAATATTCCCTGACTTCCCAATCAGTGACCGTTTGATGATATCGCTCCCATTCATCGATCTTGTACAGCAGATAGGAATTCAGCAGGGTCGGCCCAAGCACCTGTTTCGCCAATGTACTGTTTCCCAACTGTTCAGTGGCTTCCAGAAGATTCCTTGGCAACGGCGTCAGGTCACGTCGTGCCTTTTCAGCTTCTTCCATTACATAAAGATCCTCATCCAAAGAGGGTCCCGGATCCAGCTTGTTCACCAAGCCTTCAACACTCGCTGCCAACATCATGCCGAGCCCGAGATATGGATTCATGCACATATCCGCGGCTCGATTCTCGATGGCAAAACGACTTTGCGGCATCCTCAACATCGCTGATCGGTTGTTTTTGCCATAGGCCATATGAGTAGGCGCCCAGGTATAGGTTCCTCCTTCGAATCCACCCACTTTGGGAACCAGCCCATTGTATGAATTGACGGTGGTACAGGCGATCGCGGTAATTGCACCACCGTGTTTCAGGATGCCCCCCAGCGCATGATAGACGGATTCGCTCCACTGGCCGTCCTGCTCGAAGATATTGACCCCCGGATTGTCGGTCCGCTGCAAGGAGACATTCATGTGTGCGCCTGAACGCCAGTCCCCGGTCGTGGGTTTTGGCATGTACGTGATGAACATGCCGTGTTTCTTCGCAATTTCCTTCAGCAGAACACGCAAGAACACCATTCGGTCCGCCATGGCCAGCACATCCGTGTAGTGAAAATCCAACTCAAACTGAGAATAAGCTCCTTCGGTCACGACATCATGCAAGTTCCAGCCCATCTCCTCAAGGATATCGATCAGTTCTCCCAAAAATCCCATGGAATCCAGCGCATATTCAACGTCGTATCCAAACGCCTGTCGACGCGGCCGAAATTGCGGATCGACCTGCAAATCATCATCAAACGCCTTGACCGGCCGGCCGGCCTCGTCCCATCGCATGGCAATAAATTCGGGCTCAATACCGGCATACATCGCATAACCCTCCTTGGCCGCATCCCTGATGGTTCGCTTCAGAGCCTGTCTGGGACAAAGATTATAGGGTCGACCTTCCCACCACAGATCAGAAAATACCCAGGCAATCGTCCGGTCCCACGGGCAAATCACGATGCTGTCCATATCGGGAAGGGGAACCTGGTCAGAGTCAGCCGGACCGAGTTCCGGAACAAACGAGACCGAGTGGACGGCAAACTGGGGCCCTTTCCCCATAAACAGCAACTCAAAATCGCTGATCGGCACCGGTTTGGTTTTGGGGACACCAAACATGTCGACCCAACAGGAAAAAAGATACTTCACCCCGGCGTCTTCGAGTCTCTTTTTTTCCTCGGCAACGCGATGCGCATCGGGCAAGGCATCTTCAAAGTGTTCGTGATAGATAGTGCTCATTCGATTTCCTCTAACTAGATGGATTATAAAATTCGGGTATTATATTGTCTGCCTTTTCAGAAGGAACTGGTTTTTAAACATTTCTATGGCGGTCATGATTTCAAATTGGTCAATATCCTCATGACCGAAACAATGATGCTCCAGAAATGACTGGAACGCCTCACTGGTCTCACAGACGATCTCGATAAGCAAGTCGAAACGGCCGGAAACCCAGACCGCATAAACCACCTCGGCATGGTCGGCCAGACGCTCGGCCACCTTGCGAGGGCTGGAACAACTTGAAACCCTGATACCAACCATCGCATCCGCCTTGTAACGAATGGCCATCGGATCTGCCAATGCCACAAATTTCAACATCCCCGCTTCCTTCATTCGCTGCACTCGATTACGAATTGTCCCTTCAGAAACCTCGAGCGAAGCAGCAATATCCTTGAAAGGCAGACGGCCATCATCCTGAAGCAATCGAATGATCGCCCTGTTCAGTTCGTCCGATAACGATGATTTGGTTACCATCTGGGTTCTGTTCTCGGATTTCGCCCGAGTCAGGTATAAACAATACCTGCGATGATCCGGGACATGCAATTACCATAGATCAGCTTAAAAACCCGAATATAATACAGATAAAATAAATTATGGCAATATAATTTGCATTATTCATAGAATATTGTAATTTTTTTATGTTTTACGTAATCATCATGGCCGTCGACGGCAAGGAAAAAGTGACCTGTGCGGTTTCCCACTGATTGGAAGGTGACCCTATGGCTTATCGATGGCTCTTCCGTTGGACGGGCAGGAGCTATTCGATGATGAATGATGTATCCCATCAGTTTGCAAAACCCTAAGCCTGTCTTCTTATTTTTGCATGATATCGCCGTACATGCTTGCGGTACCGAAGCCAGCGCGTATCGCCTGCTTGACAACCGGTGAGTCCATTTTGGGTTACAATTATTTCCATGAATGAAGGACCCTTCCCCAAACCACTTCCCACAGACCCTCTTCCACTGGAAACCTGGTTGAGACGTATGGACCGTGCCGAGTCTGGCCGTGAGACATTCTTTCGGGGGCGTGACACGGAATACGGGGTTTTCCGTTCTGCCGTCATGAGCCTTAATGAAGACAGTGTCGGCGGTGGGACACTGATCTTCCAAGACGCTCCGGGGGCAGGAAAGCCCGCATTGATGGTAGAGTGTATGGAAACCATGCAACGCCATTCGACACTCGATGCACCCTGGGTGGCAGTCTCCATGCATCCCGATTCCCTGCAGTCCCCTGTCGATATCATTGAATCCCTGGTTGATACGGTCAATACAGAAAGCGAACGGCTTCGAGAAAAGGCTTCAGGCATAGCGACGATTTCGTAAATCCTCACTCTGTGCATAGAGTCAGCAGGATTCGGTTTCACCCAACATAAACATGCTCTTTTTGATGCGCCCGAGGACAAAGCGACTTTGAAGCTGATTGCTCAGACATGGTCTTGTTGCGCCTGTGGGTCATCAATGACGGGAATTTGATTAATGACAATACAAACCAAGACGGATATCAGGGCACAATTCCCTCCGGCCAAAGAACGTTCGGTACTGAAGCAGTTATCTGCGTTGGATCTTCATATGTGTAACTTCATATGTAAATCGCCTTTCTGCGTCATCGCAACGTATGGGGCAAACGGTTTAGGGGATGCCACACCACGGGGAGGTGCGCCGGGTTTTGTGACGATTGAACATGATCGGTTGCTGCTGTTGCCCGACAGACCGGGGAACAATCGATTGGACAGTCTTGAAAATATAGTACAAAACCCGGGGATCGGGCTTTTGTTCATGATCCCTGGCGTTAACGAAACCCTCCGCATCAATGGTATCGCCACCATCTCCGTGGAAGAAAATCTTTTGACCCGGTTCAACGCAGAAGGCAAATTGCCCAGGTCGGTGCTGTGTGTCGAGGTGGTCGAAGCCTATCTGTATTGCGCCAAACCCTTGATGCGAGCCAGGCTCTGGGATGACACCTACAAAATCAAGCGAACAACCCTCCCGACCATGGGGCAGATGTTGAAAGATCAGATAGGCTCGCCCGGCAAACCGGAAACACAGTCAGCAATGGAAGAGCGATATTTGAAGGATCTTCAGTGATGGGGGGCCCGTCATTTTGTGAAAATGGTTTTTCCCGGGCATTTTCAGGCAGTGACCCCGGCCACCAAAACCAATAAAACCGGCCACACTGGCAAAACGCCATCGAGCTCTTACCGGGACACCCGATTGGTCTTGATCCACCTGTAGACTGTTCATGCTTTCAGCACAGCCAGTGATCATGAGTCGGCATGCCGGCACTGACGGATGGCCTGCCCATGTGCCTTGACAGCGTTGTCACCGTTGCCATCGACGCCAGCCAACACACACCACTTCCATAAGATATCGGAGCCCGATATGTCAGGATTCATAGACCCCTGATTCCCATCGGCGGTGATTGAACGCCTCTATGTTTTTCAAGGCATCGGCGCCTCCCTGTGTAACGAGCAATGCACACAGGGTTTCAATCAGTGCCGTCACCGATGAATTGGAATGAAAAAACTGCGGCGTATGCGTCGGCGAACTCAGCCCCACGTCCGCTTCCCGACAAATGGTCGCTGTCGGACTGTCCGACAACCCGACCGTGACGGCACCCTGTCTTTTGGCAAACCGCAAACATTCGATCACGTCGGTGCGATACGGCTGAAATGTCATCGCGAAAAGCAGATTCTTGTCGTTGATCGGGTGCAGGTCATCCATCGGAAGGCTGCCGTGACGAGGAATCAGGATGAAGTGATCGGAGATCATTCGCGATACATACCAGAAATTATAAGCCATCGGGTAAGCGGCGCCGACACCCAAAACAAACACCTTGTCGGCATTCATCATGAGTGTCACCGTTTTATCCAGTGCCTTCGCATCCAGGTTCTGATACATCTGTTCCATATTGGTAAGCATGGAAGCGGCCAACTCTCCAATGACCCGGACACTCCCTCCCTGTCTTGACATGAACTGCAGCCATCGGATGCGTTCCACTGAACTGCCCATGCCTCCCCGAACAAAATCCCGAAATCGCTCCCGCATCGCCTCGTATCCCTCAAAACCCAGATGCCGAGCCAAACGGACAAAACTGTTCGGATGCACATCAGCCTCACTGGCCAAGGCCCTCATGGTCTGAACACCGACCTCATGGGGATGATCAATGATGTACCGAGCGGTAATCTGCAGCTGGGGAGACAAGTCATCAAATCCCGAAAGCAAGGCCTCTACAATGGCTTCATGGCTACCGGGCGTCGATTTTTGATCGGCCATTTGAACAGTCAACAGTCCAGCCCCTGCAAATCAATTATAATGTGAGCCGACTGAGCACCATGTCGCAAAGGCAAAGAGCTCCGGATGGACAATTCAACGGCTGTCATCGATACCGGATCTCCATGATTTCTCCACAGAAAGATCTACATTTTTCACTGAAAACAAACTGTAATACGCTATTCATGTATTATTCTGCCCGATTTCGGGTATATTATTTGCCTTATTCTCAATTTATGCTTCAAAATAACAGCAATGAAGTCACAGTTCCCCTGCCACGATCTCCTGCAGCACTTACGCCATTCCAATCAACTGCCCGCAAATGAGTCAAACAAGATATTACAGGAGTTTCTGGCGTATTTCAGCGAGAGCACCGAGCAATTCATTCAACGGCGGCACCGCGAACTGCAGCGTGCCGGTTTAAGAAACCCGCAGATATTCGATGAAATTCAGCAGGAACTGACCTTCAGGCGGTTTCCTGCACCGTCATTCAGCAACCGGCAGCTTCGACGAATCATCTACGGTTAATTCAGTTCATTTACGATTAGACAACAACATGTGTGGAATCATCGCCTATGTGGGCAATCAGGTAGCAGCACCCATTCTCCTGTCAGGGCTTCGTCATCTCGAATATCGAGGGTATGATTCATCGGGTATCGCGTTGACTTCAAGGGGAAAACTAAAACGATATCGCGCGGCCGGCAAACTCAGGGAACTGGAAAACAAATTGCCGGACAAACTGATCGGAAAAACAGGGATCGGCCATACCCGATGGGCAACCCATGGGGAACCCACCAATGAAAATGCCCACCCACATACCGATACCCATGACCAGATTTGCATTGTCCATAACGGGATCATTGAAAATGCCAATGAACTGAAATCAATCCTGTCCACAAAAGGCTGTCAGTTTGATTCACAGACAGACAGTGAAGTCATCGCCCACCTGATCGCCCTGACACCGGGTAAAACCTTCCTGGACCGGGTCAGAGCAGCGATATCACAGCTGCAGGGGACCTATGGGCTAGTGGTCATGGACCATCGTGAACCCGGACAACTAGTGGCGGCCCGAAGCGGGAGTCCGGTGATTATCGGCATCGGGGAAAACGAAATGTTTGTCGCCTCGGATTCCGCCGCACTGTCACGACATACCCGAGAAGTGGTTCACCTGGACGACAACGAAGTAGCGCTGATCAGCGCCAAGGGATTTAGCGTCACGACACTGGATGCCAAACCGGCAAACAAGTCCTCCATTCAAATCAGCTCGGCTGAAGAATCCTATGATCGGGGTCTGTATGACCACTACATGCTCAAGGAAATAGAGGAACAGCCTGAATCCATTGCAAGAACACTGAGTGGCCGACTGGATCGACAGTTCAATACCGCTCACCTGGGCGGACTAAATCTGGACTCCCAGGACCTGGCAAACATCCAGCGCGTCAAAATACTCGGTTGTGGTTCAGCCTACTATGCCGGACTCAGCGGTGCCGATATGATTGAAACGCTGGCCAGGCTCCCTGCCAGCGCAGAACCGGCAGCCGAATTTCGATACCGTAATCCGGTCATTGAGCAAAATGTACTGTATGTCGTGGTCAGCCAGTCGGGGGAAACCTTTGATACCCTCGCGGCCGTGCGGGAAATCAAGCGCAAAGGCGGATGTGTTCTGGGTATCAATAACGTGGTCGGCAGCACCATCGCCAGGGAAGTGGACGGCGGCATCTATATGCATGCCGGTGCAGAAATTTCGGTGGCGTCCACCAAGGCCTATACCAGCATGTTACTTTGTTTCGTCCTGCTGGCGCTGCATCTTGGCCGTATTCGTGACCTGTCTCCACAACAAGGCGAGCAACTGATCACGGACCTGGACCAACTGCCGGACAAGGTCTGCGAGGCCCTGCAACACAGCCATCAGGTTGCCGATTTGGCAAAAAAATACCACCAGTGCCATAGTGCCTTTTATATCGGGCGCACCCAGGCTTATCCGATTGCGCTGGAAGGGGCTCAAAAACTCAAGGAAATTTCCTATATTCATGCCGAAGCGTATCCCGCATCGGAACTCAAGCATGGCCCTCTGGCATTAATCTGCCCCGCTACGCCGACCCTTATCATCCTTCCTGACAATGCCCTTTTGTCCAAATCGTTGTCTACGTTACATGAGGTGCGTGCCCGCAAGGCCCCCGTCATCGCGCTGACCAATGCCACCAACCCATTGATTCGGGATACATCCGAGGACCTGATCACCGCGCCACAGACTCATCCCCTTCTTCACCCCATCGTGATGGCGATCAGCTTGCAACTCTTCGCCTACTATTGTGCCATCGAGATGGGAAGAGATGTCGATCAGCCCCGACATCTGGCCAAGAGCGTGACGGTAGAATGAATCAGCCTATCATCAAAACGGCCACAGTCTGATCGGCCAACCTCCGCAGCACCCATGCGGCAAAAGGGACCGGTCCCCTAGACACCGAGTGCCCGCATCGTGCAGCGGCCTGATTGTCATCTGCCATGCCTGCTGTACGCGAAGCCACCGCAATGTGTTTCATGTTGTGACAAATGAATAGTTGCATAGATTTTTGATACGAATGTATCATATCGATACCAAAGTCGAGCAACCCGCGTGATCATGGAAAAACAGGCAAAAATAGTCATTATCGGTGGGGGGGTGATGGGTTGTTCACTTGCCTATCATCTTTGCAAGGAAGGCGAAACCGATGTCCTGCTGTTGGAAAAGGCGGAACTCACATCCGGTTCCACCTGGCATGCCGCAGGACAGATCACCCACTCCGTCAGTCACTACGGACTCGCAAAAATCGCCGCTTATGGCACCTCACTTTATCCCGCCCTGGAACAGGAAACCGGCCATGCCTGTTCATGGCATGGCTGCGGGAGTTTGCGCATGGCGTATGAAGATGCCGAAGTGGACTGGATAAGATACACCCTGTCTGTCGGCAAGGGCCTTGGTCACGCCATGGAAATTGTTGAACCTGACCGGATTCGGGAACTGCATCCTTATTACAACCTCGATGGGGTTCAAGCCGCATTGCATACCCCGCACGACGGACACGTCGACCCGGCCGGCGTGACGATTGCAATGGCCAAGGGCGCACGAATGAACGGTGCAAGGATCCTCCGTCACAACAGAGTGACCGGCATCAGCCGAAAAGCAAACAGTGAATTCATCGTTCACACCGAACAGGGGGATATCCGGGCAGAACATGTTGTCAATGCCGGCGGGACCTACGCGCGCCAAATCAGTGCCTGGCTTGAACTCGATACCCCCATTGCCAACATGCTGCATCATTATCTGATTACCGATACGGTCCCGGAATTTCTTGAACTGGATCAAGAATTGCCCGTGGTCAGGGATGACCGACAGGTTTCGGGGTATATCCGCATGGAACAGCAATCCGGGCTGATCGGAATCTATGAAAAAGTCAATGCAGCTTCAGTCTGGGACGACATGACACCCTGGGATGTCGAGAATGAGCTGTTCGAACCGGATTATCAACGCATCATGCCCTGGCTACAAAATGCGATGCAACGCATGCCCATCTTTGAGAAATGCGGCATTCGCAGAGTCGTTCATGGCGCAATCACCCACCCGCCCGACGGCAACATGTTGCTTGGACCCTCAGGGCTGCGCAATTTCTGGTTATGTTGTGGCTCCCAGGTCGGTATTGCCTGGGGACCGGGTGCCGGAAAGTATCTTGCACAGTGGATGATTCATGGTGCCGCAGACATCTCGATGAACAGCTTTGATCCGCGGCGGTTCGGCGCCCGAATAGACGACAGCTACCGGCTTGCAAAGGCCAAGGAAGATTATCATCTTCGACATGAAATCCCCTTCCCCAATCTGGACCGGCCGAGTTGCCGTCCTTCCCACTCGAAAACATCCCCGCTGTACCAGACATTGAAAGACAAAGGGGCGGTCTATCAGGACGTTTATGGTTGGGAGAGGCCGATGTGGTATGCCACCGAGGGCATTGAGGCGAAACCGATCGAAAGTTTCCGGCGAACCCAACTGCACGACATTATCGGCAACGAAGTCAACGGTCTTCGGGACCATGCCGGGATTGCGGATCTGACAGCTTTCTCGAAATTGGAAATTTCCGGACGTGATGCCGAAACCTATCTCAACCGTCTCTCATCGAACAAGTTGCCACAAAAAAACGGCAGTATCAGTTTGACCTATCTCGTGATGGAAAATGGCCGGATTGAAGGCGAAGCCACCTTGCTGAAACTGGCGAATTCCACGTTCTACATGGTCTACGCAGCCAACAGGGAAGCTTCGCTGCTTTGCTGGCTGACGGAGCAGCTTCAACCGGATGAAAGAGTATATATCAAAAACGTTTCAGAACATTATGGTGTCGTCATGCTGGCGGGTCCCGCTGCCCGCAAAATACTGGGAGAATGCACCGACAGTCCACTGGACAATCGCTGTTTTCGGTGGTTGTCCTCACAAACAATCAAGGTCGCTGATATCGCGGACATCCGGGCCATGCGGGTTACTTACACCGGCGAACTGGGTTGGGAACTCCATGTACCAATGCAGGGCATGCTCACTGTTTATCGTGCCCTGGTTTCGACACGATTCAGCCAGGGGATGGTTCATGTCGGCTCCGCTGCACTCGGGGCCCTGCGGATGGAAAAGGCTTACCGGTCCGGCCACGAAATTACCAATGAAGTCACGCTGCGTGAAGCGGATGTCATGCGTTTTGCCAGAAATCCTGGGGTCCAGGGCATCACCGTCTCGTCATCTCGCGCAACACGATGGGTACTGGTTTATCTTCAGCTTGATGAACCCCCGGACAGCGACCTTTCCGCCGACCCCTTGGGTTCCGAATCGGTGTGGTACCGGGACAAGCCGGTCGGCCAGATCTCTTCGGGGGGATATGGATATGCCTGTGGCCATTATCTCGCCTTCGCCTATGTCAGCCCCCTTGTCTCAGCCCCGGGAACCGAGCTTGATGTCCTGATACTTGGCAAACCCCGAAGAGCGGTTATACTTAAAGAACCCGTCTGGGATCCTGACAACAGGCGTCCCCGGGCCGATAGCCATATCACTGAATGAGAATAGACACCTTGGATAAAGAACTTTTCGAAAGCGGGTTAGCCCAACGTAAAGCCACCCTCGGGGCAGAGTACGTTGAAAAGAATTTGATGGCAGCGGACGATTTCACTCGTCCCTTCCAGGAAATGATGACGGAATGGTGCTGGGGGTTCGGCTGGGGAGACGATGCCATCGATCCCAAAACTCGTTCTATGATGAACCTCACGATGATCGGCGCATTGGGCAAAATGCATGAATGGGAAATCCACTGTCGTGGGGCCATTACCAACGGCGTGACCAAAGAGCAACTTCGCGCCATTATCCATGTGATCGGGATCTACTGCGGGGTCCCGCAAGCACTCGAATGTTTCCGAGTCGCAAAAAAAGTGATTGGGGAAACAGATTTAGCCTAAATCGGCAGACAGGGAGTCATCCATGGCCTGTCCTGCGGTGCCAGCGGGACTGATGACAACAAACCGATAAACTCCAAATGGGCGTAGATATAATCGGCCGGATTGCATCGGTGACCGCAATATTCGACAGTATCCCGGTCAGTCGTCCATGCCTGTCCCCGAACACGGACCGCTACCTGGTCACAAGGGCTAACACAACAGGGACAGTCTTGTTGGAACCAGTCCGTGGATGATAATCGACGGGATTGCTCAGCGTTTGGAGTACTGGGGGCGTTTGCGTGCCTTATGCAGCCCGACTTTCTTGCGCTCAACCTGCCGTGCGTCCCGGGTAATAAAACCGGCTTGTCTTAAATTTGCACGCAATGTTTCATCATAATTGATCAGTGCCCGGGTGATACCATGCCGAATCGCCCCAGCCTGTCCACTGTTACCCCCGCCATGGACATTCACGTTCACGTCCATCTTGTCAATCATGTCAACCAGTTCAAGTGGCTGACGGACAATCATTCTGGATGTTTCCCGACCAAAATACCGATCAATAGGCAATTTGTTGATCAGGATCCTGCCGCTGCCCCGTTGCAGATAAACTCTCGCGGTTGAGGTCTTCCGTCGACCAGTTCCCTGATAAGTTTCTTGAGATTGAGCCATTTGTAGATTACCTGGATCTGTTTGATCTATATTTCCAATACTTTCGGTTGTTGTGCCTGATGGGCATGTTCAGTGCCGGTATACACCTTGAGTTTTGACAACATTGACCGACCCAGCTTGTTTCTGGGTAACATGCCTTTAACCGCTTTCTCAATCACTCTGGTCGGATGCTTCTCAATCATGTTGCGAAACGAGACTCCCTTGATTCCACCGGGATAGCCGGTGTGGTGATAGTACATCTTGTCGTTGTACTTGTTCCCAGTGACCGCAATTTTTTCCGCATTAACCACAATGATATAATCACCGGTATCAACATGCGGGGTGTATTCTGGCTTGTGCTTCCCTCTTAGCCTACGCGCCACTTCTGCTGCCAGCCTGCCCAGCACTTTTTTCTCAGCATCAACCACATACCAGTTTCGTTGAACGCTTTCGGGTTTCGCGGAAAATGTTTTCATTGAAATTCGAATCGAATATGGGTGCAAAAATCGGATCGCGGATGATACTGTAGAGACGGTCAAGATACAAGCATTTGCAGACACTTTGTTATTTTCAGCCTCGTCTATCTTGATTCTGAACAAAAAAATGTTCTTTGCAAACTGGGAGCATCCCAAGATGTCCAAGCTTGCTTTTGGGCCTCACGGATCGCCAACATTGTCACTGCCGAATCCATGTGACATATAACGTTTCATGAACTTGACAGATTTCCTGTAACACAGCCCTGCTATATCCTCAGCTTCCATATGTTTAATATCCTCTGCCTGGCCCTAAATTGCTTGTCCATCACCCATCCCGATTATATTAAGATAAGTAAGGACACCTGATTATTTCTGAGGTAGAAGACGTTATTCCTCTCTCCTTATGCCACTTATTCAAATCAATGAGAAAACAATATCTTCACAGGGTCAGACTGGATCATCTTAACAACTCAATCCAATGGTAAATAGGGAGGGCTGAATCAACTTGCAATTGTGTCTGACAGCCGATATTCGCAGTACAGATCACATCCGGCCGGTCAATCGACAGCGCGGCCTGCTTGTTTATTCGCAACTGATTCGAGAGTTTCGGCTGAAGAATAGAATATGTCCCTGCGGACCCACAGCAAAGATGATCCGCTTCTACTTCGCATAGGTCATACCCGGCTTTTTCCAGTATTCTTTCCACTTTTCCCCTGATTTGTTGTCCGTGCTGCAAAGTACAGGGCGCATGAAAAGCAACGCGCCTGTATTGGTCGTGCTTCCGGATAGATGCCTTATCTTCCTGTTCCAGAATTTCACTCAGGTCCACTGTCCGGCGACTGATCGCAACCGCTTTTTCCCGGTAAACCGGATCATCCCCAAATAAATGAGGATAGTCTTTTACCGTCACCCCACAGCCACTGGCGGTCATCACAAAGGCCTCTATGTCACGGTCCAAATAGGGCATCCAGATATCAATCAACTCCCTGGCCATTTGCCTGCCCTTTTCCCAGTCCGATGTATGTAATGCAACCGCTCCACAGCATCCGCCTCCTTTTGCCTCAATCAAACTGATTCCAAGACGGTCCAGTATTTGCGCTGCAGCGATGTTGGTATTGGGGGTCAACACGGACTGGACGCAGCCCGCGAGTGCAACCATTTTTCGCCCATGACGCGGTGGTGGCCAATGCAAGTCGGATACGTCTTGGGGCGGGGGGATTTTCACTCGCACCGAAGCGGGCATCAAGGGGCGAAACCATTGTCCCAATTTCAACAAAGGGGCAAACAGCCCGGCGCGCGGAATGAGTGCCACCAACAACTTCCTGAAACGGCGATCAAAAAAGCTCCTGGAGACTTTTTGATCCAGAATATTGCGCCCTATTTCCAGCAAATCACCATAACGCACCGACGAGGGGCAAGTTGACTCACAAGCACGGCAGGTCAGGCAACGATCAAGGTGCTGTTGCATCTTCGCTGTTGGAGAGGCGCCTTCCAGCAACAGTTTCATTTGATATATCCGACCGCGCGGACCATCCAGTTCATCACCAAGCAACTGGTAGGTCGGACAAGTCGCATTGCAAAATCCGCAATGCACGCAATTGCGAATGATTTGCTCGGCCTCCTTGCCTGCCGTTGTCCGTTCGAATTCGGAACTTAGGTGCGTCTGCATACTGTCTGCCTTAATGTGACCTGTTTCAAAGCACCGTGTACAATCGCCCGGGATTTAATATGCGGGACGGATCAAACCGATTCTTCAGATTCTGGTGTAGCTGCATCAATGCTGAAGGCAGGGATTGGAACACTTCCTGACATCGGTCCGCATTTTTGAACAGTGTCACATGGCCACCCTGTTGCGTTGACCAGTGCAACAACTCTTCATCCACGGTATCCATGCAAAACCAGCGTACTGCTCCAGCCCAATCGATCATCTGCCCAGCGCGATGCCGGCCAGATGAAAACAGGGGGGTCGACGGGGCAACAGACACTCTCACCAACAGTCGTTCATGATCGAAGAAAGCCAGCTGGTGTTCCCTCAATGCGGCCCAATATCGCGCTCCTTCGGTCTCCACCTCTCCTCCTATCTGGTCAACCGCATCGCTGATCCCCGTCTCTGTCCCTGACAGGCGGACCCTCAGCACACCATCACACCACGCCATGGCCGACACCGGATAAGGCTTGGCACACATCTCATTCATCTGCCGAATCGCGGCATTCCCGTCCGCCTGTGACAGTTTGATAGTGACCTGTTGTCTGGGCTTGGGCAGTACTTTCAGAGAAATCTCCAAAATGACACCGAGCGACCCCATGGCACCCACCATCAGGCGCGACACATCGAATCCAGCGACATTCTTGATGACCTGCCCGCCAAATCGCATGATCTCGCCCTGGCCGGTCAACAGTTTGACCCCCAACACAAAATCCCTGACCGCTCCGCTGAAAGGCCGTCTTGGGCCGGCCAGCCCGGTGGCAACCGTCCCGCCCAAGGTTGCACTGTCGGCAAATAACGGGGGCTCAAAGCCAAGCATCTGATTCTCCTGATCCAGCCGTGCCAGAATTTCCTTGAGTGGGGTGCCCGCTTTGGCCGTCATGACCAGTTCGCTCGGATCGTAATTCACGATCCCGGCATGTTCACAGACCGACAAGGGTGCGCCGACCTCTTCTCTGCCATAAAACGACTTGCTTCGCCCACCGCAGATGGCCAGTGGCCGCTTGTTTGCCGCTGCCTCCTGCACCTGCTCACGAAGCCGTTGTTCACTGTCCATCAAAAACGCTCTAATTCGGGGAAAGGAACCTGTCCGTGATGAACATGCATCGCATTGTGTTCGGCACATCGTGCAAGCGTCGGGATCGCCTTGCCCGGATTCAAAATCTCACGTGGATCGAAGCACTCTCTGATCGCATGGAACTGTTGTCGCTCATCGTCAGTGAACTGAAGACACATCTCACCGATTTTTTCGATGCCGACACCATGTTCACCCGTGATCGTGCCACCGACCCTGATACATAACTGCAAAATCTGACTGCCCAGCTGTTCCGTTTTCTCCAATTGCCCGGGAATGCTGTCATCATAGAGAATCAGAGGATGGAGATTACCATCACCGGCATGGAAGACATTGGCGACCCGAAGATCGAACTGTTCTGACAGCCGATTTATTTCCTTGAGTACCGTACCCAGTGATTTTCTCGGGATCGTCCCGTCAATACAGTAATAATCCGGCGAGATACGTCCGACGGCCGGGAAAGCGGCCTTCCTGCCCGACCAAAACAGTTGCCTTTCCGATTCATCCTTTGCAAGCCGGATATCAACGGCACCCCCCTCGGATAAAATCCGTTTCACTTCGACGATCTGCCCCTCCACATCACGGCCTGTGCCATCCAGTTCACACAACAAAATCGCCTCCGCCTTGACCGGATAGCCGGCATGCACAAAATCCTCGGCAGCGCGGATCGCGGGATTATCCATCATTTCAATGCCCGCCGGGATAATACCGCTGGCAATGATATCGGCAACACTGTCTCCGGCTTTGACAACCGAATCGAACACGCCCATTATCACTCTGGCCGTTTCCGGAATAGGCAGCAGCTTGACCGTGATTTCAACCACAATCCCCAACATACCTTCTGAACCGATAAGCAGGGCCAGCAAATCGTAGCCGGGCGTATCCAGACCCGCACATCCGAGGCGAACCAGCGTCCCTTCGCTGGTGACCATGGTCAGGTTAATAATATTATGCACCGTCAATCCATACTTTAGACAATGCACACCACCGGCGTTTTCAGCAACATTTCCGCCAATCGTGCAAGCGATTTGTGACGAAGGATCTGGCGCGTAGTAAAGTCCCAAATGCTTGACAGCATCAGAAATCGCCAGATTTCGAACGCCCGGTTGAACCACTGCGGTCCGGTTCAATGGATCAATGTCAATAATCCGGTTCATCTTGGACAGACTGAGAACAATACCATCCTGGTGCGGTAGCGCGCCCCCGGACAAACTGGTTCCGCCGCCCCGGCTGACAATCGGAACTCGGTGTTCATGACAAAGCCTGACAACGCGTTGCACCTGTTCGACAGAATTCGGCAATACCACCATCAGCGGCCGCTGCCGATAGGCACTCAATCCATCACATTCATAGACTCTGAGGGAAGTGGGATCCGTAATAATGCTTTCCTTCGAAAGCACCTGCTCCATCAACTGTCTGAATCGTTCAACATCCACCTTTGACCACTCTTATTATGACGATATCGATAGGGCAACCATCCTTAAACAAAATGATCAGGGCGTTCAATATCCCCGATTTTACGGGGCCTGTTCGACCAGTTCATGCCGGAGTTCCTCATGCTCGCAAATGCGGATAGCACCCTGAGATTCGAATTTAGTGGGCCATGTCAGTTTCGGATGCTCAAAACAGCTATTCAAAATGAACAGCTTCCGGCCCTGTTTGAGGACTTCACGGGCCTGTATCAAGGCCCCTGATGTCTCGCGGGCCTCAATGATGACAGTTGCCTCCGTCAGAGCGGACATGGTCTTATTCCTCTCGGGAAAAAAGAACCGATTGCTTTTGGGATTTTGCGACTCATAGCGCTCAACAGGGACTTGACTGATCAGGAGAAACTCGTTTGCAATTTTTTCCTGTAGTTTCGCATTGGATTTCGGGTAAACATGTCCCAAGGGCGTACCAATCACGGCAATTGACTGCCCACCTTTGGTAATAGCAGTTTCATGTGCAACCCTATCAATCCCTTCAGCAAAACCACTGACAACTGTAAAATGGTCATTCACCAATGCAGTGGTCAGCTTGCGTGCTCTTCGAATGCCTTCATCGCTCAGCCTGCGTGATTCGATAATGGCAATAGACCTGAAGCTGGTCTTAAGTTGGCACCACAGTTTTTCATAGGCCTCAAGCTCAAATGATGCATCAATTGCATCAACAAACAGATCAAGGTTCTCGTTTTTTGCAAAAACCTGAAGTTGCGTCATATGAATATATACAAACAGGCATCAAAATGTCCTGCACAGTATAGCATTACCGCGCTACGAATGACTTTCGATGACTTAGCAATGTCAGCGCACTATGGTCCTCTTCATTGTTGTTCCTTGTTAGGTATCGAGGTATCGATTATCAGACAAGGTAGACAGGAGAATAGTGGTGGTATTGGAAGACAACAGATAGTTCTTTCTTACGAGTGCGCTTCGACCCGCACCGACTCATTGAGACTATGGCGAGACCCGCTATTTGACTGCAATGGTTCACCGCTGGCGAAGTATTGCCGGACCCGCTCTTAATAAAGTGATAACAGCATTGTGCGATCAGGAGTCGGTCCGTTTCGACTTGCCGATCAAATCAAAGACAAATTCCAACGACACCTAAAACCCAGCCAGGATCAAAGTTGCGCTGAAACGGTTTAAGAAAATCATATCCACTCCTTAGTCACCTGCCCGGATGAACACGTATGGCGAATATGTTTCCATGAAAAATTGACTGATGAGTGACATAACAATCCGGCAAACTATTCTCGGAAAGTGGGTTCAGTCACACCCGATTACGACGATGCCATCACACGGTCCTTTAACGGCACACAAGACCGCTGCAGATTGATACCGCAACAGTCTTGTGATTTCTGTCTCACAAAACCGACTGTGCCATAATTTCTGTTGTCGGTAGCGTCTCGCTTAAATCGGCAGATGCGTGGGAGCCGGTATGCTACATCTCCAGACGACCTCGAAGTTCCTCGAACGTGACCATCACATACTTGCGATAGGGTTCTCTCGCGCAAAGCAGTTCATACCACCGCTCCAGATTTGGCAGAGTTGCCCGTTCGACAGGAAGACTGAAGTAGCGGTAAAGCGTCGCACCAGGCGGAATATCCGCCATTGTAAGCCGTTCACCCGCCATGAATTTGTGCGTCGACAGGTGCCGGTCCAGAAGAAGATATTTTGCAGAAAGGCTCTCGTGCACTTGTTCAATGCGCATCTCGTCCTGATCTGCAACCGGAGTACGCACCGTGAGCCAGAACAGGAGATTCGAGTCATCGTAGAGGTGTGCCAGGGTCCAGGCCATCCATTGATCAGCCTGCGAACGTTCGCAGATATCCACCGGCCAAAGAGTAGCGTAAGCGTACCTCGCCGCGACGTATCTGACAATTGCATCGCTTTCCCACACCACAGTATCTCCGTCCTTCAAAGTCGGTACACGGCAGTGGGGGTTCATGGCAGCGAAGCCAGGGTCATTCAACCCACCAAAGGAACCTCCCAATGGTATATGCTGAAATTCTTGACCGGTCTCGCCGAGTGCCCAAAGCGCCTTTTGCACGCTATCGGATGTGCCCCTGCCATAGAGGGTCAGCATGGTCTTTCTTCACCGTGCATGCTGCATGCGCCAAGTCTCGGGTATTTCGATCGGCTGTCTGAATGCCGACAAACGCTTCCTTTGGGAACCTTCCCATATGAGGCTTCCTCGTTAAGTTCCGCAATGGAAGCGCGAAGTCTTGCCGCATTTCTGGGGCTGCGCAAAAGATAGCTTGTCTCCTCGTAGGAAGCGAAATCGTCCAGCGCGACGAGCACGACGGAAGCTTTACCGCCGCTTCGTGTGATCAGCACGGGTTGTGGTCACTGGCCGCTTCATTGATCGTTGTCGACAGATTGCGGCGAAGTCCGGTAACAGAGGTTGTTTTCATACCAGAAAAAGTACTTGATACTGTACAGAAATGCAAGAAACAGATAGGGACGTCAGTACTTCGGACATGAGCCCCTTGGTGTAGCGAGCAATGAATTGTTCGATCCCGTCGCACATAAACCAATGGGCTAGTTCTCATCCTTTTCACCTGGAGAATCTGATGATCCGTTGTTTAACCTACTGAGGTGTCATATCGATTAAATGACAGCCTTTTCCATCCGACATGACCCTGGTTGGGCGTTGATTTGGCCAACAACAGTCTTGAAGTCTACAATCAAATCTTTTACGGGAACACAAATCACAAGGGCTTGGACTCAATGATACATTCCTGTGCACATTTGATACTATCTCCATCACCAACACTGTCAATCTGAAGACAGACTAGGCAAAATCCATCCATGACATCTCGTTATTACAGTACATCGGACCAATTACTGGTTCATCTCTCCCGTTCACTTGCAACGCTGACAGTGCCTCCGACTGCAAACAGGCCCTATCCGGGAACATCGGCAGAAAATCCCGAACTGACGAAACAAGAACAGGTCGAGTCGGCAAGATACATGCGGGTCAATCACGTGGGTGAAATCTGTGCCCAGGCACTTTATCAAAGTCAGGCGATGACGGCACGGGATCATCATACCCAACAGCAGATGGAAGTGGCCGCGCGTGAGGAGGTGGATCATCTTGCCTGGTGTGAGCAACGTATTGTCGAACTGGGGGGACGCAAGAGTGCCCTGAATCCATTTTGGTACACAGGGGCGTATTTGATCGGGACAGTCGCCGGACTTGCCGGAAACAAGTGGAACCTGGGCTTTGTCGCGGAAACGGAACGGCAGGTGACCACCCACCTTGAAAGTCATCTCGGCAAACTGCCCGAGGCAGATGACCGGAGCAGGGAAATTGTCCTGCAGATGAAAAAGGACGAGAGCCAGCATGCTGAAGCGGCCATTGCAGCGGGAGCAGCGGAACTCCCTGCTCCGATTAAAACGCTGATGAAATTGACTTCAGTACTGATGACCCGAACAGCGCACTGGATCTGACACCGCCAGCAACATTCCTGATCAATCGTGGCCAGACTCCGGGTTAAACGGATTGGGCCGGGGATATCTCGACATGATGTCAAACTGGGTCAGATCCCGGTGGCTGCGCGTATAGTCGTTTGATGCGTCGTGTCGGGGTTCAAAATCCCACGCTTGATACCGGCCTGTTCTCAATGCCGAATGGACAGCCCTTCGCCGCTGTTGCTCACGAATGACCTGGTGCTGGACCTGGTCTTCGTCCCAGTGCGCCCTGGCCTGCTGCCTGAAATCCTCGACTTGTGTCTGATAACCCGGCTCATCAGCCAGATTGATCAGTTCATTGGGGTCTGACGCCAGATCAAAGAGCTGTTCGGGATCCGTTTTACAGGTCGTATATTTATAGCGCCCCTGTCGGATCATCAGCATCGGGGCTTCCGCCCCTTCTGCAAGATATTCACTCACCGCCCGGTCCGGATCATTGGCCGTGATACCATCACACAGGTTGACAAGACTTCTTCCATCGATCGAATCAATCACTTCCCGCTTGTCCGCGACACTCCCTTCGTTCGCAATATCCATCAACGTGGGGAGAACATCGACCAAGGAAACCGACTGGGGAACCCGTTTCGGTGAGAAACGGGAAGGGCTATGGATGATCAAGGGAACCCGATTCGACCATTCCCGAAAGGACATCTTGTACCACAGACCAAATTCACCCAGCATGTCACCGTGATCAGCGGTCAGAAGCAAAGTGGTGTTGTCCGTCAGATGGCACTCGTCCAGGGCAACCTGCAACCGACCCAGCCATTCATCCACATAAGAGACGTTGCCGTAATACGCCCTTCTCGCATTGATAATCTCCTGGTCGCTGATATCCACCGCATCCCGTGCGATCACTTTTTCCAACCGTGCCGTGTGTGGGTCCCGTTGTGCCCCCATCGCGCCGGTGACCGATGGCAGGGCAATCTCAGTCTCATCATACAGGTCCCAATATTTTTGCCGGGTCACGTACGGGTCGTGGGGATGGATAAAACTGACCACCAGACAAAGTGGCCTGCTGTCGTTGCTTCTTGCATGGTCATAGAGAACCTTCAGGGACTGATAGCCGACTTCATCATCATAGGACAGTTGATTGGTAATCGCCGCAACACCCGCCTGTTTGACACTCGACATGTTGTGATACCAAAGGTCGATTCGCTCATCGGGATTGGTCCAGTCGGGCACCCACCCGAAATCTGCCGGATAAATATCGGTCGTTACCCGGTCTTCGAAGCCGTGCAACTGGTCTGCGCCGACAAAGTGCATCTTTCCGGACAAGCAGGTCCGATACCCCATCAAACGCAAATAGTGCGCAAAGGTCGGCATGGTCGAGGGCATGTAGGCGGCATTGTCATAACCCCGGCACCTGGAAATATTTTGCCCGGTCATGAAGGCATAACGCGCCGGTGTGCACAACGGACTGCTGCTATAGGCGGCATCGAATGTCACCCCCTGATTGGCCAGCCTATCGATATGGGGACTGTGCACTTGTCGATTGCCATAACACCCGAGTGCAAATGCAGTCAGTTGATCCGCCATCACGATCACGATATTACGTTGGCTGGTGCTGGTCATTGGCTGATTGTCTGGAATGAGTCCAAGACGCAGTATACAAAATTCAGTCTCTGATTGGATTGAATTCGGTCACTCGAATATGCATCCGGGACCGTCTTGTTCACCGTGCCACTGAACAAGAACAGGGCAGTGGCAACAACTATATCCGGTTTTTCAAGGACAACCGGCACGGGCTCTCTTTATCTGCACTGACCCATAGCGTCATGTCATCAAACCGATTTCATCTTTTCAGGGGTTGTCGCCCACATCGCGGCAAATACAATACTCATCAAGGAACCGATCCCAACGGTCACTCCAATGGCTTCGAGAGGAGGTGTCCGGGAGAACATCAAAATGCCAAACACCAGTATGGTGGTCACTCCACATACCCATAACGACTTGAACGTCGTATCCCATTCGAGCGCATTTTCAGGCAATCGATTAAAAAACAGCGCATAGTCCAACCCGAGTCCAACGACCAACAATAACGAAATCAAGTGGAAAATACTCAATGGCTGATCGAGCACAATCAGTACCGCGGCAACAACCACGGCGGCAGACAGGGTCGGAATCATGATCTTCAGTGGCCTGACGAAACTCCTGAAAGCAAGCGCCAGGCAACCATAGATCAGCACAATACAGCCGATCATGATCACCGAGACCCGATCGACACTGCGTGCCACCAGGTCGGTGGCTGCGGATTTAAGATGTAGAAACAGCACGTTTTCATGGTTTTCCGCGAACCTCAGCATGGCCTGCCGGTCGCTGACTCCGTGCAACAGGATCACGCCTGCCGCTTCGTGTCCGAAGTCAAACAGCAGCGGCTCCAATTTCCTGCCAACGGGCGTCTCTACGAGCATTTCTGGGGTCAGCAACGCCAACTCCCCGGTCTTCGCCAATCCATCGAAAAAGGGATCAAACACTGTCTCTCGAAAGGGGAAGCGCTTCAACGCAGACTCGAGATTCGCCCTGATTGTCTCGGTATCCGAAACCTGTTGCTGCTTCAGCGCCTGCCTCGCCTGACTGGACAGAAAGTGGGCAGCCATATCGTAGCTGTCGATCTGTCCGTCCTCAACCAGGTTATCAAGCGCACCTTCAATATCCTCGGTTTTTTGAAGCACGGCTTCCTTGTCGCTTGCTGTTACAACCAACATACTGCCGCCAAACCAAAACCCCAGATCACCCCGCAACAGTTTGCCTTCGGCCCGGCGACTGTCCTTGATGGGGCTCAGGGAATCGACATCAAGATGAAGCAGTGGGCGGTCTGTCATCACCAGAGTCGTCAGTGCAACAGTCACCGCTCCGGCGACAAGCCATCGACTTGCCGAGGCCTTTTGGCCGAGCGATTTAAAGACGTTGTGGACACGCACCAGCCCCTGTTCCGTGGTACGGGCCCGGGTTGCCAAAATGGGTAACACCCAGCGGGAGAACAATGCGGCCGTTGTCAAACCCACAATCGTAAACAGTCCGAGTTGTTGTAGTCCCCCGAATCCAGACAACAGAAAAGCGGTATAGGCAATAATGGTGGACACCACACCCAGTCGCAGGGTACGCCAGATTTTCACCACATGCGATCGGGTCGATGCCCGGTCAGCCGACATGCCTGTTAACAGGTGAATGGAATAGTCCACGGCCACACCAGCCAGTGTAATGCCGAATGCCAGTGTAATCCCGTGTATCTGATCATAGAGCAACAAGATACTGGCAGTCGCAATAACCACACCAACAATCAACGGAGAGACAACCAGCGCAACCGATAGCAATGACCGATAGACAGATCCCAAAAACAAGACAACGAAAAACACCGCCAGGGACGTTAGCCACCGGGCATCTTCGCGGATATCCTCACCGGACTCGACCGCGAAAGCTGCCGGGCCGGTCATGATCATTTCGACAGGCGGTGTTTTGACCTGGTCGAATATCTTCCTTGTTTCAACCACCGCATTGACCTGATTATCCAGATCGGAGATATCAGCCTCGATCTCAGCCAGAATCAACGACCGCTGGTGGTCTTCGGAAAACCAGATTCCCCTTACCTGTTCCGGTGTTTTGTGCCGGCTCAGCTTGCCTTGCCACTCGCCGAGAAGATGGATCACTTCGCCGGTCGGATCCTGCCGGAGATACCGTTTCTCAACGTCGGATGTGGCCGAGGCAAGCCCTTCCAATCGCTCATTCAGTGATTTTTCGAACCCCGCCGTGGAAAACTGAAAGTCGAGATCATGTCGACTGAGCAGGTACCGATATGTTTCCAGCACCGACAGATCGTCCGCACTATACTGATCCGCGCTATTCGTCACCTTGCTGAACAAATCGGACTGGCGTAGCTTGTCCGTCATCCGCTGGTTGACCTCGACCAGTTCATCCGTGGGCAGGCCAGTCAGTGCAATAAAGATGAGATTGGAAGAAGCGCCTTTATCGAGTTGATAATGCAGTAGGTTTTCAGCCTTTGTACTGGCTTCAGGAAGAAAAACAGAGAGATCGGTAGAAACTTTCCCTTTTGTCTGAATGACAACAAGGGACAAAATCAACAGAACAACAATACCAATGGCTTTCTTTTTGTCCCGATTGCACACCGTTGTCTGGTCAAAGGTTATTGAAGTTGCCGATAAGTCAGGATCAGTGTGGTTTGATCCCCATCCACATTGACCGTTTCGATTCTCTGAATTTTCACTCCATCACCCGCCAGCGCAATTTTCCTGACCTTCTCCTTGATTTCATTTGAAAGGGGCGTCAGTGCAAGTGCCCAGTTGTCCTCATCACCGGTCATCTCTATCTGATAGCTTTCTCCCAACTGCTGTAGATTGCCCGCCAGCATGGCTCGAATACTGCCAACCGCCGTGTGCATCAAGGCATTGGTTTCAATCGTATACTTTTGAGTCTCCACCATCCCTTCCTTCTTCCCACTATTCTTGCCTTTTTTGATCGTGATCAGATCCCCATCTATAATCACCGTCTCGATAATCGGACTGGTCGTATTCCTTTCCATGTAATCAGGGGCACGATACACAATCGAGCCACTCAATTCCAACTCATCGACCAGAAACAGGGATTCCCTTTTTTCCACAAACTCAATGCTGGCCTCCTTGATCTCGGCGAGTTGCCGCAATAACTCCGTTAGATTCCATTCCAGTTGATCATTTGCCGATAATCGTGCACACATTGAAAACAGGCCGAACAGACACAACAGTAAAAGAGAAAAAAATCGAATTCGCATACCGATATTTCGTCTGTTATACGATAGGATGGATGAATCCCATTGGGGTGAATCGGTGCTGTCTTCTTGCCATCAACCTCACAGTACCTTGGGTAAAGGCCGATTATAGGTTGTCGTGTTCATCATGTGTAGCGGCAATTCTCATCGACCGGTCCGCACAGCGTTCCAAGATGCCAAGACACGGTCCGGGCCCCAAAAACAGTAACGAGCAAAAAACTGATCGGAACGTTTGTGTGTCCATCGAAACAGCCCTTGGGTCTGGATGATGCGGTTGTGGTCGTGGTCCATGCCTTTTTCCCAGAATGAATGACTGGTATCCGGATGACTATAAATCAACTCGTGTCCCGTGCTACTCTGAGCATCAATGTGCGGTTACGGGTTCTGCCGAAATCACCGTGTCTGCCAATCCAGTGCCATCGATCGCGACAATATGACTTTGGCCGATACTGTTTTCAGATCCATGACTGATAACCGATCGCAGACAATGGTCCGAGTGTGCAGCTCACCCTGTCTGTCGCGGAATCCATTTCTGGAATCGTGCCGCGAGACTGACCACAACGACCGTCAACAGGATCAGGGCGCCTGCCTGATGGGTCACAGCCAGTATCGACGGCACATGCAAGAGCAGTGTCACAATCCCCAAAATGACCTGAACAACGGCAACGGCAACGAGGACAATACTGATCCACGTGGCGAAATTCGATTTGTCGGCATGGAAAATCCGTATTGCATAAAATACGGTCCCCAGCAACACCAACATGGCCAACCAGCGATGCAGGAATTGAATGGTCACCGGGTTCTCGAAAAAATTCAACCACATCGGCGTCATCGAAAACAGCTGCGATGGGACCCACTCCAGCCCCATTTTGGGGTACGTGTTGAAAATGAACCCGGCACGGGTTCCTGCGACCAATGCGCCGGACGCCATCATGACCAACAGCACAATCAGCACCGCAACGGCAAGGTAATTCAGTGATGGATTGCCCGATAGCCTAAAGGCGGGAAGCAATCCGACGAGCAGTCGGATCATATACGCATAGATAATAACCGCAAGCATAAAATGGAGCATCAACCGGTACTGACTGACATGTGGATCGTCAACCAGCCCGCTTTTCACCATATACCATCCCATGACACCCTGTACCGCCCCCAGACAAAACAACAACCACAATCGGCCGATCAAGAGGGCACTGAGACACTGCTTGAACAGGAAAAAAACAAACGGCACAAAAAACACGAACCCGATAATCCGTCCCAGTACCCTGTGTGCATATTCCATCAGAAAGATGAATTGAAATTCCACAAGCACCATGTCTTGGTTCACGAATTGAAATTCAGCAAACTGTTTGTACTTGTCGAACGCCTGCTGCCATTGCATGGCCCCCAGGGGGGGGATAATGCCGGTCAGCGGTTTCCAGTCCACCATCGACAAACCGGAACCGGTGAGCCGTACCGCACCCCCAAGCAATATCATGAAAAATATCAGGCAGGCGCAAAGACCGAGCCAGACAATAATCGCGAGACGATACTGACCTGTCATTGGGCGGGAACGTGATCGTGTTAACAGTCCCGGGACAACGGTGGGACCGAGTACACAATGCGCATTATTCGCGCCAGCGCCTGAACACCAACGAACAGTTCGTTCCTCCAAAACCAAAACTGTTGCTCATGGCAAGACCTAAATCCACATTATCCATCCTTTTCGTGACAATCGGATAATCCATCGCCTGCTTGTCCATGTTATCGATATTCGCTGAGGCCGCAAGAAACCCGGATTCCATCATCAGCAGGGTATAAATCGATTCGTTGGCACCCGCTGCGCCAAGCGCATGGCCACTCAGCGACTTGGTCGAACTGATATAAGGGCAATGCGCCCCGAAAACCCGTGCGATTGCTTCCAGTTCCCTGACATCACCCACCGGAGTGCTTGTTCCGTGTGCATTGATGTACTGTACCGGCTGATCAAGATGGCGGGTGGCCTGCTGCATGCATCTGACCGCTCCCTCTCCCGACGGTTGCACCATGTCATAACCATCCGAAGTCGCACCATAACCGACCAGCTCGGCATAGATCCTCGCACCCCGGTCAATGGCATGTTCCATCTCTTCCAGGACCACGACGCCAGCCCCCCCTGAAATGACAAACCCGTCACGGTCCACGTCATAAGGTCGGGAAGCACGCGTCGGTTCGTCATTGAAATTGGATGACATCGCACTCATCCCGTCGAACAGTACCGATAAGGACCAATGCAGTTCTTCACCGCCGCCTGCAAAGACAATGTCCTGTTTGCCCAACTGAATCAGTTCGGCGCCATGGCCAATACAATGCGCGCTGGTCGAGCAGGCCGAACTGATCGAGTACGACACCCCTTTTATCTTGAATGCAGTGCCGATACAGGCCGGAATGGTGCTTGCCATGGTTTTGGTGACCATATAGGGACCCACTCTCTTGACGCCCCGTTCCCTGAGCGTATCAGCCGCCAGCACGATGTGTTTCGGCGAGGCTCCTCCCGTACCGAGCAGTAACCCGGTTCTTTCGCTTGACACCCGATCTTGGGACAGGTTCGCGTGGTCGACCGCCTCTTGCATTGCGAGATAGCAATAGGCAGCCGCATCCCCCATAAACCGATGCAGCTTCCTGTCGATCAGCGCGGCCGCATCGATATTGATCGTGCCGTGCACGTGGCTGCGCATTCCAAGTGCCTGATATTCCTCGCAGTGTTCGATGCCTGACCGTCCCTTGACCAGTGACTCTGTTACTTCAGTTTTATTATTTCCCAAGCTGGAAATAATACCGTAACCCGTTATAACAGTGCGCCTCATGATACTCTCTTGAAAATTCGATGAAGGTTCTTTTCCCCTAGCCGATCCGGGAGATTGACCATATGGAATTCTGTCTCAAATAACACGATGCCTGATCATGAAAAAACATCAATGGTTCACTTGCCTCAAAAGGACTGGGTATTCTTAAACAGGCCTACTCTGAGATCCCTGCAGTCATAGACCAGGTTGCCGTCAACCGTTACCGTTCCATCAGCAATCCCCATGATCAGTTTGCGCATGATGACTCGCTTGAACTCGACACAATACACAACCTGCTTGCACTCGGGCGTGATTTGGCCGGTGAACTTGATCTCGCCTGAGCCTAACGCACGACCATGACCCTCGCCGCCCCGCCACCCCAATGAAAATCCGACCAGTTGCCACAGCGCATCCACTCCCAGACAGCCCGGCATCACCGGATCATCCTGGAAATGACAGGCAAAAAACCACAAATCCGGAGAAATATCGAGCTCGGCCACCACAGCGCCCTTCCCGTAGCGCCCGCCCTCCTCATCAATATGCACAATGCGATCAAACATGAGCATATCCGGCAGCGGGAGCTGTGCATTCCCCGCCCCGAACAGATTGCCCTGTCCGCAAGACAGCAGATCCTCCCTGGAATAACAGTGCTTTCTTTTAATCAACTGATTCTCTGGTATGAACAACCGTTTAATTCTAACGTAGATTGATTGTATTTATTGAGCCATCTTCGATTCATATCACCGGATCGCCTGGAAACCGGACCGTCAGAGTCACGACCAGGACGCCCCGGTTCAAGGCATGATCGCCGTGGCGGTTCGATGGTCACTCCCAGAGGCACTCGCCCACTAGCCTCCAATATATGACATTTCGACCTTTTGTGGGCCACGACTGATTCGAACGGGCGTACCTCCCCCCCTCAATCTCTCAACCGAGTATTGGTCTTGCCTGCCCCGCCATATGCGGGCGATTTCCTCGACAATCCGTTGTTCATCGGGAGTATCCCTGAGCAATTTCCGCAAATCAAACCCGGACCGGGCAAAGAGGCAGGTATACAATTCGCCTACCGCCGATAGCCGGGCTCTGGCGCAGCCTCCGCAAAAGGGCTGGGTAATCGATGAAATGACCCCGATTTCCCCTTCTCCGTCCAGATACTGCCACCGTTTGGCCACTTCACCCGGATAGTTTGCTTCCACCGTTTTCAGGGGATAGTGTGATTCAATCAACGAGATGATCTGCCGCGCACTAAATACCTGATCAAGACTCCAGCCATTATAGTTTCCCACATCCATGAACTCGATAAATCGCAACACCACCCCCTTCCCCCTGAAATAATTCACCATCGGAATAATATCCTGTTCATTAATACCCTTTTGAACCACCATGTTGACCTTGACCGTTTTGAAACCGACTGTCAATGCGTTCTCGATGCCATCAAGAATGACCTGCATCGGATAAGATATCTGGTTGATTTTCTGATATATCTCGGGCGTGATGGCATCCATGCTGATGTTGATTCTTCGGATGCCGACCTGCTTTAGGGACCGGGCTCGGGACCGGGTCAGCAAAGAGGCATTGGTGGTGATGGCAATATCCTTGATTTCGGGGAGACGGACCAGTCGCTCGATCAGCTTTTCAATATCCTTTCTGAGCAATGGCTCACCTCCGGTCAAGCGGATTTTTGTGACACCGAGAGCCGTGAATGCCCGAACGACGGTTTCAATCTCCGGATAAGTCAACAATTCCCTGGATTTGAGAAACGGATATCCCTTGCCGAACACGTCTTTCGGCATGCAATAGCCACAACGGAAATTACAGCGATCAGTCACTGAAATCCTCAAATCCCGCAACGGGCGTTGCAACTGATCCTGGAGCACGACAATCTGCCTCTCGTAAATGGATAAATTATAACCTATCTGCCCCGATACGGATGATCAAGATCGCCTGATGACCATTTGTCCCCGGTCTGTGAGGGCCCCTACCTGATTGCGGCGACATTCAGACAGATGGCTTAGCCACCTTGAATGGAGGGCCACACTGAAATCTTGTCCTCGTCCGACAGGACGTCATTCCTGTTTTCGGGAGGACAGAATTCCCCGTTTCTCATAATGACTTGAATGTCCTTTCGTGGAATCCCGAGATCATCGACAAGACTGTATACCGTGGCGCTGTCACTGACCGATAACTCGATCATATTACCCTGTGCGCCCGGTGGCAGATATTCCATCAGATTGGAAAATAATTTGAGGGTCACTTTCATCCCACTACCCTCCACCGCGATGCAGGTAACGCTTGAATCGAGTCATGAACGCCTGATACTGTGTTTCATCAAATCCAAAGAAATCCAGTCTTATTGCGGTGACCGGCAGGGTAATGGACGCGATTTTTCTTGATTTTTCCGGCTGCAGGCTCAATTGCGCACACTGTTGCCCCAAGGTGATTTCAATCAACAAATCTGATCGTACCGACAACTGGTAGGGGTAAACCGCCGTCGGCAGTCCTTTGAGCAGTTCCTGCCGGGTAAACCCCATATCCGCCTGATAGCTGAATGCAGGCGATTGGTCATTCATCCTCCTGCCACAGGCGGCCAGATGGCCAGCGTATCGTGCGCATGCAATGGCCGGTCCCGGTCAGTCTCATGCAAATAGATGCCATTGACCAAGACCAGATGCACTTCGGAACGGGGCACCTGAAAGCGGTCAATCAAATGATTGGGCGTGGTATGTTCATCAACCTGCAGTTTCACCGCATTCTTGACCGCTTCGGTCGGCAAATACGGCATCAGCGTTGCAAATAACTTGAACGTGACCTCCATACAGTCGACAGGACAACTAGCCGTGGACCGTGGCCAGATAGGCTTCCATCACCTGCAGTGGATTATTCATCAGACGCTGTTTCCAGTCCCCCAGTCGCACCCGTCCCTGGATCAATCCCCGAAGAACGCCAACATGTTGCGTCATGCCAAGCGTATTTGCGCCAACCAGTCTGTCCTGTTCAAACTGCAGCTGGATATACCTGAAATGGGCCTCATCAATCAACCGGGCACACTCCCCTCCCTCGACGCCTTCCCATTGTCCGTAAGAGACCGAGACCAAACCGACGGTATCCAGTACATTCATCAACACACTCCCCTGATGCCGGACTGATCCATGGTTCACCATATTGTGCGCGGCAATTCGGGCATGCTCCACCGCCGTCGGTTGGATGGCCTGAACACTATAACCCCCGGTCGAAAAGTCCTTGGCATAAGCCACATCCCCGGCCGCATAGATATCGGGCACCGAAGACTGCATGAACGCATCAATCTTAACCGCGCCGTTGACCCGCTCCACGTCACCATCCGAAAGAAACTCGGCATTGGCTTTCACCCCCACGGCAGAAATGACCAGTTCGGCCTCGACTGCACGTCCGCCACTGATATGGACCTTGGCCATTTCACCGACAGACTCGATGGACTCCACTTGTGAACTGGTCATGACATTGACCCCTTTGTGTTGGCACCACCGCTCCAGCAACGCGCCGCATTGTTCGTCAAGCATCCGCGGAACCATCCGATTTCCCATCTCGATCACCGTCAGCTTGGCACCCGAGGCGACCAGTGCCTCCAGTATGATACACCCGATAAATCCGGCGCCGATCAGCACCACCGACGCACCCGGCTTCAAGCCGGCACTGATTTTTCGGGCATCGTCAAGTGTCCAGCAACTGGTCACCCTGTCATGATCAATACCCGGGATCGGCGGAGAAATGGGTGTCGAGCCGGTGGCCACCAGCAGCTTGTCGTAATCATGGTGCATTCCATCTGACAGAATCACCTTGTTGGCCGCGATATCGATCGATGAAACGGTTCCGACAATGACCGAAATGCCCCTTTGCGGGAAATAGCCGTCCTGTTTTCTCAGATAGGTGCCCGGTTCACCGATCTGTTCAATCAACAGATACGGAATGGCCATACGGGAATACGGCGGCTCCGATTCATCACCGATCAATACGATACTGGCCAGCGGATCGAGATGGCGCAACGTCTCGGCCGCCACCACGCCTGCCGGCCCGGCACCGATAATGACATACTTCATAATGGGAGTGACAGCTTCTGTCTCACTTCGTCAGTCAATTCACCTTGGGGTGTCCAGCCGCGCAGTCCGTAATACTCGGGCAGCATTTTATCCAACCCACAGACCTTGCCCTCTGCCGGGCCTGTTTTTGCCGCATCCTTGAGCAGCCTTGCCGGAAGATTGTCATCGGACCCGGTCAGGCCGGCCTTCAGATTAAAATCCCGCTCAAGATTCCAGATTCGTTCACCGGCCTCAACGAGACGATCCACCGTCCATTCCCCTTCACAAGCCGCATCCAGTTGTGGTGCCATATTGTCCAGAGTCCAGGCAAACGTGGTAAAAACACACACCCCCATGGAATCAACCGCAGCAGTGGCATCCTGGAATGCCTTGACCAGCCCGGCCTTGCCATCCGTCTCCAACGGGTCGGTTTTTTCGGGAATACCCAAGATTTCAGATGCCACGGTATAGCTTCGCAGGTGACAGGCACCCCGGTTGGAGGTCGCATACGTCAGTCCCATGCCTTGAATCCCTCTTGGATCGTAGGCCGGAAACTCCTGTCCCTTGACGGTCATCGAAAGTTCCGGATGACCGTATTTTTCACATAACCGTTTCGATCCGAGGCCCAGGTCCTTCCCGAACCCGGTGCCGGTCGCAACCTGGTCCGCACACCATGTGAGTGCTTCGGCAGAACCGAATTTCAACTCGACACCCCCGGTTTGTTCCTGGGTAATGGCACCCATCTCAAACAGTTCCATTGCCGCGGCCACCGTCGCACCGAAGGAAATGGGATCAAACCCATCCTCGTTGCAAATGAAATTGGTATAGGTGATCGCATCAAGATCATCGACGCCCGTATCCGCCCCCATCGCCCAAGCAGCCTCATATTCCAATCCGCCGGAATTACCCCAGTACTCCGGTTTGTTTTCAACCGAAAAGTGCGTCTTGTCAATGGTCGAAATACGGCCACAGGCAATCGTACACCCGAAACAGGCCGCATTGGTGGTCAGATTGGGCTTCCCATCGCTTTCTCTGGGTTCCAGCATCGCCTCACCCGAGATGTTGCTTGCCCCGTCAAACTGGACATCACGCATATTATGCGTCGGCAGGGCACCGACCTCATTGATGACATTCATCAGCACCTGCGTCCCCAGCGCAGGCAAGCCCTGTCCGGTCACCGCATTGTCGGCCAGTACCTTTTTTTGTTCCGCGACAGACTGCATGAATCGCGCCGGATCCTTGATATTGCCCACGCCGCGAGTCCCACGTACCGCGAGCGCCTTGAGATTCTTGGATGCCATCACGGTCCCCACGCCGGACCGGCCGGCCGCCCTGTGAAGATCATTGATCACTGCCGCATACAGGCAGCCCGCCTCGGCTGATCGGCCCACGGCAGCAATACGCAGCTGAGGATCCTGATACTTGTTATGCAACCATTCATCAGCAGCCCACACTGATTTGCCCCAGATATCGTCAGCCGCGACCAGGCGGGCATTTTCATTCAGCACCTCCAGGTACACCGGTGTGGAGGATTTGCCTTCGAAGATGATCATGTCCCAGCCCGCCGCTTTCAGTTCAGCACCCACAAAACCGCCTGAGTTGGAACAGGCGACGCCCCCCGTCAAAGGGCTTTTGGTAATGACAGAGTAACGGCCTGCTGTCGATACCGCCGTTCCGGTGAGGGGACCTGTCGCAAATATCAGCTTGTTATCCGGACTCAACGGATCGCATTTTGGATCGGTTTCCTCGACCAGATAACGTGTCGCCAAGCCACGCTGGCCGATATAGTCTGCCGCCCATTCCATATTCAACGGCTCGTTCGTCACCGTTCCGTCAGTCAGATTCACTCTAAGAATTTTTTTTGTCCACGTCATTGGTCTGTCCCCCTAGTGCGCTGCTGCAGCCGCATTATCTGTTTTACCCGCCCAGGCACGCATTTTCTCAAGGCCAGTGGCATTCGCGTCAACATAGGTGATGGCCTCCGTTGGACAGGCAGTGGCACATTTCGGATCCCCACCGCAAAGATCGCATTTCACCACTTTGCCGGTATCCTGATTATAGTTCACAGTCCCAAATGGACAGGCAATGGTGCACACCTTGCATCCAACGCAGACCGAATCACTGACTTCCACCGCACCCGTCACCTTATTCAGGGTAATGGCCTCGACAGGGCACGCATGCAGACACCAGGCTTCATCGCACTGCGTACAGGTATACGGCACGAAACGCCCTTCATCATGAAACGTAAAGACCTTGATTCTGGACTTCGCCGGATTGAAAACCCCTTCATTCTCATAGGAACAAGCCATCTCGCATTGCAGACAACCTGTGCACTTGGCAGGGTCAATATAGAGTGATCGTTGCATTTTACGCTCCTGTCTTGATGTTTGTTTTGACGGAACCCCGTTAAAATCAGGCACCTCAAATTATCGTTGTTGAAACGATATCATTATAACCCATACTGGCTCAAGGACAACTCCTTGCAGACTCCTCAACTCCGGTTGCGGAACCGATAGCGCTGTCAGCACATCGAGTACTATTCCCTTTTAGCAATTTCAGGATAATGGGATATCCTTTTTCTTTCCGAAAGATCGGATGAAAATAGGATACTTGCTGATTTACCAATTCAAGAAGCAAACTCTTCTGACGAACCAATTGAAATTGATGGCCATTTGTATCCGGCGCTTTCGCCAAGACCAAAAGAGCGTAACCTCATAATATTTCCCCTTGGCAAGGAAATTCTTTGAAATGCGATTCGTATGATCTTCGCTGCGAACGCTGGTTGTCTACCAATGAAAGTTCGATACCGGAGAAACATTTGATATCAGGGCAAACGAACCCCCTTGGACCTCCTCGGCAATGCGAAACGGATTCGCGGTACGATGGCGACGGATTCAGGCACTGATCGGGCATTTGAAGGATCCGATGGGTCCACTATGGATCAACCCGAGCGCGGTGACCTGACGGTCGACCAGGCCACCGAAGCGGTTTCGTTTGACACAACGGACCCGCTTAGACGACAATTGACCGTGGGTATGAACTGCTTGCTACCGGAGGCGAACCAATGATGAGAAGACAATGGGCGGTGATGGGCGCGATCGCCGCGTTGCTTGTGCTGCCACACAGCGCGATGGCCACTACCGGGGCCACCGAGGGCGACACGATCACCTTCACCGTCACGCTTGACGTGGCGCCGAACGGCTGGTCGGTGCGCTACAATTACCAGACGAAAGATCACTCGGCCGTGCAGGGCGACGATTACGAAAGCACCAGTGGCACGGTGACCTTCAACTCGGGGGTCAAGGAGCAGACGATCGCTGTGGACACGATCGACGACAGCGAGACCGAAGACTCGGAAGTGTTCAAGCTCAAACTCGATAACCAGCAGGTTAACGGACTGTATGCCGTCACCGGGTGGGTCACCCCGACACACGGGATCAGGGGGATGCCAAGAGAGATTACCCTGACCGGCCAGATTCTGGATAACGATTAGTCTGTGAAGATGGGGTGCGGGAACGCGGGTCAGTATTGCTAGATTTCTCAGCAATACCGAGTCCACATTGAGAATGATAATGGGTCGAGCCGATGCTCGATTCGCTCCATGACAGCCTGCCCACCGGACTGACCGGCGACCGACACAACCCACCCTCGGCTCGATGCGTCTGGGGGCAGATCCTCCCATTGTTTCTGCTTTAGGTTGATATCGGGAACCGATAGCGCTTGATTAGTCTATCTAGTTGGTTTTTAATCGCGCTATGACACGATCGCAACACATCTTCATCCACGTGACACCGATGTACCTTGAGAGCCAATCGGTTCCCGATGACAATCGGTATGTCTTCGCCTACACCGTCCATATGGAAAACCGCGGTAACATTGCCGCCAGACTGCTGACCCGACACTGGATCATTACCGATGCCGAAGGAAAAACCGAGGAAGTCACCGGCCCGGGTGTGGTGGGGGAACACCCTTATCTGAAACCCGGCCAAAGTTTTGAATATACCAGCGGCGCCGTTTTGCAAACTCCGGTCGGTTCGATGAGAGGCAGCTACCAGATGCGGGATGACAATGGTGATCTGTTTGATGCAACGATCCCTGTTTTCACACTCTCCGCTCAGGTCACGTTCCACTGATTCTCATCGGGCCGCAATTTGTGACCATGCCCGATAAGCCCTGACATGCATCACCGGATCGTGTACCCGGATTATATCCACCCCTTGCTGGCAAAGTGCCAGCGATATACCCAGTGTCTCAAGGTCTCTTTCTCCAAACGGTCCGTCCGCAAACCCGTTCATGAACGACTTGCGTGAATGACCGATCAACAATCGCAAACCGTTGTTCCGCAATCTCCGACAATTTTGCAATAACTCAATGGCCTGTAACACGGTCTTGCCAAAACCGATTCCCGGATCCAGTATGACTTGGTTCAAATCCAGCCCCTGATCGAGCCAGGTATCGACTTTGCGCTCCAGCCATTCGTTGATCTGGTCAACCGCGGGGCGGTCTACAGGCAACTGTTTGCCCGGAATGACCGGCACATCCATGCTGTGCATGGCAACCACCTGACAACGGGCCGATTTCACCAGATCGATCATATTCGGGTCGGTCAACCCGGTCACGTCATTGATTATGGCGACCCCCCTTTCCAAGCCTTTTTCCAGTGTTGCAACATGGCGGCTGTCCAGGGAAATCAAAGGCCCGGTTCGTTCATCGATCAAGCGGGTACCAAGCATCTCCAAGACCGGATGCAGTCGCTCCCATTCCATTGTCGGCGTCAGCGTCTGTGCACCCGGGCGGGTGGATTCTGCCCCGATATCCAATATCGGAACATGGTGCGCAATCCAGTCCTCCACATGCCGGACCAGCTTCCCCTCGTCAGACCAAGCCCCTCCATCGGAAAACGAATCCGGCGTGATATTCAAGATGCCCATCCACAGCGGGATGATCGGCTGTGCTTTCGTCAACTCGAAAACGGTTTTCCCGCTCCCCGGTATTTTCAGTGTCGGTTGCAAAAAAGCCAGTGGCGTCAAAACAAAGGGTCTTTGCGCCAAACCGGGATGGGGTATCGTCAGCGATTCCGAATCACGCGTCTCGTGATGCCAAAGCAGCAGGTCGATATCGATGATCCTCGGCGACCACCGCCTTGACGATTGTCGCCCCATTGCCTTTTCGATCCCCTTAGCATGCCCCAACCCCTGTTCCGGAGTCCAACTGGCGTTTCCTTCAATCACGCAATTGAGATACACCTTGTTCCAGGCGGGCGCGGCATCTGCAGGCAACATGGCCGGTGATTCCACCACAGGCGAGATTCTCGAAACCCGAAACCCCCGCTTTTCCAGGGACCGGATGGCTTCAGACAGATTGGCTTTACGGTCTCCTTGATTGGAGCCCAGTGCAAGATAGATACTCAATGCAGTCAGTCTAGAGCATGTATGAGCGCAGCGATGAACTGTTCCCCTTTCGTGAGTTGGGAAAGTTCAATATATTCATCGGGCTTGTGTGCCTGCTCGATACTGCCCGGACCACACACCACCGTCGGAATCCCTGCCGACTGAAACTGGCCGCCTTCGGTTCCATAGCTGACCTTGCCTGGCTGTTGTGAGGTAGCCAACAAATCAGACACCATAGCGACCACAGGGGCATCAATGGGCGTATCCAGACCAGGGAACTCCGCCAGGGTCTTCCAGTGAATGCCCGCGTGAGGGCTCACGGCTCGCATCCCGGGAAGCAGTTCCTGTTGCACATAGTGTTCTATTTCATTGAAAATCGGCAACGCAGGATGATCCGGCAGATTCCTGATTTCAAAATCGAATTGACATTCATCGGGAATAATGTTGTTGACCGTCCCGCCACGAATCACCCCGGCATGCAAGGTGGTAAAGGGGGGGTCAAAGGCGTCATCGAAAGGACCCTCTCTCTGGATACGCCGGGCAATGGAATCAATATGGGAGAGGGTGTTCGCGGCAACCGTCACCGCATTGACACCCTGCGTCACTAACGAGGAATGTGCTGATTTACCGGTCACACAACAGCGTTTGAAGAGCATTCCCTTATGGGCCTTGACCACTGTCATATCCGTGGGCTCACCGATAATGCAGGCACGCGGTTTGACCGGTTTTTTCTGCAACGCCTCAATGAGCCCCTTGACACCGATACAGCCCACCTCTTCATCATATGAAAAAGCCAGATGAACCGGTGTCGCCAGATCCGCCTCCAGAATATCGTCTATCTTTGCAAGACAAATGGCAATAAATCCTTTCATATCGCAACTCCCCCGGCCATAGAGCCTGCCATCGTCCTTAACCACTGCTCTGAACGGGTCGGATGACCACTGCTGACCCTCTACGGGGACAACATCGGTATGACCGGATAACACAACCCCCGGTTGTTTCCCCTCACCCAAAGTGGCGTAAAGATTCGCTTTCCTTTTGTCACTGTCGAAGGTCAATTCAGATTGTATGCCCCGGCGCTCAAGTAATGACTGAACAAATTCAATCAATTCCAGATTTGAGTTCCGGCTGGTCGTGTCAAATGTGATCAGTCGGGCCAGATAATCGACAGTTGATGACTCGTTTTGCATAAAGGGCAGTGTCTCACAGTTCAACCCCGTTTCGCCAGTCTGAAAACGCGGTTTAGCGTTCGGCCAACGGCGATGAAGGTTTTATGATCCCGCATAGCGCAGCACCCAAAAGCCGCAAATATGAACTGGCCGATCAATGGATTGAGTTGGTGCACATAAAACCGTGAGGTGACAGCGCAGAGACAAAAAAGTCGATGGCTTTGAATGGGCACAAATACTGACATCTACGCTGTATTCCCGAGATCACCATCATAATTTGGCGTATCGGGCGCAAGACAGTCTTGAAAAGAAGCTCTGACATTTTTAATGTATTCCCATCAAGCTCTGTTTGATTTTATTATCCTTTTGAGCGTCAGAAGATGAACCAGCCCATATTTGATTGCCGGCCTCAAGGACACAAACATCGTCAGCATTTGCAAATACGCGCTCTGTGTTTTGTTCAACAAGGAGGATACCAACGCCCCTTGCCTTGAGCAGTTGAAGTACTGCATAACACTCATCGACAATTTTCGGCATCAATCCAAGAGAAAGCTCATCCACAATAAGGTACTTGGGCTGGGAAATGAGCGCTCTGCCCATTGCTAACATTTGTTGTTCTCCACCGGAAAGCGAACCGGCAATCTGAGTTCGGCGTTCTCCCAGTTTCGGAAAAATATCGTAAACCGATGTGATACCTGTTTCCATTGTATCTGACGAAATGGTGTGACCGCCAACCACCAGATTTTCGTAGACACTAAGATCTGGAAAGACCCTCCTTCCTTCCGGGACAATCGCAAGACCTTTTGCTATGCGTTCCTCTACTGCAGTCGACGATATATCTTCACCATTAAGTTTGATATGACCGGTTTTGCGCTCCACCAGACCCATTAACGTCATGAGCGTCGATGATTTTCCGGCTCCATTTGCTCCCATCAAGGCAAAAATTTTACCGGGTGTGACCGAAAATGAAAGTGCCCGTATAGCGACAATATCGCCATATCCGGCAGACAAATCCGAAACTTCCAGCATGTATCAAGCCCCCCCCAGGTAAGCATGAACGACGTCAGGTCGGTCCATCACTGATTGTGTCTCACCAAATGCGAGAGATCGTCCCTGGTCTTGAACATATACCTTGGGGCAAATGCGCATTACCTCGCGAAGGTTGTGTTCAATCAGTAAGATCGTCAGGCCATCACTATTTAGCTCGGCGATCAGGTCTGCCAGCGAACTGGCCTCGGACTGATTCAGCCCGGCAAGTGGTTCATCAAGCAGCAATAGCGTAGGATTGAGTGCGAGCGCACGAGCCACTTCCAGGCGCTTGAGGAAACCCAAAGGCAGTTCAGCCGGTTCACGATGCGCCACACCCTCAAGTCCGACCCTGCCGAGAAGCGATATTGCACGGTCTTCTTCCCGCTCCTTGTTGAAAGCAAACATGGCTTTAAACGGGTTGCGCGTTTTTCCCGCCCCACAGGCGAGCGATACATTTTGAACAAGTGTCAGCTGTCTGAGTGGCTGAACGATCTGTTGGGCGAGTGCGAGACCCTTTCGAATTCTCTCGTTGACCGACAGTCCAGCCAAGTCCTGGCCAGACAATTCGACTGATCCCTGATGAGGCGTGATGATCCCTGTGATGACGAACATCAAAGTGGTTTTACCGGCTCCATTTGGACCTATAAATCCAATGAGTTCACCTGGATCGATTTTCAAAGACACTTGATTAACGGCAATCAAACCGCCGAACCTGACGGTTACTCTTTCTACGTTAAGTACTGGCGCTGTCATGATGCGCCCCGAACCTTCTTGACCATTCGATTGACCAGTCCAGCCAGGCCATCCGGTGCAAATCGCATCATTGTAAAAAGCAGTGCACTATAGACCAGAATTTTATAGTCATCGATAAATTGAATCCAAAGAGGAAGCACACTCAAAATTGCAGCGGCAACAATGACACCCCAAACAGAACCAATTCCGCCTACGATAACCATGGCAAGTACACTAACAGATTCAACAAACCCGAAACTGTCAGGACCGACAAAGCGGAATTGCTGGGCATATAAACCACCGGCAATACCCGCTACAGATGTGCCGATCACAAATGCAATCAGCTTGTAGCGAGGCACATCTATTCCGAGAACCCGCGATACATCTTCATTGTCTGCAATCGATTCGAACACAAACCCCATCCATGATTGCTTGATCATCAATGAAAAGGCCGCAAATGCGCCAGCAAGTGCAATACAAAGTGTCATGAAACCCAGGCGGCCCAAGGAGGAAGCCTGAATACCGGAAATGCCGATCTCCCCTCCCAGAAATTCCTGTTGCCGAACAACGCCGACAAAGAGAAACACAACCCCCATGGTGGTGATCGCAAGGAAGTCGTGTCGGACCCGCAAACTGGCAACGCCCACCAAAAGACCAAGCAGGCCTGCGGTGATCGCCGCTACGGGCAAGGTCAGAAGAAAAGGCACAGTAGCTTTCATCATGAGGGCGGAGGTATAGGCTCCAACGCCCATAAATGCGGCGTGTCCCAAGCTAATCTGACCGCAAAAACCGGTGATAAAATTAAGGCTCAGTGCAAATAGGACACTAATGGCCATCGTTGTTATCAGTGTGATTTCATACATCATTGTTTGGCCCCCAAAAGACCTTGCGGCCTGACCATCAGAACCCCAATGAGGAAAGCAAACGCAATCGCGTCACGGTTCAAAAGATGGCCTATGTATATGGTGCCAAAGCTTTCAATGACTCCGATGGAAAGAGACGCTGCCAAGGCACCCCGGATCGAACCGAGCCCTCCAAGCACTATGATGGCCAGCGCTTTGTAGGAAGGAACGCTGCCCATAGTTGGCTCGACCAAGTTATTTAGCAAAGCAACCATGACGCCCGCTGCAGCGGCGAGCGCGGAACCGATAAAGAAATTCCAGTAACGTACATGCCGGGCATTGATGCCAAAGGCGCGGGCCATATCAGGATCTGTAACCGTCGCGCGCCAAGACACGCCGAGTCTTGTCTTGCCGGAGACAAGCGCCAATATGGTCAGCATGGTCACTGACCCGACAATGACCAGCGCTTCACTTTCTTTTAGAAAGAAGCCTGAAAAAATTTCGTAGTTCCCCTGCAAAGGCGGATTGTGATAGGAGAGCCCGTATGGACCAAAAAGAATTCTAAATATTTCTTCCGCAGCGATAAACAGCGCAATTGATGCAATGAGCGCTATAAATGGCGGTTTTTCCAAAAGAGGTTCATAAGCCACTTTATAAACACCCATTCCGGCAAAGCCCGTAATGAACATCGCGGTTACAATTGCAAGAGACAAACTGCCCGTGGCGTTTGTCACAAAAACGCCAATATATCCCCCCAGTGTGAACAAGGCTGCGTGTGCAACATGCAAGATACGCAGCAGTCCGTAGACCAATGTCAGGCCAAGCGCGATGAGTGCATAGATGCTGCCCTGTACGATACCTTGTACAACTAATTCCAGATATAACATGAAGCACGTCCGCCAAATGCCTTCAATTGACAGAATGGTCTCATCCGACCGGGGACATTCAAGACCGAGAAAATGCGTCCGCTAAATGCCCTCAATCGGTTGAATGGGATGCATCCGACTGAGGGCAATTTAAGACTGGGCAAATCTTGGGTTGACTATTCGGTGGGGGGGGCGAGCAATGCGGCATCATCGATGATGGAATGGCGACGCCAGTTACCATCCTTGACGACTTGCACTTGAACGCTTTTTTGAACTTCACCCAGATCATTGAACGAAATCGCACCCGTTGAAGCAGTCAACTTTGTAGAAGCAATCGCATCCCGCAACGCGGCCTTGTCCCCGGCACCACTCTTCGCCAGTGCAGCGGCAAGCACTTTCACAGCGGTGTGGGCAGATGCCGCAACCATATCCGCTCTCTCGCCTGATTTCTTTTCGAATGCTGCGATGAAACCCTGGGTCTCCGGAGACTCTGAGTCTCTATCGAGTGATGTTGTGATGATGGTCCCTTCGGATGCGGGGCCGGCAATATCGATAAACTTCTGGGAATCATATCCTTCTTGCCCGATGACAGGCACTTTGACACCTGCGGCACGCAACTGGCTGACCAGGGGGCCGGCCGTGAAAAAGTATCCTGATGCGTAGATAGCCTCCGGATTGTCGGCTTTCACTTTGGAAACAATCGGGCCAAATTGACGATCCTTAATGGAATACTCATATTCAGCGACGATATCGATGCCGAAATCAGCTGCTTTTTCCTTAAAACCGCCCGCCAAGGACTTTCCAAAATCGTTCTGCAACGTAATGATCACCACTTTCTTTAAGCCGAGGCTTTCGCCAACAAGCTTGGCACCGGCTCGTCCCTGTACCTCACCCACAAATGACGTGCGAAAAACAAAATTTCCGGCTCGAGTAATGTCCGGGTGAATCGCGTATGCTGAAATATAAGGCACCCCGGATTCCTGGAAAATACCGGCAGCGGCTCTCGTTGAACCGGAGTAACTGCCTGAAATAGCCGCAATCACGCCATCCTTTTCAATCAATTTTTGCGCGATCGGCACAGCTTCTTTTGGTGAAGCCTGATCGTCATAAACAACCAGCTCCAGTTTGTCTCCATTGATCCCCCCTGCCGCATTCACTTGCTCAACGGCAAGTTCTGCACCGTTAAGCGCTGACTTACCGTCCGATGCAGCGAAACCGGTGAGCGGCACGTTGAAGCCGATCTGAATGTTATCAGCCAGAACTGGCGTTGCCAGCAGGCTGAAACTGACAGCAGCTACTGCCAGAATTGCGGATCTAAAGTTCATTCTCATTTCCTCCAGTTGATATAACATCAGTCTTAAAGGGCCCAATTGCCCTGTTCGCCGGGAACAATGCCGGCAAATTTCACTCTATGCTCTTGAGCGCAATCGAGCGCAATTTCGCAACTTGCATCAGCGTGACACCCCTGTCCCCATCGACTGAATCGCCGAACTGGCTGACCACCGCCCATCACCGATCGCCACCCTGACGTTTCAAAACCCTGAAACCAGATTGATCATCTGCCCATTAACCTGACAATACCCTTAAATCCCCTTCAGCATGGGACAGTCCTGAAAGAACTCATCCATATAATCCACAATATTAAGCGTATTTTTTACTGCTCGCTCCGCTCATTCATGACAGGGACAACCGCCTCAACCGCGAACACGGTCCCATCGATGCTGACAATTTTCACCTTCGTCCCTTTTTTCAATGATACTCCGGTCACGTTCCAGTAGGTATCATCGATCTTGGTCTTCCCGACTCCTTGTCGGATATCCTCGCTCAGGATCACCTCCCTGCCGACATACTGCTGCGCCCTGCGATTCAAATTGGGTACATCCGAACTGTTTTGCCGCCTCATCAGATACTGCCTCGAAATCACGATGCTGACCACCGACAAAATCGAAAACAACAAAAACTGTACTTGCCATGGCATACCGGGGAAAATCAGGACCGCCACCCCCGTCATCAGACCGGAGATGCCCAACCATAAAAAGAAAGTGAGTGGTGCGACCAGTTCCAGCACCAGCAAAACCAGCCCCGCGCCGAACCAGCCCCAGTAGTAGGCCATGCCTTCCAGATCAGACATCATCCGTCAGCCGCATCCGTTTTCTTCTTGCTGTGGTCAAACGTTTCTTTTACCAGTTCACCGATACCGCCAATCGACCCGACAATACTGCTGAGTTCCATGGGCAGGAACAGGATTTTCTGGTTATCCGACTTGCCCAGTTCCCTGAGGGCATCAACATACCGGGTCGCAACGAAATAGTTCACGGCCTGCAAATCCCCGGCGGCGATCGCCTCGGAAACCATCCGGGTTGCCTCACCCTCCGCCTGGGCCAGCCGCTCCCGTGCTTCCGCCTGCCTGAAGGCTGCTTCCTTCTCGCCCTCAGCATCCAAAATCGCAGCCCGTTTCTCCCCTTCCGCTTTCAATATCTCTGCCTGTCTCAAGCCTTCCGCCTCCAGAATAGACGCCCGTTTATCCCTTTCCGCCTTCATCTGGCGTGCCATGGATTCGACCAGGTCTGCAGGCGGGGAAATATCCTTGATTTCGATCCGCGTCACCTTGATTCCCCAAGGCGACGTCGCTGAGTCAACCACCATCAACAACGAGGCATTGATTTCATCACGCTTGGACAATGACTCATCCAGGTCCATCGAACCGAGCACAGTCCGGATGTTGGTCATTGTCAAATTCAAGACGGCATTTTCCAGCTGATTGACTTCGTAGCTTGCTTTCGCTGCATCCAGCACCTGAAAAAACACGACACCATCGACCTTGACGACGGCATTGTCTCGGGTAATCACCTCTTGGGAGGGCACCTCAAATACTCGCTCCATCATGTTCACCCGGGCCCCTATCCGGTCAACAAACGGGACAATCACATTAAAGCCCGGACGCAGTGACCGGGTAAACCGTCCCAGCCTTTCGATCGTGTATTCATAACCCTGATGGACAATGACGATGCCCTTGTAAACAATCAGGATGGCAAGAAAAATAACAATAATTGAGACGATAGACAGGCCATATATGGCAAAACTGGGATCAAATAGGGACATGGATCACTTCTGCTGAACGAGCGTTAAAACCGTTGCCCGATCATAGGGGATTTACCGGTGCTTGTACAATGCTATGCGAGTATCTCCCGATTCCATCGGTCTTGTGCCCCGGCCTCATCGGTCCAAATGTTTTTCCTATACAGGCCGACCATCGACCGTACTGCAGGCGATCGACCATCCCCCGATGGCCAAGAGTTCTGAGACCGTGCACGGCAAAGCAACACTTTTCAAGTCAAGCGATCCGTATCTCTTGATTCACGCCAACAGTACAACGCCTGTTCCCAATCATCGATCCACAGGGCGCTTTCAGGGAAAGAGATTCCGATCAGACCGTCTTTGGTTTGGACCTGTTGACGGGTGCTCCGGGCGACTGATTCTAAAAACCCCATCGCAAAGACGGATCATCTCATCAAGTTAACGCGAACCATCGGGATAGTATTACTTTCCCGGAAAATGTTGACATTCACAATTCAATCTGTCATCCAAACACTTTAGAATCCCGTAAGCGGTATAGTGAAATCAGACCAAGGCGCGTACACATCATTTGACCATGCAACTGACCGAAATTCATATCTATCCGGTAAAATCCTGCGCCGGCATCTCTCTGCTCGAGAGCGAAATCACGGCATCCGGTCTGCGGTTTGATCGTCAATGGATGATCATTGATCAAAACAAACGATGCCTGACCCAAAGAACCCATCCACAGATGGCATTGCTGGAAACCGCGCTGGTGGATGACCAGTTGGTGTTGTCCAGTTTTGGTCTCGAAGACCATATTGTCCCAAAAGTCGACAGCGGGATGAAAAAAGTGCAAACGGAAGTATTCGGTGCTCCGGTCACGGGAATCGATATTGGTGGCACGACCAGCGAATGGCTCAGCCAGTCCCTGGATAGCTCCTGTACACTGCTTTGCTTTTCAGACGATGAGATCAGGCCATGTGATCCGGCAATATCCGAACCCGGTGATCATACGATGTTTGCCGATGCCTTCCCACTTCTTGTTCTCTCTCAATCTTCACTGGATGACCTCAACTGTCGTCTGGCCCGTCCGGTCTCGATGGACCGGTTCAGACCCAACCTGGTGGTCAGTGGATGTAACGCATTCGATGAGGATCACTGGAAGCGTATCCAAATCAACGCAATCACCATACGCTTCGCACAAACGTGTGCCCGGTGTTCCGTTCCTACCGTTGACCAGAAAACCGGAATGCTGGCCGGACCGGAACCGATTCATACGCTTTCAACATACCGTCGACATGACGGAGAAATTTATTTCGGCATCAATATGGTGCCTGAAGTCGCGGGAACCCTGCATGTCGGGGATGGTGTTATACCCCTTTGAGTACCCAGACAACACTAGCCAAAATGCATCAACCAACGCCACTGCATGATGCTATCGTGTCGGGGTCGGCCGATCACCAAACCGAATTCGACTCTGGGTTGTTGCAGGGTTGTCCTCAAGACATGCGCACCCGGACTATTGGGAAATCACCTTTTTTCGAACCATCGGGGCACGCATGTGCAACACCATCACATCCCCTCAATCGGATCGCACCGGTGCCTCATTCGTGCTGCCGGTCATAACTTTCAGATCTGTTTTTTATTTGGATTATATTGATGACGAACGAATCAACACTTGAAGAGTACCTGATTCAAAACGAACCGTTTTATTCTCCGCAAGGTAATGAAGTGGAAGTCTTCGAGGCGTCTTATCAAAATGCGATTCCCGTATTACTCAAAGGGCCAACCGGTTGCGGAAAAACCCGGTTCATGGAGCACATGGCCTGGCGGTTGAAACGGCCGTTGATCACGGTCTCATGCCATGATGATCTGACTGCAGCCGACCTGGTGGGGCGCTACCTGATTGTTGGCGGAGAAACCCGCTGGTCGGACGGACCGCTCAGTCGCGCCGTCCGTGCAGGGGGGATCTGTTATCTGGATGAGATCGTCGAAGCAAGAAAAGACACCACCGTTGTGATCCATCCGTTGGCCGATGACCGGCGAGTCCTGCCCATCGAAAAAACCGGTGAGTTGATTCCTGCTCCAGCCGAATTTTGCCTCACCGTTTCGTACAACCCCGGATATCAAAGCATTCTGAAGGATCTCAAACAAAGCACCCGACAACGGTTCGTATCCATTGAATTCAATTATCCAGCGACGCAGTTGGAAACCGAAATCATTGTCAAGGAAACCGGACTGGACCTGAACAGGGCGACCCGACTGGTCAAATATGCCAATATGACAAGAAATCTGAAGGGAAGCGGATTGGAGGAAGGTGCCAGTACCCGCCTGCTGGTGCACGCAGCCAAACTGATGGTCACCGGCATTGATCCACGGACAGCCTGTCGTGGCGCCATCTCCGAGACATTGACCGATGACCCGGATATGCTCAAGGCGGTCAGTGAACTCAGTGCATCCTTATTTTGATAACCAACCGTTGTCTGGCAAGCCAAGCCGATAAAGCCACCTCAACCCTGGAATTACGCCATGAATACTGACCACTTGAAAAAAATGACTGCCGAGGCTGCGCTTGAGCATGTCGAACCCGGTGATGTCGTGGGTGTCGGCACCGGTTCAACAACCGATTTTTTTATTGAGGGACTGGCCCGGATCAAATCCCGGATTGATGGTGCCGTTGCCAGTTCCGAGTCTTCGGCCACCAAGCTGAAAAGACACGGCATTCCGGTCCTTGATTTAAACCAGGTTGGCTCTTTGCCACTTTACGTTGACGGAGCAGACGAGGCAACCCGGCACTTGCATCTGATCAAGGGGGGCGGGGGGGCCCTGACCCGGGAGAAAATTGTCGCACAGGCGTGTGAAAAATTCGTTTGCATTGCCGATCAGAACAAGTTGGTAGATCGACTGGGGACGTTTCCCCTGCCGATCGAAGTCATTCCCATGGCACGGAGCCTGGTCGCTCGCACCTTGGTTCAATTGGGTGGTTGGCCTGAACTGAGGTCCGGTTTCGTCACGGATAACGGTAATGTCATTGTGGACGTTCGGAATCTGGACCTGGACAATCCCATGGCCATGGAACGACAACTCAATCAGATTCCCGGGGTGGTCACGGTCGGGGTGTTTGCACTGCGAGGTGCCGACATTCTGCTACTCGGTCGCGATAACGGTATTCAGACACTGAAGTCCGAAATCAACCCCTGACTGGAACCCGAGATAAAATTGCCATCATCGTATCAGCCAACAAGCGACACTTGATCGAATAGACCGGGCACCCCGGTAATCCCAGACAACAATTCGCTCCCCGCAGTCATGAATTACCGGCATCTGTAATGATCGCATCCCCGGTGACTGCGGACAAAAACTGGAAATATAATCGATTTCGAGATACAATGCTGTGTCAGAGAACTCGCGTTTGGTTGACTATAAGTAACTGAATAATAATAAATTAAATCAGTTCCACCTACTTTAAGAGAACGAGGACTTCAGCTTCGAGAAAACACCGGGACTCTTCACATCAACGTCACGGGACTGAACCATGAAACAGTGGGGCGGGTACACGGACCGACATTTGGAGAAGTGGCGGGCGTGACGATCCAATCGAGGAAACAACCGCAGCACAATCGAGGCGGCCATGGCCTTCGCCGCCGGATGCCAGCCAGCCACTATTGATCATGGTCATGACTTCTGTGCCACCGTCCAAGGAGAAAGCACCCCGTTTATCATCTTCATGTTGGAAGCCATACTTCAACCCATCCAAGAAACCCGTCTAACCGATCAAGAAAACGATCAGGTAATCGACCAAGTAGCACGACTACTCGTCGAGTTGAAAAATGGTGCAAGGAGCACAATTGAACTGATGGCGGCGCTTGGTTTGTCTCACCGCCCATCTTTCCGCAACAACTACATACGTCCAGGACTCTCGGCGGGACTGATTGAAATGGCCATGCCTGGGTCACCGACGGCAAGAAACCAGAAATATCGACTCACGGTGCGTGGGCAGATGTCAATACGATGATGCGGATTGTGAAGTGGTAGTGTTGTATACGGGCTTTTATGAATTGTGGCACGAGGAATCATGCTCTCGCCTTTGCTGAACAAGTCGTTTTACTGCTACAGAAGTCACAATTTCACTCCAGTTTGGTACTACGCATGTCCGCCCCTAAATATGTGCCTCATTGAACCTCTTTATATCACTCCAGATTGATCCTCGCTCGAAACCACCGGCCTGTCCGGGTCGCGAATCCATTCACTCCATGAACCCACATACAGCCTTGTATTGAAAATACCCGCTATTTCCATGGCCAGGATATTATGACAGGCCGTCACACCGGAGCCACACATGTGCACGATCTCTTTTTTCCCGGGTGCCCGGGGTTCAAAAATCGAACCGAATCGATGCCGAAGCCGGTCGGGAGTGAGAAAAAATCCGTTGGCATCCAGGTTACCTTCAAACGGAAGATTTTCTGCACCCGGAACATGTCCTGCAACCGGATCGATCGGTTCGTGTTTGCCGGCATAACGCACTGCATTTCTTGCATCGACTAGTCGAATGGTGCCCGCCTCCAGTTCCGCAATGAGTTGCCCGACCTCCACCTGCATTGAATGTCTTGCCCCGTATTGGGTGTCGGTTGAGCGCACTGATATCTCAGGCGCTTTCGTGGAAACCGGCAATCCGGCATCAACCCATGCCGGATAACCGCCGTCCAGCAGCGCCACATTCTGATGCCCCATCCATCTTAGCATCCACCACATTCGTGCGGCGATCGCGCCCCGGGCATCGTCGTAAACCACGACCTGATGGGCCTGATCGACACCCCATCGTTGTAGTTTGTCTGAAAACGAATTCGCATCGGGCAGCGGATGACGGCCTGTCCGGTCCGTGATCTTCCCGGCAAGATCATCATCCAGATGCACATAGATCGCCTGTGGAAGATGCCCATCATCGTATTTTCTTCGCCCCTGTTGCGCATCGCCAAGCGAAAAGCGGCAATCAAATACGATTATCTCTGCCAATGCAGAGTGCCTTGTCAATCGGTTATGCAAATCTTCCACTGAAATCAGGGTTCGGCTGAAAGTCATCAATATCTGTCACCATCGATTCACCAGATCGGAATTTACACCATCCGTCCTGATCACGCCAAATGTACAAATAGCCCGTTATACCGATACCGGGGCATCGTCCATCAGATACCCCATTACGGCCTGATTGCCGTCCACCTCGGTCTTTGTACACCGTCCCCTCTGGCCAATCCCGGGTACACGGCACTGGCGGTCGGCTGACATGCAGCATCAAATTACCGACCCTTGATCAACCGCATTTGCTTTTTTCAAGTTCACACGAAAATCGTGAAAAATGACCCGCCTGTCGGATGGAATTACCCGGCGGACAAAACCGATTTCCCTGATCTGCACGAGGGGCAGCGACCTGTCCGAAGAGTGGTATACTTTACCTCTTATTACTGTTTACTGACCGTGGGAAAGTGGTTGCCACAACATGGGTCACATCCACCCCGGTTGTGTGAACCAACACGGAAATTGACATTGAAGCCGAAGCCACCAAAATCGTATCTCAGGCAGATTCCATTGATGTATTGTGTGTCGCAGCGATATGTCCGTTGCCTCCTGATACTGGCACTGGTATGCAATGGGACCTGGCTTTCTGTCGCACAGGGCCAAAACAGCGAATTACCGGAACTCGGCGATAGTTCGTCCCGGTACCTGACAGCGGCCCAGGAAAAGGAGATTGGCCTTGCCTTTTTGCGTCGACTGTTGAAAAGTCGATGGTATGTCGATGACCTCGAACTACAGCACTACCTTCAATCCCTGGGCAACCGAATCGGCGAGGCAGCTGACTTAAGAGGAACAGCGCTGACCTTGAACCTGCTGGCTTCAAGTGAATTGAATGCCTTTGCCGTTCCCGGAGGATACATCACTTTCAATGCCGGATTATTGCTCCTCATGGAAACGGAAAGTGAACTGGCGTCGGTCATCGGGCACGAAATAGCCCATCTTACCCAACGCCACATGCCTCGGTTAATTGCACAGAGCCAAAGCAGCGCATTGCCCGCTGCAGCGGCCGTTCTGGGCTCGATCCTGCTGGGTGGGCAGGCGGGATTGGCTGGCCTCACCGCAACCAATGCCGCACTGGTTTCCAATCAACTGCGATATACACGGGATTTCGAACGGGAGGCGGATGCGATTGGCATCAAACTGGTCGAGAAATCCGGTTTCGACCCTCGGGCGATGGTGCGGTTTTTCGAAAAACTGGAACGATTCACCCGTATCGGGAATGATGATATTCCCGAATTCCTGAGAACCCATCCGCTCACTTACAACCGGATAGCAGAATCGGAATCCCGAGTCAGTGAATTGCCGGTCGTGGAACACCAGAGCAGTCTGGATTTTTATCTCTCTCAAGCAAGGATCAGGGCGCTGTATATCCCACAGCAACCCGATGTGATCGAACATTTCCAAAGAGCAAAACAACAATCGGAAGGCGCCCAAAAAACGGCGGCGAGCTATGGACTCGCAGTCGCACTGAAAAACGAAAGAAGATACGGCGAGGCTCAGGACGAAGTGGCCGGACTGATCGAAAAAAATCCCCACAACGCCTATTTTCAGATACTCCAGGCGCAACTTGAACTGATGAGCGAACAACCCGGAAAAGCGGTCACCCGTTTGCAGGCCCTCGCAGAAATCAAGCCGGAATGGGAGTTCGTCTCCCATTATCTGGCCGAGGCGCTGTTAGCAGACGATCGCCCTCAGGCCGCGAAGAAACTGGTTCGCTATCAGATTCGCCGTCATCCGGAACGCTACCGATTGTATTCATTACTGTCGAAAGCCAATGTCCGGATGAACCGCCTCGCCGAGGCGCATCAAGCAGATGCCGAATATCATGCCGCCATCGGAGCCTATGGTGAAGCGATCGAATCCCTCAAGCATGCATTGCGGGAAAATCCGGCCGAGGGTTACTTTTCGCAAAGTGTCAAAGCACGGATTGCGCAACTAGAAGCACTCAAACTGCGCCACGAACGCAACACATGAAACCGTCCCGATCATGGAGCGGCCGGACACCTGGCCGATATCGCCCTGTTTCCCTTGTCTCGCAGCCGGTCGTCATGCAACGCCTGTTGCCCCTGGTTTTCATCATCCTGTTCCCGGTTTGTGCCTCGGTACACGCCCGGGACATCCCCGATTTCTGGCCGGATGAGAGCCAATGCCGCGCCTCCAGTGGGACAGACAACCGGCCATACCTCCGGGGCTGGTGCTTGGCGATTGACCGAAACAGGGGTAACTGTCTTGCCTGTCATGCCATCGAAGTCCGACCATGGCCCCGGACACTCTCTGTTGCAGGCAATATCGCCAGCCCCCTGAGTCAGATGAAAAAGCGTTTCCCGGACAGGGTGGAACTTCGAAAACACATTTGGAACCAGCGCATTTTCGATCCTGCCTCGATCATGCCGCCGTTCGGCAAACACCAGATACTGACCGAATCGGAAATTGACGCCATCGTGGATTTTCTGCTGACGGTATAAGGCATGAATATCGTTAGAAGAAAACTCATTAAAGACGGATTGACACTGTGCTCGCTGCTGCTGTTACCCAGCCTGAAATCCGGGTCTGCTTCCGAAACGATCTCACGATACCCGTACCCGCTTTCGGCTTTTCAGGCCCAACGTGACCGCGACGCGTTACTGGCACTGTTCGGCGATGGCGAGGCCGCTGAAGATACCAGTATTGATATCACCCTGCCCATTGAGGCTGAAGATGCCGGGTTCGTTCCATTTCAAGTTATTGCGCCTGGTGCAGAAAAAATCGCCCTGTTCGTCGACAGCAATACGCAACCATTGTCGCTGGTTTACTGCCTTCATCCAGGTTCAGGGCATCATGTGCGCGGTACGCTGAAGTTGGAAAAGAGTTCAGTGGTCACCTGTTACACCTATAGGGAAAATCAGGTTTTCAAGGCATCCCGATTCGTCAGAACGACAGTCAGTGGGTATGGGGGATAATGCGCTACGACACTCATCTCAAACTGATCCGGCTCGATGATGGATTCGAGGCGATATGCCGGGTCGAACATCCGATGAAATCCGGGGTCGGCACGACCAATCACTATATCAAAAGCATGGAATTCAGGCTCAATGATCGCCTTGTTGCGGAGGTCTTGATAGGAAAGAACGGCACACCCAATCCCCTGGTAGGCATTCATGTGTCTCAGGCAGGGGACGGGGACGTGGTCCAAGTCCAGTGGGAAGATAGCCACTTCAACCGTGGCACGGCCCATGCGATCGTGCATACATCAGGCACGCAGTCGGACGGAGCAGACTGACGTGCATTGTGACCGGCCCGATTGGGCAGGAGCGGTCTTCACAGCGTAATTGCACCACTGACGACCCGCCGCCATCGCGTACACCTCAACAACCACCTTCCTGGACAAAACACACGGTCAGGAGGACTCAAAGAGCCAGACCTCCTGTCCATGCATACCCATTGTGTCGGCCTGGCGCGATTAAAAGGCGGCACAGACCACCTGGCTGACGCGAAGAACGGAATCCTGGTTGAAGGTGCGCTTGAAATGTTCTGCATCCTCTTCGGTCAATTTCAGACTTTCGGTATTCGGCTCAGCAAGGATAACGAGCATCTTGGTCCGTTCCCGGACGATGGCTCCGGAAGGATCATGCCACTGTCCATGGGCGTCCACCACGGCAAGTCCATCGGGAAATCGCGAAGTAATTTCTTGCGCAAGAAACTGGCTCCATGCTTTATCGGTGATGACTTCCGCATCTCCGCTGTTCCGTCCGAAAAACAATCGATACTCGATGAATTTTTGCATGCTTTCGGGACAGCGGGACGATGCCTCCAAAACCGTTCCGGTCACCGTCGTAGCAAACAGGGCGACAAGCATTCCCGCACAAAGCGCAATGCGTTGTATAATCAGCCCAGCCTAGTCTCCAAAGCAATCAGCCGATCGATCGACTTGATTCCACGACGAACAACAATCATGATGGCTTTGAGCCTTTTGGGAGCGACCCTGACCAGTGGTCCCGCTCCCGCATTGGCCACTCCCACACAAGAGAAGATTGAACAGGATATCGAGGCTTTTCAAACATTTTTCAGACATCGATTTACAGGGCTTTCCTTGCAGGCGTACCGACACGGAGTGAATGCGCTGCCCCAATATGCCAAAAGAAGAAAAAATTGGGAACTCTTGATGGTCTTTCCACCTTATGAACCCGACATGCAAAGAGGGCGACTTGAATGGCGTACCCCTTTCCCCAACGGGCACTCGTTGGATGATTGTTTCTCTGGCAAACCAGGCGGGCATCAATATCCTTATTTTGATGGGGTGACTATCCAGACCATTGTGTCCGACATCAACAATTGTCTGGTTTCAAATGATCGATCACCATTGAGTCCGGTCGGCGCAAAAATGGCTCGTCTGGTGGCCACCTTCCGCTCCCGGTCCAATAATGAACCGGTTGCAGTCGATTTTCGGGCAGAGCGTATCCGGGCGGCTTATGAAAAAGGAAAACAGCTCTATTGGACAAAACAGGGACAGCTGGGATTTGCCTGTGCCAGTTGCCATGTTGACAATGCCGGCAACCGTTTGCGCGGAGAAGTACTGGGAGCGGCATTGGGTCAGACGGTCGGATTCCCGGTTTATCGCACGAAATGGGCGCTGTCGGGACAACCCTGGGGGACAATCCATCGACGTTATGCGGCCTGCATGACACAGATGGGGGCAGTTCCATTTGAACCACAAAGTGCCGAATACATCGCGCTCGAAGTCTACCAGGCGATCATGAACACCGGAATCCCCCTGCAGGTGCCCAGCCTGCGACAATAACTGCTTGCGGTCTGCATCACGGGATTGCCTGTCAGCCATTCCATACCGGTGGGGTAATTCTTACGGCATGGCGTTCTCCGGGCATTCTTGCAAACCCGAAAATCAACTCGAAAGTAATCAGCAACTTGTTTTCCCGGGAATGCTGCTGCCATAACGCCTCCTTGAAGGCAGCCAACCGATTTTTTCCTGTCAGGGATTTTCGTCGTTCAGACTGGATATTGACGAACCCTTCTTTTTTGAGATCATTCAACAACAAATCCACACCCGGATATTCAACCGTCAACCAATCCGTGTCCAGCAAGGGTTGCGCAAATCCGGCCCTCACCAGCATGTCGCCAATCAGATGCATGTCCGTAAAAGAATGAACATGAGGAAACGAGTCGACCTGACACCAGGCTTCCGCGACCTCTCCCAGCGTATCGGGACCAAACGCTGAAAAGAACAGCACGCCATCCGGACACAGAATCCGGCTGCATTGGGACAGCACTGACTCCACGTCGAACCAACTGAGTTGAAGATTGATAATCAGACAGTGTACGCTGGACTTGCTGATCTGCGAGAGACGACAAAATCCATCCTCCGCGCTTTCCAACAGCGAGATGGATGTCATGGATTCCAGACAGTCGACATCCCAATATCCATTGCGAAAATCAACCACCAGCCCCGAAGGATAGGATTGATCGGATTCTTTCAAACGCTGCGCTATCTCTTCGCGAACACGCTCAAAGAGAAAGCACATCGGTCCGGGCCTGTGCACCAGTGTTTCACGTGCCCTGGCGATTTTATCGATGTCAAGTTGCAATGAGGCGCTCCGGGGGAAAGGGGTCACAGGGGCTGGGGTAGCGGATCGACCCATCCGGATCAACATGCCCCGATGATCGGGCCATTCAAGCCTCCTGGATTCTTGCCAACAAAAAGTGAACGGCAAAAATGGTGAAAAAATAGGTTCCGAAAGCAGCCCAGGTGACCTGGATTAATGTCCTCTTGATCCGTTTCGATTTGTTCCACAGTATTTCCATTTGAACATCACGTTCCTCTTTCTCATTTTCAGCATCAATATACTGCTTCAGCTTGATATTCTTCTCTGAATACTTGCCTGAAAAGACACTGGGTTTACCCAACTTCTCCCATTCGATGGGACGATTGGATTCCATATATTTTTCCACTTTTCGGATCGAGTTGACGTGGCGGAAAAAATACACCGCAGCAGTACCGAACAAGAAGATGGTGAAAAGAGGAAAAAAATGCACTAAAAACTGATTCAACCGCTTACCCTGATTTAGTCATGAATGTTTGGCACCCTACGTATTTTTCGCAGGATGACTTCCGGTCAATTGACTGCCATTTTACGACTGCCATAACCGACAAAAACTGGCCGGATAGCCAGCCACATCAACCGCACTGCCTGCGCCTGATTGAACCGACTATAGCGCATCTGGAGACGTTTTCCCATTACCCGACAAAGGCCTTGCATTGCGGGGGTTTCCAGTTTCGATGACCGAAACCATGAGTCATGGCGACCCATCCCCACAGGAACCCTGATCATCGCCATATCGGTGCGTGATTTGCTTCATTGACACCAATTTTCGGCCTGAATCGATCGGGGCTGACAACGGATCGAGGGAACTGGAACCCGAAGGCATACCGGATTCCGGCTGGGTGCTATTTCTTCAGATACCGGCAGATGTCGCTCCTGCCATCAGTGCCGACGGGGCGTTGCCTTAGGATCGTCCACACATCATCTCGAATAACCCATCGTGCTTTGGAGGTGGCTGGCAAGTGCTTCAATATCTCTGCTCATGGGACGATCTTCCTGCAACGGTGGGACAATACGACGGACCATGTCATACTGTTCAGCCACCCCAGATGCCATGTGATCACCCAGACCCCTGCATTCCAGTGCCTGGCTTGCCATCATCATTTCCAGTGCAATCAGCCGGATGAGAAGACCGGAAATTTCTTCCAGTGTCCGTGATGCCATCATGGTGTTTGACATAACATCTTCCGTACCATCGGCATTCACACTGGGCCACGGGGCAACCGGCATCGCACGTTGGGCAATTTCTGCAACTACCGACTCTGCTATCTTCATGCACGGAGCAAATCCGTTGGAAATCGATGTCGGCTTGACCAGAAACAACGGCAGATCGGAAAACCGTGTCGAGAGCAGTTTGGACATTCGTGCAATCTGAACCATCGCGGATTGCAAAATCGATCTGGAGACGGTCTCGACCGCCAAGGTGATATGGGGTGTATAGTAGGCGCCGCAGGATATGATTTTCCGTTGCATCAAGTCCACTGCGGGATTATCACTTGAGGCATTCAGTTCCGGCTCAATCATCTCGCCGGCATATTGGACTGCGGCAAAAGCGGCACCGTGCACTTGGACAACATTTCGTACGGATAGCGGATCCTGAAGGTTTCTTGCTTGCTTCGGATTGTTGAGGACGCTCCCTTGCAACAAGGCACTTAACTGCTCTGCGGCCCGCCGATGGCCCGGTTGCGGGTTCCTTTGCCTGAGGATACTGTCCAAGGGAGACAAATTGGCTCTGAACGCCTCCATCGTCATGGCCGCTGCCTTTTGCAGCAACTCCAAACAGACCGTTGCACTGTGCAATGCAATGACTCCCCTTGCAACCGAAAAACCACAATGATTGGCCAAGACCAATCCGTCCTTCGGTCCCAATTCCGCCGGTTGCAGTCCGACGGATGCCATGACGTCACCGGATGGCCTGATCTTGCCTTGACCATCCATCATGTCTCCTTCCCCAATAAGTGCCATGCCCATGGTCGCCCCGAGACAAAGATCACTGACGCCAATGGAACCGATTTCACCGACCACGGGAATCGCATCGAAATTGAGACAATCCATAAGATGCTGAACCAGTGACGGTGAGGCCCCCGCCATCCCTGTCAGCAAACTGTTGAGTCTCAAAACCAGAGCAGTCCGCACATGTGCTTTGGATAAGGGCGGCCCGATCGCATGAGCCCGACCGCGCAACATTTGATAGGAAAAATCAGTCAGTTCCTTTTTTGTAAGCCGTTCACCCACCCTGGCGCCCAAACCGGTCGTCAATCCATATACGGCATCCCCCCTGTCGAGCACCTGCTCCACTACCTGTCTCGCTTTTGCCACCACCTGCCAACTCCTGTCACTGATCACGATCCGCATATTCGTCTTCGCCAGACAGATCAAGCGGCTAGTCGTAAGACTTTCCCCATCCAGTTCAATATGGTTCATCGTCACAGCCAATACCTCACCTTGTTGATTGTTTCTAACAGGGTTCATTCAAATCCGATAATGAACCGCTGAGCTGAGAATAGGTCAACCTGCCCACAGCTGTCGACCCCGATCCCATCAATCCCTGCCCTTGATGATCCGAAAGGGCTGATACCGAAACTGGATTTGATGGGCGATCATTGTCCCTGTTGACTAGCGGCAAGCATCAGGCCCGTCGCCTGCAACCCGGCTTGGTCTGTCGCAAAAACTTATGTCGAACGACCATGCAACCCAAAGGACGACAGGCGTGGATTCCCTGTTGGTCCGAGTGTATCGGGTTCGGACAACATGTATCGCCTTTGGAGTCACTGAACAACACAACCTGCCGCAAATTGGAGGGAATCGGGGTCTGGCTGGACGGCTGAAAATGGTTTCAATTGGCGCCCAAAAAACATACCCAATTGATTTAAAAAGGATATTGGGAAGTTCTTGTCGCGAAGAATCCCCCAAAATTGATGTGATTTTGATATCATTGGGCGAATATAGGTTTTTTATCGAATCTTCGCTTCTCAATTTCCTGTTCCGATGCGAAATATCTTTCATTTCCAGGCCGAGATCGGCAGTCTGCCGATCGAAGACATCCGAATCGATCCCAAGTCCCGTGACGATATTCCCGCGCTGCTGTCGGGACTTCAGTACCTGTACACCAACGAAAAAACCCGTGCCGAATTGTTTAATCTGCTTGAGAAGGAGGCACTCCCCGACGTGAACCTGGCGGTGGGACGTCCGGGTATGACGCTGTGGGGGATACTGGTGATGGGTGTACTGAAACAGGGACTCGGTTGTGACTTCGATCGTCTGCATGAACTGGTCAACCAGCACAAGACCATCCAGGCATTTCTCGGACACGGATCGTTTGCGCCGGAATATCGACGCCAGCAGGTAATCGATAATGTCCATCTGTTATCCCCGGCCGTATTGTCCAAGGTCGGACAATGGGTGGTGAATGCAGGGCATCGGGTATCAAAAAAAAAGCCTGGCGTGCCGTTGCGCAGGCGGTGTAAATGCGCTCGCGATCAAGACCAAGGCCTATATTCTGCCCAATCCGGTCTTGCATGGAATACGGCCCGCAACCGACTCCCCCGTATCATCCGGCAAGCGGCATAAGCAATTCTCGATGGAATGGACACCTCCCTCTCTTGTGCGTCATGATCATGACGCAGCCGTCCGAAGGTGGGCATTTTGATCAAAAAATTGAATTGAGAGGAAGTCTCCATAAACAAGGTGACCGGGTCAAAGAGAGGATGACCGACCACACCGGATGGGTTGCTGGCCCGGGTTAATTTGGATACCGTGGGCCATCCCGAGACCCATTTTATCGGCACAGGACGGCCGTGCCTGCAGACCTGAGAAAATTTGCGATGGGGTGATGGCCTGCAACAGTAGAGGTTCAGTGAGCGGTTATGGTAGTATCGCGAGGCCTTGCAGGCAGCCCTGTTTGAGTGTGAGCGAAGTTTACTGGATCAAAGCGACACGATTGTGTCTTATGATTTGTCCAATACATGTTTACACGGGCAAACCGGGGCGGATGAAACCCGGGGACCCTGTTAACCTGTGAGACCCGATGTCAGCGGACCCAGCCCGCCTACGGTGGTGACTGCACACCACGAACAATACAAACCAAAGACGGGTTCATCAGGACGCTTGCCTGCGGCTCCCACGGCTCTCCAGCGCAAGACACAATGCGTTTTTCAGGCCAGCATCTGTCATTGATTCGATATCGACATCGAGACACTGATTGAATCGGGCAAACCGAACCAGTTCCTGTGTTAGTTTCTCGACCAGCTGTTCCTTGAATCTGACTGTCTTCTCGATGACCAGATTGCGTACCCACAGTGTGCTGTTTTTTCTGTCCGCCTTGCAGTCCGCTCTGCCGATGAGTCCGGCATCCCAGAGCAAGGGAAGACAAAAATAACCGTAAATCCGCTTGTCCGGCGGTAGGTAACATTCTATCTGGTAGTCGAAGTCAAAGAGTTTTTTTATTCTCTTTCTCTGGATAACCAGGTTGTCAAAGGGGGATAAAATGCGCAATGATCTCCTTGCTATCGACTTATCCAGCCATGTCAGCGAGTCGGCTAAAGCGTAATAGGCTTCGCCATCAACCCCGACCTTGACCACCCTGCCCTGTTCGCACATCTCATTCACCGTGTGCTCGATGTCGGCACGCACACCCCGTCTCAAATAACCGATCTCCGTGGCATTGCCGATACCGTTCGCCCGCAGGAATCGAATGACCAGATGCCTCATCCACTCGCCATCATCGGGTTCACTGACAACCGTATCCATCGGCAGGACATTCTCGGCCAGATCATAGACCTTTTGAAAATTGTCTCGCCGGGTGATCATCAGTTCCCCTTCCATGAACAACTGCTCCAATGCGCGTTTTGCCGGCTTCCAGTCCCACATTTCCCGTTTTTTCGTGTGCTTGCTTTCAAAATCCCGGGATTGCAAGGGCCCCTCCTCGCGAATCCGTTTCATCACCTTTCCCATCATGGCCCGGTCGCGGTCAAACCAATGGCGCTGCCCGCCTGCAATCGCACGCATTCGTCTCAGGCAGTATCGATATTCCTCCATCGGCAGATAGGCAGCCGCATGCGCCCAGTATTCGAAGATGCGGCGCTGCTGCTGAAGGCGATCGATGTGGGACGGATGATATCGGGGATTACGATTCCACAAGGTGTGGTGATGCGCTCTTTCGACCACCAGGATGGTGTCAATTTGCACGTAGCCCAAATGCCGAATCGCACAAAGGGTCGCATCGATCGCCATTCCCCGTCTGTTCGAGGGAAACAGCCGCTGACAATGCAGGATGATTTTTCGCGCTTCGGCCTGGCTTATCTTAATCATTTTACCGGCCGCTTTTCGGCCAAGGGTCCATCAAGTGTTTCCCTGTCGGCACCACGTGACCGCTGGCCCGCCGCGACAAAAGCACATTTGCCTGACACCGCATCACCGCAAGGCACGGCCCATTCACGCCAAAAAAGACGCCGAGAAGACGGACAGTCGGTATTCGGGACTCCACGGCTGTCCGTCCGGCTTTTTCTGGCATTGGTCGGATCGCGATGGAATATGCCCGTCAATAATCCCTGCTGGCGTGCCTTTGGGACCACCAGAGATGGCCCTTGGCCCCGATGGTCATGAAAGGCTCCATAACCAGCTTTTTCGGCTCATCCTCTGCCAGCAGGTCGTTGACCATGGGATTGGGCTGACCGGTGGCCAGATCCACAATCAGCATGCCGCCCAGTGTGCCTCTGACCGTCCCCAATCCATTTTGACAGCAGGCCACGAAAACGTTTTTCTCGATCTCCCCGAAAACCGGTACCGAATTTCGCGAGAGGCAGAGCAGTCCTCCCCAGCGATATTGCATCTCAACCTGGTCGAGCATGGGAAACCGGTGTCGAAACGATCTGTCGTGTCGCTTGCCGATACGGGCCACCTGGCTTGCACTGGTGCGCATTTTGGGGTTATAGGTGAAGGTGTTCCTGACCACAATCCGGCCTTCCCTGATTCTCCTGACCGTTGACCCCGTGGGATGAGCCGGCAGGATGCCCCACTCCCTGTCTCCCCCCAGTGCCTCCTGTTCACACGGGTCAAGCAGTCGGGTCATGCTGGCGTAAGTGAAAACATGCATCAACTGGCGGTCATAAAGGCCAAACGAACCAAGATGGCCGTTGACTGTCAAGATAAGATGCTTTGCCCGAATTTCGCCCCGCTCGGTCCGGATACGGTGTATCGCACCCGACTCAATGTGTAAAACCGGTGAATTTTCATAAATGTCCACCTGCCGCGAAAGCCCGTCCGCCAATCCGCGGATATATCGGGCAGGCTGTATCTGCATGCACCCCGGCGTCAGGATACCGCCACAGTAGTAATCCGTCCCGGTGATTCGCTGTAATGCATCCGCATCCAGCACCTGGTACGCTTCTTCCAGTCTGTCCAGATGCTGGCAATATCCGTGAAGTGTCCTGAGGCCTCTTTGATCCGTTGCCGCATTGATTTTTCCTCTTGGACCGAGACAGGCATGCAACTGATGCCGGTCAATGATTTCCCGTGCATAGCGAATGGCCGCCCGGTTCAGTCTGACCTGTTTTGAATCCACTTCTACCGCGCTGCGATAGTCACCGCTTTGCAGGTCGTGTGGCAGGTCGATCATGAAACCGGAATTGCGACCGGCCGCTCCCCATCCGACTCGCTGTGCATCAAGCATGACGATTTTTTCATCCCGGCAGCGATCCACCAGTCGCTGCGCGGCGGTGAGTCCGGCAAATCCCGCACCAATAATCACCCAGTCGCACCGGACCGTCTGCTCAAGCACTCTGGGCAACGGCGGCGCAGGCAAGATCTCATACCAGCCTGAGCCGGGCAGATCATCGGGAACCCGTATTGCGGACAGTTGCATCTCAGTCAACCGGGAGAGCGAGCATCTAGCCGATGGAGTCAGCAATTCGCTGATCGGAAATATCAATCCAGATTGTTTTCAATTCCGTGTACTGATCATGGGCATGAATCGAATTATCACGCCCGCCAAACCCCGACTGCTTGTATCCGCCAAAGGGTGTCGTGATATCGCCCTCGCCGAAACAGTTGACCGTCACCGTGCCGGCTCTGATCGATTTGGCCATTCGATGTGCCTGCCGAAGATCAGAAGTGAAAACCGAGGCGGTCAGGCCATAACATGTATCATTGGCCATGCTGATCGCCTGGTCCTCTCCGCTGGCTGTCATGATGGCAAGTACCGGACCGAAGACCTCTTCTTTGGCCAGGGTCATATCCGATGTGACATCGCTGAAAACCGTCGGCGTAATGTAATAGCCCTTGCCGATAGTGATCGCCTCGCCGCCGGCAATCAATTTCGCCCCCTCGGTTTTCGCCATTCGGATATGATCCAGTATCTGCTGATGCTGTTTCTCCGAAACAATCGCACCCAGCCGATTCGCCGGATCAAGCGGGTAGCCTGTCCGCCACTGGCTGAGCCGATAGCATATTTTTTCGATCAATTGATCACACAGCGACGGGTCAACAATCAACCGGGAGTTTGAGGAGCAGTTTTCTCCCATATTCCAGAACACGCCATTCGTGACATGCTGTGCGACAATATCCAGATCCTCGGCTGCCTTCATGACAACACACGGATTTTTCCCGCCACACTCCAGCACGACTTTTTTCAGATTACTGTCGGCTGCGTACTTCAGAAAGGCTTTTCCGGTTTCGGTTGAACCGGTAAACGAAACCATATCAATATCGGGATGCAGTCCGATCCATTTGCCGGTTATTTCACCCGGGCCGGTGACCACATTGAACACCCCGCCCGGAACCCCCGCCTCAACGGCAAGTTCGGCAATACGAAGTGTGGTCATGCTGGTTTCTTCGGCCGGTTTGATGACCACGCTGTTTCCGGCGCCGAGTGCCGGAGCCAGTTTCCACGCCATCATCAACATCGGGAAATTCCAGGGAAGCACCGCTGCAACCACACCGACGGGTTCCCTGACAATCAGCGCCACCGTCTCTTCACCACTGGGTGCAACCTGATCGTACAGCTTGTCAATCATCTCGGCATGCCAGGCCATACAATGGATCATCTCGGGAATATCGATCGTTTCGATCTCCGCGATGGGTTTGCCGCTTTCCAGGCTTTCCAGCACGGCGAGTTGATGGCGGTCACGCTGGATCAGTTTGCACAGCTTGATGAGAATCGCCTTTCTCTCCATGGGATGGAGACCGGCCCATCGCCTGTCCTCGAACGATTGCCGTGCCTTTGAGACAGCCAGATCCACTTCCGCCTCTCCACAAATACTGATATGGGCCAAAGTGGAGCCATCACCCGGATTGATCGTTTCAAACGTCGACTGCCGTGTGGATACACCGAATCGGCCATCTATGAACGGCGTCGTCGGAAAAACGAGATGCCCCGCAATAGACTGGTATTCTTCAAACGTTAATATTGACGACATTGTCCTTCTCTGGATAAACAGGTTGCCGCTTCGAAGCAGACTCCGAGCGAATGGTCTTGATCGTTGACTTCAGCGTTTTCAAAACGGTTTCCACTTCGCGTTTCTCTTCCTTGGTCAACTCCCCCAACGGTTTTCTCACCGGCCCTGCCGGCAGACCATCCAACCGACAGGCATGCTTGACGATCTGGATCAGCTTGCCCCTTTGTTCCAGAAGATGCATGAACGGCATCAAGGCCGACATGATCCGTCGTCCTTTCCCAATGTCATTGTCCAACACGATCGACCGGTAGAGCGCAATATGCTCTTGAGGCAAACAGTTTCCTCCGGCGCAGACCCATCCCCGGGCACCCCAGGCAAAAAACTCCAGTGCCTGATCGTCCATGCCACAAAGCAGTGTAATGTGGGGGTAGTGCCGGGCCAGCCGGTGCAACTGATTGATATCACCGGTGGATTCCTTGATCCCGCAGAAATTCCGGCTGCACCCGACCCGATCAAAGAATTCAGACTGCATTGTGGTGCCTGTACGTCCGGGATAATTGTAAAGCAAAATCGGCAAATCCACCGCCCGATCGATCGCCAGGGCATGATTGGCGAGTTCCAATTGGGTCGGTACCGCATAATACGGTGCACTCATCAATATCGCCTCGGCACCATGGGTTTTGGCCAGTTGACCGTATTCGATGCACTCTTCCGTTCTGATCCCACCGACACCGACAATCAGAGGCAGACGTCCCCGGATGGTTTCGCCCGCAAGCTTCATCAAGGCAACCCTTTCCTCCTTGGTCTGCACATAATATTCACCCGTCGTCCCACCGACGATAATACCGTGCACCCCGGCTGCGACCAGATGCTCGACCATGCGGACAAATCCGTCCCGGTCAATCTGTCCGTTTTCCAGATGTGGGGTGATGATCGGTGGAAAGATACCCTCAAATTTCATATCGGTCTCACTATCGGTGATGGTCTGCCCATGATAACCAGCATGACACCCGATGTCATCGGCAAATTCAAGGCGTACGACCGATCATTTTGCTGGGGCGGCATCGTGTCATGTCGCATCAGCGCTGTTTCCAACTCGCCATACCTGGTTTGCAGTGTGATTCCCAAACAGTCCTACACGGATCGTCAGCGCCAGGCAAAATGGGGTTGCTCGTAGTGAGCCACTCGCGTATTCCGTCCCAAAATGCAGACTTCCCTGAACTGATACAAAATGGCGGCGGTGGGCGCCGCAATCCAATTTTGACCGATCGGCATTCGCAGAACCGGATGATTATCCGCCGGGGCGCAGGTACGGTCCGTTTCCACTTCATTGTATGTCAGGATAGGGGCATCCTCTCGCATCAGTTCCTGAATCGGAATCCGATGAATAGACTCGACCTCATCCGGATTGGGCTTGATTCCCGCAGCCCTTCCCCCCCAGAAAACAAGTGGGGTCATCACGAAACCTGACCGGGTCACAAAGTCATCCAGTCGACCGAGAAAGGCACTGTCGGTCAGAAAAAGACCGGTTTCTTCCGCCAATTCCCTTAATGAGGCGGCGCGTGCCGTTTCTCCGGCATCAATCCGCCCGCCCGGCAAGGCCCATTGACCAGGATGGTTTCTCAATCGCCTTGACCGGGTTGTCAGCAGTAATGCCGCCCTTTCCTGCCAACTCTGGTAGGCACGGAAATCCGCCAGGTCCGCCCCGTAGCCCAACTCCACCACAACCAATGCGACCGCGGCGAGCTTGTCGCCAATCCCCTTTTCCACCGGGAAATTGACCAGGTTATGCCGGATACGCTCACGAAGGGATTGATCACACCGCATCGCTGCAAAGACACGCCATCAATAGCACAAGAGACTCATCCTATGCGGGGAACGACCAGCACATCGACGATGTGACAACCCGATTGACTGACGATAACCGGGTTCAAATCAATTTCCCGGATCCAATCACTCAATAAAACCACCATGTCTGAAAACCGGGCAATCAGTGCCTTCAGGCTTTCGACATCCATGGCAGGTTGTCCACGAACGCCTTGCAACAATGTGGCGATTTTGAGCGCCGCCAACATCCGGCCCGCCTTTTTGGCATCGACCGGTGCCAGCCGGACCGCGCGGTCGTTCAGCAATTCGACCAGCACCCCTCCGGCAGCCAAGACAATCAACGGACCGTATTGTGGATCATTTTTCATGCCCAGCCCGATTTCGATACCATTCCCCACCATGGGCATCAACAGGATCCGACTACCCAATTGATGCTGCAACTCAAGATAGGCGGTCGTCAGTTCCTCGTCATTGCGGATGGCCAGTCTCACACCCCCACAATCCGATTTGTGCAAAATCCCCGGCTCCGCCGTTTTCATCACAACCGGATAACCAATACGCGCTGCCGCCTCCAGCGCTTCACTGAGCTGATCGACTCGATACCATGTCACCACCGGAAGACCAAAATCAGCCATCAATCCAAGGGCGGTGGATTCATCGAACGAACTTGACCGGATCAGTCTGTCGCCCCATTCGGTGACCTTCCCGGGACAGTAGATCACAGGGGATCGATCCACATCATCCACCGACTGGGACCGGTAAGCACACAGATGCCTGATCGCTCGCAAGGCCACGTCAATGCCATTGATCACAGGGATACCCTTGTGGCACAAGAGAGCGGCTGTTTCAGATAGATCGGTAAAGGTACAGCTGTTAATGACGATAAGTGGCTTGGCGTTGTACGCAGCCAACTGTTCCACGACATCAAACAACACGGGATAATGACTGAACCCATCGCGAAATTCGAATTCATAGGTCAACAAGCCTGTTTCGGGATCATCAAGCAATGCCTTGCCACAGGCAAGATAGGTCCCCCCGACATCCCGTGTCAGCGCACCCATTGCATCCAGCGGGTTATCCGCCGCCATGCCATGTTCCAGGCAACCGGCCATCTTCGATCGCGTCTGTTGGGTAATCCTTGCGTATTCCAGTCCACAATCAGTGGCCATATCGACCATTTGTTCACGCATGCCACCCGAGTCGAGCAGGCTGCTGATACGTGGTTCCTTGACCCGAAAGTTCATTGAAAACAGCAATGCCGTGGTGATCATTTCGTTGAGGTCCCGCGTGAGAATGGCTCCGTAGCGCTCACACACGGCAACAAAGGCTTCATAATCCCCGACCAGTGCCCCGGAATGGCTCACCGCCAATGCCGCACTCTTGGCGGTTTTGCCCAATTTGGTAATCACGACAGGAATGTCTTTTCGTCTGGCATTTTCAAGCGCACGGACAAAACCCGGCACATCCCGAACGGCTTCAAGAAAAATCGCAACAACCCGGGTGGATGGCTGTGCCAACAGGTAATCGAAATAGTCCGCAACACTGCCGTTGATCTCATGACCGCTGGCAATAACATAGTTATAACAAAAACGGGCATCATTGTTGCCCAGATAGGTCATCGCGGAGCCGGAGTGCGCGATCAACCCGATATGGCCCCGCGGACGCACCGGCGGACGGTCAAAACTAATGAAAATGTCATCATCATAATTATAAAAGCCCATCGAATTTCCGCCGCAAACCGGAATGCCGGCCGTTCGGGCACTTCGCTTGAGTCTGGCCATCAAGGGGGGATCGGTATCCTCTTGCAACGTGCTGTTGGCATAGACCACCATCCCGCCGACCTTTATTTTGACGGCCTCGTCAAAGCACCGCTCAAGCACCGCACCACTGATCGCAAATACCACCAGATCCGGCACGATCGGCAAATCTGTCAGCGAACGGAAACACGGCATGCCGAACAGGCACTCATACTTCGGGTTGACCAGATAAACCGGTCGGTCACACCCGGTTTCCACCAGTTGTCGATAAGTCATGGCCGCCAAGTTGTCCCGCCGTTCTGAAACACCAACAATGGCGATCGATCGAGGCGACAGAAGCGGAGACAACCAGTGGCGATCTTGAGATGGCTTCGTCATGCCGAAATCAGCGGAAACCGGCAAGGAACCGACCATCGGTGGCTAGTCATTGGCCTTTGCCATCGCATAGATATCAATTTCGATGTGCATCCCCTGATAGGCCAGTTTGGGCAACGGGATGCCGGTGGTGGCAGGACCGGGGTCTTCAAAACAAGCGGAACGAATCGGCAAGTTGGCATTCAGTGCCTGCTCGCCGCATTGGCCCTGGTACAGGGCCAAGACCTTGCAGACATCGTCATAATCCGCTCCCAGTGCATTTAGAATCGTACGAATGTGGGTCATGGCCTGGCGAGTCTGTTTCCCAAGGTCGCCGGGATAAACCGCGCGGCCCCGTTTGTCCAGGGCAACCTGCCCGCCAAGAAAAATCATGCGGTCACATTTGAGTCCATGCTGGTAGGGAAGAGGGACATGCCAGTCCCAGAGGGACTCCGGCCAGACATGCTTGCGGGGTAACCGGTCGCCGTTTTCGCCCAGCATCGCGATCACCGAAACGGTGATGAGAACCTGCGGGTCGGCATGGCGGGGCAACGGGATACCGGTCGCCGCTGGACCCGGTTCCGTGAAATTGCCCGCAAATTCCAGTGCTGCGGGCTCAAAATCCTGTAGTTTGTCACTGCCCACATACCAACGATTGATTTTAACAACATCGTCAAAATCAGCACCGAACAGTCTTAATTTTTCCCTTATCCGTCTTCCGACCGTTCGTGATTGGGTGACAATACTGCCACAACCGCAGACATTCCCGGTCTCATCCAGCGGGTATTGGGCCGACACGAAAATCATTTTTTCGCACCGCACCGCACTGGCAAACCGGGTCGAACCGAAAACCGCCTTGCCCGGCTCGGCATACTGCCGGGGCAATGGGGCATCGTCTTCACCACGCATCGCGATCGCTTCGATTTCCACCTGCATTCCCGGGTAGGCAAGCGCCGGAACCGGAATAAGCGTAATTGCTGTGCAGGTGCCTGAAGGCAAATTGGACGCAACCTGACGCGAAAACGCGGTTTCATTGACCTCCCCCGTGTTGACATAAAAACAGTTCAGATGGACAAGATCGGTCAGTGTGCCCTTCAAAGTCTGCAAAACACGCTCAATGTGAGTCACCACCACTGCGGTCTGTGCTTCCAGATCGTTCGGATGCAGGACCTCGCCATAGGAATTCAAATCGACCTGTCCGCCGACCCAGATCAGATTGCCACAGCGCACGCCATGTTTGTGAGACACCTTGATCGGCCAGTTCCAGTGACCTTTTGGCCAGGCATGCCTTTTTTGCATGGAAATCGCTCCCGTCGCCAGTGTTACGGACTCACCCAACCGCCTGAAACATCGAGACAGGCCCCTGTCACGTAAGAGGCTTCATCAGACAACAGCCATACCGCACTATTGGCGATCTCGACCGTGTTTGCAGGGCGTCCAAGCGGGACTTGCTGCATCACCCATTCCAGCCAGTCCGGATTTTGATTGGCCCATTCGACGCTCAGTTCGGTCATCGTTGCACCCGGTCTGAGACTGTTGACCCGAATGCCCTCTTGCGCCTGTTCCCTGGCCAGTCCAATGGTAAACGTATCCAGGGCGCCTTTCGATGCCGCATAGTCCACGTAACTGCCGGCCCCCCCATGTCTTGACGCCGCAGAGGAAACATTCACAATCACGCCACCATTTCCTCCATAGCGTTTTGCCATCCGTTTTATCGCATGCTTGGCACACAGAAAGGGGCCCAGAATATTGACCTCAAACAACCGCCGGCTGACGGTCGCGTCCAGTTCCTCCACGCGACAGACCCTGCCGTTGATACCGGCGTTATTGATCAGGCCGCTGAGTCGCCCCAGTTGTCGGTCCACTTCGCCAAGCAGCCGTTTGACATCGGAATCAACAGACACATCCGCCTTGACTGCGATGGCGTGACCGCCCGCTTCCCTGATCGCACTGACAACCTTCCCTGCCGCCTGCTCCGAATGCCGATAGTTCACGCAAACGGCCCAGCCCCTCGATGCCGCAACGCGACAGACCACCGCTCCGATCCCCCGGCTGCCACCGGTCACCAGCAACACCTTCATTCGGCTTTTCCTCGTTGAATTGGTTAACGAACGGCAACCCCTGTGCATCACAGCAGGCCAAGACCGGCCGCCTCCCCCTGTCCGTTCGGTTACTTCATGACCGGACCACCGCCGCTACCGACAGGCCATTGCCAGTGAAACCAGACCGTGCGGTTTGGGCACCGACCGCCTGTCGGCTACGGAAGTATGGAATAAATTGGCTTGGTCCGCAATCGCCAAAACCGGTGATTCAACGCACCGTGAATAGATTGATTCCGTATCGGCGGCTTGATTTTCTCCCCGCTGCCGGATACCTTATCGGCTTCGACTGCACTGTTGGAGAAGCGATGACCATGGGACCCGCAGCCGCCCTGGCCGCCACGTCGGCATTGATCACCGATCATCACTGTGCCGACAACGCACTGTTCATCACCTGGCCGGACAAATCGCTCTCGTTGTTTCACTTTATCTGGCTAAGGGACCACTGTCGATGCGATGTGTGTGGGCAACCGGAAGTGGGTCGACGTGCCCTCCGGCTGACCGACATTGACCTGGGTATCCGGCCCTTGCACGTTACCCTCGACACAGACAACACCATTTTGATTGAATGGCCCGATCAACATGTCAGTCGATTCCCGGGGACGTGGTTGAAAAGACATGCCTATGATCTGCACTCGAGGAAAAGACACCTTTTCAAGCCGGTGCTGTGGACCGGAGAAACACGGTCTCGGCCTCCCAGGATGTCGTACCGGGAGACAACTGAGAATCCCGTCTCGTTTGTACAGTTACTGAAAACCGTCCGTGACATTGGTCTTTGTTTTGTCGAAGGCGCACCCGATCAACCCGGTATCATCGAGCCTTTCGCGCGTCAGATAGGTTGCATACAGGAAAGCAATTTTGGCCGTGTCCAGAATCTGGTGATCGATTCAATCGGCAAAAGCATTGCCAACGATATACACGCGCTCAAACCCCACACCGATGAACCCTACCGGGCGTCACCGCCCGGACTCTTGTTGTTTCATTGTATAAAAACCGATGTCGATGGTGCGGGCTGTTCGTTGTTCGTAGACGGATTTGAGGCAGCACAGAGGCTGCGCACAACAAACCCAGCCGGCTTTGAGGCGCTGTCACATTACCGACAGTGTTTCCGTCGTCACTACGCGCAGGAAGTCGACCTAGTCGCCGAGTTCCCCGTCATTTCAGTGGATGAATTCGGCCATGTGGTAGGCGTCAGGGTCAATGACCGGGTTGCCGCCCCATTGTCTATTCCGGAAGATCAGGTGCCGGTCTATTATCATGGCTTACAGGACTTCCTGGGATTGACCGAAGATCCTGAACGAATGATGCAGTGTCCCCTTCGGCCGGGCGATATCGCCATTTTCGACAATCATCGAATCTTGCATGGGCGCACCAAACTGAGCCTGAAAGGGAAACGGTGGCTGCAATGGGTCCAGGTCGAAAGAGGGGATTTTTTCAGTACACTGCGGATCCTGACAAAATCTTCCGGCGCTGCAAGCGAGACCCCAAATATGCCGAGGGGCGCATACGGCTGATATTGATTGAAGCCATCCATCTTCTTTCATCCCGTTGTATGTTTCTCAGCACGGCGGAACCGGACCAACCCACCGCACACCATAAGGAAAGGGTCCGAATAACGGTACTCGAATGGCCAGTCCCGATGATGATGGACGGTCCGCCCCACGGCTACCCTCACAGGAACATTGACCCGCCGCCGACCGATGGACAGGTCAGGCGGGTGTCACGGTTGTCAAATCCACAACCCCCTGCATACGGACGAACCCGGTTTCTCTGGCAAACGCCGCGGCACATGCGATTCTTATTCTGCATGTTATTCTATAAATCGACCGCCTATATTGGTATAATAGCGTGGAAGTCAGTAGCGGATTTGGAATCTGCTATGTGCAAATAGCGCATAATTTCGTGTTCATCAGAAAATATCATCTTTCCCAATCGGATATGAAGGCCGGTGTAAAACCCGTCCGGTTCGCGAAAAATCCCTCTCTTCTTTCACTCGCGGGGGCAAAACGACCATCATGTATATAGGTTTTGCCTTTCGAATCGCTTCCATACTGATTCCGATCCTGCTCGTCGGTATCATTACAACGGGATTTTTAAGCCTCCACAAATTTGAACAGACGCTTTCGCAGTTACTGACGTCCCGTTTTGAGTTTGTCATTGACCAGATCCGCGAGGATATCCAAACACAGATGGACTTGGGACTGGCGCTCAATAATCTGGAGATCAGCGATGTCATTGAATCGTACCAGCAAGATGACCGGGAAATCTTGTCAATTGAGTTTTTTGACCAGACAGGGATCGTCCTGTACAGCTCCGATCCCAGCTCTATCGGAGACCTGATCTCCGAAGAATGGTTCAGTATATGGCGATTGTACGCCGACAGTTTTTCCTGGACCACCCAGGACATTGATGCTGGTGTGGTCGGTGTGCCGGTCAGGAATAACCTGGGCCAGAATGTGGGTGCACTGGTGTTACGCTATTCCCATGAATATCTGAATCAAAGTGTCATAAACCAGACTGCGCGGCTGCTGACTGTCGATGCGATCGTCGCAATAGTGACCATATTGATCGCTTTTCTGTGTGCCGTTCGCATGATGAGCAATACCTGTCGGGAGCTGGAAGACATGGGCAAAGTGATGGAGGAAATAACATCGGAATCAGTCAGCGACTCCCCACAATTGCAACATTCCATTCAATACCCCGGATTCAAGTACTTCATCGACACCGTACTGTCCACTTACAAGGACATGGATAAAACCATCCGTAAGGCTCGCGCGCTGGACGAGGGAAAGGAAACATGACCGGCGAAACCCGCCCAGTCAAGAACGAAAAGACGAGAGACGCCCGCTCTCGAATCCAGCAAAGAAGTCTCTTCTTCCGGATATTGATGTTGGGTATCTCCGTGATGCTGGTTAGTCAAATCATCATTTCGTGGATTGCGCTTGAAGGATTTGAGGTCGAGTTTGAGCCTCAGCTCAATCAAAAGGCCATTGCCGTGGGACGGGCCATTTCAAGTGAACTTTCGTATGCGATTAACGACCTTGGAATTCCGTCCGATCAACTGTTCGGTGTGTCTGATTATTTCAACGAAACATTGAATTCCAATCCCGATATCCTGTTTCTTGCGTTGCTCGACGTGTCGTCCCACATCATGTTCGAAAACGGTCTCCCGAAACAGCTGACAGACCGTCTTCAGACAAGCAACCAGGATCTTCTGGGCAGCATAGGGGAAAGCTACAAGATTACCGATCTAGACGACTATCTCGACGGCGCTTTCCCGGTGTATTCGAACGGTCAGCTGGACAGTGTGCTGCATGTCGGGGTCACTCAGGAAAGTGCCCAAAATCATATCTCTTCCGTCTTTTATGAAGTGGTCGCCGTGATTGTGGTATCGATGTTCGTCACGCTGGAATTTCTGGTCATGTTCATGAATCGGCACGTCTCAGGGCCAATGACACGAATCGCATCCGTGCTGTCGGAAGGCGCCAAAGGGATGTTTATCAGCCGACTGGTTATGCGCTCCCGTAACGAGATTGGACTCATGGTGGGTAACCTGAATCGTCTTTTATACCATCTGGAGCAGCGATATCAGGACTTCCGGTTTGAACTGCGTGAACTTGAAGAGGCGCAGATTGACAAGTCAATCGCCGAGAAAATCGCCGTGCTGAAGAATCAGGCGAATCAGCGCTATGGTTTTTCAGGCAAACTCGGGCTGACCGAGAACTTCCCGTCACTGATCCGGATCCCCCTCTTCCTATTTATCTTCTCCGAAGAATTGTCCCGATCCTTTTTTCCCCTGTTCGTCTCCGGTTTCATTCCGATCCAAACGGTGATTTCCTATGAAATGATGATTGGTCTGCCGATTACCTTGTTTATGATGGCGATGTTCATTGCCACTCTTTTTGCAGGAGGACTCACCCACCGTCTGGGCTGTTCACGACTCTTCCTGGTGGGAATTACCTGTGCATTGATCGGTTATTTCGGCACCTTCATCAGCCAGAACTATATGGAACTGATCTTTTGGCGATGTCTGAATGGTATCGGGTACGGTCTCATATTCAATGCCTGTGAAACATGGGTTGCCCTGCATGCAAAACATCATGACCGAGCGCAGAGTGCATCCTCATTTGTCGGTGCGGTCTTCGCCGGGCTGGTCTGTGGACCCCCACTGGGTGGCATGTTTGCTGACTATGTGGGACAACAGGCCACTTTCCTGATATCGGCAGGCCTGGCCCTGATTTCCGGCTATGCGGCCTATCGACTGCTATCCCGTTCCGAAGAGAACACAGGACAAAAGGAACATCATTTGTACCGGGTACTGCCTCACTTCAGGGACTGGAGAATCTTGTTCGGGAACCTTCGTTTCATCGGGGTCATCCTGACCGCCATTCCGACGAAAATGACGGTCTCTTCCTTTCTGTTTTTTATCGTTCCGCTGTATCTGAACCAACTCGGTCTCAGTCATTCCCAGATTGGACAGATGCTCATGCTCTACGGCGTGGTGGCCGTCATCGGCACACCCCTGATCGCCCGATGGGCCGATTACATGGAAAACCACGGCCTCATTGTCGGTATTGGTTCGGCAGTCAGTGGATTGGGTCTGTTGGCCGTTCTCGGTGGCGGGTCGAGTATGGTGCTGGTCGCAATCGTCGCCGTCAGCATCGGTCACTGTCTGATTCTCTCTCCACAAAATGCAATTGTTCAGCAGATAGCCCATCAATATCGCTATGATATCAATCTATCGGTGGTGCTCGGTATCTACCGGTTTGTCGATCGTATCGGGATGATGATTGGCCCCATTCTTGCGGCGATACTTATCCAGGCACTGTCCTATGTCGGTGCAGTCGCCTCGATTGGAGGGATCGTCATCTTTTCGACCTTGCTGTTTGCACTCGCAATGAATTACAGCAATCGAAGCGTACAGGGTATTTCAATTCGATGAAAAACTTCCATACAACGTTTTTCGTGATTCTGGGGCTGTTGGTGGTCACGAGCTTTGTGCCCCTATCCAAAGACGGTAGACAGGCTGTCCATGCACAGGAGACGACCGACAAGCCTTTTCGAATCTTTGCGGTTTTGTGGCGAGGCGAAACCGAAGTCGAAGATGGTTTCAGGGACTATCTCAACCAGCGCGGTATCCCTTACGAGTTGACGATCCGCAATCTGGATACGAATCGTGGCAATGCACCGCCGATTATTGAGGAGATCCGGTCCGCCAATCCCGACCTGGTCTACACGTGGGGAACAGGAACGACATTGAGCATTGTCGGAAAGGTGGAGACCGACACACCGGAAAAATTCATTCGAGATATCCCCGGACTGTTCGTCCTCGTTGCCTATCCGCAAGCGGCGAACATTATCAGCAGCTATGAAAGCACCGGTCGCAACATGACCGGCGTTGCGTTTCTGGCACCGATAGATGCCCAACTCAAAACCATCCAGGCCTACCGTCCGTTTACCAAGCTTGCCGCCATCTATGACAATACTTCGAGCAACTCCAGAATCAATATTGAGTCGCTACGAGAGGTTGTTCCCCAAATGAACATGGAGTTCCTTGAACTCGCAGTGCCGTTGAACGCTGCCGGCAAACCGGACTCCGCCACGCTGCCTGGTCTGATCGAAAAAGCCAAGTCCGAGGGAGCAGACATTCTGTATCTGGGTCCCGATTCGTTTCTGACCAAAAACGGGGATCTGTATACTCAAACCGCCATTGATCTCGGTCTGCCGACCTTTGCCTCCACACAGGCCCCCTTGAAAAACACGCGTGCCATGTTCGGCCTCGTGACCGACTACTATACACTGGGCAAACTCGCTGGTGTACAAGCTGAACGGATATTGGTGAAGAAGGAAAATCCGAAGGATATTCCCGTTGCATTATTGAGTCGATTCAAACTGTGGATCAACATGGACGTGGTGCATGAGCTGGGCATCTACCCGCCCATGGATATGATCTCCATCGCCGATTTCAAAACCACCGCGGCAAAATGATCGATCAGACTTCGGACGAGCACCACTGATACCATGCTTCTGCGCTATCGAATCAGCATTTTAGTGACCTTGGCCATTGTCATTGCCTGTGCCAGTATCGTCTTCGTCGGCTTCAAGCGGGAAGAGCTTCTGAGGAACCAGTACTCGGAGGAATTGCTCGCCGATCAATTGAGTCTGTGGCACAAGATCAATACGGAATTGGTTCAGCAGATGCAAGACAGGAAACTGCTCGTGTCTGAAAATCGGGAGCTGATCAGAGCCATAGAAGCCGGGGATTCCTTCACCATTCAGTCACTGGGCAATGCCTTGGGCCAGAAACTCAAGACTGAAGAAGGGATTGATCGTTTTGATCTGATCTACCCGGATGGGACGCTTGCCTATTCCTCCTTGTCCTCTGTTTTCCAAAATCCCATTATTGCCCCAAGCACGGCGCAGTTCCATATGGACAATGACATGGAAGCAAAGGGAATCGGCAATGATGACCAGCGGAACACTGCGGTGGTATACGGATTTCCGCTGTACTCGATAAGTGATAGCGGGGAAGTCATCGCGATGAGCGTGTTTGCCACCGACATTCTCGATGCGATTGCTGAAATGCAGCGGGTAACCAACTCAAAGGTCGTCTTTGTCAACCGCCGGGGCCGACTACTTTCTTCCAGTGAAGAGGCACTATGGGAGGAGCTGCGCAAATCGGTCAACCTCAGCCAGCTCAATCTTGTTCAGACCATCGATACCGGCCAACACCACTATTCGATCACTGTACTCCCCCAGACCGCCAATCTGGCCAGTCTTGTCGGGCGACTGGTCCTGGTCAAGGACATCTCCACGCTCATCGCCCGACAAAAACAGATCAGCCAACAGTCGGCGCTTGTCATCGGAGTCCTGATTGTCTTGCTCCTTGTCGGGTTGAACTTCTATATGTCCCGCTCCTTTGCGCCACTCACCAGCGGTGTGAAAGTGCTGTCTGCGTTGTCGCAAGGCAATCTATATGCCCGGCTGGAACATACCTTCGTCGATGATGAAGTGGGCCAGATTTCGGTGGCTGTCAATGCCTTTAGGACAGACTTGGTGGCCCTAAATCGGTTTCGCCGTTCCAAAGAGCGCCAACGGGCGCGTCAGGAACGGTTTATTTTCCGGGAAATGACCGAGCTGGTGGCAATGCTTGATGGGGCAGAACGTGACAAGGCGCTCAGCGAACTTGAGGAATTGAGAACCAAGGTTCAGGACACGTCAACGGAGATTACTCAACATGAAAAATTCAGCGTGCAGTCATCCATCCCGGATCAGCATGACCCTCACCGGGACCCCGACAGTCTGGCCTTGATGGCGATTGCATTCCAGCATATGTCGAACCGGATCCAGGACCAGCATCACCGTCTCCGGGAAGCGTTGCGAACCAAGGAGGCTCTGATTGCCATCCGCAAGGAATTGGACATCGCAACCCGGGTCCAGCTTTCGTTATTGCCCAATGACCTGAAGATATCCGTTTCATTCCATGCCGCCGGTTCCATGTCCCCAGCCAAGGAGGTAGGGGGGGATTTTTTCGATTTCTTCCGTCTTGATAACGACAATGTCGGGGTAACCATTGCCGACGTCTCCGGCAAGGGCGTACCTGCGGCCATGTTCATGATCATGGCTCGAACGCTGCTTCGAAGCACCGTATTCCATATCCACTCTCCGGCCAAGGTATTGGAATATATGAATAATTACCTGGAGCAAAATAACGATGAACAATTATTCATCACTCTGTTTTACGGTATTTTGAACGAATCCGACGGAACATTCACTTATGCAACCGGGGGGCACAATCCACCCATTGTATCGAACAGTAAAAATACACGAACACTTGACCCGACTGATGGCTTGGTACTCGGCATGATCAGTGATATCGACTATGGGGAAACCACGACGATCATTGAGCCCGGGTCACGCATCGTCATGATGACTGACGGAATCCCAGAAGCATTTAATCAGCAAGGCGAGGCATTCGGTGATGACAGGACCTTCGAGACGGTCCGTTCGCTGCCACAAGGGCAATCACCGGACGACGATGTGCGATGTATAATTGAGACCGTCCAGGATTTTGTGGGGACCGCACCGCAGTTTGATGATATGACCTGTATCGTCCTGCATTACGATCTTTAGTGGGCTACAAATCATCTTGGATATCACCACGGCGGCAATTCGGATCAGCGAACGGGCATCATGTTACGTATTGGCATCATCACCAGTGGGCATGATTGGTTCGGTCATCCGCTTTGGCATGTCAGCGAAACGGTTACAACGGTTGTGGTGTATTGTCTTATCCAGCAAACGAGCAGGGAGACTGTTCCGATCGACAGTCAGGCGATCCGGGGCAACTCCGTGTTTATCGAAATCGCCTAAATGACAGTACATCGGACCCATCCACCCAGTCTAACGGCGTCAGTCCATCCTGACCGACGGGTACATCCCGTGTGCTCGTATCTACGGTGTATAACTGAGCTTGTCGCTTTGTCGCATCAAGTGGTCATGCTGACGACGCGCATTGCAAGTACAACAACCTTCACAAAAGCAGGGGGACAATGGTTGATAGCGAAACTTTAACATTGACCCTGAAAAATGAGCTGAGTGAGATCGTTCGTGTCGCAGAAGCCGTGGAGACTTTTGGAGAAGCACACCACTGGCCGACACCGTGGATTTTCAATACCAATCTGGTACTCGACGAATTGATCACTAACTGTATTCGTTACGGTGGACTGGAAAAGGCGGATGATCCCACTATCCGTATCGTGATGGCCGTCAAGGAGGGTTGTCTGACCATTGTCCTGGAAGACCCGGGCATCCCTTTCAATCCTTTTGAAGAGGCGGCGGTTCCCGATCTGGAGATGGCGCTGGAAGACAGGCCGATCGGTGGACTGGGGGTCCACCTTGTCAAGAAGCTAATGAGTGAGGTCGACTATCAAAGAGTGGATCATGTCAACCGAGTCTTGCTGGTTCAAGGTCCTGTTGAGGAAACACCCATTGTGTCACCCCCTCCCTCCGAGGCAATGTCCGTTTCGCCTGTCGATCTGTCCGAGGCCCGATTCGATACGGCCTATCTTGCCGATACGGCATTGCGAAACTGGTATCTTGATGCCGGCGAGCCTGAAGTGGACAAACTGAACTGGCAGGACTATGACAGCATGGCACTTGCCATTCAATCGAGCTTCAAGCAAACGCCTGCAACACATCACTTTCAATATCTTCATCCTGTTCATCTCCAGATTCCCGGGGCCGGGAAAGCCTATCCGGTCCGAATTTCGTATGCTGATACGGAGACTACCGCAGAGCCCGTCATTGCAATCGGCGGACTGATGAATTCGAAACATCGATTCGATTTTCTGGCCATTGACGCCCTCTCACATCTTCGAACAATTGCCATAGATCTTTGCGGTCGCGGGGAAAGTGGCTGGCTTGTGGAGCAATCTGACTACCATCTTGATACGTATGTGGAGATGATCGTGCAATTCATGGATCATCTGTCTCTCCCGTGCTGCACCTTGCTCGGGTCCTCTTTGGGCGGTTCTATCGCCCTCAGACTAGCGGCGTCCTATCCTGATCGGGTCGCTCGCATCATACTCAATGACAGCGGACCTTATATCCCACAGGAAAGGCGACAACGTCGATCCAAATCCATCTCCCGGCATTATGTATTCGACAGTCCTGTGCAAATGTTCCGGCGAATGGCCATAGCTGGCCAACACTCCGGACCCACGTCCGATGCGGTGCTTTTGCACAACAACCATCACAAGACACGCTGGTCGGCAGAAGAAAATGGACGGATATACCGACATGATCTCAGAGCCATGCTGGCCTATCGGGAAGAGGCAACCCAGCCCCTCGACCTTTGGCAAGACTGGGAAAAACTGCACTGTCCGGTACTGTTGATTCACGGAACCAACAGCGATGCCATGCTTGACCAGACCATTGAACGAATGCGGTTGCATCCGGGGCTGTCCGTGCTCCATGTTCACGATACCGGACACACCCCGACATTGAGCAACGGACTGTTGAATCGGAAAATCGTGATGTGGGTACTTGATGACTGCCCATACAAGGAAGACCTGTATTTCCAGATCGAAGACAGGCCAAGCAGAATGCTTTTCCCCGATGTCAATCCGTAAACATCGGGCCCCCGGACTATTCTTCGCAAGACATGGACAGTCTATCGCCAATCGTAACGAGGTCAGTTCAGGGGGGGACGCGGACCCCGAATTGACTGCGCTTGGTCGCGAGCAAGCTCGCAAGCTTGCCCATACTCTCCTCCGTCAGGACACCCTGCCCGGACTGATTATTTCGTCACCACTGAAACGGACTCTGACAACAGCACGCATTATCAGTGAACTGCTGAATATCGAAATCAGGCTCGAGGAATCACTCATCGAACGGGCATTGGGTGACTGGAACGGCCAGTCCAGTGCAATCACCAACAAGCTGCTGCGTGCCGGTCACAACCCTCCAAACGGCGAAAGTGCCGACCGGTTCCACCATCGGATAATCACTGCATTCCGTAGCTTTTCCAGTGAATATGAACAGTGGCCACTGATCATCGGGAGCCGAGGAACCGCCCGAGTGATGCTTGAGGGAACGGAATATAGGGATTATCGGCACATGCCGAACGGCACACTTATTTTTATCAAGCTCACGACTGGCGATGAATTTGAAATCGCCGAGATAGACAGGCTCTGCCACGCCCCGTGAGCCAGCTCGACCCCGGGGGCGGTTCCCCTGTTCAAGTCCGGCACACCCCCTTGATCCACCCTGTGCGAACGACAGACGCACTCGACGCAGGACCACATAGGTTTACAAATCAGTTCGAACCCTTAGTAGTTAGCTTCTCTGTCCGTTTCGTCCTAGCGGATCGCTTCCAGTGCACTGTCCTTATCCGTATAAATGGAGATAATTGCATTGAAACCACTGATCGTAAGCACATCCTCGACCGCTCCCTTGACAGAACACATCACCAACTGGGCTTTCTTGCTTTTCAGTTTTTTGGCCAACAGCAACATCACCCGCAGACCCGCACTACTGATATACTCAAGCTCAGCCAGATCAAGCACAACCGAACTTTCGCATTCGCCGGCGGCTTCTAATACCTTGTCTTGTAATTCCAAGGCATTGCTACCATCAATTCTGCCGATGATTTTCATTATCAATGCACCGCCTTGTTGTTCGGTTTCCAACATAACTGCTACTCCTCGTAGTTCTCGTTCTATGCTCTAAATTCAGCAGGACAACCCTGCAATAACAATATCAATCATTAGATCAATTGTCCAGATCATCCTGACTGGGCATCAACACGAATTCCGGATAGGCCTCAATGCCCAGTTCAGCGGCATCCTGACCCAGTTCCTCGATCTCATAGGATACACGACATCCCATGATTTTATCCAAAACAGTCCAGACGATATAGGACATGCCGAATGCAAACACGCCAACTGCCAAAATACCGACCGCCTGGGTCAACAAATCCCCACCGGAAGCGATACACACTGCAAGCGTTCCCCAAACACCCGCAAACAGGTGAGCGGGGATCGCGCCGACTACATCATCGATTTTCCACTTTTCAAGCATTCGCATGCCGACCGTGCTGACCAGTCCGCCGATGCCTCCGATCACAATGGCCCAGCCATGGTTAATCATATCCGGTCCCGCAGTAATCGCCACCAATCCCCCTATCGCGCCATTCAATACACTGAGCAGGTCCACCCGACCAAAAATGGGTTTGGAGATGCTCATGGCGACCATGACGCCAGCAGCCGCAGCCAGGTTGGTATTCACGAGCACAATACTCATGGCGACGGCATCCGCCGCACTGCCCAGAGCAAGCTGCGACCCACCGTTGAACCCGAACCAACCAAGCCACAGGATAAAGACGCCCAACGTGACCGCAGGCACATTGGACGGTGGCGTCGGTTTGACTGTCCCGTCTTTTTTGAACTTGTTCGATCTTGCCCCGATAATGATGGCACCCGCCAGTGCCGCCCAACCACCCGTCGAATGAACGATCGATGATCCGGCGAAATCCTGGAACCCCATTTCACTCAGCCAGCCCCCGCCCCAGGTCCAGGCACCGATGACCGGATAGATAAAGGCAGTCAACACCAAAATAAAGGCGAAGAACGCCCACAACTTGACCCGTTCGGCCAGTGCTCCAGACACGATCGAGGCCGTGGTCGCCACAAATACCATCTGGAAAAACCAATCCGACATGGTGGAATAGCCTCCATCAGTGACTGCCAACGCAGTCCCCGTCTCGGACAGGAGAGCAACTTCCTGAGCGGTGGAACCGTAGAACAGGGTAAAGGAACCGATAACATTACCCACATCCACATACATCAGGTTGTATCCCAGGACATAGAAGGCAAGCCCTGCGATGGCGTACAGGCCGATATTCTTAAGACAGATAACAGAGGCATTTTTGGTCCGCACTGAACCCGCTTCAAGCATCATGAAGCCGGCGCACATCCACATGATCAGGGCACCCCAAACCAAAAATGAAAATGTATTCAGGACAAAAGTCATCTCCTCACCTGCTGCCGCAATGGAAAGAGTCGGAAAAAAAACGAACAACAAGGCCAACAGGGCACTTACCCCTCTCGACCAGACAGGTCCGGTAAATCTAGTCATTATCTATATTCCTATCCGCTTAGCTTAAGTTAGCACTTTGTTTTCAATTAGGCGAAACACTTTACATATGAAACCCATCAGTCCTCTTTTCTTTGCCCGGTGTCGATAACTTTCAGTCAAACCCGATGGTTATCCGGCTCAAGCGCAAGATGCCCCCAAAGTGGAAGACTGGTGAACCATCATCGACTGAATCGTCCCCGACAATAGCAGATTTTATGTCTTCAATCAAAAATATACGGCACAACTATGGACGGCACACGCAGATTCAGTTGCCCGCCCGACCTGAACTGAAACCGCTAAAGCGTTGACAGGCCCTGCACACCGACCACGTCACTTGCTTCATGGCAACCCGTGAGTCACCTCTGCCGCCGCCCTTTTTTTCTCGCTGATTGACGAGCGGCTTTCTCCCTTCGGATAGACTCGACCTCAGCCATTTCCTGGCTCATCATTTCAGGTGTTTCGAAGGTAAGCCCCCCTAAACTTCCTGTTCTGATATCGGTTAACAGCAGTTTGGCCGCGCGGTCCATATCCACCTGCCCTCCCCGCTTCAGACAACCTCGCGCCCGACCCAGCTGCCTTAACAGCAAATCCCCCCGGGACGGGAACGGTTCCAGCCGATAACGATCAACCAGCCGATGCGGATAGGCCTTCACAAGATACTCAGCAGCATAACTGGCCACATCCTGATGCACAATTGCCGTATCACCGATAGACCCCACTATGGCCAGACGAAATCCGCTGTATCGATTTTCCACATTGGGCCATAACACACCGGGCGTATCATGCAGCCAAACATCTTGGTTCAATCGGATACGTTGCGACATACGGGTGATGCCAGGCTGATTGCCGGTCTTGGTTATCGATCGTCCCACCAGGGCATTAATCAGTGAGGACTTGCCAACATTGGGTATCCCCACCACCATGATCGTCAACGGCCGGCCATCACGTATCCGATGATTCTCTTGATAACAATTATGACACTCATCAAGAATAGCGGAAATGGACGGTGGTTCCTTGATGCTCACCATAATGCAACGAACCGACTTCTGCCTGGCATAAAAACACTTCCAGACCCTCATGTACTTGCGATCAGACAGATCACTTTTCATCAATACCTTGACCGTTGGCTTGTTGCCTTTCAATGTGCCCAGCATCGGATTTTCACTGCTAAAGGGGATGCGGGCATCAAGCAATTCAAGAATCAAATCGATTCTTGGCAAGACTGCCTGCAGTTCCTGACGGGTTTTATGCATGTGCCCGGGAAACCATTGGATCTGATTAGTCATACGACGAAAACGACATTTTGCACTATTGGGTTATTTTAACCTGTGTCCAAATCTGTTATGACAGAGTTATTCAACTGCCCGACCAGAGAGCGACCTTTTTCAAACACTTTCCAGTCCACCTAAGTTCCCACGAAACCAAACAGATCTCGAATTTCCACCACGCGCCGCACCTATTCCTTAGACCACAATGTGTATTTTATTCCTGGCCATCAACCGGCATCCCACCTGCCCGCTTATCATTGCGGCCAACCGAGATGAATACTTTGCACGACCGAGTCAATCGATGCATTACTGGCCGGATCAACCAACGATCCTTGCAGGGAGAGACCTGCTAAAGGGCGGCAGCTGGCTGGGTGTCAACAAAACCGGCGATTTTTGTGCCGTCACCAATTTGCGATCAACCGGAGCGGTTGATCACCAAGCAAGAAGCCGGGGAGAACTGATCACCCGTTATCTTGCCGCCAAAGAGCCTGGATTCGACCATGTCGACTACCTGTCAAACCACCGGTCGCAATACAATCCCTTCAACCTGATTTTCGGTACACCCGGCCAACTGTATCTCTTCAGCAGCGCAAAAGGAATCAGCGAACCGTTGTGTGATGGCTTCCACAGTCTGTCCAATGGCGGGATTGATCAGCTTTGGCCCAAAATGGCATTGGGAGTCAAGAAAATGACGGCCTATATCGAAAACAACCGATCGATTGAATTCCACCCCTTGAGTCAAATCATGCTCGATCAAACCCAGGCAAGTGATCAGCAGTTCTCCGATAGCCACCCCTTGTCGAAAAAAGAAAGGGCGCTGTCCTCCATTTTCATATGTGGCGACGACTACGGAACAAGAACAACCACCTTGTTGATCTGGACGAGAGGATTACTGTGTATTCGGGAAATAAATTATCAGCAAGGCAGTCAGATAGGCGAGCAGCAGGACTTCGAGCTGGCCATCCCATGAAAATGCGTTGCTGGCGGACCATACGGTGTAGTCAAGCCGACAAGGCCCACAGAAATACAGATGGTCCTTTTTCAAAAATATCCCCCACGGTCAACCCACAAATGCACAATACCGTCCACACAACCGAGCAGGAACCAATTAAAATAGGATGGCTATCAACTCGCGATAACTAAAGAACCTTTATCCGAATGACCGTCAAGACCAACGATTCGGGTCACCTGTTGGTTAGCTTTTTCATCGTGCCGATCATTGTCCCGATTCACCCAGATCAGTTAACAACCAAGCTGTGCCAAGTGCCGGCATATTGAATCACATTGGAAATGTATGCGATTGATCTTTCTTAAACACCACTCCAGGCAAATCCACCGGACACGTTCATGAGACAGGGATCGGCCCATGTGGCGGTGGTCGGCGCTGGCATCGTCGGCATGAGTTGTGCCCTGTGGTTACAGGAAAAAGGATTTGTCGTCAGTGTCATTGATGGCAATCCACCCGGATCCGGCACGTCCTACGGAAATGCCTGTACGATCGCTGACTACGGCTGCATTCCCGTCAATCATCCCGGTCTGATACGACAGCTTCCCAAACTGGTTTTCGGTCACAACACACCCCTGTCAGTGAATCCACGCTACGCCCTGACACATCTCCCATGGTTATTTTCATTTCTCAGCTATTGCCGACAATCAGAAGTTGAGCGGATCATTGCCTCCCTGGGAGGTCTTCTTCGATTGACCAATGAAGGGCTGGACCCACTCATCCATCTCACTCGAAGTGCCCATCTGTTGAGTGACAGGGGCTGTCTTTATGCCTATCAGTTCAACAAAAGCTTCGAACAGGCCCAAGCTGCCAATCGGGTGCGGGCCGAACAGGGCGTCCGTTTCAGTCAGGTCAATACCGATGAGATCCGGGATCTGGAGCCCCATCTGAAAATGTCATTTTCGAACGGTCTGTTGTTCGAAACGGGACGACTGGTCCTCAATCCCCAGACCCTGACCACACGTTACTTCGATACGTTTCAGGCACGACAAGGACGATACGAGGCCTGTCACGCAAAACGGATTGCAGGCGCTCCCGACGGTATCGAGATACACCTGCACAACGGCAGGGTGATGTCCGCAGATAAAGCCGTCATCTGCAGTGGCGCGTTTTCCACGCAGATCACCGGAACCGGTTTGGAAAAGCTGCCGCTGGATACCGAGAGAGGCTACCACATCCAATACAGGGGAAGAGAATCCCTGCTGACGCGGCCGGTCAGTTGGGCGGAAGCGGCAATTTATGCTACACCAATGAACGAAGGTCTCCGACTGGCCGGCACGGTTGAGATTGCCGGACTTCATCAGCCCAAAAGCCAACAGCATATTGACTTTCTGAAACACAAGGCAACGCAGATGCTCGGCCTCACTGAAGCCCCTGAATCGGATTGGCTGGGTTTCAGGCCCACGTTGCCTGATGCGCTACCGGTTATCGGTCCGGGTATAACGTCCAGACACCTGTTCTATGCCTTTGGACACCAGCATATCGGCCTCACCCTGGCGGGAGTGACCGGAAAATTGATCGCTGAACTCATCGCGGGTGAAACACCCACCATCGACCTGTATCCATTCAGAGCAAATCGTTTTTCCTGAAAAAAAGCTCGTCGCTTGGTTCTTCTCAGAAAGCAACGATTTAACCGTGTTGTCGACGACCAGCGACACCCGTGATTTCGGATCGTGATGGTCGGATCGGTCATCCGATAAGACCTTGCACTCAATAACAGACCGTCTTTCGGGTGGCTACCACAAGCCCCGGTTCTCGCAAGGTGTCGCTTGCCGGGCCGAGGCCATTTCATGACCACCCTCCACGTACCCGAAGTACGAGGACACTCTCTTCGCGTCTGCTGACGGCTCTCTGTGATCATTGATCAAGCACTATTATTTCAATCAGACAACAATATATTTTCAATTTGTCGAGTATTGACTTTCAAATGGTCAACTATTCATGAGAGACATGTATCCACGTTTCGTTGAGCATCGGGTTCAAGAAGCCCTGAGCGACGCCCGGGTCGTTTTTCTGTGCGGTCCGCGACAATCGGGGAAGACGACGCTGGTACGGCGGATTGCGGGTGACTCCATCCCTTTCGTTTCTCTTGATGACATTACAACCCGTCGTGCGGCATTGTCCGATCCGGTCGGTTTCCTGCGTGGCTTCGACCAGGTGGCCATCGACGAAATCCAGCGTGCGCCGGATCTCCTCCTGGCCATCAAATCAATCGTAGACGCGGACCCACGGCCGGGACGGTTCCTGCTCACTGGCTCGGCAAACCTGATGACGCTCCCGCGTGTTGCAGATTCGCTGGCCGGACGCATGGAAATCATTCGCTTGCTGCCTTTGGCCCAGGCAGAATTGCACAACACACTGCCCTCTTTCCTTGACAGGGTGTTTGCCGGTGAACTGCCGACATCAGGCAACCCATGCATTGGTGATGATCTGATGGAAAACCGTTTTCGCGGGCGGCTATCCGGAAGCATTGGCCCGTTCGCGATGGCGGCGGCGACAGGATTGGCACTTGGATTATGTTGAAGCAATCGTTCAGCGTGATGTGCGGGATATCACCCAAATCCAGAAACTGGATTCGATGCCACGGTTATTACGTATCCTTGCCGAACACTCAGGACAACTTGCAAACACTTCCCGGTTCGGCGCGTTACTTGGAATAAATCATGTAACCACCCAAAAGTACATGCGTATCTTCGAAAACCTCTTTTTGGTGTATTCGCTGTCGCCTTGGTTCACAAACACCCTGAAACGCCTGACGAAATCGCCCAAACTACATTTCCTGGATTCCGGATTACTCGCTGCATTGAGAGGAATCACGCCTGATCGCCTGCGTCACGACCGGACCCCCTTTGGGCCATTGCTGGAAACCTTCGTTCTGGGTGAGTTTCTCAAGCTCTCAACCTGGGCTACTGATCGCTATATGTTTTCGCACTTCCGCGACAAGGAACGTAACGAAGTCGATATCGTGATCGAAAACAGCCGAGGAGAGGTCGTTGGATGCGCAGTGAAAGCCGGGGCGACTGTGACAGCAAGCGATTTTTCGGGTCTTCGCCGCCTTGCGGCGGGTGTTGGCGAGAAATTCGTGATGGGACTCGTCCTGTACGACCACGAAATCAGCGTTCCATTCGACAGGCGACTGGCCGCGGTTCCGGTTTCGGCACTGTGGTCACCACCATGAATGTGCTGCTTGTCCCCTTGCCTTTCCTTGTCTTCCGATCCAAATCATACTGCCATCGAGCCGCTTTCATTCCCATCTATTTCACGCTCAAGTTGGCATGCTCCGACAAGCTGAACCCTTCGAATCACTCGGGAAAATAAATTCGGATTCCTTTAGAATAGGCCAAGTCCGGCGATTTGATCTTGAGCGATGAGAAAATAACGCCTCAACATATAATCAATGTATTTCGCAATCGGCTAAAACTAACGATACATGATGAAATGGAGTCGGCGCATCGTATTGATATGCCTCTTTTCCGGCTTCTTCTTGTAAACTCGATATGCTGCCTGCAATCAAACGCTATGTCTCCATTGTCGATGCGGTGAACTATCGTATTGGCCGGATTGTTATGTATGGTATTTTTGCCATGGTCGGTATCCTGTTATGGTCATCTGTCTCCAAAACGTTTTTCCTGCCTTCCCTGTGGACCCTGGAACTGGCCCAGTTTGCCATGGTTGCCTATTATATCCTTGGTGGGCCCTACTCCATGCAGCTAGGTGCAAATGTCCGAATGGATTTATTTTACGGGAACTGGTCGACCCGGAAAAAAGCCTGGTTTGACAGCATAACCGTCCTGTTCCTGATTTTTTACCTGGGCGTACTGCTCTACGGTGGCTTCGAAAGTACCCACTACTCTTTGCAATACGGTGAACGAAGCTACTCGGCATGGCGGCCTTACATGTGGCCGATTAAGGTAATCACCTGTCTCGGTATGCTTTTGATGTTGCTCCAGGCCTTCTCGGAATTATTCAAGGATATTGCAAAAATTCGGGAGGTGGAACTCTGATGTCCTACGAACTCATCGCCATTTTGATGTTCTCGTCAATGATGCTGATGTTGATGACCGGACAACGGGTCTTTGGCGCAATCGGTGCCGTGGCCGCCGTCGCTGCGATCACTCTCTGGGGCACAGGCGGATCAGACATTCCTTTCTCAGCTGCGATGAAGTTGATGAAATGGTATCCGTTGCTGACGTTGCCGATGTTCATTTTCATGGGCTATATCCTGTCCGAATCAAAAATTGCAGACGACCTGTACAAGATGTTTCACGTCTGGATGGGATCCGTCAACGGTGGTCTTGCCATCGGCACCATCGGATTGATGATACTCATTTCCGCGATGAATGGGCTGTCGGTCGCCGGTATGGCCATTGGCGCAACCATTGCCCTGCCCGAACTGCTCAAACGCAATTATGACAAGCGGATGGTGACGGGTGTCATCCAGGCCGGATCATCACTCGGAATCCTGGTGCCTCCATCGGTCGTACTGGTCCTTTATGCGATGATTGCCCGTCAACCGGTTGGACAACTGTGGTTGGCCGGGGTGCTGCCCGGACTGATGATGGCAACCCTGTTCATTTTGTATATCGCCATTCGCTGTCATGTCCAACCGGGCCTCGGTCGTGCCCTGCCCGCCAGCGAACGTGACTACCCCCTTAGTGAAAAGCTCAGACTGCTGCGAGCGGGGCTGTTACCGGTGGGTATCTTCAGCGCCATGATGGTTCCGTTTGTCAATGGCTGGACCAGTTTGGTCGAGAGTTCGGCCATCGGGGCGATGAGTGCATTTCTGGCCGCAGTGATTAAAGGCCGAATGACCCGGGAGGTCTTCGAAGTCTCCGTCAGACAAACTCTGGCGATTTCCTGCATGTTCATGTGGATCATCCTCGCGGCACTGGCCTTTGGCGCTGTTTTTGATGGCCTGGGGGCGGTGCGCGCGATTGAAAACTTCTTTACCGACGATTTGGGTCTGAACCCGTGGATGATATTGATCCTCATGCAGTTGTCTTTTTTACTGATGGGTACATTTCTGGATGATACCGCGATGCTGGTAATTGTGGCTCCGCTGTATGTCCCCTTGGTCAAGATGTTGGGGTTCGACCTGATCTGGTACGGTGTCCTGTACACGATCACAACGCAAATTGCCTATATGACGCCGCCTTTTGGCTACAACCTGTTTTTGATGCGGGCAATGGCGCCCCCTGAGATCACACTGCGGGATATCTATGGATCAATATTGCCCTTTGTGGCTGTCATGATCGTTAGCCTGATGCTGGTCATGACCTTCCCGAACATCGCCATGTGGCTGCCTGAATACGTGTACGGAAAATAAACGAGTTCGTTCAAACACCGTCCCTGATCGAAGAAACACCCGCCTCTCCGAACAGGCCAAATGCCATTGATGAAATCACAATGCAGTGCTATGTTTGACGGGTCCTTAATTTAATCAATATTACGGAGGCAATGATGACCAATAGACGACAATTCCTGACGGGTGCAAGTGCTGGTCTGGCTGGCTTGGCTTTGACAGGAGCACCTGCTGTTCATGCACAAAGCAAATCCACCATCAAGTGGCGATTGCAAACCTATGCGGGTGCAGCCCTGGCTGAGCATGTGATCAAACCTGCCATTGACTCATTCAACAAAATCGCTGGGGACGAGATGCAAATCGAACTGTATTTTGCTGACCAGCTGGTCCCAACAGGCGAGTTGTTCCGCGCCATGCAGAAAGGCACCATTGATGCGGTGCAGTCCGATGATGACTCCATGGCCTCACCGACCGAAGTCACCGTGTTTGGTGGCTACTTCCCCTTTGCCAGTCGCTATTCGCTGGATGTACCGGTTCTGTTCAATCAATATGGTCTCAATGAGATATGGGATCAGGAATATTCCAAAGTCGGCGTCAAGCATCTCTCGGCCGGAGCATGGGACCCCTGCCACTTTGCAACCAAAGACCCGATCCATAGCCTGGCAGACCTGCAAGGTAAACGCGTCTTTACGTTTCCTACCGCCGGTCGATTCCTCTCCCAGTTCGGCGTTGTCCCGGTGACTTTGCCCTGGGAAGATATTGAAGTGGCCGTACAGACCGGAGAATTGGATGGGGTCGCCTGGTCTGGCATCACCGAGGACTATACCGTGGGCTGGGCCGATGTCACCGACTATTTTCTGACCAACAACATTTCCGGCGCATGGGCTGGGTCTTTCTTCGCCAACATGGACCGGTATCAAGAACTTCCGGATCATCTTAAAGAGTTATTGAAATTGACCATGGATAGTTCACATTACTACCGTCAATGGTGGTACTGGGGTGGAGAAGCCTCTTTGCGCGTCAATGGCACGAAGATGAAACTGACGACGATCCCGGATGCGGAGTGGACGCAAGTCGAGACAGCAGCAATCGCATTTTGGGATGAAATCGCCGCCGAATCAGAGACAAAAGCAAAGGTTGTCGAGATTTTCAAGCAGTACAATGCCGATATGGTCAAGGCGGGTCGGCCTTACCGATACGGCTAGGCAGATTCTCAATCGGGGAGGCATTCGTTGTCTCCCCGCCTCTTCGACAGCTGGCGTATGGATTGTTAAATGTGATTTCGGCTCGTCCGTAATCAGAATATGGCCGTTGCCAACCCCAATGATGCAGGTACCACACCACGAGCGGAAGTTTCGAAACCATGGATTAAGTATTCATTGAAGGCGAGTCGTTTTCCCGTCCATCTAGACAGCATACAAAGAGCGTGGATAATTCGTGACCCCTAATCGCTCTGCACACCGGAACGGCTACACCGATGTAGCACTCCGCCCGGCTCAACCAAACACGCAAGAAAATCAGTCGGTGCACCCGGTAATTGTTGGGTTTCTGGTCATCCTGTTTCACAATCCAAAGACAAACCCCAATAATGCCCAGATTGTCTTCACGACCCATGATATCTTTATTCTGGACCAGGAAGTATTCAGGCGGGATCAGATCTGGTTCTGTGAAAAAACCAATCACGTTCGATGGTCCTTTTTCCGCTCACCGATTTCAGACCCCGCAAAAAGATCGAGAACCTGGAACGCAGGTATCTGTCAGGCCGCTATGGTGCATTGCCCTATATACGGAAAGATCAAAACAGCTGTGGAGCGCTAAGTGGGCAGTGATGACCTTCATCACAAGCGTAAGTCACGACAAGCGCGAAGTCTTGCCCACGATCAATCAAGCCATAAACACTATGACCGGATTCTCATTGTCTGTGAGGGCTCAAAAACCGAGCCGAATTACTTGCGGAAGTTGGTCGACAGCTTGGCGTTAAGCAGTGCAAATAACATAGTGGCGTCAGGCATGCAAGGAGGTACGAGGTGTCGAGATAATGAGAAAAACATCTGTGAATTACAACAATTTATGAAATTCAATCTGGCATGTTTATCAGCAAGCTTGCCGTAATGGACAACTCCTTGAGGTGATTTTCCTAAAGCGACAGAAGGTCCTTATCACTTCCGAGTATCGACAAACGACATGACACGAATACCCTTCGACGGGCTTAAAAAACTCGACAGCCACAGACATCAACATCAAATATCGTTTTTCCCCGGAGGATGTAATTTGTCTCCGGAACCTGTCAATCGATATTTGTCAGTGAAATTGATCCATCGCGCCCGCATTGGGCGGGAACGACAATACGCTTCCATTTCAGTGTAGGTCAGCGCAATATATCGACATCATGACTTCTTTTGCCTCAGATACTTGTCGATTTGTTTTTTCTCCCAGTGGGGTCCGAACAGGCTGAACACTTCATGAACATTCAACCCGTGCAAGGCAACCCCCAATCCCCAACCCAACGCTGGCCATACCACCCAATAATAATCGGGAGAAACAATGATATTGATGATTAACAGCAACGCCATGACGACCAGATACTGAATGGCATGATTATAAAAACCCTTGATATCACGCACATATTCGATCGCTTCTCTTTCTTCATCGGTCATGTTCGGTTGATTCAACATATCGCTTTCCTCGATTAAAGTGGAAACATCGGTTTCGAAAACCGCAGCCAAGGCTTTCAGTGACTCATTACCCGCCACTTGACCTCGTTCGATTCGCTGGATTGTGCGGACACTCAGACCGCTGAACTCGGCAAGCTGCTGCTGTGACCAGCCACGGCTTAGCCGTAATTTTCTGACAATCATGTCAATCTCCTGACTTCGGATAAGGGCATTGTGCGGCAAGTGAGCGCCAGGAATAACGACACCAACACGACATGAACCTGACAATCGAATACAAACCAAACAAGACAGATGAGGAAAATAATGAGATACCAGGTACTGGTTTGACAGATTTCGGTATTTTGTATTTGAGAATATCCTGCTTCCCATGGCATCATCAATCTGACACCGTCAGGCGTGCCGAGTTCGTTGTCGGTCGACAAGCCCGTCATCACCGTTTGTTCGATGAGAAACTCCATGAATATCCTATTTATCACAGCAGACCAATGGCGTGGCCGTTGCCTTTCACGTCTCGATCACCCTGTCGTCAAAACACCCCATCTGGATTCACTGGCAGCCGATGGAGTACTGTTCAGCAACCATTTTGCCCAAGCCGCACCATGTGCACCGAGTCGCACTTCCCTGCATACCGGGATGTACCTGCAAAACCACCGATGTGTGCTGAACGGGACACCGATTGACAACCGATTCACCAACTGGGCGATTGAGATCGGCAAAAAGGGTTATTCCCCTTCCCTGTTCGGGTATACCGACAGCGCCCTTGACCCGAGAGGGATTAATCCGGCCGATAAACGATTGACGCATTACAGCGAACCTTTGCAGGGAATCGAAACGTTCACACCGATTCAAGGAGAGGTTTCGGTGTTATGGGTGGATCATTTGAAGAGCAAGGGTTATTCGGTACCTGAAAAGGTTTGGGAACTTTACGGAAGGACCCAACCGGGTACCGAGTGGGAGGCAGGAGGGACTATCCCGCTTCCACTTGCCATTGAGGCCAAAGACCATGAAACCCATGTCATGGTGGATGCCTGCATGCAGTGGATCGGCAAACAAGATACGCCCTGGATCACTCATTTGTCGCTGTTACGGCCCCATCCCCCTTTCGTGGCACCGGAGCCATATAACACAATGTACCCCCCCGATCAGGTTGATGACCTCATCCGGCAACCCTCGATTGCTATCGAGTCCATGCAACACCCCTATCTCGACTATCAGCTCAACCATAGTCAACATGGCGTCTCGGTCGGAGAGGGGTATCGGGCCGCCACTAACAAAAAGGAAACTCTGAGAAAAAAAGCCAGCTATTACGGGCTCATGACGGAAGTGGACGACAATCTCGGCAGATTATTCGACTACCTAAAGGAAACAAATCAGTGGTCAGATACATTGATTATCTTCACATCGGATCATGGGGAACAGATGGGAGATCACTGGTTGATGAGCAAATCCGGTTACTTCGACCAGTCCTATCATGTTCCACTGATTATCAGAGACCCGAGGCCAGCTGGCGATCAGCAACGGGGCAAGGTGGTCGATGTCTTTACGGAAAACATCGATATCATGCCGACCATGCTGGACTATCTGGGTCTTGACATTCCCGGTCAATGTGATGGCCGTTCTCTCATTCCTTTTCTACAACGCGCGGAGAAAGTGCCCGGCTGGCGCCAGGAAGTGCACTGGGAATATGATTTCAGAAACATCCTGGATACCACGCTTGAGCAGCAATTGGGATTGAGCTCCCATCAGTGTACCTTGAATGTCATTAGAGATGACCATTACAAATATGTGCATTTCACTGCGTTGCCGCCGCTGTTTTTCGACCTGACCCAAGATCCGTACGAATTCGTGAATCGAGCCAATGATCCGGACTATCAATCGTTGGTGCTGCGCTATGCGCAAAAAATGATTTCCTGGCGGATGAACCATGATGAACGGGCTCTGACCGAAATCTTCCTGTCCGAATCCGGTCCGATAACCCGACCGGCGCCCCTGCAACCCATCGCGCCATGGTGACGGCCCGACCAGGCCGCGGTGATGACCCGAGCAACCCGGGGTATCCCCCTTGGCTCACCCCTTGCCACGACAAGATCTCGGCATCAAGCCGGGGGGCGGACTGACCCGCCGCTTGGTATGCGGTTAAGCGGATCATAAGGGACTTCATCGAGGAGCCGGGCACTGACTTCGTGGTCCAGAATGCGCACCGATAACGGAGACCCATCGAGCGGTTCGCTGAAATAGGCCAACGCCAGGTTTTTTTGCACCCGATGGCCAAAACCGCCCGAAGTGACCAACCCGACCACCTGTTCATTTTGTATCACCGTATGCAAATAAAACGGGTCTATCACCTCCCCGTCCAGTTGCAGCAGATGCATTTGCCAGCCGTTTCCCTGTCGGTGTCTTTGCAACAGGGAGGATTTGCCGATGAAATCGCGGTCTGTTGTCTTGACAAACTGACCCAGGCCGGCTTCTATCGGTGTTCTTTCCGTTGTCAGGTCCGCTCCCCATGCCCGGTAGCCCTTTTCCAACCGCAATGCATTGGCGGCAAATGCCCCGTACAGCCCGATACCGAATGCCTCTCCGGCACGCCAAAGCCGTTCAAACAGTTCACATTGGCACTCCCTCGGATGGTGTAACTCCCAACCTGACTCGCCGACATAGGAGACCCTCAGGGCAGTGACCTCGATATCACCGATAATGACCTGCTGACAGGTTAACCAGGGGAAATGGCGCGGCGACACGTCCGTATCCGTCAATTTGGCCAACACCGTTTCGGCCCGGGGCCCCATGAGTCCAAGCACGGTCACTTCTTCGGTGACATTCTTGATGACAACATCCTGAAAACGGGCCGCACGTTGCCTCAGCAGATCTTCATCATGTCGTTCTGCAGCGGCCGCGCTGACAAGATAATATGCCTTGTCCTTGATACGGGTAACACTGAATTCCGATGCAACCCCGCCTTGCGGCATGAGCACGTGATTCAGCACGATATCACCGACCCGAGCAGGCGCCCGATTGGCCCCCAATGACTGCATGAATTGATCGGCATCGTTCCCGGTCACGCTAAATTTGGAAAACATGCTGAGTTCACCGATGGCCACCTGGGTCATGACCTTGCTGCATTCCGCTGCAACCGCATCAAACCAGTTGCAACGCTGGAAACTCAATTCAGCATGGGGGGCTTCGCCCGCTCTGGCAAACCAGTTGGGACGCTCCCATCCATACGCAGCGCCGAACACCGCACCCATTTCTTTCAAACGAGGGTAAATCGGTGTCATTCGCTTTTCCCGCCCTGCCGGTCGCTCTTCATACGGATAGTGGATCCCAAACTGTGCGGCAAAACATTCAACCGCTTTATCCACCCGATAAGCACGATCGGCATAGTGTCCAAAGCGCCGTGAGTCAATCGCAAGTGCATCGCCCGGCGGCTCACCGCCGACCATCCACTCCGACAGAAATTGCCCGGCACCGCCCCCTTCCATGACGCCCATGCTGGACCCGGTCAGTATCCATGCATTCGGCAGGCCAAAAGCCGGACCGATCAGGGGATTGGCATCCGGGGTAAACGTGATGGGCCCATGTATCACGTTCTTGATACCGGCAGCGGCCACTGCCGGCACTCTTGCCATGCAGTTCGCTGCAATCGCCTCGATACGGTCCAGATCGGGCGGCAACAACTCCATGCCAAAACCACGGGGCACCCCGTCAATCGCCCAAGGTTGCCCATTTCGCTCATAAGGCCCAATGATGACACCATTGCGTTCCTGACGAAGATACCAACTTTCATCCGGGTCACGTATGAACGGGATTTCCTTCTCCAGAGCAGCAAACTGGTCGATCTCATCGGTCACGATATATTGATGCAGCATCGGGACAACCGGCAGGTCCACTCCCATCATCAAACCGATTTCCCGACACCAGGTGCCGGCAGCATTGACAATATGCTCAGCACGAATCTCTCCATTTCGAGTATGAACCCGCCATTCATCCGCCACTCTCTCAATCCTTTCCACCGGATTGTTGCGATAAATGTCAGCGCCCCTGTGCCGTGCACCCTTGGCCAGCGCATGCGTTGCCTGGCTCGGGTCCACATAACCATCCAGAGGCTCATGAATGGCACCGATCAGGCCCTTGGTCTCCACCAGCGGATAAATGGCCTTCAACTCGGACGGACTCAACAGGTTGAAATCAAAGCCGGCAAACCTGCCCAGTCCCTGAACATGTCTAAATTCATCAAACCGGTCCTTTTGGGTGGTGACCCGCAATGCCCCGGTGGCATGAAAACTGACCGGTTGACCGGTTTCCTGCTGGAGGATGGACCGATAGAGTCGGACACTGTGCGCTCGCAACTGCATCACCGTGATATTGTGGGCGTAATGGGTACAAAGGCCAGCGGCGTGCCACGTGGAACCGGCCGTCAGTTCATTTTTTTCGAGCAGCACAACATCCGTCCATCCCAACTGTGTCAGGTGATAGATCAGGGAACAACCCATGATGCCGCCGCCGATCACGACCACTCTCGCTGTGCTTTTCATTGTCTCACCGTCACTGATATCGCCGGGATTTCCTCTTCAAGTTCTCATCCTGTGACCGGCAGGGTCATAAGGACACTGGGCAAGGGGACGCATCGGATATCGTTCATCGGCCACTTCAATCTCGAAATTGCGTTGTGACAAGGCGGCTCTGGACTGTCCCTGGGCGATGACATATCCCATAGAAAGTGCCTTCCCGGTACGAAAACCGAGCCCCCCTGAAGTGGTTCGTCCGATCCATTTGCCGTCGCATAAAATACGCTCGTCGTGCAGCAGGAGGGGGCGTGTTGCACCGACCTCAAACAACAGGAGATGGCGGTCAAGGGGCTCTTTCACGGTTTCGTTCAGTGCATCGAGCCCGATAAAACCACCCGGTTTTCGTCGTTTAACCGCAAAACCCAACCCGGCCTGATAGGGGTTCTCTTCTCGACTGATGTCCTGTCCCCAGTGCAAATATCCTTTTTCAAGTCGGCAACATTCCACGCAAAAATGACCGGCCAATCCCATTTGATATTGATCCATTTTGCCTATCACGGTCTCGATCACCCGCACACCGCTGTCAACTGGGATCAACAATTCCCACCCTGATTCCCCGACGTAACTCAGCCGTGAGGCACGCACCTCGACCTGTTGTATATTGACCAATTTTGAGCTGCCGAACTTGAAGGAATGCCCGAACACAGAGTCATCACTCACTGCATTCAACAGCACCGCCGCCTTCGGCCCCATTACACCCAAGACCAGATAATCGTCAGTACGATCCGATATCTCCAAGCCATTGGCATGCGCCAGATGTCGTTTGATCCAGTAAAAGTCTTTGGTTCGTGTCGCCGCTGCACTGATCACCAGAAATCGATGTTCAGCCAGCCGGGTCACCGTACATTCTCCTTCAATACCCCCTGCAGGGTTCAACATCAGCGTATAGACCACCCTCCCGACGGGCACATCGATATCGTTGGTGCAGAGCCACTGCAGGCGCCGGCACGATTGCTCTCCTTGGATCTGGATTTTGGTAAACGGGGAAAGATCAAACAGGGCACCATGATTCATCAGCATGATCGATTCTCGCTGCGCCATGGACCACCAGTTCTGCTCAGCATGACTGTACTGGATGTGTGTCTGTTCCCCCTCCAGCGCAAACCACAACGGTCTTTCCCACCCGCTGGGTGCCCCGAAAACCGCACCGTGGCGATGCAGCACATGGTGCCAGGCAGACCGTTTTCGATCCCGGCCTGTCCTGTATTGCTTGAATGGCCAGTGCATCTGGAACTGATTGTGCACCGATTCCGGGATACGCTGTCGCAAAAAACCGAGTTCATTGTCTGCCGGTTCAAATCGGGCAATGTCAACCTCCCACATATCCAGGGCCACATCTCCGTGTACAACCCACTGCGCCATTGTCCTGCCCACCCCGGCTGAAGACATGATCCCGATCGAGTTAAAACCCGCTGCCACATAGAAATTACCGATCCTGGGATCCCTGCCCATAATCTGGCGTGTGTCGGGGGTAAAGCTTTCCGGGCCATTAACAAACTGTGACAAGCCCATCCGTTCCAGACAGGGCAAGCGGCGCATGCTCGCCTTGAGCATCGGTTCGACATGATCCCAGTCCTCATCGAACATCAGGAAAGCCGCCTCGCTATCCGCCTGCGAGGGATCCCACAGTCGCGCATCGGACTCAAACGTCCCGATAACCAGTTTGCCGGCGTCTTCCTTGACATAAATGCCGCTGTCCATATCACGGATCACTGGACACGACGGTATCTGCGGTTGCATCGGTTCCGTGACGACATACATGTGCTCAACAGCTTGAAGCGGGACACCCACCCCGGCCAACAGACCGATTTCCCTTGCCCAGACACCGGCACAATTGATGACCACCTGACACGACAACCGTTCGCCATCATGCAACAGGACCGATTGGACCGCATCATTGTGTACGTTGAATCCGATGACTTCGCTGTGTTCACGAATGTGCACACCGAAAGACCGCGCCCCCTTGGCATAGGCCATGCACAAATCCACCGGATTGACCTGCCCGTCTTCCACCACCCACAATCCACCGACCAGGTCCTCGACATTCACAAGCGGGATACGCTGTTCAATCTGTTTGGCAGACAGCATCTCCACCCCCAGACTGTTCATTCTCCCCATGGCGGCCATCCGTTTGAACTCGATCAACCGATGAGGGTGTTGTGCCAGCCACAAACCGCCCGTCTGTCGATAGCCGGTCGCCTGACCGGTCTGCTTTTCCAGTTCCTGGAACAAGGTGACTGCGTATTTCGCCAGTTGGGTCAGATTCTGACTCCCCCGCAACGGCCCGACAATGCCCGCCGCATGCCACGACGTCCCGCTGGTCAGTGTGTTTCGTTCCAGCACAAGGACATTGCGATACCCCAGCTGCCCCAGATGATAGGCCACACTCAATCCGGTCGCACCACCGCCCACCACAATGATGTCGGCCTGGCTGTCAAGCGGTTTATCCGACATTGCACGGTCTGGTCCCATCAGCGACACTCCATGCACCCATCAAAGACACGGGGACATCCCAAGACCGCATCACGGGAAGGAGGCCGAACCCGACCGCATGAGACCGTGGAGAAACCGGTCGTTTCCGGGTGTTCCTCATACCCGATGACATTCTCGAAAAACGCCATGGGGATCCCATCGGTCAATGCAGATTGTCCCACGCTAGTAGTTGCGATCCGGCATGGCTGCCTTTCTTTTGGCCACATAAGCTTCCAGTGCTTCCCGCTTGGCAATATCCAGTTCCGGTTCTTCGTATTGTTCAAGATAGGTCTTCCAGATCTTGTTTGCCCGTTGTGCAGCATCCAGCTGTCCTTCCATGGTCCACTGTTCAAAGGAATTGTTGTCCGCCACATTCGAGCGAAAAAATGCACTTTCAAAATGGGACAGCGTGTGCTGGCTGGACAGGAAATGGGCGCCGGGTCCCACCTCAAAGATCGCCTCCATCGCCTGGGCGTCCCGGGACAAGTCGATGCCCTCGGAAAAATCAATCAGTTTTCCGCACAAATCCGCATCCAGAATGGTCTTTTCAAACCCGGTAACCAATCCACCTTCCAACCATCCAGTCGCATGATTGATGAAATTGGCTCCAGCCAATACGGACATGATCAAGCCATAGGTAGCTTCCTGTTGCGCCTGGCCATCCGGTAATTTTGATGCTGACAGGGCGCCGACGGTATGAAACGGAACCCCCAGTCGACGGGCGAGCTGTCCTGCCGCCAACACCATCTTGGCGCCTTCCGGGTTGCCGAACGTTGGCGCCCCGGACTGCATCGAAATGGCCGTCGCAAAACTGCCCATCAAACAGGGTGCCCCACGACGAACGAGTTGGGTCAACATGCACACCGCCATGGTTTCAGCCAGTACCTGGGCCAGTGTTCCGGCAACCGTACACGGACTCATGGCACCCGCGAGCGTCCACGGCGTACAGGCCACCGCCTGATTGTTTCTCGCATAGACCTTCAGGGCCCCCGACATGGCCGAGTCCAAAACCAGCGGTGCATTGGTATTTGCAACGGAATAAAACACGCAATTTTGATCGACAAACTCGTCGCCGAACAAGATCCTTGCCATGTTGATCGAGTCGGTTGCGCGCTCGGCACCGATCAATGCACCGAAACAACCCCGGTCACTGTAACGGAAGTGGCCTAGCAGCATATCAAGATGCCGTTTGTTGACCGGCACATCAACCGGTTCACAGACAATGCCACCGGAATGATGGAGCCATGGAATCATTTGATGGATTTTGACCAGTTTGTGAAAATCATCCAATGTCGCATAACGGCGCCCTTCGTCCAGATTGTGGATGAAGGGGGGACCGAACGACGGACACAACACCGTATTATTCCCTCCGATCACGACATTATTCGCGGAATTTCTCGCATGCTGGACATATTCTCGGGGTGCACTCGCCTGGATGACCTGTCTTGGATGACCGGGATCAAACCGGACACGCGATCCCCTGACATCCGCACCCGCTTCCTTGAACAGCCTCAGTATTTCCTCATCGTCATGAAACTCCATACCCACCTCCTTGAGAATGGTGTCTGCATTCGCCTCAATCAGGCTCAAGCCTTCTTCATTGAGCAAGTCATAGGTAGCGATTTGCCGATGGATATAGGGGGCACGCACCACGTTCGACTGGCGTCGCCGGGACTGACGGTCGCGGCGCCCTCCTGTCGTTCGGCGCGGCTTTTTTTCCGACGGACCGGATTGAATGTCGACCGTCATCAGGATGTCTTGTGACTGGTTGTGGAAAACATGATTTTTGGATAGTATACATAATTATGATGACTGTCCAATATAATTGGAGATTTGGCCACGGCGCATGAATCCGAAGAACCAAAGCAGCTGGGTTTCTCTTCCGCCCAAACGGCTGACCCAGGCTGAAAATCGCAAGTTCAGGCGGGAGAGTCTTCTTCGGGCAGCCATTGTCACGGTCGCACAATTCGATATTGCCGGCGCGACAGTCGAGAGAATCTGCGCTCAGGCTGGCGCATCCCGGGGACTGATCGCCCACTATTTTGAAAACAAGGAGGAACTGCTGCTTGCCGCGCTGGCCCATTGGTTTGATACGGCCCTGTTTATCAAGCGGCAGATCGCGGACGATGCCAGTCTGAGTGCGTATCAGAGGATCAAGCAAGTGGCCTACGCCAGTTTTTCAAGTCCGTCTTATTCATGGGAGACTGCAGCTGCCTGGCAGGCCTTTACCAATGCCAGCCGGTATAACCAAAGATACGCCGAACCGATCTATCGTGCCAGTCGCAACACCCATGCGCTGCTTGAGTGGCTCTTTGCACAAGCCGCCCAAGACAGACACCTCAAAATCGATGCCAGGAAGGCCGCTGTCGGCCTGTACATTCTCGATGACGGGTTGTGGAACAGTCTCGCAACCGGCAAGGACAACTTGACCCTGAGCCAGGCGACCGAATACTGTGATGGATATATCGACGGCTGGCTGGCCGTGAACAAAGTATCCTGCCCCGATGAGCCTGCTCGGTAAGCGCACCATGGCTAAACCCAACGACAATCCAGTGGGACGTACCCTGATCAACCATGCAAAATACCCGATTGATGAACCCGGTCACCCGCTGCGTCAGGCCGCGGTCGATCAGGTCCAATCGGCACTTGCCGGGGACGGTTGCGCCCTGCTGAATGCATTTCTCAGCGAGCACGGCCTGACAATGCTGTTGGATGAAGCATTGGCCCGTCGACAGAGCGCCTATTTTTCCCGCCAAACCGATACCAACGCCTATTTTTCACCCCCCGACCCGACCCTGCCCGATAACCATCCGGTCAACATTTTGATGTCGCGTACCAACGGTTTTATTACCAGCGACCAGTTTGGTGATCGATCCACCGCCAGACAGCTTTACCGCTGGCCTGCACTCGGTCAATTTCTGGCAGATTGCCTGGGCAAACCCAATCTCTATCTTTATGACGATCCGATTTCCAACATGATTGTCAATGTGTGCCCGCCCGGGACCCGGTTCAACTGGCACTTCGATACCAATGAGTTCACCATCACGATGTTGTTGAAACCGGCACTCAGTGGCGGATATTTCGAATATGTACCCAACCTCCGCACACCCCACGATGAACGGTATCAGGACGTCGCAAACGTCCTGCTGGGCGATCGCCAACAGGTCACGCAACTGGCGCTGGAACCGGGGGACCTGCAGTTCTTTCTCGGCCGGTTCTCGCTGCATCAGGTCACAGAAAATACCGGGACGGAGGATCGGTTGTTGCTGATCATGTCCTTTACCGAACAGCCCGGCCTGATTGGCAGCAGACAACGAGTCAAACAGCTCTATGGGAAATTGAGCCACGAACATCAACAAAAGCGCTTGCGCAATGACCCGTTGCGCGACTAAGTCCGGACTTCAGGAGTCAAATCATATGCCAACCCACACCAAGGTATCCCGGATCATCCGGGAAGACATGACGCCCTATACGCTGTCGACGGATTGGGAAACCGACGCCATCGTCGAGCGACGGGAACGATATTACGCCGCTTCGCAACGGGCCTTTGTTCCCTATAACACCCCTTTGATCTTCAAGCGGGGGCAGGACCAGTATCTTTGGGATGAAAAGGGAAATCAGTATCTTGACTGCTTGAGCCAGAATCTCTGTGTCAGCATCGGCTACAACAATCCGGCGGTCACGGCAGCGGTCCAGTTCCAGGCCGAACAGATCCAGCATTGCACCACCATGTTCTTCCATCCGGTTCCGGCCCACTTTGCAGAGGAACTGACCCAAAAATTCCCTGAAGATGAACAATGGGTGGTGCATTTCATGAACAGCGGCGCGGAAGCCATTGATTTTGCGTTATTGCTGGCCCGCTCGCATACCCGAAACAATGATGTCATTTCTCTGAACAACAGCTATCATGGCGCCACGTTTGGTGCCCAATCGATCACCGGGATCAGCAACTTCCGACATAATGTGTCGTTGCTCAACGGTATTCAGTTTACCTCGAATCCGGATCAATATCGCGGTATCCACGGTCCCGGGGTACAGCCTTATCTGGATGACCTTGATCGCACCATTTACCACGGCACCTCGGGACAGATCGCCGGCATGTTCATCGAACCCGTTCAGGGTTATGGCGGTATTGTCCCACTACCGGACGGTTATCTCTGTGGTGCCTTTGAACGGATCAGGGCAGCCGGGGGGCTGTGCATTGTCGATGAGGTTCAGGCCGGATTTGGCCGTACCGGGGAACATTACTGGTCATTTGCGCGGCATGACGTAGTCCCGGATATTGTGGTACTGGCCAAGGGTATCGGCAATGGCTATCCACTGGGTGCCGTTGTCGCCAAACGGCATATCGCCGAAGCGATGGCCGACAAGTTTTATTTCAACACCTACGGTGCCAATCCGGTCTCCTGCTCGGCGGGTCGGGCGGTGCTACGAGTCATCGATCAATGCGAACTCATCGACAATGCCAGGCAAGTGGGGGCCGCGATGCTCAATGTGCTCAAGAAGATGGCCCTCAAACATGATATCATTGGAGATGTGCGTGGCCGGGGGCTCATGATGGCGGCAGAACTGGTCAAGGACAAACAGACCAAGGAACCGGCCGTTGAGGAAATGCACCGGTTATTCCAGTTGACACGCAAACATGGCCTGGTTGCAAGCAAGTCGGGCGCACACAAAAACGTATTGAGAATCTGTCCCCCGCTGTGCGTTCAAATGGAAGATATTCCGTTTTTCGAGCAGGCGATTGAAAACAGTTTTGCCGAATTGTGACCGCTTGAAGGGTCCTGTCCGTCGTTCATCGATCCCGACAGGCGGTGTTGACCCAGCCAGACGGGCCGGACAAACCGGGCGTATGGCCCCCGTGAGCCCAACTTCTCGAAGAACTACCCGATCATGACAAATAACCATCCGCCTTCCCTGCTCAAGCGATTTCCTGAAATAGAGACACGGCCGGACGACTTCCGGCTTCTTGAGCGCATTCCGACGACCAAGGAGGGAACCGTCTGGCCAAGGCCGCTGGCAACCCCGGTCGGTGATGAACGCACCATGGTATTACTGGATACGGAAACGACCGGGTTGTCTTCAGATGCAGCATCAATCATTGAGCTGGGGATGGTGAAAGTCAGCTACAGTCCGTCGAAAAAACGCCTGACATCCATTATCGATGCCATCAGTTTGTACGAAGATCCGCACGTTCCGATTCCGCCACTGATTACCGAACTGACCGGCATTACCGACACCATGGTCGCAGGTCATCGGTTTGATGAGGCCATGATCGCAGACTGGCTGGCCGATGATTCGCTGATCGTTGCCCACAACGCCGCCTTTGATCGCCCATTTTTTGACAAACGCTTCAAGCATCTGGACCATTTGGCCTGGGCCTGCTCCATGAACGGTATTGATTGGCCCACCCTGGGTTTTGAGAGCCGCAAACTGGAGTATCTGCTGCTTCGCCTGGGTTGGTTCTACGAGGGTCACCGTGCGGCAACGGATTGCCAGGCCATGGCTTGGCTAATGCATCTGGTTCCGAATGCTTTGACCGACCTGCTTGCCGGTGTTGGCAGGCGAACCGTGTTGGTCCGCGCCTTTGGCGCTCCCTTTGATGTGAAGGATGCACTCAAAGCACGGGGTTATCGCTGGCATGGGGGTGGACAGGGAGCCAACAAGCACTGGTGGTGCGAGATCGATGAAGCCGAACTGGAGCCAGAGAGAAGCTGTCTAGAGGGCCTGTATCGTCGGGCTTCGGAGCAGGCACATTATGAGTACAAGGATGCACGCAACCGGTTCAAGCATCTGGCCTGAATCGTCCTGGTCGACGGCCCCACCGTATCTGCAACATGCACAGCGAGCCTACCTGGCCATTTCACAGCAATCCAAGCGACACGGCCAAACGCAAGATCCGAATGCTGTCCCGGGCTCAGGGATGCCTGATTGGGCAGTTGGCCGGCGATGCACTGGGCAGTCTGGTTGAGTTCGAGACTCCCGATGAGATAAGTCGACGCTACCCGGATGGGGTACGTGAACTGGCGGATGGTGGGACATGGAACACCATCGCGGGCCAACCGACCGATGATTCCGAGATGGCACTGCTTCTTGCCCGGATGCTGGTGACAACCGGCTCTTATGAACCGGAGACAGCACGCAATCGATATCGGTACTGGCTGAACTCCGGTCCTTTTGACTGTGGCATCACCATTGCCGCCGGGCTACGGGGACAGGCCAATCCAGACAGCCAGGCCAATGGTGCCCTGATGCGAATCAGTCCGCTCGGGATTTTCGGTGCCCGATTTGAACCGGATCAGGTCGCCGACTGGGCTGTGCAGGATGCGATGATTACGCATCCCAACGTGCTCTGCCAGCAGGCGAATGCCATTTTTGCGATCGCGATTGCCCACGCTATTGCTTCAAATTGTAACCGCAAGGAACTCTATCAGCACATCAGGCAGTGGACAGCCGACAGCGCCATTGAAGCCACTTTGCTGGCAATCATCCACCAAGCAGCCGACAAACCACCAACAGACTATATCCACCAACAGGGATGGGTCCTGATCGCTTTTCAAAATGCGCTGTATCAGTTGCTTCATGCCTCAAGCCTTGAAGATGGCGTTGTCGATACCATTATGCGCGGAGGGGATACCGATACCAATGCCGCCATTTGTGGAGCCCTGTTAGGCGCGGTATGGGGTCGGGAAGCCATTCCGGCCCAGTGGCTCGACACCCTGCAGCACTGCCGACCTGAGACCGGACAACCACGAGTACATCATCCACGACCGGACTGTTTCTGGCCCGTGGATGTGCTGGAACTGGCTGCAAGGTTGATCCGGGATATTGGATGAAGGGGAAAGACGAACGCGGTTTGCCGTCACGATTTTTCGCTGATCGGTACCTAGCTAGCAATATGCCGACGAAGAGACAAAATGCATCTGACGGCTGCCTCGACCTGACTGATCGCGGTCATTGAAGTATGCGTCTATCCGTTACAGTATTGGCACTTTGGATACTCTCGGGAAAACTCAAGGAGGCCAGTCCTCGACCGGTCACCTTGTGGCCCAATTGGAATTTGCTATTCGCTTACCCTTCTGATATACCAAGCAGACAGTTCCCGGATCAACATCAAGCATGTAACAGGTTCAACTCGCAAGTCGCAGTGTTGAACGATTGACGGACAAACCACACGGCCTCTGAAAAAAAGACACCCTTTCGCTATAGCATGACAGCCAAACACCTCCCCTTTCAACAATCGGAATATGATGACCGGATCGCAAAAACCCGTCACACGATGGCTGATCGATCAATCGACACATTAGTCATCAGTGATCCGTCCAATATGGCGTGGTTGACCGGCTATGACGGTTGGTCATTCTATGTCCATCAATGCATCATCCTTCCCATGGACGGCAATCCGCTGTGGTTCGGTCGTGCCCAGGATGCCAACGGGGCGCTGAGAACGGTTTGGATGGCTGACGATCATGTTCACGGATATGATGAAAAACTGATTCAAAATTTACCGCTGCATCCGATGCAGGAACTCATTGACGTACTGAAGGAACGCCGGCTTGACAGGGGAACCCTCGGCGTGGAGATGGACAACTACTGGTACTCCGCCCGTGCCCATCACGAACTGCGCACCGGCCTCCCGGCAGTCCACTTTGTCGATGCCACCGGGTTGGTCAACTGGCAACGGGCAATCAAAAGCGAACGCGAAATCCATTACATGAAAATTGCCGGTCAAATCGTGACCCGAATGCACCAGCATATCCAGGAACGGGTTGAGCCCGGATTGCGCAAAAATGTACTGGTCGCCGACATTTATCATGCCGGATGCATCGGTATCGAAGGGCACGGTGGAGACTACCCGGCGATGGTCCCGCTGGTGCCTTCCGGCACCGATGCCGCGGCGCCTCATCTCACCTGGGATGATGCCCCTTTGCAATCAGGGGAAAGTACTTTTTTTGAAATCGCCGGTTGTTACAAACGGTATCACTGCCCAACCTCACGCACGACTTTTCTCGGGTCTCCCCCCCAACGGTTTCTGGATGTCGGCGAGGCGGTGGTTGAGGGCATTGAATCGGGACTGCAAATGGCCAAGCCCGGCAACCGGTGTCAGGATATTGCAACGGCATTTTGCACCCTGCTGGAAAAACGGACCGGGATCAGAAAGGAAAGTCGTTGCGGATATTCCATTGGATTGTCCTATCCGCCGGACTGGGGTGAGCGGACAATGAGTCTGCGTCCCGGCGACCACACCGTGTTGCAACCCGGCATGACCTTTCATTTTATTCCGGCGGTTTGGCAGGCCGATTGGGGGTTGGAAATTACCGAAAGTTTCGTGATCACCGAAACCGGTTGTGAAACCTTGTCTGCGGTGCCAAGACAACTGTTCATCAAATCCTGACCATCGCATGAACCAATCCTCATGAGTTCATTCCACATCGATCAGGAAATCAGATCATTCATTGACAGGACCAATGCCTTCCAGGTCGAGGGCAACGCACCGGACATCCACCGGGTAAGGGACGGCTACAATGAGATGTGTCGGGCATTCGCCTGCCCCTACCCGGTGGGTATTACGTCAGCGGACAGCATAACCGTCCACGGTGACAACCGCATTGGATTGCGCTGTTATACCGGGTCGGGCCAGGGCCAGGATGTCGCCATCGTGTACTATCACGGCGGTGGGTTCGTTGTCGGCAATCTGGACAGCCACGACAGCGTCTGTGCAGAAATCTGCGCGATCACCGGCATCCCTGTCTGGTCAGTCGATTATCGTCTGGCGCCCGAATATAAGCATCCCTGCCAATTCCAGGACGCACTCCACGCCTTTCATTATCTTGCGGCCATCTATCAGCGACTGGTTGTGGTCGGTGATTCAGCCGGCGGGACATTGGCCGCCGCCGTCTGTCATGCGACACGGGGCCAGTGTTCACAACCGGTGGGGCAGGTCCTGATTTATCCGTATCTCGGGGGCGAAAATCTTCAACTCGCTTCCTATCGGGACAATGCCGAGGCTCCGTTGCTAAGTCGGGATGACCTGACGTTTTATACAGACGCCTATCAGGACAAGTCCGCGTCAGGCAATGATCCCACGCTTTACCCGCTGATGGCCACCGATTTTGATGGCTTGCCGCCCTGTTATGCCTTTTCTGCCGACATTGATCCCGTGCGGGACGATGCCGGTGCCTATGTCAGGGCACTGAAAAACGCCGATATCCCGGCAACCTGGATCAATACCCCCGGGTTGGTCCACGGCTACCTGCGCGCCCGGCACTGCAGTGAAAAGGCAAATAACGCATTCAGGTCCATTTGTGATGCCATTTCAGCGCTGCTCGCTGTGCCCTGATGACACCTTGTGCCTGTCGTTCATCCCGGTAACCTGACCGGTCGGCTTTTCCAAGAGGACTACAATGGCCAGCATCAAATGCATTACCTTTGATCTCGATGATACGCTGTGGGACTGTCATCCGGTGATTCTCCGGGCCGAAAACCGCTTTTATCACTGGATTGAACAGCACTATCCAGCGGTCTCGGCCGATCTCGACCTGGAGACACTGGGCCAGCATAAACAACAATTCTTTTCCCGGTTTCCCCGCATGCAGCATGACTTCACATGGCTTCGGAAACAATGGCTGGCGCACCTGGCCGGCCAATACCAGTTGCCGGCTGAATTTATTGAAAAAGGATTTCAGGTGTTCTGGGAAGCCCGCAATCAGGTTACCTTGTTTGAGGGTGTCGTACCCATGCTGCTTCATATGAAACAACACTACCGGGTGGCCTCGATTACCAACGGGAATGCCGACATCCATCAAACCGGCCTTGCAGGCTGTTTCCATCATTCGATCGCAGCGGCCACTGTCGGCGCGGCAAAACCATCTCCCGTAATTTTTGAAAAAGCACTCTCACTCACGCGGGTAAAACCCGAAGAAGCCATCCATGTCGGCGACGACCCGGTTCGTGATATCCAAGGGGCCTCTGCCATCGGAATGCGAACGGTCTGGGTGAACCTGTCCAACAGAACCTGGCATGGCCCCGCAAAACCCGACCGGGAAATCAGTCATATCGCACAACTTCCCTGTATCGTCAAAGAAATGGACCGCCGACGGCCGCTTGATTGATCTCCCCATTGAAAACTGATTATACTTCCTGTGCGACGTCTTCGATGACCACGATGCATTGACAATCCGACCATGAAGAATACCGTTTTTTTCATTTTACTTATCCTCGCTGTCGCCATCGGATTTTATCTTTTCAGCCAGTACCGCCAACCGTCATCTACCGAACAACCGGCACTTTCAAGCGAGGACAGCCACTCCATACCGACACCGGACGAACTGCATGTTCCCAAGGTGCGCTACCCCGTGGCTGACATACCGACAACGGGTCAGAGCGAGGAACCTTTGCCGGGTCTTGATGAGAGCGACCGGTTCATCGAAACCAACCTTGCTGAATTGCTGCCGGCTGAACTGTTCATTTTCAAGAATATCATCCGTCACTTTGTCGTCAATGTCGACAACGCCACCGAACCGAAACTGCCGAAAAAATACTCCTTTGCCCGACACCCGAAAGCAAAATTTATCGCAAGGAAAACCGCTGTTGAGAACCAATTTATCGTGGACCCGGAAAATTTCGAACGCTACGCCGGGTTTGTCGATTTTCTGGTCCACATCCAGATCGATCAGATTGCACCGATTTATGTCCGCATTTATCCTCTGCTTCAAGAAGCCTACGAGGAATTGGGCTATCCCGGACACTATTTCAATGATCGTTTCATCGAAGTGCTCGACCATCTTCTGGCCACCCCGGAAGTACCGGGCGAGATACGATTGATCAAGCCGAAATATTTGTATCAGTATGCGGATCCTGAATTGGAATCACTCTCTGCATCACAGAAAATGCTTATTCGAATCGGTCATTCCAATGCCACCAAGGTCAAGGCCAAACTTCGGCAGCTGAGGTCATTTCTGATCAATCCCAACCCGTAACCCCTTCTCCGGGACCGGTTAAAACAGGTTCCGAAACAACGAGATCATCGCCTTCCAGGAAGCGGTGTCCGCGTGTGCATCATAGCCTAGGGGGAGCCCGTATTTTCTGCCATTCTCATCCGCTGCCGGATTGGTGAATCCATGTTGGGCCGTCTCGTATACGATCACGTCATAAGAGGCATTCACGGCATCCATCTCCTTTTCGAAGGCCGCAACATCTTCCATGCTGACCATCTCGTCGCACCTGCCATGACAGACAAGCAGTTGGGCCCGGACCTGATCCGGTTGCGGCTGATGGAATGAACCCAAGGCACCATGGAAACTGACGACGGCATCCAAGGGCATCCCGATCCGTGCCATATGAAGCACCATCGCCCCCCCGAAACAATACCCTATCGCTGCGGTTTTTGAAGCATCCACCTTGGGCTGCTTGAGTAGTTGTTCATATCCGGCTTCCAATTTCCGGGTACCGGTATCCATGTCCCCGAGTACCGCATTCATCAATACACCCGCCTCCTCGGGATTTTGTGCCGTTTTTCCCGCACCATACATATCAAGCGCCAACACACAGAATCCCTCCGCCGCCAATCGGTCGGCACGTTGTCGAATATGGTCAGTCAACCCCCACCACTCATGAATGACAATGACACCCGGACGCGCCCCGGTTTGACTGTCATCCCAAGCCAGATAAGCGACATGCTGTACCCCATCGATAGGATATTTCAGATGCTGACCCCTGATATTTGTCATTTTCAAACCTCCCGTTTTGTTGCTTGTTTCTTGCCTGTCGCGCCCTGTTTGCGGACTCGCGCCTGCACGATCGAATTATGTAACAAATACTTGATGATGATCAAATCGCTTCAAACGAAAAACCGGCCACTGTGGATCGAACCCGGCGGGAAACTAGGGATACTGTCTCAATCGATGGGCAATGGCCTTGATCTTTTTGATCATGCTCACCAGCCCATTGGAACGGGTCGGAGACAAGTGTTCCCTCAATCCAATTTGATCGATAAAATATAAATCCGCTTGCTCAATTTGATCGGGAGACTGGCCTGACAGCACTCTGAGCAGCAAGGCGATGATCCCCTTGGTAATCACCGCATCACTGTCAGCGACAAAGGTCACCCTGCCCTTTTCCATCTTTGCGTGTAACCAGACCCGGCTCTGGCATCCTGGAATCAGATTACCATCGCATTTGTGCTGCTGGTCGATCGGTGGCAGTTTTTTCCCCAGGTCAATGATGTACTCATATTTATCCATCCATTGGTCAAAAAACCCGAATTCCTCGATAATGGTATCCTGGGTTGTGTTGATATCCGACATTGGTTCCCTGTTTCGACTATAAAAGCATCTTGGCAGCCCGTTCGACACCCGAGACCAGCGCATCCACATCGGCTCTATTGTTATACAGCGCAAACGAGGCCCTCACGGTCCCGGGTATCTGGTAAAAATCCATCAGCGGTTGGGTACAATGGTGACCGGTACGAACCGCAACGCCCAACTGGTCGAGAATGGTACCGACATCAAAGGGATGGGTTCCATCAAGCAGAAAAGAAATGACGCTGGCCTTGTTCTCCGCCAACCCAATGATTTCGATTCCGTCGATATTCAACAAGCGCTCAGTGGCATAAACCAGCAAGGCCTGCTCATGCGCCTGAATCGCCTTTTCATCGAACTGTGTGACATAGTCAATCGCGGCACCGGTACCGATACCTCCCACAATATTCGGTGTCCCGGCTTCAAATTTGTGTGGCAACGAATTATACGTCGTCCTTTCAAATGTCACGCGCTCGATCATGTCTCCGCCGCCCTGGTAGGGGGGCATGCTGTTTAACAGGCTCTCTTTGCCATACAAAACACCTGCGCCGGTCGGCCCAAACAGCTTGTGGGAAGAAAAAGCATAAAAGTCGACATCCAGAGCGCGCACGTCAATCCGCAGGTGCGGCACGGCCTGTGCCCCGTCCAGCAACACGGGAACCGACCGTTCGTGGGCCAATCTGATGATCTCTTCCACTGGATTGATCGTCCCCAATGTGTTGGAGACATGCACCGTTGCCACCAGCCGGGTCCTTGGGTTCAGCAGTGATTCAAATCCATCCAATTCCAACTCGCCACACCGGGTCATCGGAATAATCCTCAATCGTGCGCCGGCCTGTTCACAGGCCATCTGCCACGGCACGATGTTGGAATGATGTTCCATCGTCGAAATAATCATTTCATCGTCCTTTTTCAAAAACCGGCGACCAAATGAAGCGGCGACCAGATTGATGCCATCGGTCGTTCCTTTGGTAAAAAGAATTTCGTGACCGTGTTCTGCATTGATGAAAGCCCGCACCTTTTCACGGGCCGCTTCATAGGCCTGGGTTGCTTCCTGGCTCAGATGGTGCACACCCCGATGGATATTGGCATGTTGTTGCGAATAATATCGGGCAATCGTGTCGATCACGGATTGGGGCTTTTGGGATGATGCACCGCTGTCCAGGTACACCAGAGGATGGCCATTGACCTGCCTATTCAAAATAGGGAAATCATTTCGCACACGCTCAACATCAAAGGATTGGGGGGGACGGTCTTGCAACAACGAACAAACCTCTACGCTAGACTTAAAGATATAGAAACACAATTTAACACGAGTACTCTCCAAGATGGTATAAAATCCGATTTTTACAAGACCCAAACGATCTCCTGCGCTCCATCGTCCGAAACAGGTTTCCCGGAGCGAGGAACGATGCTAACCGATCATGATGCCTGACCGCTTGTTGTACCGATTCATGCTTGGCCCGATCCTGTCCGTGTGCACAGACCGATCGACATGGCTTGGGCAATTCCTTGTACCCGCTTGCTCATTTGACGGCCATTTACCCGGTTTGTCATCAAGTCGGCAACGAGACCGTTTTGAACGTTTGAGATAACATGGGCCAGGCAAAACGAACCGGCGGACAGATTCTTGTCGACAGTCTGGTCGCTTATGGAGTGGATACCCTGTTCTGTGTACCCGGTGAAAGCTACCTTGCAGTGCTCGATGCGCTCCATGACCGACAGGATTGCATTCATCTCATCACCTGTCGTCAGGAAGGTGGTGCAGCCTACATGGCCGAAGCGTTTGGAAAGCTGACGGGGACTCCGGGCGTTTGTTTTGTTTCCAGGGGACCGGGGGCCGCCAATGCGATGATCGGTGTACATACCGCCTACCAGGATTCCACTCCGATGCTGCTTTTCATCGGCCAGGTTGCCCGGCAAGATGAAGGCAGGGAAGCATTCCAGGAACTCAACTACGATCAAGTATATGGCGCAGTGGCCAAAAAAGTGGTTGCTGTCAGAGACACCCGCAGATTGCCGGAACAATTCCAGCATGCCTGGAATACGGCCATCTCCGGGCGACCGGGACCGGTTGTCATCGTGCTTCCAGAGGACATGCTGGCTGACCGGGTTGCCGCCAGTCTGCCCCGACCTCACCGTGTTGCCGCAGCTGCCCCGGATGCCGGGGCCATCCGTCAGGTCGCACACTGGTTAGACCGTGCGCGACACCCCGTCATCGTCTGTGGCGGTGCCGGATGGACACCACAAACCAGCCGATACCTGCAGCAATTTTCAGAGAAACAGCAGGTCCCGGTTGTCACCGCATTCAGACGGTCTGATACGTTTGACAATACCCATCCCCACTATATTGGTGAACTCGGGTTGGCCCCCAACCCGGAATTGATCCGGCTGATTCGTTGTGCCGACCTGATTCTCGTGGTCGGCCCGCGTCTGGGAGACATCACCACCTCGGGATATCAGCTGTTTGAGGTCCCGGGCGGTATCGCAGAGCGAAAGGATCAAAAACTGGTGCATGTTCATCTCTGTCCGGAGGAACTCAATGCCGTCTATCAGGCCGACCTGGCCATGGTGTGTCACCCCGAACGGTTTTTCCAGGCCATCAGCCAGCTTGACGCTCACAACCCCGACCGCCGCCGTTTTATCCAATCGGCACAGGCATCTTACCTGGCCTTCTCCTTTGCACCCAGAAACACGGCAAGCGCCGTCAGGATGGACAAGATCGCTGCCTTTCTTCGTGCCAGGCTCCCCACGGATACGATCATTACCATGGGAGCCGGCAACTATACGATCTGGGCCCAGCGATATTACCCGTTTCGACAACCGCGGACCCAGTTGGGGTCCACCAATGGATCAATGGGCTACGGCTTACCGGCCGCGATTGCCGCCAAAATCACGCAGCCTGATAAAACGGTCCTTTGTTTCTCAGGTGACGGTTGCTTTTTGATGAATGGCCAGGAACTCGCCACTGCGGTACAGTATAATCTGGACATTATTATCCTGCTTGTCAACAATCGCACCTATGGCACCATACAGATGCATCAGGAAAACCACTTTCCCGGACGGCGTATCGCAACTTGTCTGAACAACCCGGATTTTGCCGCACTGGCAAAATCCTATGGTGCTTTCGGGGCAACCGTGAAAAAAACCGCTCAATTTGAAGCGGTTTTCGAACAAGCGCTCTCGTCGGGCAAGCCAGCCTTGATCGAACTGCAAACGGACTACTATTAGGGAAAACGGATTGATCTGTTTCGCTGCCACCTGTTGCCTTGTGTTCATCAACGGCCAATGAGACCGGGCGGATCAAGATCAAAGGATGTGCTGGCTCTTAAGGCCGTATTTTTTATCCATCACCTATTCATCGCAAACAGCGTCGGATACACCACATGTTAGAGAAAAAAATCGCCATTATCACCGGCGCCGCCAAGGGGATCGGTTTGGCCTGTGCACAACGTTTTGTCAGGGAAGGCGCGATCGTCATATTGTCAGATGTGATGGATGAAGAAGGAGAATCCGCCGCGGAAAACCTCATAAAACAAGGGGGGCAAGCCACCTACCGACACTGCGATGTCAGATCGAAAGATGAAATTCAATCATTGATCGACTACACGGCACAGACACACGGTCGGGTCGACATCGTCATTGCCAATGCCGGCGTGGTTCACGGGAGCGATATCCTCGATCTGGAGGAGAGCGACTTTGACCGCGTCATGGCAATCAATCTCAAGGGGGTCTTTCTCACCGGACAAATGGCCGCGAGACAAATGATCCATCAGGCACCCGACAGCGATGGCTGTCGTGGCAACATTATCAACATGTCCTCATTGAATGCCGTGCTCGCGATCCCGACCATTGCGCCTTATGTCATTGCCAAGGGTGGTGTCAACCAGTGGACAAAGTGCCTGGCACTGCGGATGGCGGATGAAGGGGTCCGTGTCAATGGAATTGGCCCGGGATCCATTGCCACTGAAATGTTCCGCTCCATTGCCGATAATCCGCAAAAGAGGCGGGAAGTCATGTCCAGAACACCCATGCAACGTCCCGGAGAACCCGATGAGGTCGCCAAGGTCGCTGTTTTTCTGGCCAGTCCCTATGCCAGTTATATCACGGGCCAGACGGTGTATCCGGACGGCGGACGGATGGGGCTTAACTATGTGGTGCCGGTCAAGGACTCCGTTTCGGTTGACTGACCGCATCGACAGGATCGTCCACCGATCTTGCGACAGATAAAAATGCATCCGCTTACAATCCCGCTCATCTCCGTTGAAATGATTCAATCTCCCGAACCATGTTGCCGCTGAACGATATCCTGGTTGTCACGGTCGAACAGGCGGTTGCCGCACCGTTATGTACCGCCCGATTACGGGAGGCGGGGGCCCGGGTGATCAAGATTGAACGGCCGGAAGGTGATTTTGCACGCGGGTATGACTCGGTGGCCGGAGGAGACAGTTCCTATTTTCTTTGGGCCAATCAGGGGAAAGAGTCTCTGGTGTTGAATATCAAGGACCCCTCGGATGCGGCCTTGTTGCACCGGATTCTGGCACAGACAGATATTTTCGTTCAGAATCTGGCGCCCAATGCACTGCGGCGAGCGGGATTCGGGAGCACTGAGCTTCGAAAACGCCATTCTCGATTGATTACCTGTGATATCAGTGGCTATGGAAAAAACCCGGCCGTCTCCCATCTGAAAGCCTATGATTTCCTGGTTCAGGCCGAAAGCGGCCTGATCAGCATCAGTGGCGCCCAAAGTGAATTGGGGCGGGTCGGGATTTCCATTTGCGATATCGGTGCCGGAATGAATGCCCACGCAGGCCTCCTGGAAGCATTGATCGCAAGAGGCAAGACCGGCAACGGAAGTGGCATCGAGGTGTCCCTTTTTGGCGTTGCCGCTGACTGGATGACCGTCCCGTTATTGCATCATGACTACGGGGGTAAGGCCCCCTCGCGCGCCGGATTGCACCATCCTTCAATCGCACCTTACGGAGCCTATCAGACCAAAGACAATGAAATTATCATCGTTGTGGTCCAAAACGAACGGGAATGGCCGAGATTTTGCCGCCATTTTCTGGGTCAACCGGACATCGCAACCGATGCATTATTTGACAGTAACCACCAGCGTGTCAAAAACAGATCCGCATTGGACACGCTGATCTTGAAAGTCACTCAATCGCTCAGCCGGTCTGACGTCATTGCACGCTTGAAACGGGCTGATATTGCATACGGCTCGCTCAACAGTGTCGCCGATTTCTCGGAACATCCCGCATTGGAAAGACGAACCGGGGTTTCGTCACAGAACCACCCGGTTCGCTACCCCATTCGACCCATTTCAGCAACCTTTCTCGAAGCCGTGCAACCGGACCCTGCGCTGCGGGTTCCCACGCTTGGCGAGCACAGCACATCCATTAGAAAAGAATTTCCAACAGTTTGATCCCGAATATCCGACCAAGACGTCACAAGTGCTTCAAAAGGACTGCCAGGTTCCCTTGAGATTCACTTGACCCACGCCGGGTCGGCTCCAGTCGCACACCCCCGCGGGAAAGATGCGGCGAAGCCGGTCCATCTCCTCCAGACTGAAGGAGACGGCGTAATCGTTCGGGTCCACCGGCTTGAGTTGACATTTCACGATGTCGCCAGCCAGCGGGGCACCGGCAACCTCGCGAGGTGACGGCGGTGACGGGTACAATGCATCGCATTGCCCCGATCCCCGTTGCTGCGTCTCGACGAGCTTCACCGGTTCCTCGTCGCGTGACCAGCAGGCGTCGGTCAACCCTTCCGGCCTTGCCCGTGCCACCTTGTCTGTCGATCGAGCCCTGGAAGTGTCTGCAGTCAGTGCTTCCAGCCATCGGTCCATGTGACGCAGGGCATCGCGCAGGACCGGACTTTCCATGTTGAAGAGGCCGTAGCGCAAATCCTCCACGAGCATGACATGGTTATCGGCCTGCCCGTTCGCTTTTCGCAATCGATGCCGCATCGAAAAAGAGTGGTACCGCACATGCACGTCACCGTTCTCGCGGTCGTCGCTGTAAGCGCGGTAGTCGATAATCGGCGTGGCTGAAAGCCCGCCACCACCACTGGTCAGCCGGCCGGTTTCATAAGCGATTCGTACCGCATCCAGATCGGCCGTGGTGCGCTCCGAACGAAAATGTCCCTCGTTATCGTAGCCACCGATCTTCTCGTTCAGATCCAGGAATTGGACGGGACGGATGAGGCCATCGCTGAGTGCCTGCAAACCATACTGCACTCCGACGTTATCCAGTGGCCGACGGACGAAACCGGTAACCGGATTCCGCCGGTATATGTTCACATGGTGCTCAAACACCTCGCAACGCACCCCGGTCGGGTTGTCCTTCGGGTGATACCGCAACGAGTGCGGTATCACATCAGGACAGAACTCGCCGACAGTGATCCGCCCTGCCTTGTAAGACACATTCGACATTGTCTTTAACCGCAAAAATCCGGCGACGGCCCTTTGTTGCTCTCTAGTGAAAAATTCATTCCCTTCAATCTTGAAGTAGCGATTCAGCAATCTGGCATCAGTGATCATTGGGATCGTGCTGAAACCGACATCAGGGAAACTGCAGCCAGGAATGATGCCATCGAGCAGGCCCGGATAGTTGTCGGTAATCTGGTGTGCCTGATATGAACCGCCTGAACAACCCATGCCGATGGTATAGAGTGGCACGCCGTATCCTTCGATGAATCGCTCCTTTACCATCATCATGGTCTCGGCAGCCAATACGTCGTTGCAGTTGTTGCCGAAAACATTGAGGCTTGATGAAGCGACCGCATAGCCCTGACCAAGCATCCAGGGGTCGGTAACACCGCCAGTACGGGCTCCCTGGCGGAACCAGCCGTTCACACAGCCACCTCCGAAGGTGTAGATCAGTCGGCCGTTCCAGCCCTTGGGCATATGCCACGGGGAAGGTTCATCATCGGCTCCCGGGTTGTGCAGTATCGCGATCTGATAAATGGCACGGTTAACGGTCCCGGTCTCGATACGGACGATGAACGGGACCTTTGTTCCGGTCAGCGTGGTCACATTTGCAATATCTGCCGGAAGTGAATCCGGGCTTGCAAGCGGCTTCAGTTCACCGTCCAGAACGGATCGGTAGGCATAATCGATGCGACGCCCAATGGCGCAGGCGTGGTTTAGTGGTGCGCCCAGGGTCTCGCCCGACACCAGGACAAAGGCGTCCGTCTCACAGATGAACGGCTGTTCGTGCGGCCCGGAAAACACGGGACCCTCGGTGGGATGATTCTCGAGTAACAGTGAGGCCTGCGTTTTCCCATCTGCGTCCACAAGTATCAATCGGTCTGTTTCCGAGACGCCTTCCACCAATCCCATCAGCACATCGGCAGACGATGGGCGGAACGATCCGGTTACCTCCGTTTCGTCCAACAACACGCTAAGTCCGGACAGGCCGGCACGGTCTGTCCCTGAAATTCCGATCAGGGCATTTCCGCCAGTGACCATATCGGGTCGACCGGACAGCACCTGTATCTCATACGCACCGACCGGCAGGTCATCGCTTTGGACAAAACGACCAACGAGGGCGAACAGGATCGCCACGGCCAACAAGATTCCAACAATTTTCTGGACGAATCGCAAGTGCTTCAAGAACATCTTCGGTTACCCCATAAAGAAAAGAAGAATACTCAAATCCGTGGTGTCCACAGCATGACGAACAAGCCATATGAGCCATAAAACACTGGGTAATAATTGTCTGAATTTTGTGTGCGTTTACTTTGTTCACTTGCATGACAGTCGTCGCATGGTGACCACAATATCCAGTCCGGTAGTACAAATCAGCACCAGTCTCACCATTCGCTGAATGCGATCTTCAACTCGCTCCCCTCACCCTGTCCCGATTAACAGCTCCCATGAAGTTGTCATAGAGCTGACGTGCATTGACCAAGAACCCGTCCATCTCCCGGTCACACTCCGTCTTGATTGCCTGTAATGCCGATGAGCCCAATGACGCCTCAAGTGCCGCCCTGTAGGCCGGAATCTCTCCCCAGTTCGACACCGTATCGGGTTCCAATTCGACGTGATACTGCATCGACCAGGCCCATTGACCCACTCGCATTGCCTGTACCCGACAGACATCCGAACTGGCGAGAACCACAGCATTGTCCGGCATCTGTGCCACACAAACAGAATGCCATTGCAGGCATTTTTGTGTGTTTGGCATGTTGTGGAAAATCGGATCAGCGACTCCCTGTGGTGTCAATTCCACTTCCATAACCCCGATTTCAGGCGGCCTTTGGGGTCCACAGGTTCCCCCTAAGGCATCGGCCAATAACTGATGTCCCAAGCACAACCCCAGATAGGGACGTTGGAGATCATTGACCCATTGACGTATCGCCCTTTTTTCTTCTATCAGCCAGGGATGTTCATCGACATCCCACACATCCATTGGCCCACCCATCACCCATAACAGATCAAACGCTTCAAGATCGGGAATGGGCTCACCTTTGTCCAGCTCGATTGCAGTCCACTCAATATTATCGTCCCCGAGAAAACGACGCAGGATTCCGGGATGTTCACATTCAATATGTTGAAAGACCAGCAAGCGCATGGGACATCTCCGACAAAGTGCACATAATATAGTGTCTGCCAGAAAACCCCCTTTTGCAAGCGCTTTTGACGGGTTTTAGAACCCCGGCCCGAGACATCGACGACGGATCGGGCCGGTGATGTCCGCTCGACCGGTTTTTGTGGTACAGGAATAGTCCGATTTGAAGCCCCGGATCGCCGTCGGCCCACAGGGCGGCCTCTCCGCCGGTGCGGCAGAGGGATAGGAGGGGTTGAGGAGGGGACGGCGCCCTTCAGGCGGCGCGGCGGCGCTGTCGTTTCGCCTGGTCGCGGCGTTGCTGGCGCACAATCAGCCCCAGCCGGTGGACATTGAACGCCAGGACCGACAGTGCCACGGTGCGTTCAAACCCCTCGGCCCCGTGGGTGCGCACCCGATCAAGCCCCCGATGTTCCAGATTGTTGATCGCCGATTCCACCGCCGGATGCTGACGGCGCGCTGCCTTGAAGGGGGCTGCGTTCTCGCATTCGCGGTCGGCCTAGGTGAGCCGACTCTTGCGCGGCAGGCCATTGTGTTCCAGTTGCTTGTCGAGTTCCCGTCGGTTGTCGGGACTGTGAAAGCCGCGGTCGAAGCTGCATCCGATCAGTTCCGGATACATCGCCTGGGTCTCGGTGATCAGGGGAACCGCCACCGATGCATCGCCGCCTTGCCAGAGAATCCGGTGATGCCCAATAAATTGCAATGGATCTTCCACGAGGGCCACCGGCACCCCCGGCCGACCGGCCTTGCCTTTCGCGATCTAGCGGGTGTACGGTTCAAAGATCGAGAAGACCTTTTCTCCGTGGGGGATCTGCTCGCCGTGCAGTAACCGGCGTGAGATCTGATCGATCTGCCGCTCGGCGTGTTCGATAAAGCCTTCTATCTGGTCACACACTGCCTCGTTCCCGCCCCGTCGGCACAAGGCGTCGAGGGTGGATTGGGCCTTGTCCACCAAGGCCTGACAGCGAGCCAGGTAGGCCTTGACCCGGACCACCCGGTCTTCGGACGGACGTAACCGGCGCACCCGGTTGAAGGCCCGTTTCACCCGTTGCCGATGCGTATCCCATTGACGCCAGCCCTTCAGGCCGGATCGCTCAGCCGCCCGCGCCGTGGTGCGGATCAGACCGCGCATCGCATCGTACAGCAGGCTCACATCGGTAGGAGAGTGGACAGTCGTCTCCACCACAAAGGAATCACAGCGCGCGACCCACGGCGCTCCAGGCTTTTTTTTGAAACCCGGTGTCCCGTAGCCACCACCCATTGGCTCACTTTGGCCCGCACCTCGGGGGATAACAAGCTGACATTGTCAATCACCTGCTGCCGTTTGTAGGGGGTCTGGAAGGCCCCGTGACCGTGAAACGCCTGGATGTCCGAATGCTTGTTCACCAACTCATACAACCGATCAAAGTCACCGTTCAATCCCTGTTTCAAAATACCCATCACCCATATCCCCCACAGCGCCATGCCCGGACGGCCGTTGTTCAGATCGACTCCGGGCAGCACTTCCTTTTCCAGCCGGTCGAACAGCGACTGTCGGGTCGTTGGATCGGTATACAGCCACTGCAACCCCAGCAGCAGCGCGGGGATGTCATCGCGGGATTTTGGATCGAGGCGGATGTCCTCGATCGACAGTGCGCCGATCTCGGTCTGGAAGTGAAACACGTTTCGCAGGGCAAAGGAGAGGGCAGGGAAAAAGAAGTGTCAGTTACCAGACGCATCCAGAGCCTCCAGATGCTTAACAGCCCTCTCGTGGCATATCCGGTCATAGGCATTATTCACCGGCAGTTCGATCGCCCGCTTGAGCAGATCACGCGCCGTCGCACGGTACCTGTCATCATCTATCAAGAGCAGTCCGCGTGCGTATTCCACGGAAACCGCCTTGACATCGGGAGCAATCTCGAAAGCCCGTTTGAAGGAGGCAATGGCCGCTTTTTCCCGTGCCCCATAGGCCACCCGCGCCATAAATGAACCCGCTGAACTGATCAGTTCAGCATGCCACAGCCCAAGACTGAGATGGGCTACAGACAGATCGGGGTCGAGTCGAAGCGCGTTGTCAATCATCGATCGGATTTTTTCAGCATATCCCTGAAACAGCGCCTTGGCACGGCCGATCCCCTGCGCGTACCGGCCGAGGGCATGCGCCAGTTGCAGGTGGGCAATGGCATTACCAGTGTCCAGGCGGACCGCTTCTTCCGCCAGTGCGATGGCTCGCTCGTACAGCGCGGTCTTGTCACCCTTTTCGACGATAAAATAGGCATAGGTCGTCAACGACTCCGCCGCCAGCGCAAATCCCGGTGAAGTCCCGAGGGCTTCACCGATCCGGACCGCATCAACAAACCGTCCCTCGGCATAGGCAACCCGTGCCTCATCGAGGGATTGAGCGCTGACAACACCTGCCAGCAGCAAGGAAGATGTCAAGATCCAACAGCAAGCCAGAATGCGGTTGACCGGATCACTTGGACGATGCATGTCCCGACTCACTATTCAGACAATCCAATAGTTTGACCATTGATCCAAACCCGGAAATTTCACCGATGAAGCAGAGAAACCGGTACCAGAAACATGAACAGCCATATGATCAACAGATTCATGTCCACCGGAAAGACACTATAGGCCGAAGTATACGTCAGCATCGTTGGCATTTCATCGGTTCGCCCGGCAAGCACACAGTCCGGATCAACTGAACCGTTCAGTTCGGTATTGGGTCTGCCGTATGGGTAGGCCTGGAGCCAGGGTCAAACACCACCGTTTAGGTTACGGTTTATACTGTAGAGAACCCCGGGGTGGTGATCAGGGATAAAAAGCGTACAACAATCCGTACAGCAATCTACGTGCAGATTGAGGCATGAAAACAGACACTTCCTGATGTGTGCAACATCCTATCAACGGAAAATCCCGCTCACTGGAGTGAGACTGTCTTGAGTCCTTGAAAGGGAAAGGGACAAGGGGACATTGCAGAATTGCGCTCGCAGGCGCTGCGCAGCAGTAGCTTGTTTATTGACATCCACAAGGTTAAAATTTCATGGATGATACGTCGTTTTCGACACATCAGCAGAAAGCCGGATCAATCAGCAAGGACAATGTGACTTGTGGCCGGCAGAACCGCATCGCAAACAATTACATGTCCAGTTGTTATTTTCTTGAACGCCCGACACAATAAGACATGCATGTCAAAGTAAGTCTGGACAACCTTTAATGCAGCTTATCTGAATCTGAAGATTTGTCGAATGACGATTTTTCAGATACCCAAGGGCAGGGAAGCCACTGCGGTCTGCCCATTAAACATGATGATGTGGTTGTCGGCAATAACGCAGACTCGTGTGCTTAAAGAAACCGCTTCATTGGGGAACCACCGCCCACTTCCCAAAGCACTGGAAAAACGATGATAACGCTACGGAAACCCACTGTAGCAATGCAGCCAGCCTCGCAGTGGCTATCGATCATCATCAATCCATTGTGATTGCGGGCTCTGAATTTCGGCACCAAGACTGCCTAACCATAGTCAATAATGGACAATAGCCGAATTGTAATGACAAAGCGACACCGTGATACAGATACTACCGGTTCGGCGGATGCATGATATTTTCCGGTCACAACATTGTTTCCAGAGGCGATCAACAGATCAGCAGACTGACAGCCCGAAACCAGAGACTCCATACCATCAGAACAGGGCCCCAGTGATTCAAGTCCGCCATGAGTTATAACAACATTTCGCCGATCGGTGGAAAGCAAATCACCGAAGTCATCGAACAGACTTGTGAATATATCGGTAAAGCATCGGTGCTGTTTGATGCCGAATTTGATCTCATTCCGGTCCACTTTGATCTGAAAGGACGATCTGCCGGCTGCTATCAGGTAAAGGGAGATCAAAAAATCATTCGATACAATCCCTTCATCTTCGCCAAATACTACCAGGACAATCTGTCAAACACCGTTCCTCACGAGGTCGCCCACTATATCGCCGACCGTCTTTATGGTCGAATCAACATCAGGCCCCATGGTAGGGAATGGAAACATATCATGAGACAGTTCGGGAAAGTACCCATGGTCACCAGTCGCTACGATTTATCAGGCATCCCGGTTCGGAAAGCCAAAACCCATCCCTATCACTGCGGTTGTCAAATCCATCAACTCACCGCCCGCCGCCACAACAAAATCATCAACAAACAGGCCGAATATATCTGTCGGCGCTGTGGCACCCCCTTGGCGTTCGATCGGCAGAACAATGGCTGACTGGTTTGTCTATATCGTCCGATGTTCAGATAACAGTCTGTATACCGGCATCACAACCGATTTTGTCCGCCGGATTGAAGAGCATAATACCCAGATCAACAAGGACACCCGCTATACCCGGTCGAGACGTCCCGTCAAGCTGGTTTATCTGGAAAACACCACCTGTCGCTCCGAGGCAAGCAAACGGGAGTACCAGATCAAACAGCTTACCCGGGCAGACAAACTGAAATTGATTGAACATAAAGCCACTCAGGTTCCATAGCCATACTGGACTGGGTCGGTATCACCGACGAACACGAATTCATGTCCTTTCACCTCAACATTGAGAACCGAATGGCCGGTAATCTCACCGGACAATATTTTCTGGGCAACGGGATTTTCTATTTCAACCTGAATGGTTCTTTTCAAAGGCCTGGCACCGTAAACCGGGTCAAACCCCGCCTCCGCCAGTTTCACAAGTGCCTCATCCGACAGCGCCAGCCTTATATCCCGTTCAATCAACCGGCTTTGCAGATGTTGAATCTGAATTTTAGCAATCTCCCGGATCTGGGTTGGAGTCAGCGAATGAAATACCACCATGTCATCTATCCTGTTCAAGAATTCGGGACGAAAGTGATGGCTGACCCCGTCCATCACGGCCGCCTTCATTGCGGCATAATCATCCAGGTTGCCGAGATTCTGGATCACGTCCGACCCAAGATTCGACGTCATGACAACGACCGTGTTCTTGAAGTCAACCGTCCGACCCTGACTGTCTGTCAAACGCCCGTCATCCAGCACCTGAAGCAGTACATTGAACACGTCCGGATGCGCTTTCTCGATCTCATCGAGCAGGACAACCGAATAGGGCTTTCTCCTGATCGTTTCGGTCAGATAACCGCCTTCTTCATATCCCACATATCCGGGAGGAGCGCCTATCAGTCGGGCAACTGAATGTTTTTCCATAAATTCCGACATGTCGATGCGCACCATGGCCTCTTGTGTGTCGAACAGGAATTCTGCCAGTGATTTGACCAACTCTGTTTTCCCAACACCGGTCGGTCCGAGAAACATGAAAGAACCAGACGGGCGGTTCGGATCGGACAAACCGGCCCGGGAGCGGCGTATCGCATGACTCACCGCGCTGATCGCTTCCTCTTGACCGATCACCCGTTGATGCAGAACAGACTCCATCTGCAACAGTTTCTCCCTTTCGCCTTCCAGCATTTTGGCAACCGGAATGCCCGTCCACTTGGAGACTATTTCCGCAATTTCGTCTTCGGTAACACGATTACGGAGCAAGGTCATCTCCTGGTTTTCCGCCTGTGATGCGGAAACAAGTTGTTTTTCCAGTGCAGGAATGCGTCCATACTGGAGTTCGGACATCCGTGCCAGATCTCCCGCTCGTCTTGATGTTTCGAGTTCGACACGAACACGTTCCAGTTCTTCTTTCAGATATTGGCTGCCTTGCACTGCCGATTTTTCCGCATTCCATATTTCTTCCATATCGGCAGATTCGCGTTCCAGATCATCAATCTCGTTCTCGAGATCCTTGAGCCGTTTTGCGGACGCCTGATCACTTTCCTTTTTGAGTGCCTCGCGCTCTATCTTCAGCTGAATCAACCGTCGGTCCAGTTTGTCCATCGCTTCGGGCTTCGAATCAATTTCCATCCGAATCCGGCTTGCCGCTTCATCAACCAGGTCGATCGCCTTGTCCGGTAGGTTCCTGTCGGTGATATAGCGATGAGACAGTGTTGCCGCCGCCACAAGTGCCGGATCAGTAATATCCACGCCGTGATGCACTTCATATCGTTCCTTGAGCCCCCTTAAAATGGCAATGGTATCCTCAACCGAAGGCTGATCGACCAGGACTTTCTGGAACCGTCGTTCAAGCGCCGCATCTTTTTCAATATATTGTCGATATTCATCCAGTGTTGTTGCACCGACACAGTGCAGTTCACCTCGAGCCAATGCCGGTTTGAGCATGTTACCGGCATCCATTGACCCCTCTGCCTTGCCTGCGCCGACCATGGTATGCAGTTCATCGATAAACAGGATAATCTGCCCCTCCTGTTTCGAAAGGTCATGCAGGACAGCTTTAAGTCGTTCCTCGAACTCACCCCTGAATTTAGCCCCCGCCAACAATGCCCCCAGATCAAGCGACAGGACACGTTTGTTCCTGACGCCATCGGGCACTTCCCCATTGACGATTCGTTGTGCCAGCCCCTCGATGATCGCGGTCTTCCCGACCCCCGGCTCGCCAATCAGAACCGGATTGTTCTTCGTTCTTCGCTGCAGCACTTGAATCGCACGACGGATTTCGTCATCACGACCGATGACCGGATCAAGCTTTCCCTGTTCTGCACGCTCTGTAATATCAATGGTGTACTTTTCCAGTGCCTGGCGCTGCTCCTCGGCATTGGCATTTTCCACCGTTTGACCACCACGCATCGCGTCAATGGCCTGTTCCAGTCGTTCTTTCGTGGCACCTGCCTCCCGCAACAGTTTGCCGAGATCTCCTTTATCTTCAATCGCAGCCAAGATATACAGTTCGCTGGCGATGTATTGATCGTTGCGTTCCTGGGCCAGTCTGTCACTGACATTAAGCAATTTCCCCAGATGGGCTGAAAGATGCACCTCACCCTGATTACCCTGCACCTGGGGAAATCGGTCCAGTGCCTGTCCCAACGCCGAGCGCAGTTGATTGACATTGACATTACTTTGCGCCAGCAGGTACCGGGCACTCCCACCATCTTGATCCAACAACGCCAGCATGAGATGCTGGGGCTCAAGAAACTGGTGATTGCGACCGACGGCCAGACTCTGGGCATCACTCAAGGCAAGTTGGAACTTGGTCGTCAACTTGTCCATTCGCATGATCTGTTACCCCACTATCGGTTGATTTTGTCTGATCAAAAAATGGGGGCAACCGTCTTTTTATTCAAGTAATTAGCCCTGCTTCCAACAAGTATTTTATCGATTGAATCTGATCGAAATCATCCTTTGTGCCAACGCATCGAGGTATCCGTGACACTTGTCAACAGTGTGTCAAGATGAACCTGCCCTGTTACCATTGGCGAAGCGGTGTGAAGGGTATAACGGGAGATACAAGCTACTGTTAAACCGAAAAGGCGCCCATCTCTATTTTCGTATCCAACGAGCCGTCAACAAAGACACCGGGAATCACACAGCAACCCCTCAGTACAATGTCGACTGCAATCCCATTTTGTGTTTGATCGTGCTGCCCAGTTCTTCGACCGAGTAGGCCGTCGAATCACAGTACGGGATACGGTACCGGTTGAACAAATCCTGCGCTCGTTGCACATCCGTCTGGCACCGGCTCAGTGAGGCATAGTCACTGCCCGGTCTGCGTTCAGTCCGGATCTGATGCAAACGCAGCGGATCAATCGTCAGACCGAACGTTTTATCACGGTAGGGCAGCAGGATTTCCGGCAACCCGCCTTGCAGGAAATCTTCTTCGGTCAACGGATAATTCGCTGCATAAAATCCGAAATGCAGTGCCAGGTACAAGCAGGTCGGTGTTTTACCGGATCGTGAAACCCCCAACAAGATAAGGGTCGCACGGTCGTAGTGCTTGAAATGCAGTCCGTCATCACAGTGCAACGAATAATTCACCGCGTTGATTCTTTGGCTGTATCGCACCACATCCGCAATCCCATGTGCCTGGCCGGGTTGATGGGATGCTCTTTGTCCCAATAACTGCTCCATGCGACTGATGAACGGATCAAACAAGTCAAAAATTTCTGCCTCCGCTTCAGCCAGCGCAGCGGCATCGCTCTCTTGTACAAACGTCGTAAACACCAATGGTCTCAGTCCGGTGCGTCGGGCCGCCTGATTGATCTGCCTGACCGCCTGTTTCAGCTTGTCGGGATTATCGACGAAAGGCAGGGCTTCTTGCTGGAATGCCGTATCGGGAAACTGGCTGATCAGTGTATGGCAAATAGTTTCTGCCGTTAAGCCACTTCGATCGGAAATGATGAAAACAGGGCGTAGTTGCATGATTGTGTTGATATCGGTGTCGGTTGGCCTGCGTCCCGGTTCGGGCCGAACAGTGGCATTCTAACGGTTTCAATGATCAGATTCTATTTCTCGGACTCCTCGGTTCCGCGAAGTGACCCGATGTGCCATCCGGCCTGGAGTGTCTGGTCAATAGAGACTCGATTTCTTCCAGGCGATGGGGCATTCCCAATCCCCTTTTCATTTTGGTGTCGGGGTTTGAAGAGAGCGGATTTTTTTAAAATGAAGTCTGCTATCATTCAGGCTCCGATCATCCCGAATTCGATGCGATTTTTTCTTTAAATTGGTTACTGGAGTATTCAATTGACTGAAATGATTTCCTGGTTTGCCCAACTGAGGATCACCGATGTCGACACTGTTGGCGGTAAAAATGCCTCATTGGGAGAAATGCTCTCCAATCTGTCCGCCGCCGGTATCCGGGTTCCCGACGGGTTTGCAACCACCGCAAACGCGTTCAGGATTTTTCTTCGCCATGAACACCTGGATCGCAAAATCTATCGTCTGCTGGAGCAATTGAATATTGAGGATATTGTCCAACTCCAGCAACGGGGCAATGAAATACGTCGACTTATCCTCTCCCATCCTCTCCCGCCCAGCCTTGAACAGGCCATCACAGAAGCGTATGCCCAACTCACACACACCGGCACCCAAGCGGTGGCGGTTCGTTCTTCGGCAACCGCTGAAGATCTTCCGGAAGCCTCCTTTGCCGGCCAACAGGAAACTTTCCTGAATGTCTCCGGGACAGACAATGTTCTGCACGCCATCAGGAAGGTCTTTGCCTCATTGTTTAATGATCGTGCGATTGCCTACCGTGTGCACCAGGGGTTTGACCATGCCGATGTGGCCTTGTCCGCCGGGATCCAGCGAATGGTCCGCAGTGATCTCGGCGCCAGTGGTGTCATGTTCACGATTGACACCGAATCCGGTTTCGAACAGGTGGTCTTTATCACGTCATCGTGGGGACTCGGGGAATGCGTTGTCCAAGGGTCGGTCAACCCGGATGAGTTCTATGTCTACAAACCGGCGCTCGAACAAAATCGACCGGGCATCCTGCGTCGGACACTGGGTTCGAAACTGTCCAAAATGATCTATTCTGCAAAGGACACATCGCACAGCCCCGTTGCCATCGTCGATGTTCCCCCGGAACATCAGGCCAGATTTTCCATTTCGGATGAGGAGGTCACGGCACTGGCTCAAATGGCCGTGACGATCGAAAAACACTACGGCCGGCCGATGGATATCGAATGGGGCAAAGATGGCGAGACCGGCGAACTGTTCATCTTGCAGGCACGTCCTGAAACCGTCCAGAGTCGGGGCAGTGCCCGCACACTGGAACGGTTCCAACTGCAGGGAAAAAGTCGCATACTGGTTACCGGACGGAGTATCGGCCAACGCATTGGCAGTGGCCCGGTCCGGCTGGTGCCTGACATCACGCATCTTGACAAAGTAAAGGAAGGGGATGTGCTGGTCACCGACATGACTGATCCGGACTGGGAACCGGTAATGAAACGGGCCGCCGCCATCGTGACCAACCGCGGAGGACGCACCTGCCATGCGGCTATCATTGCCCGGGAGTTGGGCGTCCCGGCCATCGTCGGTTGCGCTAACGCCACTGAAATGCTGAAAGACACCCAGAATGTCACCGTCAGTTGTGCTGAAGGCGATACCGGCCATGTTTACGAAGGGCTTGTTGACTACCGGTTGATACGCACCGATCTTGAACAGCTTCCCGATCTTCCTTTCAAGATCAGCATGAATGTGGGTAATCCTGAACGGGCGTTCTCGCTGTCAAAAATACCCAATGCCGGGGTCGGGCTCGCCCGGCTGGAATTCATCATCAGCAATACCATCGGCATCCACCCGAACGCCTTGCTGAAAAAAGACCACATGCCGTCACCCATTCAGGCCCTGATTGATCAAAAAACAGCCGGGTATGCGGACCCGGTGTCTTTTTATACTGAAAAACTGATCGAAGGCATTGCCTCATTGGGTGCCGCCTTTTTCCCCAAACCGGTCATCGTTCGCTTGTCTGATTTCAAGTCGAATGAATACGTCAACCTGATCGGAGGCGAACAATTTGAACCGGACGAAGAGAATCCGATGCTCGGATTCCGGGGAGCTTCCCGCTATGTGTCGGATTCGTTTGCTGCGTGTTTCGAGCTTGAATGTGTCGCCCTCAAGCGCGTAAGAGACGACATGGGGCTCACCAACATCGAGATCATGGTGCCATTCGTGCGTACGCTCACCGAAGCCAGGCAGGTGATTGACCTGCTTGGTGAAAATGGCCTGAAACGGGGAGAAAACGGATTGAAGATCATCATGATGTGCGAAATTCCGTCGAACGCGGTTCTGGCGGATCAATTTCTTGAGCATTTCGACGGTTTCTCGATCGGTTCCAACGACCTGACCCAATTCACATTGGGACTCGACCGCGACTCGGCAATTATTGCCCATCTGTTCGACGAACGGAATGCGGCGGTCAAGTGGATGATTCGCTGTGCCATACAGGCCTGCCGGAAAGCCAACAAATATGTCGGGATTTGCGGCCAGGGACCATCCGACCATCCTGACCTGGCTTACTGGCTCATGGAACAGGGCATCGAAAGCGTGTCTTTAAACCCGGATACCGTGCTGCAGACCTGGCTGTTTCTTTCTGAAAACCGGCCGGCACACGCCGAGGGTGCGGACGGTCCGCATGATGGCGCTGGATACACCCGGCATCCCCACCATTGAATGACCCCGAGGATTCAAATGCCAACTGAAATCATCGTCCTCGCGGCAGGGCAAGGCAAACGGATGTGCTCGTCTCAATCCAAGGTATTGCACACCATTGCCGGCAAACCGATGCTGCTTCATCTGATCGAAACGGTCAGTCAACTCACCCCCCGTTGTATACATATCGTCGTCGGCCATCAAAAAAATCAGGTCATCCGCACGATCGACGACCTGTGTGCCCATCGTCAGGATATCCCGTTAAACTGGGTTGAACAATCACAACAGCTTGGCACCGGCCATGCTGTGCTGCAGGCACTGCCATCGATTCAGCCGGATTCAACCATTTTGATTCTCAACGGTGATACGCCCCTGATCACGACAAATACACTCTGCAAGCTGGTCCAGTCAGACAAGGGGTTGAGTCTGCTGACCGCCAACCTCGAAAATCCGACCGGCATGGGACGGATCATTCGGGACGAAAGAAATCAGATTGTCGGTGTGGTGGAAGAAAAGGATGCCACCGAACAGCAACGCGGTATCAAGGAAACCAATACCAATTGCATGGCGGGAAAGGCCCATCAATTCACGCACTGGTTGCGTCATGTACAAAATCAAAATGCACAGCAAGAATTTTACTTGCCTGACATTATTGCCCTTGCGGCACGGGACCAGATTGAAATTCAGAGTATTCAGCCGGACTGTCCCGAAGAGGTGCTGGGTGTAAATACAAAAATCGATCTGTCCCGTCTGGAACGAGCCTATCAACGCAGGCTGACCCACCGGTTGATGTCACAGGGGGTGACCTTCAGGGATCCTGACAGGATCGATATCCGCGGTGAATGCCAGTTCGGACAGGATTGTGCGATTGATATCAATGTCGTTTTCGAAGGAACGGTCCGTCTGGGTGATCACTGTGTCGTGGGACCGAACACGGTCATCAAGAACAGCGCCATCGGGAGTCACTGTGTTGTCGAGTCACACTGTGTCATTGAGGGTTCTGCGGTGGGTGATTACTGTCATATCGGCCCGTTCGCCAGAATTCGGCCGAACACGCAGTTGGCCGATTCGGTCCGAATCGGTAACTTCGTGGAAACCAAGCAAAGCCGGATCGGTGCACGGTCAAAAGTGAATCACCTGAGTTATGTGGGTGACAGTCTGGTTGGGCAGAATGTCAATATCGGTGCCGGCGTGATCACCTGCAACTATGATGGTGCCAACAAGCATCAAACCGTGATCGGTCAGGATGCCTTTATTGGTTCAGACAGTCAACTGATCGCTCCCGTCGAGATTGGCAAGGGGGCAACCATCGGTGCCGGTTCGACGATCACCAAAAATGTCGCGGCATACACATTGGCACTGTCCAGGACCACACAAAAATCCATCGATCATTGGAAACGACGGATCAAGAAGTAGGTGCAATTCGTTAACACCGCCGGGTTGAGCCTTTTGACACCCTGGTCTGCCCCTTGACATCATGTTATCCGTGAAATCAACCCCTGTTCATCAACAGCGCAAAATCGACACTTGAAACACTTTCAAGAAATCTATGACATCGTACGATGCATCCCCTATGGATGCGTTGTCAGCTATGGTCGTATTGCCCGGATGGTCAAATGCAATCCCCGTCAGGTAGGCTATGCCATGGCCGCAATCACCGATGAGATGGACCTGCCCTGGCACCGGGTGATCAACAGCAAGGGTGAGATCAGTCTCCGCAAGCATGGAACGAGGGACCGTCTTCAGCGACAATTACTGCTGGAGGAAGGCATTGTTTTCGATCATCGGGGTAGAATCGATTTTGATCGCTATGGCTGGGTCACCGTTGAATCGGATGGGTTCTGTGAAGATGGATTTGCAGAACCACTGGACCCGTTTTCGGTGAGTGGCTCGCATGTCAGAACTGATACCTGATCGTTGCCATGATGCCACTTCGATCCTGACACGATACTGAGATAAAACGATACGTGATATTGATCCGTCAGCCATCATGAAAACCAACCTGCCAAGCGTGGTGATCACATCCGGAGAACCTGCGGGAATCGGACCCGATATTATCCTCAAGGCCCTCTCATCGTGCCGTACGAAGATCGATGCCAGCCTGGCGATTGTCGGCGATATCCATGGCTTGCGTGAGCGCGCCGAGCAATTGGGGCTGTACTGCGATTTCGTCGAATTGGCCGACGCGACGACAGGGTCAGGGGCCGTTCCCGTGATCCATATCAAACAACCTGTTGTATCGATTCCAGGTGTATTGGAAGCCCAAAATGCCCCGCATGTGATTGCCTGCATCAATCGCGCGGTTGACCTTTGTCTGTCGGACCAGTTCGACGCCATGGTCACCGCCCCGGTGCACAAGGGGATCATCAATGTCGCGGGCCTTCCTTTCACCGGCCATACTGAATGGATCGCAAACCGCTGTGGCGTCGACTTGCCGGTCATGATGCTGGCAAATGAGGCGATGCGGGTCTGCCTCGCAACAACTCATTTACCGCTCAAAGCGGTATCAAATGCCATTACCTCAAAGAAATTGTCCGTCATCATCAAGACCATTCATAACAGCCTCCAGGGACTCTACGGTATCCATCGTCCCGTCATTGGCGTGTGCGGATTGAATCCCCATGCGGGAGAAGACGGCCATCTGGGTGATGAGGAAAGACGGATTATTGGGCCGACCATTGAGAAACTGAGACGATCCGGTATCCATCTTGTCGGACCGCTGCCGGCGGATACCGCTTTCACCAAGGCACAACTGAAATCTGTCGACGTCGTCCTTGCGATGTATCATGACCAGGGACTGCCGGTCATCAAGCACAATGACTTTGGTCAGATCGTCAATGTCACACTGGGGCTGCCGATCATTCGAACCTCTGTTGACCATGGAACCGCACTGGATATTGCCGGAACAGGGAACGCCCGTGCAGACAGCCTGATATCGGCAATTCGGCTGGCTGCAGACTTTGCCGTCATCGCAAATCACCATGATGAAGCACAAGCGCCACATCGCCCGTAAGCGGTTCGGACAGCACTTTCTCACCGACCAGGTCATCTTGCAGCACCTTGTTGACCGTTTTGCTCCCCGGCCTGATCAGTTGATTGTCGAAATCGGCCCGGGCCGTGGGGCATTGACCCGCGCCTTGCTTGAACAAGTACCCCGCCTGATCGCCGTCGAGCTGGATCGGGACCTGGTCAATGAATTAAAACAACACTACGCGCCCAACCGTCTGCAGGTGGTGCAGTCGGATATCCTGCGATTTGACTTGCGGTCCTGCCTCGTGCCTGGCAAGGAAAAACAAAAAATCAGACTCATTGGCAATCTCCCCTATAACATTTCGACACCACTCATATTCCACCTGTTACCGTTTCATGATGCGATCGAGGACATGGTCTTCATGGTGCAAAAGGAGGTGGCAGTGCGCTTGACCGCGACACCTGGAAGCAAGAATTACGGACGTTTGTCCATCATGACCGGACTGGACCTGGATTGTCAGACGCTGTTTGACGTCCCTCCCCAAGCCTTTACGCCACCGCCCAAGGTCCATTCGACAGTGATCAGACTGACCCCCAAGAAACAACGCCCTGATCGCGTGAACCGTGAAGTTTTAAACCGAATCGTCACCACCGCCTTTGCGCAACGCCGAAAAACCATCCGCAACGCCCTTCAACCTGTCCTCAGTGAAGACAGGCTAACCGCCGCAGGCATCGACCCGGACAAGCGGGCCGAGAATCTGTCGATCGAGCAATATATTGCACTGTCAAACCTGTCACGATAGGAAAATCGGCCTATTGCGGCTGACCGACTCAATCAGACCGGGTGCAAGCAACCCGCCAATTAGTGACGTTGGGTCGGCAATGATTTGATCAACGATCGAACCGTGCTTTCCGCGGCATGATTGATATCCCGGGGTCTGGCTCCCTGTGTCTGTAGGGGGGGTGCGATCACGATATCGATCACGCCGGGATACTTCAAAAAGCTGTTCTTGGGCCAATACAGGCCGGCATTATGGGCAACCGGGACCACAGGCACGCCGGTTCGACAGGCAATCAGTGCGCCCCCGACCTGAAACGCACCGGGTTGACCCGGTGCCCTGCGTGTTCCCTCGGGGAAAACGACCAGCCAACGCCCTTCCGCCAATCGCTCTTTTCCCTGCCTGACCAAGGACGACAAGGCTTTCACTTTCTCGGATCGATCAATCGCAATCGGTCTGTTGGCGGCCAATCCCCAGCCAAAGAAGGGGATCCACAACAGGCTCTTTTTGAGAATATAGGACTGGGCGGGGAAAAGACGCTGGAAACAGAGCGTTTCCCAGGCGGATTGATGATTGGACATGATAATACTGGGTTGCTCGGGAATATGCTTCCGGCCCTTCACCCGATAGGTAATGCCACAAACCCATTTCAATGTCCACAGATTGAAAGTAGCCCAGATACCGACGACTTTGGCCCGTGTCAGCGAGGGAAGAAAAAAACAAGGCAGTGCAATCAGGCTGACCACAACCGTACTGACCACCTGGCCCAGCAGGTAGATGAATGACCTCACAAATATCATCATCCGGATCAAATCGATCAGGTCAACCCGGCATCATGGCTTAGCAGACGGTCGACAAAAGCCGCCAGATCACGAAAGACCGGCACCTGATCAAATGGTTCGTCAAACGGTTCTTTTTCGATTCTTTCCTGGCTGAACAAACCGTTACCTGTCTGTACCAGTATGGGTTTCGCGCCCGCCGCGAAAGCGGCCTGGAGATCCCGGATGGAATCCCCCACCGCATACACCTCATGCAAACTGCATCGCAAACGGTCAGCGAGTTCCCGAAACAGCCCGGCTTTGGGTTTTCGGCATGCACAGTGGTCCCGTTCAGAATGCGGACAAAAAAAGATGGCGTTGATTTCCCCTCCCACCGCATGCAATTCGTCAATCATCTTCTGATGAATCTTATTCAGCGTATTGAGCGAGTAGAGTCCTCTTGAAATCCCGGATTGATTGGTCACAATCACGACACGGTAGTCAGCACGACACAGTTTGGCAATCGCTTCAAGGCTTCCTGGAATCGCGATCCAGCTCTCGGGATCTTTGATATGACTGTCCGAGTCCTGATTGATCACGCCGTCACGATCCAGGATGATCAGTTGCGTATTCATTCGTCTGCCGGTGGTATGCTATGAACCTGCTTCTTTGAAATTAGACACCCGAATACGGCCATTGACAACCCGGCTGCCCCGCTTCGACAGTACTTCCATCTTTTTCCAGAATGCCTCGTTCAGGTCAAACCGCCCTGCGATGGCATTGCCCAACAACAAAATCAACAGATCCGCACACTCCTCGGCCAATGACTCCGTCGGCTTCCCCTTGGTCACACACGCTGAAATCTCACCCAGTTCCTCTGCCATCAGCGCGACCCTGTAGACCAGGTCCTCCCCTCCTTGCCGGTGAAATTCATGCTTGTCGTGAAAGGCATTCACCGCATCCATCATCGACTGGAATGAATCGGGTTTATTCATATCGGATGACCGAAATATCCGCAACCCGAAGAAAGAGCCGCCTTAATTGTGAAAGCAGTGCCAGTCGGTTGCGGCGGACTTCCCGATCGGGGTCCATCACCAAAACCTGGTCGAAAAAAGCATCCACCGGCGCCTTCAGGTCAACCAGACACTGAAATACCTGGCCATATTGCTGAACGGACAAATTCAGTTGATCGGATCCCTCCATTACTTTTATCTCTTTCGCCGCATACAAGCGTCTTTCCACTTTGCTCAATTGATCTATCAGCGCCCGCTCGGCCGGTGCCACCACCAAGGTCTTATCAGGGTCCACTTGCGAAACATTATCCTGCTTTGCCAGGATATTCGCAATCCGCTTGTTGACCGCCGCAAGCGATTGGGCTGCGTCTTTTTGCTCGCGGAAAAAGGCGCTGAGGGCTTTCAGGCGATTGTCGAATTGATACGGTCGGGTGGGACGACAGGCGAGAATCGAGGCGATTTCATCGACACGAAACCCTTTCGCCTGATAATACGCATTCAGCCTGTCCAGCAGGAATTCAAACACCTGGTCATGAACAGGCTTCGGGTGATCGAAAAGACTCTCCGTACTCCCCTGATAGTTTTCAAAAGCCACTTTCAGCAGATCGTGGACATCCAGGTTTATTTTCTTTTCGATCAATATTCTCAACACACCCATCGCGGCCCGTCGCAGTGCAAAGGGATCCTTGTCTCCACTCGGGATCTCACCACAGGCAAAAATACCCACCAGGGTATCGAGTCGATCCGCTAGGGCGAGGCACTGGGAAACCGGATCATCGGGCAGTTGATCCCCGGCAAACCTCGGCAAATAATGGGCATCGATGGCCATCGCCACCTGCTCATTTTCCCCCTGACGCAAGGCATAGTATCGTCCGATGACGCCCTGCAGCTTGGGGAATTCCGACACCAGTTCGGTGACCAGATCAGCCTTGCAGAGCCAAGCCGCTCGCGATATGGATTCACTGTCGGCCTCACGTTGCAAGCGCGCTGCAAGTGCCCGTGACAGTTGCTCGACCCGCTCTGTTTTTTGGTAGACCGAACCCAGCTTGTGATGAAACATCACCTTTTTAAGCAATTCGACTCGATCCTGCAACGCGATTCGCTGGTCGCTATCCCAAAAGAATTCCGCATCGGCCAGTCGTGCCCGAAGCACTCTTTCGTTCCCTCGTATGACACTCTTGGGCGACTTGCTTTTCAGATTGCTGATGGTAATAAACCGGGGAAGTAACTGACCCCGTTCATCCACCAGATGGAAATATTTCTGGTGATCGCTCATAGAACAGATCAACACCTCGGCTGGAATAGCCAGAAATTGCCGGTCAAACTCCCCCATCAGGGCCTGTGGCCATTCGACCAACCCCGTCACGAAATCCAACAGGTCAGGGTCAATCACCGCCACCGCACCGAGCTTGGCGGCCAGACGCCTGATCTGCCTTTCAATGGTCGATTTGCGCAGATCATAGTCTGCGAGCACATACCCTGGCGATTTGAGCGTCTCAAGGTAACAGTCCGCTGACGGTATTGTAAGTGCCTGGGCGGTGTGAAAACGGTGGCCCCGGGTCGTCCGACCGGCCTTCAGTCCCATGCATTTCACTTTCAACCGTTCACGGCCATACAGCACCAGCAATCCGTGTACCGGTCTGACAAATTCAATATCATGGCGACCCCATTTCATTCTTTTTGGAATCGGCAACTGCCTGACACTGTGGGCAAGGCAACGTTCGACAATCCGGTCCAGGGTGTCACCCGGCACACGACGCTCAAAAACCAGTCTCACCCCATTGTCCGTTTTTGTCCGCCGTAGCTCACTGACGCTGACACCGCATGACCTTGCAAATCCCAATGCGGCTTGGGTGGGTTGTGCGTTTTCATCGAAGGCGGCCTTGACGGACGGGCCGCGGCGTGCTTCGATTCTGTCTTGCTGTCTTGGCATCACGTCCTGTATCCAGACAGCCAACCTTCTCGACGTGGCATAACAACGATAAGCAGACGATGCGCTCACGACATCCGCCTCGTTGAGCCCGTTGAACAATGCATCGGCAAGCGAATGGGCCAACAAGGACAGGATGCCCGGCGGCATTTCTTCCGTCCCGATTTCAACAAGCAGATTTCTCGCGCGTAACCCCGTGGATTTCTGATCAGCCATTTCCCTGTCTCCTGTCTTTAATCACGTCCTCTCGGAAATCCCAGTTTTTCCCGACTCTGATAATAAGTCTGTGCCACACCCCGTGCCATCGCCCGTACTCGACCGATATACCGTGCCCGCTCGGTCACGCCGATGGCACCCCGGGCATCCAGCAAATTAAAGGTGTGTGATGCACTCAGTACCTGTTCATACGCCGGCAGCGGCAATGCCTTTTCCAGCAGTTCCCGACTCATTCTTTCGGCTTCATCAAACTGGGTGGTCAGCGACTCGATGTCGGCATACTGAAAGTTGTAAGTAGACTGCTCCACTTCATTTTGATGGTAAATATCCCGATACGTGTATCGCCCTGTTGCCCCATCATTCCAAACGATATCAAACAGACTGTCCACACCTTGCAGATACATCGCGATCCGCTCCAGTCCATACGTGATCTCGCCGGTGACGGGCCGACAATCCAGGCCGCCCACCTGCTGAAAATAGGTGAATTGCGCCACCTCCATGCCATTTAACCAGATCTCCCAACCGAGCCCCCACGCCCCTAACGTGGGTGACTCCCAATCATCCTCGACAAAACGGATATCCTCTTTCAGCAGGTCCAGTCCCAAATGCCTCAACGAATCGAGATAAAGCTCCTGAAAATGATCCGGGGAGGGCTTCAACACCACTTGGAACTGAAAGTAGTGTTGCAGGCGATTGGGGTTGTCTCCATATCGGCCATCGGTCGGTCGCCTCGATGGCTGGACATAGGCGGACCGTGACGGCTCTGGACCGACTGCCGCCAGAAAAGTCCATGGATGAAATGTCCCGGCACCCACCGGCATATCATACGGTTGCAGAATGACACACCCTTGCGCTGCCCAATACGACTGCAGTGACAATATCAACTGTTGAAACGTTATCATGTCTGCCGGTAGCGTGTTGTTCTCAATCAGCGGTTGTTGTGGATCATGTCTGCCTCCCTTTGTTCCCGGCACCGACCGTTCAAGCACCCATTGTCCCTAAGGACCGGTCAAAACATACTCTCAGGGCGTTGCCTCTTCCGGTCGATTGACCTCATCGGCACACGACAGCTGATCGAGCAACCGCTCCATGGACCGGAGTCTATCGCCTTTTAACAGGATTCGCATTATCGGTCTATCCTTGGCTTGCAAAACTGAAAAATCGCCATCCGCCTGCGCACGGTGCAACTCACCGAAGGTATAGGGGCGATCAGGGATCACCAGATCGATGGCCCGGTTTTCGATGATCTGGATAAAACAGGCGCCGCTCGGCCCCCCCTTGTGAAGCTGGCCGGTGGAGTGCAGATAACGGGGACCAAAACCGACAACCACCGGTCGACCGGTTTTTTCAACGACCGTTTGTCGCATCACGTCCAATTGCTCAATCACCACATCAAAACGGGGAAGATAGACCAAGATGGCAATATAACTCCGGCTCCGACTCAACCCCCAAAACAGATCATAAAGCGCGGCCTGCGATCCGGCTTGCCGACCCCGTGCGCTCTTCTTGTCGAGAATCAGATCATACGCATCGCCGCAATAGTCAGGTCTTGATTGTAACACCCGATGAGTCTGGATGAATGTCCGGGTACGGTGCTTCGCTTCGGCCACATCGGGCTCATCAAACGGATTGATTTTCATATAGGCCGCCGCAACCGCAGTGGCAAATTCCCAGCGAAAAAACTCGGCCCCCAACTGATAGACATCGCCCGTCGTCCATTGCGAATCCCAATGGCCGGTCTGACCGCCCACGGCCCCTGCATGCATTCGAACCTTGACGCTGCCCGCATCACTCGGTTCATCGCTGACTGCGTCATCTTGTTCCACAAACAAGGGAATGACCCCTTTCCCCCCCTTACCGGTACTTTCCGCAACCAACTGCTCTATCCATGCGGCCATGCCGAAAAAAACACCGGTGATCTGTATCGCCAAAAACGGCTGCCCGGCCAGCGCTGACTGCCCCATCATCTGCCCCAGCCGCACCGCCTCATGGTCATTGCCGCTTTGCTTGAGATGCTGGCAAAAGGCAACAACCCGCCGGGACAATAAATCAAGATCCACCCCCACCAGAGCGGCCGGGACCAGACCGAAATAGCTCAGTGCCGAATAGCGCCCCCCGATATCCGAGGGATTGACGAAGATCTTTTGAAATTGTCGTTCTCGCGCCAATTGGTGCAGCACGGAACCCGGGTCGGTAATGGCAACAAAGTGCCGTCCGGGGTCACTGACCGTCCGTTTCATCTTGTGGTAAAAATAGTCACACAGATCAGTCGTTTCGACCGTTGTCCCTGATTTGCTGGCAACGATACACAAGGTACGTGACAAATCAACGTCCGTCTGAAGAATCTGTTCCGGGGAAGACGTATCAATCACCCCCAGGGACGGATGGTCCCGCTTACGGGGAAAGAGTGTCGCATAGACTTCCGGTGCCAGACTCGACCCGCCCATGCCGAGTAACAGGACATGATCCAGCCAGGGGGTGCTCAACAGCGGGGCGATCCATCGATTGATAGCGTCTGTATGCCGCCGCATCCAATCCGCCGAATCGAGCCATCCCAAACGATTTATGATCAGACGACATTGCTCCGGATCAGCACTCCAAAGCGTGCCATCTTTTCCCCAAAGACGGTTGCTCAGGGATTGTTCAAATTCCATCCAGCTATCCGTAGAGAAGCCCGTCACCCTGCTAACAACCGAGTTCCATCAAACGATCGTGAAACACCGCTTTGAGTTCAGGCAGGTTGTTCCAGTTTTTCAAAAAACGACGCTTGTCTTTTTGCAGTGCACGTTGATGATGCCATTTCGACGAATGAAGTCGGGCCGCATCCAGATCAATGATGAACAGCGCCTTTTGATGCACCAACAGATTGGTCGCTTTCAAATCACCGTGCGACAGTCTGTTTTGCTGCAGCGCGGCAAACAGTCCGGTCACATGACTGATGACCGCCTGGTATCGGTTTTCCCAATCGGCCAGATTGAGATGATCGATCAGTGACTCACTTTCGATGTAGCGACTGATATACCAGGATCGTCCTCTCAACCGGCCGCTTCGGGCCTCAACTACGGCCAGAGAAGTCGGAATGTTCAATCCAACCCCGGAAAATTGATGTGCCATCTTGAGAAAATTGATCGCCCGGCTGATCTGGAAATTGCGCCGGACCTGATGCCAGACATTCTTTGTATTATATCGCTTGATCACCACCGGCCCGATATCGGTTTGGACAACAGACAATGTATTTGTCCTGTCGTCCTTGATCACATTGCCCGATTGATGCATCGCATGGTCCGGATCATCACACAGGGTAACCAGGTCATGCGAATTGACGGACTGATTCAGATAATGTACGACCGGTTTCACGCCGCTCTTTAGTTTACAAGCCTGATGGCACGGTCCTGATAATGACTACGATGCACCCGGTGCTTTTCGGATTTATAGAGATTTTCTCCCCGACGGATGACTCTGCGCCAGAACAAACTGTCATGATGCAGTGTTTCATTGAGCGAGCATGCGCGGTAGATCTTCATGAACCGGAACAGGTCCCGGGTGGTCAAGCCGATCTCCTTGCTGGAAAAGTATAATCCGGCAACATCCTTGATCGCCCATCTTGAGGGCGTCTTTTTCCTGATCTGCATACGGTGCAAGTCAATGACATACAGCTTGCTGCCTTCCGGGTTCAGTTTGTTGGCGGTATTGGTTGACTGCAGCAGAAAATGGCACAGATAAAAATCCCGGTGATTGGCACCGCTGTTATGGATATCCCGCACGATCAGTGCCACTGTTCGAATCAACCACCGTTTAAATCGGATCTCTTGCGGTTTCGCCGGTCGTTTTCGCCGCCAGTTTTTGCAAAATTCCTCAAGACTGACCGCATCGACGATCTCGTCGGTCAATATAAAGGACCTGCGCTTGGCGGGATTCCCCCTAACGGTCCCATAACCCGCCACGGTGAGTGTATTGATGCCCAACCGATTGAGATGGTGAATGCCATGCCATTCATTCATCGCCCCGAGCACCGGCAATCTGAAATACATCAGATTCTTCAGGATTTCCCGCCATCCGACACCCGTGTGGGTTTTGAGATAATAGCATTTGTCGTTGATCGACACCTTCGCCGTTCGACGACCCGCCACAATTCTGACTTCTTCCCCACTGATCGCCATGATGTTGTCAAACGCAGTGGCATAATTGAACGAATTCCTCAGGTCCTTGCGAATATAGACATCCGCATCGTTCTGCACCTGGATCTTGTAGGCCTCACGTCGTGTCTTCTTTTCCGCCACTTGCCGTTCGATGATGTCCGCAACCGTTTGTGGCATCCGATACAACTCCGGATTCTTGCCGTACTTGAGTCCATTTTCCTTCCACCGGGACTTTTCGTCCGCATTGAGCATGAGCAGCAATTTTTGATTGAGTTCCTTTTGTTCGAAAGGCGATCGCAATACCAGGCCCGCATCGGCCCGGGTAATGTGCGGCGCATAACCACAAACATCCGTGGTCAGTACCGGTAACCCGACAGAGACCGCCTCAATCAACACGGTACCGGTCGTTTCGTTGTACGCAGGATGTATCAGCAGGTCCCCTGCCGTCATCAATTCCAGAATGTCATTCCGTCCTCCCAGAAAATACAGTTGATCAGTCAATCCATATTGGGAAATCAACCGCTGTACAAGCTGCTCCTTGTCTTGCCCAACGATATACAGCCGGGTTTTGGCCCTGATCGCTTTCGGTAGCGCCGCAAAAGCCTTGATCGCCCGGTCCAGCCCTTTGGTTTTAAAGCCAGAACCGACGAACAAAAGCACAAACTCCTCGTCCTTGACACCCAACTGTAACCGTGTTTCTTTGCGGACAAGATCTACCGGGTTGCTGAGTTGCCGATCACTGTCCAACGTGGGAGGCAATAATTCGAAGCGATATTCCGGCGTCCTGTAATGCTGCTGATAGACCCCTTTCTCTCTTTCAGACAGGGACAATATCGTTGTCGCGGAATGGACATCGAAAACAGCCCGTTCAAATGAATACAACGCATGGTAGCGGGGGCTGAGACGATACAACGGGCTGTAGCGGGGTACAGCCCGGGCAATATAACAATAATCCGCACCATAATAGAGATCCAGGCCAGGCATCTTGTTGAATCCAATAACCGCATCGAACTTCTGCCCCGCTGTTTTTTCCCTGAACTGCTTATAAAATGACACATTCTGAGCATGATTGGACAACGACAGGACCCGGAGAACATGGATACTGATGTCTTTCGGTTGCTTGCCTTGCCACTCTGACACATACACTTCCAGCTCATGACCCCGGCGATTACACTCCTGCACGATGCGAAACAGATCCCGGGACAAGCCGGAATAGGGAAAATATTTGAACAGGCAGAAAGCGAGTTTCATCCTACCGCACGCGCCTTCGATCCAGACCGGGACAGGGTCCTTTCCCATTCATAAGCGGTCCGACAGATGATCGCCAGATCATTCAATCTGGGTTGCCAATCAAACAATGCCCGTATTTTTTGGTTGTTTGAGATGAGTTGCGGTGGATCACCGATCCGACGGGGTTGCATCGTCACCTCGAAATCAACACCACTCACCTGTTTGAGGCAGCCAATCACTTCCCTGACACTAAACCCTTTGCCATAGCCACAGTTAACCTCGGTCGACGAGCCTCCCTGTTCCAGATAGCCAAGGGCACTGAGATGCGCATCGGCAAGATCTTCAACGTGAATGTAGTCGCGGATACACGTCCCATCGGGGGTATCGTAATCCGTCCCGAATATCGACATGCGGTTTCGCAGCCCACAGGCCGCCTCGCATGCCACCTTGACCAGATGAGTCGCATCGGGTGTCGCCTGGCCCAATTGCCCGCTCGAATGCGCCCCCGCCACATTGAAGTATCGAAGCGAAACATAGTTAAACGCAGGGTCTGCGGCTGAGGCCATATCCCTGAGCATCCACTCTGTCATCAGTTTTGATGTGCCGTAAGGGCTGATTGGCTTGAGATCGGTCTCCTCGGCGATCGGTGTCTTTGTCTCGCCCGGGATGCCATAAACCGCTGCACTGGATGAGAATACGAAATTGCTGACTCCGCCAGTCATGCAACACTTGATCAATTCGAATGAACCAAAGACATTGTTGTGATAGTACTTGGCCGGGTCCCGAATGGACTCCGGAACAACGACATGACCGGCCAGATGGATGACCGAATCCACATCATGCTGCCGGAGGATGTCGGCAACCAATCCGGTATCACCCGCATCGCCTTGGTAAAATACGGCTTGATCCGGGACGGCCCATCGATGACCGGAGTACAAGTTGTCAATCACCACCACATCCCGGTTCGCCTGTAACAACCTCAGCGCCACATGAGAACCGATGTACCCCGCACCTCCGGTGACTAATATACTCGACATCGTTGACGTATGATGAGTGCAATCATAAATTCAATTATATCACTTGAATTCATCGGCAAGTGTCATACGTACACACTGGTGGCAGAAAAGCCGTTGATAATGTTATCGTATGCGGTCAGTCATTAATCTATTCATATCAATGCCTTCGTTGCCCATTGTCAGGCGACTGTACATACCGGACAACCGATGATCCTCCATTCAACGGCCGGTTGCCTCTCACCGACTTCACCGCTTCTCTTCGTCCATTGGCTCATCGCCGGCACCACTGCCTGACAACACAATGGTCAATGTCCGCACACTGATAAAAAATCACCTGCCGGCGCCAGCCAAGATAAAGGGGCTGCAGGCCTTTCGATGGCTGGGCACCTGGATACACAATCCCGTATTATGGAAAATCGATAAGCACAGCATCTCAAAAGCCGCTGCCATCGGCCTGTTCTGTGCTTATATTCCCGTTCCTTTTGAAATGTTGTTGGCCGCCCTGTTGGCCTGGCTCTGTCGAGCGTACCTCCCTTTGTCGGTCATGTTGGTCTGGTTGTCGAATCCCTTTACCTGGCTATTGATCTATACCCCTCCTTATCTGCTGGGTTGTGCCTTGTTGGGAAAGACTTCCACCGCATTAACCGAGATTACGGTCCATTCGATGCTCGAGCAACTGGCCGCCCTTTGGGTCGGCTGCCTGATTTTTGGCGTGTCGCTGGGCGGTGCCGGCTACATACTCTCCAGAGTGATCTGGAGAATGCTCGCCATAAGACGATGGCAAAACCGTCATTCCAGGTGAGTACCGAGGGCAGTCATCAAAACAACCCTCTCAACTTTCATCGCCGATTTTCCGATCAGGATATCGATGTATTTACCCCATTTCACAGGTTATTCAAGCCGCTACGTGTGCCGAAACAGTGCCTGTCACGGTGTTGTACGCATGCCCGGCGCACCAAAAAAAGGCCCGCATCAGCGGGCCTTTTTTATGACTCAGGGTGTGACAGACAGGGCTACATCATTCCGCCCATTCCGCCCATTCCACCGCCCATATCCGGCATAGGTGGCGCCGGCTTGTCTTCGGGGATTTCAGCAATCATTGCTTCGGTCGTGATCAACAACCCGGCAATAGACCCTGCATTTTGGACTGCAGACCGAGTGACCTTGGTCGGGTCCAGTATTCCCATATCAATCATGTCGCCATATTCACCGGTCGCGGCATTATAACCATACGACCCGTCTTTTCCGGCCACTTGATTGAGAATAACCGACGCATCATCACCTGCGTTGGAGACGATCTGACGGAGGGGTTCTTCCAGTGATCGCAGGACGATCTTGACCCCCATGTTCTGATCTTCATTCTCTCCTGCGACTTCGGAAACGGCAGAGACACAGCGGACCAGAGCCGCCCCGCCCCCGGGGACAACCCCTTCTTCCACGGCGGCACGGGTCGCATGCAGTGCATCCTCAACACGTGCTTTCTTCTCTTTCATCTCGACTTCAGTCGCTGCGCCCACTTTGATAACGGCGACACCACCGGCCAGCTTGGCAACCCGCTCCTGCATCTTTTCACGATCATAATCGGAAGTCGCTTCTTCGATCTGGGTACGAATTTGAGAAACACGACCTTCAATCTCGCTACTGCTTCCGGCACCATCAATAATCGTGGAATTCTCCTTGGATACCTGGATACGTTTTGCTTCACCCAGATCGTCCAGCGTCGCACTTTCAAGGCTCATGCCCACTTCCTCGCTGATCACCTGGCCGCCGGTCAGGATGGCAATATCCTGCAACATCGCTTTACGGCGATCACCAAAGCCGGGGGCTTTGACCGCACACACCTTGACGATACCGCGAATGTTGTTGACAACCAAGGTCGCCAGTGCTTCCCCGTCGACATCTTCTGCAATGACCATCAAGGGACGACTGGACTTGGCAACCGCTTCGAGAGTGGGCAAGAGGTCACGAATATTCGAGATCTTTTTGTCATAGATCAGAATAAACGGATTTTCCAGGTCCACGGACATGTTGTCCTGATTGTTGATGAAGTAAGGGGACAGATAACCGCGATCGAACTGCATCCCTTCAACCACGTCCAGTTCGTTCTCCAGTGCATTCCCTTCTTCAACCGTAATGACCCCTTCCTTGCCGACTTTTTCCATTGCCTCTGCAATGATGTCGCCGATATTGCTGTCCGCATTGGCTGAAACCGTACCCACCTGGGCGATTTCCTTGTGGTCAGAGCAAGGGCGTGAAATGTTTTTGAGTTCGCTAGTCGCCACAAGCACCGCTTTGTCGATGCCCCTTTTGAGGTCCATTGGGTTCATACCGGCGGCAACCGCTTTCATGCCTTCCCTGACCATCGCCTGGGCCAGCACGGTGGCCGTCGTGGTCCCATCACCCGCAACATCAGAGGTTTTGGAAGCCACTTCCTTCACCATCTGTGCACCCATGTTTTCGATCTTGTCCTTGAGTTCGATCTCTTTAGCAACTGAGACACCGTCTTTGGTGACGGTCGGTGCGCCGAACGATTTATCCAGCACAACATTTCGACCTTTCGGTCCCAGTGTCACTCTTACCGCGTCGGCCAGGGTGTTCACACCCTTTAGCATACGCCCACGGGCACTTTCGCCAAATACTACTTCTTTAGCAGCCATTGTTTCTTATCCTCTAAACTTAATAGATTCTGTTGACCTAACGGATCAACCTTCGATTACACCCATGATGTCGTCTTCACGCATCACGAGCACTTCTTCGCCTTCTACTTTGACTTCGGTCCCGGAATATTTGCCGAAAAGCACCTTGTCGCCGACTTTAACGTCAAGACCACGTTGCTCACCGTTGTCAAGCACTTTGCCGTTACCGACCGCAAGCACTTCACCTTGCATCGGTTTTTCGGCTGCGGTATCCGGAATGACAATGCCACCAGGACTGGTTCGTTCGTCTTCGACTCGTCGAACCACTACACGATCATGAAGCGGACGGATATTCATACGCTCATTTCTCCTCATTAGAAATTGAAATTAAAACCAAAATCAGCGCGATGCCAACAAATTCTTGGGATCATCATTAGCACTCGCCTTAAGTGAGTGCTAATAATAGTGCCGAGATTGAAAAAATCAATGGCTGAAATCGAAAAATTATGCGAATTGAACGCAAAATAGTCGATTTTGAGTCGGTTTTACGCGTGGTGACCGGGCAATTTCATACCGCATTGGGAGATTTTTCTTGTGTCCGGTTTTTCACGGCAGGCAGGACCGGCCCGTCATCGTCCGTATCAACCGGCTAACGACCAACGGTCGAATCCCGGCTCGACCGGTCTGTCGAACCCCACGCGGATCAGCCGGAACGGGTCCAGTAGGTGGACACCATCAACACGTTTCTCCATAACCGGCTCGGGGTGTCGCGCATTTTTCGGTAGGCAGTCCGATAGCGAAGGAAACGGGGCCATTCCTTTTGAATCTGGTCACAACCGGCGGCATAAGCACGATAATACAGATCAAGATATCGGTCAGGAATCAGCAGTTTTTCAAGATCCTGTATTCTCAGTTTGATTGGCATATCCGCACCAACCTGTCGCATACGGTTAATGTCGACCAAATGGAATATCGACTTGAGACCGTTCGGATTGCCGTCCCAATCATCCGGAATCAGGATATTCCCACCCGACATATCCCGGTGAACCACGCCCTGATCATGCACCTCCCGGATAAATCGACCACAGGCAGTGACAAGCTGTTCACCGGAAATCCGGTTCGAATTCAACGTGACCGACATACTTTCGACCGGACGCAGGGTGTCGAGCAATTCGCGCACCCGATGACATTTTAGCGGTTTCACCGCCAGATAATGACGCCGCCCCTTGAGTTTGGGCAAGGCCAGGAAAATCGGCTCGGGTGTCCTGATTCCCTTGCTGAGCAACAAGCGCGCATTTTTCAAATGTCGAACCGATCTGGCCTCTCGGGTACGCACCCTGATTCGATCAGTCCAGTTTCTCGAACCGAAAGCCTTGACGACGGCGGTTTTTCCCGTCTTGCCTCCCGACGGCCAGCGCACCTCTGCAAGTTGGTTACGATGGTCCTTGTAGGAAACTACTATCCTGGACCGGGCAAGCAACTTCTCCGGTTGTTCCATCACCCATTCAGGAAGGCGGTCCTGATAGGCCTTGCTGTATAACCCATACCAAAACGGCGTATCGAAGGTATCAAGGCCCGGATACCTCAACGCATCTTTGGAGTACCCGGTAAAGTCAGTTGTCATGATTTATGAAAACAATGATTATCTGTCCGATACTAGAGAGTACAATATTCGGATGTCAAACTTTCCAGACAATGCATTCAAAAATGCCGACGTAGGTTCTGGGATAATACACAATAATTGTTAAAGTTATTGACACATTGACGCTGGCCTGTAGGGAGCAAATGGCCTATCCCGGTTCCTGGTTTCACCCACTGAAAGGGGCAAAACGAGTCGATTCATCGTACCCTTGACCGCAAACTATCGAATTACTTTCGGGTGGGATAAGGATCGGGCTGTGGATGTAGACATGCAGGACAACCACTGAATAATTTCAAAGACATGTTTCCATAAAACCGGTGCATTCTGGAAAAATCCCGCGCGAGGAAATCTTGCCAGCGTGACAACTGAGCAAGTCAGCCATGGCTAATGTGCCCGGGGTCTCAAGACAGACGTTACATGCCCTCCTTGGCGAGAAATAGTCGATCACCGTTGAAATAACGGTGTGATTCGGCAATGGCGGTCTGTTTTGGGTCAATCTGCAACGCAATTACGATCTGGCGATTGCAGGGATTTTTGAGTGAGGACAATTGGCTCATGATTCAAATTAATTGCACCGTATCAGTCCCACTGCAACGGCATCCGTGTCACGTATGACAACTTACTTATCGGTGATGGGTAATGAATGCTTGAACCGTGTGTTTCCGGTCGACCTGTCCGTGATACTGAAAAGAAGGAAAGGCACCTAATCCACATTGTAGGTCGGTCAACCCTGGAACATTTATCCTTGTCCGGTCGCAGGCAACATGACCGTCGCCCGCAATCCCCCCGTCTCCCGAACCGCCAGTCGAATGTCACCGCCATGGCTTCGCACGATACTGCGCGCGATGGCAAGGCCGAGCCCCGTACCCCCGGTCTCTGAACTCCTTGAGATCTCGAGCCGGACGAAAGGCTCGAACACCCGATCAAGATCGGCTTCCGCGATCCCCGGTCCCTCATCCTCGACAACGATGCGAACTTGAGAAGCGTCCTCTACGATCCGCACCGTTGCCCGATCTCCGTACCTGCATGCGTTCTCAAACAGGTTACGGAGCGCACGGCGGAGCGCGACCGACCGGCAGGCAATCAGGATCCGGTCACACTGCGCAACCTCAATGTTCTGTCCGAGATCCGCAAGGTCCATGGCCACGCTGTCGACCAGTGCGTGAATATCTACCGTTCGGGTTCCTTCACGCTGCATGTCCTCTCGAATGAACGTGAGCGTGTCCTCCGTCATCCGCTGCATCTCGTCCAAGGCGGCAATGATCTTCGCCCGGACCTCCTCGTTCTCGATTATCTCTGCGTGCAGGCGCAGACTCGTGATCGGGGTTCGCAGGTCGTGCGAAACTGCCGCCAGCATCGTGGTGCGGTCACGCACGAAGCGATCGAGCCGTTCGCGCATGATGTTGAAGGCGCGCACCGTATCCCGGGTTTCCATGGGTCCGGCTTCGGGTAGATCCTCCACCATCTCGCCCCGACCGAGCTTCCCGGCCGCAGCGGCCAAGCGGCGCATGGGTTTCGCGATACGACGCCCCGTCAGTACCGCCACGGCAGCAATACCCAATACAGACAGCATGAACGACAGCATGAACGTAGAGCCCCACGGCGGCGCCCCCGGTGGCGGTCCGACCTCGACATTCAGCCAGCGCCCGTCATGCAACGCTACAGAGGCCGTGAACCAAACGGGCCGGCGGTGCCGTGGACCATGATCGTGATCCCCCTCGTGACGGTGACGATTGTGTCTTGCCTCGTCATCCCCGTCACCGTGGTTCAGATGTCGGGTCCGCATCAGCGCCACCCTTACCTGGTCCTGGCCGGTCTCCAGCGCCACGGAAAGTCTGGCGGCGATGGTGGTGACTCGGACTCCGTTTCCGGTCTGACCGATCAATGGTATGTCCGTTAGAGAAAACCGCAAAAAATCGGTGGTGGTAGCGACAACAATGGCCTCATGAAGCGCTGGCGGCGTATCCCGTAAAAGCCGCGCCACAGTAGCCGTACGGAGGATGACATTATCCTGGTGCGTATGACGCACCGCCTCGATGCGCTCATGCACAAACAGGGCCATCGCAACACCCTGTGCAATAATCAGGACGAGCAGCAGCAACAGCGTGAGTCGCCCCGCCAGGCTTTTTGGTACCAGCTTCAACCGCATTCTACCTTGCCGGTGAACCGATAACCGCCACCCCATACGGTTGTCAGCAGTTTCGGATTGCCCGGGTCACGCTCGATCTTGCGGCGAAGACGGCTGACCTGGTTATCGATGGCACGGTCATACGGCACAGCACGCCGCCCTCGAGTCAAGTCGAGAAGCTGGTCCCGCGAAAGCACCATCCCAGGACGTTCCAGTAACGCGACCAGCAATCGGTATTCGCCCGTGGACAGCGGTATCACCACTTCTGCGTCATCCACCAGTTCGTGCCTGTCGGTGTGGAGTGACCAGCGGTCAAATCGCCACGTGGCAGCGGAACGCGGGATGCGTTCGGGCGGCAGGCTTTGTACACGTCGAATAACCGCCTTGATCCGGGCAAGCAGTTCCCGGGGATTGAATGGCTTGGTAACGTAGTCATCGGCCCCCACCTCAAGTCCCACGATTCGGTCAGTGTCCTCGGCCATAGCAGTCAGCAGGATAACGGGGATGCGCCGTGTCTCACGCAGGTGGCGGCAGAACTCAAGGCCATCCTCGCCCGGCATCATGATGTCGAGGACAACAAGGTCCACTGCGGCAGCACGAAGAACGTGCCGCGCGGCTGCGGCGCTCTCGACCGCAGTGACCCGTATCTCGTGGCGTTTCAGGTACCGCGCCAGGGGCTCGCGGATCTCGCGGTGATCGTCGACCACAAGAACATGTGGCGATACATCCATGGGTATCAGCTTACGTATCCCCTCGTAACATGCAAGGAAAATTTGTATCAGGATGTATCAGATCCTCCGCCAGGGATCAATCGGGACGAACCGGTATCTTCAATGACAAGATTTTGCGACAGTCTTTTCTTACATTACTCCGTCACATCCACTACCACTAAATGAGTTCACTGATGAAAACCAGAACCAGAACATTGATCGTCATCGGCATTGCCGTGTCCCTGCTTGCCGGTGCGGTTTACGCGTATACCCGCCACGGTGGCGGCCATCACGCAATGGGCCACTTGAAGCTGTTTGCGATGGACATGTTCGATACCATCGACGAGGACGGTGACGGCAAACTGACACAGACGGAGATCGACCAGATGCGGAACGGCCATCATGCAAAATACGACGCAAACGGTGACGGCAACCTCGATCTCGAGGAGTTCACCGGCCTGTGGCAGGAAACCACGCACCCACTCACCGTGCGCGTGTTCCAGGTGCTCGACAAGGACGGCGACGCGATCGTCACGCGTGCAGAGTATGACCGTCCTCTCGCAGGTATCGTTGAACGGCTGGACCGCAATGATGACGGGGTCCTGTCGATACACGACCGGTGGCACAGCCGCCGTCACGGGCACCATTGACAATCCGGCCATGCATCGGGCACGGCTGGCATGAGAATTTTCTCAGGATATGTTCATTAATCCGGGCAAATGATCTGCCAGCCACTGGGCATACTCTGCCTTTTACTGATCCACCTATCCGTAGCAATAGAAATAGTCAACCGTAAAGCCGACTATATTTATACGGGCCTTTTCGAATTGGAAAGCAATGGTTACCCTGGCCCATATTAAAGTACGCAGCAAATCAACCGATGACATTGGAAGTATCATCAGGTCTCGGTTTGTTTGGTCAACCAGTCAACCTGTTGTCTGGAGGGAACTTTCTGCAGCCAGTGGTACACAGCAACTCACCGAACAGGAGCAAACGAAAGACACCGGATCAGACGACTTCAAGCGCCTGTGTGTCGACAAAATCACCCTCTGTCCATCTACGCACAAGCAATGATAGGATAACTATGGATTGTATATTTACTTCATTGAGTATTTTTTCTCAATAGAGTAAAACATATGCATGTTTCGGTTCGAGCGACATCATGTCGGCATACTTCTTGAACGCCTGAAAGAGCGTCCAGAGCGACTGATCGTCATTTCCGGCCCCCGTCAGACCGGGAAAACCACACTATATCAGGCAAACATTGCATCGTACCGACCTTGAGTGGGACTACATTCCGGTCGGCGAACCGGAACCCGAAGAACCCCTTTCCCCGGACAATGCACAAGGGCGAACCGTCGGTTCATCGGATGTGTTGGATGGGCACTTGGTCGCATATGTGCCAAGCTTGAAAAGCTAGGGCGCCCTCGGTTTCGACTGTCGTGTCGAGGAGCAGACTGGCTTGGCATGCCAGACAAGAATCGTCTGAAAACCGTCTCACCTGATCACAGTGTAACGGTGCTCCACATCGATCCTCCTAAAGTGAAGATGACATTATCACTATTTTGAGAGAGGAACGTGATCAATCCTTTGTCCATTCGTTCGTAGATGAAGCAAGCGACAGGGGGCTTGCAGCGTTTCTTAAAAACCCTCAGACCCTGAAGATGCTGGCCGGGGCAGTGAGTGATCGTAGCAGTAACTGACAGACTACAGACTAAAATCACGCCGAAGAACCTCAGTTCAGTAGATTCAACGGGTAGTAATTTGATGATGTCAAAGTGTTACAGTACAGTTCTACATTAAAGATCAAGTATAGAGAATTCTGACAACAGGTTAATCCATGCTTTGCCCTGACAGATGACTGTCGATGCCTCCAGATTCAACCCCGGAGTCAGTCCGGATCGTGAGGATCGATGTCAATGACTCTTCCACCTGATCGTCCCTGTCCCTCTTCATGTCTCTTGTCTCCTCGATGAGTCCATGACGTGCGCCTTGTGTTCATGAACAGTTTCCTTTCCAGGAGCTTTCGAATAATGGCACGGCGAAGTGATGGCGTCAGCAAGATGAATCCGATAGCGTCCGTAAAGAATCCCGGAGTCAGTAGCAATGCACCGGCGACAAACAGACACAGCCCCTCTATCATTTCCAATGCGGGCATTTCTCCCTTCACCAGTTGTGTTTGCGCCCTGACAAAGGTCGCAAACCCCTGCATTCTGACCAGTACTGCGCCCAAGGCAGCCGTGAATACCACCAGGAAAATAGTCAACCCGGCACCGATCGCGCTCCCTATTTCGATCAGAAAATAGATTTCAATCAGCGGAACAACCAAGAAAATCAGGAAAAAGGCTTTCATATAAACGATCTTGTGGCCTGCCAAGGCAAGTCAGTCAAAACACATCTCTCACAAAACGAGCGAAACACCCTGTTTGCACAGACAAATACTTCCGACAATCGAGTCAGGTTCAAGGCCTGTTGCATGGCTCCTCCTAAGAAGAGTGGTCAAACCGCCTGTCCCAACCGTTAAACGATCCGGCGGTTCTGACGTTCACAGACATCATGCGCCGACTGATAACGGCCTGAAACAACATCAATCGGCCAGCCATACAGGATAAATCACGTATTATTCGTATAGAATAACTGATTTTGGGATTGGTTTCGCGATGATGTCACATCAACCGTCGAGAATCGGTTATCGCTGTCGGCAGACAGGGAATAGGTTGGCGTCACTTCGTCATCCGTGATGCTTTTCGTGAACTTGATACTTGGCAATCTGTCAATATAACATCGTCACCCTTTATTGATGTTGTCTGCTTCACAATGAATTTCTTTACCCGGTTCCTTGTCCTGTGCTCTTTGGGGATCACGCTATGCGCACAGGGTGACGATGGTGAACTGCTTCCATCCGAAGAGGCTTTTCGGTTCAGTACGCAACTCATCGGGGAAGACGGCATCCAGGCGCGGTGGGAGATCGCGGAAGGTTATTACATGTATCGGGATAAAATGGAATTTCACCTGAGCGGCAATGGACTGGTTTCCAGTGACCCCGTGTATCCGACCGGGCATATCAAGCAGGACGAACTGTTCGGGACCGTTGAGGTTTATACCAACCAATTTGAAACGCTCATCCCCATCTCAGACAGCGGAACAGGCCCTATAACACTGCTGGCAAAAGGACAGGGGTGCAACGAACCGATCGGTGTTTGCTATCCCCCGATGGAACATCGTATTGCTTTCCAGCCGACAAGCCGTGTCAAGCCGATCGATGGGTCATCCACACCCTCATTGCCTGTGGAACAATCAGGCAGCACCCCATCGACCGATATGCCAGCACTGACCGGGTCGCAAAGCCCATCCTTCGGGTCATTCGATGATGCCTCCGAGTTGCGCAACCTGTTGGCAGCCGATATGGATCAATCTGATTTTCTGGATGTCGATGATGCCTTCAGACTCGATCTGACCGTGTTGTCGGAGGGTCAGCTGTCAGCGGATTTCAAGATAGCGGACGGTTACTACCTTTATCGTGACAAAATCCAGTTCACGCAGGACGGGGAGGCGCCGGCTCCCCGCATCAGCTTGCCGCAGGGGGTGATGAAAAAAGACGAGTATTTCGGGGACGTTGCTGTCCATAAAACCGATTTTTCCGTTCCGATTACGCTTCAGCCGGACCGTTCGGGACAATTTGGCCCGGTTTTGATGGCGACTTATCAAGGATGTGCCGAAGGCGGGATTTGCTATTCGCCGGTCAACAAGACTTTTGACCTCGGGATGTTGGGTATGTTGCCCACCGCCCAGGCGGATACATCAACTCCCCAGGAACCGGCACCCCAGGCGCCCGATGCGCAAAGCGGTTCGATCAGTACGGTATCGAAAACGGGCACGGCGCAAAACGAATCACTGGTCCTGCTTCCGGACGCGTTGCTGCCATTGCTGTTCGGTGCTTTTGTTGCCGGTCTTTTGCTGACTTTTACACCCTGTGTGTTGCCGATGATTCCGATCTTGTCCAGCGTGATAGCCGGACAGGGACAACATCTGACCAAGCTCAAGGGGGGTATGCTGGCCTTGTTTTATGTGCTCGGCACCACGGTGACTTACGCCGCAATGGGTGCCATCGCCGGTGCAACCGGCGAACAGCTGCAGTCCTATTTTCAAAATGCCTGGGCCATTGGCACGCTCAGTGGCATTTTCGTGGTGATGTCCCTGTCCATGTTCGGCCTGTTCGACATCCAGATGCCTGCCTTTATCCAGTCAAGCCTGCAACAACGGTCCGGCAAACTAACCGGATCGATCCCGCTGGTGTTCATCCTTGGGCTGGTATCCGCACTGATCATCGGTGCCTGCGTGTCTCCGATTCTGATTTCGTTCCTCAGTGTGGCCGTCACCAATGCAGATCCGGTTCTGGGCGCCCAGATCATGTTCGCGATGGCCTGGGGTATGGGTCTGCCGTTGATTGCCGTCGGATTGGGTGCCGGCTATCTCATTCCCAAGGCAGGACAATGGATGGATACGGTCAAGCATGTCTTCGGTATCATGCTGATTGCCGTGGCTATCTATCTCCTGGAGTCCCTGCCTCAGGTACCCGTGCTTTTCTTGTGGGGCAGTTTCCTGATCATCCTGAGTGTTTATCTGGGTGTCCATAGCCCACTGACTGAGCAACAAAGTGGCTGGTACAAGTTGCGCAAGGGGGTGGGGATCGTCGTCCTGGTATGGGGTATCTTCGTTCTGATCGGCGGATTTTTCGGACAGCGTGACCTGTTTCGCCCAATACCGGTCACGCTGTTTTCGCAGAGCCCCGGGCTCTCATCGGGGTCGATGAGTGAAACCGGGACAGCGTCTTTATTTGTCCGGGTAAACAGCATACAACAGTTGGACCAGGCATTGATTCAGGCCACACAAAGCAACAAGGCCGTATTGATTGATTACTACGCCGACTGGTGCGTCGATTGTGTCCGCATGGAGAAGACCACATTCCTCGACAAAGCGGTGCGACAGAGACTGAATGAAAGATTTGTTCCGTTGAAAGTCGATGTCACCAATCCGAACGATCCTGAAGGCAAAGCACTGAAAAAACGGTACGGCGTATTCGGACCGCCAGCAATCCTGTTTATTGATTCCGAAGGAAAGGAACGCAAGGACCTGCATTTTTATGGATACAAGAATCCAGCGGATTTTCTGACCCATCTTTCGAGACTGTGAAGAAACAAGTTGTACTGATTGTTTTTCTCGGTCTGTTGGGGCTGATAGCCGGCGGCTACTATGGTCTCATCAATTCTGCCCGTGAATCCACCGGGACACTGGCCAGGCTACAGGACATTGCACTGCCGGATATCGAAAAAAAGCTGCGTCATGGAGAAGAATGGATGGGGAAAGTCGTCGTGGTCAATCACTGGGCTACCTGGTGTCCTCCATGCCGGGAAGAAATTCCAATGCTGATCGACTATCAGGAAAATCGGGAGGGAGAAGGCGTGCAGATCATTGGTATCGCCCATGACATGCTCGACACAACGCGCAGTTACGGCGATCAGATCGGCATCAATTACCCTTCGCTGGTTGCGATAACGGGTGGCGCTGAGCTATTGCAAAGCCAGGGCAATCAAAACGCCGGCGCGTTGCCCTATACGGCGGTCTTTGACCGAAACGGCAACCTGGTCACCACCCGACTGGGCAAACTCACCGCACAGGAACTCGATGAGCTTGTCCAGCCCCTGCTCTAGTCCCTTTCCCCGTCAATGACCGGGCGTGTTGCGCGCTACCCAGCGTTGCCGGCCGGACAATGTCTCCTTTTTCCAGAACGTGGCCCGGGTCTTGAGGGTTTCAATCAGTTCACGGCAGGCCTCCAACGCCGCAGCTCGGTGAGCCGACCAAACGGCAATCAGCACGATCGGCATATTCGGTCGAATTTCCCCAACCCGGTGCAACAGCAACAAGTCCAATAACGCATAACTCGATTGGGCCTGTTCGGCCAGCTTGATCAGCTGTTTTTCAGTCATTCCCTGGTAATGCTCCAGTACCATTTCACTCACCGGTTCTCCCTCATTGAAATCACGCATCGTGCCGACGAAAACCGTACAGGCACCAAAGCTTCCTGGCCGCATTGCACCCTGTTCCTGATAACACCTGACTTCTTCCCAGGGATCAAAACATTCCGTCCGTATCTCTATTTTCATCGATCTATCCGCCAGTGACAGGCGGGAAAAACGCCACTTCATCCCCGTCCTCAAGGGGCACCGAGAAATCCACGTATTCATGATTCCGGGCACTCAGCACATTATCCGGCGGCCTCTGACGGGTGATTTTTTTCCACACATCACCAACCGTCATCGTGGTTTCATACTCCAGCGAAATCTCCTTAATGCCCAACTGTTCACGGAGACTCGCAAAACATTTTACAACGATCGTCATTCCAACTTGGCAAACCTGATTTTGAAAATGCTATAGTATCAAATTACCGTCATGACTGAATGAAAATGTGCCCAAGCAACGATCGTCAACTGATTCCTGTCAATATTGCCGTTCTGACGGCGTCGGATACACGCTCAGAAGCCGACGATAAATCGGGTCACGCGCTGGTCGACCGGCTGACCAAAGACGGACATCGTCTGGCTGACAAGATCATCACACCGGACGATGTCTACCAGATCCGTGCGGTAGTCTCGCAATGGATTGCTGACCCCGGAGTGCAGGCAATCATCACGACCGGCGGCACCGGTGTCAGCGGAAGAGACGGATCGCCTGAAGCGGTGGCGCCGCTGCTTGACAAGCAACTGGATGGATTCGGTGAAATGTTCAGAGTCCTGTCTTATGAGGATATCGGCACCTCGACCCTGCAATCCCGCGCACTCGCTGGGGTTGCAAATGGAACGTACGTTTTTGTCCTGCCCGGATCGACCGGCGCCTGCAAACTGGCCTGGGAAAAACTGATTTCCTTTCAGCTCGACTACCGCACCCGACCCTGCAATCTGGTCGAAATGATGCCCCGTCTTTTGGAAAAATAAAATCAGGGCCGGTATGCGTTGAAAGACAGGAGCAAGTGGGCTCATTACGCCCTGTGACTGCCAACCGCACCGGCATCGCCTACAACGATGTTCATCGAACGGTGTCGGTGCCGCCGGATCAGCCGATTCATTGTCAAAATCCCTTCATCACACTAAATGCGAGGGTCGAGTCCGTTATAATCTAGCCTGTTTTCATCCGTCTCCACATCCGTTCATGTCGAGAAAACCCGATTCAGAACAGCTTGATCTCATCACCAGTCCCGTCGAGATTCCACCGATGGCCATGGCTGAGTTTACGGAAAAGGCTTATCTGAATTACTCCATGTACGTCATTCTCGACCGTGCCTTGCCGAGTATTGCCGATGGACTGAAACCGGTGCAAAGACGCATTATCTATGCGATGTCTGATCTGGGATTACACGCGACGGCCAAGTTCAAGAAGTCAGCCCGGACGGTTGGGGATGTCCTGGGCAAGTTTCATCCCCATGGCGATACCGCCTGTTATGAAGCGATGGTGCTCATGGCCCAATCCTTCAGCTACCGATACCCGCTGATTGACGGTCAAGGCAATTGGGGCAGTCAGGACGATCCGAAATCTTTTGCCGCCATGCGATACACCGAGTCGCGCCTGACTCGATATGCACGACTGTTGCTCCAGGAACTGGGCCAGGGAACCGCCGATTGGGTCCCCAATTTCGACGGGACGCTTACGGAACCGAAACTACTGCCCGCCCGATTACCCAATGTATTGCTGAACGGGGGCTCCGGCATTGCCGTTGGCATGGCAACCGATATCCTGCCACACAATTTGCGGGAAGTCGCCGAAGCCTGTGTCCGGCTGCTTGACCATCCCAAGGCTGACCTCAATGCCCTATTGGAGCATATTCGCGGACCGGATCTGCCGACAGAGGCGGAAATCGTGTCAACCCGTCAAGAAATGCTTGAAATCTATCGCACCGGCATCGGGTCGATCCGACAACGCGCGGCCTGGAAAATGGAAGGCAGCAATCTCGTTCTTACCGCCCTCCCCTACCAGGTGTCCGGCGGAAAGATCCAGGAACAGATCGCCGCACAGATACTGTCCAAGAAACTTCCCATGATCGCCGACCTTCGGGATGAATCTGACCATGAGCATCCGACCCGACTGGTGATCGAGCCCCGCTCCCGACGTATTGACAGCGACATGCTGATGCAGCACTTGTTCGCCACCACCGATCTGGAACGCAGTTATCGCATCAACCTCAATATGATTGATCTGGACGGCAGGCCGAGGGTATTCGATCTTAAATCCCTGCTTGAACAATGGCTGGAATACCGGCTTTCAACCGTGACCCGACGCCTTGAGTTTCGCCACCGCAAAGTCGCTGAACGGCTCCATGTTCTGGATGGACTGCTGGTGGCGTTTCTCAATATTGATGAGGTGATCCGAATCATCCGTAATGAGGACAAGCCCAAGGCAGTACTGATCAACACCTACCATCTCAGTGACGCACAGGCGGAAGCCATACTGGAACTCAAGCTGCGCCAGCTGGCGAAATTGGAGGAAATCAAGATTCGCCAGGAGCAAACCGAACTGTCGGCCGAGCGGAAACGACTTGAGACCCTCCTCAAGTCACCGGCCAAACTCAAGCGACTCGTCAGAGACGAGATAATGGCTGATGCAGAAGAATTCGGGGATGACAGACGATCTCCCATTGTCAAACGCGAGGCGGCAAAGGTGCTGGACCAGCATGCCCTGATTCCCGCTGAACCGATTACCGTTATCCTGTCGGCTCAAGGATGGATACGCGCGGCCAAAGGGCACGATGTCGAGGCCGACAAGCTGGCCTTCAAGTCCGGCGATCAATATCTGTGTTCCACGCAAGGCAAAACCAGTGATTTGCTGCTTGCCATCGATTCGACCGGCCGAACCTACAGTGTTCCGGCTCACGCCTTGCCCTCTGCCCGCAGCTTCGGCGAACCGTTAAGCGGCAGTTTCAATCCCAAACCGGGCGCCACTTTCTGCAGCCTGATGATGGGGCAAGAACAATCGGAATATCTGCTGTTCACTGATGTCGGGTACGGTTTTGTCGCAAGGCTGAGCGATTTGAATACCCGCAACAAGGCGGGCAAGGCCGCGCTTACCGTACCGGACAATGGCCATGTGCTGATGCCACAAAAAGTCAACGATTTTGATGATGACTGGATTGCCATCATCACCAACATGGGACGCTTGTTGATCTTCACCGTTGGCGAATTGGTTCAACAGGCAAAAGGGAAAGGGCTCAAGCTGATCGCGCTCGCTTCCCCAAAGGGGCGGCAATCCGCTGGGGAAATCGTGGTCGGCGCCTGTGTCTTTCGGGAAAAGGAGATACTGAGAATCTACAGCGGCAAACGCTATATGCATCTGAAACCCGTCGACTTTGACCACTATATCGGTTCACGGGCCCAACGTGGCCGAGTATTGCCCAAGGGTTTCAGACAGCCCCATCTGATCAGACCAATCGCCAAATAAATCAGCATACCATGGCTGCTAGCGCGCTGCTCCAAAGCGACATCCCGCAATTGGTCCGACTCCATCAGGGCAAGGTCAGGGACATTTATGCGGTCGATGAGGCTCACCTGCTGGTCGTTGCGAGCGACCGGCTTTCCGCCTTTGATGTTGTTTTTCCCCAACCCATCCCCGGCAAAGGCGAAGTCTTGACCCGGTTAGCGAATTTCTGGTTTAAACGGACGGAGAAACTGGTACCCAACCACTTGAGCACCCTGACGCTTCAAACGGTCTTGAATCCCAAGCAGTGTGACGCACTCGCAAGCCGGGCGGTGATTGTCAAACGTCTCAAGCCCCTGCCTGTCGAAGCCATCGTGAGAGGCTATCTCATCGGCTCAGGGTGGAAGGACTATCAATCGTCCGGCACGGTGTGTGGTATTCCGCTCCCCAAAGGGCTCAAACAGGCCGACCGGCTGCCTGACATCCTCTACACCCCCTCTTCAAAGGCAGCGGTCGGCAAACACGATGAAAATATCGATTTTGAGCAGACCGTCGACCTGGTCGGTCTCGAACTGGCAAATAAAATCAGACAGATCAGTTTGAAAATCTACCGTGACGCCGCAGCTTATGCCAAACGAAGGGGCATTATCATCGCGGATACCAAGTTCGAATTCGGTGTGGATGCCGCCGGAAAACTGTATCTGATTGACGAAGCACTCACGCCCGACTCCTCGCGGTTCTGGCCACTGGACGAATATCAACCGGGAAGCAGTCCACCCAGTTTTGACAAGCAGTTTGTTCGTGACTACCTGGAAACCCTGGACTGGAACAAAGCGCCCCCCGCACCCGATTTGCCTGTCGCCATTATCAGCAAAACCGCCCAAAAATACGCACAGGCGGCCCGTATCTTGATGCGCACCGACTGATCAAAAAACAAACCGGGGGATCATTCTCCGGCCGGTTGCCGGGAACCGGATTCAAAAGATGTCCGACAGTTTCTGTCGAATCTTTCCGGTCGTTGTGGAGAACCAACCCGGTTTCTTTTCCTTTCGATTCACGATATCGTTACGAAAACGCACCGACTCCACTGTTTCATCCAAAAAGGAACTTTCAGGATAATTCAGTGCCAGCACTCGCCTTGCGTCACTCGCCAGATCTTCCAGTCCCATCTTCTGATAACTGAACATCATCATGGCCAGGGCTTCTTCAATGGAGGTGGTCTTCGGGTATTCCTCAATAATCCCTTTCGCACGATTCACCACGGCGACATAGGCACCCCGGGAATAATAATATTTTGCGACCGCAATCTCATGTCGGGCCAACGCATTGCGCAGATAACGAACGCGTGCCCTTGAGTCCGGGGCATATCGGCTGTCGGGAAACAGGGTGTATACATCGGTAAACGCATTCATTGCCTTGAGTGTCAGACTGGCATCCCGGTCACTCAGGTCATCCTGACCGGTTAACCGTCCAAAAAAGGAATCATCCTCTTCATAACTCGCCATTCCCTTGAGGTAATAGGCATAATCGACCGAAGGATGCGTCGGATGTAATTTAATGAACCGGTCAGCCGCTGCCAACGCCAGTCCGGGTTCCTCGTTTTTGTAATACGCATAGACCGTGTCCATCTGAGCCTGCTCGGCGTACTTCCCGTAAGGATACTGCGCTTCGAGCTTTCTCAGTTGTTCGACTGCGGTGGTCCAGTTCTTGTCCGCCAGGCTCTCCTGTGCCTTTGCATACAACTCTTCTGCCGTGGCATCGACCTCTTCCTTGTCTTTTTTGAACAGTGAACACCCCGACAGCAACAGACTCGTTGCCATCACCAACATCAGCAATATGTTTGTCGCATGTCTCTTTCGCATCATTTTTCGATCTACCGTAGAACCGGGTCGGCCTGAACAGACGGTCGGCACTATCATGAAACCGTCTTCACTACCGATTAATTTACCGAAGTACTGCATTTTGCCACAACTTGAGCGATATGTCGGACATCGACCCGGATATTATTCCTGTCGTTCCTTGAAATTTGACCGGTCTGCATCATCCTTGCACACTCGATACCCATCTGTCGCCCAATGACAAGCAAACATGATCAAGCTATTTGGGCGACATGCTCGTAATAGGGATAACTTCCCGGGGAGGCTATATCGTCGTAGTCATGGGTCGGAAAGTTGGTCGATTATTACAGTCCATTGCCTTTCTTTAAAAAAACCGGATTGCTGATGATCTCGCACATTTTATAGTCCTCTATGACATGAAATTAGAGCGAGTAACCCGCCCATTATGACGAGCGCGAAACCAATCGGCAAGGGAATACCATCACTGACGCTGTGCGTCATTGCTTTCTGTCCGGTCAGATGGGACAGAACAGCCCTAGTTCAACATCGCATCGGCGGTCCATCCTTTCCAATTCAATCTATCCGATGCAAGTTCGATCTGTCTGGACGTGAAACGCTTCTTTCACTCATTTCATTGGTGGACTCGACTAACAAATTCATCTTGTGATCCAGGTCGATCATTTACAAGAACCCAATGTACCGTTGAGAGCAATTCAAGCCCGAAAAGGGACTCGAGTCCGTCAACCAGGTCGGCCAACCGATCGAAACACTTTCGAGTCTCGGGAACATTTTCAAGAAACCACCGATCAGAATATTTACAGGAATAATGAATAAATGTTAGCATCAATGACAGTTGAACAGAGAAAGAAATGAGCAGACATGAAAACACAATCACAGATCGAGGCGCAGGTGCTTGCTAGGGCCGACGAAGACGGAGAATTCCGCAACCGGCTCCTGAATGACCCGAAGGAAGCCATCAAGGAAGCAACCGGGCTTTCGGTTCCGGACGGCATCAACATCCATGTCCTTGAAGACAACGTTACCGACTATCACCTGGTCCTGCCACCGGCGGGTCGCAATCTGTCGGATGGGGAAATCAGCGGCGTTGCCGGCGGGATTGGTGACATCCACACCTGGTGAGCATTGTCGGGTCTCCGGCAATGATCTGCTGATTTTCTGCTGTCGAAGCCATTCCATCTGGCCGTGCAGGGGCGTGAAGCCCAGCCGAGCGCGGGCGTGATCGACAGTTAGGCGGTGAAAACCACCGAGGCAGGTGGGGTTAGCGGCTATGACGCCGGAAAGAAGATCAAGGGCCGCAAGCGCCAAGCCGTCGTCGATACCACCAGCATGTTCTTCGGTCTCGTCGTTACATGCCGCAACCTGTCGGATGGGGAAATCAATGGTGTTGCCGGCGGAACCGGAGTCGACGACGTCAGAAATGCTATCGATACCCAGACTTGGTGAGTGCCAGCCAGCATGGCACCATATCCCGAATTCCCGTGACAGCGTTGAACAGGGCATTGCACGCGATACCCTGTCCACGGCAGTAATGGTTTGCAAGGAAATTGAACCGGCAATCGGTGATGACTGCACGGGCCTCTTGTTCGTCGCATGAATTCCACCTGGAGCGCGCTGCCTGGAAAGGGGTAGTCGACCCCAGAACTGATCTGGACCAAAGCACGACAGGAATGCCGACCGGGTGAGTTGCCGTCTTTCCATCCTTCGGTAATGCCGGTCATGGGTGTACGCCAATTTTTTGGGTCAGACGGTGGCGGTCCGTTGAGCCGCCGATCATCTCTGGCTTGTCGTCAGAGGCGAAATCGGTGTTGACATGCGCCGGATGCCGAACTCGAGATCGGAATTGACATTTCGAGCATCACACATGTGTCGCCATTTCGATGCTGCCTGGTGCCCAACTTCCGGGTCTGGTCGATGCCTCGTATGCCAGACTGCAGATTTTGCCCGCACTGAACCGCCCTGTTCCAGTCCGGTAATGGCGCGAATACGCTAACTCGACCTTCCGGAGGCAGGTTATGCACAATAGGAAAATCAGGAAACTCGTGATCGCCGGAGGGGGTACTGCCGGCTGGATGGCTGCGGCCATGTTTGCCCGGCAGCTCGGCGAACCCCTGGACATTGTCCTGGTCGAATCCAATGAGATCGGCACTGTCGGGGTGGGTGAAGCAACGATTCCACCGCTGCGACTTTTTCACAAATACATGGATATTAGAGAGGCTGACTTCCTGCGGGCTGTCCAGGGCACCTTCAAGCTTGGAATTTCCTTCGAGAACTGGCGGGGTCTGGGCGAAAACTACTTCCATTCCTTCGGGTGGGTCGGAAGGGAGCGCTGGACCGCTGGCTTTCAGCATTACTGGCTGAGGGGCCATTTGCTGGGCCTGGCTCGGGATTATGGCGAATATTGTCCGGAAACAACGGCGTCGCTGCGCAACCGGTTTGCAATCAGCCTGCACAACGTTCTGAACTACGCCTATCATATTGATGCCCATCTTTACGGACAATTCCTGCGAGGTATTGCCGAGGAGCTTGGCGTTGTCCGGCATGAAGGACGAATTGAGCAGGTGGAACAGGATCCGACCAGTGGATTCATAACCGGTCTGCGCCTGCAATCCGGACAACTCGTCACCGGCGACCTGTTCATCGACTGTACCGGCTTTCGCGGGCTCCTGATCGGGCAAACCCTCGATGTCGGCTTCGATGATTATGGCGACTGGTTGCCCTGTGACAGCGCAATCGCGGTACCAACCGAATCGTCCGGAGCGGTGCATCCATATACCCGCTCGATAGCCCATGAATCGGGGTGGCAATGGCGCATTCCGCTGCAGCACAGGGTCGGAAACGGCATGGTGTTCTCATCCCGGCACTGGTCCGACGACGAGGCAAGGGCGCGGCTGCTCGACAATGTGCAGGGTCGGGTGCTTGGAGAGCCGCGACTGATCCGGTTCAGAGCCGGCCAGAGGCACCGGTACTGGCACAAGAACTGCGTGGCCGTGGGACTGGCATCCGGTTTCATCGAACCGCTCGAATCGACCAGCATCCACCTCATTCAGCGCGGTATTACCCGCCTGGTCCAGATGTTCCCCGATAACGGAATTCGCGAATCCGGGATCGCAGAGTTCAATTCTCACATGCAGCTTGAAATCGACAATGTCCGAGATTTCATCATTCTGCACTACCATGTGACCAACCGCTCGGATACGCCGTTCTGGCGACAGTGCCGGACCATGAACATTCCCGACTCCCTCAAACACCGGATCAAGCTGTTTCGTCAAACGGGCCGGATAGCGTGGAACCAGGCGGAACTGTTCGGCACCACGTCATGGGCGCAGGTCATGCTGGGCCAGGGTTTGATTCCGGAACAGTATCACCCGATCGCCAATGCGATGAGCGACGAGGAACTCGGGGAATACCTGGCTGACATCCACAAAAATGTCGACAAGCAGGTGAGCCAGTTTCCGGACCACCAGCAATTCATTGACGATTACTGTAAAGCACAACCGCCCGAATTCCAGGACCTGCCGACGTCATAATGTGGCGACAGGATTTGCCGCCGGATTGCACCGTGGCATCATTGATGTCCGGATCTGACACCTGTTTCCTGGCGCTTTTGTCTTTGATGACCCCGGCCTTGGCCGGCACGGATGTCGCGCAGCCTGATCCGCCATGCGGGCACAAGACCCGATTCGTTGTATGGATTCAATGTGCAGCGTGGCGTGACATGCGATCGGTCATGTTTCCCGATGGTCAGGACAGCTGGTTTCCATTACCCTGATTACCCTTGAATCTAAGCACCGATTAGCATAATATCGCCGTGCAACTCAATGATAGAGAAAGGAAATATACATGGCACGAAACCCAGTTCAGTTTCAGAAAGGAATCAGCCTGAACGAGTTTCTCTCGCTCTACCGAATCGAAGACCAATGCTTTGATGTCCGCTATCAATGGCGTTGGCCGAATGGATTTCTATGTCCTCATTGTGGCCACGACAAAGGTTGACAATTGACCAGTCGCAGGCTCCAACAGTGCAATCGCTGCCACCGCCAGACCTCGGTCACCGGCGGCACTATCTTCGATTCCACCAAGCTGGTACTTAGGGTGTGGTTTCAGGTCATCTACCTCATCACCCAAGACAGGAAAGGGGGCTCGGCGAGAAACTGCATCGCCATCTGGACATCTCCTACAACACCACTTGACGCATGAAACACAAGCTGGTGATAATGGAGCGCGACCGCCAGTGTACTCACCGGCTGGGTCGAATTTAATGATGCCTATCTCGTCGGGGGCACCGGCCAAGACCTCTTTCGTGGCCGCCGTCGAGACCAATGAGAAGGGACACCCGCTGCACATGAAGCTCACTGTCGTCGAAGGGTTTTGCACCAGCGAAATCGTCGCCTGGACACACGAGCATCTAGGTGCCGGCACTTCGGTGGTATCCGATGGTTTGGCCTGCTTCCATGGCATCACCGCGGCGGGTTGTGCTTATGACAAAATTGTCGTGGGAAGCGGAAAAGCCAGCGTCGAGCGCCCTGAGTTTCGTTGGGTGAATACCATTCTCGGCAATATCAAGAGTGCGTTGTGCGGCACCTGCCATGCGATTTGCCCTAAGTACGCCCAGCGATATCTCTCACAGTTCCAGTACCGGTTCAATCGTCGCTTCGACCTGTCCGACATCATCCCCAGACTTGCCTATGTGGCCCTCAGAACGCCGCCGATGCCCGAACGGCCGCTTAGGTTGAACTTAGCTTGAGTGGTAATCAGGACTGGTTTTCGCGAGAGCAATCCAAAAGTGTTTCGAAGAGATTCCCTGCTCCACAAGGCACAGCCCGAGGCCATGGACGAGCCAGTAAAGGTGTCGGCACCGCATGAGCGTATTTTCAAGGCAGCATTGATGGTACTGTTATTGGCAATGCTGGGTCTGGTTGCGCTGATACCCTGATCCCGAGCCAAGATGGCACAATCAGCCAAATCAACGTCTGCGAAGGCAACCCGTATCCCGAAAATCCGGCGACCACGCCGCACCCCGCTGATGATGCAACTGGAGGCTACCGATTGTGGGGCCGCCTGTCTCGGTATAGTGCTTGCGCATCACGGCTGCTGGATATCGCTGGAAGAGTTACGCGAGCAATGCAGTGTCGGTCGCGATGGCTCCAACCTGAAGGACATTGCACAGGCCGCGCGCAGCTATGGCCTGGAAGCAACCGGCCACAGCTGTCAGATCGGCCAGTTGGCGGCGCTTCCGATGCCGATCATTCTGTTCTGGGGGTTCAACCACTTCGTTGTGCTCGAGGGTATGGCCGGGGATCGTTTCTTTCTCAATGATCCCGCCGAAGGGCATCGCAATGTCGATCGGGAAGAATTCGACCGCCATTTCACCGGTGTCAGTCTGCTGCTCAGGCCCGGGAGCGAATTCAGGCAGCAGGGAGCCAGGCGCAGCGTCGTGCGAAGGTTCTGGCCCTGGCTGCGGGCTCACAAGCCGCTGCTGGCCCGTACCACGGTTTTCGGATTGCTTCTGGCAATCGTGTTGCTGGCCCTGCCGCTGTTGCTGGCCCTGTTCGTGGATCGTGTGCTGGAATCCGGACAGACCGAACTCAGCTGGACATTGACTGCGGGCACACTGCTGGTCGGCGTCTCCGCCTACCTCCTGACCTGGCTACAGATGCGTTCACTGCGTAATCTGGTGATCCGTCTCTCGATCACCCGATCCGACAGCTTCCTCGATACCATGCTGCGCCTTCCCATCAGATTCCATGCCCACAGGCTGTCTGGCGACCTCGCTTTGCGCCTGCGAACGATTGACCAGATGGCCGATACCGGGGCCGGACAACTCGTGCGACTTTCGGTCGACCTGATCATGAGCGTGGCCTTCTTGGCAGTCATGCTAGTCTGGCACCCGCCGCTGGCGCTTGTGGTTGCTGGCCTTGGCGGGTCCTGCTTTGTCATGACTCGGTTGCTGGCCCGCCAGCGCCGCGACCATAACCACCGGTTGCGTCGGGAGCAGAGCCTGCTGGCCGGTGTCAGCGCCGCTGGCCTGTCGTCAATCGAGAGCCTGCAGGCCACAGCGCGGGAGAATGACTTCTTTTCCGACTGGAGCGGCAGACAGGCTCGTGAACTTGTCGCTCGCCAGGAATTCGTGGAACTGGGGCATGTGGCATCCTCTCTCCCGCAACTCTTTCAGCTGCTCAATGCAGCGGCGGTGTTCGGTCTTGGTGGCTGGTTGATGATGCTGGAACATATCAGTCTCGGTCAGTTGATGGGTTTCTACATACTTGCCGACAACTTCATTCGTCCGGTCGCCCGCATTGGGCAATTCTCCGACATGCTGGAGACCCTGGAGGCCGATCTGACAAGAATGGATGATATCATCAATGCGCCACACGAGACGGCGCTGGCAGTCAATGGTGCCAGCGGGCCGGGGAAAATCATGACCACCGAAGGCCAACTGCGATTGATCGGCAAGCTTGAAATGAAGGGGGTGACTTTCGGATACCAGAAAAACCGTGACCCGCTGGTCAGGGATTTCAGCCTGACCATAGAACCTGGTCAGAGAATTGCTCTGATAGGCCCCAGCGGTTCAGGCAAGTCCACGATCGCACAGCTTGTGGCAGGCCTCTACCTGCCCTGGTCGGGAGACATCCTGTTCGACGGCCATCCGATCGGGGATATCCCGCGCGAGGTATTCTGCCGGTCAATTGCCATCGTCGACCAGAACCCGGTCATGTTTGCTGCCACCATCCGCGACAATCTGACCATGTGGGACACAACCGTTCCGGATCACTACGTAACATCCGCCGCTAGGGATGCATCGATTCACGAGGACATCATCAGCCGTCCCGAAGGCTACGAATCCATGGTTGAGGAAGGGGGGCAGAATTTCAGCGGTGGTCAGCGACTGCGGCTGGAAATCGCCAGGGCGCTGGTCAACAAGCCATCACTACTGATCATGGACGAGGCCACGAGCGCTCTCGATCCCGTTATCGAGTTGATAATCGACGATAGCATTCGCCGCCGCGGATGTTCCTGCCTGATCATTGCCCATCGTCTTAGTACGATTCGCGATGCGGACCGGATTATGATTATCGATGGCGGCCGCATCGTCGAGCAGGGGACCCACAACGAGTTACACACCCGGGACAACATATATCGGAAATTGCTTCATGGTGAATGAATTCCATCCGGATGACGCCCTGGCGGCGCTGTTTCTTGAGCGGGGCAACGCATGTTCTGCTCCGGCGAACCAGCCGGTCAGCCTGTGGGAGTCCGGCCATGTCTGGTATGTCGAGGCAGGGGCCATCGATGTGCTGGCAGCCGAGTTTGAATCCGGGCGAATGACGTCCACCTACAAGCATTTCGTTCGTCTTGAAGTTGGTCAGCTGGCATTCAGTGTCGATGAATCCGGCCATGCAATGAATCTGGTCGCCAAGGGGTTGCAGGACACCCGGCTGCGACGACTGACGCAGGAATGTCTGCTGGACGCGCTGGCGAACAGCGACAATTCCAGTGCAATCAGGTCGGAGTTCGACCGGCAGATCGATTTCTGGATTGAATCGATGTCCGCTGCCGTATCCCGTGATATGGAAGGCATTCCGGCTACGGAACTTCGTCTCCATCCCGGGCCAATGACCGGAAAAGGTGTCGCCTCACCCGATCATGGTGTTGTCTGGCTGGCTGCAAGTGGGATGGAGGCCAGTTTTCTTGATCTTGCCGATACTGGTCGCCACGGACTGGTGCCGGTCTCCCGGGATGCCTGGATCCGGTTGCAGAGGGAGGAGGCATTCGACTGCAGGACCACCTCCGAACTTAATGAAAAGTATTTGCTGGAGGAGGCCTTGCCAGGGTTTCACGACATTGCGTTCGATGCCGAAAGTCTCAACCGGAGATTGCTGCTTGTTGATGAAGCGAATCTCCAGGTTGCGCAGGCCGCCAGGCGCCGGGGCGAAAAGGCGCGGGCCAGGACCAGCTTAGAAGCGTTGTATAATTCCGGGCTTCGGTCGGTGGACGACGAGTCGGCCATGGCAAGAGCCTTGCGCATGATTGGCAGGCAGGAAGGATTCGACGTTCGAATACCTGTCATTTCGGACGACGAGGAGCCATCACTGACCGATTACTGTGAAGCGTCGGCGATACGAAAGCGCCGGGTGCGGTTGTCAACATCGAAACGCTGGTGGCTTGGAGACAGTGGAGCGATGCTGGCAATTCGACAAGATGACGGGCAACCGCGGGTTCTGTTGCCGGGGCGGACCGGCCGCTACCGGGTCGTGGATCCCTCGACCGGCGAATCGAGCCCGGCGAACAGCAGGACCGCCGCCCTGTTCCGGGAGACACATTACCTGTATCCGAGATTGACCGGCAATGGAGCGTCTGGCCTGAAGGCGCTGTTTCGGACCGGGTCTTGCGGCGTGGCAGGGGATGTCACCGTGCTGGTCCTGACAGGTATTGCCGCCGGTACACTGGCATTGACACCAGCATTCGCGGTCAACCGGCTGGTTGGCGCAGTGGCGCCGGGCGGAAATGCAATCCTAACCCTGCAACTGGCAGCAATCCTGGTTGGGATTGGTGCGCTGGTGGCCCTGTTGCATATTCTTCGAGGCACGGCGCTGATGAGGGTAGAAGGTCGTGTGGCTGCCCGGCTGGGGGCCTTGATCTGGGATCGCCTGCTGCGCCTGAATCCGGGTTTCTTCCGCGGCTATACTGCCGGCGAACTCACGGCCAGATCAATGGTGTTCCAGGATGTGAGAGACCAGGTCGCCGGTGTCACGGCCGATGGCGTATTGTCCACGCTGTTCCTGTTGCCTGCATTCGGACTGCTGTTCTTCTACGATGCGTGGCTGGGCTGGATCGCCCTCCTGCTCTCGGCAACGATGATCGGGGTGATGGTCGTGTTCTGTATCCTGCAAATCAGACCCCAGTACCAGTATCTGGAGACCATGCGAAGACTGGCCGGGGACACGCAGCAATTCCTCAACGGCATTTCCAAGCTGCGCACTACCGGTGCCGAAGACTTGGCCTTTGCTGCCTGGGCACGACAGTATCATGGTCACAAACAGGCGGAAATCCGACTGTCGATCCTCGGCGAGCACCTTGCCGCATTCGGAGCCGCAGTGCCCGCCCTGGCAAGTGCAGTGCTGTTCTCGATCGTCGCGATTCGGGGTGATGGCGGTGTGAATACGGCAGATTTCCTCGCAGTGTTCACGGCAGTGATGGTGCTGTGCATGGCAGTCATCATGCTAGGCAATGCAGCGCGGGGCGTTGCATTTGTCAAACCGGCCTGCGACCAGGTTCTGCCCATCCTGGCAAGCCCGGTATCCACTAGAAAGGCGGGGCAGCTCCGGCCCGTGCTGTCTGGCCGGATACTGCTCGACCATGTGAGTCATGCCTATATCGCTGGCGGAACAAAGGTGTTGGATGAAGTATCGATCAGCGCCAAACCAGGCGAGTTTGTGGCAATTGTCGGAGAATCCGGCGCTGGCAAGACAACCCTGTTCCGCCTCCTGCTTGGCCTCGAGAAACCAGATTCAGGGGCAGTCTACTATGACGGACGGGATCTTGCACAGCTGGATTTCGGTGTCGTGAGAAGACAGATGGGAGTGGTCATGCAGGACAGCCCCCTGCGGCCCGGCAGCGTGCTCGACAACATCATTGGTACAGACAGCGACCTCACCGAGGATGATGCATGGCGTGCACTGGAACAGGTCGGTGTTGCCGACGAGATCCGTGCCATGCCGATGGGGTTGCACACATCGGTAGGCGAGAATTCGGCAAATTTCTCCGGTGGCCAGAGTCAGCGAATCAGGATGGCGGCAGCGCTGGTCTACAAGCCTCGGGTCATCTTTCTTGATGAGCCGACAAGCTGGCTGGACACAAGGAGCCAGGCATTGGCCATGAAGGGCATCGAGGACTCCACGAGCACCCGACTCGTCATTGCCCACCGGCTGTCCACGATCCGCAAGGCAAACCGGATCCATGTGCTGCACCGGGGGCGGCTGGTACAGACCGGAAACTACGACGAATTGCTGGCGGCAGAAGGCCACTTTCGTGACTTGGCCTTGCGCCAGACAGTTTGAGAGAGCCAGCGCCATGAGAACGCTGCCATTGTTTCCCGATACGCCGTTTGTTGTTTCGGAAAGTGCCTTCGTGAATCCGAGATACCGGGGGTTCCGGCTGCCATGCCACGGTGATGGGGGTGATCATTCGGAAATGCTCGTTGTCAAGCCGACCCGAATTCACGATGCGCGCGCCCTCGAACCGGCCGCCACCATCGGGCGCATGGGGTTCGAGCTTGTGCATGCGCCGATCGATATCGATTACGGCAATCATGACGATGTCGTTTCCCGGTTCTACGACCAGTGCGCGGAGCTGGTCATGGCGGCAACCGGATGCCTTTGTGCACAGACCATGCAGCATGAGTTTCGCGCAGGTGTGCCAATTTGGCCCAACGGCGCCGGGGCTTATGCGGAGACGCCCCACGCGGATCTGACCCCCTATGTCGAGGATGTACTCGACATACCTGATGGCCATCACTTCGGCATCTACAATGTCTGGCGCAGCACAGACCCCCTGCAGGCAATCGAGTCAAAACCCCTTGCCTTGTGCGACCATTCGACCATCTCGGCCGAGGACATGATCAGTTCCGATGGATGGCGCATGACCGAACCGGGCACCCGCATGGTATTTTACCGTCTTGTACATAACATGGCTCAGAACTGGCATTACTTTCCGCGGATGGAGCCGAACGAGGCGATCATCTTCAGGCAATACGATTCCCGTATCGAGGATATGGCCTCCCGGGTCACCTTTCACACCGCCTTCAACGATCCGACGACACGGGAGGATGCGCCAAGGCGGCGTTCTGTCGAAGCCCGCGTGGTCGCGGTCTTTGCCGAAGAAGATCTGGTAGGCCGGAAATCAAGATACCAGGCCGAAATTCCAACGATGTATCCGGATGGCAGGACGTCATCCTGGCGCTACGAGAAGATGCTTGACTGGGGTGTCTGAGTATTACACACAAAAGTTGCTATCGATTACACGGCAAAGTTGCCACCCCTGACGGAGCAAGACGGCGCACGATAAAAACCGCTAGGGCGGTCTCCCTTTCAACCGAAGATCATCATGCCCAACAAGAGGTTATCGATGCGCAAGCTCAAAGAAATATTTCGACTGTCCCAGGATCGGTCGTACCAAAGCTCCCGTCGCGTGGTTCCCGCCAACGGTCAGGCGTTCGAGATCGACCTACAACTCAGCGGAAACCGCGATGGCCTACGTGACTCGCTCCAACGGGCGTCCCTCACTCTTGCGATGTACCGCGAGGGTTTTGGCGAAGGCGTCGATGAACGACAGCAGGCGCTTTGCAGCCCGCCGATCACCAGCGCACCCGCGGCCCGCTTTGATCGCGTCTCGTCCTTGAGATGCTTCTCCCGCTCAAGCCGGTAGGCATCGAACACCCTGGCCAAGACTTACCGACCGCTGATCATACCGTCATCTGTACCGCAATGAAAACCCCGAGAGTTGTCCAACGAGAGATGATCGGTAGGCCAGTGTTGATGCTATCCATCATAGTCGATACAATTTTGGACTATTCATCAATCTCATAACAGGAAATCGATTTCAGTGAAAATCTCCGCTTTCGAAGCTCGTATCGGCAATCTGATGGAATATCAGGGAAAATTGTGGCGCATACTAAAGAAAAACCATGTCAAGCCGGGCAAGGGAGGTGCATTCGTACAACTCGAGATGAAATGCATCTCCGATGGCACCAAACTCAATGAACGATTCCGCTCGGAAGACAAGATGGAAAAGGCGTATGTCGAACCGCGGCAAATGCAATACCTTTATCTTGATGGTGACGATTATGTCTTCATGGACAACAATAATTTCGAACAGATCACCTTGAGCGCTGAAGAACTCGAGACCCAGATACCTTTCTTGTTACCCAATGCCGATGTTCAGATCAATTTTCACAATTCAATACCGATCGGAATTGAATTGGCCGGGTCTGTGGTACTGGAGGTGACCGATACCGAAAGCGTGGTAAAGGGACAAACCGCTTCCGGCAGTGGCAAGCCTGCCGTGCTGGAAACCGGACACAAGATCACTGTCCCGACATTTGTCACCGTGGGTGAAAAAGTGAAAGTCAATACCGACACCGGCGAATACATGGAGCGAGCATGACATCATCAACACCCGTCCGGCACCAGCTCTGATTCAAAATCCATCCGTCATTCTCATTCAATACCCGCCTTCCAGATACAATCAGGATACCTCGACAGCTTTCCCGGCTTCGGACGTGGTATCGATCTGTTCTTTGATTTCCCGGCAGTAAATTTTATACCGGTTGGCCAGGGCAGGAGGCTGTGACGTGCTGACAGGACAGCACTTGGACTCTTGTGCCAGACCGATCTGCACGATGCGTGATCGCGCCGGTTCCAGGCACCACATCCGATTCACGGTTCTCATCTGCAATGCACTTTCCAGACACCTGAAACATACGGTTAGATTATCCATCACATCGACACTTCGCTTCATTTTGTCGATCTGTCGTAGAATCAGGCTAACCGGAACTGATCGGATCGGCCGATCTTCCGTCTATATCGTCGAAGTACTGCAATCCGTCATAACTCGAAGCAAGCATGTCAGACTCCAAACCAGAGATGATTCTGACCGTTCCTTTGGACTGGGCAGGATGGCGGCTTGACAAGGCCTTGAGCGAACTGTTGCCCCAGTACTCAAGGGCAGCCGTGCAACAGTGGCTCAAAGAGAATCGGGTCCGGGTCAACGGACAACACTGCAAACAGAAAACCAGGCTGGCCGGGGGGGAATGCCTGGCGGTGTCACTGCCTGAAACTCCGGCCTGCGAGCCACAGGCACAGAAAATGGATCTGGATATTGTCCATCAGGACAATGAGATCCTGGTCATCAACAAGCCCAATGGTCTGGTCGTGCATCCCGGCGCAGGCAATGCCGACCAAACACTGCTCAATGGTCTTTTGTTTCACGACCCGGACTTGGGACTGCTTCCCCGGGCGGGGATTGTCCATCGACTGGACAAGGGAACCACCGGGCTGATGGTGGTTGCCCGAACCGAAAAAGTACAGCAACACCTGATCGCCCAACTGAAAACGCATTCCGTACGCCGCCGCTATGTGGCGATCGTCAATGGAATCATGGATGCTGGGGAAAGGATTGATCAACCGATTGGCCGTCATCAACAAAGTCGATTGAAAATGTCGGTCGTCGCCACCGGCAAGCCCGCCGTGACTCATATCAGGCTTCTCAGGACATTCCGGGCACACAGCCAGATCAATGCCCTGTTGGAGACCGGGCGCACTCACCAGATACGGGTCCACATGAGCTGGCGGGGATATCCGCTGGTCGGCGATACCACCTATGGAGGCAGGGTGAAACTGCCCGAAAGGGCTACACCGGAACTGATCGATTGCCTGAAACGGTTCCCTCGCCCGGCCCTGCATGCCGAACAACTCGCATTGTGTCACCCCGGCACAGGCAAGACACTGGAGTGGCATCAACCGCTGCCAGAGGATATCGACCGGTTAATCAGGACACTTGCCACGGATCAGACCACACAGTGTCCCCCGCCCGGGTCGGTCGGGCATCGCTGATTCCGAGCGGACCGTCCGTGCAGCAAATGGTTTGACTAGCAGCGGGCATCAGGTTAAATTGTCCTTTCCAGATCAACCGATTGCACTGTTCTGGCACCGTAGTAATCCATTAACCACATTCGAACTGAATGAGGAAAGGCCATGTCGCAAACCCTTTGGTCGCTGATAGCACCCTCCCTGAAGCAGTACCAGGACTATCCGGCATGGATCTGCCGACAGAACAACGGCACCCGTCACATCACCTACAAGGCATTGAGAACCGCGGTCCTGAACATGGCCCGGACACTTCGGGATCGAGATATTCAGGCCGGCGATACCGTCGGTGTCACTGCCCCGAACGGACCCGAGTGGACCGTGGCAGCCCTCGCCGCCTGGAAACTGGGTGCTGTCGTTGCACCGATCCATATCGGCAACAGCGAATATGAAATCAACCAGCAGGTCAAGGCGGTCTCGCCCAAGATCATGCTGGTCCATGAAGCGGACATGTCCTGTGACAACCAGCTATCCATTACGCTGGAAAATGATGAAGATAGCGCGACCAAGGAAGACGCCATCAATCTGGACATCGACGAGACATCCGTTGCCGTCAGAATCTGCACATCAGGGAGTACCGGCTCACCCAAAATTGTCCGATTGTCCCATGTGAATCTGGTCTCCAACACACTGGCCGCATCGGGTATTGTGGTCCTTTCAACCAAAGACCGGTTTTTATCCCTGCTGCCCTTGTCACACGCCATGGGCATTACTGCCACGATGCTGACACCACTGTATAACGGAGCAGCTATCGTGACACCGAAAGTACTGGCCGCCAGCGAGATACTCGAAACCCTGGAACAGGAAAATATCTCCGTGGTGATTGCGGTACCGAGATTGTTTCGAAACGTCATGATCGGGCTGGAAAAGAAATTTTCCGCTGCCGGGGCCGGGCTGAAACTCTACCTGGCGCTGCTCAGAATCCTGCCGCTTCCCCTGCGCCAGCATCTCAATGCACCCATCAGGAAAAAATTTGGCGGTCGCATCAACGCCTGGGTGAGCGGTGGAAACCATCTGGACAGTGACATCTCTCGGTATTACCATCAGCTCGGCTTGCCCCTAAGACAGGGCTATGGGCTGACTGAAACGTCCCCCTTGGCCTGTATACAGGATAATTACGACACCGCCTTGGACAGTGTCGGCAAGCCGATCGAGCATGTCCGCATCAAAATCCACAACCCGAATGCACACGGCAAAGGCGAAGTCTGGATCAAGGGTCCGAATGTGATGCTGGGCTATGAAGATGAAGAACAGACCAGAGCCGTTCTGGAGGACGGCTGGTTTAAAACGGGCGACATCGGAAAAGTGGATGATCAGGGAAAACTGACCTTGACCGGTCGATCAAAACGATTGATCGTGACCAGTGCGGGTAAAAATGTGTATCCGGAAGAATTGGAAACTCTGCTCGAGCGGGACCCGGTCATCAAGGAAGTCGGGGTGCTTGAAAAAGACATGAAGCCGGTTTGTGTCGCGGCGGTCGACAGTGATCATCCGGTCGCGGAAGTGAAACGGGTACTGAAAAATTTCAATGCGCTGGTTTCTGCCCACAACCGAATATCCCGATTTGCCCTCGTCGAGGAACTGCCCAAAACCCCGCTTGGGAAAACAGCGCTACAGGAACTCCCCGATCTTTTCGAAAAGAACGAGCACAAGTAGATGGCCCGGCCTCGTCAACCTTCCCGCCATGACAGGGATTGACCGAAAAACATCGTCTCTGTAATGGGAAAATGACGTGAAATACATCAGTACCCGGGGAGATGCACCAGTTCTGGATTTCGAACAAGCCACGCTCGCCGGTCTGGCAGAAGATGGCGGGCTTTATCTCCCTTCGAAGCTGCCACGCCTGTCTCCGGATGAAATCAGGACGTTACAAAATAGTGACTACATCCATCTGACCGTCTTCATTCTGAAGCAATTTACCGACAATCGCCTGCCCGACCCCGTTCTTCGCGGCCTTGCAACAAAGGCCTATGCCGATTTCAATCACCAGGCCATTGCCCCGATCAAACAGCTGGATGATCAGATATTCTTCATGGAACTGTTCCATGGACCCACCATCGCGTTCAAGGATTTCGCGTTACAGCTTCTGGGGCAGTTATTTCAGTATTTCCTGTCGCGAAACAACACCCGACGAACCATCATTGGCGCCACATCCGGTGATACCGGTTCTGCGGCCATCGCAGGACTCAGAGGACTGGACTCGGTTCAATTGTACATGCTGCATCCCGCGGGGCGTGTCTCTGAGGTACAGCGCAGGCAGATGACCACCGTCCTTGATCAGAATATCTGCAACCTGGCCGTTGACGGTACGTTTGATGACTGCCAGAACATTGTCAAAGCCCTGTTCAATGATGCAGCCTTCCGACAACAGCACGCCCTGTCAGCCGTCAATTCGATCAACTGGGCCCGAATCGCGATCCAGGTGGTCTATTACTTCAAGGCGGCATTGTCTTTGGGGGCACCCGACCGAGCGGTCAATTTCGCTGTTCCAACGGGCAATTTCGGTAATGTACTGGCCGGATTTATCGCCAAGCAGATGGGACTGCCGATCGAGCGGTTGATTATCGGTTCCAATCAAAACGACATCCTGACACGGTTTTTTGAAACCGGCAGGATGGAAAAGAGAGATGTCTACGCGACCCTCTCGCCCAGTATGGACATACAGATTTCAAGTAATTTCGAACGCTACCTGTTTGAACTGATGCAGCGGGACCATGCCCATCTGAAACATTGCATGACGCAATTCAGCCGACAGGGACGATTCCGCATCGACAAATCACTGCTGAAGAAGGCACAACAGGATTTCAGTGCCTATCGTCTGGACGATGGGCAAATCACCGAGGAAATTCGCAGTGTCTATCGGTCAACCGGTGAAATCATCGATCCACACTCCGTCATCGGTATCACCGCCGCCAAAAGGGAAAACCATGCCTCGGCGCCGACCATCGTACTCGGTACGGCGCATCCATCAAAATTTCCTGACGCAGTCAAAGCGGCCATCGGACTGGAGGCCCAACTGCCGGACCATCTCGACAATCTCATGCACAAGCCGGAAAAAATGCAGAATGTCGAGAATGATCCGGAGGAAATCAAGCGCATCATACAAGGCTCTCGTTAAGCCCCGTCTTGTCGTTTGAACCGGACAGCTCATTTGCTCTCTACGCGATCACACGTTCAATGCCGTCATTGAACGGAGATTGAATTACCGTTCAATGGCTATATACTAACGATCAGTCCACCTAACCACGAGCAGAGACAGACCATTGGCAAAAGTCGCTGGCAAAAAACAATACATCCATCAATTATGGCCGGTCAGCATACTCACCCGTCGATTCGGTAAATTTCAGCAGATCAATCCGGAATTGATCCGATTCTTCCGGGACTATCAGCAACAGCACCCTGGAAAGTCGGGGTCCGTCTATTCCAGTCCGGACAATTTTGCGCAGGATGTTGATAATCCGGCCATTCACAGTCTGACAAAATTCATCATGGACAATGTGTTCGATATCGCCAGCGAACTGAACAAGAACCATTGGCATCCCTCCCAATCGGTCAATATCGATATCACCGGTATGTGGTTTCAAATCAGCAATGACTTCGGATTTCATGAAATGCACGTCCACGGCAACTGCTCGTGGTCCGGTGTGTACTATGTGCAGTCCGGCTCCGCCAGTCAATCAGATTCTGACCGGCACTCCAATGGCATGCCCAATGGGATTACCCGGTTTTACGGTCCGTATACGGAATACAACGCCTCCGGTCATGGCGATCTGGGCAATTACTATCTGATGCACGGCTCCTATGATTCCTACCCGGAGGATGGCAAGCTGGTGGTCTTTCCCTCCTATCTGAAACACATGGTCTTTCCATATCAGGGAGAACAGGACCGCATCATCGTTTCATTCCATGCCCAGGTCAATGGTGACCAGGAACTGCGTTATCGTTATTCCTTCACATAGTGATACTCCGCACTCACCCATTCTGGTGATTTTGCAGGTGATGATCCGGTCCCGCAGCCCATCATGACGCGGCCACTGCTTAATATACGGAATCTGTCTATTCGATTTCGCCTGCATGGCATCAATATTGACGCAGTCAAACAGGTCTCGTTCGATCTGCAAAAAGGCAGGACCGTCGCCCTGGTCGGCGAATCAGGCTCTGGCAAATCAGTCATCTCCAAAGCCATCATGGGGCTGTTGCCCGCCAATGCCGAGATTCTTCAAGGGCAGATCATCCTCAACGATTCGCAAAAACAGCTGCACGATCTGGATATTGTTTCACTCAAGACCGACAGTGCAGCAATGCGGCAGCTCAGAGGGGGCACGATATCACTGATTTTTCAGGAACCCATGGTGTCTCTGTCGCCGCTGCATACCATCGGAGACCAGATTAGTGAGGCGTTGCGGCTGCATCGCAAGGTGGCCAAACGACAGAGCCGGCAATGGACCGTGGACATGCTTGAAATGGTCGGGTTCAGCCAACCCGGGGAGGCGTTGAGCCTCTACCCTTTTGAGCTGTCAGGGGGGATGCGGCAACGGGCAATGATTGCCATGGCCTTGATCAGCCATCCTTCCTTGCTGATTGCCGATGAACCGACAACGGCGCTGGACGTGACCATTCAGGCACAGATACTGAAACTGATCAAACAGCTTCAAAAGAAACTGCATATGGCCGTACTGATGATCACCCACGATCTCGGCATCGTCGCCAATGTCGCCGACGAGGTCGTTGTGCTTTATCATGGAAGCGTGATGGAAGCGGGCACGACGGCCCGAATCCTGACCCGACCCCGCCATCCCTATACTCAGGCGTTGCTCAATGCCGTACCACGCTTTAACATGCGCCGGGAAGAAAGACTGACGCCACTGCGCGAAATCAAGGCACAAGTCGGACAATTCCTTCAGCGGCAGCCATCGGATGAACACGCCGAACGGGGCAAGCCCCTTTTATGCGTCGAGAATCTGAGCAAGCACTTCGGTATCCGCAGTCACGCATGGTCACTGACGGACGATACCCCCATCATCCGTGCAGTGGACAACGTCAGTTTCCAGTTGAATCGGGGACAATGCCTGGGACTGGTCGGCGAAAGCGGCAGCGGAAAGTCGACCTTGAGCAAGATGATTGCGCACGCCCTGTTACCCGACCGCGGCCGGATTCTCTTTCATGGCCCGCACTCTTCCATCGAAGTGCAATCCCTGAAGGACGAAGCGCTGTTCGCCTATCGGCGCAAGGTCCAGTATATCTTTCAGGATCCGGTCGGCTCTCTCAATCCGAGCATGACGCTGTTTGATATCATTCGCGAACCCATGGTCATTCACCAGCTCGGGGGAATGGATTATCAGATTGAACTGGCCAGTGAATTGATGCGGTTGGTGGGGCTCGACCCGCGCCATTTGCGGCGTTATCCGCACAGTTTCTCCGGCGGACAAAGACAGCGAATCGGCATCGCCAGGGCATTGGCCCTGCAACCGGAATTACTGATCTGCGATGAGCCCGTCTCCGCCCTGGACGTCTCCATACAGGCACAAATCCTCAATCTCCTGAAAGACCTACAAACGGAACTCGGCCTCAGCTATCTCTTTGTGACACACAACCTGGCCGTGGTTGATTATATCGCCGATACCATTGCGGTGATGTACCAGGGAAAACTGGTCGAAATGGCCCCGCGCCAGACGCTGTTTGAACATCCCGCGCATCCTTATACGCGATCCTTGTTGTCCGCCATCCCTTTGCCGGACCTAGACAGGCTGCTCGATTTTGACCGGATCGCAGCATCGGGACCGGGCTGAGATGGGACGTTTCCAACCTGTCTGTAGTGCCCGGTGGCCTGAGCACAGGTCTGACACCCCGCACTGGAACAAGCACAAGGCAGGCCCCTGATGAAAATCGGCTTGCACGGCCTTTCCCATCACGCCATCGCGTTGGCGGGCTGCGCCATGGTTTCCCTGGTTTTCCTCCAAGACGCCGTGTGTCAATCCCCGTATATCGAGCCACCCTTTCTCAAGACAAGGGTCATCAGTCAGCAATTGCCTCCGGTCCAGCACAGAATCCCGCTGCAACCGCAGACAGTGACCGTCGGAACGCGCAATAAAAGCGCGGGGAGATACGGTGGACAACTGCGGATGCTCATGGCGAGAGACAAGGATATCCGGTTAATGATGGTCTATGGCTATGCACGGCTGGTCGGTTATGACGAACGACTGCAACTTGTTGCCGACATTCTGCAAAGCTATGAGGTCAAGGACAACAAAATCTTCACCTTCAAGCTCAGGGAACGGCACAGATGGTCTGATGGGGAGCCCTTTACCAGCGAGGCCTTCCGTTATTTTTGGGAGGATATCGTCAATAACAAGACGCTTTATCCGTTCGGCCTTCCCAAGCCGCTGCTGGTGGAAGGTGAGCCACCTGTCGTCGAATTTCCGGACGACACAACCGTGCGTTACCGCTGGACACGGCCGAATCCCTTTTTTCTGCCTGCCCTGGCCGCACCGCGCCCGCTGTTCCTGTATGCACCTGGCCATTATTTGAAACAATTCCACATCAACCACAATTCACAGGAAAACCTGTCCCGACGGATCCGGCAGGCCGGAGTAAGAAACTGGGCGGGGCTGCATCATCGACACAATCACCCCTACAAGAACGACAATCCCGATCTGCCCACCCTGCAACCTTGGATCAACACGACCCGTCCTCCTTCGGAACGGTATGTGTTTGCCCGCAACCCGTTTTACCACCGGATCGATGAAAATGGGCGTCAGCTGCCCTATATCGACGAAGTGGTTATCCAGATCGCCAGTAAAGGTCTGGTGGCCGCCAAGACCGGTGCCGGTGAATCGGACCTTCAGGGCCGATATATCCGTCTTGATGACTATACGTTCCTGAAAGCCGGTGAGCAACGGAACAATTTTTCGGTCCGGCTATGGGGTAACGGCACCGGTTCTCAGCTTGCCATCTATCCCAATCTCAACAGCAATGATCCCGTCTGGCGAAAATTGGTCCGCAATGTGGATTTCCGACGTGCCTTGTCAATCAGCATCAATCGCAGGGAAATCAATCAGGTGATTTACTTCGGACTCGCGCTTGAATCCAACAATACCGTGTTGCCGCTGAGCCCTCTTTTCAGGCCAAAATACCAACGTGCATGGGCACACTATGACTTGAGGCAGGCCAATGACCTGCTCGATGCGATCGGTCTCGATCGAAAAGACCACAGGGGAGTGCGACTGATGGAGAACGGGGAACCGCTCGAAATCATCCTGCAGACAGCCGGGGAGAGTACCGAAGAAACCGATATTCTGGAACTCATTGCCGAAAGCTGGGCAAAAATCGGAGTCAAGCTGTACACCAAGCCCTCCCAAAGGGAAGTACTGAGAGACCGGGTTTTTTCGGGTGCTGCCATGATGACGCTGTTCAATGGCATTGACAACGGGCTGCCAACCGCCGATATGAGTCCCGAAGCGTTCGCACCGACCTTTCAAAAGCATTTGCAGTGGCCCAAATGGGGGCAGTATCACGAAACCAATCAGGCGGTTGGCGAGGCACCCGATCTGCCGCACGCCAGAAGACTCATGACCCTTTACCGCCGTTGGAGTCGTGCCCTCCATCACGATGAGAAAACCGCCATTTGGCATGAAATGTTGGCTATTCACAGCGATCGCCTGTTTTCGATCGGGCTGGTGTCCCAGGTTCCTCAACCGGTCGTCGTCAACAATCGCCTGAACAATGTCCCTGAAAAGGCCACCTATGGCTGGGACCCGACCGCCTATTTTGGCATTTACCGACCTGATACATTCTGGTTCTCACCCTGATCGGTCATGTTTCGTTACGTTTTCAAACGCCTGTTGATGATGATTCCCACCTTGCTGGTGATCAGTTTCATCATCTTTGTCATTATTCAGCTGCCACCGGGCGATTATCTGGAAACACATATCGCCGAACTGGAAAGCCAGGGCGAATCCGTGGATCCCGAAAAGATTCGGTTTTTGCGCCAGCAGTACGGTCTCGATCAGCCATTCCTCATCCAGTATGGCCGTTGGATAAGCGGATTTTTCGTGGGCAATCTGGGGTATTCGTTTGAATTCGATCTGCCTGTCAGTGAAGTCGTCGGTGACCGGATCTGGTTGACTATCATCGTGTCCATGGTGACGATTATCTTCACGTGGGTCATCGCCTTTCCGATTGGCATTTATTCGGCTACCCACCAGTACAGCTGGGGGGATTACGGGTTGACGCTGCTCGGGTTCATCGGTCTTGCCACGCCGAACTTTTTGCTGGCGCTGGTAATGCTTTATTTCGCCAACGTCTGGTTCGGTACATCGATCGGCGGCCTGATGGAACCGCAGTACCTGGAACAGCCATGGAGCTGGGACAAACTCAAATCGGTACTTGAGCACCTGTGGATTCCGGTCGTCGTGATCGGCACATCCGGGACGGCCGGGATGATCCGACGACTCAGGGCAAACCTGCTGGATGAACTGGACAAACAGTATGTGCTCACCGGCAGGGCCAAGGGATTGCCTCCATTCAGATTGTTGACCAAATATCCGCTGCGCATGGCGCTGAATTTTTTTATTGCCGATATTGGCAGTCTGCTGCCCAGCGTCATTTCCGGTGCTGAAATCACCGCCATCGTCCTCTCCCTGCCCACCACCGGGCCGATGTTGCTCAACGCACTGCAAAGTCAGGACATGTATCTTGCCGGCTCGTTTCTCATGTTCCTGTCCCTGTTGACCGTAGTCGGCATGTTGATCTCTGATCTTCTGCTTGCGTGGCTTGACCCTCGAATCCGATTGCAGGGAGACCAGGTCCAATGACACGCCCGGATCAGCACCACGAAATGGGGCATTATGTCTCTGCGGATGCATTTGATCCCTACTCGGTCGAAAAACTGACCCCGGAACAGGAGAAATATTTCCTTGCCTCACGCAAGAAACTGATGTGGTGGAAGCTCAAGCGCCACAAACTCGCGGTCTATTGCGGATTCTTGATATTGCTGATTTACGCGTCAACACTCATTTCCGAGTTGCTTTCCCCCTACAACCTGCATACCCGGCATACCGAATATATCTACGCACCGCCCCAAGCGATTCATTTCTTCCATAACGGGGAATTCATGGGTCCTTTCGTCTATGGTCATGACTACCATCTCAACATGGACAATCTGAAAAGGGAATATACGCCGAACCCAAATAAAGTATTTCAGATTCGCTTCTTGTGTCGCGGGGATCAATATCAATTCTGGGGTCTTGTCAGTGCCGATTTTCACTTTTTCTGTCCTGCCGAAAACGGCACCTTGTTCCTTTTTGGAACAGATCGCCTAGGCCGGGACATGTTTTCAAGAATTGTCTATGGGGCGCGTATTTCCCTGCTGATCGGATTGGGCGGCATTGTGGTGAGTCTGTTTCTGGGATTACTGCTGGGCGGATTGGCGGGCTATTATGGCGGTTGGATTGATTCAGCGATCCAGCGAACGATCGAAATCATTCGCTCTTTCCCGGAATTGCCCTTGTGGATGGCCTTGTCCGCCATCTTGCCCGTGACCTGGAGTCCGATACTGGTGTTCTTTGGCATCACCATCATACTGGCTCTGCTGGACTGGACCGGGCTGGCTCGCGCCGTTCGATCCAAGCTGCTGGCGTTACGAGAGGAAGATTATTGCACCGCCGCTCGTCTGATGGGTGCAAAACCCGGTCGCATCATTACCCGGCATCTGCTTCCGGGCTTTTCGAGCCATATCATTGCCTCGGCAACCCTGTCCATACCCGGCATGATACTGGGAGAAACCGCCCTGTCCTTCCTCGGTCTGGGGTTGCGTCCACCGGTCACAAGCTGGGGTGTATTACTCAATGAAGCTCAAAACATCAACGTCGTTGCGCTCTATCCCTGGCTCATACTTCCGGTCATGCCGGTCGTGATAATCATCCTGGCGTTCAATTTCTTTGGTGACGGGTTAAGGGATGCGGCAGATCCATACAAATAATCGACGACACGCGCTATTTTATTGGCATATCAGTGACAGGACATGCCCACAACTTCTATCACAACTTGGATAACTCTCCTTTCTATAATTTCTTGGAGAATTCCATACATACTCAAACCAAGGAGAAAATGTCGATATTTACAGGCTGAGTTCGGAATGAGAGCCGAGGTGCACCAGGCACAGAGTGTTCGTGCCGGTCTTCCTGTAGGTCAAAACCAGGTTTGATATGGCAATCCCAATACGACTGCCAGAGCCAGCCAGAGCCAGCCAGTGCCCGCGTCAGACCGCCACATGACGCAGTCCGTACCCCGCAAACTGCCGAAAACCCAGAGAGTGATGCTGCGCCATGAGTTCATGCCATCGGCGCCGTTCCTCCGGGCAGACCACAAGGACCTCAACCTCACGGATAACCACCTTCGGATTTGTCAAACGCATCAGCCATCCCCCCTTAGACCGCAACCACTTCCCAATAGTCAATACCAACCGGACTTTTTTGAATCTCATTACCCTATGACTAGTGTGAAATGACCCTGCGGTACTGCAAATGATGGTGCCCTGCTGCAAGCGGAGCCGATGAATTCGACCGCCACACATACAGAAGTTTAAATTTTTCTAAAAAAGGATATAATGAACTCAATGGAATCAGAACAACCTTTAAATGACCGGAGGGGCGTTTCGAAAAAGATATCTTAAAGCGGGTCCGCACGGGCTGAAAGTCCACGGGGGTTCTCGTACCATCTTCTGAGACTGATCCTCGACCCGATCAGTTGTGTAGATTGTCGGATGGCAGATTCATGGTGATCCGCAGCTTCTGCAAGAAGCTCCCTTCCCTCTCAGGTGTCTTCGTAATGTGATTTTGAATAAATTTGGTGAGAAAATAGCTCAATTGATGTCCGAATCGATAACCTTCGGCGATGAGGGCTATTTGGTCGTCAACAGACCAAACGACCGGAGTGTGCCGGTTGCGATCAAACGGTGATTAGAACGATGCGCCTTCGGTCCTCACCCAAAACCAACGATCCGGCTCTCCGTCCCGCCATGAAAATCCGAACCCTGTTTCACGCGCTGATTGCGGCATTTCTTCTCCTGCTGTCCTCTGTCCTGGGAGGAGCCATGTTCCATGCCACGGCTGGTAGTGAACGCCCGTCGGCAGCCACTTGCAATATTCTCTTCCAGAGCACCACGGTCACCACCGAGACAGAAATGGAAGAAGAGGAAGAAGACCCCGAATGCTGATTCGCGGCTCGTCTCTTGAGACCAGACAACCTGACCATCAGGCTGTCTGGTCCAGTGGGACATTCCGGTGCAGCCCTTGCAACACCCAACCTGACTAACCAATAATGACTGGAGGAATCTGATATGAAATACCCTGAAATTCTGTTGTCTGCCCTGCTTGCAGCGAGCCTCGCCTCTCCGGCAATGGCAGAGAACAAACCGGTGGGGATCACACCCGATCTGATGTCAGTCACCGTAACCCATAATGGTCAACCGGTAGACATCATGCGCAACCAGGACAACAAGAATACGGTTATTCCCGCATTCGCCAAGACCTCGCGGCCCTGCCCGCCTTTCTGTATTCAGCCGATGAACCTGGCAGAGGGGGTGCAGACGCTCGGCGAAATTGAACTGCTCGACTATGCCGCGAAGATGACCGCCGGTGACGACAGTATCATGCTGGTGGATTCCCGCACACCGGACTGGGTAGCCAGAGGTACCATTCCCGGTGCCGTCAACGTTCCCTGGACCTTGCTGACTCCGTCCAAGGGTGCAACCACGGAAGTCATCATCAACACGATGACGGAGCAGTTCAATGTCAAGCTGGCGGAGGGGGTGGATTTCATCGAAGTCGATGATGCCATCGCCAATAACCGAGTGGACGAGGTGTTTGACTACAGTAATGCCAAGACACTGGTCCTGTTCTGCAACGGCATGTGGTGTGGTCAGTCGCCTGCCAGCATCACGACCCTGCTCAAGTACGGCTACCCTGCAGAGAACATCAAGTGGTACCGTGACGGCATGCAAACCTGGGAAATCCTGGGCTTCACGACCGTAAAACCCTGACTCCATAACGGATAAATACGGTTTTTTATTGGTCGCTTCGATCACCTTTTGGTGATTCGTCGAGTGCGTATGTTTCGATACCTGCTGCCCGTGTTCCTATTCCTGAACACGGGCCATGCAGCCGATGTGCCCGATTATGCGCGCGAACACCGCATCGCCGAAGAAATCGTACCCCACCTCTTTGATGGAGAGGCCTTGTGGCTGAATGCCCGGGACCGGACATTCCTGGCTCTCTACACGCAGGCCGATGAACCGGTCGGGGCAGCCTTGATACTGCACGGAAGGGATACGCATCCCGAGGACGGTAATGTCGTGGGGCCGATGCGGGTCGGACTTGTCGAGGCAGGCTGGTCGACGCTGGCCTTGCAGATGCCCGTTCTGGAAAAAGGGAAGAAGTATTACGACTACCTTCCCATTCTGGAATTTGCCCATGTACGGATCGAGGCCGGTCTGGATTTCTTGAGAAAAAAAGGATATCAGACCAAGGTTCTGGCGGCACACAGTTGTGGCGTCCACATGGCCAATGACTGGTTGAACCGAAACGGCGAACAGGCCATTGATGGCTATGTCGCCATGGGTCTTGGTGCGACAGACCAAGGGCAGGTACTCAAGACCCTCTTCCCTATCGATAGGATGACCGTTCCCGTACTCGACATCTATGGTAGCGAGGAGTACCCCCGCCCCTTGTCCATGGTAGCGATAAGAGCCGAGATGCTGGAGAAAAACGGTCACCCTGATTCAACCCAGATGGTGGTCGAGGGTGCGGACCATTTCTTCCGGGACAAAGGGGATACCCTGACCGAAATGGTGGCCAATTGGCTGAATACCGCCAGCTTCTAATGGGTAAAATACCAAACCCAAACAAAACTCCAAAGCAGTAATCTTATAAGAAACCGTAATAATATTCTGTTTCTCAACGATGGCGTATAATTCCCAATAATTATCGTGCCTCAAGCTTCACAGGCAAGTTAGTACTCTATAGGCGAAGCGGACAAACAATGCGGGTCCGTCCTGGCGACTGGCCGCTATGTCGGTGCGGTGCTGCAAGAGGAGGACGACGAACCGTTTGAAGACAAGATGAAGCGGTTCGCTGCCCAACTGCGCGAGCAGCAGGCGGAGGGAGCTCACCTCGACGCCGCCAACCTGGAAGCCTTGGACTTCGGGAGTCGAGCATTCCCTTTCTCGTGGAGGCTCGAGATTGGGCGCGGGTCCCCGAGCGATTTCATCGGGAAATCGAGCGGGATCATGTGGTGCTCGATGCTGTCGAGAGTTGCGATGTGCGCAGATAACTCGATAAGTTCCCGGTCGACGATACAGCTTCCAATCAACGGGTGTCCGATCAATTTCAGTTCAACTGTAGTTATTCTGACTGCCGTAGTTTACTCCGATTGAACGGCTTGATTGATCTCACCGTCAGTAAAAAAGTATGTGAGCATTTGCTGCACTGAGGCGCCATGATTGAAATAAAGTAAAGGACTGAGCATAGTATAAAAAACAATCTCTAACCTGTCGTCAAACGATCTCGAATGCGTATCCCCCTCGCCATTGTACTCAAGGGTTATCCCCGATTGTCGGAAACCTTTATCGCACAGGAAATCCGCGCTTTGGAAGAATACCGATTCGACATCACCCTGTTTTCACTCAGATTGCCGACCGACAAGGCAGTCCATCCGATCCATGCCGAGATCAAGGCCCCGGTCGTCTATTTGCCTGAATATCTTTATCAGCAACCACTGCGCGTAATCAGATCGGCATGGAAACTCCGAAAACAAATTGTCGCCTGCCAGCTGTTTCGATTATGGTGGCAGGATTTCAAACGGGACCCGACGGCAAACCGAATCCGACGTCTGGGGCAGGCCTTCGTATTCGCATCCGAGCTTCCCGCCAACATTGCCAAGGTCTATGTTCATTTTCTCCATACCCCTGCTTCGGTCACCCGATACGCCTGTCGAATCCGGGGTATCGCCTGGGCCTGTTCCGCCCATGCAAAAGACATCTGGACCAGCCCGGCATGGGAAATCACCGAAAAAATCGACGATTGCGCCTGGCTGACAACCTGCACCGAAGCGAATGCACAGTACTTGCGTGGCTTATGTCACAATCAGAACAAGATCCGACTCAATTATCATGGCCTGGATCTCAACCGTTTTGACTGTGTGCAACCTCGATATTCACCGCATGATGGCACTGATTCCACTCACCCCGTGGTGATTTTGAGTATCGGACGGGCCGTGGAGAAGAAAGGGTATCGTGGATTGCTCGTCGCCTTGTCCCGGCTTCCGAACACCGTCCACTGGCAGTTTGTTCATGTCGGTGGCGGTCCGTTACTCGACGATCTGAAACAGCAGAGCCAGCAGCTTGCCATTGATGGGCGGGTTCAATGGCTCGGCCCCCGGCCGCAGGACCAGGTGCTGACACACTTGCGGCAATCGGATATTTTCATTCTCAACAGCCTGATTGACCCGGCGGGAGATCGCGACGGCTTGCCCAATGTGTTAGTCGAGGCGCAAAGTCAAGGCCTGCCCGTGATTTCCACTCACATCTCGGGTATTCCAGAACTCGTACAGTCGGGACAAAACGGTCTGCTGGTGGAACCTGAAAATACGGCCGCACTCACCCGGGCCATTCGCAAACTCATCACCTCTCCGCAACTGAGAAAAACCATGGGGCTGTCCGGCCAGAGAACCGTACAAGATCGATTCGATATGCAAAGCAACCATCGCGAATTACATCAACTGCTCGAAGACCTGTAAGGTTTTTTCGTTCCCTTATTGTGGCGCGCTCTATGAATAGCTGTGTTCCTTGTCAGGGAATCGGCCTGCCTTGACCTCATTGACATAATTTTCCAGAGCTCCCTGTATCCCCTGTTGATTTCCCGCCAGAAAATTCTTGACAAATTTAGCCGTTTTACCCGGATACAGTCCAAGCAAATCATGCCAGACCAGAATTTGTCCATCGGTACCGGGGCCGGCACCGATCCCGATGACGGGCACCTCCAGACTTTCCGTCAGCAAGCGTCCCAAACTGGCCGGCACACACTCAATCAGTATGACACTGGCACCCGCCTGCTGGAGTACTTTGGCTTCATCCACAATCAAGGCACTTTGTGTCGGATCACGGCCCTGGACCCGGTATCCCCCAAGATGATTGATCGACTGTGGTGTCAGCCCCATATGGGCACACACCGGAATCCCCCTCTCTGCCAACAGCCGGGTGGTTTCCGCAAGCCATGCGCCCCCTTCCAGTTTCACCATCTGTGCCCCCTCACGCATCAAAACAGCAGCGTTTTCCAGACTTTTTGATTCTGAGTAATAACTCATGAACGGCAAGTCGGCAATCAGCAACGACCCTACGTTTGCCCGCTTCACACAGCGGACATGGTAGGCCATATCTTCAATGGTGACCGGCAGACTGCTATCGTGACCCTGGATCACCATGCCCAGGGAGTCACCGACCAACAAGACCTCAACACCCGCCGCATGCGCCGCATAGGCACTACAGTAATCATACGCAGTGAGCGCGGCAAACCGCGCTCCATCGCGCTTCATTTGTTTTAGGGTACCCACGGTCACAGTCCGACCACGCTGACTTTGTACTGACATTTCACACGACCCGATCTTGATAGGGATGATTGATGCTATTATCCCTGAATTCACCGTTCAATTCAGGACAACCCGCATTGAACATCGCATTTTATGCACCGATGAAACCCCCGAATCATCCGACACCATCGGGTGATCGTCATATTGCGAGACTGTTGTTGAAGGCATTGACGTTCGCCGGCTTCGATGTCCATGTGGCCAGTGACCTGAGAAGCTGGGAAGGAGCCGGCGACCGGCAACTCCAACGACATCTGAAACAACGTGGCCAACACGCGGCAACCCACCTGATCAACCATTACCAGACTCTGCCGCCGAAGAAAAAACCGACCTGCTGGTTCACCTATCATCTCTACCACAAGGCACCGGACTGGATCGGTCCACCGGTCAGTGAGGCATTGGGTATTCCTTACATTGTCGCCGAAGCCTCGGTCGCCCCCAAACAGGCACATGGGAAATGGAAGGAAGGATACCAGTGTTCGATCGACGCCCTGCACAGGGCCGATCTGGTGTTCAATCTCAACCCAATCGACCGGGCACAGATTGAAAAAAACATTTCATCCAAAACCAACATCGTCGACCTCAAACCGTTTCTCGCATTGCCGCCACAAAACACGAACCGTCATCTGATTCGCCAACAAATCGCGATCGAAAAAAAGATTCACGCCGACCACTACTGGCTGCTTTGCGTTGCGATGATGCGTGCAGGGAGCAAACTCGAATCGTACCGCGTGCTTGCCGATACGCTCGATCACATGCAAAGAAAGGACTGGGAACTGATCGTGATTGGCGGAGGAAGTATGCACGGTGAGATCAAGCAGGCCTTCAAGCCATACCACAACGTTCATCTGTTGGGCATGCAGGAGAAAGCCTATATTTATCAATGCATGTATGCGTGTAACCTCTTTGTATGGCCCGCCATCAATGAAGCCTTTGGCATGGCCGTACTGGAAGCCTTGGCCTGTGGATTACCCGTTATCGCCGGAAACTCGGGCGGAATAGAACAACTGGTTCAACATCATCAGACCGGCGTTTTGATTGAACGGATCAATGGCGCGAACCTGGCACAACAGATCGAGAATCTACTTGATCACCCGGATAGGATCGCCGCCATGTCGCGTCACTCCCAGGCAAGATTTCATGCCTGTCATACACTGGAGAGAGGAGCACACAGACTGAAGAAAAATATTTTGCCCTTGCTGGAACCGACTAATGGATAATAAACCTTATCGCAATCGGTGCGTTATTGCCTGGAACGGCGGGACGACGAGTTTGAACGCAAGAGGCACGACGTGCTGATGGTCTATCGGGCGGTCTTTATGACCCCAGCCGCGGGTGATATCCCGACGGCGAATCCCAACAATCCCCCGGCCCCGATCATCTACACGGTCTCCGTCGACGAGAAACCGGGGGTCCAGGCCCTCGGCACCCCGACACCGGACCGCCCCCGTGTCGGGGAAACCCCCGGCTTGGTCACGCGACCCGGAAACTATCCGTCATGGCACCCTGTCGATTCTGGCCGCGCTGGATCTGCACAGCGGCGAACTCATCGCCCACGTCGAACCGAGACATCGCTCCTGTGAGTTCATCGCCCTGCTGGAACGCCTGCATCAGCATTATCCGCCCAACGCCATCATCCATGTCATACTGGACAACCACTCGCCCCATATTTCTCGCGAAACCATGGCGTATCTCAAGACCCGGTCCGGTCGCTTCGTCTATGTCCATACCCCAAAGCACGGTGCCTGGCTGAACCTGATCGAAAGGCCCTTTTCCAAAATGGCGCGCACCTTCTTGCGCCATATCCGGGGGGCGTCTCTGGATGAACTGAAGTCATGCATCCTTCAGGGTATTGACGAGATGAATGCCACCTTGTTCCGTTCCGCTGGCGCAAGTTCGACCTGGACCTTGCCTGATTTGTCAATGATTTAATGAAACGAACCACTAGGTAAGGGTATAAGTTAGAATCAGAATAAAGTCTGATCTGAACTATTGTTGATAAAAGACGCAATTGTCCTTCCTAAATCATTTCGAATTATTTCATTGAGTGGGGAAAGATCCGAATCAGAAAATTTTTGATGCACGTTCAAATCTCAATTTTTTACTTGAAAATTTGCCCGTATGTCGAAAATTTAACCGAATGGGGGCAATTGACTATCCACGAGCTTGGGGCGGTTATCTACAGCTATACAGCTTGGATTCCGGTGTAGCTGCTATCCGCTGACAGATTCGGGGGTGACGGTCTCAGCTACGTTGTGTCGACTTGATGTTCCCGAAAAAGCACGGGAGTGGGTGTGCCAGCACTTTCATGTCGAGTGATAGTCAAGTGATGCCCCTCTTTCTCGTAATCTACAAAAAATACAATTTATCCCAGAAGGTGAGGAACCAAAACCACATGACCCGTTGAACGGTGAACCACTGAACGAGGAACAGGTTGCCGCCCTCTTGAAAAATCTGGATGTCACGCCGCTTGGCATAAGACGGGAAAATGATCTGCGGATTTCCGTTGCGGGAACACAGGGAAAAACAGCATTGCTATACCATAAGGGCCAATGGATTGCCCCGAGTGGCACAACACCGACAACACTCATCATCAAGCCCCAAATTGGCAGACTTCCTAACGGCATGGATCTCACCGAGAGCGTCGAGAATGAATTTCTTTGTCTAAAACTGATGGAAAATTACGGGTTACGCATGGCGCAGGCCGAGATGACCATGTTCAATGATCAAAAAGCACTCGTTATAGAACGCTTTGATCGCCTGTGGACAGGTGACGGTCATTTGATTCGCCTGCCCCAAGAAGACATGTGCCAAGCACTTTCTGTGCCACCGACACGAAAGTATCAGAGCGAGGGTGGCCCTGGCATCACCGATATCATGAAGGTTCTTCTCGGAAGTGATGAACCCATCCAAGACCGCCTGGATTTTTTTAAGGCGAACGTGCTGTTCTGGCTCATTGGGGCAACCGACGGGCATGCCAAGAATTTCAGCATTAGCTTTTTTCCAGGCGGACGTTTTCGGATGACACCGTTTTATGATGTCTTGACCGTCCAGCCAAACGTCGATGCACGGGAAATTGAACGGAAAGCCTTGGCTAGCGATGAGAATGGGCAAATCCAACCACTATAAAGTGGGTGACATCATCGGACGCCACATCATGCGAACCGGTATGGATTCGGGACTTTCACGTAACACGGTGACTGAACTCTTTGAGCAGATTCACCAGCAAACTGAAGCGGCCATTGACCAGACATACCAAAGTCTGTCGGAAGACTTCCCGATATCCCTGTTTGATTCTGTCGCTGTCGCGATGACCGACCGTTTACGCCATCTCAAATGGGCCATACCGGAAAGCTGATCGATCAACCCGGTAGAACACTGCATCGATGCCAGATAAATCCACAGCCAGCCCAAAGACCACTGTCGATGTGGTGAACGTATTCCCACGACCCCAAATTGGTCTTGTGAAAGAGCCCTCGATTCCCAATCCCCAACGTCAAAGCAGGAGGGCCCTGTCCTGACCCCGGTGTCTGAAGGATCATTCGAACAAAGTGACATCCAAGACAACCGGGGGGCGTACAAACCGGATTGATTCAAAGGCGCAAGTGATTGCATCGAAAAACATGGTTAAGACGCGCTGGCGCAACCAGCCTCAAAGCCAGAGAGCACCCCAACCCCTTGCAGCCCGGTCGGAGTCATGGTGACAATCAGGGAAGTCAAACCGTACCGACTTCGCTAGACCGACTGGAAAAATTGCTGCATGATTCCGATCGTCTTTTTCATTTCGTCTTCGGTTCCCACGGTAAATCGTAACTTGTCCCGGAATCCATCAACGGCGAACTGCCTTGGAATGATACCATGGTCATTCAGATACCGATTGGTTTCATCGGCACTGTGGGCGCTGCCCGGCGGGAATCCGACCAGGACAAAATTGGTCTGGCTGGGATAGGCCTTCAGACCGAGACCGGTAAAGGCATGGCTCAGCTTCTCAACCCATTTTTTCGTGTGGTCGAGTACCTTTCGGGTGTGCCTGGTATCCTCGATACAGGCGATGGCCGTGGCAAAGGCAACGACATTGACCGGAAACGAGGGACCAATCCGGGTCAACAGGTCAATCGCCCATTGCGGTCCATAGCACCAGCCCAAACGCAAGCCGGCCATGCCGTACACCTTGGAAAATGTCCGGGTAACGATGATATTCTCGAATTCATGAACCAGTCGGGTGCCGGACTCGTAATCCTCAACCAGTGCGAACTCCTCGTAAGCCGCATCGATGATGAGCAACACATTGGCCGGCAAATGGCGGTGCAGTCGGCGAATTTCGGATGCGGTCAAATAAGTGCCCGAAGGATTGTCCGGGTTGGCCAGCAAGACAATTCGGGTTTGATCGGTCACCCGATCAAGGATGGAGTCGGCGCAATAGTGGAAATCGCTGTCGTCGGCTGCCACCGGGGTGGCGCCAGCCAGTTTCGCATAAATCGGAAACTGCATGTACGCATGCTTGCTATGTATCAACTGTTCACCCGGACCTGAAAAGGTATTGACGATACGCTGAAGCAGTTCATCTGATCCCGGACCAAAGGCCATTCTCTCCGGTTCCAGGTGATAACAGGCACCAATGACGGTTGCGAGTCTTTCGGTATCCACTTCAGGATACAAGTGGCTCTGTTCCAAAGATCGGATACCCGCCTCCCTGGCCAGTGGACTCATCCCAAGCGCCGATTCATTCGAAGAGAGCTTGATCGGTTTTTCGAATCCGGCGAGTTTTGAAATGCCGACCATATAGTAATCGACGGAATCCAGCCCGGATTTCGGGGTAATTGAAACGGCGGTACTCATTTTCAGAAAACTAGGGATACGTGACTGTGATCACAGAATTGTAATAACGGGTCTATCTGCTTTGCAAGGCCCAATCGATACGGGATTCGCCATCAGAGATCACAGATGTTGACGTTTTTCTCAGGACCATTGTAGCATTGCAGACACGAATCCTTATCCGATCCCTTACTTGCGGAGAAACCGATGGCGGTCAAGACCTGTGGAGAAGCACTGATGCACCTGTTGCATGAATACGGCGTGTCCATGGTCTTCGGGATTCCGGGCGAACATACGCTGGAGTTATACCGGGGCATTGCAGACAGTCAAATCCGGGCGATCACTCCGCGCAATGAACAGGGTGCCAGCTTCATGGCGGACGGCTTTGCCAGAGTCACCGGCAAGCCGGGGGTTTGCACCCTCATTACCGGGCCGGGCGTGACCAATGCGTCGACCGGGATCGGGCAGGCCTATGCAGACTCCATCCCGATGCTCGTCATCTCGAGCGCCAATGATCGTCCCTCGCTCGGCAAGGGCTGGGGGCGACTGCATGAAACCACGGATTTATGTGCCATTACCGCACCCATGACTGCGTTCAGCGTACTGGTCCATCATCCTGATGAAATACCGACCTTGATCGCCCGGGCATTTGCCATTTTCCATTCACGCCGTCCCCGTCCGGTGCATATCGCGATTCCCATCGACGTCATGGAAATGCCGGTTGACAAGCCATGGCAAGCATACCCCCTGTCAGAGAAACCCGCACCGACGGAATCTTCGATCCATGCGTCGATTGACCTGCTCGCCCGTGCTGCCCGTCCGGTGATCCTCGTGGGAGGCGGTAGCCAACACGCCTCGAAGGAAGTCACCACACTGGCTGAATTGCTGAATACCGGCGTGATTGCGTCCAATGCAGGGAAAGGCATCGTGGCGGATTCCCACCCACTGAGCCTGGGCGGTGGCATCATCAGTCCGGCCGTACAACAATATCTCGGGACAGCGGATGTGATTTTGGCCATTGGTACCGAATTGGGCGAAGCGGACAGCTTTATCTATGACTTGCCGGTGAACGGCAAGGTCATTCGAGTGGACATTGATCCGGCACGGTTTCATGATGCGTTTCCCGCCACCATCGCCGTACAAGGCGATGCCCGTGCTGCCTGTAAAATGATGATCTCACAAGTGAAGAACCGGGGGCTGTCCGGGAAGGCACGGGAGACGGTTGCGGAACTCGATCGGGTGCGCAAGCAACAACAAAATGACTACACCGCGGTGGAACGGCAGCATATCACGCTGCTTGATACCTTGCGTTCCGTCTTGCCGGAGGAAGCCATCATCATGGGTGACATTGCCCAGGTGGTGTATACCGGGACCGCGGCCATGAAAACGGCATTGCCCCGCACCTGGTTTTATCCCGCCGGTTTCGGGACACTGGGTTGTGCCGTCCCGGGGGCCATTGGAGCGAAACTGGCCAAACCGGACACCGCTGTGGTGGCCCTGGTGGGCGACGGTGGTTTCATGTTCACGGTCAACGAGGTCGCCACTGCAGTGGAAGAGCACCTCAGCATTCCGATCATCATCTGGCACAATCACAGTTATGCGATGATTCGCGACGGCATGGTAAAACGGGAAATACCCCAAATCGGGGTCAACCCCAAGGCACCTGACTTTGTCAAGCTGGCAGAGGCCTTCGGTTGTCCTGGCACCCGGGTACGGGATCAGGCATCGTTTGTTCAGGCCCTGACGGCTGCTTTTGATCATCAGGGGCCTTCGATCATTGAGGTCAGGGAAGACGACGCATGGCTGCAACCCGAATAAATCCCTTGGGTGGAAAGGGCTTTTCGTGAGGGAGCAAACGTCACGTTGAACTATTCGGGTTTCTCGTTATTACGCAATGCATTGGGATCCCTCCCCTGGCCAAACATCCTGCCGGAAACACCGCTTCGCCAACATTACGACATCGTCATTGTCGGTGGCGGAAGCCACGGCCTCGCGACGGCGCATTACCTCGCCAGCCGATTCGGCATGACCAATGTGCTGGTCCTGGAGGCGGGCTGGCTGGGGGGTGGGAATACCGCTCGCAACACCACGATCGTGCGATCCGACTACTTGCTCGAAGCGAGTTTCCAATTAAAGCATTTCGCCTTGCAGCTTTGGGAAACACTCGGTTCGGAACTTGGTTTCAACCTGATGTATTCCCCGAGAGGCTACATCGATCTGGCCCACTCGGAAGGTGAACTGGAGCATTTCACGGTGCGGGCAAACAGCATGTGCCTGAGAGGGGCCGAGGCGAGCATTTTGAATCGCCAACAACTGCAGCAACGGGTACCCCAAATCGATTTGAGTGACACCCTGCGCTTTCCCGTTGTCGGTGCACTGGTCCAGGAAAAGGGCGGAGTGGTCCGCCATGATGCCGTTGCCTGGGGATTCGCCAAATCAGCCTCTGAAAACGGCATTCAGGTGCAGCAACATTGTCCGGTCACGGGTTTTGAATTGTGCAACGGCCGGATCCGTGGCGTGCAAACCGGTCAGGGAACGGTGCGCTGTGAGAAGGTGCTTGTTTGTGTTGCCGGATCGACGTCCCAGGTCGCGGCGATGGCGGGACTTTCGCTGCCGCTTGAGTCGATCAATGTACAGGCCTTCGTGTCAGAACCGGTGAAGCCCGCTCTGGATGTCGTGGTGAACTACAATGCCGGACTGTCGTATCTCAGTCAGACAGACAAGGGCGAGTTCATTTTCGGAGGCACGACGGATGGCTATCCCTCATTTGCCAGACGAGGCTCGTTTTCGAAAATCGAGGAGGTCATTGTTCGAACCACACAACTCTTCCCCTTCCTGTCCAATCTCAGACTCATGCGCCACTGGTCCGGCACCGCCGACATCACGATGGATGGAAATGCCATTATGGGCAAGACACCGATCGACAATCTGTATCTGAACTGTGGATGGGGCTATTCCGGGTTCAAGGCGACCCCTGCCGTGGGTTGGTTATTGTCCGAGTTGATCGCTCACAATTCGACGCCGACCCTGATGGCCCCATTCTCACTGGACCGCTTTGAAAACGGCAACCTGATTGACGATAGCGGTGTCGGCCCCTATCCCTGGTTACACTAATCACCATGTTGCTCATTCCCTGCCCATGGTGCGGTTTACGCGATGAGAGCGAGTTCGACTACGGCGGAAACCATATTGTCTTCCCGCAGATCACTGATCCCCCGACCTCGTCGGTCACCACTTGGCACCGCGTGATTCACCTGCGGGAGAACACCCGGGGAGATATTCAGGAACTGTGGTATCACCGAGCCGGTTGTGAACGCTGGTTTTCGGTAATACGCAATACACAGACCCATGCCTTCAGCGGGGCATCCGGAACAGGCCCGGCAGGCGCTTCAGGCCGTGACCATGCAGGTTAATCGGCTCGATGCACCGTTATTCGGCAGTACGATTGATCGGTCAAGACCGCTGACATTCACATTTGATGGACACAAACTGTCGGGATTTGAGGGGGACACGGTCGCCTCGGCATTATTGGCGCACGACATTCACCTTGTGGCACGCTCAATCAGGTTTCATCGACCCCGAGGCATCCTGTCGTGCGGATTGGAGGAACCCTCGGCATTGGTCACGTGCACTGATACCAATGGCCATCCATTTCCCAACCTCAAGGCCACCGAGGTGTTGCTCACAGAAGGACTGGCTGTAAAGAGTCAAAACAACTGGCCGTCCAGACACGTTGACCTGTCGGGCATGCTGGTTTGGGGCTCCAGACTGCTGCAGGCGGGCTTTTACTACAAGACATTCAAATGGCCGGGATGGGGCTGGCATCGACTGTATGAAAAGGTCATCCGGCAATTCGCCGGCTCGGGCCGGATACGTGCCGGCGATATGGGTTCCATCAAACAAAGCGTGGAGGCAGACCAGCACCACAAGTTCTGTCAGATACTGGTCATCGGCAGTGGGCCGGCCGGACTGAATGCCGCCCTGGTGTGCGCCCGACAAGGGGCACAGGTAATTGTGGTCGAACAGGATCGGCAATTGGGGGGCTGCCTGTTGTGGAGAAAGCGAAATCATGACAATCGGATTGTAGACAACTGGTTGTCAGAGACGATCAAAACGCTGACGCAATATCCGAATGTTACCGTGCTGCCGTCGACCGTGGCATTCGGACAATACGATCATGGCCTGGTTCTGGCTTGCGAAACCCGCAGTGGCAAGTGCGCCCGTGTTATCTGGAAAATCCGTGCCAAGCGTATCCTGTTGGCCAGCGGCGCTATCGAAAGACCCCTGGTTTTCCCCAATAATGACCGGCCCGGGATCATGTTGGCGGGAGCCGTCAGAGAGTATATGCATCGCTATGCCGTGCGACCCGGGAAACGGGCATTTCTGGCGATTGCCGATGACGAGGAAGCACGTATGACCATCGCTGATCTCGATGCCGCAGGGATCGGAATTGCAGGATCGCTGGAGGCTGGCCAACGCATCGTCAATACCCGGGGAAGACACCGGATCAGTTCGGTATCGGTTAAAACTGTAAAGAACAACGTGCTGCACTATGCCTGTGACCTGATCTGCATGTCCGGGGGATGGACGCCGACGGTCCATTTGGCAGCGCATGTCCGAAACGACCTGTCGCTTGATCGACAGACAGGCGCGACGACAGCCCCTGAGCAAAACGGCTGTTTGCTTGCATTGGGGGGCAGTCGCGGCATTTTCAATCTGGACCTGATCCGCAAAGACAGCGAATTTCAGGCCAGCCAGGTCCTGTCCCAGCTGGGATTCAAGTCACCACCGGCTGATCCGCAGCCGACTGTCCGACACCCTTCGATCACCGGAACAACCTGCCGGGAGAGACCGGGCCGGGCCTTCGTGGATTTTCAAAATGATGTGACCCGTGCCGACATCATTCAAACAGTTGATGAGGGTTATCGTGATATCGAACTGGTGAAACGCTATACCACGATTGGGATGGGCACCGATCAGGGAAAGACCAGTTGGGCCAATGCGACCGACCAAATTTCGGCCTGTACCGGGGAGCCGCCGTCCAGGCTGGGTCATACCACGTTTCGCCCGCCGTACTCACCGATTCCCATTGCGGCATTGACAGGGGCCCGAACCGGTATGCACCTCACCCCCCTGCGCAGAACGCCCTTTCATCAGGCATTCGAAAAACTGGGTTGTGTTTTTCAGACTTCCGGCGACTGGCTGTATGCAAGATACTTCGCAAAAGAAAACGAGACCCTGGCGCAGGCGGTCGCCCGAGAAGTCAGGGCGGTGCGTGAGGGCGTGGGGTTTGTGGACATGTCCACGCTGGGAAAAATCGATGTCAAGGGCCGTGATGCGGAAGCCTTTCTTTCCAGGATCTATTGCAACAACATCCTCAACATGGCCATCGGCAAGGTACGCTATGGATTGATGCTGAGAGAAGACGGCATCGTGTTCGATGACGGCACCATCGCTCGTTTGGCTGCCCGGCACTATGTCATTACCACCACAACCGCAAATGCAGCGGCGGTATGGCGATGGATGACCAAATTGGCACAGACACAGTGGCCGGATATGGAGGTCACACTGACCTCCGTCAGTGAGCACTGGGCCTCGATTGCCATTGCAGGACCGAGGTCTCGGGAACTGATGCACCGGCTGGGTCTGGGCATCACCGTCGATAAAACGGCCTTCCCGTTTGCCAGCGTACAGGAGGGCATGTTTCAGGAGAAGGAACACTGTCGGGTATTCTCGGTCAGCTATTCCGGGGAATTGTGCTTTGAAGTGAATCTTCCTGCCGGATATGCCGTCAGCTTCGTTGAAAGAATCATGGATATCGGTCAGCCGCTGGGCGTGACACCCTACGGGCTGGAAACACTGGATGTATTGCGAATCGAGAAGGGGCATCTGTCGGTCGGAAGCGAAATCAATGGCCGGACCACCCCCTATGATCTGGGATTGGGGAAACTGGTCTCGACGACCAGGGATTTTGTCGGTCGGGCCTTGTTGAATCGTCCCAAATTGCAATCCCGGCTCCGTCCACAATTGGTTGGATTGACCCCGGTGAGCCCGCATTCCCCCATTCCGACAGGCGGCATCATTGTCGACTCACCGCTCACACGATCCCGGCAGCAACCACCCAAAGGGTGGCTCACTGCATCCGTTCACAGCCCGACACTGGGCCATTCGATCGCACTGGCATTACTTGAAAACGGACACCACCGACAGGGGCAAAAAACCTGGGTCGTCTCTCCCTGTGCAAACGAATCGACTGAAGTGCTCATCGGGCCGTGTTGTTTCCTTGATACCCAAAGGGAACGACTCAATGGATAAAACCGACCGCTTGGACCCGTTGATTGAGCGCCGCGATCGGACATGGGAAAATGACATCCTGTCCATTCGTGAAAAGCCGGCAATGGTACTTGAGTGGCAGTTTCACGCAGCCGCCGAGCTGGATCGATTTTGCCATGATACAGTGGGCAGGCATGTAGATCAGGGGGCATTTGCGTCCACAGGAAACACGGTGTGGTTACGATTCAGTCCCTGGGCGATGTATATGGTCTCCCAAAAACCGGTGCAACTTGATTTCAATCCCGAATCCCCCGGCACGGGTACCGATATCAGTCATGGCAAGTGTCTGCTGACACTCCAAGGGGCGTCTGTTTTGCCCTTTGTGGGCGATTACTGTTCGGTAGATATTTTCAGCGATCCGACCACTCGAAACAAAATGGCTAAAACGCGCTTCATGGAATATGAAATAGTGCTGTGGTGGACCACTGAAACCAGACTTGATTTGTTGGTTGACCGGAGTTATGCCCAGTCTTTTCTCGAGTTTGTCCAGTCGTTGTTAATCCGCCGATACCATAAAGACAGGTAGTGTATCCACCGGACTCACAGACGACCGACACAACGCACCATCGGTTCGATGTGTCTGGCCGGTCTGCTTTATGGGGATCGGCATCATCACACTCTCCTGTCACCGCCGGGCATGCGCGATCGACGCATTCGGTGACGATGCAACACCGGCTGAGACGTCAGTTAATGACAAATTTCTTTCGGGAATATTGAATCGTACCGTTTGACAACAATGGTCCATTGCCACAAGTTAACCACCCGACGTCCATTCACGTTTCCCGATCATCCTGTGAAAGCCGGGAATCTCGTACGCCAGAGTCGGGTCGATACGCACCACTGATCCATGCTGTCCAAGGAAAAAATGATCCTCTGTGAACAGACAGCCTGACGGGCAGTCGCCCCAGGCTTTTCGAAACACCACATGCCACTGATCTTGCGCCCAATGGGCGTAGATATCCGAACCTTGCAGCAGGTTGGCATTGGGGGCGGCACTGCTTACCTCCTCCAGTGCCGCATAAGCCATGGTTGCCCAGGCTAGGTCGATACCCCGGTCAAACGCAATAAAAATCGTGGACTCGATGCTTGAGAAGGTTTGCACGATTCGAAGACCAACCGTCTGGTTGAGCCGGTCAAAGTCCCGATAACCTGTATGGAAGTCACCGGAGGCGCCTTCAGGCGGCAGCACTCGATGTACGACCTCGGCCATTGCCGGCCCAAGTTCCAACAGTAGCACACCGGGCAGGTTGGCTAGGCGGGCGTTCACCCCAGCCGTCTCAGGCCAGTCCGTCCGAATCTTCGCCAATACCCGCATCAGACCTCCGCCCAATTGCACATCCACGCCCCGATTCCGAAAGACCGCCTCCTCTTCCTCGATCACTGGCGGGGGAATGGTCCCGTGTTTTACCCACACTGAATGTCCGTTACCGTCAGAGGCGAACGACGACACCGCCATAAAGAACAGCACGACTATCGGCACAACGCGTTTCTTTTGTTCGCCCAATTCGAGGAGAGAGCGGACAAAGCCAGTTTGCGTGTTGAACATTTCCCTTTTTGATGTGAGAACGTGTTGCTCATGATCATACGCCTACTCCGGGACAATGTCATCGGTGTGCGGTGTGCGGCTGAACAGTGTTCTCGTGTGCCTCAGCTGGCGAAATGGTCCCGTGCTGTTAACAGGGAATGTCCACAATTGGCCGCATAGCCCCTCGATGCACATCTGGCGGGTTTCGGTGCCCCCATCGATCTGGTTTCATCGAATAAGGTGGAGGACGCTTGGATGATGGCGCTTTTTGTCAACGACCGGGCAGCCGGATGCCTTACAGATCATGGGAGTCAAGCTTGGCGACAGCGACCGTTCACCAACCAAAACCGGCTGCAACAATGCGATAAGCACGCCAAGTCTGCCAAATCCTTACGTTGAGACCTGGCATCGAGAAGCGCAAGAGGGGAGTGGCGAATCGGGCATCTTCACGTCTGCCACACCTTACGAAGCACCACACAGTGGGGAAACGGATGATATAGTTGACAATGGGACAGTTGACCGTTTGAATAGCCGATTATGATCAGCAACACGAATTTGGGTGCCGTCATCTATGAGGATTTAAGAGCCCAGTTGATCGTGGGCAAGCTGGAGCCGGGGACTGCCTTGTCCATTCGGAAGCTGGCGGACCAGTACAATGTCTCGACAATGCCGATTCGCGAGGCATTAAAACGACTGGAAACCGAAAACGCGCTGGTGGGGGCGGCCAAAAAAGCCTATCGTGTGCCGCAACTCAGTTCCATCGAAGCCTCCAACCTGTTTTTTATTCGTTCCGTCCTCGAAGGTGCGGCCGCTGAAATTGCAGCAGGCAGACTGAGCGAGCAGGATCTGGATGCGGCAAGACGGCATACCATGATGATGGATGCCGCCTGGAAACAGCGCAACCCTTCCCGTTACCTGGAAAACAATTTTGCCTTTCATTCCCTAGTGTATCGTGCCGCAAACAATGCCGATCTGTCCCGGCTGGTCGAGGGACTGTATGCACGCAGTGGGCCCTTTTTGGGAAAGGCGATCAGACACCTGGTCAACATCGATCAATGGGAAACCAAACACGATGAAATACTTGAAGCGCTGCAACGACATGATGGGACCCGCGCGAAACAACTCATCGAAGAGGACATACGATGGGGCGCCTTGCTGTATGACAATCACACGAAACAAGTTCCCCCGACGCATTCAGGTTGACTGCCATGGTGTCTGGTATTGACCGTCCCGCTTGACACACTTCACGCCGGTTACTTCATCATCTACCGTGCACGTTGCTCTTCACTAGGGAATTATATATTTGAATAAGCAAATATATATTGGCGGCGCTTTCGTTACGCCATCGGGGAAATTCCCGCCCGATATGACGGCCATGACCATCAACCCGCTTGCCCGATACCGTCTGGAACAAGAAAAGCCCGTGTATCACACGTTTGTTTAATCAGGGATATAAATCCCCTACTTTACATTGGATTGTGAAGTGGAATAGAATCTGGTATCACAGATAAATCATTAGGGACATCACAACGGCTAATAGCGGCCTTGGAACGTAACCGAACGGCAACCCGATCGGCTGGGCTATTGAGTAATATGTTTAATCATCCCTGGAGGCACCATGACATCAAACAAAAAACCCACATCCAATCTGACCAGTCGAAAACTATCGCGACGAGATTTTGTAAAGGCATCCGGTACACTGGGGCTGCTCAGTACTGCCCCGTCTTTGTTGATCGGTTCGGCCGCGCAGGCGGCGACGCCGGTCAAGGGAGGGCATTTGCGTGTTGCGACGGTCCAGGGTTCGAGCACAGATTCACTGGATACCATCCAGTTAACCAGCGGACACTCCAATTTTCTGTTCTCCACGATGCACAGCCAGTTAACGGAAGTGGCGCCCAATGGACAACTGGTTCCCTTGCTGGCCGAGTCCTACGAAACCGGCGCAGATCCATCAGAATGGATTTTCAAGTTGCGTTCGGATGTCACCTTCCACAATGGCAAGACGCTCACCGCAGATGATGTCATTGCCTCGCTGGCCCGCCATCGCGGTGACCAATCGCATTCTTCCATGAAATCGTTCATGGAAGAGGTCGAGGATCTGACAAAGGACGGCGACCTTGTTGTTAAAATGAAGTTGAAAAGCCCCAGTGTCGACTTTCCGGTCATATTGAGTGCCAGTACCCTGTCGATTCTACCGTCGGTCGATGGAAAGGTTGAGGTCTTTGACGTCGGATGCGGTTCCTATACGCTGGAATCCTTCGAACCCGGGCAGTACTCCAAATTGAAGCGGAATCCCAACTACTTCATGTCCGATCGGGCCTTTGTGGATTCCGCGGAGATTTTGACCATCGCAGACACCACGGCGCGTCAGAACGCATTGGTCACCGGGGCTGTTGAAGTCATCGGGGATGTGGATCCGACCACCGCTGACCGACTCGGAGGGCGCGGCTTTGAGATTCTGGATATCACCAGTACGCAACATTATACCTTCCCGATGCGGACCGATCTTGCTCCGTTCGAGGATCACAATGTGCGAATGGCGCTGAAGCTGGCCATTGACCGGGAAGATGTGCTCGACAAGATATTGAGTGGCTATGGGATCGTCGGAAATGATCACCCCATTTCACCGGCAAACCGCTACTACAATCACGAACTTGAACAGCGGGTCTATGATCCGGAGAAAGCCAAATGGCACCTCAAGCAGGCGGGGTTGAGTAATTTTAAAGTCGAACTGAGTGCTTCCGATGGATTGTACGCCGGTGCCGTGGATACCACGGTCCTGTACAGTGAACACGCCAAAGCGGCCGGCATTGAATTGATACCCAAACGGGTTCCTGACGACGGTTACTGGTCTGATGTCTGGCTCAAACATCCCTGGTGTGCCAGCTATTGGAGCGGTCGGCCGACCGAAGACTGGATGTTTACTCAGGGTTACTCGGAAACCTCCAACTGGAATGAGAGCTATTGGAAAAATACGCGTTTCAATGAGCTTTTGGTCGCCGCACGAGCGGAAGTGGACGACGACAAGCGTCGTGACATGTACTTTGAGATGCAGGCAATCTGTCGTGATGACTGCGGTTCGGTGATTCATGCCTTCGCCAACCATATCTCGGCACATGGGAATACTGTCGGTGTCCCTGATCAGGTTGCCGGTAACTGGGAGTTTGATGGCTATAAAATGATCGAGCGCTGGTGGTTGAAAGGATAGTTCGGTTCTGATTCAAATTCCGGGACAATGCATTTTGTTCCGGAATTTTTTTTAACAGTGCACCATGAGGCGTACCCGACGATCAGCCAGTCGAGCACAAAAGGTCAAACGAAAAGCGGAATCGGCCGGCCAAAGTGACAAGCAAGTCCGAAATTTGTCCCTGGAATTGGTCAATACGCCCGATGCACAATTAATCCATGAAGCGGTAAAGGTCATTTTATGGGATGTGGGTGTCATCATAGAGCATCTGCCCACACGACATAATCTGATCCGGCAACACCGTTGTGTCGAGGGAACCGGGGGCTTCATCCGGATGCCACCGGAGCTGGTCGATCAGGCCATTTCCACGGTCCAGAAAAAAATTCTGCTTTATGATCATGACGGCCATGTCAGGGTCGATACGAGCAGCAAGACAGCCAGTTACTGCCCGGGACACAACTGTGTGCGTATCCTGGATTTTCGAAGTGGCGAGTTGCGTCCCTGCCTGCTTGCGGACATTCGTGAAACAGCCAGGGTGTGCGAGCAGTTACCCAACATCGACATGGTTTGTTCGCTCGGATATCCAAGCGAGGTTCCCCCCGAAGACGAAGTCGTCGAAACCACCAAGGCAATGTACGAACACTGCAGCAAGCCCGCTGCATTGTTGGCCCATGATGAGACGATTCAGGAACGAATGATGACGGTCATCGCAGAAAGGGTCGGCGGCTGGAACCGGCTTGCCGACAAGCCGGTTTCCATCGAACTGATGGGCCCGGTTTCCCCGCTGAGACTCCCCGAAGAACTCTGTGCCCGGTTGATCAATTGTGCACGTTGGCGGGTGCCCGTCGTCTGTTATCCGGCCACCTTCCCGGGGATGTCCTGTCCGATCTCCCTGGCAGGGGCCATTGCCCAGTCTTCCGCGGAAGCCATCGCCGGCATTGTGGTCCACCAGTTGACTGAGCCGGGCGCGCCGATACTCAGCGGTTCGGCCATTCTGCCCATGGATTTGCGTCAGGCGAATCTTGCCTACGGGTCACCTGAATACATGGTTTCAGGTCTCGGTGCGAGTGATTATTTCCGCTCTGTCGGTATTCCATCCTGGATTGGCGCAGGCTGTTCGGATTCCCATCAGTTTGATGCACAGGCTGCCACCGAGGCCGGGGCCAGCCTGGCGATTGCGGCCATGGCAAAAACGCCGTTCGTCCACAATCTGGGATTTCTCTCCGGGGGTCGCACCGGGTCACTTGAATTGCTCACCCTGTGCGATGAAATGATCGGCTGGACCATGAAAATGGCCAATGGCATCAAGGTGGATGCCGAAACCCTGGCGGTGGAAGTGATTCAGCGAGCCGCAGCCACCAATGACTTCCTGACGGATTCTCATACCCGGAACCGGTATTTAACAGAAAGCTGGTATCCGACCCTTTGTGAACGGTCCGATGCAGAAGCATGGGCTGAAGCAGGCGGACATGATATGCAAGAAAGAATTCGCCAACGTCTCGCTGAACTGCTTGGATGATCTCCGTATTTATCATAGTATGCCGCTAATCGGTTGCGCTTGTCGAACCACCGCCCGATCCATATTGCCAACGTGACTTATATTCTGAAAATGCTGGGACAACGGGTTCTTTTGGGCCTGGTGACGTTGTTCATCGTTTCAATCATCATTTTCTTGAGCGTATCCATGCTGCCAGGTGATGCGGCCGAAGCCATCTTGGGCCAAGCGGCAACACCGGAGACACTGGCGGTGCTGCGCACCCAGCTGGGCCTGGACTTGCCCGCGCAAACCCGTTATCTCAATTGGCTCGGAAATATCATTCAGGGTGATTTTGGAACGTCTATTGGAAATGGTCGGGAAATCAGTGAAGTGATTGGTGTTCGATTCTATAACACCATCTTTCTGGCTGCGTTTGCCGCCTGTATTGCGGTCCCTTTGGCATTGTTCCTAGGTATTCTCGCGGCGCTTTATCGAAACAGCTACTACGACCGCAGTGTCAATGTCGTAACGCTTTCCTCCATTTCCACCCCTGAATTTTTTGTCGCTTATATCCTGATACTGCTGGTTTCGGTGAAAGCGGAATGGTTGCCCAGCCTGTCCAATATCAGGGCAGACACAACCTTTGTCGAGCAACTCGAGAAAACATTGTTGCCCGCCGTTGTACTCACCCTGGTGTCCATGGCACACATGATGCGCATGACTCGTGCGGCAATCATCAACCTGCTGTCGAATGCCTATATCGAGATGGCCACCCTCAAAGGAATGAAGAGGATGCGGGTGGTCACCCATCATGCCTTGCCCAATGCCTGGGCACCGATTGTCAATGTGGTCGTACTGAACCTGGCCTATCTTGTCGTTGGCGTCATCGTGGTCGAAGTGGTTTTTGTCTATCCCGGGCTGGGCCAATTATTGGTCGATGCCGTGCAACGCCGGGATATGCCGGTGGTGCAGGCATGCAGTCTGATTTTTGCGACAACCTATGTATTCCTGAATCTGATTGCCGATATTCTCTCCATTGTCACGAACCCACGATTATTGCATCCGAAGTAGCGGCGTTTATCTTGCATCTGTCATCCAAACAATCTGCGGCGGTCATCCGATTATCTCGGGCGGCGAAGGAACTGGCCAAGGCACCACTGAGCGCAAAGTTCGGGTTGCTGGTCGTCATCACCTATATTGTTGTTGCGCTTTTCGCGCCATGGCTGGCCCCTTTCGGCGAATCCGAGATTGTCGGCAGGAAATACCAGTCCTGGGATGGACAGTTTCTTCTTGGAACAGACAATCTCGGTCGCGATATGTTGACGCGGATCATATTTGGTGCACGCAACACCGTCGGCATTGCACTGATCACCACGTTGTTTGCGTTTCTATTGGGTGGAATTTGCGGCATTCTGGCGGCGGTACTGGGTTCATGGATTGATCAGTTATTGAGTCGTATCGTCGATATTCTAATGGCCATCCCGGCACTGGTGTTCGCGATGTTGCTGTTGTCGGCGTTTGGCACATCGGTGATCAATCTGATTCTTATTATTGGCGTGTTGGACGCGACCCGAATTTTTCGAATCGCGAGGGCCGTGAGCCTCAATGTGGTCGTCATGGATTTCATTGAAGCGGCAAGACTGCGTGGCGAGAAGATGGTGTGGATTACCATTCAGGAAATATTGCCCAATATTTCAGCCCCCTTGGCCGCAGAATTCGGTTTGCGGTTCTGTTTCGTATTTCTGACCATCAGCGCCTTGAGTTTTTTGGGCCTGGGGATCCAGCCTCCCATTGCTGATTGGGGCTCCATGGTACGGGATACCGCCGACCTGATCACTTTTGATGACTACACGCCCCTGATACCTGCCGCAGCCATTGCGTTGTTGACTGTCGGCGTCAATTTCATCGTTGACTGGTTCCTGCAAAAAACAAGCGGACTCAAAGATGACTATTGATGCCGCAAAACATCTGTTGGAAATCCGCAACCTTCAGGTCGAGGGCTACAGTGAAGAGCGCTGGCATCAGATCGTCAAGGGCGTTGATCTGACGTTGCAGCGGGGAGAAGTCTTGGGGTTGATCGGAGAGTCTGGTGCAGGAAAATCAACCATTGGAATTGCTTCGATGGGCTATTGCAAGTCCGGATGCCGAATCAAACCGGTCAGCAGTATCAATTTTGACGGACTCGAACTGACCACGGCCACGGAGGAGCAAAAGCGGCGCTTGCGGGGATCCCGTATCGCTTACGTCGCCCAAAGTGCGGCCGCCTCATTCAATCCCGCTCACACTCTCATTGATCAGTTCAGTGAGTGCGTCGTGCAACACAGAAAGGGTAGTCGGGAAAAGGCGTATGCCGATGCGGCCGAACTGTACCGCAAAATCAAGATGCCGGATCCCGATACCATTGGTTTTCGTTATCCGCACCAGATATCTGGCGGCCAACTGCAACGCGCGATGACGGCAATGGCATTGTCCTGTCGACCGGATTTGGTCATCTTCGATGAACCGACCACGGCCTTGGATGTCACCACCCAAATTGAGGTGCTGGCAACCATTCGGGATATTGTCGATCATTTCAATACCGCCGCAATCTACATTTCCCATGATCTTGCTGTGGTGGCACAAATGGCGGACCGGATCATGGTGCTGCTGCAGGGCGAGATGATTGAAGAGGCCGAAACCCGTACCATGCTTGCAACCCCGAAAGAAACCTATACAAAGTCACTGTGGGCGGTCAGGGCATTCAGAAAAAGCGCGCCGCCTCCCAGTACTGGTTCCGGCGCCCTGGTCAGTATCAGCAACATCACCGCCACGTATCCGGGAACATCAGAACCGGTCCTGACTGAGGTTGATTTTGAAATACACCGGGGTGAAACCATGGCGATCGTTGGAGAATCCGGCAGTGGGAAAAGCACTGCCGCTCGAGTGATCACCGGGCTCTTGCCGCCTCAGCAGGGCACTGTGATGTTCGATGGAAGCATCCTGCCACCGGATTATCGTGAGCGATCCGAAACACAGTTGAAACAAATCCAGATGATTTATCAAATGGCCGATACGGCGATCAATCCGCGACATAAAATCCGCAAGATTGTCGGTCGTCCCCTGTCCTTTTATCTGGGCCTGGAAGGGGAAGAAAAACAACATCGTCTTAATGAATTGATGGAAATGATCGAGATGGACCCGAAGCAGTTTCTTGATCGCTACCCGGATGAACTGTCCGGTGGGCAGAAACAGAGAATCTGCATTGCACGGGCACTGGCAGCCGATCCCGCATTTATCATCTGCGATGAAATCACTTCGGCACTAGACCAACTTGTCGCCGAAGGTATTTTACGGCTGCTGGATCGCCTGCAGCAGGAACTCCGACTGGCCTACATGTTTATTACCCATGACCTGGCCACTGTTCGAGCGATTGCCGATCGGGTTATCGTCATGCTACAGGGACGGATTGTCGAACAAGGATCCAAATCCGAGATTTTCGAGCCCCCTTACCATGCGTATACCGAACTTTTACTGTCTTCCGTACCGGAGATGAATCCGGACTGGATGGACCACATCATGAAGAAACGACTTGCCGAGAACCGTATGAAAGCGGCCGGAAACTGACCGACCCTCTTACCGATGGCATGACCGTGGTACCCTGCTGCCCCCTTTTCCCTGATGCGGCTTGCCCGTGGTGCATCAAACATAGTACAGCACCGTTTTGCAAACGGCCCGTCATCCCTTGGCTACCCCATAAAGGCCCACTGACTCGTTCCCCAGATTGATGCCCAGGGCATTGATGAACCGCACCCAGTAGGCAAAACATGCCGTGGATTGCACGGCTTCGAGAATTTCGGTGTCCGTAACACCGACAGCCCGCAACGCCTTGATGTCATCGTTGCTCATCCTGTCCGGGGAGCGTGACAGTTTTGCACCATACACCAAAAGAGCCGCCTGCTTGGAAGTAAACAGCGGATTATCGATAAAATCGTCTTCTTGAACTGCCCGGATCATTTTTTCTCCCCGTTCCTCGTCGCCTAACAGCGCTTTGAAGTTCGCGCCATGATTGGCAGCGGCATAATGACAATCGGCGATGATCGCCACCTGCGTCGCCAATAATTCAAGAAACCACGGCTCAGAATGATTTTGTTGATTGTGCAGAATATCCCGGTAATGCTGATCCGCTGCAATCAGTGGTTTGGGTTGTAACGAAAACGCACGATAGAGGTTATGGATTTTGTTGTGAATGGTGCCCACCTGTCGATACATCGATTGCAACTCAGGGTCGGCATCTTCGGGGCTGATCGAATCAATCCAGCAGGGAGGTTGACTGTTTTGCATTGAGACACTCTCGGGAGACTGACACCCTATGATAATTCAGTGGCCTCGTTCAACAAAGCATCCTTTTGTCCTGTTTTGCACAGCCCGCCCTCGCTCAGAGATAAAGGGGACATCACCAAATTGCGCCGACAGGGGCTTCTTTACACGTGCGACCAAATCAATTGCTTGCGTTTTCCGCCTCTGCCATAGTTTGCGTCGGTAACATCCAAGTCTGCAAACTGACTCATGGCGAGAACTTTGAATATGTAGTTCCCGGTTAGGTCGGAGTCCGTAATACAAAATCCGGGTTATACAGACGGCTCCAGCAAAGTTGCGCCAGGAAGCCGGGCTGCCTGTCGATCAAAAGTATAGAGTGTGTTAGCCCCTACCCGCTTGGCTGCGGCCCATATCATCTGGTCAGAAAACCCTGCTCCACCGCGACGGTAAGCATGAGTAGCGCGTACAACATCGTCGGCTGCCTCGAAATGAAGTTCTTCCGTTGCAATGAGTTCTTCAAGTATCGTTGCGATATGGTCGCGGGAAAATCCGTAAGCCCGGTCGAGAACCCGCACAAATTCCACGACAACCTCCCGACACAAAACCAGGCTGATGAGATGTAAGTCCCGCCAATAGAACACGAGAGACCTCTGCCTGCTGTGAGTCATCATTAACCAGATACCGGATCAGAACATTCGTATCAAGCGCAATCACGCGTCATTTGCTCCATCGGCAACTGCGCGTTCCATATCCTGAAGTGTCACCGCAGGTCCTTCATATTCGAGTGCTCCGAACAAACTGGAAAGGGGACGAGTCGGTATTATATGTACCTCATTGTCGAAGATAACATAGCGCACGCGGTCTCCGGGCGCACCGCCAAGTGCCTCGCGAACCGGTTTAGGCAATGTTGTTTGCCCTTTTGATGTGACTGTGGATTCAATCATTGTATAACTCCTATAATCCTTACTTTATGAAAATAAGCCTTAAAATAATTACATAATCAAGGGTAAAATGGAATGGACACCTCCTTTCTTGTCCGTCATGCTAATGATGCAGGTGCCTGAAGACAGGCATTTGAATCAGAAATGTTGAATTGAGAGGAGACGCCGATGAAGCAGCTTAAAATAATCGGGATGTGTAAAGAAACATGTACAAAGAAACATGTACAAAGAAACCCCTTGACCCCAAAACGTCATACAATTAATATCTGCCTTTCTTCAGATCCCCGGTAGCTCAGTCGGTAGAGCAGGTGGCTGTTAACCACCCTGTCGGCAGTTCGAACCTGTCCCGGGGAGCCATCTCCCTTGCGAATCCCAACAAACACACTCGTGTAGCCACCCACGTGAAGCCACCTATCGGCTCGAAAAGCAGCAAGACATCCGGGTTCTACAATTGGACAAAACATGAAACCGCACGGACAACCATTATTCATTCATTGCACGGATCAGGAATCGTGTTCCAACTTCAATGGCAGACACACCGTCGAAGGCACTGGTGACAGATGACCGGATTCAGGGACGACTGACAGGCATTAGCAGTGAAACAACCGCTTCGGTGCAATCTTTCCCTGCTCAGTAATTTCACCGATACCCAAAAACTGTTCATTATCGGAGTACAGCCTGACCAATCCCGTGTCGGCAGCATGGCGTGCACGTACGGATTGCCCCTTACAGAGGTAAACGGCAATGTTGGCCGGCAAATGAACCTCTGGCAGATGGGACAGCGCTGTATCTGTCGGCAGGAGTAATTTCTCTCGCTCATCAGCCAATGCCATCTTCTCAAGCTGGGGCAAGGACACCGACTGATCCAGATGCAAATTTCCCACCCCGGTCCTTCTCAGCTGGATCACATGTCCGCCGCAACCCAGCAGGTCTCCGATGTCAACGGCAAGCGTCCGCACATAAAATCCTCGGGAACAGGTCACCGTCAGCTTGAGAACATCCTGTTGCCAATGCGTCAGTATCAACGAATAAACGGTGACTTTCCTTGGTTTGCGTTCTACCTCAATCCCCTTGCGTGCCAGTTTGTACAACGGCTGACCATTCAGTTTCAAGGCAGAATACATCGGAGGGATTTGTTGGCCCTCTCCCCGGAACCGGTCCAGTACCTCCTCAAGCTGAGATTGTGTGATGTTGACATCGCGTTGCTGAATGACGGCGCCTTCCCTGTCCCCGGTTTCAGTTGCGACACCTAATTTTACCGTCATCTCATACTGCTTGTCGGAATCCAGCAAAAGCGAGGAGATTTTAGTGGACTCTCCGAAGCAAAGCGGGAGCAGGCCGGTCGCCATGGGATCAAGGCTACCGGTATGACCGCCTTTCCTGGCATTCAGCAGTCGCTTGACCCGCTGCAGGGCTTCATTGGACGAAATACCTTCCGGCTTATCCAACAGCATCAACCCATTCACCGGCAACCCCTGATGCCGAAACCGCTTCCTTGCCATTATGTTTGTTGTGGCGGGCTGTTCAGTGCATCAATCAAGTTTGACATCTCGATTCCTCGCTGAATCATCGTGTCATGCCTGAAAACCAGACTGGGCGTGGTTCTGAGATCCAGTTTTTGGCTGAGAAGATGGCGAAGATACTTGGACACCTTGTTCAGCAGTTGCTCGATTTTTTGACCCGGTATCCGGTCATTCATCGAGCAGACATAGATTGTGGCATGTTTCAAGTCTTTGCTCACCACGACGTCGATAACAGTGACCGAATTGACGCGGTTGTCATTGAGGTTGCGTGCAATCAGTGTCGCCAGTTCCCGCTTCAGCAATGCAGCGACCCGGCGCTGACGGCTCATATCCTGCATTTTTCAATATCGCTCAGATGCTTTTAGGCAGAAATGAGGCCCCTATGACACTTTTTGAGCTGTTTCCACCACTTCAAACACTTCAATTTGATCCCCGACCCTCACATCGTTGTAATTCTTGATGCCGATACCGCATTCGTATCCACTTTTCACTTCCTGCACATCATCTTTGAATCGACGCAGTGAATCAATGGCACCATCAAAAATAACGATGTTGTCTCTCAACACCCGGACAGGCAGATTGCGCCGGACATAGCCGTTGGTGACATAGCACCCTGCGATTGTACCAATTTTGGGGGCGCGGAAGATATCTCTGACCTCGACAAGTCCCACATGCTCTTCTTTCAGAACAGGGGACAACAGTCCGCTCATGGCCAACTTGACATGATCGATGACATCATAGATCACGTTATGATAATGGACTTCAACGCCCTCATTCTCGATTAACTTTCTCGCCGAAGCATCGGCCCGCACATTAAAACCAATCATGATCGCATCCGACGTTAGCGCAAGATTGACATCGGATTCGTTGATCCCGCCGACCATGCCATGCACCACCTTGACTTCGACTTCCTCCGACGACAGTTTTTCCAATGATTCACTTAATGCTTCGACCGACCCCTGGACATCGGCCTTGACCAGCACATTGAGCGTTTTAACCTCTCCTTCGCCCATCCGGTTAAACAGACTTTCAAGTTTCTTCTTTTGTTGCTTGGCAAGTTTGACCTCCTTGAATTTTCCCTGGCGATGAAGGGCAATTTCTCGCGCCTTACGCTCATCACTGACTACAATCAGGTCATCACCCGCAACGGGTACGCCGGCGACCCCCTGAATTTCGACAGGCGTCGACGGTCCCGCTTGATTGATCGGCTTGCCATGATCGTTCAACAAGACGCGGATACGACCCGATTCGCGTCCCACGAGCACAAAATCCCCTTTCTTTACGGTCCCTTGCTGAACCAATACGGTGACAACCGGCCCTCGGCCCTTGTCCAATCGTGCCTCTACGACAATCCCGGTGGCATTGCCGGACTGCCTTGCCTTGAGATCCATCACCTCCGCCTGAAGTAGAATCGAGCCCAACAGCTCTTCAATCCCCTGGCCGGTCAATGCAGACACCTCATTCACCAGCACATCACCACCCCACTGTTCCGGAATAATTCCATGATTCGATAATTCCTGCTTGACTCTGTCTGGATCAGCATCCTCGCGGTCAATTTTATTGATCGCAACAATGATCGGAACCTCGGCTGCTTTCGAGTGATGAATGGCCTCAATGGTCTGGGGCTTGACGCCATCATCGGCAGCAACCACCAGGATAACCAGATCGGTCGCCTTGGCACCTCGTGCCCGCATGGCCGAAAATGCCTCATGTCCCGGCGTGTCAAGAAAACAGATATCCTGATTTTCGACATTCACCTTATAGGCACCAATATGCTGTGTAATGCCACCCGCCTCACCAGAAGCCACTTTTGACTGTCGAAGATAGTCCAGTAACGACGTCTTTCCATGATCCACGTGACCCATCACAGTGACAACGGGTGACCGGGGCTGATCTTCAACTTCGACATCACTGCTTTGTTCAGAGAGCAGTGCCTCAGGATCATCGGCATCTGCAATCTTTGCAATATGCCCCATTTCTTCCACCAGCAATACGGCCGTATCCTGATCGAGTATCTGATTGATCGTCACCATCGAACCCATCGTCATCATCGACTTGATGACTGTACTTGCCTTGATTGACATCGCTTGGGCAAGCTCGCCGACGGTGATGGTTTCGGGAATAGTGACCTCGTGAACAACGGGTGCGGTGGGTTTTTCAAAACCGTGCTGCTCGGCAATGGCCGATGAGATGTTGCCTGGTTTACGAAAGGGCTGTCTTCGCACTTTCTCTTTGCGAATTTTCGACGCATGCAGCAACTCTTTGCGGTCATCAAAACGATTCTCATCCTTGTCACGTTTTCCTTTTTTGCCTCGCTTGCCCCGTTCGTTGCGTCCTGCCGCCTCCCCTTCCGGTTTCGGTCCCGCCTTGGCGGCCGCGGCTGATTCCAACTGTAGTCTTTTGGCTTCCTCGCCTGCCTGTTTTTCCTTTGCGATTGCTTCATCAATCTCCTTTTGAATCGTCGCTTCTGCAAGCCGCAGCACTTCTCGCTCTCTTTCTTCCTTAAGTCGTACTTTCTCTTCTTTGAGTGCCTGCTCCTCTGCCTCCTTGGCAAGCCGTGATTGCGTTGCCTCTTCTGATTCAACGGGTATCTTACGCACTGGCTTGGCGACCTCGACAGGCGCAGTGCTTGTTTGTGTTTCTGCTGTCTTTTCTCCTTGTTCCGGTTCGACCGGAACACTGCGTTCCGGGTCGGATGATTCCAATCCGGCGTGGGGGCGCTTCACGAAAACCCGTCGCTTCTTGACCTCTACATGAACCTTGCGTGCCGCACCGGTTCTCGAGGTCTGGACAATCTCGCCGACGGTCTTACGTCTCAGGGTCACCCGTCGTGTACTGGTCACCCTATTGACCGAAGCGCCTTTCAAAAACCGCAGGAATTTTATTTTTTCCTCATCCTCAAGCAAATCATCCGTCGTCTTGCCGGTAATACCCGCATGTTCCAGCTGGTCTATTAATCTTTCGATACTGATACCGATCTGTTCGGCAAAACCACTTATTGTCACCTGAGACATTTTGTAACCTTTTCGCTCGATTTATCTATCTAATGGAATCCCACAGGTCCAGATTGACATTGAAAATCATGTTGTATTCAGTTTTCAAACCAAGGTGCGCGGGCCGTCATGATCAATGCGCTTGCTCTTTCCCGGTCTATATTAACAATGTCAAGCACCTCGTCAACAGCGCAATCAGCAAGATTTTCCATCGTTCTGATGCCTCCATTGGACAATGCCCGTGCCGTGTCCCCATCCATTCCCTCCATATTCAGCAAATCATCCTCAGGACCCTTACTCATCAACTCGGCAATATCCGCATCCAGCAGATGCATCTTTGCCTTCATTCTCAACTGATCAACCAGTTCTTCTTCGAACTCCTCAATGGCCAACATCTCCTGTTTGGGGGTATAAACGATATCCTCCAAGGAACTGTACCCCTCCTGCACCAGGATATTGGCCGTGTTTTCATCGATCGGTAAAAGACCCAGGAATTTTTCGGTTAATGCCTTATATTCGGCTTCTTGCTTCTCTATCGCATCCTTGTAAGGCAGCAAGTTCAATTCCCATCCGATCAGATCAGAGGCCAGCCGAACATTTTGCCCTCCCCGTCCGATCGCCCGGGACAGGTTTTCCTCCGTCACGGCAACATCCATGATCCGCTTGTCTTCGTCAACCATGATATGCTCCACTTCCGCCGGTGATAACGCATTCATGGCCACTCTCGGAATCTCCTCATCTTCAGGCCAAACCACGATATCAACCCGCTCCCCCGCGATTTCGTTGGAGACGCTTTGCACTCGCGAACCGCGAATACCTACACAGGCGCCGACCGGATCAACGTTGCTGTCATGCGTACGAACGGCGATCTTGGCTCTTGAACCCGGATCTCTTGCCGCCGCCAGGATTTCAATAATTCCCTCCCCCGCTTCGGGCACTTCCAGCTTGAACAGTTCAACCAGAAATTGTGGGGAAATACGTGACAAGATCAGTTGTGGACCACGCGCCTCCAGATCAATCATCTTGAGGAGTGCCTTGATGCGATCACCCGGTCTCAGTCCTTCGCGTGGAATCATTTCATTTTTGGGTAAAACCGCTTCGGCATCTCCCAGGTCAACCACGGTATGCCCTCGGTCGGTTCGCTTGACCGTCCCGGAAATCAGCATGCCCACTCTGTCTTTGTAGCGCTCTGCAACCTGCTCTCTTTCGGCTTCCCTGACTTTTTGCATGATCACCTGCTTGGCTGCCTGCGCGGCAATCCGCCCAAAATCCACTTTTCCCATGAGTTCCTCAATTTGATCTTGCGCCTCAATGTCCTGATCGCTTTCCTGCGCTTCGGTTAACCTGATCTGTCGATCGGGAAATTCGAAATCCTCATCATTGACCACTTCCCAGACACGATAAGTATCATACTCACCCGTATCACGATGGATGCTCACTCTCACGTCAATATCGTCAAGATGCCGTTTTCGAGTTGCCGTTGCCAAGGCCGCCTCAATCGCCTTGAATATCACTTCTTTATCCAGATCTTTTTCTCGAGATACGACTTCCGCCATAAGTAATATCTCATTATTCGTAATTGCCATAATTATGTTGCCAACCCACTAGCCATTAAAAAAACTACTGTCATAAAAAACTATCAGCGAATCAGTCACGATTCACGAATGCGGTCTCTAAAACACGGGCTCCAGTCGTGCCGATACCATATCACCATAAATCAATTCATAGATCTCTCCATCCACCTCAACGACCGCCAATTCCTCGGTAGCCTCAATCAACCGTCCGGTGAATCTTCTCCGGCCAAACACATAGTTGCCCATCACCACCTTCACTGTATCCCCCAAAAACTGTCTGAAATGAGCCGGCTTGACCAACGGCCGATCGAGGCCGGGTGAAGAAACTTCCAACACATACTGTACGCTCAGTGGATCCTCGACATCCAGAACCAGGCTTACCTGTCGACTGACCAATTCACAATCGTCAACCTGAATGCCACCCGGTGCATCGATATAAAGACGCAAAACCCGATCTTTGCCCTGCAATCCGAATTCGAGATGAACCAGTTCATAGCCGAGATATTCAATCGTCGGTTCAAGCAATTCTCTCAAATCCATTAGCTTTGTCTGCATATACTCCACACCCGCTCTTGACCCGGCAATCGCCGGCAAAGGACGCACGGTCCCGATACAGACCATCTTCTCCAGCCAGTCCGCAAGGCCTCCAGACAAACAAAACCCCGCATTCAGCGGGGGTCCTCGTTAATCCAGAGACATCAGTTGCGGGGGCAGGCTATCAACGAATCCTCACTTATTGGTAAAACAGTATTCGGTACTACTTACATTCGAATTCGGCGCGTTACTATCAGTCCTAGAGGGAGCCCACGCTTTGTACCGTAAGATTATATCTGCAAAGCTCCCCGTCCATCAATAGGCTATCGGTGATACCGATCCAATACCGATGTCACAGATGATCGGGTAGCCCACGGGTTGACAGGATACTTGTTCGGTATCCGATAAGCAAGTGACGTGTGGGGCGTCTGATTGCTATAACCGCATTCGACTCCGGTACGATGGAGCCCGACTCGAAGGAGAGGTTGCCGATACGTTGCTGCTGACCATGTTGGCATGGCTGATCGGTGGCATATGAACCGACTCGGTTCCCTTGAGCCGGGAGACGGGACAGTCGATGGGGAGACCTGTCTGGCCATCGATCAGACAGGGCATGTCAGCTAAGAAATGGGTATCAACGAGGTCGATAGTCGAGAAGCCCGCCGTCCCAATACACCGGCAACCGATCCACCATCAGTCAGGGAACCCGCCTGAGACAGTCAAGCGTCCCTCAATCAGTCTGTCCCCTCCGCATCCCCCTGCCAGAAATCGACGTAGCGAACCCGGATGCAACACGTGTTTGCTGGTTATGACCGCCCGGCTCCCCGTACCAGATGTTGTCCCAGCGTCACCGCAAGCAGGGACAGCACCACATCAATGAACAACCAAATCAGTGCGTGTACATCGGTCCCAATCGAGGTATATCGGTCATTGGAAACTTGGAACCAGTTCCAAAAGAACATAATCCCAACAAACAAGAAACCATAAAGCTGTATGTTGGCCACCAAATACTCACGGGTCACCAGAGTGTCACTGCCAGCATCTCGTGTACGGATGTAGCTGTAAAATACCCCGAGGACAATGGACAACACCATCAACAGATTGATATAAGTCCATGCTGGGCTATAGGGAGCCTCCTCACTGGAGACATAGTACAGGGGTTCAATGACCATATGCACTGCAACCACAATCCCGGTTACCATGAGAACAATGCCGAAGAAACGCCGTAGACTGCTCATAACTTTATCCTCATTGAATTGCCAAATAATAACCGTCCCGAATATTCTAGACGTTCATCATGACAAGAGCAAAAAGTATATCGTCTTTCGTACAAATATGCTTCTGATAGCTCTACCAGGAATTGTTCAATCGGAAATCGACGGCCAGCAAAATGTTCTTCTTTGCGACCTTCCTTGAACAGGCCAACATTCAAGATGTCTCTAAGCTGTTGCTCTAACAGGCATGCTCTTCGCCAAATATTGACGTTCATTTCTAGTTTTGAATCAAAGCCGGGCTCTTCGAAACGAATGATCGAGTCGTCGGCATAGTTTTCATTTGCTGTTGAACGTTTTCCAGTTATTTTGAGGCAGGTTATCAAAAGAGGGCTTCCCAGAAGCCTGTCATCAGGCGGTCTCCTTTGAGGCAAGGGGGTAAAGGTATGCCCTGGTTATTGACGCTCACAGGGTGATTTCCGTATTCTGAGATATATCGTCTTTCCTGACAGCGGCAGCTACTGTTAGGAGCAAATAGAACTGTCCGGTTCTGTAGCACATGTATTGTCCGCTTTTACTCTTCATTCCACCAGCCTCTAAGAGGGTTAACCCGCTTAAGGCGGTGGCGCCGTCGCGGCAGACACTACGCGGCGGCCTTTGTATCGGCGCCCAGCGATGGGACACCGGCGACCGCCGCTTGTCACACAATCCTTCCACGCCCGCCTCATCAAAACGGTCCACAGAGTGCCGCAACGTGCGGGCACAAACCCCCAGCATACTCGCCGCCGCCTCCTTACGTCAGACGCCGTCCTGTCCAACCCTCGACCGCTTCTTTAAATCTCATCTCTCGGGTCTCCTGTAACCATGCGGCCCGTTTCATCACCCCTCCCAATCAAGGGTGTTCGAAACCGGACAGTTTATGGGCTCCCTACATGGACTCATTCAAAAGGTTGCAAAAGAAAACCATTTGGTTGCAATAGGTGTTTTACTGACCTTGCCACGAGAAAGATTATGCCTAAAGCCATCAAACTGTCGGATCAGTTAGTCACGGATGCGACTGCGTATGCCAGGGTATTTCACCGTTCGCCTCCCAAACAGATTGAGTATTGGGCAACGATTGGCAGGATTTCCGAGGAAAACCCTGACTTGCCGCTGGGCTTTGTGAAAGATGTATTAATTGGGCTGGAAGAGGCGGATGCGGCGGGTCTGACCGAATACCCATTCGGATGAAGGTTGTTCAAAGCGGTGTTTTTTAAGAACGGTCAAAAAGCTTCATCGGAGAGAGAAAACGGCGGTCGATGAGGCGATCAGAAAGCTGATCAATGACACCGGTATCGGCGAAATGAAAAAGGGGAGACTGGCGGGGGTGCGTGTATATAAATATAAAGTGGCTGATAAACAATATCTGTTGGCATATCGGTATGAGAAGAAATCGGACTGCATGCCGTTGCTCGCCCTGGGTTCACACGAGACCTTCTATCGTGATTTACCAACATGATGGTTCGCGGGCAGGCAAGCGACCTGCCCCTGTGAGGATGGTTGGGTACAAGGTAACCGCCTTGCTGTCCCCTTTTCTTCTTCTGCTTCAATCAGATTCTCGACATAGATGAATCGGTTGCAGGCACTGCGGAATGCTTCCGTAATCAATCATCCAAGGAATCATGCCTCCACGCGACCGGAACGAGGAAGAGAAGCGGGTGACCGGCATGTACCAGCACTTGATTGAGGAATTGCAGCACACCCGGGCGGCCGGTTGTGCTTCCGACACCGCATCGGTCAGCACGACGCCCGAGGCGCCCATCTCGACAAGATGAAAACTATGGTAAGCCTTTGGCCACTGCGTTTAACCTTCCAACCAGTTATCAATAACCAATCGGGGAACACGTGAAAATTCACGCGTGTTATTTGTCACCAGTGTCAAATCAAGTGCCACGGCGTGCGCCGCAATCCACATGTCGTTTCGACCAATCAGTTGGGTTTTTAACGCCAATCGGATTTCGCCGTAAGCCATCGATTCGGCCTCTCCGACTGGCCTCACCGCAACGGAACTCAGAAAATTCTGTAACCGTTCGCGATTCATGGCCGGCCGCTGACTTTTCAAAATACCGTATTCCAATTCGCCTAAAACGATAGCTGAAACGCAACAGTCCTGTAACCGCGCCCGTGGCGTCATTCCTTCACGGCGATTGATCAGGTAAATACAACTGTCCGTATCCAGCATGACCTTCATTCGTCAAAACTCGCGCGTTGGGGATCTTCTCCCTCGACACCCTCGTTTCGACCCAAAACAGCCTTAACCATGTCGTCATCGAACGGGGGCGTATGCGCCCAAAACTCGGCCCAGTCCGCGAAACGGGGACTCAGAATGAGCGAGCGGCCAACCTGCCGAATTGAGACCTCGTCACACCCTTCGGCGAAGCGGTATTTCTTCGGCAACCGCACCGCCTGCGACTTGCCGGCCATAAAAACTTTTGCGCGGTCGTTGTGTGCTGGTGTGTCCATAAACCCTCCTATTTTCTGACTATCAGAATAGAGTATACCGCAAAAAAGAGATATTAAAAAGATATCCTTCTCCTCGTTGAACAAGGCTTGTCAAGTGTTCTTCAATCCAGACAACCGCGACAAAGCAACTGCAGCCATCCGTGGGCTCATTAAACGCATCGTGATATCGCCTGGCAAGCAGCGGGGAGAAATGGAAATCACGCTGTCCGCCAACCTCGGAAACATTATCGAGTGGGTTGGAGGCAATTCCGGGGATGGAGCGAATGGGGTAACCGTTACTCCGCAAGGCGGAGTAACGGTCTCAGTGGTAGCGGGGGCAGGATTCGAACCCGCGACCTTCGGGTTATGAGCCCGACGAGCTACCAGACTGCTCCACCCCGCATCAGGGTCGCTATTCTACTTTAGATAAAAGCTTGTTTCAATTTATTTGCGACGGTATTTGAGACGGTATCAGACAGTTCTATCTGTTGTCTGTTGCCAATATTCCTTGCGCGAACTGCCAACAGGCCCGGCTGGGTACGGACGCGATGCTCCCTTTTCGGCTTGTGGCTGATATCGCCTGCCTACAGGGGTCTTGAGATACCGGTACAGAAAAAGAAAACCAAGGCGACAGTCAGTCAGCAAAGAACCGGGTCGGTACAGACTTCACAGGTGCATCCGTGCCTGGTGACAGTGGTCTCCGCCGAAATTCCGGCATAACGCAGAGTTTCGAAATTTACGATGCGTCCGACTCGGGTATGAGTATTTTCTGTAATGCGCCGCTTTGGTACATCTCGGTCATGATGTCACAGCCACCTATGAATTCACCCCTGACATAAAGCTGGGGCACAGTGGGCCAATTCGAATACTCCTTGATACCCTCTCTCACAGACTGGTCTGCCAGTACATCCACCGAGGCAAACTGGACATTGCATGCCTGGAGAATTTGCGCTGTTCTCCCTGAAAAACCGCACTGTGGGAAGTCAGGTGTCCCTTTCATGAACAGTATGATTTCGTTGCTGTCGATCACTTCTTTCAGTTTTTCCTTTACCAAGGACATGATTCGCCTCTCTCGTTTCAATTAAATTTCTGTGGTCGTACGACTTAGTTTTCATGTGGAGTCAGCGTCTTCATCGACAACGCATGAATCTCCGTCTTCATTTTGTCACCCAGTACGCCGTATACCATTTGGTGACGCTGGATCAATGACCTGCCTTCGAATTGCGGGCAGATAATGACCGCATCAAAGTGCTGCCCATCACCCGTCACCTGAACATCGCTTCCAGCCAAGCCCTCGGCTATCCAAGCTTGAATATCTTGTGGTGTAACCATTTTCCGATCCAGAATATCAAGATTTTATTGTATCAGGATTTTGGGGGTGAAATTTGCTAAAACAACCCTGCGATTGACCGTTTCGACCGCATCACACCGGAAAAAGAGATTCTACCGAACAGATCGCTGCCAGTTTTTGCAAGTTCGAAGGCGCATTTCGATAAACCAGATGGATACCGTTGCTTTGCGCAAGTGTCTCCCAATAAATCAGCAGCGCCAGTCCCGCACTGTCTATTTGATCGGCATCCTGCAAGTCAATGACCATTCCCTGATCAAATGCCACAATCTGACCGAACAACGCTGGTGTGGTCTTTACCGTCATGGGACCGGAAACACGATACGCACCCGCCATTTTGACAATCTGTGCATTCATGATCGATCAATATACCTTGTCATTATTTTCTTTGATGGTTGCAATTGTTCCTTGTAAACCGTTGCTTCGAATCGAGGCCTGGATCACATTACGATAGTTCAACACCATGTTCAGGGAACCAATCTTCAAGTTGTATATTTTCCATTGCTTGTGCCGGTTCTGGATCATCGAGTAGACAATGGGAATCGGATTGCCTTGCCCCAAGGTGATTTCCGAGTCAACCTTCGCAAAGAGCCGATCCTTTCGCTTGGTTATTTTCGTCCCCTGAAAGACCATTTTTTCCTCGCCGGTGTATTGAAACAACGCCGTTGCATAGGTCACAATGAGCAGTTTTTTGAATTCTGCCTCAAACTGCGTTTTCTCATCGGAATCCGCCGACTTCCAGCTTTTCGCCAACACCAGCTTTGCAATATGGGAAAAGTCAAACAGTGGACTCACCAGTTCATCGACCAACCGGTACAGTTTCCGCTTGTCTTTTGCCAGCACATCGCGTTGCATGACAAACTGGTCCAGCACCTCGTCAATCGTCTGTTGAATCACGAGATTCGGTTGCTTGTCGACATTGGATGAGGCCACCAGGGACGTCATGCAAAGCAACGCGAAGGGAACCAAGTAGCGAAGAAACCAGTGTGTTTTCATCATTTTCTTATTTTCCCTGATTGAACATGAACTGACTGATCAGGCTCTCGAGCTGGACGGCAGACTGCGTGAACTCCAAGGTGTCTCCCGACTCCAGAAAGAACTCATCGGCACCCGGTGACAGTCCCACAAACTGCGCGCCAAGCAGGCCGGAGGTCAATATTGCGGCACCCGTATCAATGGGCAGATTGTTGTATTGTTGATCAATGAGCAGTGAAACAACCGCACTGAAATCATCTCTGTCAATTCGAATTGCACCCACTCTGCCGACACGAACCCCGCCGATCATCACGGGGGCCTTTTCATTCAGACCTCCGACATTTTCGAATCGTGCCTGAAGAAGATATGTCTCTCCCCCGCCACCGCCAGGGCCGCTGACCTGAACCGTCAGCAGCGCCAGCGCCGCAATTCCCAGCGTCATGAATACCCCAACCCAGATTTCTATCTTTTTGCTGTGCACCTTACTACAAACCTCCAAACATTAAAGCCGTCAGGATATAGTCTCCACCCAAAACAGCCAGCGATGATGTGACCACGGTTCGGGTGGTTGCCCGGCTGACACCTTCTGAGGTCGGCACGGCATCATACCCTTCAAACAAGGCAATCCAAGTCACAACAAAACCGAAAACGAGACTCTTGATCAGTCCGTTCAACACATCATCCACAAAATCAACCCCATTTTGCATCGACGACCAATATACACCGGGGTCCACACCAAACTGTCCATGCCCGATCAGGTAACCGCCAAGTACACCGACTGCACTGAACATCGCTGCCAGCAAGGGCAATGCAATCAAACCTGCAAGAAAACGAGGTCCGACCACCCGGACCATCGGGTCCACCGCCATCATTTCCATTGCAGCGAGTTGTTCGGTGGTTTTCATCAGGCCAATTTCGGCCGTCAATGCCGAGCCCGCTCGGCCAGCATACAACAGCGCCGACAGAACCGGCCCGAGTTCCCTCACCAGAAACAGGGCAACCACCATCCCCAGGCTGGACTCGGCACTGAAATTGACCAGTTGATAATACCCCTGAAGCCCCAGCACCATGCCGACAAACAGGCCCGAAACCAGAATGATCAACATGGTCAACACACCAATCGAAAAAAGCTGTTGAAGAATCAGGCGTCCCCGGGCAAGCGCCTTCGCGGTCCCAACAAGCATCTGGATCAAAAACAAGCACAGCGCCCCAAACCGCGAAACAAAGCGGATGCCCCAAGCCCCAAGATCTGCGATCAGCATCATTCGCGCAATATTCCAAGATCAGAAAGATAATCCCGAGCGGGATAGTGATAGCCGACAGGGCCATCGGCAAGACCATTCATGAACTGACTGATCTTGGGTTGTCGGCTCTGCATCATTTCCTCAGGGGTGCCCTGTCCCGCCACCTTGCCCGCATCAAGCAAATAAACATAGTCGGCAATCGCACAGCCCTCAACAACATCATGTGTCACGATAACCGATGTCAACTGCAGGGTGTCATTTAATTTGCGGATCAATTGGACGATCACTCCCATGGATATCGGATCCAGCCCGACGAAAGGTTCATCGTACATGATCATCTGTGGGTCCAGCGCGATGGCCCGTGCCAGTGCAACGCGTCGTGCCATTCCTCCGGACAGGACCGATGGCATCAGCTCCCTTGCCCCCCGAAGGCCCACCAATTCCAGTTTCAGCAGTACGATGATCCGTATGAGTTCTTCAGGCAAATCGGTCTGCTCTCTTAGCGGAAATGCAACATTCTCAAAAACCGACAGATCCGTCAGCAAGGCGCTGTTTTGAAACAGCATCCCCATCTTTCGGCGCATGGTATACAGTGCATCGCCTTTGTCACAAAGAATCTCGTTGCCATCAAATCGCAATTCCCCAGAATCCGGAGCCAGTCTCCCACCGAGCAAACTCAGTAAAGTGGACTTTCCGCAACCACTGGGACCCATGATCACCGTCACTTTCCCCCGTGGAATACTCAAATCCAGACCATGGTATATCACACGATCACCGAACGAAAAATGAACGCTCCTTGCCTCAGCCATGGGCAGGTCAAAGATATCGTGAGACAGCGGATGTTGATTCATTTTAGAATGCGGTGTCGCGTGGAAAAACAGGGACTTGAAAAATCAGGAGGCGATTTTAACAATAACGCTTAACTATAAACCAATAATTGCTTGATCATTACATGGCATTTTCATTCCAACAAGAGCCACTGACACGCAAACCAACAAAATTTGCCGATCATGCGACATCCCATCGCATGCCATTTGATGTGCGAAACCATCCCATGGAAACAGCAAGACCCGATGAGGCCGATTCGCATGATGCCACCGACGTTGCCCAAGAATACGACAAATGTGGCCAGGAAACTTGATAATCATGCATCCGATCTTATATGGTTTTTCATCAACCAGTATGAACGTGTCTTGCTCTGATACAGCATCGGCCAAAGTGACCAAACCGTTAACCGCGGCACACGATCAGGCCTTTTGTCAGACAAGGTCGGTCATATCGCCATCGGTCCGGCCGGGCGCAACGTGCTGGGTAACAGCCGTATTGTAATCACGCTTGCTTGCGCAACGCATAGCCCGAGGCGATATTATAAGGAACAAAATATGGATCAAACGACGGCAAGTCCGGTTTTACAGTCCGTCTTTCAGGCGGCCAGTACCTGGTTAAATGCCCAGATACTTGGGCAGGAATCCCTGATCGAGCGATTATTGATCGCCTTGCTTTCCGATGGACATCTGTTGGTCGAAGGCGCACCGGGTCTGGCCAAGACCCGAGCCATCAAGGCGCTGGCAAAATTACTGGAAGGCGATTTTCACCGAGTCCAGTTTACGCCGGACCTGCTCCCGGCGGATTTGACAGGGACGGATATCTATCAGCCGGAGAAGCAGGCTTTTTCTTTTCAAAAGGGGCCTCTTTTCCACAACCTGATTCTCGCCGATGAAATCAACCGGGCACCCGCCAAAGTGCAATCAGCCCTGCTCGAAGCGATGGCAGAAAGACAGATCACCATTGGGAAAACCACCCATTCACTGCCCCAACTGTTTCTGGTCATGGCTACTCAAAATCCCATTGAGCAGGAAGGAACCTATCCCTTGCCCGAGGCACAGCTTGATCGGTTTTTGCTCCATGTCACCGTCGACTATCCCGCTGCCGATATCGAAAAAAGTATCCTTGCGCTGGCCCGTCATGAGGCCCGTGTCGAGTCGAACGGTGCCATACATGATTCCACGGCCGATCTTTCGCTCCAACCGGAGCAGATCAGGCAGGCCCGCCAGGCCATACTGGATATTCATCTTTCGGATCCGGTTGAGCAGTACATCATCCATCTGGTGATGTCCACCCGGACACCCGGGAAATACAGTGAGACACTGGCCCAATGGATTGAGTATGGCGCCAGTCCCAGGGGATCAATCGGGCTGGAAAGAGTCGCACGTGCTCATGCCTGGCTAAATGGACGGGACTATGTGTCCCCTGATGATGTACAGCAAGTCGTCCATGATGTACTGCGACACCGGATTATCCTTTCTTTTGCCGCCGAGGCCGAAGGGATTACCCGCGACGCGGTTATCGACCGGCTGATCGAACTGATTCCGATCCCCTAGATAAGGCAGACTCCGTGACCACCTCTGCATTCCTTCCGGGTATTCTAGTCGACAAGGAAGAATTGATTTCCTATCGACACCAGGCGACCGCATTGAAGCTCGATACCGTGCAGACCGGGAGATCAATGCTGGCTGGCCGCTACCGGTCACGTTTCCGGGGTAGAGGAATGGAATTTTCCGAATCGCGTCAATATCAACCGGGCGATGACCGGCGACATATCGACTGGAAAGTCACCGCCCGAACCGGATTTACCCATACCAAGGTGTTTGTTGAAGAACGGGAACGCCCGGTGTTTATCATTATTGATTTCAGCGCTTCTTTGTACTTCGGTACTCGCCACACCTTGAAATCGGTTTTGGCAGCCAAAGCAGCGGCATTGCTGGCCTGGGCGGCCGTGCAGCAGGGCGATCGTGTTGGCGCGGTTTTAATGAAAAGCGATCAGGTATTTGACCTGAAACCGAAAGCCGGTCGCCGTGGCGTACTGGCCCTGATTGACGCATTAACCGATGCGTGCCAACCCAACCTCACGCCCAATCAGACCCCCCAATTGAATCGCGCCCTGAAGCATTTGTGCGCCGTGGCTCATCCTGGCAGCCTGGTATTCCTGTTCAGTGACTTTTACCGGATAGACGGCCTGACCCGAAAGCTGCTCACTCAAGTACGCAAACACAATGACATGGTCGCCTGTCAGCTGGCGGATCCCTTGGAACTTCAGGCCCCTGCAGCCGGTCGTTATTCCATTACCGATGGCAGGACACAAACGGTATTAAACACGCATCATCGTCGGACCAAAGAGGACTACAACGCCTATTTCTTGCATCACCAGGCGCTTGTTGATCGACTGGCTGCTTCGATGAAAATGCCCTTGCTGCGATTGGTGAACGGAACGGATTTTCGCAGGGTCCTCAACACCGCATTCGGCGGGCATGGGAAAAACGGTTTGTGAAGCCTTGCATTGAGCGTGACATGGACCATAACGATCATATATCTTGAAAGGGGAAGTCGCGCTTGTTCACTGTCTTATGGCCCGGTTGGCTTGTGCTGTTACCTCTGCCGATACTGATCTACCGATATCTGGCTCCGGCTCCAAAGGTGGACACCGCCCTCAGGGTCCCTTTTTTCGACTTCATTTCACATATCACAGGTAGCGACAACGCATCCTCTGACCGGTATGCCAAAGTGCTCCTGTCGACCGTTTGGATTTTGATTGTACTTGCCGCAGTGCGGCCGCAATGGATCGGTGACACGATCACTGTCCCCGTCAGTGGTCGGGATCTGATGTTGGCCGTCGATATTTCAGGCAGCATGGAAACACGGGATATGGACTATCGGGGTATTGTCGAAAACCGACTCGACACGGTCAAAAGAGTGGCTGGCGCATTTATCCGTCAGCGCATCGGTGATCGGGTCGGGCTGATATTGTTCGGCACCCGCGCCTATTTGCAATCTCCATTGACGCTGGATCGAGTCACCGTAGAACAACTGTTGGATGAATCGGCCATTGGCATTGCCGGAGAAAAAACCGCACTGGGAGACGCCATCGGCTTGGCCATCAAACGACTGAAAGCCCGTTCAGGCGACGAGAAAACGCTGATTCTGCTGACAGACGGCGCCAATACCGCCGGCGCAATCGGACCCGTGCAGGCAGCCGACCTGGCCGCCAGCATCGGGCTTAGAATTCATACCATCGGCATTGGGGCGGACAAGATGATGATCCAGGGTTTTGTTGGCCAGCGCAGGGTCAACCCGTCAGCCGATCTCGACGAACAAACACTGTCAGCCATCGCCCATAAAACGGGCGGTCGCTATTTCAGAGCCAACGATTCGCAGTCACTGAGACAAATCTATGACTTGATTGATCAACTGGAACCCGTGGACAGGGAAACGCAACACCTCAGACCGGTCAAAGAGCTCTACTTCTATCCTCTGGGCGCGGCATGGGTGCTGTCTGTGCTCCTTGCACTGACCCGCCTGTATGGGACAAGTCTGCTGGCGGATCGCAGCCCGACAGCAAGCCGGTCATCATGATGTCGATGTGGCAGCACTTTCACTTCCTGCGACCACAGTGGTTGGGGTTGGGGATGCTGGTTTTCCCATTGATCTGGCTGCTGTGGAACAAGGTTGCCGTTTCAAATCACTGGACACGTGTTTGTGATCCGCCTCTTCTGGCCTATTTGACACACGGTCAGCAACAACGCCAACGGCGATATCCTTATTTCTGTTTGTTGCTTGTCTGGATATTGACCATTCTGGCGCTCGCAGGACCCACTTGGGAAAAACGGCCACAACCGGTTTTCAGCAGTCTTTACGGACGCATTGTGGTCTTTGATCTGTCGCAATCCATGAACAGCACTGACTTGTCACCCTCCCGTCTGGTTCGTGCACGGTTCAAGCTCGCTGACCTGATTGCCCGTGGGCAGGGCATCCAACAAGCCCTGGTCGTGTTTGCGGGCGATGCGTTTGCAGTGACACCGCTGACGGATGATACCGAAACCATTTTGAACCTGATTCCGGCCCTGGATACCGAGACCGTCCCGGTCCAAGGCAGTCGCTCCGACCTGGGATTGGCGTTGGCATTGGCACTGTTTGAAAATGCGGGCCTGACTGACGGCGAAGTGGTCATGATCACGGATGGCGTGAGCCCTCAGACCGCTCAGGTGGCCAAGGAGATGGCCTCAAGGGGATATCCGCTGTCCATTATCGGCGTGGGAACGCCACAAGGGGCACCGGTCCCGCTTGCGTCGGGCGAACTATTGAAAGATGACCATCATAACATTGTCGTTCCTTCCATCGATTCCAATCTGCTCACCAACATTGCCCGATTGGGAAACGGAACATATCGTCGACTCACGACCGATAATCGTGACATCGATCAACTCAGCACCGTTGGCGCCGGATGGACGGACTGGGACAGGCGCTCGTCACCGGCTGAAGAAAATATCGAGGGAGACCAGTGGTTTGATTACGGCATATGGCTCGTGTTCCCCATCTTGCTGTTGACCGCATTCTCATTCAGGCGAGGTTGGATTTTAGGGATCTTGATGCTGCTGGTTTCAGATGCGATGCTCAAGCCACAAGTCGGCTCCATGATACCCGAATCCCCGCCGTCCACGCAGGGCGAACGGATTGCCTAGACGGACACCCTAATATGCCCATCCATCGCAAAAACAGGATCCGGACATTGACGTTGTCACTTTTCAAAACAGGCGGAGCCGCATTGGGGGTTTTTTGCCTGTTGTCACTGGGCTTCACGGTACTGGCTGAGACAACGGCGATACTGGAACGCGAAACGATCACGATGGACCAGACAGTGCGGCTGGTCATCGAATCGACGGACGAGGTCAATGCCACCCCTGACTATTCTGTTCTCGAGGAAAATTTTTACCTGATTGGTACTGCCTCGCGACAAAGCATTTCCGTTGCCAATGGGACACAAACCATGGTCAAGCAATGGATAATCGAGTTGGAACCGAAACAACCGGGCACCTATACGCTTGGACCCATTTCGGTTGGTCAACACCAGACACCACCCGTAGAACTGACGGTATTGCCACCAAACGACCCGGCTGCAAACCACTCCGGCGAGGCAGTCTTTATTGAGCTGTCGTTATCTCCTCAGGCTCCCTATGTGCAACAACAGTTGATCTTGACGGTCCAATTATTTCTCAATGTCGATCTTGTCGAGGGATCACTCACTGCACCGGCCCCACGTGACACACTGGTTGAGAAACTGGGTGATGATATTCAGTATACTACCCGGCGAGGCACAGCCAGCTATCGTGTCATTGAGCGCCGATATGCGCTGTTCCCGCAGCGTAGCGGGACATTCACCCTTCCCCCTGTTCACTTTCAAGGACGGGCCGAATCGCCGGCGCAAGGTAATCAGTCGTTATTCGGTTCCTTTTTCAGACAGGGAAAACGGGTCCGGGCCGAATCGGAAACCCTGGTGCTCGATGTGCGGCCTCCGGCCAATACCTTTTCAGGGCAACATTGGCTGCCGGCCAAAAAACTGTCGGTCGCAGAAATATCCCCGATACCGGACCGACATGAAGTCGGCAAACCCGTCACGCTGCAGTTGAAACTGAGCGCAACGGGACTGAGCGCAACACAGCTGCCTCCGGTCGACCTGCCCGCTTCCGAAAGCTATCGGATTTATCCAGACAAGGCGCAGTCTGAAACCATACTTGACGGCACGGATATCCAGGGTGTCGTCACCAGACGGTTTGCGATCATCCCGACCCGGGAAGGTGAGATCGAAATACCCGGCATCGCCATTAATTGGTGGAATACCGACAACGATCAAATGGAAACCGCTTCCCTTCCACCGCGATTGATCCAGGTCAGCGACCCGCTGATGCACTCCGACGCATCCCGGGAGTCCGCGACACCCCTGCACTCCCCGTCGATGACCTCACACGACCCGGTGTCGGTTTCATCTCAAGAACCCTTGATACTGTACTCACCCACCGGGGTATCTGTCTACTGGAAATGGTTGAGCATTGGTTTATTCACACTATGGCTGGTCACCTGTTGGGGGCTTTTCAGGCGAAAAAGAAATAAGGCTTCCGGCACACCGGCACCGGTTGACCTGACCACACAGAAAATCATGGGACAACTGGAAGCCGCCTGTAAAACAGGCAATGCCGTCCTGTCCCGGCAATACTTGCTGTCGTGGATCAGACAGAAACGACCCACGCATTCCCCCGTGACACTCGAGGATATCTCGCTGATCACATCGGACCCGGTCATTCTGACCGCCGTCTCGAAGCTGGATCGGCATCTTTATTCGCGGGAACAGACCCCGTGGGATGGGCTGGTGCTGTTACGGGCACTCAAACGTCATCAATCCCCCAAGAAATCCAAATGGGAATCCGGTCTCCCCGCCCTGTTTCCCCCTTGATGAATACCGCCCTCGCTGCTGCCTTGTTGCCATGGCCGATCAACAAGGTCCATTCTCTTTGACCCATCGGCGTACAAATGGGAAAACGGGCAAGCACCCTTGGCCGCATCGGGCTGTCAGTGCGGTTATCGGTTCTTTATTGGTCAGCTTTGCAGCGTACGGCACGGGCATATTGATATCGGCTGGATACGGTATGGCGCCACGCCAGTCTCAACGGGCCGGAATCCCTATTGCCCTTTCATCACCCAACGGCCCGACATTGTGTCCATCGACCGGAAGCGACGATTTGTCCGGCAACGGACGCAGAACCTCCCGCGGCATTATTCGCCTCGCTGATCGAGTTGCAAAACAAACATAGTGGAACCCAGATCCCTTCGCCACCGTCTTTCGCGTACTATCGGCCTGACGAAATAGTCCGGATACCTTATCCCTTCGAAGACAATCTGGACACAATCCGCTGCTTGATACTGTCCTTGTCCATGTCGCAACCGGCAAGCTGCTGTTGCTGCGTACCATGGTCAAGATGCTCATCGGGAATCCCCAGATTCAGAATATCAACTGAGCGATGATGACGGTGTATGCATTCATTCACTCCTGAACCGGCGCCCCCCAGAACCACATTCTCTTCAACGGTCACAATCAATGTATGGGTGTCCGCCATTGACAGTATCGTCGTTTCATCCAGCGGCTTGACAAAGCGCATGTTGACCACGGTCGCATCCAGTTCCTCGGCCACCTCAATCGACGGATAGACCATCGTACCAAAGGCCAATATGGCAACCTTGCGCGCCTTGCTCCGGGTTTTGCGAACGATGCTCGCCTGACCGATGGGCAGCGCACTCATTTCCTCTTGTTCAGCGATCCCCGGTCCCCCTCCTCGGGGATAGCGTACCGCAGTCGGCCCCACATGCTGATAACCGGTATACAGCATGTTGCGACACTCCGCTTCATCGGCAGGCGCCATGATGACCATCCCCGGAACACAACGTAGATAGGAATAGTCGTACACGCCCGCATGGGTCGCTCCGTCCGCGCCCACCAGACCGGCCCTGTCTATCGCCAGCAGGACATCCAGGTCCTGAATCGATATGTCATGAATCAACTGATCATAGGCACGTTGCAAAAAAGTCGAGTAAATGGCCACAACCGGCTTGAGACCCTCACAAGCCAGCCCTGCCGCGAACGTCAGCGAATGTTGCTCCGCGATGCCTACATCAAAGTATCGATCCGGATACTGTTTTGAAAAAGCAACCAGTCCTGAACCTTCACGCATGGCAGGGGTAATGCCAACCAGTCGGCTGTCCATGGCGGCCATGTCACAGAGCCAGTCGCTAAAAACGTTTGTGTAGCTTCTGCTTTTTTTCTTCGCCTCCATCTTTCCGGTATCCGGATTGAAGGGTATTACCCCATGATAAACACAGGGGTCTCCCTCTGCGGGCTCAAATCCCTTGCCTTTTTGAGTGATGATATGAAGGAATCGCGGACCCTCGATCTTCTTCATGTTTTTCAGGGTCTTGATGAGCGTGTTGATATCGTGACCGTCAATCGGGCCAATGTAATAAAAGCCAAGTTCTTCGAAAAGCGTGCTCGGCATCACCATTCCCTTTACATGCCCCTCGACACGACGCGCCAAGTTTTTGATCTGTGGCAGGGTACCCAATACTGTTTTACTCCCCTCGCGTACCGTGGTATATGTATGGCCGGACAGGATACGGGCAAGGTAGTTGGAAATCGCACCGACATTCGGGGAAATCGACATCTCATTGTCATTCAATATGACCAGAAGATTCGCATCCAGGCTCCCTGCATTGTTCAATGCCTCAAACGCCATCCCGCCTGTCAACGCCCCGTCTCCAATCACCGCAATCGTTTCGTTGTGTTTTTTCCGGAGTGCTGAAGCGACCGCCATCCCCAAAGCAGCACTGATCGAGGTACTCGCATGTCCCGCACCGAAAGTATCATATTCACTTTCGCTACGCTTCAAAAACCCGGATATTCCCTGATACTGTCGAATGGTATCAAAGCGGTCCCTTCGACCCGTCAAAATCTTGTGGGGATAGGCCTGATGTCCGATATCCCAGACAAGCCGGTCTGTGGGCGTATTAAAAACATAGTGAATCGCAATAGTGAGTTCCACTGCGCCCAAACCAGGCGCAAGATGCCCGCCTATCTGTGACGTAATGTCAATCATGAACCGACGCAGCTCGTCAGCCAGCCGGACAAGCTTGTCCTGGTCGAGCATCCTGAGTTGCGAGGGATCCTCTATGTTGCTCAACAGGGGATAGTCTGTATTGTTAGACAAAGCGGAGTGAGACATCAGTATGACCGATTGAGAACGAATTTTGTCACGTGTTCAAGAAACATCGTATCATCATCCAAATCATGGAGGATGTCGATGGCCTGTCCGGAGAGTTTTTCGGCTTCCTGTCGAGCTGCCTCCAGCCCCAGCAGGGAAACGTAGGTTGTTTTTTGCATCCGCTCATCCGACCCGGCCGGCTTGCCCAGCGTTTCATTACTTGCCGTTGCATCAAGGATATCGTCCACAATCTGGAAAATCAGCCCCAGTATCGTCGCAAAATCGCACAGGACTGTCAAAAAAACATCATTGGCCTTCTCCGAAGCCAAGCCGCCAAGGATGGCCGATGCCCGGATCAGGGCACCTGTTTTTAAACGATGAATTTCTGCCAAATGAGCGGCATCGACCAACTGGCCGGTCGCTTTCATATCCAGCATCTGGCCACCGACCATGCCGCCGCAGCCGCTTGCATGGGCCAGCTCTGCGACCATCCTCATTCTCCGGCCATCAGACAGCCCCAGTTGGCTGTCTTCACTCAAGACGGAAAACGCTTCAGCCTGCAGTGCATCTCCCGCCAAAATGGCGGTTGCTTCATCGAAGGCGATATGGCAGGTCGGTTTGCCCCGTCTTAGCATATCATCATCCATGGCAGGCAAATCATCATGAACCAGGGAATACGCATGGATCATTTCCACGGCACAGGCCGGCAAATCCAGTTGGGCCAATTCGGCGCCTGCCAGTTCGCCACAGGCATAGACCAGTAATGCCCGAAAGCGTTTCCCCCCCTTCAGGCAAACGTATCGCATCGCGTCATTCAATGGCACCGGAACACCCTTGCCCGGTGCCAGCCGGGCTTCCAATGTCCTTTCAACCCTGCGACGGTAACTGTCCCACTGGCAGTCAGGATGAGTCAACTTGATCTTCTTTCCCGGTACATCCACTGCTTTACATCATTTAGGGCATCAATTCACTGCCGTGCTGTCAGAAACCAATATCTCCTCATTGTTTTTTTTGAGCAATCTATCCACTTTCAACTGGGCCGCATCAAGACTTTTCTGACACTGTTGTGCAAGCTGCATGCCTCTTTCAAAGTCCCGGATGGTCTGATCCAAAGATTGCTCACCCTGCTCCATTCTTTGTACAATATTTTCGAGTTCTTCAAGTGACTCTTCAAATGCGGCGGGGAGTTGTTCTTTCTGGGTTTGTGTCATCGAACAGGTTATTGAATTTAAATGGATTAAAAACCGACACCGACATGATAGCAGAATTCTTGCACCAAAATGAGTGACAGCATACGGCCCGGACCTTCAATGCAATGGAGACTGGTCCCATGGCAAGATCATGAAACGGCTTGACAAGGGAGAACATCTTCTCGCTGACCGGTTACGCTACTTTATGGCATCCTGGTTATTTCGCACCTCTGTTATGATTCTGACAATACTATCGCACGATCACCAACCCTTACAGAAATTAACGATGCCATGAGCAATCGCTATGACGCTTCCGCCATTGAGGTACTCACGGGCCTGGAGCCGGTCCGGAAACGACCGGGGATGTATACCGAAACGGAGCAACCCAATCACCTGGCGCATGAAGTCATCGACAACAGTGTCGATGAGGCACTTGCCGGTCATGCCGATACGATAGCGGTACATCATCATGAGGATGGCTCTCTCACCGTGATCGATAACGGACGGGGTATGCCGGTCGATATCCATCAGGATGAGGGGGTCAGCGGGGTGGAATTGATCCTGACACAACTGCATGCCGGCGGCAAATTTTCCGACGAACACTATCATTTCTCAGGTGGATTGCATGGCGTCGGGGTATCAGTCGTCAATGCACTGTCTGACACGCTTGACGTATGGATAAGACGAAACGGAAGAGAACATCATATTTGCTTTGCCGATGGAGAAAAGAAAACCGAACTAAAAGTGACCCGCCGTGTTGACAAGGGGACGACCGGCACCGCGTTGCGGTTCCACCCCAATCCTGCGTATTTCGATTCCCCGAAGTTCCATGTGGCGGCACTGAAACAGACGCTCAAGGCAAAAGCGATCTTGTGCCCGGGATTAACAGTCAGCTTTACCGATGAGGTTCATCCAGAAACTAATCGGACTTGGCAATACGACAAGGGACTGGAACAATATCTCGGTCAGGCTCTGGAAGGCGCCGATGTGGTCCCCGATCTGCCCGTTCTCGGAGAACATCGGCATATTGACGGAGAAATGGACTGGGCGGTCGCCTGGATAACAGATGATGGAGACCGGATAACCGAAAGCTATGTTAACCTGATCCCGACTGTCCTCGGTGGAACCCATGTAAATGGCTTTCGCAGTGGTCTGACCGAGGCGATTCGGGAGTTTTGTGAATTCAGGGACTTGCTGCCAAGAGGAATCAAATTGGCTCCAGAAGATATCTGGAGTACGTGCACCTATATTCTTTCCGTGCGAATCAAGGACCCTCAATTCAGTGGTCAGGTCAAGGGTCGATTATCCTCGCGTGAAGCCGTCTTGTTTATCCACAATGCGGTCAAAGATGCCTTTGGCCTATGGTTAGGCCAGCATATTCCCGATGCAGAAAAAATTGCCCAGATCGCTATTGATCATGCACAACGGCGTGCCCGGGCCGGTAAAAGAGTCAAAAGAAAAAAAATTACCAGTGGACCGGTACTGCCTGGAAAACTCGCGGACTGCACCAGTGATGATCTTGAAATGACGGAATTGTTCCTGGTTGAGGGCGATTCTGCCGGTGGCTCCGCCAAACAAGCACGTGACCGGGTTTTTCAGGCCATCTTGCCGCTTCGGGGGAAAATCAAAAACACCTGGGAAGTGGATTCTGCCGAAGTGCTTGAAAACAAGGAAGTGCACGATATCGCCATTGCGCTGGGCGTTGACCCCGGCTCCCAAGACCTGTCAGGACTCAGATACGGCAGGGTCTGTATCCTGGCTGATGCGGATTCCGATGGCGCTCACATAGCGACCTTGCTTTGTGCCTTGTTTCTCAAACATTTTTCCATCTTGGTAGAAAGCGGGCGAGTATGCATTGCAATGCCGCCACTATATCGAATCGATGTCGCCAAAAAAGTGTATTACGCGCTGGATGACAATGACCGCGATAGCGTTCTCGCAGAGATTGAGACCAACAATAATCGCCGCGACAGGATCAATGTGCAACGATTCAAGGGGTTGGGTGAGATGAATCCGGTTCAGCTCAGGGATACGACGATGAAGCCGGCCACTCGCAGCCTGGTCAGATTGGAAGTCTCTCAGGGTGATGGAACCTATGCCCTGATGGACATGCTACAGGCAAAGAAACGCGCTCAGGACAGAAAATCTTGGTTGGAACGAAAAGGGGACCAGGCAGAATTCGCATGAGTGAAATGTACAAAACAGGGGATATGTTCCTGGTGACGATGAATGTCAGGAATCACGGGGACCACTGGGGGGAATCGTCAGTACCTGAAGCCGGCATTTCCACTGCGGTCACAGGTCGCCAGCAATCGGTAACTGAGGCTCACGGCGGACAAGGCGCATCTCGAACCGGGTTCCGGCACAGGATGTCTGTATGATGTGGAACAAATTGTCACCGCGATCAGCACCCGGCCACCCGCTTGGCATTTCCGCATTTTGCTGTCTCTGGACAACGCATCCGGCCCATTACATGATGCCCTACCACCGGATTGCCTGTCTCCAGATCACAGTCAACCAGGTTGTCCTTGTATAGCTGGCCGAGTTTCTGTACTATGTCGTTGTATGTGATGGCACGAATGTAGTCGTGTTGCATTTACACACATAATCGACCAGACTGAAGCCCGATACTTCAATTCGTGCCTAATTTTTTCGAATCTGATGGCAGATTCGTAACCGGAAAACTGGAGTGGTTATGTCTGATACAATCCTCGTGGCCTTGGATGGGAGTGACGGTGGCAAACGTGCCTTGAATGTTGCTGTTGGTCATGCCAAGCTTGCCCAATCAAATCTTCTACTGGCCTATGTCATCGACTGGTCACCCTACAGCTTCCACACGCCTGAAGAATTGTCTGATCGCCATCAACGACGGGAATCGGAAATTCAAAGAGCCCATGATTCAGTGCTTCATCCCGAAGCGACTGCGCTTGCTGATTCAGGTGTGAAAGTCGATACGGTCGTTCGACACGGTAAAATCAGTGAAACCCTGGTGGATCTAAGCGAAGAATATAACGCGTCACAAATCTATATCGGCAAACTCGGCGAGTCGCGAATGCGCTCGATGATTTTCGGCAGTGTCACGGCTGCGCTGGTACAGACTTCTTCCGTCCCTGTCACTGTCGTTCCCTGACCTCGGGGAACAGTCTATGGTCAGGCGTTTGATCGACCGAATCAAACAACACTAATAAACTTGAGAGGAAACCAAGATGCGACAACTACTTACAACACTTGGTTTGATGATTGTCTCGGTGAAGAATGCTTTTGCGGGTATTGATGATGCCATCAACGCCGCAACTGCACCTATCGCCAGTCTGATCGGTCAAATTGTCTTTTTCAAAATCCCTGTTTTTGGGGCCCAATTACCGGTGGTGGTTCTGTGGCTGGTGGCGGGTGCCGTGTTTTTTACCGTTTACATGGGCTTTATCAACCTCCGTGGCTTCAAACATGCGATCTCACTGGCCAAGGGAGATTATGCCGATCCTAAAAGCAAGGGAGAGGTTTCACATTTCCAGGCACTGGCAACGGCAGTTTCCGGAACCGTCGGAATCGGTAACATCGGTGGCGTGGCGGTCGCGGTCACAGTGGGTGGTCCAGGGGCGACGTTCTGGCTGATCGTGGCGGGATTTTTGGGGATGTCGACCAAGTTTGTCGAATGTACCTTGGGGGTAAAATACCGCCAGGAGTTCGAGGACGGTCACGTATCCGGGGGTCCGATGTATTATCTCAGGAAAGGGTTTTCTGATCGGGGAATGGAAGGATTCGGCAAATTCATGGGCACATTCTATGCCATTGGTATCTTTATCGGCGCATTGGGAATCGGCAACATGTTCCAGTCGAATCAGGCCTATGTCCAACTCAACAATGTGTCCGGCGGTGCACTCGATGGGCTCGGTTGGCTGGTAGGGCTCATTCTGGCAGGTGTCGTCTTTGCGGTGATTGTCGGCGGTATCAAGTCAATTGCAAGGGTAACTGAAAAAATTGTGCCGTTCATGGCTCTTTTCTATTGTGTGTTTGCCATTATCGTGATCCTGATGAATGTCACCACAATCCCGCAGGTCATTATCAATATATTCAACGGCGCATTTACCGGTGAAGGGGTTGCAGGGGGCGCACTTGGTGCCATGATTATTGGTTTCCAGCGTGCGGTCTTTTCCAATGAAGCCGGGATTGGTTCCGCTTCGATTGCCCACTCCGCAGTCAAAACGGACGAACCGGTTACAGAGGGTGTTGTTTCTTTGCTGGAACCGTTTATCGACACCATCGTGATCTGCACGATTACCGCACTGGTCATCGGAACGGCCCAAGTTGCCGAACCGGGGTTTGCCGGTAGTGCACAGGGTGTTGCAATGACTTCTGCCGCGTTTGAACGTGAATTTTCATGGTTCCCTATCCCACTGGCCATTGCGGCATTGCTGTTTGCCTTTTCTACCATGATTTCATGGTCGTATTATGGCCTCAAAGGGTGGACTTACATGTTCGGTGAAGGCACTAGGGGACAAACTATTTACAAGATTGTTTTCTGTGCCTTTGTTGCATTGGGTTGCGTTGTCCAGTTGGGGCCCATTCTCGACATATCAGACGCGCTGGTATTCCTGATTTGTGTTCCCAACATTCTGGGATTGTATTTCCTGGCTCCAATCGTCAAAAGGGAAATGAATTCCTACTTCGCGCGGGTCAACAGCGGCGAAATCAAAAAATACAAATAATCCGGCGCAGACATCAATTCCCCGTCCATACGAGGGGTTTCGAAAAAGCCAGGCTGCTACAAGCCTGGCTTTTTTTCAGTGGGCCATCAGAACGGACCCTCACAGGACACCTGTATCACGCGACATTGGACATCCCAAGTGGAGCCGTCAGTGAAATTCAAACCCGCCTGTGTCCCTTGTCAGCACTTGAGTTCACTACCCGGACACTTGGGCAATGACAGACAATCGTCGCCTGTGACTGCCTGTTCACACACTCGCTACACCGTACCCGACACCGCAGGAGCACAACGCCTACCGCTTGCCCCGGTTCTCTGCCCGCTGAAAAACCACTTCATAGCCTGATTCACTCGAAATCAAGGTTGAGACTGAAACATGAACCACATCGCCACCATAACCACCGGGGCGCCCTCCCTGATTTCGCTCAAAATTCGGTATTGGCCGTCTGTGGTATGGTCGCCTTGCCTGTTGCGATGACAGGCGATGCTTTCCCGCAAGGACGCCATACGTCTCGGCAACACATCCGTTGAATCTATTCGGATCGCCCAAAACCGTTCAACAAATGCCGGACTGACAGGTCGTGTACGCTTTGATTGTAACGATTGCCGATCAGTCCCATCATTCACGTTGCTTGCCAGCCCACTGTAACGATGGTGGGGCTTCATCACCAAACCATAGTGGTCACCCCGGTCAAACCTGACAGTGACTAGACGTCCACCAAAATGATCTATAAAATCCCCCTGTAGTAGCAAGACCAGATATACAACCACAAGAAATAGAGAATTCTATTTCAAGAATCGTTCCATATTTAGTTTGCCGTACTAGCGGTTGGCTACGATATAAATTTCTCATCATAGTCATACTGATGATGGAGTATTCAAAAAATTTGGAGGAATAAAAATGTCAGACCGTTATAACGGTGTAGTAAAGTGGTTTGATAACCGAAAAGGTTACGGGTTCATACAAAGAGACGAGGTGGGCGATGACGTGTTTGTCCATTTTCGAGAAATCCAAGGTGATGGTTTCAAGACATTGTTTGAAGGCCAAAAAGTGCAATTTGGGCTGATAAAACGTGAAAAGGGCTTCGCTGCAGAAGACGTATCGACCATGGAATAACCGTTCATTTTCCACTCGCTGTCCATTAAAAACCGGACTCAGTCGAGTCCGGTTTTGATTCTGGTTCCATCTGCCGGTTGCCGGTTTTCACCGCTACTGAACGCAATGCATTTCCTGTCACAGACCATCGCCGGGCCGTACAGACATCACAGGACAGGCGGTTCAACCCCTCCAATGTCCGAGCGCATGGGCTTCTCCCGGTCAGCACCCCCAGACCATCATCTGCAACGACCCCCTGCGCCGGAAAATCTATCCGGTCAAAGTGGAAAATACGTTTGAGGCCGCATCGATAGTCTGTTGAATATCCGCATCGTCATGCGCCGCAGACATGAACCCGGCCTCAAACGCTGATGGGGCCAGGTACACGCCCTGATCGAGCATGGCATGAAAGAACCGTTTGAATAACAAACCGTTACACGCCGCCACATCCGCATAAGTCCGAACTGCATCGCTGTGCGTGAAAAACAACCCGAACATGCTGCCGACCCGATTGGTGCAAAATCCGATATCATGCATCCTGGCCGCTTCCTCCAGTCCAGCAACCAATGCCGTGGTTTTTCGCTCCAGTCGATCATAAAAACCTGCCGCATTGACTAGTTTGAGCGTCTGCAAACCGGCCACCATCGCAATCGGATTGCCGGATAAGGTCCCGGCTTGATAAACCCCGCCTTGTGGTGCCAGATGGGCCATGACTGCGGCTTTTCCGCCAAAAGCACCTACCGGCATGCCGCCGCCAATTATTTTCCCCCAAACAGTCAGATCACCTTGTACACCATACAGTCCTTGGGCTCCTTGCGGACCGACCCGAAATCCGGTCATCACTTCATCCATAATCAACAGACTACCATAACGGTCACATAACGACCTGAGCCCCTCAAGAAATCCTTCCCCAGGCGGGACGCAGTTCATGTTCCCAGCCACCGGTTCCACAATCACTGCTGCAATCCGGTTCGGCTGCTGTTCAAACAGTGTCTCAACGGATGCCAGATCATTGTAGGTTGCTGTCAATGTATGTTGCGCTATCGCCGGTGGGACACCACGGGAAGTCGGCACGCTGAAAGTCAGTGCGCCCGACCCCGCTTTAACCAGCAAACTGTCCGCATGACCGTGATAGCACCCCTCGAATTTGATAATGGTCTCCCGCGCGGTATACCCTCTGGCCAGACGGATTGCACTCATCGTTGCCTCAGTGCCCGAGTTGACCATTCGCACCTGTTCTATCCAGGGAAGCCGTTGGCAAACGAGCTCTGCCATGGTGGTTTCCAGCACGGTAGGTGCACCAAAGCTCAGCCCCTTGTCAGCCTGCTCTTTCACCGCCGCCACAACATCAGGGTGGCCATGTCCCAGTATCATGGGCCCCCACGACGCCACGTAATCAATATATTTTTTTTGATTTTCTCCGTAAAGGTAGGCCCCCTTTGCCTTGTTGATGAAAATGGGGACCCCACCAACCGAACCAAAAGCCCGGACAGGCGAATTGACACCGCCTGGTATGACTTGCTTTGCTTTATCAAATAAGTGCTTATTCATAGGATAGGTCTACTTCATTGAACAGCCAGCGGCTGTTTTCAGTTACTGGACGATGCCATCAGCCTGTGGCGTTTCGTGATGCCGTACACACAGTATCAAAATGGTTTAGAAATACGTCACGAGTTCATCGCGGGACAACTGTACTATCACCCTTTCGTCATAGGCGGTACCCAGCCAGGTAAACGGCACATCGGGATACTTTGCTTCCAATACACTTGAGGCCGAACCCACCTCAAGGATCAAACTTCCATGACCGGTGAGATAATCGGTCACTTCATTGAACAACCGGTCGATAAACACAAGACCATCATGCCCTCCCCGGAAGGCCAACTCCGGTTCTTCTTGATACTCAAGTGGCAAGGTATCCATCCGCTTGTCTGAAACATAGGGTGGATTGCATACAATCAGATCGAACCGACCCTCGATCCCTGCAAACATGTCGCCCTGATTCAGTTGAATCCGTCTGTCCAATTGATAATGGGTGATATTTTTTTCGGCTACCGCCAACGCTTCGGCCGAAATATCGCTGGCCACCACACTCGCCGTCTCGAAATAGGTGGCACAACAGACCGCAATACAACCACTCCCGGTACAAAGATCCAGTATAGAGCCAATCCGGTCAGGCTGTACCCACGGCTCGAATCGCTCGGGCAGCCATTCGGTCAAATAAGATCTCGGTATGATGGCACGTTCATCAATATAAAATTCAAGTCCGCCAAACCGAACTTCTCTGCACAGGTAAGCCAACGGCCGACGAGTCTCGATTCGGTCCGTGACAATGGACTCTATCCGCACATCCATCAGCCGATCAATTTCCACCTCCATGCCCATCATCGCTTCAGGTCGACCGCGCTCCATCACCCGACTGACAATCCAGTCTGCTTCCTGTTCGGCATCTGAAAAACCCTGGCCGAATATGAGCCCTGCACCACGAAGACGGCGCGCAATCTGCGCTGTCTTCTCGCTAATTGTGACCACTTTACCTGTTCGCCCTATTAATCCGCTGACCGATGGGGTGCAATTTAGCAATCAACCGGATTGCATCGATTACTGCTGTTCAAGCCCTCACGGCTCGCAGCACCAGACCCAACAGACAAGGGCGCCGATCAGCGCCCTTGTCTGTTGAATACCCCTGGTAATTGCGGCAATTATTTTCTGCTGTATCGTGCCTGGAATTTACTGACACGACCCGCCGTATCAACAATCTTTTGTTTCCCTGTGTAAAAGGGATGACACGCAGAGCAAATCTCGACGTGAAGATCATGGCCCAAAGTGGATTTGGTTTCAAACTGATTGCCACAGGCGCAAACCACCTTCATAGCGGCATATGCGGGGTGAATATCTGGTTTCATAGCTGTCTTTTGGGGCGGTGTGATACCGTCATCAATGGTGAGGAACGACAAGGGGGGCGATCATATGAAAAAACACGCTGCATATCAAGCACGATCATGCACTGACTATCGGTTCATTGAACGGATGAATTCTTCATTGGTCTTGGTCGCCTTGAGCTTGTCAATCAAAAACTCGATGGCCTGCAGATCATCCATCGGATGCAACAGCTTCCTCAACAACCAGATTTTCTGCAATTCGACAGGCCCCGTCAATAATTCCTCACGCCGTGTCCCCGAACGGTTGATAATCATAGCCGGATAAACACGTTTTTCAGCAATCCGGCGGTCCAGATGAATTTCCATGTTACCGGTCCCTTTAAACTCTTCATAGATCACATCGTCCATTTTGGATCCGGTATCGATCAGTGCGGTTGCAAGGACCGTCAGGCTACCGCCTTCCTCGATATTTCGGGCTGCTCCGAAAAACCGCTTGGGACGTTGCAGCGCGTTGGCATCGACACCGCCGGTAAGGACCTTGCCCGAAGCCGGTGCCACTGTATTATAGGCCCGTGCCAATCGAGTAATGGAATCCAGCAAAATGACCACATCCTTCTTGTGCTCGACCAATCGCTTGGCTTTTTCAATCACCATTTCAGCAACCTGAACATGGCGTGATGCCGGTTCATCAAAAGTGGAAGAGACAACCTCGCCTCTTACCGTCCGCTGCATCTCGGTGACTTCCTCAGGGCGCTCATCGATCAACAACACCATGACGATGACTTCCGGATTCAATGAGGTGATGGATTGCGCGATCTGCTGCAGCATCACTGTCTTGCCCGTTTTGGGCGCTGAGACAAGCAGTCCTCTTTGTCCTTTCCCGATCGGGGAAATCAGGTCAATGATCCGTCCGGTCAAATCTTCCGTGGAACCGTTCTCTCTTTCGAGCCTCAACCTTTCATCGGGATGCAATGGTATCAGGTTCTCGAACAGAATTTTCTTCCTCGCCTCCTCAGGAGACTGGTAGTTGATCTGCTCAACTTTCAGTAGCGCGAAGTAACGTTCCGAATCTTTCGGCGGGCGAATCTGCCCTGAAACCGTATCGCCTGTTCTCAAGCTGAATCGCCGAATCTGGCTGGGTGACATGTAAATGTCATCCGGACCGGCAAGATAGGAGGAGGACGCCGACCGGAGAAACCCGAATCCGTCCTGCAATATCTCGACCACACCCTCCCCCATGATTTTTTCGCCGACACGGGCATGGGCCTTTAGAATAGAAAATATCTGATCCTGCTTCCGTAATCTTGTTATGTTGTCGAGCTTAAGAGAACGAGCGAACTCGACGAGTTCGGTAGGCGATTTAGATTTGAGTTCGAGTAGACTAATGGCCATAACGAAGGGGAACTTGGTTTGCTATAACGGAACCCGTCACAACGGACAGGCAAACTGCTAAATTAGATCGGTTCGTAGGAAGTATTATCGCGCGAATGGCCGCTTGAGCACATCCATTGCAGTGATTATGCGTGTATCATATAGAGTCCAGTTACAGATGTCCAGTTCGCACCGCTGTCGTTATCGTGCATAAAGTAAGGAGAAGACAAGGCCGGGCTGTTAACCCTAGAGGTTACTGTCAATGAAATCAACCAGTTGGGATTTGGAAACGGCACCCACTTTAGTCGCTTCCACATTTCCATTTTTGAACAGCATTAAGGTCGGAATACCCCGGATACCATATCTTGTTGGTGTTTCGGGATTATCATCGATATTGAGTTTGGCAATTTTAATCTTTTCACTGTAGTCGGCAGCGAGTTCATCCAAGATAGGGGCAATCATCTTACAGGGACCACACCATTCAGCCCAGTAGTCGATAAGCACCGGTTGATCGGCATTTAGCACCTCTTCTTCGAAAGAACCATCACTGACATGTACTATTACACTTGACATGAGATTTTACATTTTCGTGTTTTCAGATAGGCTAACTATGCAGTCAGTCGACCTTTGAATCAAGTAGCTAGCCTAAAAAATTTGACTTGTCCGTTCCGACCCCATACCACATCGTCAATAGTTGTGAATTATGACAGAAAAACATCTAACAGATAAAAAGTTCGAAGATTTTGCGTTGACAGAAACCCTCAAACAGGGACTGGTCGATGCCGGATTTACGCATTGTACGCCAATCCAGGCACGGAGCCTGCCCGCTGCATTGAGCGGGACCGACATTGCCGGCCAAGCGCAGACTGGCACCGGGAAAACAATCGCTTTTCTACTTGCCTGCTGCCAGTATCTCCTGGTCAATGCAGCCCCGGAAAAAAGGCATCCGCAGCAGGTACGGGCAGTGATATTGGCACCCACCCGGGAACTGGCAATCCAGATATACACGGATGCCGACGTACTGGCAAAACACACCGGGTTGCGGCTGGGTCTGGTCTATGGCGGCACCGGCTATGAAGAACAGCAGACCGTGTTAAAAAAAGGTATTGATATCCTGATCGGCACACCCGGCAGAATGATCGATTTCTACAAGCAAAAACTGTTCGATTTGAAGATGACGCAAGTCGTGGTACTCGATGAAGCAGATCGCATGTTCGATTTGGGTTTCATCAAGGACATCCGCTTCTTGCTGAGACGGATGCCGGATTCAGAAAAAAGACTGAATATGCTGTATTCAGCCACACTGTCTTATCGGGTCATGGAACTTGCCTATGAGCACATGAACGATCCTCAGGAAATAAAAATCGAAGCACAAACCATTGTGGCTGACCAGGTTGCGGAGTGCTGTTATTACCCTGCCGATGTTGAAAAACTTCCGTTGCTTGTGAATTTGCTGAAGAAGGCTCACATGGACCGGGTGCTCGTCTTCGTCAATACCCGCCATGCCGCCGAGAAAGTGTCTAAGGTTCTGACCGCAAATGATCTGGCCAATGCGAGCTTGTCCGGCGATGTGCCGCAACGCAAACGGGAAAAACTGCTGGAAAGTTTCAAGCGGGGTGATCAGCCGGTTTTGGTCGCTACCGATGTTGCCGCCAGGGGATTACACATTCCAGCCGTCAGCCATGTCTTCAATTTCGATCTGCCGCAGGATGCGGAAGACTATGTTCATCGAATCGGGCGCACCGCTCGCGCAGGGGCAAGCGGAGAGGCCATCAGCTTCATCTGCGAAAAATACGCCTATTCGATGATGGATATCGAGACATACGTTGGTCATTCAATCCCCAAAAGGGAGATTGACCATGATCTGCTACGGGAAATCGCCATGTCCGGAAGGAGGCCTCCAACGCCGAAGGAACGAAAGAAAACCGCCAAACCGGAGAACCCGGCGCCACCCCAACCCGCGTTACAGGAAAAAACGGAACCGGCCGCATCACCCCAACACGCGCCAACCGACGACCACAACAAACCCGCTCCAGTGCAACCTTCCGTCACATCACTTCGTTTCAGTCGTCGGTTCGGAGAGATCCCTGCCATCGGGTAAATATCGATTTCGATATTCGAAAGGACAGCACCGTCAGGGAAAAGGGGCAGATCACACCACCGCAAAAGACGCAAAAATACCGAGACAAGACAGTATTTGGCTTGGAAGACCCATTCAGTCCAACACACATAGGGGGAAGTGCGTGCTGAAACCCTCGGGTGTGATGCTCCGACCCGAGCACAAGGATAAGAACGAGCGGGCGAAGTTTACCGCAACAGAAACAGATCAAGATCACCGAAGGCGCAGCAAAGGACCCGCATCGGACAGTGTGCCACCCTAGATCCGCCGCCGATCAAGTACGCCGGGAGAAACAAAAACCATTTCAGAAATGCTTCCGTGCATCGAAATTAAGTTGCGTGGAATCTTCCAGTGTACCGGTGATATCATCAATATCCTTACCGGTCACCTTCACCCCGAACTGTGTACTCGACCACGGTCTCCAGGTATATCCAACATGGATCGTATCCAACGTGTCAATGCCGTTTTGCTGATAAAACCCATCCGTCGAATAGCGCTCAATAGCCACATGCAAATTCGACCCGTCCGTCAGCCTGTATTGTAAACTGGGCCTGATGCTGAACGACTCATTCCTGCCGACATAATTCTCTGATGTCGTCCAACTGTCCGGCAAATCACCCAGAATCAGATTATCGATGCCCTCGCCAATCGTGACCGTCAGTGCCGCCATGAAATCACCAAATCGCCATCCGCCTTCAAGATTAAGCCCCCAGCTTGTTTTACGGCGATCAGCCATCCGATCTTGATATGCCCCCTCTACACCGACCGTCCGACCCAGTGCAGAAACACGATACAGGCCGGAACGACCGCCAGAACCCCCCTGCCAGGACAGCACCACATTGGGCGATGTCTGTACGCTCGGCTCACTCGCAGTGGAAACCGTACGTTCCTGGTCGATATCTTCCAGTGCAATCGAAACACCGTTGGGTGATGTCCATCGGATTTGATCGGCCGTCTGTCTGTCGTCTTCATCCAGAACGGACGATTGCAGTCTTGAATCACGATACAAGACATCCTGAAAATTTGTCCAGTCCGTCCCCACCGTCAGCGTTCCCTTGCCCGTTTCGATATCCGCCCCGACCCGTTTTATCCTGAACCCTTGCGACGGAGAGGACAGGTCAAGCCGGTCCGTATGATAGCCACCCGTTAGATAAGTCGCCTCATCGGTTTCAGATACTGTCGGCGTCAGCTCGATTGATGTCCAGACATTGACCGAGGGACGACGTTCCTTCGAATCGGGTTGCGCGCCGGTCTTGCCCTGAATGTTAAATCGGGTATCGAACAACTGGTTGTCAGTAACCGAATTGAATCCCAGATCATCAATGGTGAGGGGCTCCACGGCCTCAGCCTGGACCACGCCAAGCCAGCAACATACCGCAACAGCACCCGTCGTTTTCGCTCTTCTTCGAAAAAAACTGCCATGGTCCCCTTTTCGGACCAAGAACATGGTTTGTAATTTAGCCACTCTTCGCCGCATGTCAGTATGTTCTGTACCCTGCAGACTCGTCACTCTCATTGAGGAAGATTATACGCCTATCGAAATTCGGTTGTCCAGCACTGCAGCGGCTGTCCGGTAATCGAATTTGTTGTCTGTTGCCCGGATGCTGTGCCCTCCAGGACCGCGAACAGACCCAAGATACCGCTGAGACGGTGCACACAGCCGACATACACCGTGTTCCAGGTCGCCCGGCACACCTATTTCTGGCAAATCGCACAATAATAGGTCGACCGTTGCCTGACACTGGTTTTCCTGATGGTGCTAAAACAAGCAACACAGGGCTCGCATGCCCGATCATAGACCAGAAGCTGTTGCTCGAAATAACCGGGCAACCCGTCGGCGCCAACAAAATCCTTTAATGTGGTACCCCCTTGGGTAATCGCTCCGGATAGAATTTTCTTGATAGAACGGACAAGGGCATTGTAACGCTCAAGTGAAATCCGGTCGCATCGTCTCAAGGGGTGAATACCCGCATCGAACAGGGCTTCTGACGCATAGATATTGCCCACGCCAACAACGACCCTTCCGTCCATGATCAATGCCTTGATCTCAATTTTGCGTCGTTTTGCATGACTCTGCAAAAAGCCTCCCGTAAATTGATCCGACAGTGGCTCTACGCCGAGTGACTGTAACCGCCTGTGTGATGCCGGATTCCCCCGGGCATACAGCAAACAACCGAATCGCCTGGGGTCCCGATAGCGGACGATCTGACCTGTTTCCGTCACGAGATCAAAATGATCATGGGGTTGTCGGGGGTGGTCTTTCAGCAAAACCCGCATCGAGCCCGACATGCCAAGGTGAATCAATAATCCGCCCCGGTCCAGATAAATCACGATATACTTGCCCCTACGCCCCAAACACGCTACCTTGGCGCCCGCGATCTGCCGCTCTAGGCCCGCTTCAATTGGCCATCGGAGCCTGCGCTCGCTGATCACGAGTTGCTTCAAGACCCGGCCTTCAAGATAGGGTCGGATACCCCGCATCGTTGTTTCGACTTCCGGTAGCTCTGGCATACCAATTGACAACCTAAAACATTAAATATATAAGGCCACTGTCTGATCCCACATTACCTCCATAATGCCTTTTTCAATCACCAATCAGCGAAACGGTGGCCAATTTACCGCAAACGACCATGAAACCATCCTCGATGCGGCGTTGCGTGACAACCGGATTTACCCCTACGGCTGTCGCAGTGGTGTCTGCGGCGCCTGCAAGTGCAGCCTGATCAGTGGCCGCGTTGACTATGGCGAATACGAAGAGTTTGCATTAACGGAAGAAGAAAAAGAAGAGGGCAAGGTGCTTATCTGCCAAGCCATTGCACTTGAGGATGTCACCATTGATGCCGATGAGGTGATGTCGGGCCACAGCATTCAGATCAAAATGCTGCCGTGTCGAGTCAAAAAAATCAATAAATTGGCCGAGGATGTCATCCAGATGTATCTTGCGCTACCCAAAACGCAGGAGTTCAATTTTATTGCGGGTCAATACATCGACATCGTGCTCAAAGATGGACAACGGCGAAGCTTTTCGATCGCCAATCTCCCTGAACATAGCGCTGATCAAGGCCTCGAACTGCATATACGTCATGTGCCGGACGGCCATTTTACGCCCAAGATATTTGATTCCGTGAGAGAACGGGACCTGATGAGATTCGAAGGCCCCTTTGGCACCTACTTTTGGCAATCGGACCCTGAACAGCCCATTATCATGATTGCAGGAGGCACCGGCTTTTCTCCGGTCAAGGGATTGATCGAACACGCAGTCACACAAAATCCGAATCAGCCTATCCATCTTTTCTGGGGAGCCCGTGACCGACAGGACCTGTATATGAATGATCGTGTTCAGGACTGGCTGACCCAGTATCCCAATTTAAAATACACGCCGGTCCTGTCCGAGAACACTGCCTTGGACTGGACCGGCGCAACTGGCTGGGTACATGACACCGTGTGCAGCACCTACCGTGATTTTTCCCGGTTCGATGTCTATGCCAGTGGCCCCCCCGTGATGATTGATGCCATCAGAGATGCCCTGACAGCGAGAAAGATGGATCCGGAACGCTTCTTTTTCGATTCATTTGAGTATGCCGCGCAACCCTAGGACCTGCTCGACTGCGAATCATCCGCACCCCGGAACAAGGCAACATCAGCGTCCATTGTCGGCACTGATGGCTTCCTGACGACGAGTGCATCGACCACTATCGCTGCTGATTCGGTGACGATGACCGGATTGAGGTCAATTTCCGCTACATCGTGTCTGAGATGATAGGCCATCTCCGACAAGGACACGATGACATCAATCAGCGCCTCCTTGTTTCTGGCCGGTTCTCCCCGGACCCCTACAAGCAGGCGGTTCACCTTGAGTGTTTCAACCATTTGTTGCACCTCGATACGTGAAACCGGTGCTTGCGCTAAAGCATGGTCGTCGATGAGTTCAATGAGCACCCCACCTGCCGCAACCATCACGAACGGACCGAACTGCGGATCATTGATCACCCCCAGACCGATTTCTATTCCGCTATCCATACATTTGCTGACCAGTGCCTGCGGACCAATACGATGCCTGAGATCCCGATAATGCCCGGTAAGCTCGGATACACCGGTGATGTTGACGAACACACCGCCTTGATCACTTTTGTGTGCAATGCCGGTCTCTGCGGTTTTCAGCACAAGCGGGAATCCGATCTTCGATGCTGCAGCCCGTAATTCGTCCTCACTGCGGATCACGGCATGGGCAGGGGTTGGAATGGCGAAATCACACAGCAATTTCATTGCGGTGGATTCACTCAACGTGACCACGTCACTGACTGACAACCTCGCCCTCCATTTCGTCACGGCCGGCGTACAGCGAGGGAGGGAGGCGACTTGGCGACCTTGTTGATGACAAAAATCCCGGTACCGAAACAGATGCCGGATGGCCAGCAACCCTTCCTTGACACCATCGATAAACGGCAACCCGATATCGCCACACTGCCGACTCAATTCATGATTCACCGTGCCACTGTAACAGTTGATCATTGCGATCGGCTTGTCTGATTCATTCAGCGTGTGTTTCATCACCCGGTAAAATCCTTCAGAAAGATAGTAACCATCCCTGAAATTCGCAAAAAAGGCACCAACGGACACGTGGCAATCCTTGACCAGTGCAGACAGGCAAGCCTGAAAACGACGTTCGAAGTTGTCGTTCGTTCCCCAGGCATCAAGCGGATTTTCCGCCTTCAATCCCGGATCAAGATGTTGCTGGATCGCCTCTTTTGTGGACGTCTCAATGTTGGCAAACCCGATCTCCAATTCATCGGCGAGATCCACCATCAGTTCACGGAAACCACCCGACTCGTGAATCGCTGCCAGTGATCCGGGTCCCGCCCGACGCGCGGATTGAAAGAGCGTCAAGGTCGCTGCCATCTCATCCAGATCATTGACTTCGATGACACCATATCGTCGGAATAACGCCTGAAGGACGTCATGGTTCCCGGCAATGGCACCGGTATGCGTCGTTGCCATTTCCATGCTAAGTGGCGTTTTGCCAATCTTCAGCACGATAACCGGAATCCGGTTTTGCACCGCCTTGTCCAGTGCGGTCACAAACGCCACCGGGTCCCTGACTGTCTCCAAGAACAACGCGATGACGTCTGTTTCATCCTGTTCCAAACACCAGTCCATGTAATCCGCGACCGTGGTCACCAATTCGTTGCCGCTGGAAACACAGAGATTGAACCTGATGTGACGCCCGTTGTGCACATAGGTGGTAAATGCCGACCCGGACTGGGCGATATAACTGACCCCGCCTTTGGGTATCCGGTCCGGTTTAGGGAAGACGCCTGCATGCAGTCCGTGGGTCAGATTGTAAAACCCCATGCCGTTGCCACCACAAATCACGATGTCGGCTGCCTTGGCCATCGTGGTCAATCGCTGCTGCAAGGAAGGCACACTGTCATGCGCCAGATAGCAACTGGCATAGATGGTAACCGCCTTTACACCATGATCAATCGCCTGTGCCAATACCGTTTCAAGTCTTTCATCTGCAACCGCCAGGACCGCATGCTCAACGGTTTCAGGGAGCGCATCCAAAGACCGATAACACGGTCGCCCGAGCAATGTGTCATATCGCGGATTAACGGGGTAAACTGCACCGGCAAAACCGGCGTTAATGACCATATCGATCAAGGTATGCCCGGGGCTTCCCTGTCGAGCGGAAGCACCGACCAGCGCGATAGAGCGGGGATTGAGCAAGGGGTCTAGGCGATGACGGGCCATGCGATACACGCCGGATACGGTCGGGTTTGAAACAACATCAATATTATCAATATTGAACCGGGGAGTGACCAGGCAGGTTAGTTGTCACCCTGGACCAGTCTTTTTTCTCTCCACGCCAGGGCAGGCCGCAGCCCTTTTGTTTTCAGCACATGATTGAATTGTTTTCGCAACGCAGTTTCGATCGATTCGATCTGTACTGCCGTATCGACACCCATCTCCAATGCTTGCATGATACCCATTGTTTCATAGGTCCGATTGATCGCCTGTTTGGTCATTTGCACCGCATCGGGATCCATCAGAGCAATTTCCCTGGCCATTGCGATTCCTCGACGAAGCCCCTCTCCCTGGTCGACGACTTCATTCACAATCCCCAGTTGCAGCGCCTCGTCCGAGGTCATCTTGTCCTGACCGGTCAGCAGCAGCTTTTTCGTCCTTTTGGGATTGGTATACCAGGGAAGCAACAGCGCAACGATGCTGCTGCCAAATCGCAGTTCAGGCTCGCCAAACAGCGTGCCTGCTTCACAGACGGTGATATCGCAGGCCAGAGCCAGTTCAAAACCGGCCGCCAGTGCATAACCGTGCACCACGGCAATGGTTGGTTTTCGGGCATGCCAGAAGCGCATGATAATATCGAGATCGTAGGCTAGGGCCTTGCGCCATTCATGGACCCCTTTACGGTTGATTTCTGCCCCCGCATTCAGATCGAATCCTGCACAGAACGCACGGCCGTTGCCACTGAGCACGATGGCATAGAGACTGTCGTCCTGCTCGATACAAGCCAAGGCAGACTCCAGTTCTTCAAGCATTCCTTGGGTAATGGCGTTCAGTTTGTCAGGGCGATTCAACGTTATGATCGCAACGGGCCCTTGTGTCTCAAGAACAATGGTTTCAAAATTCATGCCCCTGCACTCACTCGGTTGGCGGTTAAAATCGGAATCGCCGAATTATACGAAGAATTCGGCTTTCAGTGGGCACTGAACTGGGCGCATATCCTGTCGACGCATTTGGCACCTTCAGCGGATCATTTGCCTGTGCGGTAAAATAGCGGTCAATGCAAAGGTACCGGGCTTTGACAAACCCATCGCCTCCCTTCGAATCCGAGGCTGAACCGCCGCCCACGCTATCTGGCGACCGAGAGGGCTTCTCCGCTGGCAGGTTGCTCTGACGTATCCAACAGCACCATCTCACTTCCTGTCGTCACGGATGGTGACGATGTCGGCAGTCGGTCCGAAGTGGGTAGAGCCAGTCCCTTTCTGTAGCAGATCATCGCCGCCTCCGTCTCACCAATCTGCTCCAACAATCCACCCAGTTCGATACAAGCCTCTTTGGCTTTGTCACCGTTTGATATCAACTGCTTGAGCAACGCTTGAGCACGCTCGAATTCTTCATTGCGCCGATAGAGTCTGGCGAGTGTCAATTGCAGATTCTGATCCTCGAAATGGTTCTTTGCCCAGGACTCTGCCAGTTTGATCTGATCGGTAATGAAATCGGTTTCCGCCTTTGCATACAAACCGGCCAACTCCGAATCAAAATGCCGATTAATCGCTTTCCTGAGTAATTTTTCGGCTTGCACCATTGCCCCTGTATGAATCAGGTATCGGGCGTAGCCTGCGACAACACGAGGGGTCCGCTTTTGGGAATATGACAGCGACTGCCAGGTATTTTCCAGCTCCCCTTGCACCAGTTTCGGTTGAGAAAGATACTGTTCAAACGCCATCTTTTCGCGCATTTCGGTCTCCTCCGGCGAGAATGCGTTCATTTTTTGCACCGTTGGTGCCAACTTAACCAACGCAGCCCACTCGCCCAGATCCCGATAACTGTCAGTGAGCAACCTGACCACGGGGACACATTTTGGAAATCGTTTATGCAGTTTTTCAAGACACTCCCGGCTGGTGGCAATTTCTCCGGCCTGATACAGCAAGCGGGCACGTGTCAGTTCAATGGCGAGTTGCTGCTTTGGATATTTTGCCAACGCATCGTCAAGATACTTGTCCCGGTGGTGATGGTGTCCCTGTTGCTGGGCTGAATAGGCCGCACCCAGGTAATTGATAAGCGGCGACCGGTTGTCAGACAATCGGCTTAGCAGCGCACTTTCGGCCTTCGACCACTCTCCTTCGATCAGTCTCGCATAACCTTGCATGGTCTTGTTTTGTATCGTCCTCTGGGTTCGCCGTTCATTCCACTGGCCGATCTTTTTGGGTGCGCGAAACAGGCTGGCAACCAGATTAAACAGCAGATACGCCGCCGCAAAAGCAAGCAGCAGAATCAAAATGAACAGCAGCAGCGGCAACTTGATGGTGTAGGGATCCCAAGCCAATACCACAAATCCCGGATCCTGCAGGGCGAATTTCGCCAGCACGATCGCCCCGGCCAGCGCAACCAGAATGGAAAGAATCAGTTTCACGGTATGCTGTACCCTTGATTGATCAACGCTCTAATCGATGCCAGCGACTTCGAAAGATCGGGTAATGGCGGCGGTATCGGTGCCGTTGACAGTGCTTCCAATCGTGTCAGCCATTGGTCCGTTTCCCCTGACTGCCTGTCGAATCGCTGGCTCACCCAGTCAGCCGCTTCCTGCATACGTTGCTCAAACAAGGGATAGTTCTGTCGGATATAGGCAATTTCGGCAGAGTCAAGAATCAGTTTGGCCTTCTCGACAGTCAGCACCTTGATCTCGGCAGACAGAATGGGGCGAACCGGTTCATCATGTTTTTCAATCTGGATCAAATCAGCGATTTGCAGCAGAAACTGTCGACCCAGCCGGGACATGGTCTCCACCCACCCTTGCCCGCCCGCCTGCGAAGCCTGATTTTCATCCACTGCTTCACCGGATGACTGTACAGGGGTTGTTTCTGCCAAACCCAGCGTCCCGATATCGCCCGGCAACGGCAACTGGTCAATCGAATCAGACAGCGCACCGATCGCAGTGACGGCACTCACAACATCAATCCGACTGATCTGTTCGAGTTGTGCGATTTGCCCGGAAAGCTGCTGACGCACTTCTGATGCGGCAGAGCCGCCCTGGACCGCTAATTGATCATCGGCCAGCTTCAATGCCTTCAATGCAATCTCGACTTCACCGGTCAACCGCAACCGCTGATGGGCAATAAAAATGAGTTGTTCCGCCTCTTCCAGGCTCCATATCGCGGCACTTTTACCCAATTCTGACCGGACCGCCGTTACACCCTCCAACAATACATCGAACTCTTGTCGCAATACAGCCTCGTCGTCTTTTCGATGGTTGTCGACCGTTGCAATCCTGTCTGCAAGCTGAACCTGCTGATCCACCAGTTGCTTCCCGAGCACACTCAACTGATGGGCGAATGTTTCCTCTGCCTGCGCCACCTGCGCTTTCATCTGGCTGACCTGAACACTCAAATCCGTCTGCGACTGCCGGAAACGGTCAATACGCTGATCCATCTCGCCAATCCGACTGTCTTGTCGGGCCGCATGAAAGTTACTGTTCGACTTGATCAGGTACCAGGTGGAAGCAGCGACACCCCCCCCGACAATCAGTACCATGGCAAGGACCACCCATAGCAACAGATTGGACTGATGGGATGCCGTCTTGACGGGCCTGAGCTGTGAAGGGGGGCTCGTCGGTTCTTCGGGCTGTTCCGAGCTCTCGTCTTTGCGGACAACGGACGAGGTGGCTGTGGAGGGTGAAGACCGGGTGACGGTCTTTTTCCGTCTGACTTTCTTCTTTGTTCCGTGTTGGCTTTTCACTTCCACTTTGGCGTTGTCTTGTGCCATTGAATCCCTCGGGACCAGATAATTTCGAAATTGATATCTTATCCTACTGTAACACGGTGGGAATTAAAACGATCAGGGCAAATTACGACCACGATGCATTGTTCCGATCATTGACACGATGTCCGTATCGGAAGGACTGCTTGATATCCGCATCCGGGCAACCACCCCCTTGCGCCGACAGTATTCCCCGATACGTTGACTGATCGCAACGATCGGCGTATTTCGAAAAAGAAAGCGGTTTTCCCTGCCCAGCAAATTCAGCAACCCATCAACAATGGAGTTGCTCGTGATCACCATCACGTCAATCTGCCGGTCCTTCCACTGCTTGACGACCGGCTCAATCGGACGCTGCGTCAGCACCCGTCGATAACATTCGACCATTTCCACGCGGGCACCTTGCAATTGCAGTGACTGCCTTAACCACTCCCGCCCGGACTGCCCGCGGAAGATGACAACCTGGCGCTGGTCAAGAGAGACATGGCCCAGGACATCCAGCAACCCTTCACTGTCCATGGTCGTGACCGGCACATGATCGACCCGTATACCATGGAACTCACACCGCGCAGCCGAGCGGTGCCCGAAGACCGCCACTTGGGGCTGTTGCGGCCAGTGCAAACGATGCCGCCTCAATGCCCTGGCAACCCGGTCCACTGCCGAGACACTCACAAAAACAACCAGATCCACCGCTTGCAGGCACCTGAGGTGATGCTCGAATGCCTCGATATCAGCGGATTCGACGATCTCCAGCACCGGGAAGTGCACGGCCTCTCCTCCCTGACGCACGATCAATTCGCAAAGTGTTCGACCTTGAAACGACGGCCTGGGGACCAGCACCCGACACCCTTGCAAGGCAGCTACACCGGTGCACTTCACGTCATCAACCATAGACTGACTGCAAAATGTGATCGGCCCCTTGGGAAATCAGCCTCTTTGCAAGTTGTTGCCCCAATTGACAGGCCTGGCCAGCCGGTCCGGAACACTCGGTTCTTAATATTCTTGAACCGTCCACGGTGCCGACCATCCCCCGCAACCGCAAGTGCCCGTCACTGAGTTCACCGTGCACCGCAACAGGGGCCTGACATCCGCCTCCAAGACAAGCGTTTGCTGCCCGCTCTGCCCTCATCAATACGGCAGATTGACGGTCATTGAGCGGTTCAATCAGTTCATTCATGCGTTGATCGCCGATCCTACACTCGATGCCGATGACACCCTGTCCCGCTGCCGGCAGACAAATCACCGGATCAATCTCCTGTCGAATACGGTCCTTCAATCCCAACCGTTTCAGCCCTGCGACAGCCAGAATGATCCCATCATACTCTCCCTGGTCAAGACGAGTGAGCCTGGTATTGACATTGCCGCGAAGATTCCTGAAATCAAGATGGGGGTAGGCCGCTCGCAGCTGGCTTTGTCTGCGCAAACTGCATGTGCCGATGATTGCTCCTGCCGGCAACGACCCCAATGACGCATGATGATTCGATACGAATGCGTCTCTGGGATCTTCTCTGGGACAAAATGCCGGCATATGCAGACCGTCCGGCAAACTCACTGTCACGTCCTTCATGGAGTGAACGGCCAGATCAACTTCTTCGCTCAAAAGCGCCTCCTCAAGTTCCTTGAGAAACAGTCCCTTGCCACCAATCTGGGCCAATGGAACATCGAGCGTCTTGTCGCCTGCCGAGACGATCTTCACCAGTTCCACCGCCCTGTCAGGATAACGTTCAACCAACGCATTGCGTACCATGTTCGCCTGCCACAGGGCCAACTGGCTTTGTCGGGTCCCGATTTTGATAGATTTCATTGCGCTTGCTCCAATGAGTCGGGTCCGCAGGTATCAGCGAGGTTAATGACAGATATCGTACAAATCCGTCTCACCGTGGTCTGGGCGTAGTGGACTGAGCAGACTTGTCCACCGGGTTCAACCACCGGATCGGCACCAATTATCCGCACTCACGAAGGAAAGGACATGCCCGGAAAGACAAGCAGCGCTCCGTCCATCACCAGCCACCATTTCAGGTGCACCCGCTCAATATCCAGCATACCTGAAAAGCACCCTCCAAACAAACACCCCTCTTCAAGTCGGCCCGGGCTTGAAGTGTCTGCCGCCATCAAACCCAATGATGGCTACACTTGTGATCAAATTACCGGATTTGCCTGCGAGATCAACACGTTGACTGATGGGCATAATGATGACTTTTCACTCCTGATTTTTCCGAGATCAATTTGTCCCGGACATCACTTGTCCCGTTTGGACACTTTCAGTCGGATCGGGTCGATTCCCTTTTCCGCCAGTCTGTGGGCGACTGATTCCATTTCCTTGTAATTCTGATACGGTCCCAACCGAACCCGAAAATAATCCCCCCGGCCCTGAATAGTGACTTTCTGGATTCTTGATTCCAGTCCACCGAGTGCCAGTTGTGCCTTTAGACGTTCTGCCGCTTTATCATTGCGGTAGGATGCCGCTTGCAGCATATAAACACTCCCTGGCGCTGGCGGTTCTCGATCTGTCCTCTCGCCGGAAGCCGCGCCCTCTGTCTGGTCACTCTTTTCCTCCGGGTCCGCTCTTTGCCCTGCCGGGACAGCTGGTTGACTCGGTGGATTCGGCTCGAAGTCTTCCGATACCACAACCTCTATTTCAGGTAATTTGGTATAGAAGTCGTAATTCGTTTCCCTGAGCTGCGGTTTTTCCGGGACCGATTCCAAGGCTTGTCGCTGCTGGTTTTCATCCTGTTTTCGGGATGCATCCATCATTTGTCGAATACCTGTCCCGATACCGCCATCGGCGGATTTGGTTCCCTGCCACAAGATGGTGGCCAGCGAGCCAATGGCGATACCCAGTACCAACATGCCCAATCCCTTGAATGAGTGGCGTGTCGCAACCGGTTTTCGTGCCGTCTTTTTGCGTTTTGCCTGTGCCATCTTGGACCTGCCCCTTTCCGGTGTCACATTTTGCCAGGGGCACTGACACCCAGCAGGGACAACCCATTGGCAATCACAATACGGGTCGCTTCAATCAGCCCCAGGCGCGCAAGACGCGTCTCGTTCGCACTGGAAAGAAAAGGATGTGCATTGTAATAGCTGTGAAACACATGGGCCAGATCACGCAAGTAATACGCCACCTGGTGAGGTTCATAACCGCGCGCAGCCAATTCAACCACTTCCGGGAATTGCGACAACCTCTGCAGCAAATCCATTTCCTGCGCTTCGGTCAGCAAATCATAATCGGGTTGACTCTCCTGTGGCGTCGACAGCCCTTTTTCCTTCAGCTGCCTGAAAACACTGCAAATGCGGGCATGTGCATATTGAATGTAGTAGACCGGATTATCGGACGACTGTGACTTGGCAAGATCAAGGTCAAAATCCATGTGCTGATCCGTCTTTCTCAGAACGTAGAAAAACCGGGCGGCATCATTGCCCACTTCTGCCCGCAACTCCCGCAAGGAGACAAACTCACCACCCCGGGTCGACATGGAGATTTTTTTGCCGCCGCGGTAAAGAACAGCAAACTGCACCAGCAGGATCGACAACGTCTCCCGGTCATTCCCAAGGGCCTCAAAGGATGACATGATTCTCGCCACATAGCCGTGATGATCCGCACCGAAAACATCAAGGATTCTGTCAAACCCCCTTTGCGCCTTGTTGTAGTGGTAGGCGATGTCCGAGGCAAAGTAGGTGTGCGTGCCATTCGCCCTGACAACCACCCGGTCGTGTTCATCACCCAAAGCAGTCCCCCTGAACCACTTTGCGCCTTCCTTTTCATAGATATAGCCGTTCGATTCCAATACCGCGATCGCCTGATCGATATCACCTCCTTCGAGCAGGCTGCGTTCGGAAAACCAACGCTGAAAGACCACACCGAAGTCAGCGAGGTCTTCACGAATATCTTCCACCAGCTGCTCACGACCGTAATCGAACAGGATGTCGAACTGTCCATCCCGAAGCAATGATTTACATCTGGCAATCAGGCCATCAATGTGTGACTCCGGGTCTTCAGGCAGCCCTTCGAAAAGCGTATCGACATCAACACAAAATTGCGCCGCATACCGTTGGTACAACCCCTCGGCCAGTTCATATATATAGTCCCCCTGATAGCCATTTTCCGGAAACGAAACCGGCCGGTCTTGTCGCTGCAGATAGCGAAGCCAGATACTGAGCGCCAGAATATCCATCTGTCTGCCGGCATCGTTGATGTAGTATTCACGATGCGCCTCATAACCGACGGCATTCAAGATCCGGGCAAGCGCATCGCCATAAGCCGCGCCACGACCATGACCGACATGCAACGGGCCCGTCGGGTTCGCCGACACGAATTCGACCATCACCCGCTGCCCTTGACCCATCTCGCTTTTTCCGTACTGGTCACCGAGACTCAGAATGTCCGCTATCAGCGATAAATAAGCCCTTCTGGCGAGATGAAAATTGATAAACCCGGGTCCTGCAATCTCCGTTCTGTCGATCCAGTCACAGGCCGGCAGGCACTGGACCAGTTGTTGCGCCAGCTCACGGGGATTCCGCTTCATCCGTGTGGCAAGCACCATCGCCAGATTACAGGCAAAATCCCCATGTCGGGGGTCCCGGGTCCGTTCTATATGAAGGGACTGTTCGGCACCGTCATCCAGCACACCCTGCGCTTGCAACTGTCTTACCGCACAAACAAGCAATTCCTTGACACTGAGTTTCATGAATCGAGTAGACGATAATCCGGGAGAAATGACGGTATTGAGCATTGTACCTCTTGCTCCAACCAAGTAGAAGAGACAGACGTGAGACACGTTGACAAGGCGATAATGTCCGGTGACCCATCCTGCCTCGAGGGGCTTTCGCTGTCAGGCGAAAGCAAACTCGACGCTCTCGATTCCGTCAATAGCGCGGATCGTACATCGATTGTTCAATGGTCGATCTGATGTCATCGGGTGGGTGCTGCTCGGCCAACCCGTGATCGTAGGCAAATTTTGCTACCGCTGTGGCGATGTCCAGCGACACTTTTCTGATCTTATTCAAACCGGGATAGATCGATCCATGACGCAAATCAGTCTCAGTGACCGAATTCGCCAGCGCCCGTGCCGCTTCCAGGAACACACTGTCCGGAATGGTTTTTGCCTTGCAGGCAATCATCCCGAGACCGACACCTGGGAAAATATAGGCATTGTTCCCCTGCCCGGGACGATAACGACTGCCGTTGATCTCCACTTCGTCGAATGGACTGCCACTGGCAAAAATGGCGCGGCCGTCGGACCACTGATACGCCTGCTGTGCCGTACATTCTGCGCGGGTGGTTGGATTGGACAGGGCGAAAACCCCGGGACGCTCCTTGATATCGGCCATGAGTCTCACCACGGGCTCACTGAACGTCGCCGGTGCACCGGTGGCACCAATCAGAATGTCCGGCTGATGAGTGCGTATCCCCGGCACAAAGTCGTGAGCGGGCAAATCGTGTGCAAACGGCTTGACATGATCGGCCAGATCCTGTCGAGCACGACGCACCAGCCCCTTGCTGTTGAAAAACCATAATCTCTCGTAAGCCGCCTGCCGTGACAGTCCTTCCGCCATCAGTGCTTCGGCGATCATGGCCCCAATACCGGTTGCTGCCGAACCGGCACCGAGAAAGGTAAACCTCATCTCATGAAACGGCGTACCCGAGATCGCTGTTGAAGCATAAATCCCTGCCAGCACAACCGCAGCCGTTCCCTGGATATCATCATTGAAACAAAGGAGATCATGCTGGTATTTGTGCAGCAATGCGTAGGCGTTGACGGCACTGAAGTCCTCGAACTGGATCAACACCCCGGGGAAGGCATCGCAGGCAGCATGGACAAACTCGTCCATCAAGTCAAAATAGGCCGCCCCCCGGACCCGCTTCCCATGAATACCGAGATAAACCGGGTCGCACAACAGTTCCTCATTCTCCGTACCGACATCAAACATCACCGGCAAACACTGTTCAGGAGTGATACCGGCACACGCACAGTAAAGGCCAAGCTTGCCAATCGGGATACCCATGCCATTGGCCCCAAGATCACCCAACCCGAGAATACGTTCTCCATCGGTAACGACAATGATGCGAATATCCCGATGAGGCCAGTTATCCAGTATTTCCCGAATACGGCCACGGTCATTGGCCGTCACATAAAACCCCTTTTCCGTTCGAAAGATATTGGCGAACTCGCGGCAGGCCTGTCCCACGGTCGGGGTATAGATAAGGGGCATGATTTCCTCGAAATTCTCCATCACCAGGCGGTAAAACAGGCGTTCGTTCCGGTCCTGGAGCGCCGACAGGAAGATATATTTTTCAATGTCACTTTCCTTCCGTCTTATATTCGCCAGAACCCGGTTCATCTGTGTCTGCATGCTGCCAATCGCTGCCGGCAACAACCCCCTGAGTCCATAGCGGTCCCGCTCCTGTTCGGTAAAGGCGGTCGATTTGTTGTGGGCCGGACTGCGCAGTAAATCCACGCCGGTCAGTGTCTTGTCGTCGGTCATTGCCATCAGTTTCCGTTAAATCTGCCTGTAGCCCACGGACCATTCCATGTGCCCAAGCAGTGACATCTTTTTTGTTCAGTGAACCTGGTTGATCTTGGTGAAATACGCCGTTTTCATGGCGGATTCGAACTCCTGGTTGCTCGCGTAATCAAATCCGAAAACCGGCTTCCACAGCGCCTGTGCCTCCATGCACAGATAGAAAAACACCGCTTCGTGCCATTTTGCCAGACAGCCATACACCTGCCTGAACAACTCCAGCTTGATCTCCAGCGGATAGGAGTATTTGCCCGCTATTTCCTGTAACGGCATCTGCAATATCTTGCTCGTCAGCGGCCGTTTGCGAATCGTCTTCATCACGGACTTGGTATAGGTCAGTGTTCCCATGGAAACCAACGCCACCTCGTGGGGTTCAAACTGTCCGGTCAACCGGTCGCAGATCGATTCATACTCTGACTGCCACCCCTGGTACCACACGATCGGGTGAAAGTGGAAACCCACGATATTTCCCTGATCGGCCAGTCGTCTGGCCGACTCGATACGATGATCAAGTCCTGCCGACAGATGCTCTTCGTGGTCGATAATCGTCTGGGGATTGAGCGACCAGGTGCAGATGACATTTTTCGGGACCGGGTTCGCCAGCAGCCAGCCGATATTTTTTGACTTGGTCTTCAATTCCACAATGACATTGGGGTGTCGATCGGCGAAATCACACAGCGCTTGCAGCACACCCTGATGATTTCCCCACATCAGAGAATCCGATGACTGTCCGGTGCCAATATGATAGGTCTGATCCGGATCCAGCCTCAGTGCCTGCAATTTTTCGGCAAACGTACGGTCAAAGACCACTTCGTTACCGTGATAGAAGGACTGGATACTGCAATAACTGCAGTCAAATCCGCATTTTTGGACTGCGTCCAGCGTCATGAGATTGCAACACCGTGTCTTTTCCGAGGCAACCGGACATCGACCCAGTCCCAATTGTTGCCGTATTTCGGTTCTCAAGCGGGGCTTTTGTGTTTTCGGCTTGTCCTTTGGAGACAGCTGTCGATAGCTTTTTTCCTGCGCACGAAGTGCTTCATGGTCCCGCATCACCGTGGACAGAATTTTTTTCTTGCGCTGTACGGAGTCGAAGGCAACCTCAGCATGAGGCCAGTGATCACTCAACGGGGCTTCTTTCCAGCGCACCCGGTCCAACGCCATATCGCAAACCAACCGCAGTTCCTGCTGGGTCAACCGAAGCAAACAGGCTTGTTCGTGAACAAAAGCTTGCAATGTGTCCGGCAGCAGCGCAAAGACCGTATTCGGCGCGATCTGTTGGAATTTGTCGGCGTATGTCGACACTCGTTGACCTGGAATTAAAGAATAGAGGGCTGAATTATAGAACTGAACTTTGTTATGTCAATTTGATCGATCCATGGTTATAGCACATGCACGTTTGGAATAAAGGTACGACCCATCACAGCATTGCTAACACACGGTTTGCGAGGATTCAAAGCGCGACAGGCTACCCCCGACGATCTCCTTCGAGACCTGACCTTTCGGTACAAATTGACCGGCGTGCCACGCTTCACGTCGGTCGGGTTCTTCCGAGAAATAGATCCAGATACGATACGACTTCAGTCACGCTCGACCCGGATGCCCAGCAAATTCCGCCAGATCCCGAACCGGCGCCAGGCCCGCATTGCGTTCAATGATGGTCAACTGATTGAGGATGCTCCGTTCAAGATCACCCGGTTCGTTGTATTTGCCGTCGAAACTGATCCGCACCACCGGATGTGCCTGTTCCGGATGCCAGCCCCAGTGATCGTGGATCGCCAACCCCCGGAACAGCACTTCGTTGCCCGCGAACAGCTCGCGCAGGGTATCGAGCAGCAGGCTCTTGCCGAAACGGCGTGGGCGCGACAGGAAGTAATAGTCCCCCTGATCAATCATCTGGCGGATCAGGGCGGTCTTGTCGACATAGTAGCAGTCCTGGTTGCGGATCTTGCGGAACGTCTGGATGCCGATCGGTAGCCGGCGGCGGGGCAGGGCAGTCATTCACTTATCATAGCATAGGCATACCCTGAGCAAAGATGGTGTCAATCGGTCAAAGCAGCAGGCATCGCGTTCAATGATGAAGAGCGTGCCGCATCCCGCAAAACGCCCCCGATTAAACAATCCGTAATAGCGATTACCTGTTTTACAGAGCAACCCTATACAATATCATCTCTAAATTCTTTCTATATTCTTGAACCACCTTTTATTTACGTAACGTGTCCTCCGTCGAATCGTCAAAGCTCGTCTCAGCCATTGATCAGTGTCTGCCTCAGACCCAATGTACGCAGTGCGACTATCCACGATGTCGGGAATATGCCCAAGCGGTTGCCAATAACGAGGCGGACATCAATCAGTGTCCGCCGGGAGGGGAAATCACCATTCGGGCACTTTCCAACCTGCTGGATAGACCCTTCAAGCCATTAAACACCCGACACGGTATAACGGAATCGAAAAGGGTCGCCTATATTGCGGAATCAGCTTGCATCGGCTGTACCTTATGTATCCAGGCCTGTCCAGTCGAGTGTATTGTGGGTGCTGGCAAATTGATGCATACGGTGATCCATGATGAATGCACCGGGTGCAAGCTTTGTCTGCCGGTTTGTCCGACTGACTGTATCAGCTTGATTCAATCGAGCCCGCCCCTCGGCCAAAAGCGCAGTACATGGCCCGACTATACCCAACAACAGGTCGATCAGGCCCGATCGTCGACCCTGCTGAAGCTCAAACGAACAGAAGACCGGGAACGTGTACGCAAGCAACGCCATCAATTACGTACCAGAAAACGGATGCAGCAAGAGATTCTCGCCGCCGTCCAGCGACAGCAGGGAAAAAAGCCGAATGAACTCCAGACGAATCACCACCGCATTTAAACGTCTGCAAAAGCAAAGCCCGAATCCGACGACCGAGTTGAACTATCGGTCAGAGTTCGAGTTATTGATATCGGTCATCCTGTCCGCACAGGCAACCGACCTCTCGGTCAACCGCGCCACGGAAAAACTGTATGCCGTCGCCAATACACCACAGGCCATCAAATCACTGGGGGTGACGGGACTCAAACGATATATCAGGACCATCGGATTGTTTAACACCAAGGCAGCAAACATCATCAAGACCTGCAACATTTTACTCGCACGGCATGCAGGGGAAGTCCCCCGAACCCGCGACGAGTTGGAAGCGCTGCCGGGGGTCGGCCGAAAAACCGCCAACGTCATACTCAACACGGCATTCGGACAACCGACCATTGCCGTCGATACGCACATTTTCAGGGTGGCGAACCGCACCGGGATTGCACCGGGGAAAGATGTCCTTGCAGTCGAAGCAGCGTTGCTGCAGTCGGTTCCCGAGCGATTCAGGCAAAATGCCCATCATTGGCTGATTCTGCTGGGACGCTATACCTGTACCGCGAGAAAGCCGAAATGCGACCAATGCCTGCTGAACGACCTGTGCGACACCGCCTTCACCTGGGATACACCCACAGACCGGTCATCGAGCAAAGACTCCGATCATCCTTTGTTTTCGAAACCAAAATAGAGGGAACTATCCGGCCATATTGAACACTAACGGGGCACACTCTCCAAGGTGAAGAGCCACTGACATCAACAGCCCTTGATTTATGATATGGTGTCAGGGCATGCCTTGTTCGATATGATGGAAAAGAAACAACGTCGTTAATCCAATCCCAATTGTCTCAATGGATATCCCGGTCAATCCTGATTTCAACCAGTACCTGAGATCTCACCACTGCCAGCCGATTCAAAGGACGGCCCTTTCAGAATTACAAATCAATCTGGGCTATCTGTGCAATCAGGCCTGCGAGCACTGCCACGTGGAAGCAGGGCCGAAACGGACTGAAATCATGACTTGGGAGACGATGCGAAAAATCACTGGCTGGATTGCTGCCAATCGAATCGGATCCGTTGACCTGACCGGCGGGGCACCGGAACTCATCCCGAATTTCCGTCTGTTTTGTGATGCACTGCTGTCACACGGTGTCCGTATTACCTCCCGATGCAACCTGACGGTACTATTCGAACCCGACATGGAAAATCTGGCACAATGGTATGCCGAGCGAAACATACGACTGGTTTGTTCCCTGCCCTGCTATACTTCCGAAAATGTCGACAGGCAACGGGGAAAGGGTGTCTTCGGCAAGAGCATCGCAGGACTGCAGACGTTGAATGCCGTGGGCTACGGACGTGAGGCAAACAAGCTGCTGGACCTTGTCTATAACCCGACCGGCCCCTATCTCCCCCCTTTGCAACACGATCTGCAGCAAGATTACAAGCTCCGGCTGAAACAGGATTTCGGCATTGATTTCAATCATTTGCTGACACTGACGAATCTGCCGATCAAGCGATTCGAGCACTATCTCAAGCACACCGGTCAACTTGCCAGCTACATGCAACTGTTGATGGACAACTTCAATCCTGCCACCGTCAACCCGTTAATGTGTCGGCATCTGGTGAGTATTGACTGGAGAGGCTATGTTTACGACTGTGATTTCAACCAGATGCTGGACCTGCCGGCGCTCCGCGCCCAACAAAAAAAATTGTGGGAAATCGATATTGATCGGCTGGAGGGAGCGCCGGTTGTTGTCGGCAAACATTGTTTTGGCTGTACTGCGGGCGCCGGCAGCAGCTGCGGAGGAGCCCTGGCCTGACAACCGCAAGGCGGGTGCTGACAGGAATCGGCATGACATGAGCGGCAAGACGATTACACGTCCTGATGGCACAGCTGCAAACGTACCAATGGTAAACGGTTAAGCGTATTGGTATTGAAAGCCCGCAGTACTTTTCAACCGGCATCGTGACCGTAAATCGCTCTGGCTGCCACCAACCGAAAACAACCCATCAGCTGCCTGGCGGGGATGCACGTCCGACAGCAAAAGTACACCGTTCACGGGGTACACCAAAATCGAGCCGACATGATCGATCTCGAGAGACTGGTGCGAAACGGTTTTGCTATATAAAAAACCATGATTGTCGGCTACAATCATGGCTTATTGGGTAACTGGTTTTCGAAGCAAACAGACTCAACCACTTCGTGCCGGAGACAGTTTTAATGAGATCATTGTACTTGGAATACGTTGTTCAAACGCCAGAGCCCGATAAACACCGACATCGATAGTAAAATACTGCTCGGGAGAATTTGACAATTGCTGGCTAACTATCTACCGATATTGTTATTTATCGTCATTGGACTCGGTGTGGGCATCATTGCAATCAGTGCCGGCAAAGTGCTGGGGCCCAACAAACCGAATGATGGAAAGCTTTCGCCTTATGAGTGTGGCTTTGAAGCATTCGAGGATTCTCGAATGAAATTCGATGTTCGTTACTATCTGGTTGCGATTCTTTTTATTATTTTTGATCTTGAGATCGCCTTCCTGTTTCCCTGGGCCATTGTGCTTGATGACATCGGACTGTTCGGGTTTTGGGCGATGATGCTGTTTTTGGGTATCCTCGTGGTCGGGTTCATCTACGAGTGGAAGAAAGGTGCTTTAGAGTGGGAGTAACTTAAACGATGGCGTTAGAAGGCACATTACAAGAAGGCTTCGCGACAGCAAAGCTCGATACGTTGATCAACTGGGCCCGGACCGGTTCCATGTGGCCCATGACCTTCGGGCTGGCCTGCTGCGCGGTCGAGATGATGCAGGCGGGGGCAGCCCGGTATGATCTTGATCGTTTCGGCATCCTGTTTCGGCCCAGCCCCCGACAATCCGATGTGATGATTGTGGCCGGCACGCTGACCAACAAAATGGCACCGGCATTGCGCAAGGTCTATGACCAGATGGCGGATCCCAAATGGGTTATTTCGATGGGTTCGTGCGCCAATGGCGGCGGCTATTATCATTACTCGTATGCGGTGGTTCGCGGCTGTGATCGTATCGTTCCGGTGGATGTCTATGTGCCCGGCTGCCCACCTACTGCCGAGGCACTAATCTACGGCATTTTGCAACTGCAAAAGAAAATCAAGAAAACCAATACGATTGCGCGTATCGCCTGATCTACAGGATCGACCTAATCATCGCTCAGTACGCATGGCTTCCACCTCCGAGATTCTCGATAGACTCCCTGATCTTTTGGGCGATTCCCTGCTGTCGTGTCATGTCAGCCTTGATGAAATCACCTGTGACGTGGCCGCAGCCGACATTCGGCAGGTCTGTCAAACATTGCGCGACAATCCACTGACCCACTGTGAGCAACTCATTGACCTTTGCGGAGTGGATTATTCAGACTATGGCAAGGATGATGGCGGCGAGGCCTGGTCAGGCGATCACTATGCCGTGATTTACCACCTGTTATCTCTGCATCACAACAGACGGATAAGGATCAGGACGGGATTATCCGGACACCAGCCCACCATTGACTCGGTGATTGATGTCTGGCCCGCGGCAGACTGGTTCGAGCGAGAGGCATTCGACCTGTTCGGCATTATCTTTGTCGGGCATCCCGACTTGCGCCGCCTGCTGACGGACTATGGCTTTATCGGGCATCCGTTTCGCAAGGACTTCCCGCTTTCCGGCAAGGTCGAAATGCGTTATGACGAGGCTCAAGGCCGGGTCATCTATCAGCCTGTGACCATCGAACCGAGAACCCTGGTGCCGCGGACAATCCGAAAGGAGGCTGCAGTCATTCGGCCTGACGGACTCACGAAGAATGAGGCGGGATAATGGCTGAGATTCGCAACTACACGATGAATTTCGGGCCACAGCATCCGGCGGCCCACGGGGTGTTACGCATCATCATGGAAATGGATGGGGAAGTCATAGAACGCTGTGACCCACACATCGGCCTGCTGCATCGCGGGACCGAGAAGCTCGCCGAATCCAAACCCTACAGTCAAAGTATCGGTTATATGGATCGCCTGGACTACGTATCAATGATGTGCAATGAACATGCTTACGTCATGGTCATCGAAAAAATGCTGGGCATCACTCCGCCGGTACGGGCACAGTACATCCGCGTGATGTTCGATGAAATTACGCGCATTCTCAATCACTGCCTGTGGCTCGGTGCCCATGCACTGGATGTCGGCGCGATGACCGTCTTTCTGTACTGCTTCAGGGAACGCGAAGACTTGATGGACTGTTATGAAGCCGTCTCCGGTGCAAGAATGCATGCAACCTACTATCGGCCCGGCGGGGTTTACCGGGATCTGCCCGATGCCATGCCAAAATACGGCACCACGAAACGACACTCGGTCGAAGACACTCGCAAGCGCAACGTCGACCGGGATGGCTCCTTGCTGGATTTCATCGAGGCGTTCACTGATCGGTTTCCCGGGTATGTGGATGAATATGAGACCTTGCTCAGCGATAACCGGATATGGAAACAAAGAACGGTCGATATCGGTATCGTCACCCCCGAAAGAGCCAAGGCACTGGGCTTTAGTGGTCCCATGTTGCGTGGGTCCGGCATTGAGTGGGACTTGCGCAAAAAACAGCCTTATGATGTCTACCACAGGCTCGATTTCGATATCCCTGTGGGCACCAACGGGGACAGCTATGATCGCTACCTGGTCCGGGTAGAGGAAATGCGACAATCGAACCGCATCATCAGGCAGTGCATCGATTGGTTACGGGCCAATCCCGGCCCGGTCATGATCAATGATCACAAACTGGTCCCACCTTCCCGGGAAAGCATGAAAGGGGATATGGAATCGCTGATTCATCATTTCAAGCTTTTCACCGAAGGCTATTGCGTTCCGGCCGGTGAGGCCTATGCCGCGATCGAACATCCCAAGGGAGAATTCGGCATTTACATGATCTCGGATGGAGCCAACAAGCCTTATCGGGTTAAAATCCGTGCGCCTGGTTTTGCCCATCTGTCGGCGCTGAATGAAATGTCGAAAGGACACATGCTCGCCGACATGGTTGCCATCATCGGCACCCAGGACATCGTATTCGGAGAAATAGATCGCTGATGCTGTCTGAATCATCACTGCAGGAAATAGATCGCGAACTGGACAAGTATCCCGCCGATCGTCGTCAGTCGGCACTGATGGCCGCTTTGCGCATTGCCCAGGACGAGCACGGCTGGCTCAGTGATGAATTGATTGACTATGTCGCCGGCATTATTCGTGTGCCGCCGGTTCGTGCCTACGAGGTGGCAAGTTTCTACTCGATGTACGAGCTAAAACCGGTCGGCAAACATAAAATCTGCGTCTGTACCAACATATCCTGCATGCTAAGGGGCAGTGATGCGGTGGTCGATCACCTGAAAACAAGATTGGGTGTCGGGTTGGGACAAACCACTGCGGACGGTCAAATCACACTCAAGGAGGTGGAATGCCTCGCGGCCTGCGCCGGTGCACCGATGATGCAGGTCAATCGTGATTACCATGAAAACCTGACCCCGGAACGGATTGATGCGATTCTTGAAACGCTCTGTTGAAAAGCCGACATGACGCCCGTTGAAAACACCTTCAATTCAGTGCGTCGTGCATTCAATGTCTGTTTGCCGGATCCGCTCATTGAAATGCCCTGGACCCTTGAGAGTTATCGTCAAAATGGCGGCTATCGCGCACTGGAGGAAATTCTGAAGAACCGGGTTGCCCCTGAAGACATCATTGAAACCATCAAGACGTCCAACCTCCGAGGAAGAGGAGGCGCGGGTTTCCCACCCGGGATCAAGTGGGGCTTCATGCCCCGGGCGGCAGTCGGACAAAAATATGTCGTCTGCAACTCCGATGAAGGCGAGCCCGGCACCTGCAAGGATCGGGACATTCTCAGACTGAATCCGCATGCACTGATTGAGGGCATGGCGATCGGGGGCTATGTCATGGGCGCGACGGTCGGCTACAACTACATACGCGGCGAGTTCTGGGAACCGTACGAGCGGATGGAGGCCGCGATGGCTGAAGCCTATGCGGCCGGATTTCTCGGTCGGAACATCATCGGTTCGGGATTTGATTTCGATCTGTATTCCCACCTCGGGGCCGGTGCCTACATCTGCGGTGAGGAGACTGCCCTGCTCGAATCGCTGGAAGGCAAAAAAGGCCAACCCCGGTTCAAACCCCCTTTCCCGGCCGCATATGGCCTGTACGGGAAGCCGACGACCATCAACAACACGGAATCCTTCGCATCGGTCCCCTCGATACTCCGTGCCGATGGGAACTGGATGCGGGGCGAGTGGTTCCGGGATCTGGGAGTCGAAAATTCCGGCGGTGTGAAGATCTTTTCGGTGACCGGCCATGTCAACGAACCGGGTAACTATGAAATCAAGATGGGTACCCCTTTTCGCGAATTGCTTGAAATGGCCGGCGGCGTCTGGAAGGAACGAAAGCTCAAAGCGGTTATTCCCGGCGGGTCATCGGTTCCCGTGATGCCCGCAAAAGCCATCTTGCAGGCGAACATGGATTACGATTCATTGCGGGAACATGGTTCTGCCGTGGGTGCCGGGTCGGTCATTGTCATGGACGAGACAACCGACATGGTGAAGGTGCTGGAACGGCTGACCTATTTTTATCATGAGGAATCCTGCGGGCAATGTACACCCTGTCGAGAGGGAACCGGTTGGCTTTACCGGATTTTGCATCGAATCAACACCGGTCGAGGCACTCGACAGGATCTCGACACGCTGCTGGATGTCGCTGACCGGATCGAAGGGCGAACCATCTGCGCCCTGGGCGATGCGGCCGCCTGGCCGGTACAAAGTTTCCTGAAACACTTTCGACACGAATTCGAAGCCAAGCTCGGTCCCGCTGCAGACCGGACGATCGATGAGGCTTCCCACTCGATGCGGGCGGACGCGGCGTAAATGGCAACGATTGAAGTAGACGGCCGACCCCTGGAGGCCACCGCAGGGGAAATGCTCATTCGGGTCACCGACAGGGCAGGCATTTATATTCCCCGATTTTGCTACCATGAAAAGCTGTCCATTGCCGCCAACTGTCGGATGTGCCTGGTTGAAGTAGAGCGAGCCCCCAAACCCTTGCCGGCTTGTGCAACACCGGTCATGGATGGAATGAAAGTGTTTACCCAGTCCAAACTGGCCCGCGAAGCCCAGAAGGGAACCATGGAATTCCTGCTGATCAACCATCCGCTGGATTGCCCGGTTTGTGACCAGGGTGGCGAGTGCCCCCTTCAGGACCAGGCGATGGGCTATGGCAAGGATGATTCCCGTTTCATGGAACGCAAGCGGACCGTGTCAAGCCATGATATCGGTCCACTGGTGGCCACAGAAATGACCCGTTGTATTCACTGCACACGTTGTGTCCGATTCGGAGAGGAAGTCGCAGGTGTGATGGAGATGGGTGCGCCGGGGAGAGGCGAATATACCCGGATCGGTACTTTCTTGAACCAGTCCGTGGATTCTGAGGTTTCGGGCAACATGATCGATCTTTGCCCCGTGGGCGCGCTCACCTCCAAGCCCTATCGATTTGCAGCCCGATCATGGGAACTGCAGAATCACTTTTCGATCAGTCCGCACGATTGCGTCGGCACGAATCTCAACGTCCAGACACTTCGAAACCAGGTGGAAAGGATATTGCCGGTCGAGAACCCGGCGGTCAACGAATGCTGGCTGGCAGATCGGGACCGGTACAGCTATGAAGCAGTCAATAGCGAACAACGATTGCGTACGCCGATGATTCGGGACAACCGCGACACAACAGACAACGGCTGGCGGGAAGTCGACTGGGAAACCGCACTGTGCTATGCCACGGCAGGGATCAGGACCGTCATCAACACCGGTTCGGCAGACCAGATCGGCGGGCTGGCCTCGGCCACTTCGACATTGGAGGAATTCCACCTGTTTCAGAAGCTGATCCGGGCACTGGGAAGCGACAGTGTCGATCACCGACTGCAGCAATGCGACTTCAGTGATGACGACATTGCCGCCCCCTTCCCCGCATCCGAACGGCCGATCGCCGACTACAGTACAGTGCACTCGGCAGTCCTGGTCGGCTCCAACCTTCGCAAGGAACAGCCGTTACTGGCACTGCGGTTAAGGCAGGCCGCGCTGACGCAGGGAGCCAAGATCAGCACGATCAATATTCTCGGATACCCCATGAACTTCGATACGGTGGAAGACCGCATCGTCAGTACCAACCGGTTGGTCGATCAACTCGCCACCCTTGCGGCAGACATTGCAAGGCTCAAGCAGGTCCAATTGCCCGATTCGATTCGCCCGACGGGGCGAAATGCCATGCAGCAAACGGCTGAGCATCTGTGTCAGGCCGCCGATCGCGGGATCGTGATTGTCGGCGCCATTGCCCAACAGCATCAAAACGCAGCAGCCATCAAGGCGCTGGTGCAATGGATCTGCGAAACCACTGGGGCCAGCATGGCCGTGTTGCCGCCTGCAAATGCCGCGGCCGGTTGGATTGCGCGCTGCCTGCCGGGCACGACCGGTTTGAATGCAGCCGACATGATGTCGCAACCCCGTCGCGCCTATGTCTTGCTGGCTGTTGAGCCCGAGTTGGACTGCATTGACGGCAAAGCCGCCGCTCACGCCTTGAAACAGGCCGACTTCGTGGTGCAGATCAGCGCCTTCAAAAGCCAGTCAGTGATGGGCTATGCCGACGTCCTGTTGCCAATGGCCGCTTTCACCGAATCGGCCGGGACCTACATCAATTGTGAAGGTCGGGTTCAACAGGCACAAATCGCCTCCCCCCCAACGGGTGATGCCCGCCCTGCCTGGAAAATCCTGCGTGTCATGGGCAACTTTCTGGAATTGTCCGGATTCGACCATATCAACCTCGACGAGGTCACCCGCGAAGTCGCCGTATCTGACCTCAAGGCATCCCCCCGGATTCAGCCCTGGCGTATGCCGGATGTCGCCGTATCGACCACACAGGGGGAAGCGCTGCGGCGGCTGCTGGATATTCCCATGTACCGTATTGACCCCGTGGTACGCCATGCCACGGCACTGCAACACACGGCGGATAACCCGACTCCGGCAGTCCGGGCCAATTCGCAGCAGATCAAGCAACTGGCTCTTGAACCAGGCGAAACGGTCATCGTCAAAAACGGCGACGGTCAGACTGTTTTGCCGTTGATAGTGGATGAGCGGGTTCCCGCTCGGTGTGTCTACATCCCGGCCGGCTATCCTGAAACCGTCTCACTGGGGGGACATGTGGATGTGACCCTGGAGAAAACATGATTGCCGACCTCTACTTTTCTCTCACCGGCTGGCTGCCGGAACCGCTGCAAATCACGTCCTGGATCGTGCTCAAGATTCTGGCCATCCTGCTGCCATTGATGGGGTGTGTGGCTTATTTCACGTTTGCCGAGCGAAAAGTGATCGGTTACATGCAAACCCGGGTCGGCCCGAATCGGGTGGGACCGAAAGGGTGGGGACAGCCGATTGCCGACGCCCTCAAACTCATGATGAAGGAAATCATCATTCCCCGTCGTGCCAACAAGGTCCTGTTTCTGATGGCGCCGATCCTGTCCCTGACACCGGCGCTGGCGGCCTGGGCGGTGATACCGTTCAGTGACACACTGGTACTGGCCGACATCGACGCCAGCCTCCTTTACGTGCTGGCCTTGACTTCCATGGGCGTCTACGGGGTCATTATCGCCGGCTGGGCATCGAATTCGAAATACGCCTTTTTGGGCGCCATGCGCTCGGCAGCCCAAATTGTCGCCTATGAAATCGCCATGGGCTTTGCACTGGTGGGGGTTCTGATGGTTGCCGGCAGCCTCAACCTCAAGGAGATCGTCGCCCATCAGCAGGGGGGCTTCTGGCAATGGTATTTTCTGCCGCTTCTGCCGCTGTTTCTGGTCTATTTCATTTCCGGTGTCGCCGAGACAAACCGGGCTCCCTTCGATGTCGCCGAAGGGGAATCCGAGATCGTCGCCGGCTTCCACGTTGAATATTCGGGGATGGGGTTTGCCGTCTTTTTTCTGGCGGAATATGCCAACATGATCCTGATCGCTGCGCTGACCGTAATCATGTTTCTCGGCGGCTGGCTGCCACCGGTCGATGTGGCGCCTTTCAACTGGATTCCACCGATATTGTGGTTTGGCCTGAAAACGTCCGCGGTCGCTTTTTTCTTCTTGTGGTTCCGGGCCACTTTCCCCCGATATCGTTATGATCAGATCATGCGACTGGGGTGGAAGATCCTGATCCCGGTCACGCTGGTGTGGATTGCCGTCATCGGACTCGGAAAATTCTACACGCCATTCGGATTTGTCTTTGACTAGCCGTCCCAATATTTAACACTACCGGATCACGACATGGGTATCGATATCAAGCAAATATACAAGACCTTTTCTCTGAAAGAACTGAGAAAAGGCCTCGGAGTCACCGGGCGACAATTGTTCAAGAAAAAAACAACCATCATGTATCCGGAAGAAAAAACCCCGAAATCCCCCCGTTTTCGGGGCCTCCATGCCCTTCGAAGATATCCGAACGGCGAGGAACGCTGTATCGCATGCAAACTGTGCGAAGCCGTTTGTCCGGCACTGGCCATTACCATTGACTCGGAAGAAAGAGAGGACGGCAGCCGCAGAACAACCCGCTATGACATTGACCTGTTCAAATGCATTTACTGCGGATTTTGTGAAGAAGCCTGCCCGGTGGATTCCATTGTGTTGACCGATATTCATGAGTTTCATATGGAGCAAAACGACCAGCGCATGATTGACAAGCAGCATTTGCTGGAGATTGGCGATCAATACGAGTCGCAGATCGCATCGGCCCGGACACAAGACGCGCCCTATCGATGATGTTACCGATCACCTTTGTTGAAATTGCATTTTATTTTTTCAGCGGTATCCTGATTTTCGCCGCCGGCATGGTGGTGACGATACGCAATCCGGTGAAATCGGCGCTCTTTCTGGTGCTGGCCTTCTTTAGTGCCGCCTGTGTCTGGATCATCCTTGAGGCCGAGTTTCTGGCCATCGTTCTGGTGCTGGTCTATGTCGGTGCGGTCATGGTGCTGTTTTTGTTCGTGGTCATGATGCTCGATATTGATCTGGCTGAGATTCGGGCCGGATTTACCCGTTATCTGCCCATCGGCAGCCTGATTGCCGTGGCACTGGTTATCGAAATCGCGCTGGTGATGATGTACTCCTTCGGACCGGACAGTTACTCCAATCCGGTTCCCAACAGCGCAGAATACAGCAACACCAGGGCACTCGGAGAACAGCTCTACACGCACTATGTCTATCCGTTCGAAATTGCCGCATTCATTCTACTGGTTGCCATTATCGCGGCCATTGTCCTGACCATGCGTCGCAGACCCGAGAACAAGTATATTGATCCCGGTGCCCAGGTCAAAATCAACAAGCAGGATCGGTTGCGTATCGTGAAAATGCCTGCCACACCTGCTTCCGGTTCCTCGACAGGTGAGAAAACCTCATGATACCGCTTTCACACTACCTGGTCCTTGGCGCCATTTTGTTTGCCATCAGCGTGGTCGGTATCTTTTTGAACCGCAAGAATGTCGTTATCTTGCTGATGTCGATTGAACTGTTGTTGCTCGCCGTCAATATCAACTTTGTGGCCTTTTCCCACTTTCTTGAAGATACCGCGGGGCAGATCTTCGTCTTTTTCATACTGACCGTGGCTGCGGCTGAAGCCGCCATCGGTCTCGCCATACTGATTGTGTTGTTCCGCAGTCGACGGACCATCAATGTAGAAGAACTGGATTCCCTGAAAGGATGAAGAACATTTATATTGCCATTCCGCTGGTTTGTCTTTTCGCTTCGATCATTGCCGGTTTGTTCGGCAAGACGATCGGACGACGGGCAACGCACAGCCTGACCATCGCCGGTGTCGCGATCGCATTCGTGCTCTCCTTGATCGTTTACTCGGATGTGCGTAATGGCACGATTGCCAATGAAACGCTGTATATCTGGGCAATCAGTGCCGATATCCCGTTCCATATCGGGTTCCTGATCGATGAACTGAGTGCCACCATGATGGTGATCGTCACGTTCGTTTCCTTGATGGTGCATATCTATACCATTGGCTATATGGCCGAGGACCCCGGCTATCAGCGGTTTTTCTGTTACATCTCGCTGTTCACCTTCTCGATGCTGATGCTGGTGATGTCTGACAATTTTCTCCAGCTCTTCTTCGGATGGGAAGCCGTGGGGCTGGTCTCCTACCTGTTGATCGGTTTCTGGTACGAAAAAGACACGGCGATCTATGCCAATCTGAAGGCCTTTCTGGTAAACCGGGTCGGTGATTTCGGTTTTCTTCTGGGTATTGCCGCCGTCTTGTACTTGTTCGGATCGCTCGATTATGCCGCTGTCTTCTCGGGGGCGGAAGAAATCCAGACCAAAACCGTCGACTCGCCCTTCGGCACATGGAACTGGCTGACCGTGACCTGCATTTTGCTGTTTATCGGTGCCATGGGGAAATCGGCGCAAGTTCCTCTCCATGTCTGGCTACCCGACTCGATGGAGGGGCCAACCCCGATCTCCGCGCTGATCCATGCGGCCACCATGGTCACGGCCGGCATTTTCATGGTCGCCAGGATGTCACCCCTGTTCGAGTACTCCGAAACCGCCTTGTCGGTGGTGCTTGTCATCGGCGCAACCACTGCGATCTTCATGGCGCTGATCGGGCTCGTTCAAAACGACATCAAGCGTGTCGTTGCCTACTCGACCTTGTCACAGCTCGGCTACATGACCGTGGCGTTGGGGGCATCTGCCTATGAAGTGGCGATTTTCCACTTGGGAACACATGCCTTTTTCAAAGCCCTTTTATTTCTCGGTGCCGGTTCGGTTATCATCGCGATGCATCATGAGCAGGACATGCGCAAAATGGGCGGGTTAAGAGTCTTCATGCCGATTACCTACCTGACCGTCATCATCGGTTCTTTGGCACTGGCCGGGATTCCGCCTTTCGCCGGCTTCTTTTCCAAGGACGCGATCATCGAGTCGGTTCGTCATAGTGACCTGTGGGGTGCCCAGTATGCCTATGTCGCGGTACTGCTGGGTGTTTTCGTGACTGCGTTTTACTCTTTCCGGTTGCTGTTCATGACCTTTCATGGCCAGCCGCGTTGCGATGAACACACGCTCAAGCATCTCAGGGAATCGCCCGGCGTGGTTACCTTGCCCCTGATTGCACTGGCCATCCCCTCGGTAGTGGCCGGATTCCTGTATTTCGAGCCGGTGCTGGATGGGCGGTTTTTTGGCGCGTCGATCTTTGTCACACCCGGACACGATGTCGTCGATCAGTTGGCCCAGGGATACCAGGGCAAAACCGGATTCGGGTTGATTGTGGCAGCGATTATGCACGGCATGTTGACGGCACCCTTCTGGTTGGCCGTGGCGGGCATCCTGGCCGCCTGGGTTTGTTATTGCAAAAACCCGGCCTTGCCCGGGAACATTGCCAGTGCGCTCAATCCGCTTTACCGTATCCTGGACAAGAAATACGGGGTCGATGAGCTGTACCAAGCCGTTTTTTCCAAAAGCACCCTGATTTTCGGGAACCTGCTGCACAAGTACGCGGATGCCGGACTGATCGACGGCGTGATGATTAACGGGACCGCCACGTCGGTGGGCAAGTTTTCCACTGTCCTCAGACAGATTCAAACCGGTTTCACCTATCACTATGCATTCGCGATGATCATCGGCCTGTTCCTATTGATCAGCTTCTTTGTCTGGTTTTAAGGGACTTTACAAGTGATCGAAACCAATCTGCTGAGTCTGCTTATCTGGATGCCCATCCTCGGCGGCGTCCTCGTCCTTGTGGTCGGCGATGACGAGAAACCGGAACGCGCAAGAAATCTGTCTCTAGCGCTGTCAGTATCGGTGTTTCTGCTCAGCCTGCCGTTGTATCAGCGGTTCGACACCACCACCTCGGCAATGCAGTTTTCCGAGCATGCCTCCTGGATCAGCGCATTTAATGTGAACTACAGCCTGGGGGTTGACGGGATTTCGATGCCGCTCATTTTGCTGACCACCTTGCTGACAGTCGTCGTCGTGATTGCAGGTTGGCAGGTGATTACACAGCGTGTGGCCCAATACATGGCGGCTTTCTTGATGATGGAAGGCATCATGATCGGCGTGTTCTGTGCACTGGATGCGGTTTTGTTCTACGTCTTCTGGGAAGCCATGCTCATTCCGATGTTTCTGATCATTGGTATCTGGGGGGGACCGAATCGTATTTATGCCACGATCAAGTTTTTCCTGTACACCCTGCTCGGCTCCCTGTTGATGCTGGTTGCCCTGCTTTACCTGTACAACGCGAGCAACAGCAGTTTCAGTATTCTGGACTACCATCATTTGAAAATCGGTCTCGATGCCCAGATACTGATCTTTCTTGCCTTTTTTGCCGCCTTTGCGGTCAAGGTGCCGATGTTTCCGGTTCACACCTGGCTGCCGGATGCCCACGTGGAGGCCCCAACCGGCGGTTCGGTCATCCTGGCCGCCATCATGTTGAAAATGGGAGGGTACGGGTTTATCCGTTTCAATCTGCCGATCACGCCCGATGCCAGTCACGAGCTGGCCTGGCTGATGATCGGGTTGTCCCTGATTGCCGTGGTCTACATCGCGCTGGTGGCCCTGGTCCAACAGGACATGAAAAAACTCATTGCCTACTCATCCATTTCACACATGGGTTTTGTGACCCTGGGGCTGTTTATCTTCAACGCCCAGGGAGTCGAGGGCGCGATGATGCAGATGATCTCCCATGGATTCATCTCCGGCGCACTCTTCCTTTGTGTCGGTGTCCTGTATGACCGACTGCATTCCAGAATGATCCGTACCTATGGAGGTATCGCCACGCCGATGCCGGTCTTTGCCGCTTTCCTGGTGCTGTTCGCCATGGCCAATTCCGGCCTGCCCGGGACATCCGGGTTCGTGGGAGAATTTCTGGTCATTCTGGGGGCCTTTCAGGCGAACCCCTGGTTTGCCATCATTGCCGCGTTAACGCTGGTGCTGGGCGCCGCTTACACACTGTGGATGGTCAAACGAGTGGTCTATGGCAAGGTGGTCAGTGATGCCGTCGCTTCACTTGAAGATATCAATGCCCGCGAAATCATCATGCTTTCGATCCTCGCCGTCATGGTATTGCTGGTCGGCCTCTGGCCAAATCCCGTTTTGGACATCATGCACGTGACCATTGACAACCTGTTGCAGCATACTGCCGTCTCAAAATTACCCTGAATTCAGCCATGACCCTGGTAAGCTTAAATCCTGCCGCTGCATTGCCCGAGATGTTTCTGGCAACCATGGCATCGCTGATTCTGGTGCTGGGGCTTTTTCTCAAAAAAGAAATCCGTGAACCGGGTTGCTACTGGCTGAGTGTGCTGTCCCTGATTGTCACGGCCGCCTTGATTATGGCGACTTTTTCCGAGGCATCGTCCGTGGCATTTAATGGACTGTATATCGATGACCCGATGGCGGACCTGCTCAAGATCGCCATCTGCCTTGTTTGTGCGGCCATTTTCGTATACAGCCGGCGATACAATGAACAACGCGATATCTTCAAGAACGAGTATTACATATTGGGCCTGTTCGGCGTCATCGGCATGATGGTGATGGCCTCCGCCAGCCATCTGTTGACCCTGTACCTGGGGCTGGAACTGATGTCGTTGTGCCTCTATGCCATGATTGCCTTTTATCGTGAAGATACCCTGGCCGTCGAATCCGCGATGAAGTATTTTGTTCTTGGCGCACTGGCCTCGAGTATTTTGCTGTATGGCATGTCCTTGCTGTATGGCCTGACCGGATCGCTTGAATTATCGGCCATCAGTGACGCCATCTCAACGATCGATCAAAGTCGTTCTGCACTGGCCCTGACGGTCGTATTCATTGTGGTCGCCTTGGCCTTCAAGCTCGGCGCCGTCCCCTTTCACATGTGGGTGCCGGACGTTTATCAGGGGGCCCCGACATCAACCACCGCCTTTATTGGGGCCGCGCCCAAGATTGCCGCCTTTGCCATCATCATGCGATTACTGATCGGTGGATTGGAAGCCGTGCACGACATGTGGCAGCCGATGCTGGTTATCCTCGCGGTACTGTCGGTTGCGGTCGGTAATATCATCGCGATTGCACAGGATAATCTCAAAAGACTGCTTGCCTACTCAACTATTTCCCATATGGGGTTTTTCCTGTTCGGCGTGCTCTGTGGCACGACAACAGGCTACAGCGCGTCCCTGTTTTATGTCTTGATCTATTCGGTGATGAGTGCAGCCGCCTTTGGCCTGATCCTGCACCTCGCCGACAAGCACCGCGAGTTTGACAAGCTGGAGGATCTAAAAGGCCTGAGCAAGCGCAGTCCGCTGGCCGCTTTCCTGTTGCTCATTTTGATGCTGTCCATGGCGGGAATTCCACCGACCGCCGGTTTCTTTGCAAAACTGTCCGTTATCCAGGCGCTGGTCAACAGCGGGTTGGTCTGGGTTGCCGTGGTCGCCGTGGTGTTGGCTGTGATCGGGGCCTATTATTATCTCAGAATCATCAAGCTGGCCTATTTCGATGATCCGATCGATGACAGCCCGATTGCCATACGCGCAGACAGCAAACTGCTGCTGGTTTTCAATGTCGCCCTCATTATCCTTGTTCTTCCCTGGATTGGCACGCTGATCAGTTTGTGCAATCAGGTTTTGACTCATCTTGGCGGCTGATGCGGATGATGGCTTGTATCGACAGGCATCCGGCAACCTCACAGTGCAGGTCTGCTTGATTCCGGTCAGTTGAGCGCAAATGGCCCAAGTCGTCACGGTACCCTGACCCTCAAAATGCGGAGCGATTTGTTTCGGTAGTGGCATGGCAGACAAACTCAACCTTGGTATCCTGTTTGGCGGTCGTTCGTGCGAACACGAAGTTTCCGTCACCTCAGCCATCTCGATACTCAAGGCGATTGATCCCCATCAATACAATCTCAGCCTGATTGGAATCGACAAATCCGGCCACTGGCAACTGGCAACCGATCTCGATCAGATTATTGAAAACGGAAAGGTCAGAGACCTGCTGCCCGACTCATTGTCCGATTTGCTGAAACAATCGGTTTCGATCGATTTGCACCATCAGGGGAATCTCACCCGTGTTATCCAGGAGAGACATTTACCCGTACCCCGTCTGGACGTCATTTTCCCGGTCCTGCACGGCACGTTCGGAGAGGACGGAACACTGCAGGGCGCACTTGAAATGGCGGGCCTGCCCTATGTCGGGTGTGGCGTGGCGGCCTCGGCTCTGGCCATGGACAAGGCATTGGCAAAAAAGGTCTTTGCTGCCGAAGGTATCCCCCAAGCACCCTATCTGGTGTGTACCATCCATGATTGGCGCCGGCGCAATGACTATCTTGTCAAGACCGTGGAACAGACGTTGGGTTACCCCAGCTTTATCAAGCCGGCGAACATGGGTTCCAGCGTGGGGATCAACAAGGCCGCGAATCACGTCCAGCTGATCAGCGCAATCAATCACGCTTTCGACTTCGACAACAAGATTGTGATCGAACAAGCCATGCAGAACTGCCGGGAGGTGGAATGTTCGATTCTCGGCAATGAACACCCCCGTGCCTCGGTGATTGGGGAAATCATTCCCGGTGCCGAGTTTTACAACTATGAGACGAAGTATCTGGATGACAAGTCCAGATTGGTGATCCCGGCCGCATTGGAAGAAAAAACCAGTCAACGCATCCGGCAACTGGCCATTGCAGGCTTCAAGGCCATAGACGGTACCGGATTGGCGCGAGTGGACTTTTTCGTGAACCGGGAGACAAACCAGATTTTTCTTAATGAAATCAACACGATGCCTGGTTTCACCCCGATCAGCATGTATCCACAGTTGTGGGCCGCCTCGGGGATCACCTACCCACAGCTGATCGATCGCCTGATACAACTTGCGCTTGAACAACATCAGCTGAAACAGTCACTGAAGCGTTCATTTTAAAGAGGCTTGTCCTGCCTTTTCGTATCGATATCCTGATGCCATCCAATTGATCGGCAATGATATATCCGGTTTGCTGATCTTTCTGGTGCCAAGTCTCGAGTTCCGACATTTTAGCCCCATTTTTTGAGTTGGAACCAGTGCTATCAACGGATGGTCTCTTTTGGCGTCAATCCTCCTCAATGCAAATGGGAACATTAACTACTTTGCGCTGACATTGGGCTGTAACGATGTTGCGTTCCTCAACGGTTATGGTTACGATTTCGCCTATGGATCAATGGCAAGTCAAGTAGATGGTTCTGCATTTATTGCTCATCATCGAAGAAAATGCGGGGTGATACGCCCTTAAATTCGTTTCGCCAGTCTCCTGATACCGTTTCAACCAACAATCCACTTCAATAACCGACCGGAGATGCAGATTTGCCCTCCTGCACACCACTTGACACACTGCTGAGCGACTATCCGGATATCCGATACCTGGATGTCTTTTATCCTGATCTGTCGTGTGTATTCCGTGGCAAGCGTTATCCTGTCGGGCAGGCTGAAAAAATCTTTGACACCGGCATGATGACACCCGGGTCCAGTTTTTTGTTATCCGTCACGGGAGAATCCATGGATCCCGAAGGAATGGGCTTTTCCGATGGAGATCCCGATGAGATGGGTATGCCGCTGATCGATACGCTGGTACCGGCCCCATGGACTCAGGTTCCAACCGCCCAGGTGATGCTGACGCTGCAAAGTCTCAACGGCACCCCATTTTATTACGAACCCAGAAATGTCCTCAAACGCGTGCTTGAAAAATTCGAATCCACCGGGATCAGACCCATGGTTGCCTTCGAACTCGAATTTTATCTGCTGGATGCCGGGCGAAACAAACCGGGGGAATTGACTCCTCCCCGCTCCCCCCTGACCGGGCAGGTACTTGATGCCACTCAGGTCTACGGCCTGGATGACATTGAGGACTTCAGCCTCTATCTGGATCAAGTGACTTCGATCTGTGCACAGCAAGGCATCTCGACAGGCGCCATTTCGAGCGAATATGCGCCGGGGCAATTTGAAATCAATCTTCAGCACGATACCGATGTCCTGCGGGCTACCGATCATTGCCTTTTATTTCGACGGGTCGTTCAATGCGTGGCCAGACAACACGGCTATCGGGCAACCTTCATGGCCAAGCCCTATTCGGCTCATGCCGGTAGCGGACTGCATCTGCATATCAGCCTGCTGGACAAGGACGGAAAAAACATCTTTGACGGAGGCGGACGTTACGCGACACCCGCCTGTGGCAGTGATCGGTTATATCATGGCCTGGGCGGGTTGAAAGCGCTGATGTACGACTCTATGGGTATTTTTGCCCCGAATGTCAATGCCTACCATCGATTCAGCCCGAACAGTTATGTTCCGGTCACACCCAGTTGGGGGTATGAGAACCGCTCTGTGGCAATGAGAATCCCGAAAAGCCATGGCAACGCTCGCCGTCTCGAGCACCGGGTATCCGGTGCCGATGCCAATCCGTATCTTACTTTGGCCGTTCTGCTCGCCGGCATCCATTACGGCCTGACCCGACAATTGAACCCCGGTGATCCGGTGAAAGGAAACGCCGGCACAAAAGTCGACCCCGACCTGCCCCTTGATTTGGTCACCGCGATGGAACGGCTGCGCCATAGTCAGGTATTGAGTGACTACCTGGGACAGGACTATCTTAATGCCTATACCAGCTGCAAATTGAATGAATACCGTGCTTTTGTTGATTCAGACAAACCAGAGGCAGACTGGTATCTCTAACCCAACCGCATTTTATTTTTCCCATGACGAGAGATCCACGCTACGATATTTTGTTTGAGTCGGTCCCGATCGGACCGGTCAAGACCAGGAATCGGTTTTACCAGGTACCCCACTGTAACGGGATGGGTCATACCTATCCGAAAGCCGTTGCCGCCAGCCGGGCAGTCAAGGCACAAGGCGGTTGGGGGGTTATCGCGACCGAAGAATGTGAAATTCACCCCAGTACCGATGTGTCCCCGCATATCGAAGCACGACTTTGGGATGAGGGGGATATGCGACGCCTCCAACTCAGCACCGAGGCCATTCATCAACACGGTGCCTTGGCTGCCATCGAACTGATTCATCAGGGACACGACAGTGCCAACCGCTACAGTCGACTGCCCGTGATGGCGGTCACAGACAGAGTAGTCAGCGGCTATGACCCCGTTCAGGCTTATGGTATGAGCAAGCGTGATATTGCTGATGTGCGCATCATGCATCGTAACGCGGCCATTCGGGCCAAAAACTGTGGTTTCGACATCATTTATGTCTATGCCGGACATGACTTGTCCTTACCGTTCCACTTTATCAATCCCCGTTACAATCACCGAACCGATGAATATGGCGGATCGCTGGAAAACCGCGTTCGTTTCCTCAGGGAACTGATTATCGACACCAAGGAGTGCGTTGGCGATCAGTGTGCGGTCGCCTTGCGCCTTGCCGTCGATGAACTGTTGGATGAAGACGGCATCGTTGCCGGAAACGAGGGCAGGGAAATGGTCGAGATGCTGGCCGAGTTGCCCGACCTGTGGGATGTCAATATCAGCGATTGGTCCCATGATTCCCAAACGTCCCGCTTCAGTGAAGAGGGCTATCAGGAAAAATACATCTCGTTTGTCAAACGGCTGACGAGCAAGCCGGTGGTCGGAGTGGGTCGTTTTACTTCGCCCGATACGATGGTCTCGCAAATCAAGCGAGGCGTATTGGATCTGATTGGTGCGGCAAGGCCCTCTATCGCCGATCCTTATCTGCCAAAAAAAATCGAACAGGGACAGGTGGATGATATCCGTGAATGCATCGGTTGCAATATCTGTGTCTCCGGTGATTTCACCATGACACCCATCCGATGCACCCAAAATCCAACGATGGGGGAAGAGTATCGACGTGATTGGCACCCGGAACACATCATTTCGAAGACAACCGATGATTCCGTATTGATCGTGGGCGGTGGCCCGGCGGCCCTTGAGGCGGCCATGTCCTTGGGCAAAAGGGGCTATGCCGTAACCCTGGCTGAAGCCGCCGGCACGTTGGGCGGACGGGTGCTGTCAGAAAGCCAGTTGCCGGGATTGGGTGCCTGGAAACGGGTGGTCGATTACCGATTGGGACAACTGGCCAAATTGGACTCGGTGCACATTCACCTGAACAGCCACCTCGACAGCCATCAGGTTATCGAATTCAGCCGGGAACTCGGCATACAGCATATTGCCATTGCAACCGGGGCCAAGTGGCGAAAAGACGGCATTGGCCGGGCGCACCATCGCCCCATCAAGCACGATCACAGTATTGCGTTACTCTCTCCGGACGACATCATGGGAGGGCAGGCCCCCACCGGGCACGTCGTCGTCTACGACGATGACCACTATTATATGGGGGGTGTCATTGCCGAGAAACTGGTTCGTGAGGGTGCCAGCGTCACCTTGATCACGCCCGGCGCTCAGGTTTCACTTTGGACCGTCAATACCCTGGAGCAGGACCGTATCGAACAGCGACTGTTTTCCATCGGGGTGCGGATCATCTGTCGCCATGAACTGGTGGAAATAGCACGCTCAACCCTCCGCCTTCGAAGACAAAACAGCGATGCAACAAAAGAAATCGACGCCAATGCCGCTGTCTTGGTGACCTCCCGTCAGCCACAGTGCTCACTGTATGACGCGCTGATCGAAACCGGGCAGACCAAGCCACTGGCGCACATCAACACAATCGAACGAATCGGTGACTGTCTGGCACCGTCAACCATCGCTGGCGCCGTCTATCATGGTCACCGTTATGCACGGGAATTCAATACCACACCCGACATTGACACAGTGCCGTTCAAACGAGAATATGTCGCGATTTAACCCCTGCCCTTTGGGGTGGGACTGAAAGGCCACCTTGGGGTTGGTCATGACGGATGACCGTGAACCCACCGCACATGCCCGTCATGTGCCGCACAGCTACCCGGAACCGGATTGGTCATAAATGACCATGCAACGCACCTCGATGCTCCAGCGGTCTGGGCCATCAGGTGGTTCGGGCCGCTGTTCGAATGCACTGTGGAAGCTGAATGTGGATGGTGTGTCAGCCTCGGCGGCATCCGCCACCTTGCCGTTTGAGCTTGCAAATGCCCCTGCCGAATCCCATTGTTTGATCAGCAACACTTCTGCCCGTGTCATGTGCGGGTAGTAATACCAACGGTGTGCAGGTGCGTATCGGGCAAAGTAGTTTTCGCCCACACGGTGCTGATAGTGAATTTCGAACACCACGAGGTCTTTCGAATCAACACTCCGGCTGTCACACAACGCTAACGGATGAACCAAAACCGGCGTGTCGGCAATATTACGCCACACGTTGATGATGGAAAAACGCCCTCCATTCAAAACCCGCTCGACATCTTCCTGATCAATGAGCGTTTCGCCCACCTGCAGCATCGAACACAAGGTATCATTGCCGGTGGGTGGTCGCGACAGGTCCCGGAGTCGCTGGGGCGCACTGGTCAGGGTATAGTCGCCATGAACAAAGTGTAGCGGGTCTTGGACCTGCTGGCCGCCGACCAGTCGTTTCCCCGCCCGCTTTCCAGAGGCCGACCGGATGTTGTGATCAAACGGATAGACACGTGCCCCCGTATGTTCCATTACCAGCTGCGCACACTGTTCATAGTATGCGTGCACCACCGATTCCTGATCAAGGAACTCGATTCCTTGTTCGACCAATGGTGCATTGACCAATTCGAATCCGTTCGCATCGCAGGTGGGACGCGCCGCGTCACTCAGCGTTCGCGCATCGCGAACAGTCAGTTCCACCTCACGCCGCGACAGACCTTCGCTCCTGTCATCGTTGCCGTCGAGATCACGTCTCGTCAGCACCTTGCCATTTCGGAACAAAGAGGGTTCGGCGGTTTCGTCCAAATAGCTGAAGACCCCGGACGTACTGCGATCTTCAGTGTATCGGGCAGGGGGCACTTGCATCCTGTGCGCCTCACAGTTTATGGCCGGGAACCGGCATCCGGCAGCAGGATGGCAAGATCCTTGCCATGGGACCGGTCACCTGAATGCTCGAGGGGCGAACGCTCGGACAAGCCACTGAAACACCCCGATCAAGGCGTTGGCAGACCTTCAGGGTACTGCGGCAGTCCATCGGTGATGTCATGCCATCGCGCCTTGTTGTTCACGTGGAGATGGTCGATGGTCATGATTTGTGGATCGTGATCCAATGACCCCAGGGGGATCACCGCAATATCCCGTTCCGCGTCGCATCGCGGCATCAAGGAACTGCATACTTCGCAGAAAACCTGGGTGAAGTAGCGGGCCTCCGGAACCTTGTAGGCTCTGAGGCGGTCTTCACCGCTCAGAAACCGGACTCCGTCGTACGAGACGAATCCGTTGGAGGCATGGGCTGCAGCGCGGCCGTACCGACACCGGGAGCAATGACAATTATGCGCCACCTTGAAGGGTTCCGAGACCTCATAGGTGACCGCACCACACAAGCAACTGCCCTGGAGCGGACCCGCCGTCTTTTTCGGCACGGGAACCCCTTCAACACTGGACAGGCCCGATTCATCCGGGTAACCGTCGAGCCGGGGCATCTCACCGTTGATCGTGTGCCAGGGCGAGTTGTCCGCAACGAAAATGTTGTAGTCCGGCTTTCGCATCTCATCGTGACATCCGCCCGGTGCAACGCAGTGATCGTCCGCCTGGTTCGCATAAGGGACAACCGAGCCACAGACGTCGCATGAACTGCGGACCAGGACCTTCGAAGACTGATAGTCAACGATTGCATCGGTACTGCCTGTCCATCGAAACTCGTCCGATCGGACAAAACAATAGGTACCGAACGCGGCACCATGCACCTTCTGGCACATCCGACAATGGCAGTTGTACATGGCATAGGGTTCCACCAGCAGCTCCCAGGTGATACTGCCGCACAAACACCTTCCCTTGTATGCGGATTCCGCGGGCTTTTCGATTTTCATCTTGCAATGCTCCGATGGTTTGTTCAGTAGGTCCACGTCTCGGTATAAGGTCGCAACTCGATCTCGTTGCTCCAGGCCGACTTCGGTTGCAGATAGGTCAACCAGTAGTTTTCCGCGACCGCATCGGGATTGGCCAGGCCGCCAGGGTCGTACCTGTCTCCGTAGCGTTCACGCATGATCGGCACATCAAGGTCACAGTCGAGCCTGACGTGGATGATATGCACACCGTTCCGTGCATAGGCCTTGCTGAGACTCTGTGACAGCGCCCGCAGTCCGAACTTGCCGATGGCATACAGCGGAAACGTGCCTGAGCCACGAAAGGCGGCCGTGGCACTTGAGAAGAACACGCTGCCGCGGGCACGTTTGATCATGGTCGGCAAGACGGACCGGGCAGCGGCAAAGGCGCCGACCACCTCTACCCGGAAGATATCCTCGAGCGCCTCATACGACATCTCCAGCGGTTCACACGCCGTGAAGTCTCCTCTCGCATTGTAGATGAGCACATCGATTTCACCCATGTCGCGCGCAACAGCCGTCAGCGCCGCTTCGACGGTCTCCGGTTTCGTGGCATCGGCGGGAAAGAAGCGAACGCTCGCCGAGCCGTTGGCCGTTCTTGCCGCCGCCATGGCAGCGACACTGTTTGCCTCGGTTCGCGATATGACCGCAATATCGAAGCCCTGGCCTGCGAATTTTCTCGCCAGGGCACGACCCAGCCCTTCACCAGCACCGACAATCGCACACACACGTCGTGACATGTTATTCGCCCCTACCCAAACCGCAATCTGGAAGGGATCAGGGTACACCAGAACATGACTCTATCGTACCTGGGCAGCGCAGGCGCGGATTTCGACCTGTCCTTCAGGCCAATCAAAATCAGGCAACGGACCGGGTTGTTCAAGGCAGCGAATGCGTGATTGAAATCCATGAGTCGATATATTGCGGTATAGACATGACCCTGTCAATGTCACCTGATGACCCGGTTGGGAACCAATGATTCGGACCTTTCTGTTTGCGACTAACAGAAATAAAGAGATGAACAAAGATAATGTCAATCCCTTTTGAAAGGTGTAAAATGCGGACACTTCGGGTGTCGGGTTGACCGGTCGCACATGATCTGGTGCCACCCAACCCCCTGTTGTCATCCCTGACCTGAATGAGAATCAAGATGAAGTTAATGAAGCGAATGAACAAGATGGTCTTGGTCTGTATCGGACTGATACTGTCAAGTGCCGGTTATACCGACACCGTCAAAATCGGTTTCGTAACCACCCTGACAACACCGGCAGGTGTCATCGGCAAGGACATGCAGGATGCGGTCAACCTCGCCGTCAATCATCTGGGAGGGAAAATGGCGGGCAATGATATACAGGTCATTTTCGAAGACGATGGATTCAAACCGGAAATCGGCAAGCAAAAAACCGACAAGCTGGTCAAACAGGATGGGGTTCATTTTGTTGCCGGTTTCATCTGGTCACATGTCCTGCTCGCCTCAAGAAAATCAGCACTGGATGCGGGCAAGTTTCTCATCAGTTCCAATGCCGGTCCATCAAAAATCGCCGGGAGTCTGTGCCATCAGAACTTTTTCTCGACATCCTGGCAAAATGACCAGACACCCATGGCAATGGGAGAGGTTCTGAATCAACAAGACGTCAAATCGCTTTATGTGATGGCCCCCAACTACGCTGCCGGGAAAAACATGGTGGCTGGCGTCGAAAGAACCTTCAAGGGTCAGATTCTGGGCAAGGATCTGACCAAATGGGGCAAGGATGCCCAACTCGATTTTTCAGCCGAGTTGGCCAAGGCAAAAGCGTCCGGCGCAGAAGGGTTGTTTGTGTTTTACCCCGGCAAAGCAGGAGGCGCCTTCATGAAGCAATATCAGCAAGCCGGCTTGTCGGAGAGCCTCCCTTTATATACCGTCTTCACCGTCGACTCGATTTCACTGCCCAAACTCCAGAGTGCCAACATGCAGGGTGTGCTGGGGTCGAAAAACACAATGTTCTGGTCACCGGATCTGGATGCCCCGGCCAATCGAAAATTCGTCAAGGGATTCAAAGAGGCCTATGACCGCTATCCCTCGTTCTATGCGGCACAGTCCTACGACACCATCATGCTGATCAACAGCGGTGTCGAGGGTGCCGAGGGTGATTTGAATAACATGGAGGCAATGCGGGCCACCATGGAACAGGCCGATTTTGATTCCGTCAGGGGAAAATACACTTATGGGAACAATCATTTTCCGATCCAGAATTTCTATCTCAGGGAAGTGACAACAGACGCTGACGGCAACTGGACGAACACCCTGGTCAGTACGGTGTATCAAGACCATCAGGACCCTTATGCGTCTGAATGTAATCTTTAACATTCCATAGATTTCACTGTGCCTCTGCACCAGATCATCTCTGGTGCACGCCCCCGATGTACTAGGTCAATGACGGTCGAAATTCGGTTCTGGGTATACGGTTGAATGGACTGGAACCTGCTTCTCATTCAAATTCTAAATGGACTACAGTTCGGCATCCTGCTGTTTCTGCTGGCCGCAGGATTGACGCTGATCTTTGGCATCATGGACTTCATCAATCTGTCCCATGGATCATTTTATATGATCGGTGCCTATTTCTGTGCGTCACTGCTCACTGTCCTCGACTCCCTGTTAAGTGCCGTGGTGCTGTCCTTGATTGGCGTATTGATTGTCGGTGCCCTGGTCGAAGTCATCCTTGCACGCAGACTATATCAAAAAAACCATCTTGACCACGTGCTTGTCACTTTTGGACTCATACTTTGCTTTGACGCGCTGGTTCATCTCATCTGGGGTGCCGAGGGCATGGCCATTGCGCTACCCACCGCATTGGACGGTCAGGTCACCATCGGCCCTGTTGTTCTGCCGACTTACCGGCTGGTCATTATTTCAGGCGGCTTGTTGGTTGCAGGAATTCTCTACGTATTGGTGAACAAAACCCGTCTGGGCATGCTGATTCGCGCCGGCGCATCCAATCGCACCATGGTCATGGCACTGGGGATTCACATCGACCGACTCTACATGATCGTATTCGCCATCGGGGCTGCGATGGCAGGATTTGCCGGGTTATTGATCGCCCCGCTCACCGAGGCGAGTATCGGCATGGGCAATGAAATCATCATCATTGCCTTTGTCGTCGTCATCGTCGGTGGCATCGGCTCGGTCAAGGGTGCGTTTTATGCGGCACTCCTGATTGGACTGATCGACACCCTGGGCCGCTCCTATCTCGACAGTTTTCTGAAACTGTCGATGTCGAATCAGGTTGCCGAAACCGCAGCACCGGCCTTGTCGGCCATGATGATCTACATACTGATGGCCGGCATACTCGCTTTCAGACCTCAAGGGTTATTCCCTCCCTCAAGTCGTCAGAACAACTCATGAAATGGCCTGCTGCTTCACGCATCACCCGATTTTATCTGCTCTGGGTTGCCTTGTTGGGCGTGGCACCGGTCATTATTTCATGGCTGAATGAACCCTTTTATCTTGACTTGCTAAGTCGCATACTGATCCTGGCGATTGCTGCGCTGAGCCTGAATCTGATACTTGGCTATGGTGGAATGATCAGTCTGGGGCATGCCGCTTATCTTGGCATCGGGGCTTATTGCGTCGGCATTCCGGTTTACTATGAAATATACAATGGTTTCGTCCATTTGGCGCTGGCCATCTTGTTAAGTGGTTTGTTCGCCTTGCTGTCCGGTGCCATCAGCCTGCGGACCAAAGGGGTCTATTTCATCATGATTACCCTCGCCTTTACCCAGATGCTGTATTTCACTTTCGTGAGCCTGGAAGAATATGGCGGCGATGACGGATTGGTGATTGAACTGCGTAGCGAATTTCCGGGTTTTCTGGATCTCGAAAACAACATCATCTTGTACTATATGATCTATTTGACGCTTGTCCTGACATTATGCTTTATTCACCGACTCATTCATGCGCCCTTCGGCAAAGTCATCATAGGCAGCAAATTCAATGAAGATCGAATGCGGGCATTGGGCTATAACACATATTACTACCGCCTGGTCTGTTATATTATTTCAGGCATCCTGTGTGGTATCGCCGGTGTCTTTCTCGGCAATTTCACCAGTTTCATCAGCCCTGAAATGATGGACTGGACCCGATCAGGCGAGCTCATATTCATGATCGTCATCGGCGGTGTCAACGCCCTGTTCGGGCCACTGGTCGGTGCAATACTGTTTATCGCGCTGGAAGAATGGTTGTCCGGCCTCACGATTTACTGGCATCTTATATTTGGGTTGCTGCTGATCGTACTGGTCCTGTACGGCAGGGGAGGGATACACGGACTTTTACAATCCACCCATGATCGGAAATCCCCGGTCAAACCACAATGAACGATGCATTGCTAACGACCGCGGGTCTCAGCAAATCTTTTGGCGGAGTCAATGCGGTGGATAACGTGAACCTGCGTGTTGATCCACAGGAAATCCATGCGATCATCGGTCCCAATGGCGCCGGAAAAACCACCTTGCTTTCGTTACTCTCGGGCATCTTGAAGCCAGACCAGGGGACCATTCACTTTCGGCAGAACAACATCACCCATCTGAATCTTCCACAGCGTGCAAAACTGGGGCTGGGTCGGTCGTTTCAGATTACCAGCGTGATACTGCAGATGACATTGATTGAAAACGTCATGTTATCGGTCAAGGGCAGACAACCCCACGCCTACCAATTCTGGTACCCGGCCGAAAAGGAGGTCACGATCAGAACCAAAGCCAAGGAAATTCTGGAGCAGGTCGGCCTCTCGGGTCGGATGCATCAATCGGCGGCAACGGTCTCTCACGGTGAACAAAGACAACTTGAACTGGCCATGGTTCTGGCAATGGAACCCTCGCTGTTGTTACTCGATGAACCCATGGCCGGAATGGGGCAGGTGGAATCTGAAATCATGTTGACACTGTTGAAACAAATTGGGACACAGCAGACCATCTTGTTGATCGAGCATGACATGGATACCGTGTTTTCACTGGCCAGGACCGTCTCGGTACTCGATCAAGGGCAGATCATCGCCTCGGACAGCGCTGAAAAAATCCGCTCGAACAAACAGGTTCAAAGCGCCTATCTGGGAGAAGCCACTGACTGATGCTGTGGATCAATCGCATTCAATCGTTTTACGGCAATATTCAGGTCCTGTTCGACCTCTCCATGGTCATTCACAAGGGAAAGGTCACCACCCTGATGGGGCGAAACGGGATGGGGAAGACAACCACGGTCAATACCATATTGGGTCTTGTACGCTGTCAGTCCGGCGAGATTCACTTCAATGAGACACTGATTCACAACCTCCCCCCTCATCTCATCGCCCAGCAAGGGATCGGGCTGGTTCCTGAGGGCCGGCAGATCTTTCCCAACCTGACGGTCAGGGAAAATCTGGTTGCCTTCTCCGCCAACTTTTCGGGCATCAGCCAACCCTGGGATATCGATCGGGTCCTTGATCTGTTTCCCCCACTCAAACCACGGTTACAAAACATGGGTAGCCATCTGTCGGGCGGCGAGCAGCAAATGCTGGCGATCGGTCGCGCCTTGATGCTCAATCCAAAACTGTTGATTCTGGACGAAGCGACCGAAGGGCTTGCACCGCTGGTTCGCAAACAGATCTGGCAGCGCCTGAATGAATTGAAAAAAACCGGCTTATCGATTATGTTGATCGACAAGAATCTCGATGATCTGATCAATATCGCCGACAGGCACTATATTATCGAAAAGGGCAAGATCGTGTGGCAGGGTGACTCGCAACAACTGACGGCTGATGCCACACTCCGGTTCAGATATCTTGGTATATAAGCTGCAAGATCAGGCTGATTTTCGTCGTCCTGCTGGTGATGGATTCCTTTTGACCGACAAAGAGGATCAAGCCCAACCCTCCCCGCTTTCAAACCCAATCTGATTGTGAGGCATCATGTCTGAATCACCCTTTTCCATCAAGCAACCAAAAATAAATCCCGGTACCAGATCGAAAATGAAACCGGATAACACACCTGACGACAATGACCGACTGGAAATAGGTCCCACCGACCTGGCCTATCAGGAGTGGGAAGCGGTGGGACTGGCCTGCCCGGACCTGCCGGCCATGCGACAATTCCGACTGGACCGGCTGATTGCTGAAATCAACCAGCGCGATTATGCCGGGGTACTCCTGTTTGACCCGTTAAGTATCCGTTACGCAACGGATACCACGCACATGCAATTATGGGCAACGCACAATCCTTTTCGCGCCTGTCTGGTAACGGCCGATGGCTATCTGGTTTTGTGGGAATATGGCGGTCAACAATACATGTCATCTTATAATCCACTGGTCAGGGAAGTACGATTCGGCGGTTCCTTTTTTTATTTTGCCACGGGAGACCGAACCGAAGAAAAAGCCAACCTGTTTGCCCAGCAGGTCGATGCGTTGATCCGGGAACGCATCGGTCAGAATCGGCGGCTTGCCGTCGACAAGATCCAGATTGAGGGACTGCGTGCGCTGGACCGCCTTGGAATCGACGTTTGTGATGGAGAGGAACTCATGGAAAAAACCCGCTCAATCAAGGGCCCGGACGAGATCAGGGCCATGCGGTGTGCCCTGTGGGCCTGTGAGCAATCGGTCGCCAGGATGCGGGAATTTGCCCGACCCGGCATCACCGAAAACGACCTCTGGGCAGAACTTCACAGGGAAAACATCCGACGTGGCGGGGAGTGGATCGAAACCCGTATTCTCTCTTCCGGACCACGCACCAATCCCTGGTTTCAGGAAAGTGGTCCACGCATCATCCAAAATGATGAAATCGTTGCTTTCGATACCGATCTGATTGGATGCTACGGCATGTGCGCTGATATCTCACGGACCTGGTTCATCGGGGATGGACAACCCACCACTCGACAAAGGGCGTTGCACACCATCGCCTATGAACACATCATGACCAATGCTGAGTTGGTCAAGCCTGGCGTCACTCTCCGCGAACTGAGCGAGGGCGGACATCAGCTTCCGGATATCTATATTCCCCAGCGTTATGGATCCCGTTTCCACGGTGTCGGATTATGTGATGAATGGCCCGCCGTGAAGTATCCCATTGATTGGCTGGAGCGGGGCTACGACGGCGTGCTGGAACCGGGGATGATGCTATGTGTCGAAGCGTATGTCGGCGAGGTAGGCGGTCCGGATGGCATCAAATTGGAAGATCAGATCCTGATCACTGAAGACGGTTATGAGAATCTGACCCACTGCCCGTTTGACGAAAAACTCATGGCATAGACCGGGCGCTTCACGGGCTGCCTCATCCAGGCAGGACCCTGAAGAGGCAGCGCGGGCCTGAAAGGATCAATTCGAGAAGACTTTTGCAAACTGGTTGCACCTGTGGCCGATCAGGGCCTTCACTTCGTCTGCGATTGGGTGAAACACGTCCAGACCAGCCAGCGTCCCGAGGCAGGTTTGCGCCCGTTCGGACACGGGCTGAACCGATCCATGAAATGTTCCCGATCGGTCACATCCATGACCGACCAAGCAAGTTCTCGATAAATATTCCCGATCGGGAATAACAATCAAGACCGTTTGCCACACTGCCTGACACACGTCCTTCACTGGACCACCCCCCCAAAGCAGTGCATCTGGAGTCAACGGCGAACCAGACAGTTCGGCCTGCCACTGGCCACGGCGGTGATGGTAGTACTGACAAACAATTCGCCATCAATATCATGGTGGATATGGTTGTCGTCATGACTAACTTTCATCTCGATAGCGGCCGCACCGGCGGCCATTGCCATATCATGCGCTTCCTGTTTCGCGATTTTTATGGCACTTTCGATCGCCGTCTCAAGTCTTTCGTGCTTGATGGGCTCTGCCTTGTGAAACACGTAAAACACTCCGAATTCGGGTTGTGTCACCGTGACATGCGATATCTGCACCACCGCGCCCATGACCGCTCCGACGGCATTGGCAATTTCGGCATTCGGGGGGACATGCAACTCGACATCCAGCAGCCGCGCCACTTCCGGAAAATAGTCCGCTGCCGGTCCGCCGACCGCAACCAGCGGATAGTTTCTGGCAAACTGGAGGTCGAACAGGGGATTGACTTTGTTTGTCTCCCCAACCCCCAGCACGATATCCGTGAGCAGTTGGGTCAGGTTCCGGGACTTGGAATCCATTAGCTTGCCATGCTGATTCAATCCGGCCTCAATCAATTTTTGACTCACTTTTCGAACCACCAGATCAAAAACTGCCTGACTCGGCGAGACGGCATCATCGATCGCCCAATTACCGCATCCATACAGATGGCGCATTTGACGGGCCCAGATTTTCGCGCCCAGTATCGCCGCATCGGTATTCCAGTGGTCACTCATCCCCAGCACGTGCGTCGCGTCCGACGGAGTAAATCCACTGTAGATCACCAGGCCCAAACGCTCCATTCTGGCAATCGCCCTGAGCATTGTCCGGTTGGTCTGCGCCAGGGATTCCAGCTCGATGGGGCGTTCTTGCAAGGCTTCCCAAGTGGTCTGTTCCACCGTGCTCAATTGCTTGACAAGAACTTCATTACGCTGCAGCGGCAACGCAAACCGGTTGTTTCTGGGACTCGGTGACGCATTGAGCTGTCTCTCAAGCGAAGGCAGTACATCAGGATGTTGATAGGCAAGCAGGCTCATCGGAACCACTCGACGCTGGGAAATATCCAGTTTGGCCTTGAAGCGTGCTTCGCTGTCACCGCCCAGCCCAATCGAAAACACCCGAATGGCCTCCACCATCGGCTGCCAATCCCCGATCCGGGCACCATCTTCGCAAAGCTCCGGTTGTCCGTCGGTCACAATGGCAATGTCGGTTGTCGTTCCGCCAATGTCCACGACAATCGCATCTTTGAGACCACTGAGTCCACAGCCCCCGATCACACTCGCGGCCGGACCGGACAGCACCGTGGCGACCGGCTGTTGTAATGCGGTTTTCGCGTTCACCAATGAGCCGTCTCCCTTGACGATCATCAGCGGCGCATGAATCCCCTTGTGCTGCAGTATTTGCTCCACCGAATTGATCAGGGACTGGATATACAGGATCATTCTGGCGTTCAATGCCGCCGTCAATGCCCTTCGCGGTGCCCCCAGACTCGAGGCCAGCTCATGACCACAGGCAACCGGCTTCCCGGTCAGCTCACCCACCAGTTGTCTCAGCTGTTTTTCGTGCGAAGAATTGCGGGTCGCGAACATGCCGGAGATGGCAAACGCCGAGACGCGTTCATTTTGTGCCTGTATGGCGGTGGTTGCTGTCTCGACATCCAGCAAGGACAAGGGGTCCCCGGTCGCATTGTGCCCACCCGCCAACGGCGTAATCAGGTCACGATCAAGGATGTCATACAGTCCGCTTTTTTGAATCTGCAGCTCGTTATAGCCGGGCAGCAGGATCCCGACCGGCGCACCCCGCCCTTCGACCACTGAGTTGGTTGACAACGTGGTCGATAACGCCACCAGATTGATCGAACCAAGTAACGCTTCGGGGATATGAGAGACCGCATTATTGATGCCAATGGTCAAGTCATAGCTGGTCGTCAGGCTCTTGTTTTTTGCGATAACGGACTGTTGATCATCCACGATCACCGCATCCGTGTACGTACCGCCGGTATCGATACCCAGTTGATAAGGCATGAACGTATTGTCAGTGTCTGGTTAAATGATTGGCAAACCGCGATTGTAATTAAATTTGACGCAATATGTATTTATTCTGTAGCGAAATAAATCAGGGGCTTCACCGCGGCCAAGCTCGAAGTGCGGTCCGGACTCAGGGATCGTCGAATGGGTCGGTCTGGCTTTGCAGGAATGCGTTCATGTGAAATCGGGCCTGTTCTTTCCGGTAGCTGAAAGGGGCGCCTTCCGGACAGGATTTTCTCGCTCCACAACCCGACTCCATGCACGCCGACTGACGATGCTGAGCCAGGTAACCGACACAGGCCTCGACATTGTATCCGCTCACCGTAAAGGCATTGACCGGACAATTTTCAAGACACGGCTGTTCACGGCATTGCGCACAGATATCCCGATCACTGAACTCGCGATCGAACCCGCAACAGGGGTCTGATAACGCAATCGCAAACCGGTAGGCATGCCATAACCCATATTCCGGATGAATCAGCATGCCGATTCTGGAGGGCTTCAGGCCTTCCGACTTTCTCGCCCATTGCAAAAAGGGCTGATAGGGTGGCCCGCCAAACGGGAACAGCGGCAAACCCGACAGCTGTTGTGCCATGGTGGTACCAATGCGTTTGCTCCACCTGTTCAACGGGTCCGGCAGTCCATCGTTGTATTCGGTTGAATCTGAAAATTCCGACCAAATGGAAGAACCGGCGTTTCCGAACAGGATCAGCGAAGCCGTTTTGGTCTGCGAATCAATGTCGGGCACCTGGTCGGCCGCCACGGTATTGAATCCGCCCCTGACCACCAGACCATGTCGCTGGGCCAGGGAGTGGATCCGGTCAAGCGAGATCATGATTCAGCCCCCCGCCCCTCCGACACACGATCCGCGCTGACCTGATCTTGGACCCATTTGATAAAGGCGCGCATCGCGGGTGTCACCGGCCTGTCTTCAGGGTAGACAATATAATAGGCGAATCGGGAGGGCTGGATAATATCAAACGGCTTGACCAGCAACCCCCGTGCAATGTCCTTTTTGACCAATTGACTCCGTGCCAGGGCAACCCCATCGCCTTCGATCGCCGATTGGATGGCCATACTGGAATCCGTATAGACCGGTCCCTTGCTGGCGTCCACCTCCTGAACATCCGCCGCCAGCAGCCACTGTCGCCAGTCACCATGGCCCTCATCATGCAGCAATACATGGTCTTTCAGATCAGACGGCCTTCGCAACGGATGTGTTCCACGCATCAGCTTCGGAGAGCAAACCGGATAGATACTCTCATCGAGCAGGTGAATACTGTGCAGACCGTCATACTGCCCCGACCCATGTCGAATCGCAAGATCTATTTTTTCTCGAGCAAATTGCGTCAGATGGCGTGAGGGTGCCAGACGAAAATCAATCTCGGGACAGGCCTTGATGAACAACCCCAGTCTCGGCACCAGCCATCTCGTGGCAAACGACGGAAGCACCGTGACGGTCAGTGTCTGCAGATCATGGGTGTCCAGAACCTGATCGAGTCCTTCCTGGAGAATCGCAAACATCCGGTCCACATAAGGCAGCAGGCATCGACCGCTGTCGGTCAGCGCAACGGACCGATTGCCGCGCTGAAACAGGGGTTTGTCGAGAAATGACTCGAGGGCCTTGATCTGGTGACTGACGGCCGCCTGAGTCACGTTCAGTTCATTCGCAGCAAGCGTGAAACTTAACGAGTGCGCTGCTGCCTTAAAGACCCGCAGCGTACTCAAAGGCGGTTGCCTGTTACTTTTCATGGATTATTTTTTCTTATCCGAAATATGAAAAAAGATCGTTTGATGAAAGCCATTTTCTCGATTAGATTAAACAGACATCAAGTTTAACCTGTTTAATCTGAAAGAGAAAATATTATGACCAATTACTACAGCTCATGCAAAGAAAATCTTTCCCTGGCCTCGCCGCCACTCATGGCGGGCTACCGGACCACGCATTGGTTAAGCCTCAAACAGCTTAACCAGCACGTCATCACCTGGTATCAGCGCGCGAAACAGCGTCGGCAGCTGGCACAGCTGGATGACCGAATGCTGAAAGACATCGGAGTGACACCGATGCAGGCCCGGTGTGAGGCCAGGAAACCCTTTTGGGTCGAATAACCGCAGTCAGTGGCACACTTTGGAATCAGAGCGGCCCCTCTGATCTTGGGCAGGTGAGCCTGATTGATCCATGATACTGAAGAGAATCGGGGCCTGCGTTGACCATCGGGGCCGCACACCCCGTAGTCGTATTCCTCAATGAGCGGGATGAAGTTTCCCCGTGTTAGGTCCAGCCGGGTTTGACAGAGCCATTCGTACAGGAACCAGATACGTCGGCTATACGCGCCAGTCGGTTTTGATTTGACAAGGCCGGCAATTTTCCGGGGTTCAACTGACTCAAACAGTGCCTTGAGCACGGCAAGATCAACTCCCTCGTATTTGAGTGCGAACGTGAGGTAGCCCTGCAGCGAGTGGTCGGGTTTATGACGAGGTGTGAACAGGCGCCAGCGTCCTTTTTCCTGTCTTCTGTACCTGAGTCCAGTAGCGCACAGGTAGTCAGGCAAGGGCACCGACAACGCATACTCCATGATCAGGGCAGCGTATCCGGCCAAGGTGACTCCCTTTTCCAACGATAGAAAAGAGTGAAAAACGGTTATTGTCTATGAAAAATAATTATGATAATTCTTATTTGTGAAAAATGATTTTGAATGAAGATGAAATCATGGAGAACACAATCTTGGAAATCTCCAATGCGCGCCAAGAGCACCATGACCATGGGAGATGAGGGTCGTGCTGGATTGCAACACCGTGGTGTCGGCAGGACGAACTGACGAATAATGCCTTGATGCAAGGACAGACACACTGTGAATATCGTCTATCTCGAGCAGCATTTGGGTGACGCTGTCACCATCCACATGCTTCGCTTGGCTGGATGAGTCGATTCAAGCCTTGGGCAATGTGACCCCGGTTTGTCCCTGGTATTTCCCACCACGATCTTTATACGACACTTCGCATTCTTCATCGGATTCGAAAAACAGCACTTGTGCCACCCCTTCATTGGCATAGATCTTGGCAGGTAATGGGGTGGAGTTGGAAAACTCGAGTGTCACATAACCTTCCCACTCGGGTTCAAATGGCGTTACATTGACAATGATTCCACAACGGGCATACGTACTCTTGCCAAGACAGATGGTCAGGATACTTCTTGGAATCCGGAAATATTCGACAGTCCGGGCCAAGGCAAATGAGTTGGGGGGGATAATACAAACCTCCCCCGTGAAATCGACAAAACTGTTTTGATCAAACTGTTTGGGATCTACAACAGCGGAATTGATATTGGTGAATATCTTGAATTCGTTGGAACACCGAATGTCATAACCATAACTTGATGTGCCGTAGGAAATGACCCGCGTGTTGTCCGAATGACGGACCTGCTCTGGCTCGAAGGGTTCGATCATCCCATGGGTCTGCGCCATATGACGGATCCAGCGATCTGATTTGATGGCCATGACCCGGTATCAGATAGCGTCGGTCGAATGGTTGATTGCTTCAGTTTTGCTGAATGACAATATTGGGAAATTTTGCACTGAAATCCTTTTTCCGCATCGCCAGCTTTGCCGATGCACAACGTGCGATCGCCTTGTAGTTCTGTGAAATAGGGCCGTCAGGATCCGCGACAACGGAGGGTCTGCCGTTGTCGGCATTTTCACGAATCGATAGGTCCAAGGGGATATCCCCCAAAAAATCAACCCCATACTGTTCCGCCATTCTTCGCCCGCCGCCACTACCGAATATGTGTTCCTCATGACCACAGTTTGAACAGATATGCGTGCTCATGTTTTCCACCACGCCGAGCACCGGAATATTCACTTTTTCAAACATGTTGTAGGCCTTTCGTGCATCCAGCAACGCAATATCCTGTGGCGTCGTCACAATCAGGGAACCGGATACCGGTACTTTCTGCGCGAGTGTCAGTTGCGTATCGCCGGTTCCTGGGGGCATATCGACAATCAGATAGTCAAGATCGTCCCACTGTGTATCGTTAAGCAATTGCTCCAGTGCCTGCGTGACCATCGGTCCACGCCAGATCATCGGAGCCTCCTCATCCACCAGGAAACCGATTGACATCGCCTGAATCTGATAGTTGTTCATGGGTTCCAGTGTTTTGCCGTCCTTGGACTGTGGTCTCCCACTCACCCCCAGCATGCGCGGTTGGCTGGGCCCATAAATATCGGCATCCAAAATACCCACTCTTGCGCCTTCGAAAGACAGTGCCAGGGCAAAATTGGCGGCCAATGTGGATTTTCCGACCCCCCCCTTCCCCGATGCGACAGCAATAATATTCCTGACACCCTTTAACGGTTTGACCCCTTCTTGCACTTCATGGGCAACCGTATTCGATGCAATATTGACCTCGGCATCAGACACCTGTTGTTGTACTAATCCCGCCAGAACCGGCTCCCAACTCTTGGCTGGATAGCCAAGCACAATATCAATGGCTACCTTGTCCCCGTTGACACGGATATCTTTAATCGACTTGCCTTCAATCAGACTTTTGCCTGTATGCGGGTCGATGATATTGTCCAGTTTCTCCTCGACCGTTTCGCGATTCATACTACTCATAATTTATACTTTCTCTTAACGTCGCTGACCATTACCTGAACAAAGGCACAACGACAGGATCAAAATGCGGGTATCGATTATATCAGCCCTTCCCATGAAACCGGCTTCATTTCTCAGCAAAAACACCCCAACTCCCCCGATGTTTAATAATATTGACATCTGCTGATTGATAGCAGATACCACATACCGGAAAATGTGGAAATGCGATGGAAAAGATGTTCAGTTCCGACCAGACGATTCTGGAGTAGCCAAGGTCTGGGGTCCCAAACTTCACTCTTCCAAACAAGTGATTACGAGAGATGAGAAATGATATGGTTCACGAGAAGACCCATAATTCCTATGAAACAAATCGTTTTGACGGAAAAATCTGGGCCAGTAAAATCAACGGGGAACTTTGGATCGCACAGGACGAAGCCGACAACGAAAAAACGGGTATGGATGATGTTAAGAAATGGACAGATCAGCATGAAAAACGCAACTTTTGAACACTCATTCCACGGTGAAAAACTGACTAACACCGATTTTCATAAAGATCGATTGGTAGACCGGATAATCGATCTATCGATACTTGAAAACATGATATCTGCTCCTCGTAATGTCGCCGTTGAAATCACAAAAGCGACCAATAGACAACGTGATATACTTATATTCAATACCACCATCAGTGGGGTAAAAACAGCATACACAAGCACCAGTAGGACAGGGCTCCCGGCTGTTCTTGTTGACAACGGTTACAACACGAATATCTCCTGAGTTCAACACCGGTGCCTCACCACTGTGTGTCAAGCTTCATGGACAGATAAATAAAGTATCCACAGTTAATGACCAAGTGGATAGGTGCGAGTGCCGACAAAACTTCCCAAATCCCAAATCATATAGTAGACCACATATGAATTTGTCATGAAAATACTCGAAAAACCGCTGGAACGACCTATTATGAGCGGCTATCAGTTGATCAAATGCAATTATTTCCCCCACATGCGACTGTCACCATGAAGCCTCGTTCAGGGTCTCTGTTGTACATATGACATTGATACAGATGTCTGCATCCATTCATCTCAGTTCGGATCGGTGATGATGCGTCAACTTCACTCTGGCCTTTACGAAGAATTACTGACCTCTGCTTTAGAGGCGGAAATCGATGATCGCACTGCACAAGGCTGGTGGATAGATACCTGCTCGGCTGACACAAGCGTCCGTCCCGAGTTCCTTGCCCGTCACGTTTATCAACTTCTTCGACATGTACTCGAAGGGATGTCTGGAGAAGATGATATCCAGGCTGCCAAACAAATTGCCCTTGTAAACCGTCTGCTCGAAGTGCTCTCCGAACATGGCATAATAGCTGAGGATCGGGTTGCAGATGCTGCTCGGTTGCTCTTGGAAGTTAACGAGCAATCTGTTTTGGGTAATATACCTTCGCCATCTCCCCGACCGACGCTCTCTCTCCGTCGGACTGGGCTGCTCGTTAATGGACGACGTGATGTTCAGATCGCAAGTGAGATAGTACGGGAGATCGCAAGCGCCGATCGGATCAACCTCCTGTGCGCATTTGTGCGTCACTCAGGATTGCGTCTGTTCCGCTCGGAGCTCGAAGAGCGAGTGCAGCACGGTACGCAGGTACGGGTGATCGCAAGCGTCTATACCGGATCTACCGAACGTCGAGCACTGGATGACCTCGTCAACCTCGGCGCACATGTGAAAGTTTCATACGATATCACACGCACACGTCTCCACGCTAAGGCGTGGCTGTTTCATCGACATAGCGGTCTGCACACCGCCTATATTGGTTCATCGAATCTCACTCACACAGCACAGATTGAAGGCCTTGAATGGAACGTTCGTGTGAGCGCGGTCGAGAATCCCGAGGTTATCGAGCGCTTCGATGCAACCTTCGAACAGTACTGGCAGGAACCTGAGTTCGAGGACTATGAACCCAATCGTGATGCCAAACGACTCGACTCCGCGCTCTCGAGACAGCGACCAGACAACATTATCGCACCAATCCTGCAGATCGATGTTTCACCGAAACCTCACCAGTCTGTTGTGCTTGAGGCCCTCGAAGCGGAGCGTCTACGTGGACATCACCGCAATCTCGTGGTCGCAGCCACCGGAACCGGGAAGACTTGGATAGCGGCATTCGATTTTAAGCGTCTGCGTAACCAAGATGACAGACATTCTTTGCTCTTCGTCGCTCATCGCGAAGAGATTCTTATTCAAAGCCAAACTGTTTTCCAACACGTTCTAGGTGATCCCGGATTCGGGGAACTATTGGTTGGTGGTCAACGCCCACACTCTGGTCATTACGTCTTTGCTTCGGTTCAGTCTCTTGCTAACTGTATCGACAATTTAGACCCCGACGGTTTTGATGTTGTGATTGTCGATGAGTTCCACCATGCAGCAGCAACAAGCTACAAACGTCTTCTGTCACGTTTGAAACCAAAAATTCTGCTTGGGCTCACGGCAACACCAGAGCGTCATGATGGCCAGTCTGTACTGAATTGGTTTGACGGCCGCATCGCCTCGGAATTACGGCTTTGGGATGCTCTCGATCAGGGGCTGCTCTGTCCATTTCACTATTTCGGGGTGAACGACGCGACAGACCTCTCGACTGTACGTTTTGAGCGCGGACGATATGTCCCGAGTGCACTCGACAACGTATTCACAGGCGACCATACTCGCGCTATCCGAATCAATCATGCCATCAAGAAATTCGTGACTGCCCCGAATCAGATGCGGGCTCTAGGATTCTGTGCGGGTGTTAACCATGCCCACTTCATGGCAAAGGAGTTTCGCAGTTTCGGTTATTCGGCTGTTGCACTCGATGCTAGCACCCGGCGGGATATTCGTCGTGAGACGCTTGCGAGATTACAGCGAGGAGAGCCGTGTGTCATCTTCACTGTCGATCTATTCAACGAAGGTGTAGACCTGCCTAAGGTCGATACCATACTCATGCTTCGACCAACTGAAAGTGCAACGGTGTTTCTCCAGCAGTTGGGAAGAGGGTTGCGGTGGGCTGACGGGAAGCGGGTTCTCACCGTTCTGGATTTTGTAGGTCAGGCCCGACGCGAGTATCGCTACGATGTCCGTTATCGAGCTCTGCTAGGAGGGACACGTCATCAGATTCAAAGTGCTGTCGAAGCAGACTTCCCACTGCTCCCACCAGGTTGTGCACTCAAGCTCGACCTGATTGCCAAGAAAACGGTGCTAGACAACCTGAAATCAGCGGTACGCAACACCCGCACACGTCTCGTTGAGGACTTGCGTGCCCTCGGTCCTCACACACAACTTCGTGATTTCATGCGTGAGACAGGCGCTGAACTCGAAGATATCTACGCTAGACCTCGATCTGGGCATAACTTTACCGAACTCCGCCAACGGGCAGGCTTCGGTCAGAGCGTCAATCCCGATATTGTTTCTATTCAGCGGGCCATCGGCCGGCTAGTTCATGTGGATGACCAAGAAAGACTTGTTACATGGCGAAACATTCTGGATACGAATCGTTGGAATATGAATGCTTCAGATGATGAGCGTACCAACCGCCTGAAACTTATGCTGTTTTCTATTCTGGGGACGCGTGGTCAGTCAATCAAAGAGCCCGATCAGATATTGGAAAGGATCCATAAATCTGTAGAGTTTCGTCGAGAAATAGTTGACCTCTTGGAGGTTCTCGACGATCGCATTCGTACGGTCTCTCAACGGCTCGACCCCGATGGTCAAGTTCCCCTGTCAAGCCACGCCACCTATTCTCTTGGAGAAATCGTTGCAGCATACCGACACACTGACACACATGGTGCACTGCTCTTAACACGGGAAGGAGTTCTGTGGGACGAGACAACACAGACGAATCTCCTGTTCATCACACTTGATAAATCGGACAGGGACTACTCACCCACCACACGCTACATCAATTACCCGATCTCACCGACACTGTTTCACTGGGAATCGCAAAATACTACGTCACCCGATACACCAACCGGGCGCCGCTATGTAGAGCAGCCGAATCAGGGTACAAACGTCATCCTGTTTGTGCGTGTGCGCAGAAAAGATGATAGAGGCGAAACTCTTCCGTACCACTGCCTCGGCCACGCTCATTATCAAAGTCATACGTCACAACGACCCATGAAAATACTGTGGAAACTAGAACGTTCAATGCCCGGATGGCTCTACCAGGCCGGAAAGACGGTAGCCGGTTAACCCATAATCCACGATAAGCCCAAGCAACTCTTCTGAAGATACAAAAAACTAAACTTGTTCGACTCAGGAGTCCATGATTAGATGCTACACCCCATACAGCGATACTGTGCGTATAGTTGGGGAAGCACAAACCGGCGTCCATTCGCCCTAAGGTCCATAGAAAATGATCTGAAATTTCCAAATGAACCCCTACCGTCTTAACGGTTTAGAGATTACATTCGATCAAGGTTATAATCACAACTGCCACTAGTAACGCATCCCATCACACAATATTAACTGCTCCATGGATTCATCTCGACGAAAAATTCTGGTCACCAGTGCGCTGCCCTATGCCAATGGCGCTATCCATCTGGGGCATCTGGTAGAACATATCCAGACCGATATCTGGGCACGCTTCCAGCGCATGAGGGGGCACGAGTGTTATCAGGTTTGCGCGGATGATGCACACGGAACCCCGATCATGCTCAAAGCGCAGGCCGAAGGGATTACCCCGCAGCAGTTGATCGATCGCATAGGTGAAGAGCATAGACGGGATTTCGCCGACTTCCTGATTTCGTTCGATAACTATTACACAACACATTCACCTGAAAACCGCTATTTTGCCGAACTCATTTATAATCGTCTCAATCAAAAAGGGCACATCAACCGTCGGACGATCCAGCAACTGTATGATCCGGAAAAAGCCATGTTTCTGCCGGACCGGTTCGTCAAGGGAACGTGTCCGAAATGCCATGCTGAAGAGCAATACGGAGACAACTGCGAGGCCTGTGGAACCACCTATACGCCGACCGACCTGATCAATCCGGTATCCGTGGTGTCCGGTGCCACCCCAGTGCAGCGGGAGTCCGAACAGCTGTTCTTCAAGCTGGGCGATTTCCGCTCTTTTCTCTCCGAGTGGTTTGACCAAGGACATACCCAGACTGAAATCGCCAACAAGCAAAGAGAACTGATTGGCGAAGAGCTGTTCGAGTGGGACATTTCCAGAAATGCACCCTATTGGGGATTCGAAATTCCGGGTGAGCCGGACAAGTATTTTTATGTCTGGATGGATGCTCCGATCGGCTATCTCGCCAGTTTCCAGAATCTCTGCAATCGAAAAAACATCGATTTTGAGGAATATTTTCGTCCCGACAGTTCCTGTGAGCTCTATCACTTTATCGGCAAGGATATCGCCCGATTCCATACCCTGTTTTGGCCGGCACAGCTCCACGGGGCCGATTTCAGAACACCGACAGCCGTTTGGGCACACGGCTTTTTGACCGTCAACGGTCAGAAAATGTCGAAATCGCGGGGGACATTCATCATGGCCAGTACCTACATGAATCACCTCAATCCGGAATACCTGCGCTATTATTTCGCCGGGAAACTCGATCATTCGATTGACGATATTGATTTGAATCTGGATGATTTCAAATCACGGGTCAATGCCGACCTGGTCGGAAAACTGGTCAATATCGCCAGTCGTTGTGCGGGGTTTATCACCAAACGCTTTGATGGCAAGTTGTCACCGGCCCTGCCGGACCCGATGATGTTCGATGAATTTGCCGCCCAGGGGACCCGCATTGCCGAGGATTACGAAAACAGGCGATACGCCAAGGCCATTCGTCGTGTCATGGCCCTGGCGGACCGGGCGAACCAATATATCGACACCGCCCAGCCGTGGGTTCTGATCAAACAGCCGGCACACGTCAATGACGTTCAGGCCATCTGCACACAGGGTCTCAATCTGTTCCGCCTGCTCATGCTCTATCTCAAGCCCGTCCTGCCGGTCACCGCGGAAAAAACGGAACAGTTTTTGAACATACCACCCTTGCAATGGGGCGATCATCCATCACCACTGGTTGATCATTCGATCGAACGGTTCAAACCGCTGCTGACACGCATCGATACCGCCCAAATCGAAGCGATGATCAAGGAGACCCGGCAGCAACAGGACCGGCCTCCGGCGACGGGGCCCTTGACCGACGACCCGATTTCCAGCGAGATCAGCTTCGATGATTTCGCCAAACTCGACTTGCGGGTGGCAACAATCCTCAAGGCACAGACGGTTGAAGGAGCCGACAAGCTGCTCCAACTCACCCTGGATCTGGGTGGCGAGACAAGGAATGTGTTTGCCGGCATCAAATCCGCCTACCGGCCCGAACAACTCGAAGGCCGCAATACGGTCATGGTCGCAAACCTGGCCCCGCGAAAGATGCGTTTCGGCCTCTCCGAAGGGATGGTTCTGGCCGCAGGCCCCGGCGACAAGGAAATTTTTCTGTTGAACCCCGACGAGGGTGCACAACCGGGGATGCGCGTGACATAGTCCGCCTGCGCATCATGACCCGGGCGGTAACCGGGCACCTGAAACGGACGAGCTATCGCATGATGAACGGATTGGCCATCGGCTCACTCGAGATATTGATCCAGGTGGTTTTTGTCCGGGTATAGTCAAGCAGCGCCTCCATTCCGGCTTCCCGGCCATACCCGCTGTGCCCAAAACCGCCAAATGGCGCAATCGGGGAAATCGCCCGATAGGTGTTGACCCAGACAATCCCTGCCCGTATTTTCGAACTCACTCTGTGTGCCCGGGCCAGATTCTCGGTAAACAGGCCGGCCCCGAGTCCAAAGCGGGTGTTGTTGGCAATCGCGATCGCTTCGTCTTCATCTTCAAACTTCAACGCGCTGAGAATCGGCCCAAACATCTCGTTTTCGACCGTCTCGATCGCCTGATGCGGGCAACTCAGGATGGTCGGCTCGTAGTAATACCCCTTTTCAAACTGCATCGGACGCCGTCCCCCATGGTGGACTTCGGCCCCCTGTTCCTGCGATTTCGCGACCGCGGAAACGACCCGCTTGATCTGGTTGGGCGTCGCCAATGGCCCCATTTGGGTCTCATCGTCAAGCGGGTCGCCAATGCGGATCTGCCCGGCCCGTTCAACCAGACAATCCATGATCCGATCGTGTATGCCCGCTTGGATAAGGACCCGTGACCCGGCGACACAGCTTTGTCCCGATGCCCCGAAATTGCCCGCAATGATCCCGTTCACCGCCCCCTCGATATCGGCATCGTCAAAAACGACAATGGGCGACTTGCCCCCCAGCTCAAGCGAAACATGCGCATAGTTGTGACGGGTATTGGCAATGACCCGGGAGGCCGTTTCAGGGCCGCCGGTAAAGGCCACCCGAGCCACATCACGATGCGATGTCAGCGCCCGCCCGCACGGCTCGCCATATCCGGTGATCACATTGATGACGCCGGGCGGGAAACCGGCATCATGGACCAGCGAGGCAAATTCGAACATCGGTGCCGGCGCATCTTCCGATGCTTTCAGAACCACGGTATTGCCTGCGGCCAACGCCGGTCCCAATTTCGTGGCCGTCAGGAACATCTGGGCATTCCAGGGAACCACTGCAGCCACCACGCCGATCGGTTCACGTGTCGTAAAGACATGCATATCCGGCTTGTCAATCGGCAGCGTCGCGCCTTCAACCTTGTCCGCGAGCCCTGCAAAATAATAATAATAGTCGGAAACATAACCGGTCTGTGCACGGGTTTCCTTGGCAAGCTTGCCGCTGTCCGTGGTCTCGATGCTCCCCAGATGGTGGGCGTGCTCACCGACCAGATCCCCCAATTTTCTTAACAGCCTGCCACGTTGGGTGGCCGTCATCGCCGCCCAGGGACCATGATAAAGCGCCCGCTTTGCAGCGGCCACCGCGCAGTTCACATCCTCCTCGGAGGCACAGGGCACTTCGGCCCATGCCTGCTCATTGGAGGGGTTGATCGTCGTGATGACCTCGCCGCCTGATGCATCACACCACTCGCCATTGATATACTGCTGGTACTTTTTCATTATGTCCTCGGTTTAATGGGTATTTAAGAATGCCTTGAGTTGCTGTGCCATCGTCGATGCAAACTCATACGGGGCGCCATGGCGATGCCCTTGATTGATGATGACCTGGGCTGCAGGCAGATCCCGACCCAAAGCCATGGACATTCGAGGCAGTGAGCCTGCATCGTCCGATCCGGTCATCACCAGCGCCGGACACGATACATGATGGACCGGATAGTGTTGCATCTCGTTCTCTGCAAATGCAAATAATCGATAGGCCTTGAGATAACCGTCATCGGCATGACCTCGGAAAATCGTTCTTATCTGCTCCATTTTATCGGGATTGTGCTGTCGATATGAAGCGGAAAACCATCTTTCAATAGCCAATTCGACGGTGGCCATCGGACCTTGCTCCCGCGTCATGCGATAGCGTTCCCTGACCCCGGCGCATTGTGCTTCAGTCCGCTGGTAGACGCTGTGCAGCAGGATCAAATGGCTTAACACCGTTTCGTGACGGGAGGCGAATGCCTGACTGATCAATGCCCCCATCGAATAGCCGGCAAGGGCAAAACGCCTCACGCCGAGATGCCGTATCAATGTTTCCAACTGGGAAACAAAATCGGCAATTTTCCGGTCACCCGGGGGATTGTCACTCTCGCCATGCCCCCAAAAATCATACGTCAGGATACAGCAATCCTGGCGCAGGCTGTCGATCCAGGGCAACCACATGTCCTGATTGAGCCCGACACCGTGGATCAACACCAGCAAGGGTCTGTTGTCGGTGTCGCCGATCAACCGGAAACAGGTCCCCTCATGGCACTGCCTATCCATTCAGCCGCTCCCTTTCATGCTGTCCGCACCAAGCGGCACCATACAGTCCAGCAGTCCGCCCGGCCAATGCCGACACTCTTTTCAGAACAGCGGGCATGGTTCGGGTCTGCCCGGGCGCAAGGGGAGATATCTGGTTGCCCATTATTCCAGCAATGCCGTCACATCGCCATCGCGGTCACTGCCGAAATAAATACCGAAACGTTGCGTCCTGGATTCCGCATGATACCGTTTCAGCATGGTTCTGATCGGTTCTGAACCAAGCCGTTCCCAGGGTATGGCCTCCAGTGGATAAAACACCCCCTCGATCCTGTCTGATTCGGCTTTTGCCCGGTAATATATCGATTGCTGGTGCGTTTGTTCGTTTTCAAAGACGGCATATAACGAGGTAATTGAAATACCGATACCCAGATCATTCAGCTGATTTTGCAATTTCCTGATCGAACCGGGCGCCTCATACAGTCCGCTGGCGGGGAGGTATGCCGTGCCGGTTATCGCTTCTTCCAGCAATAAAATCTTCCCTTCGTACTCCACGATCGCACCGACGACCACATCTGAACTGCTCTCCGCGGCTTCCACCGCCGACTGTTCCAGTCCAAGATTCATATATCCCCCTCGCACATAGCCCAGACCATTACGCTCGTTATAACCAAAATCCTTGATCGCCCCCAGCAAAATGACGTGATCGCCGGCATTGATCACCTGCTTGCGCTGACAGTCGAACCAGGCGCAGACACCCTCAAGGAGTGGGAATCCACCCTGGCTGTCATACCAGTTGACCCGGTCATATTTATCGATCCGCTTCGAGGCAAAGAGGCCGGAAACATGGATCTGGTCGGCGGCGAGAATATTGACCGCAAACCCGTCCGACTGCGTAAACACGCCAATACTTTCAGACGCCTTGTCAATACAAATCAGCAACAGGGGGGGGTCGAGGGATACGGATGTAAAGGAGTTCGCGGTAAAACCACGGGGGATACCCGTCGGTTCACGGGTCGTCACGACCGTCACCCCTGTCATGAAAGTACCGAATGCATTACGTAACTTCCAAAGATCAAATGCATCCATCACATCAGATAGTCAATAAGGTTGAGCCACCATCATGCCCACCCTGCCACCCAACCTGAAGGGAGTCCAGGGCGGACAGTGAATCGTGACAGATCGGAATCGAAAAAAACAGTTGCAAGCCGGGCTTCCGGTTAACCAATTTTCAGTTCCTTTCAGTCAGGGCCATGGTGTGCACCTTTCGGCATGTTCCTCTCCGTATCACAAGACAAGACTGCATCGAACACCCCTGAGTGAAGTCCATCGTCTGCCAACTCGAGCAAGATGATCTTACAAATTTCCCCGTTAGCAAGTCAATAGCGATCAATCGACACAGTCGCCCCGGTGCAAACGGTTGGAAAAATGTCAACACCGGGGATTCCGAAAAACCGGATGAGAGCCACAAGATCCCCCCGGAGAGACCGCACCGATGAGCCGCACTTCACTCGACGAGATGCGATATGATGGATGCCTATGAGCAGAACTGTCCATGATCCGACCTGTTTCGTGGTGCCCGCACGCCAACCCGATGCCGTTCTGCTCGTTTCACTGCCGACAGGCACAAGGAGAACGCGATAACTGCGATGTTTTGCGGCTCGACATGGATTCACGATTCATGACAGCGATCAGCCCTCTGAACGACGGCACGCAGTACAACCGATACCCGCTGGACAACGAACCCCAGTGTCAGGTACCTGATATCGGCAGCGGGATGCACTTTATTATAAAATCCGGACACTGAGACTCAAAACACGGCAACAGCGGCCGCATCATCGGATTCAAATCAAGACAAGTCTGGAATCCGATCGTGGCCAACCCGCTTCCCATGACCCGACACAAACCACTTTACCAAGTAGTCAAGGACTACATTCAGGCACAGATTGATGATGCCGTCCTGGTCCCGGGAGATCTCATCCCGTCGGAAGCGCAGCTCTCCGAAAAACTCAAGGTGAGTGTTGGAACGGTTCGCAAAGCCATTGATCTTCTCGAAAAGGAAAAACGGCTGTTTAGACATCAGGGCAAGGGAACCTATGTCTCCCGGATTGACTTCAACAACAGTCTGTTTCGTTTTTTCAGCTATGGCACGGCCTCGGGAGCATTCACCCGGATATACAAGGAAACACCGTACAGGGCATTGGTAGACGGCCCGGCCGATATCTGTCAGCATCTGAAGGTCAAAACAGGTACGCCGCTGGTTTATATTGAACGCATCGGCTACGTCGACACGCAACAACCGGTCCTGCTCGAAAAGTGCTGGTGGGTCCGAGATGTCGTTGAGGGTCTCCAGGACGATGACCTGCACATACCCGATCTGCTTTATGCGATGATTGAGGAAAAATTCGGTGTCCATGTCGTCCGCGCTGAAGAAACACTGACCGCGGACATTGCAGACAAGGCAACAGCCGAGGCACTGCAGATCAATCCCGGCGATCCGCTGGTCATATTGCTTCGAACGACCTATGCAAGCAACAACCGGATCATCGAATTCAGGGTCACCCGTGGCCGGGCTGACCGCTTCAGTTACAAGGCCGAAATCAGATGAAAGCGGCGCGGCTTTTTCCGGCCCTGATAAACTGGCTCTGCCTAACAGGGGGCTCTGGTACTAGTGTTCATCACGGTGAGTCAATATTTTTCGTTCCACGGACTGTTCCGAACGGGATAGCTCGTTGTCCGTACTTTCTGCAATCCAGATCACGAAGTGGAGAAGATCAATGCGAGTCGGTGTACCAAAAGAAATAAAGAATCATGAGTATCGGGTCGGCCTTTCGCCTGCCAGCGTCCGTGAAATCGCCAAACAGGGCCATGGCGTTCTGGTCGAAACGAATGCCGGCGCCGGTATCGGGGCCTCCGATGCCGAATATGCGGCGGCCGGGGCCATCGTCGTGGATACCGCCGAGGAAATTTTTGCCACCGCCGACATGATCGTCAAGGTGAAGGAGCCCCAACGTACCGAAAGAGCCCTGCTTCGCGAAGGACAACTGCTGTACACTTTCTTGCATCTTGCCCCCGATCCCGAACAGACCAGGGATCTCGTTGAAAGCGGGGCAACCTGCATCGCCTACGAGACGGTCACCTCGCCACTCGGCGGGCTCCCGTTGCTGGCGCCGATGTCCAAGGTCGCCGGACGCATGTCGATCCAGGCAGGCGCCTATTGCCTGGAGCAGCCCCACGGTGGGCTGGGTATGCTGCTCGGGGGGGTTCCGGGCGTCGACCCGGCCAAGGTAGTGATTCTCGGTGCCGGCATGGTCGGTACCCATGCGGCGCATGTCGCCGTCGGGATGGGCGCCGATGTGTGGGTGCTTGACAATAATGCCAATGCACTGGAAAAACACTGGGCACAGTTTGGGCGAACCACCAATTCGGTGTTTTCAACCGCGGATGCACTGGAAAGACATATCCTGGAGGCAGACCTGGTGATTGGAGGCGTCCTGGTTCCCGGGGCCGAAGCGCCCAAATTGATTACGGCTGACATGGTCCGGCAAATGCGACCCGGAGCCGTTGTCGTCGATGTCGCCATCGATCAAGGCGGGTGCTGTGAAACCTCAAAGGCAACAACCCATGCCGATCCGACTTATCTGGTGGATGGTGTCGTGCACTACTGTGTTGCAAACATGCCGGGAGGCGTCCCGCGGACATCGACGCATGCCTTGAACAATGTCACCCTGCCCTTCGCCATTCAACTGGCCGACAAGGGACCGAAACAAGCGCTGCTGGACGACCCGCACTTGCGAAATGGATTGAATGTACATGCCGGTAAAATCACCTGCCGGGAAGTCGCCGATGACCTTGGGTATGAGTATTTCGACCCGGTCGTTGCCCTGAATTGTTAAAAGCAGCCGTTCTGTACAGGTGTTGTATACTCCACCACTTGAGCGGTATCCACACTGTCCTTGATTTTGTGTGATCAGGGTTCAAGTTAACCATCTTATAGTTTTAGAGGAACCAATATGACCAGAATGACGCCGAGTGAAGCCTTTGTCGAAACGCTCGTCGCAAATAATGTGACCGAAATTTTTGGCATCATGGGATCGGCCTTTATGGACGCCATGGACATTTTCGCGCCAGCCGGAATTCGCCTGATTCCGGTCGTCCATGAGCAGGGGGCGGCCCATATGGCCGACGGGTATGCCCGGGTGAGCGGGCGTCACGGCGTCTGTATCGGTCAAAACGGACCGGGCATCTCCAACTGTGTCACTGCGATCGCTGCCGCCTATTGGGCACACTCTCCCGTGGTGATCGTGACCCCGGAAACCGGGACGATGGGGATGGGACTGGGCGGGTTCCAGGAGGCCAACCAGTTGCCGATGTTCCAGGAGTTCGTCAAATATCAGGGCCATGTCAACAATCCGAAACGGATGGCGGAATTCACGGGTCGCTGCTTTGATCGCGCCATGTCGGAAATCGGCCCGACCCAGCTCAATATCCCCCGGGATTATTTTTACGGTGATATCGATGCCGAGATCCCCCAGCCGATGAGACTGGACCGGGGGGCCGGTGGAGACAAAACACTGGATGAAGCCGCCGCTTTGCTGGCCCAGGCACAATTCCCGGTCATCCTGTCCGGAGGCGGTGTCGTGATGGCCGATGCGGTCACCGATTGCATCGCACTGGCCGAACGGCTCGGTGCCCCGGTCGCCAACGGCTATCTGCACAATGATTCGTTCCCTGCCAGCCATCGGCTTTGGACCGGCCCGTTGGGCTATCAGGGTTCCAAGGCGGCGATGAGCCTGATGAGCAAGGCCGATGTGATTGTTGCGCTGGGCTCTCGGCTCGGTCCTTTCGGCACACTCCCCCAATATGGTCTCGATTACTGGCCAAAATCAGCCAAAATCATTCAAATCGATGCGGATCATAAAATGCTGGGGCTGGTGAAAAAGATTTCCGTCGGTATCTGTGGTGATGCGGGCGCGGCAGCGCGTGCCATCCTGGCTCGCCTGGAAGGGAAAACACTCCGTTGCGAAGCCAATCTTGACGAACGGGCCAGGGTCATTGCCGAGGAAAAGGCCGCATGGGAAAATGAACTCGACGAATGGATTCACGAAAAGGATGATTACAGTCTCGACATGATCAAGGAACAGGGCGACGAGGAAGGCCGTTGGCTCCATCCACGACAGGTGCTGCGTGAACTGGAAAAAGCGATGCCCGACGAGGTCATGGTATCGACCGATATCGGCAATATCAATGCCATTGCAAACAGTTATCTGCGCTTCGAAACCCCACGCAGCTTTCTTGCACCGATGAGCTTCGGTAACTGCGGTTATGCATTGCCGACCATGATCGGCGCCAAATGCGCCGCACCCCATCGGCCGGCCATTGCCTACTCAGGAGACGGGGCCTGGACAATGAGCATGACTGAAATCATGACCAGCGTCAGACATAACATCCCGGTCACGGGTGTTGTCTTTCACAATCGCCAGTGGGGGGCCGAAAAGAAAAATCAGGTTGATTTTTATGGTCGTCGATTCGTCGCAGGTGAACTCGATAATCCCAGCTTTGCAGAGATTGGCAAGTCCATGGGGGCCGAGGGGATCACTGTGGACAGGATCGATGAAGTCGGACCGGCGCTTCGAAAGGCAGTCGACATGCAGATGAATGACGGAAAGACCACCGTTCTCGAAATCATGTGTACCCGGGAACTCGGTGATCCCTTCCGAAGAGATGCCTTGTCCAAGCCCGTTCGGCACCTCCCGAAATACAAGGATTACGTCTGATTTTCCGATCCGCTTTCCTCCCTTTTAAAAGCCGCATTTGGTCCCAAATGCGGCTTTTTGCATTGGGCATGGACGGCAAACCGGCTGGCTGGGCTGACAGGAGATGCGGTTCACAGGACATGGCCGCCCTACCATCACCGGCATTCCCCCGCCTTTTCAAGACGACAGCGTCACCCTTTTCGCCCAATTGGGTATAATTCACAGTCTCTGGATCATCATCTTGCAGCAGTGTCCCGTCATCTTCAGGAAAACGTCCATGACATCCGACAGCAGAGACAAGCACTACTTCGGCCCATCCCCTCAATCCGGTGCCCAGGGACGGTGACCGGCGAGTGCTCGACAGGGTCTGCATGAGACAACCGACTTGATGAATTCTGTGGAACACATTCTGGCTCAGGCAACGCGCCACAAGAAAAGAATCCTCTTACCTGAATCGGAAGATCCCCGGATTCTCGAGGCCGCTTCGATCCTGTCCCGAAAACAGTTGGCCGAACCGATACTGGTGGGTTCCCGGCCGCAAATAGAAAAGCAGGCGCTGTCCCATCATATCGACTTGGCCTCGGTCCTCGTGGTTGATCCGCTGGCGGATGACAAGCTGGAGCGATACACCGACATTTTGCTGGACGCACGGAAACACAAGGGCATGACCAGAGAGACCGCTTGCCGCCAGATCGGCTCGCCACTGACATTTTCAGCCTGTGTTGTCAAATCGGGGGATGCGGACGGTTGTGTTGCAGGCGCCATCAACACGACGTCCGACGTGGTTCGAATCGCATTGCAGATTATCGGCATGGAACCGGAGAATGACCTGGTATCCAGCTTCTTCCTGATGCAACATACGCTCCCCCACCAGAGACTGCAGGGTACCGCGATTTTTGCCGATTGTGCGCTGGTGATCGAACCCGATGCCGCACAACTGGCGACTATCGCGATCAACTCGGCCGACAGTGCCCGGAGCCTGGCGGGACTGTCACCGAAAGTCGCGTTGTTGTCCTTCTCCACCGCAGGCAGTGCGCAGCACCCCAAGGTCGAGAAAGTCAAAGAAGCGGGGCATATCGTGTCGCGGCGCAGGCCCGATATCGAATTGATGCCTGAAGTCCAGTTTGATGCGGCCATACTCCCTGAACTGCTGAAAAGAAAGGCACCGTCCATGACAGTCCGTGCGCCGGCCAATGTCTTTATTTTTCCCGACCTGCAATCGGCAAATATCGGCTACAAGATCGCCCAACGCCTCGGTGGGGTTGAAGCCGTGGGTCCGGTGCTCCAGGGGCTGGCGCGTCCGGTTAATGATTTATCACGGGGCTGCAGTGTTGACGACATTGTCAAACTGGTTGCTGTCACATCGGTGCAGGCGCAAGCGACCTGCTGATAACCCGCTGATGCAAATCGATTTCAAGATCCTCAAGCTGAACAAGCGCTTCCCCCTCGCGATCAGCAGGGGAGTGAGTACGGGCACGGATAATCTTTTTGTTTCGGTGACCCGAGACGGCATCACCGGGTGGGGCGAACTTTCTCCGGGCAAAACAGAGGGCGCGGAATCGGCGCAACTGGCCCAGCGCGCATTGACGCGCTTTTTCGATCAACCGATCGCCGGCCTGTCGATTTACCAGGTCTATGACCGGGGGCGGGAACAGGGATTAGCCCCCTGTGCGCAGGCTGCACTGGATATCGCCTTGTGGGACTGGCTGGGAAAGAAGGCGAATCTGCCCCTTTACCGATTACTCGGCTTGAGCAAACCGACGACCCCGACCTCCGTCACCATCGGAATCAATCCTCCGGAAGTGGTCAGGGAACGGATCCCATTACTCCTTGATGGCACCGGTATCCGGTCGCTCAAGATCAAGTTGGGCTCACCGGAAGGCATCGAAGCCGATCAGGCAATGTACCGTCAGGTGGTCGAAAGCACCCGCCGCTATCATGTCAACCTGCGGGTTGATGCAAACGGAGGCTGGAATACGGACCAGGCGATCTATATGCTCAAGTGGCTGGCACAAAGACGGGCTGATTACGTCGAACAACCCTTGAAGGAAGGCCAGGAGTCCGAACTGCCCTTTCTGTATAAAAATCGGCCATTGCCCATTTATGTCGATGAGTCATGCCGATTTGCCGGTGACATCAGGAAATGGGCCGACACGGTCGACGGCGTGAACCTCAAACTCATGAAATGCGGGGGAATCACAGAGGCACTCAGAATCATCACCGTTGCACGCGTCTGCAACCTCGCGACCATGATCGGGTGCATGGGGGAATCATCGCTATCGATTTCTGCCGCCGCATCCATCACCGGACTGCTGGATCAGGTCGATCTTGATTCACATCTGAATCTGGCACCGGACCCGTGCAAGGGGGCAGAACTGATTGATGGCATGATTGTTCCCAACGAGCAGCCGGGGCACGGTGCGGTCATAGTGGAGGGAAGTGATGCTGAGTAAGAGTCAAACCCTGGCCATCTACATGGAACAGAACCTGGGCAGTGATTACGGAAAGATGGGCAATGGAGTAATGCGCTATATCGATAATCCGATTGCCTGTGTGATTGATTCACACCACACCGGAAAAACGGTCGACCAGGCCTGTCACTTACCCTTCACCTACCCCGTGGTCGGTACCATTGAAGAAGCACTGTCCCTGGGTGCCGAAGTCCTGGTGCTGGGGACCGCCCCCTCGGGTGGACAGATCCCGAAAGACTGGTTGACGCCGCTGGCAACCGCGATTGAAAACGGCATGTCTGTCGTCAACGGCCTGCACGACCGATTGAATCCCCTATTCCATCCCCTGGCAGACAACCAGTGGATTTGGGACATCAGGCAGCCTCTTTTCACCCCACCCATCGCCAGTGGCCTGGCGGCGAGCCTGACAAACAAGCGCGTTCTTCTGGTCGGTACCGACATGGCGATTGGGAAAATGACCGCCGGTCTGGAGGTCTTTCGGTGGACAAGGGCGCAGGGAATCAGGAGCCAGTTCCTGGCGACCGGTCAGATTGGCATGACCATCACGGGTCAGGGCATTCCGCTTGATGCCTTCAAGGTCGATCACGCCTGTGGCGCCGTCGAATCGATGGTCATGGACGCAGCCGGGCATGACATGGTATTCATCGAAGGCCAGGGGTCCCTCCTTCATCCGGGCAGCAGTGCCACACTGGCGCTGATGCGCGGAAGTTGTGCCACACATCTGATCATGTGTCATTGCGCCAACATGACCCATTTGCGCAAACCCGGGAACATAAAAATACCGCCATTGCGAGAGTTCATCGCGTTAAATGAGGCGCTGGCCACCGCCTGCGGTGCCCTGACAAAAGCAACCACGGTCGGGATCGCCCTGAATACCTCCCTGCTTGATGAACAAGAGGCCAGGGAAACGATAGCGGCACTGGAACAGCAATGTGGCCTGCCGGTCGAGGATGTGGTGCGTTTTGGTGCCGCAAAACTTGGAACCGCGCTGCTTCAGCCCGAATCGGCCGGCCCCCACTGACACGTTGAATGCGTGCGCCATGACCCCACTTTGCCCCGTCGATGCCCGCTACACGAGCATCCCGAAGCGGTCTTCGATGATTGCACCGGAAATGCCCTTCGGATTGGCGTGCCCGAGAACATGAAATTGTCCGGCCTGCCGCCGGTCGTGCCGTCATGCCCTCGCATGCTGATTCTGGGCTCAATGCCCGGTGCCGAATCATTGCGCCAGCAACAGTATTATGCGCATCCGCGCAATGCATTCTGGCCAATCATGGGGGCCTTCATTGGCTTTGATGCCGACATCGACTATGCCCGGCGCATCGCCTTTCTCAGACAACACCAGATTGCACTGTGGGACGTGCTGAAGCACTGTGAACGAAAGGGAAGTCTCGACAGCGCCATCAAGACCGCAAGTGAAGAAGCCAATGATCTCGCCGGGTTTTTACGGGATTACAGCCATATCAAGGTAGTCCTTTTCAATGGCAAAAAAGCCGAATCCTCGTTCAACCGCCATGTACTTCCCACCTTACCTTCCGCCCTTGTCACCGGGGTCTGCTGTCTCGCACTGCCCTCAAGCAGTCCGGCTAATACACGCTATTCAGTCGCAGAGAAATATGCAAAATGGCATCCGGCCCTAGCCGGGGGAATCGCTGATTAGACATTAACCGTTCTTGTTCGGAACACCCGGATACCTTGGCAGATCATCCGCAATCTTTATCCATGGCAGCTGCTCATTGCAATGCACGTGCAATTGCGGAACATAGGGATCCGGGTTTTCCATACAGGCAACATAAAAGTGGATTTCCGAGGGATATCGATCACTGTCATACGCAATCGGAGAACCGCAATGTGAACAAAACAGGCGGCTTACTCCCGGCGATGAGTGATAGGTGGCGGGTGTCTTTCCCGTGAAACGACAAACCTCCCTCGGCACACCGATAAAGGTGGTGAATGGGGATGACGTGTTTCGGCGACAACTTTCACAGTGACAGTGTCCGCACCAGTTTTCTGGACCGGTGTACTCAAAAGTCGTCTCACCACAAAGACATTTTCCGTACTTGATCGACAGGGTCATTCGAAACCAGGGAGAGTGAGAATGACCCTATTATGACAAAAACCACGGTACGATAGAATGCTCTATGACCCAATCAACACACTGTATCAAGGCACTCTTTGGCTGATGTAAGAAGGTCGCCGATGAGGACGATAACTGGATAACAGGTAAATGCCGGCACCCATGATCAGTCCCATCCCCGCGAACATGGTGAATGTCGGCATCTGATGCCATACCATATACTCATAGAAAACCGAACAGAGTATGCCAAAAAACGAGAAAGGCGCGATGAAGGACAACTCTCCGAGCCGTACCGCGGAGACTTGGGACAGGAATCCGAGCCCCAGAAAAACAGCGCTTACTGCAAGCCAGATCACCTGCTGCGCTGAGATCGGACGCCAATCGGCAATGGAAAGGAGACCCCCTGCTACCGTTACCACCAGCAAGGTCGTGAACGTCACATAGATGGACTGCAAGTTCGGGTCCAGACGCCGGGTGATGATATCACGCAGACAAACGAATACTGCGGTGATCAACGGCAGGATCATCGCCAAAGAGACACTCTCGCCAAACGGGTTGGCGACCAGAAGAACACCGGCAAATCCGACAAAGACAGCGATCCATCGAGTGTGAGTAATGCGTTCCTTGAGAATCAGGGCAGCCGCTATCGTGAGGAAAATCGGTGCCGTCCAGGCCAGGGTCGAGGCAGTGGCAATGGGTAGCAAGGACAGTCCGGTGATAAAGCACACGGTGGCACCGCATTCGCACAGTGCCCGGTAACCGTTCCACCGACTGAGTGTCGCCCTGGGCCAGATGGGCCTGCCAGACAGCTTGATCAGGAGGGAGAAAATAATCGTGGCCAACAGGCCACGAACAAACAACAACTGCCCGATCCCGAGATGTTCACTTTCCAGTTTCATGATCACGTCATTGGAGGAAATCAATAACATGGCAAGCATCACCAGTAACGCCGCGGTGAGATTGTTTCTCATGGCAGGCACCTCACCCTGATGACCGGACTGGCACTGACGATTGACTGCACCACATCAAAAAACTGAACTGCACTTTATCATCTGCTTTCAACGTGAAATGACACGGAACAGGAACCTGGTCGATATCACATCACTGATGCGATGTGGCAAGACTGTCGAAATTATACAGAAGTCTGCTGTTTCTGACAGATGTCTGCCAATATGGCACGTGTCAGCAAAACCAGATCACCCGGGGCCAATTCCAGTTCAAGTCCCCGTCTGCCCGCGCTGATATAAACGGTCGAAAAGACGGTGGCCGATCGATCCAGCACCGTCTTCAGGGCACGTTTTTGCGCCAGTGGACTGACACCTCCGAGCACATAACCGGTGGCCCTTTCAACATCGGCTTGCCTCGCCATGGCCACTTTCTTGCAGCGGACGGTTTTCGCGAACGCCTTGAGATCGAGTCTTTCACGGACCGGCAAAACGGCGACGGCGAGCGGACCCGAATCCGGTTGCACAACCAGCGTCTTGAAGACCCGGGCCGGGTCCTGACTCAGTTTCTCCGCAGCCTCCAGTCCGTAGGATTGGGCCGTCTCATCGTGTTCATACTGATGAATGGAAAACGGTAATTTCCGTTTTCGAACAAGCGCAATCGCAGGCGTCATGGGTCAAGAGAACGGGACGCCTGTCTCGCCCTGAATCGGCAAAATCGACCGCCTCGATTGTGCGGCACATGAGGGAGCGACGAAGCGCATGATCGGGCTAAAAGGAGGCCTGCGCCTTGCGCTGACGGCGACGGGCATGCAATACGGGTTCGGTATAGCCGTTTTCAGCCTCCCGCCCCCTGAAGACCAGATCCAGTGCACCCTGAAAGGCAATGCTGTTGTCCAGATCACCCGACATTTCCTGATAATGCGGATCACCCGAATTCTGCCTGTCAACCACCCCCGCCATTTTCTTGAACACGGCTCTCACCTGCTGTGCATTGGTCACGCCGTGATGCAGCCAGTTTGCAATGTGCTGGCTTGAAATCCTCAGTGTTGCACGATCTTCCATCAGATACACATCGGTAATATCGGGCACTTTCGAGCAGCCGACGCCCTGGTCGACCCACCGTACCACATAGCCGAGGATGCCCTGTGCATTGTTTTCCAGTTCCTTGATGATCTCACTGTCATTGAGCTTTCGGTCACCGAGCAGCGGAATCGCCAGCAGATCATCGACATCGGCCCGTGTGCATCCGCTCAATGCCTGCTGCCGTCCTGCCACATTGACATGATGATAGTGCATCGCATGCAAGGTCGCGGCAATCGGGGACGGAACCCATGCCGTATTGGCACCCGCCCGTGGATGGGCTATTTTTTGTTCCATCATCGCCGCCATGTTGTCCGGCGCCGCCCACATCCCCTTGCCAATCTGGCCATGCCCCGGCAACCCGCTGCCAAGTCCCACATCGACATTCCAATCTTCATAGGCCAGCAACCAGGAGGCCGTCTTCATTTCATTTTTCGGCAAAACCGGCCCGGCTTCCATTGAGGTGTGGATTTCATCTCCGGTTCTGTCGAGAAACCCGGTATTGATGAAAATGACGCGCTCTCTGGCAACCCGGATACATTCCCCGAGATTCACCGTTGTTCTTCTCTCTTCGTCCATAATCCCTATTTTCAAGGTATTTCGCTCCAGCCCGAGCGCCTCCTCCACTTTCTCGAACAACTCGACGGCAGCCGCCACCTCTTCAGGGCCATGCATCTTCGGCTTCACGATATAGACACTGTTCTTGCGACTATTACGATATTTGCCGTTACCCAGCAAGTCATGCTTGGCCGCCAGCACGGTGACCATTGCATCAAGGAAAGTCTCGGGGATTTCTTCCCCGTTGCAGGTCACCGCATCGGTATACATGTGCGTACCCACATGGCGAACGAACATCAAACTGCGGCCATGCAGCGTCAAAATGTCACCGTTCGGTGCAATATACTCGTGATCCGGGTTAAGTACACGTTCAATATGCTTACCGCCTTTCTTGATCGACGCGCTCAGGTCGCCTTTCATCAAACCGGTCCAATTCCGATAGACCCGTACTTTATCTGCCGCATCCACGGCGGCAACGGAGTCCTCACAATCCATGATGGTCGTGATCGCCGATTCAACTTGCACATCATAGATGCTGGCCAGATCGCCCTGCCCGATGTAATATCCTTCGCCGATCAGGATTTCGATATGCAGGTTATTGTGTCTGAGGAGCACATGGGTCGGTGACTCCGGGTCGCCGCGATAACCTGCAAAACATTCCCTCCAGCCGAGTTCGGTTTCACTGCCGTCACCCATCACCACAACCAGTTTTCCTGATCTGACCTTATATTTGACCGCATAGGCATGACTCCCGACCGCCAATGGCACGGCCATGTCGAGAAATTTCCTGACATACCGGATGACCTGCACTCCCCTTACCGGGTTATATTTTGACGACTTTTTGCAACCCGCCACCTCAAGTATCATATCGGTGCCGTACAGTGCGTCATAAAGACTGCTCCATCTTGCGTTCGCGGCATTGAGCGCGTAGCGTGCATTGTCAACGGGAACAACGAGTTGAGGCCCCGCAATATCAGTCACTTCTTCGTCAACATGATCGGTTGTCACCGTAAACGGCGCTTTTTCCGGCACCAAATAGCCGATACTTTCCAAAAATTCCTTGTAACGATCAATATCAATGGGCGCAGGACACGATCGGTGCCATTGATCTATCCGATGCTGCATCTGCGAACGCTTGTTTAACAAGAGACGATTTTTCTCGCCCAACGCCTGGTAAATATCCGCGAGCGACTGCCAGAAATGTAACGGGTCGACCCGGGTTCCTGGTGCGATGTCATTTGCGACAAGCATATACAGGGCCTTGTCAATACTCAGGCCACTGATTTCGATTCGGTCTGTCATTGATACTCAGATTTGAGAAGTTAATCGATAATCCATGGGTTTTTCTTATGCAAAACATCCGTTTCGGATATGGAGTATAACAATCTTGCGATATCTTCTTATGATAATAGTTTTCACAATGTGAAATTTGGGATTTATATCCCTGATTAAACAAACGTGGGATACACAGTCTTTGCTTGTTCCAGACGGTATCGGGCAAGCGGGTTGATGGCCATGGCCGTCATGTCGGGCGGGAATTTCCCCCGATGGCGTAACGAAAGCGCCGCCAATATATATTTGCTTGTTCAAATATATAATTCCCTAAAATTTCGCAAGGGATATGCCTTCCGCATTGGGAGAATGCAACAAGCCGTCGTGGTTTACCGATCACCGGTTCTTGTGGTGAAGGCGGCCTTGGTCAGCGTTAAAAACAGGGCCGCAGACATTCCCGCTGCCCCGAACATCATGCACATCACCATAATCTGATATCTTGCTGCCAGAAAAGGAGAGACACCCGACAGGATCTGACCCGTCATCATGCCCGGCAAAGAGACCAGTCCCACCGCAAACAGGGTATTGGTGATCGGGATCAGCGCGGCGTTGAAAGCGACCGTGCGGGCCCTGTCGAAAGGGATGCCCCTGTCAAGCTCTGCCTGCAATCGCTCTCCCGTCAAGCTGATACTGTTCATTGCACTGGCAAAAATCATCCCGGCCAGCGGGATCACATAGTGGGTCAGGTACCAGGGCTGCAGATCGAGCACCCCTTGTGTGACCAATAACAGCACCGACCCGCCACCCAGCGTAATCGACAGAAAACAACTGGTATACAGGGTCTTTCTCGGAATTTGTATCGTCCGCAAGGCAATCCAGCTGGCGGTGAACAGCATGATGGAAAGCACCGCAATGACAACCCATGCGTTGTTCGCTTCAAAGATCTGAGCGAGGAAAAACCCGATCAGCAACAGTTGAATCAGCATCCGGAATATCGCATACAGGGCGTTTTTGTACCCCATATCCCATTTCCACATGACCGCCACCACAATCAGGGCAGGAATGAACGCCAGTACCAAATTCGTCAGCGGAATAATCTGAACCGAGGTATTCATGCCAGTGATACCGGTTGTTCGAGCTGGCCTTTTGCTCGCGGCATGCTAATGATTTAACCAGCCGGCGGTCTTTTCCAGGCCCTCTACGGTCAGTGGAAACATCGTGTCTTCCAACAGTTCCCGAATCATGCCGATGGACTGCGTATACTCCCAGTATTTTTCCTCGACCGGATTTAGCCAGGCCACCCGATGATACGTCGCCTGAAAACGTTTCATCCACACTTCACCGGCCTCCGTATTGTGGTGTTCCACACTGCCTCCCGGATAGATAATTTCCCACGGCGACATGGACGCATCGCCAACGAAAATGACCTTGTAGTCAGGACCATATCTGTTGAGGATGTTATGGGTAGCGAACCGTTCATGATGACGCCGTCGGTTGTCTTTCCAGACCGATTCATAGATAAAGTTGTGAAAATAAAAATATTCCAGATGCTTGAACTCCGTTCGCGCCGCAGAAAACAGCTGTTCACAAGCCCGGACATGGGGGCTCATGGACCCGCCGACATCGAGAAACAACAGGACCTTGACTGCATTGTGACGCTCCGGCACCATCGCTATATCCAGCAAACCTGCATTGCTGGCCGTTCTTTTGATGGTATCGTCGAGGTCAAGCTGCTCGGCAGCACCCTCGCGGGCAAATTTTCTCAAGCGTCGCAGCGCAATCTGGATATTCCTGATTCCCAACCCGACTGAATCATCCAGGTCCCGATAAATGCGTTTATCCCAGACCTTCACCGCCCGATGATGCTGGCCCTGTCCTGATATCCTGATCCCCGAAGGATGATAACCGCCATGACCAAAGGGAGAGGTTCCACCGGTGCCAATCCATTTGTTGCCACCCGCATGCCGTTTTTTCTGCGCTTCCAGGCGTTCCTTGAACGCGGCAATCAACGCTTCCAATCCACCAAGTTGTTCCATTTTGGCCTTCTCGGCCTCGCTGAGTTGCTTGACAAACTCTTGGCGCAACCATTCGTCCGGAATCAATGTCTCGATCAGTGCTTCTGTCGAGTCCAGGCCTGACATGAACGCAGAAAACCCGCGGTCGAATTTGTCATAATGCTTCTCGTCCTTGACAAGCACCGTTCTGGCAAGGTGATAAAAGGCATCTCGATTCGAAAAGACAATGTAGCCATCCAGTGCAGCCAGCAAATCAAGATGCTCCCGGATCGTGATCGGGACCCCGGCTGACTTCAGGCTGAAAAAGAAACGGGTAAGCATGGCAGGCCCCTGAATTTCAGTGGCGACGTTCTCGGCGATGCATGAAGGCAAGCCGTTCAAGTAAATGGACATCCTGCTCATTTTTCAATAACGCCCCGTACAAAGGCGGGATGGCTTTGGTCCGGTCCCGGTCTGCGAGAATATCTTCCGGAATATCATCCGATAACAGGAGTTTCAACCAGTCCAGCAATTCACTGGTAGACGGTCTTTTTTTCAGTCCGGGGACATCCCGAATTTCAAAAAACACTTCCAGCGCCTCCTTGACCAGGCGTTGGCTGATATCCGGGAAGTGAACGGCAATAATGTCTTTCATGGTTTCCCGGTCGGGGAAATCGATGAAGTGGAAAAAACAGCGTCGCAAGAAAGCATCCGGCAGTTCCTTTTCATTATTGCTGGTGATCACGATAACCGGTCGATGTCTGGCCCGGATGGTTTGACCTGTCTCGTAGACAAAGAATTCCATCCTGTCGAGTTCCAACAACAGGTCGTTGGGAAACTCGATATCCGCCTTGTCGATTTCGTCGATCAACAGCACCACCGGGTGCTCTGACTGAAACGCCTGCCACAGCTTTCCTTGCTTGATGTAGGCGGAAATATCATTCACCCGTTCATTGCCCAATTGCGAATCCCGCAATCTCGACACCGCATCATATTCATACAGCCCCTGCTGCGCCTTGGTGGTTGACTTGATATGCCATGCAATCATCTCCATGCCCAGGCTCTGCGCGATTTCCTCGGCCAGCATGGTTTTCCCGGTGCCTGGCTCACCCTTGATCAATAACGGGCGCTGCAGCATCAACGAGGCATCGACCGCCAGTTGCAGCGCGGCGGTCACGACATATCTTTCGGTACCTTGAAACTTCATCTTGGCTGGATTGTACCTCGTTTCATGTGATCACCCGAGCGATAAACCACCATCATTGGCCCCGGTTTGCCTGATCACCAAAGGGTCGACGCCAATGTCAACGCAATCGACCACATCACCAACGTGATCACGATATCCAAGATACGCCAGGTCAGGGTCGATTGAAAACAGCGTTGCATCCACTGACCGCTCAGCGCCAAAGAAAAGAACCAGACAAAAGAGGCCACTACCGCACCGGCACCGAAAACCAGCCGATTGTCCTGCGCTTCGTGAATCGCCACGCTGCCGAGCAACACGACCGTATCGATATACACATGAGGATTCAGCAGACTCAGCGAGAGCATCGTCATGACAGCGACTTTCAAGGAAACCTGATTTTGACGGGCCCGCAGGTGACCGGGGGTAAAAATCCGGCGAAAGGCAAACAGGCCATACACGAACAGAAACGCCGCACCGGCTATCGTGATCAGCCACAGCAGACCCGGGTTGGACTGCACCAACGACCCCATACCCAATATGCCGACTGTGATCAGCAACGCATCAATCACGCTGCCAAGCGCCGCCACGACCCAATGGTGATTTCGGGAAACGCCTCGGGTCAGCACATAGGCGTTCTGCGCACCGATCGCAACAATCAGTCCAAACCCGACACCGAATCCTTTGATAAAGGCTGCCGATTCCATTTTACCCGTGTACCGCAGCGGATAAACGGACTTGAACCACTGGACTGATGCACGCTCGAATCAAAGCAAGATGGGGAAACGTTTCCTGATCTCCCGGTCGACTTGCGCAGTAATATGCATCGGCCTGGGCCCATCCAGAATCTGCCGCGTTTTCAATCGTGCCCTCTCGAGCAAGTCTGCCGACCCGTTCTCACTCCATTGTTCCGGGGTACTGCGGTCCGCCAATGCCGGATAGAAATAGTCCGACTGCATCCGATCCAGGGTCTGGTCATGACCGAGGAAGTGGCCCGGTCCGTTGAGACACACCTCGCGAATCACATCGAAAGCCAACGTCTCTTCATTGACATCGATACCCCGTGTTGCCCGCATCACCGAACCAATGAGATCGTTGTCCAGCACAAAGCTTTCACAGGAGGCGGCAAGGAGCGAACCATACATGCCGGCCGCCTCGTAGATCAGGTTGGCACCGGCCAGCGCACTCAAAAGCTCAGTGATCCCCTTTTCGTAGCCGGCCTGGTAGTCCGGCATCTTGGAATCCGTCATGCCGGCAGAAACCGCGCAGGGAATACCGTAGTACTGCGCCATCTGGGCACAGGCCGCCATCAGCACGCCCTGCTCGGCACTGCCGCCGGACATGGCACCTGTCCGCAGGTCAGAGATGAAGGGCAATGCCCCGAAAAGCGCCGGATGCCCCGGGCTCAACAGGTTGACATACACCAGACCGGCCAATACTTCCGCCGTCTGCTGTGCCACTGCCCCGGCCAGCGTCGCCGGGCTGGTGGCCCCGGCCTGGCCGGCGGCAACGAGCTTGAGCGGTGTCCCGGTGGTGGCGGCTGTCTCAATGATTCCGAGCGCCTCCTCGGCAAAAGCCAGCGGTGGCACGATGAAACAGGTGGACACACAGCAAAACGGCCGCGCCCGCCAGGCCGTCTCGCCGCCCGCAGCCAGGTGGAACATGCCTACCGCATCGCGCAGGGTATCACCACACGAAAAGCTCGTGCCAACCGGTTTGGCCGTCCCCGTCATGCAGGCATAGGCCGTATTGATCTCCATGTCATGGGCCACCGGGATATCCCGGGCCACGACAGTGCGCTGGAACATGTGAATATTGGGAAGCGCGTCCGCCAGACAGGCCATGTCATAAAGGTCCTGTAACGTGGAATCCCGTACCGAGCGGGTTTCGCTGTCGATCACATGCACCGCAGCACCGGAGGTGCCAAGATGAATCCGGGTGCCTCCGGGATCGAGGTCATGCTGTGCCTGTTGGCCATGCAGCTTGAATCCACGCCCGGCCACGGCCAGTGTCCGCTCCACCAGATCAACCGGCATCAACAACCGGTCCTGATGGGGACACAGCCTGCCCCCTGCGGCCACGATGGTGTCAATGCAACGGGAGGTGGCACCCTTGATGCCGACTTCGGCCAGGATACGCAGCGCGGTTCCATGCACCGACTGCACCGCAGCCGCATCCAGGGGTTTGTACCGCCCACCTTCCAGCCCCGGCCAGATGGCCTGACTGATGCCACCGCCGGCGCCCTCACTGCGTGCACTACGACGGGCAACCCGCCCGCCTCGCATTCGCTTCATACCAGTCATGCCGACCCTCCAAAACGTTCGAACAACGACAACACGCCGGATGTCTCCGGCCAAACCAACAAGGCCTCCAGACTACCATCACCGATCGGTCCTGCATTGTGCCGGAATTTTTCCACCACGTCTTCATCGGACAGGGGATTTTCCGGGGTACCCGGCGCGGCACCGCAGACCGCCTCCATTTGCCGCCCCTCGTTCAGTGTGATCCGCATTCGATCCGGTTCAAGGGGATCATAGTTCCGCGCTGGCTGCGACGGCTTGAACGGATGAATAGCGACACAATCGATCAGGCGGACGATATCCGGTTCCTGCCAGCGCTGCTCAGCCAGATCATCCAGCGTCAGATTGCCATATCGCAACCCCATGGCAGCGACAAACGGCAGGCTGAACAGCGCCTCGGACCGGTCCCGTGGATGGCGGAAAGGCAGGATCGCGGCATGGAAATCCGGCAGTTGCAAATCAATGATGCGAATCGCTGCGGTATCGATTTTCGCGTTGCCCAGGTCGCACGCACAACGCATGATGCGATGGGTATAACCGCAACTCGGCCAGGGCTTGATCAGGACGCCGTACTGTTCCACGGCCAGTGGATCGCCCAGTTTCTCCAGGGCAACCCGGATTCGTTCCGTCGGGACCCCGGACATCAGCGCGGCCATGCCGCGCGGATGCTCGAGAACATCCGGATTGCCAGTCACTCCCTCGGCAGCCAATGCAGCACAGACCACGCCATTTTCTGCCGCAAAACCCGCCTGCAGTGCCTTGGCATCCGAACCGAACTGGCAGGTCAGGCCGGCTGCCCGACTCACAGCGATCGACAGCGCATGCGTTGTCCGGATCGGGGATAACCCGCACAACCGCGCGACCGATGCCGTCGCACCAAGCGAACCCAGCGTCGCAGTGGAATGCCAACCGGCATCATAATGTTCGAAGTTCAGTGCTTCACCGAGTCGGGCAATGACTTCGAAACCGGCCAGATAGGCCATCAGCAGGTCGCTGCCCGTGGTATCGCTGTTCGTGACCGCCAGCAACGCGGGCAACAGCACCACACTCGGATGGGTATTGCCCGGAGCCTCCCAATCATCGAATTCCAACGCATGGCCAGCCATGGCGTTGAGCATCGCCGCCGTGTGAACAGGCGCCCGGTGCCGGGTGCCGAACACCGGCGCACTGCCCTGCCCTGCACCCAATGACCGCAAGGCATTTATCGTGGCCACAACCGCCGGTACCCGGACACCGCCCAACATGCAACCAAAGGCATCAATGACGCTGTTGCGGACCGTCTTGCGAGTCGAATCCAATGGATTCAGCGATGCCGTCGCCACGAACTCGCCAAGCAGACACAAGGCAGACTGATCCGGATTCATGGAAATCGGAAGTCGCTCGGCATCTGTCTGGCTCCCCCGCCTGCATGACCTCAGGCATAGCATGTCTGTCGCCGTTGATCATACTGCATCCGGCCGGATCAAGAAACACAAATCGATATCCTCATGCGGCGCTTCACGGCACCCACCGAATGGCGCGGGAATGATCACCGCCATACCCGGACCACAAAGCCGGAAGCCGTGCCGGTGGTGCGGACAAGCTATCCGTTCACTGCCGTTGGAAACAACACTGGGTCTCGACGTTGTCGTGCATTTCACGACAGGTCGGACAATCAGCCGGATTGGCCTGTTGTCCCGGCAAAGTGGGCACTCGGCACTTCCCGCACACAACGTCGCAGATAGGCTTCGCGATTGTGTTCCGGTCCGAACCGCTTCAAACTGAAACGACTGATATCCAGTTCCGGATCGCCATCGAGAATCCATCGAGCCAGTGCCCCACCCATTCCTCCGGAGCGGGTGACTCCCGAGGAACTGAGCCCGGCAAGGACAAAATAGCCTTTCAAGGTGGGCGCCTCGTCCAGATGCGGTTCTCCATCAGGGGTAAATGATTCAGGCCCATTCACCAGGGACCGAATTCCCGCGTCGGCCAGGGACGGAATACGGTGTATGGCCCGTTTCAGGTAAGGCATGAACTGATCCCAGTTTTCATTCAACAGGGAAAACTCGAACGGTTCGGGTAATTCCGAAAGCCGGATCGGGAGAGCCTGTCGATCAAAACAGCCGACGAGCAGTCCGCCCACTTCCTCACGACCATAAATCAACCCGTCGGGGTCACGAAAGGTGGGCATGCCCGGATCCACACCGGTGACCGATTCAGTCAGCAGGTAAAAATGCTGTACCGGATAAAGCGGTATATCGACACGATTGTGCAAACCCAGTTCCCTGGCCCACATCCCGGCACAGTTAACCGCCACTTCACAAGCAATCCGACCTCGATTCGTCTCGACCCCGACGACCCGCCCTCCTTGCGTCAGTGCCCTGCCGACCGATATTCCTTCGAGAAAGCTTGCGCCCTTGTCACGCGCTTCGCGGACATAGGCCCGGGTCAGGGCGGTCGGGTCAACGCGACCGTCCCCGGGGCTCCATAATGCAGCAGACAAGTCATCCGTATGCATCACCGGCAGTTTGTCCCGGGCCTCAATGGGCGAAAGGGTCTCTACGGCGACCCCCAGCCTGTACAGGGTCTTCGCGATGGTCTCGAACTCCCGCCGCCGCTGTTCGGTCTGGGCCAGCATCACCCGTCCGCACTGACGCCAGCCGACATGATGTCGCTCATGGATCCTTGCAATGACCGCGGCACTTTCGGTAAAAATCTGCACCGCGGCCGGATCAGCGCTCATTCGAATGATATTGCCTGCCGAATGCCAGGTGGTGCCGCAACCCACCTGTCCCCGCTCCAGTACGACCACATCACGACACCCGAGCTGCGTAAGATGCCAGGCGACGCTGGCCCCGATCACGCCACTGCCGACAACGACAATACGGGTTTTTCGGGGCAGCTCGCCAGTCATGCTGATGACACCACATCAAGACAGGCTGCAAGGGGAGTGTAGGACCCTGTTCTCCCGAGCAGGGTAACGGTATCCCCACATCCAACCGGGATCACCTGGTGTTCGCAATCAATCCGCCTGTCATTCACGCTGGCCGGGATCCGAAAGTCCAGATAAAATCTACGATTGTCCAATCCCCAGTATGGCGGCCGCCTGGGCAGGTGTCGCGGGCTCGCGCCCTATTTCCCGGATGATCCGCACTGCCCGTTCCACCAATTGGACATTGGTCGCAAATACTCCCCTGCCAAGATACAGATTGTCTTCCAGGCCGACACGACAATTGCCGTTCTGGCTGACCGCCTGGGCCACGATCGGAAATTCCCAACGGGAAATGCCGAACGCACTCCAATTGGCATTCCCGGGCAGCAGATTTTTCATCACGGTCAATATTTCCGGGGTGGCTGGCGAAGCATGGGGGATCCCCAGACAAAGCTGAAACATCGGGTCCCCTTCAATCAGTCCCTGTTCAATCAGTGAATGGGCAAACATGATATGCCCGGGTTCGAAGACTTCCAGTTCGGGCTTGACATTGAGTTCCTTGATCCGTTGGGCCATCATGCGAAGATGCGCCGGTGTATTGACGAATATCGTTTCCCCGAAGTTGAATGTCCCAACATCCAGCGTACAGATGTCGGGTCGCAACTCTTCGATATGAACCAAGCGTTGCAACGGCTGGACCAAGGTCGTTCCCGGACCGCCAATCGCCGGTGTCTCGTCACCCGGGGAAAAGCGCGCACCTTCACTGGTCGTCAGATTGATCAGGATATCGCTGCCGGCCTCCCTGATACGCCGCACAACTTCCCTGAACAGCGCAGGATCACCGGAACGCAGGCCGGTCTTCGGATCCCGGACATGAATATGAGCAACCGCCGCACCCGCTTTGGCCACTTCGATACAATCCATCGCGATCTGTTGCGGTGTAATCGGGTAGGCCGGGTGTTTGTGAACGTTATTGTGACCGCCGGTCACCGCACAGGTCAGAATCACTTGATCAGACATCATCACGTCTCGCATGGTTAAAGTACACTACGTAGGCCGTTTCCATTTTGGGAATTATATACTTCTTTCAGACAGATCTATCCGTCCGGCACAACGGCACATGCCCAAAGTGGACCTGTCGCGGGTTTCTTTTGTTCTGTCCTCTGGACAAACATTTCCAGATCATGGACCATGCAGGGCATGGACCCGATCATCCAAATGTCTGCTGATTGTCCTGCGCTGAAGTAAACCTCCAAACGACTGGTGATGAAAAAACATACCGATCCCCTTCTCGATCCGCTTCAAATAAGACATCTGACGCTTCGTAATCGCATCATGTCGACCAGTCACGCCTGTGGCCTGGAAGAAGACGACGGGATGCCTGCTCAGGCCTATCAACGTTACCATCTCGAAAAAGCCAAAGGCGGTCTCGCGCTGACGATGTTCGGCGGATCCGCCTACGTTGATGAGGATTCCACTTGGCAGTCCGGACAGTTAAATATGTCCACTGACCGAATCATTCCATACCTGCAGTCTTTTTCCGAGGCAATCCATCACCAAGGCGCAGCCATCATGATGCAATTGACCCATCTGGGACGCCGTGGCCAGACCAACACCATGAACTGGCTGCCGACGGTCGCACCTTCGATGACCCGGGAGATTGGCCATCGATGTTTCCCGAAAGTCATGGATGACCATGACATCAACCGAATCGTTAGCGCGTTTGGGGATGCTGCCGTTCGGGCACGGGAAGGGGGTCTGGACGGACTCGAAACCATGGTCGGCGGTCACCTCATCGGCCAGTTTCTTTCCCCGATAACGAATCTTCGCACGGACAAGTTTGGCGGATCCATCGCAAATCGCTGCCGTTTCGGGATGATGGTACAACAAGAGATCAGGCGAAGAGTGGGCGATCGCTTCCTGGTTGGCATGCGGTTTCTGATGGATGAAGGCATGAAGGGCGGGTTGACCTTTGACGACTGCATCGCGATTGCACATCGTTTCGAACAATCGGGATTGATTGATTTTTTCAACGTCAATTATGGCAGGCTGGATACCGAACTGAAATTGCTGACCGACTGCATGCCCTCAATGGCCTCCCCGATTGCCCCGTGGCTGCACAAGGCGGGTGCCTTCAAAAAGGAGGTCAACCTCCCGGTTTTTCATGCCGCCCGGATCACTGATCTGGCTACCGCACGTCATGCGATCCAAACCGGGCTGCTTGACATGGTTGCCATGACGCGTGCGCATATCGCCGACCCCCATATTGTCCGGAAAATCATCCGCGGGGAAGAGGAGCGCATTCGCCCTTGTGTCGGGGTCACCCACTGCATGGGCGACAACAGGCCCGTGTGCCTCCACAATGCCGCATCAGGCAGGGAAAAGGATTGGTCTCATTCGCCCGCCCGATCGGCCACACCTGGTCGGAAAATCGTTGTGGTCGGCGGTGGTCCCGCAGGCCTTGAAGCAGCCCGAATCTGTGGTGAACGGGGCCATGACGTGGTGTTGTTCGAAGCGGCCAGCGATCTTGGCGGGCAATTGCGCATGGCCAATGCAGCGAAATGGCGCAAGGATGTGACCGGCATCATTGACTGGCGCCGGGATGAACTCGCCCGACTCGAGGTTGACGTTCGAGTCGGCTGCCTGGCCGAGGTCACCGATATCCTGCAAGCGCAACCGGATATTATCATCGTCGCCACTGGCGGCGTGCCCGATCTCGACTGGCTGGACGGCTCACGGCACTGCACCTCGGTCTGGGACATTTTAAGCGGCATGGTCCCGGTTCGTGACCGGGTACTGGTTTACGACGGCACCGGCCGTCATCCTGCACTCACGGCAGCCGATTTCTGTCACCGTGCGGGCGCTGATGTCACCCTGGTTCTGCTGGATGATCGTCCGGCCACTGAGCTGGCCTATGGTGAGCGGGTTATCTGGAAAAGAGAACTGGCTCAATGCAACATCCGGCCCGTGTTGGAACACCGCCTGGTCGCCCTGGAACAAAAAGACAGTCAACGGGTCGCCCACTTCGTGCATGAACTGACCGAGGAGCCACTGGTGCTTTCAGCGCAGCAGGTGATCGTCGAACATGGCACAACACCGGCGGACGAACTGTTCCAGGCACTGCGCGCCGATTCGGCCAACGACGGGGTCACCGATCACCGATCCCTCCTTGGCGGACTGCCCCAGACCATGGCAAGACAAGCCGGCACTTATGAGCTCTACCGGATCGGCGATGCCGTCTCGAGCCGCAATGTGGCAGCCGCCATCTTTGACGCACTGCGACTGTGCTCGGTGCTCTAGTCGGTGACACCTGTCAAGGATCGTCCTGTCGCCATCGTTGAACCAGTCAGCCACAAGCAGTGTCCGGAGACCGTAAATTCATGAATCATTCGCCCTCTTTTACCATCGGTATTGAAGAAGAATACATGCTCATCAACCCCGAGAGCGGTGATCTGGTCCGCAAGGTCCCCTCGTCCTTGATGCCGGCACTGAAAAAACGACTGGGTGACACCGTTTCCCCGGAATTTCTTCAGTCACAAGTGGAGGTCGGCACACCGGTGTGTCATTCGATCAAGCAGGCCGCGCAGTCACTGCAGGCACTGCGCGTCACGGTTGCGGAAGTGGTCAGCCAGTATGACATGGCCATCATTGCGGCCTCGACCCATCCATTTGCCCGTGCAAGTGACCAGCATATCACCAAAAAGTCCCGCTATACGGCGTTGGCAAATGATCTGCAGGCGGTGGTCAGACGATTATTGATCAGCGGGATGCACGTCCATGTCGGTGTAGAAGACGATGACTTGCGCATCGATCTGATGAATCAGGCAAGCTATATCCTGCCTCATCTACTCGCCTTGAGCACCTCCTCTCCTTTCTGGAATGGACAGGATACGGGGTTGAAATCCTATCGGCTCTCGGTGTGGGACGAAATGCCACGGACCGGATTGCCCCAACCATTTGACACCTATTCGGATTTCGACCGACATGTCAATATTCTGGTCAATGCCGGCGTGATTGAGGATGCGACCAAGGTGTGGTGGGATTTGCGGCCCAGTGCGCGATATCCCACGCTGGAGATGCGGATTTCGGATCTTTGCACGACCCTGGAGGACGCGGTCTGTGTCGCTGCCCTGTTTCAGTGCTGGCTGCGCATGCTGTATCGCCTGCGATCTTCCAATCAGCGATGGCGTCAGTACTCCAACTGGCTGATTGACGAAAACCGCTGGCGCGCCCACCGCTATGGCATTGACAACGGCTTGATTGATTTCGGTCGGGGTGAAATCATGGCGTATGCGACCCTGCTGGACGAGATTCTCGATTTTATCGCACAGGATGCCGAAGTGCTCGAATGTGTCGAGGAAGTGGCACATGCGAAAACGATTCTTCAAAGAGGGACCAGCGCACACCGACAGTTGAAAATCTATGCCGAATCCATTGACCAGGGACACGATGAGCACATCGCGATGCAAAAGGTCATTCATTGGTTACGCGAGGAAACGTTACGATTTCAGGTGGATCACGGTTCCACGTAAGGCGACAATGCTCTCCAGTTGAACAGCCTCGGGGCATGGCGGATAATCTCGCGTTGCCGGTCGAACTTGTCTGCCAGTTCCGCCGGAACACAATCCGGTCCGGCTTCTTTGAAGATCATCAGCATTTCAGCTTCTGATCCGGCTCCCTTTTCACCGCCGATAAAGGTGGAATCGGTTTGCACGCACACTTGCTGAAGCCTGAGCAGGAATCGGGCCCGTTGAGCCTGCACATGGGCACAAGCGGCATGGTAGACCGTTTCACGGTTGGTAGCCATCGTAATGCGGTTGTGCGGGTCGACCCCAAATGGATTCACATGCCCATAGACCAGCACCTCCCCCTCAAGATCGGGCGTCGATGCAAAATAGGTTTCAACTGACGCGACATACTGTTCATTTGCATGCCACAACCGGCGCATCGCCGTTTCGATACCGTCAGGATTCAGGCGAACATTCGCATCCGTATGACTCTTGTATACAAACCGGCCCTGAGGCACCCGGGTTCTGGCTGCAAACGGAATCGCCTCTCTCACTGCCCGCATTGCCTCCGGATCAGAAAAGACGTCGGCATGCTCCAGATCCATGCCGGCGATGGTCGGTCGCTCGGCCTTGATGTCATCGACCAGTTCAAGCAGGAACCTGTCCACTGAAAGGTCGCTCTGCCCATTGACAAAAACGAGCCCGTCGACACCGGCGGCATGGCAATGTTCAGCAAGCATTCGGGCTCGGCGGACTACCTTGTTCTCGACACCTTGGGCAAACAGCGGTTCCATGGACCGGACCGTAATGTGCTCAAGTCCAAGAATCAGGCTGGTCTTGCGGGACGACGTGGAGTTCTTGTACTGGTCCGCCTCGAAATAGGCATGGGGAGCGAAATGGGCGAGCAGGCGGGCAAGACTCTCCGGCGTGTTACCGACCGGGAGGGCAAACGCATATTCGAATGAAGGCAGGGTCACATAGGCACATCGCACGGCTGAAACAATGCCGCACCAACCGTAACAGGCCGCATAATTGTGCACGTCCTGCCCGGTTACCCTGATCACTTTTTCTCCGTCATAGAGGGCAATTTCAGTCACACTGTCACTGAAATACCGACGTTGTGGCCCCATCCCGCCGGTCATGAATGTCGCGCCCACCTGGGCATATGTATAGCTGGTCAGGTCCGCGCCCAATACCCGGACCGACTCTCCCACACTTTCCTTCAGCACGCTGTTCAACTGATCCAGGGTAATCGCCGCCCCGGCATAAACCCGTGCATCACGGCGATCGATAACAATCTCGTCAAGTGCCAACAAGGTAATATCGACCGCTTGTGCAAATCGAATCCGTGGCGCGGTCGTCGGGTCGATCTTCAATCCCACCACAGTTCCCTCATCCGGCGCAGCCTGTCGAAATATGCCGCCGCCTGCCGAACCGCCCGAAACCGGCAGCAGGTAAATATCCGCTCCGTGACGACGTCGAATCGCTTCAATGGATGCGACCCAGTCGTTGTGCCTGATGCCATACAGCACATCCATCCGGAGGGGGACATTCTCCCCATCGGTCAGTGTCGGGTCCCGCGCGTGCAATCTGGCCGGGACGTTGCCAACCATGCTAGCCGTCATCCTGGATCATCGTTGGAATGAAGGGCTTTGGGGAATCATGACACAATCCCCGCCACCCATCGGACGGTGGACAAGGACACGTTGGAGGAACACGATACAATGGCGTTACAACACTTGTCGTCAAGCGGTCGCGGCCCGACGGTCACCCACCCAGTGGACGGAGCAGGGAGCGGGATATGATGTGTCTTTGGATTTCGCTGGTACCCTCCCAGATCCGTTCCAGCCGTGCATCACGCCAGATTCTCTCCAGGGGCAGTTCATCCATCAATCCCATGCCGCCATGAATCTGGATCGCCTCGTCAGAGACCATCTGCAACATTTCGGTCGCATGCAATTTTGCCATCGCCATATCCATATCGGTAACCGTTCCCTGATCACACTTCCAGGCCGTCTCCAGGGTCAATAACCAGGAAGCGCGCATCTGCATCGCCATATCCGCCAACTTGAACGAAACCCCCTGAAACTTGCCGATCTGCTGGCCAAACTGTTTGCGCTCAACGGACCAGTTCAAGGCATGATCCATCGCCACTTCGGCTCGCCCGACACAACCCGCTGCAATTTGAAGGCGGGTGGCACCGAGCCAGTTGTTGGCAAGGTCAAACCCCTTGTGCACTTCACCCAGCACGGCTTCTTTGGGAACCCGACAGTCATCAAATTCCAAAATACAGTTGTTGAATCCGCGATGAGCGACATTTTTATATCCGTCGCGGAGGGTAAATCCGGGATGGCCCTTGTCGACAAAAAAGGCCGTGATCCGCTTTTTCCTGCCTCTCGGTGTCTGCTCCTCGCCAGAGGCCATGAAGCAAATCGCGAAGTCGGCCCAGTCCGCATAGGAAATGAAGTGTTTCGTACCGTTCAAGATCCAGTCGCCCCCCTGCTGGCGAGCGGTTGCCTGCATCCCCCTCAAATCCGAGCCGGCCCCCGGTTCCGTCATCGCCAGGCAGTCGGATTTTTCACCGCGAAGACAGGGAAAGAGATACTTGTCACGCTGTTCACCCTGGCAGGCGAGCAACGCATTGGAAGGCCGACAAACGACCGTCCAGTGCAGGCCGTAGTTGGTTTTGGACAACTCCTTCTCAAAACAGACCCAGGACACCGTGTCCAGTCCGACCCCGCCGACCTCTTCAGGCATATTCGCGGCGTACAAGCCTGCCTCAATGGCCTTTTGTCGTAATTCGGGCACAATCTCGGGCGGTATGATTCCACTGCGCTCGATGGCATCCTCATGCGGCTTCAGTTCCTTCTCCACAAAAGCCCTCGTGGTTGCCATGATCATGTTATGTTCTTCTGTGAGCGTAAAATCCATCGTTCTTTATCTCATGTTGGTATCGACTTTCAATGGGTCAGTGGTCACCTGTTTCGGCGAACGCGGGACATCCTGTTGGGCAGCACCTCCGACGCCGATGTGGTGTTTCTCAAGCACCTTGATCAGGTCCACCAACACCGCATTGCGCTTGGTCTCCCACTCGCTTACGGTGGTGTCGCCGTAGCTTTGTTCACAACCATTGACGATCCGGTCTTCGAGTTGCTTGCTCCACTTGGGAAACGGCAGATCGGTCCAGGGCAAATCGAGGGCCGGATCGAACTGCGCCAGAAAGTGTCGCATCCCTCCTTCCCCTCCCGCCAGATGATAAGTCAGAAATGGCCCCATGAAGGCCCATCTCAGGCCGGCCGAATACACAATCGAGTCATCGATCTCTTCGGGCGTGACAATATCCTTGTTCATGATATGCAGCGCTTCGCGCCAGAGTGCTTCTTGCAATCGATCACAGATGTACCCGTCAATCTCTTTTTTCAGGCGCAACACCTTCATGTGGATGCTTTGGTAAAACTGCGTCGCACGATCCATGGTTTCGGTACTGGTCTGATCACCGGGCACTATCTCGACCAGCGGCAACAGATACACCGGATTGAATGGGTGGCCAATAAGCACCCGTTCGGGATGCGCACAGCCCGACTGTAACCGTGACGGCAAGAATCCTGACGACGAGGACGCCATCACAACCTCCGCGCTCGACAGTGCGTCCATCTGCCTGAACAGGGCAATCTTCAGGTCCTCGCGCTCCGGTGCCGCTTCTTGTATCCAGTCTGCAGCGCAGACCATCTGTTCCAGCTTCGTTGTAAATCGCAACTCGCCTCGGCAACGGCTCTTTGCACCATACAATTGCCTGATCGAAGGCCAGGCCGTTTCAATCTTGGCCTCAAGCGGTTGTTCTGCCTCAGGCACCGGATCATAGACAACCACGTTGATACCCTGCGCCAGAAAACGCGCCGCCCAACCTGCGCCGATTACGCCGGCCCCTGCAATACCGGCCGTCTTTATTTCAGTCATCACCGCCTCTCAATGCCTTCTCTTTGCACCCAATGATCGTCCATCCGGGTCATCTCTCGACTCCGCTCGGCTGCATACTATGGGATAACATGGAACCAATCAAGCACCGACAGGATTCCCTGCATTGCCGTCGCAACCCCGGTCCCGCCTGCTGACAGGTGGTCCCGCCGATAAAGACCGTGACCGCAGTCGGTCCCTGAAGCCGTTTCGATTCGCTACATCGGCAGACCGGTTATCCTGCCCTGCCTGGGGCATTTTTGCTCGTCCGTCACGGTCACTGCCCGGTTCACTCGCCAGGCCACTGTATTGATCATGCCCAAGGCAACATTCGCCTGAAATCGGGGCGACCAGATGGCCGAGGTAACCTGACCGACTTGTTGACGGCCTATCGAGACCGGCCACGGCCAGCGACACGGCGGACAGGGCGGCCCATCGAAAATGAGGCCGAAAAGGGTATTTTGCGGGCCCTGTCGGTGAATCGCCTGCAGGGCGGCCAAACCGATATAGTGGACCGAACCATCCAGAGCACAGTATTTCTCGAATCCGCATTCCAGTGGATTGTTGGCCCGGGTAAATTCATTGCCGCAGGAGATCAGCCCACCCTCGATCCGCTCAATCAGATTCGGGCTGCCCGGTGCGATGTCGAAAGGTTGACCGGCTTCCCATAATGCATTCCACAACCGCTCGCCCAACGTACTGTCGTCGAGATAAATTTCAAATCCACCCTGGCGGCTGTAACCGGACCGGGCAATGATCAGCGGATGGTTGTCGAAAGGCAATTCGGCAAACCGAAAGAAACGGATATCTCTGATCCCGCCACCGAAAACCGCTTCCATGACCGCTTCGGATTTCGGTCCCTGTATGGCCAGCGGCGACACATCGGGTTCTTCAATGGACACATCAAGATTCATTCCGACCGCCAGGCCCTTTGCCCAAAGCAGGATATCGGCATCCGCAATCGAAAACCAGAACCGGTCAGCCGCCCGTTTCAGAATAATCGGATCGTTCAACATCCCTCCCTTTTCATCAATGAGCGGAGCATACAGGCACTGGCCAACCCGGGCCTTTCTTAAATCCCGAGGAGTCATCAGCTGGGCCAGATAGGCCGCATCCGGTCCCTTCAACTCCACCTGTCGTTGACAGCCGACATCCCATATCTGGACATGTTCCTTTAGATGCCAGTAGTCTTCTTCGACACTGCGTCCGAACCCTTTCGGCAAAATGGTGTGGTTGACAACAGAATACCCTGACACGCCAAGCGCCTCGACACAGGGGGTGTAGGGAGTGACACGGATTCGCCGGGAAGCGGCAAGCTGGGGGGTGGCCATCACCGTCACCTGGAAATTACTGCGACCACCAGACCGTATAGGCGTGTGAAGACAGCACCAGCGGGATGTGGTATCGCTCCGGTCGGTCCTGCATCGTCAGTCGTATCACCACCGTACTCATGTACGGCGTCTCGTCCTTGTGACCGGATTGGCCCTGGAAATAAGCGGCGCTGTAAAAAACCAGCTCAAACACCTGTTGACCGTCAACCTCGAACTGTTCGACAAGACGTCCCTCGTGATCACTGGTCACGTCAAATACCCTTTCTCGCCGGGTATCCGAAATCAACCGATAAAGCTGAACCCGGACACCGTTCGCAGAACGACCCGTGGTGGCATCAAGGACATGGGAAGACAGGATGGTCATCGTTAAAATCTCCGCTCAGGATACGGCTTGGGCTGCCTGACAAGCGACTCGGGCGGTGACGACTTGCCAGGCGATTGTTTGGCGCTTTTGGGCAACGCAATCATCCTGACCGGTCAATGCCTGACATCATTCGATCGACGCCTTGTCCCGCTTGCTGGTGGTCGCCAGCACAATCGGGCTGATATGTCCCTTGACCTTGACGTTGACACAGGCCGTTTTACCGCTGTTGATCGCCCGTTCAAGTGCCGGAATCAAGGCTTCGGGCTTTTCCACCAACTCACCATGACCGCCAAGGCCTTCGAACAGGGCATGAAACGGAATGTCACGAAAATCCGTCGCAAAGTGCTGTCCGTTTTTGAACAGCCGCTCCTGTTGCTGGGAGATACAATCCAGTCCACCGTTATTGTCGATCACCACCGTAATGGGAAGATTTTCCTGAAACGCCGCCTCAACGCTGAGTCCACCTGACAAGAACGCTCCGTCACCGCTGATCAGCACAACGGACCGGTCGGGATTGTTCATCTTTGCGGCGATTGCAAAAGGCACTCCCACCCCAAGCATGCTGAATGTCCCGGGATGCAGGATGTTGCCCAGTTTCTGCCCTTGCCACCCGGCCAGGTTGACCGCAATCTCGGACCAGAAGTGGGTGTTGCCGCCATCAATGACCAGCCAATCCTCCTCCCCCAATACCGACTGGACATCCAGCGCAAGCTGCAACGGATGTATCCTGCCGCCGGTTTTCTCCAACGACGGTATGTCGCTGATCGTCTTTGCGACCCACTGTGCCCGTTTTTGTCGATTCAAGGCATACCAGTCCCGCTTGGGATACCCGTTCCCGCAATCGCTTTTTGCCAGCAACAAGTCCAGAAAGGCACCGGGGTCACAGAGCAATTGCCGGTCTGCCGCCCGGTTCATGTCCAGTTCTTCGTGCGACCCGTTAATACAAACCAGCTCGGTTGATGAGGGAAACAACGGCGGGTTGCCGAAATTCATCTGATTGTCCAGCCGCGCGCCGATCATCAGCACCAGATCGGATTCCTGCAACGCAAATCGCGAGGGCGGATACTGATGGATGTCGGCCAGCCCCATATAGGCTTCGCTCTCTTCCCCGAGCAGCTTCTGATGATAGGGGACATTGAACACGGGAATCTGCAACGTTCGGCCGACTTGCTCGAGCTTGTCCTCTGCCTTCCCCCACCAGACCCCATGCCCACCGATCAGGACGGGCCTGCTTGACCGCCGGATCAAATCCGCAACCTCATCAAACGCTGCGGGACAAGGCCATGCCCGGGAAGGGGGACGGTATTGCCGATCAAACGGGCGTTCCTCGCAACCGGCACTTTCTTCAAATGAACTGAACATGATATCAACCGGCACACTCAGATGAACAGGACCCGGATAGCCATTCAGGGCAATCTTGAAGGCACGATCGACAAATTCGGGAATACGGGTGCCATCGGTAATCTGCGCACTGTACTTGGTGAGCGGTGCTGCAATGGCCACATCGTCTATTTCCTTGAATCCACCGCTGCCCTGCCGTTTCAGCGTACTTGAACCGGTTACAAAAATAACCGGCGAACGCTCGCCCCAGGCCTCCATCATCGACGGCACCGCATTGGCAAAACCTTCCGGCCCCACCAGGCACACCACCGGATGCCGTGTAATTCGGGTATAGCCGTCTGCCAGATGGCCTGCCACCTGTTCATGAGGTGCGTTGACGACCGGCACCCCGCAATCCATAAAGCCTTCCAGGGCCGGATTGCAAAACCCGCCACTCAATGTAAACACCTGCTTGACGCCTTTCTCCTTGAGTGCTCTTGCAAGCAGCATGCCGCCCCGAACTTTCATGATTTCACCAACATATCGTGATTGATCTCCTCAATATCGGTACAGCCCAACTGCGCCATGGCCACACTCATCTCATTTCGAATGACCTCGATAATCCGTGTCAAACCCCGCTCGCCGTCTGCCCCAAGACCATATAGCAAGGCCCTGCCCAGCATCACAAAGTCCGCGCCACAGGCCAAGGCCTTGATCACGTCCTCGCCATTTCGGATCCCGCTGTCGAAGAGCAACGGATAACCCGGTCCCACCGCCTGACGAATCAGCGAAAGACGATCAATCGCGGCCGGCGCACTGTCAAGCTGCCGACCGCCATGGTTCGAAACATACACGGCATTGACACCCAGTTTCTGAATGCGAACAGCGTCCTGCGGAAACAACACCCCCTTGACGATCAGATTGCCTTTCCAGCGCGCTCGGAGTTTTTCAAGAAACGACCAGTCGACCTTGCCTCTCCTCGCATCACGATCAAAATGGCCCGGCTCAAAATTGGCCAGTGTCGGCACACCCCGCAGCAAGGTACTGATCGACCACCGGGGATGAGTCCCGAAATCAATCCATTGCCTGATACCCAGTTTCAATGGCGCCTTGAATCCGTTCCTGAGGTCTCTGATCCTAGGTGCAATCTGGGGAACATCAACGGTCAGGATCAGGGTCCCGTAACGTGCATTTCCCGCGCGTTCGACCAGGTCCATCGCCGCCTCGTTCGACTGTCCGACATACAGCTGAAACCAGCCGTGTTCGCCGGTCCGCTCTGCGATCTCCTCCAGACCGGTCGATGACATCGTGGACAGTGCCAGCGGCATATTGAACGACTTGGCGGACTTGGCCAGCAGCAAATCCGCACCCGGGCAGGACAGATTGCACATGCCCATCGGTGCAACACCAAATGGCAAACCCCATTCCCTTCCCAAAAATGTCTTGCACAACCGCCGCTGATCGACATTGACAAGCACTCTGGGCTGAAGACGAATATCTGCAAGCCGCTGGCAGTTGAGCCGATTGGCGCTTTCCGTTCCAGCAGCCCCGTCGACATAATCAAAAAGCATCTTCGGCATCCGGTTGCGGGCATAACACCGCGCGTCCTCGACACAGTAGATCCGTTTTGATCGACTCAATTTCATTGTGCTGCCTGACAGTCCGGTGCAATCTGATCGGGTTTATCCGGGAGCAAAAGTATAGCGAGTCGGGATAGGTGACACAATTGAAATCATATGGGTTTTCTGTCCAGACAGACCCCTGCCACCGAATCCGACCGCTGCACACGGCCCTGACCCACCTCTCCTCACTCCCTACTTCCCTAAAAGGATCAAGTCCGCGTAAAATCAGCGCAGTCCAGCCGGTGCATGAAACTGGGCCTTTCAGCATCGATTATTCAAACCCGTAACAGCTGTTCCCAAACCGTATCCGACCGGTTCACCCGATTCGGCACACAGAGATTGCCCCTATGCAGAAAACTGGAATACCGGCGAACCGGTCTGGATTTCAAGATCGAACATGATTCTGTCAGTGACCCTTGTGAAACCTGTCAGTGCAGCCAATGAGGCACATCACGCGGCTTTTATCCATACAGACAAGCCAAATCGATTGCATAATAATGACGGTCGAGTCATAGCAAACCAATGAAAATAGAAATTCTTTGTACAGGAGACGAAATCCTGTCCGGAAAAACCATCAACACCAATCATGGCCATATCGCCCAACGCTTGCTGGAAAATGGCTATAACGTGGTTTGGGGAACCGTGGTCGGCGATGATGCAAACCGTCTCAGCCGCGCTTTTGTCCAGGCTTCCCAGCGGGCTGATGTCGTGATTGTCAATGGCGGTCTCGGGCCGACAGTCGATGACCTGTCACAGGAAGTAGCCGCAAAAACAGCGGAGGTTGACCTGCAACTCGATCAACACTGGCTCAATCGCATTACAACATGGTATACCTCGCGTGGACGAAAGATGCCGGCCAACAATCACAAACAGGCCATGCTGCCGCAAGGCGCCGAATTGATTGACAACCCGATCGGTACAGCCTGCGGCTTTGCCCTGGATATAAACGGCAGCCGGTTTTTTTTCACCCCAGGCGTCCCGATTGAAATGAGACGGATGCTGGAAGAACAGATCCTGCCGCGACTGCAAACGCTCAGAGGGGAAACATGGACAATGCGACTCAAGCGGTTCCACACGTTCGGCCTTGGGGAATCACGGGTAGACCAGATGCTCCGGGGTATCGAGGAGATGGTGCCGGACCGGTCGGTCAAGCTGGGGTTTCAGTCCCATTACCCTCAACTTGAAACCAAACTGCTGATACAGGGGGACAACCAAGAGACACTGTCACAAACACTTCGCCCGGTCGAACTTGAAGTGCGAAAACGACTGGGTAATTTCGTGATAGCCGAAGACGATGACACACTGGAAGGGAAGATCATCGGCAAACTGCTGGACCAAAACGATTCCCTTTCGATGCTCGAAACACGGACCAGCGGCCGTGTGATCAACCGACTCCTCCGCGTTCCGCATTCCGATGCCGTGGTACAACATGGATTGATTGCATCGAACATGACAAAAATCGGTCACCTGCTGGGTCATGGCCTATCCTGTACGGGTGCAATAGATACGAAATGGGCTGTCTCCGTGACCCGACAGCTCAGGGAAAAATATAACAGCAGTCTTTCCGTAACGATATTGACCCGCAAACCCGACAAGAAACAGGTCGAGGCCTCGGAAACCGGGGTTTTCATCACCATCACGGATGGCACCAATACCCACTGTCGTGAAGCCACGATGCCAGGGACAAAAGAATGGGTCAATCTGGGGACAACCGAACTGGCTCTGGACTGTCTTCGCCGATTTCTGTTCGGACTGCCCGTTGATGAACGAATTGACTTCGAACAGCACACCGACTGAGTCGGCTGGATAAATGAAAATGCAGCCCCCTTCAGGAGACCCCCCCAAAACCCGAAGCAAGATAGGGGATCAGGCACAGCGAGTATGTATCCCGGTCGATACACTGACCGAACTGTCTACGGACATATTGCGTGATGTCGGTTGCCCATTCGATACCGCACAAATGGTTTCTCAACATCTGGTTGAAGCGAATTTGTCGGGCGTTGAATCCCACGGTGTCATGCGGTTGATGCAATATACCGAACAATTCAGATCGGGTTACATGTCGCCTCACGGCCAGCCACAGCTAAAACAGAACCAACAGCATGCCTGGATCGTCGATGGAAACACGGGAATCGGTATTCCCGCCTTATCGCTTGCCGTCGATCATGGTTGTGACCTGGCGACAAAACAGGGCATTTCAGCCACCGCCATTGTGAATTGCGGCCACACCGGACGACTGGGCGCGTTTGTCGAAGCGGGTGCCAATCGGGGCTGTCTGACGATTTGTATCGGCGGTGGCGGCAGAGAACGATGGAGAATGGTCGCGCCTTATGGTGGTTCCAGTGCACGGCTGCCGACCAATCCATACGCATTCGGCATACCGGGTGGGCAGCAGGGACCGGTGGTGCTGGATTTTGCGACTTCAAAGATCGCCGGAGGCTGGATCTATGCGGCGAAAAGTGCTGGATTCGAGTTACCCGAAGGCTGTGTTATTGATGCGGCCGGAAACCCAACCCGCAACCCTGAAGACTATTTCAATGGGGGCGCCATTCTGCCCGCCGGGGCGGCCAAAGGGTATGGATTAGCCGTCATTGCAGAGTTGATCGGCGAAGCGATGCTGGGACCCGTGACGACCGAAATTAACTGGTTCTTGATCTGTATCGATATCGAACGTTATCAGGCAGTGGATCAATTTCAATGCATTGCGGAACAGATTCTTGTTGACTTGCGTGAGTGCCCGCCCGCACCCGGGTTCAATCGGGTCGAAATCCCCGGCGAGCGTGAACGGGCCCAATCCCGGATTTCGTTATCAGAAGGCGTCCTACTGCCGATGGCCACATGGCAACAACTTACCGCTCTGGCCACTGAACTTAAGGATCATGACTGATCGCAAGGTCATATTGTGTCTGCACAAAAGGGAACTCAGATCGAGAATATCTCAATCCTTTCACTGACGGGAAGAGGGTCCTGAGGCGAATCAGACCGGCTCGGCAGGGTCACAGAACAAGTTCCCACCGACGGCCATCCACATGATCTGCTCCAGGTCTTCCACTGCTGAAACACAACTTGCCATCTCAGCGTAGCCAACCCGCCTCTGCTTGCCGGACCGCATGCACCCGGGGAAATCCATTCATCTGTTTCGATGAAACCGTCTCATCTTGTGCAACACCCAATACCTGTTTCCTGTATTGATCTATTTCCATCCCGTGACCCCTGGCAACGATTGAAACCTGTTACCGCCCGGACAACGAGACGAACAAGGTGGCATTACCATATTATCTTATTGTCCACGCCACGCAGGAAAACCCCCTCGCTTTGTCGGCAAGACACCACTGTCACGTCGCTTGTTCGCAACGACGGCTCATTCATCATGCCGAAAAACGTCTCAAGCGCTGTTTCAACACCGCCTTGCCAGTCTCTGACCCATCGTGCCAACTGTTGAATACACGATCGATCGGCGTCATGCTGTTGCCATAATTGATATGGAAGAAACGATGATGGAGATGGTGGAAATTGTCCCCTGCGGTCACTTTGAACGATTTTCCGAGTTTCAGATAATCAAATCCGGAATGAGTGACCGCGGGACTGACCCCCTGAAACAGGCCCGTCACGATAATCACAATCGGATGAACCGGGAACACCCACCACAACAGGAAAAGCGAGAAGTAGATCACATGCTCCACCGGATGCATCGAGATACCCGTCCAGGGACCGGTGTTGGTATTGCGGTGATGCAATTCGTGGGCAAGGTCATAAAGCGGTTTCCAGTGCAGTGCCCGATGATTCAGGTAAAAGTGGAATGTTGACCAGAAAAACACCATCCACAGCATGACCAAAAAGTAGACCGGTGCATCGGCAACGGTTGGCCAGGCAACATATCCATTGGCGTACCACCAATAGGTCAACGATTCATAAATCGTCCAGATCGAAACACCGCTCACCAGACTCCAGAACATGTTGTCCTTGACCTGGTCACCCCATAAAAACTTGTCGTCATTCCTTGCAAGCCATGGCTTGTTGAACTTGGTTTCCTGTCCTTGACTTCTTCGGATGTAAAACCACCAGTGCAGTCCACCCGCCACCAGAACAAGTATCCCGGCATTTCTAAGCCATACCAGAGCAATCCACTGTATTTCCAGATTCTGCATCCTGGCCAATTCCGGGGTGAGAAAATGCCAGATGAAAACAGCCAGCACAATCCATACCAGTCCCCATGGATACAGCAGATCCACTGTCAGCCATTTGAAGGCCGCAACAGGACGGGGTGGCCAAGCATACAAGGGAGGGACGTCAATTCTTTCAGGCTGGTAGCCCTGTGTCGGTTTTGATCTGTTTTCAGACATGCTTCACCTCATGACAAACAGGGAAATACAATCAATTGCATATATATCACAAATCGTCCCGAACAGAGAATACTTTGATCACCCTTTAATTACCCGCAAACGGATCATCCTGTTTCGGATCAGTTGCCAGCCAAACCGACTGGGTCTGCATGAAACATGCGTATCCCCTCGAATCCATTTTCCCGACCATGGCCGGCAAAATATCGATACGTTTTCATGTTTTGGACCTCATTGTTCCCGTACAACCATCACCGTCGGCCTGTTGTTGTTCAGTGCCTGATCAAATGCACGCCGGAATGTCATTGGACTGTCGATACGAATCCCGTCACAATGACAGGCCTGCGCCAGTTTGACAAAATCCGGGTTCATCCCCCCGACGCCAACCCGCTCAATGCCACGATGATCCAGATCGTCCTGAATCTGTTTCAGCCCCCCGTTCTCCCAGATGATGATCGGCAGGGGTAGTTTCAACTCGGCCGCGGTCATCAGTTCCGGCATGGTAAACATGAAGCCGCCATCACCCGCCAACACGACAACCGGACAATCGGGGCACGCCAGTTTTGCGCCAATGGCATTCGGCAGTGCATTGCCCAACGCACAATATCCGGCCGAATAAAACCATTTCCTTGGACTGCGTACCGACATGGCAAACGCGCCTGTATAGACCAACTGGCAGACATCCCCCGAGAAAATAGTCTCTGGAGGGGCCACCTCCCCCAACAACTCCAGCAACGCCACGTGTTGTTTTTCAGACGGGGACAAATTGGACCTGATCTGCGCTCGAAGCGAAGCCACTGTCTTTTCGACACCCGTTCGATTCGCCGTTTGATGTGTTTTCAATCTTTCTGCAATCAGGGTCAGCGTGGCCCCGGCATCAGACACCATCCCAAGGTGCGCAGGATAAAAGTCATTCATCTTGGACGCATCCACATCAATCCGAATCAGGGCGCCGGTCAATTCCATGCGTTCAACAAAACTGTCTGTCTCGGACAATTCTGTCCCGACGGCCAGAATCACGTCAGCGTCCTTTATAAATTCCAGTACCTCTGGTCGAACGGTCGATGCAGATAGTGACAGCGGGTGCGCGTCAGAGACAATCCCTTTGCCAGCGGTAGAGGCAACCACAACGGCACCGAGTGATTCGGCCACTTGCTGTAGCGCCTGACTAGCCTGCCAGGCACCACCGCCTACCATGATCAACGGCCTGTCCGCCGATGTCAAAAGGGCGACCGCTTGATCAACCTGTCGCCCGGCCGGCTCAGGCCTTTGGGGCAACGCCACCGGCTGCCAGTCTTGTTCAACCCGTTCGGCCTGGACATCGATCGGAATGGAAATATGTACCGGCCTTGGTCGCTGACTGGCAAATAGGGTGAATGCCCGGGCCAGCAGCACAGGGACATCAGCCGCAGACCGTGCCGTCGCTGACAGGGCCGTCAAGGGTTCGGTGACTTTCTTTTGTTCGGTGATTTCATGCAGCACCCCCCAACCTTGACCCAGGGTATGACTGGCGGCTTCGGCAGAAATCAACAACATCGGCAAACTGTCCGCATAAGCCTGCCCCAAGGCAGTGGTTGCATTGGTCACACCCGGGCCGGAAATGACCAACGCCACGCCCGGTTCGCCGGTTGCCCTCGCCCATCCTTCGGCCATGAAACCGGCTCCCAGTTCATTTCGGGCTTGTACATGGCTAACCTGGTTCCCGGGTCCCGGGTAATCGACAAGACCCCGACAAAAATCAAGCGTGTGGACGCCAGGGATTCCGAACACAGTCGTGATCCCATATTTCTCCAACAGTCTGATGGTGGCTTCGCCACAACTCATAGGGCCCGTCTTGGAATCGGTCATGCTGTTTCTCCCGGCTGGTCTGGTGGCAAAGGGGGGTGGCCCCATATCATATCGACTGCTTTCTCAGTCATCATGACGATCGGCGCCTTGACATTATCACTGATCTGATCTGGCAAACTGGACCCGCCAACCACCCGCAGCCTGTCGACGCCCCTGACACACAACTGGCTATCAAGCAGAGCTTCAAAATCGCCATCGGCGTCGATAACACAGGTGCCGACGGGATGATACCCTGTCGTTGACAGCGATCGAACGGCTGATGCCAGCTCGGTCTCCGTCTGAAGTGAGGGGCCCGGTAAAATCGCCTTGCGAACAACCTCTGTGAACGCCGGCTGGCTGACAACTTTCCGCATATCCCGAACCCCGGCGATCAGGTCCCGCCTATCATCCTCATGATCAAAATAGTTTGGGTCAATCATCGGCCTATGCAATGGGTTTTTCGATACCAACCGAACCGTACCACAACTCTTCGGTCACAGCAGATTAATGTCGAGCCGAAAACCCGGATAAGCCCTTTCTCCCCGAGGGGACCAACCAACGTCCGGGAGACAACAGCGTTCGGAGATTCCCGCACCGCGCCGTCTCTTTCCCCCTGAATATCATCGGTGTAAAAAACTTCGAGTTCCGTCATATGGTGATCACGTAATGCGTGAAACAGGACCACCGACCAAAACGGCTCCCTCCCAGCCCCGAGTGATTCAACAGATACCGCAAACCCAGCCAGATTACCCAGTCGATTTGCTGATACCGGGTCATACTCAAGTTTTCATTCACAATGATCAAACTCCAAGGGCATATTGGGTTGATCATACAAACGACGACCGACACCGGGCAAGTCCGCCTGTACGGGCATGCCATATGCGCACAGATGTTCTGCCGATCCGATATCTGACAGTATCGGGGCACCCGTACTGATGATCATCTCTCGCCTGGCCCGTCCCCGTCCCGCATCAGGTCAACTGCCCGATGACCGTGAAACTCGATACCGAATGCCCGTGTAGGGATCGTCACAGTCAGGTTGTCGGATAATCGGGGAAGGCAGTCCTCGGTCGAGGACTGTCTGACACCATCGAACACCATGGCATCAAAGTGGCCAACACCCCGTTGGGCATCACCATTGAAATCCGCTCAAAAGGAGCCCCGTCGGCTGAGCCGGGTGTGGTGCCTGGACGGGCTGAGTGTGATGGGCCCGGTTGATCGCTTGAAATACGGCAACACCGCTGCATGAGACCAGTCCTTGATTCCCCTGTCGGCCCATTGATCGTAATCTGCAGGATTGCCACGGAGATAAATCATTCCGTTGAGCAGTGAACTCCCTCCAAGACCGAGACTGCGGGGAAAACTGAGAGATGCCCCGTTCAATCCTTTTTTGCGGAACACGGACCACTTTGGAAAATTCCAATCAGATTTTTTATGACCCAGCAACAAGCCGTTACCGGCGGGCATACGGGCAAACAGGGCTACGCCCATTTCCGCCCACCTCAACCAGCAAGACCTTCAATGCGATATCGCGACTAAGCCGAGCCGCCAGCGCTCATCCGACTGACCCGGCACCTCCAATGATATAATGGGAATTATATATTTGAATAAGCAAATATATATTGGCGGCACTTTCGTTACGCCATCGGGGAAATTCCCGCCCGATATGACGGCCATGACCATCAACCCGCTTGCCCGATACCGTCTGGAACAAGAAAAGCCCGTGTATCACACGTTTGTTTAGTCAGGGATATAAATCCCTTTTAAAGCATAAATCATCCACTGATACCGCAAAACATGAAATCAGAACTTAAACTGCTGGTACTTCCCGGAGACGGCATTGGTCGGGAGGTCGTTGATGCCGGACTCAGGGTTCTCGACACAGCCTGTGCAGTTCACCGGATTGCGCTGCATGTCCAGCACGATCAGATTGGCGGTGAAACCTGGGATCGACATGGTACCTTCTGTCTCGACCGCACCATCGAAACGGCACAATCCGTTGATGCCGTTCTGGTCGGCGCGACCGGGGGGCCGAAATGGGACAGTCTGTCTATCGACGGGACCATCATGGAAAAGGACGGACTGATGAAACTGCGCCATAAGCTGGATACCTATGCCGGATTGCGCCCGACCCGGAGTTATACCGCCCTGCTGTCAAAGACCCCTTTTCGGAAAAACGTTGTCCGAAACTCGGACATTCTGGTGCTGCGTGAAATGTGCGGGGGCTGTTTTTTCAGGGAACCCAAGGGAATAACGGTTCATCATGATGGCAGTCGGGATGGCTATGACAACTATCTGTACTCTTCTCGTGAAATCGAACGTATCGCCCGGACGGGATTCGACCTGGCCCGTCGGCGTAAAAAACGGCTCGCTTCCCTGGACAAGTCCAATGTCATGGAAAGTGGCATACTTTGGCGTGACTGCGTCACGCAGATTGGTCGGGAGTATCCTGATGTGACCCTTGAACATTATTACGCCGACAACGGGTTGTATCAGATGATGCGCCGCCCGAGTACGTTTGACGTGGTACTCGGCGACAATTTGCTGGGGGACATCGGTTCCGACCTGGCCGCCACCGTTGCAGGATCACTCGGCATGTTACCCTCCGCCTGTGTGCCTGGGTTGGACTACGAGGGCCTCTCTGCGGGACCGGGTATCTATGAACCCGTCCATGGCAGTGCCCCGGACATCGCGGGTCAGAACATCGCCAACCCGATCGGTGCCATCCTGTCCGTATCGATGATGCTGACACTGGTGCTGGCGCGTGATGACATTGCAAGAAAGATCGAATATGCCGTCGAACAGTCTCTGCAACAGGGGAACTTCACTCGTGATCTTGGGGGTACCTGCAGTACAAGTGACATGACAGACCAAGTAATCAAGTGCCTGAAACAGCAACGTTAGGTATTTCGTATCAACCTGAACTGATCAGATCGCTACCTTTTGTTGAAACCCCGATAACCTGTCTGCCCGTAATAATGCATACCGGCATGAAGCATCTGAGGGAGACAGACCCTTGGGCCCAAAAACCCTGCATCGTGACCCGGCAGACCGCATCCTGACGGCAACTTCGCGGGTGCTTGGTGACACGCGGCTGACCCGGAACCCGGGAATCCCGGAGACACAACTGGCCGCTACGCTGGATGAATGCCTTCCCCCGACATTCAGTTGCATGATGGCGAGTGTATACTAGGTATTTGCAAATCGTATTGCCACACCATGACTCCTTTATCGTTGGAAACAGAAACACAAACGAATGCCCAGACACAAAATACGATACACTGTGTGATGTTGAGTGAACAATCCAGCGGCAGGTGGCCGATTCCTGAACCATCATGCTGAATGTTTGTGGAGACCGCCAACGATCGCTTGGGACGACTTCGATCAAAATCAGGGTCAACGATTACGTTAGCAAACCGGACAATCTGTCTGACAAACCGAATGATCCTTGTCGGCAGTCATGCCAGCGTCACTTGCACTGTTAACAAAGTGGACCGAAAAAAGACACATCAACCATCGCGGTCCTCAAATCCGGGCGGTCTCTCCTGAATGTCGATCCAACGTCTTCATGAAACGCCATCGACCGGGTTCACCAATGAACCTCGAACCAAGGGTCAGAACAGGGATGGACGGACGAGCTTCTGTGACATTCAACGGCTGTCCCATGAATAAACAGGGACCAGGTTGCCTATAAAGCGACAATGACTGATCGGCAAGACACGGGTGTAACCCCACCTGCACCCTCGATGATCGAGTGGCATGGACCACCGATTGACGTCATCAGCCTGGGCTGTGGAGACAGGGCTGTGTTGTCAGAAGCTGCGCTCGATGCGCTGCAAGCGGCAAATTTCATTTACGGTGCACAACACCATCTTCGTGAAATTTCACATATCACAAGCCGTGCCCGGAAAATCATCTTCCCTTCCCCCTTTGCGGCATTACGGGATATGCTGCAAACAAATCAGGGGAGCAAGATCGTGGTACTGGGGTCGGGCGATGCGCTGTTTTACGGTGTTGGTACTTGGCTCAGACAGTCTCTGATGAACGAGAATCTGAGATTTCATCCGAATATCTCGAGTATTCAATACTGTTTCCATGCCATTGGCCTGCCATGGCAACAGGCGGAGGTGGTCAGCCTTCACGGGCGACCCTTGAGCACCTTGCGCCGACATATCCGACACAACCATCTTATCGCCGTGTTGACAGATCAGTACGCCAACCCCATCACCATTGCCGGGGAACTTGAACGACAGGGCTATGGACAATCCCGTGTCTGGGTGTGTGAGGCAATGGGCTGCCAACGTCAGACCCTACGACGGTTTGTAGCGAGGGAACTTGCCCATCTTGACTTGGTTTTTGACGCACTGAACATCTGTATTATTGATCAGCAGCGGGCCAATGCTGTCCCGGTTGACACACTGCCTGCCTTCCCCGGTATCCCTGACACGGGTTTCTCAACTGGTTCCAGACCGGGTTACGGCATGATCAGCAAACGGGAAACCCGCTTGACTATTCTCACTCTGATGTCTCCAGAAAATGATGAAATCGCCTGGGATATTGGTGCCGGTTGTGGCAGCGTCAGCGTGGAATGGGCCCGATGGAACCATCAAGGGCATATTTATGCGATTGAACAATCCGCGGCCCGTATCGAGCATGTGATCACCAACAGCGAACGCTTTGGCACGTGCCTGAATCTAACGCCGATATGTGGCGAGGCGCCAGCGTGTTGTGACGCCTTGCCGGACCCTGACAGTGTCTTCGTGGGTGGTAGTGGTGGTGGGCTGGATACGATCCTCGATTATGCATGGCAACGATTGAAACCGGCCGGCAAACTGGTTGCCAGTGCCGTGACCGAAGCAAGCCGTGTCTCGTTGGCGTCGTTTTACGAAAACAAACCCGCTCACGAGTGGGTCACACTCCAGGTGGAAAAAAAGCTGCCGGGATGCACCACGCACAGGGCGCTGAGACCGGTGACCATTGCAAAATGCATCAAGCCGTAAATTTGTTGTTCCAATATCAGCAGGCCTCTGTATGGCGGGCTTGTGGCAGTGAGTCATCTTACTGCATATCATCGAGCGCCGGTGAGCGGCCCGCAGACATGGGAATATGGAAATAATGCTACTATCCCGGATACCCCGTTTCGGTTGATATCACCACAATCACAAGATCTGCCGCATGCTCAGTAAAATACAGGGTGCCACAAACACTCGGCCTGAAGCAGTGTTGCTGTATCGGCGTAGCGGGCGACCGTACCACACCGCATGTTTTCGTTCTGACTGGCTGCAATCGGTACCACCGCGGTAATATTCCCTAGTAACGATGGCTGAAAAACCCGCTACCCTGATTTTTAGCCTGACCGGCGAAGGTCGTCTGCTGGGTGATCGGTTGATCCACATTATCCCCTCCAGTATCCACAAACATCGAGTGGACCCATTCATCGAGACGGTGCAGAATGACTTTTCGGCTGGACATGATTGTGTCTTTATCTGTGCAACCGGCATTGTGATTCGCGCGCTGGCTCCCGTACTCAGGGACAAGTATCATGATCCTGCCGTTGTCGTGCTGGATGAAGCAGGCAATCATGTGATCCCGCTCTTGTCGGGACATCAAGGGGGCGCCGGTGCGCTGGCTCACTTCATCGCCGACCAACTGAACGCCCGCTGTGTGGTTACATCGGCAAGCAACTACGGACAGCCGATTTATACACTGGGGATCGGTTGCGACCGACTTTGCCCGGTCGAGTCGATCCGTGAACTGTTAATCAGGGCACACACCCTATTACGGTGTGAGACACGGTTTTCCGCCTTGGCAAGTATTGACCGTAAAGCCGATGAACCCGGTCTGATTACCCTCGCAGAGGAACTGGCGCTGCCCTTCAAGACCTACAGTCCAACACGCCTCAGGGAGGTCGAAGACCTGTTGACCGAAAAATCGGATATTGTCTTTAAAGCGGTGGGATGCTTTGGTGTTGCCGAAGCCGCTGCCCTGGTTTCGGCTTCCGAAATCACTGGTCATAAATCTGAACTACTACTGCCCAAACAAAAAACCACAAGGGCAACCCTTGCAATCGCACGCAGCTACTTGCCTCAAACATCGGCGGCCCGAATATAATAATATTCCCACTCAATCTCCGTATCACCGTCCCAACCGTCCCGAAATCCGCATGAGTATCTCTACGTTTCTTTCGAGGGCACGGGACTGACCTCGTCGCCGGCATCACCGTCTCCTGAGTCCCACTCAATGCTGCCGTGTATTGACTCGGGATTGTCTATGACCAGCCTGACGCCCAATGCATAAAACTCTCCACCAGAGGAACACAAACCAAAAACAAAGAATTAGCCCAAATTGGCATTGCTGGGTCAGCAGGACAACTACTCGTTGTACCCAAGCGATCATCGGATACCGGATTAGTCAAAAGTCCCAAGAGTTTTTTGAAACACGGAACCCGGATACCGGATCCATCGGGTGACATGATGTCTGATCATTCAAAAGTGGTGGTGATAAACCCGGGTGCATGACGAGATCCGCAACCTCAGTCGTTTCCCGCCGACTCGTTGTACGCGAGGTGACGGTGCGTCCGGTCCGGGAGGTTGCCGAGCCTCGGCACTTGGGATGAATTGATATATCTGGTTTTCATTACATCATTTATTGTATAGTTGCCCTATTGTCCTCTCGGTTTATGGGTTTGGTCATGACACCTGAAGAAATTCTCTCGTACCCTGCCAAAGTCCTCAGTCAGTCTCAGCGGGAATTCTATTTTGAAAATGGCTACTTGATTGTCAAAGAGTTGATTGACGAAAACTGGCTTGCGCGCCTGATGCAAAAGACCGATGAGTTGGTTGAAAAAAGCAGGCATCGGCAAGGGTCGGATGATTTTTATGATTTTGCTCCAAATCATCATGCCGGACAGCCCAGGATTCGCCGGTTCAGTGCTCCTGACCAAGTGGGACTGTACTGGGAATATGCCAACAATCTCATTGCCGATGTCGCGGCCGATCTGGTGGGCCCAAATGTCTTGTTTCATCATGCAAAACTGAATTTCAAGTGGCCTGCCACAGCGGACAGTAACGCCGTCGGCTGGCACCAGGATATTCCCTTTTACCCTCACACCAACTACAACGTCCTCGCAATCGGCACCTATCTGACAGACACCCGTGAGGAAGATGGTCCGGTCATGGTCATTCCCAAAAGCCACCATGGAAAACTCTACGAATTGTACGATGATGCCGGGAACTGGACAGGCGAACTCAGGCCATCGGATGTTCGCTCAATCGATGAAACCAAGGCAGTCAGTCTCCCTGGGCCCAAGGGCTCCATTACCGTTCACCACGCAAGGGCATTACATGGTTCCCGCCCCAGTCGGGGGACCGGTATCCGCCCGTTATTGATTAATTCGTATACCTCGGCAGATGCCTTCGCGTATACCCCCGGCGCCGGGACCACGCACCATTACCGTCAGATCGTTCGCGGAGAACCCGCCAAGTGGGCCCACCATGACCCGCGACCTTGTCCAATTCCGCCCGACTGGAGCGCAGGATACACTTCCATCTACGAACAGCAGGCCAAGAGGAATCGATAAAGGAATCAATCTGATGGTGCCTCTCTGTTCATCATCCGATCAATGATGGAATTGGCGGTGTCTCAGCCGCAAAAAAAAGGCGGGCTAATAGCCCGCCTTTTTGCTGTCAGTTGGAAAACGTTTGGTTTAGTTAGCCAACCAGCTGTTGAAACGCTCAGTCAAATCATCGACATGATCCGCCCAGAAATCACTGTTATAAGTCAACGCCGTTTTGAAGTTCTCAGGCGCGGTTGGCAAATGAGGCAGAATGTCCGGGTTTACGAATGCGGACGAAGATTTGCGAAGTGGACCGTAGGAGATATAGTTGGTGGTATCCGCCAACGCTTCGGTACTCGTGCAGAATTGCAGGAATTTCAGCGTCGCCTCCAGATTCGGTGAACCCTTCACCACAACATAGGTGTCGATATCGAATACCTGAGGTCCCCACATGATCTCGAAAGGCTTGCCTTCCTTATACATCGCATTGAACAGTCGCCCGTTATAAGCCGTCGTCATGACCACTTCGCCATCGGCGAGCATTTGGGGGGGCTGCGCACCAGCTTCCCACCACACAACATCATCTTTGATCTCATTGAGTTTTGCAAATGCCCGGTCCTGGCCCTCTTGGGTACCCAAGACACTATAGATGTCCTCATTGGCAACACCGTCAGCCATCAATGCCCATTCCAGATTGACACGGGGCACTTTACGCAGTCCGCGGCGGCCAGGATACTTTTCAACATCCCAGAAATCGGCCATCGTGGTGGGTGGGTCACCTTCGACCTTGCTGCTGTCATAGGCCGGTACCGTTGCCCAGGAAATATTACCGACATAACATTCACCCAGCGCACCTTCGACAAAATCCTCGGTGGCAGGGGTCCCATCAGGAGCCGGTGTCCACATGGAATGATCCAATTCGACATAGAGGCCTTCATCACAGCCGCGAATCGCATCCTGTGGTGTCTGATCGATGACATCCCACTGGATGTTGCCCGCCTCGACCTGGGTCTTGACTTCCGCCAAACCGCCATTGTAGTCAATTACGTTGAATTCCTGACCGGTCATTGCCTGATAAGGCTCAATGCAGGCTTTCACCTGACTGGCCGTATAGGCGCCACCCCAAGATACAAAATTAATCTTCCCATCAGCCAATGTCACTGAACTGAGCATTCCCAATCCAGTTATCGCTGAAAGAACGATTGTCGTTTTTTTCACTTGCATGCAATCCTCCACAGATTGTTAAATATAAAAAAGCTTCCTAATTTCAACCAATATCAATATCGCCACAAAATGCCGGATTGATACTCACTTAGGAATGTACCCAAAAATACACCATATATCCAGCCCATTTGACCCCGGGATCGTTGAATATTTCTCCAATGGAAACGATCAGGCGCCTATTCTGTCGCGAACCCGCCCCATTTTAACGCAGCCTATCTATCGATTCCAATCTCGGTGCGACCTGCAATCGATTCCGTATTATTGCGATTATTGCGGGGACATGCCTCGAAGACGCTCGCTCCGTCTTCGCAGTAATTCGATCGCGATCAGCAAGACCACGGAAAATGTGATCAACATGGTTGCAACGGCCAAGATGCTGGGACTGATTTGCTGACGCAATCCTGACCACATCTGTATCGGGATCGTCTTTTGATCCGCATCGGCCAGGAAGTAGATCAACACCACTTCATCAAACGACGTAATAAAGGCAAACAGGGCGCCTGACACGATGCCCGGTGTGATCAGCGGCAAAATCACCTTGAAGAACGTCCGCAGCGGCTGGGCTCCGAGACTCGCCGACGCCCGTATCAGCGTTTCATCAAATCCCACAAGCGTGGCGGTCACCGTGATGACCACGAATGGCGTACCGATGGCAGCATGCGCAAGGATCACACCGAGATGGGAATACGCCAGCCCGACTTGGGAGTAAAAGAAAAACATACCCGCTGCGGTAATAATGATCGGCACGATTAACGGGGAAATCAGCAACGCCATAATGGGTCGCCGATAAGGCATCTGGGGACGACTCAACCCGACTGCCGCCAAGGTCCCGAGGGTCGTCGCAACAAGCGTTGCACAAATGGCTATGAAGATGCTGTTGCGAGCCGAATGTGCCCATTCGTGACCACGATTGGCACCCGTGCCTTCCCCGATACCCAAAACATCCTGATACCATCGAAGGGAATACGCGTCAGGATCAAGACGCATCATAGCCTCCGAAAAGGTGAAGTAAGGTTCTGCGTTAAACGACAACGGTATGATCACCATGATCGGTGCCATCAGCACGAAGAACACCACCGCGCAGATCACCAAGAAAGTATAGTGCCAGATGCGTCCAAGTGGGCCGGTATATGCAGGTAATGCCATTTTACTTGTCCGATTAGCCGAGTTTCATATTGTCTATGCCGACAATCCGGTCATAGAGCCAGTATAGTATGAGAACCGCCACCAGCATGATCGTGCCCAGTGCGGCCGCCAGGCCCCAATTCAGCGAACTGCGCATGTGGAAGGCAATCTGATTGCTGATCATCTGTCCGCTGCTGCCACCAACCAGTGCCGGGGTAATGTAGTAACCAACCGACAACACGAACACCAACAGCCCGCCGGCACCGATACCGGGAATGGATTGGGGCCAGAATATCTTGAAGAAGGTGCGAAACGGCGTGGCCCCCAGCGATTGTGATGCCCGCAACTGCGACAGCGGTATCGTCTTCATCACGCTGTACATCGGCAATACCATAAACGGCAACAGAATCTGGGTCATTGCGACCAGTGTCCCGTTGAGATTGTAGATCATCTGAATCCGTCCATCTTCGGAGATGACCCCGAGCCAGACCATGATATCATTCAGCACCCCTTGTGTTTGCAGCAACACGATCCACGATGTGGTGCGAACCAGCAACGAGGTCCAAAACGGCAACAACACCATGATAATCAGCAGGTTGCTGATTCTGGGCGGCGTGGTAGAGATAAGATAGGCAATAGGATAGCCAAGAATCAAGGTCAGAATCGTCACCAGCATGCTGATCCACAGCGTGCGAAGAAACAAGGTCACATAAATCTGTTTTCCTTCGGGTTGGCTGGTTACATTGCCTTCGACATCATACGTCTTGTCAACAGCATTGAGGAAGTAAGCCGCAGTAAGCGGATCAGAAACCTGCTGGACAATCTGCCAGGTGCGCAATTCCCCCCATCTCGGCTCTGCCTCGATGATCTGTTCCTTATAGGGAGGGCCTTCAATGTGTCTCAGCTTGCGCTTGGATTTGACGATCATGCTGCGTGCACCCGTCATGTTGTAGTTGACATGGGTGGCAATTTTTCCGATCGTGCCATTCTTGATATTCCATTGCAGATCATTGAACAGCTTTTCGTACATCTCTTCCGGCGGCAATTGTTCGCCGTCCCAAGCCAGCAGGTCATCAATCAGCGTGGGCAACAAATCCGTCATGCGGGGGTTGTCCACACTGCGGGTCAGCATATTGGTGATGGGAATGATAAAAGTAAAGACAATAAAGGCCAACAGCGGTGCCACCAGCAAAAAGGCCGTGATCTTTTTCTTTCGTTCTGCTTTCGCCAGCTGTTCCTTGAGGGGAACACCGTCAATCAGGATCGGTTGATTATCTGCCATCGTTGCCATAGCTATCGCTCCTTAGTCCGTTGCATCAAGTGCACGGCAGTCTTCCATCTGCCATCCCACATCGACGGCTTCTCCTTCCATCAACTGGGTATGGTGCGCCGAATTGGGCACTTTGACAATAAACTCCTCCTGGCCACAAAGTGCCAATCGTGCTCTGATATGATCCCCCAGATAAATGAGTTCCTTGACCTCTCCTTTGACGTTGTTCGGGCATTGGCCAGGTTCCGGCTTGATCGTGACCCGTTCAGGCCTCAGCGACAGGGTGGTACGGCTGCCCTTGCCCTCGATATTAACGGCCAGTGACTTAATCACTTCACCGGTGCCAACCTGCACGTCACACCGGTCCCCCTGTATTTCCCTGACCGCCCCTATCAAGGTATTGTTTTCACCGATAAACTGCGCCACGAATGCATTTTCAGGCTGTTCATACAATACATCCGGCGGTGCCAGCTGTTGCACCACGCCGTCATCAAACACGCAGACGCGATTGGACATGGTGAGTGCCTCGGACTGATCATGCGTCACATAAACGACCGTAATGCCAAGATTTTCATGAATATGCTTGATTTCATATTGCATCTGTTCCCTGAGCTGTTTATCAAGCGCACCCAGTGGCTCATCCATCAATACCAGCTTGGGCTCAAATACCAATGCCCGGGCAACCGCGACCCGTTGCTGCTGTCCGCCGGATAACTGACCCGGCCTGCGTCCCCCAAACGCACCCAGCTGCACCATGTCCAGGGCTTTTTTAACCCGGGTTTCGATTTCCGACTTGCTTTGACTGCGAACCTGAAGGGGATAGGCGAGATTCTCTCCCACCGTCAGATGGGGAAACAGTGCATAGTTTTGAAACACCATGCCGATTTCCCTCTTCCATGGCGGCACATTATTGATTGACGTTCCATCCAGAATGATCTCTCCACTGGTTGCCGTTTCAAAACCCGCCAACATCATCAGGCACGTCGTTTTACCTGATCCCGAGGGACCCAGCATAGTGAGAAATTCACCACTGGCTACTGCCAGGTTGAAATCCTTGACTACCAGATTTTCCCCGTCATAACTTTTCTGCACTTGCTCAAAACGAACATACGCATTTTCTTCATTCGTTGACATGTTTCTCCAGACAGCGTGATAAGACGTTATTTCGGTTATACATCCATTCCGAATTCTTAAATCGTCCAGTTGTTTTTTACTGATTCAGGGTCAGTATACTAGACACTTGCTCAAATTGGCAACACTCAGAATTGAACACGCTCAGCGTGATCCACCAAAACCTCAAAGGCAGGACCATACTCCACTACAGAATACGTTTTTCAATTCATAAAGGTCCGTTTCCTGCAGGCCTGTTTGTTTTCTGCTGCAAACAGGCTTGTTTTTTGAGAGCGATTTTCTGAAAAATCATCCCGGCTGCAAATTCGGTCGATTGGAGGCCAGAATGCCGAGGGCCGGGTGGAAGACTATTGACAGCGCGGCAAAACTCCAACTGTGGATTCCTTCGATCATTCGTTTTCAAGCCAGGTGCCTATGGTCCGACACACGAAAGAATGCATATACATTGTGTGTTATTCAGTGGCCAGTGGCAATTCCAGTGCGAGCACCTGTGCCGCAATCCTCCTGTCATTGCGCCCGATCAGTGGGCCTTTCAATACCGACCGATCGTCGATAGGGTCGCCGAAGCTGAGGAATTGATTGGCGATTCGGGGCTGGTGGTCATGTCGCATGGGACACGACGTCGAGCGCTGCAAAAACCGATGATCTGCCGGAGATGGAACAGCAACCGGCTGAACGAATCCAATCGATATCAGTCCGATTTCCGGTCAATATCGGCACTCATTCAACCGGCAACGCATCATAATACCCGATCCGGTCTTGCAAGAACGTGTAGCGCTGACGGGCCTGCATGATCCGGCTCCGATTCATCTCAATATACCGGAAATCTTCTTCGGTAGCCGCAAAAGTCAACGCAGGCCGTGACTTATCCATCCAAGGCTCACAAAATACCGATTGGCCATAGTCCGTGCCCGCACGGTTCAAGCTCAGCAAAAACAGCTGGTTTTCCATCGCCCGTGTCATCGCAAACGCATGCCAACTGGCAAACGATTCGTCCCGAAAGTAGGCTCCGCAATGGAGGAGACAATCAACCTTGTGCTCCAGCGCAAGCGTACGACTGAGCTCAGGTATGCGTATGTCATAGCAGATAATCGGTGCAAACCGAAACCCGGCGACCGAAAAGACATTCAAGCTGTCTCCACGCTGGAAAAACTCCTTCTCCATCGAGGCCCCGTACTGGCAGATGTGCAACTTGTCATAGCAGCCGGCAAGCTGCCCATTGGTCCCGGTCACAACCTGTGAAATACGATAGTGGCCGTCCACGTATCGGGGCATTCCAAAAACAATGGTTGTCTGACAGGCCATTGACAACGCTTTTATCTTGCTGACTCCCTCCCCTTCCAGTGTTTCCGCCAGTTCCCGCAGCCGTTGAAAACTCTCCCGGGAATATTCGACCGTACACAACTCGGGCAGGATCACGAGATCGGCTGGACGCCTGTCCAGACAACCGGCGATTTTTTCGATCATGTTGTCAATATGACGAAGCTGGTCTTTTCTGTCGTGTATCGAAGGAACCGCTATTTGACAAGCCAGTAAAACACATGAATCGGCTGCAGCCTCGTTTTCCATGATCAATCCGCACAATCCGCCGTTTGTCGTGATACCCCCGATAAAATATACCATATTTCAGCCGACCCCCCGGTTAAAGCGGGAGCAAGGGCTCAAAATCCAATCCCTTGCGTGGAGTCATCGAGACGGCGAGTGCCATGGTTCACTGTCATCTCCAAAAGGACATTTGCAATCGTAATGCACACATCGTTAGAATGAAACTCACGTCCCATGGTTCGGAAATAGTCATGCATCGCACCTATCTACTGTTGCTGAGATTTATCGTGCTCAACATCGCGGCATTGGCTATTCTCGGCTATGTCTGGATGGAGGGCTGGGTCAGTGAAGTGGTTAATCAGGATGTCACCCGTATCACGCTGGTCATTGCCGGCGTGTTTGTTTTCGGGTGGTTGATGTGTGCCTATAAAGTGATCCGTTGTTCTTATGAACTCAATGCGATCCTTGATCCGGCGACCTACGGTCCATCCAGAGCCCAGTGGTATATTGACTTGGCGACACAGACTGCGGGGGATTCCCGGACCGCCATCGCCGAATGTCTCCGCTCGCGCCTGTATGCCCGAATCAGCATCGTCCGGTCCATTGCCAATAATTTGATCCTCCTGGGTCTGATCGGCACGGTCATCGGCTTTATCATCTCATTGAGTGGCATCAATGCAGAACGGGTTGCCGACATCGCTTCGGTGGCGCCCATGGTATCGACACTCATTCAGGGGATGTCGGTTGCGCTGTATACAACGCTGGTTGGCGCCGTGCTTCATATCTGGCTCACCATGTGTTATCAGGTTCTTGCGACCGGCACGGTCAATCTGGTGAATGCCATCATCGAGACCTCTGAGAAATCGGCTGTGGAAAATTTCCGGGAAATTCTCTAGCGATGCTGGATCCCTTCCAGGACCAGACCCAACCCGGTGATACCCTGTTTCGGGATGTGCTCAGCCTTGCACTGCTGGGTTTTCTTGCCGTTATCGTGCTGCTGCTGCCCCATATTGCGCCCGAGGGTATCCAAAACGCCTCTGATGCCCCGACGCCCGGCAATGTGATGGTGGAAATCACATGGCCAGACAACATGGATGCCGACATAGATCTTTGGGTACAGGCCCCGGGTGACCTGCCTGTCGGGTATTCAAACAAAGGGGGTGCCGTGTTCAATCTGTTGCGTGATGACTTAGGCAAAACAATGGATCTGTCCAGCATTAATCACGAAAGTGCCTATACCCGGGGTGTGCCACCCGGAGAATACGTGGTGAATATCCACGCGTATCGCACCGATCCCAAGCATCCTCCACCATTCGATGTCGAAGCCGTGATCAGCACGAAAATCCTCAATGACGGAGTCACCCAGGTCTTGCCTGTTCTGTTTACCCGGGCGCAGATCCGCTATCGGGGGCAGGAACTGACCCTGGCAAGGTTTCAACTCACGGACGACGGTGATCTCGTGCGAGGCAGCGTCCACAGCCTGTTCAAGCCGCTTCGCTCCGTCAGCGAAAACAAATAACCGTATAGGCAAAGATCATGGAGACCATCCCTGTCCTGTATCTGCTGTATGTCCTGTTGGGATGTCTCCTGGCAATCATCGCCATCTGGTCAAGAAAGCGTCTGTCTGTTCGCACTGCGGCAGTACTCGGCCTCATCGTGTTACTGCTGTTGAATTATGCGGCACTGTTCAATCTTCTTGGCCGGCCACAACCACTGCGCTCTTTCGCCAGCACAGCGATACAGGAAGATTCCGTTGTCCTTGCCGCCAGTATCGAAGAAGGCGTGTCCATCTATCTGTGGCTGCGCCATCCCCGGGAAAGACAGCCCCGGTATTACATCATGGACTGGAGTCATGACGCAGCCATGACGCTGAAACGGGCCATGGAACAGTCGTTGAGGAATCAGTCAACGGTCATGATGAGTCAAAATTACGAAAGATCACTGGAAGATGACAGAACGCCGCTGTTTTATGCCTTGCCACATCAACGCCTGCCGTTGAAACCGCCACCGGACATTTTCGAATATCGCAATCCCAACAACACAATTTGAAGGGGCGCACAAGCACCGTGCCGCCCAATGATAGATGATCAACCTCGTTATAACCATCACAAATCATTCCTCCCCACATGCAGACATTTTCAGACACCGAAATGGAGCGACGCTACTCGAGCTTGCGTACCGTCATGGAGTCGACCGGCGCACAGGCGATTGTCACCTCCTCCTTTCACAACACCCTTTACTACAGCAGTTTCTGGATGACACCCTTTGGCAGGGGACACTTCGCTGTGCTGCCCCACACAGGTTCCGGTACACTCATCGCACCGAAAATCGAGTTCGACAGGCCGGCTCGCTTGAGCTGGTTCAACGATGTGCGGATCTATTCCGATGTACAAGACCCGCTGGCCGGTTCAATCAGGCTCATCGCTGAAGCGTTGACAGACAACCGTATCACTTCCGGTTGCATTGGGGTTGAGTACGAATACATGACGCACGGCTTTTTTCAGTCACTGCAAAGCGCCCTGCCGCACTGCGAGTTTGTTGATGTCACCCTGCCGATGATGGAAGCGCAAATTGTCAAGTCAGATGAAGAGATTGACTTGATGCGTCATGGCGCACAGGTCGCTGTCGCGGGCGCTCATGCGTTTATGGAGGCCATCGATGTAGACGTCACCGAAGTCGAGGTCGCCCGGTCCGCAGTCATCGCAATGGAAAATGAAATACGGAAACGCTTCCCGCACCATGAGGTACAGGAAGACTCCTTTTCGTGGTGCCAGTCCGGTGTTGACCGAACCTATGTGGCCCATGCCCCCAATACCTGGAACCGAATCCGGAAAAATCAGCTTCTCAGCCTGAATGTGTTTCCGATGATCGTGGGCTATTATCATCTTCTGGAAAGAAGTGTCTATTTTGGTAATGTGCCTGATGAGGTGCAAAAACCACTTGAAACACAGATCGCCGCCCATCATGCCGGCATTCGGGCCCTCAGACCGGGACTCCGGTTCAATCAAATTGATGAGGTCATCAACCCCATCTTCGAAGAAGCCGGCTATCTGCAGGATCGCACCTTTGGTACGGGGCATTCTTTCGGGATCATGAGTCGCTGGTACGGGCGTGATGAAATCGGGGAGATGCGGCCCTACAATGACCGGCGGCTCGAAGCCAACATGGTGGTGTCGATCGAACCGATGATTTCCGTCAAGGGCATCGGGGGATTCAGACACGCCGACATGCTGCTCATCACCCACGATGGCGCCGAACTGCTGACGACTTTTGACAACGGCTTGCTGGTCAAATCGTAGCCAAGCCGATACACCTAATAACGGAATTGACATGGCCTTGCATTTCACCAAAGAAGAATTCGATGCCCGGCAGAAACAGTGCTGCCGGGCAATCAGAGAACACGGACTGGATGGGCTTTTGCTCTTTCGCCAGGAAAGCATGTACTACCTGACCGGGTACGATACCTCGGGGTACACCATGTTTCAGGCAATGTATCTGGATGCTGACGGCGGGCTTTTCCTGATGACACGTTCAGCCGATCGCCTCCAGTCCCGACTGACTTCCGTCATCCGGGATATCCGGATATGGGAGGATCGGGATGATGCAAGCCCCGGCGTGGAATTGCGTGATCTGATGGAGGAATACGGTTGCAGGGGGCAACATATCGGCATTGAATATCATGCATACGGCCTGACCGCACAGCGGGGACGAATGATCGACCGGGCACTTGATGGATTTTGTCGTACCTCCGACGCGTCCGACCTGGTCAGGGAGATTCGACTGATCAAGAGTGATCCCGAACTGGCCTATGTCCGTCAGGCAGGCATGATCTGCGACCGGGCCTGGCAGGTCGCAAACAGCCGCACTGTCCCGGGTGCATTCCTGGGCGATGTCTACGGCCAGATGATGCAGGTTGTGCTGTCGGCAGATGGGGACCCCAGTGCCAGCCGATGGCCGATGGGTGCCGGTCAAGATGCGTTAATGGTGCGTTATCACACCGGGAAAAATCATGTTGGCGAGCGTGATCAGGTCCAGCACGAGTTCGCAGCGGCCTATCGGCATTACCATGCCGCTGCGATGAGCGTGGTGATTACCGGCAAACCGACGCAAACCCAGCAACGCATGTTTGACGCCTGTCGCAACGCCCTGGATGCGTGCAAACAGTGTTTGCGATCCGGCAACACGGTCGGTCAGCTGTATCAGACGCATGTGGATGAATTAACCGCTGCCGGCTTCGGACACGCGACCCTCAAGGCCTGTGGTTATTCCTTGGGTATTTCCTACCCGCCCACCTGGATGGATTGGCCGATGATCTGGGGCAATCATCCCGATATCATTCAGCCCGGCATGGTGTTCTTCATGCACATGATCCTGCTCGATGATCACAGTGGCCTGACCATGTCTCTCGGAGAAACCTGTATCGTCACCCACGGCGAATGCGAACCGGTGAATCATGCGCCGCGGAAACTCGTCGTCAACTGACCGCTGCTCCATAGCAACGAGATGACGTGGCAGTGCTGTGATGAACCGGTCACGAGGCGCATTTTTCCTGGACGATTACATCAATTGGGCTCCGTTTCGCTGACCGTCGGGTGGACCGAAACAGGCCGACGCCCTGTGGTTGTGGTCCGGACTGGCCCACCGGGGACCGGTTCGTTCCCCACTGGCTATCGAAGCCATGCCCTGATCTTGTTGAACACGGCACTCTGCCGATCCGCAAGGCAATCGATAATATCAAAGTGATCGGCTGCCGGTTCGACATGTTTGTCCACACTGATTCCATGGCTACCCCACTGGTCAATGAAGCGGTCGGCCTGCCAGTGAAACTCAGATGTCTCATGGCCTCCCAGTGACACCAGCACCGGTGCCGATGTGGCGGGAACCCGGCAATGGGGGCTCATCCGCATCGCCTCGGTCGCATCCAAGGCCAACGCATCGGCAATGGTTGTCTGTCGCAGCGGGTCCAACTGGAAAAGGCCACTGACGGGAATGGCTGACTTGAGCAGATTCCCGGGCAGTTCATCCGCATAGATTTGCCACCGGATGGTCATCATCATTGCCGTCAAGTGCCCTCCGGCCGAATGACCGCAAAGATTGAACCGGTCGGCCGAAATCCCGGTTTCGCAAGCGTTTCGCCACAACCATTCAATGGCCTTGCATATCTGTTGGGTAATACCCGATATCGTGACCGAAGGGCACAATGGATAACCGAGCATCGCCACATCGACACCCGCATCCAAAAACGGCTCGGCGACAAAGCTGAAAACCGACTTGTCGCCTCTTTGCCAATACCCGCCATGAATGAATATCAGAAGCGGAGCGGCGGTGCGTCCACATAAAAAAAGATCCAGCCTGTCTTTGGGTCCAACATCATATTGGCACTCCAGATAGGCGGCTGCCCCAGCCCGGAATCGTTCACTTTGCCTTGCCCACTTCGCCATTATCTGCTCGAAATCGGTTCGTCGGGCCCTGACGTTATAAGCAGCTTCCAGCGCCGGATCGACCGGCATGTCTCTTGTCACGGCAATCACTGGTTTTGACGCATTGAAACCGGGTTCGAAGGAACGTTCAGTCTGCCGGCCGACCGGTGACGGCCAAGCGGACGCTTTGCGGCACAACCGCTTCAATCAGCGCACCTGGCCCACCTTGTCCCGGGCATGCCGGCTTCATCACGAACCGGCCTTGGGCGTGGATAATCGAACACGATGAAGCAGGCGTTGTCCTTTGATATGCACCGGATCGGACGCACTGTGCAGCACCAACGTATTGATCCAGGCAACAAAATCACCTTCGCGCCATTGATGTTCATATCGAATTTCCCTGGTGACACTGGGTAACAGTGCCTTGGACAACAGTGTTCCGGTCTGCGTGACACCGTATCGCATCTCCCCGGTTTGCCTGTCCAGCAAGCAAACCGCCTTCCCGGGGCTCACATACAGCGATTTCTGGCGAGTAACCGGATGTATTCGGATACACGGATGCCGACCCCCCTGGTCAGCATGCTGGGGACTATATTCAAAATCAATCAACCCGGCCTCGGGATTGTGCATGTCTCTTGCAAAGCCGAGTCTGCGGGTCCCCTCATCACCCATGTAGGTCGGACCGGGGGAGACTTGCCTGGAGGCATCCGGTGCCTCATCATTGGGACAGCGAACATACGCCACGACACAGTCGGACAGCTCTCGTTCCAGTGCGCCATCCATTCTGTCAACGGCCAATACACCCGATGTGAAATAGGTCTCTCCACCCCCCGTCGTACGCCAGCCGACCGGATTATACATGGTGGTCAATTCGGGCATGCCCGAAAACATGTCGTGTAATCCGTCTGCATGCCAGCCGGCATAGGAAAATCCAAGTTGGGGAACCAACTGCACCTGCCTGAGGCCATGGTAGTTGTCGAGTGTCGCATTCCCGAGCACGGAAACCTGTGGCCAATCAGGCAACTGTGCACCACCGCCCACCTGATGCGTATCGGTCGGCGCACCAAAACCGAAAAGAAAGGCTTTCTGGGTCCTGTCATGCCAGCCAAACGCCTGATTGAAAGCAACCTCGTTGGCCGGTGTCATGTTGTCCTGGTTTCTGAACACCAGCAACCCGTGCTCCAGCAGTCTGCGCTTGATCAGTGCGCGCTCATCCCGACCAAGCCCGACAGACAGGTCAATACCGTGGCATTCGGCAAAGGGCTGGACTGTCGGACAGTCCGGAATTGATGAAAAACTGATTGTCATGATGAGCGCCCGTCCTGAATAAATTCGATTTATTCGATGATACAACCAGAGTATAGCAATGATCTGATATGATGCCGTCCTTTCGATAGCCAGCAGGTCTGGGTCATATCATGATCGACATCGTCCGCGCACCGTCCACCGACAATGAACGCCATGAACTAAAAACCCGATTCTGGCTTGGTACCCTGTGTGCGCTGTTGTCCGCCGTTGCCTTTTCACTGAATATGGTACTGGCCGGATTGAGCTATCAGCACGGCGCCAATATCCATTCCCTCAATCTGGCACGGGCCGCTGCCTTCCTCTGCTGCCTGTTTGCCATGATTCTGATCACCCGGGCCAGTCTCCACATGCCCGCTCGGGCACGACTGGCCAGCTTGGCAGTAGGTATCTTGTTGTGCGCAGAAATGTATGTCCTGCTCGGTGCCATCCAGACCATTCCGGTGGCGCTGGCCGTACTGATCTTCTATACCTACCCGATCCTGATTGCATTGTATGGCTGGCTCAGGCGCGGAGAACGTTTTTCGATGGCCTCCGTGTTGTTGCTCGGTCTCGCATTTGCAGGGCTCGTCATCGTACTCATTGACGCACCGGTCACGCCGGATTTGATGGGGATGGTCTTTTCTGTGGCAGCCGCCATTATCATGGCCGCGATGCTGATTACCAGTGAATACAGTCTCAACCGTCATAACAACTATGTCGTTTTGGGCCATGCACTGACCATTGTGACATTGATCATAGCCGGTCTGGCACTGACCGTGATGGAACTGCACTGGCCAACGACTGATATCGGATGGATCATTTTTTCGGGCAGCACCCTGTTTTATGTCATCGCGACGTTTCTGCTTTTCAAGGCGGTCGGTTTTTTCGGGCCGCTTAGGACCGCGATTGTCGACAACACGGCGCCTGTCTGGGCGATGCTGTTCGGATATTTTCTGCTGCAACAGTTTCTGAATCCGTTACAGGTGATGGGCGCATTTGTTGTCGTCATCTCCGTCATGCTGCTGCAGTGGTTGAACAAACCCGATTCGAATCGTCTCTGAAACAGATTTCACTCTCGGTCACCGCGCATTGATATAGACCCTTCAGCCCAATGGTAATGTGCCTTGCCAAGGTGGAGGGCGGCTATTTCTGTCCTCGGAAATGTTGTTGCAACAGCCCCTTCCCGGCCAATCCCCGATGCCGGGCATTTGTCCATTCAAGAAAATCCTGATAGCCCTTTTCACCCAGCGCACAAAGGAGTCCCGGTTTCAAGTCGCCCATGACTTGATTCTTGGCTGATGCCGCATACTCCACATAGGCGGCTGTTCGGTCCACGAGCCTGACCTGATGGAATCCACTCGTCTGCAATGCCTGCTGAAAAGTGATTTTATCGACAAAATAAAAATTCAGTCTCCGGGCCCTTAGCAAATCATCCCACTGATGATAAGCGTCATTCCTTTCCTTTATCAGCCACTCGGCACCGACTATCCAGCCTCCCGGCTTGAGTACCCGGTGGATATCCTGAAAAAAAACAACCAGATTATCGATGTGACAACTCACGGCCGTGACATGGACGACATCAAATACCCCCTCATCGAACGACAGCGGACCGGCCACCCCTTTGACCAACTCGATACGGTCTTCGACATCGCGCTCATGAATCAGGCCACGTGCTCGTTTCAATACCTCCTCATCGACATCATAAGCTACCACCTCTGCCGCGTGCAGTCGTTCCACCAACGCAACCGAGGCGCCACCCAGACCACAACCAAGATCCAAGACACGTCGTCCACTGAGTTCCAAACCGTGCAAGACCCGGATTACCTCTTCATCCCCCCCTGCCGACAGATAGCCTTTACCATAGACCCTTTCCATCGTATCGATATTTTTTTGATCATACCGGTTCTCTGTCATGGACTGGTTGCTCCGTCAGCGTGATTTGTCATGATCGATCCAAGTCAATATAATGCCAGAAAGTCTATCGCGCAGACGATCAAAATCCAACAACCTTCATTGGTCAGGCCATCAGGGCAAGTCTGCCCGCGCGGTGCTGATCGGACTCACTTGGTCGCTGTCGACAAAAAACACATTCATTAATGAACATTCTCATTGTTATCAGTCATCCGATTGCATCAAGCTTCAATCACGCTGTCTTGAACGCCGTCGCCACCGGCTTGGGACAAGCCGGACATCAAGTCGATATTGCCGATCTTTATAAAGAACAGTTTGATCCACGGATGATCGAAGCCGATTTTGCCCAGTTCGACAACAAACCGATGCCGACAGAAATCCAGCAGTATCAAAAAAGGGTGGAATGGGCAGATGGACTGGTATTCATCTTCCCCATCTGGTGGTGGTCAGTACCTGCCATGCTGAAAGGATGGATTGACCGGGTCGTCAGTTATGGCTGGGCCTGGTTGGATCCAAAAGACCCCAAAAGCGGACCGCTTCAAGAAAGAAAGATTCTCGTCATCGCAACCGCGGGCGTGAGCGAGGCAGTCCTGGCAAAACGGAGATACGACGAAGCACTGCATACCCAATTGACTGTCGGTGTCTGGGACTATTGCAGTTTTCGGGATGTGACGACGAAGATATTCTATGAACTCCATGGCAATACCCCCGATACGTTGTGCCAATCCTACCTGAATGAGGCCCAAATGCTGGGGAAGACTGTTTTTCAATAAACCACGCCGCTCACCTGATTCACCTTTTCGCTTGTTTCCCTGAACATGCATCAATCATTTTACGATCACTTTTCCCTGTCGCAAAGGCACGTCAGTCTGACGGTTCGAGATCAACTGTCAATCCCATCTCACAACCGATCAAGGCAAATGCTAAGCCGATTATTGCAAAGTCACCGATACCCGAAGCGATGAAACCAGAATAGTTTGCTTCGGTTGCATTAACTGGGAATGGGAAGATGGCACCAACAAATCGCCATGACGATCTGTTTTTTTAATACAAGGTCAGCAATTTTCGATCATTTTGATGCAGGGACTGGAAAATCGAGTGTCTTCGGACCCATGGTGTGATGTGTCTCAATCGAGTCTGATGTACATGTTAGGTGTGTGCTTGTCAGTCACACCATAGGCTGCTCAAAAACCAACCTTATGTTACATGCTGAACATTTTGCCGTTTGGGATCATCTTTGCAGACTGACAACAATTATCCAGCGAGAAAGCCAGGTAGCTATCGATTGAAATCACCCGCTGCAGCACAGAAAGTCGAAAGCAGTGGCGATAATGCCATGAAATCCATCAAGGACGATGTGCTTGACCGAACGTTGCCGGATAACGAAGAGGAAATTGTGTTTCAAAGAACTCGATGCGGTGGGCCAGTCCTGCGGGGAGAGCGCTCCCACCAGACGGTTGATGAAATCGTCGCCGGGACGTTGCAGGAAGAATCAACCCGATAATGCAGGCCCATGCGCTTTCGCCGACCACCGAGGCAGACTTAGAGGGCGCACCCGCTATACACTGAACAACGGGCTGCCAAGACGGTCAACATCGACCTCGACCCCCAAACCCGGCGAGCGCGGGGCATGGCCGACACCATTTCGCGAACGCGGTTGATAACCCGCGATATGTTCATGGGTCCAGTCATTCATGAAAGAGATGGTCAAGACCTGGTCAGGCCGGGTGCTGGCAGCCAGATGACTGACCGCTGCGGTGACCAAATCCCCGCCCCACGTATCCTCTATGGTCACCCGCAAACCCAATTGATCGGCAAGATCTCTGACCAGCCTGGACCCGGTCAGTCCCGCAAATTTAGAAATTTTGAGATTGATCGCTTCCATGCCTCGTTCATGAAAAGCCCGCAACATGACATTGACATCCGTAATGACTTCATCCAACACCATCGGCAAAATCGTATGCTGTCGTATATGGAGACACTCTTCCAATGTGCGACACGGTTCCTCGAGGTAAATCCGTTGCATCGGTTCAAGTAGTCGGGCGGCGATCATTGCGTCCTGCAATCGCCAGCCCCCATTGGCATCGGCCACGATGAGATCGGTTTCATCGGTGACTTCGGACACATAACCCACCCGTTTTACATCCTCAAGCGGATCAGTACCGATTTTCAGTTGAAATCGATGGAATCCTTCGGCCCGACGGGCCAGCACATATTCTTTCATTACCTCCGGTGCGCCCAATGGGACCGCCTTATAAAGGGCAAAAGATTCCTGCAACCGACCGCCCAATAGCGTGGCCACATCCGTCTTGGTCGATTTGCCCAGAATATCCCAACAGGCGATATCCACCGCACTTTTGGCATATTCATGACCTCGCAACGCATTGTTCATGGCGACATGCACGGCAGACAGATTCGTCGGATCGATGTTGATCAGTGCCGGGACGATCTGTTGCAATGCAGCGCGAGCGCCGTGACCGTGAGAAGCCAGATAAAGCGGACCCAACGGGCAAACCTCGCCCCAACCGTCCAACCCCTGATCGCTGACAACCCGTACAACGGTGCTGGGAAGATGCGTGATGACCTGATTGCCCGACATGCTGTAATCGCCGTAGCGGTAACTCAGGTTGTATCCGTATACTTCTACTCGACTGATCTTCATTTACTCGCTCCACGGGTTAAATCGGGAATTATCTCGGACTGTGTGGCATACGTTATCCTATCGAAGCGGTCGATAACAGCCACAACCCGAAAACGGTATATCCGACCATCAATATGACAAGAAACAGCTGGCTCAGGATGACTGTCCTGAGGGCATAGCCGTCTTTTTCGACCAGTTGAACCGTCAACAGATGGGCAATGACAATACCGATGACATGCCCAAGGACAATGACAACTGTTTGAAATGTCCAAATCCGGGATACACTGTGCAGATTACTCAGAAATGACGTGGTCACGTGATGTTGATATCCCCAAAGATTCCACCCCAAGCCCAGCGGATCATTCAGTGCAAGCATCCAATACTGCCCGTTGACCAGCAGTACCGTGCAATAGTGTGCCAGATGAAAAACAATCGAGATGGGGATGATCGAGTAGACCAGTCGCCCTGTGGCACTGACCAGGACATTGACTGAGACACTGACCCCGGCCAGTCGCATACCAAGAAAGATGGCAAGGAACACCAGTCCCGTCAAAACCAGAAATGCACCGAGCAATCCGATAGAATGGGCCATCTGCACCCCACTTCGCCCCGGAAAATCCAATGGATTGACCGCAATGAATCGCAGCCAGTAAAAGGTTTTCGAGAGTCCGTCGAACGAAACCGAACTGAGTGTCAGCAACACAAACAAAATGCCCGAAAATGGTAACGGCGGCCGATGAAGGAATCCCTGTCCCGGCCACACCAGCGACACCTTGCGTGCCGTCCGGCCCTGCACCGATTCGGCATCGGACCAACCTCGCATGAAAGGCGAGCAGGTACCGATCAATCGAAAAAATATGGAAAACGGTTCGGCCCGCTCAAACCAGTCGTCCTCTCCAAACAATACCGTCCCGATATAATTCACAAACCAGTACAGTGAGAGCACGGTGGCAAGGCGAAATGGATCTTCCGGAGCCAGGTCAACCAGTTCAAACCAGGCAAATCCAAAATACAGCACGATGGCAGGACCATAACCCAGACAGCGCGGCAGAGGGAGTATCGAGGGTTTGAGATTCAGGCAACGACGGGTCAATCGGACCGGTGCGACCCAGGGATTCAGTGTCCTCCAAATATCGCCGATCAAAAATTGCAGCAGTGGAAAACCGATCCACCAGACCGTCCAGACAGACAGCGGCAGCGGATTGGCCAATGGATCCGTTGACCCCGAAAACCCACTGAAAATCAGTAACAGCATCACCACAAAAACCACATAGCTACCGCAGTCCGAGGGGATTTTTGACGTTGTAAACAGGATTCTCCTGCAGTCGGCAAGCATACGGACCCACCGTTTCGATGCAAACAGCAACAGGCAAAAGGAAACCGCCACGGTTGCCGCCCCCCCCATCAGATAATAGTCGGTGGGCAACAGCATGACCAACCCCCTTTCAGCACTGTGTGCAAGAACAAAAGACGGCGTCAATCCCATCGCGATCAAATGCAGGCAAAAAACGGGTTTCATGGGCAATTCACCGTATCCAGGGCGTTTCATTCACCGGCTTGATCATGTGATTTGATATAATCTGTGCGAAAACTCACTAAATTTGCAACCGATGCTCGATTTGAATGATACCGCGCTCATTGTAATTGATGTGCAAAATGACTTCTGCCCGGGAGGGGCGCTGGCCATTGAAAAAGGGGATGAAGTGGTCGGCCCCATGAATGATCTGATCGCGGCCTTCGACAACGTCATTTTCACCCAGGACTGGCATCCGCATGATCATGTCAGTTTTGCGTCAAACCAGCCCGACAAACAGCCTTTTGACTCGATTCAACTCGATTACGGTGAACAAACCCTGTGGCCCCCTCACTGCATCATGGGAACGACCGGAGCCGCATTTCACCGTGATCTCAACACGTTGCCCGGGCAGGTCGTCGTCCGCAAGGGCTATCATACCGCAATCGACAGCTACTCGGCCTTCTTCGAAAATGACAAGCGCACCTCAACCGGACTGCACGGCTATCTTGAAAACCGGGCAATCAGTCATGTCTTCCTCGCGGGTCTGGCAACCGATTATTGCGTTGCATGGTCGGCCATTGATGCGGCCAGGCTGGGATTCACGACCACGGTGGTGTTGTCTGCCTGTCGGGCCATCGATCTGGACGGCTCCCTGGCCACCCAAATGGCGGCCATGGAACGCATCGGTGTCAATCTCGTCGACACGCTGTGAATGCCCATTATCGAATCAAATCAGATCGCCGTATGACCGTCACCGGATTGATCACGCCCATGGCGAAAGAATGCGGGCTGACTGATCGCCGGTCATTGAGTGAAGATACCCCGATCAAACTATACCGGCTGAAAAGGCCGGGTGCTGTGCCATCGCCATCGCGGCAACAGACGACATCGGCCAACTGATCACATACCCTAAATCATGGCTAACCGCGAGAAGACGCGTCGGCAATACCGATTCTGGGTGCTCGGTTTATTGTGGCTGCCGGTCGGGATTTGGGTGCTGACGGCGATGCGTTTCATGCCGCCGACCGAACCGGGTGAATGGTTGCTAAAGACGTTGATCCAGTCCTGGTCACTGGCACCTGTCGCACCCTGTGGATTGCCGCTGGCGCTGGCCTGCCGATGGCTGTGGCGCCTCGAATTTCGTCGCACTGCCGTTTTCACGGGGATTTCACTGGGGATGCTGACGGTGCCAACCGCAGTGACGGCGGGGCTGCTTGGACCACTGGCCATCGCCATCTATACGGCGGTTCTCAGTTTGCCGGCCTGGATCGGTGCCTGGTGCCTGGCGCGTTGGAAGCACGCGCGAGGAACCGGCGCTTCGGGATGATTCCGGCCTCCTTCTTGCCCCCAATATAACCTCGGAATCGGCGCTGTCGATCAATAGGGCGGCGGACATCCCCGGTTCAAGGGCGCTTTTCGATCGCCGTTTCATCAATCAACCCGATCAGCCGACATGTTGTTTCCGTTCGCCCTGTCAGCCGTCATCATCGTAATCGGCCTACTGATCGGCTGTCTTGGCATTGGTGGCGTTTTGCTCGTGCCGGCTCTGCGCCATCTCGGCGATGTCGCGATGCATGTTGCCATCCCTGCCTGCAGCTTGAGTTACCTTGTTACCGGCACGGTCGGCACGGTGATCTATGCACGACACGGCACGATCGATTGGGACAGGGGAACCAGGGTCTGTCTCGGTGCGCTTCCCGGTGCGTTTCTCGGTGCCGCCCTGTTGCCTTACATCCCGGATTTCGTACTTGGAACCGGCATTGCCCTGCTGATTTTATTGTCTGGACTGCATACGTTGACCGCTTCCGGTCGGCGATACCAAACCGGACGTAACGCCCCGCTCATGACAAGCGGCTTGTTGCTCATCGGATTGCTCACAGGAACCGGCTCGGCCCTGACCGGCACCGGCGGACCGCTGCTCCTGGTGCCGGTCCTGCTGTGGTTCCGGATACCCATCTTGACGGCAATCGGCTTGTCCCAGGTCATCCAGATACCCATTGCATTACTGGCGACGGCGGGCAACGCCCTGTATGGGCAGATTGATTTTGCATTGAGTGCCGGATTGGTGTTGCTGCTGGCCGCCGGGTCTCTCGTCGGAGCCAGGCTGGCCCATGTTGTCCCTGCCGACTATCTCAAAAAAGGGGTTGCGCTGGTGATGGTACTGCTCGGGACAGCGCTGTTGTTCAGCGAGTTCCCGGGCTGACAGACTGGCATTGTCCGGACGAGAACGCAACCTCAGGCCGGATTGTCGTGTCCCGGTCGGATTGATAAAAGCCATACTGATCAGCTTGGACCGCCTGCTTTGGTGCAGCCCGTCAGAGACTGACATATCGTTGCAACAAGGCAGGAATTTCAGCCTTCTGATCGGGCCGTATGACCGTCGTGATACTGCCGTTTTCAACAAATGCCACCTTGTCCGCGACGGGCAGTACCGCGTCCACACGCTGTTCGACCAGCAAGATGCCCACACCTTGTCTGCGCAGTGTCAAAATGACTTCCCGGACACGGGCAACCATCGAGGGCATCAGGCCCTCCGTCGGTTCATCCAGAAGCAATATCTTGGGCTGCAGACAGAGTGCTCGCGCCATCGCGAGCATCTGCTGCTCTCCGCCGCTGAGTGTCCCGGACGGTTGCTTCAATCGCGCCTTGAGAACCGGAAACAGTCCGAAGACCGCGTCCAAACCCTGTGCACCCGTCTGCTTGGCCATCAGCCCGATTTGGAGATTTTCCGCCACCGTCAACTCGGCAAACAGCCGTCGTCCCTGGGGAACATAACCGATTCCCAGTCTCGGTATTTGATGTGCCGCCAAATCACTGAGCGATTTGCCGGATAGCGTAATTTGACCGGTATGATCCACCAGACCCATGATGGATTTCAAAATGGTGGTTTTGCCCGCCCCGTTGCGCCCAAGCAGACACAGTACTGCTCCCTCGTCGACAGACAATGTCAGATTTCGCAAGATCTGGACACTGCCATAAAAGCTGTTCACATTTTCCAGATTCAGGGTCATGTTCCAAGATACGCAGATTGAACCGACGGGTTATGCTTGATTTCCTGCGGCGTGCCTTCCGCCAACACCTGTCCCTGATCAAAGACAGTGATGCGCTGCGCCAGGGACATCACAACCTGCATATTGTGCTCGATAATCAGTATCGTGGTATAGCGACTGATTTCCTCCACAAGGCGACAAAATTCGGCAATTTCACCATCGGACAATCCCTGGGTCGGTTCATCGAGAATCAACAGCTTGGGGGACAGCGCCAATCCCATCGCCACCTCCAGCACCCGTTGATGACCGTAGGCCAACAACCCCGCATGGACATGGGAAAACCCGGATAATCCGACCCGTTCCATAATCGTCCTGACCCGGTGCTCGATTGCCTGATTGTCCTGGCGACTGTTTTGGGCTGCAATCGCAATATTCTCATAGACGGCGAGTTGTGGATAAATACTGGTAATCTGAAACGTGTAGGCGATACCCCGACGAACACGTTGATAGGCCGGCAGACGGGTGATGTCGGTTTTTTCGAATTCGATCTGTCCGGATGTGACCTCCAGCCGACCGCAAAGCAGACTCACAAAGGTCGTTTTCCCGGCGCCATTGGGTCCGATGATGGCCCGGACTTCACCGGCCTGCAATTCAAAATCGACACCGTCCACCGCTTTGAGTCCGCCAAAATATTTACAGAGGTTGCCGGTCTTGAGCAGTGTCATGGCAGCCATCGAACCCACCGTGCGCGCACCGTTCCCAACAAGCCTTTTGGAAAATACAACACCAGCCCCACCAGAACCACACCTGCCACCAACAGATATGCAGTGGTGTAGTCACTCGCCATGTCAATCAGGTAAAACATCAGGAAAGTGCCCAGAATCGGCCCCAGCACCGTGCCTGCCCCCCCCAGCAAGGTATAGAGTAATGGATCAATGGAATACTGTATCGTGGCAAAAGAGGAACCAATATAGGCAAACATCAACGCATAGGCTGCGCCTGCGGTGGCAGAGAGCGTACCGGAAACCACCAGGACCTTCAGTTTGATCAAAAAAGTGTTGTATCCGAGCATGCGGGTTCTGGATTCATTTTCCCTGATCGCAATGAGCGAGCGACCAAATCTTCCCTGAACCAGCAGGAGCACGCAGATAATCGTCAGGGAAAGCAGCAACAACGCAATGTTATACCGGGTGGAGGAACTGGTCAGCAACAAGTCGACCCCGAAAAACGCGAACTGTCGTGCCGCCTGCGGCATCACCAGGCCCTCGTCTCCCCGGGTGTAGGTGGTGAAATAGACCGTTGCCAGGTAGGCCACCTGTGAAAACATCAAGGTCACGATCATGAACGCCACGCCGGTTGTACGCAGGGCGACAAGGCCGATGACCAGTGCCAGGCCTGCGCCACTGAAAATGCCCAGCAAAAAGGCCGCCGGCACAGACCATCCAAGATGGTAGGCACTCAGTCCCGCCGCATACATGCCGGCAGCGAAAAACATCGCATGTCCCAGACTCAACAGGGCGGTATAGCCAAAAAGCAGATTAAATCCCATCGCAAATATCGCCAGGAGCATGATTCTCGTTACCGCCAGATGATGATATTCCGGCAACACAAACTGCATCAGGAACAACCCGGCAATCACTGCGCCGTGCGTCAGGAAGGATTTGGTCAGATCACTCACCGCTGGCGTTACAATCGACTTCGGTTGCCAAACAGTCCCTCTGGCCTGAACACCAGGACCAGTGCAACCACCAGGGTCGACACCATCTTGGCCAGTGTTGGAGAGAAAAAGACCGATATGATCCCGTCACTCAATCCGATGAGAAGGGCCGCAACCAGTGTTCCACGAAGACTGCCAAGCCCACCGATAATCACCACAATGAATGACAACAACAACGGATCAAGCCCCATCAGATAGTGTGCCTGCTGAATCGGGACAATCAACACAGCCGCCACCGCCGCCAGCACAGCACCCATCGCAAAGACCACGGCATAAACCTGGTTGACCGCAATACCAAACGTCTGGGCCGTTTCACGATCAAACTGGGTGGCCCGCATAATCAGGCCAAACCGGGTACGGGCAATCACAAACCAGGTCAGGAGCAACAGCACGACAGAGGCCACAATGACCAGCAATTTGTAACCCGAATAGCCGAACCAGGGAAAATCCACGCGGAAGTAAAACGGCGAATCCACGGGTCGTGCATCCGGACCGTAGGTCATCAAGGCAAGTTGTTGAATGATGTAAAGAAGACCAATCGTGGCCACGATCGTGGCTTCCGGGTCATAGTGCAGACGACGAAGAACAAGGCGTTCACACAGATAGGCAATACCGCCGACCAAGGCCGGGCCAACCACCATTGCGGCCAAGAATCCAAGGGCCGGATGACCGGCAAACCATCCGGTTATCCACCACGCCAAGACCGCGCCCAACATGTAAAACTCCCCGTGGGCCACATTGACGATCCGCATTACCCCGAAAACCAGAGACAACCCGAGTGCCGTCAGGCACAACACGGCCGCCTGAACCAGTCCTTCCAGCGTCGCAAGAAACAAAAATGGTCCGAATTCCAATGCCGCTATCCCGAAAGACGGTGGGGCTGACTCCGGAAAATCAGGTCTCCGGGCAACGATCGAACCGCCGGTGACCGCTCAACCACGTTCGATACGGCACGGCACGGCGACGTTCATCGACTCACGGGTAATGACCACCACGGAGCGATGGCCTGACTGATCATCGCCCCATCCAGCACGAACCACTAGAGGGCCATCTTGGTGTAATCCGCCTCCGTTTCGTACAACCCCTCTTCAATCGACGTTTTGTATACCACGGACAATCGACTGTTCTCGACCTTGGAAATGTACTGGTGACCAAACGATTGATGAATCTGCGGATTGAACACTTTGGTTCCCTGCGGATGATTCCTGCTTTCCTCGAATCTATCCAGTGACTCCATCGCTTCAATGAATTTCGGTCTGTCCGCCGGACCGTTGTATCCACTCAACTCCATCGCCTGCTTGATAATGAACAATGATTCCCAACAACCAAACATGTGCGCATAGGTGGAGACATCTTTCGGATCATTCAAACTGGCGCCGTTGTCATCCACACCCACCGCTGCACGATAGAATTTGTCGTAATCACTTTGTCCGCTTTGTGCGTAACGGGGATTGCCCTCCCAAAAATAAGACCCTTCCAGGAACTCGAGTTGGGGTGTGGCAAGATCAACGGCTTCGAGCGAGTCGATGAACCCGAAGATCTCCGGTCGATTATTGCCAAAGTGCTGCCCCATTTCCTTCACGAATGTCAGCACGCCGGGGCCGACCATGACATGATAAAGCACCTCGGTCTGTTTGGGAATGCGGGGGAAATACCGCGTAAAGGCGGTTTCGGTCGGCGGGATGGCAATCAATTCCAGCACCTCGCCCCCCTGCGCCGCAATGGCCTGGGAGAAATAGTCGCGATGATCATGCCCGAAAGCAAAATCCGGGAAAATCATGGTGACTTTCTTGCCGATGTTCTGCGCCACCCAGGGTGCCATGGAAATGACCTGGGATTTGACATCCGTAATACCGGGCTGGAAAACGTAACGATTCAAGTTGCCGGAGGCAACATGGTGCCCTTCGGAAACCACCACATAGGGCAATTTCAACTCTCCCGCCCGTGGAGACGAACCGATCACAACGTGCGAGAACAACGTGCCATACGCCACATCTACCTTGTGCTGGGTGGCAAATTTCTCAACCACTTCCGCACCGCGCTTCGGATCGGTGCCATCATCCTCGACGATCAACTCGACCGGTCGACCGTTGATTCCGCCCTCTTCATTGATCACGTTGACTGCCGCCGTTGCCGTTCGTTCATACCATCGTCCATACGAGGCACCGATCCCGGTGCGGTGAAACTGTGCACCGATCTTGATCGGTTCACTGGCCGCGTAGGCGTAAGGCAACAATGATCGTGAAAAGGTCGCGGCACCCGCGGCAACGCCCAGCGTTTTCAGGGCACAACGGCGATGTGGATCAACTTTCGATTTTCTTTCGTGGTTACTCATTATCATTTTCCTGTCTTGTTGTCAGTCGGTTACATTTCAAAAATCCAATCAGTCTGTCTTGCTCGATACCCCACTAGCGCCTGCGCGCCAAAAAGCGCAACCCGCCCAGTTTGCCCGAGCGAAAGTGCCGGTTCACGAGCGCATAAAACTCCTCCAGTGCATTGAATGTGGATTCTCCGTGAAGATTGACATGTCGTTCCCGGGCATTGCGATAATCCCGCAGTCGGTCCCCGGTAAAATCAGTCCAGTCATCGGACATGTCATCGCAGGCAAGAAATTCAAAGCCTGCGCGATGAAAGTCCGCCTGATAGGTCGCAAGGTCCGGCAGATAGGCCGCATACATGCCGGTTGACAGTTCTTCGCGTTCCCGTGTCGTCATGTCATTGCGACAATACATGTCTTCGGCAAAAAACAACCCCTCCGGTTTGAGAATGCGACCAGCAATATCGAGCAGCTTTTGCCGGTCAGGGATATGGAACAACGCCAACCAGCTGACGATCACATCGAACTGTTGTCCATTCCACTGGCAAGTCAGAAAGTCTCCGCAAAGATGATTGACGACCTTGCCCAATCCACAACGGCCGGTCAGGTCGGCAGCCAGCTCATGCTGGTCTGGCTGCAATTCAAGTGCCGTCACGCATGCCTGCGTCCGTCCGGCAATATGGCGGGCCGGTCCGCCAAATCCGGACCCGATCTCGAGCACCTGCATCCCGGGTCGGATATCGATCAGGTCGATGGCGTAATCCACCGCCCTCGTCCCGTGATAATGCAGTTGATCAAAGGCACTGAGTTCCGTTGTATTCAACGGTGAATCCGCATCCTTGCCCAGCAGATCAAGTTCATTGTATACACGCTCTATGTGTGTATAAAGCTTCATTGATTTTATCTGTGCAACCTGATCCGGCATGATGTCTCGGTTCTCTTTATCTGACCTTATTATAGCGGAACTAAACGGAGAATGAATTCAGGCTGTATCCAAAACCGGAAACACGGAAATGGCCTCAGGACACCGTTGCCTTTCGCATTGTACTGCACCGTGCTTCGACACCAGTTGTCGGCACACCCACAATCCACACGTCTTCATCCAGCATGATTTCCTGCAGGTTGTTGCCCGGACCCCCCCGGTCGATCACAAGCAGGTCGCGCTGCTTCGTCATGCTCAATTGAAAGTGATGCCAGGTATTCTTGAATAAGTTGATGCCCTGCCGGCCATTCGTGACAAACAAGCGCAAATGTTCCGCACGCAATCTCTCTTCGGGCAGCCCCACCAGCACCAGAAACGGATCATCGTCGAGGGGGAAAAAGGCCTGGCTGCCCAGCGGGTGACGTTCCATGACGGTCACCTTGTGTGGCAGGGTAACGGGCGATGACCGAAACACACTCATGATCGGCCGTCCCGACTGGTCCGCGACATCAATGGTGCACAGATCATGGAAACGAATGGTCTGTCCTTGATTGATCAGGCACTGTCGCGCCGTCTCCAGAGCGATCACCTCACCGAAAGGACGGAATGCATCACCGGTTAACGGTTCTGCCCGCAACATCACTTTCCCTTCGCGCTTCATCTACGGTTTCGCAAAAATCCGAAGTCGACTGATACCGCCATCGGGATAAATGTTCAACCTCACATGGGTCACTTTGCCGAGGTCCGTCAACTCATCAGCAAAGCGATGTTCGCGGTCTGGGTGAAGATTCACCTGAGGCAGCAGTTCAGGCCACGATTCGCTGTCCTTTTCCAGCGTCTCCGGATTGATATTCGGCGAAATGGCCCCCTGAATGCTGCACCGGTCCGGATAGTTGCCCTTAAAATGCGCGGTATCTATCTCGATACCTGTAATCTGCCCGGCGCGCGCCAACGCAATCACCACCCAGTCGTTGCCGGGTTCCCTGCGTCGACGGGTTTCCCATCCATCGCCCATATTACTGCCCCGGCCAGGCAGAAGCAGATTGTTCATCTTGCCGAAATGTTCGTTGTTGCAGGCCAATGCCACACCGCCGTTACGGGCCGCCGCGATATCCACCGACTGGCCTTTTACCACACGCGTCCAATCGACGAACGGTGTGCCATAAACGCGTAATCGGGCGATACCTCCATCCGGGTACATGTGCAAACGCAGATGCGTATAGACATGGTGATTGTGAACCACCTGTTGATAGACGCTGTTCCCCTGTAACGGTGTCCGGGGAATCAATTGCTGCCATTTCACGGCATTATCTGGCTGCTGCCCCTCGTAATGACACGCCTCCAAAGAGGCCGCAGGGGGGTAATTGCCGGTGAAATGTGTCGTGTCAATCTCAACGGCGTGTACCACACCGGGACGTGCCATCTTGACAATACACCAGTCATGGCCCTCGCCGCGTTTGCGCCGGGACTCCCAGCCATCCATCCACTTCCCGTGATCGTCGTACTTTCCGTCAATAAAGACCGGCGGTTCGTCCTTCAGCATGCGGTACATCGGGGCAAAGAATTCATCACTGCAGGCCAGCGCAATGGCGCCCAATCTGGCAGACGTCAAATTGACCCAGCGGGTAGAAAAATCATTCATAGCGGAAAATAGGTCATCCAGTGTTTCGCAATATCAATCCTGCGTGCAAGCCAGACCGACTGTTTGGACAGAATATAGTCCAAAAAACGTGCCAATGCCCGCGCCCGTCCCGGCCGTCCCACCAGCCGACAGTGCAACCCGACCGACATCAATTTGGGGGACCGTTCGCCTTCGAGATAGAGTGTATCAAACGTATCTTTCAAATAAGCATGGAATTGGTCCCCTGTATTGAAGCCCTGTGCAGTGGCAAACCGCATGTCATTGACATCCAGCGTATAAGGAACCATCAACAGCGGCTTTTTGTACCGGGTAATCCAGTAGGGCAGTTCATCAGCATAACTGTCGGCACTGTACACGAATCCACCGTGTTCTGCGGTAATCCGATGGGTATTGGGACTCGTTCTGCCAAGATACAGTCCTTCAGGAGGGCTACCCGTCAACCGGGTATGAATATCAATGGCCTGGTGAAGATGCTCGATTTCCTGCTGGACGTTCATATGTTGATAGTCTATCCAGCGGTAGCCGTGACTGGCAACCTCCCAGTCAGCCCGAAGCATGGCATCCACTGCCTGTCGGTTTCTCTGCATCGCCATGGCGACACCGAATACGGTAACCGGAATATCGCGTTCAGTGAACAGGCGATACAAACGCCAAAATCCAGCACGCGAACCGAATTCATAGATGGATTCCATATTGGGATGGCGCATGCCTGGATAGGGCTGTGCGCCGATTATTTCGGACAAGAACGCCTCGGATGCCGCATCGCCATGCAGGATATTGTTTTCTGCCCCTTCTTCATAGTTGATGACGAACTGGACCGCCACACGGGCCCGGTTCGGCCACTTCGGATGCGGGCCTTGTTCCCCGTAGCCCGCCATGTCTCTCGGATAAGTCATCTGTTCAGTGTTTTTCGACTCGACCGCCATACCACATCGAGATCCGTTGACGTTCTTCTTCTGTGATCGCGGTCAGATTGCCGGGGGGCATGGTTCGGGTCACGACCGTCACCTGATAAATGCGGTCTGCGTATCGCTCGATGTCTCCGACGTGTCCGAATGTGATCCCTTGAGGGGGCGCTGCAAATCCGGCTTGGGTCGGCACCATCGAATGACACCCCGCGCAGCGTTGTTGTACCAACGGTGCAATCTGTGCGGTGGTCTGTTCGCCATCGCTCCTTTGTGGCGCATGCGGGGCCGTCAGCCACATGATACCCATCATGCCGATAAGGGCCATCGGAATCACCCACCACGAACCCCTGACAAGATGTCGGACATTGAAATAATGCCGGATCGCGACCGCAATGATCGATAACAGGATCAACACCAACCAGTTCCATTGATGTCCGTAGGTACCGGGAAAGTGGCTGCTGATCATCATGAACAAGACCGGCAGGGTCAGATAATTGTTATGCCTTGATCTCAGTAATCCGTTCGCACCGCAAGCCGGATCGGGCTGTCGATGGCGCTGCAGGGCCCTGACCATTGCCTTTTGCGCCGGAATGATGACGAAAAACACATTGCCCACCATGACGGTACCCATTGCCGCACCGATATGAATATAGGCCGCCCTCCCACTGAACACCCCGCTGAGCAAAACGGTCAACAGGGCGAAATAGCCGAACAGCGACAGGCTGAGCAAGACCGGGTGGTGTCTTAGGGGAGAACGGCACATCCCATCGTAGGCAAACCAGGAACCGAAGATCGCAACAAGTCCCAGCACGATCGCCTTGGCAGGCGTCAGACTGGACACGGAACCATCCATCAGATACAGCTGCGCATTAAAGTAATAGACCACCGCAAGCAAGGCCATCCCACTGAGCCAGGTGGTATAGGCTTCCCATTTGAACCAGTGCAACGGGGCGGGTAACGGATCGGGTCCGTGTCTGAACTTTTTCAGCTGATAGATGCCGCCCCCATGAATCGCCCACAAAAACCCCTCGATATCCTGTTCCTGAGGCGGTTCACGCTGTAACCGGTTTTCCAGCCAGTTAAAATAGAACGAGGCACCGATCCAGGCAATACCGACAATCATGTGGATCCATCGAATCAGCAAATGCAGCCACTCTTGGATATGGGCATCCACTAATCAACCTCGCTGGCGTCTTCGGGCAGTCCACAAATCCGCATCACCATGGTGGTGAGCGAGACAGACTGGTCAAGATAGTCCTTTTTTGTCAACCCGCGCTTTTCATAGACGGAGGCAATCTGCGCTTCTGACAGCGCGAAATGCTGGGTGCTCGACCAGATCAGGAAAATAAGATGGAAGGGGTCTACCACCGCAATTTTTCCGTCGTCGACCCATTGCCTGATCACTGCCGCCCGCTCACGAGTCCATCGTGTCATCCGGTCGTTCAACTGGTCGCTGAGATACGGCCTGCCGTGTAGGATCTCACTGGCAAAAATACGGGTTGCGCGGGGATAAAGACGGGTGAATTCGACTTTTTTCCGTACGAAATCCCGGAGCACCGATGCCGGATCGTCATCCGTATCCAGCGTCTCAAACGCCTGGTCCCATAAATCAACAATCCGTTCCAGCACGGCATTATACAGCGCCAGTTTCCCGGAAAAATAATAGTGCACATTGGCCTTGGGCATGCCCGCGAAATCGGCAATGCGCTGCATCCGTGCGCCCCCAAAGCCATACTGTTCGAACTCCTTTTCCGCCGCACGGAGTATACGTTTGCGATTGCGGTTTCCAATAGCACTGATTTTTCTCGCCCTCATCAACAGCTTTACTTAACTTGTCAATCAGCGGATCAATTGATCGCATTGAACCGTTTTGATCTTACCCTTCCAGCAAGGCTGACTTTTCCGTCGCAGGAAGCACCACCCTCGCCCGTGATGCTGTTTTTTGAAACCGACCGCAGACAGCGGCGATCACCCGCCCTGTCTTGACCCGGTCACAAGGGGAACCCGTTCAGGCACATCAGGCAAATGAAGAGCAGGCCCCGCACAGCGAAAGGGCCTTGCTCACCACCGGCCGGTGCTAGTTGGACAGGTTGCCCTGAACCCCTTCGACGTACCAATCCATCCCCAGCAAGTCCCCATCACTCAGTGTTTCTCCCTCCTTGACCACCAACTCACCGGCCTGATTTCTGATCGGTCCTGCAAAGGGATGCAATGATCCATCGATAATGGCCGCTTGCACCGCATCGGCGGCTGCGCGCACATCGGCAGGCACCGCCTCGCCATAAGGCGCCATCTCCACCATGCCCGGTTTCAGTCCATCCCAGGTATCGATGGATTCCCAGGTGCCCTCCATCGCGGCCTTGACCCGTGCCACGTAGTAGTGATCCCAGTTGTCAATAATCGAAGTCAACTGTGCACGAGGGGCAAATTCCTTCATGTCCGATGCCTGGCCAAAGGCATACACCCCTCTTTGCTCCGCGACCTGAACCGGTGCCGGGGAATCGGTGTGCTGGGTAATCACATCGGCTCCCTGATCGATCAGCGCTTTTGCCGCATCACTTTCCTTGCCCGGGTCGTACCAAGAGTTGACCCATACCACCTTGATCGTTGCGTCCGGGTTGACCTTGCGCATGGCAAGCATGAACGCATTGATCCCCCTGACCACCTCGGGGATCGGGAACGAGGCAATGTATCCGACCACGCCGGTTTTGCTCATATGACCGGCAATCGTTCCCAGTACCGTACGACCTTCATAAAAACGCCCTGAATAGGTACTGACATTATCAGCCCGCTTGTAGCCGGTCGCATGCTCAAACTTCACATCAGGAAATTGTTTGGCCACTTTGACCGTCGGATTCATATAGCCAAACGAGGTCGTGAAAATCACCTTGCTTCCATCGTTCGCCAGTGTCCGGATGACACGTTCCGAGTCCGCCCCTTCGGCCACATTTTCAACATAGGTGGTTTCCACTCCCAATTCGTTTTCCACCGCCAGTCTTCCGATATCATGCCGGTAGGTCCAGCCATGGTCGCCGATCGGTCCCACATAGACAAACCCGACTTTCATGTCCTCAGCCTGTGCAACACCGACACCGAAAACCACACTGGCTGCAAGCATCGTCGCAGCAAATTGTTTCACCAATTGTCTTCTTTTCATCATCATCTTTACTCCAAAATTAATCATCTATAACACATCGTATTTTATCAAACTGTCAGGCAGTTGGATGAAATGGTTTGCCGATACAGGCCGGGGCATTCAACTTGATCTTGTTTTGATCCTGTGAAATGAGCACCAGCACCAGCACCGTGGCCAGATAGGGCAGCATGGACATCACCTGTGACGGTACGCCGACCCCCAACGCCTGGGCATGCAACTGCAAGATGGTGATCCCGCCAAACAGATAGGCCCCCACCAGAACACGCCAGGTTCTCCACGTGGCAAACACGACCAACGCCAGGGCAATCCACCCTCTTCCGGCACTCATGTTCTCAATCCAAAGTGGCGAATAGGCCAACGACAGGTAGGCTCCTGCCACTCCGGCCATCGCCCCTCCGAACAAGATGGCCATCAAACGAATCTTCAGCACCGGATATCCGATTGCATGCGCCGCATCGTGCGAATCCCCCACCGCACGCAAAACAAGACCGGCACGAGACCGTTTCAAGAACCAGGCAACCGATGCCACCACGACAAAGGAACCATAAACCAGTATGTCGTGACTGAACAATAATGGACCAAGCAGTGGAATATCGCTAAGAATCGGTATCGAAAGGGGGGGAAGTCCCTCATAGGCAATGCCGACCAGATGCTGTCCGAGCAGCGCACTGAGCCCGATACCAAAGATGGTCAAGGCCAAACCGCTTGCAACCTGACTTGCCTGAAACCCCAATGTCAACAGGGCAAAAATCAGTGACAGCCCCATACCCGCTGCCAGTCCGGCCAATACGGCCACCGTGGCACTGCCGGTAAAATGCACGGTCGCAAAGGCACACACGGCGCCGAGCAGGATCATTCCCTCGACACCCAGATTCAAGACACCCGACTTTTCGGTGACCATCTCACCGATCGCCGCATACAGCAGTGGCGTCGCGGCGGTAATAATGGTCAAGACAGCGGGTATCAGCACATCCATCAGGCCTTCACTCCCGACGGATTGATCCCGATGTGGGGACGATAGCTGATCAATACATCACTGGCCAGAAGGAAAAACAACAGCAGACCCTGGAATACACCGGTCACGGCCAGTGGCAGATTCATCGTAATCTGGGCACTCTCACCGCCCAGATAGGAAAGCGCCAGCAACAATCCGGCACACAGCACCCCCACGGGATGAAGCCGTCCGACGAAAGCAACGATAATCGCCGTGAATCCATAGCCCGGTGAAATGCTCGGCAACAGTTGTCCGATGGGTCCAGCGACTTCGATCAACCCGGCAAGACCGGCACAAACACCGCTGAGCAACAAGACAAACCAGATGATCCTGTGGTTGCTGAACCCGGCATGCTTGCCTGCTGCCGGTGCCTGGCCCATGACCTTGACCTGGAATCCAATCAGGGTTTTTGCCATCACCAGCCAGGCGACGACAACCGATGCCAGGGCAAACAACCATCCAATATGCAGTCGGGTTCCCTGCAGAATGATCGGCAGTGTCGCGGCATCACTGAAAATTCTCGATTCGGGAAAATTAAACCCATCAGGGTCTCGCCACGGCCCATGCACCAGCAGGCTGAGCAACAATGTCGCCACATAGGTCAGCATCAAGCTGGTCAATATCTCGTTGGCATTAAAGCGGGTGCGCAAAAAGGCCGGGATCCCTGCCCAAGCCATCCCGCCCAGTGCGCCACAGACAATCATCACGGGAAGCACGAACCAGGCATCCACATCATGAAGCCACAACGCGATCCCACCGCCACAAATCGCGCCCAGTGTCAATTGGCCCTCTGCGCCAATATTCCAGACGCCCGCCCGAAAACCGATGGACAGCGCAATGCCGATCAAAACCAATGGCGTCGCTTTCACCCCTAACTCGGCCCATCCGTAGAGCGACGTCAACGGGTGGATGAAAATCGCATAAAGCGCCTTGGCTGGAGAGACATCCATGAACCAGAACAGTACAATGCCGGACAACAGGGTCAGCAGCAACGCAATCACCGGGGACAGATAGACCATCGTCCTGGACTGCTCCGGCCGCATGATCAGGCGGATCATTGCCAGGCCACCGAACGGTCTGTACTGACACCGTGATCCACCACGCCCGCCATCATCAGTCCAATGGTCTCGATGGTCACTGCCGATGTCGGAAAAACCGGAGACAGGGATCCGGCACAGATCGCGGCAATGCGATCACTCAGGCGCATCAGTTCGTCGAGATCCTGGGAAATGACCAGAATCGCGGTCCCATTATCCGCCAGTGACCTGAGCGCCTTGTGAATGGCCTGCGCCGCACCGGCATCGACTCCCCAAGTCGGTTGGGACACCACCAGTACACCCGGCTTTTGGAGAATCTCGCGCCCCACGATAAATTTCTGGAGATTGCCGCCCGACAGACTGGTAGCGGCCGATTCGGCCCCGTTTGCCTTGACGTCAAATGCCTCGATGACCGCATCACAATACTGTCCACAGCGTCTCCGGTCGATCACCCCCCTGTGAACGAAACCCAGTCGTTGAAAAGCCGTCAACAAGCAGTTTTCAATCAGACTCATTTGTGGCACGGCACCGTGACCCAGTCGTTCTTCGGGAATCGAGGCGAGTCCCAGAGCACGTCGCTGGTTGGGCTTGCCGTGGGCGCACGGCGTTTCATCGATTTTGATGCAGTCTGGCGTCATCGCCAATGACTCGCCATTGAGTGCCTTGAGCAATTCATCCTGGCCATTGCCGGCGACGCCTGCAATACCGACAATTTCCCCGCTGGCGACCTGAAGGCAGATATCCTTGAGGGAAATGCCGAACTCATCGTTGGCCTTGATGCTCAGATGTTCGATATCCAGACGGATCCGGTCGGATTCCCGTTGTGTCCGGTCCGGTGCCATCTCCAACTGTCGTCCCATCATTTTTGCCGCGAGCGAGTGCGTGCTCTCGTCTTTTACCTGGACACAATCGACCACGCTTCCTTCGCGCAGAATGGTCGCCCGATGGCAAAGAGCCTTGATCTCATCGAGTTTATGGCTGATATAGAGAATCGCGACCCCTTCATCGGCCAGCCGCCGCAGGGTTTCAAAGAGTCGGGTGACTTCCTGTGGCGTCAGCACAGAAGTGGGTTCATCCATCACCAGCAGTTTCGGTTCCTGCAGCAAACAGCGAATAATCTCAATACGCTGACGCTCGCCGACCGACAGGGTATAGACATGTCTGTCCGGGTCCAAAGGCAATCCATAGCGTTGTGATACCTCGATAATGCGGGCTTTCAGCGTGGCCAGATCCTTGGTCTGCTCGGACAGGATGCCAAGCGCAATATTCTCCGTCACCGACAACGAATCAAACAGTGAAAAGTGCTGAAACACCATCGCTATCCCCAGCCGGCGCGCGATCGCCGGATTACCCACTTCCACCACGGTACCCTGCCACGCCATCTGTCCGGCATCCGGTTGCAGCAGACCGTAGATCATTTTGACCAAGGTCGACTTCCCCGCTCCATTTTCTCCCAGCAAGGCATGAATCTGCCCTTTATGCAAAACAAGGTCGACGTGATTGTTGGCGACAACACCGGGGAAAGTCTTGGTCATCCCTTGCAGTTTCAACAAGGTGTCCGGTTGATTGTGATCCATATTGTTCGCGTTTGAGAACCGACAATTAATGTAAAGCGCCGTATACCCCGGTCTATCTGAAAGTTGACCAAATAGTCAAATATTGGCCATTTTAGGCTATAATGACATCCTATTTCAAATGTTTGGCGAAAAAAATGGGGTGCTGTGGGACCCTGAACCAAAATAAAGGACGGGCCTGTCACCCCCCAACACAATTACATGCGTACATGGATCAAAAACCCGCTGGCGATGCTGGTTGACAAGGGTATCGATGCGGGTGGTGGCATCGTGACTAACCAGGATCGCTTTGAATGCTTTGTCCCGGCAGGCGGAGTGCCTGCAGGTACGGTTGATGCCGTGTTCCATGCCTCGGAGCATGTGGTGCTTCCCGGCCTGATCAATACCCATCACCACTACTATCAGACACTGACAAGGGCGGTCCCCGTGGCGCTCAACAAGGCCTTGTTCCCGTGGTTGAAAAGCCTGTATCCCCTGTGGTCGGGATTGACCGACAAGATGATCGATGTCTCCACGCAGCTGGCTGCCAATGAACTGCTTTTATCCGGCTGCACCACCAGTGCCGATCATCACTATCTTTATCCCGCAACCCTCCCTGATGCCCTGGATATTCAAGTCGAGGCACTTCGAAAAGTGGGTATCCGATCCACCGTTACCCGGGGGTCGATGAGCCTGGGAGAAGAGCAAGGCGGGCTCCCGCCACAGACTGTCGTGCAGTCCGAAGAAGACATTCTGGTCGACTGTGAACGGGTCGTCAGGCGTTATCACGATCCGGCGGAGGGCAGCATGCTTCAAATCGCGATCGCCCCGTGTTCCCCGTTCAGTGTCAGCGAATCGCTGATGGCTGACAGTGCCGCACTGGCCCGACGGCATGGCGTCCGACTGCATACTCACCTCGCGGAGACCCGCGATGAAATTCAATACTGCATGGATCGGTTTGACTGTCGGCCGGTCGATTATCTTGAGCGGGTGAACTGGTTGGGCAACGATGTGTGGCTGGCACATGGCATATTCTTCAATCCCGAAGAGATTGTGCGGCTGGGACAAGCCCGAACAGGCATTGCCCATTGTCCGAGTTCCAACATGCTGCTCGGATCCGGACACTGTCCGGTCCGGGCGCTGGAATCCGCGGGCTGCCCGGTCGGGCTTGGCGTCGACGGCTCGGCCTCGAATGACTGTTCGAACATGATCCAGGAAGTCCGTCAGGCATTGCTGTTGCAACGACTGCATTACGGTGCCCCCCTGATTACCCATGAAGAGGCATTGCGATGGGCGACCCGGGGTTCCGCCGCCTGTCTCGGACGTCAGGATATTGGTGAAATCAAACCGGGGCTGATGGCCGATCTGGCCCTTTTCAAATTGGATGAACTGCGCTTTTCAGGGGCGGGCGATGCGCTTGCGGCACTGGTCCTGTGTGGCGCTCAAAAAGTCGATGCGGTGATGATCTCGGGACAATGGAAAGTCCTTGACGGGGAAAGACCCCATGTCGATCTTGCCCAACTCAAGGCACAGCACGCCGACCTGGCAAGGCAACTGCAGTGACCGGCCACGGTAACCCGGCACTGCCGTGTGATTGATGCAGTCCGTCTGTGGCTCTGCAAGCCTGCCTGCTGCAATGAAAGTCCGAGTCGTTTACTAAAGAAGGCCGCCCTGGATCCGGTTCGGTCCAGTATCTCTATGATAGCCTGAAGCACGACTTCGTACTGTCTTGTACCACCGTGTTCGCATTAGCGAACGGAGAAGGCAACCGGTCATGCCCGACTGCGCGGGGCAATGATCTCAGGTCAATGCAATTGGCAATTTACCGTGATTGACAAATCGACTATGCTCTTCGCTGATGGACTTTCGGCTGTTGACCAACCGACTGACGCACTTCACTTCTTCCCTTTAGCCATCCCTTGATGAAATTCGCTATTCCAGCACTGTTCGTCTTTTTGTGGAGCACAGGCTTTGTCGGCGCCAAATTCGGCCTGCCCAGTGCAGAACCGTTCACCTTTCTTGCACTGAGAATGGCACTGACCTGCCTGGTGTTGCTTTTCCTTTTGCCCCTGTTTCGCGTCACCTGGCCGAAGAGACCGATCGATTACCTCCATCTCTCTTTTGTCGGCATTCTTGTGCACGGGGTTTATCTTGGTGGGGTGTTCGCCGCGATTCACCACGGTCTTCCTGCATCAGTCGCAGCGATTATCGTTGGCCTGCAACCGCTTGTTACCGTTTTCTTCGCCATGATATGCCTGAAAGAGACCCTGTCAATCGTCAAACTCTGCGGACTGATGATCGGGTTGCTGGGTGTGTTTATGGTCCTTGGTGAAGGGGGGCTGGGCGATCGGCAAATCAACGTGATCGGCATTATCCTGTCAACCGCTTCACTGATCGCGATTTCTGCCGGGACCGTCTATCAGAAAAAATTCTGTGAAACTTTGGACCTGCTGCCTGGTATTTTTATCCAGTATTTTGCCAATACCATATTTATGGCCGTACTGGCTTTTTCTCTGGAAACCCGCACGGTCCACTGGAACCTGCAATTCATTCTGGCCTTGGGCTGGTTGATTTTCTGTTTATCGATCGGTGCCGTATTGTTGCTGATGTGGTTGATTCGACAAGGCAAAGCCAATCGTGTCGCCAGCCTTTTCTATCTCGTTCCGCCGCTGGTGACGATCGAGGCCTGGTTTTTGTTCGGTGAGCGGTTCGGAACGATTGCGCTGATAGGTATGATATGCTGTGGTGTGGGCGTCGCCATGGTCCTGAAAGAAAAACACCCCGGCAATCCGGACCAGCCACACGCTCGAAAATCATCATGAACACAACAGATAAACCGGTCGGAGCCAGCGAGTTCGTCACCCAGGCCTATAATCTTGAGGATCAGGCCAGCATGCTGGCCTTTTACAGTCATTGGGCAGAGGACTATGACAATCAGATGGAACAGGGTCTGGGATACCGCTCCCCGAAACGGATCGCGGAAATATTGCACCCTTTTGTCAACGACAAAAGCGCACCGGTGCTGGATATCGGTTGTGGAACCGGGTTGACCGCGAAATACCTGTCTGCGAGGGGGTTTCACTGCCTGCATGGCGTTGACCTCTCTGAAAAAATGCTGCAGATTGCCCGGAAAAGAGACCTTTACACCACCCTGAAGGCAGCGGATGTCAACCATCCCCTGGAGTATGACGACAATTATTTTGGATCAGCGGTCTCCTCCGGCACATTTACCCACGGGCATGTCGGGCCGGAGCCCCTCGATGATATTTTCCGCATCCTCAAACCAAACGGCTTTCTGGCAGCCACTGTTCATCAGGACCTCTGGGAAAGCCGCGGGTTTGCGGCAAAATTTGCCGCGCTCGAAACCTCGAACACGGTGCGCTGCCTGTCCCGCACACTGGAACGCTATTACCGCAACGGAAAACCGGAAGGCTGGTTTTGCGTTTATCAGAAAACGACCCTCCGCGGATCTTGAACCACTGACGGTGCCGACACCCTCACTGGGCAAGCATCTGCTCCCAGTCTGCCACCAGGTCTGTGATATGTTCAATGCCCACTGAAAGCCGAAGCAGGTTTTCCGGCGTTCGGGTAATGGCCCCTTCACTGGTCTTTCGATGCTCGACCAGGCTTTCGACTCCACCGAGCGATGTGGCTCGTTTGAATACCCTTGCCCTTGATGCGACGGCAATCGCCTCGGCCGCCCCTCCGGGAATGCGTACTGACAACATACCGCCAAAGCCCCCTTGCATCTGTCGCAGGGCAATCCGATGCCCCGGGTCGCTCTCGAGCCCGGGATAATACACATGTTCAATCCCCGGATGGGAATCCAGATAGCGGGCAAGCGTCAGGGCATTGTCGCACTGCCTGGAGACCCGCAGGAACAACGTACGCATGCCACGCACCAGTAAATGGGCATCCAACGAACCGAGAAACGATCCTGCCAACAGGCGATGTTGCCGAATACGCTGCCACAGCCGATCCACCTTATGGGTGACCAGCAGTCCTGCCAGTACATCGGAGTGACCGTTGAGATATTTTGTCGCTGAGTGACAGACAAGGTCCGCACCCAATTCAATAGGTCGGGTTAATACCGGTGTCGCGGCCGTGGAATCGACCGCGACCGTGGCTCCATGACGATGGGCAATGGTACAGACAGCCGAAATATCGGTCACCACCCAGGTTGGATTGGCCGGGGTTTCCAGCCAGACCAGTCGGGTCGGCCGTTGCACCAGCAGGGCAGCCAGCTGATCGAGATTGCCCGCGTCAAACAGGCTGTAACGCAGCCCCCGTTGTTCCGCAAATTCATCCAGCCAACTGAGCACACCATGGTAAATCGTATCGGATACGGCCACATGGTCGCCTTTGTCCAGCGCATGGAATGCCGCGGTACAGGCCGCCAGACCAGAAGAAAACGACAAGGCATCGACACCGCCCTCCAGGACACGAAGCATCGCTTCTGGCAACGCCTGGGCCGGACCATGATCCCGGATATAAGAACGCTCATCCGGCAGGGAGTAGTCTTCCTGACGGACAAAGGTCGTGGAGATATGAATCGGTGGCACCAGGGCACCGGTCGCGCCACCCTCCTGACTCAGCGCCTGACTGATTTGGGTTTCAATCGCTAAATCTGATAGCAGCTTGTCTGATGGCATGGTCGACATTTCGGTTGATGGGTGAATGCAGGCATAGTGACTGACCGGAACCAGCGGGTCAATCGGAATTTGCCGGATCACGATACCCGGATAGGTGATCCAAGGAAAAATTTACAAACCGAAGGGCACTTGCTACAATGTTGACCAAATAGTCAGCTTTTGTGCCTTATCCATGATTCGTTTCCTGTTGAATCAGCAACTTATCGAGACCAGTCCCGACCGGGCCGATCTCACCATACTGGACTATTTGCGTCATCGGAAACAGCTATACGGGACCAAGGAAGGGTGTGCCTCGGGAGATTGCGGTGCCTGCACTGTGGTGCTGGGAGAGGTCCACAAAGACCGGATCAACTACAGTCATATCAACAGCTGTATCACGTTGCTCGGTTCCCTTCATGGCAAACAGCTACTCACGGTTGAACACCTCCAAAGGGGACAACAACTCCATCCGGCTCAAGAAGCACTGGTGACGCATCATGGTTCACAATGCGGGTTTTGTACCCCGGGGTTCGTGATGTCGTTATTTGCCTTGGTCAAGGACCACCAACCCGTTCGCAATTCCACCCAGCGAAAACAGAAAATCGAAGAGTATCTGGGTGGCAACTTATGTCGATGCACCGGCTATCGACCGATCATCGATGCGGCGGTTGAAACGCTAACGACACCTCAGACCGATCAATTTGAAACCGGTCGGAGGGATACGATAAAAAAGCTGCAGACGATTCAGGCGATGCCCGATGCCGGATCAGATATTTTCCATATTCCTGCCAGCATTGATCAGCTTTGCACGCTGATCGAACACTATCCGGAGGCCAGATTGTCTGCCGGCGCAACCGACCTGGCTTTGGAAATTACCCAGCAGTTAAGCTCCATCAAGCGCATCATTCTGCTGACGCAGGTCGTCGAACTCACCCGAATTACCGAACATGACACTCAATACGAGGTCGGTGCCGCGGTCTCTTTGACCCGGGTACAGGCCCTACTGGCCCGTCAGTATCCGGACACCCGGGAATTGCTGTTGCGGTTCGGTTCCCGACAGATCCGCAACCAGGGCACCATTGGCGGCAACATCGCCAATGCCTCTCCGATCGGTGACTTGCCCCCGGTACTGATCGCGCTCGGTGCCACACTGGTGCTGCAGCAAGGAACCCATCAAAGAACAATCGACGCCGAAGCGTATTTCATTGACTATAAAGTGACTGCACTTGGCCAGGGAGAATTTATCCGCTCCGTGCGGATACCCAAAGCGGACAAGGACCACGTATTGAAAATCCACAAAATCAGCAAACGGCTCGACGATGACATCTCAACCGTCTGTGTCGCCTTTCATGTTGCCATTAAAGACAACCGTTTTGAATCGGTGCGGGTGGCTTTTGGCGGCATGGCCGCAGTGCCGAAGCGTGCCCGGCATCTGGAGACGGCGCTGCGCGGCAAACCGGTTCACACGGATACCATTGCCTTCGCGCAACAGGCACTGGAATCCGACTTTCAGCCGATCAGTGATGCCAGGGCGAGTGCCGGTTATCGTATCCAGGTTGCACAGAATCTGCTGCATCGACTGTATCTTGAACTGACGGCACCACACACCCCTTGCCGGGTGACACACCATGCTTAGGAAGACACGCTCTCATCCCGCCCAAGTGGGAAAGGCACGCCCCCATGATAGCGCCCGCAAGCATGTCTCCGGGCAGGCCCTCTATATCGATGACCATCCGCCCTATCAGGTGCAGTATTTCACCTGCGTTGGCGGCAGCACGATCGCACATGGTCGGATCCGAAACATCAATCTGGACAAGGTCCGGCAAGCCGCAGGGGTGGTTGATGTGATCACCGCCCACGAGATTCCCGGCAAGCTGGACATTGGACCCGTTTTTCCCGGCGACCCCTTGTTGACAGGGGATGTCGTGGAATTTTGGGGACAGCCCGTCTTTGCCGTTGCGGCCCGGACGCATGAGCAGGCGCGAAAAGCGGTCAAACGGGCCGAGATTGACTATGAGGAATCCGAACCGGTCCTGACACTGGCACAATCCATTGACCGGCAATTTTATGTCCGGCCTCCGCATCGCATGCAACGTGGGGATGCCGCAAAAGCCCTGGAGCACGCGCCAAACCGGATCCGGGCCGAACTTCGGGTCGGCGGACAGGAACACTTTTACCTGGAAGGACAGGCCTCTGTCGCCATTCCGGATGAGGACGGGGGCGTCATTATCCATTCTTCGACCCAAAATCCGACCGAAACACAGAAACTGGTCGCCGAGATATTGGCTATTGCGATGAACAAGGTCACGGTGATCACCCGCAGGATGGGCGGGGGATTTGGCGGCAAGGAAACCCATGCGGCTCCCTGGTCGTGCATTGCAGCGGTCTTTGCCTTGCGGACCGGCCAGACCGTGGCATGCAGGCTCTCCCGGCAAGACGACATGATCATGACCGGGAAACGGCATAATTTCATTAATACCTATGACGTCGGGTTTGATGATCGGGGGGCCATACGCGGGGTCCGCTATCAACTGGCCGGCCAATGCGGCTATTCGCCCGACCTGTCGGATGCCATCGTGGACCGGGCCATGTTCCACTGTGACAATGCTTATTTTCTACCGAATGTCACGGTTGACGGATTACGCTGCAAAACCCATACCGTGTCGAATACCGCATTCAGGGGGTTCGGTGGCCCACAGGGCATGATGGCAGCCGAGACAGTCATCGATGAAATCGCATTTAGTCTGAAGAAGGATCCCCTGGAAATCAGGAAACACAATCTGTACGACACCGCAAATCGCAATATCACACCCTACCACCAGACGCTGGATGCTTTTTCCGTCCCGACCATTATTGATCAATTGGAACACGAATCGGATTACTGGGCACGCCGCCGGTACATTGCGGCGTTCAATGCCGACAGTCCGGTGTTGAAAAAGGGATTGGCATTGACCCCGGTCAAGTTCGGCATCTCCTTTACCGTCTCCCATCTCAACCAGGCGGGCGCACTGGTCCATGTCTATACCGACGGTAGCGTCCACCTGAATCATGGTGGAACCGAAATGGGACAGGGCCTGATGACCAAGGTGGAGCAGATCGTCGCCGAAGAATTCCAGATCAGCCCGGATCGGATTCGGGTCTCGGCGACCCGAACGGACAAAATACCCAACACCGCTCCCACCGCCGCCTCGTCGGGAACCGACATTAACGGCATGGCAGCCTTGAATGCGGCCAGAACCATCAAGCAAAGACTGATCACCTTCTTATCGGAAAAATACCAAATCCCACCTCCATCGATCCAATTTCACAATGATCAAGTCCATGTTGGCGATCAGGTGATGGCGTTCGAACAGGTCGCCAAGGAAGCCTGGCTCGGTCGCATCTCGCTTTCTTCGACCGGTTTTTACCGGACACCAAAAATTTATTATGACCGGGAAACGGCATCGGGCCATCCCTTTTTTTATTTTGCAAACGGGGCAGCCACCTCGGAAGTATTGATTGACACGCTGAGCGGAGAATACAAGCTGTTGCGTACCGACATCATTCATGACGTCGGCAACTCCATCAATCCAGCGATTGATATTGGTCAAATTGAAGGCGGATTCATGCAGGGAGTCGGCTGGTTGACCTGTGAAGAACTCAAATGGAGCGACAACGGCAAACTGTTGACGGACAGTCCCGCGACTTACAAGATCCCCGCTATTGGTGATGCGCCCGATGTGCTTAATGTCCGCCTGCTGGAAAATCAACCGAATCCCGAAGCCACTGTGTTTAGATCCAAGGCCGTCGGGGAACCCCCGCTCATGCTGGCCATTTCAGTCTGGTGTGCGATTCGCGACGCCATTTGTGCCCTACCGGACCTGCGCCGGTTTCCCAGGCTCAATGCACCTGCAACGCCGGAAGAAATCTTGAGAACGATCAATCAGACCCGGAGCACCGGTTAGCCATGCATTGGATCAAGGCATTGGCGGAATTGTCAACAACGGGCCAGGGGTTCGTGATCGTGACCATCATGTCCGTCGAAGGGTCGGCACCCCGCGACATGGCGGCAAAAATGATTGTCGATCATGAACGCATCTACGACTCCATCGGCGGAGGTCATCTGGAGTATCAGGCCATTGACAAGGCAAGAAAACTGTTGATCGACAACCGTCCCGCCTGCCATCGTGAAACCTTCATTTTGGGGCCGGATTTGGCACAGTGTTGCGGTGGTAAAGTGGAACTGCTTTTTGAGTGTTTTCCCACCAGGGATTTCAATATTGCCCTCTTTGGCGCAGGACATGTCGGAAAGGCATTGATCACCGTCCTGTCCGATATTCCCTGCCAGGTTCAATGGTTCGACAGCCGACCCGAACTGTTTCCGCAACTACCTGAAAGCGGTACCGGAAATATCAGGCAAATGCTTATGCATAATCCCTATCAAGCAGTGGAAAGTTGTCCGGCCAACACCTATTATCTCATCATGACCCATAGTCATGAGACGGACTTCGAACTGTGCGAAGCGATCCTTTCGCGTCGTGATATCATGTATTGTGGCCTGATCGGTTCCAAGTCCAAATCCGCCAAATTCCGCCAGCGGTTGGCGCGAAAAAAATTTACCGGTGATGAAATCGACCGCCTGACGTCGCCCATCGGTCTGCCCACTGTCCCGGGCAAAACACCGATGGAAGTCACCGTATCGGTTGTCGCACAATTAATGCAAGTACGTGCCCTGGAAAATGCAGCATAGCCTGCCGGCTTCGGTGGGTGGCCGGAGGATCGATTGTCGGTTCATTTGCATTGAGCCTGCTCGGTCAGTATCTGCTCGGTTTAGCGGGTTGCATCCGCTTTTCAAAATTCCTCCTTATACGGAGGGAGTTTTTTGTTTGCCGTTTCCCCTATTTTCTTGGAGGCGGCCACTGGCGGGCTGTGTGCAAAACACGAAGTATGCGCACCAAATCTCCAGCCAAGTCATAAATCAGGCTATAGTGCTTGTGAACAACCAACTCTCGGGTTCCGTTCACACGCCCTGCCCACCCGAGCCTTGGGTGATCGGTTAACTGATCCGCCTTTTTCGAAAACAATTCATCCAAGGCAACTGCCACCGTTGGATCATCGGTCTCAATGTAGTCGTAAATATCAGCGCGATCCGCAATGGCTGTTGATGTCCAAACCAGCTTCACGCCAACTTATCGAGCCTGTGGCGAGTGTCAGCCCTGCGAGCGGCAAACTGTTCCTCGACCGCCTCGTTCAATATCAGATTGCCGGCATTTGCGGACGCCAGCCCGACCTGTACCTGTTCCCGGAACCAGGCATCGTATTCCTGCGCCGCTTCCTGGCGGTTAACAATGTCCCTCATGAAATCACGCAACAACTGGGCACCGGTACGGTCCATCGACTTCGCTATCGTAGCGAAATCATCCTTCAGTTCTTGATCGACCCGAAAAGTGAAAGTAGCTTGGCTCATGGTTCCGTCTGATGTGTTACATGTTCAGTATAATATAGCACAAGAAATCAAAGTCGCCATACCGGCTCGATAGAATCTCTTTTGCTATTCATCTATGGTCCGTGACTCTACCAAGACTCAAATCAAACGCCACTGCGAGCGACCACCTGTCGAATGGAGACTTCGTTGCAACCTTCGGTGAAACGATATTGCTTCGGCAACCGCACCACCTGCGACTTGCTGGCCATGAAAACTTTTGTGCTGTCGTTGTGTACTGGCGTGTCCCTAAACTCTCCCATTGGCTGACCACCCGTATGGGGTGAAAAAGAGAGATTAAAATTGGAGTTGTCGGGTACTTGGAGATTGTGTGATACATTCCGACACCGTTCCATATCCATTTTTTGAAAAATCATGTCGAAAACCATCGATTACTATCTTTTCCTTCTTTCGCCCTGGAGCTATATCGGCACCCGCCGTTTCAACGAAGTGGTCAAAAAACACGCGTTGAAGGTCAACTACAAACCGATCAGCGTGATGGACACATTCGAAAAAATGGGCGGTACACCGCCGATGAAAAGGCATCCGGCGCGGCAACGTTTTCGACTGGACGAATTGAAACGGTGGACGGACTATCTGAACATCCCCATTAATCTGCATCCGGCGCATTGGCCGACCGATCAGACCCTGGCCGCGCAGACGGTCCTGGCGGCCGGGCAACTCAACATGAATGCGGCACGGCTCACCGACGCCATTCTCGCCGCAGTATGGAAAGAGGAGCGCAATATTTCGGAGGAAGCCACGCTGATTGAAATTGCCAATGAATGCGGGCTTGATACCGATTCACTGCTGGACAAGGCCAAAAGTGAAGCAATGAGGCAGCTTTACCGTGACACCACCCAAGAAGCGCATGACCGGGATGTTTTCGGCTCACCGACCTTCATTTTCCAAGGGGAAAACTATTGGGGACAGGACCGGATTGATTTTCTCGACAGGGCATTGGAGGCGGCCAATACCGCCGGTTGAGAAACCCCTCCCCGGGCCATTTCGATACGCTAAAAAACAAACCCGACCCGGCGCCCAATCCGGTGAAGACCGATAGTCGCTTGGGGCGAAACACGGTGTCGACAGGTAGCTTGTCAGCAGACTGGATAAGTGCTGAATGTCGCATCGGTCCGATTGCCTTTGCGGATATGCAGGTGCTGCGCTTTCAGGTCCATAATAATGGTGCAGATTGTGCCGATCCTTTTGACCACTGGATCGGCAACATAACCTCGATAAATCGGCAGATCGGGATTGGAGCGATCCGAAAAAATCGCCTGTAACCGGTCGACACTCTGCGCTCCGGATTCACCGAGTCGCTGATGCGCGATATCAAGACGGGCATGAGAACTCGAAAGAGATAGCTCATCATACGCATTGGCCGGTTTCCCGAGATAATGATTGGTATGCACCAGAAAACCGTCATTTTCAGTGAACATGAATCGCTCCCGTCCGGCAAACTCGATATCAAAGGCCTCACCCTGGTCATTACAGACCAGAATATTGCTCGCTTTCCCCGACCCGTGGCTGGCAATCAGGCCCTTCACTTCACCCAGGCTTCGACAATCCAGTATGGCACGCAGCACAATGTGTATCGGCAACCCTGTCTGCTCGCCGGGCAGCCTGAGAATGTTCAAGCAGACCCCCACGCCCGACGAATTCATGCCGATTTTCCCGATGATGCCCGGTTCGGTGATCATGCGTATACATTGATCGGCACGTTTGATTTTGACGATCACGCTCAGGTCCTCCAGGGCATGACCCCAGTCCCAGTTCTGTCCAAGCAATGCCGCTTCGGGGAAACAGATTGCCGTACATTCATTACTGCTCGCCGGGTTCATCGAGAGGATCTCGGTTCTTGCATTCAACGCGACGACCCATAGCGGGTCAACCTGTGCACCTTGTGCAATGCCGTTGATTTCATCCATGTAATCCGGTTCAAAAGCGGCAATCCGGCCTGAAAAATACCGCGCACGGTCCAGGATTTGATGTTCCGGCAAACCAAAGATCGAGCGATAGTAGTCAATCACCCGCCGTATTTCATCGCGCAAGGCATGACCGTGCGCCAGCCCCCGTTCAAGGGCAGTCCCCTGGAGCGTAATCGTTTTGAATTTATCCATTTTTCGTTCTGCGGCAGTCTGAAAATGATCGATTTGACAAGAGATCCTTTACCTCGGTGATCGCATGCAGCACAACCGCCATCAATCCCGGTGTGGCCGGTTTCTGAGGGCACGGCGAATAATCTTGCCGGTGGTTGTCATCGGCAGCTGATCGACAAATTCCAGCTCCCGCGGATACTCATGTGCCGCCAGGCGGTCTTTGACCCAGTCTTGTAACGCCAATTTCAATTCGTCATTGGCCCGATAACCCCGATTCAACTTGATGAATGCCTTGACGATTTCGGTACGCTGTGCATCCGGCTTCCCCACAACCGCCGCCATTTCCACGGCCTCATGACCGATCAGTGTGTTTTCGATCTCCCCGGGTCCAATACGATAACCGGAAGAGGTGATCACATCATCATCGCGTCCAACAAACCGGATCGAGCCATCCGGCTGCTTGATTCCAGTGTCGCCCGTCAGCAGCCACTTTCCAACGAATTTCTTTTCTGTGGCTTGCGGCGCATTCCAGTAGCCCAAAAACATCACCGGATCGGGTGACTTGACGGCGATATTTCCGATCACCCCGGCCGCCAGCACCTTCCCTTCATCGGAAACAACATCAACCTCATGGCCTGGCACCGGAAAACCCATGATACCGGGCTGCGGTACTGCCAGACAGCCACATGAAGAGACGATCATGTTGCATTCTGTTTGCCCATAAAACTCGTTAATATAAAGACCGAATGTCTGCCGGCCCCATTCGATCAACTGCGATCCCAAGGTCTCGCCACCACTGGCAATGGTTCGCATCCGATGGCTCATTTGCTGTTTGTTCCGTGGCACCGCTTTCATGGTCTTTAAGGCGGTAGGAGGCAAAAAGGCATTGCGTATCCGATGTTGCTCGATAAACCGAAAGGCGAGCTCTCCGGAAAATTTGCGAAACCGGCCGGCCACTACCGGCACCCCGTGATGCAGCGCGGGCAACAGGACATCCAGCAGGCCGCCGATCCAGGCCCAGTCCGCAGGGGTCCAGATTCTGTCACCAGGCTGCGGAAACAGGTCGTGGCTGATCTCAACACCCGGCAAATGCCCCAGCAGGGTTCGATGGGCATGCAACGCGCCCTTCGGTTGGCCCGTGGTCCCTGATGTATAGATGATGAGTGCCGGATCATCGGCGCGGGTACTGACCGGCTCAAATTCATCCGCATGGCTGCGGCGTGCGCCATGGAAATCAATCGCACCTTCGTGTTCCCCATCGATACAATAGACCGTTTCAAGGTCGGATAACCGGTGTCGAATACGCGTGATCTTTGTCAGTCCCTCACGGTCGGTAATCACCGCTTTCGCGCCGCCATCGTGCAACCGATACAGCAGGGCATCCACGCCAAACAGCGTGAACAACGGGATGGCAATACCACCCAATTTGTAGACCGCGATATGTGCAACCGCCGTCTCGCAGCACTGCGGCAGCAAGATACCCACACGGTCGCCCCGGCCAATCCCCGAGCAGGCCAGCAGGTTTGCGGTTTGATTGGACAGGTTCCTTAACTCCCGATAACTGAAATGGGTGGTCCGGTTAGCCTCATCGACATGAATCAACGCCATTTTTTCAGGAGACCGGACGGCCCAGCGGTCACAGACATCGACACCGATATTAAAATACTCGGGAATCGCCCAGCGGAATGTGTGTCGCATGGCTTGCAATGAGCGGTCTTGAGGGAGCATGGTCGTTGCCTTCAATCGTTGTGGGTCAAATGCCGGTTCGATGTACTTCGCCTGACACGCGATCATTTTAAAACCGTCATTGGAAACACGCTACAATTATAAACATGAATGAACAGCACCCTGACCCGTCAATACACTCCGAGCAGATTGTAGCGCTACGTGACCGTCTCACCCGGTTCATGGACGAATTTGTCTACGCCGCAGAACGGCCCTATCAGGCCACCATCAATCAAGGTGCTGAACGGTGGGTCATCCCGCCGATCATGGAACAACTGAAACGCAAGGCAAAAGCCGCCGGACTTTGGAATCTTTGGTGTCCGCATCGGGAGTATGGCATCGGCCTGAGCAATGCCGAGTATGCCTCCCTTGCCGAGATCATGGGCCGCTCCCTGATCGGCCCGGAAATATTCAACTGCAATGCACCGGATACCGGCAATATGGAAACACTGATCCGCTATGGCAGCGATGAACAGAAACAAACCTGGCTACAGCCGCTGCTGCGCGGAGAGATTCGATCCGCCTTTTGCATGACCGAACCCAACGTGGCTTCCTCCGACGCCACCAATATCGAATCAACAATTGTCAAAGAGGGCGCTGACTACGTCATTAACGGACACAAGTGGTGGGCCACCGGTGCACTGGATCCGAGATGCTCTCTTTTCGTTTTCATGGGGAAAACCGACCCAAGTGCCCATCGCCATCAACAGCAATCGATGATCCTGGTTCCCCGTGACACTCCGGGGGTCTCGGTCATTCGGGCGATGACCGTATTCGGCTCGGATGATGCACCCCATGGGCATGCGGAAATCAGCTTCAAGGCGGTCCGGGTGCCGGCCGGCAACCTGCTGGGAGAAGCAGGCAGGGGTTTCGAAATTGCACAGGCACGTCTTGGACCGGGCCGGATCCACCACTGCATGCGACTGATCGGTTGCGCCCAGCGGGCGCTTGAAATGGCCTGCCGGCGAGCCGGGCAGAGAATCGCTTTCGGTCGTCCCCTGTCTGAACAAGGGGCACTCAGAGAGGACCTGGCTGATGCCGCCTGTGAGATTGAACAGGCCAGGCTATTGACACTGGCTGCGGCCCATAAAATGGATTCGGAAGGCAACAAGTCGGCCAGAGACCTGATCGCGATGGCCAAGATTGTGGTGCCGACAATGGCCCAACGGGTGATTGACCGGATGATTCAAATCCATGGTGCCAAGGGGGTCTCCCAGGACACCTTCCTGGCACAGGCATTTGGCTATGCCCGAACCATCCGCATCGCCGATGGTCCCGACCAGGTTCATCGTCAATCGCTGGCCAGACAACTGCTGCAACGCTATCAATGCTGAACCGTCGGTTTCAGGAAATTTTCCGGATACGGGTTGAGTGAGACATTTCAACGACATCGAACACAAACGGCTCGAAAGGTGGCTGCGCAGCCATATCGCGGGTTTTCAAAAAATCGATACCGTTGCCAAATTTGCGATGGGTCAGTCAAATCCCACTTATTTGATCCACTGCGAATCGATGAGATATGTGCTGCGCAAACAACCGCCGGGGGAATTGCTGAAATCGGCGCATGCGGTCGACCGTGAATACCGGGTTATGTCTGCCTTGCAACACGGTGGTGTACCGGTCCCCCGAATGATCGGACTTTGCCGGGATTCCACGATCATCGGGACCTGCTTTTTTGTGATGGAGTTCCTGGAAGGAAGAGTTTTTTCGGACCCGGCACTCGCTGAATTGACCACCCGTGAACGAACGGCCATTTACCAGGCTAAAACCGATATTCTGATTCATCTGTCGAATCTCGACCTGAAACACCACGGACTGGATAATTTCGGCAGGGGGACCGATTATGTCAAACGCCAGGTCAACTTGTGGACACGACAGTATCGCGCGGCTGAGACTGAAACCATCCCGGCGATGGAAAACCTGATTGCGTGGCTGCCTGACCACGTACCGAACAATGACTATCCGCGCACCCTGGTACACGGTGACTTTCGATTGGATAATCTGATTGTGCATCCGACCGAACCTCGTATCATCGGCCTCATCGACTGGGAATTGTCGACCATCGGTCACCCGTTGGTGGATATCTCCTATTGGATGGCCATGCTGCGATTTCCCAGAGGCGGTCATTTCAACGGTGTCCCGATTGGAAAACGGACGGCTTTGGGCATTCCGGCAGAATCTGAAATCCTGGATCGATTTCTCTCGGGAACACAAATTGCGTCCGCTGAAAACTGGCCATTTTGGATTGCATTCCAGTTTTTCCGGTTTGCCGCCATCACACAAGGCGTCATGAAAAGATCATTGCAGGGAAACGCTTCGGCCAACAATGCCGAGCGTGTCGGAAAGATGGCGGGACCGGCAGCCGAACTGGGCTGGCAATCAATCAATGGGTAATACAAGCATGATGACAACACAAAACGACATCGAATGGTACTTTGACTTCATCTCTCCCTTTGCCTATCTCCAGCACAAGCGGCTTGAAGCGCGCGTTTCACCGGATGCGATTGTCTATAAGCCCGTCCTGTTTGCCGGATTGCTAAAGCACTGGTCCAGCAAAGGGCCCGCAGAAATTCCTGTCAAGCGGGCACTGACCTACCAATATTGTCACTGGCTGGCCAAGAAGGAAGGGATCCCTTTCAAGACACCGCCCGCCCATCCGTTCAATCCGCTACCCGCTTTGCGGCTGGCAATCTCCCAGCATTGCCGCGCAGCCCTCATCAGTGAAATATTTGACGTGATCTGGGGGAAAGGCCTCGATATTACCGACCCCGATGTCTGGCAGGCCCTGATGGTACGGCTGCAAATCCCCGATGCCGAGGTGCAAATCGTACAGCCATGGGTCAAGGAAGCACTGAAAGACAATACCCGGCTTGCCATCGAGCGCGGTCTTTTTGGTGTGCCGACAATGATCGTCAAAGACAAGCTGTTTTGGGGCCATGACATGACTGAAATGGCACTTGACTGTCGCACCGATCCTCAGCAATTTGCATCCGAAGAATACAAAAGACTGGAAAATTTACCCATTGCAAACTCCCGAAGAAAATAGTGCCCGTCAGTGCTACCCCGGAATCAACGATGTGCGCAGTTGGTGCGTGTCCCGGGTTTTGAAGACCCAGGCAGCCGCTTTGCAGGAACAGCCCGCAATCCATTTCATTGACGGCGACACCTGGAGTTATCGGGACTGTTTGAAACAGGGTGCATGGACCGCGCACTGTCTGTCGACTTTGGGCGTCCGCAAGGGCGACAAGGTCGTGGTGATGGTCAATGACCCGGCGAATTTCTGTCGACTGTGGTTTGGTCTGTCGCTCATCGGTGCCGTGATGGTCGCCATTCATACCGAACTCAAGGGCAAGATCCTGCAGCACCAACTCGCCTGTCAGCCGGTGGTCATCGCGGGCGACAGAACGACACTGCCTGCCATCGCCAAGGCTTGCGGTCCGGCCTCTCGTTCGGCAAGAATACTCTCCACTGACAACGGGCTGACACCCGGCATGCATTCGCTTGTCGATCACTATCTGGAGGATATCAAGCCCCAGGGTGGGCGTGAGTATGGCCATGCCGCATTTTCCGACCTGGCCTGTGTGATGTACACCAGTGGTACTTCCGGACCATCAAAAGGGGTGCTCATGCCCGAAGCACACTGCTTCATGTTCGCCATGGGCACCATTGAAAATCAATTACTGAAATCACAGGACACGTTCTACATTTGCCTGCCGCTGTTTCATGCCAATGGTCTGTTCATGCAGCTTTATGCCTGTCTGGTGGCCGGAGCAAAAGCGGTTGTTCGTCGTCGATTCAGTGCCCGCCGCTGGTTGAATGACATCCGCCACTATCAAGCAACCCATACCAATCTGTTGGGTGCCACGGTGACATTCGCAACGGCTCAACCGGCCACTGATCGGGATCAGGATCATTGCCTGAGGGTGGTCGGTGCCGCACCGTTACCCGCAGCATCGGAAAAGGTCCTCAGACAGCGATTTGATATTGCTGATGTAATCCCGTTGTATGGCATGACCGAAGTCAATATTCCACTGTACGGCAAAATCGGCGAATCGGCACCGGGTACCTGTGGCAAGGTTTACCGTCGCTGGTTTGAGGTGGAGATCCGCGATCCGCAGACCGACCTCCCTGTCAATACGGGGGAAGTCGGCGAAATCATGGTTCGACCTCGACATCCTTACTGCTTCATGTCCGGTTACGCCGGCCTGCCCGACGAAACCCTCGATGCCTGGCGAAATTTCTGGTTTCACACGGGCGATGCCGGCAGACAACGGGACGATGGCTACGTTGTCTTTGTCGACCGGATCAAGGATTCCATTCGACGAAGAGGTGAAAATATCTCCTCGTATGAAGTCGAGCAATCATTACAGGATATCGAAGGCATTGTTGAAATCGCTGCGTATGGTGTCCCTGCCGGGGCAGAGGGCATGGAAGAAGACGTGATGCTTGCCATCATGGTGAATCCCAATCACCCGATTGATCCCGAAAAGGTTTACGAACTCGCCAAACACCGACTCCCCCGGTTTGCCCTTCCCCGTTATGTCCGCCTCATGGATGCTTTGCCCAAAACGCCCACCGGAAAGGTGCAAAAAGTGAAACTCAAGGAAATGGGCATAACGGGAAATTGCTGGGATGCCCTGAACCAAAGCGCGCAAGACACGGTCTGAATCGGAAACCCTTATGCAATCGTGATCTCGTAACCGGCAAATTTTCGGATATTGAGCACACCGATATCAAACAGAAGATACTGCCCCTTGATCCCGTTCAATATGCCGGAAATGGTGGGGGTTTTATCGAAACTGGCCGCAACGACTTTCTCCGGGTACTGTGACACGGGGAAAGTCATCTTGACAGTGGATTCATCCAATAGCTGTCTTTCCAGATCAGGATATTGGCTGTCAAGCCGCTTCAAGTCCGGTGCGGCCCGCTGCAACAACTCGTCGCGGGCCAATTCCAGATCGATCGACGCGGCTTCGCCTTTGAGCATTTTCCGCCAATCGGTTCGATCATTGACATATTGCTTCAGTGTCGCTTCAATGAGTCCCGAATGGAGCCGGTTCTTGACTTTGAAAACGGGGATCGCCTGGGTTGCCCCCTGGTCAATCCAGCGCGTTCGCAATTGGGTACCCCGGGTAATGCCGACCTTCAGTCCGGAAGAATTGGCCAGATAAACATAGTGCGCCTGCATGCAGTAGGTATCGGCCCACTGGACATCCCGACAGGTTCCCTTGTGATAGTGGCAGGTCTCGGGCCGCATGATGCACAGGTCACATTCAGCCAGATTTTTGAAGCAGGGATAACAATAGCCCTGGGAAAAACTCCTGTTGGTTTTTCTGCCGCAGGCAATACAGAAGATGTTGCCGGAAAACGTCATGCTAAGCGCCTTGCCGATATGACTGTCGATAGGATACAGGTCATGTCCCAACGGCAACCGGTAGTGAATAGGGTCGGCATAACGAACCTGCATTTTTCGGACAATTCCTTTTTTGTCGTATTCAGACATCGTGGTTGATCCTGTCGAAAGTCGGCTATTCTCCGTATGCGGCACTATCGCCTGGGGTTCAATTTGAACCGATACGAGTGCAATCCAATGTTCAACGGCATGCACAACGGGACCACCCCCGAACAACACCTATCCCGCCTGTGAAATGATACAATAAAATGAGGTATCTTGATAAAAAAAGAGAATGATCATCAAATGACTGATATCGATTCAATCGCCGAACGTTACCATGACCTGCTGGAATTACTCGGAGAGCAGCCTGGCAGAGAAGGACTGAAAGGCACCCCCCAAAGAGCCGCAAAGGCGATTGCCCATTTAACCCGGGGTTATCAGCAAAACTTATCGGACGTCGTCAACGGGGCAATCTTTGACTCCGAGAATGATCAGATGGTGATTGTGAAAGACATTGAACTTTACTCAATGTGCGAACATCATCTGCTTCCGTTTGTGGGGAAATGCCATATTGCCTATCTCCCGGAAAAGAAAGTCATCGGCCTGTCAAAAATGGCTCGGATTACCGATATGTACGCCCGCCGACTCCAGATACAGGAAAACCTGACTGAGCAAATTGCCCGGGCTATCGAACAGGTCACGGGCGCCCGAGGGGTCGGTGTAGTGGTGGAAGCCAAACATTTTTGCATGATGATGCGGGGGGTTGAAAAACAAAATTCGATCATGAAAACATCCATGATGCTGGGTACTTTTCGAACCGACCACCGTACCCGGACTGAATTTCTGATGCTGGTAGGAGATTAGCAGCGAGTCGACGGTACCGCAGATAGATGAAAGTGCTGCTGGTTGATGGCCTGAATCTGATTCGGCGCATTCATGCCGCCGTTCCAGACCACGCCAAAACCCGTCAGCAGCCGGACGGTATGGTCCATCTCAATCGTGTGTTGCAGGCTTCAACCGCCTCCTTGCAAAGGGCGCTCGGCCTCCACAAGCCCAGTCACTGTCTGGTGGTTTTGGAACAATCCGGAAAAAATTGGCGCCATCAACTTTTCCCCGGGTACAAGCAGGATCGTCGGCCCATGCCGAAAGCACTGGAATCCGCGCTTCCGCGCTTCACCGATGCCTTCAATCACCTCGGAGTCCAGAGTTTCTCGAAGGATGGCTATGAAACAGATGATGTCATTGCCACCATTGCAACCAAGGTTGCCGAACACAATGGGCAGGTCACCATTCTTTCAACCGACCGGAATTACGGTCAGTTGCTGAGCGAGCACATTCGGATTTACGACCATTTCGCACAACACTATCTGGACCACGCACTGATTCATCAACGTTTTTCGGTCAAAGTCCATCAACTGCCGGATCTGCTGGCACTGTCAGGAGACCGCAGTCTGTCGGTTCCCGGCATCAAGTCGATCGGGAAACGGACCGCAGCGAAACTCGTCAATGATCACGGCAGTCTCGAAAAAATACTGGATGCAGCGCCAACTATGCCCGGGAAATTGGGTGCCAAACTGCTCGCAGGCCAAGAAGACGCGATCATCGCCAGACGGCTGTTCAAACTCAAGACGGACCTTCAACTGGGAATCAATCTCAACCAGATTCGCCTTGTCCCGAAGGAGAACGGGAACGACCGTGAAATGAAACCGAAATACGTCTTTCACGGTGACCATTCAGCCAATATGGCCCTCGATCGAATGGGAAAATGAAAGTCCTTCATACTTCTGACTGGCATCTGGGGCGAAGTCTGTATGGCAGAAAGCGCTACGAGGAATTTGAGGCATTTCTGGACTGGCTGGTCAAGACAATCGAGATCAAGGGCATTGATGTCCTGCTCGTGGCCGGGGATGTGTTCGATAACAGTGCCCCAAGTAATCGTGCCCAAAAACTGTATTACCATTTTCTGTGCAAAGTGGCCGCTTCGTCCTGTCGCCATGTTGTGGTGATCGCCGGCAATCATGATTCTCCCACGTTTCTCAATGCACCCAAGGAACTGCTTGAGGGACTGGACATTCATGTCGTGGGAAGCGCATCAACCGACCCCGAAGAGGAGGTCATTGCACTTCAAGACGAGCAGGGGCAGACGGAATTGATCGTCTGCGCAGTCCCTTATCTTCGGGACCGGGATATTCGTATTGCCGAGGCCGGGGAAAGTATCGAGGACAAGAAACACAAGTTGATTGACGGTATTCGCAGTCATTATGCCGAAGTGTCCACAGTGGCCGAACAAAAACGGGCTGCGCTGGGAGCGGATATCCCTGTTGTGGCAATGGGACACCTGTTTACTTCGGGCGGACAGACCATTGAGGGCGATGGCGTACGGGAGCTTTACATTGGCTCCCTGGCACACATCGACTCGACCCTTTTTCGGGAAAACTTTGACTATGTCGCCTTGGGACATTTGCATGTGCCGCAGAAAGTCGACGGGCGGGAGTGGATCCGATACAGCGGCTCGCCACTCCCGATGGGGTTCGGTGAAGCCAGACAGCAGAAATATGTCTGTGAGGTGGTATTTGATCGGCCGACTCAGAACAAACCGGTCTGCATTCAACAGATCGAGATTCCTGTTTTTCAGCAACTGGTACGCATTAAAGGCGATTGGGACCTGATTGCAGAACACCTTCTCGCTTTGTCAGTGACCGACTCGTCACCATGGCTCGAAATCATTTACGAGAGCGAAACGATGATGCCGGACTTGCGTGAACGCCTTGATGACGCGACGGCAGGCACCGGAATGGAAATTTTACGGATACAAAACAACCGTATTGCCGATCGTATACTGAGTCAGGCGGATGACCAAGAAACACTGGACCGCTTAAGCGTACAGGATGTATTTGAACGATGTCTGGCCGCTCATGACATCCCTGCCGGACAACAACCGACGTTGCTGCACGCCTATCAAGAGATACTGCGTTCTCTTGATGACCAGGATACACAGGCCGAATAGAGCATCAGCCGATGCGAATCCTCCAAGTCCGGTTCAAGAACCTGAACTCGTTGATTGGTGTCTGGAAAATCAATTTCACCCATCCGGCATTCACGTCGGATGGCCTGTTCACGATTACCGGGCCGACCGGTGCCGGCAAGACAACCATCCTGGATGCGATTTGCCTGGCACTTTATGGCCGCACTCCTCGTCTCGACCGGATAACAAAAAGCGGCAATGAAATCATGTCCCGTCAGCAGGGAACCTGTTTTGCCGAGGTGACCTTCGAGACCCAGGCGGGACACTATCGATGCCATTGGAGCCAGCATCGGTCACACAATCGACCGAGTGGCGAACTTCAAGCGCCCAAACACGAAATTGCAAAGGCTGATTCAGGCAAGATTTTGGCAACGAAACTCCGCGAGGTCGCCCAACGAATCGAAAAAATAACGGGAATGGATTTCAATCGTTTCACTCGCTCCATGCTGTTAGCCCAAGGTGGTTTTGCGGCCTTTCTCCAGGCTGCCGCCGATGAGCGGGCACCGATCCTGGAGCAGATAACGGGTAGCGAAATCTACAGTGAGATATCCCGTTGTGTCCACCGACGCCGGTCTGATGAGCAGAATCGGCTGAACACACTGGAAAGCGTACTGAGCGGGATACAGGTTCTGACACCGGAAGAAGAGCAACAACTCACTGAACACCGGGAACGAATGATCTGCCAGGAAACCGAGCTGTCCGACCAGATCAACCTGAAAAACCGGGCGATCACCTGGGTCAAAAAGCTTGACCTGCTTGAAGAGCAAGAGACGAAGCTCAAACTGGGAGTAACACAGATCAAAGCTAAAATCGAGGCATTTTCAGCGGATCAACACCGCCTTGATCGCGCAAACCGGGCATTGGAACTCGCGGCGGACCATCGGGAGTTGACCGCCCTGCGCAACAGCCGGGAAACAGACCGCTGCACCCTGTCCGAGACTCAGGCGTTGCGTGTCGGGTGCATCACACGGGCCGCACAGGCCGTGAAAGACAATACACGGGCGAGTGAACAACTCAAGACAAGCAAGGCCATGTGGCAAGAAACATTGCCGGTTCTGCGCAAAGTCCGTGCATTGGACCTGACGATAAGCGAGAAGAGCCGTCCCATTGAAACAGCGCAACAGGCGATCTCGGTACTGACCGCATCCCTCGACACACTGGGAATCAGACAAAAGGGGGACGAGGCCGAATTGGATCGGCAACGGAAACGACAGGCCCAGCTGCAACAGTTGGCCGACAGATCACAAGCGGATGCAGGCTTGATCGAAAACCTCGCCGGGATACAGGAACAGTCCGAAGCCTTGAAAACTCTGGGTCGACGACAGGACAAACTACAAGGCGAAATCGAACAGGCCAATCAGAACCTCGAAACAGCGGCGGCGGCGTCTCGGACGAAAGCGACCTGTCTGCAAAACGAACAACACAGACTCTGTGAGATCGAAAACGCCTATGACCAAAAACAACAGGCCTTGTCCGCAATACTGGGCGATCAAACATTGACGGACTGGCAAAAAGGCCATTCCTCCCTGCTCACCCAAAAAGAACGGGGCACCCAAGTATTGGACGCGGTTCAGGCCTTGTCAGAATCATCACAGGCGCGTGACGCACTCACCCGCCGACATGATGCACTGCGTGTTGAAGTCCGTGCCCTGGACAAGGCGTTTGAGGCGGATACCGAACGCCGGACAGCACTTGACAAGGAGCAGGCACTCCTTGAAACCCAGTTGACCCTGTTGAATGAGATTGTGAATCTGACCACCGCTCGCCAGCAGCTTCGAGATGGCGTTCCCTGCCCCTTGTGTGGTTCCAGTGAACATCCCTTTGCACGAGGAAACGTGCCGCAGCCGGATAAAACCCGTCAACGACTCAGTCAGGTGAGGGCCGACTTGAAATCGGTGGAACAAGCCCTTTCTGAAACGAACATAAAACGGGCCCGGCTCCAAAAAGACATTGAACACCTCCAGGTCGAGCAAAAAGCGCATGCCGATCGGATCGACAGGGCCGACCGGGTGATGACGGAGATTGGCCCGCAACTGCCTTCACATCTTCACTTGCATACCACTGACCCACAGCTTGAGGCCAAGCTTCAGGCACACCTGAGTGGCATCATCAAGCAGCTTGAACACACAATCAAAACACTGGAAGTGGCCGAATCCGCTAACCGGGCATTGGGCACGATGCACAATGACATCGGCATCGCCAAGAATGCCGTCGCCGTTGCCGAGCGACAAAGTCAGACGGCAATTCGCCACAAGGAGGTGGCTGAACAACTGCTGGAACGACTGCAAACGGAGATAACCGAACATCAGGAGCAAATGGACCGGTCTCTCGGGCAGCTAAGCGATACATTGCACGTATTTGGCATTAAATCCGTTGCGATGGATCAACTGGACACAATGCATCAACAACTGACTGCCCGGCGGGACCAGTGGGTCACCTTGCAAAATGAACAGCGCGAGACTGCAAAACATATCAGCGAACTTGAAATACGTCTGCATCACCAGCGGGATGAAATCAGAAACAAGGAAACCGAGCGGGACAGGCAGCAACAGCATCACACGACGCTCCTTGATGAGCGTGCCGCGCTGGCCCTTGAGCGACATCACCTTTTCGGAAAGGATGATGTCGATGACAAGGAAGCCGCTCTTCATGCTGCCGTGGAATCCGCTGAACGGCAAATGGAACACGCTCGAGATGATTTGACAACGGCCAATCGGCATCTCGATCAAGTCAAAGCCAACATCGAGCAGCTCACGCAGTCGGTCGAGGAACGGGAACAGCAATTAGGCACGGTGGAACAGGTCTTTCTCACGAGGCTTGAAAAGGCAGGTTTTGCCGATGAAAAAGCATACCTGTCTGCCTGTCTTTCCGACAGTGAACGCGGACAACTGACAAAACGGTCCCAGGCACTATGGCGTGAACACGCCGAAGCCACCGCAAACGAACGCGAGACAGCCAGGTCACTGGAAACAGAGCGACAAAAGCAACTGACACAAGACTCGCTGGAGGATCTGACAGATGCATTGACAACACTGGTGAAAAACCAGAAAGTAGTGCAACAGACCATGGGCGGTCTCAATCAAAAACTGACCGATAACCGTGAATTCAAGCGACAACAACAAGCGCAGATTCAGCGGATTGATGCACAGCGAAGCGAGTGTCACAAGTGGGACTTGCTGCACAACTTGATCGGGTCTGCCGATGGAAAAAAATATCGGAATTTTGTTCAGGGACTGACCTTTGAGATCGTAATCGGTCACGCGAACCGACAACTGCAGAAAATGACCAACCGCTATCTGCTGATGCGCGACGACGCACAACCGCTGGAACTCAATGTCATGGACAACTATCAGGCGGGTGAGGTCCGGTCGACCCAGAATCTCTCTGGTGGGGAAAGTTTTATTGTCAGCCTGTCGCTTGCCCTTGGATTGTCCCGGATGACGAGCAAGCAGGTTCGGGTCGATTCGCTTTTTCTGGATGAAGGTTTCGGCACGCTGGACGAGGAGGCACTCGATACCGCGCTCGAAACACTGGCCAATCTGCAGCAAGAAGGCAAATTGATCGGTGTCATCTCGCACATCCCCGCCCTGAAAGAGCGCATCAGCACACACATTCAGGTGATACCGCAAATCGGCGGAAGAAGTCATCTGTCGGGACCAGGATGCAGTCAGGCGGCGGAATAACTGATTGCCTCCAGACTCGACCAGACCGAAAAAACCATTGATCGGCTGTGATAATGAATGAACCGCATCCAGGGTCTTGTATCCGTCACGCGGATGACATGCGCTCCGGTTGGGGCTCTGTTCGTTCAGCCAACAAGCATATATTGTCGGTCATCCAGCGCCGGAAGCTGTCGTTGTCCATGAACTGTTTGCACAACTGGTTATCATCCTTGATGATTGAATGCATGGCTTGCTTGCGGGCCCTGTCAAATTCAATCCGTGCATTTTGCTCATCGGAATATTTCCGGGCATTCAGGTAGGCCGTATCTGCGGCGACACGTTGCGGAATCTTCCCGGTAATCAGTTCAGGGCTGGAAATGCAATCGGTTTGGGGGTAGAATCAGTCACGGGTGAAATCTTCGGTAATTCATTTTAACTAATTGAATTATATCATAAAAAATATTTCACTCGTTTTAAATTTGTACCGGATTCGGGATAAGCAAGTTCCACGATGACCGGCTTCCCAGCCATCAGATCCAGCCTGCCGCCAGTCGCGTCCACAATATCGAAAGCGTATTCATGTCCACCTTGCCCCGTCGCCTCGCCGCCTTGCTGAAACACGAAGCCGGCGGCGGCGTCCTGTTGATGCTGGCCGCCGCGATGGCACTGGTGCTCGACAACTCGCCGCTGGCCTATCTTTACGACGCCCTGCTGACAATCCCGGTGGTCGTGCAGGTCGGCGCGCTGGTGCTTGAGAAACCGCTGCTGCTCTGGATCAACGATGGGCTGATGGCGCTGTTCTTTTTGCTCGTCGGACTGGAAATCAAGCGCGAACTCCTGGAGGGTAACCTGTCTTCGTGGCGGCGGGCCGTGTTGCCGGCGCTCGCCGCGCTCGGCGGTATGGCAGCGCCGGCACTGATCTACACCGCCGTCAACGCGGGCGATCCGGTGGCGCTGCGCGGCTGGGCGATCCCGGCCGCGACGGACATCGCCTTCGCCGTCGGCTTGCTGGCCATACTGGGCAGCCGGGTCCCGACGGGACTGAAGGTGTTCTTGCTGGCACTGGCGGTGATCGATGACTTGGGCGTGATCCTTATCATTGCGGTGTTCTACACATCCGAACTATCGCTTACATCGCTCGGCATCGCCGGTGGCGCTGCGGCCGTGCTGCTGGTGCTGAACCTGGCTGGGGTAACCCGCTTGCTGCCCTACATCTTCGTCGGCCTCGTTATGTGGGTGGCGGTACTCAAATCTGGCGTGCATGCGACCCTTGCCGGCGTGGTCATCGCATTCTTTATACCGCTGCGCACAGGCAATGCAACGGAGACTCCGCCCCTGTTGCGGGCAGAGCACGGCCTGCACGGATTCGTCGCGCTGTTCGTCATGCCGATGTTCGCCTTTGCCAATGCCGGCGTCCACTTGGATAACCTCTCGCCCGGCGATTTCCTGTCGCCGGTCCCGCTCGGTATCGCCGCGGGGCTGTTTTTCGGCAACCAGATCGGCATTTTCGGTCTGACCTGGGCCGGGGTTCGGCTCGGCCTCTGCCAGTTGCCCGAAGGGGTGACCTGGCGGCATGTCTATGGGGCATCGGCGCTGGCGGGTATCGGCTTCACCATGAGCCTTTTCATCGGCACACTCGCCTTCGACGACCCGGCACAGCAGACCGCCGTGCGGCTCGGCGTATTGTCCGGCTCGCTGCTGTCGGGTCTCGTCGGCTATACGGTTCTGCGTTGGTTCGCCACTGACGGAGGCACGGTCATTTCGCGACAGCCGGAGTAGCCGTCGCGGCGCGGGCAACAACGGCAAACTCTCACCGAGCGCCGACGAGACGAAGAAATATCGCAGGTCGTGCAGCCCTAGGCGCACCCGTAGCGTGTCCCAGAACGGGATCGATGCGCGTGAAACGCTCGCACCGCTCCTGACCGGCGATCACCTCGCAGCCGACTGAGAGTCAGATCCGGGTCTGCGGCTGTCTCCATCCGTCTGCAGTTGGCAGAAACGAAAACTCATAACACAATATCTACAATATACCATCCACATCATGACGGTCCTTCGGCCACCTCTGGCTTCAATCGTCATATCTCGCCAATCATGTGTTATTTTTTGTTATAGTTCTATCGTCCAATAAGCCTGAAAACCGCTCGTATCTCAAAGCACAATCGTGAAAGTCGCCATAACGATCCAGGCCTCATCAATGAACCTGTGGATAAGATGATTCCTCAATCTACCGAAGTCCATTGAGATGGCGACTTGGGAAAAACTGGTTCTCGGTGCATTGGCTGTGTTGTTGATCTTCTGGTTTTTTCCCGGGATCAAACCCATGATGGAACGAAGCAGGATGGCCGAAAAGGATTGGACGGGACTTTTAATCCCCATTGGGCTGGTCGTCCTGTTCGTTTTGTTGATGGTGGTCTCGGTCCGGGGATAATGCACTGCCTGATTCCCTTGGGGATTTTTTACCCGATGCTTTCAATATTCTTTGGGTTTCGATCATGATGTCACCGTCTTCCTCATCCAAAGTAGAACCATGACACGCTCTGAACATGTTGATGTCGCGCACGCCGACCATATTACAATGTCCGAAGGTGGGCTGTATTCACTGGCGACCAAGGGCGCCAAGGATGTTATCGATTTTGCCACGCCACTGGTACTCGAAGCAGTCGATAAACTGCCGCTAAATGCGAATGCAACCGAGTTCAAACTGGCGGATATGGGTTGCGCTGACGGCGGGACCTCTCTGGCCATGGTTGAAGCGGTACTCAACCGTATTCGGCACCGGTCGGACGCTGTCGATATCAGTGTTATTTATGCTGATCAGCCCAGAAACGACTTCAACGCACTGGTCAAAATCGTTCACGGATTGACGCAATTTGACAGTTACCTGAAAAGATTCGACCGCGTCTACCCCCTGTTTTCCGGTCATTCGTTTTATCTTCAGGGCATCCCGTCCGGGACACTGGATTTCGGTTTTTCAGCGACCGCAATGCATTGGTTGAGCAATAAACCAGCCAATATCCCCGATCACGTCCATATGGTCGGGGCAAGTGGTGAGGCATTACGCCGTTTTTCCAAACAGGCCAAGCAGGACTGGGAAACGCTGTTGCTGGCCAGAGCTCGGGAATTAAGGCGTGGAGGCAGACTGGTTCTGGTCAATTTCTGCCGCGATGAAAGAGGCCGGTATCTCGGGAACACCGGCACGGTGAACATGTTTGATCATTTCAATGACATCTGGAGATATTTCGTGAAACAGCGCAAGATCACCCCGGCTGAATACGAAAACATGACCCTCCCACAGTACTATCGTACGGTTGAAGAGTTCAGTGATCCGCTGACTTCAAGATCTAGCCCCTGCTACCAGGCAGGTCTCCGACTGGAAAAAATCGAAACCCGGGTCGTACCCTGCCCTTTTGCCGAAGAATTCAAGCAACATGGGGATATCGAAAAATTTGCCGAGGGGTACATTCCGACCATCCGGTCATGGAATGAGAGCATTTATTACGGTGCACTGGATCCGGCCCGGCCCGCATCGGAAAGAAGGGCCATCATTGAGGCCTATTACAAAACCTATCGACAACAGGTACTGGACAACCCCCACGACCATGGCATGGGCTATGTCCATGCGTACAAGTCCATTGCCAAGATTTAGTCCGGATATTTCACCAGACGGGCTGACAAAACCCATGCAGTTCGTCATCATTAAATGTGTTGAACAGCAATCAACGGGGGTGCCTGTGACGCATTGCAGCCATGAACCGATTTCATTTCTCACCGTCAGGCGACACAAGGCCGGAACTGGCACAGTGGGTCGCAGGGTCGCTTTTGCAACTCGGCATCCCTAACAGGAAAGCCTTCGAAGCATGAGGCCGAAAACCGCTTCAGTCCCGCTCGGCTCGACCGAACACCAGACCGACCAGATGCACCTGAAGAGGACGAAACCGTATCACCCGCGCTTCGGGGCTATAGTCCTCGTGTCTCATCGTGGTAAGGTATCGCTCGAGGAATCCTTTAATCGGCAGAAATTGCCCGACAATCCCCGCCGGGAACCATACATTTTACTGCCTCCTGCCGCTTTACTAGTTTCTTAAAATAAGTAATACTTGCATTAACTATTCGAGAACAATGATGTTTGTGTGTTTTCTTGAACGTTGGTTGTGAGCCATTCACTAGAAAATATTTGATTATATTATGAGGAGTTGAACCTGATTATGAAACGTCGTGAACTATTAAAAACCGGTGCGGCCGCTGTCGGGGCCGCTGGCGCTGCCGTCCTTTCTGCGCCAGCCATTACGCAAGAGCGGATTGATATTAATATCGTGTCTACCTGGCCGCGGGATTTTCCGGGTCTGGGTACGGGTGCCCAGCGATTTGCCCAACGGCTTGCCGACATGAGTGAGGGGCGCTTTCATGTCGAATACTATGCAGGGGGTGAGCGAGTCAAGCCATTTGACTCATTCGACGAAGTGGCCTCCGGTAATGCGCAGATGTATCACGCGGCAGATTACTACTGGAAGGGCAAGCATCCGGGCTGGGCTTATTTCACGGCGGTTCCTTTCGGAATGACCTATACTGAAATCAATGCCTGGATACGATTCGGGGGCGGGCAGGCGCTTTGGGACGAACTAGCTGGTGAAGCGGGCCTGAAAAACCTGATGTGCGGCAATACGGGTGTTCAGATGGGGGGATGGTTTCGCAAGGAAATGAATTCCGCCGATGACTTCAAGGGCCTGAAAATGCGTATCCCGGGACTGGGGGGTGATGTACTGGCAAAACTGGGGGCATCGCCGGTCTCGCTGCCCGGTAGCCAGATCTATGAAAACCTGGTTTCCGGTGCAATCGATGCAACGGAATGGGTGGGCCCCTGGAATGACAGTTTCATGAAATTCTACGAGGCGGCCAAATACTACTACTACCCCGGTATGCACGAACCGGCGGCGATGCTGGCCTGCGGCATCAACAAAAGCTTCTGGGAAAGCCTGTCACCGTCAGACCAACTGATTGTCGAAGCGGCCGCATCAATGGAAAACGACGTCATGATGTCCGAGTACAATGCGAAAAACGGTGAATCATTGGCGAAACTGATCAATGAGCAAGGTGTTCAGTTGAGGAAATTCAACGATGACATTTATGATTCCTTTGGAGAAGCCGCTGACGAAGTCTATGCCGAAGTTGTTGAGCACAGTGAGCTTGCACGGCGTATTCATGACAGTTTTGCCAAATCGAGAGCCGATGTCGGTGCTTGGGCAAAAATTTCTGACCAGGAATACGTTAGCCAAAGAAACAGGGTGCTTGGCTTGTAGCCTGTCTTCCGCAAACAGAACAAAAACGGAGCTGAGAAGCTCCGTTTTTGTTGCCTTTTCAGACCCCACTTTCAACATAAATATGGGGTTGTATTGTTTACAAGCACGAAAGTGTGGTATTGAACCCAATTTGAATTTCTGTCGGGGCAAATGCACCGGATCGCGAGAACCGATTTGCCTTTGCCGGGTGAGTGAATAAATCAACCATGTCATTTCCAAACGACACCCGTCAATACACCCTGCTGATTCGTGCCTTCGCCGCCCTGATGGTTTGCATGGTGCTGCTGTTCCTGCTCAACAATTATCTGGTATTTGTGCTGGGCTGGCCGACATTCACACAGTCTTTGACATCCCTCTCTCCGTTCACACACAATAGCGAAATCGGACCCGAACAGGTCTCCATTGGCTGGATACAATGCATGCTTTATCTGGTGATTATTGTCCTGGTCATAACGTTCGTCAAAAAAACACCTGCTCGATCCTTGGACAACGATGCGGACCTGTATTCCCGGTTTGCCGCTTTCATCATCAGAGCGTCTTTCTGGGCTGTCCTGCTGATTGGGCTGGTGGACATGCTGATTTCCTTTCTTCGTGTCGAAGGCTTTCTAGCGGGCCTCATTGGCCATGATCTGACGACGCAACTGGGCCGCCCGATCTACCGGGGCCTCCATATACACTATCCGCTGATGGGGCTGGCGATCATTATCGCGTTTTTCTCTCGGACCCTGGGATTTACCTGGTTGGCGTTTCTGGTGGTACTGGCTGAGTTCCAGATCGTGGTCACGAGATTCGTTTTTTCCTACGAGCAGGCCTTCATGGGCGATCTGGTGCGATTTTGGTATGCGGCACTGTTTTTGTTTGCCAGTGCCTATACACTGGTTCATGAAGGACATGTTCGGGTCGATGTGCTCTACACCAATTTCACAAAGAGAAACAAGGCACTGTCGAATATCTTCGGCTCGATCCTGCTGGGGCTGCCGCTTTGCTGGACAATACTGATACAGGGGATGTCCGGTAAGGGCAGCAGCATCAACAGCCCCTTACTCAGTTTTGAAATCTCCCAGAGCGGCTTCGGCATGTATGTCAAGTACCTGATGGCCGGGTTTCTGCTTATTTTTGCCGTCTCAATGGCAATTCAATTTGTCAGCTGGTTTTTATCCAATCTCGCCACCCTTCAAAGCAACAACGAGGCCAAAACGAGCTAATTCACTATGGAACTTGTCTTTCTCATCATCCTCATCCTGTTGATGGTGATTGCGCTCACATCCGGTTTCCCGGTCGCATTTGCCTTGCCCGGTTCCGCCATCCTGTCGATCGCACTGGCTGCGTTGTGTGGCTATTTGTTTGCCGGTGACAGCAGTGCTTATTTCGCACAGGATGGCCCCGTACAATGGCTCAGTGCCGGCGTGACCAACTTTCGAAGTTTGTATTGGGATGTGGAAAGAGACACGCTGATTGCCATTCCGTTGTTCATTTTCATGGGCATTATGCTTCAACGCTCGAAGATCGCTGAAGATTTGCTGGTTGCCATGGCACAACTTTTCGGACCGGTTCCGGGCGGACTTGGGATATCAGTGGTCTTCGTCGGTGCCCTGCTTGCCGCAACCACGGGTATCGTAGGCGCCACCGTCATTGCAATGGGGTTGATCTCGTTACCGGCGATGTTGCGAAACAACTACTCCAAACCCCTGGCGACAGGGACCATCTGTGCATCCGGTACACTCGGACAGATTATTCCTCCCTCCATCGTCCTGATTATTCTGGCTGACCAGCTGTCCAGTGCCGCAGACCAGGCAAGTACTGCCCGCAAAGCGGACTACAAAGAAGCGACGGGGGAATTTTCAATGCCCTCTGAGTTCGATATCACCTCTGCCAGCGCCGGAGATATGTTTATGGGCGCACTGATTCCCGGGCTCGTCCTGGTCGGTCTGTATATGCTGTATATCCTCATCTCTGCACAGATCAAGCCCGCGGTCGCTCCGCCAGTGCCCTACGATGGGAAATACGACCGTCAGTTTGTCATCAAGGTTCTGCTGGCGCTAGTCCCTCCACTGACACTGATTTTTATCGTTCTGGGTTCTATCATACTCGGCGTCGCCACCGTCAACCAAGCGGGCGCCATCGGCGCCATCGGCGCCCTGATTATGGGGGGGTATCGACTGTGTGAGGGGAAAAAACACGCCTATACGCCGGCGATCCTGGCTGTCCTGTCAATCATTGCACTGGTCGTCCTGCTGAATTTCTTCGATTTGAATATAAAAAACATCAAGAGCGATCAAGATACCATTGGGATCATGCTGGCCGTGATGGCCGTCGCAGTCTTGTTGTTTGCCATCATCTGGAGCGCTGTCCGTGCTTACAAGATCGACAATACCCTCAATGAGGTCATGATTGATACTGCAAAGACAACATCGATGGTGTTTATCATTCTCATTGGTGCCGCCATGTTGACATCGGCCTTCAGGGCATTCGGGGGCGAAGAACTGGTCAAGGCATTTCTGACCGGCCTGCCCGGTGGATTCTGGACACAATTCATCGTGGTCATGGCCGTCATCTTCTTGTTGGGGTTTTTCCTGGACTTCATTGAAATTGCGGTTGTCGTGGTACCCATTGTGGCACCCATATTGCTGGCTGACCCGGGGGCAAATATCACCGCCGTGTGGCTGGGCGTCATGGTCGGACTCAATATACAGACTTCGTTTCTGACGCCGCCGTTTGGATTTGCCCTGTTCTACCTGCGAGGGGTTGCGCCTCCCGAAGTCAAGACAACGCATATTTATAAAGGGGCTGTTGCCTTTATTGTGCTGCAACTGGCCGGACTGGCAATCACCGGAACTTTCCCGAGCATGGTCAACTACATGCCAAACAAAACCTTCCTCACTTCTGAAACCGCCCCACCACCGATCAATCCGAGACTGCAAATGTGCATGGAGCAGCGGGTTTTTGATGAATACCAACGTGACAGGGAACTGATCAGCAATGCGATCACCGAGGTGCGCCAATCAGACTTGACGATCCTGCCGGATGTTCATCGGAAAAAGCTGAATGAAAGCCTCGACTTTGCAACCCAAACCTTTGCCTTGGTCACCGATGCCCTCTCCGCTGAGGAAGCCCTGGATGCGTTTGCTGTGGATTATAAACCTCTCCATCAGCAAGTGAGACGAGTTGAAAAGGGTATCAAATCAAGGCAAAAGGAACTCAAGTTGGCCACCCGACTGCATACAAGATTGTCCCGTCAAAGCGACATCACACAACGTGAACTCGATCCAGTCGAACAGAAAATACAACGGTTGGAAACGGAAATACAGTCGTTGGAAGATACGATACCGGTCGAATGGGAGCCACTCAACAACGAATACAAGATGCTTGCGCTGGAAAACAAAAAAGCCCGTGGCGCCTATCGCAGAAATGTTGACAGCGCCTACGAACCGCTCAAGGAAATCAGACTGATCATCAACCAGACACCCCGATTGTCCGATCTGGACGCCTCTCTGAGTAACCTGAAATCAACCATCCTCTCGTCGACACCGGTCCAGGCCATCGAGCAGATCAAACACGTGGAAAAAATGTTGGGTGACGTTGCAGGGACCAGTGACATCAAATCCAAGCTGTCCAAGGCAAGAAGAAAACTCAAAGGCGATGCCCCGGATATTGACGCCTCGCTTGCGTTTTATGCAGAATCCATGCAACTTTACCACGAGGCGCTCGACTGGCGCGGCAATGCCGAGGCGCTGCTACCGACGCTCGAACGCTACGATAACGTCATCAAATCGAATATTGGATTACGACTTCAAAAACGTCTGACAGAAGAACAGGCTGAAGACATCGCCTCATGTCTTTCAGTCCATCGGGATATCTCGCTGAATTTCTAGGATCCTTTCCATCTGATCCAGACGCTCAAGTCGCCGGCGTCCCCGTGAATCAATGACCTGACAGATCAGGGTCATCCTCCTTTTGCGACACCACGCCCATGAGCCGGGCTTCAACTCCGGCTCTGTATGGGTGGCCGGTCAGCTTCAATAGCGATAATGATCAGGCTTGTACGGCCCTTCGACCGGTACGCTGATATAGTCCGCCTGTTGCTGGGTTAACCGGGTCAGCTTGATCCCAATTTTTTCCAGATGCAGATGCGCCACCTCTTCATCGAGCTGTTTAGGCAGAACATAGACCTCATTATGGTAATTGTCGCCATCTTTCCATAGCTCAATCTGTGCCAGCACCTGATTGGTAAAGCTGTTGGACATGACGAAACTCGGATGACCCGTTGCACAACCAAGATTGACCAAACGACCCTCAGCAAGCAATGTAATACGATGGCCGTTGGGCAGAATAATCTGATCGACCTGGGGCTTGACGTTTTCCCACTCGTACTGCTTCATTCCAGCGATATCAATTTCATTATCGAAATGGCCGATATTGCAAACGATGGATTCATTCTTCATCTTCACCATATGGTCATGGGAAATGACCTTATAGTTACCGGTTGCAGTGACAAAGATATTCGCCTGAGAGCAGGCTTCGTCCATTGTAACCACCCGAAAGCCTTCCATCGCCGCCTGCAACGCACAGATCGGATCGATTTCGGTCACCCAGACCGTCGCACCCAGACCCCGCAGTGATTGAGCACATCCCTTGCCCACGTCACCGTACCCCAACACCAACGCGATTTTCCCGGCAATCATGACGTCCGTCGCCCTTTTGATACCATCGACCAGTGATTCTCGACAACCATACAGGTTATCGAATTTTGATTTCGTCACCGAATCATTCACATTGATCGCGGGGAAAGGCAGTGTCTTCTCGGCGGCCATCTGATAAAGTCGATGTACCCCGGTTGTCGTCTCTTCGGTTACTCCGCGAATATTCTCAAGGCGGCGGCTGTACCAGGAAGGGCTCGTTTGAAGCCGGGCCTTGATTGCCTTGAACAACGCCACTTCTTCCTCACTGTCCGGATTGTCCAAAACAGAAATGTCTTTTTCCGCCTTGCTTCCCAAAATCAGCAATAATGTGGCATCGCCGCCATCGTCGAGGATCATATTGGGCCCATCACCCTCGGGCCATTCCATGATTCGATGGGTAAATGACCAGTATTCATCCAACGACTCGCCTTTATAGGCAAAGACCGGAATGTCTTGAGCCGCAATGGCCGCGGCGGCGTGATCCTGGGTAGAAAAAATATTACAAGATGCCCAGCGTACCTCGGCACCCAGCGCAATGAGCGATTCAATCAGCACTGCGGTCTGAATGGTCATGTGCAAGGAACCTGCGATGCGTGCCCCTTTCAGGGGTTGTTGATCCGCATATTTGCCCCTGACTGTTACCAGACCGGGCATCTCGGTTTCAGCAATACGAATTTCCTTGCGCCCCCATCCGGCAAGGTTGATATCAGCCACATAGTAGTCGGACTGGAAATTTTCAGCAGTTTGTGTCGGCATGGTCGCTTCCTGTTAAATAAATAATAATCATGAAAATCAAATTCCGGCAGCCGCCTTCAACGCGTCCGCTTGATCAGTGGCTTCCCACGTAAACGCCGATTCAGTTCGACCGAAATGGCCATAGGCCGCCGATTGTCGATAAATGGGGCGTAACAGATCCAAACTGGTGACGATTGCTTTGGGTCGAAGGTCAAAATGGGAATGAATCAATGCCTCGATGTTTTCATCACTGATTTTGCCGGTACCGAACGTTTCCACCATCACTGACACCGGCTGTGCCACTCCGATCGCATAGGCCACCTGGACTTCACATTTGTCCGCCAGCCCGGCTGCCACGACGTTTTTGGCAACATGTCGCGTCGCGTAAGCCGCCGAGCGGTCCACCTTTGAAGGATCCTTGCCAGAGAAAGCACCGCCGCCGTGATGCGCTGATCCGCCATAGGTATCAACAATAATCTTCCGTCCCGTCAGCCCGCAGTCGCCCACCGGTCCACCAATCACGAACCGACCGGTTGGATTCACCAGAAAACGCGTGTCGGTCGTGATCATGTCTTCGGGCAGCACCGGCTTGATGATTTCCTCAATCACCGCCTCGGAGAGATCCGCGTAACTGATTCCCTCTTCATGCTGCGTCGACAGTACAACGGTATCAATCGACTTCGGCGTGTTGTCTTCATAGCGAACGGTAACTTGCGATTTTGCATCGGGCCTCAACCAGGCAAGCTGTCCGGACTTGCGCACCTCGGCCTGTTTTCTGACCAGCCTGTGTGAATAGGTAATTGGGAAAGGCATCAACACATCGGTTTCATTACAGGCATAACCAAACATCAGTCCCTGGTCGCCGGCACCCTGATCAAGATGAAGCCCTTCGTCCTCATTGACACCCTGTGCAATATCGGGCGACTGCTTGTCCAGTGACACGATGACGGCGCAACTGTTGAAATCAAATCCCATTTCCGAGGAGTTGTAGCCGATCTCCTTGAGCGTCTGGCGAACGACAGCAGGGAAATCAACCACTGCATTGCTTGTGATCTCACCTGAAATCACCACCATGCCGGTATTCACCAGGGTTTCGCAAGCAACACGAGAATGCGGATCTTGCTCCAGCAATGCATCCAGTACGGAATCAGAAACCTGATCCGCGACCTTGTCGGGATGGCCTTCAGAGACCGATTCGGACGTAAATAAAAATGACTTTGACATTAATTTTAGACCTCAAGCTATCCTATGCCTGCACAATGGCAGCGCAAACAGGGAATTTTACACGAAACCAGAATTATATATAAAGATATCTTTATATATTCTGAATATAGCATATTTTGTTCACCGAAGACAACGCAATCAGAATCCTGATTTATTCTGACCGTGTCTTTTTCGAGTAGAATACGGTTCCTTTCAGCATCTTAATCGCAACACCGACCAAAAATGGGTTTTAGCAAGACAGGCTCACATCGAACTGCGGAGGTCCTCACTGAGGCGTTGCCTTATATCAGACGATTTCAGGGGAAAACCATTGTCATCAAGTACGGTGGTCACGCCATGGTCAAACAAAATCTGAAGGAAAGCTTTGCCCAGGATGTCATATTGATGAAACTGGTCGGAATCAATCCGGTGATCGTCCATGGGGGTGGACCGCAGATCAGTAAAATACTGGCCAAAATCGGCAAAGAATCCCGCTTTGTGGATGGCATGCGCGTCACCGACAGCGAAACAATGGATGTCGTGGAAATGGTCTTGGGTGGACTGGTCAACAAGGAAATCGTGAACCTGATTAATTCACTGGGCGGACGGGCGGTCGGACTCACCGGCAAAGACGGACATTTGATCAAAGCCCGAAAGCTCGATGTCAAGAAGGGGGACCCGCTTCTCGAAAAAAACGAAATTATCGATTACGGACATGTTGGCGAAGTGGCCTCCATCGACCCACGTATCGTTCAGCTGCTCGACACCCGGGCTTTCATTCCCGTGATTGCACCCATCGGCGTCGGTGAAGACAATCAAACATACAATATCAATGCTGACCTGGTCGCAGGAAAACTGGCCATCACGCTTGCGGCTGAAAAACTGCTGTTGCTGACCAACACACCCGGGGTGCTGGACCGGCAAGGTCGGCTGATGGCTGATCTTAAAACCGACCGGATCGGTGATTTGTTATCGGATGGCACCATTTCAGAAGGCATGATCCCCAAGGTCGACTGTGCGCTGGATGCCGTGGTCAATGGAGTTGACAGTGCCTTGATTATTGATGGTCGAATTGAACATGCCCTGTTACTGGAGTTGTTTACCGATACCGGCATCGGCACCCTAATCAGCGACTGATGTACTGATGGCCATTTCAAATCTGCGCAACATTGCCATTATTGCCCATGTTGATCATGGGAAAACGACGTTGGTTGATCGATTGCTACAACAATCGGGGACGCTCGGGGACCGGTTCGGGCCGGTGGAACGGGTCATGGATTCGAATGAAATTGAGAGGGAACGGGGCATCACCATTCTCTCGAAAAACACAACGATTCGATGGGAAGGCTATCGCATCAATATCGTCGATACACCGGGACACGCGGATTTTGGCGGTGAAGTAGAGCGTATCTTGTCCATGGTAGACTCGGTATTGCTTTTGGTTGATGCCGTCGAGGGGCCAATGCCGCAAACCCGGTTTGTGACAAAGAAGGCATTCGATCATGGCCTCAAACCGATTGTGGTCATTAATAAAGTAGACCGGGACGGAGCACGGCCAGAGTGGGTGCTCGACCAGACATTTGACTTGTTTGATCGACTCGACGCCAGTGAAGCTCAACTTGATTTTCCGGTGCTTTACGCCTCCGCTGTGGAAGGCTATGCCTCACACATTGCACACCATCGTGCCCGTGATATGACGGCCCTCTTCGAGACGATCATCAACCAGGTCCCACCGCCGAAAGTGACTTCTGACGGAGAATTTCAAATGCAGATATCCTCGTTGGATTATTCCCGCTATGTCGGGACGATCGGTATCGGTCGCATTACCCGAGGTCAGATTCGCCCGAAAACCCCGGTCAGTGCCATTGACCGATTCGGAAAAATAAGAAGTGGGCGAATATTGCAGCTATTCGGTTTTCATGGTCTGAAAAAGATCGAGATTGATCACGCTGATGCTGGCGATATCGTTGCCGTCAGCGGGTTTGAGCAACTCGGTATTTCCGATACCTTGTGTTCTTCCGACAATCCCCAAGCATTGCCGTCGCTCAAAGTTGATGAGCCAACGGTCACCATGTACTTCCAGGTAAACACCGCCCCGTTTGCCGGTAAAGAAGGCAAATATGTCACTTCCCAGCAAATTGGGGATCGCCTGCGACGAGAATTGATCCACAATGTTGCCCTGCGAGTCAAGGACACTACAGACCCGGATATCTTTCAGGTTTCCGGAAGGGGCGAGTTACATTTGTCCATCTTGCTTGAAAATATGCGTCGGGAAGGCTATGAGGTTGCTGTCTCCCGCCCTCAGGTGATCTGCCGGCGTATTGATGGCCTATTGTGCGAACCTTGGGAGGAACTCAGCGTCGACATAGAAGAACAACATCAAGGCGCTATCATGGATGCCCTGGGTACACGTCACGGCCAGTTGAAGAATATGCAACCCGATGGCCAGGGCCGCACCCGGCTGGATTATTCGATCCCGGCTCAAAGGCTGATTGGTTTTCAAACCGAGTTCATGACCCTAACGTCTGGAACCGGACTGCTATATCACGCATTTGAACGGTATGCTCCCGTGGCGAAAGAAAATCGCCACCATCATCGCCATAACGGCGCACTGGTCTCGACCAAAACCGGGAAAGCACTCGCGTTCGCACTGTTTAATCTGCAGGAACGGGGTCGATTGCTCATCAAACCCAATACGGAAGTCTACGAAGGACAGATTATCGGCCTGCATTCCAAGGGCAATGATCTCGCCGTCAATCCCCTCAAAGGCAAACAATTAACCAATATCCGCGCATCCCGAAAAGATGACAGCATCATTCTGGAACCTCCTATCAAGCTGACCCTTGAATCTGCCCTCGCAATGATTGAGGATGACGAGTTGGTTGAAATCACCCCTCACAATGTACGGATCCGGAAAAAATTGCTGTACGAACACCAGCGCAAACAAGCTTCTCGTCTAAAAAAGACGGCCTAATCTCAATCAGACCAGACAGCATATTGACTATTTTGCCTCCCACCTATACCGGCATGCCGTTGAACCGTCATTCGGTATTACGGGAAAATGAGGAATGGCTGCAACGCCAGCGGGACGCTGAAAACGCACAATTTCTGATGCTGTGCAACGAAGCCAATCTGGTGCTGTATCCTGGAGGCAAATCGACAGTCGAAGCGGTCTTTCTTGACGCCTCAGCCGTCACTTCCGTCATAAGGCAGTCCACCGACATGATTTATCTTGGACAGATGACATCCTCCCCGATTTTTGCACTTGATCTGGGTGAAATGGAAAACCCAACCGCCCAACAATGGATTGACCACGTGAAACCGGGGGCCGTCTTCATTGATCTTCGACATGTTGGCATGGGGCTGTCAGGGGTTGATGCGGCCATCCTGGCCTATGCCAGAGGCATCAGCTTCTGGCATCGCCACCACCGGTTTTGTAGTTACTGTGGCAACCCTCTGCGCTCATTCAGAGGGGGGCACATGAAAAAGTGCCTCGATCCATCTTGTGCAAGAGAGACTTACCCACGAATCGAACCGGCGGTGATCATGCTGGTTGAGCAGCGGCGTTCCGCCAGTCGCCGCCCACAATGCCTGCTCGGAAGACATGCCGGGTTGCCCGGCAACATGTATTCGACGCTGGCCGGTTATGTTGACCTGGGTGAAACACTGGAAGAAGCCGTGATCAGGGAAGTCAAGGAAGAGGCCGGCATCAGTGTGGACAAGGTAAGGTATATCAACTCCCAGCCCTGGCCTTTTCCTTCTTCGATGATGCTCGGGTTCCAGGCGCAGGCAATCGATACGTGTATCGATATTACCCACGACAACCTGGAGGATGCCCAATGGTTTACCTTGGATCAGGTGCTTGACATGGCCGAATACGATGAATCACATTCCGGGCCGACACTGCCTCGGAAAGATTCGATTGCCTATACACTCATTCAATTATGGATCAGATGTCATCGAGCCCGGTGAAACGTCAAGAATGGCAGACCCCTCATCTGCCCGGCTGAGACAGTCACTGACCGAGGTGCACATTTCCCGCTTCCCGGCAGACAACATTGTGATGTTGGCTGTTGACCAAGAACAGCCTTGATCCGTTCGATGGAAAGAGAAAGCGGAAAAGTTTGAATTGAGCGCTGACCATTTCTTGAGGTAACATGACGACTCCCGTTCGGCATATATCGCCTGCCGCGGAAGATAAACCTGACAAGCGTTATCATCCTGTGGCTGGATCTACAGAAAGTTGTAGCAAATGGTTGAAATACACTGATTCATACTCACTTACCGTTTACCGGAAAATTTCATTTTTTAAAAATGGCGCAAGCACATACCGAAAAAGTTATTGAGGTTCATCACTGGTCAGACAAACTGTTTACCATCAAGACAACCCGCGACCCGTCGCTTCGCTTTCGTAATGGTGAGTTTGCAATGATCGGCATTGAAGTTGACGGCAAGCCACTGATGAGGGCCTATAGTATGGCCAGTTCCAATTACGAGGACTATCTTGAGTTCTACAGCATCAAGGTACAGGAAGGACCGCTCACTTCGCGATTGCAGCATATCCAGGTAGGTGACGAATTATTGGTCAGCAAGAAACCAACGGGTACTCTCTTGTGGGACCATCTCAAGCCCGGAAGTCACCTTTATCTCCTGAGTACCGGTACCGGCCTGGCCCCATTTTTGTCAATTATCAAAGATCCGGAAGTCTATGAAAACTTCGACAAGGTCATTTTGGTGCATGGCTGTCGGTATATCAACGAACTGACCTACCAACAGTTGATTACCAAAGAACTGCGAAACAATCGCTATTTTGGCGACAGCGTAAAACAAAAACTCGTCTACTATCCCGCAGTGACAAGAGAGCCCTACAAGAACTATGGCCGAATCACCGAACTAATGCAAAGCGGCAAGTTACTGGAAGATATCGGATTGCCGCCATTGTCTGTTGAACATGACCGCTTTATGCTTTGCGGCAGTCCCGGGATGCTGAAAAGTCTTGGTCAAATTCTCAGCGAAATGGGCTTCAAGGAAACCCGAAAAAGTGATTTCCGGGAATATGTGATAGAACGGGCATTTGTAGAGAGATAAACCTCGTTGCCGCTAGATTCGGGATCCATGACGAACTCACTGAAAGGACCCGGGTCAGACAGTTCGAGTGCATACAGAAACCAGAGATTTTGATATTACTTCGACAAAAAGCATGTCAACCTACTCGCACTTGGCTGGTTCGCAGCTGGGCTGTTTTCAAATTGGCGGCGAAGCGTTGAACATGCTGAAACCACTGAATCACTTACCTTGCATCGATGATCTGACCGATTCAGGCCGTATCACGATCACGCGATAACCGCCTCACCGCTTTTTCCAGTCTTTCCAATCCCGCTTGAAGGTCGTTATCGTTGATATTCAGTGCCGGTGCCAGTCTCAGCACATTGGTGCCGGCAACCAATACCATCAGTCCTTCTTTCATGCAGCTGTTCAAAATATCCCGTGCTTGGTCCTTCCACGCTTCACTCAACTCACATCCTATCAGTAACCCCTCCCCCCGTATTTCGGAAAATAAATCATAGTTTTGTCCGATACGCTCAAGCCCTGTTATCAGCATCCGACTTTTTGCGTCGACCTGCGACAGCAAATCCGATTCACATAGCAACTGAATGATTTTGTTTGCAACCGCGCAGGCCATCGGGTTTCCGCCGAATGTACTGCCGTGTGTTCCGACAGCCAGGCTTTGTGCGATCGAATCCGTTGTCAGCATCGCACCGATGGGAAATCCACCGCCCAAGCCTTTTGCGGTTGTCAGGATATCCGGGATCACATCCAATTTCTGGTACATGTAAAATTGGCCTGACCGGCCCACGCCGGTTTGAACTTCATCCATTATCATCAACGCCTCGTGCTGCTTGCACAACCTGCTGATGGTCTGCGCAAACTCCTTTGTCACGGGCCTGACACCGCCCTCTCCCTGAATCGGCTCAAGAATGACACAACAGGTCTCATCTCCACGACGCTCAAAAAAATCAGTAATGGCACCACTATCGTTGAAGGGAAGATGAAAAATCCCATCTGGATTCGGTCCGAATCCCTGCCTGTATTTTTCCTGCCCACCGACACTGACCGTGAAAAATGTGCGTCCATGGAAAGAATGATCAAACGCGACAATATTGATCTTGTTGGGACCAAAGTGATCCAGCGCATGGCGTCTCGCGAGCTTCAATGCCGCTTCATTGACTTCCGCACCTGAGTTGGCAAAAAACACTTTTTGCGCGAATGTCAGATGACATAACCGCTCAGCCAGTTCGATACTCGGCTGATTGACCAACAGGTTGCTGACGTGCCAGAAGCAGTTTGCCTGTCGGGTCAATGTCTCGACCAACAGGGGATGGGCATGGCCCAATACGCTGACCGCGATCCCTGCCGCAAAATCGATGTACTCGTTCCCCTCCACATCCCATAGCCGTGATCCCACTCCTTTTGCCGGCACGATCTGCATGGGCGCATAATTCGGCACCATCACATCATCATACGTTTTCCTGACGGAAGCAGATTCTGGTTGGGATACGGTCTTCAGTCTGTCTTTGGATGCTGGCATTGCCATCGTTTCACTTGCTTCACTGTGCTGATAGAAAGAGGTGGCATTTTAACTGGATCGATAGCAGAATATTACGCTAATTTATTATTTTTCACCTGACCAGCAGAGAAAGAGACCAGTACCATGTCAGAACAGTCGATTGAACGTGAATCCATGGAAGTTGACGTCGTCATCGTGGGCGCAGGCCCAGCCGGACTGGCAGCGGCCTGCAAGCTGATGCTGCTTGCCCAGGAAAGCGGGAAGGAACTCAGCATTGTGGTACTCGAAAAAGGCTCTGAGGTCGGAGCCCATATTTTATCCGGTGCCATCTTCGAACCCAGAGCCCTGAACGAATTGTTTCCCGACTGGCAGGAAAAAGGCGCGCCGCTCAATACACCCGTCAAAGAAGACCGCGTATTGATGTTCACAAGTGCACAAAAAGCCCTCAGGATGCCACTGTGGATGGTACCAAAGCCGATGCACAATAATGGGAATTATATCGTCAGTCTCGGAGAGGTCTGCCGCTGGTTGGGAGAACAGGCGGAGTCTCTGGGAGTAGAAATCTTTCCCGGGTTCCCCGCCTCTGAAGTGCTGTTCCATGAAGATGGCAGTATCAAGGGGGTCGCAACGGGAGAAATGGGCCGGGGAGCGGATGGCCATCGAAAACCGGCCTATGAAGCAGGTATGGAGTTACATGCAAAAGTGACGCTGTTTGCGGAGGGTTGCCGCGGGCATCTGGGCAAGCAACTGATCAGCCGATTCGATCTGGACCGGGATCGCGAAACCCAGCACTATGGCATTGGAATCAAGGAGCTTTGGACAATAGACAGCGAAAAACATCGACCAGGGCGGGTACTCCATGGTGCCGGCTGGCCGCTATCAGAAAACGGGGCCTCCGGTGGATCCTTTTTGTATCACCTGGGAGAAAATCTGGTATCAATGGGCCTCATTACCGATCTTTCGTATGCCAATCCTTATCTTAGTCCCTTTGATGAACTGCAACGGCTCAAACACCATCCCGAAATCAGACACTATCTTGAAGGGGGAGAGCGCATCGCTTATGGAGCACGGGCAATTACCAAGGGTGGGCTGAACGCACTCCCTAAAATGACCCTGCCAAACGCATTACTGATCGGATGTAATGCAGGAACGTTAAATTTTTCAAAAATAAAAGGCTCCCACACGGCAATGAAATCCGGAATCCTCGCCGCTGAAACAGTGTTCAATACATTGAATGGGACCGGCAAACTGGAAGATTTTGAGCCACATTTCAATGACTCCTGGTTATACAAGGAACTCTATCAGTCAAGAAATTTTGGAGCCGCCTTACACAAACTCGGGACTTGGGGTGGTGGCACCTACAACTTTATTGACCAGAACATATTCGGCGGCAAACTGCCGTTCAGGCTGACGGACCCGGTACCCGATCACGAATCAACGAAACCCGCTTCCGATTGCAACCCAATCTCCTATCCGAAACCGGATGGAAAACTGAGCTTTGACAAAACTTCGTCTGTTTATCTATCGAATACAAATCATGAAGAAGATCAACCGGTGCACCTGCAATTATCAGAATCCGACCGCGCAGTAACAGTCAACCTGATGACCTACTCTGGACCGGAACAGCGATTCTGTCCTGCCGGTGTGTATGAGTTTCTGAACACCGATACCCACCCCGAACTTCATATCAATGCCCAGAATTGTGTGCACTGCAAGACCTGTGATATCAAGGATCCAACAAAAAATATCACTTGGGTAACACCCGAAGGCACGGGGGGACCCAATTATACCAACATGTAAGTGCTATTGGCTTTCTCACCGACTATCGTACTGTCCATTGACGGTGCCCTCTGGCATCAAACCAGTCATAGTCAGCTGACCGACCGGGGTATTGATTCCCTCGGCATCGACACCGACGAAAATCGGCTAGCCGAGAAAATACAACCACACCGACGCACTTGGACAGCGTCATGACTGGCATCACCTAGGTCTGTATCGACTATAACGGAGAGACCTATCTCGTGGGCCCGCACCCGGTTTTCGAATACGCTGATACGTGACACAACCGCGCAGATTCTTTCACCCTAGATCCGGCAAACCTTCCACTGGAATATCTGCTGACATACACCTTATCCTACAACTCCACATTACTCGTTGCATAGCGTGACACCGTACCGGATCATTGGGGCTGTTCAATCTGCTTAAAATTAATTAAAATGATCTATAAATAAGTCATTATCACTCATTATGTACTATTTATACATCTAATAAAACAATGGCAAAACCTGCTCACAGAAGCTATTCCCGCTATGCTCGCGAAGTCACAGAGCTTCTCGGGCTGATGATCCGCACCGCGCGCATCGAACGCAACCTCACAGTCGCCGATGTCGCCGAACGCGCCGGGACGTCACGCGGCCTCGTACACCGCATCGAAAAAGGCGAAATGGGCTGCTCCATCGGTGCGGCCTTCGAGGTCGCCGCCATTGTCGGGTTGCACTTGTTCGAAGCCGAACCGACAACGTTGACACGCCATCTGTCGATGGAACGCAACAGGCTCACCCTGCTGCCGCAATCCGTCCGCACGGGAACGACGAAGGTGAAAGATGACTTCTGATCACCGCAACACAAAAGCGCCGGATGAAGCCTATGTCTGGATATGGCTGCCCGACGCAACGGCACCGGTCGTCGCCGGTCGAATCGCACGTGACGGTGAGCGACTGAGCTTCAACTACGGTCAGCGCTATCTGGACCGGAATGACCGCATTTCGATCTACGAACCGGAACTGCCGCTGCGTCGCGGAGCAATTGCGCCCGAGGTCGGACTGGGCATGGCCGGATGCCTGCGCGATGCTGCGCCCGATGCGTGGGGCCGTCGCGTCATCCTGAACCGGACCTTCGGACGCAAGGGCAAGGATGTCGACACCGCTGTACTCGACGATCTGACCTATCTCGTGGAATCCGGCTCCGATCGAATCGGTGCGCTGGACTTCCAACACTCCCCTTCGAAGTACGTGCCGCGTGTTGTTCAAACCGCAACACTCGAGGAACTGCTGAGCGCCGCCGAGAAAGTCGAGAATGGCGTGCCGCTGACACCCGAACTCGATCAGGCACTGTTTCACAGTACGTCGCTCGGCGGTGCGCGTCCAAAGGCAATGATCCAAGACGGTGACACAAAGATGATCGCCAAGTTCTCGTCTTCGACCGACACCTACAACGTAGTGAAGGCGGAATATATCGCCATGCGCCTTGCGGCCAAGGTGGGGCTTGACGTCGCCCCCGTGCATCTTGCACACGTCGCCGGCAAAGATGTGCTGCTAGTCGAACGTTTCGACCGCGTAAAGGCGAAAGACGGCTGGACGCGCAGGGCGATGGTCTCGGCGCTGACGCTGTTCATGCTCGATGAGATGATGGCGCGTTACGCCAGCTATGAAGTCCTCACGGAAATCATTCGGCACCGTTTCACCTCACCAAAGGCGACGTTGCACGAGTTGTACGGACGGCTTGTATTCAACATCCTGTGCGGTAACACCGACGATCATGCGCGCAACCATGCGGGTTTTTGGAGCGGCGAACACCTGACCTTAACGCCTGCCTATGACATTTGCCCGCAAAGCCGTTCCGGTAATGTGGCCAGCCAGGCGATGCTGATCGTCGGAGATAATCGGACGAGCACACTTGCAACCTGCCTAGAGGTCACGCCCAATTTCCATCTCAGCAAGAAAGCGGCGAAGGACATCATCGCCCAACAGACCCACACCATCCGGGACGCATGGGACGACATCTGCGAAGAGGCCGCATTGACCGAGGTCGAACGCAACCTGTTCGGCCAGCACATCTTTCTGAATGACTATATCTTCGAAGGCATGGCGAAGGGCCTGTGGTGAGGGCGACCCTATCGTGGCAGTAGCGGAAACCGAAACGACGGAAACCAATTATCCCGAATAGATCGGTGCCGAAAGAAAGAACAATCTGGGTCCGCTCGGCATGCAAAACAGCCGCATCAAGTGCGACCAGATGCTATCCGGATATCAATCAACATGACGCTCCACATGCAGTATTGCGATTTTATACGTGGCAGTGCAGAACCCATGCGCAGCGAGTCGGCAGCGAAATCTACTGCCTCAAACAAACATAGGGTATATCCCGGTTGGTCTGTCGCAGCCAACTCTTCGAGATCGGCATTCCTGTCCAGCACGCCGGAGTATGAGATACCGCGACCCAGCACGGGGCTCAGTGAACCACCAACCGATGCGTTTGCATCAGCAATCGGCGAGCCTGTCGTCCCCCTTCCTCTCTCCACCATTGGTGACTTCCCTCTCGTTGACACTGTGTAAAATAGGGCTTGATTGGGACTATCCAGGTGAACCCCAAGTCATCAAGTTTCGTATTCCGAGCATCGGAAGACTGGCTACGCAGTCTGAGAACGCTGATAAGGTTTGAGTGGGTACGCAAAAGTTGGTGATCGGGCAGACATATGTTCTCGATTTGGTTTGCCATATACACTTTTAACCGGCATGCCGCTGACACACTCATTCAGCCACGTAATAATCGCCGCAGTATTTTCCCCGAGGGTGCTTTCGGGATGTTTTCGACGAATTCGACAACACGTATTTTCTTGTAAGGTGCCACTTTTCCGGCAACAAATTCCTTGATTGAATCATCTGAAATCACCTTCTTGGGCACAACAAAGGCTTTCGGTATCTCACCCGCCTCTTCATCCGCCAAGCCGATCACAGCGGCATCCAACACATCAGGATGTGATAACAATAGCGCTTCGAGTTCAGCCGGCGCAACTTGATATCCTTTGTATTTGATGAGTTCCTTGGCCCGATCAACAATATGAAAATACCCCTTCTCATCGGCATAACCGACATCACCGGTATGAAACCAGCGATCTTCATCAATACACTCATCCGTTGCCGCCGGGTTGTGCAAATACCCTTTCATCACCTGTGGCCCCCGAATACATACTTCTCCGGTTTGACCCACTTCCAGATCTTCGCGGGTTTTGATATCAATGACTTTCATTTCCGTATTGCAGATCGGCGGCCCCACGGAACCGGGGCTGCTTTTCCCCTCGGCATCGGGACCGATATTGGTCACGGGACTGGTCTCCGTCAAACCATATCCCTGGACCGGTTGGCAACCTATCCGTTGTTCTACCGCCATAGCGATTTCCAATGCCAATGGTGCCGCACCGGAGAATATCACCTTGAGTGATGAAAGATCATACTCATCCACTGCCGGATGCTTTGCCAGCGCCAGCACAATCGGTGGAACAACATAGGCCCGTGTCACTTTGTGATTCTGCATGATCTCTAAAAACCGCACTAGGTCAAATCGCGGCATCGTGATCACGGTTGCACCCTGATAAAGCGCCGAACACATAAACACCATCATGCCATATATGTGGTAGAACGGCAGTACCGCAACAAGATTGTCGTCTTTCGTTGTCGTTGAATAATATGTAACCCCCTCAAACTGACAGATATTCGATACCATATTGTGATGCGTGATCATGACTCCCTTGGCCAGACCCGTCGTACCACTTGAATAAGGCAACGCAAGCAAGGTCTTTTTCGGCTCTATTTCAATTTGATTTTCCAATTCCGGGCTCTTTTTCAGCCAGTTAAAACTAACCGTATTCCCGGGCGCATCGTGTTCATCGCCAAACAGCAAAACGGTCTGGATGCGCTGCGATTCAATTACCTTGCAGGCAGTGGGCAACAATTCGGGTGTTGTCAGCAAAAACTTCGCTGAGGCATCTTGTACCTGGCGCTCAAGTTCCCCTGCCGTATACATCGGATTTACCGTGGTCACCGTGCCTCCCGCATAACTGACTCCATGAAATGCGATAACATAATCCGGCAAATTGGGACTGTAAATCGCGACCACGTCACCCCGTTGTAATCCCATTTGCACGAATCCATAGGCAACCTTGCGAATGAGGACTGCCAGTTCACGATACGTTATGGAAAGACCGGTCATCCCATCGACCAAAGCAATATGATTTGCCAGTTTCCTTTCATGTCTCAGTACCAGGGGCGTGATGGCGCAATCAGGAATGGGGACCTCTTTGTAAGGGCTTTTGACAATTACGTTATCGTTCATTGGACTGCGTCGGCAATTTCTGTTCGTAATGCATTCAATCACATCCATTAATTTTGGTCATTCTACGCCACCGGCAACAGCGACACAAAGTGGCAGAAAACAAGCCTGACAGCCATCGCGATACGGCAAAACAGGTTCTTGGCAGGCATTGATGAAAGGTCCGCGTTTCATGAAATCAGTGCCGAGGGAATTGAGCCCTGATGACATGAGACGAAACGCATCGCGTGAACGGCATCTGGGATCAATACTATACACCGGGTCTTGGGACGATCCTCGGTCAGCAGAAGCAACAGCGGGACCAACCGACCAGCGCTATGCGTTGTCGAAAATGGCGGTTTGGGTCAACCGTAAACCACTGGAATGCTTTCCTTGCCAGAGGAAAAGATGAATCAGGCAGGCCAGCCGCAACCACGGTATTTCATGTATTTGCCTGGACATCAGTCGACCCAGACCCGCGCATTTTGAAATAGCCTGCGCCATGGACTGAATTCGCCCCAGTTTTCAGGATGCCAAGAATTTGTGGCCGATCTCAAAACCCGCTCCGGATGAGGCATCATGATGGTAAACCGACCATCTTTACTGGTAAACCCGGTAGCACCTGCCACAGAACCGTTTGGATTATAAGGATATCTTTCAGTGGACTGAAAATAATTATCCACAAACCGCAAACAGACCTGCTGATTATTTTCCAGTCTGTCCAACTGTTGCGCTGAGCCAAAATGAACGCGTCCTTCACCATGTGCAACCGACACAGGGATAACCGAATCGTTCATTTCCCTGAAAAAAATCGACTTCCCTGCACACACCCTTACCAGCACAAATCGTGCTTCATACTGTTCGGAAAAATTGCGCACCAGCTTTGGCCAGTCCGCCGCCCCGGGAATCAGTTCCTTGATTGACGACATCATTTGACATCCATTACAGACACCCAATGCAAAGGTATCCAACCGCTCGAAAAAGGCGATGAAAGTATCCCGTAACTGACTATTATAGAGAATCGACTTGCCCCAGCCCGCCCCCGCACCCAGCACATCACCAAATGAAAAACCCCCACAGGCAGCCAGTCCTTTGAACTCAGCCAAATTCTGACCCATGACCAGGTCACTCATGCTCACATCGATGGCCTCAAAACCCGCTTCGGTGAAGGCTGCCGCCATTTCCAGCTGGCCATTGACACCTTGTTCGCGCAGTATCGCAACCTTTGGCTTGGACAGATTGACATACGGCAAAATGAGATTGTCATCCGGATCAAAACGGATATCGACACGAAGACCTGGATCATGCACATCCAAAAGCCGTTCATATTCCTGGTCCGCACAGACCGGATTGTCTCTTATTGACTGCATTTGCCAAGTGACTTGTGACCAGAGGCGATGGCATTCGGTACGGGCCAGTGAAAATATTTCAACCCCGTCTACCGAGATATTAATCAGATCCTCTCTGGTTGGTCTCCCAAGATAGTGCAAAAGATGCGACAGACCATGTTCCGCGAACAGTTGGCTAACAGCGGATTGATCCTGATCCTTGATTTGTATCACAGCACCCAGTTCTTCACTGAACAGCAATTCGAGATGCCCTGAACCCAACCCCTGGAGGTCGACATTCAAACCACACCGTCCGGCAAACGCCATTTCACACAAGGTCGTCATGAGTCCACCGTCTGACCGATCATGGTAGGCAAGCAGTTGACCGGACTGATGCAATTGTTGAATCAATGAAAAATAAGTCTTCAGTTGACCGGGTTCATCAACATTCGGGACCTGGTCTCCAAGCTGCCTTGTTACCTGTGCCAGTACACTTGCACCCAACCTGTTCTTGCCTTCCCCAAGATCAATGAGCCAGAGCCCGGTTTGCCCACAGTCCACTTTAATCTCAGGCGTGAGCGTATGACGCACATCAGTGACCGAAGCGAAGGCACTCACCACAAGTGACACCGGGGAGACAACACGATATTGCCTGTTATCGGCCTGCCAGACCGATTTCATTGACATCGAATCCTTGCCAACCGGTATCGAAATGCCCAACTTGGGGCACAAATCCAATGCGACTGACTGCACGGTTTCATAAAGGTCTGCATCCTGGCCCGGTTCTCCCGCCGCCACCATCCAATTCGCCGACAACTTGACTTTTTTGAGATCTCCGATGGCAGCGGCAGCTATATTGGTCAGCGCCTCCCCGATGGCCATCCGGCCACTGGCAACCGTATCGACGGCCGCCAGCGGTGTTCTTTCTCCGATTGCCATGGCCTCACCGCTGTAACCCGTGTACCCGGACAGGGTGACGCCAACATTGGACACCGGAACCTGCCAGGGTCCAACCATCTGGTCCCTGGCGACCAGTCCGGTAACACTCCTGTCACCGATCGTAACCAAAAACGTTTTATCCGCCACGGTCGGAAAGGAGAGAACCCGTTTTGTTGCCTCTATGATGGTGAGATCATCAAATGACAGTGAGACCGGATCCGTCGAAACCGACGCTACTTTTCTGTGCATCTTCGGCGGTAGTCCAAATAGAACCTCCAACGGGAGATCAATCGGTTTGGGAAGCTGCCCGGATTCGTGATCCGGGTGATCGAAATAATCGTCGTTCAAGACAAACTGGGGCTGCTGGCTGGCTGTTCCTACACGGGCAAACAGACAGCGTTCACGCAGACACAATCGCTCGAACTGCTCATATTTTGCGGGATCGATCGCCAAAACATACCGTTCCTGAGATTCATTGCACCAAATCTGCAGCGGAGACATCCCCGGTTCGTCATTCAGGATGGATCGCAGCTCAAACTGACCCCCCTTCCCTGCATCATGCATTAATTCAGGCAATGCATTGCAAAGCCCACCCGCGCCGACATCATGTATCGACAAGATCGGATTGTCCTTGCCCATCGCACAACAAGAGTCAATCACCTCCTGACAACGCCTTTGCATCTCTGGATTTCCTCTTTGTACTGATGCAAAATCCAGCCGTTCCGTGCTCTCTCCCGATGCAACGCTGGAAGCCGCCCCACCACCGAGTCCAATCAACATCGTCGCCCCCCCGAGCACGACGATGGGCGCACCCGGTGGAATAGCTTGTTTTTTCACATGCTGGTCACGAATATTGCCGAGCCCGCCTGCCAGCATAATCGGCTTGTGATAACCCAATCGATATGTGTTATCAACGCCTGGAACAGCCGATTCAAATGTTCGAAAATAACCCGTTATATTGGGACGTCCGAATTCGTTGTTAAACGATGCAGCCCCTATCGGACCCTCAAGCATGATTTGCAAGGGGCGGGCAATGCGATCTGGACATATTTCCTTTTGCTCCCATGGTTGCTGAAAATCCGGAATACGCAAATGGGAAACGGTGTATCCGACCAGTCCGGCCTTTGGTTTGCCGCCTCGCCCGGTTGCTCCCTCATCCCGAATTTCTCCTCCCGACCCTGTCGCCGCACCGGGAAATGGAGAAATTGCAGTCGGGTGGTTATGGGTTTCCACCTTCACGGTAAAATGCACCGACTCGCGCTGGAAACGGTATACCCTGTCAACCGGGTCGGGGCTGAACCGGCTCGACGGCTTGCCTTCGATCACCGCGGCATTGTCACTATACGCAGTCAAAGTCCCCGCACCATTGATGGCGTGTGTTTGACGAATCATCGAAAACAGGGAATTTGGTCGACACACGCCATCAATGGTCCAGTCCGCATTGAATATCTTGTGGCGACAATGTTCAGAATTGACCTGTGCAAACATCATCAATTCGACATCCGTGGGATTTCGCCCCAATCGAGTAAATTGCTCGACCAAATAATACTGTTCAGGTTCACTCAGGGCGAATCCAAAGTCCGTATTGGCTTTTTGTAATGCGGCGAAACCATCCGCTAATATATCGATGACTGCCAATGGTCGGGGAGCGGCTTTCTCAAACAACTGTGCGGCATGCTGTGGTTCTGAAAGCACCGATTCAGTCATCGGATCAAAGACGAGAGACTCAAGAGATGCTATGGATGCCTCATCGGACAACATGGCCTGTGTGCCCTGTGCATGGCCGATAATCCAGTTCACCCCCCTTTCCACTCTCCTGACTTTCTTCATCCCGCAGTGATGCAGGATATCCGTTGCCTTTGTGGACCAGGGAGAAATGGTTCCGATTCTCGGGACAACGATCCGGGACACAAACTGATCGGAATTGGAATCAACCGCTAAAGAGAAAGTCCCTGTCGTTGCCTTTGCCTCCAGCAGATGCTCCAAAATCCCAATCTGTTGCGGGTTCGGGACGTCGACAACATCAAGAAAATACAGATGGCGTGCCGTCACCGAATGGCAGCCCGGGAACACGCTTTGAATGGATTTTAGATATTTTTCCTGGCGAAAGTCAGAAAGTGCATGATGCCCAGTAAAAACTAGCATGCTTTCATGGAAAAAGGTCAATCAACCGATTCTGACGGGCTACACCACGCCCGCTTTTTTCATCGCTCCCAGTAACGGTGCATGGTACTGGCTTGAGAACTCGGTCAAAGGGAGACGGATGCCCTTCCCGATAAAACCGAGTTCCGAAACAGCCCATTTCGCCGGAATTGGATTCGACTCGAGAAACAATGTTCTATGAAGATCGTCCAATTCACTATTCAACCTGTCTGCCGTTTCCATATCACCGGATAAGGCCGCCATGCACATATCATGCATCTTGCGGGGAGCCACATTGGCAGTCACCGAAATACATCCATGGCCGCCTGCCTTGATCAAATCAAGAGTCGTCGCATCATCTCCAGAGTAAATGGCAAAGTCAGCGCCGCAACGTGAGACAAAATCACTCACACGCGCAATATCGCCGGTCGCATCCTTGATACCGATAATATTGGGCTCTTTTGATAAGGCCACTACTGTATCGTTTGTCATGTCCAGTGCCGTCCGGCCGGGCACATTGTAAAGAATTTGGGGTATCTCTACACGTTCTGCTATGTATTTGAAATGCTGATACAACCCATGTTGCGTCGGTTTATTGTAGTAAGGCACCACCAACAGACAGGCATCCACACCCAGTGCGGCGGACCGGGTGGTTAGCTCCAGTGCCTCGGAAGTTGAGTTTCCACCGGTTCCGGCTATGACAGGGATACGGCCCTTGGCCAAGTTGATCGTCTTTGCGATGACATCAATTTGCTCATCAATATCCAGCGTGGCAGATTCACCCGACGTTCCTACCGAGATAATCCCATCAGTGTGATTTTCAACATGAAAATCCACCAGCCGTTGTAGGCCCTGGTAGTCAACGTGTCCGTTATCCTGCATCGGAGTCACAAGCGCGACAAGGCTACCTTTCAGCATCTGTAATCCTGTGGTATGAAATTTGTTCGAAGCATAAATAGTACTGTCAGTGTCCTGATTTAACAAGTTTTATCTCATCGATGTCAGTGTCGTCTATCAGCGCATAGTCAACGCATCTTGAGTTGGTCGGCGAGTCGGGGCTACACTCGGTATTTTCCTCTTTAACTTCAGGAGAGCAAACCATGGGTATGAAAGCAGCTGCTAGCGCCACGCCATTACCCGAACCCGTGGCCGGCACCCAGGCACGCCCGGGCAAGTACCGGGCTTGGGGCCAGAATCAGTCCGCCGTATGACTATGGCGATGGCGGACTATCCCGATGTGCGCACGCTGGAGGCCTTTGAGCTGATGGAGAATCGATAGATTTTGCTGAAGACCCTGACGGGCAACGACTCCGTCTCGCTACCCCCCTTCGACGCGATCAGTTTCAGCCTGGGCAACCTGTGGCCGGATTCGTGAGGCGGTTTGGCCTCTTTCATTATCTTCTCAAAAAATACTGGTTCTCGAGACAAACAAAAGCAAAGGCCACTGAAAAACATTGAAAAGGTGAAGTCGGTAACCGATCCGTACCTGCTTGCTAAGTGCGGTGGGAAATTTGAGCGTGTTTTGAGATGGATTGGCTACGCTACCAGAAGACTGGCGGATGAATCAAAAGCCAGATATGGAATTGGCTTTTGAAATAACGGATATGGGTCACATTACCTAGGAGTACCTGAGGGCCGAGTTAGTCAGTTTTATCTCATCAATTTATTCGGTATTGAGCCATCGGAGGATCGTGTTCCTGATCAGCCACTGATAAAATCGAATATAGTGTATTTTCTAATAGATCAGCAATACCAATGACTCGACCCCAGCCATTACAGATAGGACTTTTACTGTGCGACGATGTGGATGAAGAGTCACAGGAACATTATGGAACTTACAGTGAAATGTTCCAAAACAGTATTGACGCCTCATCGCAATCGATACAACTGATGCCGATTCATTGTCATAAGGGAGACAGCTTGCCCGAACCCAATGACTTTAAAGGATACATTATCTCCGGTTCTCGATACGGTGCTTATGAATCTTATCGCTGGATTCTGGATCTGCAGACATTTATTCGTCAGTGCTGGGCGCAAGATAGCAAAATAGTCGGTATCTGTTTTGGACACCAGATGATCGCCCAAGCCCTCGGGGGCAAAGTAATCAAAGTCGATACCGGCTGGGGATTTGGAATCCATTCCACCTGTATCACTCACCCACAACCGTGGATGGAAAATCGGACGGATATTAAAAACAACTCATACAATCTGATTGTCATTCATCAAGACCAGGTCATAAAATTGCCACCTGGGTTCAAGACCATCGCAAAAAACGATTTTTGTCCTAACAGTATGATCGTGGCAGACGGCAAAATGCTGGGAATCCAAGGTCATCCGGAATTCAACAAGGCATTTTGTCAGTTCAGGGCCGATACCCGAAGAGCACTGATTGGTGAGGAAACCTATCAATCAGCAATTCTCTCTTTGGAAACGATGGAGACCCACTCCGCCACTGTACTTGGCTGGGTAACCGAATTCCTACGCAGATAGAACCTGATCAAGTGCTGTCAACACGCCTGTCGACTGGCGCAACAAATCTGACTTCGGTGCGCTGTCATCCTGAATGAATCACAGGAATCGGATCTTTCGATATCATAGACCGATTATTCAGTCAGCCAGTTTTCGACACGTAATCCAGGTACGCACGAAAACTCTCCGGTATTGGCCGTCACCACAATGAGGCCTGCGCCGCAATTAGCAGGTCGTTTTCGGGCCAATAGGGATTCCGTTGCGCGCCAGATCATGGCGCGGCGTTGCATACGTCCGATCTGCAGGTGACTCCAGCGGCAGTATATCGATCGCAAAGAGAATCAAGTCCACACGATCTGTCCATTCATCGGTACCTGATTTTTCAGCACCGAACCGGAGTGCTGCCGCGACGATGAGGCTGGTGCATCTCGTTGCCTCTCCCACCTGTGCAATTCGATTCGCCAGCGTCTCTTGCGGTTGTCGAACCAAACCGGAAAGGCTGTTTGTGTCCAGCAAGTAACGGAACGACTTTGTCAAAGTTCCGGTTCGCCCAATGGGAGCAACTCCTCATCGACATCGGGGAACGGTTCATCCAGTGGAACCAGCGTGGCCAATAAGGAAAGAAGCAGCCCTTTTCTGACGGGTTCCACAATCAGGCGCAGCATCCGACGTTCCTTCCAACTTCTCTTGGCTTGCCTAGCGAATCCGGTTCGCTACAACGGTGTTATCGTGGCTGGAAGGCAGAGCGTGCATTGATCCATTCGACTGCTGGATGCTCACAAAGCGCAGCAATCAATCGATATAAAAACGAGATACTTGACTGGTCATGTACCAAGTGGTGAGTCAGTATGCCCGTCGGTTCACTCGGGTCGCATCTCCCTAATCGTTTTTCGCGTAAATGATGTACCAGTTGATTGACAATGATCGTTTCTCCTGCAAATTTTTTTCCCTCTTTCCAATTGATGATGTCGATATGTGTATTGACTACCCGCAGCCCTGGCCTGAGTTCCGCTTTTTCCCTGCAATTGAATACTGAGACCCCCACATAACCCAATCCAGACAATTGATCTAATAGAGTCGGACTGATTCGATTCCATGGGGGCACCAAAACAGGGGAAAAGGTCGATTCAAACTGGCGTCCCAATCTTTTGTATCCCTCTCTTAATTCCCTGGTGATCACGTCACAAGAACGATGTGAACCCAGTTCCTGTTTTTTTTCTCCCGGCAACGCATAATTGATATGAGCATAGCCATGTTGCAACACGGTCACACGGGGTTGTGATGACAGTAATTCGACAAGCGATGGGTGGACACCTGAAGGAATGACGGCAAGCGCCAACGGAATTTGAAACACATTGGACAGTTCACATAATTGACCAAGCGCTACGCTAGCTGACTGGGCATCATCATCCCGCCACCAGAAAAAGGCCTGTTTCCCTGAAACACTCCATTTTTCGAGTTCCTGATATAACAAATCCACAGCTAACGCCTGGAAGAGCCATGATATAGGGTTTCGGCTATGGATAGCGTTTTCTGTGCGCCATTCATATCGATTGCAACCGATTCAACCCGTGGAAGATGGCTCGCCACATCCACCGCTCGTGCCAGATTTGCTGGATTCAAATCGGCTTCAGGCACACTGACAGCAAGTCCCTTTTTTTGCAAAATGGCTGCACGCTGGCTTTGCTCTGTTTCTCCATAACCAGAAAATGGTATCAGCACCGCCTTGGCCCGTGTACTGATAATGTCAAGGCATGTGTTATAGCCTGCTTGGGAAATGGATAACTCGCATTGCGAGAGTAACTGGCAAAAATCTTCCCGGTTCTTTTCTATAATCGTCTTTCCGCTGTGGCAGTTTGCTGTCCCATGTCGCGCTATTGCCGACACATTGTTACCGACCAGTATCCGCCAGACCAAGTGTCTCAGACAACTCAAAGGCCGGGCCTTTATCGCAACATCGAATACATGCTTTCCGACCGCGCCGCCACCTGCAGACACGATAACCTCGTGCTTTCCTTGCTTGTCAGGACTTTTTTGTTCCACCCGTTTATTCTCATCGATCACATAGCCGCTATAAAACACGTTCACCGGCATTTGGGGGACGAATGGAAATGAGCATTCGAGGGATACCCACGCCGGGTCTCCGTGGACAATCACCGCATCAAAGTACGATGCCAGTAATTCCAATGTTTCCCGGTTTCTCTTTTCCTTACGATGTTGAAGAATATCTCTTATGGACGAGATAATTAAAGCTGGAGACACGGAATGCTTGATCGCCCGGAGCAGTGGAATCAACTCGAATTTCATTTGGAAACGACCAAATGGAAACGATTCAATGATCAGCATATCGGGAGCAAAATCGAGCACATGATGAATCAACTCGGCAGCGCGACGCTGTTTTGTCCTGTCGGTCACATCCTGACCATCGCCATCGATTAAACGGGTAAAATCTCCGGCACCGGCTCGTAACGGGAAAAGTTGAATGACTCGATAGGGCATCTCCCCGGGATTGGGAACCGCTCCACCTGAAATGAAAAGGACAGAATGGTTATGCGCGCTAAATGTCTTGGCCAGGGCCATCATACGAAACAGGTGCCCGGTTCCCAGCAAGTGCTGGACATAGAACGCGATTTTCAATCTATAAACCTAACAACTTTTTTCGCTGCTCCATGGAGCGACTGAACTCAATGGTATTTGTGCTGGGTGTTAACAAGGAAATCACTCTATTGCAAACTTGGTCCATGCCCTCCAGCATCCCCGGTAATAATCGGTCTTTTGGTTTGGCCTGAAGTGGCAACTGTTTTAACAGTGGTATTAAATGCTGACAATCAAAATGCTCTGGCTCAAGCATCGTAATCAAAGACAATTGGGTGGCCCTTCTCGCCCTGATTAATTGCTCCGTACGGGGTTCTTCCCGCGGAATGATGATCGCCGGTTTATTGAAGCTCAGTATTTCGCAAAAAGTGTTGTATCCCCCCATCGCGATCAATCCCTGCGCATTTTCAATCAGCGTTTCAATGCGATTGTGATAATCAAATACCGTAAACAGTTCGAAGGCATCCGCTTGATGCTTGAACTGTTCCCTTTTATCTTCGCCCATAAACGGACCCAGCACAAAAACCACGGGGGTAGTGAGTTCGTCTGAGTTCCTATAGGCCTCGAAGACCAGTTCAACCATTTCTTCCCCATCCTTGCCGCCACCCGGTGTGACCAAGATATACGGTGTCTTGACATCTAGCGGCATGGTATCTCCGGTGGATGTACGCCTAAGATATCCGGTGAAGAATGTTTTATTATTGATGTCTGGCTCCAGTCCAAGACCTTTGAAAGGCTGATAAAACGCCTCAAGTCCATACACCCAAATTTCATCATACAGATCTTTCAGCGCCGGCAAAACCGCCTTTCTGCCCCACTCCAGCTGTAACGCATTACTATCGTCAATAATATCCCTTTGGCCCAATACCGTTTTGACACCATTGTTCTGAAGCATTTCCAACGTTTCACGGACTTCGCCTTCAAGTCCCAGGGGTTCCTTATCGACAATGAATAAATCGGGATCAAACACTTCCGCTGTCTTGCGAATGATCGCCTCTCGAATCGCCATGGTCTGATCAAGATTAATATGCAAACCGAGCGACGTATACCGACCGTCTTTCAGCTTTATGACACCCGGAATCCGGACAAAGTCCACCCGTGCCCGAAATTCGAAACTACTGATAACGGGAGACCCTGACAAGATGAGCACCGAAACCCCTTTATATCGCCCCACCAGCTCGTGCGCAATGGCCCGGCAGCGTCTAAGGTGACCCAAACCGAATGTATCATGGCTGTAGATAAGCACCCGGGTATCATCCAGGCGAACAAGGCGGGTCATTATGCAAGCAACAAAATGCGGTCTGCAGCTATCCGGATGTGGATTGTCCTAGGAAGTGACATCCAAGGCAGAGGAATCAAACAACAGAACCATGATTTGCAATATTTCTGCCACTTTTTCCGGATCATCTGCGACTTGTACCCAGTCAAAACTGGACAACTTCTTCTCTGCTTGAGTCTCACTCGCTTTTTTCGCTGTCGCTCTGTGGGACACATAGACCCGGGTCAGGTCATTGCCGGTCCGCTCCAGTCGAATGGCATACCGGTCATGGGCAATGCCCTGGCCGATCACGCGATTGAACAGCTGCTTGGCCATATTCATTGTCTGAGACGATCCATCTCCCGCAATGATCGTATTTTCTATCCAGTCCGTCTCCATGATTCCGGCGGTTGGGTTAAACACAGCCAGCGTAACTTGTTCCTCGGCCCAGTAGTTCACAATTTTATCCCATACCTGTTCGGCATCCGCCTCCACTTCCAACCACCGGCGACCTTCGTCGATTATGATTTTGGCCCCCACGACTTCCGGTAAGACCTGTGGTCGCAGGGCCGCCTCCAGATTAGCCGTGACTGTCTCGTTCGCAGTCTCCACTAGGTCCGGGGGTAAGGTCAAGTCGGCCTGGCTCAGTCGCTGTTGTGCAACATACTTCTGCAACCGCGGCTTTTTGCCATCTTTCAGCTTCTTGTTGTATTCGGTAGTGATTTGACTCGACGACTGCGGTTCAGTCGTTCCACATCCTGCCAATATGGCTGACAGCAAGATCAAAACAGCAAGGAGACGGATAGAAGGAAACATGGGACTCAAGAACTCACTCCAATGGCACTGACTGATCATCGAACGGACTGATAATCTATCACAAAATTTATTGATAAACAGATTTTATATCTGACACATTGATTATGTTGAATCTCCACTCAAACACTTCGCTCAAATTCACTTGTGGTCGTTTAAATTTATGCTAGAATACGTCCAACCTTACCGGATGTTAACCAATTCATTACAAAATCTTAATATTTATGCAAAAAAAGTGGTTTTTTTGTTGCATTTTTGGAATTTATCGGTAAAATGACATTCGCGGTTAAGAGTTGGACACGAAGGGTTGCTTGAGATTCAAGATCTTTTTGGGTGCAACAATAATAAACGCTAAAAATTTAAATTTTTAATTTCAACGGTAACCACTAAAAGAGGTATATCTTATTATGAACAAAAAACTAATCGCGGTAGCAGTGGCCTCTGCGGTAGCGCTCCCAGTAGTCTCTGCTGCGGATGTTACTGTTTTCGGTCGCGTCAATAATGCTATCACAATCAAAGACAGCGGGGGCAATAGTAACACTGATGTGTCAACTATTGGTTCACGTTTTGGTATCAAAGCCAGTTCAGATGTGGGCAACGGTTTGACCGCCTCTGCCAAGTATGAGTTTGCCACTGTCACCGACAAAGAAGAAAGTTCTGGTAAGGAACGAAAGCCGGACGGTACAGTATTAGAGGGTGGACATATTGGACAAGGTGATGCTATTGCGGACATTAGGATAGCTACCGTTGGTCTTTCCGGTGGTTTTGGAAGCGTGACCGTTGGTAACCAGTGGAGTGCTTTCTATGACACCGTTGGAACTGACATTGATCCGACCTACAGCTTGGGCTGGCACCTGTATTCATCTGTAGTCGGCGCGCCTTATCGGGCATCGAATACGATCAAGTATTCGAACAGCTTCGGTCCAATTTATCTGGAAGCAGATGTTCGCATCAACGACGGTGATGAAGACGGTGATGTTGCCGAAAAAATCAACGGGAACGGATACGGTATCGGTGTGCGCATTGCTGCCACCGACAATCTGACCTTTGCAGCCGCCATGGACAGTGAAGAAGATGAGATGATGGGTATGACCTATGATACGGATCGTCTCGGTGTATCATCCAAGGTAACTGCGGGTAATTTCTACGCGATGGTCGGATATCATGAGTCTGAAATGGAAATGATGGGCGGTATGACCGAAGAGCGGTCACAAACCCAGGTATGGGGCGGAATGTCTGTGGGCAGCACCACCTTGCAGTTGGGCTTTGGACAAACCGATAAAATGGGTAATGAACCTTCGCAAATCACTCTTGGCGTTTACCACAATCTCGGTGGTGGCATGAGACTGTACTACGAAGGTGCTTCCGTCGATAAGGATACGATGGACTCAAATGACGATGTCACCCAGCATATTTTCGGCATGCGATATGATTTCTAAGTTTTCTTAGATCGTAGTTTTTCACACTAAATCGGGATCTTCGGATCCCGATTTTTTTTGCTTACTTGAAGGGGAAAAAAATAAGGCCCACTCTACAAGCGTTCATGACCTCTCCCAACCGTAGAAGATTTGGAAACCCAGCGTCAAGCCGTTTCTGCTTCGCAAGCCCAGTTATCGGCCAGGATACCTTCTTTCACTAATATTTCGGCGGCTGGCTGTAATTGTTTACGGTACTTCCTCCATCTCTCCTTTGAACTGGTATAAATCCCCTGCCTGACCTGCCAGATACTGGCTGTTCTGACTGCCGTATCAGACTTGCGACTGTCGAGACAATGGTCATTCCAAGATAGCCCGATGTGACCAATTAACAACCTGACTTGACGTTCGTGATCAGTGACGAGATCCTCGTAGCTTACGTTATAAATGCTGCCACCAAATATTTCATTCCAATATTGCATCAACCTGAAGTAACGGACATAGTAATTTCCCAACGCTTCAAGGTTATAGACAAACGAAATATCAGAACTGTACAGTTGAAAATAATTCGACACGATCACATCAAGCGGATGACGCTGGCAATTGACGATAGGAGCATTGGGAAAGAGGGACCTGATTAACCAGACATGAACAAAATTGAAGGGCATTTTGTCAACATAATACGGTGTTCGTAATTCGTGCAGTTGCTCAACAGACGATTGATATTCCCTGGCCTCCCGAATTAGTTCATGTTGGGCAATCTCCCAGAAGTCATCGGGATACACTCGGGGAGGGTCTGCCTTTTTCTCAAGCCGATTGATTGCTTTTTCAATGCCGGGGAGTTCACCACACCCGATTACATCAGGATGACGGGCAATGATTTGCTCGACCAGTGTCGTACCACTGCGGGGCATTCCCAACACAAAAATGGGGCACGAGTCAAAATGTTCATTTGCAACGCAGACAGGAGGGCGATCCAATATTTTGGGTATACGATCAATGTGACTGAAATACGCCTCAAGATTGTCACTTGAATCAGAAAATTTTAGGGCATTACCAATATCGTAGACTTCAAAACTCTTCTCATAAAGACCACAATCGTCAAAAATCTTACCCAGCGTGAAACCAAGCAACATCGTGACGTGAGCATCATCTCCCCTGCTTTCCCAAAGATCCATGACGGTCTTGGCATCGACATCATCCATCGATCTGAATCGTTTCATAGCCACCAGATTTTGATAGGCCTCCGCATAACCGGGGTTTAGCGCAATCGATTTTCTGTAGAATGTTTCGGCACGCTCTTTGTCGCCCAGAGATGAATAGGCAAGCCCCAGGTTATTGGCATATTTGGCCTGATTCGGATCAATTGAAATTGCTTTTTGATAATTTGCTTTTGCCTTTTCGATGCTCCCTAGCTGGAAATATCCGTCTCCCAGCGTATTCCACAAATCCGCCTCCCCGGGAGCCTTTTCAAGCAACTTCTGACAGACTTCGATAACCTGAAAATGTGTCCTGCTGGCCACCCTCAAGGCAAGGTCCAGTCGCATCACGCCATCATCTTCCCCATAGCGTTCCTTGAGACGAAGGACAAGCCTGGCCGCCTGATCATATTCTTTCAGATCAATATGGATTCTCGATTGTAATTCAATATACTTCCTTTCATTTGGAAATACCTGCAGCAGTGGCTGCAATAGTTGACTGGCTTCAGCCGCACTACCCATCGTCAGCTTCAGGTTTGCCACATTAAATCGGCATTCAGGATCATCGGGCCTTTTGGAATAGGCCTTCATCAGCAACGTTTGTGCTTCCAGAAGCTGTCCCTGCTCCGCAAGAAGCGTTCCCAGCAGATTATTGCCTCTCAGATTGTCCTGATCATACGCCAATACTTTCCTCGCTGCGCTGATGGCTTTCTCTGGCTGACCCATATATTTGAAAGAAACGCCCATGTTGACGATCGCATCACTCATTCGCGGACGAAGGCGGAGTGCTTTCCTGTAGGCTTGAACTGCACTGTGGTGGTCATCCAGATACTGATTGCTCAAACCGAGGTTATACCAAACCATTGGATTATCGATGACCTTTTTCGATATTCTGGCAAACCCCTTTTTTGCCGATGCCGCATCTCCGTTTTGCAGCGCGACAACCGCTTTGTCAAACAGGGACTGCAGGTAATTGCCGGGGCTCTTTTTCATAAATGCATCAGTACAAAAATCAGGCATCAAGCTACATTAGGAGATATAACCTCTATTGGACAAATTTTATCAGGAAACACCCGAAATCGTTGTGAAAGACTTGATTGTCAGTGGTAAACAATACTGTCCCGATCGATCACGCATACACTGTCCATCATGGGTGTTCATGCCATAAATGCCTGACCGACCAAATACGAAACCCTGTCTGAGTCACGCTGAACAACCACAGGATACTACTCAACACCGCCCATCTGAGGGTTCACCAGGACGGGATTGCCCACACACCGCGATGTTCCTCTCCTTGATAGCAAAACGTCCTGTTTGGCCTGTCCTCCCGTTTTCATTGTAGACCCTCCAAAAACCCAGTAAAATACTCGGTAATTGAATATGATAAAAATGTCCCCATTTCATTGAGTAGCGACAGACTGGACAAAGCGGTTTGTGCTATCTGGGACCCAAGATAGACGTTTATCCGAACCACGACATGCGATTGACGACCAAGGGGCGGTACGCCGTAGCCGCAATGATCGATCTGGCCATCAACCAGTTCGAGGGACCGGTTTCGCTAAAAAGCATATCGGATAATCAGGGTATTTCGCAATCCTATTTGGAACAGCTGTTTGCCCAGATGCGCAAAAGTAATCTGGTGGTCGGCTCTAGAGGGCCGGGCGGCGGCTACAGACTGGCGAAAGAGGTGAATGATATTACGATTGCAGACATTATTCTTGCAGTGGATGAACCACTCGACATTACGGAATGTGACGGTATGGAAAATTGTCATAAAGGCAAACGATGTCGGTCACATGATTTGTGGAGCGAACTTAGCAATCAGCTTTACTTGTTTTTAGACGGTATCCGTCTGGGTGAATTGATGAGACAAAGTGGTGTATCCTCTGCCAGCCGACTGTCCAGAGTAGATGGTCAGCATGTCGGTGTGCCAGATGTTAGGTAAATTTCAGTGATGAGAGACAGACAATGACGAATGCAGAAAAAGAACTGACCTCTCTCGTTCAGCGGGAATATAAAGAAGGTTTTGTAACCGATATTGATGCGGACACCTTCGCTCCGGGGCTTGATGAAGAGGTGATTCGTTTGATTTCAAATAAAAAGAACGAGCCCGAATTTGTGCTCAAGTGGCGTCTGCAGGCTTACCATAAGTGGCTAGCAATGGAACAACCGGGATGGCCTCATCTCCATTATCCAGAGATCGATTTTCAGTCAATCAGCTACTATTCTGCACCGAAGCAGAAGGAACTGCTGGACAGTCTGGATGAAGTCGATCCAAAGTTATTGGAAACATACGAGAAATTGGGCATTCCGATTGATGAACAAAAAACATTGGCCGGTGTCAAGGTCGCTGTCGATGCGGTCTTTGACAGTGTTTCCGTAGCCACCACATTCAAGGAGACCTTGTCAGAGGCCGGCGTGATTTTCTGCCCACTTTCCGAGGCCGTAAGAGATTACCCTGATCTCGTTCAGCAGTATCTGGGTTCAGTGGTGCCTGCCAGTGATAATTTTTATGCGGCACTCAATTCGGCTGTTTTCAGCGAAGGGTCATTCGTCTACATTCCCAAGGGGGTACGGTGTCCGATGGAATTATCCACCTACTTCAGGATTAATGCCATGAACACCGGCCAGTTTGAAAGGACACTGATTGTGGCTGATGAAGACAGTTATGTCAGTTATCTTGAAGGTTGTACCGCACCGATGAGAGATGAAAATCAACTTCATGCTGCGGTCGTCGAACTGGTGGCATTAAAAGGAGCCAACATCAAGTATTCAACCGTGCAGAACTGGTATCCCGGAGATGAAGAGGGTAAGGGAGGCATCTACAACTTTGTGACCAAGCGCGGTGCATGCCGAGGCGAAGGTGCCAAAATTTCCTGGACTCAGGTGGAGACGGGGTCAGCGATTACATGGAAATATCCGAGTGTGCTTCTGGAAGGTGACAACTCAATTGGTGAATTTTATTCTGTTGCCTTAACGAACAATTGTCAGCAAGCCGACACCGGAACCAAGATGATTCATATCGGCAAAAACGCCCGCAGCACCATCATTTCCAAAGGTATTTCGGCAGGCCGGGGACAGAACTCTTATCGTGGCCTAGTAAAAATTCTCAAGGGTGCGGAGAATGCGAGAAACTATTCCCAGTGTGATTCGCTATTAATGGGTGATCAATGCGGAGCACATACTTTTCCGTACATGGAGGTTAAAAACCCAACGGCGGTGGTCGAACATGAAGCGACAACTTCCCGAATCGGTGAAGATCAACTCTTTTACTGCCAGCAGCGCGGTATGTCAGAAGAAGACGCCGTGTCCATGATTGTGAATGGGTTTTGCAAAGAAGTTTTTAAAGAGTTGCCAATGGAGTTTGCTGTAGAAGCCCAAAAGCTGCTGGGAATCAGCTTGGAAGGTTCGGTTGGGTGATGAATCAGAATATACCCTTGTTCATCAATTTTCAAATTTAGGTCCAGAAACAAGATTGAATTAACCGATGTTATCCATTACTGATTTGCATGCGGATGTTGACGGCAAACCGATTCTCAAGGGAATTAACCTGACAGTGGGCCCTGGGGAGATACATGCGATTATGGGGCCGAATGGTTCTGGGAAAAGCACCCTGGCCAGTGTGTTGGCGGGGAGGGACAATTACGAAGTCACCAAAGGCAGTGTCAGCTATCGTGGCCATGCGCTTTTGCAGATGGAGCCGGAGCTGCGGGCAAGAGAAGGGGTCTTTCTAGCGTTCCAGTACCCGGTTGAAATTCCTGGTGTAACGAACCTGTATCTTCTCAAGGCGTCTATTAATGCGATTCGCAAACATCGGGGCGAAGCAGAATTGGATGCAATGCAGTTTTTGAAACTGATCAAAGAAAAGGCGGCAATGGTCGAGATGAAACAGGAATTCTTGTATCGCTCAGTAAACGAAGGCTTTTCTGGTGGAGAGAAAAAACGCAATGAAATTCTACAAATGGCGCTACTGGAGCCGTACTTGAGTATTCTGGATGAGACCGACTCCGGCCTCGACATTGACGCACTGAAGATTGTTGCGCAAGGGGTCAATACGCTGCGAAGTGCAGAACGTTCAATGATCGTTGTGACCCATTACCAAAGGCTGCTTGATCACATCATACCGGATCATGTGCATGTTCTTTCGGAAGGGAAGATCATCCGCTCTGGGGACAAGTCTTTGGCCTTGGCGCTGGAGGAAAAAGGATATGGTTGGATTGAAGACCAAGCACATGCCGCATAGTGAAACATGGATGCTATAGAACATTATCTCAATCAGCATGAGGCCTGCGCCCCTCAGCTGCCTGGTCACACGGTCAGATGGGTGGATGAATATCGAGCAACCAGTTTATCTCAATTTCGAGAAAAGGGATTTCCTACCCAGCGACTGGAGGATTGGCGTTATACCTCTGTCAGGGCGATTACCGGCAAAGAATTCCAGGTTGGAGAACAACCGGACTGTCCCATTGATTTAAGGTCAATCCTTATCGACCAGCTTGACAGTTATCAAATCGTTTTTGTTGACGGCGTCTTTCAGTCCACCCCAGAAACCGGGCAGTTTTGCCAGGGACTCAGGGTCCGTTCTCTTGCACAGGTATTGCGCTGTGATCCGGCATCCCTGAAAAACAATCTGGGGTCGGTGATCACAAAGAATCCGCATGGATTCAGTTTATTGAACAGTGCTTTTACAAACGACGGTATCTTGATAGAACTGGAAATGGGCTGTCTCGTCGACAAACCCATCGAACTCCTATTTGTCAGTTCTCAAGCAGGGAGTTTCGCTCAACCCCGCAACCTGATTGTTGGCAAATCGAACAGCAAGGCACAAATCATAGAAAGATATGTTTCGGTCGGTAATGGCTATTCTTTGACAAACAGTACAACCGAAATCATATTGTCGGAACATGCCGAGATTGACTACTACTTGGTGCAGACCCAATCAGACAAGGCATATCAGGTCTGCGGTGTTTGGGTGAAACAGCAGGCCGCAAGCCGGTTCAGTGCCCGCACAGTCACGCTAGGAGGGGCGTTAGTCCGCAATGACCTGCGGTCACAGATGGACGGAACCTCATCACACTGTGACATGTTTGGTTTATACAGCCTCAGCGGGAGACAGCATGTTGATAACCACACAACCATGATTCATGGGGCTGCAGGTTGTAGCAGCAATGAATTGTATAAGGGAGTACTCGATCAACGTGCACGAGGCGTATTTCATGGCCGGATAAAAGTCGAGCACGGGGCGCAAAAAACAGCGGCTGAGCAAACAAACAATACGTTGCTTTTATCTCGTGATGCAGAAATTGATACCAAACCACAGCTGGAAATTTATGCCGATGATGTCAAGTGTTCTCACGGCGCGACAGTGGGACAAATCGATGAAACCGCACTTTTTTACTTGCGCTCCAGAGGTATTGATGAAGCAGATGCCCGGTCATTGCTCACGGTTGCATTTTTTTCCGATGTGCTGGCCACCGTCGACATCGGCCCGCTTAGAATCGCATTAGAAAATATATTGTCTCGCCAGTTGAGTGAAGCGGCCTAATACAAAGGGTAGAAGATGAAAAGAGTGAACTTGGAGCCCCAGTTGGATCAACGCAAGTCTGAAATTATGAAGCAATTTCACACAAATAATGATCCCGTTGACCCCGTCTCAACCGCCATCGGGTCTGAAAGCGTGTCTTCAGTCAATCCACCCTCGGAGGAAATTCTGCGAGAACGGGTCATTGAAGCGCTGAAAACGATTTATGATCCCGAAATACCGGTCAATATATATGACCTCGGATTAATCTATAACGTCGAGATAAGAAACAATTTCGTTGACATTGATATGACGTTGACTGCACCCGGTTGCCCTGTCGCCCATACTTTTCCCGGTATGGTAGAACGCTCAGTCAGCTTGGTTCCGGGGATAGAGGGAGCCGCGGTTGAGTTAGTATGGGAACCGCCCTGGACCCAGAATTTGATCAGCGAAGCCGCTCGCTTGGAATTGGGCTTGATATGAGTGAGTGGGTAAATGCCGTATTGGCAACGGATCTGACATCGGGCAATCATACAGTGGTCGAGATAGAGGGCGCTGTGATCGCCATTTTCAATCTCGACGGCGAGTTTTACGCAATAGAAGATATTTGCACCCATGATGGCAGTGAAATCGCCAGTGGCTGCATCATTGATGGATGTATCGAATGCCCTCGACACGGGGCGCGATTTGATATTAAAACAGGTGAGGTGACCTCACCTCCGGCGTATGAACCGGTGGAGACGTTCCCCGTTCAGATAATCGATGGCATGGTTCAAGTACGTGACCATCGGTGGGACTGAAAGAACCGGTTCAGTCATGGCAGGATTGACCTGCAAAACAGCTCGCCATCTAATGCCACTTAACCACGGAACCCCGTAACCTGGCCATGTTCTCCCTGAACGCAGACTTCTAAACCCCGACCTCCGCAGCATCAGGTACATTCGCCCGCATCTAAATTGATGCACGCATGGCAAACGCCCTGCCAAGAACAGGGTTTTGGTTTGACATCATCTTGAGAGGGCACTCATCGGATGCTATCCCAAGCACTGATGTAAGTTAAAATAGTGGAAATGAATAACAATTTGCTGTCTGCCCAGAATGGATAAATTAATTGCAACAGGAGGAGGTCCACTCAAGGGTGAAATCCGCATCTCCGGTGCAAAAAATGCCGCCCTTCCTGTGATCATCGCCTCGTTGCTCACCGAAGAACCGTTGACGATCAGCAACATTCCACATCTGCATGATATTACAACAACGATGGAGTTGCTGGGACAGCTGGGTGTCAAGCTACAGGTCAATGAAAAATTGGCCATTGAAGCGGATGCATCCGAAGTGCATAGCGTGATTGCGCCTTATGAACTGGTCAGGACCATGCGAGCCTCCATTCTTGTACTGGGACCCTTGCTTGCCCGGTTCGGAAAAGCAGAGGTTTCTCTTCCCGGCGGCTGTGCCATTGGATCCCGTCCCGTCAATTTACACATAAAGGGACTCGAAGCATTGGGGGCCGAGATCGTGATTGATGGAGGCTATATCAAGGCCCGAGCCAAACGCTTGACCGGTGCCCGCATTTTTTTGGATATGATCTCGGTCACCGGGACTGAAAATCTGATGATGGCGGCCACCCTGGCGGAAGGCATCACGGTGATTGAAAATGCGGCACGTGAACCGGAAGTCATTGATCTGGCAAATTGCCTCAATGCAATGGGTGCGAAAATTACGGGCGCAGGGAGTGATGAAATCATGATAGAAGGCATGAAAAAATTGCACGGTGCGCAACACCGGGTGATTCCCGACCGTATTGAAGCCGGTACGTTTCTGGTTGCTGCCGCTGTCTCCGGTGGAGAAATCAAGATCAAAGATGTCATTCCCAAGCACATTGAGGCCGTATTGGAGAAGTTAAGGGAAGCCGGTACAGAGATCAGCCATGGCGATGACTGGGTCTTTCTTAAAACCAAAGAAACACGCTTGAAATCGGTCAATATTAGAACCTCGCCTTATCCTGCATTCCCAACAGACATGCAGGCCCAGTTTGTGCTACTCAACAGCATCGCACAAGGAACAGCCACCGTTATCGAGACCGTGTTTGAAAACCGTTTTATGCATGTCCACGAGTTGCGTCGTATGGGAGCCAACATCGAACTCGATGGAAATACAGCGGTTATCCAAGGAATACCACAATTACATGGCGCTCCTGTCATGGCGACGGATCTAAGAGCATCTGCATGCTTGGTCCTCGCGGGATTGATTGCACAGGGAGAAACGCTGATCGACCGGATTTATCACATTGATCGGGGCTATGATTGCATTGAGGAAAAACTCTCCCAAATCGGGGCCAGTATCCGGCGGGTACCTGGAAGATATCTCAGTAGGGGTCGTGCGTGACCCAAAATCTTTTTCCATGATGTTCCTGACAATCGATCTGTAAAGTGATTCCCCTCGTCCATCACAAAGACACCCATTTCGATTCCACACTGAGAGCATTGCTGGATCGAAACTGTGCAACGGATTCACAGGTGGAGCATTCCGTCAAAAAGATTATCGCTGATATTCGAATGAATGGTGATGCAGCACTTGTTTCCCTGACACGGCGTTTCGACAACTTCTCCGTCAATTGTCCCTCAGAGTTGGAAATCCCTCCTTCAGCATTGGAAAATGCCTGGTTGGCACTGACCGGCGATTTGAAAGAAGCGCTTCGAAAAGCCAGCGAAAGAATTCGCAATTATCATGCGCAGGAAGTTCAAAAATCCTGGCAAGTCATGCAGCCCGACGGAACCCGGCTGGGACAAAATATCAACGCTTTACAACGGGTCGGTGTGTATACGCCCGGTGGCAAGGCGACTTACCCCTCTTCCGTGCTGATGACGGTGCTTCCGGCAAAAGTGGCCGGAGTCGAAGAGGTGATCATGGTAGTCCCTGCTCCGAATGGGCAGGTCAATGTGACCGTGTTGGCAGCAGCACATTTAACGGGCGTGGATCGTGTCTTTAAGATTGGAGGGGCACAAGCAGTCGCTGCACTGGCTTATGGAACCGAAACCATACCGGCAGTGGATAAAATTGTTGGCCCGGGCAATATTTATGTGGCAACCGCAAAGAAACTGGTCTTTGGCAAGGTCGGTATCGATATGGTTGCCGGACCGTCTGAAGTGGTTGTGATCTGCGATCAATACGCTAATCCGGATTGGGTCGCGATGGATCTGTTCGCTCAGGCCGAACATGATGAATTGGCCCAAGCGATCGCGATAACCGATTCAATCCCAATGGCGGAAAAAATACAACGTGCTATCGCAAGACTGCTTCCCTCTATGGAGAGAAAATCAATTATCGAACAGGCGCTGCGCCATCAAGGGTCGATCATTGTTGTCGAATCACTTGCCATGGCGACTGAAGTGGCCAATCACATTGCGCCGGAACATTTGGAACTGATGGTCACATCACCCGACGAATTACTGGACAAGATTCGTCATGCCGGTGCGATCTTCGTTGGACGACATAGTGCCGAATCGTTGGGTGATTATTGTGCAGGCCCCAATCATGTCCTTCCGACTGCCGGCACGGCGCGCTTTAGTTCGCCTCTTGGGGTCTATGACTACCAGAAACGAAGCAGTGTGATTGCAGCCAGTCCGGAAGGCGCCAATGAAATGGCAAAAATCGCCTCTGTATTGGCTCGTTGCGAAGGCCTGACCGCGCATGCCTGCTCAGCGGAATACAGGCTGAAAAAACAGTCCGCCTGATAACAATGTTGAATCGAGAGAAAGAGCGTGGACGCGCTGTCGAGAGATGGGTTTCTCCCGCAGTCAGGACACTGCGTGCCTATCATGTTCCACAACCAGACACGTTGGTTAAACTGGATGCCATGGAGAGCCCTTATCAAATTTCAGATGAGTTAAAGGAACAATGGTCAGAGACGCTCAAGTCGGTAGCCGTCAATCGCTATCCCGATGCACAGTGCAGTCAACTCAAATCCGCCTTGAGAACTGTTTTTGAGATTCCTGATCATTTGGCAATCCTAGTGGGCAACGGATCCGACGAATTGATTCAGATCATTTGCCTATTGGTGGGTGGTAAAGGGCGCATCATCATGGCACCGGTGCCGACATTTTCCATGTATCAAATTCTCTCTACGATCACACAGAGTCAATTTGTCGGTGTACCACTGAATGTCGATTTTTCACTTAACAAAGAAACCCTGCTCTTGGCTATCGCGAAACACGATCCTGCCTGTCTCTTTTTCTCATATCCGAATAACCCGACAGGAAACCTGTTTGATACGCATCTCATTGAAGAAGCGCTCAAACTCAGCACCGGTTTGGTCGTGGTTGACGAGGCCTACTTTGCATTTTGCCAACAGACTTGTATCCGCTATACGGCACAATATCCCAATCTGGTGATTCTAAGAACGATGTCCAAAAGCGGGATGGCCGGATTGAGATTGGGAATGCTCTTGGGCCATTCCCAGTGGGTGACAGAGATGGAAAAGCTCCGCCTTCCCTACAATATAGATAGCTTGACCCAAGCAAGCGGATTTTTTTATCTTCAGCATTACCCTGTTCTTGAGGGCTATGCCGAGTTAGTGTTACAGGAGCGACAGTGGCTGGAAAAAGAAATGACCGCCATTGAGGAACTGCACCTCTTTGAAAGCGAGGCAAATTTTATTTTGTTTCGGATTGCAACTGATGCGGTGTTTTTTTTTGAAGCCCTGAAAGAAAAGGGCGTATTGATCAGGAACCTTCATCAACCCGACGGGGCACTTGAAAATTGTTTCCGCGTAACCGTCGGCACCCGCCAGGAAAACCAACTGTTCATCACAGCGACAAAAGACGTGATTTCAGCCATTCGAGCACCCGTCGGCTCATAATCCAACTTGATGACGAAGTTTTTTCGTCTTCAGTGGAAAGAAGATTTCAATCATGCGTTTTACTGCTGTGCGGACCCATTGACAGTCGGATGTCCGGGTCTGTGGCCATTCGTTCCAATGTCTGCCTTGGAGAATGGTTCCAATGAGCACCAGCTTGGTCTGAACCGGAATCTCTGGCCGGGGATGGGCCAATGCGATTTCACACAATAGCACCAGCGCATACGGCATATTGTCCGGATTGCGTTTGCCATGGGCAAATGCAATCAGGTCTCTCAGTTCATCGTCATTCATGCGAATAGCGATGGAGAGTGTCATATAAAGTGCGAGCACCAGTTCCGGTTCAACATCTTTGAATATGGTTTTAAGTTGATGGGGCAAATTTGTCCGTAACTTGCGATTCGCTTGTTTGATTAACTGCATTCCGCCATTACTCGACCCTCTGGCAACCACACATGAATGCGTTGCGGTCTGACGACTGGCAGTCAGTCCCAGCCGGATTGTTTTGAATCCGGATTTTTCCCAAAATCGGAGGAGGGCCGGGCTGGCCCCGAAACTACTACCGATAACATCCGTTTTCTCCTCATAATGTCGAACCAGGTGGCGAAGCAACCAGGTGCCGGCGCCCTGGCCTTGCAGTTGAGGATGGATGACGATGCGGACAATTCTGACCATATGCATTTTACCGGAAGACAGTAATCCGAGTTGGGCCAAGAATACTTCCGGCAGTAGGTGTCCCTTGGGGCGTGTTTGTCCTGACCATATTTTCTTCGCCAGCTCGGACTCAATATCACCTTCTTGTGAAATGAGGGCAACCCCAATCAGTGCCTGTTGGCAGAACAAGCAAAAAACCGAAAGATTTTGTGCATCCAGCAACACGCGCAAGTCATTGGGTCGGGTTCGATAGTGCGCCAGTGTCAAAAGACCAAATATTTCTCGTAACAAACCCTCGTTTTTTGCAATGTGGCATGGCTCCAATCGGTCAACCCGACATTGTCCGAGTCGTATCTGATGACAGAGGGGAATCGCTGGCTCACAGTCCAATGCCAGTAACCTGAAGATAAAACCCTCAAGTGGGTCGTTTGAGGCCCATCTGATGGGTTCTTTCAGCCGACAGTATTTCCGACCACGGGTATGTTTGTCGAGAATATCCGAGAACCGCAGAACAAAGCTCCGTCCGGTTCCTTCATAACCATGCACTGTACTGGCAAATGCAATGCGAGGATATTGAATCAAGAGCTTGATTAGCTGGGACAGTGGTATTGCCGCCGCCTCATCAACCAGCAATAAATCCATCACATGCTTGTCTGAAACCAACCGGTCGACCGGCATATATTCAAGCTTGCCCGCATCCAGACCAATCCGTATGCCTGCGTGTCGAAATACGTGATTGACAGACTGACGACTGTGTCCGGTCACAACAATACGTTTGCACTGTTGCTGAAGCAGTTGACGGGCCGCCATGCCCAGAGCCGTGGATTTCCCTCTTCCCCGGTCAGAGAGTAATATCGCTGGACGTTTGCGCTGCCCAGTCACCACTTTTACAACGGCGCTGACCGCCGCCTGTTGATCCTTGAAACTGGGCGCCTGGGAATGGACGATTTCGGGCAAGACGTTTTCACGCCTTTCTTGATTCTGCTCTATCAGGATGCATCGGGGATCCTGGGTAATGACCTTGATCAGATAGGAGATATAGTTTCCGACAAACTTTGCGGTTCGGCCATGGATAGCCATGCGACAATACTGGGGATCATTCAATGAAGGCCAGTCCGAGAGCGAAGGCGTGATCAGTACCAGGAACCCGCCAGCCATGATGCAGCCTGAAACGATGCCAATGGCATCCGGATCAAATCCTGCATAGGCATTGCAAAGCACGCTGTGATATTCATTGCCGAGTACCCGTCTTGCATCGCTAATCGGGATTGTCGGGTACAGCGCATGGGCCACTGCGCCAAGATACAGTACCCCTTGTTGAGGATAGTGGCAAAGCAGCGTTCCTGCGGCTTCAAGCCCCCAACACTCCTCCCCAGACAGTATCAGGCAATATCGATGTCGATTTGTCTGACCCCGTTCGAATAGGCTTCTACCCAGTTCAGCTATCGATGGTTGGCGCTGCCCCACTTTGCTTACGTTGAAGGAAAATCTACCACCAGATTTTCATATTTTTGAAATAACTCCTCTTTGGTTTCCCGATGATTCGGGTCCACTGGAATACAGTCGACGGGGCAAACTTCGACGCACTGACTCGTTTCGAAATGACCAATGCATTCCGTGCATAATTTCCAATTTATCTCATAAATGACTTCACCTTGATAAATGGCATTGTTCGGGCATTCCGGCTCACAAACATCGCAATTGATACAGTCATCGGTGATAAACAGGGCCATCTGAAATTTAAGAACCGCTAAACTTGCTTTTTAATGCCTGAAAAACAACCGGTGCAACAAATTTGCCAACATCTCCCCCATATTTTGCGATTTCTTTTACCAGCGAGGCTGAAACAAACGTATGATTTTCAGACGGGGTCAGAAAAACGGTTTCAATATTGGGGTCGAGTCGCCGATTCATTGATGCCAGCTGGAATTCATATTCAAAATCCGAGACAGCACGCAGGCCTCGAAGAATGACTCGTGCATCATGCTTCTTGGAAAAATCAATCAACAGCCCGGAAAACCCGATAACATCGACGCGGCTTTCATCAATCAGTACTTGCCTTGCAAGGTCAATCCTTTGTTCGACTGAAAACAAAGGCGACTTTTCTGGATTATCCGCAATCGCCAGAATGACGCGATCAAACATCCTGACTGCCCTTGCGACAAGGTCACTGTGTCCGTTGGTAATCGGGTCAAATGTTCCGGGATAAACAGCGGTCGTGATCATTTCAATTTTCCAAACGGAGTAATATGGCGTTCACCATTCCACATTGTTTCTCCCGAATGATATGCCATGTTGATGGGATTGGTAAGGGCGAATTGGCTTTCCCTGTCTCAATATAAATCAGTGCCGCAGGTTTGAGCAGTTTTGCTGCATTGATCGCCGAACAAATACGGTCCAAGCAATCACTGTTGTAGGGCGGGTCCAGGAATATAATATCAAATTGCCGCTGACATTGTTTGAGATAACGTTCGGCAGCCAGATTCATAATATGTATCTGATTATTCAAATCTAGCGCCTTTTTGTGATGTCTCAAGGCACGTGCAATGGACGGATTCTGCTCGATCATGACCACATGCTCAGCGCCTCTGGATATCGCTTCAAATCCAAGCACACCACTACCGGCAAACAAATCAAGACAAGCCGTCCCGGTCAAATGATCTTTGAGCCAGTTGAACAATGTCTCACGTACGGCATCAGGCGTCGGCCTGAGTTGCTCTACCTGGGGGAATCTGATGATGTGTCTTTTCCATTTTCCACCTATGATTCTGAGTTTCCCCAGTTTACCCATTTTTCGCATTGATGCAGTCTATGAAATGTATGCAGGGGTCACGAGCAATGAAGGAAACGTGACGGGATACCGAAGTTTAATTTTGATTGTCATAGTGTGTTTTGAGTTACGATAAGCGATTTTTCAGCTAAAGCGAAAGATGACATAATTTAAACCGACCATGACCGATAAATCAAAGCGTTACAAGGAATCCGACCGTATTTCCAAGAGAAGGTTTCTCAGTGGATTGGCCAAAACGAGAAAATCCTTTTCAGCCAATCTGGCAGCCCTGTTCAAATCCAGTCCAAAGATTGACGAAAATTTATTTGAAGAGATCGAGGACCAACTCATCATAGGCGATATTGGGGTGTCGACAAGCCGCACGATCGTGTCGCTCTTGAAAGAAGAGATGGCAAGGCGGAACACGGCTGAGCCCTCGCAATTATTGGATTGTCTGAGACAATCGATGGTCACTTCATTAATGGATTCTCATGGAAACACTGCTTCAGGTTATCCGATCAAACCCCATGTCATCCTAATGATCGGGGTCAATGGTGTAGGCAAGACAACAACACTGGCCAAAATTGCACATCGCCACAATCAGAATGGACAAAAAGTCATGATGGCGGCCTGTGACACATTTCGGGCCGCCGCGATAGAGCAGTTACAGAGTTGGGGAGAAAGGTTGGACGTGCCGGTGATAGCTCAAACGCATGGCGCCGATGCAGCCGCGGTCGCATTCGATGCCTATAGTGCAGCCTGTGCCCGTGAGATTGATGTGCTATTGATTGATACTGCCGGACGGCAGCACACAAAAGGCGACTTGATGGAACAATTGAAAAAGATAAATCGGGTTTTGCAAAAGGCGAACGCAGACCTGCCACATGAAATTTTGTTGACCGTTGACGCCGGCAATGGACAGAACGTGCATTCCCAGATTGATCACTTTTCGAATGCCGTCGGTGTCTCCGGGTTATGCATCACCAAATTGGACGGTACTGCGAAAGGAGGGATTGTTCTTTCGGTCGCGGAACGCTTCAAGGTACCGGTAAAATATATTGGCGTCGGTGAGGGGTTGGACGATCTCAAACCGTTCGATCCAAAAGAGTTTGTGGATGCATTACTTTCCGATTTGACCGAAATAAACCGTTAACCGACGGAAGGAAATGCAAACTGAATTGGCCAGCCCGGCAACTCGATTAATCGGGCTGCAGCTCAGTGAATGCGGGTCTCTTTATTGTCAAGGGATGTGCTTGTTGGGTTGACCTGACATGTGTCGCAAGTCGGTAATGCGCTGATGGTAACGGCGAAGACACAGGGACAGTGAGGGGTTAGCGTGCCCGGAAGGTGATCCGTCCTTTGGTGAGGTCATAAGGAGTCAGTTGGACGGTCACCGTGTCCCCCCTAAGGATACGGATATAGTGTTTTCTCATCTTCCCGGAAATGTGTGCGATGATTTCGTGTCCATTTTCCAGTTTGACTTTAAACTGGGTATTAGGTAAGGCTTCAATAATTGTGCCTTCCATTTCGATGCTCTCTTCTTTGGCCATAATTCAACGGTGTTTTAAACAGCTGGCAGTTTAAAGAAGATTCGTCTTAAGAGCAAACGTTACGTAGGGACAAAAATCCAGCGCCTATTGCCCCGCATTGATGTCCCGATCATCTGAATTGGTGATTTGGTTAGACATCGATACACTGTCCCGTTTTATAACGGGTATTGGTGACAGGTACCCGGAACACTCGACCGTACCACATCATCGAAACTTTGAAGCACGAATCCGACCCATGGCAACCCTTACCCTCTATTGACATCTGTTGACATCAATTTCCAGTCACGTGGGAATCCATTATAATGAGATGATCGGCCAATCTTCCTGAAGTGGCTCTGATCGGTAATATGAATGCACCACCTGCCCGTCCGTAAAGCGAAAGCACGCGATGACAAACGATGTCACAAACGGTGTCGATGTGGTCTCCAGCACCTATTTTGCCAACATCTGCATTTGGGTACATGATGAAGATCTTTCTGGATAGTCGCCCGGAAATCACGACCACCTGTCATCTTTCATGGCCGGGTACCAACGGAATATCGCTCAACTTGGGCAGGACGGCCATGAGGGGCTCTCAACGAATGACTGGCGCTTTATTGCCCCGATGACAGGTCGAATCGGCCTCACAGGCGGCATTGGTAGCGGCAAGTCAACGGTCGCGCAGCTCTTTCAGGCTTTAGGTACAGATGTGATTGATGCTGATCAGATTGCACGATCTTTGACAAAACAGGGAACAATCGAATATCAAGCGATTATTGACCACTTCGGGGAAAATATCGTCTTGTCCGATGGCGAGCTAGATCGCAAGCAGCTCGGTCAAATCGCTTTTCGCCAGCGATCCGCATTACAATTTCTGGAAAAGTTGCTGCATCCGGCAATACGGGATGAAATGACAAACAGGGCCTCGGTCTGTACCGGGCCCTACTGTATTTTAGAGATCCCCTTATTGATTGAGAATCAACAACATAAAGAGATGGATCGCGTCTTAGTCATCGCTTGTAATACTGACATCAGGATACGGCGGCTCATGGAGAGCCGAAAGATGAGCCGGGACCGGATATTGAATGTGATGGAAAACCAGCTTAGCGATCAGGATCGACTGAACTATGCAGATGACGTGATTGATAATAATCGGTCAGTCGGACATCTCAAAAAACAAGTATTGGAATTGCACAATCATTATTGCTCCGACGGTTTTTTCAGAGTATGAGCGGGGACAGGGCAGCCCTCACACCGCTTTGATTGCGCTTCGGGCCGAGCACTTATCCAGTGCATTCAAGATGGGGAATACCGCCTCCAGCAAATCAAGCTTGCGGACCGCTTCAATGGACAACCATTGATAACTCTGTCCCTCCCTGTTCGATACTTTCCCCGTAAAATCCTCAATCAAGTACACGTCAAGCCAGACATTTGCATGAGAGTAGTCAAATCCCAGTTCAATGAGTCGTGTCATCGCAGTCACGCAGACGCCCAGCTCTTCTTTGAGTTCCCTGATCAGTGCTTGTTTCGGCTTTTCGTTATCTTCACATTTGCCGCCCGGAAATTCCCAACGCCCTTCGCATGGTTTGCCGGGTAACCGTTGCTGGACCAATAGTTCGCCCGCGCGGTTCCTGAATACGCCGACAACCACATACTGTCGCTTTTCACGATCGATAATCGGCATTGATTGCAATATAGCCATGCGTCAAATCACAGCTCCAGACAGTGGATTGCCCCGCGCCTATGCCCAGCTCAACCTCGATCAAAATCGCGTGATTTTTCAGGTGCTCGGCAACCGGTTTTTCATCGTAGTCCTCCACTCGCTGTCCGCCCCGAGCAATCAAATGCCCGCCCATTCGAATTTCGAGCTTATTGGGGTCCACTTTTTGACCGGATTTTCCAATGGCCATCACAATTCGGCCCCAGTTTGCATCTTCACCCGCCATGGCGGTTTTGACCAACGGAGAATTTGCGATTGTTTTGGCAATTTTTCTTGCCGCACTGTGATTGTCCGCACCTGAAACAACAATCTTGATCAATTTGGTGGCCCCCTCTCCGTCCCGTATGACTTGGGTAGCAAGATCGATCATGAGAACCCGCAAGTCCTGCTTGAATTGCTTGAGACAGGGATCGTCAACAGCCACAGGCAGTGGATTCTTTGCCTGGCCGGTTGCGAACAACAAGCAGGTATCACTGGTTGACGTATCACTGTCAACCGTGATTGCATTGAAAGAGGCGTCGTTCATTTCCACCAACAACGCCTGCAGGATCACTTGTGGAATAGCTGCATCGGTAAAGATAAATGCCAACATCGTCGCCATATCTGGTTCGACCATTCCAGAGCCTTTGGCGAACCCGCTAATGGTGACTTTTTGCTTCCCAATCAGGCTCTCGACACACGCACCTTTGGCGAACGTATCCGTTGTCATAATGGCACGAGCTGCCGCTTCCCAGTGGTGCGCAGACAACCGTTCGACTAATTCGGGAATCGACAACAGTACCGCGTTGATCGGGAGAAACTCACCGATAACACCGGTCGAAGCCACAAAAACATCCTTTGGATCACAATCGATGCTCCGTGCGACGGCTTCACAGGTCTGAACAACATGTGATTGCCCCACTACACCGGTGAATGCGTTGGCATTTCCGGAATTCACGATCAACGCACGGGCCCTGCCATCCTTGAGATGCGCCCGACAAAGCGCTATCGGAGCCGCCGCCGTCACCGAACGAGTAAAGACACCGGCAACCTTGGTACCCGGCGCCAAAACCACCAGCATCAGATCCTCCCTGTTCTGATATTTGATACCCGCCGCAACGGTTGACAATCGAACCCCGGCAACCGGCTTTAGATCGGGGAAACGGGCAGGCGACAGCGGAGATCGATTCAATTGCACAACTCCAAACTACAATGCGAACGAAAACGGAGTCATTCGATCACCGCAGTGACCCCGCCAGCCACCGGCTGAATGAGCAAGATACCAATCAAACAGATCAAGTCAGTTTGCCGTGACATTGTTTATATTTTTTCCCTGAACCGCAGGGACAGGGTGCATTTCGACCAATTTTTTTGGTGGGGCGCACATAGGTTTGCTCGTGCAAGGCCGCTTCTTCCTTTGCCATTGCGGGAAGTTCGGGTTGGTCCGCATGCTCGAATCGCATCGCCTGTCGTTGAGCCTGAATCTGTTCTCGCCGCCTTTGTTCCTCCAATACCGCCATTTCTTCCTCTGTTGGAATATGGAATCTGGCAAGAATGGAGATCACCTCAAACTTGACGGTCTCCAGCATGGCGGTAAACATTTCAAACGCCTCTCGTTTGTATTCCTGTTTTGGATTCTTTTGTGCATAGCCTCTGAGTCCAATTCCCTGCCTCAGGTGATCCATATTCGACAGGTGTTCTTTCCACTGTTGATCCAGCACCTTGAGCATCACTGCTTTTTCAAAATGCCGCATCCCGGAACTGCCCACTTGGTTTTCCTTTTCACGCACAACCTCATCAATTGCCTGGATTATTTTTTCGCGCAACAGCTCTTCATGCAATGCATCATCTTGTGCCAACCACTGCTGAACAGGAAGCTCAATGCCAAAATTGTTTTTTATAGTCTGTTCCAAAGTCGCTATGTCCCACTGTTCTTCCAGTGTTTGAGGTGGGATATGACGATCAATCGCCTCACTGATCACCGCTGCCTGGGTCTGGCTGATATAGTCTGATATATCCTCCGTCTCCATCAACATATTGCGCTGCTCATAAATCACTTTTCTTTGTTCGTTGGCAACATCATCATATTCCAGCAACTGCTTGCGCATATCAAAGTTATGCCCTTCAACCTTCTTCTGGGCATTCTCTATGGCCCGGGTCACCCAAGGATGTTCAATCGCCTCGCCTTCCTCCATGCCCAGCTTCTGCATCAGACCAGAGATTTTATCTGATCCAAATATCCGCATCAGGCTGTCTTCCAACGACAGATAAAATTGGCTTGAACCCGGGTCCCCCTGGCGACCACAGCGACCCCTGAGCTGGTTGTCCACTCTGCGTGATTCATTTCTCTCGGTTCCCAGTACATGCAGGCCACCTGATGCAATCACCTGATCATGCCGCTGCTGCCAGCTCGCTGTGATCATTTCCTTTTCCTCCTCACTCCCGGCACTCGTGATTTCCAGTTCCAGATTCCCGCCAAGCACGATATCTGTCCCCCTCCCCGCCATATTGGTGGCAATCGTCACCGCACCGGGCCGACCGGCTTCTGCAATGATTTGCGCCTCTTTTTCATGGTGCTTTGCATTAAGCACCTGGTGCGGTATCCCCATCTTGTCAAGCATGGCAGCGAGATGTTCGGACGATTCGATGGAGGCTGTTCCGACCAACACTGGCTGATTGTTTGCCTGACAAGCCTTGATACCTTCGCTGATAGCAACATACTTGTCATTGACTGTACGATAGACCTGATCAGGCCGGTCCAGTCGAATCATCGGCTGATTGGTTGGAATAATCACCACTTCCAACCCATAGATTTGAAGAAATTCAGGCGCTTCGGTATCCGCCGTCCCCGTCATTCCAGACAATTTGTCATACAACCTGAAGTAATTCTGAAAAGTAATGGAAGCCAGTGTTTGATTTTCCTGCTGTATGGTCACCCCTTCCTTGGCCTCGACGGCCTGATGCAAACCATCGGACCATCTTCTCCCTGTCATCATCCTGCCAGTGAATTCATCAATAATCACGATTCGGTTATCACGGACAATGTAGTCAACATCTTTTTGAAAAATGTAGTGCGCACGCAAGGCCGAATACAAATGGTGCATCAAACCGATATTGCCGACCTCATACAGACTGCTTCCCTGCTCAAGCAACCCGGCAGAGATCAAAAGCTCTTCCGCCCGTTCATGTCCTTCTTCGGTTAACGTGACCTGCTTGGTTTTTTCATCCAGTGAAAAATCTCCCGGGCCCTCTTCTTGTGCCTGCCGGACCAGTTTTGGGGCAATGCGGTTGATCCTTTGATACAGGGTTGTACTTTCCTCGGCCGGACCCGATATGATTAACGGCGTACGCGCCTCGTCGATCAGAATGGAATCGACTTCATCAACAATCGCGAAACCAAGTCCCTTTTGGAATCGGTCTTCGGCGGAAAACGCCATATTGTCCCGAAGATAATCAAATCCGAACTCATTGTTGGTGCCATAGACAATATCACTCTGATACGCCATTTTTTTCTGTTCACGATCCTGTCCCGACAAAATCACCCCGACGGAAAGCCCGAGAAAATGGTATATTTTCCCCATCCATGCCGCATCCCTTTGTGCCAGATAATCATTCACCGTGATTATGTGCACCGGAGAGCCACTGATCGCATTGAGATAAGCCGGCAAGGTGGCCATCAATGTTTTGCCTTCACCGGTCTTCATTTCTGCAATTTTTCCTTCATTAAGCACCATCCCGCCAATCAACTGGACATCAAAATGGCGCAAACCCAGCACTCGCACCGAGACTTCCCGAACCACGGCGAATGCTTCCGGTAAAAGCGAAAGTGGCTGTGCTCCCTGGTCAATGCTTGATTTGAAATCATTGGTTTTAGCGGCAAGCTGTTCGTCATTCAGTTGCTGTAGTCCCGCCTCCAATGCATTGATTTCATCAGCGGCCTTACCCATTTTTTTGAGTAGCCGCTGATTACGATCACCGAACAGTTTTTTTAATGCAATTTGCAGCATAATAATAGTATTATGTAGACTCCCCGCAAGATTATGCCAGAGTCCCCCTGTAACTATAAGGCAATTATCCCGGAATGAAAGAGCTTCGGAGCATCGCCCAACTCACCCCGAAAGTGCTCTCTCACTTAACAGATTGCCCTGTTGAATCTTCGATTCAGCGTAGACTCAATACCGTCTGGCGACATCATATTGGTGAAGTCGCCATGCACTCGTTCCCTGTTTTGTTCCAGTCTGGCAAACTCGTCGTTTTCTGCGAATCGCCCGTTTGGGGTACCCAGCTACGACACCAGGTCCCCTCACTCAAGAAACAGCTCTCTGTGGAAAACTTTTACATCACAGACATACAAATAAAAATGCACCTCGCCGCCGAGAAACCCGTCGGTCGTCTTCGAAAACCGTCATTTCCTCCGTTTCCTGAATCTGTCGCGAAGCAACTGCAAACAGCCATCGATAGCATAGAACATGCTGGATTAAGACAAGCCCTAAGAAGACTGGTAAAACGCCGGATCGACTTATTTACGGAGAGATAAATGCCGTCAAACCGTTGAGACGGTCGGCACAAAATAGATCGGGACATCCTTTTCGTCCTCGAAAGTCACCAGGTCCCAGGCGGAAGTTTGCTTGAGCAGTTTACGGAGCAATCGATTGTTGAGTGCATGCCCCGATTTGTGGGCACTGAAGGCGCCAATTAATGGATGGCCAAGAAGATACAAATCCCCGATCGCATCGAGTACTTTATGCTTGACAAATTCGTCTTCATACCGCAATCCATCATCATTCAAGATATGAAAGGAATCCATGACGATCGCATTATCAAAACTCCCTCCTTGGGCATATCCCGCATTGCGTAATGTCTCCAAATCGTCCATGAACCCGAAAGTCCGTGCACGACTGACTTCCTTGACGAAAGAAGTCGAAGAAAAATCAACCGACGCGACCTGGACAGAGTTCTGCATGATAGGATGATCAAAATCAATGGCAAACGAGACCTTGAAACCATTAAATGGCTCAAACTGGACCCATTTGTCATCCTCTTCCACCCGCAGAGTTTCCTTGATTCGAATAAACTGTTTCAAACTCACCTGTTCCGTAATACCCGCTGACTGGAGCAGGAAAACAAAAGGTCCCGCGCTACCGTCCATGATGGGCACTTCTGGGGCACTGAGTTCCACATACACATTATCGATCCCAAGACCGGCAAAAGCGGACATCAAATGCTCAACGGTCGAAATCTTGACCCCTTCTTTCTCCAGTGTGGTCGATAATCGAGTATCACTCACATTTTCCGGTGTCGCCGCAACGGCAACAGGGGGATTGAACTCGACTCTTTTAAAGATGATGCCGGTATCGACAGGGGCCGGACGTAGCGTCAAATACACCTTTTCTCCTGTATGCAGACCAACGCCAGTAGCGCGAATGACATTCTTCAAGGTGCGCTGTCTGATCATGGCAGTGTAATCATACGGAAATTTCCGGTTGGCTGACTAAAGAGACTGCGTGTCATACACACAGTGGGGCATAGCAGGAATCCGGGAGATAATACCACATCACATTCTTATCTTAACAAGATAATTGTTTTGGATTAATCTGCCTGCGCACGCAGAAACGCAGGAATATCGAGTTCTTCATAGTTTGTCTCATAGTTTTCTGCGACTGCGGCAGCCTGTACGGTTGTCAGGCCATGTCTGGCGACGCGTTTCGAATACGTTCTGTGTTGCCGTTTATCCGGTAGTTTGTCGGCATCTTGTGACTCAGATACCGGCGACGCACTTTGAACGGGATGTTCCAAGACTTTCGGCGCAGCCTGTGCTTTTGGTTGATTGCTAACCAACCCGGTGGCCACCATGGTGACTCTCAGATTTCCTTCCATGGCAGGATCAAAAGCCGTCCCAATCACCACATTCGCATCCACCGCCGCGTATTCTCCAATCGCATTGCCCACCGCCTCGAACTCACCGATCGCCATATCGGGTCCGGCCGTAATGTTGACCAACAGCCCTTTGGCCCCGTTCAGATTGGCATCTTCCAGCAGCGGACTGGAAATGGCTGCTTTCGCCGCCTCGCTTGCCCTGTTTTCGCCACACGTCGTTGCTGATCCCATCATCGCCTCTCCCATCTCGGACATGACCGTTCTTACGTCGGCAAAGTCCACATTGATCAGACCGGGGCGGATGATCAGTTCCGAAATGCCTTGTACCGCATTAAACAACACCTCGTTCGCTTTTTTGAACGCAGCCACCATCGTGGCATCCTGCCCCGAAACCGCCAGCACTTTTTCATTCGGAATCGTAATCAACGAGTCCACTTCGGCTTTCAATTCTTCGATCCCCTCCTCTGCGATTCTGGTGCGGTTCTTTCCCTCGAATGGAAAAGGCTTGGTTACCACCGCGACTGTCAGGATACCGGCTTTACGGGCTAATCTGGCAATAACAGGCGAAGCACCCGTCCCCGTACCGCCTCCCATTCCTGCGGTGATAAAGACCATGTCAGCCCCTTCAATGGCTTCAGCAATCCGCTCACTGTCTTCTTCGGCTGCCTGACGACCCACCTCCCGGTCCGCCCCCGCACCCAACCCACGGGTCAGGTTCTCGCCCAACTGCAATCGTGTGAGGCATTTGGATCGTCCCAGCATCTGGGCATCCGTATTGGCACTGATGAACTCAACACCTTCAAAATCCTCATCAAGCATGAAATTAACCGCATTCCCACCGCCACCGCCTACACCAATCACTTTGATTACTGCTTGTTGACTAACAGCATCTACCAACTCAAACATGTTGCTTCCTCCAATGGGTAAATAAAAAAATAAAATTAAGATTGCTTGAAAACCCTGATCGACACAGGGACGAATACTCTGGCGCAAGCCAGGAACGTCTTTTTTTAAACTTGTCAACGTTTGTCATTGCTTTAGAAACTCCCTTTGAACCAGCTGTTCATCCGGCCAAACATGGATTTCATGGTATTGGGCTGGTCCGAAAATCGCTTCAGCTGCAGCCGGTTCGCCAACCCATACTCAATCAATCCGATTCCCGTTGCATAGATCGGATTACACACCACATCACTCAGACTGCCCTGGTAATTCGGCACGCCCAATCTGACAGGCAAGTGAAAAATTTCTTCGGTTAATTCCATCATTCCCTCGATACGGGAACTCCCACCGGTCAATACGATCCCTGAGCCAATTAATTCTTCGAAACCGCTTCGACGCACCTCGCTTTGAATCAACAACAGCAGTTCTTCCATCCTGGGTTCAATAATTTCTGCAAGGTTCTGGCGTGATAACAGTCTGGGCGGTCTCCCCCCGATACTGGGTGTTTCGATCGTTTGCGCCTCATCAACCAGTTTTGCCAATGTGCAGCCATGTTTTTTCTTGAGATCTTCTGCGGACTGAGTCGGTGTATGAAATGCAACGGCGATGTCATTGGTAACCTGGTCACCGGCAATAGGAATCACCGCCGTATGACGAATGGCACCCTCGACAAATATAGCGATATCGGTCGTCCCGCCGCCGATATCAATCATGCACACGCCAAGCTCCTTCTCATCTTCAGTGAGTACCGCCTCGCTGGACGCAATCTGTTCAAGAATCATGTCGTCCACCTGCAATCCACATTGACGGATGCATTTGACAATGTTCTGAGTGGCACTCACTGCACCGGTAATGAGGTGAACTTTCGCTTCCAGCCTCACACCGCACATGCCTATCGGTTCTCTGATGCTGCCTTGCCCGTCTATCACGAAATCCTGTGGCATGACATGCAGCACACGCTGATCATTGGGGATCGCGATTGCCCTGGCCGCATCGATCACCCGTTCGATATCGTTTTGCGCCACTTCCTGGTCCCTGATACCAACCACACCGTGGGAATTGAAACTGTTGATATGCGCGCCTGCCACCCCGACAAAGACCGAATAGATCTGACAGCCAACCATCAGTTCGGCTTCTTCGACGGCCCGCTGAATTGACAGCACGGTTGATTCAATATTTGAAACCACCCCTTTCCTGAGGCCGCGCGCCGGATGATGTCCGATGCCAACGACTTCCATCTTGCCGTCTTGATGCATCTCACCCACAATGACCAAAACCTTCGACGTCCCGATGTCCAATCCCACAACCAGATCACTGTTTGACTTGCGGACCATCCTTTTATTGCGCCCCAAGGTTTTTTTCTTCTGAACGATCAGAAGAGTACCAGTCAATCGCGAACCCATTCGGATAGCGCAGATCAACTGTCTTCATTGCAAAAAATTGCGCGTCAAGTCCCAGATTCAACGCTTCGATAAACCGTTTTATCCTGTCCTCGGCATCTTGTCCTTCAACGATGACGGATACAAAATGAGATTTATTTTGCTCATGTTGACCGTCATCCATCGCCAGCACACCCCGGGACAGATCGAGATACCACAACTCCCGGTCATCCAGCCTCAGTGCATCGAGCGACAATCCGTTTGATGCAAACAATTTGGACCATTTTTCAAAGCGCTGCCAAATCTCTCTCTTACGGGTGGGACGACCGTCCAATTTGGGCAACGGCAGCCTCGTATTCTGTCTTTGCCTGTCAACCAATTCGCCTGAATAATGTAACCACTTCTCGTGCCCCCACAACGCAACCGGTTGGATTTCAGTCACCTCCACGATGAGCGTCGACGGCCACTGTCGTCTTAACGAGGCCGAAAACACCCAGGGCAGCGTTTTAATCTGTTGCTCCAACCGATGCAGGCTGACAGAAAAATAGTTCCCATCCAGATATTTTTCCACAATCGCTTCTATCTGATGCTTGTCAACATGGTGTAACGCGCCTTTCACTTCAATTTCCTGAAACTGAAATTTCTCGGGATGATACAAACGGTCTGCGACATACAAGGCCAGCAACGACAGCAGTAATACGGTAGCCAGACCGACTATCCCATTCGGCCGATTTCCCGGGTCCAAGAACCAATGGCCAAAGGAATCCCTTAACACGGCACTAGACATGGTCAAGTCGCTTTCCGATCACTCGAACTTCCTTTTTCAACTGGACATTGAATTTCTTCTGGATCGTGACACATACCCGGTCAATCAATGTCTCGATGTCTTTCGATGTCGCTTTCCCTTCATTGATAATAAAATTAGCATGCGTTCTCGAGATAATGGCGCCACCCTCTCTGCAGCCCTTCAGTCCCGCTTGTTCTATGAGCCTGCCGGCAAAATCTCCGCTCGGATTTTTGAAGACCGACCCCGCATTTGCACTTTGTACCGGTTGGGTGGCATTTCTCCTTTCAAGCAGACTCGCAATACGATGCCTCCCTGTGGAATCAGATTCCGCCGGGTCGAGTTTCAATGTTCCACTTAAAATCCAGTATCCCTCGGGTAGCCTTACCTCACGATATCCGTACACAATTTCCCCGGCATCGAAAGACCGGCAATTTCCCATTCTGTCAACACACTCCACCTGCTCTATCCAGTCCCAAATTTCTCCTCCGAAGGCCCCGGCATTCATCGCCATCGCACCCCCAAAAGAACCCGGCACCCCCGACAGAAACTCCACCCCGGTAAGCTGGTGTTTCACAGCGACTCTCGCCACCTTGGCACAAGAGACTCCGGCCTCAACATACAGTCGACCTGCGGCAAGAGCGCGAAGTCGGGATAATCCTTTGGCCGTTCGCACAACCAAACCCTCTACACCACCGTCCCTGACAAGCAAATTACTACCCAAGCCGATCCAATAAGGCCTGATCGATTCAGGCAACTGCCGCAACAACTGAATCAGGTCTTCTTTATCAGCAGGGATATAAAAATAGTCGGCGCGGCCACCAACACGCCACCGGGTATGGCGCGCCATTGGCTCATCAGTCAGGAGTTTTCCACGTAGTCCCTGCATGAAATCGGGTGCGCTGCAGGGCGCTTTTGTTCCATCTTCGATCTTTAACAGCCCATGCTGTAACAATGACTGAGAAAAACGGCCGATATCACCCGCACCCAATGTGAGTAACACATCCCCGTCTCTCAATATATCCGGAAGCAGTTCACGTAAACGAGGCAAACTGTCGGCGAAAATCGGGGCCTTGCCGTGCTTTCGTATTGCCTGGCACAAAGCACGTCCGTCGGCTTCGTCTATCCGTGCTTCACCAGCCGGATAAATTTCAGTGACCACCAGGTGTTTCACTTCCGAAAGCAGCTGCGCGAACTCCTCGAACAGGTCTCGAGTCCGACTATAGCGATGCGGCTGGAATACCACGACGATCCGTCGGTCGGGCCAACACTGATCGCTTGCCTCAAGGGTGGCCGCCAATTCTCGGGGATGGTGCGCATAATCATCCACCAAATCGACACAACCCGAATTGATGGACACGGTACCCAGTAATTCGAATCGACGACCGATGCCCTCGAATTCGGTTAGGGCCCGACGGATGGTGTCTTGCGGCAGCGCCAGCTTATAGCCAATCGCGATCGCAGCCAGTGCATTGAGCACATTGTGCTTGCCGGGCATCGAAAGCTGAAACTCCCCCAAGCTCGCCCCGTTGTGTTCAACCTGAAAGAAACTGTCTGTTCCCTTTTGTCGCAGCCCGATCGCCCTAAAATCGACCCCTTCGACAAATCCATAACTGATCAGGGGCTTGCGGATACGGGACACAATGCCGCGGACCACGGGATCATCGAAACAAAGCACACATAAACCGTAAAACGGCAGATTATGGAGAAAATCGATATACGCTTCTTGGAGCTTGTTGAAGTCCCCCCCATAAGTCTCCATATGATCACGATCTATGTTCGTAATCACTGCCATCTGTGGTTGAAGATGGAAGAACGAAGCATCACTTTCATCCGCTTCAACCACCATGTATTCCCCCTTGCCTAGTCGCGCATTGGTGTTGACGCTGTTAACCACACCGCCAACAACAAAAGTCGGGTCCATCCCGGCTGACACCAACACCGAAGCGACCAGACTGGTGGTGGTTGTTTTGCCATGCGTACCCGCGACTGCGATACCTTTCCTAAAGCGCATCAGTTCTCCGAGCATTTCTGCCCGGGGAACCACTGGGATTTTATTTTCCTCGGCAGCCTTTAGCTCGACATTGTCCTTGCTCACCGCACTCGACACGACAACGACATCGGCACCACAGCTATTGTCAGCGGCATGTCCGACCGTAACAATTGCACCCGCTTTTCTCAAATGTTCCAGCTGGCTGCTGCCGTTCATATCAGAGCCTGACACCTTGAAACCCAGATCAAGTAGCACTTCTGCAATACCACTCATGCCGATACCGCCAATACCGACGAAATGAACATGTTTGACAAATTCACGCATGCAACGCCTCCAAGCAGTAATCAACGACCTGCGTTGTTGCATTGCTCTTCGCCAGTTTCAGCGCGCGGTCACCCAGTTCTGCCAACTGCGCACGATTTGCGGCCGATTGCACTAAAAGCGCCGTCCATTGACCGGTAACAAACTCGGTTTCAGGGACCATATAAGCGGCGTTCTGGCTGACCAGATAATTCGCATTTTTTGTTTGATGATCATCAACCGCATGGGGATAAGGCACGAAAATACCGACCGCACCGGCGGCACAGATTTCAGAAACCGTCATCGCACCAGATCGACATATCACCACATCAGACCATTCATAGGCCGATGCCATATCATGCACAAACGTCTGCACTTCCCAGTCCAGTTTTGTTTTCCGATACGTTGATTCCACCGGTTCCCGGTTTCCCCGTCCGCATTGATGGCGGACCTTCAATGACACGGCGCATTGTTGTAACTGCTGCGCCATGTACCGATTGAACACTTGGGCCCCTTGACTGCCTCCCATCACCAGCACTCTTAATGGGCCGGTTCTATTGCCCAGCCGGATCCCCGGTGCAGGGACCATGCGGATCTCGTTTCTAACCGGATTGCCGACACAATTGAATTTCTTGATCCCTTCCGCTTCTGGAAAGCCTGTCAACACACGGTAGCTGAACCGCGAGAGCCACCGATTCGTCAACCCCGCCACGGTATTTTGTTCGTGCACAATCAAGGGCACTTTCAACATCGCAGCCACCAAACCACCGGGGCCCGATACAAACCCACCCATACCCAGCACAACGCCCGGTTGCCTTTTCCTGAAAATAGAAAAACACTGCTGGAGTGCATAGACCAGCATGACGGTCATCGAGAGCTTGCGTACCAGCCCACTTTGCCGCATCCCTTTGACGTTGATCACATCGAGTTCTATATCTGCCTGTGGAACAATCGTCGCTTCCAGTCCCCGGTTCGCTCCAATCCAGCTGATTTTGACCCCTCTGTTGAGCAACTCCCGGGCCACGGCCAATGCAGGCATGATGTGACCGCCCGTCCCACCGGCCATAATCAGTATGCTACTCATGACAACCTTCTCCGATGAGAACGGTTTTGACAGTCAATCGCCAACAGTATCCCAACAGCCAGCATGGTGCTCAGCATGCTACTGCCGCCATAACTCATAAGTGGCAAAGTCAATCCTTTGGTCGGTAACAGGCCGGTATTCACGCCGACATGAATACCGGCCTGAAAGGTGATGAGAAGGCCGATCCCCTGGGCAAGGAAGCCGGCAAAACAATCGCCACGCAAAAACGCTTTGTCTGCAATGACGAATGAACGAAATAGCAATATGGAAAACAAGGCAAGAACCGCCAGAATCCCGACCGCCCCCAATTCCTCTCCGATAATCGCGATGAGAAAGTCATTTTCAGCATGTGGCAGATAAAACAGTTTTTGAATACTGTTCCCCAAGCCGACACCGATCCATTCTCCCCGCCCGATTGCAATCAATGCCTGTACTAATTGAAAACCGGAATCAAACGGATCTGCCCATGGGTCACGATAACTGATCAGCCGCTCCACTCGATAGGGTTCCATCCACACGATCAGCATCATCAGCGCTACCGCTATACTGATGATGGTCACAAAATGACCGAGACGAACACCTGCCAGAAACATCATTCCGGCCACGGTTGTCCCGACCACCACGGTTGTCCCGAAATCGGGCTGCATCAGCAGCAACAGACCGACCAGGCCAATGACCAGACCAATGTTCAGTATCCCCACCTTGAAGAGATACAGATTATTCCGGTTTCGGGCAAGATAATCGGCAAAATAGATCAGGATGCCCAACTTGACGAACTCCGAGGGTTGAAACCGCATCATCCCGGTGCCAAGCCAGCGCAGACTGCCGTTTATCTCTACCCCGACTCCCGGTATCAACAGCAGCACAAGCAGCAATACGCTGATCAACAGCATGGCCCTAGCGGACATCTGCAGCCAGTCGATCTTCATCTGGGCAATGATGATCAACAGGACCGAACCCAGCGCAATAAAGATGAAATGCTTGAATGGCAGCACTGAATGCATGTCCAGGGTATGCTGGTTTCCTGCAATCGTCGAGGAATACACCATCACTGCTCCCAAGGAAAGCAGGCTCACCACCACCCCGACAAGCCATTGGTCCCGGGAAGCGATTTGACTTTTTCGAGGTATCTGCATCCCTTTATCCATCGACCCACTCCTTCACCAGTGCCTTGAATCGTTCACCTCGATGCTGGTAATTTTGGAACATGTCAAAACTGGCGCAGGCAGGAGAAAACAGTACTGATTGGCCTTTTGAAGACAATTTTTTTGCCAGCAATACAGCGGCCTTGAGCGTGTCAACCCGGTGTATGGGACAGGCACCTCTAACGGCCTGCCCAATCCGGTTCGCATCCTCGCCAAACAAAATGGCATGAACCACTTTATTTCTCATCACCGCGGTCAGGGGGGTAAAGTCAGCTCCCTTGCTCTGGCCACCTGCCAACAGGATCATCTTTCCCTCAAGGCCCCTGATGGCTGCCGAAGTGGCCCCGACGTTCGTCCCCTTGGAGTCATTGATCCACTTTACGCCATTGTGTTTGCCCACGAATTCGCATCGATGAGGCAATCCGGGGTATTCCAACGCTGCCGCAATCACGCGATCGGATAACGGGACGCCAGCGCTTTGCACCAGTGCCATGGCCGCAAGCACATTCGCCCTGTTCTGCTCACCTTGCAACTTCATTGCTTGCACGTCGCCCAGATCGTCGCTTCCCTGACTAAAATACACTCTTTTGCCTGACTTGCTGATCCCAAAATCATTGATTGTTTCAGGAACATCCAATCCAAAAGTTGCGCTATCGTATCCCGGCGAGGCGATTTCGATCCCGCCCTTGGCCTTCTGGTCCCGATTCAAGACCACCGAACGGGCGTTATTGAAAATGCGGTACTTGGCCTGTGTATAGCACTCGATGCTTGCATAGCGATCCATATGATCCTCGCTGATATTCAGCACCACCGCGACGCGCGCTTCCAGGCTATACGTCGATTCAAGTTGAAAACTGGAAAGTTCCAGGACATAAAAGTCAGGTACCTGACCGTCCAGCAACTCGAGTGCGGGCGTCCCAATATTGCCGCCGGTTTTGATCCTCAGTCCTGCTGCTTTCAACATCTCGGTGACCAGCATTGTCACCGTTGATTTTCCATTAGAACCAGTGATGGCAATTACAGGGGCTCGGACTTCTCTGGCAAACAGTTCGATGTCACCGATCAAAGGCACTTCGCTTTTGACGTTAATGCCTGGACTGACTATGACTTGATCATAATCTGCAAACTCCGCATACGGTATCCTGCCTGTGATAATCCGCACCTCGGGATAGTGCTCCCGCACTTCTTTGAGAAAAGGTGGCAGGTCCCTGGAATCCGATACCACGACCTGCTCGCCCGTTGCAATGAGATAACGAACCACGGAGAGACCGGTCATGCCCAGGCCGACAACCAGATTTCGCCGATCGCTCCTACTGGACATGATGTTTAGCACGCTTTCACCGATCATCTCACTTTCAGGGTCGCCAACCCCACCAGTACCAGAATCAGGCTGATAATCCAGAACCGCACAATCACTCTTGGCTCGGGCCAGCCTTTCAGTTCAAAATGATGGTGCAGGGGTGCCATGCGAAAAATCCGGCGACCAATCAATTTATACGAAGCAACCTGTAAAATCACTGACACGGTTTCCATGACAAAAACCCCGCCCATGACGATAAGCACAATCTCCTGTCTGACGATCACGGCGACAATACCCAGTGCTGCACCCAAAGATAACGCACCGATATCCCCCATAAAAACTTGTGCGGGATACGCGTTGAACCAGAGGAATCCCAGTCCGGCACCAACCAGGGCAGCACAAAAGATCAAAACCTCGCCCACACCGGATATGTAGGGAATACCCAGATAACTCGAATAAATTGAATTGCCCGTTGCATAGGCAAATATGCCCAAAGCGCCGGCAACCATCACTGTCGGCATAATGGCCAGTCCATCAAGACCATCTGTCAAATTCACTGCGTTGCTAAATCCAACGACAAACAAGTAAGTCAAAATGACAAAGCCCCAACCCAACGGCAACGTGACTTCCTTAAATAATGGAACCAACAGTGCTGTTTCTGCCGGCGACTGTGCGGTGAAATACAAAAACAGGGCGGCAACGGCACCAACCAGACTCTGACAGAGAAATTTATTTTTGGCCCCCATTCCCTTCGGGTTGCTGTCGATCAGCTTCCTGTAATCATCTACCCAGCCAATCACACCAAAGGTCATCGTTGTAAATAAAATGACCCATACAAATCGATTATTGAGGTCGGCCCACAACAGCGTTGAAACAACCACGGAGATCAGTATCAACAGTCCACCCATCGTCGGTGTGCCGACTTTGTCAAAATGAGTGGGCGGGCCATCATCACGGACCGTTTGTCCAATCTGGTAGTCACTCAACTTTCTGATCACTTTGGGACCGAACACAAAAAAAATACTGATCGCAGTCAGCACTCCGCATATTCCACGGAATGTCAAATAGCGAAAGACATTGAACGCACTATGTTCCTGTGAGAGGATTTCGAACAGCCAGGTCAGCATCGTCTGATCACCTTTTCTTCCTCATCAAGGACAATTTGCTTGACGACCCGTTCCATGCCCGCCGATCTCGATCCCTTGACCATCACGAGCGTATTGTCATTCAGATGTGATTTCAAAGAAGCAACCAGCGGGTCAAGCTGTGTAAACACTTTCGCCGCTCGGCCATAGCCCTCGCAGTATCCCTTGACGTAATCATGGGCCGTGGAATCCAGACAATACAGCCAGTCAATGTCTGACTGCCGGGCTTTCTTCCCAACCTGTCGATGGAATTCCTCGGCATTCGGACCAAGTTCTGCCATCGCTCCCAAAACCAGCACGGTACGTTTCGTACTGCTTGCGAGCACCTCGATCGCCGCATTCACTGACGCCGGGTTGGCATTGTAAGTATCGTCAATCACCAGCGAGCCATTCCATCCCAGCTTGGGACTAAGTCGACCCTTTATTACCTGTGTTGCCTCTAGGCCGTTCTTAATTTGCTGCAATGATGCTCCCGCCGCAATCCCCGCTGCCGCCGCCGCTGCGGCATTCATCACATTGTGTTTGCCTGCTAACGGCAGCTTGACAAGCATTGTCCTGTGATCGACAAAGAGTTCGAATTGAGAACCGAAAACCTCGGTTTTCAGACCTTGAACACGAACCGAAGCCTCTTTGGAAAATCCGAATGTCAGCTCGGCAACACCGCCAAGTCGCTCATGCCAATAGGAATAAAAGGGATCATTGATATTGAGGATGGCCACCCCCTCTTTGCGCAGTCCATTGAAAATTTCGGCTTTGGCCGCCGCAATATTTCGGACATTGCCCAACCCTTCAAGATGCGCGGGAGACACATTGGTAATCAAGGCGATATCAGGCGAGGCAAGCGATGTCAGGTAATCCAGTTCACCGGGATGATTCATACCCATTTCAAGGACTGCGTAGCGGTGATTCGGTTTCAATCCAAGCATCGTTAACGGAACCCCCCATTGATTGTTGAAACTTCCCCTGGGTGACAGGCAATTGCCCAGCTGACGCAATATTGATGCAATCATGGTCGTCACGGTTGTTTTTCCGGTGCTTCCGGTCACTGCAATAATGGGAATATCAAAACGGGAACGCCAGTGGGCAGAAAGCGTTCCCAACGCTTCAGTGGTGTTTTCGACCACAATTTGAGAGACGTTGTCAGGCTGCAAAGACGCGACCATGGCACCTGCGGCCCCTTGCCTGTCCGCACTGCCCACATAATCGTGTCCATCGTATCGATCACCCGGAATGGCAACGAACAAATCGCCAAAACCCATCTTCCTCGAATCAACATTGACACCGGTAAAGACCTGATCTTTTCCCGATAATTGACCGTTTGTCACCGAAGCGGCCTGGGATAACCGCATCATGATGACATCCCCAGCCATTCGTTCACTACCGCCCTGTCACTGAACGGAATCACGCCGTCGCAGGTTATCTGGGTCTCTTCGTGCCCCTTGCCTGCGACCAAGACAACATCTTCAGATCGAGAACGACAGATCGCTTCCCCAATCGCCTGTCTGCGATCAGGAATGATATCCACCGCACCGTCTATTCCGAACCTGATTTGGCGAATAATCTCTTTTGATGATTCGGTTCTCGGGTTATCGTCGGTCAGGATAATCCGATCCGCATATTGCTCTGCGATATGGCCCATCTGGGCCCGCTTGGTCGTATCACGCTCCCCGCCACATCCAAATACCACCGTAATCCGACCTTGGGTTAGCGGCCTCAGGGACATCAGGGCCTTTTGCAACGAATCCGGCGTATGAGAATAATCGACAACCACTTTGGGTGCTGCCGTTGTTGTGCCGAACAGTTCCATGCGTCCAGGGGGAGGAGACAGATGAGGCAAAATGTTCTGTATCTCATCGATCGTGGTGCCACAACCCAGCAAGCAGGCAATGACAGCCAGCAGGTTCGGTACATTTATCTTGCCCAGGAGTGGGGAAAAAAAATGCAGGGTCTGATCAGCCCAGTGGATATCGAAGTGGATCCCATCGACATCAACAAGCAGATTTGATGGAACAACCTGCCCGCCTTCCAACCCATAGGTGATACTCCTGTGCGCACTGTGGGCACGGAGAATGTCTCTGCCCAATGCATCATCATGGTTAACCACAATCAAGTCGAGGTCACCGGACATGAACAGTTTCTTCTTTGCCGCCGCATACCGACTGTGCGTACCGTGATAATCCAGATGATCCTGGCTCAAATTGGTAAAAACAGCGATATCGAAATCGACCCCGCTCACTCGGTCTTGCGCCAAAGCATGCGAAGAAACCTCCATACAGACTACCTGTGCTTTGTCATCCAGGAACATCGCAAGCTGCTTTTGTACTTCTATGGCATTACCGGTCGTTAGCAGTGACTTGTGAATTGCATTGACATAACCGTTCCCGATTGTGCCCATTACGCCACATTTTCGTCCCAGTAATTCGAAGGCTTGCGCGAGCAAGAAAGTAAATGTTGTCTTGCCGTTTGTTCCAGTCACGCCAACCAGATCAAGATGACGGGAAGGATGTCCGTAATACCGTGCCGCGATCACACTGATTTTCGAACGCAGATCATCCACCGCGATAAATGGCACGGCCCCTTTATCCAGGTCAGGCAACCCCGCCTGGCGTTTCTCATACGATACCGCCGAGGCCCCCCGTTCCAGGGCCTCAGTAATGTGGTTTCTGCCATCACCGGTTTCCCCCGGGATCGCGAAAAACAAACTGCCTGGCTCCACCTGCCGACTGTCTAGCCGTAACGATCCGACACGTCGGTTTCGATACTCCCTGGTATCTGCAACATCATCAAACAGGTCTCCCAAGCGGCACGCAGGCAAGGCGGGCTGCACTGCGCCTGAACAGACATGATCCAACTTGTTCATGCGCGCTTCCCGTTTTCCGACCGAGCGGCTATCCCTGCTTTGGACAGCCCGTCGGGTTTGGCATTGTACAGTCTCAATATGTCTTCCATGAGATTTGAAAATACGGGTGCAGCGACATCGCCACCGTAATAAAGAGAATTCGCCTGGGGGTCATCAATCGACACCACCATGACGAACCGGGGGTCGCTCATCGGTGCAATCCCGGCAAATAGTGAGATATAACGCTTGTTAACGTAATTCCCGTCTATCAGCTTGTGTGTCGTCCCCGTTTTGCCACCCACTCGATAGCGCGGAACCTGTGCTTTCCGGGCGGTCCCCCTTGAACTGACAACCTGCTCCAGCATCGCCCGAACACGTGCTGTGGTTTGCGGACTAAAAACTCTTTTGCCCGATGCAACGTAACCGGGTTCCCTTTTTTCCAATGTCAGGGGCAACAAAACACCGTCGGTTGCAAACACAGTGTACGCTCTGGCCAGCTGTAACGGAGTGACTGACAATCCGTATCCATAGGCAAAGGTCGCATGCTCTATTTCCCGGGTCTTTTTTTCCAGCATCCCCGGTGTTTCGCCAAGCAAACCACCGGATATCTCACCGAAACCAATCTTGCGAAAAGTGTCATAGATACGATCAAACGGGAAAGCAAGTGCCAACTTCACAACGCCGATGTTACTTGAACGTACAACGACATCCGATACAGAGACCTCACCGTAATCATGCACATCACTAATCGTGTGGGCACCTATCCGAAGCTTTCCCGGGTGGGTATCCACTAGGCTGTCCGGACCAACCTTGCCACTTTCCAATGCCATCGCCACGGTGAAGGGTTTCACAGTCGACCCGGGTTCCAAGGCGTCTGTTACGGCACGATTCCTAAATTCCCCCTGTTTGATCGTCCGTCGATCATTCGGATTAAATTGTGGTGAATTGACCATGGCCAAAATTTCACCACTTGGCACCGCCAGCACGACGACACTGCCACCAGACGCTCCGAACCGTTTGACAGCCGCTTCCAGATAACCACTCCCAAGGGACTGTATGCGCGCATCAATACTGATCACCAGGTCTTCTCCGTGTTGCACTTGCTGGATACTCTCGACACTCTCAACGAAGTGACCATCTAACGCTTTCAATACCCGTTTGCGGCCTTCTTTCCCTCTTAGCTGAAGATCAAATTGTTTTTCCAATCCTTCTTGGCCGCGATCATCGATATCAGTAAAACCGACAAGATGGGCACTTGTCGGTCCACTTGGATAATAGCGTTTGTATTCCGTTCTAAGTTCGATCCCCGGCAACTGCATTGCCTTGACTTGAGACGATACTGACGGCGGTAACCGACGCTGGATATACATAAAATCGGCTTCGGAAAACCTGTCACAGTGGTGTGTTATCTTGTCGAGCGTCGTCCCTACAATGGTGGCAATCTGGTCCCATCTTGCTGAATCAACGCAAAATACCCTGGGATCGGCAACAACTGATTCAACCGGTGTGCTGACGGTCAGAATCTGTCGATTTCTGTCCAGAATCGCCCCCCTTTCTGGATTGATTCTGACTTCACGCAAGTACCGCTTGTCTCCTTGGACATGCAAATGCGCGTATGCCTGTGTCTGTAATTGCGCAACCCGCAATCCCAAAACACAGACCAACGCCAGCATCAATATCAATACACACCGTTTACGCCATATCAAAACCCGCCCTAGTTCAAGGTCCCCGTTTTGCGACTTACCGTCCAATGTCCCCCAGGTGTTATTCACGAGTCCGTTCTCCGCTGCAAGGTAACGATATTTTCTGCCGTCGGTGGCGACATCTTCAATCGCTTTCTGGCATCATCTGCAATGTTGTGCTGAGTCGACCAGGTTGCTTTTTCCAACATCAGTCTCCCCCACTCGACCTGCAATTTTTTCCTGTCCTGTTCAATTTTTTGCAAATCAGAAAACACCAGCCGATTTTCGTGCCGAATCGCAATCACGAAACAAGCACTGATCAATATCAGACCTAACGTCACGACAGAGAAACTGTTCATCAGTTTACGCAACCTTTTCCGCCACCCTCATGATGGCACTTCGTGCCCGTCTGTTACGATGCAGTTCATCCGCTTTAGCCCTCAGCGGCTTTCCAACCAGTTTTAGCTTCGGGCTCAACATCTCGTTGATCACCGGCAGATCGGGGGGATAAGGGTCGCCACGCGACTGTTCCTTAAAAAAACGTTTCACTAATCGGTCCTCTAGTGAGTGAAAACTAATCATCACCACCCGTCCGCCTGGTGCCAGTGCCTTGGTGGCTTGGGGTAAAACCGATGAGATTTCCACCAGTTCATCGTTAACTGCAATACGAATTGCCTGAAAAGTACGGGTCGCTGGGTGCTTTTTGGGTTCCCTTTTCGGAATCGTCTGTTCGACCAATGCAGCGAGCTCGCCGGTCGTGTCGATACGCTTCTCCCCCAGTGTTTTCTTGATTTTGCGTGCCACGCGTTTCGCAAAACGTTCTTCGCCAAAATGCCGCAGCACAGAGGCCAAGTCGGTCTCGGAAACTTCTCTCAACCACCTTGATGCGGGTATACCCTCGGTTGGATTCATGCGCATGTCCAATGGACCATCATGTAAAAAACTAAATCCTCGAGAGGCATCCTCCAACTGGGGGGAGGAAACACCGAAATCAAACAACAACGCACTGATACGGCCCAACAAATCCCGTTCACCCAGTATCTGCTCGAGTTGGGAAAACGGCGCATGAATGATCTCCACCCGCTTGTCGCCCCCCAATTTAAGTTGTGCCACCCGGATTGCGACTGGATCACGGTCAATCACGATAAAATGCGCTGTTTTTGACAGCTGAGCCAAAATTAATTCGGCATGCCCCCCTTGACCAAACGTTGCGTCAACGACATATTCGCCGCGCTCGAGGCATAAGGCCCGCACGACCTCCTTTTTCAAAACCGGAACATGTTTGACCACCATATTCATCGTTACAGTGAAAGTTGCTCCATTTCGACCGATATGTTGCTCAGGTCCATACCCTCTTTCAGCCACTGCTCACACCGCATGTTCCAAAGCTCTTCATCCCATATTTCAAACTTGTTTCCCTGTCCTACCAAACAAATTGACTTGGTTAACTTCGCGAATTCCCTTAATGGCGCAACGAGAAGGATCCGTCCGTTTTTATCCATCTCCACATCATTCGATAACCCGATGAGGAAACGATTCAGCTTGAGATGATTCGGGTCAAAGCTGGGCAACTTCTTGACCTTTTTCTCGACCTCCATCCATTCGTCCCTGGGATACAGCCATAAACAATGCTCTCCGGTCGTATTGACAGTCACCGTCATCTTGCCCTCACAACGCTCAACCAAGTCTTGTCGATAGACACTCGGGATCGCCATTCGACCTTTGACATCCAGATTAAGTACATTAGCGCCGCGAATCATCTGAAAGCTCTTTTTTTACGATTAATAATCCCACGATTACCCACAATTACCCACAATTACCCACTATAGATTTCAAATAAAGTCGTGTCAAGCTGATTTCAGATATTTTTCTTGCATAATCGCATTGATTTTTAAGGAATTTTTGTCTTTTTTCAGTCGCCGGACCAACACTGGATTCTGCGGTCAACGCAGTGACTGAATATCGGTAACATGTTGATTTTATTGATAATATAGTCTTATTTTAGACAATGCGATGACGATTTCTCAGGTCTTGGCATCTTAACTTACTGAAAAATAAGGAACTTTTGCGAAATTTTCCGAATTTATATTAATGTTGATTCTCTATTTATTTTCTAAATGATTTATTAACATGGATAATCAAAGACGACGAACCATGCTCTGCTCAAGCTCTCCAGTACCCGGTATCGGACTGTTGATTTCGCATGCCCGCCATTGAACCGGAGACGATTCGGCAACCCGATAACATGACCGCACCCGATACCGGCCACATCAGGGTCAAAACCTGATCGGTCGGGAGGGCATCACATCGTGAAATCGACCTTGCGGGTCGAAGAGCAAACCGGGACAGTACGATACGCATCAACGAAGTCGCTGCTGACGGTACAAACGGTAGTCGACATCCATCAATCACAGAGCCTGCTGGTGCATTGGCATCGCACATGGTCGTGCTCCTTGGGAGATGGGAACCGGTTTAATGCGACAGCCGCAAGAAGACGGCATGGAATCGATCGGGATCATCCTGCCCATGACCCGGTGATTCTCTTCGCTGTCGCTCCATTTAAAGCGGCGTGACCGGACCACTGTCAGGATGGACACCCTCCCGATCCGATTTTCCCTGCTCCGCAGCACTCACGAAGAAGGCGGCCGCAGCACATCAGCTCAGTCAAACCGATCTTTTCGACTGCACATCAACCGGTTCAGCCCGCTCTCATGATGCCTGACAGGTTACATCGTGACCCTCGAATCCAGTTGGTCGGCATCGCCCTCCTTCAAGACACGATCTCCAAGAACCGCTCGACAAACCGATAGGTCAGCCCCCACAGGACTTTTCCTGTCTCCAGGCAAACCGCGGGATAGGGGTTGTCAGCATAGTCTGTCTGAACCTGCGTCGCCCGCCTGGGATCCACCAAATCACCGATCGATACCCAGAAACTCTCCGCGACTTCCATGTTATGTGTTGTTTTTTGTGGCGTATCCAGATAAAAAACAAAACAACTGACGGTCAAGTCAACCTGCTTGCCACGACTGCTACCTTGCAAGTCATCCAAACGTCCTATGAGCATCTGCTCATTAATCAACATACCGACCTCCTCAATCGTTTCACGACAGGCAGTGGCAACAATATCTTTGTCTTGTTGTTCCTGGCTGCCTCCTGGAAAGGCAATCTGGCCAGACCACGGGTCGCGCGCATTAACCGCCCTCTTGATGAAAAAAATTTTCGGTATTCCATCGAAATGCCGCAAAATCAACGCCACCGAAGCAACCCGACTGCTCAGGCTGGAAATGATTTTCGGTTGGTACCCGGCCAGTTTCGATTGAATATGACTGCCGGTATGATCAAAAGCAGCGCTCAAGATCGGTCTGTCTGCCATCATTGCCTGCTTGTTGTCTGCTGTATTATTCCTTCTTGGTTGGACAAAATATGTCTCACTGAACCACGCCATAGAACCATACACCATCCACGACATTCGTGCGCGGTTTCGGGTATATTATCCGTTCAATCGTTTCAAGCGCATCAGGCGATAGCTGACAGTGCATGCGGTGGACGGCACCACCTTGTCAAACAACAGCAACGGCGTATCCATCCAGTCACAAGGACAGGGGGCCGCAAAATTCAAATGACAGTGAAACAACGCAAACAAGGGATGTGGCCGTCAGAGGGCAATATCAGAAACCAGGCTGCAGACCAACGAGGCCGAGACAATGATCCGGGTCAAGCAACATGACATGAAAGGCGTAATACTCGACAAGGACTCATTCGACAGGGGAGATATCGACTTGACTCCACTATACGATATCAACATGCAATGGACGGCCTATAACAGTACCGAAACACATCAGATTTTGGAGAGAATTTCTGACGCCGACATCGTGATCACCAATAAGGTCCGTCTGCAAAAGGAGTCGATTGTTCAATCGAAAAATTTGCAATTGATTTTGGTCGCGGCCACCGGGATCGACAATGTCGATATACATGCCTGCAAGCAGCGCAATATCGTTGTTTGCAATGCCCGGCAGTACTCAACCCCTGCGGTCGCCCAACACGTATTCGCTCTGATACTGAATTTAATGACCAACATGATCCAGTATCATCGCTTGGTCGTTGCTGGAAAGTGGCAGGAAAGCAAGGTATTCTGCCTGCTTGATTACCCGATTAGCGAGCTCTCAGGCAAGACACTGGGCATTGTCGGTTATGGCGTTCTGGGTCGGGAGGTGGCCAAGATCGCCAAGGCCTTTGGCATGACGGTCCTGTTGTGTCAACGACCCGGGGGGAACCCGACCCAAGACCGGCTTCCGTTGGAGTTGTTGCTCCCTGAAATCGATATCCTATCGCTACACTGTCCACTCACCGCTGAAACCCGAAACCTGATCAGCACCGAGCAATTCAATTTAATGAAAAGGAGCGCTATTTTGATCAATTCGGCGCGTGGTGCAATCGTTGATTCCAATGCCTTGATCCATGCGCTGAAGACCCACCAGATCGCAGGAGCAGGGATTGATGTTCTGGATATCGAACCTCCTCCTGACAACCATATGCTAACCGGCAGTTCCCTGCCAAACCTCATTGTCACGCCGCATAATGCCTGGGCCAGCAGGGAATCGAGGCAAAGACTGGTGGCACAGTTGGCAAACAACCTGCAAGCCTGGAAGCAAAACCAACCCGTCAATGTGGTGCACCCCTAGTCTCCCGCCGCTGTCTCTTTATATTCACTTTCCCTGGTGCATACGAAAGTGTCCCTACTGTGATTTCAATTCCCACACACTCAAGGGAGAGCTTGACGCATCGTCTTATATTGAAGGGCTACTCCAGGATCTGGCCAATGATCTGGTCACCATGAGCACACAAAGGGAATTGGTGTCGATTTATATGGGGGGCGGAACTCCGAGTCTGTTTTCAGGCAAAAGCCTGGGGCAGCTACTGAAAAAAATCAGGGCACACATGGCCTTTTCAAACGATATCGAAATCACTTTAGAGGCAAATCCCGGGACAATAGAGCACGATGCATTCGACGACTATCTGGAAGCCGGCATTAATCGGCTTTCCCTGGGGGCCCAGAGTTTCAATAACGATCATCTTGCCGTTTTAGGACGCATCCATGATACCGACAGTATCTATCATGCAGTCCAGACCGCAAAACGAGCCGGATTCTCCAATATCAATATTGATCTTATGTATGGGCTGCCCGGACAAGATGCGGAAATGGCACTCAGTGACTGCCAAAAAGCCATCGATATTGCACCGACACATCTTTCATTGTATCAATTGACCATTGAGCCCAACACCTGGTTTCACCGATACCCTCCGTCACTCCCGGACATGGACCTTTGGCTCGGGATAGAACACAGGCTGACCCAATTGACCTCGTCGTTCGGCTATTATCGATACGAGGTTTCCGCTTATGCGCTTGATCAATACCAGTGTCGTCACAATCTCAACTACTGGCGGTTTGGTGACTACTTGGGTATCGGGGCCGGTGCGCATTCCAAACTGTCCTGTCAAGCGGGCATCATACGAAGCTGGAAACAGAAACATCCTCGCACCTATCTCGATTCAGTCTTAAACGGAAAATCATACAGCAACCGCAAGACGGTTCCCTTGTCAGAGATCGGTTTTGAATTCCTGATGAACGCCCTTCGACTCACTGATGGATTTGATCTTTCGCAGGCCACTCACAGAACGGGCTTGACGCAAACCGAGTTGATCCGGTATTTGACTCCAATGAAGACAAGCGGTTTTCTGGAGATAGATCAAGGCAACATCAAATGTTCAGAGCGAGGCTATCTGTTTCTGGATGAGCTCCTCACGAACCTATTGCCTGACCCGTGAACCCTATCCACCTTAAACAGCAACGACCACCAGGTTGCGCAATCCTTCACATCCGCCAAGAGTCTCACACCCCTGGCGGTCACACGGCAGCATCAACGGGGTAAAAATGGTGGACAGAAGTCGCCAATGCCTCCTAATCACAAAGTCGGGCAGCGTGAAAATCAATATGATCACCGATTAATGAAGCAATAAAGTAATAGCTATGGTCATATCCGGCATGCAATCTCAGATTTAATGGTTGGCCGACCGTTTCACAAATCTCTTTCAGTAAATTGGGGCGCAATTGTGTATCCATGAAACCATCCTCCTTACCCTGATCAACAAGAATCTCCCCGCTGCGGGCGCCCCGTTCGATAAGGGCCGTCGCATCATAATTCCTCCAGACATCCTGGTCGTCTCCCAAATAGCTTGAAAAGGCCTTATGCCCCCAAGGACAGCGCATGGGTGAGCATATCGGAGAAAATGCCGAAATAGAGTGATACACCTGTGGATTTTTCAACCCGATCGTGAGCGCTCCATGGCCCCCCATTGAGTGCCCGGAAATACCCTGCCGTTCCGGATCCGCATCGAAACCATCAAATAACACGGCCGGAAGTTCTTGGGTAAGATAACTGTACATACGATAGTGTCGATCCCATGGAGGCTGGGTTGCATCCAGATAGAAACCGGCACCGGAACCAAGATCATAATCATCATCTTCACCCTCGATACCCGCTTGCCTGGGGCTTGTGTCGGGTACCACAAGCATGAGACCTTTGTCGGCTGCATATCGCTGTGCACCCGCTTTGATCGTGAAGTTTTCCTCGGTGCAGGTCAGCCCCGACAAATACCACAATACAGGCCTCTTCCCGGAGGATGGGGGCCTGTAAACAGAAAACCGCATAGGCGTTCCTGTCTCATGCGATTGATGCCGGTATACCCCCTGGGTACCCCCGAAACAGCGTTGTTCACTGATCGTCTCCACATCAATCTCACAGGATACTAATTGTCAAAAAGCACCACGCTTCGAATCGACTCCCCGGCATGCATCAAGTCAAATGCCTTGTTAATCTCTTTCAATGGCATCGTATGAGTGATCAGGTTGTCTATATCGATTTTTCCGTCCATGTACCAATCGACGATTTTCGGCACATCGGTACGACCACGAGCACCGCCAAACGCCGTCCCCCGCCATACCCTGCCTGTGACCAACTGAAACGGGCGAGTACTGATTTCCTGTCCGGCACCCGCAACACCGATAATCACGCTTTCCCCCCAACCCTTGTGACAACATTCAAGGGCCTGGCGCATTAAATCCGTGTTCCCGACACACTCAAAACTAAAATCCGCCCCCCCACCGGTCAAATCCACCAGATAGGCAACCAAATCATCCTCGACCTCATTCGGACACACAAAGTGGGTCATGCCGAATTTCTGCGCTAGATCTTTTCGCGCGGGATTGATATCCACACCGACAATCATATCCGCACCCGCCAATCGAGCACCCTGAATGACATTCAACCCGATACCGCCAAGTCCAAAAACCACGACATTGTCCCCAGGGCGCACCTTTGCCGTATTAATGACCGCCCCAATCCCCGTCGTGACACCGCAGCCGATGTAACAAACCTTGTCAAATGGGGCATCTTCCCTGATCTTTGCCACGGCGATCTCCGGCAACACCGTGTAATTGGAAAAAGTCGACGTTCCCATGTAGTGATATACCTTTTCCCCACCGACCGAAAAACGGCTTGTCCCATCGGGCATGAGCCCCTGGCCTTGGGTCATTCGAATCGCCTGGCACAAATTGGTTTTCCCGCTCGTACAGTACTCACATTGGCGGCATTCTGGCGTATACAGCGGAATGACATGGTCATTTTTTTTCACACTCGTCACCCCCGGCCCCACATCGACCACAATACCGGCTCCTTCGTGCCCCAATATCGCCGGGAAAATACCTTCTGGGTCAGCCCCTGATCGGGTAAATTCATCGGTATGACAGATCCCCGTCGCCTTGATTTCCACGAGCACCTCGCCTTCTTTGGGCCCATCTAGCTGAACGGTTTCAATCTCCAAAGGCTGGCCTGCCTGATAGGCTACTGCTGCTTTTGTTTCCACTTGCTTCTCTCCACGTTATAAATTAAGCGGGCCATGTGAAACCGGTTTTTGTCGCCCAAACTCCGGTTTGCATCAAATTCCCAATATACGCTGTACTCCTCGTCAAGGCATCCGCATGAGGGTCAGGCATGCTGTACACCGTACATTTCCTGCGCCACTCATTGATTTTAATAAGTGCGTTGACCCGACCCTCGATTTCACCGGCCGTGTCCAATTCTGAAACAGCTGTTTTCAGGCCATGCCGCTGACTGTTCCCTTTACCATCCCCAGACAGCATTCTACCTATACTGACCACAAAATCCAAATACATCTGTCATCCCTGCTTGGCGGGTCCGTGGTTTGATTTTATTCCCGAATGGCGAAGCAAGGCCTCGATAGTCGGTTCCCTGCCACGAAACAGTTTAAACAGGTCCATCGGGTCCTCACTCCCACCCTTCTCAAGAATGGTTTCGAGAAACCGTTGCCCGGTTTCTCGATCAAAAACCCCCTTTTCTTCGAAAAGACTGTAGGCATCTGCCGACAGAACCTCAGCCCATTGATAACTATAGTATCCGGCGGCATAACCGGAAGTGAATATATGACTAAAGCCATGTTGATAGCGATCAAACGCCGGGCGTCTTGTCACTGCGATCTCTCTTCTTACGGTCTCGGCAACTTGCTGTATATCACATCCGTCAGTGTGCGCATGGATTCTCAGGTCAAACAGGCTCAGTTCAATTTGACGTAACATCCCCATTGCTGATTGAAAATTTTTGCTACGGTTCATTTTTTCGATCAGTTCATCTGGAATCCGGTCTCCGGTCTCCACATGTTCGGCCAGAAAATGCAGCGCATCCCGCTCCCAACACCAGTTCTCCAACAGTTGACTCGGCAGTTCCACCGCATCCCATGGGACACCATTGATTCCTGCCACGTCGGCAATATCAATCCTGGACAGCAGGTGATGTAATCCATGCCCAAATTCGTGGAACAGTGTGATCACTTCTTCATGGGTCAACAGGACAGGACCGTCACCAACCGGTTTGGAAAAATTGCACGTCAAAAACGAAATCGGCAATTGTATTCCCGACTGTAATCGACGCCGTCCGACAGCATCCGTCATCCAGGCACCGCCCTGTTTGGCTTCCCTGGAGAACAAGTCAACGAAAAAATAGCCTCGTGTTGTCCCATCATGATCGACCACCCTAAAGAATCGTACGTCTTGGTGCCAAACCTGTGAAATCGGTTCTTGTTCAACACGGATGCCGAACAATCGATTCGCAATCTCAAACAGACCGCACAGAACGTGCTGTACCGGGAAATACTGCCGCAGGGCTTCCTCAGAGAAACCAAACTTTTTCTGTTTTAGTTTTTCACTGTACCAGGCGTAGTCCCAAGCATTGAGTTCAGTACAACCGAATTCAGCCAATGCAAACTCTTCCAATTCATCCCTTTCATCTCGGGCAACCGATTTCGCCTGACGCGCCAGGCCCTGCAAAAAATTTTCCACCTCATCAACACTCGATGCCATCTTGGTCGCCAGGGAATAGTCTGCGTAACACTGAAAACCCAGGCTTCGGGCCATTTTCGTCCGCAACCTCAAAATCCGCTTCATGATCTCGGTATTGTCCCATCGTCCGCCATTGGGACCGATATCACTGGCTCTTGTCACATAGGCCCGATACATCTTCTTGCGTAGTTTTGCACTATCAGCATACGTCATGAACGGAACATAACAAGGTGCCTGAAGCGTAAACACCCATCCGTCCTGATCCACTTTTCGCGCTTCGTCAACTGCAACCGCAATCACGCTGTCCGGGAGTCCAGCGAGATCATCCTGATCGGTAATATGCAGTTTCCATCCATCGGTCGCATCTTGCAGGTTTTGCGAGAACAGATTGCTCAGTTGTGACAGTTCACTACGAATTTTTCTAAATTCGCCTTGTTGTGCCTCTTCCAAACCAATGCCGGACAAGTGAAAGTCACGCAAACTGTTCTCCAGTGCTTTTCGTTGCGCCTGATTCAAAACGAACGGCCTATCTCTGTGGTAAATGTCCTTGGTTTTTTCAAATAGCCGCTCGTTTTGTCCCAGTTCTGTCACATAAGCGGACAACTTCGGCAAGCATAATTGATATACTTGGCGCAACTGTTCACTATCCTTCACGCTGTGCAGGTGAGAAACGACCGCCCACATTCGTTCAAGGCGGTCATTTATCTCCTCCATCGGCATAATGAAGTTGGACCAATCGGGCACTGTATCGGCAGTTAGCAGTGCCTCGATTTGTCTCCTGTTTTGTTTCAGAATACTATCCAGTGCCGATTCGATGTGTGCAGTCTGGATATCCTGAAAACGTGGGAAACCGCTGAAATCCAGTAGAGGATTCGTCTGTAAATCTATTTCATTCATTAGGCAGCCGGAATTTATGAAAAAATATGATTTTATCGTGATTGGGGGGGGGAGTGGCGGGATTGCCTCGGCCAGAAGAGCAGCCCAGTATGGCGCAGATGTCTTGCTGGTTGAGTCCGGACGCTTGGGGGGAACCTGTGTCAACGTAGGCTGTGTGCCCAAGAAAGTGATGTGGCTCGCATCACAAATCGGAGACTCCCTGAAACTCGCTGCTGATTATGGCTTCGAAATCGAACAAACCGGGTTCCACTGGCCAACACTCAAGGCGTCTCGGGACCAATACATCCGGCGACTTAACCAAATTTATGCCCATAATCTGGAAAAATCCGGCATCACATTGATCGAAGGACACGGGCGATTTGTCTCGCCGACCACCATCTCAGTCAACAATGTGCACTATCAAGCCCCCCACATCCTGATTGCAACGGGCGGCATGCCGACCGTGCCAGATATTCCAGGGGCACAACTTGGAATCAGCAGTGACGGGTTTTTCGAACTAGACAAGCAACCCACGGCACCGCTTATCATCGGCGCCGGATATATTGCAGCAGAACTTGCCGGCCTCCTGCATGGATTAGGTAGCACGGTCTCAATGTTACTTCGAAAAGATAAATTGCTGCGGACTTTCGATCGGTCAATACATCAGACCCTTATGCAGCAGATGACCGCTAATGGTGTCCAGATCATGACCAACATATCCCTGAAAAAACTATATAAATCGAAAAACGGTTCGTTGGGTTTTCAGGCTGACTCGGGCAAACAAAATGGATTTGACGCGATCATATGGGCAATTGGACGTCATGCCAATATCGCCGGCCTGTCTCTCGAAAAAGCGGGGATCGCGCCAAATACAAACGGGTTTATTGAGACAGACGACTTTCAAAACACCCCCGTCAATGGCATCTATGCCATTGGCGATGTAACGCCTCGGGCACCCTTGACGCCGGTGGCTATCGCCGCAGGGAGACGGCTGTCGGACAGGTTGTTTAACCGGCAAGAAGACGCGAGACTGGACTATGAGAATATTCCCACGGTGGTCTTCAGCCATCCTCCTGTCGGCACCATCGGCCTCACTGAAGACGAGGCGATCAAGCGTTTCGGACAACCGCACATAAAGATCTATCGCAGTTCTTTTACCAATATGCGCTACGCCGTCAGTGAACACAAACCCCCCACCGTCATGACCTTGATCACAGCCGGAGACAATGAAAGGATTGTCGGTTGCCATCTTATCGGTGACAGTGCGGACGAGATGTTACAGGGTTTTGCCGTGGCCATCAAAATGGGGGCAACCAAAAAAGACTTCGACAATACCGTCGCGATTCACCCGACCGCCGCAGAGGAGCTGGTAACGCTCAGATAAGCCAAATTGAAGACGAAAAAATCGCCGGATGACTGGATGGACCCGGCCCTACACCGTGTGCCTTATCAAGCGGCATCGCGATTTTTCTTGAGATGAACCATCAAGAGCGAAATTGCAGCAGGGGTAACCCCCGGTATACGTGCGGCCTGGGCAATTGTCTGTGGTCTTGTCTCAGCCAGCCTCTGACGGGCTTCGACTGACAATCCCCGCACCGAGGTATAATCCAGGTTGGCCGGCAACGTCTGGTTTTCATTTTTCTTCTGTCGCTCGATTTCAGCCATCTGGCGGTCTATATAACCACTGTAACGTGCCTGAATTTCCAGTTGCCTGATCGATTGCACATCCTCAAGGACAGGGGGCATCCCTGACAGGCGCATCACATCACGATAATTCACGTCAGGACGTCGCATCAGGTCCATCAGGCTGGTCTCTCGCATCAATGGCTGACCCAAAATCTCCAATGCCCGGTCACGGTCTACTTTTTTCGGCGTCACCCAGGTGCATTCCAATCGCGCCTTTTCAGCGTCAATGGATGCGCTCTTTTTTTCAAATACCCGCATGCGCAGATCATCAACGAGCTCCAGATCATGACCCATCGCGGTCAGCCTGAGATCCGCATTGTCTTCCCTTAACTGGAGACGGTATTCCGCTCTGGAAGTAAACATCCGGTAAGGTTCCGTGACCCCCCTTGTTACCAAGTCATCGATCATCACGCCGATATAGGCATCATGTCTGGCCGGGCACCAGGATGCCTTGTCTTTCGCCCGTCGAGCGGCATTGAAACCGGCAATCAAACCCTGTCCCGCCGCTTCCTCATAACCGGTTGTACCATTGATTTGACCGGCAAAGAAAAGCCCCTCCAAGCATTTTGTCTCTAGACTGCTTTTAAGCCCTCTGGGATCAAAGAAGTCATACTCAATGGCATAACCCGGACGGGTGATAACCGCCTGTTCGAAACCGTCGATTGAACGAACCAGACGATGTTGTATCTCAAAGGGCAAACTGGTGGAAATACCGTTCGGATAGACTTCCGTTGTGTTCAATCCCTCCGGTTCGATAAATATCTGATGACTCTGTCGCTCGGAAAACCGCACCACTTTATCCTCAATGGAGGGACAATATCTGGGACCCACTCCATCAATGACCCCGCTATAGATAGGAGATTGATCCAGCGCGCCCGCAATAATTTCGTGGGTTTTCTCATTTGTCTTGGTGATATGGCAAACAACTTGCCTGGGATGTTGTGAAGCCTCTCCCAGGAACGAGAAGACGGGGACCGGACGATCACCCGGCTGGGGCTGCAGGCGGGAATAATCGACTGTTTTACCATCAATACGGGGCGGTGTCCCGGTTTTCAATCGGTTCACGGTGAACGGCAGTTCTCGCAAACGGGTCGCTAACGCCAGTGAAGGCGGGTCACCCGCCCTGCCGCCTTGGGTGTTGTCCATCCCAATATGTATTTTCCCATTCAAGAAGGTGCCCGTTGTCAGTACGACCGCGTTGCTCCTAAATTCAATCCCAAGTTGCGTTTTGATGCCACACACCTGATTGCCTGTGACTACCAGGTCATCCACCGATTGCTGAAACACGGTCAGTCCAGGCTGGTTTTCCACGACCCTCCGGATCGCCATTTTATACAATGACCTGTCCGCTTGGGCCCGCGTTGCCTGTACAGCCGGACCCTTGCGCGAATTGAGGATTCGAAAGTGAATACCGGCCTCATCAGCTGCCTTCGCCATGGCGCCCCCTAACGCATCCACTTCCTTGACGATATGCCCTTTCCCAATTCCGCCAATCGCCGGATTGCATGACATTTGCCCGATCGTTTCAATATTGTGGGTCACAAGCAATGTCTTGACACCCACTCGGGCAGAAGCCAGCGCCGCCTCTACCCCAGCGTGTCCACCGCCAATTACAATGACATCGAAACTTTCCGGATAGCGCATGGTTGACAGCCTGTTTTTTGTTCCGCAGTAAAATTATCTCTATTGCTGGGAATAGTAATCATATTTATTGAGGATATCGCTGGTAAAACTCCATGCTTCGGAATATGACACCTCCGTACTGTCTGGAATAATGATTTGAGTATACAGTCGATTCCCGAATTGATCTTTAAGCGTCCTCAATCTGGCATGGAGCTGTCTTTCCGTCACGCTCTGTGCCTGGTCGTGCTCCGGCTGTCGATACTGATAACCGAATCCGGTTTCTGTTTTCAATAACCAGACTTCCACGACATATTTTCCTGCGGTACTGCGAGCCGGTCTGACCAAATCCCGAAATTCTTCCTCCAGCGCACTGTACTCATCCTGAAGCGAATGAAACCGCTCTCCGGCTGCTCGCGCCGCCTTTTCCAAGGCAGCATTTTCTGCTTCGCGTTGCTTGATCAAATCCATCAGCACGAGGACTTTCTCTTGTGCAGTGACCACGCCTAGTTCAGTCTCTCTCTGCAATAAATCAGCTTCTCTCAACTGGCCGGCCAGTGTCTCTTTTTCTGTTTTCTGCCGCTCAATGACCAACTCAAGCCCAATCAACTGTTCCGTCAGTAGGGTCAGTTTTTCAGCCAATGACTGGTTGCGTGAACTCAACGTACTGATTTGGCCTTCCGATTCCAGTTTGAAAGCGGCTAGCCTGCGGTTCAGTTTGGAGACCTGTTCAACCAATCCCTCTTTGACATTTGACAGCCGCGAAATCTCCTCCTCGGATACCGTCAACTCGGCACTTAACAAATCCCTGCTTTCCGACAAGGCCGCAATTTGCCGTTTCGCGACATCGGCGTCCTGCTCTGCGACCCGCTTGTTTTTCATTAATTCGTCTATACGTTGACCCATCCCTGCCACCTGCCGGGTCAACGCCAGTTTGCTTGCGTTAACTCTGGCGATTTCATCCAATGCGGCCTGTCTCTCTTCAGACAACTTGGCATTGTTTTCAATAATCAATGAAACCGCCTGATTGATGGACAAGGGATCCTGATTTTCGTCTGCGAACTCCATTCTTATGGCCTCGGTCTGTTCCAGTAGATTTTTTCTAAGCTCGGACAGCACCGTTACCTCCGCGAGCAACGATGCAAGTTGTTCTTGAATGGCCGTCTGTTCCAAAGTGAGTGACCTGATTTGGTGCTCGCCTGCTTTCAATTCTTCACGTAACACGTCTCGCTGCTGCTCCGTCACACTTAAAGACTGCTCAAGGATGCCGATTTCTCTTTGCTGCGCCTGAACCTGCCTTCCAAGCGCCGCACTTTCAACAGACACCGCATCTTTTGCACTCAGGGTTCTGTCAAGTTCCAAGGTGAGGTCAAAATTTCGTAATATGATGACCACCAGCGCCATCAGGAAAATCATGACAACCACCGTCATGATATCGGTAAATGACGGCCAGACACTGTCATCCCCGATACCTTGGGCCCCATGGCCCAATCTTAAATCAACAAAACCACTATGGTTTGACATGCTCTGAATTATCCTGCCGAATAAACCTCAGTCGACACTACAAACGGAAGCCACGCTCCAGGATGGACATGATTTCACTCATCCCTTCATTATTCTGGATCATGCCTTGTTGCTGAATCTCAATGATGTGACGTATTGCCGCCATCAGTTCTTCGTTACCCACGTCACGTCCTGTCGCCCCCTCCGATCTCATTCGATCACCCAGCTGTTCCGTTGCCAGTTGGAGTGTTTTGGCCAATTCGGCATAGATTTCCTGAGACTGGTCGAGTTTTTTAATCAGTTCACTCGACGCTTGAATGATTTCCGAATAGTCCCTGATCACGGTCTCCTGATTCATTTCGACGTGAGGCAACAGTGTGGTGGTTGTAATCTCCTCGACCTTGCTGATCAGATAGGTCTGGGAATCGGTCAGCTTGATATAGAAATAGCCGAAAAAAAGATACGCAATAATCGCCGTCATCGTGGTTGATAACGCCGTGGACATACCATAGATGATCATCCCGATGTTATTGCCCTCGCCGGTCTGTATCCCTATTCTCGCACTGGACTCGATCAGGTCCGATGCGCCGAGCAGAGAAATTGACAACGAGATAATGGTCCCGAAAACACCGGTCAGGATGAGGACATTATGAACAAACTTGAGGAAACTGTTTCGACTGGACTCCGACGCAAGCAACGTTGCAGCCAGTGCATTGTGGTTGATATTGGCTCGCTGGCGGTTCAGGTTTTTTAGTGTCAAAAACCGCTCCGCCAACATGCCCCCCCGCTCTATACCGCGTAGCGGTTCATCTCCGTTGCTTATATTTTTAAAAAACCGCTGTATGGACAATTCTTCATTGCGATATGAATAAAATCGCTTGATCAGTTCATACAGTCCACATAGAAACAACAGCAAGATACCCCCGTTAACCGTCCAACCGACAGCATTGATTTGATTGGCAATGTAGATGTCATAGATGATGTCTCTCTGCCAGGCCACGGCCGCGAAGAGAAGAAGAAACACGACAACCATTTGGATCAGGATATTTTTCGTGTAGGTATGGCTGGCTGTTTTGTCTATCATGTGAGTAGTTCTGTATTTCGACTAACCGATTGTCCGGCCTGTGTGTCTGCAGACATGCTGTCTTGTACCAATGCCAAATCGGAATTGACCCGCTTCAGTAACGATAGCCGAGTAAATATATAACGAATGTGTGCATATATATACTCCATCGGTGATTATAGCTCTTATCCAGATAAGCAACATCAAATCAATCAGATATATCTGTTGTATGCCGCTCGGCAAAAACCAGGACATGCGGCGAGGCCTGATCGGGTAGTGTCTCCGTCCCGTATGAATCACACCGCCTGCCCTGCTCAATCGAACCTCCCGTTGACTATTTCCCAATACAAAAAGACCCGAAAATCAATCCCAGCAGATCATCACTGGTCAGCTCTCCGGTAATTTCCCCGAGCGCCCGCTGACATTCGGCCAACTCTTCAGCCAATAACTCTCCGGCCCGGTAATCCGCCAACTGTCTTATCCCGCTCAGTAAAAATCCCTCGGCCCGGCGAATCGCATGCATATGTCTCTCGCGGGCCATGAACTGGCTATCGTCGCTCTGGCGATACCCGGCGGCCCGCTTGATGGCACGCAGCAGGCAGTCAATGCCTTGTCCGGTCAAAGCGGAAAGATAGATTCCCTCAGCGGTTTCTTCGGGTGACTCCCCGGTCAAATCGATCTTGTTGTAGGCTTTGATCATTGGCACCGAATCAGGCAGCATCGCCCGCACGTCACCCTCCGTGGAATCGGTCACATCAATCACCAGGACAATCAGGTCGGCCTGCGCCTGGGCACACCGGGCCCGTCTGACGCCTTCGGCTTCAATCTCATCCACACTGTCTCTCAATCCCGCCGTATCAAATAGTTTGACAGGCAATCCGTCAATCTCGATATATTGCTCCAATACGTCCCGGGTCGTGCCGGGGGTGGCGCTGACAATGGCTCGATTTTCGTTAGACAGCCTGTTCAACAACCTGGATTTCCCGGCATTGGGCAACCCGGTCAACACAACCGACAAGCCCTCTTTCAAGAGCCTGCCCTGTTGCGCCGATCGATTCAGGGCGCTAAATCGTTCAGCCAGGGCATTCAGCCGGGAGACAACGGCCTCCTCCCCCAGAAAATCAATTTCCTCATCGGGGAAGTCCATTGCCGACTCCACATAGATTCGAAGATCAATCAATTCGGAGACGAGGCTTTCAATCTGCTCTGAAAACGCACCTTTCAGTGAACGCATCGCGGAACGCGCGGCAGATTCGGTACTGCTCTCGATCAGATCCGCAACCGCTTCCGCCTGGGCCAGGTTCATCCGTCCGTTCAAGAAGGCCCGCTCACTGAATTCACCGGGGCGGGCCAGCCGTATCCCTGACGCTTGGCAGCGCCTGAGCAACATCTGCATGACGACCGGACTGCCATGTCCTTGCAGCTCCAGCACATGCTCACCGGTATAACTTTCCGGCGCTGAAAAGTAAAGCGCAATCCCGCTGTCTATGACCGTGCCATCAAGCTCTTTGAAATCGGTCAGTATTGCAGACCGGGGGGTGGGCAACCGGCCCAGAAAGCTTTGTGCAAAGGCCGCAATGCCGGGTCCCGACAGACGCACGATACTGATACCGCCTCGACCCGGCGGTGTTGCAATGGCAACAATGTCATCATTGTCAGGAAGCATGCCGATACGTTCACGATTCACGCATTCTGATACTTTCTCGTAATGTAGTACTGTTGGGCGATTGAAAGCAGGTTATTGACCACCCAATACAGGACCAGCCCTGCCGGAAACCAAAGAAAAAATACCGTAAATACGATCGGCATTGCCATCATGATTTTTTTCTGTATGGGGTCGACCGGTGCCGGATTAAGAAAGTGCTGGGCCAGCATTGATGCGCCCATAATCAACGGCAAAACAAAATAAGGGTCTGGCAATGACAGGTCTTTAAGCCAAAACATGAAATCGGCCTGTCTCAGTTCGACGCTTTCCAGCAGCACCCAGTACAGCGCGATGAAAACAGGAATTTGCACCAGGATGGGAAGGCACCCGCCGGCAGGATTGACTTTCTCCGCTTTGTACAGCTTCATCATCTCCTGCTGGAATTTTTGCTTGTCATCACTATAGCGCTCCTTGAGTGTCTGCAAACGCGGCTGGAGTTTCTTCATTTTAGCCATTGATTTATAACTCGTCGCTGACAAGGGATAAAAAATCGCCTTGATCAGTACGGTGAGCAAAATGATGGACCATCCCCAATTGTTGACAATATTATTAATATGGTTCAACAACCAAAAAAGTGGATCTGAAACCGGCGTCAGCCATCCATAGTCAACCGTCAACGTCAGTCCCTCGGCACCCTGTCTCTCCAGCCTCACCTGTTCCTTTGGTCCGACATATAACGCTGTTTTGAGTGCTCCCTGACCGCCTGATGGGATCACAACCGGCTGTGTGGTCTTGTAGCCAATTCGATATTGCGGGTTTGTGCCGCTGCCGCCCACGCCACTGTAAAACTGATAACCTTGCGAGTCCGCCGGCAGCCATGAAGACACGAAATAATGCTGTAACATGGCGACCCAGCCTGCTGGCGTCGCGACATTCAGATTGCCCTCTCGCATCTGTTCGTAGTCGATTTTTTCGTATTTCTCCTGTTCGGTATAAATCGCCGCACCATGATAACTCGGCAGCCGCCCGAGAATCCCCATAGAGCCGCCTTGTTCAATCTCCGTTTGCTTTAACTGCCCATAGACAAATCCCGTCCATGGACTGGCGCTTTGATTGTCAACTTCGAAATCAATGCCAATGCGATAGCTGTCGCGAGTGAAAGTAAAAATCTTTTTATAAATCACGCCATCGGGTGCGGTCCAGTTCAGTACGACTTTGACCTGATCGTCATCGCCCAGAATATGGTTCAGTTCGGTCACCGAATAGTCCACGTTATGATTGGGGTATGTCCTGTCGTTGCCAATCAATCCGTTCTGGGCAATAAACAGCCGACTGTCATCACGATGCATCAGCACAAAAGGTTGATCCGGTGTCTCAACACTCACCGGATGCTTGATCAACTCGACTCGAATCAAATCGCCGCCATGGGTATCGATTTGTGCATTAACCAGATCCGTTTTGACATGTATGATCTGTCCCGTCTGCGGGCGCTCGCTGTTGTCTTCACTCACCTGTTCAGGCGCTGCACTGCTTGACTCTTTCGGTGCTTCCGGAACATCCTCACCGAGATTGATATTGGCACCCTCTGTCGCCTGCAATCGTGAAGCCGAATCCAGCTCCGCCTGCTGATCGTATCCGTCGGATTGCCGATGCTGGAACTCGATCCAGGATTGCCAGATCATTACCAACACCAAGGCAAGTGCCCCGTAAAGAAGCATTCTTTGGATTTGCATTGAATTGTCGTAGGTCTAAAATTAATAAGCCGCTAAAACTGATGTTTGCCGATTAATTCTTTTCAACACATTTCGGCACGGGATCATATCCGCCCTCAGTCCATGGATGACAGCGTGCAATCCGTCTGATCATTAGCCAGGAGCCGTTGATTACGCCATGTGTCTCAATGGCCTTGATCGCATAATTGGCACAACCGGGCTCGAAGCGACAGTTTCGACCAAGAAACGGACTGAGCAGCCGCTTGTACAGTTTGATTGGTGCAACTAACAATTTTCGCATTTTTCAATTACCCTTGACCACAACTTATTGAGATCAGCGCATAATGTTTGATGTGCCTGCTGCGTACTGCCACGCTTTGCCACGACCACAAAATCAAGTCGTGCAAGGGTTTGCTGGTGTAATCGAAACTCCTCTTTGATGCGACGTTTTAACCGGTTGCGCTCCACCGCTTTTTTACTAACGTGCTTGGAAACCGACAGGCCCAACCTCGGATATGATAGCGAGTTGGGGCACGCGTGAATGCTGAAAAATCGTCCGTGCGATACTTTCCTGTTGCGATATACCGTTACGAACTCACTGCGCTTATGCAGTCTGAGATGTCGGCCAAAACCTGCCGCCGACAGCGGCATGAGCACTCCGACACCTATTGAATGCCAAGCAAGCTAGGCACGCCCGCTACGCGCTCAGGCGCGAGCGGCCCTTGGCCCGTCTTGCATTAATGACCGCACGGCCACCCCGAGTGCTCATGCGTGCTCGAAAACCGTGTGTTCTTTTGCGCTTCAGTTCACTGGGTTGGAATGGACGTTTCATGGTTTCAAAAATCGGGGTAGCAAAGGGCATCGGAATGTACCGTGTTTCAACATGAAATTCAAGTTCACTTTCCGTTTGTTAGCGCAATTCTGTAATGTCGTCTTTTAGCAATTCTAAAATGTCGCCTTTTTCATTAGAGAGGTGTCATGTTGGAGGAGACGGTTACATTGAGTATGGGGGAACTGGACCGGGTCTCGGTCATTGAAGCCATCGTGTACAAGCAACTGTGGTGGATCTGTGTCGAGCAGGATTAACAGGCCATCCCAAGAGGGGAAGAGGTGATGGATGGTGACAGAAGCAGGCCTGAAACAGTTCGATGCGTATGCTGGCCGGCGCACAGGCCAGCTGCCATGCTGTCCGGATCAGATCCCTTGGATCACCTGACAGGTCTTCATGGCGGGTCGTGTGGTTGCCAGGTTTGAATGAAAGTCGGAATGATTGATCAAGGCACCCTTGTATGAAGCGGCCCCGATGATCTGACATTCGGGTATTGCGTAATCGAATATCCCTATTTCCCCACATTACTTCGAGACTGGGTTAACCTTGCATCAATTCTGTGAAATCAACCAAGAGGGTCCACGTTCCATGTATCCTAATTTGCATCTTTTTATTGGAGGAGAGTGGCGTAAAACCGCTCGCGATATGCCCGTGGTGAATCCGGCAACAGAAGAAGTGATCGGACATCTTCCTCATGCAGCGGAAAGTGATCTGGATGATGCGCTGGAAGCCGCAGAGAAAGGCTTTCGTAAATGGAGCCAGACCGCGCCCCGTGACCGTGCGGCGATCATCCTGCGCGCGGCGGCGATCATGCGCACCCGACAAGAAGAGATTGCCCGCTCCATCACTATCGAACAGGGCAAGCCATTACAGCAGGCACGGATAGAGGTCCTGCGTGGCATTGAGTTTTTTGAATGGGATGCCGGTGAAGCGCTGAGAACATACGGGCGTATCATACCTGCCCCTCGCAACCAGAAATTGGCGGTGCACCATCAACCGATTGGGGTCGTGGCCGCCTTTTCACCCTGGAATTTTCCAATGAGCCAGCCGGCAAGAAAGATCGCAGGTGCGCTTGCCTCGGGGTGTTCTGTAATTCTCAAGGCGGCCGAGGAGACCCCTGCGGGTTCCCTCCATATTGCCCGTGCCTGCAAAGATGCGGGACTCCCGAGCGGAGTACTGAATCTTGTGTTTGGCACCCCGTCAGATATTTCGAACTACCTGATCCCGCAGGCACCCATACGGCTTGTGGCGTTTACCGGCTCGACCAGGGTGGGACAGCAATTGACGACTCTGGCCTCGCAACACATGACACCGGTGCTTATGGAACTGGGCGGACATGCCCCGGTGATCGTCTGTGAAGATACGGATACCGAAAAAGCTGCGATCAGCGGCGCTATACGGAAAATGCGCAACGCCGGTCAGGTCTGTACTTCTCCCACTCGATTTTTCGTGCACGAAAACATCTTCAGCACCTATGTGGACAAGTTTGTTGAACACGCCGCGACGATTGCGGTCGGCAATGGACTGGATGAAGGTACCGAGATGGGCCCGCTGGCCCATGACCGTCGCCTCCCCGTGTTGCTCGAGCTGGTCGAGGATGCCTGCGCCAAGGGAGCCGAGCTTCGCACCGGTGGTTCGCGACACGGCCACAAGGGATACTTTTTCCAATCTACCGTGCTGGTCAATGTGCCCGATGACGCACGCATCATGCAAGAAGAGCCTTTTGGCCCCGTTGCCATCATCAACCCAGTGCGCTCGCTCGACCAGGCCATCGAAAAAGCCAATTTGGCACCCTATGGCCTGGCCGGTTATGCCTTCACCAACCGTGCCGACTATATTGACCGGATGATCGACTGCGTCGAAGTCGGCAACCTGTCGATCAACACCCTGGAAGCCTCGATGCCGGAAACCCCCTTTGGCGGTGTCAAATCAAGCGGCTACGGTCGCGAGGGTGGCACAGAGGGCCTGAGCCATTACATGACTGTCAAGCACGTCTGGCACTCAAGTAAAATAACTTGAAAGCACCGGGTTGGCCTGCAGCGGGCGCTTGAGGAAAAACCGCCGATACGGATCCTTTGAAGCACGACAACGGGCCTGCCTTTCCTGCCTGCAAGATCGGCGTCGAATGGACCCGTCGCTGCCACCCGCCGTATAGGCTGTGCGACAAGGCGGCATAATACCGCTGTGCATGGTTTGCCATGATGTCACGGCAAACCACTTTGGTGCTTCAATCCCGGCATATCTTGTCCGAAAACGCTCACCACTGGAACGCCCTGGATACCATCTTGACCCTGCCCTTTGCACCATCTTGCGGCGCTGCAGGGCCATATTGCTCCATCCCAACGACCCGGGAAACAGGCAACGGCGCAACCGGGACCGCACAAAACATGACAGCCCCATCACCGCGTCTCATCAGCACGGACAAAAATGACCCTGACTACGAGGGCAAGACAGTTCGATACGGCCAGTTTATTGGCTCATGCTCATATCGGCATCTTGCTGAAATACCTGAAGCATATCGTTATCCGTACAAAGCGCTGGATGAACAATTCATTCCAAAATAAAACGGCTTGTTTCGTCTTATTCGGTCATCCCTCGGCTAAAATGGTGAGTCTCATCAATAAAATCGCAGTAAGATGGTCACACTGCCGATGGGGTTGGTTTTGGGAAATTCGTGATGAAGCAGGTATCGTTAGACGACAAATACTCCTTTGATGCGAAAAGCGCTTATATGACCGGGATTGAGGCCCTGGTTCGACTGCCTTTGATGCAGCATCAAAGGGACCTCGACGCTGGTCTCAACACAGCGGGCTTTGTTTCCGGGTATCGTGGCTCACCGGTTGGCACAGTGGACCAGTCGATCTGGAAGGCGAAAAATCACTTCGACAAACACAACATTCGCTTTCAACCGGGGGTCAACGAAGATTTGGCCGCCACCGCGGTATGGGGCACCCAACAGGTCCATTTGATTCCAAAACCCAAATATGATGGGGTGTTTGCGATGTGGTATGGCAAGGGCCCCGGTGTCGACCGCAGCATGGATGTCATCAAGCACGCCAATGCGTTTGGAACAACCCGTTATGGCGGGGTACTTGCTGTGGCAGGCGATGATCATGCGTGCAAGTCGTCCACGGTTCCCCACCAAAGCGAACACATGTTCATTGGTGCCGCAGTCCCCGTTTTAAATCCGGCCAATGTACAGGAAGTACTGGATTACGGATTATACGGATGGGCGCTTTCCCGTTTCAGCGGCTGTTGGGTCGGCTTGAAGGCAATTACCGAAAACATGGATTCAGCCATTTCGGCTGACCTTGATCCGGGTCGTATTCGCATTGAGCTACCCGATAATGTTGACATGCCCTCATACGGACTCAATGCACAGTGGCCGACCACACCGCTTGATCAAGAAAGTGCGCTCTATCAACATCGTATCCATGCGGCACGTGCCTTTGCCTTGTCCAACCATCTGAACCGCATCATGCTTGACACCGATCAGCCTCGGCTGGGCATCGTCACATCGGGGAAAACCTATCTGGACGTGATGGAAGCATTGTGTGATTTGGGCATCTCGGAGGACATCGCCTCCACCATCGGTATCCGAATCTACAAAGTCGGCATGAGCTGGCCTTTGGAGCCTGTCGCCACTCACCACTTTGCCAAGGGACTCGATGAAATTCTTGTGATAGAAGAAAAGCGCAACATCATCGAGAACCAGATTATCGGGCAGCTTTACCATTGGCCAGCAAGTGAACGGCCCTGCGTGATTGGAGAGTTCGATGAACAGGGTCGCAGTCTGGTTTCCAATCTGGGCGAACTGACCCCGACTGTCGTCGCCAAGGTGATCGCAGATCGTCTCCTTCGGTTTTATGACCGCCAGGAAATTCGCAAGCACATTGAATTTATAGAGGAAAAGGAGCAGCGCATTGGCCAAACCCAGGCCAGCTTGACCCGCACGCCTTATTTCTGTTCCGGCTGTCCGCATAATATCTCCACAAAACTCCCCGAAGGCAGTACCGGGCTTGCCGGCATAGGGTGTCACTACATGGTCAAGTGGATGAATCGCAATACCGAGTTGTTCACTCAAATGGGCGGAGAGGGGGCCTCTTGGATCGGACAGGCTCCCTTTACTGAAACCGATCACGTCTTTCAGAATATTGGCGATGGCACCTTTTTTCACTCTGGCATCCTCGCCATCAGAGCAACGATCGCCGCGGGAGTCAATATTACCTATAAGATACTGTTCAACGATGCGGTCGCGATGACTGGCGGCCAACCGGTTGACGGTAATCTGTCGCTTTATGATCTGGTCAGTACCGTTCGCGCCGAGGGCGTCTCGAGAATTGCCGTCGTCAGTGAAAATACCGCACAGGCGCGAACGGTGCTTTCAGGCATCCGTGATATCACCATCCACTCTCGAAAGGAATACGACCAACTTCAGCAAGCGATTCGGACCGTGAAGGGAACGTCAGTGATTGTCTATGATCAGACGTGTGCCTCGGAAAAAAGACGACGACGAAAACGCGGGATACTGGCGGAAAGCAACATTCGTGTCTTCATCAATCATGAGATATGCGAAGGTTGTGGCGATTGCACCACGCAGTCAAACTGCCTCTCTGTCTTGCCCAAGCAGACCGAACTGGGAGTGAAACGCCAGATTGATCAGCATGCCTGCAATCATGATCTAAGCTGCGTGGACGGATTTTGTCCGAGTTTCGTCACCGTAACCGATGCAACCTTGAAAAAACCACGAAGCCTCGATGACGTCACACTGGATATGACCCTGCCGGAGGTCACACTACCGAACCCTGTGCGGCCGTGGAATATCCTTGTGACCGGCATCGGGGGCACCGGCGTACTGACCGTAGGGTCTATACTGGCCATGGCGGCACATATCGAGGGAAAAGGATGCTCTACCTTAAACCAGACTGGCTTGGCCCAAAAATTCGGCGCCGTCGTCAGCCATGTTCGCATTGCATCACACCAGCGTGATATTCATGCCGTACGCATTACAGACGGTGGAGCGGATCTTTTGCTCGGCTGTGACTTAGTGGTCTCCTCGATGCCCGATGCGCTGACTCGGCTCAGTCCGAGCCGGTCCCACGCGATCGTGAACAGCCACGAAAACCCCACGGCCGAATTTATCCAGGACCCGTCCTACTCTTTTCCCGGAACACAGCTGCAACAGCGCATTGTACAGGAGTCCGGGCAAGGAAAAGCGGAATTTATTGACGCAACCCGAATCGCCAGAACCTTGCTTGGAGATTCCATTGCCAGTAATCTGTTCATGCTGGGATATGCTTATCAGAAGCATCTGGTTCCCATCAAGATGACGAGTATTCTGCAGGCCATCGCATTGAACAATGTATCGGTTCAACTCAATCAGAAAGCCTTTGATTGGGGACGAAAGGCAGCGGTCAATCTGAAGGAAGTGGAAAACCTGATTCCGCATAGTCATCGGCCTGTCCAGCCGCTGGAGAAGCTCCATCAGATCATCGACTGGAGAAACCGGGCACTGCAGGAATATCAAAATGTCCGGTATGCCAAGAAATACCTCGAGATCGTCCATCGGGTGCAGAACCTGGAAACCAACCTCCGGGACGCATCCGGATTGTCCTCTGACGAAACCCACTTGGAGTTGACCAAGGGGGTCGCGTTAAGTCTGTTCAAGTTAATGGCGTATAAGGACGAATATGAAATTGCACGACTTTATTCCAAGTCCGCCTTTTTCGACTCATTAAACCAACAGTTCGAGGGAAACTGGAAACTACGTTTTCATTTGGCACCGCCGTTGATCTCTAGGGTCAACCCTCATAGCGGTCATCCTGAAAAAAGGGCACTGTCAGGGAAAATGACCAAGGTTTTTCCCTTACTCGCCAAGCTGAAGTGCCTGCGTGGCACCCCTTTCGACATTTTTGGCAAAACAAAAGACCGGATCATTGAGCGTCGGTTAATTGATGAATTTATCTGTGACATAGACCATATCGGTCAGAATTTGAGTGTAAACACGTACGATACCGCCATCGAGTTTTTCCGGTTACCGCTTGAGATCAAGGGATTTGGCCATGTAAAAATGGGCAATGTCGATCGATATCGGACCCGACGCAAGGCACTGCTGAACAAACTCTTGCCCAATCACCCTGCATGAAAAAGCCAGATGGCTGAAATTCGGGTCAAACAGAGAGTGATGCTCTTTTGGAATGGGAATCATATACATTGCTGGACAGGGTTAACATTTAAGCCAATCTTCCATGATGGGACAATGGACAGGATGAAAACTTGATTTCAAACGGATACACTACCGACGTGGAAGTAGAATATAAAGTACCAGACGTGATGCTCGACGAGGTGACCCGGGCAGGACCGATCATGTGATACAAGTCATACCTTCGCAAGTCCCTCATGTATGGTGCCGGCTTGACCCAGCGAGGCGCTTCGGTGCTGTTTTCGTCATTCTGTGCCTTTGGGCACCACTGTCTATATCCGCCTCTCCTGTGAAGGCGGGTGATCTTCTTGCCTGCGCTGCCACGATTTGCGATCTGACGCTGAAGGACGCGATTGGGCTGGCACTGCAGCGCAATCGGCCGCTTCTCAACAGCCGGCTCGACCGGGAGGTGCAGAAATTTTCACTGGACGTCGCCGAGGACCGCTGGACCCCTCAATTTTCCGTCGGCCCCTTCGCTAGCAGTAATCGACAAGACCAAAAGGCCGGAGTAGGTGTCCAGATGAGTCTGCGTGTTCCCACTGGCGGCGCATTCGCGCTCAGATTCGATCAGAGTCTGTCCGAGGAGTTCGATGACTCCGGATCGCAAACTCTCAGCTTCTCCCAGCCTCTGTTAAAAGGAGCTTGGGCCAATGTCGACAGTGCAACCGTGCGGCGGGCGCAACTTCAAGAGCAGATCAACATCCTGGCCTTCCGTCAGACGGCGGAGGACCTGGTTGTTGCCGTGACTAGGGCATATCGGGCACTGATCGGAGCAGTACGGCAAGTGGAGATTAGCGAGGCTTCATTGCAGCGTGCTCGCGAGCAGCTTAAAGCGACCCGCGCGCTGATCAGCGTGGGGCGTGTGGCACGACGAGAAGCTGGGCGGTCTGAAGCGGCAATCGCGACCAGGGAACTAGCGCTGGTGCGGGCTCGAAACCGTCTGGAGATCGCACAATTCGACCTGATTAACATACTGGAGCTGGATAGTTCGCTCCAAATTCGTCCGTTGGAGGAATTAATGGTTGGGCGGCAGGATGCTACCTTTGCGCCGATACTCGAGGACACGCTGCGCCACCGCGCTGATTATCTCCAGGCCGGGTTGAGGGTAGATATCGCCAGGATCGGATTGGCGGTGGCTCAAAACAATCAGCTGCCGGACCTTGACCTTAGGCTCGAATGGAGCAACGACAATGCTGGACAATCAGATACTATGGTGCGGATGGACGCCACATTTCCCCTGAACGACCGGGGGCCCGAGCTTGAGCACCTCAGGGCTATTAATGCACTCAGGAAGGCGGAGAGGAGCGTCGTTGAATTGCGTGAGTCGATCGCGGTTGCACTGCGTCAAGCGAACAACAATGTCGAGGTGAATGTTCGTCTGACCGAGCTGGCGCGCGATGGGCGCGTGCTGGCAGAAAGCAATCTGGCAGTAGAGGAGGCGAAGTTCGGTCAAGGTCTGTCGTCCACCTTTGAGGTGGCGGCTTCCGAGGAGGAGCTGGCCCGGGCAGAGCAGGCCGAAGCAGACGCGATACTCGCCTGGCTTGATGCGCTGACAAGCCTCGACCGAATTTCCGGACGAACGCTGGACCGCTGGGGCATCCGGCTGGAGGTGGTCTCGCAATGACCAGTCGTGACCCTGACATTTACCGAGTGCTTCTGGAGAGCCTGAGCGACGGGGTGATCGTCATTGATTTCGACGGGTCGGTCAGGATGGCCAATGCTACCTTCTGTCGAATGTTCGGGTTCGACTCCGACGACACGATCGGGCGTTCCTTTGGGGAGCTTTTTGTCGAGTTCGAGGGCTTCGACGAGTTCGTCCAGATTGTCTTCGATGCCGTTATCGAACGCGGAGACATGGCACGGCACATCACGCGGGTTCGCGTCGGCGAGGAGTCTCGATCCCTGTCCATCACTACCTCCTGTCTGATGTCGGAAGAAGCCTCCCGGACGCAGCGGGTGGCGATCATCGCCGTAGTCTCCGATATCACGGAGGTTCGGGAGTTACGCGAGACCGAGCTGCGCCAGGCGACGTTGATCAAGACGCAACTGGGTGATCTCCAGAATGCCTATCGTGAACTTGAGGCCAGGAGCGAGACGCTCTCGGTAATGAGGAGACGCGTTCGCACGGTGCGTGGCGTGGCGATGCTTTTTGTCCTGGTACTGTTCCTCGTTATCGGCGCCTGGTACGTTCGACCGCTGGATTTATTCAGTGTCACTGCGTCCAACGCTCGTCCGGTCATCGAAGCTGGCAGCTTGGCAGCGTTGCGGACTGTGACGATCACCCCTCGCGAAATTCGTTCGACCATCGCGCTTCAGGGCCACCTGGCTCCGGGCCGCGTCACCGAGATCGTGAGTCCGGTTGAAAGCCATGTAAGTGCGGTGCATGCAGTTCCCGGGAATCGGGTGGCAGAAGGCGATCCGCTGATCGATCTCGACACCGGCCAGCTTGTCGAAGACCATCGGCGGGTCCAGGTCGATCATATCAAGGCACACGACCGGCTGGTTGAAATCGAGAACTGGGAGAACAGTGCTGACATGACGCGCGCACGGCGCGCCGTGCGACGGGCGAAGGTCGCGCTTGATGACGCAGAACGGGATCTCGGGAGAACCACTTTTCTTCTGGAGCAGGGGCTTGTTCCTGCTTCGCAGCACGAAGATGCGCAACGGCAGCGGCAGAACCGGATTCTGGATGTCGAGGAGGCCGAGCGGGAGTTGGAGGTAGTGAGGGCGCGCGGTGGTGACGAGGCGATGCGGGTGGCACAGCTGGAGGCCAGGACAGCCGAGGATCGCCTGCACGCGCATGAGAAAAGACTGGAACTGGCGCGCATCAAGGCACCGATCGCTGGGATCATCATGGCGGCAGACAGCACAAGGGCCAAGTCATTGACGAAGGGTCGCTCAGTGGTACAGGGCGAACTGCTGCTGAGTATCGCGGACCTGGAGCGCCTCTCCGTGGTCACCAGCGTGGACGAGGTGGACATAAGAAAGGTCGGGGCTGGCCAACAGGCCTGGATCACTGGCCCAGGATTTCCCGGTCTGAAGGTCGAGGGAACCGTGACCCGCGTCTCTTCGCGGGCGGATCTCAAGAGGCGGCGACGCAACGCACCACAATTCGAGGTGGTCGTCACGCTGGACAGGCTGGAGGCAGGGGCTGTTGACCAGCTGCGAGTGGGCATGTCAGCTCATGTCACCATCGTCGTTCATCACCGTCCGGCAGCCCTGCTGGTTCCGATCGATGCGATCGAGCAGGGAGGTGACCAGGTCTGGCTGCGTGTCATCACCGGGGAGGGTGGTGTCGCAGAGCGGCGCGCGGTCGAGCTTGGCCTCACCACACTCGACTCGGTCGAAGTGGTGAAGGGTCTCTCACCCGGCGATAAAGTTGTCCTGTCCCGATGATCCGGCACAGGATACATTGACGGAGGTACCGGAGGGAGATGTTGAAGTTGACCGATATTTGCAGGTCCTACCGGGTGGGGCCGGTTATGACCGAGGTTCTGCGAGAGGTCGATCTGGAGGTCGATGCGGGAGACCTGATATCGATCATGGGGCCATCGGGCAGTGGCAAGACGACGCTCATGAATATTATCGGTCTGCTGGACCGCCCGACCTCGGGCACCTGTCTCCTGGACGGGCGAGATATCTCCGGTCTGCGGGACGACGAACTGTCTGCCCTGCGAAATCGGCATATTGGTTTCGTATTCCAGTCTTTCCACCTGCTGCCACAGCTGACTGCGCTCGAGAATGTCTGCTTGCCGCTGGTGTACCGGGGGACCGGGCGGCTGGAAATGCACCGTCGTGCACAGGCGATTCTAGAACGCGTTGGCATGGGACACCGGATCGGCCACCGACCCAACCAGCTTTCCGGAGGACAAAAACAGAGGGTTGCCATTGCCCGGGCGCTGGTGGGCGAGCCCGCACTGCTTCTTGCCGACGAGCCCACGGGTGCACTGGATACCAGCACGGCCGCTGAGGTGATGGAGTTGCTGCTACGGCTGAATACAGAACAGGGAATCACGATCCTGATCATTACGCATGACCCTTCGGTCGCACGTCAGTGCACGCGGCAGACGCGCATTCGTAACGGCAGCCTCTTCGAGCTGGAAGTCCAGCTTTCCGGCCTTGACCCGCAACAGTCCGGAGACAGCCCGGGCATTGCAGCCTTGCCCGGGGCGTAATGCAGACTCCCGGTATGGCGTCGCGAACCTTCTCGGTCCTTGTGGCCAATGCCCGCGAAGCGGTCAACAGCCTGCGCAAGGCGGGAATGCGTACGGTACTGGGTTTGGTTGGTGTCATGATTGGCATCTCGTCGGTCATTACAATGGTCTCGCTGGGCGAGATTGCCAAGGAGCAGGCCCGCAAGCAGTTTGAGGCACTTGGTACTGACATCGTCGTCGTCCGTAAGGCGGCCGGTACCCGCGCAAGCGGGATCGGCCTTGCGGATGCCATGCAATTGAAGACAGTCCCGTCAATTATGGAGGCGGCCCCTAGAATATCGGGGCACGGAACATTCCGCTTCGCCGGCCGGGAGGTCGGACGGGGATCGATTCAGGGCGTCACCCGGTCCTTTGCAAGTGTGAGTAAGTTGACGTTGCAGGAGGGTCGGTTCATTTCGGATCTGGATGTCGACAGGTACTGGTGCGTAATTGGTGCCGAGGTTGCGGAAGCGATGCGCAGGCAGGGAGAGGACCACCTTTTGAGTACACTCCTCGAGGCCGATGGGGTTCTGTTCACCGTTGTGGGCGTGCTGGACAGCAAGGCGGAGAGCTATGCGCTGCCGGTTCAGGTGAGCGCAGATAAATCCGTTTTTGTCCCGATAACCACGGCACAGCGGATCGTCTCTGATCCCGGAGTCGAGGTCATCATCGCCCGGTCACGCGCCGACGCTCATCACGAAGCGGTGGTGGAGGATGTCCAATCGTTTTTCCGCAAACGTTCGCCCGATCTCGGCCTCGATATCGTCACCGCAAAGGAATTGATCGCCCGGATGGAGGCACAAATGGGGATCTTTACCCTGTTGCTGGGTGCAGTGGGCAGCATTTCGCTGATCGTCGGCGGAATCGGGATCATGAACATCATGCTCGTGTCTGTGACAGAGCGGCGTGTGGAAATCTCCATCCGCCGTGCCTTGGGCGCACGGCAAAGGGACATAAGGAGCCAGTTCCTTATCGAATCCCTCATCCTGACAATCGTGGGCGGCGTGCTTGGCATTGTGCTTGGGTTGGCGGCAACCTGGATGATCTGCCGTTTCACCAGCTGGGACTTCCTGATCTCGGGCTTGTCCGTGGTGAGCGGACTCAGCACGGCGACGGTGGTGGGTCTGTTCTTCGGGTTCCAGCCCGCACATCAAGCCTCACGGCTTGATCCGATCGCGGGACTTCAAGGAAATTAGGAGTACGTGCCAGCAGCATGACCAGTACGAAGGGGTGTCATCAGGTGTCCAGAAAATAGCAGATCAGTACAATCTTGCCTATAATGGAAGATCTGGACACACAGAGCAGACCTGAAACGCCCTATCCTGGTTCAGACTGGAACAGTGCCTGTCGTACAAATCAAATGTAGTGAAGGTTGCTTCCCACTACACGAGCCAGGCCTGCCATCAATGCGAGCACCGGGACAATTCGGATGTGAAGGCTGCATTGAATATTCTGACCCTTCGGGAATGGGGTTGTCGGAAGTGGAGGTTGTCGGGTTACCCGGCCTGTGAAGCGTCAAATGGGTGCTAAATCCCCAGGGCTATATCACTCCCAATACCTGTATAAATTGAGTGAAAAACTAAATTATGAAATGGTGTTGGATATTTACGAGACACGATCCTTTGGTTTACCATAGACACGCGCTGACCTATTCATCAACTTACCACCACTCGCTAAGGAAGATCATGTCATGCACCATACACCATACGAACTACCTGTAACAAACCGGGCTTGGCAAGTCGCCCTTTCAGCTATTGTGTTGGCAGGGAGCGTCGCGCTCGTCATACCGCAGGCGGCGCACGCCGTGGACACTGGCGCCACCGAGGGCGAGACGATGGAGTTCACCGTCAAGCTCGGGGCCGCGTCGAACGGCTGGGCGGTGCGCTACAAGTACAAGACGATAGACGACGCGGCCGTCGAGGGCGAGGATTACGAGGAGGCCACCGGCACCGTGACCTTCAACTCCGGGGTCAAGGAGCAGAAGGTCTATGTGGACACGATCGACGACAGCGATGAAGAAGACCCGGAAGTCTTCAAGCTCAAGCTCTACGACCAGGAGGTAAACGGGCTCTATCGCGGCGTCACGGGATGGACCGCATCGACGATCCTCATCCAGGGCATGCCGAGCACGATCACGTTGACTGGTCAGATTCAGGATAACGATGCGTCGGCTGGCAACACGAAGTGCGAAAACAATATAACCGGCGGTTCATGCTGAGGCCGCACGGCCGCTCGATGGTGTACGGTCTTGATTATTTTGTTATTGACATGATAGGATTTCAAAGCACGGAATGGCACTGGATAGTTACGAGGCATGACAGTCGCCGTTATTGATGTATCTCAAGGTATACGTCAGCCTCATGTCGCCCTACCACCACTGAATTTAAGGGGAAACGAGATCATGAGTAATACACCCTATGAAATACCCGTAATGACCCGGGCTTGGCAAGTCGCTCTTGCAGCTATTGTGCTGACCGCGGCCCTTGCCACCGCCGGACCTGCCCGCGCCCAGAACGCCCCCACATATGGCGACTGTGCTACGGCGTGGTACGACAGTGACGCCTCCGAGCATTGTCCGGCTCCCGGCACCCAGTTCTGGTTTGACACCCCGAACGGAGAGTGCAGCGTCACGGCCAGGTGCCGGAAGTTGAATGGCGTGCCGTCAACCCAGCAAACTGTCACCGGCGATCTGGATGACATGCGCGATCTGGTGAGCTGCGACGGCAAGCTCAAAATCGGCTCTTGCCTCGATGCTACTCAACAAACCGCTCTGGAGACGCAATGCAACAACGCGTGGGATGCCAGCTATGCCAGCCAGAGATGCGGTTCGTCCTACGGATCTCACAGCATATCGACATATCAAGGCGTGCAATGTCATGTCTCGACCTCCTGCGGGACCCTGGCGGTGGCAGCGTCCTTCTACGGATCTTCCAACGATGTGAAAGAGCTCGATTTCTGCAACAACGAGTTGTCCACCTCTTGCCCAACGGTCGAGAAATGCACGAGCGCATGGAATGCGAGTTCGGCCAAGCAGACCTGTAACTATTCCGGTGTCTTCAGCACCCAGATCGAAGTGGATTCGGGGCAGTGCTCCGTAAAGACCCATTGCGAAAGACTGGTTGACGATCCATTAAATAAGACCGGGGGAAGCATCGGAGTTGAGACCTCGTACAAGGGGGACTTGGGACAGGTGCAAAACCTCAAGAACTGCGACGGGCACCTCAAGACCTCCTGCTGAATTTTCGGTGTTTACGAGGCATGACAGTCGCCGTTATTGATGTATCTCAAGACATACGTCGGCCCCATGTTGCCCTGCCACCACTGAATTTAAGGGGAAACGAGATCATGAGTAATACACCCTATGAAATACCCGTAATGACCCGGGCTTGGCAAGTCGCCCTTGCAGCTATTGTGCTGACCGCGGCCCTTGCCACCGCCGGGCCCGCCCGCGCTCAAGACGGCCCGACGCAGGCCGAGTGTCTTGACGCGTGGGACGAGAGTGACGCCTCCGAGCATTGCCCGTTTTCTAGCAACCAGTTCTGGATGACGGCTTCGAACGGAGAGTGCAGCGTCACGACCAGGTGCCGGAAGCCGTCGGATGGCTGGGCATCGCAGATGCAAACTGTCACCGGCGATCTGGATGACATGCGCGATCTGGTGAGTTGCGACGGCGTGCTCAAAATCAGCTCCTGCCTCTCCGCTGCCGAACAAACCGCTTTGGCGACAGCATGCAAGGAGGCGTGGGACGACAGCCCAGCCAGCCAGCAATGTGGCTCGTCCTACGGATCCCACAGCGTGTTGCTGTCAGGTCAGCAGTGTCATGTCTCGACCTCCTGCGGGACCCTGGCGGTGGCAGCCTCCTTTTACGGGTCGTCCGACGATGTGAAACAACTCGATTACTGCAACAGCGAGTTGTCCACCTCTTGCCCCATCCCCGTAACGGTCGAGAACTGCAAGAGCGCTTGGAATGCGAGCGATGCCAACGATACCTGTAGCGTTACAGGATATGCCGATACCAGACCGGTCGCGGTGGACTCGGGACAATGCACCATGAGGGCCAGGTGCAGAAGATGGAGTACTTTGTTCGTCGGCGAGATCTCTCCGGGGTACAGCGATTTCAAGGGGAGCGTTGAACAGGTGCAAGCCCTCAAGAACTGCGACGGGCACCTCAAGACATCCTGCTGAGCTCCCGGTTTTAAGGTTCGCATAACATCGATCGGGGCATGATCCTTTCGGCCCGGTGCCCACACCCGGACTTGTTTCGAACTTATTTTTCACGCCGGCTACGACACTGGTGGGAGATTTTCTGGGTGGCCGGCGTGGCGCGCAGCACCATAGGCCTTGATCTTTCGGATCAGAGCAATAACCTGCTTTGGGGTCATACCATTATGTAAGGATATCCCAGTTTTTGGGGAGAATTCTTTATCTATCTGCCTGGGCACTGGGATTGCATGTCGTGGCGTCCGCCCCGCTGGTGACGGACAGGGAGTCGTTTTTGGGCACGAGGCAGAGTCCGGCCATCTGGTACCAACTCATGGTCAGTTTGGGAATTCCGTGGTTATCAGTAACATACAAGTAGCCGAGCTGATTCTGCGCTGGAGCATGTCCCTGTCGGCAACACTATCAGAAAGGTCCCGTTCGATACGCGCTGAACATCCAAAAAGTATAAACAACACCAGAAACAGTAAAAGCCTGAACATGAGCGAATACTTTCACAGCATTACCCATATACTGCATCAACTTACCGAAAATCCTGGTATCTCGGATAGTTTCTGATCCATAGCATTCAGCAATTCTGGAAATGTTCTAGTTTCACAGTGTAGAATTCTTCACCTTGATTTTGCAAATGCAAACGCCATGCCTACTGCCCCGGAATTTTCTGATGCCGAGTTGTACCGGATAAAGGAAATGCTGATACAGCATTATCAGAAAGATATCCAAATGAATCTGGTGAATTTCGACGCAGTGCTCAGCACACACGACAAGATCGCAGCAACCTGTCCAGCCATCTATTGGCATGCGCATGGAACAAATTTTGTGGTTTCAAAAACCGGCCTATCCGAATATCGTGGCCTGTTTTACTATACCCCGCATGAGCTGTTCGAAATCGGTACCGATGGCTTTGACAATATCGAGGAATGTGTCACGGCAGTATTACAAACGCAAGGGGACAACCGAAGACAAAGCACGCGTACCCATTGAACAAACAGAACAGACTCTTCAAGCAGAATAATACGTCACCCATGAAAAACGCATTTTATGCCCAGTCCGGCGGTGTCACAGCGGTGATCAATGCCTCCGCGGCTGGGGTCATAGAAACTGCTCGGATGCACCCGAAACGAATCGGGAAAGTCTATGCGGGAAGAAATGGCATTATTGGCGCCTTGACCGAAGACATCATAGATACTTCCAGGGAATCAAGTGCCTCGATACGCAAATTGATGCATACACCCGGTGGGGCATTCGGCTCGTGTCGCTATAAACTGAAAGCCATTGAAGAGGACCGCTCTCAGTACCAGCGAATCATTGAAGTGTTCGCCACACACAACATTGGCTATTTCTTTTATAACGGCGGCGGTGATTCGGCGGATACTTGCCTGAAAATTTCCCAGCTTTCCCAAACACTCAATTTCCCGGTTCAGGCTATTCATATTCCCAAGACTGTCGACAATGACCTTCCGTTTACAGACAACTGTCCTGGATTCGGCTCGGTCGCGAAGTATATTGCGATCTCGACCAAAGAAGCGAGTATCGATGTCGCCTCGATGGCGCAAACGTCAACCAAGGTATTCATCCTCGAGGTCATGGGACGTCATGCCGGCTGGATTGCGGCAGCCGGCGCAATGGCGTCGGATGAAAAGACAAACATCCCGATCATTGTCTTGTTTCCTGAAATCCCCTTTGATCGCAAAAAATTCATGCGCGAAGTCCAACGAAAGGTAGAAAAATACGGCTATGTTTCTATCGTTGTATCGGAAGGCGTAAGAGACAACGATGGGAAATTTCTGTCAGATCATGGATTGGTTGATGCGTTCGGGCACGCGCAGCTCGGTGGCGTTGCCCCAATGATCGCCAATATGATCAAGCAGGATACCGGCTATAAATTCCACTGGGCCGTCGCCGACTATATGCAGCGCTCCGCCCGACATATCGCATCGAAAACCGATGTGGAGCAGGCCTATGCACTCGGCAAGGCAGCCGTCACACTGGCGTTAGACGGCAACAATTCGGTCATGCCCATTATTGTTCGCACTGCGAACAAACCCTACCGATGGGAAATAGACACCGTCGAATTGTCCAAGGTGGCCAATATTGAAAAAATGATGCCACGCAATTTTATCAGCCCAGACGGCTTCAGCATTACTGCGACGTGTCGTGACTATTTGGCACCACTGATACAGGGTGAGGATTACCCTCCCTACCGCAATGGACTGCCGGACTATGTTCGACTGAAAAACATCCCTGTTAAAAAGAAACTCGAGGCAACCCAGCTTCCCTGACCCGGTTCGGACTCATCCGTCGCCCGACAACCCACAGGCTCCCGAAAGAGCGGTGCCACCCGCTCATCGCCTTGAACTAAACACTGAGCAAGGGGGCGATAACCAGACTCACAATCGCCATCACATTGATCAGGATATTCATCGCCGGTCCTGACGTGTCCTTGAACGGGTCACCCACCGTATCGCCAACGACCGTCGCCGCATGCACCGCAGAACCCTTGCCCCCGAAGTTGCCCTTCTCAACGTGCTTTTTGGCATTGTCCCATGCGCCCCCCGCATTGGCCATGGTCAGCGCCATCAGAACACAGCCGAGCAATGCCCCGGCCAACATGCCCCCCAAGGTGGTTGCACCCAGGGATAATCCCACCACAACCGGCGCGGCAACGGCCAAGATACCCGGCAAAATCATCCGTTTGAGCGCGGCCTGCGTCGCGATATCAACACAGCGGTCCGAATCGGGTTCGGCCTTGCCCTCCATCAAACCGGGTATTTCCCTGAACTGCCGACGTATTTCATGAATCATGTCAAACGCCGCGCTCCCCACCGCTTTCATGGTAATGCTTGAGACCAAAAACGGAAATATTCCGCCAATAAACATCCCCGCGAGCACCTTGGGATCACTGATCTTCAAAATGAAACCGGGATTGAGATGAGACACCGTTTCGATAAATGCAGAAATAATCGCAAGGGCGGCCAATGCCGCGGCACCGATGGCAAATCCCTTGCCAATCGCAGCGGTCGTATTGCCCAGTTCATCCAATGAATCGGTGATTTTTCTCACGTCCTCCCCCAGCCCGGACATTTCTGCAATGCCTCCGGCGTTGTCCGCGACAGGCCCATAGGCATCAATCGCCATGGTTATCCCCACCGTGGCCAGCATCCCGACCGCCGCGATGCCGACACCGTATAATCCGATCAACCAGCTTGAGAGCAGGATAATGCCGCTGATGATGAAAAGTGGAACGACAACCGATTCCATGCCCACGGCCAAGCCGGCTATAAGCACCGTGGCCGGGCCCGTTTCACCGCTTTTTGCAATGTCACGGACAGGCTGGCCACCGGTATAGTATTCGGTGATTAATCCGATCCCGACCCCACCGATCGTCCCGACCACAACGGCCCACCAGACATTGGGGCTGATCTGCAAATACCGAATCAGAAAAAACGCCGCGCAGACAAAGATGACGGCCGCGGTAATGGTCCCGATTCTCAACGCCAGTTCAGGCGACTTTGAGGTATTCATTTTGACAATGAAAATACCCAAAATCGAAGACAACATGCCCACAGACGCCAACGCCAGTGGCAAGAACATCAATGTGTTTTGTGCACCGAGCACCGCCAGTGTGGCAGCGGGCAAGGTCGATGCAATCGCAATCGAGGCAATGATTGAGCCACAGTATGATTCAAAAATATCGGATCCCATTCCGGCGACATCACCGACATTGTCACCCACATTATCGGCAATGACGCCGGGGTTACGCGGATCGTCTTCAGGGATGCCCGCTTCCACCTTTCCCACCAGGTCTGCACCGACATCGGCACTCTTGGTAAAAATACCCCCTCCGACCCTTGAAAAAAGCGCCACTGAGGAGGCACCCATGCCGAAACCATGTATGACGTGTGCGGTGTGGGGATCACTGCCGTAGATCAGATACAATACCCCCAGGCCGATCAGTCCCATTGCCGCTACGCTCAACCCCATCACCGACCCACCAAAAAAGGCCACTGTGAGTGCCCCGGAGGCCCCCATTTCACTGGCAGCAGTCGTCGTTCTGACATTGGCGTTGGTCGCTGCATACATACCGATATAACCGGCGATCGCCGAACAAAAGGCACCAACCAAAAAGGCAAAAGTCGTGTCGGCACCCAAGTCAGAAATCAAAATAAGGACACTCACAACGGCGACAAATACCGCCAAATAAGTATATTCGCGACGCATGAAAACCATTGCGCCACGATGAATCTTTTCACCGATCTCGGCAACCCTGCCTTGTCCGGCAGGATACTTTTGTATCATTCTGTAGACTAGCCAAGCGGCAAATAAGCCGACCAAGCCGAGTATTACAGGAATAAAGGGATTCATAGTAGAGATTCTCCTTGATGACTAACGATGAGATAGAAAAACATCGCGGGAATATAGCCGCGATGTCTTCATATATCAACAAAAAGCGCAGAACGACCCCAAAAGAGTTTCAAAATATTTTTAACAGCAGTCGGGCACCTTGTCTCACCAGACAGAAACCTCAACATATCAACTCGCAAAACCGATTGTCGAATCCCTTTATATCATCGTGGAAGGAGCGACATCCCGTTTTTCACTGTCATGGGATGAGCGAACCACCAACCAGAGCCTGACCACCGTCCCAACCACGATGACCGGTTACTGATAGGAAACAACTGCGTACTATGCCCTGGATAATTGTACAATGCGTCACCATCATGCCTGTGAAAACCAAACACAGTCCAGGGCGAGGCCACCCTACAGCGTTTCAATCAAACAGTCACGCATCCCCGATCATTTTGGTCAGTCTTTCAGATTATTTCTCGGGATGACTGATACCCGGGTGTATTGTAACGAGGCGAGAACATTGGCCGATGATAAACTTGGAGGTGACGCAATTGTCTTCCATACAAATCAAAGGGCCGATATGGTCTGATAATCCGATACACCGGGGGCTTGTTGATCGGGGGATGGAGGACGCATTGTATCCGGGACCTGTGCAGACCATTTGTTACACACAGACAATGAGACAAAATTGATATGGCTGTTATTAATGCGGTAAAGCCCGATTTTCTGACACGACTGCTCGTGTGTTGTCGTTGTAAATCGGATCTCGAGATAACCGGGGGCAGTCTGCACTGTACCGCCTGCCGTGCCAGGTATCCGATCAAGGACGGGATCCCAAGATTTATCCGGCTGACTGAAGGGAAATTGGACAAATCGCATCCGATCGAGCATCGCAAGGACTATGAACACCGTTTCCAGGACCCGACGGAGGCGCAAGGTTATCGCGACTCATTTACCCGGACCCGCAGAAATATCCACCGTACCCAAAGAGAATTGAACATCCTGGAACAGTTGCTTTCCAGTCAGTCGAAATGTGACTCTATCCTCGATGTGCCGTGCGGCGGTGGCCGACTCAGTGCGCCGCTGAGTCGGCATACCAAGCATCTCATCGAAGCGGATGCCGCCGCCCCACAGGTGAAATTGGCACTGGACACTCCCCGTCACTCAACCGAATTGTTCGGAATCACGGTCTCCGCGCTGGAGCTGCCCTTTGACAATGCCAGTATCGATGCCACACTATGCGGCCGGTTGTCGCATCATTTCCCCTCATCACAGGAACGCGAATCGCTGCTCAAAGAAATGCTGAGAGTCTCCCGGCGTTTCGTTATCTTCTCCTACACCGATCGATGGTCAACCCAAACTTTTTTTCGGGCCATTGCTGGCCGGGCCATTAATCCGGCAACCATGACAAAAAAGGACATTGCCGACATTGCATGCCAATACGGCGGCCAACTGGAAAGGATATTGACGGTATTCGCCTTAGGGTCGCGGCATCGATTCGCGCTGATCAAAAAACCATGACCATGCCGCCTGGCCAGTCTGGGGCTCTCAGTGACCCGTTGTCACGTTCACCTCGCCGATGGGCCTGACGCGAACCCGTTCAATCTGGTTTGGACTTGTTCACTTTTGCACGGGGATGCGCCTGATCATACACCTTTGCCAAGTGCTGAAAATCCAAATGGGTATAGATTTGTGTCGTCGCAATATCTGAATGGCCCAGCATTTTCTGTACTGATCTGAGATCGCCACTGGATTCAAGCATGTGACTGGCAAATGAGTGGCGCAACATGTGAGGATGCAGCCGACGTCCCAACCCATGTTTTTTGGCCCACTGGTCAATGCGCATTTGAATCCCGCGTACACCAATACGGTTCCCGGAGCGATTTAAAAACAAGGCAACCTGGGCATCATCTGTGAGCTGTTTTCGAACCGATAACCAGTTTTTCAAGGCAACGACCGCTTTCCTTCCGACCGGAACCACCCGTTGCTTGTTGCCCTTTCCCGTGATGTGAAGCTGTGCCTGATGAAAATCCACGCTACCCAGGTCTAAAGAGACCAGTTCCGACACTCTCAACCCGGATGAATAAAACAACTCCAAAATGGCGTGATCCCGAATGGACAAAACGGATCCGTCATGTTGTTGCAATAACGCACTTAACTCATCAACGCTTAATGTCTTGGGTAATTTCTTGGAGGTCGCTGGCGCATGGACACCATCAAACGGATTGAGGCTGGCCGCGCCGGTTTTAATCAAGAAACGATAAAACCCCCGGGCGGTTGACAGCATTCTTTGGATACTGCGGCCTGACAACCCCTTTTGATGCATTTTAGCCACCAGGGTCCGCGCCTGCTTTGCCGTCACTGACTGCCAGGGATGAGCCTCACTGATTGATAACCATTCGGTTAACGACGACAAATCCCGGCAATATGCCTTGATCGTATGGCTAGCGAGCCGCCGCTCCTGCCTGAGAACCGATATGAACTGGACGACTTGGTGATTCGCTGTTGCGGTCAATTTGAAAGGTCTGGTTGCAGGTAGGTGCTGGCAAGCTCTCCGAGACGATCAAGAAACAGCACACCCATCTCCGGCGTGAACCGATCCGTCGCCTTCGAACCCAATACCATGACGCCCTTTGGCTTGTTTTGCCAGGTCAACGGAATGAAAGCACACGACTTGATGGGGGTCTGGCTGCTGCCGAACAGGGACCCCTTCAGCGTCGTGGGCAATCGATCATCACAAACACTTCCCCTGTGCGCCACTCGCTGGATGATCGCCGGATAAATCGCTTTGATCTGTTTTTGATGAACTGTCGCCTCGATTAATATCACTGTCCGATCCACCTTGAATTCCCCTTCAATAAAATCGGCCAGCCTGTCGCAAGAGGGATGACCGCTTTCCCGGCAATTTGCAAGCAGCCATTTTGCAGTTTGATGCAGCGATGATTCAAGCAACTGGTTGGCCTTGGCATTATCGATCAGTTGATTGAGCCTGGTTTGATGTTGCTGTTCCCTTTTTTTCAGCACCTGTATCTGTCGTTCGTGAAAAGAAACCGCGTACTGGGAATGGTTTAATCCCAATTCTTCCAATAAATCCTGTTGTTCCGTCAAAAAAGCGGGATTCGCTTTTAAATACTCGATGATTTCCTCTCGCTTAGCCACTTTTTCTTATAGGTAAATCAAGTTTAGTAGTACTGGATGACAACTGTATCAGAAATTCCCGCCCGTGCGCCCGGTTCGTGAACGGTATATCGTATCCATGTCACCAATGTCCAGCCCTGCATGCAACCGGCCAATGAATCGGAATGCCCGACCAGGCCCATTGCAAACCAACCGGCTTGTCATGGCTTGGGCGACAGCGACCTCGGCCGAACACGATAGGGACCACACTTGCCGTTCGCTTGACATCGATCGGAAATCAGGTGGTCATTGTGTTTAACGACGACTGCTGTCTGGCGTAAGACTTTCAAAATATTCGGCCTCGCCCTGATAGTAGGTGCCGATTCCGTCCTGTTTTTCGATGCCTTTCCGGTTACCATACGCACCCACTCCATTCGAAAGCGGTCTCGGATTCCAGGCTTTCAACCAGAGCCGGAGTAAATGGCGCCTTCGGTCAGGGTCTGGATCATCGAAAAATTCCGTTCGCGTGTGCAGTACGACATAATTATTGAATATGGTGAGTTCCCCGGGTTCCAACATAAAGTCAAGCCGAAATTCCGGACTGTGTGAAACGCGGTCAAACGCATCGAGCGCGGCCGTCTCGGCATCCGATTTCCGTTGTTGTAATTCCTCATAGGCAAGTTCGATATAACTGCGCAGATAATGCACACTCAAGTAGCCCTGTGCAAACGAAAATACGGGCACCTTGTGGTCGGTTATCGGGGGCTCGCCCCGTTTCTGTTCCCCAAAAAGATGATATCGAAATCCCTTGAACAACGTGTCCAGTATCGAAGGGGGATACTCGTTGAGAAGGTGGTTATAGACGGCCGCTGCGCTGCAGTAACCGCTGGCGCCCCCTTGCTTGGCCTTCACCAGGCACATGGTTGAAATGATGTCACTGGCATCCGTGTGCAAGGCCAATTCAACACTGTTGCGGTAGGCCCGCTCGCGCATGTCCTTGTCGCCAATATTGACAACATGGCCAAGACGATCGCCCATCGGACTTTGGTATTGGGGCTCACCGAAATGCGTCCCGAGACCATAAAACAGGATCTCACACTCTGTCTGGCTGTATCGGTCCAGTGGCAGGCCGTCCAGCAGTATGATCCCTCTTCCTTCCTGTACTTCGTCAATCCAGCGGTCAACCGACGATTGGATCGAATCCAGGGGAAAATCCTGTCGGGTGATCTGTTCAACCTGCAGTCCTTTGGAAACCACCCTTCGAAGGGCCCTCTCCAGTGCCTCAATGTGGGAATGAGTCAGCGTCTGTGTGATGGATGCCTTGTTCATCTCGGAGGCTTTCCAAGCTGAAGGATGGTCATAAAACGGTCGCATTGCTATCGTACCTGGGTTTGACGTCTTGGGTTGTGATTGAAATGATCATTTCGGATCAGGGAAGTTTCTTACATATGGTCGCTTTTTTCTCCGGCAGGAGCAAGCTAAAATGCGTGGCAACCGACTGCCCGACGAACTCGACAAAATCCGGATTGCACCTTGACCAACCCGTCCTCTCATGGAATTTAACTATTTTCTGACCAGCTATATGCATGAATCCCGTGCCAGTGGTCGGCAACATTTCAATGACCTGGTGGACCTGGCTGTCACCGCAGACCGTTTGGGATACAAAGCCGTGTCATTGCCTGAACATCATCTTGTGAACATCTTGTTAATGCCCTCACCGCTGCAGATGGCGGTGAAGATTGCAACACTGACCCATCAGATTGAAATCGTGACGGCCGTGGCCGTTTTGCCCATCAGGAACATGCGTATCTTCGCCGGTGAACTGACTCAGGCTGATATTTTGTGTGATGGCCGACTGGTATTGGGCATAGGGCGCGGTGCATTTGCCTACGAAATCGAAAGACTGGGCATCACGATGGAAAGTACCCGAGCGCGACTGGACGAATCACTGGCTGTATTACAGGCGCTGTTGACAAAAGAAGACGTCTCCTGGGAGGGTGAGTTTTACCGGTTCGAACCGCTCACCATCATGCCCCGACCGATGCGGCCGATTCCGATGATGATGGCCGTCATGGACATCGACGGAATTTATCATTGTGCCAAGCGCGGCTTTCACATTCAAACGACCGTTTTATCGGCAACCCACGAGACGTTGCTGCAACGAGTCAATGCTTTTCATCGTGGCAAAGCTGAAGCCGGTGCCGCCGGACGGGATCTGACACTCTCCTTGCAACGCATGGCTTACTGCGCCCGGGATGAAAAGGACGCCAAGGAGAAACTCGAATTGGCCTATGGCTATTACTCGCGGTTTGATAATGTCTTCACCGGCCCGGGGCTCGTTTCCCATGGATTTGTCAGGCCCTTGCCCAGAGCCCAGACGATTGAAGAATTGGAAGAAAATCTGTTGATTTGCACCGTGGAAAAAATGATTGACCGATTGGGAATGTATGCTGAAGCCGGCATTGACGAAGTGATTCTGAGCGCCGGCATGGGTGCTTCACACCAAGACAATCTTGCGGCCATGGAACGTTTTTCCTCAGAAGTCATGCCTCATTTCAGTCAAATGAATCGGCCTGCTGTGCTTTGATACGATAGGGATATTGAACGCGTCGGTGAAAATCTTGCTGGTGATCAAGTTACCGGCAGACAGGACTCAAAACGGACCAATAAATTGACCGCAATAGATTGTGTTTCAACCATTCGCGGGTCTGGACCCGCCTTATTTCTAATCCATGGTATCGGGTCCAGACGCGGGGCCTGGGCAGAAGTTATCGATCAACTGGAAAGTGCGTTTACGTGTATTTGCTACGACTTGCGCGGGCATGGCGACTCCCCTTTGCCCAAAAGCGCTTTCGGTTTGGATGACCTGGTCGAGGACCTTGAAGCGCTTCGTACCAAGCTGTCGATAGAACGCGCCCATTTTGCCGGTCATTCGCTGGGCGGAATGATCGGTCCTGCCTATGCACACCGTTACCCTCACAGGGTGTTGTCCTTGGGGCTATTGAGCACGGCCGCGTTTCGTACCGAGGAAGATATCGCCAAGGTGAACAGCGTGATTCGGGCCATGCACAAAAACGGGATTGAAAATACGCTGGCAACACTGACAAACCGATGGTTCACCGATCAATTCATACAGACCCATCCCGAAAAAGTGAAGGCACGTCTCACGCAGGTTGTCAATACCGACCCCGATGTTTTTTTAAATGTCTTTCAGATCTATGCCGAGACCGAAATGGCAACTTGGCTACACGAGATTCCACACCCCTGCCTGGTGCTGACTGGCGAAAACGACGGGGGTTGTAGCCCACGACTAAACAGGCAAATTGCGGCGGCATTGCCTAACGCGGAACTGGTCATACTCGATCACTTAAAACACTCTTTGATGATCGAAAACGCTCCGTTACTGGGTCAGCATATAAAGGCTTTTCTTTCTAACTTGCACCTTGAGCAAGAGTCAACATGAGGCGGAGCACCTCATGCCAACTTTTCCTCATCATTTGAATGATAGAAATAATTTTACAGGTTGAATTTAGGAATAGCCTGCAATCTGATTTTTCGGGCGGCGGTGTTCCGATAGTGACCCTAAACAAAAAATTTCTGCGTACGTCGACGATTCTGCAAAAAGGTAGTATAAGTTAGATATGACAAAACGACTTGAACAAGCCATACAAGCGGTGCGTAATTTGCCTCCTGCTCGCCAGGATGACATTGCTGAAAGTTTAGTCATGGCGGCATCGAATAAGGACATGGAATACACTGCGGATCAAATTAACGCTATGCGTGAAGGATTAGATCAGGCCAATGCCAGAAACTTCGTATCTCAACAAACAGTCAATTCTTTGTTTGCAAAATACCGTGGCATATGAAGCTGCGGTTTACGCGACGCGCCTACAATGATTTAGTCAGTATTGACCACATACATTGCTGAAAAACAACAGCAACCACAGACAGCCAAGGCTGTCTTAGAAAAAATCAATCGCGCTCTACACCGAATTCAAGGTATGCCGCATATCGGAAGGGAGAGTTATTTCTCAGACACAAGGGAATTGACTATTGCAGGGTTGCCATTTTGTGTTGTTTATCGCATCAACAATGACACGATTGAAATTCTGACTATTTTTCACGAATCCCAGAATCCAGACAACAAGATCGAATAGCGATAGTCCTTGTGGTTTGCCGATGCAAACACCAACTTATTGAAGTATATGGTGGGCCCGGTAGGACTTGAACCTACGACCAATGGATTATGAGTCCACTGCTCTAACCAACTGAGCTACAGGCCCGAACAAGGAGGTGAAACTACTAGACTGGTTCAGTTGCTGTCCAGAAAACTTCTCAAGTGGTCCGAGCGAGTGGGGTGTCTGAGTTTTCTCAGTGCCTTGGCTTCGATCTGACGAATCCGCTCACGGGTCACATCGAACTGTTTGCCGACTTCCTCTAACGTATGGTCCGTGTTCATGCCGATACCAAAACGCATCTGCAAAACCTTGGATTCCCGATCTGTCAATGACTCCAAAATATCATCGGTCGCCTGCTTGAGCCCCGAACCGGTCGCAATATCCACCGGGGCCTTGATATTTTTGTCTTCGATAAAGTCCCCGAGATGCGAATCCTCGTCATCACCCACAGGCATCTCCATCGAAATCGGTTCTTTGGCGATCTTCAGTACCTTGCGTACCTTGTCTTCTGACAGGTCCATTTTCTCGGCCAACTCCGCCGGCAGTGCTTCACGCCCTTTTTCCTGGAGAATCTGTCGCGAGACACGATTGAGTTTATTGATCGTTTCGATCATGTGAACCGGAATCCGAATGGTTCTCGCCTGATCGGCAATCGAGCGGGTAATCGCCTGACGAATCCACCAAGTCGCATAGGTGGAGAATTTATAACCCCGCCGATATTCAAACTTGTCCACCGCTTTCATCAAGCCAATATTGCCTTCCTGGATCAAATCCAGAAATTGCAAACCCCGATTGGTATATTTTTTGGCAATGGAGATGACCAGCCTGAGATTCGCCTCAACCATCTCCTTTTTTGCGCGACGCGCCTTCGCCTCTCCAACCGACAGCTGTTTGCAAAGGTCCTTCAAATCAACGAGCTCCAAACCCGTCGCCTGCTGGTATTTGACGATTTGTGCCGTGCACTCTGCAATGATGTCCTTATATTTTTGCAGCTTTGGCGCTTGTTCGCCGTAGTCCATGACCAATTTGTCGTGCCACTCCAAGCTGGTCTCATGAGTGGCAAAGTAGTCTTTAAATTGCGACCTGGGCACCTTGGCATAGGTGACACAATACTTCTCTATTTTCCGCTCCAAACGATTGATCTGGAGCATATTGTTACGCAGACTCGAAACCAGGAATTCAAATTTCGCGGGGACAAGCTTCATCTGAAGAAACTCGTTACCCAACTTCTTTCTGTGATTGAGCACCTGCTTGCTGCCAAGCCCATGCTTGGCCCCGGCGACTTCCAGAGCTCGCCAGGTACGACGCATGCGCCGGAAACGTAAAATCGCGTCTTTCAACTCAGGGCCACTCGGCGCGTCCTCTTCGGCCTGCGCATTTTGACCCGGCTCCCCGGGAGTGGCAACGGTTTCATCATCCAGTGCATCCAGAGCCATGAAATCAACAATGACATCCGACAGCTTGGACTCACCCCGTTCAATATTGTCTGCAAAATCCAGCAGCTTGCGAATCACGATGGGGGCCAGCGCAACGGCTTGGGCGCTTTCACGATTGCCCACTTCGATGCGCTTTGCCAGTGCGATTTCGTCTTCCCGGGTCAACAACTCGACGGTACCCATTTCCCTCATATACATGCGCACCGGATCCGTGGTCCTGCCGAACTCGCTTTCGACCGCCGTTTTGAGGGCCGCACTGACTTCCTCGGCGACTTCCTGATCTTCGGGATTGTCACGTTTCAGTGTCAGGGTATCCAGATCAGGTGCCCGGTCGACCACCTCAATACCCATATCATTGATCATGTTGACCACGACCTCGATCTGGTCCGTATCATGCATGTTTTCCGGCAGATGATCGTTAATCTCTGCGTAGGTCAAAAAGCCTTGCGCCTTGCCCTTTAAAACGAGTTTCTTCAAATCAGATTGCGGTTGTGAAGGCGGCTTCTTCTCGGCCGCTGACGCCGCCGGGTTCGAGCCCGCCGTATCATTGTTTAATTCGTCGTCTTCAACTGCAGAAGATTTCTTGCTCATGGCTTGTCTCTACGTACGTGATACAGTTTTTTGAGATCAAAAAAAATGCGACCGCATATTATACCACAATATTGAAAATCACCGGATGATTCAATAGGTCTCTCAATCAACCGTGTCCGGATCAGCGGTTCGGGCACGGAACAAGGCCACCAGCTCCGTCTTTTCATGTGCTTCCAATACGCCTTGTCGGGATTTGTCAAGCAATTTCAGGCGGCGGCGTTGTTGCTGCGCTTCCAACAATCGATTCAATGTCTCCTTGAAATACACCTCAAGTACGCTTTGGTCAATCAGATGGGGACGGATCGCGAGCTTTTGAAGATAGCGATGATACGGGGAATCGCGGAAAGATTCGAGTAACCCGGCCGTGGTGCATGTGGGTCGCTCTTGTACCAAATCAATGATCGTCGACAAGACTTCCGCTCCCTGCAATTCCAATGCCCTGAATTTTGCATTTTCCGTCACTTTCAACGCCAGCTGTGGCTGTTGTAACAACAAACTGGTGGCCATGGCCAATGGCGAGAGCGGTCTCACATCCGGTTGCTTGTGCGTTTGCCCGGCCCGCTCGACGGGCGTCCGGTCCGTCACGGCCCCTGGCGTCAGTTGGCGCTCTGTCAATCCACTCAAACTCGACAAGCGGGAAAACACCATTTCCCTGAGCGCCCCCTGGGGAAGTTGTGTGATAAGCGGTTGCGCCAGACTGACCAATCTGGCCTTTCCATCGAGACTGGTCATATCGACCTGCTCCATCAGGTGGTTATACAGAAATTCCGGTAATGGAATGGGTGCATCGAGCCGTTTGAGAAAGGCCGCCTTACCCTCGGCACGTATACAGCTATCCGGATCTTCACCTTCGGGCAAAAACAAAAAACCGATTTTTCTGCCATCCTGCATCTCGGGCAAGGCAACCTGCATCGCCTTCCAGGCCGCGCTGCGCCCGGCCCGGTCGCCATCAAAACAAAAGACAATCTCGTTCGCCAACCGGAACAAGCGCTGCAAGTGGGACCGGGTCGTGGCGGTCCCCATGGTCGCGACGACATGATCGACACCAAATTGAGCCAGCGAAATCACATCCAGATAACCTTCGACCACCACACTGCGTTTTGCCTGATCAATGGCCCGCCGTGCCCGGTGCAACCCGTAAAGCTCAACCCCCTTGTGAAAGAGTACCGTTTCAGGCGAATTAAGGTATTTCGGCTCACCTTGTCCTAAAACACGGCCACCAAATGCCACGACCCGCCCGCGATAATCGTGAATGGGGAACATGACCCGGCCGCGAAAACGGTCATAATAATTGTTTGCCCCATCATTGGCTTGTTTTTGAGAGACCAGTCCCGCTTTCATCAGTTGTTGCAAGGCCTGGGGGTCACGACCCAGCTCATTGGTCAGGCCATGCCAGCTGTCGGGGGCATACCCGATGGCAAAATTGGCCGCAGTACGGCCATCCAAACCCCTTTTCTTGAGGTAACTGCCGGCTTGCTTGCCTTGCGGATGGATGCGTAGCTGTTGCTGGAACCACTGACTGGCCTGCTCGACTACCTTCACCAGGTCACCATCAGCCGCCGCAGACGAGGCGGTGGAGCGGCCATGTCCCTCTGTTTCGACCGGCAGCCCCAGCGCATCTGCCAGATGCTGGATCGCCTCGACAAAAGACAGGTTGGCATATTTCATGATGAAGTCAATCGCCGTCCCATGGGCCCCGCAACCAAAACAATGATAGAACTGCTTGGTGGGACTGACGGTAAATGAAGGCGTTTTTTCCTGGTGAAACGGGCAGCAGGCCAGAAATTCCGCCCCTTTGCGGGTCAATGGCACACGGCGGTCGATAACCTCCACAATATCGACACGCGACATCAGGGTGTCAATAAACGTGCGTGATATACGGGCAACCATCAAATCATTTTACTCCATCCTTGACCTGTCCTACACTTGAACACACCATTATTTGATTCCATCTGCCAGGCGGTTTTGCTTTCAGGCGCTACCCGCTTCAGACCGGACAGGGCCAAAAACGTCAAGGAATGCGCTAAAATCGCGCGTCTACGCGTTCTACTCTCGAATCAATCCTGCGACACCATGACCACCAATTACAATCCGGCTGATATCGAAGCACAGGCACAGCACTACTGGGAGAAAAACCAGTGTTTCGCCGTTTCAGAAGAGCCTGAGCGGGAGAAATATTACTGCTTGTCGATGCTGCCTTATCCGTCCGGCCAACTCCACATGGGGCATGTGCGCAACTATACCATCGGCGATGTCATCAGCCGATACCAGCGGATGTTGGGTAAAAACGTCCTCCAGCCGATGGGATGGGATGCCTTCGGTCTGCCTGCCGAAAACGCGGCCATACAAAATAAGATGCCGCCGGCCAAATGGACGTACGAAAATATTCGATACATGAAAAGACAGTTAAAACGACTGGGATTTGCCTATGACTGGAATCGCGAACTGACCACCTGTACACCCGAGTATTACAAGTGGGAGCAATGGTTCTTTACTCGTCTGGTTGAAAAAGGACTGGCCTACAAGAAAATGTCTGTGGTCAACTGGGATCCGGTGGAACAGACGGTACTGGCCAATGAACAGGTCGAAAACGGCCGCGGATGGCGCTCCGGTGCCATTGTGGAGCGCCGTGAAATTCCCCAGTGGTTCATACGGATCACGGCCTATGCCGAGGAACTGTTACAAGAGATTGACAATCTTGACGGTTGGCCGGAGGCCGTTCGAACCATGCAACGCAACTGGATTGGGAAATCCGAAGGGGTTGAATTTCGTTTTGAGGTGCCTGGGGAAGCCCCTCTTGATGTTTACACCACCCGTCCCGATACCATCATGGGTATCACCTTTGTCTCCGTCGCGGCAGAACATCCTCTCGCACTGAAGGCCGCGAGGGATAACGACGAAATCAAGGCCTTTGTTGCAGAATGCAAAAAAACCAATACGGCGGAGTCAGAACTCGAAACCATGGAGAAGAAAGGCCTCCCGCTCGACAAGGTTGCCATTCATCCCATCAGTGGTGAGGAAATTCCCATCTGGACAGCCAATTTTGTATTGATGGGTTATGGAACCGGCGCCGTCATGGCCGTGCCTGCGCATGATCAACGGGACTGGGAATTCGCCAGAAAACATGCGATCGAAATTCGCCCGGTCATCCGCTTGGTGGATGGAAAACCCCATGATTACGGCCAATCCTCGATGACGTCGAAAGCAGGCATTGTGATGAACTCCGGTCAGTTTGATGGATTAAACTTCAAAGAGGCATTTGACGCCATTGCCGCCTATCTGGAAGCAAGGGAACTCGGCAAAAGGACCGTCAACTACCGACTCCGTGACTGGGGGGTCTCCCGTCAACGCTATTGGGGCTGCCCGATTCCGGTGGTCTATGATCAACAGGACAATGTGATTCCGGTACCTGATGATCAGTTGCCTGTGCTGTTGCCCGAAGACATCGCTTTCTCCGGTGTGAAATCACCGATCAAGGAGGACAGCACCTTCTTTCGGACAACGCTGCCGGGAACCGATCAGCCGGCGACCCGGGAGACAGACACCTTTGATACCTTTTTCGAGTCTTCATGGTATTTCGCACGATACTGCTGTCCGGGCTCGGATGATGCCATGCTCGATGAACGCGCAAATTACTGGTTGCCTGTCGATCAGTATGTGGGCGGCATTGAACATGCCGTGCTGCATCTTCTGTATGCCCGTTTTTTCCAGAAACTGATGCGTGACGCCGGATTGGTCCACTGCGGAGAACCGTTTGCCAATCTGCTGACCCAGGGGATGGTGCTGAAGGATGGGTCCAAGATGTCCAAGTCAAAAGGCAATACCGTGGACCCCCAATCGATGATCGACCTATACGGTGCAGATACCGTTCGTCTGTTCATCATGTTCGCTTCTCCGCCGGAACAGGCGCTGGAATGGAATGATGATGCGGTGGCTGGTGCACACCGTTTCTTGAAGAGATGGTGGCACCTGGTGCATCAATTCAAGCCGGTCATTGGTGATGTGGCAACGAGCCATGCGTCGGCTTCGTGGACGGAAACCATCACCGATGAGCAGGCCAAGGAATTGCGAAGAGTGACCCATGCAATGCTTGCGCGTTGCAACCGAGACTATCAGAAGTTTCATTACAATACCGTCATCGCCGGTGCCATGGAACTGCTAAATACACTGGATAAAATCGATCCGGCAACAAGCACCGATCTGGCCTGCGCATTTCGAGAAACATTGGTTATCTTAAACAAGCTCCTTGCCCCGATCGTGCCGCATCTCGCCCATCACCTGTGGCGTACTCTCAATCAACCCGGCGATGTGATTGATGCGCCCTGGCCGGAGGTCGACCCGGACGCATTGCTCAGCGACACCATCGAACTGATTGTTCAGGTCAACGGAAAACTGCGCAGCAAAATCATCATTCCCAGTGACAGCAATAACGAAAAAATTGAGCAATGTGCACTATCTGACAAAAAAATCCAGAAATACATCTACGGCAAATCGGTGAGAAGGATAATCGTTGTGCGTGATAAACTGGTGAATATTGTAATCTAGGCTTAATCAATCGAGTACTTGACCAATGACGATATCCAGACTCTCTTCGCTGCCCCGACAGCTGATCTATCTGTTACTCGTTTCATCTTTGCTGGGTGGTTGTGGTTTCCATTTGCGTGGACAGCACCCCCTGCCTGCGATCATTAAAACGGTTGCCGTTGAAAGTGGGGAGCACGCCTTTGAAAACACGCTTGCAGACCGTCTCGAAGACAGGGGTGCCACGGTCATCAGGGGGGGAGAAAACCAAGCGGTTCCGACAATACAGATCACGCATATCGCCTTCGAGCGAAGTGTCAATACGAGAGATTCATCCGGCAGCGCAACCGGCTATCGATACCGATACGAAATTGATTTTCGCATCGTGGATGGTGCAGGTCAGGTCCTTATCCCAACCCGCTCACTGGTACAAAGGCGAACACAAAAATTTGATCCGGCCGAAGTGCTGCAGCTGGAAGAAGAAGAGCAGTTCCTCAAAACACGGATGGAAGAAGAACTCATCTTGCAGATGATGAGACAAATCAACCGACTGTAATACTGCCGCCTTTAGATCAAGTTGCGCATTCATCCGTCATCGCTTTCGGCTCGTTTGGCGAAGAGTATCGAGCCGGTTTATCTTCTATTCGGTGCCGAGACACTGCTGGTACAAGAAGCCGCTGATCAGTTGAGATTGCATCTCGCTGACAACGGATATGGCGAGCGAATATGCCATACCGTCGGAGTCGGATTTGACTGGAACTGCCTGATCGGACAAGGCCAGACGATGTCGTTGTTCTCGGAAAAGAAAATGATTCAGCTTCGGCTACCAACCGGCCGACCCGGAACGGCTGGCACCAAGACACTCATGGACTACCTCGACCGACTCTCGGGCACAGACACCGTGTTGATTGTCATCAGCGGCTCCATCGAGAAACGGGCACAAAACAGCAAGTGGATCAAGGCCATTGACAAAGCCGGCGTGATCATCGATTGCCCGACAGTCAGTGCACCGCATTTGCCGGAGTGGATCAGCCGTCGCATGCAGGCACAGGGTCTGCGCTTTGACCGCGAAGTGGTCCACCGGTTAGCCCACTATGTTGAAGGTAATTTATTGGCGGCCGCACAGGAAATCAACCTGTTGGAGCTGTTGTACCCACAGCAAACGATTACCCTCCAGATGATTGAAAAAGTCAGTGCCGATCATGCCCGTTTTAATGTCTTTAGCTTTGTCGATGCCTGCCTGACCGGATCATTGCAGCGTTCCTTGCGCATATTACACAGTCTGCGAAGAGAACAGGTCGAACCGATCATTATCCTGTGGGCCCTGGCGCGGGATATTCGCACCCTTTACCACCTGTGTTCCGCCAGGGAAAACGGCCTGAAGCCGGCATCTTTATTTCGACAGTATGGCGTATGGAGCAGCCGGAGCGGGTTGATGCAGTCTGCCTTGACCCACCTCTCGGTTGCCAGTTGCTTCAACCTGATGAAGAAAATGGGCCGGGTCGACTTGATGATCAAGGGCCAGGCACCATTACAGAAACAGAACATATGGGAAGAAATAGAAGGGGTGGCGATCGGGCTGTGTGGACTGCGTCTCCAATGAACGGGTTTGTCATGCGGTTTTTTCAGCGCGCTTCACAACGCCTTTTCGATTGAGCCTCACTGGGACGCCTTCTTTAACCGGCCGGTCCGCTTCGGGTTAGTCGGAATGGATTTTGTGAAATCGCTTATAATACCCCGTTCTTTACAAGTCTGTTCATTAGCGAAACACGCCTTTTAGAAACCATGTCATTGGAACAAAGACGCACACCCGAGGTTGCGCAGGTTGTCGCTCAGCTGGGTCAACTCGCCTCTGAAGCGGCGATTGCGATAGCAAAGGCCGAAACAAAGCAAAAGAATGCGGCGCTGGAATTGATCGCGACCGGCCTTGAGCAGCAACAGCCCGACCTCCTCGCCGAGAATGCAAAAGACATGCGGGCAGCCCGTCAAAACGGTTTGAAAGGCGCCTTGCTCGATCGCCTTGAACTGAATGTCTCGCGCGTGGCGGCGATGATCGAAGGTTGTCGACAGATTGCCAAATTACCGGATCCGGTTGGCATGGTTTCGGATATGAATTACCGCCCAAGCGGGATACAGGTTGGGAAAATGCGTGTCCCCTTGGGCGTGATCGGCATTATTTATGAATCCCGACCCAACGTGACGATTGATGCGGCCGCGCTTTGCCTGAAGTCAGGCAATGCGGTCATACTGCGCGGCGGATCTGAAGCCATACACTCGAACATGGCCATCGCAAACTGCATTTATGACGGTCTGGCACAGGCTGGTTTGGATGCAAACTGTGTCCAGTTGATCGAAACCACCGATCGGACTGCCGTGAGTTGTCTCGTCCGGCTCAGTGACCATGTGGATGTCATTGTCCCCCGGGGAGGGAAAAGCCTGATCGAACGGGTCTCCCAGGAAGCGACGGTCCCCGTGATTAAGCATCTGGATGGCTTGTGCCATGTTTATATTGATGGTGATGCCGATATCACCAAGGCCATTGATGTGGCCTATAACGCCAAGGCAAGGCGGTATGGAATCTGCGGCGCCATGGAGACGCTGCTGGTGGCACGGGACAAGGCATCAGCCGTGCTTCCCAAACTGGCTTTGCGCTACCAAGAAAGGGGTATCGAACTGCGCGGATGCGACGAGACCCGCGCCATTGTCCCGGGAATCAATCCGGCGTCCGAGGCGGATTGGGTAACCGAATATCTGGATGCCGTGCTATCTATTCGCATTGTCGAGGATATCAACCAGGCGATTGAGCACATCAATATCTATGGGTCTCACCATACTGACTCCATCATAACGGAGAATCTCTCTCACGCTCGGCGGTTTCTGCGGGAAGTGGATTCCAGTTCGGTGATGGTCAATGCGTCAACCCAATTTGCAGACGGATTTGAGTACGGTCTTGGCGCAGAAATCGGCATCAGCACCAACAAGCTGCATGTCAGGGGGCCGGTCGGACTAGAGGGGCTCACAACCCAGAAATACATTGTGATTGGAGAGGGTCACACAAGACCCTGAGCAAAAGCGAAGCGCAACACGGGCGGTCACGCGATTCGACTCGATCAGCCGCTCGCCGGCCTACTGGGCGTGACAAAATTCGGTCAATTTCTGTCTGGCTTCCTCAATGCCCCGCTTCTTCGAGGCTGAAAACAGCTGGACAGTGACCGCCTTTCCCGGACAGGCCTTCAATTGCCGGACCACCGCATGCAGGGTGCCGACCGCCTTGCCGTGTTTCACCTTGTCTGCCTTGGTCAACAAGATGTGTGCCGTCAGTTGAATCTGCTGACAGCATTCGAGCATTGACCTGTCAAGGTCAGTCAGGGGGCGACGGATATCCATCGGAATAATCAAAGCCTTCAGACATTGGCGGTGATAAAGGTACGCGGTAATGAATGCTTCCCAGTGACGACGCAGTTCCTTCGGCGCTTTGGCATAGCCATACCCGGGTAAATCGACCAACCGTATCGTCTCACTCACGTCAAAAAAAACGATTTGCTGTGTTCGACCGGGTGTTTTGCTGGTTTTGGCCAACCGATTCTGGTTGGTGATGGCATTGAGCGCACTCGACTTGCCCACATTGGAACGACCGGCAAACGCAATTTCCACGCCTCGATCAGGCGGCCATTGCCGAGGATAGTGGGCCGCTAGCGCATATTCGGCCTGTGTAAAGTCAATGGGACGCAAGTTTTTACCTACATTTATTGATATAATCCGCGCTCAATTTTATGCGTTCTACCCGCGCAGTGGGTAAAATAAATCACTTTACACAACCACCTACAACACAAAGGTTTGATCAATGATCCGCATCACAGTTCAATGGATAACCGTCATTTCAGTGGCGATCGGCATGACATTGGGTACTGCTTTCGCTCAGAACGGCAATCCAGAAGCGGGGAAACAAAAGTCAGCAACCTGTGTCGCTTGCCATGGCCAGGCCGGGATCAGCCCGAGCCCGGATTTTCCCCACATAGCCGGACAGGTCCCGGGTTATATTGCCGAACAACTGGCCAAATTCAAGTCCGGCGAACGTGAAGACCCGATCATGCTCGGCATGACGGCCAATCTGTCGGAACAAGACATGAGGGATATTGATGCGTACTATGCAGCCCAGGACGCCCATATTGGATCCATCACGCCGGAACAACAGGAACAGGCACTGGCGGGCAGACAAATCTATCGTGGCGGATACGAACCGTATCAGATTGCAGCCTGCATGGGATGTCACGGCCCCTCCGGTCACGGAATACCGCCCACCTTTCCACGGGTCTCAGGACAATACGCCAGTTATCTGGAACATGAATTGCGGGCATTCAAATCCGGATCGAGAAAGAGCCCGATCATGAACCCCATCGCCTTTGCACTGTCCGAAGAGCAGATCACACAACTCGCCTTGTATATGTCAGCCCTGGACTAAGGATGGCGGTCACCCGATATCCAATGCCCGGTCACGGGGCCTTTGATCGAGAATCCAGATCAAGGACAACGGTATAAAATCTCCGATTTGGAGGGCATCCTTGCAATCCTTATCCGCCCCCGGCTCTGTAACCCCGACCAGGCAGGCGTCTTACCGTCCAGGGTGTCCTGTCGATAAGCTATCGAACAGTACAATTTTTTTGTTATTGTCATTCAGTGACTGAAGCGGAAACCGCCGCCCTGCCAACAAAGGGGCCATTTGTTCGATAATACAGGCGCTTTCGGAACCCCTTGTTGAGTCAGTTCTTATTGTACCGCTGACATAATAAGATGGGTCGTTCAGCCGAAACACGCTGGCCGACAGTACACAGGTTGACTATCCGAGAATCTCATCTGGAATCGCAACGTTATTTTGCCGACAGGCCGCAATCACGGTATTTCTCAATAGACACGCAATGGTCATCGGGCCGACACCACCGGGTACCGGCGTGATCGCTTCGGCAACTGACTGTGCAGCGGCATAATCGACATCCCCCACCAGTTGGGCCTGGCCGTCTTCAGCCACAATACGATTGATTCCCACATCAATCACCACCGCTCCGGGCTTTATCCAGTCGCCTTTGATCAGCCTAGGAACCCCGACCGCTGCGATGAGAATATCTGCCTCCCGGCAGACTGCATCCAGATGCTGTGTCCTCGAATGGGCCAACGTGACCGTACAATGCTCTTTGAGCAACAGCATGGCAACCGGTTTTCCCACGATGTTTGATCTACCGACAATCACCGCATTTTTCCCTGACAGGTTGCCCATCTGCTCTTTGAGCAACATGACACAACCCGCAGGGGTGCACGGCACCATGGAATCTTCGCCGATAAAGAGCTTGCCTACGTTTTCGATGTGAAACCCGTCAACATCTTTTTCCACACTGATTGCATTAATCACCCTGGACTCTTCAATTTGTGACGGCAACGGAAGTTGAACCAAGATACCGTTGATCGCGGGATCATTGTTGAGTTTGTCGATCAGGGTCAACAGTTCTGTCTGTGATGTATCTGCTGACAACGTATATTCAATCGAATGCATCCCCGCCGCGACCGTTTGCTTGCCTTTGTTTCTGACATAGACTTGACTGGCCGGGTCTTCACCGACCAGGACCACCGCAAGCCCCGGTTGCAAACCGTAATGGTCGATTAACGTCGTAACCGACTTGCCAATTCGTTGTCTGAGGTCGGCTGCAAATGCTGCGCCATTTATTCGTGTCGCCATATCATTATCTGGTTAATTTACCCTTGGCCTCTCACAAGCGGTGGCCTTCGAAATAGACCCGCGTCTTTTGCCGATAGAGATGCTTCGTCTGTTGCACCCGACTGAACTTAAAGCACCGTATTTTACTGAATTTGTCTCGACCATATCTGAACCAAGCGCACAATTTTACAACCGCACCAACCCCCGTGCCCGAAACACCGAAATCGGTCAGGGCCTGGGTTATAATACGCCCGATATTCATCCAGCCACCGGTTATTCAATCCCCATGTCATCTGCCTCCATCGGATTCTTGTTTCCTGGCCAAGGGTCGCAATACCGCGGAATCGGTCAAGATCTTTTCAATGCCCATGACATCGTCAAAAAGACCTATCAGGAAGCAAGCGATGTTTTGGGATACGACATGGCAAAACTGTCCTTTGAAGACCCGGCTGATGAAATCCATCTCACCCGCTATACTCAGCCGGTTCTACTCACTCACTCCATCGCCTGCCTCCGGGTGTTTTCGGCGCTCACCGATCAACGAGTACAGCCGGCCATTGTCGCCGGACACAGTCTTGGGGAATATTCGGCACTGGTCTGTGCCAAGTCCTTGAGCTTCGAACTGGCTTTAACAGTGGTCAAAAAAAGAGGTGAACTCATGGGCAAGTTGGGCGAGGGAGAAATGGAAGCCCTGATGGTTGACCTTGACACGGCACAACTGCTGGCTGAACGGCATTACTGCAGCGTTGCCGCATGTAACTTACCCGATCAAAATGTCATCGGCGGCCGATCAGAAGATCTGCATCAACTCACTGAAACCATGGCAGAAAATTTCCCCAGAAAACGCAGTACCCGACTGAAAACCGAAGGGGCTTTCCATACCTTTTATATGATTGATGCGGCACGCCGGTTTCGCGTTGTTCTCGAACAAGCCCCCTTTGAAAACCCGGTTGTGCCGGTTTTATCGAATTACACCGGCCATTGTCACAACGGTGATGCGAACGCCATCAAGTCCCGGCTTTTTTTCCAGCTTTTCAATCCCGTTCTTTGGCATAAAAACTTGCTAACCGCCAAGGAGCACGGTATCCATTCGTTTATTGAATTCGGAGGCGGCCTGGGAAAAGGAGAGTCCCCGTCTGAGAAAAGACCCAATTTGGAGAGTATCGTCAAGAAAACATTTCGCGATACCGGTCCACCACACTATTCATCGGTCATCAACTTGTGCACCCTCGAAGAAACGGTGGGTCGCTTTGGTTAACCGGTTGTCCCTGGATGACGACATCATCAGGCAATGGGTGCTGGCTGCATCGTCTCCATCATTGTAGTTAGGCATCGGTCAAGAGCAACAGCAACGCCATGTTATCTTGTTTGTTATCACGTCTTTGGGGGCACAAAACCATCAACAGGGCCGACCGCCCTTCGTTGCGCTAGCGACGGCGCCTGCCCGGCTTCCTCTGCGCACGTCCCCTGGCCGCACCCCCTGCGATACTCATGTCCCCTCTCAACTGTGCTTTGGCACCCGCAGAGACCAAACCCAACTTGTGCTCGATCCGCGTAACATCCGGTGATGCGGATTTATGATAACTGTCCAACGTCTGTCGCATCGCCTGGACATGCGCCGCCGTTGTCCCGCAGCATCCGCCAATTATTCTGGCTCCCGCATCAACGGCCATTTTAGTGTATTCAGACATGATTTCCTTGGTTCCGCTATAAACGATTTTGCCATCGATGTACTCGGGAACACCGCAGTTAGCCTTGACGATCACAATGGGGTGAAAGTCATAGCCACTCAATGCATGCATGACATTGATCACTGCGGCAATCGATTCCGAAGCACCCACTCCACAATTCACGCCAAGCGCAAAGGGCACCGTGTCGAGTCCATAGCAGATTCGGACTATGTCGGCAGGTGATAACCCCATCATCGTTCGGCCATTCGTATCGATACTGAATGTAGCCACTATTGGCAGGGCAGTCTTCGAACCACCCAGTACCGCTGCCTGGACTTCCTCTTTGGAGGACATTGTTTCAAGCCAAAGCATATCAACCCCTCCTTCTTTCAATGCCTCGGCTTGCTCGGCAAACGCGACCGCCGCCTCTTCGATACTCAGTGACCCCAACGGCTGGAATATTTCCCCTGTGGGACCTATCGACCCACCCAACAGAATGTCCCGGCCTGATTGCCTAATTTGCTGTCGCGCGATCTGTGCTGCCTTCATATTCAGTTCCCGCACCCGGTCAGCCGCATCGTGCAGTTTTAATCGATATCGATTCCCGCCGAATGAGTTTGTCAGAACAATATCTGAACCCGCATCGACAAAACTCTGACATAGTCGGGCGACACGATCTGGATGGGTCACATTCCATAGCTCGGGTGAATCACCGGTTTGAAGTCCCATATCAAACAAATTTGAACCGGTCGCTCCATCGGCCAACAACACGCCCCGCTCATTAAGCAATTTTGATATCAACCCAGCCATCTCGTCTTCTACACCTTTAATTCAGCCCCAAACCGACGCACTCCGACTATAAACCACCACCCGATCAATTGCTGTGTCATCTTGCGTTTCTCACCCGACAGCACAGTATCGGTGGAGGCGTCGATCGATTCGAGAAATAGTATGCCATTGGCCAATTAATGACTACTGACAATTGCAATCTCATCCCCCCGCGTTTTATGATGGAAACTCGATCAAGCACGGCCGATGGCAACCCGTCACCGCTGTGTTCACAGACAGCTGAAAGCATGTTATCCGAAGGAACAAATGAGTCCACCGGACCGGAGGCAGACCGAATGTCGACCAATGATGGGACCTGTGCAACATGGTTTCGTCATGGATGAGGGTGCGATTTAATTTGAGTCCCGTGAGGTGGATTTGCCGATTGTTTTTTCGTTAGGGTTGGCCCTGTTTTCCGGTGCCACGCTTCGGGCTGAAATCGTCGATATCAACAGTCTGGCATTCTATCGTCTGCACGAAAACATCACCATTATTGATATCCGCCGCGCCGAAGAATGGCAACACACCGGGGTCGTCGAAAACAGTATCGGGCTGACATTCTTTGACAAGAATGGCCGGTATGATGCCGGGAAATGGCTAAAGTCTTTATCAGATCTCATCGACCCGAATCAGCCCGTTGCCCTAATTTGCCATACCGGGGTCAGATCCAAGGTGGTGTCGAGGTGGCTGGACCGCGCCGCAGAATACCCGGTAATCTATAATGTGACAGACGGTATTGAAGGCTGGCTGAAACAAGCCTTTCCGGTGGTCAGCGGGCCAAGATAAACGATCAACCGGACCCACCGTTCCCGTGGGCCTGTACCCCCGTCCCGCGGTCGATTCAGCAGGCTGAAAAATATCGCCGATGCCCGCCTGTGTGAGTCCGATCAGGTGAGGAAAGAAACCCGTTGTTTGGACCGCTACTTTATTTTGCCTTCCTTGTAAACGACATGTTTGCGGACCACCGGATCAAATTTTTTGATCTCGAGTTTTTCGGTCATCGTCCGCTTGTTCTTGGTTGTCGTGTAAAAATGACCGGTACCGGCACTGGAAATTAATTTTATCTTGTCTCTCATCACTTACTCCTGATCAACCCTCCGTCCTTGGATGAGGGTCTAAATTTTCTCACCGCGAACACGCATTTGACTTAAAACCGCATCAATTCCTTTTTTGTCAATGACGCGCAACCCGGAAGTCGATACCCGGAGTCGGACCCACCGATTCTCGCTTTCGACCCAAAATCGACGATGATGCAGGTTTGGCAAAAACTTGCGCCGTGTTTTGTTGTGGGCGTGTGATACATTGTTGCCGGTCATTGTCTGTTTCCCGGTGACTTGGCATACTCTGGCCATCGAAATTAATCCTGCTGTTTATTAAATTACCGAATCGGGGCGCGATTTATACCAGAAAACCGATCGAAAAGGTAGAGGCACTCACCACCTATTTTGAAAGGCACTGACAACCGCACCACCCCAACACGGCGTAGTGGCAGCGGGTTTGCGGGAAACGCAGCCGCTTCGGATCGAAAAGCCCGCAGCAGATGCGCATACCCTTGTTCGCCTATACTATGCTATCGCCTCAGTGAGGATCGACTCGACTGAACCGCACCTAACCGGTAAACCATGCTCATCAATTCAAAGCACCGTTTCGGCTGGATCACGATTATCCTTCACTGGGTTATCGCGATGACCGTGATCGGCCAGTTTTCATTGGGTCTTTACATGGTTTCACTGGACTATTACGATCCCGACTACCACGTATTGCCCGACTATCACAAAAGTATCGGCTTTCTGTTCGCGCTGCTACTGCTGTTTCGAATCGTCTGGGCACTGCTCAATCCAAGGCCGGATGCCGCCGGGGGCGTCAAGCCCATTGAACACCGTATCGCTGTCTTGGTACAGTGGGCGATGAACTTATTGCTAGTGATGGTTGTCTGTATGGGTTATCTGCTATCCACTGCGACCGGAGACAGTCTCATGGTATTCGACTGGTTTGAAGTACCCGCAACGATTACCCACATCGATCATCAGGAAGACTGGGCCGGAGCGTTGCACTATTGGTTTGCCGTGTCGATTATCCTTTTATCTGGAGTTCATGCGCTGGCAGCTTTGAAGCATCACTTCATCGATAAAGATCAAACACTGAACAGAATCATTGGAAAATCATAATCCGGGGAGTATCAAACATGGGGAGAGAAATGAAAAAACACCATCAGCTTATTGTCTTTTGCACCGTCTTGATAGGCATTCTCTTTGGCAACAACCACGCATTGGCAGAGCGCTACGTGATCGATACCAAAGGACAGCATGCCTTCATTCAGTTCAAGGTCTCTCACCTAGGATACAGCTACGTGCTCGGTTCGTTTCCGGACTTTTCAGGGACCTTCGAGTATGATGAATCCGATCCAAATGCGGCCACCATTCGAATCGAGATCGACACCAGGACGGTAGAAACCAGTCATGCGGAAAGAAACAAACACCTCAGAGGCAAGGACTTTCTGGATGTCGCCAAATATCCGACCGCCACTTTTGTGAGTACCGGCTACGAGGAGCGAGGTGACGGAACCGGGCTATTGGTCGGCAACCTGACGCTCCACGGTGTCACCCAACCCGTGAGCATCGACGTTAAAAAAATTGGCTCCGGCAAAGATCCCTGGGGAGGGTATCGACAGGGATTCGAAGGGACAACGACCCTGACCATGGCCGATTTCGACATGAACTATAACCTCGGGCCGGCGTCCCGAACGGTTGATCTGTATCTGGTCATCGAGGGCATCCGCCAGTAGCCTCTACCAGTATCGCCTGATTTGCACAAGGCACGTTTGAAGAGCGTGTACCAACGTTCATGTGACCCGCATTGACAAGTGGTTCTAAAGACGGAAATCGACCACTGTCAGCGTTTGTCCTTCCAACTTGAAATCATGCCACAGGTCAATCATTGTCCTGCCCCGGACGGGATGGGGCAAATCCGGATAGAGGTCTGACAACGGTTTTAGCACATAGGCATATTTCTCTATCTCGTCTCTTGGGATATTGAGGCCCTTGTCACGTAAATTAAAGTGCCCAAACAAGATAATGTCGATGTCGAGCGTCCGGCTCGAAAATGATTTCGGTCCCCTTACCCGGCCTGCTGCGGACTCAATTTCATGGAGCTGCGACCTGATTTCCGCGAGTGATGCACGGGAATCAAATCCCAGGACCAGATTCAAGAATGGTGGCCCCTCAAATCCAACCGATGACGTTTCGTATACCGGCGAGTGCACGATCTTTCCAAAGCGTGTTCGTATCGCATTCACTGCCCCCGAGAGATTGTGCGCCCTGTTGATATTGGTACCGAGACTCAGGACCACATGGGTCACGATTGTTTGCCTCTTTCGATCAGTACGCCCACATCACCCGCTCCGTTGACCGCACCAAATTTGTTCACCTTGATCCGACACCATGAAACCGCAAACTCATTGAGCAGAATTTGTGCGATCTCTTCCGCCATTTTTTCCACCAGTGCAAATTTCGCTTGCTGCACAAACGCCCCGACTCTTTTCGATACCGCCTTATAGCTCAGGGTATCTTCAAGCGCATCACTCTTGGCCGCTTTTGAAATATCAAACCCGATGTCCATATCGATAATCACCGATTGGGTAATACGCCGCTCCCATTCCCATACCCCGACAATACAGTCGACTTTAAGACCATGAAGATAAATAATATCCATAGCGTTACTTAAAACAATGTTTTGAAAAGTTACAATTTGTAAGACAGGATCACAACTGCCAATCCAATATTAACACCGAATGATCAACCTGCTTCTCCCTGCACTGGCCTATTTGTTAGGCTCACTATCGAGCGCGGTGCTGCTGTGTCGCATCATGCGCCTGCCGGACCCCCGTTCGACCGGGTCCCATAATCCGGGCGCAACCAATGTTCTTCGATTGGGTGGCAAGAAAGCAGCAATCATTGTGCTGATCGGGGATGTGTTAAAAGGCCTTGTTCCCATATTGGTCGCAAAAACACTGAGCGACCAGGTGATCACCGTTTCGCTGGTCGGGATCGCCGCCTTTCTTGGACATCTCTATCCCCTGTTTTTCCAGTTCAAAGGGGGCAAAGGGGTTGCAACCGCCGCCGGTGTGTTTATCGGATTGAGCGGAACACTGATCGGGCTATTGCTCGGTATCTGGATCATTATCGCCATGATTTTCCGTTATTCCTCCTTGGCGGCACTGGTGTGCGCCGCACTGGCCCCTTTTCTGGTTTTATGGCTCTTGTCCGAAAATGCTTACTTCCTGCTCTCTGTGGGTATTGCCGTTTTGCTGTTCTGGCGACATCGAGAGAACATTTCAAGGTTATTGGCCGGCACGGAAAGCAAAATCAGTTTTACCGACTAACAAGGCCGCGGTTTTCCCCTGCGTCGCACCGACCCCAAGGCATGGCCTTCCGGCCGGGTGAAAGCGCTGCTTCAATGCGTCATTGCACCGAAAGCGGCTTCAGTCTAAATCGCTTCCAGGTTCCATCGGGGGTAAACTTGAAATGCAGCATCCGTGTTCAACCGCTCCACCAGGGGTGGATTAAGCTTTATTCTGACATAGCCTGCATACGCGATCATGGCACCGTTATCGGTACAAAATTCAGGGCGGGGGAAAGACACTGCACACCGTGAGTCGGACACAAGCTGTTGGAGATGCTGTCTCAGTCGTTGGTTCGCCCCGACACCGCCAGCCACAACCAGTCGGTCTCGCTTTTTGTACTTGAGCGCCCTGAGGCACTTGATTCCCAATGTTTCTGCAACCGCCAATTCAAACGCCAGAGCAATATCGGCAATCGTTTGCGAGTCTAGCGTGTGATTGTCTGCCGTGTTTCTTGCGAATGTCTTTAAACCGCTGAAGCTGAAATCCAGTCCTGGTCGTTGGGTCATCGGGCGCGGAAAATGAAATCGTTCCGGATCACCACCCAGCGCAGCTCGGGCAATGGCAGGCCCTCCTGGATAGGGAAGTCCAAGCAGCTTCGCCGTTTTGTCAAATGCTTCTCCGGCCGCATCATCCAAGGATTGCCCCAGGACCTGATAACACCCCTCGGATTCCACATCGACCAATAAAGTGTGACCACCCGAGACCAGCAGCGCAACAAATGGAAAATCAGGTGGATCGGCATCCAACATGGGCGCCAACAGGTGTCCTTCCATATGATGCACGCCAACGGCAGGAATATCCCACGCCTGGGCAAGACTTTTACCCACGGAGGCCCCGACCAGCAATGCGCCTGCCAGACCGGGTCCCGCGGTATAGGCAATCGCATCGATGCCTGAATGATGATCCATGGACGCTTTGAGGATATGATCCACCAGGGGTAGCAACGTCCCAATATGGTTTCGCGCTGCGAGTTCAGGGACAACCCCACCATAAGGCTGATGCAAATTGACTTGTGATGCCAGTCGGTGAATGACGCTTCCTTCGGTGCTATCATAAATCGCGACCCCGGTATCATCGCACGAGGTTTCAATACCTAAAATCTTCATCACATGATTGTACAATATCTGTTCAAACAGGTATTTTTAAGGAATGCAGCGTTTCAGTCGAAAAATCGAGTATTTCCCGGTCCCGGCCCACCAGGCAGACAACGATGGGCTACTGGCCATCGGGGGAGACCTCAGTTCGCAGCGCTTGCTCAGAGCTTACCGTAGCGGGATTTTCCCGTGGTATAGCGCCGATCAACCTATTTTATGGTGGTCTCCTGATCCACGGTGCGTCCTGTTTCCGCAAAAATACAAGACACCGCGAAGTCTCCGCAAATCGATCAAACGCAAGCAATTTTGTTTTTCCATGGATCGCGATTTCAGATCGGTGATCCATGCCTGTGCTTCGCCAAGGGAAAAACAGTCGGGAACCTGGATCCATGACGAGATGAAACAGGCCTATCTCGAGCTGCATAGCCTGGGTGTCGCCCACTCTGTCGAAACCTGGCAAAACAATCGATTGGTCGGCGGATTGTACGGCCTTGCTATCGGTGGCGTGTTTTTTGGTGAAAGCATGTTCAGCCACGTCAGCGATGCCTCCAAGGCGGCCTTGTCATATCTGGTGCCTTACTTGATTCAGTGGAATTTCAAACTGGTCGATTGTCAGGTCACCTCGCCTCATCTATTAAGTCTTGGTGCAGAGGAAATCGCTCGCCCTGCATTCCTGAAAGCGTTAGAATCGTCATTATCTTTGTGTGGGAAACCCGGTATTTGGAATCGAGAGGGGGCAACATCGGTTGCCGGTTTTTAGTGAATATCCTGTCCAACCAGCCGAAGCTGCTTTTCTCGTCGCCCTATCCGTGCGACTATCTCAAGCCGGAAACCGCCGCTGCCGTACAGATCGATCCTGATTATCAGGTTGATAACGCACTGTTCAGCCTGTTGCTGAAATCCGGGTTCAGGCGCAGTGGAGACATTATTTATCGCCCACACTGCCGAAACTGCAATGCCTGTATCTCTGTACGCATTCCCGCCAGCGACTATGTGCCCAATCGGGCACAACGTCGAACCTACAAACGTAACCGCGATATCTATACCACCATAGTCCCTGCCCAGTACAAAGACGAGCACTTTGATCTGTACCGGCGCTATCAATCATGGCGGCATGCCGGCGATGTGATGGACCAGGACGACCCCGCCCGATACAAGCACTTCATGATCGACTCTCCCATTGAAACCGTGTGCATGGAATTTCGCATAAACGACATTCTGGTCGCCCTGTCCATCTGTGATTTGCCGGATGACGGTCTTTCGGCAGTGTATACATTTTTTGATCCCGATCTGAGCAGACGGAGTCTCGGCACCTTTGCGATCATGAAACAAATAGAATATGTCAAGAGGATGCAACTCGACTGGGTCTATCTCGGTTATTGGATCAAAGGCTGTAAAAAAATGAGCTACAAAACCAACTTCACACCCATATTTGGCTTTGTCAACAAGGAGTGGAAACTGCTTTCCCTGTAATGCAGGTCGAGTGGTGTCCTGGTTCAGACGCCTTTGAAAGTGCAGCCTGCAGTGAGGCCCGTTGACTCACATGGACAAAAGGCGCCTGCATTGATACCGTTTTTCCCCGATTCAGCGCGGTGATTGCTTTATTTCTCAAGGCCCTGTCCGCTGACACGTCGGCCCGGCCCAAACTGGTGGAAATCATCATTGCAGCTGGCGACGGCATTGCCGTGCCGGGTATCATCTCCGATCCGATAGTCGGTGCCAATGTTGATTGGTTATCGAAGCGGCATGTGGACTCTCCAATGCCGTATCCACAACCAGCAAAACAACAACGGCGCCACAGACAACGGCCTTTATTCGTTCCAACGGCGGTATTGTGCGGTCAAAACCGGTCGTCAATGGGTGAGCATTTCACGGATGGAATCGCTTAGGGCATTGACCTTAATCACGGGATGATTCTTTTTCCCCGTCGACCTTGAAATAACGACAACTGAACAACCCGGCCTCAAATAACAGCCACACCGGAATAGCCAACAGGGTTTGAGAGAAAATATCAGGTGGGGTAAGCAACATACCGACGACAAAGGCCGCAATAATGATATAGGGTCTTTTCTTGGCCAATTTTTCTGGTGTAGTCACCCCCATTTTCACCATTAATACTGTTGCGACCGGCACTTCGAATGCCACACCAAACGCAAAAAAAAGCTTGATGACAAAGCTAAGATAGGCATTGATATCGGTCATTACCGCCACACCCTCCGGCGCGGTATTGGCAAAGAAATTGAATATGATCGGAAAGACCGCAAAATAGGCAAACATGATCCCAAGATAGAACAACGCGCTGCTGGAGAGCAAAAGCGGCATAACCAGTCTTTTTTCATTACTGTAAAGACCTGGCGCAACAAACGCCCACATCTGATAAAGCAGATAAGGCACGGCCAGCGCAAAAGCGCAGGCGAACGCAAATTTAAACGGCACAAAAAAGGGACCGTGCGGCTCGGTCGAAATCATGCTGTTGCCCTCTGGCAGGGCCGACATGAGCGGTTTGGCCAACACCTCGTACAAATCATTGGCAAACGGCGCAAGAATCAAAAAAAAGACCAGTACCGAACCAATACTCCTTAGCAAACGATCCCTCAGTTCCAATAGATGCGAAACGAGAGAGCCTTCTGCCTTTATACTGCTGTTCTCCATCTCCGGTTAGACTGTTATGTTTATACTGATCAAGCGGTGTTCTTTTTTTTGCGACGTCCGGTTGACGCTTTTTTCTTTGTGATTTTCTTCTTCGTGACCTTCTTCCTTGTAGCCTTCTTCCCGGTGGCTTTTTTCTTTGCCGTCTTCTTCTTTGTCACTTTCTTCGCGGCTTTCTTCTTTGCCGGTCCGGGGGTTTTTGAAGTGGTCTCTTCCTTTCGAGTGCTATCGTGTTTTTTCGCAGCCGCTGCCCCATCCATCCTGTTGACCGTTGCAGACACGTCATCAACCGTATTTTTTATCGCTTCTCCCGCTGCCTTGATACCATGGCGACCACTCACCGCCTCACTCGTTGCAGTGCGAAAATCCTTGGTAGCACTGCGGACTTCTTTTTTAATGTCCGCAACCCCCTTTAACGAATCGTACTGATCCATTTCACGTTTGATATCCGACTTGACATCCATGATCATCCGGCGTGCCTTGGCAACCCATAATCCGGCGGTACGGGCCGCCCCCGGCAGCTGCTGCGGGCCAATGACAACCAACGCAATGGCGCTGATAAACGCCATCTCCCAAAAACCAACATCAAACATGACAGTGCAGCGTAATCAGATGATTAGGATTTCTTGTCTTTTATGGATTCTCTGACCGTCTGCTGCTCATTTGACTCCTCCTCCTGTTTTTCCGCTATTTCCGCTGTTTCTTCCGATTCCTCATCCTTCATTGCTTTCTTAAAACCCTTGATCGCACTGCCTAAATCACCGCCAAAGTTTGATAACTTTTTGGTCCCAAAAATAAGCAGCACAATCACCAAAATAATGATCATCTGCCACAGACTAATTCCACCAAATCCCATAATGCGTTTCCTCTGAAATTGACATGTAAAGTTAATCGGGAGTATATACCCTTCTAAAACAGCTGCGGTGTATATGAAATGTGAATCTGCCGTTACGATTTACTTGGTCTGCTGAATTTTAGCGAGTATCCATACGGCCAACAACTCACCGTCCAGATTCAGCATGTCAGATGAAGCCTGTTCCATTGCAAAAACCCGACCAGCGTCTTAATTACTCTTTATCAGCAGACAAGCACCACCTTAATGAATCACAATAACCGAGACACTGTGATAGACAAGTTAGTGTGCCGGTTCACCACCAACGACACGGTCGACAAGGTGGCCTACAGGGTAACAAGGTACTCGTTTGGGGTCTGATAAGCAAGTGACGTGTGGAGTCTGGGTCGTTATACAAGGATTCAACTTGCGCCAGATGGCAAACGACGTGCACGATGGGCGACGGCACAGTCGGTCGGTACGTCCACCCTAACCGCTCCACTGGAGCCGACGGGTAAGGCCTGGCGGGAAGTATCTCGTTGCCAGCTGTCCGTCCCGGACTTGAGGCTGAATACACGCGGGGCACCTGCCCGCGACCACACTGCTTCATTCGTCAAAAACGTGCCCTGGCGCCGGGGTTGTCATTTTCGATTGGCCGCCCAGTCATCCATTGAACCCTTCGGTGTGTTCCCAAGTATCTTGGAAACCCGGGTCAAGCGACACCACGACATCGGAAAAATCTACTTTTTTGGTTGCCCGTAAATTTGTTCCGGCGTCTTCAAAACCGGCTCGACACTGATCCAGTGCCCATTTTCATATCTTTTGTAAAAACAATGATGACGCCCGGTGTGACAAGCAATGCCGCCTTTTTGTACTACCTGCATCAGTACGACGTCACTGTCACAATCGATTCGAATCTCCTTGACTGTCTGCCTGTGGCCTGATGACTCACCCTTGCGCCATATTTTTTTTCGTGATCTTGAAAAGTAGACTGCCTGACTTTCTTCAATGGTCAACTGCAAGGCTTCCCGATTCATCCAGGCCACCATCAGCACAGTGCCCGTGTCCGCCTCTTGGGCAATAGCCGGAATCAAACCATCTTCGTTCCACTTGATTTCTTTGAAAACTGATTCATTCATAATTCTTCAAATATCCTAATCTGACAGGCAAGCTAAGACGCGATGCCGATGATGTCCTGGCTAGCGCCTGATTTCGATGCCTCGGCGATGCATATACTGCTTGGCCTGCCTGACAGTATATTTTCCAAAATGGAAGATACTGGCCGCCAAAACGGCATCAGCGCCGCCCTTTAAAACTCCATCGGACAGATGATCCAGTGTGCCGACTCCGCCGGACGCGATCACCGGCACGTTCACTTCACTGGTGATTCTCGCCATTAATTCCAAATCGAAACCATTTTTCGTGCCATCCCGGTCCATACTGGTGATCAGCAACTCACCGGCACCATATAACGCCATCTGCTTTGCCCATTCAACCGCATCAATCCCGGTCGCTTTGCGTCCACCATAGGTGAACACTTCCCACTTGGGTGGTCGGGAGCCGTTATTGAGCTGCTTGGCATCGATCGCGACCACAATACATTGATTCCCGAAATAGTTACTTGCCTGCTGGATAAAGGCAGGTCGCTTGACCGCCGTCGTATTAATCGCAATCTTGTCGGCACCGGCGTTGAGCAATGTTCTGATATCCCCCATTTCCCTAATGCCGCCCCCGACCGTTAGTGGAATGAATACCTCACTCGCGACCTGCTCAACAACCTCGACAATGGTGCGTCGATTCTCGGCACTGGCCGTAATATCAAGAAAAGCAATTTCATCCGCACCCTGCTGGTTGTAGCGTCGTGCGACTTCCACCGGGTCCCCGGCATCAATGATATCAACAAACTGAACCCCCTTGACGACCCTGCCCTGATCCACATCCAGACAGGGAATGATTCGTTTCGCCAGCGCCATCTCAATGACCCCGATGATTACAGCCCGAAACTGCCTGCGCCTGCAATTTCATCGGCTGCCTTTTGCCCCTCGCTAAAATCCAGCTTCCCCTCATAGATGGCACGCCCGGTTATTGCACCTATGATGCCGGAGCCTGCCACCGCAGCCAGCTTTTTGACATTATCAATATTCTGTATCCCGCCAGAGGCAATCACTGGAATATTAATCGCTTCGGCCAATGCCACTGTCGCATCGATATTGACACCCTGCATCATGCCGTCCCTCGCAATATCGGTATAGATGATGGCTTCAACGCCATCGCTTTCAAAATGACCGGCCATATCAATCACATCATGCCTGGACAACTTTGACCATCCGTCGGTCGCCACTTTGCCGTCTTTGGCATCCAGCCCGACAATCACATGGGTGGGAAATTCAGCGCATAAATCGCTGATAAAATGTGGCTCCTTGACAGCCTGTGTCCCAATCACCACATAACGCACCCCAGCTTGAATATAGATATCCACTGTATTTTCATCGCGGATACCGCCACCCACCTGAAGCGGCAACGCCGGATGCCTGTCAGCGATATCATAGATGACATCCGCATTCATCGGTTCACCCTTTAAAGCCGCATCAAGATCAACGATATGCAATCGTCTTGCGCCTTTTTCAACCCACCGGTCCGCGATTGCCACCGGATCATCAGAAAAGATCGTTGCGCTGTTCATGTCGCCCTGTCTTAAGCGGACACATTTACCCTCTTTGAGGTCAATCGCTGGAATTAAAATCATTCAGAAATCCCCATTCCAGTTAACAAAGTTTTTCAGCAATCGCAATCCGGCGTTCTGGCTCTTTTCAGGATGAAACTGGGTCGCGAACAAATTTCCCCTTCCCGCGGCTGCCGTAAAACGGTTTCCGTGTTCACAGGTTCCCATCACCTCTTGACGGTCACCACTTTCAACATAATAACTGTGAACAAAATAAAACCGCTCGTCATCCATGATACCCTGCCATAGCGGATGGGGACGGGTCTGGGCTACTTCATTCCAACCCATATGCGGCACTTTATATCCTTTTTGCTGACCGGCCTTATGCCTGGAATGACTGTGAAAATGTTTGACAACACCTTTTAGTTTTCCCAGGCATGGTGTCCCTTGGTTCTCTTCACTGAGGTCAAACATTGCCTGTAATCCGAGGCAGATACCCAACACAGGGACCTGCTCCAATCGATCACAAATCGCCTGTTCGAGCTTTTGCCGTGACTTCAGTTGCGCCATCCAGGTTCCAATTGCACCTTGTCCCGGCAAAATCAGATGGTCAGCATTACCGATTATCTCTGCATCGTCCGTAACCACAATATCGGCCGAATCCGTGACATATTGTATTGCCTTGCAAACCGACCGAAGGTTCCCCGTCCCGAGATCCGTTATAACAATCCTGGGCATAAACACCTCAACTGAATCAGAGCGTCCCTTTTGTGGAAGGAATCCCCGTCACCCTTGGGTCGATCTCTACTGCCATGCGCACAGCTCGACCAAACGCCTTAAAAATAGTTTCTGCAATATGATGCGAATTCTTGCCGCGCAGATTGTCAATATGCAGCGTGGTTAATGCGTGATTACAATAACCTTGAAAAAATTCGTGGATCAACGTGGTCGAGAACCGACCGATGACACGGTCAGGATAAACCACATGGGAAGACAACAACGGTCTCCCGGAAAAATCAATCACTACTCTGCTCAATGCCTCATCAAGGGGAACATACGCATGTCCGTAACGACGAAGACCTGTTTTATCCCCAAGCGCTTTGGCAAAAGCCATTCCCAAAGTAATGCCAATATCTTCAACCGTATGGTGATCATCAATATGCAAATCCCCCTTGGCCACGACACTCAAATCCAGTGCGCCGTGTTTGGCCACTTGCTCCAGCATATGTTCCAAAAAAGGAACCCCGGTGTCTAATTCCGATTTCCCGGTTCCATCCAGGGTCAGCTGCACCTTTATCTGTGTCTCTTTCGTATTACGACAAACTTCGGCAATCCTATTGGTCATGGCAAGATTTTAAAGAGATAACAATGGCGTTATGTGGATAAAATAAATTTCCCGGTGTGACCGGTCTCGTCCGACATTGCGTTCAGAAGAAAAATGTTGTTCAAGTCTCTCGTCGTGCACAACGCGTGATTTGGCACTCCGATTGCTCTGAAATTTCATATGGACTGAAACCACTGGAAGATCGTATTTAGTGTACAAGTAACTAAATGGTAATGGCAACCAGTATGCAACGAGCAAATGACCTGTCGGATTTCAAACGAACGATTAAGAACGTCATGAGGACAGAGTATTTGTTCCCTGGCATTGCTAACAATCCGGCATGTTAGTGTTAGGAGCAAATAGAGCTGTCCGGTTCTGTAGCACATGAATTGTCCGCTTTTATGCTTCATTCCACCGGCCCTAAGAGGGTTAACCCGCTTAAGGCGGTGGCGCCGTCGCGGCAGACACGACGCAGCGGCCTTGCACCATCGGCCCTCAACGGATCCTCCGCATCCTATCGGGCCCGTTCGCTTGGTCCGTGATGGATCGCCAATTGAAATCGGTTTACCCAACCATCAATCAAAGACAAGTATTGAAGGAGTGGCTCTAGGGAATGACTGCGTTAACGCATAATGCAGGGTTTCTGACATAAGATATTTTTTATATCAGAAAGCTGCTGTGTATTTGACATAAAAACTCGATTGCTCTAGATTTCGACATAGTGTTTTTTATATATCGAAATATAATGGGTAATTTGACATAAAATGGACATTCGCCACTTCAAGCCCGGACAGTACCGGGAACAATATCAATATAAAAGCTTCTCGCCGACTGCCATCAATCACCCGTGGTATTTTGCCGATGGTCAGCTTCAATCACTGCTGAGTGAGGCTGACAGGGCATTGGGCGAACTCAATGCCTTTTCTCAGCTTGTCCCTGATATCGATTTCTTTATCAGCATGCACATTACCAAAGAAGCAACCCAGTCCAGTCGCATCGAAGGCACGCGCACCAATATGGAAGAAGCCCTGTTGGCCGCCCAGGATGTCGAACCCGAAAAACGGGATGACTGGCAGGAAGTACAACACCATATTACCGCAATCAATGACGCGATCGCGCAGCTTGAACATATTCCCTTATCCAATCGACTGTTAAAAAACGCCCACCGCATTTTAATGCAGGGCGTTCGCGGAAAAGGTCAACAGCCAGGGGAATTTCGAGTCAGCCAAAACTGGATTGGCGTCAGTTTGGAAAATGCGGTTTTTGTTCCTCCACATCATGAAGAGGTGATTGGACTAATGAGTGACCTGGAGCAATTCCTGCACAATGAGTCACTGCAGACACCCCATCTGATTAAAATTGCCATTGCCCATTATCAGTTTGAAACGATTCACCCCTTTTTGGACGGTAATGGCCGTTTGGGACGGCTAATGATTGCGCTGTATCTGGCCGACTTTGGTTTGTTGCACAAGCCCGCGCTGTATTTGTCGGATTACCTTGAACGTCACAAAACCCAGTATGTCGATCATTTGATGGCGGTACGTGAGGCGGGTCAACTCAAACAATGGCTCATCTTTTTCCTCCATGGAATAGCCGAAACCGCACACAACTCAATCCAGGTGTTCCGGGATATTCTGCAACTGAAATCCCGGTTGGAGGAACAGGTATTGCCGCACTTCAGTGTTCGCCGGCAGGATAATGCACAAACGCTGGTCAAGCACCTCTATCGCACCCCGGTCACCCGTGTAAAAAGCGTCGCTGCTTTGCTGAAAATCAACCTCAATACCGCCTCGGCCCTGATCAACGATTTCGTGAAATACGGGGTATTGAAAGAAATCACTGGTCAGCGACGCCATCGCCGGTTTGTTTTCGAGGAGTATATTTTGATTTTCACCCGGGTTCGGGCGAAAGCATAGGCAAACGCCGGCGGGCAATTGAAAACGGTTTCTCCCGCCATCGCATCAACCGCACATGGACAATCAATCCTCGCCGCCTTGCTTTTTCATACCCGATGAAAGGCAGGTCAAATAAGAGAGACACAATCGAATGGGATCATCCCTTCGAGTAACCAGCCACCTGCACAAGGCGGCCGCCAAGGCGAGGTTGATCATGAACGGACTGCCGGGAATCGGTCTTGACTTCGGCACCACTTTGAACAGATGATCTCAACCGGATGTAAGTTAAAATAGTGAACACAAGTCCTGTCACCGAATTGAGCAACGTATTCGGATCCAACACCTGACCTGTCTTATCCTAATAGATTATACTTCGGCGATTTTCGACCAGTTACCGCAACAATAGATTGATGATCGCCTCACGCCCCCCGCTACAATACGGCGCATAGCGTGGTTGGCTGAATAATACGGATTCGGGATACAATGCAAAAACCGTGTACGACAAGTCATAACCGTTATCAGGTCTCTCCGGTCTATCGACAGGACCCAACCACCTCGTCATGCCACCCATTATCCATTTTGCTTAACATTTGGTTATGATCCCTAAAGAAAACATTCTTGACATTCTGATTTACCTGTTTGAACACTATATGTTTGAGGATGAGGAATTTGAGCTGGACCAGGAAACACTCACATTGGAACTGACTCAGGCAGGTTTTGAACCATCGGTGATTGATCGGGCATTTAACTGGTTGGAAAAATTAGTCATCCGGTGTGACGACAACACCTCCGAATTTGCAAAGCCGGATTCCAGCGCCATCCGCCATTTCAGCGATGAAGAAATGAAGAAACTGAGTGTCGAGGCGCGCGGGATGCTATTAATGCTGGAAAACTGCCACGTCCTTGACCCAATGACCCGGGAAATGGTCATTAACCAGTCCATTGAGTTGGATGTCGATGGCATCGACCTGAACCATTTAAAATGGATCGTCTTGATGGTGCTCAGCAATTATACAAAGGGAGAAGGGGTGACTGCGTTAACAGAAACACTTGTCCTTGACGGCCTGCAAACGTGCGTTCACTAAAATAAATCAAACAATGGGAAAGTCACTCATTATTGTCGAATCCCCGGCCAAGGCCCGGTCCATGTCCAAATACCTGGGGCAGGGCTTTAAGGCATTGGCTTCGAATGGACATGTTCGGGATTTGCTGCCCAAGGCCGGCGCGATCGACACAGAAAACAACTTTGAAATGCATTACGAAATTGTCAATCGCAATCAGAAACAGGTTGACCTGATCGTTCAAGAGATGCGTAAAGCCGATTCCCTGTATCTTGCAACCGACCCCGACCGCGAGGGCGAAGCGATTTCCTGGCACTTATATGAATTGCTCAAGGAACGTGACGCGATTCAGGGCAAACCGGTTTATCGCGTGGAATTCCACGAAATCACCCCTGCAGCTATCCGCAGGGCCGTCGAGAATCCTCGACAACTGGCCGCCAGTCTTATTGATGCCCAACAAGCACGTCGGGCGCTTGATTATCTGGTGGGATTCAATTTATCTCCACTTTTGTGGAAAAAAGTGCGCCGCGGACTGTCTGCCGGGCGGGTTCAAAGCCCTGCCCTAAGACTGATTTGTGAACGAGAAGCCGAAATTGAAAAATTTATTTCTCAGGAATACTGGACCATTGAAGCGAATCTGAATGTCGTCAATCAGGCATTCATGGCAAAACTCACGCATTACAAGGGCAACCAGCTTAAGCAATTCTCGATCACCAATGAACCCGATGCCCTTGCGGTGCAATCGGCAATCAATCGGGTGGCAAAGGGTCGGTTACTGGTTTCAAAAGTCGACAAAAAGAAACGCAAGCGCAATCCGTCACCCCCGTTCACCACCTCGACTTTACAGCAAGAAGCGTCACGAAAACTGGGGTTTACTGCCCGGCGTACCATGCAGATAGCACAACAACTGTATGAAGGGATCGAACTCAAGGGGGACACCACGGGTCTGATCACCTACATGAGAACGGATTCTGTCGCACTCTCCTCAGAAGCCGTGCAGGAAATTCGCGAGTTTGTTCTCTCTCGTTATGGACAACAGACCATCCCCTCCAAAGCCCGTGTTTTTGTAAACAAGACGAAAAATGCACAGGAAGCCCATGAAGCGATACGCCCCACGTCCATTCGTCGTCTCCCGGATTCACTTGCGAACCAACTGGACAATGATCAATGCCGCTTGTATGACCTTATCTGGAAACGGACCGTCGCCTGTCAGATGATTCATGCGACCCTTGATACAGTGTCGGTTGATCTGGTAGCCGACGACATTGGGATATTTCGTGCAAATGGCTCGACACTTCGCACACCGGGTTTCATGGCGGTCTATCGAGAAGGCCGCGACGACAACAAAGGAAAAGACGACAAGGAAGTCATTTTGCCCGCGATGGAACAAGGGATGGTCATTGATCTGCAGGCCATCAGGCCGATTCAACATTTCACGGAACCTCCACCGCGATACAATGAAGCAACACTGGTCAAGACACTGGAAGAATACGGTATCGGCAGGCCGTCGACCTATGCCAGCATAATCAGCACATTACAAAACCGGGAGTATGCCACGCTCGAAAAAAGACGTTTTGAGCCGACCGACATCGGCAAGATTGTTAACCGGTTTTTATCTGATCACTTTACCCAATACGTGGATTATGAATTCACCGCAAGACTGGAAAATGCCTTAGACGAGATTTCAAGAGGCGAAAAAGAATGGCTTCCTTTGATGAAGGATTTTTGGAAGACCTTTTCAACGCTGCTCGATGAGAAGGAAGAAAAGATATCCAAAGCGGAGGTCGTCCAAGCCAGAACGCTAGGCACCGATCCCAAGACGGGGAAACCGCTCTCCGTCCGATTCGGGAAATATGGCCCCTATGCACAGATCGGTACCCGGGAAGATGAGGACAAGCCGCGTTTTGCCAGTCTTCGTCCAACGCAAAAACTCGATACGATTACCTTGGAAGAGGCCCTTGAATTATTCAAGCTGCCCCGGCACTTCGGCCATACCGAACAGGGGGAAGCATTATCTGTCGCCATCGGCCGATTCGGACCCTATGTCAAATACGGCGATAAATATGTTTCGCTGGGAACCCAGCATGACCCCTACACCATTGAACGCGATGCGGTTCTACAGTTGGTGAGTGACAAAAAAGAAAGCGATGCCAATCGTCTTATCCTCAACTTTGAAACCGCCGGTATCCAGGTTTTGAATGGTCGATATGGGCCCTATGTGACCGATGGCAAAAAGAATGCCCGAATCCCCAAAGCGATCAGCGACCCGAAAACGCTCACCGTTGAGGCATGCGAAAAACTGCTCGCCGACACAAAACCGGGTCACCGAAAAAAAACGGCCAAGCGAAAAGGCGCAAAACAGAAAACGACGCCATAGCCACGGTCGCATCGGATCACACGGCCTTTCGGAACCGCAAAACGACCTGGAATTTTCTGTCGATACCGGTTGCCCAATGGCGGGGGTGATCCCCTTATCGAAACACATCGCCGGTCTGTCTGAAACAGCCGGTCTGATACGTTGGCACCACCCGTGCTCAATATCTTGTCATCGTTTCGCGGCCCATTTCACGGCACTGATGACTTGCTCCTGCTCTTCGCGCTGCAAATAAGGATGGACCGGCAAACTCAGTACCTCTGTGGACAGTTTCTCGGACACCGGCAGGCGGACTGCGGACCCATCGACCGGCTTGAACGCAGGCTGCAAATGTATCGGGCACGGATAATAGATTGCCGTGGGAATGTCCTTGTCCTGAAGATGTTGTCTTATCCGGTCTCTCTTTTCCGAGCGGATCGTGTATTGTGTCCAGGCACTCTTGTACCCCTCCGGAACAACCGGCACGGTCACCACGTCAGACAGCTCCCGTGTATAATTTTCCGCAATCGCATGACGTGCTTCGAGTTCCTGTTCAAAGACTGTCAGCTTGCAACTTAAAATACCCGCTTGAATCGTATCCAGCCGCCCGGTGATACCGATTCTGATATTGTCATATTGTGTTTTCCCCATCCCATGAATGCGGAGTGACCTGACAATGCCAGCGAGCCCATCATGATCGGTAAAAACAGCCCCCCCATCACCATAACAGCCCAGCGTTTTTGCCGGGAAAAAGCTGGTTGTTGAAATATCTCCGAAACTGCCCGCCCGTTGGTCGTGATAGTGTGCCCCGAAACTTTGGGCCGCATCACCGAGAACGAACAGATCGTACCGCGAAGCGATTCGCCTGATTTCGACGTAATTGGCAGGCAATCCAAACAAATCGACCGGGATAATTCCCTTCAAATTCAGTTTGCCTTCCTCGCGGACACGCTCAACCGTCTGTTCCAGCGCGGTGGGATCCATATTGAAAGTATGCGCCTCGACATCGACAAACACGGCGGTCGCACCCAGCAACCGGACCACTTCGGCGGTGGCAACAAAGGTAAACGGCGGCACAATAATGCCGTCGCCCGGTCCAATCCCATGGGCCATCAGTGCCATGAGCAACGCATCGGTTCCGCTTGCCGCGCTGATGGCATGCCTGACACCGCAAAATGCAGCCAACTCCTGTTCGAGTTGCTGCACCTCGGGGCCCATAATAAACTGGCCATGCTCCAGAACCCGGTCTATAGAACACCGGACTTCCTTCTCAATCCGTTTGAACTGTGCGTTGAGATCCACGAATTTCATCATCCACCTCGCTTGCTAAAATCACCGACGAACATCGATCTCCGTTCGGGCCGTGACTGGACAGGCCGTCGTCATCGACACCTAAAACACCGGACTGAAGTTGTTGATCTGGAGCAATGCTTGCTCCTCCACCGAGCTGTCGAGTCCATGCTGTCTTTTTTGGATAATGCGGTACTGCAGCCCCTGCTTGTCGAACAAAAAAGAATTGCCTGCCTGATGCAACTCGACAACAAACCCGCCACCTGGAATGGTATAGAATCCTCCCAATTCGATTTCTCCGGTCAAGTCTACTTCGGTCATTCTTTCAATAGCCTACTTCAAAAACAGCTGGTACATCGGATTGTCTGTCTCTTCACAATATTCATATCCCAACTGAACCAGAAACTGCTGAAAGCGTCTTTGGCTGTGCGGGGGCACCTGAATACCACATAATATCCGTCCAAAATCCGAACCATGATTGCGATAGTGAAAGAGTGTGATGTTCCAGGTGGTTCCGATTCTGTCTAAAAAGTTTTGCAGCGCACCGGGCCGTTCGGGAAACTGGAAGCTGAATAATCGTTCATCCATGATGCCCGGCATACGTCCACCGACAATATGGCGACCGTGAATCTTGGCCATTTCATTATCTGTCAGATCCGTCGTCGCAAACCCTTTTGCCTGCAACTTCGCCACCAATGGCATGACTTCCTGAGGTCCTCGAATCTGGATACCCACAAAAATGTGGGCCTCCGTTTTGTCGACAAACCGATAGTTGAATTCAGAGATGGAACGTTTCCCGATTGTATTACAAAAACGTCTGAAGCTACCCGCTTTTTCCGGAATTGTCACCGCCAAAATGGCTTCTCGTCGTTCGCCGATTTCTGCCCGTTCCGAAATATGCCTCAATCGATCGAAATTCACATTGGCACCCGAGGTGATTGTCACCAGACCTTGCCTGACCCAGCGGATTCCCTGACGGTTTTGTATTTTCAGCCATCGCTTGATTCCGGCGACGCCCAAGGCGCCTGAAGGTTCGACCAGCGTCCGGGTATCTTCGCAGATGTCCTTGACTGCGGCACAAATTTCATCCGTATCAACCCGCACCACGTCATCCACAAATTGTCGACACAGTCTGAAATTTTCCTTGCCAACCTGTTTGACCGCGACTCCGTCCGCAAAAATACCGACCTGTTTGAGCCTGACCCGGCGCTTGGCCCGAAGCGAACGGTACATCGCATCCGATTCAAACGGCTCGACGCCGATCACCTTGATTTCCGGCCTGACTTGTTTGACATAGGTTGCCACACCCGAAATCAAGCCGCCACCGCCAATCGGCACGAAAATCGCCCGTATCGGGCCGAGATGCTGTTTGAGTATTTCCAAACCGATCGTACCCTGACCGGCGATGATTTGCGGATCATCGAACGGTTTGACGAAGATTTTGTTTTGTTTCAGACAAATTTCACGGGCATGTTGATTTGCCTCATCAAAACTGTCGCCCACCAGTTCAATCTTGGCACCCCAACGCTTGACGGCTTCGACTTTGATCGCGGGAGTGGTGACCGGCATAACGGCGATCGCATGACAGCCGAGTCGTTTCGCGCTTAACGCAACACCTTGTGCATGGTTTCCGGCAGAGGCAACCACCACACCGCGTTCAAGTTCCGGTGCGCGCAATGAAGACATCTTGTTATGCGCCCCCCGTAACTTATAGCAAAAAGTGGGCTGTTCGTCTTCCCGTTTGAGCCAGATACTGTTTTCCAGCCGGTCAGAAAGTAACCGGGCGTGGTCCAGTCGCGTTTCGGTTGCAACTTCATAAACCCGGGAATTCAGGATTTCCCTGAGATAGCGAACCGCATCGTGATTTGACATGCCGCGAATGATCAATGTTGAGTGTCGACGTTAACCTGAAATCCGTTTTACCGGGTGATTATAAACCAACCGGCCACAGTGGATTTTCGCTGTGATCCGTTACCCGCTCGAAGACGCCGGACGAGAGCCGCATCCTCGGCAGTCAAAACCGGAACGACAAAGCGGCCAGGGCGAGGTTAACGCTATATTCGCACAACCCGATGCCAAAAGTCGGCTGACCACCCGTCCCCCTACCGACAAACCATCCCCGACGGACGCCGCTTGAGCCCTTCCCGGGTCTGCCGTTGCCCCGTTGCACAGACAGGTGTCAGGATCCTGGCATCGGTGACATGAGCCAAATTCATCGATAGCCTTCCCGACAGGCAGGATGCGAAGGTCAACGCCAGTGACCCCCTGACCGTTATAAACATGACACGACGAACGAGATCGCCGCATCCACGACTTTCGATCACTTTGCCTGATCGGGAAATTCATCACACGCATCCCCTGATCAAATGGCCACAATCCACCCGCCATGATCCGTTCGTTCCATTCTGTGACGAGTGATAAATATGCTAAAATGACGACACTATCAAGATGTACGACCAAACTGATCGGGATGGATTACGAAGCGGCACGAACCAACATGATTGAGCAGCAGATACGTCCATGGAACGTATTGGCCACGCAGACACTGAATGCCCTCGGTATGGTAAAACGCGAAGATTTTGTCCCTGAAGCGTATCGCCCGCTTGCTTTCGCTGATGTGCAAATACCGCTGGACAACGGGGAAGTGATGCTCGAACCGAAATTGGGTGCACGAATGATAGAATCACTCGCGCTTCAGTCCACCGAACAGGTATTGGAGATCGGGACCGGCAGCGGTTATCTGTCCGCACTCTTGGGCACCCTTTGCCGTGAAGTGACCAGCATTGAAATTGACGAGGTGTTATACAAACAAGCAACCTTCAATCTGGCGGCATCGGGTATCGACAACGTGACTCTCGTTCTCGGCGATTGCCATGAAACGTGCAACAAATCGCCGCGATACGATGCTGTTTTGATTACGGGTTCAATGCCTTCGATCACGCCGGCGTTGACCGATTTGGTTGTACAAGGAGGACGCCTGGTTGGCATAGAAGGCCATGCCCCTGCGATGCAGGTTGTCAGATTTACCCGGTCGTCCACGTCATTGGACAAGGTTTCGTTATTTGAAACCAACGTCAGGCGCTTGCGCAACCTCAACGAAAAACCCGAATTCGAATTTTAATATCCGGCGATGTTCAAATTCTTCGTGCTGCTGTCGGCCCTCCTGATCATTCCTGTTCAACCGGGTCATACCGCAGACCTGTGGGAAATCTACCAGGTTGCCTTGCAAAATGATGCAAGCTATCGGTCTGCCAACCTGAATCATCAATCCAATGCGCTCAATCTGGCCTTAGCCAAGACCACCTTGCGACCGACGCTCGCGGCATCAGGCCGGGTTGGGCAAAATCGAAGGGATGGAAACGGACCGGCCTTGTCCGGACAGAATAACCAACTGGGCCTCGACTTGACGGTGCCTCTTTATAAAAAACCGGATCGCATCAACGTCTCTCAGTCATCACTGGCTGTCGATATGTCTGCGTTGCATCTGGAAAATGCCAAACAGGATCTCATACTGAGAGTGGCGGACCGCTATTTCAACCTGCTTGCCTCTCGCGATACCCGAGAAGTTGCACGACTCGAAAAGGTTGCCATCCGTCGACAAATGGACTTGGCGAGCGAACGACTCGAAGTCGGACTCGGCACCCGGACAGACCTGTTCGATGCCAAGGCCCGTTTTCAACAAGCCCAGGCCGATGAAATTGAAGCCGAAAACCAGATCAATAACAATCTCGCCGCTTTGCAGGAAATCATTGGCACCGCGCCTGAAGCCATCATGCCCTTGTCCGAAGACGCACCGTTGGAATTGCCGATGCCAAACGATGTGGATCATTGGGTCAATCGGGCACTGGCATACAATATCCCATTGCGTATTCAGGCCATCAGCCAGGAAATAGACCGACTCGAGATAGAGAAACAGCGCCAGGCACGGTCTCCGACGGTCAATTTCGCTGCCAGCCACCACTGGAATGACTCGGATACCCGCAACGACTCAGGTGCCGAATCGATTTCATCCATTGGGTTGACGGTCACCTATCCCATTTACCAGGGCGGCTTGATCGATTTGCGCGCTGAACAAGCCGGCATTCAATACCATCTCGCAAAAGAATTGTATGAAAAGGAGAAACGACGTATCGCAACCACCACCGTCTCCGAATTTCTTGCTGTCAACAGCACAGCGAGCCAGATAAAAGCGCTGTCAGAGGCAATTGTGGCCGGGGAAAATGCGCTGGAAGCCAAGGAAGAGGGATTTAGCGCCGGCTTGACGACCAATCTCGATATACTCGATGCCCAGCGTGACCTTTCCCGGTCCCGAACCGATTACCTTCGTGCACGTTATAATTACATTCTCTCCGTACTTCGACTAGAGCAAGCATCGGGTCAGCTTGGCGAGGAAGACCTAGAACTCGTCAACAGCTGGCTGAAAACAGACGCCTGACACGCGCCTCGCTTCGCGGACAACCTTGCCCTGTCGTATTGGCGGTCGAAGTCACATCGGCTTCGCCGGGTCACGCTGTCTTGACGATGGCAGAACCTGAGGCCGGGTTCAAATCAACTCTTCCAGAAGGCTTTGGAAAAAAGCACCAGCAGGGTAAACAGTTCCAGTCTTCCAAGCAGCATGGCAAACGTTAACACGACTTTCCCAAAGTCAGTGATGCCCGCATAATGATGCGCAACATCGCCCAGGCCAGGACCCAAATTATTCAGACAAGCGCTGACCGCTGAAAACGCCGTAACGGGATCAATCCCGGTTGATAGCATCAACACCAGCAATATCACGTAGCTCAGGATATAGAGCGCGAGAAACCCCCACACGGCATTAATCACATTGTCCCTGACGGGCCTGCCGCCAATTTTAATGGGAATGAGCGCATTGGGATGAACCAACTGCGAGATCTCTCTTGCACCTTGTTTATACAATAGCATCATCCTGATGATCTTCATTCCTCCTGCGGTCGAACCGGCACAGCCTCCCGCCGTGCTCATCAAGATCAGCAAGACAGGCAAAAACGTCGGCCAAGCCCCGAATTCGGTCGTGGTAAATCCGGTTGTGGTCCCGATAGAGACGACCTGAAACAACCCTTGCACCCATCGCTCAGCAAAGTCATTGTACTCGCCATAGTACTGGAGTACCCCGATCGACAGCACAACCATGAATAACAGCAAGGAAAAATACACTCTGGCCTCGGGGTCATTCAGATACACTGACAGCCGGCGTGAACGCAGGGCAACAAAATGCAAACCAAAGTTCAATCCGGACAACAACATGAACAATGTTGCCGTCAGATTAATCTGTGCGCTCTGGAAATGACCTAAACTGGCATCGTAGGTCGAAAACCCGCCAATCGCCACCGTGGAAAAGGCATGGGTGATCGCATCAAACCCACTCATGCCCGCCAGATAATAAAACAGCGCGCACACCACCGTTAACCCGAGATAGATATACCACAGCGCTTTTGCGGTCTCGGTAATCCGGGGAGTCAGCCTGTTATCCTTGACCGGACCGGGGGTTTCGGCACGATACAGCTGCATACCGCCTATCCCCAGCATCGGCATCACGGCCACGGCCAGCACAATGATGCCCATGCCACCAAACCACTGCAGTTGTTGGCGATAATAGAGAATTGACGGTGCGAGATGTTCGATTCCGGTCAGAATCGTTGCACCGGTGGTCGTCAGTCCGGACATCGATTCAAAGAGGGCATCCACCAATCGGATTTTGGGATCAGCCACAAGGACAAACGGCATCGATGCGAACAATCCCAAAACCACCCAGAATAAAACCACAATCAGAAAACCATCCCGGAATCGAAGATCACCTTTGTGATTGCGCACCGGATACCAGCAGCACAGACCGCATGACAGGATCAAAAGAAAGGCCCATATGAAGATATGCGCCTCGCCATCCATAAACATCCAGGACACCGCAATGGGAGGCAGCATGCTGGCGCTGAACAAGATCAGCAGAATCCCCAGCACCTTGGCAACAGCAGAGCTTCTCATCAGGACCATTTCAGGTTGCTATCGTCTCGAACCATCCTGCCCTGACCGTGATAGCAATGACCCGCCATCAAAAAAAAGTGGCTGACACCTGAAACAACTTTTCGACATCGTGAATACGCCGTTTATCGATGACAAAAATGATCACATGGTCGCCCTCTTCTATCGACGTCTCATCCTCCAGGCTGATGAGTTCATCCTGGCGCATGATGGCCCCGATGGTGGCCCCTTTCGGTAATTTGATCTGTGACAGTTGACGGCCAACGATCTTGGACGTTTTCCGGTCTCCATGGGCAATCGCCTCGATGACCTCTGTGACCCCCCGTCGCAGTGAATGCGCGGCGACCACATCGCCACGCCTGACATGGGAAAGCAATGCACTGACCGTAGACAGTCTTGGCGATATCGCAATATCCAGCACACTGTTTTCAATCAGATCAATATAAGAAGAACGATTGACTATCGCCATCGTTCTTCTTGCGCCCAATCGCTTGGCCAACATGGCAGACAAAATGTTCGCTTCATCCTCATTCGTCAGCGCGCAAAACAATTCCATGCTGTCAATGTTTTCCTGTCGCAGCAGTTCTTCATCAGCCGCATCACCTTGCAGGACCACCGTGTCCTCTAGCAGTTCTGATACATATCGCGCTCGCGTTGGGTTCCTCTCAATCAACTTGACTTGAAACCCGGTACATTCCAGGGACTGCGCCAGCCGTAAACCGATATTGCCCGCACCGGCTATGATGACTTTTTTCCCGACCTCTTCAATGCTACGCAACTCTTGCATCACCTGCCGGATATTGTCCTGCGTTGCGATAAAAAAGACTTCATCATCCGGCTCGATGATCGTTTTTCCAGTTGGAATAATGGCATGATCATGTCGGTAGATTGCAGCAACCCGGGTTTTTACCGAGGGCAGATGATTTTTCAGCTCTCGCAGTTCGTGACCGACCAGCGCGCCCCCATAATACGCTTTAAGTCCCACCAGATGAATTTTTCCGTCGGCAAAATCAATCACTTGCAGTGCACCCGGGTACTCAATCAGTCGCTGAATCTGGTTGGTTACAATCTGTTCGGGACTAATGATAACGTTGATGGGAATGGATTGATTGCAAAAGAGATCCGGATGGATGAGGTAATCAGCAGACCGGACGCGCGCGATCTTGGTCGGTGTCTTGAACAATGAGTGAGCAACCTGACAGGCCACCATATTGACCTCATCGGAATTTGTCACTGCCAGAATCAAGTCCGCATCCTCAATACCTGCCTGTCTTAATATCTCCGGTGACGAAGCGGCCCCGAGCAGTGTCTGGATGTCCATTCGATCCTGTATGGTCGCAAGAAGCGGTGCATTGATATCGATCAATGTAATGTCGTTTTCCTCCCTGGAAAGGATCTCTGCAATAGAGGCCCCGACCTGTCCGGCACCCAAAATAATAATCTTCATTGTTGAGCCTCCCTCTTGCCCGGGAGTTTCTTTAAACGACAAAAATAAAAGCCGTCGCCGGAATGCACTCCCGGTAGACGCTGCCTTCCGAACCGGGTGCTGATGCCCAATTCGGCTTCTAACGGCTCGACCGCCGCATTGCCGACCTGGTCAATGAACCGTTGAATGACCTGGTCATTCTCCACCTCAAGCACCGAACAGGTGACATAGAGTAAAAGACCGCCTGAAATCAACGTTGGCCAGACCGCATCCAACAGCGATAATTGATGATCTGAGAACTTTTCGAAATCACCAGGGTGTCTTCGGTGCTTTATATCGGGATGTCTTCGAATAATACCACTCCCCGAGCAAGGAACATCAAGAAGAATCCGGTCAAAGCTCCGGCCCGTCCACCAGGCCGCCCTATCGGTAAGATCGGACGCAATCACTTCTGCGTCCAGCTTGAGTCGTCTGAGATTATCCCTGATCCGCGGGATCCGTTTCTCTTGATCAATCGCGACAAGTGACTGAAGTCCGGTTTGGTATTCGAGTATCGCGCAGGTCTTCCCGCCTGGCGCGGCACACCCGTCAAGCACACGCTGGCCGGGCTGCAAATCCATCACAGCGGTGACCAACTGTGCCGATTCATCCTGAACGGATACCCGGCCATCCATAAAACCCGGCACCCGTTCTACCGGCATCGGCGTGTGCAACGTGATGCCGAATGCACTTTGACAGGTCAAGGAAAATTCAATACCGGACTGCTTCAGCAAGGCGCCATAGGCATCCCGTGTCCCCATCGTGGCATTGACCCTAAGTGTCATCGGAGGCGCCTGGTTGCTGGCATCGACAATGTCATGATAGTGCTCAGGCCAAGACTGCGCTAACCAGCCCAACCAAAATTCGGGGAAGGCATGTCGCGCCGGTGAGTGCGGGATTGATGCCGAAATAGATTCTTTCTGACGCAGATAATTTCTCAGCACACCGTTCACCAGTTTTTTCGCCCAGGACCGCCGGCTTTTATCCAGCATGTTGACGGTCTGGTTGACCGTGGCATAGTCGGGTTTGCGCATGTGGTCAATTTGATACACGGCACAAATCAACAGAAAATGAACAATCCGATCGGATGGCTTTATCGGCTTCTTTAATAACTGCTGCAATATAAACTCACACACGCAATAAAATCGACAGGCACCATAGCTCACGGCCTGCAGTTCCGCCCGATTTCTTCCCACCTTGGGAAGGTATTTTTGCAGCCCTTCATCCAATGATACTCCGTGGTCAATCACCAGCTTGAGTATATGGGCGGCGGCTAGCTGAACCTGCATCTACCCGTCCAGATCAAATGCCATCCCCTCTGAAATATCCATTCCATTCAATATTGTTTCTACCGACATCGGTCGTCCCCCCGCTTTTTGCAGAATCTGCAAACTCAAAAGACCCTGTCCTGTCTGCACAGTCAATCCCGCCCGGTTTGCCTTGACGATTTCTCCGGGACAGGCCGGACTGTCGTTCATGATCGTTTTTGCCCGGTGCACGCGAAGCCGGATTCCGTTTAGCGTCGCGGTGGCTGTCGGCCAGGGATTGAACGCCCGTATTTTCCGCTCGATCTGGATGGCCGGTGTCTGCCAGTTTATCGGGGACTCTTTTTTGGTCAGCTTGGAGGCCTGACAGGCCTGTTCGCCGTTTTGTGGCACCGTCTTCAGTGTTCCTGCGATCAATGCCGAAAGATTCTGATCCAGCAACTTGGCACCGAGCAGGGATAACCTGTCCAACAGGGTTCCCCCGTCTCCCCGGGTAAAATATCGGTTTCTGTGCTGGCCAATATCGGACCGGTATCGAGTCCTGCGTCCATCTGCATCAACGTTACGCCGGTCGTGCGATCGCCCGCTTCTATCGCTCTTTGAATCGGTGCCGCCCCTCGCCATCGCGGTAACAACGAAGCATGAACATTGACACAGCCCCGTGCCGGCGTATCGAGTATCGGACGAGGCAATATCTGTCCATAGGCAACGACCACCATCAAGTCAATCCGCTGTGACCGGAACCGGTCGAGCGGTAGTGCGTCGTCAAAAGATGTCGGCTGATACACCGCTAGGCCCGAGGCAAGCGCCTGGGTCTTGATCGGGCTTTGTTTCAGCCTCCGCCCCCTTCCGGCAAAACGGTCCGGCTGCGTATACACCGCCACGACCTTGACCTCCCTATGCGCCAACAGTGTCTGCAGGCAAGGCACTGCAAAGTCGGGAGTCCCTGCAAAGGCAACACGCATACAGACGTCTCTATAATCCGGATGCAGAACTAAAGTGCGTGGTGCAAGGCCTTAAGCAGCCTGGTGCTCAGCCTGACGTATTTCCTTTTTTATTTTTTTCCGGACACGGTCCTGCTTGATGCGCGACAGATAATCCACAAAAACCTTGCCGTCCAGATGGTCTACTTCATGCTGAATACAGACGGACAACAACTCGTCTGCCATGATTTCGAAGGGCTGGCCATCAATGTCTTGCGCCTTGATGGCCACTGTCTGCACGCGCTGTACCGGCGCAGAAAACCCGGGCACGGACAAGCAACCTTCTTCCGACTCGACCACGCCCTCTATCGGTATCACTTGCGGGTTGATGAATACTTTCAGATCATTCCTTTGTTGCGACAAGTCCATGACCACCACCCGCTTGGCCACATTAACCTGGACCGCAGCCAGGCCAATTCCTTTCGCCGAATACATCGTCTGTGCCATATCGGCCACCAGTTTTTTCAGTTCATCGTTGAACTCGGCAACCGGCCTCGCTTTTTGCCGAAGTCTCGGGTCGGGATAAATCAGGATATCAAGGACGGCCATGTTGCATCGCGATGTGACATGATGCTAATTGTATTCCCTGTCGAGGAAAACTTCTATATTCAAGATTCAGGGAATAAGGCAGGGGGAATCAAGCTCCCTTGCCGCGCAGTGGGGTCGTGGCAATACGCTCTTTAACGCATGAATCGTCTGACCCGCTCCAGGTCTGCCTCGCTATCGACTCCCGGACAGGGTATGGCCACGGCCTGTGCACAGGCGATCCGTTCTCCATACCAGAGTGTTCTCAGTTGCTCCAGCTTCTCAAGTGATTCCAGATAACAGGGTTTTTGGGATGCAAACTGCCGGATATAACCGCTGCGATAAGCATAAATGCCAAGATGACGACGTACCTTCTCGACCGCATCCTCCGCAAGCTCAGCAGACTCCCTGCGCCTTACCCACGGGATCGTCGCGCGACTGAAGTAAAGCGCATAATCTTCATGATCGGTCACCACTTTCACAATCGCCGGATCGAGCAACTGTTCGCGATTTTCCAATGGTGCGGAGGCTGTTGCCATAACCGCCTTGGGCCTTGAAACCAACAACGCGGCAACCTGGTCAATCAATGCCGGCGGCATCGCGGGTTCATCACCTTGGACATTGACCACAATGGCATCATCAGCCAATCCCAGCATTTCGACCGCCTGTGCAATCCGGTCACTGCCTGACTGATGATCGGAAGAGGTCATCACCGCCTGACCTCCAAAGGTGGTCACGGCCGACGCAATACGCCGGTCGTCAGTCGCCACCGTGATGGTGAGCGCACTGCTTTCCCGGGCACGCTCTACGACATGTTCAATCATTGTTTTATGCCCTATCCGCATCAGGGGTTTGCCGGGCAAACGGCTCGATTGATAGCGTGCCGGAATAATGATGTGAAATGCAGTCATTCAGCCTAGCCTTTGTTCAATAAACCGAAAAAAACCAGGCTCTATGTCTGCCTTGACAGGCACTGACCAGAACGCAGTGGAGTGGATCAAGGCGCGGCATTTTACGGCATCTTTCTCGGTCATCAGGACGGGAAACTCGTTGTCAAATACCAAATCGCTTTGTCGAAAACGATGGTGGTCATCAAAAGCATGTTCAATCACCTCAAGCCCCTGTGCACCGAGTTGATCAAAAAACCGTTGCGGATTGCCGATCCCGGCGATTGCATTCACGGTCTGTCCCTCAAACCGCTTGAGGGTACATGTCTTCTTGTCATGAACCCGGACCAAGGGCTGCATCGACAGACGCATCGAATAATGATTGGGATGCCTGACCGTCATTCGATTACCGTTGACAACCACCACGTCTGCCCGTTCAATCGCAGCGGCCGGTTCACGCAGCGGACCGGCCGGGAGACACCAACCATTACCCCATCCGCGCTCACCGTCTATCACCACGATATCGAGATCACGTTGCAGTGCGAAATGCTGAAAACCATCATCACTGATTATAAGGTCACAATCACAGTCCTTGACCAAAAACCGTCCGCTGGCGACCTTGTCCGAGCCCACCGCGACCGGGACATGACACCGCTCATAGATCATGACCGGCTCATCACCCACCTCGGCTGCACACCGGGCATGCTCAACCAATCTGGGCACGCGGGATGCGTTCGATTTATAGCCACGTGAGATGACACCCGGTTTGTAGTCAATCGATTTGAAATAGTCCACTAGCGTCACCACAAGCGGCGTTTTCCCTGTGCCGCCAACGTTGAGATTGCCGATCACAATCACGGGAACCGGCAACCGTTCAGATTGAAGGAGCCTGATTCGGTATGACCATGTCCTGATCTGAAATACCATGCGGTACAGCAGGGTCACCGGGTACAGCAGATAGCTGATCCCATTCGGACAGACCCATCCCTGCTCAATTTTATTCAGCAGCTTACGACGAAGGTCCATCCGTTGACTGATGTTGCGTCTGATAAAGTTGGTAGTAGGCGGTTTTGCTGTTCATCAGTTCCTTGTGGGTGCCCTGTTCAATAATCCGTCCCCGATCAATCACCAGAATCTTGTCAGCTTTCTCAATCGTGCTGAGTCGATGCGCAATAACCAGCGTTGTTCTGTTTTTGACCAGTTGATCGACCGCAACCTGTATATGCCGCTCGGACCGGGCATCCAGCGAAGAAGTGGCTTCATCGAGGATAAGAATAGGGGCATCTTTATACAATGTGCGGGCAATCGCAACACGTTGTCGCTGCCCCCCTGACAACCTTGCCCCGCCCTCACCGACCAGCGTATCAAACCCATCCTTCATCCTTTCTACAAACTCGCTCACATGCGCCGCTTGGGCCGCCTTGATCAATTTGCCCTCGTCGATCTCGGACCGCTCACCGTAGGCAATATTGTTTCGGATAGAATCATCAAATATCACGATATCCTGACTGACAATAGACGCCTGGGCCCGCAAGGAAGCAAGCGTTATCTGCTTGAGATCAATGCCGTCAATCCTGATGGACCCCGAATCCGGCGAATAAAATCGCAGCAATAATGAGGCAATGGTGGATTTCCCACTACCAGACGGCCCAACCAGGGCAACGGTCGACCCGGCCGGGACACGGAAACTGATGTTGTCAACAACGGGACGATTTTCATCTTTATATCGAAATGAAACCTCTTCGAACAAAATATCACCTTTGATATTCATCAATTCCCGGGTACCGTTGTCTTCCTCGGTTGACAGGTCAATGGTTCGAAAGATGGATTCTGCACCCGCAATGCCACTTTGGATCATTTCGTTCACCTTGGAAAGGTTTTTGATCGGCCTCATCATCATCGTCATTGAAACCAGATAGGAGGTAAAGACACCCGGTTTTGTTTCCATCACCAGCGCGAGCCAGATAACACCCGCCACACCGGCCCCCATCAGCAATACCGTGAGTGGCACACTGGCCGACAGGATAGCGGCTTTTTTCATTGATTGTTGTCGATTGCGGCTATTTGCCACATCAAAAGCGCGTTCTTCGTGTTTGTAGCCTCCAAACACCTTGACAATTCGATGCCCCATAAAAGCCTCCTTGGCCACATGGGTGATATCGCCGACACTTTCCTGGATTTTAGAACTGATTTTCCTGAATCTCTCGCTGGCTATCTTGAAAATAAAAAAAGCCAGCGGAAAGACAAACAGAAAAATCAGCGACAGTTTCCAACTCAGATAGAACATCAGCATCAGCAGGAAAATCGCCTTGAGGCCATCTCTGAATATGATCCGAAAGGCGCCGCTGCTGGCTTTCGCAACTTGCTCTACATCGTATGTCAGACGGGATACCAGGTTACCGCTCGGATGATCATCATAATAGTGGGTCGGCGCATAGAGCAGTCGGACATACATTTTCTGCCGCAAGTCCTTGATCACACTTCGTCCGACCCAACTCATGCAATAGCCGTCAACAAACTCACCCAATGCCCTAAAGACCGCGATCAGCAACATCAAAACCGGTATCCAGGTAATATAAAACTGGTCACGCTCTACAAATCCCTTGTCCATGATAGGTTGGAGCAACCAGGCAAAGGTGGTGTCTCCGACCGCAACGACCACCATACCGGCCAAAGCAATCAAAAAGATCCACTTGTGGGGCAAAACATGGGCAAGCAAACGGCGGTAGAGATCAATGCCGCTGTCGCGATCAGGGTCTATCGTCACAAACCAGTCGAATATTTGAGTATGCAATTGATTTTAACTCAATCTCAATGCAAATATTGACCGGCACTTTTGCAATCGTGGCATCCTCCGTGCGCTGGCGGTTGATTTGAATACCGCTGATCACGCCGTGGGATGATCGAGACATTGCAAGTCAATGAAGCCGTAAGTCACGTCGACCCACGCCATGTCCGACAGACGGCCACATGGACCGGTGACCGGCATCACAGTCTGCACAAAGCGTTGTCCGTGCTCAGTTGGCCTCTTTATGCGCCTTTCGCTCATCTCTCGGCGGCTTGCCGAAAAATTCACGATAGCATTTACTGAAATGGGGCGTAGAAACAAACCCACTTGCAAAGGCAACCTCTACGATTGGCATGCCGGTTTGCAAAAGCAGTTGACGGGCCCGCATCAGGCGCAAACGCAGGTAATATCTTGTCGGTACACAGTCCAGGTGTTTTTGAAACAATCGCTCAAGCTGACGACGCGAGATTCCAACATGGGTTGCAATCTCGTCAAGACTGATCAACTCTTCCAGATTGGCTTCCATGTAGGCCACGGCCTCAGCCAACTTGGGTTGGCTTGCACCCAATTGCAGACGAAGCGGTAACCGCTGCCGGTCATGACACCCTCTCACCCGCTCGACCAGGAACACCTCAGCCACATCGATCGCCAATTCCCAGCCATGTTGCTGGGCGATCAGGTAGACCATCATATCCATCGCCGCACTCCCACCGGCACAGGTATATCGATCCCGGTCTATCTCGAATATATCCCGGCTAATCACCAACTCCGGGAACCGTTCCCGCAAACCACTCATGTTCTCCCAGTGAATCGTGCACCGATAACCTTTCAACAAATCCGCTTCGGCCAGGATATAGGTGCCGGTACAAATGGCGCCAATCGGCGTCTTTTGGTTACGGAGCCCTCTGAGCCAGGCGATAATCGGTTGAGTGGCCTTGGTCTCGATATACACTCCGCCACAGACAAACACACCATCCAGCCGACCACTGTTTCTCATTGCAATGGATGGCACGGACAATCCATTGCTCCCGGTGACCCGTTCATCCGTTTCAGCCAGCACGATCCACTCATAAAGTGATTTGCCCGACAAGCGGTTGGCCATGCGCAGTTGATCAATCGCCGCAGTGAATGCCATCATTGAATATTCCGGCATCAATAAAAATCCGTATCGAGTCGTGGCATCAGAGCGATTTTGGGAAACCATCGAACGGCGTTCTTATTTATAATAGGGAATCAACACCATTATCGTATACATCGGGTCAATGGCGCAATTGACTATACTGTTGTCGCCCTGCAAGTGGCTGTTTATGCCACATCATTGCATACTTCGACTTAATTATTATCGTGATTTAACCAACCTACTATGTCAGTAAGCAGTCGAAAAAGAGGGGGGCGCCGTGCACGACAATCGCAAAGTGACGCATCGGCGCCTGAAATCATACCCTATATCACCCGGCGAATCCCCGAATATGAATTGCTGGACGAAGAAGGATTGGTGCTTATCGAAAAAAATGCGGATCTGATTCTCAAGGAAATTGGCATCGACTTTCGATACAAGCCGGCACTGAAATTTTTCAAGGAAGCCGGCGCTGACATCCAGGGAGAACGGGTACGGTTTCCAGAAGGACTGTGCCGGCAAATCATTCAGGACTCAGCCCCCCGGATTTTCGAACAAAAAGCCCGTAATCCCAAACGCAATGTGATGATCGGGGGGAAACACACCGTCTTTGCGCCTGTTTATGGCCCCCCCTTCGTGCGTGACCTGGATCACGGTCGTCGATATGCCATGATTGAGGATTTTCGCAATTTTGTGAAACTTGCCTACATGCTACCGTCTCTCCACCACTCGGGGGGCACGGTCTGTGAGCCAACAGACCTGCCGGTCAATAAACGTCATTTTGACATGGTTTACAGTCACATGAAATATAGTGACAAGCCCTTCATGGGTTCAGTCACCCATCCCGAGCGGGCTGAAGATACCGTCAACATGTGCAAGATTTTATTTGGCGAGCAATTTGTCGACAAGCATACCGTCGTTGTTAACCTGATCAATGCAAATTCGCCCATGGTTTTTGACGAAATGATGTTGGGAGCCGCCGAGGTGTATGCTCGGAATAATCAGGCCAGTATTGTGTCACCTTTCATTTTAGCCGGCGCAATGTCCCCGGTAACCGCAGCCGGCACCATGGCGCAGATACTCGCCGAAGCATTGGCCGGTATAGCCTTTACCCAACTGGTGCGCCCGGGTTCTCCGGTGATTTTCGGCACCTTTGCAAGCTCCATTTCCATGCAATCCGGCGCGCCGACGTTTGGCACGCCCGAACCGTCCTTGGTATTAAACGGGTGCGCATCACTTGCCCGTCGCCTGGGCGTCCCATTTCGAAGCGGCGGCTCACTTTGTGCCTCCAAAATCCCGGATGCACAAGCGGCCTATGAAAGTGCAAATACCATCTTGCCGACGATAACAGCAGGCATACACTTTGTGTTACACGCAGCAGGCTGGCTCGAGGGCGGACTGGCATCGAGTTATGAAAAACTGGTGATGGATGCAGATCAACTTGGCATGATGCAGGTATTTTGTTCCGGAACGGATTTGTCTGAAAACGCCCAAGCGCTGGATGCGATCAGGGAGGTCGGGCCCGGTACCCATTTTCTGGGTTGCGAGCATACTCAAAACAATTTCAAAACCGCTTTCTTTCGCTCGAATATTGCGGATAACAACAGCTTCGAGCAGTGGGAAATGGACGGCGCAATGGATGCCGTCGCAAGAGCGAACAAATTATGGAAACAGATGTTGAAAGAATATCAAGCACCCGCTTTGGATCCGGCCATCGATGAGGCATTGCTGGACTATATTCACAAACGTAAATCATCGTTCGCTGATTCGAACATCTAGTCCACCTTGATCCCTTGACCCCGTCTCGACTCCAAGGAAACGGCTGGCGTTGATCAGTCGCAACTGTTGTTCCACGTCTTCCGGCAACGCCCCAAGCCACTTTCGATGATAGGTCAACAATTTCTCATAGTAATCCCAACCCTCATCCGACTCGTCCCAGGATTGGGTTCGGGTAACACGCCATACTGGATCGGTACCGGTAGCAAACCGGGACGGAAATGCGACAATCAGTCTATGCCACTCGGGCAGCAGCAAGCCATCCTCACCGGTCAATCCGCCATAACGCCAAGGATCACGTGCCGAGAACTCGATCAAGACATTGTCACAGGCTTTTAGAATTCGCCGAATATGCCGTGCCTGTAAATTACCCCCTGCGTGGGCAAAAATAAACCGTACCGCGGAGTGGGCAAGACATAGATTCCGGAAGGGCACCTCGCTACCGGCATCCACATGAATCAGGACCGGCACATCGTATTCACTGGCCAGGCGCAGCAGGCCGAGAAAAACAGGATTGTCGGTTTTCGGTTTGAATCCGAGCATGAAATGCACTTCCCCTATCCCCTGATAAAGACCCTGCTTGAGCCCATCCTCAGCCAAACTGACAACCCCTGGATTTTGAAACCAGTCCCACCTTCCGCGTTCGTGGGTATAGGGTGAGAAGAAAGCCAGCACCCGGTCTCCACCAGCCTTCTTCAGTTTGAGTGCCAGATACGATGGTGTTCCTGACACAACCGTCAATCCGACATTCGCTTGTTCCAGTTTCCGCGCCACTTCCTCGGCACTGATCAGTTCCATCTGATCCCAATTATAATGCGTATGGATATCAGCGAATGGTTTGGCCGGACCACCACTGACCTGGGTTGTTAATAGGTAAGAGAAAACAAAAAAAAATCGAAGTGTTGATCCCATCTCCTCCCTCGCAGACTGTCACTTGGTTACCGTACAACTAGCATAAGACTTGTCGTTGAACCAATCGAGAAATTGTCACCGACACCACACTGCCTGTCAGAGACGTGCAGGAGGAACCGGGGGCCGGCAACGGCAGGGTACTTCAATTGGGAATGGCTGACATAACGCGGACCTCGCTTATCCAAAATGACCCAGTTCACCGCCTTGAGCAGATCCAATCGACGGTCCACTTCGCGCAACAGCAGCGCCCCGCCGGTGAAGGCGGCTTCAATCCGACGGCGTTTGAGGGCTGGGCTTTGGCTGTCAATGCAATCAGCTTATTGATATAATTTGTCACGGGCAACCTCCCCGTTTAGTGTAGGTAATTGAATAATAACGGATCATATGGGTTTTGCCTACTTTTTATGCCTGATTCGGACTAAGCGGGGGAGAACGGAAATCGTGGAACATTTTGCCGGTGTGGTTGGTGGACTCGGGATATTTGTCGCCGGAATGTGGTTCCTTACGGAGAACCTGAAGAAACTGGCGGACCGGCGGCTGCGCCGAACCGCGCAGCGCCTGACAGGGCATCCCCTGACCGCCTTCTTCTGGGGCGGGGTCGTTGGCGCCGCCACCCAGAGCATGACCGGACTGGCCTTTATCGTGGTCAGCACCCTGCGCTCGGGGATGATTACAACGAAGAGCGCGTTCGCGCTCATTCTCGGCGGTGGAGGCGGCGTAACGCTGCTCGTGCTGCTCGTTACCTTTGACGTCAGGATGGTTGCGCTGTTCCTGCTCGGCCTTTCCGGCCTTGTCTTGGCCAGCAAGTCGCTGTCGAAATACCACCGGGTCGCGGTAGCGTTCCTCGGCGGTGCCATGGTTGTTTTCGGGTTGATGCTGCTGAAGGATTCCGCCGCGCCGCTGGCCGACCAGCCCTGGTTCTGGAAGGTGATGGAGGGGGCCGGGACTTCGCCGCTGCTTGCGTTCCTCATCGCGACGTGGCTGACCGCCGCGGTGCAGTCTTCAAGCACGGTATCCGTATTCGGCATCAGCCTTTCCGCTGCCGGGGTACTCACCATAGACCAGGCCATCATGATCATTTACGGCACCTTCATCGGGTCGAGTGTCGTCATGTACCTCCTGTCGGCGAACCTGACCGGCCAGTCCCGCCAGGTCTCGATGTATCTGGTGTATCTCAACGTAGTGATCTGCGCCGTGATGATCCCGCTGTTCTACGCTGAAATGTATTTCGATGTGCCGGCGGTCAGGACCCTGGTGCTTGCCCTTCCGTTCGAACTGGAACAGCAACTCGCGTGTGTCTATCTGATCGGCTCCCTGGCCCTGCTTCCGCTGCTACTCCTGCTGCTCGAGCCGACAACCCGGCTCTTCGAACGGCTCTGGCCGGCGTCACGCATGGACGAGCTGTCCAAGGCGCAATTCATTTACGACCAGGCGTCGGCGAATATGGATACCTCGGCGATGCTGATCGACCTGGAACAAAAGCGTGTGTTCGGCATCTTTTCGAAATATTTCGACGTTGTGCGGCAAGGTGCGGACCTGGTGCCGCTCCAGGATGCGTGCCGCGATATACTTGGCGAGATCGGGCACTTTCTCGAGGAACTGCATGAGTCCAGCCCCTTACAGGGCATGGAAATCCGCAATGCGATGATGAGCCGCCTGAAACTGCTTTCCTGGATGGAAAGGGAGGTGGGGGCGATGTGCAAGGTCTTGCTCGAGCTGAACGACCGGCCGGGACTGGAAAAATTCCGCGACGATATCTGCGAGGGGGTGGACGCCCTGTTCCTCTCGGTACATGACGCCATGGAGTCCGGTGACGAGGTCTCCTGGACAGTGGCAGCGCAACTCATCGGGGACCGGCGGGCCCTGATGCGCGAGATACGCGCCCACTATGTGGGACTGGACTCGCCCCTGCTGCAACTGGAACTGACCAATATCCTGCTTGTCACCAATGCGGTGGAGGAGACCTTCTTCCTGATGTCCAAACTCGAAACCGAGTTCAACCCCCATTCACGCCCGGAGAAACCTGCCCGATAGCGCCGGCCTGACAACCGGAAAGACCCCCCGGCAGAGCCGCCTCCCTCGATGCGCGGCTGCGCCACTGCTCGGGACGGGGGCAAAGGAACAGGGCGATGGCAGGGACACTGCCGCTATCGGCTCCGATCAGCGGGAGTCGACACAAAGCAGAGCGACCGGCGGGCCCTCTGCTTTGCCACCCGTTCGTGATCATCAAACAAAAATATCCCGGGGATTCCGTGCTCGGGTTGCGACCGGTACTACCACTGATCAAAACGCCTGGAACCTGAACGCTTTACATATCAGGAGACTGGCCGTAACAGGGGTTCGCGCAGGACAAAGGCGAAGTGTCGACAAGCCACCTCCCCCGATAGACTGTCCTTCTGTTGATTCCGATCACTTCATATGATCTTTTTGCGCATGTAGATGCGCTCATATCCTTGTTCCGTGGTCCGGTAAATTTCCAAATAATCCCACTTCTTATACATCGTAATATTTTCAACCATTGCTTCATGGGTATAGAGTTCAATCGATGTATAGCCTTTTTCCCGTGCCCGATACTCTGCAAACTCCATCAAATGCCTGCCATAACCCCTACCTTGCCGGTCCGGCAACACTGCAATATTATCAAGCAAGAAACGCGCTGTGCTCAAAATGAGAACCAATACGCCTATGATCTGACGATGCTCCCTGATCACATATACTTCGTTCTCCTGAATGCGTACATCATAGTCATCTAGCATGGGCCCAGGCCACTTGCCGATTCGCTCAATATAGTGCTGGTAAGCCGCCGTCACGCATTGCTTGACCTCGGCTGCGTCATCGATATTGGCCCGTTCAATGGTATTAGGTTGATCGTTCACGGGAATACTCTTACTTTTTCTTTCCGGTTGTGTCGAAGCACAGCGTCATGTTATCCGGGCCTCTGGCAATACGCCTCTTTATCATCCACTTTGTGTATCCAATTGCGGGTTTTTCAACGCACGCAATACACCTCTATTTCCCTATCCGTATTGCCAGTTTCACGATAACCTCCTCGACAGCTTGTCAGCACCAAAGCATATGCTGACAGTGACATGGTAATCCTGCAGAATCACCGCGTATCGTCGGCAATACCATGACATGTCGACCCAATGGATACGTCCACCTCCCAGTGCAGTTGGCACTGACCGACAGGTTATTTGTACACCATGCAAGATGAACCAAGCACGTTCCCGGAGCGGTATTTGGGCGCGCATGTATCCCTTGAAGGTGAGATCAAAAACCAATCCCGAGTCACTGAAACACACTGCAATCGAAAGCCATCGGTGAAGCAAGCCGGATACCGGACCCACAGAACGCATTTTGCCAACGGTACGGTCTCGCTCACCGTGACCCCGATATCTCGTAAAACCACTGGTCTCTTTGCCGTACCTATCCATCCACGAATGCGGACGACGGTCGATTTTAACACCTCCTGTCCCCCTTTAGGCGCTACAATTTGTTCATCAAACCGTCCCCTTGCCGAATCCTGCATTCCCCACTGCGGCCGTGGCGATGGATGATGGCAACACCACAATCAAGATAGAGCAAGAAAGCGCTTGCGCAGGCAATGCCGTTGCGATACAGCATGCGTCCAATCTGGGCGATTCCGCCGCTGACTTTCAGTCCCCAAGTACGACAGGTTTTCTCCGCCTGAAGCAAGGCATCACGTCCACTGAAATCGCCTTTATCAAACTCGACCAGACAACCCAGACCGGCAGCAAAGGACGTAGTGGTATCGTCGAAGTCAGAATCGGCATTGAGTAATCCCGCTTCAATACGGCGTGCCCGAAACGCTTCGGCCAAGGTCGGCATCATGGCGAACGGTGCGTCTGCTTCCAAGATGACCTTGCCGATTGCCTGAACATCTTGATGTGGTTCCAGATAATATGCCCATCCTAATTCATTGGTGAAACCAGTACGAGTAATCACGACCTGCTCACCTGCAATGGGAGCATGTGTCATATCAAAATAATCGAATTTCTCCGGCATTAACCCATTGACAACCCCCTCCAATACCTTGAATGCATTCGGTCCCTGCACCTGGGTTACCCAGATACCGTTATCACCGATTTTTACATCCAGGTCCTTTGCATGGGCTTGCATGAAGGAGATGACATCTCCATCGCCTTGGCCATACCGGAAGGCCTCTTCGGCAACACGAACCAGTACACCATCCGTCAGCAGGCCACCATCATAGTCACAGACAAACTGATAACTGCAGCGGCTAATCCTGTTTTTGGATACATCGCGGGTTAAAGACCATGTTCAGGAGTTTTTCAGCATCCGGCCCGCACACTACAACGGGCAATTCAGTGGTATATCACATGATCACGTTGGTACGCACCTGCCAATAGACCTCATCCGGAGAATAATTGGTCATACGCCCCGCAGCAAGTCGGCGGTTATAAACAAAATATTCGGGGTTATGGGGCAATTCCTGGTGAATGAGCGGATGCGGAGCCATGGTGCGTACGAACTCATTGGGACGCGCATCAGCAGAGGGATGAACGATCATGAAGATGTTCAAATTTTTATACCGATCATCATTGATAAACGGCTCGACAGGGAAGGGATGGCGTTAAATGCACTGTTCCGTCACGATTCAGTTTTATCCTCCCCAAGCGTCTTGTTATAACTTCGTTTTCTTCGGCCGCCCCTCCGCCCACGATGACTGCCCTCCATAAGAATCCGGGCAGGTTCCGGTAAACTGACCGCTTTCTTGAGATTTGCAAAATCCGCTGTCTTGTGTGGAATGGCCAATGCCTCCACAAAATAATCCTGGAACCTGGGTTCAACCGCAGTTTCCACTTTCTGAATTTGTTTGACCAGCGACTCCACTTCCTCTCGGGCATCAACATCAAGAAGGGCAATCACGGCGCCGGTCCCGGCGGCATTGCCCGCTGCAGTCACATGTTCTAACCGACAATCAGGAATCATACCTAAGACCATGGCGTACTTCACATCAATGTGCGCGCCGAAAGCGCCCGCCAGACGAATACGATCAACCGAATCAATCTTGAGCTTGTCCATCAGCAACCGGGCGCCTGCAAACAGTGCCGCCTTTGCCAGCTGAATGGCCCGGACATCATTCTGCGTGATCAACACGTTGACCTGATTGTCGTTACATAACACATAACTCCATGTTTTTTTGTCCTCAACAACACGGTCTGTCTTTTGTGCAAACGATCCGTCGATTATCCCATCCGGTTTGATCAGTCCCGCCAAGTACATCTCTGCAATCACTTCGATAATGCCTGACCCGCAGATGCCGGTAATACCTGTCGAGCCGGTCGACTCCTTGAAACCCTTTTCATCAGACCACTTGTCCGAACCGATGACTCTGAACTTCGGCTCCAGGGTTTGTTTGTCAATTCTCACTCTCTCAATGGCACCCGGCGCGGCACGCTGCCCTCCGCTGATCTGTGCCCCTTCAAACGCCGGTCCGGTAGGACTCGACGCTGCAACCATTTTCTTGCGGTTGCCCAACACAATTTCCGCATTGGTTCCGACATCCACAAGCAAGGTCAATTCCTCCCGATCATGAGGCGCCTCGGAAAGGACAGCGGCAGCGGCATCTGCCCCCACATGGCCCGCGATACAGGGCAGCAGATACACCCGACACCCGGGACTGGCCTTCAGTTCCAAGTCAGAGGCCTTTAGGTTCATCGCCTGATCCGTCGCCAATGCAAACGGCGCACCGCCCAGTTCTATCGGGTTAATGCCCAGCAGCAAATGATGCATCACCGGGTTACCAACGAGCGTGACATCAACCAGATCACCGAGGTCCATATTGGCTTCTTCAGCCAGGTTGACCATCAATCCTTGCAACGCCTGCCGTACTGCCTTGGTCATGTCCGCTTCACCGCCCGGATTCATCATGGCGTAAGACACTCGACTCATGAGATCTTCTCCGAACCTGATCTGGGGATTCATGCGACCTGCCGAGGTCACAATTTCACCGCTCACCAGATCACAAAGATGCGCGGCGATGGTGGTCGACCCCACATCCACCGCCATGCCATAGACTTGCCGCTTCAACCCCGGCCAGGCCGCAATGATGTCTTTTCCTTGATGGACTGCCAAAGTCACCTTCCACTGGCCGTTACGAAGGACCGTCTGCAGGTGGCACAGAACAGGATAATCGCATTGCACATCAATCAATCCCCATTCAAACTCAAGCGCCTCTAGCAGGCGTTGCAAATCCCCGCTGGGATCATGCATGTTGGGTTCCGGCACTTCGACATAATACAGTTTGATGGCCGGATTCACTGTCATGTTATGCACGTCAACCCGTTTGCGCACCACCTGTCGATGGGCCTGACTCTCCGGCGGGACATCAATCACCACATCACCCAACAACTTTGCCTGACACCCCAGTCGACGATGCGCCGAGACGCCAGATTTGAAAAACGCGCGCTCACTCGAACTCAACGGAGACAAATGTTCGGCTTTGGAGTGGATGCCGAATTTGGCAAAATCACCGATACTCTGGTCTATCTGACAACGATCACATATCCCCCGACCACCACAGACGGTGTCCAGATCGACACCCAGCTGCTGTGCGGCTTCAAGAACCGACTTGCCACAAACCACCTTTCCCCGTTTTCCGGATGGGGTAAAGACAATCTGAATGGTCTTTGAATGACCCGTCATGGGACTACTGGCAGACAACGGCCATGATTCTTGCCATCACGCAGTGGCATTGACTGTTGATTCGCCGGGGAGAGTGGGCAACCGGCCCTGATTGCTGCAAACCTGTTCATATCCGCTTTCTCTTTCTGCCGCCAGGACCACCCGCCACTAATAAGCATCGCCTTGTGGCCTCCAAGCTGACTCCAGTCGAACGAGACCAACGGGCATTCCTTTGTTTCGACCCTATGAGGCTCGGCGCCTTCTACGCCCCCCGCTACGGCCACCAGCGGTACGGGCCATGTCATCCACGGGTTGACGGTATTTTTTCAGCCAGCGCGCGCAATTATGATCATGCCCCATGACGACATCCGCACTCATGACACCCTGCATCACCTCGGCGTGCAGCGGATTGGTAATCGCTGAGGTCATGCCTGCCCCGATCGCCATGCTCAGAAAATGGGCATCCATCCCCTTCCTATTGGGGATACCAAAACTGAAATTCGACGCCCCGCAGGTCGTGTTCACCTTGAGTTCTTCTCTCAATCGCTTAACCAGATGGATCACCTGTCTGCCTGCACTGTTGATTGCGCCGACCGGCATCACCAGTGGATCCACGACGATATCGCTGTAATGAATGCCATGGTCCGACGCTCGTTCCACAATTTTCTTTGCAACATCGAAACGTTCATCTGGATTTTCTGAAATACCGGCTTCATCATTGGAGATGGCAACGACGGCTGCGCCGTACTTTTTGACTAATGGCAATACGACTTCGAGTCGTTCTTCCTCACCGGTCACTGAATTTAACAATGGCTTGCCCTGGTACACCTCCAGTCCCGCCTCAAGGGCAGCAACGATCGAGGAATCAATGGACAGGGGGACATCAGTAATCGACTGAACCAACTGAACCGCTTCGGCCAGGATACGGGGCTCATCAGCCAGCGGGATACCGGCATTCACATCCAGCATGTGGGCGCCAGCGGCGACCTGTGCACACGCATCACTTTCTACCCGGCTATAGTCTCCATGCTTCATTTCCTCTGCCAATATCTTTCGGCCAGTCGGGTTGATCCTTTCCCCTATAATCACGAAGGGATGATCAAAGCCGATCTTCAGTTCCCTGGTTGCCGAGCTGACTACCGTATCTGTCATGCCATTTGCTCAAAACACATGGTTATTTATGCGGGGATTCGCCGGGTACCGAAACCCGTGGACTTTCGTTTTGCCGTATCACTGTCATCGTGGCCGGTCCAACGTCTCATGAACCAACCTGTCGTCTGGACTTGGTGCGTGCGCTTGGTACAATCCTGTCAGTGGTCAGCATGGTCATCCCTTTGATTCATTGCCATGATTTCGAATCAGGGTGAGCAACCGTGTTTTGTCATACGCTTTCTCGATTTTTTCAGCCGCCGCCTCGGCTTCGGCCTTCAAATCGTCACTACAGGATATCGCCTCTCTTCTCCATTCTTCGAGATACGCATCGCTACTCCCTTTGCCCGCGCGCATGGCGGCGCGATCAATGGCATCGGCAAAACGTGCCGAAAGCGGAACCTTGGCAGACTGCCGCCGCGCTTTGGCAATGACTTGAGCCGGTATGTCCCGCCAATAGACTGTGATTAACTTGCCCAATGGACTTCTCAAAGAGATTGAACGCCACCATCGCGCTGACCGGATCGTGCGATTCTCACGGACAACGCAGACTCTAGAAATTGATCACCGGTATAGAGACGCTGATACCCCAACCCGAGATAATCAGCCGCCGCCCGGGCTTTCTGATCAATCTCATCATCATCCAGTTGTGCAAGATAGACCAGTTTCTTATAGTGCTTGAAATAGACCTCCTTAAGCTCCGGATACCTATTCAACGCCAGCCCTTTTATAATTAATCGGTCAAAATGACGCACCAGAAAGTCGGTCAGATAAAACGTGCCTAATTCTGCTTCATGCAATGCGCTGAATGTCGACTTTCCGGAGAACATTTCATAACAGTGTGCGCCAGGCAACCGTTCGACACCCTCTTGTTCCAGCACTTTGTCAAGCAGCCCGCCGGTACCACAATCCGAATAAGCCACGAATATGTTTTGATACTGGTCACGGTATTCACGAATCTTGGATTGCACCGCAACAGGGATACGCTGTGGCCGATTATGAAGTTCTGCGGGCAAACACTGTATGTCCATATGATCCCATTGGTTCAGATTCTTTATCCGAATCAAATCATGCGCCAGTGCTCCGCAGGCAATCACTAAAACAGAATACACCGGCCTCTTTTCAGCGATGTGCCTCTCTCGACTCACAGTCAGGCCGCGCGCTTCTCGGTGATTTTTGCCTGCGCAATTTCCACGGCCACAGCCGCATCACGGCAATATGCATCTGCACCGATCGCCACACTGAATTCTTCATTGAGTGGCGCTCCCCCGACCAACACAATATAGTCATCCCGAATACCTCTTTCAACCAGCGTGTCAATCACCACTTTCATATAGGGCATGGTCGTCGTGAGCAACGCTGACATCCCTAAAATGTCGGGCTTGTGTTGCTCAATGGCATCGAGATAATTCTCGACCGGATTGTCAATGCCCAGATCAATGACTTCAAAACCGGCTCCTTCCATCATCATCCCCACCAAATTTTTTCCAATGTCATGGATGTCCCCTTTGACCGTACCGATAACCATTTTACCAATCGGTTGGGCCCCGGTTTCCGCTAACAGCGGACGCAAAATCTCCATCCCTCCTTTCATTGCGTTGGCCGACATGAGCACTTCGGGGACAAACAGGATGCCATCTCTAAAATCGATCCCGACAATACGCATTCCTTCCACTAGGGCCTCATCCAGCACTTTGGTCGCCGCCCAGCCACGCTCCAGTAAAATATTTGTTCCTTCAATGATCTCTTCTCTTAGACCATCATAAAGATCGTCATGCATCTGCTCGACCAGTTCATCATCCGGCAATGTGGACAAATCCAGATCATCATCGAAATTTTCATCTACCATTATCAAATCCTGTCATCAAGAGTTTCTATCAGCCATGCCGCGGATGCCGTCACTTTATTCGCCGGACAACTACTATACAAATCAAATTGTTACCAATTCTAACCTCGTTACGACGCGAGGTATCATTCTGACGACATTATTTTAGCCAAAACGAGGTCCACAGAAACAGCCTTTGGACAAAAAAACAACGCAAATGCAATTTTGCCGGGCGCCGGAAACACTGAATGGCCATACAGGCAAGTCCGTCCGGCTTGTCTATAGACCCACCGTCTTTGCCATAATCTGCTATCCTGCCGGACCACGACATCCCAGTGTCGTGTTATGACTGCTCGTTTCGCTGTGCGATAATACCAAGCGGCTCATCAAAGAGACTTAAATATGCCCAAACACAAACCCAAAGCGCTGGTGCTTGGAGTGGGGCCTGAGAACGGATTGGGCGGTGCGCTGTGCAAACGGTTCGCCGACGAAGGCTATCACGTTTTCATCAGTGGAAGATCCCAGAAAAAAATTGCGGCTGTCGCTAGCCGGATTGAAACCCGTGGAGGCACTGCAACGCCCATTACTTGCGATGCGACGCAAGAAAAAAAGGTCATCGCACTTTTTGATGCGGTACAGCATACCGGGAAAGGGCGTTTTGATTTGGCGGTTTACAATGTCGGCAACAACATGCCCGGACACATTGCCCAGATGGAAGCTGATTACTTTGAAAGGGCTTGGCGTGTCGGATGTTTTGGTGGGTTCTTATTTGGCCGTGAGACCGCAAGGCGGATGTTGCCTGATGGCGGTACACTGCTTTTTACCGGTGCGAGTGCGTCGCGACGGGGCAAGGCCGGTTTCGGTGCGTTCAATTCAGCCAAATCTGCCTTGCGGACTTTTGCTCAGGCGCTCGCCAAGGAATATGGGCCAAAAGGCCTGCATGTGGGCCATGTGATCATTGACGGCGGAATCGCTGGGGACAAGATACTGACGCGATTCCCCGCAATGCGTGACAGGCAAGAACAGCTCATTTCCCTAGAAGGACTGGCAGAAGCCTACTGGTATCTGCACCGCCAGCCAAAACAAGCCTGGACATTCGAACTGGATGTAAGGACGATGATTGAGCCTTGGTGAAACAAATACCCGCCTCTGCCGCCCTGTTATCACCCCTGTCAAACCACACTTCTCCCGGGGAAACACCCGTCGCAACAATGCATCCTGATCGCGCTTTTGACTGACCGTCAAGCACGTTTTCAACTCACGATAAGCCCGGTGCCGTGTTTGCTGGTTGTGCGCAGATTGTTCTTGTCACACTGCAACGCCTTTGCGCCCGCCAAGACAGCGTATTGCGGCTGTCGACTGTGCTGACCGGAAAATTCGTTGGTCAGGGTTGCAAACACTTCAGACGGTGTTTTATACGTGAGCATTCTCATGTCAACATTGCATGTCACTTGCGCCCATACAGACATCGGCGCCGTTCATCAATATAACGATCGCCTTGCGGGGTTCCATCATGGAAACTACCAAATACCTTATCCCAAGGTGTTTCGGCAGAACCGTAATTACAGTCAATAAACCGGTGGTGCAACTGGTGCATAAAATCACCAAGCTGTAGACTGACCCCCCGGATCAGTCGCACTTTCTCATAACCACAATGGGAAGTCGGGCCCGCTATGGTATGCAGCATTGCATTAAAAATAACATGGATCGGATGACTGGCAATCAGAACATACAGCGCCAGATCAGAATACAGAATGACATGTTCCACGGGATGCATGGCATGACCGGACCAAGGGCCAACATTGACGTTTTTATGATGCCATGAGTGAATCCACCGGTACAACGGTCGGGTATGCAACAAGCGGTGGGTCCAGTAAAAATGAAATCCACTCCAAATCGGAATCAAGAGCATCAGTCCAACAAACCAAATCGGGTGTTCAGAAAAAGAAATCAGCGTCGCATGGCCATTGGCATAAGCCCAAAGCAATACGCATTCCCACAACGTTCCCACCGGTACCGCACCGCACAATGTCCAGAACATGTTGTCCCAGACCTGATGATTGAAATGAAATATCTTCGAATGCCTGGCCAGTGGCCGATTGTCATAGCGAAAATCATCCGCCTGCCTGCGAAATGTAAACAGCATCAGATGCAGTCCGCCGGCCACCACCAGGACAATGAAAAAATTTCTAAGACCGACTTCAAGCATCCAACGCCACTCGAAATTCACCGTACGCTCCAGTGATGGTGTAAACCATATCCAGGCAACGATCGCCAACACCAGCATCAAAAACCGCTGATTGAACGGACGCCAGATTTGGTACAGATATTTCACGCTTTCTGCCCCACTGAACGGCCATTCGAAATAAGGTGCCTGGGTCAGTGGAAGTGGCGGAATATAGTGCCAAGTTTTGCGATGCTTCGATGTTGATCTGTTCTTCATTCGTGGTTCTCTCACCGATGAAAACAAATTGGTCGGTCACGTCAGATTCCCTGCAACACGTTACCCCTAACTCGTCTATTTCATAAACCGGCCAACAGGGTATTATTTTCGGTCTCGACAGGGTGTTTTTCAAGTTCAATTGCTGTTAGGCGAAAATAGAACGGTCCGGTTTCGAAGAAACTTGATTGGGCGGTGTGATCCAGTCGTATCCCCATGCCGGTCCAGTGGCCACTGTCGTAACAGACTCAATGACGGTGCCGCAGATCAGAAATAATGGGGCTTCTCGGTATCGTTGTCTCGCGAAATGGCCGGGCATCAATGCGGCGGATAACAGGTCACCTGATAGATGATACGCCTGGGCGTAGTGCGACTCACCCCATACTCTATGCCCCATGTTACGCTCTTGCCCTCTCATTCCAAATGCAACCCTGTCGTCTTTGGCCTTTCACGCCAAAACTACCCCAAAAATAGCGGCTTGGGCCGGTATGCCGCCATGTCCAGCCATCAACCCATCAGCGACACCCAATCGTCCAAATGTAATATACTTCTTCAACCCCAAGCGGGTGTAGTTCAATGGTAGAACCTCAGCTTCCCAAGCTGATAATGCGGGTTCGATCCCCGTCTCCCGCTCCACCGTTTTTCGATTGATCAACCGTACAGCAGACGGTTTTCTGACTTTTTCGCCATGCAGAGAATCCGTCCGGCCCGTCCATCACTCACCGTCATCTTCTATCCGGCGATACTTAGTTTTAGTGTGCGACGCGCTTGGCCCTCGGTTTTGCCACAAATGACTGATCGGTGTAGGCTTGACTGGGATAGTTTGTCCAGGTCTCATTTGAATCCGTTGGCTGGGTTGCCTCTGGCTCAACATGCCGCGACGGTAGACGATGACGAAACGGTATTCGGTTGCTCTACAGGTCGTGGATTTATCATGACGCGTAGGGTATGAGTTTCTTTGGTAGACTTACGGGTTATCATTAGAGTCGAGCAACCAAACCGGGGTGACGGTGCGTGGACTCCGTGCTGAAAATTGACACTTGGGCACGGATGACACCGGTCTCAAACACAGACAGCATCCACGCTTCTCGTCCTGACGAATCACTCATTGTCCGCAAACCGAAAAATGTCCATTTCCACTGAGCAAAGCCAATACCAGCCGACAAAACATGACATCGCCACTTTCAAAAAAGAAGGGGTTGTCTTGCTCGAAAAAGCATTCCATCATCAATGGCTGGATCTGCTTGCCAAGGGCATTCAACGGGACATTGCAGATCCCAGTCCGCGTTTCGAGGCTCGAACGATCGGGGACAACAAGGCCCGATACTGTGAAGATTTCTGGATATGGTCAGAAATCCCCGAAATTGAACAATTCGTCCATGAGTCTCCTGCCGCCCACATCGCGGCACAGCTGATGGATGCCAAACGCATTCATTTGGTGATGGACAATTGGTTTCGGCGAGAGGCGGGCGCGCTTTCACGACCCCCGTGGCATCATGATATCGCTTATTTCGACTTTGAAGGAACCATGTGTGTTCTGTGGTTGCCGTTGGAAACCACTCCAAAGGAAGAGGGTATCAGTTTTGTCCGTGGGTCTCACCTATGGGGAAAGTTGTTTCAGAGAGTTTTTTTTAAAAATCACAATACCCATGGTGAACCTGGAACGGTCAACGGACTGTGTTATGAAGCGCCGCCGGATATCGACAATCATCCCGATGACTACGATCTCGTCGCTTTCGACTGTCAACCAGGTGATTGTATTATGTTCGATATGCGCACGCTTCATGGCACATTGAGTAACCATATACCAAAACAAACGGCACATCGCTTTACACTGAGAATGACTGCCGAAGATGGTAGAATCTGTTATCGGGGTGATTGGGCGAAAGGAGAGCGAGCCCTCTTCGAATCACAGGGCTATCGGAACGGAGACCCGCTCGCCGGCCATTTTTTTCCTCAGTTGTGGCCAAAGGGTTAATGACGCCCCCGTTCAATCGAAACGCATTGAACCACGGTCTGCAGGAAGGAACTGCCTATTGTATGGAACCGACAGGCACAGGGGAACGTTGACAACCGAGGGTAAGAGAGTGTCGCCCCACTTAATGAAACACACCCCGGCCATACCGGGAATAATCGACGAGGCGATGTCCGGGTGCCGTATCAGGAAAGACCAGACAAAAGCAAACGGTCAAGCCAAATCGGCACGCTTTCATTTTGAACAGACACATCCAAGCATCGTAATACACCGGTTTGCAAAAACATAAAACCCTATCAATGCATTCGACATTATTCTCATTAAAACCCGACACGCGCGCTCTAGATGAGGTGACCGCGCCGCCATTGAACCCATCGCCCATGTAATAAAGTGACCTGTTGCCGTCAATCGGCAACATACATTCCCGCTGGATTGACAAACGACTTTATGATAAAGGATCGTGGCATTTTGTACCTTGCGATGGCTCAGACCCTGGCCTGGGCTGGGCTGTATTACATTTTTCCGGCTCTTCTTGTTCGCTGGGAACAAACGCTGGGCTGGTCCAAAGCCGACCTGACTGGTGCCATCACCCTGGCACTGTTTCTCTCCGCCTGTGCATCACCCGTCGCCGGCAAACTGATTGATCTTGGGAAAGGACCGATCATGATGGCAGGCAGCACTGCCCTGGGAGGACTGTGTCTCTTCATGCTCTCCTTCGCAACCACACCGGCTGTGTTTTATCTCATCTGGGGAATAATCGGTATTACGCTGGCAGGTAGTCTCTATGAACCCTGTTTCGCTTTGATTACCCGCGCCTATGGTTCGCATGCAAAACGCGGGATTATCTGGGTCACCCTCATCGCTGGCTTCGCCAGCACGATTTGTTTCCCGATGACACATTTACTCGCCGAAGTTTTCGGATGGCAGCACACCATCCGGATTTTTGCGGCGATGGTCATTTGCTTTGCCGCCCCCCTGATGTGGAAGGGGGCTCAGAGAGTAGAGCGAAGCAACCCGCGTAACCGTATCGAAAAGAAGCAGCAGGCAAGCACTTATGTGGCTTTCGTCAGAACCTGGGTATTCTGGTCGCTCGCCCTGGGGTTTGCCTTCGTCGCAGTAATACACGGCGTGACTTTGCACCACCTGCTCGCCATTCTCCATGATCAGGCAATCCAGCCTGCTGTTGCGGTGACGGCGGCGGCCTTTATTGGCCCAATGCAGGTTGTCGGAAGACTGGTGATGGTGATTTTTGAACGTCACGTGTCGGTTCACCGCATCACCGTTGGCTGTTTTGTGGGTATCGGTGGATCGGTCGTGTTTTTGCTCTCGGCTGGTGATACCCCCGCGTTGCTGATTGGTTTCGTTATCCTTTTTGGTGGCAGTTATGGCATTGTCAGTATCATTCGACCACTGATCGCCCGACAATTATTAGGCGAGGGAAACTTTGGCGCAAAATCTGGCGCATTGGCCTTGTTTTACCTTACCGGCAGCGCGTTTGCTCCCTTTCTCGGTTCATTGGTCTGGATAATGGGGGGCTATGGCCTGGTTCTCCCCCTGCTGTTCATATTGTCCCTTTTCGGCCTTGGTCTCTATCTTGCCACCCACCGATTGAATACGACCTGACTCCGTCCAAGTTCATTATTCCAGCGTTCCGGGCAGGTGTTGTTTTTCAGACAACCTGAAGGAGCCGGGGAAAAGGCTTGATGGTTTTTCATTCTCTCCCCGAACCGGCACGACCCATGAGTGATCAGGGTGAGCGGACCACGCCCAAAGTGGCGTCTATCGGGAAACAGCGTCTCTCCACCAACGCGCCACTGATTGGTTCACTTGATCAAAAAATATCACCTTGATTTTACCATCCGAGCCATCTGTCATGGATTTTGAATGGAGAGAGGGGTCACTATCTCTCCCCGCGCGCTTTCCACCTTTCCCAAATGAGCTTCGAACGTACACCGATGTCCAAAATAGGACGAGGTGGCACCGCACGGGGCTGACCTAAACTCAGCATGTAACCAATCAGTTCATTATCTTCATGACATGCCATATCAGCCGCAAGCATGCCACCCACCGTTCCTTTTGTCACACCCACAGCATTCTGGCACACAGCAGTATAGACATTCGGAGCCATTTGGCCAAAACCCGGTGCCCCATTTTTCGATAAGCAAATGAAGCCTGTCCAGGTATACTCCATTTGAACATCCGGCAACATGGGAAAGCGTTGGTCAAACAACTTCTTGTGTGCTATAGCGATCCTCGCTCTGACGCTGTCCGATTCCCGCAGGTAAGGATTAAAGCAAATATTCTGCCGGATCAAAATTCGATGGTCATTGGTAAAGCGCATGGTGATCCCCGCATACGCATTGGCTGGCGTCAATCCCCAATTTTGTTCACATCCCAATGCACTACGCTCACTGTCTGTCAGGCGTCGACTCAGACTTGCATTGGCTGCAAAATTGAGCAGCCGGCGAGGATAGGCCCCAAATTGTTCGGCGAACCCATTGACGCAGAGAATCATTTTCCCTGCGGTCAGTTGGCCTTTCAACGTCGTCATCCGTATTACTTTGCCGTACTCAACCTGAACAACAGGCGAATGCTCGTAACAGCTGACATTGTCAGGCAGATTGGCGGCCAGACCTCGAGTCAGGGCAGCCGGATTCATCAATCGACAGCCCGGTGTGTACACGGCGGCTGAAAAGTGTTCAGTGCCCAGCCGTTGTCCAAGATCTTGCTTTGTTATCCAAAGAAACGGCTCCCCCAGTGCTTCCAGTTCCTTCGCGAAGGGTTCCAATACTTCCTGCACACCCCTTTCACTCACCGCCGCATGATATTTCCCCGGTTGACTCCAGTCACACTCAATGCGGTAGCGGCCAATCTGTTGTTCATGATACGCAATGGCTGCCCTTGCCAAAGCCATGAATCGATACGATCCTTCCAGTTCTCCCATCTGGCTCCCAACATTATGCGGAAGGTCGATTGCAAAACCTGAATTCCTTCCGGATGCGCCTTCCCCGATAGTATCGGCCTCAAGTAATACCACGCTCTCATTCGGCCGATTCTCCGCCAAACGTCTCGCTGCCGCCAATCCGGCATAGCCTGCACCGACCACAACCCAATCAGATTTCATCTCACCGCTCAATGGCGGTTGCGGTTGCCTGGGTGGTAAAATGCGGCTCCAGCCGTTGGTGTGGTCGTTAACAGGTTGCCGGGTGATCTTGCAGTGTCGCATCAACTTTTTCTCTTTAATGGGAACCAAGTGGTCAACGTATCGAAATCAGCATCCTTGTTTCGACTCGTAAACCATACGCACCGGACACCCCCCCATATTTGACTCGGGTAAGTACGGGGTTACCATCCAGAAAGTCAATCCCAATATCCTGCACTCTACTATACAATAGTATAGAGATAGACTCCCTACCGCTTTGTATGTATTCAACACGAACCCCCTAGGAACGATCCGCAGACTACAAGAAGAAAACAATACCCTTTGCAAATGTAACGACAGTCAAGACCAAACAGGAAAACAACATGAACGATCACTGCATGAAACAAAGCGATATGATAGCGACCGAAAACCCGTCCGCCAACACTGATACGAACGAATACAACGTGAGAGTGGACCTCGCCGCCATGTTCCGACTCACACACATGATGGGTTGGGATGATACCGTCTGGAACCACATTACGGCCAGGGTTCCGGGAACAGACCATCACTTTCTGATGCATCGGTTCGGGTTGCTTTATGAAGAAGTCACTGCGACTAATTTGATCAAAGTCGATGAGAATGGTCACGTTCTGGAAGGCCCACCTGATGTGAATACGGCCGGATTCATCATTCACAGTGCAGTTCACTTGTATCATCCACAAAACAAATTTGTATTTCATGCCCATCCTCCCACCGCCTTGGCCGCCACTACCTTCAAAAAGGGGATTCCCTACTGGATACAGGATTCCTCCATGCTATATGGCAAGGTCGGATATCATCCGTGGGAAGGGTTATCTGTTGATCCTGATGAGCGACTCCGTATCGCTGAGAATCTGGGCAACAACAAAGTACTGGTCATGCAGAACCATGGTTTGCTCACCGTCGGTGAAACAGCCGGAGAGGCATTCATGAACATGTATTATGCGATTCGGATGTGTGAAATCGCAGTACAGCTACGGGGGGCAGGGCAGGCGTTGGACCCCTCCAGCCCCGGACTGTGGGAACTCTCAAACAAACAATACGCCGCCTTTGCACCAGGCACGTACGAATGGCCAGCACTGCTGCGGCGCTGTGAACGGTCGGATCCTTCTTACAAGACGTAAGCGTGAAAGTCAGCCATGATCGTTACAAAGCTGGAAACCACACTGATCAACATTCCTTTCGATAAACCGATCAAAACCACCATCCATGATATACGTAGCGTGGGTTGTGTGCTGCTGGAACTGGAAACTGACGAGGGGATCACCGGGCAAAGCTTGGTGTTCACTTTAAACGGGCTCCGATTGAAATCCCTCTGGGAGATGATCCGGGGGTTTCGTCATCAAATCGAAGGGAGAGACCCTCGCTATATCGGAGCAATCTGGGAAGCATTATGGAATGAGATGAATCCAATCGGGCACAAGGGATTTTCTGTCGCCGCACTGTCGGCCATCGATACCGCTTGCTGGGATATTATCGCAAAAGCATCCGGACAACCTCTGCATTGGCTGTTCGGCGCTTACCGTGATGAAATAAGAACCTACGCAAGCGGTGGTCTATGGCTTTCATTGTCGATTGATGACTGCCTCAAACAAGCCAGCGACTTCGTCGATCAGGGGTTCCGGTCAATGAAAATCAGGGTGGGCAGCGCCCGTATTGAGCAGGATGTCGAACGGGTCAAACATGTTCGAGAAGCCGTCGGGCCAGATATTGAAATACTTGCTGATGCCAACCAGGGGTTGAGTGTCAAACAGGCTATCCGTCTGGGCCATGCATTAGAAGAATTCAATATTGGATGGCTTGAGGAGCCGGTGGGATATCACAACCTGAAGGGGCATGCCGCATTGCGCATCGCACTGAATACGCCGATTGCAACCGGTGAAACGGAATACACCCGGTACGGAATGCGTGGAATTATCGAGGCAGATGCGGTTGACATTCTGATGCCCGATCTTCAGAGAATAGGCGGTTTATCGGAAATGCGTCGTACTGCTGCGCTCGCTGCCACCTATGATATACCTATTTCAACTCACCTATTTACCGAATACAGTCTTTGTATCGGCGGTTCAGAAAGTCATTGCATCTCCGTGGAACACATGCCTTGGTTCGCTCCACTGTTTAACGAATCGTTGGAAATCAATAACGGCAAAATCCTTATTCCACAAAGACCCGGCACCGGGTTCAGTTTTAATCACGAAGCGGTGCGGCGGTTCAAGATTGACTGAACCCGGTGCATCCCACGACAGGCAATTGCAAGAACAGGAGCCCAGCTGAAAAGACAACCTGATTTTGTCAAACCTCCCTTGCCATCAGTCCCGAGTCATACAATAAATTGGGCATCGGCCTCTCAATTGTATGCCGGTAGCCGTGAACCGCCCGCCTCGTTGAGGCCTGCTTGGAACTGCCGTCAATTGATCTAGGCGGTGACTTGCGCGCGCAAGAGGCAAAGCAAGCACCCACTCATCCCGGTCTATCCTACCCCAATCAGCGCGCTGACTTGATCCCTGCAAAAGGTCGTGAACCGCCTTGCTTGGAAACACACACCTGAAGTGATTCTCCGGACGTAGACTCTGACAGGCTAATGACTCTGTCGAGTCTACCGGGCAAATGTTCTTGGTCCGGATATGCCGAGCAGTAAAATCATCAAGGGAAATGCTCAACAAATATTGATCCTGTACCCAACTACCTTGGGTCCGCCCATCAGTCCGTGGGCTAGAGATTTCAGGGTCATGATCACAAATCGCTTTGATTAACCCTTATTTTCGGTGCCGTTTGCGGCGCCTTGAGACAACCCGCCATCTGAATGCTGACGTTTTCTCTTTAAGAGCTTGCCAATAGTAAACGTCGTTCGTGGCATATAAGCATATCGAGTTCGTCGAGACCGGGTCGGTCTTGCATGCATACGGTACCAACTGAAACCCAGCAGAACAACATGCGCGGCTGCGATGAATACGAATAACGCCGATGGTCCAAATCGCTCAATCAGACTAGAAGTAATTAAAGGACTGAATATTGCGCCGATACCGTAACAAAAAATTAATGAAGCATTCACCTCGACTGCTTCGCTAGGCTGAGTGAAATCATTGGTATGGGCCGCGGATACCGAGAAAATGGGATAAGTCGCTATTCCGAACAGGACCGCGCTGATAAACACACTCCAAAGACTTGCCATCAGAAAACTCGTGATAAAAACGCACACCACAACGCTGCTGACAGACAACCCAATTAAAATCCATCGGCGATCATATTTGTCAGCTAACCACCCCACAGGAAACTGTGCGATCGCGCCACCGAGTAACACAGTGGCCAGGAAATAACCAATCTGACTCACCGTTAATCCGATTTCCTGTCCATATATTGGCCCCACCATGCGAAACGAGGCAGATGTCAATCCGGCAACAACCACTCCTGCCACCCCTAATGGCGATGTCAATGCAGTACGGATCGGCCGCAATCTCGTTGCTGGCGGTGTTTCTGGTTGCTGGGAACTGGTGATGGTGAGCGGGAACAGACAAGCGCAACAGAAAATCGCGAGTATGTTATATGAAACATACGAGGCTGGCTCCAAGACACCAATCATCACTTGTGCACCGGATGACGCGGCAATGTCCACAACGCGGTAGACCCCCATCACCCTCCCTCGGGATTCATTGGTCACTTTTGCCTGCATCCACGCCTCAATGACGGTATAGCAACCCGCCACACAAAGACCCGTCATTATCCTGAGTATCGCCCAAAAGGTCGGTTCAATAATCAGTGGATGTGCAATGGCCCCAATCGCACCACAAGCGGCAAATACAGCAAAAGTTCTGGCATGCCCCACAGTACCCAGCAAGCGAGGTGCCCACCAACAGCCGATAAAAAAACCGAGGAAATGGGCTGAGCCGAGCAGTCCAATTTGAGTTTTAGAAAAGCCCGCATCAAGACCTGAAAGCACATCGAGCGGCCCAATTGCGCCCGAACTGAGCTGCAATAGTATAATAGATAATAATAAGGCGGCGAGGGAGAGCAGCAGGCGCATAAGGAAAGACCCGAACCATATTCTTATGGGGATTCTAAGCTATATCCCCGGCAATTTTGGAAGATATCCTGAATTTGCCGCGCCTGTCAGCTCGTCTGGATGAACTCGGAACTTTCCAGGCTTGAACCCGAATCATTCACTAAAAATCACCGCATTATATGCAATGTCTGCGCTGCACCATGTGACACCTGTGACGGTTTCGATACATGTTTGGGTGTGCCTGGTCACTACTCTTTGGATACACCCTCGTCGATTATCAGTGGCTCACCCATCGAATCTCATATGGCACCCATTGTCGACGACTCTCCTGAGCACCCCCATCCGATTGCCCCACACGACCGACCCGTGAATGCCAATAGCCATTAATTCGAGGTTTCAAACTAATGAGGGGAGACAAGATTGATTTACCATTGAACCCGCCGTCTGCCATTACCTGCCCGAGACCTGTTTCGCCTGGGCCAATTCGACTTGTTCTGATCCTGCATCTAGCAGGCCATCGACCCGGTAATGGCTTTAATCTCCAAAAACTCCCTCAACCCCCATCGACCCTTCTCACGGCCATTGCCTGATTGCTTATAGCCACCAAATGGGGTGTCGCTGGTACCGCCACGATAATTTATTGCGACTTGGCCGGCACGAATTTTTCGTGCCACCGCTTTAGCATGCCCAATGTCGCCGGAACTGACATAGCCTGATAACCCATAGTCCGTATCGTTGGCAATCTCCACTGCCTGGTCTTCATTCTCATAACCAATAATGGCAATAACCGGACCAAAAATTTCCTCACGCGCAATAGTCATCTTATTGTCAACATGCGCGAAAACCGTCGGTTTCACGTAATAACCAACGGGCAAATGGGCCGGTCTGTCAGCACCCCCTGAAACCAACGTCGCTCCCTCATCCATACCTTTTTGTATCAAATTTTGAATTTTGTCGAACTGGGCCTTGTTAACGACGGGTCCCAGATGGTTGCCGTCGGCAGCGGGGTCTCCTACAGTGAGTTTTTCCACTGTTTTACGCGCTGCTTCAATGGCCAAATCCATATGTTGATTTGAAACCAGCATCCGGGTTGGTGCATTACATGACTGTCCGCTATTACTCATACAATACACCACACCATCAGCCACGGATGTCTCTATATCAGCATCCTCAAGGATAATATTCGCTGCCTTTCCGCCTAGTTCCTGACCTACCCGTTTAACCGAATCTGCCGCTGCTTTAGCCACTGCAATGCCGCCACGAGTCGAACCGGTAAATGACATCATATCAATATTGGAATGTGATGACATCGCCTCACCGACGACCGGCCCATAACCATTGATGAGATTGAACACACCCGCAGGTACTCCTGCCTCATGCAGCACTTCAGCGAATATCATGGCATTTAAAGGAGACTCCTCGCTCGGCTTCAAAACCATGGTACATCCTGCGGCGAGTGCCGGAGCCACTTTGGCAACGACTTGATTCATCGGCCAGTTCCACGGGGTGATCATGCCGCACACACCAATCGGTTCATAGCGAAGAATCATGTCATCCTCGACTGTTTCGAAAGAAAATTTAGCCAGCGCCTTTATTGCACTTTTAATGTGGTTCGCTCCAAGTTTGGTCTGTGCACCTCGAGCCAGCGTAATCGGAGCGCCCATTTCTTGGGAAATGGCCTGTGCAATTTCATCCTGATGTTTTTGATAAACCTGCAGGACTGCTTCAAGCAACTCCAGTTTCTGTTGCTTGCTCCATTGGGAATAGGCGGAAAATGCCGTTCGAGCCGCAAGGACAGCCCGGTTGACATCCTCGACGCTACCAATACTAATCTGCTGAAAAGGCTGTTCGGTCGCCGGGTTGACTACATCAATTGCTGCAGGTGTGATCGGATCCACCCACGCTCCACCAATATAAAACTTTAGATTATGTTTCATGAAAATACTTTTCAGGCTGTATAAAAACGCGATTGGATTAAAGCGGTCATGACGACGCTGTCGATTTGGTTGGCTTGGTATTCTAACTGGGACATCCTCAATACGCTATATTCTCATTAAGATTGTGAAGCCACCGGCTTGAAACATATTCTCGTGGCATTGATGGCAAACTCTCGCTCAACAGCAACCTTCAGGGACTTCACCATCAATCCTGCCACTGCCATACCGACTTTTGCTCTGACCCAGAAAACAGCTGCAACATGTCCACTCGTGCCCCTTGATGATATTTAAACCACACTACCTCTCAATTTTCACCTACTGCCTATGGCCGGTACTCCATTTCATCTGAAATTGACAGAAACCGACCACTGAGCCTCCATGCCAAGATGGCACCGATAAACTGCGCCAGAACAAAAGCCGGCATATGACTTGGTAGAATACCGGAAAATGTATCCGTAAAACTACGGGCGACAGTAACTGCGGGGTTGGCAAAAGAAGTGGAAGTGGTGAAACCAATATGCCACGGTAATATACAATCCCACCGACATCGCAACTGCGGCTAGCTTGGCTTTGACGGTCATTAAGATGGTAAAAACCAGGCCAAATGTTGCAACCCCCTCAGCGAGCCATTGACCTGCTCCCGTACGAACATGTTATGAAAACTGGATCAGCGGTTCTTCAAACATCATATGAGCAACAACCACGCCCAAGATTCCCCCGACAACCGGACATAGGGTATACCCACATCCTTGTCGAATGCTGATCTCTCGTCGGACGGCAAAAACCAGCGTGACGGCCGGATTAAAATGAGCACCTGACATTGGACTCAACATGGTCATCAGTAACACCAGGATGGCCCCCGTCGAAATTGTATTGCAAAGTAACGCAATGGCCATATGTCCATTCGCCAATGTTTCGGCCATGATGCCAAAGCCCACCACTGTCGCAAGTAAAATGGCCGTATCAATCAACTCGGCGGCATACTGTTGCAAGCGCGGAACCTGCATTGATCACTGCCTCAGATACGGTTGTTTGGAATCCATTCGCACATGATCGGTCAAACCGACGGAGCAGAGAGAGTCAGCAACTCACCGATCAGCAGCAATTGGCATTGTCCGACCCTGCAGGAAATGTATGGTCAAATAGGTTATCCCGGTCCTCGCCATATTCATTCTCATTATGACGGTGTGTTAAAAAAGCTTCCCATTTTTCATTCGCGATACCTTGCACCCATGCCTTATCCATTCGGGCATAACAACAATGGGTGCTCTCAATATCAAGAAATGGCTGCTCAGTGTTCCGCATTCTGTCTGCGACGGCATTGAGTTCCGCCTGTGAGGAAGCTTGAATGCCAAGATGGCTTAATCCTACCGCCCCTCTTGATGGCTCAATAACGAAATTCACTGCCGGATCTTCAACGTCCCATTTTGCATAATCCGGTTTTTGGACCGTGGGCTTTTGATTGAACAGATAGGAATAAAATTCCAGTGCCGCATCAAAATTCTCGACATTCAATGATATATGTAATTTCATGGCATTATTACTCTTGCAGGATCCGGTTGATTTTAAGCAGTCTCAAAACAGCCAAGTGGGTCAGCTTCGTCATCAAGACAGCATTCTTCCATCAAATACGAAGCCAGTGCTTCGATATGTCGAAATGCAGCCTGGTTGACAACAGTACGGCTATACCGCTTCTGCACGATCAATCCACTGGCAGCCAGTAACCGCAAGTGATGCGCCAAAGTAGAAGCCGGCAGCCCCATGCGAGTCTGAATTTGTCCGACCGTCAAACCTTTTGGTCCGGCACGAATCAGTACCCGCAGCATGTCGAGACGTGGTTTTGATCCAATCGCTGCAAATCCTCGAGTCGCCTCTTTTGATGTCAACATCACTCAAACTTATATAACTATATAACTATATAACTAGTTTATTAGTTATTATGTAGCCTGTCAATACCAGTACCCTCGAACAACAAAACCGAGGAAACGTCAGCAACATGCCATCAGATGACTTTCGTTGAACATCAATACTTACTGCCCTATTCCATTTGCATCGTTCTTCATTGCCCGCTTCGAAGCAATACTCACAGAGCCCGTAATGCGATCAGCTTAGTGCCTGACAAGCCAGCATCATTCTTTCACCGGCAATTTCAAGTTCGGCCTCTGAAGTGGCGAAGGACAGTCTGAAATAAGGATCGCACTCGAATGTGATACCCGGGACCACGGCCACTTTATAATTTTCGAGAAGATACTTTACAAAATCAGTACTGGTCTGGATACACTGTCCTTCTTTGGTGTTTTTACCTAACACGCCCTGACAGTTGACATATAGGTAAAATGCGCCTTGACAGGGACGAACCGTCAGACCCATCGCTTGATTAATGCAATACACCATCCGGTCCCGGCGCGCTTGGTAGATTTCAGCCTGCTCACTAACGTACTGTTGATCACCTTCCAATGCGGCAATCGCAGCAACTTGACTGATTGAACAAGGATTGCCCGCCGCCTGTGACATGATTTGTCGGATGGCATCCATCAGCCGTCTGGGTCCCCCGGCAAATCCAATTCTCCAACCGGTCATGGCATAGCCCTTTGACAAGCCATTAATGGTGACCGTCCGATCTTTAAGTTCGGGTGAAACTTGCGCAATCGTCAAGACATCCCGTCCGTCATAACGTATTTTTTCATAGATATCATCTGCCACAATCCACACTTGAGGATACTTTTTTAGTATCTCGATCAATTTCTTGAGTTCTTCCATGCTGTAGATTGCCCCGGTCGGGTTAGAAGGCGAATTGAGAATCACCGCTTGGGTTCGAGATGTTATTGCCCCTTCAAGCTCATCCGGATCAAGTTTGAACCCGTTCTCTTCTTGCCCACGAACAAAAACAGCCGAAGCACCACATAATCGGACCGCACCCGGATGGGAGGGCCAACATGGTGTTGGAATAATGACTTCATCGCCTTCACTTAGAATGGCTAAAAACGTATGGGTCAGCAAGGGCTTGGCACCCGAATCAACGATAATTTCGTCCAGTTCATAGGCCAGTTGATTGTCTCGCATGAACTTTTTTTGAATTGCCTTCTTCAATTCGGTCATTCCATCAATGGCGGTGTACTTGGTCACTCCCCGGTCAATGGCCCCCTTGGCAGCCGCGCAAACCAACCTGTTTGTTTGAAAGTCCGGTTCACCGGTTGACAAATCCACGATATGCTCGCCCTGTTCCTTTAACCGTGCAACCGACGCAAAGATTTCTGCAATCTTTGATGATTCAAAGCTCTTTAGCCTATTGCTCAATTGCGCCATTCTCTCTCCCAAGTCTTGGCCTCGTGTTGCAAGGGTCTATTTTATTTCATCTGTCATGCAGGACAAAACGGCTATTTTTCGGGAACATCACAGCCACCTTGCTCGGAAGCAGTAAGACCGATATAAAGATGATTCCAGCCGCTATGGATAAGATCAAAAATAATCGATCAAACCCCCAATTGGCATAAATCCAGGAAATTAACGGGACGGTTGATGCCATGACAGAAAAAGTCACAACATAACGTATGGCATAGATTCGGCTTCGCCAGTCATTTTTACTAATACGTCCGATCAGTACATCATTGATCGGTATCTGTCCGAAAACAACCAGCATGAAAGCAATGGAAATAACCAACGCATCGATTCCTGTCTGGTGCAGCATCAATGCAAAAAAGAGCGACTGGTGCAACGCAACCAGTGAAAATACCGCCTTGATTGAAAAATGATCCACCAAATATCCGACAGCGATTTGGGCAAATGCCGCCAATCCGAACACTAAAAATGCATAACCTCCCAACAGGGTTGCTGAATTCACCAATGTACCGAGTCTTTCATCAAAGACTTTCGGCAAAGCAAATGTAGTACTCTGGAAAACAAACCCGCCAATAGCGGTGGAAACCAGCACGATGGACAAGACACGCAATATCACGCCATGATCAATAATAGCGGCCTCTGGTTTGCGCGGTTGCATAACCACCGGCTTGGATGCACCTGACCTTTCAACCAATGGCTGTTTGCAAATGTAATAGGCATACAGTATCCCTACTAGGACAGTGACAATGCCCGGAACAATAAATGCGACCCGCCAACCTTGGATGTCAATCAAAAAACCCGTCAGTAAAGCAGCACATGCCACGCCCAGATTTCCAAACACGCCATTAATCGCTAAAGCAATACCCATTTTTTCCCTTCCTTGAACGACCATTGCCAAACCAACCGGATGATAAATCGCCGCAAATATCCCGATCAACAGCAAGCCGACGGATAGCTCAACCGGATTTTGTGCAAAAGAGGTGAGTACGGCACTAATTCCGATACCGAAAAAAAACAAGATCATCATCTTCTCACGACTCCACTTGTCCGCCAACCAACCGGCAGGAAATGAACAAACCGCAAATGCGATAAAACCAGGCGTCGCATAAGGAATCAGCTCGGCATAATTCATATTCCATTCTTTAGCTAAAACCAAGGCAGACACAGTCGCAAAAACCAGCATCAAAAAGTGGTCAATAAAATGACCAATGTTCAAAAATAGAAAGTGTATCTGGCTGTTTGTCATCTATCCAAACCGTTACACGGTGCCCGGCAGTTTTTCCTTTGACCGCTTTAGCGGGTTGTTCCGCCCGGCCACTGATTCCATGGCCTGATCCAGAACCGTGTCGCCACCGACAAAAAGACAGGAACAGTCAGCGAATGCACCGTATATCCATCCCGTGTATTGCTTTCAGTGCACTGTCCCTTCATGTGGATCATTAATGCGGGCTGAGACCGAATGAAAGTAAGACTACGTTGTTTATTCTATAGAAGACAGTACCACGGTGCACTATCAAAGCGACAAAGAAATGTCTTATTCTGATTCAGCAAGATGGACATCGACCAGTCCCTCACCGAAACACCCCTCGTGAGAAAAACAACCCGCAATGGAAATCATGAATACAGGCAGACCAATCTTGTCCACTGTCATTGCATTTCGTATCATAATACGCTAGTTTATGAAAATTTATTCCTATTTCGCCTAATAAAACATAATTATGCATGACATATGGAGCGCATTCGACTTGGCCATCGGGCTCGTTCTCTCGGGCGACCCCGACCTTTTGGAGATTGTTTCCCTTTCTTTACGATTGAGCATACTGGCCGTTATCATTTCCAGTGCGATCGGCCTCCCTTTAGGCGCAATCGTGGGCATTGGCCGATTCCCGGGTCGTCAGCTATTACTTATCTTGTTAAATTCATTGATGGGCCTGCCTCCCGTTGTTGTCGGACTGGTTGTATATTTATTTCTTTCTCGTTCCGGTCCCTTGGGTTCACTGGGCCTGTTATACACCCCAACCGCAATGATCATTGCCCAGACCATTTTAATTACACCCATCGTCGCTGCTCTCGCAAGACAAAGTATTGCGCAACTGCATGAAGAATATGACGAACAATTCCGTTCATTGAATATCCCACGTTGGCAAGCTGTAAAGGCATTGCTGTGGGATGGGCGATTCAATCTGCTTACCGCCGCTTTGGCCGGGTTCGGGCGCGCCACCGCTGAAGTCGGCGCTGTCATGATCGTGGGTGGCAATATTGATCATTTGACCCGGGTTATGACAACCGCTATTGCCCTGGAAACATCGAAAGGTAACCTTGCGCTGGCGCTGGCGCTTGGCTTAATCCTTATGACCCTATCCATTAGCATTAATGCGACTTTATATATGATTAAAGACAAAATTGAATCTTATGTTGTTTAGTAGCAATGAACAGATATGGGACTAGCCATACGACACAGTAAAGAGTTGATGCCGATAACGGTACAAAATCTGACCTATAGTGCCAAAAAAATCCGACTGATCAATAATCTGAATCTCTTGATCAGCAGTCCAGGGATAACCGTGATATTGGGGCCTAACGGGGCAGGGAAAAGCCTGTTGCTTCGTCTCATGCATGGTTTGATAACCGCAGACAGTGGCACTATCCATTGGGGGAAACATGCCCTAAATCGGTCAGTCCGAGATCATCAATCACTGGTCTTTCAAAAGCCGGTCTTGCTGCGGCGCTCTGTTCGGGCGAATATCGAATTCGCACTGAAACTTCGTCAGATTCCAAATCTGAACAATCGTTGCGACGAACTGTTGAATCTGGTCGGTCTTCGTCATCATACTGCTCAACCAGCCCGCTCCCTATCTGGCGGCGAGCAACAGCGCCTTGCCTTGGCAAGGGCTCTGGCAATCAATCCGATGGTTCTTATGCTGGATGAACCGACGGCCAATCTCGATCCCATCTCTACTGAAATCATTGAACATGTTGTCGACCAACAGAAAAGAAAAACCGTAAAGGTGTTATTTATCACACATGACCTTGCCCAAGCACGGCGGATTGCCGATGATGTGGTCTTCATGCATCATGGTCAAGTGGTAGAAAATACCCCGGCCAGTTCTTTTTTTTATCGTCCAGATAGCGACATCGCCCAGATGTATGTGTCGGGCAAACTAATTTTGTAATTGCTCCACAACCACCTTTATCATGAAAACCGTATTTCATTTTCTGCTGTTTTTTTTAACCACCGTACTATGCGCGCCCGGTTATGCCGATTCTTTTATTACACTACAATCCACCACGTCTACGGAAAATTCCGGACTGTATGAAAATATTTTACCCCTCTTTGAAGCACAATCCGGTATCAGAGTAAGAGTCGTCGCAGTCGGCACAGGTCAAGCGATCAAGAATGCAAAAAACGGTGACGGCGATGTCATCCTGGTGCATGCGAAATCTGCGGAAGAGGCGTTCGTCGACCAGGGATATGGCATTGAACGGTTTGATGTGATGTATAACGACTTCGTTGTTGTCGGGCCAGTCGAAAATCCCGCTCAATTAACGGGCGAAGAAAGTGTGGTCAGCGCATTTAAGAAAATCGCCTCCAGTCAAGCCATTTTTGTTTCCAGGGGAGACGATTCTGGGACTCATCGAAAAGAGCTCGAGCTATGGAGAGAGGCAAACATTGATCCTCTTCCCCACAGCGGGAAATGGTACCGTGAATCGGGTTCTGGTATGGGGACAACACTCAATGCAGCGATCGCAATGAATGGCTACGTATTAACTGACCGAGGGACCTGGATCAGCTATAAAAACAAACAGAACAGCATTATTCATGTTCAAGGTGATTCAAACCTGTTCAATCAGTACGGCGTGATATTAGTCAATCCCAGCCTCCACCCGCATGTTAAGGCAGAACAAGGACAATTATTTTTAGACTGGATACTCGGCAGTGAGGGTCAAAGTGCAATCGAAAACTACAGACTCGACGGTGTACAGCTTTTCTTCCCTAACGCCAGTCGGGAAACAACGGATTGATCGCTTGTGATTCAGGGCTCACCGGGTACGGCTTTGTGGTCCGTTTCATCCATTGAAGTGCACTGTCGCCAGTGCACTGCAGTCATAACCGGACACAATCTGACTGCGCGCTCGAAAAACGTCGCTTCTCAAAAAGCCAAACAATGTCTGACAGGCGGGTTCAAACCAGGCTCTTCGGTCGACTAGCAAATCAAACCGTTCTTGCATGATAGGAATAAAATCCAGTTGGTGTTGCTTGGCCACCGCCCGCAGTCCAAATGCGACATCGGCCTCGCCTGTCGTTACGGCAGTTGCCGCTTCAGTTTCGGTTCTGGCGACTAAAACACGATTCAAGCTACTCCGGTCTATGTCTTCTTTTAATAACTGATAATCGAACAATCTCTCTGCACCCGCATCATGCTGACGCGTTGCCAGCCTCAGTCGAGTAATATCCTGCAAACTTTCGACTTGATGCGGGTTATCTGGAGCCAACAACAATCCTCTGTCACGCCAGCCAAACTCGGCCAGAACAACATCCTGCCCTCGGCATGTTTCTATCACACTATGGACATTCCAACATTGGTTTTCCGGATCGAACAAATGTAACCCTGTCATAATACCCTCTCCTCGTGTGAAGCGACTTAATCCATCTCCACTACCATCATAATAAGTCGCCAAGCCACATCCCGATTCTCGAACCGCCCAATCCAGTAAGGGATCATGACTTCCCAACAATACATTTGGTCGCTTTTCATCTAATTTGGCAGAAAAACCCGACGCATTTTGTGCAAGCCAGTCTTCCACCTCCTTGCGTGGGAAAAGGAGCTTGCCGGTTACTCTGGAACAGGGTACATCACCGTTCGCCACCAGTTCGTAAACCTTCCTTTCCCGAATCCGCAGCAATGTCGCCAGTTCCCGGGTTGTCAAATAACGCTCTGCTAGATCATTCATGATGCCACTCAATCCGTTCGGTCATGCAACCAACTAATTTCCCCCAATTCATGAAACCACCTCCCTGTCGACCGTATCCGCGCCGCAACCCTTCTAGTCATCGGTCTTCACTGTCCAGTATTGTCTTCATCAGGTACCGAGACCGCCAACCACCTGATGTCTTGAAATAATCACACATCGATGTACCGACAAGCACTGTAGAAAACAAGGGAAATACAAACACCATCCGGCTCCTGGCAAACTGACACCGGCCATTGATGAGATTCACAATACAACGCGGCATGGCCGGAAGTCCTTATCTTGCGCACGCACAACACAATCTGGTCATGCTGTCTGAACTGATCCTGCCGGCACTGCAATCACGCTGACAACCGTTTCACAGTTCAGCCATATTCACTTCGGAAAGAAAAATTTTTCCTTAACAGGCTTACCCCATCCTATAAGCACATTCCACCTGCTCAAGAGGTCGATACGGATGTCATAACCTCACTTTCGGCACGTTTTTTCAACAACTCCGTTAGCCAGTCCGGATCCATTTCAGGAACAGAGGACAACAACAGGTTGGTGTATGCGTGATGCGGAGGACTGAAAATCTCATCTTTGGAACCCTGTTCAACAATTTTCCCCTGCAGCATGACGATAACCCTATCCGCAATGGCCTTTACAGTTGCTAGATCGTGTGTGATAAACATATACGCCAGGTCGAATTCCCTTTGTAATCTGTCCAACAGTTTCAAAATGCCTTCCGCAACCAATTGATCCAGCGCTGAAGTCACTTCATCACAGATAATGAACTCTGGTTCAGCCGCCAATGCTCTGGCAATACTGATACGCTGTTTTTGTCCTCCAGATAACTCTCCGGGATAACGGTCAATAAACTGATCCGGTTCCAATTCAATCAATGAAAGTAATTCACGAATTCGATTCTCCTTCCGGTTTCCGGACAGCCCGATATAAAAACTCAACGGGCGCCCGATAATATCCCGAATTCTTTGTCGTGGATTCAGGGCAGTGTCCGCCATTTGGTATATCATTTGCGCATGACGTAACTGGTTACGATTGCGATTACGGTAATCTGCAGGTAACACTTCGCCGTTAAAACACACTTCTCCAATTCTAGGTGGAAGCAATCCCGTAATTACACGTGCGGCTGTGCTTTTGCCACTCCCTGACTCACCAACCACTGCGATCGTTTCTCCGGGGTGAATTTCAAAAGAAATATCAGACAAAACATCTACCTTGCCATATGACGCAGTCACATTATTAACCTGCAGTAGCGGCGTCTCTTCAATCACAGGCGAGGCTTCCGTTTTTCTGAATGAACGAACAGCCCAAAGCGACTTGGTGTACTCTTGCTTAGGATGACTCAACATCTCCCGGGTGTCCGACTCTTCGACTAACTCACCGTATCGCAACACCATGATTTTGTCCGCCATTTGTGCAACCACCGCCAAGTCATGTGTGATATAGATAGCAGCGGTATTGAATTGCTTGATAATATCGCGGATAGTAGCCAGCACTTCAATTTGGGTGGTGACATCCAGTGCCGTTGTCGGTTCGTCGAAAATGATCAACTCCGGTCGACACGACAACGCCATCGCAGTCATCGCTCGTTGCAACTGCCCACCAGATACTTGGTGTGGGTAGCGGTAACCTATCCCATCGGGGTCAGGGAGCAGAATTTTACGATAGAGTGTTTTGGCATCCGATTCGGCTTTTTCGTGAGAACTCACGCCATGGATAACCGGTATCTCTGAAAACTGGTCAATCAACTTGTGTGCTGGATTAAATGAGGCAGCGGCGCTTTGTGCAACATAAGCAATGCGGACTCCGCGCAATTTCCTTAGTGTTTCCTCACTCTGTTCCGTTAATTCCACTCCATCGAACTTGATTGACCCACCGGTAATACGACAACCGGGACGCGCAAACGCCATCGAAGCAAGGCCGGCAGTTGACTTTCCAGCACCTGACTCACCGATGAGCCCCAGTACTTCTCCCCTTCCAAGTCTAATATCAAGATCCTTAATGATCTCGTGCCATTCATCGTCACTCTGTCCTTCTATACTGAGATGCTTGATATCGACCAGTAAATCGTTTTGATTAGTGCTCATCTCTTAACCCGCTTGATTTGTGCAAAAACCAATCAACGACAAAATTGACAGCTACCGTTAATATTGCGATGGCTGCGGCCGGTAGAAGAGGAGTGACATCGCTATAGGTAATCAGAGAAGCATTTTCCCTGACCATACTCCCCCAGTCAGCAGTGGGTGGTTGTATCCCCAGACCGAGGAAACTGAGCGCAGCAATCGTCAGAAACACAAAACAAAACCTTAACCCAAACTCAGCCACAAGTGGCGAGGCAATATTTGGCAAGATTTCGCGTATGGCCAACCATAGCGTTCTTTCTCCTCTGAGCCGGGCCGCTTCAACAAAATCCAACACAACCACATTCAAACTCGTCGCCCTTGCCAGTCGAAAGACGCGTGTAGAATCCAACACTGCAATAATGAGAATCAACGAAAATATCGAGACCCCAAAAATAGTCAGCAGAAGAAGTGCAAAAATAAGTTGAGGAATTGCCATCAAGATGTCTACAATGCGACTCAAAATCTGGTCCGCCCATCCACCGAATATAGCCGCCAGAATCCCTAACACTCCACCAATCAGAAACGCCAGACACGTAGTCACAAAAGCAATGCCCACAGTATTACGCGCACCATAAATCAAGCGGGTAAGCACATCCCGTCCGAGCGCATCTGTTCCAAAAACATATTGTTCGCTCCATAATTCAAATTCCGCCCCGACAATTTCTGATTCACCGTAGGGCACCAAGATGTCCGCAAAAACCGCACAAAAGACATAGAATAAGATTATCACTAGGCCAAGTTTGGCGGTAAAGGGCGCCTTGGCCAGTTCTTTTTTCATCGCCTGAACTTGGCTTCGCCGTGGCGGCGGCGGGGTGTTATCTAGCAAGGCTGATCCTGAGTTTTCATTCATTTCGGATGGAGTAACCGAGGATTGGTAACAATTGAAATGATATCCGCAATAAGATTGAGAAGAATATATGTAGCGGCAAAAATCATACTGCAAGCCTGTACAACTGGGACATCTCGGGTGGATACTGAATCAACCATCAATTGTCCCAGCCCTGGATAAACAAACACCACTTCCACCACGACAACGCCCACTACAAGATAAGCCAGACTAATGGCAATAATATTCGCAATGGGCGCCCAAGCATTCGGCAACGCATGATAAATAATAATCCTTGATTTTGGCATGCCTTTCAGGTTGGCCATTTCAATATAGGGACTCGCTAATAAATTGATGATAGATGCGCGGACCATACGCATCATATACGCTAACACTACCCCGGTTAGGGTAATCGCAGGGAGCATTACTTTGTGCAACCTCTCGAGAAAAGGTGTTTCCATGTCAACTGATGCAAGACTGGGAAACCAGTTATATTTGACTGAAAAAAACAAAATCAGGATATACGCCACAAAAAACTCTGGCGCAGAGATGGCAGACAATGTTGTCACATTGACTGCACGATCATAAAAACTATTTCGATAAAGCGCTGCCAAGATTCCAAAAATTAGCGCTAGCGGGACTGAAATAATCGCCGCCACCAAGGCAAGAAATAACGTATTAGCAAAGCGCACCCCAATTAGATCAGCAATCGGCCGATTGGTGGCAAGTGACATGCCAAAATCACCCTTCAACAAATCGGTTAACCAATAAAAATAACGGGTATGAGGTGGCAGATCAAGCCCCAGCTGTAGCCGTAACGATGCAACATTCTCCGGTGTCGCCGACTGCCCCAGCAGTGCTTGGGCAATATCACCTGGCAACATTTCCACTCCTAAAAAAATAATGAGCGAAACAACAAAAAGCACAAGCAACCCCAGACCGAGTCGCTGGCATGTCATTACGAGCACCTTATACATTGTCGCCGTAGATCCTAAATCGTTAGGGATTTTTCATTTCGATTCGTCAGTATAACGAATTCTTGTAGATACCTGAACCAGTGATTCGTTTCAATTAATTAATATACAGCTACCGTGGGTTGATTTATGCTCACAGACCGATACCCTCATGGGACAGGCACCTCGCCAGACAGACCCAACGGGCGGGGTTGGTATTATCGTCAGCCGATCAGGTGAGGCTGACGACCTTGAGTCGTTCAGCGACCGCGCCGATACGGGAGGTGACCCGGGCGAAGGGGGTGCTGCATTATGCGGATGGGGGGTCGATCTCGCAGATACAGCGCGAGGTCGGGGTATCGCGTCCGACCATTTACAAAGGCATTGACAAGACCCTGGTGGTGGTGGGGATACGGACCGGTCTGAAGGACCGTTATCACCGCCCGTACGCGCCCGAGATTGTGGCCGATGCCAAGGCCTGGGTGATCCGTGTGACCTGCCAATCTCCCTGGGGTGAGGAGAGATTCACCAGATTTATCCGAGGCATCATGTTTTAGTTCCAAGACCACCCTGTAAAGCATGTCCTTGTATTCCTAACAGGCTGCTCTTCATATCGCTTGCGACCTGATCGCACCACAGTGACAATGTGCCCTTGGATGGGTCGACCTTGCCGTTTCCCTGGGTCGCGCACTGACTTGGAGTTAACCACAACGACCCCAATGCCCAATCTATCAAACCCTCAACAAAAGGAAAAACACAGCATATTCATGGGAATCATGCAATCAGTCCGCCGTATTAACGTTTTTGATTATCATTCTGAGCCAATTTCAAATATCCGTCACGGGTCTGGGGAACCTTAATTCCCAGAATCGAACCTGCCACCTGAGTACGAAGGATCTGTGCTGTTCCACCACCAATTGTAAACATCCGTGCATCACGGGACATTCTTTCTAAAGGGTTGTTCCTAGAATAGCCACAAGAACCATGGATTTGTAGTGCGTTTGTTGTGACATTAATGGCGGTTTCTGAGGCCAGAATTTTTGCCTGGGCAGCTTCACACATATCCGGGAAACCTTTTCCAGCATTGAGCACTGCTTTATAAATCAAGGCCCTAGCGGCTGCCAAGCCAATGGACATATCAGCAAACATCCACTGTAGTCCCTGGAATTCTGCAATCGGCCGACCAAATTGTTCTCTTCGTCTGGCATGGTCGAGCGCTTTCTCGTACGCACCTTGTGCAATCCCCAAGGCGACCGTAGCGGCACCAACCCTTTGTGCATTGTACGCATTCATTAAACCGGCAAATCCACGATATAGCCCTTCCGGCGGAACAAGCATCATATTCTCAGGAACCTCAAAATTATCAAAATGGATTTCTGTTTCCGGGAGCCCTCTTAAGCCCATTGTCGGCTCACGTCGTCCGATTTTCATGTTCGCGTTCGCAATTCGGTCCCGTTCCCGTACAGCGATAAAGCCGGCAATTCCCTTAAATTCACCTTTTTCCATTACCCGAGCAAAAATCAAATGCAGTTTCGATATCCCTCCTCCGGTTATCCAATGTTTCTTACCATTGATAACATACCGATCCGATTGCTTCTCCGCTGTGGTACTCATTTCGGTGGCGGCACTTCCCGCACCAGGTTCAGTAATACAAATTGCGGGCTTATCTCCGGCCAAGACCAATTTAGCCGCCAGTTCTTTTTGCTCCTTTAAACCATACTTCATGATCGCACCAATAGCACCCATATTGGCTTCTACAACGATTCGACCTGTAACCCCACATACCCTAGCCATCTCCTCAATAACCAGAATCGCATCGTGATAGGTGTGCCCCTTCCCACCAAACTCTTCGGGAATTGTCATTCCCATAAAGCCCGCTGCACACAGCTTATCTACATTGCGCCAAGGGTATTCCTCAGACCTGTCCACATCTGCAGAACGTGGCTCAATTTCAGTTTCGGCCAGCGCTCTGGCTTGGGCCTGAAGCTCTCTTTGTGAATTGGTCAGCACGTCTCAGAGTGATAATATTATTCGCCACGAAGTAGTATATCATCTTGATTTGTCATAATTTAAGCAATAGTTCATGTGCCATGATCGATCAGTTATCCCTAAAACAACCCAGCCTTAAAACACAAGTAATACAATGTCACCTTCGCGACAACAACATTCTCACGTGGACTTAGTAAAACCCCAACCAATCTTCAAAAGAACTCTTGGCCGGCCGAAAATAACAAATCATCCGCCCCTCAGGACCACTGTTAGCGACCCGGTTCCATGGAGCAGTTCCGTGTAATGCAAGGCGATGTACAAGATAAGCCTGACCTGGCTGAGCGACAATTTCAACTCGATGACAACAGTCAAAAATCCTGTTTCTCGCCGCATGATATATATCTGTTATATCGACATTCTGCCATTGATCTGGCGATATACCTCTCAAGCGTTCGCTAAACATTGCCCTTATAATTTCGTGAGACCCTTCCCATACAACAAGCGGTGCTCCCTTGGGATCAATGTCCACCAAGGGAATGCCAAAAATAAATCTGTGATGCGTTCTGAGATATCTTCGCTTGGGCTGACCTTCAGGAAGGATACCGTCTATGTGGGCTGCATCATAGTTTAGCCGATATTTAAAGGCAGCTTCGGTTTCCAATTCTGAGGGCTTAGGATAACCGGGATAACAAACAGAAATTTGTGCTCGGTCCCACTGGATATCGGCTATCCCCAAGGTATTTGAAATAAATTCAACAGCTCGGCCACCCAGAACCGGTCCGCCTGAAACAGCACCCTGCGAATCATTTTTCAACACATTTACACCGACAAACCAAGTATTCTGATACCGAAACCACTTTACATTTTCTGGATTGCTAACCGCTTCTCGAGCAGAGGAAATAACAGAACTAGTCCAACCTCTCAAAACCGGATCAAATGGAAACACTATCCAACCTTTTTCCATAAAATGAGTCAATCCTTTTTCTGGGTACCAAGCCATAACTTTAATCAATGCTTGAGTGTGTCGAGAGTGTAGGTCACAACCCAGCAATTGGTTTTTGACAGGCCAATGACACCTACAAGGCACTTTAAATTACACATGGAGAAATAAGATGCCGATTTAAATCAGGTTATCACCCAAAAAACTTGCCTGCTAGACGTATAACCTCAATGTGGAGTTATTACCTATAGTTTCCAAATTTTCTGTCTGTCGACCCGTTCGAAATGTTGGGATCAGGATATTTTAATGAAGTATGCTAGAGTTTTAGATATGCATAAAATTCTCGTATTATGGGCAACCCCCCGGTCCACTTCGACTGCTTTTGAGTGGATGATGCGCATGCGTGGCGACATGGTCTGCTTTCATGAGCCTTTCGGCGAACCTTGGTACCAAGGTGAGACGCCACTTTGGCCAAGAATAAAGCCTGATAGTCCACGAATACCGGGGTTGACATTTGAGAGCGTCTGGGAGAACTTGTGCACGAATGCACAAAGCGGACCCGTATTTATCAAGGATTTTCCCCACTACGTCAGACACATGTGGGATGATGTATTTCTCTCTTCCTTTAATCATAGTTTTTTGATCCGCGACCCGGCCAAATCGATTACTTCGATATTCCACCATTGGCCAAATTTCGATCTAGAGGAAGTCGGCATCATTGAACAAAGACAGCTATTTGACCTATTAACCGACAACACTGGCAGCGTCCCCCCTGTGATTGACAGCGATGACTTGTTGGCCAATCCCCATGGTCTTGTTGAAGCATATTGCCGTGCGCTCAACATTCCGTTCAAACCCGAGGCATTAAACTGGACACCCGGAAACCGAAAAGAAGTAAGCTGGTATGATAGGGGTTCTTGGCATGCTAACTTAAAGGGTTCTGATGGATTAAAACCGCAACCGAGAAAAAATATTGACATTTCTCAAGTGCCAAACAAGGTCAAATGTATTTATGCAACCTGTCGACCCCACTATGAGCACCTCTACCAATACCGAATAATAAGTAGTGAATAAGGCATGTCAATTCATAGTGCCCAGTATTTGCAATTTCATGTATTAAGTATGATCTGTCTCATTATTATTTGGCAATATTCAATGTTGTAGTCAGATACGACTACACTGCATCACAACCCATGAAAGTGACCATGATTATTCTGCTGTCTGATACCGCTGCACTATTGTCGTAATACCACAGCTCTGACAACCTGTCCGTGGTTAATGACATTGGTGATGCCGTATTGCGGTTAGAGTGGACAGAGTATCTTATGACTCATTTTATAGTGTCTATTCGAGACCAGATAGCCTTTTCTTATGAAGGATCGCGCAGGAGTTGTATGATGAGATTAAACTCGGATTGTGGGAAACCAACCGCTGAGCCATGTTAGTCTAATTTTGAAATATCCCTACTGTTCATTGCAAGTGCCTATGTGGAAGAAAATGAGAACGGCAAACAACTACCAAGTATCGATCATTAAGGATTCTTAAGACAAGCAGTCCTGTTTTGATCAGTAAGATACTACAGGAGCTTCAAGGCCAATCAATCTCAAAGAAACCCTGCGCACCAATGGAAAGTCACTGACAGTTTGTACCAGCCTACCAGAAGAAAAACACTCTATATCTGAAATTACACTCTGAATGAGGAAACCCCTATGCGAGTAGCACAAAGTATTGCTGAAGTTGTCACCAATGGACTGTGTATAGGTTGTGGTTTATGTGAAGCGGTTACTGCTGGACGAATAAAGATGCGAATGACCAGCTATGGCGGATTGCGCCCTATGCCTACTGATCAATTCTCCCACGAAGAAGAAGGCACGCTATTGTTAGTCTGTCCTGGCACGAAAGCAGAGCCACGAGTAAAAACAAATACGACAGTAGATCCTGTGTGGGGTCATTTTTCACTCATGCGTTATGCTTGGGCAGGTGACTCGGCGCAACGATATCAAGGTTCGACAGGCGGAGTGTTAACCGCACTTGCCTGCTATATTTTACGTCATAAGATAGTGGAATTTGTTCTTCACATAGGTCCGGATGAAAATCGTCCGATGAGAAATCAATGGATTCTCAGCAAAACGCCGGATGAAGTGAGCATTAATACCGGATCTCGCTACGGTCCAACCGCTCCACTAGCAGGATTTGTGAAGGCGCTTGAAAAAAACAAACCCTTTGCCATCATAGCTAAGCCGTGTGACTTAGGTGCGATACATCAATTTTCAAAAATTGATCCTAGGGTAAACCAGCTCTGCCGTGTCAGGCTGACTATGGTTTGTGGTGGACAGTCCCGCTTGGGGAAATCCCAAGCTGTGTTGCATGAACTGGGAGTTCAAGAAGAAGAACTTGCGCTTTTCCGTTATCGAGGCTTTGGGTGTCCGGGTTCGTTGAAAGTTGAGACAAAAGACGGCAGGAGCTTTGAAAAAACATATCAGCAACTATGGGAGGATGAGAAAACTTGGGAAATCGAAACCCGGTGTAAGTTTTGCCCCGACCCACTAGGTGAAGCAGCAGATATTGTCGCTTCTGATGTCTGGCAGGGAGGTAGCCCCGTACGAGAAGATGAGGGTTTTAATGGCATCATCGTGCGCTCTAGTGTTGGTGAATCACTGGTATGTTCCGCTGTGAATGCTGGAGACCTTGTTATGGGAGACACGATCACTCCGAGGCAGTTCGACCAACTCCAGCCACACCAAGTACGAAAAAAGGAAGTATTGTTTGCCAGATTCCATGGTCTGGTCAAAGGTGGCATGTCGATCATTGATGCTCCTGGATTACGACTCAGGGAATTAGGTGAAAACCTTGACCCTGCTAAAAGAAAGAAAGAAATCAACGGGACATTACAACGGATTACAGAAGGACGAATTAAAGAGCCACTATCCGGTTAGATTCCATATATGTGTCTGATATCAGCGACATATCTCTATCCATGATCTTAAATTTGTCACCGCATGGATTTTCCGATTTTTCAAATAAGGTTCCGTGTTGGACGCTTCCACTGCCGTAATCCCACTGACGACTTTTGCAGGGCTGCCTAGTTCTGACTTTAATGCGATTTGCGCCGAGATATGCCATTATCAATCAGAATTTCGACTTCAATGAATTGAGTCATCAAATGTTTTCGTTTCTCGTGCTAGCTCGTTTGCCTATTGGTTTATTTCGATCAATACCATTTAAGTAAAGTAGCGGAGGGAACTTTCCTGCACTCGATGATTTTCATTCAGGGCCAAGGACAATCGCCGATCTTCCACAAAACAACCTGGTGGATTACCTAGCGGATCTGACAAGAAACTACATGTGAGTTTGTTGTATCAGCGCATTGAGGCGACTCACCATGGACCGGCTTACCAATTGACCTGCTGCTATGCGAGTAGCTATGTAGACTGGTCGAACAAATTTTACTGTATGGGGATGAGTTTCCTTGGCACCGATCTATTCACGTGGCGTGACATCAACCAGTACAGGCAATACGGCAGGCTCAAAAAAATATCAGCCTACACCTGTTCAAAGAAATTGGAAACACCGCCTCAACCAATCCGATTGATCGCATAAGCAAGGTCACCACTTGGAGGCAGAGTCCATGGGTATGCTTTTCATGCATCATAGACTCGCATTACTTTAGCAATGCTCTCTCCCCTGACAACTTCCAAGGTGCCTACTGGAAATATCCATGATAATCTGTCAACTATGATTATGCCCAGATCAAAATATGACCGAAGATTCACTGAAAACAGTTCGAAAGCACGTGTGAAAAACCAATAAGCTCAATACCTTATGCAAAAAAAATCTCAGAAATATGGGTTGACAGTCTTAAAGCCATTACACAATGGAAGAATTGGCAAGGCATATTATATTAATGATGCTGGTAAGCTTGAATCTAAATCATATTCTCCATCAATAATGTCGGCAGTTTATCGACAATTCGATACTCCTAGAGAATTTTATGACGAAATCGTACTAATACAGCGTTCAAAAAATCGTGCGATTATGCTTGATAAACCCATTGGTATAGAAACAGATGAACCATTTTATATTCTCTCACGCCCTACATTAAATACCAATTTTGGACAGAAGAGTCATCGAGGCGATATTTATCAATACAAAGGCCGTAAGTGTATTGGCAGGTTCAAGGAAAATTTTCAGTCAGTCGATATTTTTCTACTAGACCATGATGGAGTACCAGCAAATTCAAACAAATCCCCCTATAGCAGCCCAAGTGATTTGATTGACGATCTAGAAATGATTATCCCCGGATTTAAAACGTACAGCCATATTGTGACCTATTCTTCATCTTATGGCGTTCAGAGGTTTAGGAACAGCACTAGAGACATATATCAACCCAAATTCCATATTTACTTATTTGTTAATGATGGAAAACAGAAAACTTTGTTCAAAACATATTTCGAGCATTCGGCCGGAAAATTAGGGTTTCTTTGGCCTAATCAGGCTAATGGGGTCAGAGCAAAAACCATTGTTGATCTCTCCACTTTATCAGCGACGCGGTTAGTATTTGAAAGCATACCTATTTTTAAAATAGGAATAATTCAAAAACGGCCCGAACCAGAGTTTTATGAGGGGACTCCAATGAATGTTACTTCACTGATTCCTCCTTCTCAGCATGAACAGGCAGCACTAGCTAAGAAACTCAATTTTCCTTCTATACTTGTATACGATACTCAGTTAAAAAAAATCATTAAAACACGTAATATCTTTAAAAAAAATTCCTACATTGCAGAACTATCTATGGATACAAAATACGTAGAAATTCAAAATAAGGCTGTCGTCAAATCAATATCTGACTATACCAAGGAAGACGGGAACTGGATTCCTATTATTTCTGAGTGTAGATGTGGCATGTCTCAAGCTCGTTTTAAAACTCATGCTTCAGAATACCTGTTTTTCCATAACATTTATGGTCCTTGCATTTATGAACACGATGGAAACAACATCTATATAATACCTCCAATGAAAAAGAAATAATCCTATCCCCAAGCCGATTTTGTTTGATGGACAGCCCTTCTGATATCCCACAGTATTTCTTTTCACAGTCTCAAGATGATTTTTTATCTCTATTGCATTATATGATTATTATTTGTTGGTCAGATTCACCAGTGATTCGTTTCATTTAATCAATTTACAGATACCAGGGGTTGATTTATGCTCACAGGCCGATACCCTCATGGGACAGGTGCCTGGCCAAACAGACCCAACGGGCGGGGTTGGTGTGATCGTCAGCCGATCAGGCCGGGTTTCCCCGTCTGTCACGTATCAGTCGCCACGGTGTCTGACGTATCCTGAATGTACGACATCCGCCTGACACTGCACGACACATGGCGATTGATCGATTCATTCGACCATTCGGTCATCTGGGAATACCACGGCAAAACCGAGGTCGCAAAAGAAGCCAAGCGATCGAACAGCGAACACCACACCGATCACGACCACGAACCGATTAACAATGGACCGTGAATCAGGCAATGAAAAACAGCGGACTGAGATGATTGGTTTTTCCACTCACAGGATGATTTTCTGTATTCTGAGCGTATGTCGTCTTCCCTGACAGCAGCTTGACCCGGGCAATCCGGTTGGAGTAGACTGAAAGCGCAATAGCCCGCCAGAGCTGATCTGGCACCACATGGCTGCATCCGGGTGCACACTCCCTGAAGGGAACCACGGCCATCGGGAAGGCAAGCTTCCTGGCACCCTTATCACGGTCCTTTGGAGATCGTGTGGTCTACGTCGCCAGACACGCTTGATCGTGTTCTGGCATTTCAACCCGCAGGGGAACAAACTCCCCTGTCAAGGTTGGTTTGCCTCCTGCTGTCTTTTTGTTCTGGAGGTAAATCATGGTATATGTTAATTCGGAGCCGGGTAACGGCTCTTGCGATGATGGGCTGTCACCGGCCCAGACACTGGGGGTCATCAAGGTGGTCGAGGCGAAGGTTCAAGAGAGTGAAAATCGCGTGTTGCGCGCGATCGACGATCTGGGCCGACGTATGGCTCGTATGGATGATCGTTTTGAACGGATGGATCAGCGTTTGGGTACCCTGGCGACGGAAGTGTCCGATGTGAAGATCGACCTGGCCAGGATGGAAGGGCGACTGACCTGGAAGTTGCTGGGCGGTCTGGTTTTGATCCTGGGCATCTTCGAGTGGATCAGTCGGTTCCCTTCTTGAGTCGGCAGTTCGTAACGCTAGTTCCGGTGTGAGTGTCGCTGTCAATCCAGGAAAAGGGGCTTCATGCCCCTTTTTCTTTGTGCGTCAGGTCGGGCGCGTAGCATCGTAACAGGCGCTGTACCGGTCCACATGGTGGTGGACCAGTCAAAACCAGCACTTGATTTTGACTGACTGAGCCGATAGACTGTTTTCAATGGCCCGCCAGAGCTTGTCTGGCACCATTGGCCGCCCGGGTGCACACTCCCTCAAGGGAACCTCGGCCAGCGGGAAGGCAACTTCCCGGCACCCTTATTTCACGATCCGCCCGAAGGCGGTCGTGTCTTACGTCGCCAGACACGCTTGATCGTGTTGTGGCATTTCAACCCGCAGGGGGCACGTTCCCCCGGTCGGGTGTGGCTTGTTTCCTGCTTTTTTATGAGGAAACAAACCCTATGAAAACAACGTCGATATTGTATGCACACAAGATACTCAGACAAAGTGGCGCGAAGGCTGGACAGGCCGATGCCCAGCTTGAGGCGGTCGGGCTGATGACGGACCATCTGGCCAGCAGGGAAGATCTGGACGCCAAGCTGTTGGCGACCAAGAATGACCTGGAAGCCAAGATCGTCTCTGCCGTTGCCCGGGAAAGCAACAAAACGATCCTGGCGGTGTTCGGTATGTTGGGTCTGCTGGTGGCCGTGCTGAAACTGTGGCCGGAAGCGGGTGCCTAGAGCGTCATTTATCAATCCGGGAAAAGGGGCTTCATGCCCCTTTTTTTTGGTGCGCCAAGCAGGGCGCGTAGCGCCGTGACAGGCGCTGTGCCGGTTCACGTGGTGGTGGCCGGAGGTCAAAACAGCGCAGTGCTAGTGCTTGATTTCTCCTTTGCGGGTGTTATAGACTGTCTGCAATGGCCCGCCAGAGCTGATCTGGCACCACTGGCCGCCCGGGTGCACACTCCCTGAAGGGAACCACGGCCATCGGGAAGGTAAGCTTCCTGGCACCCTTATTCACGATTTGCCGCAAGGCGGTCGTGTCTTACGCCGTCAGGGTTACCTGGCATCACCCCAAGGGGATACGCGTCCCTTGCGGGATGGGTGTGTCTCCTTTTTTTTACTTTCATTTGGAGACAACCCATGAAAAACACCCCTTCGGGACGGCCGGCCGTCGCTCGTCGTGACCTCTTTGCCGAGGTCACTAATAAAATAATCAGCGCCCTGGAAAAAGGGTGTGCCCCCTGGGTCAAGCCCTGGTCGGAAACCCGCGGTACCCGGGAAACGCCCGTGAGCGCGCGGGACCGTGGCTACCGTGGCATCAATCGGATCATCCTCACCATGGCGCAGTGCGTGTCGGGTTATCCGACGGCGCAGTGGTTCACGCGGAAAATGGCCATTGAGGCCGGCGGTCATATCCGCAAGGGGGAGAAAGGCACCGCGATCGTGTTCTTTCGTCCGATCGATCTGAAACCGGCCGAATCGGCCGAATCGGATCCCGATGACCGGAACGAAGCCGCCCGACGGATCTGGATCCACCGGTGCTATTACGTCTGGAACCGGGCCCAGTTGGTGGGTGTCGACGGCATTCCGATGCCGCAAATACCTTCCCTGGGGTCCACAGCGTACCGCCACGCCCTGTCGGACCGGTTGGTCGATGGCAGTGGCGCCGAGATACATTTCGGCGGTAACCGGGCGTATTACGCCCCCGGTGGCGACTTCATCCGGGTGCCGAACCCGCCACAGTTTGCCAATGTGGGGAGTTTCCACGCCACGCGGTTTCACGGGCTGGTCCACTGGACCGGCCACGGGTCGCGCCTGGCACGGAAGTACGGGATGGCTTTCGGGGATCCGGACTATGCCCGCGAGGAACTCGTTGCCGAAATGGGGGCGGCGTTCCTGTGCGAGTGGACCGGGCTGGCGGCGGAACTGCAGCACCCGGAGTACATCGCCAGTTGGCTTGAAGTGCTCAAGGCGGATAGTGCAGCGGTCATCGTCGCGGCCACCCAAGCACAAAAGGCCGTGGACTTCCTGATGGAAAAAGCCGGTCAGGAAGACCTCAGGGAGGCTGCCTGACTATTATCCCCCGCTTCGGCGGGGGTTTTCTTTAAGATAGATTCAAAACACCTTTTATTGATAGTCACTTTGGGGCAGTTTGTCGAAACCATTGCTGGCTTGATTGGAGACAAGCCATGCCTCTGGTTCATCTAAAACAAAGGAACCGGATGGTGACAAATTTTCACCACCGACAGCGCTGCTCATGTTACCACGTTCCCCCTCTTGCCTACCTGCCAGCACCTCGGCGGAATAACGGAACTGGACGGAGGTGGACAGAAATGCCCGTTCCTACCGTAACCTCTGCGATGATTATGTTTTTTCAATTCAATGGCCCTGTTTCATGCAGGTTTTTCGTTTCCGGTATAAAGACAGGTTTTCTTGATACCCGGTCTTCTTCTTGTCAACGCATCTATGGTCCACCCCTGTTTTGCAAGCGTTATTTTTCGTGTTGCAAGGGTTGGGCTGCGGCCATCTATCCGACCTGTTGGTGAGGGACTTGTGCCCTCTGGCCCCGATGGAATTCGCGCCGCTGTGTCCTTAACAATTCTTCGGCTTCAATCACTTGAGCCACTGCGTTAATCAGGTTTTCACAGCGGCAGGTTTGCCTTTGCTGCCATCACGATCAATGTCTCTTTTGCAACCTCGGTAGGGAATGAACCTCCTGTGTTTAAACGTTAATGTGCCCGGCCTCCGGCCCGTGGACCGATGCCCCTATCGGGTTGATCGTTTCGATTCATCGGACCGCCGGTCCGCTCGGTACGTGGTTTTCCCGGTATGGCTGGCCGGAGGTCAACACCGCCTAGGCGGTGCGGGCCATACGGTTGGCCAACGCCACCGTCGCCACGTTCTTGTGGCGCCGTTCAAGCAGTCCCCTGAGCCACTGATTGCGCCGGTGGTGCTTCGCTTGGGATCATGTCGACGCACCACCGACCGGGCTCCATGGACCAACAGATAACGCACGTAGCGATCGCCGCGCTTGGAGAGGCCGAGCAACCGCGCCTTGCCCCCGGTCGAATACTGTCGCGGTACCAGTCCCAACCAGGCGGCCAGTTCCCGGCCATTGCGAAACACCCCCGGATCCCCCAAGGCACTGAGTAACGCCGTGGCCGTCATCGGCCCGATCCCGGGGATCGTCATCAGTAATTGGACCCGTTCATCCTCAGCGGCGATCTTGTCGATCATGTCGTCATCCTGCGCCACCCGTTGCTCCATGTGAACCAGGGCCTCATGCAGCTCAGCCAGCACCTCCAGAAACCGCGCCGACAACGTGACCTGATCCGTGCCCCCGTTGCCGAGGATCTCCGCGACCACCGGCCCAACATGATGACGTCCCTGGGGTATCTCAATGCGCACCTCGGCCAACAGGCCGCGGATCTCGTTGACCTGGGCGGTGCGGTTGCCCACGGCACGGGAACGGGCCCGGTGGATCGCCTGCTGGGCTTGTTGATCCAACGTCTTGAGGCCGACAAAGCGCATGTTCGGCCGCTGTACCGCTTCGCAGATCGCCTCCATCGCCCGGCCCCACGGGTGGGCTCTCCCACAGGCCTCCAGACCCACCCGGCAGGGCGACAGATTGGACAGCACGGTTGTCAACCCCCCGGGGTCAGCTTGCGCGTCAGACAGGGCCGGCCCCGGGCATCCACGCCATGCACATGGATCGTGTTTTTCCCCAGATCGATGCCCAGTACGACCGGCACCGCTGGTTTTGATTTATCATTCGTCTTGGTCAGGGTTCACTCCTCAATGTGAATGGTTTGAAGATAAGATCGTTGTGGCTCATCGAAGTCGAATCTGACAAGGGGAACCATGACCACCCCTCCTTTGTTGTGCTTTTGCTTTTCAATGGCGCGGGGGGTTGATCCGGTGGGCTGGTGGGCAAGACGCGCACCAGTGGGGTCAGGCGGTGGTCAACGCCACCGCGTTGTCCACGGGCTGTCCCCCCGGTCCGAAGGAGGCGCGCAGGTCCGCAGGACTTGTCCACAAATGCACCGGACTGACGGGCGACCACCACAACGTGCCATCGGTGCGATTCGTCTCGGTCGACCTGCTTTATGGGGTCCAGTTTCATCATGCGCTCCTGTCACCGCCGGGTTGGGGGTGGACCATCCCATTATTTTAGAATTGCTAAAAGACGACATTACAGAATTGCGCTGACACCGGGGAAAGTTCCCCTTGAAACCGGTCCAGATATTGGATAGGATCGAACGTAAGGACATGGGGCCGTTTTCTTTATATGTTGCGGTTTAGCACCATCAACATACCGCAGGGGCGGCTCCAGGTCCAGGCCAGAACTTCGACCAACCGCCTGATTCAGGGAAAATCCTGAACCAATGCGGAGTTTTGCAAGCGACTCCCTGATTTTTAAAGGGAGCTTCCTTGAAAGAAAGGCATTTTTTTATAAACTATTTTAATATCATTTTGCCAGTCATGCTGAAACAGGTCGGTGGAAGAGACGCTCATTTAGTTGAGGGTCTTACCGCTTTTATCGGGGTGGGATTCATTGATGGTTGGAAAGTGGTGGGGAAGGTTTTGAACATTTTTATCCGCCTTTTGTTCCCCCTGTTTTTATGGAGCCCTCTGGTTGTGGCTCAAGACAGTGCCACAGATCAAGAGCCAGAACAGAATTTGGTCCGCTTTGCTTGTCAAAGATATGATTTGTTTAATGAAAAGTACCTTGATACAGTGATCCTTCTAGATCAAATCTCCATTGATGTCATCGATCCAAGGAAGATCGGGGGGGTAAGCACCGCACCGGCTTCTGTGATGATCGATCCCAACCACCCCAGATCCTATTCGGGTCGGTTTTATTCGGGGGCAACCGAGTTTAGATTGCGGATTTATAAAGCCAGTTTAAGATCGAACAAGCAGTCAGTGGCTCAAATCATTGAAGCGTTAGAAAGCCAAGAAGCAGCGATGGATTTAATGGGAGATGGCGGAAGAGAGGACGCTGATTTTTATTTTGCCAATAACAAAGAACTCGATGGCTATTTAATGGTCATGATTATTTACGATCTTAGATCCCAACCTTTAGAAGTTCGCTTAGAAACCACACATGGGGATTTTCATCATACCTTTGGGGATGGAACGTACCATTGTCAAAAACCCCTTTTGATTTCAAAATGAGGGGGCCATGGGTTGCAATAGGGTTTGTAGCAAGTCGAGACGATGATCTTGAACACATCTCCAGACCGGATGGAATCATCCCGTGACAATCCATTGCGACAACGGTTTCTCGCGCTCGAACAAGGGATCCTGTTTGATCCGAATCCCCCACGGGCCGCGAATCCCATGCCAAGGTCACACAGCCCGAAGGCCGACTCCGGTCTTTGTTACACCGGAAACCGATAGTAAAAACCTATAAACGGGGATGTGGTGGTGCGCCTTCAGAGACTCAAAAATGTGTCAACGCAATTCTAAGATGTCCTCTTTTATTTTATAAGGAATGGCTCTGTGGGTTGGACGAAATGAGCGTAGCGAATGGAGTCCAACCCACAGAGGCAAGCACCGATCCAAGCCCAGGATCTTCATCCGGGGGGTGTCCCGGTGGTCACCGGATAACGCCGCCACGGATGATCCACCGGCGGCTTCCATTGGGTTCGGCGCCCCTGGTTCGCCCTGGCTTGGGTGACCACCTCCGCCACGCGCTTCTCATCCGCCAGCGGGACCGGAGGCTCCCCTTCGGCCAAGACACGGTACTTGAGCGACTGTCCCTTGTACAACACGGTGAACGTACCATCAAATGCCTCGCACACGGTAATCACCGCCCGGCGCAGGGTATAGCCCGGTCCGTCGGTCTGGATCTGGCGTTCCCGGTTATGGAACTGGCAGCTCAGGTTCTTTGACAACGTACGGGTATGATGCAACGACCCGATCAGTGCGCGCTGTGCGTCGCTGTGGTGCACCGGCCGATGGGCATCCACAGGGCTTTGTGGCTCGACCGCAAAGCGTGCGTTGTACGCATCGATAAACGTGGGCAGGAAGGCATTGGCGGTCTCCCGATCCGAGATGCCCTGAAGCCGCCGTTCCTTGACCAGGCGATCCTGCAGGGTCTGGTTGGCCCGTTCCACTCGGCCCTTCGCCTGGGGACTGTGGGCATGAATGGCTTCGATATCCAATGTCTTGAGGGCCCGGGTAAACGGCGTCAGTTCCCCTTCACGTTCCGGATAGTTCACCCGGAAGATACTGTGTCGGTCGCTGACCAGCGCGACCGGACGACCATACTCATTGAGATACTGCCCCAGCGTTTCCATGTAGGCCCGGGTGGTCTCGGCCGCAACAAACCGCAGTGCCATCAATCGGCTGGTGGCATCATCAATAAACACGATCAGGGTGCATGGTTCGGCCCGGCCCTCGAACCAGTCATGCGGCGAGCCGTCGATCTGCACCCGTTCCCCGAAACCCGGCCGGCGGGGACGCCGTGGATGGATCCGGGCCTTACGGCGCACCCTCGGCTGCCATAACCCCTCGGCCATCAGCCATTGGCACAACGTCTCCCGGGAAATCGATTGGGCATGCTGTTGCTGCAGCTTCTCGCTGGCCAGGGTGGGACCGAAATCACTGTAGTGTTGCCGCACCAGCGACAGCACGGCCTGACGCACCGAGGACGTCTTGGTGTTCCCCGGGATCTTCCCTCGATGACCCGACACCAGCCCCTGAGGACCGGAGACACGATAGCGATGTACCAGACGCTGGACCTGGCGAACACTCAACCCCAACCGACAGGCCGCCTCGCGCTAGCGCAGCCGCTGGTCCAAAATGGCTTCAATGACCGAGACCCGGTCCAGCTCCCCCATACTCAATGTAACCGTCTCCTGCAACATGACACCTCTTCAATGAAAAAGGCGACATTTTAGAATTGCTAAAAGACGACATTACAGAATTGCGCTGACATACCCGGTCTTCTTCTTGCACTCACCGGGTAAATCCATTAGATTCTGCTCCCAGGGGTGTGGCTTAGGACGTTCCGTGCCAAATAGGGATAGCCGGTTATGTAGATTGGATATGAGCATGCACATAAGACAACTCCTGGCAGAATACCTGCAAAACCAGCCACTGGCCAAGGCCACCCTCGTCGCTTATCAGAGTGTGGTGGAGCGATTACTCCGGGATGTCGGGGTCGGTGACATCGATTGCTTGAGCGAAGACATCTTCCTCCGTTGGCGGCAAATGGTGACAGACCGGGCTAGCGGGGCGACCTGGAACAACTATCGTCGGCATATCCGCGCACTGTTGAATTATGCGGTTTTACGCGGTTATCTGGATCACAACCCGATTACGCGGGTTCGCCCGGCTGCGGTCCGTCACCACAAGAAGACCTGCGATCTCAATGATCTGAGCCGGCACAAGCAGCTGATCGGGGAAAACACACACATCGCAGACCGCTGGTTCTGGTGCATTGTCATTGATACCTTCTACTACACTGCCATGCGCCGCGCTCAATTGGTGGGCCTGAAATGGGGTGACTTGAACTATGTCAAGCGGACTATTCGCCTGGCATCAGCCACCTCGAAAACAAGACGGGCATGGGACATTCCACTGGATGACCGGCTGTTGACCGGTTTTTCAGTGCTCAAGACAAAAACAGAAAGCGTGCTGGGAAGCGCGGTGCTCCCTGAGGCGCAAATATTCAACATTACGCTGTTTAACCATCGTTACCGAACCCGGGCGTTGACCGCGGACCAACTCACCCAACGACTGAAGCAACTGGCAAATATGACGGGCATACCGGTGGGGGCGCACCGGCTGAGGCATACCCATGCCAGCCAGTCGGTGAATAATCTGATTCTGTCCAGCGGTGTGGTGCCGGCAACGATCAAGGCAATACAGCACCAGTTGGGCCATACCAACTTGTCTACCACGCTGCAATACGTCGAACCGAATATTGCGCAACAGCGAAATGTGGTGGCATCGCTGACAGACATATGAGGTGTCCCTTGGACGGCAGTACGGGGGAGCTGATCAACGGCATGCTAAAAGAGGACATTACAGAATTGCGCCGACAAAGCTTAGTCAAAAAGCATTGCATTGGTAAATCAATTGGTAAAATAAAAGGGGAAAGGCGTATTTCTTGTTGTTCGGGATGTTTGTTCGAGAGATGTTGTTGTAAGTGATCGGGGTCAGGCAAACGATGTTCCGCTGCCTTGGACCAGCATGAATCGAATGAGCTTGGTGGTGGGGCGTACAGGATTCGAACCTGTGACCACCTGATTAAAAGTCAGATGCTCTACCAACTGAGCTAACGCCCCCTATTTTAGTTTTTTGGTCCTCTTAGCGGAGGGGCGATTATCCAGATATGATTTACTTATGTCAAATTGAAATCAATCTATAGAATATTTCCGCATCTCTCCTAAAAATACAGTTTGATTTACTATTGAATGGTCTGTTCTATTCTTCTTAATCTAGTCTGCGCAGACACCGTTACTTGGTGGCCTGGGAACCGTGTCAAGATCTCCCGAAAGGTATCTGCTGCTTCTGTGTACGCCCCAATATCATATTGAATATAACCAATCTTGAGCAATGCCTCAGGCACCCGCTGGCTATCAGCATATTGAGTAACTACTGTCCTAAATCCGTTCAGTGCAACCTCAAACTCTCTATTTACATATCTTGCCTCTGACATCCAATAATAGGCATCATCTGCTAACTCGCTTTGTGGCCACCGAGTAGAGAGACTTTGAAACATACTGATCGCATCTTCATAACGACTCTGCTTAAGGAGTTCAAAAGCCGAATCATATACCTGCTGTTCTTCCACTGAAACAGCTGTTGATTCGGCAGGTTGTACAGTTGTTTCTATCGTATTTGTATCCAGGTCTTGTGTGCCATCGTCTGTTATTCCAGCACTTAGGCTGTCATCTACTTGAACTGCCTCCGTATCATCTGTCACTGCATTATTATTTTCGTTGGTTTTGTCCTCTTCGACAGCCGTCATAAGAGCCTGTTGGTTTTGTTCAAGGCTTGATAATCGCCTATCTAAATCCTGAGATAAATCTTGCTGTCGTTTTCTAGTGTTCTCAGATTCGAACTGCAATTCCTCAATAGAATTTCTTAACAGTTTTAACTCCACCTTTAATTCTATTATTTCCGATAGCGCACGAATCGCTTCTGTATTTTGCTGAGGCTGGAGTTCAGATTCGATTTCGGCCACCTCCGGTGGTGGTGCCGGCGTAGTTTGACAAGCAGTCAACAGCATGGTCGCTATAACAACCACACCAAAATAGACTTTCCTGTTGAAAATTATATACATGAACGAACTCCACATAATATGTTCACGTAACCATTATGCTTTGCATCTGTCGGTGTCCCTATCCGCAGACTTTGTCCCATCAGAACTACCAGACATTTTGACCATCCGGTCGAAACACTTAACCCGTTTCACACAGCACCTACGATGCTGAAACCACTCTGTATCCATTCAATCTATCTCGACAAAATCGAGCAAATATTTCATTCGAGCACATCCTGAACACTTCGCCTTGTCTCGCTTTCCTAATACTGTGGATATCCCTTAGAACACGCCCTCTCCCCGGATACCCTTTATCCATGTCGACCCAGATGGCACACTCGGGCCCTTTGCGAATCGGAGCGCATAAACCCTTCATATTCATTTGAGATTTCACTATAGTCCACTATACAAGCCAAATGGGAACTAGCGGTTCTGCCAGATGCTCAAATTTTACTGGTATAAAATTTCCACACGTCTGTTCAGTTGCCAAGCATTCTCATCACTTCCCAAGGAAACGGGGCGTTCCTCCCCATAAGATACCGTTTGTATACGATCAACACTGACACTTTGAGTTTGCAGCATATCGGCAACGGCTTTGGCCCGCTCTTCGCCCAAAGCCAAATTGTATTCCCGGGTTCCCCTTTCATCGGCGTGTCCCTCTAAAATAACACTCACATCATTAGTTGAATTTAAGTACTGTGCATGGGCCTGCACAATTGCTTTGCCCTCTTCCGTCAATATACTGCTATCATATTCGAAGTAAATGACGGTATTGCTTAGGATATTGCCGTCATTTTCCACACCATCAGATCCCTCAACTGTATCCAATGTGGTACTTTCAGTAGAACCCACCTCAAGCAATCCGGTTATGCTTGTTTCATCTCCAGTATCATCTGCTGGCTCAACGGCTGCATTGCTATCAACAGCTTGCTTCCCGCCACAAGCAACCAAAGCAACACTGGTAAAGATAACAAGTAAGTAAGCTCTAAAAATATACATGGTTTTCCCCTATAGCTTTATGGATTGCGATTGAATGGTGACCAAGCTGGTTCCCTAATAGAGCCTTCCTGATATCTAAGGTTTTGCTGAACCTGACCATCAACAGAAATAGTAGCAAGTAAATTTCTTCCACCAACTTTAGTGGCATACATAATCGTCTCCCCGTTAGGTGCAAATGTGGGTGACTCGTCTTGTCGCGAATCAGTCAACTCACGTACTGATTTATTATCTAGTGAGTATAACCCAACTTTAAATCCATTTCCTTGGTTGGTTATCAGCGCAATACTACGCCCATCCGGCGAATATGACGGGCCTGCATTGTACTCCCCATCATGAGTTAAACGCTGTGGCTTACCGCCTCGCACGGGTATCCGATATATCTGGGGATTTCCCGATCTTCCTGATGTAAAAACAATCATTTTCCCATCCGGTGACCACGTTGGCTCTGTATCAATTGCATGATTTCGAGTCAGACGCGTTAACTTCGCAGTCCTCAAGTCATAAATATAAATATCAGGGTTACCATCTTTTGACAAAGTGACCGCCAACTGTCGCCCATCAGGAGACCAGGCAGGGGCACTATTGATACCCTCATAATCCGCAATTCTGTCCCGTTTGGCAGATGCGATGTCTTGTATGAAGATCATTGACCGTCTCTTCTCAAAAGACACGTATGCCAAACGATTGCCCTCTGGAGACCACGCCGGGGAAAGGATCGGCTGTGTCGACTCTAATACTGTCATCGCGCCATGCCCATCTGAATCAGCGATTTTTAAATGATAACGTAAATTCGGGGTTTTTCCGTCCAGCATGACATATGCAATTTTAGTATCAAAGGCTCCTATTTCCCCTGTGAGTAATTTATAAATTTCATCACTGATCTGATGCGATACTTTACGTAATTTATTCTCAGGAACGACAAATTTTCGTCCTGCCAACTGTTTTTCTCGGTATATGTCAATAAGCCGAAATCGCACTTCGTGTTGACCGTTGCCTAATTGAATCACTTTCCCCACTATCAGTGCTTCTGTTTTGATCAGCCTCCAGTCTTTGTATTTCACGGAGACAAGGTCATGGGGACTGCCAAGAAAACTTTCTCGAGGTATTAAATCAAATCGTCCGGTAGTACTCAGGTCATTTTCTATAACATCTGCTGGTTGGTCCATATTGGGAGATACGCCTATCATTGAGAAGGGAACAACCGCAATCGGGATTTTAGTGACTTTCCCCTCTTTTACCTCTATCGTTATTACAGCTTGCGCATGCATAGAAACCATCAACAAACACGCCATCAGAGCAATAGTTAGTCGACTTCTGAAATTGGTGGCAACGTCAAACATCGTCTGGATTAAAGTTGAAATGAAACTCATTAATATATTGATAATATTTCGAATTAGCGGGGAAAGGCAGCGGTGATGCTCGTTTAACTGCTGTTTCCGCGGATTGATCAAATGCACTATTTCCACTACTTTTTACCACTCTCGCTGAAATGACCTCACCAGTTGGCGACACCTTGACCATAACAGTGGCAGTTAAACCCCTATTGTTCTTTAGATTGCGACGTCTCCAATTCCTCTCAACCTTGGTGCTTATTTTATCAACAAACGCATTCAGTGCCGTCCTTGCTTCCTGCTCCGTCTTGGTTCTTTCTTGAATAGCCAGTTCTTGTGCTAATTTTCTCCTGAGTTCAATCTCCTTCCGTTTCTTCTCCTCAGCTAGCTTCTTCTCCTCGGCCAGCTTCTTCTTCTGTTCAGCCTCCTTCCGCTTCTTCTCCTCGGCCAGCTTCTTCTTCTGTTCGGCCTCCTTCCGTTTCTTCTCCTCAGCCAGCTTCTTCTTCTGCTCGACCTCCTTCCGTTTCTTCTCCTCAGCCAGCTTCTTCTTCTGCTCGGCCTCCTTCCGCTTCTTCTCCTCAGCCAGCTTCTTCTGCTCGGCCTCCTTCCGTTTCTTCTCCTCGGCCAGCTTCTTCTTCTGCTCGGCCTCCTTCCGTTTCTTCTCCTCGGCCTCCTTTTGTCTTTGTATCAAAGATTCAGCTGCCTTGGCCGTTTCGTCTTGCTCATCTTTCTGTTTCTGCTGTTGTTGATCAACCACATCATCTGCGTTCGTTTCAGACACTACTTGTACTTGAATTGGCTTGACACTCCCTCGTTTGATTTTTTTTTCATCGTAATATGGCCACCAAAAACTCGCCACTGATACTGCGATCAAACAACCATGTACAACAATAGTGAAGAGTGCTGACTTGACGAAAAGCCCAATATGCTCACTTTGTCCTCGCATTAATTTTCCGGTTTTTCCGTGACCAAGCCAATTGAATCAACACCGGCTTTTTGCAAAAGCACCATTGCCTGTACTACATGGGTATATTTTGCCGCTCCATCGCCTCTGACAAGAAAGGATAATTCGGGATTTCTCATCAGTGTAGCCCTGGCTTTTAGCTCAATCTCGCGTGAAGACACGATTTTTTCTTCATTGTCATTAAGAAAATAGTTGCCCTCAGAATCAATGGTAATGACAAATGGCTCCTCATTCTCGTCCTCCATCGGTTTTGCGGCCGCTTTGGGCAAGTCCACCTTAACACCTGTACTCAACAGTGGCGCAGTAACCATGAATATAATGAGCAGGACCAGCATGACATCAATGTAGGGAACAACATTAATTTCCCCCATCAACCGCTTTTTCCTGCCATATCGACTGTAACTCACCTTGATTTATTCCCGAGGTCCTGCCGACTGACTATGCTGACAAATTCCTCCATGAAAATTTCATAACGATTATTGAGTCGCTCTGCTGTATTCGCAAAACGATTGTACGCGATGACCGCCGGAATAGCTGCAAACAATCCCATCGCCGTCGCAATCAATGCTTCGGCAATGCCAGGGGCGACTGTCGCAATCGTCACGGTCTGCATCGTACCAAGAGACTGAAACGAATTCATGATCCCCCATACGGTACCAAAAAGACCGACATAGGGACTTGTAGAGCCTACCGTAGCCAGAAATGAAAGATGTGTCTCAAGGTGATCAACTTCACGGCTGAGTGCTACTCGCATGGAACGGTTTACTCCATCAACCAAATCACCTCTATCGATATTGCTCTTTTGGGCCAGCCGATTGTATTCACTATACCCTGCCAGAAAAATATTCGCGATTCCCTCAGATTTTTGCTCGCCATTCCAATCGTGAAAAATTTTCCTCATTTCCCCGCCTGACCAAAACTGCTCTTCGAACTTATCTGCGGTCCTGTTCAGTCGCTTATAACTGGTCCTTTTTCTATCGATCATGTACCAAGTAATCACGGATGCCAGCAACAACATCAACATGACTAGCTGAACGGGGATGCTCGCACCAAGTATCAATGGCAAAATAGAGAGACCCTGATGGAGCGAAGCTTCTGCAAACATGATTCAGAGGTAACCTTCAGTAACAGTATCGTTATCTTGATATTCTGTGTCAGCTAGCATGAACTGACCATCGTGCAAAACCACGGTTAAGAAAATCGGGCACACGACAGGGCCGAAATGAACGGCTATTGACGACTGCGAGCTTGATTTCAGCCTCGACGAGTCTCGTCTGGCCTCGCCACACCACGTGTTCGAACAACACGCTTGCGCCGCCTTGCTTGATAACACGGAGTGTCACCTTTATCACATCATCAAGTCTTGCTGGGGCATGGTATTTTAATCTTGCATCTGTCACAACAAAACAGATTGCGTATTGCTCAGCTAGTATGTGTAAGGGATAGCCCAATTCACGAAGACAGGCGTTACGCACACGTTCCATATATGCCAAGTAATTGCCATAGTAGACAACTCCACCCGCATCGGTATCTTCATAATTTACTGGCAACTCGATTGAGAAAACAGGCACACTATTCCCATCTTTTTCCGTTTTTGGAATCAATTTATGCTTATACCGTCAAAGATCAAGGAACTTGATTTCAATTAACGTCATCCGGCACCAGTTCCTGCTGATGAATGACTGTGCCCTTGGTTGGTTCCAGATTGAGATGTTTCCACGCAGTTTGAGTGACAACACGACCTCTCGCAGTTCGCATCAAGTAGCCTTGCTGGATCAGATACGGCTCGACCACATCTTCGATTGTTCCCCGTTCTTCACCCACTGCGGCGGCAATGCTGTCAATCCCTACCGGACCGCCATCGAACTTATACATAATAGCCGATAACAGATTCCGATCAAGCAGGTCTAACCCCGCGCTATCGACCTCCAACATGTCTAATGCCTGATTGGCAATATCCACCGTCAGCGTCCCATCGCTCTTGACTTGAGCATAATCTCGCACCCTCCTCAGCAACCGATTCGCAATTCTCGGTGTGCCTCTGGATCTTGCGGCAATTGCTCGAACACCTTCTTCTTCAAATTCGACATCGAGCAAATTGGCCGAGCGCATTATAATTTGCGTGAGTTCAGTCATGCTATAGAACTGTAGTCGCTGAACAATACCAAATCGGTCTCTTAAAGGCGATGTCAGCAGTCCAGCGCGCGTTGTTGACCCGACCAGTGTAAAAGGCGGCAAATTCAGTTTGATCGATCGTGCAGCAGGTCCTTCACCAATCATGATGTCCAACTGATAATCCTCCATTGCAGGATACAGTATCTCTTCTATCGCAGGATTCATCCGATGAATCTCATCGATAAACAGTACATCTTTCGCTTCCAAATTGGTCAGCAGTGCCGCCAAGTCACCCGCTTTCTCCAACACCGGGCCCGATGTTTGTCGGATCTTTGCCTTCATTTCTATTGCTAAAATATTAGCCAACGTCGTTTTTCCGAGACCCGGCGGACCAAAAACAAGCACATGATCCAACGCTTCTTGACGCTGTCTCGCTGCCTTGATAAAAATCTCGAGCTGCTTACGGGTTTTTGTTTGGCCAACAAACTCATCGAGTTTGACAGGCCGTAAACTTCGGTCTAGTCGCTTCTCTTGCGGGGAATCTATATCTGGATCAGGAGACAGCAGAGGATTTTGCTCGCTCATCTTCTGGTCAAGTGCTGTAGCGCATTGCGAATTAACTCATCAAGTTGATTACTGTCCGATTCTACCGCACGTACCGCTTTGTTTGCGTCGGTCGGTTTGTATCCTAAAGAAATCAGTGCTTCCACTGCATCTTGAACGGGTCTCTGATTCACTTCAATATCTGCTTTATGATTAGTCTGTCCCAATGCTTTGCCAAGTGTTGCAATACCATCTCGCATTTCAATAATCATCCGCTCAGCAGATTTTTTTCCAATCCCGGGAACCCCGGTCAGTTGAACCACATCTTCCCGATGTATACATGCGATGACTTCGTTGGCATTGAAAGTCGACAGTATGGCCAAACCGATCTTCGGACCAATACCATTCAGTTTAAGAAAACGTCTGAACAACTCTCTTTGCATCTGATCAGAAAACCCGTATAACCGATGCGCGTCCTCGCGCACTACCAGATGCACAAACAAGGAAATTTCAGACGGCACATCGGGCAAAGCATAGAATGTGGTCATTGGAGATTCAATTTCATAGCCAACACCCTGAACGTCCAACAACAGAAACGGGGGATGCTTTTGCAACAATTTTCCTTTCAGGAAGCCGATCATGCTGAGTTTTCTTTTCGCTATTTGGCCTGCTGTTGACAGTTACCCGTTTGACAGATTCTGAAAAAAAGAGTTTACGGGATAATCGTTATTTTTCTAAGGCCATGTGGCCGTGGTCTGATCGACTTTCATCAAAAACTGTGTTTTAGTTTGCGTTCCACTTGCTGTGAATGTATATGGCAAATAGCACAGGCCAATGCATCCGCTTCGTCCGTGTCCGGGGTTTCTGTCAGCCCCAATAACACTCGAATCATGTGCTGAACCTGCTCTTTTCTAGCACTGCCTGTGCCAACCACCGATTTCTTGATTTGCAACGCACTGTATTCAAATACAGGCAAGTTTGCGTTAACAGCCGCACAAACCGCACTGCCGCGCGCCTGCCCGAGTATCAACGCTGAGCGGGCATTATTCGAAATAAACACTTGCTCCACGGCAACGGCATCCGGCCTAAACCGTGTGATGACTTGCTGAACATCCTGAAATATCCTGCCCAATCTGATGGGCAAGGGTTCGCTGCCCATTCGGATTCGTTGGTGACCAAGACAACGGAGCGACCCATCCTCCAAGGCGACCATGCCAAGACCGGTAATGCGGGAGCCAGGATCAACTCCCAATACCCGCATTACGCCACCCCAATGAAGTTGGCATTGGTAAACACATTTTGAACATCGTCAAGTTCTTCCAATGTATCTATTAGTTTCATTACTTTATCAGCATCCTCTTGTGTCAATAATTCCGTTTCGATGACCGGACGTTCAATCAATTCGGCCATATCGGGAGCCAAACCGGCCTCTTTGAAAAATCGCTCGACTTGATGAAAATTTTTAGGTGATGTTACCACTTCAACGATACTGTCATTGCTCTCCACATCTTCAGCACCGGCCTCAAGGGCAACATCCATAATATGCTCTTCACTTTGAATATCTGAAAAAATAATCGAGCCGACCTTATTGAACAAATAGGCAACCGACCCGGATGTTCCAAGATTCCCGCCATACTTAGAGAAAGCGTGACGGACTTCACTGACAGTGCGATTTCGGTTGTCTGTGGCACAGTCAACCAAAACGGCAACCCCATTCGGCCCATAACCCTCGTAACGAATTTCGATGATATCGTCGCCATCCAATTGCCCTGCACCCCGATTCACGGCCCGGTCTATCGTGTCTCGGGTCATGTTCGCAGCGAGTGCTTTTTCCACTGCGGTTCTCAGTCTCGGGTTGGCCTCTATCTCACTGCCGCCCAATTTGGCTGAAACAGTGATTTCTTTGATCAGCTTGGTAAAAATTTTCCCCCGTTTGGCGTCCTGTGCCGCTTTTCGGAATTTGATATTGGCCCACTTGCTATGACCTGCCATCTTGCCCTCCAACTAAACGAATCACCCTAATCATAGCATTCGACCGAACCTAGTGGCGCCCTCATCCGTTGATCTGACCACACGGCCCAGTAAATCCATGCGATGAATAGCGCAACAAGCTACCCCGACAAGCCTGCCAGAACCGGTGAGGATCATGCTGATTTAAGCTGCAACCCGAGGTCTCTCAACTGTAAATCACTGACCCGATTGGGTGCCTCGGTCAAAAGACAAGAAGCCTTTTGGGTCTTGGGAAAGGCGATCACATCCCGAATGGACTCAACCCCCCCCATCATGGCTACCATGCGATCCACTCCAAATGCGATGCCGCCGTGAGGTGGCGCACCATAGTTCAATGCCTCTAACAGGAAACCGAATTTTTCGGCGGCTTCTCGCTCACCAATACCGAGCACCTGAAAAATTTTCCGCTGGAGCTCGTCCTTGTGGATACGAATAGAGCCTCCGCCTATTTCAGTCCCGTTGAGAATCAAGTCATACGCCCTGGACAAAACACGTCCCGGATCCTTGTCCAGCAAATCAACTTGTTCTGGTTTGGGGGATGTAAATGGATGGTGCAAGGCCTGCCAACGTCTGTTTTCCTCACTCCACTCGACAAGCGGGAAATCCGTCACCCAAAGCAACTCCCAGCCATCGTCCACTAGCTGAAGATCGTGTCCTATCTGTATTCTTAGCACTCCCATGGCATGGTTAACAATGGTCGCCTTGTCAGCCCCGAAAACGATCAGATCTCCGGGCACCGCCCGTGTTCGTATCAGGATTTGATCCAACACACTGTCCGATAAAAACTTGAGAATAGGTGAATGCAGCCCTTCTCTCGCTCCCGAGATTTGGTGCACCTTGATATAGGCCAAGCCCTTGGCGCCAAGTTGTTTCACCTGCTCCGTGTACTGGTCAATCTGTGCGCGCGATAATCTATTTCCGTCGGGTATACGCATCGCCACCACTCTGCCTGATGGATCTTGAGCCGGCCCAGAAAACACCTTGAATTCGACGTCACGCATGACATCGGTCAATTCAGTCAATTCGAGCGGGATTCGCAAGTCCGGCCTGTCGATTCCAAAGCGCGATACGGCCTCTGCATAAGTCATCCTTGGGACAGGATGCACAAGATCGATATTCAAAATGCTTTTAAACAGATATCGCACCATCTCTTCCATGAGGTTCATCACCTCGAATTCATCCACAAACGACATTTCCACATCCAGTTGGGTAAATTCAGGTTGTCTGTCGGCTCGCAGATCCTCGTCGCGGAAACACCGGGCAATCTGGTAATAGCGTTCGAATCCGGCAACCATCAGTAATTGTTTAAACAATTGCGGCGACTGTGGTAATGCGAAAAATGCGCCCGGGTGCGTTCGGCTTGGGACGAGATAGTCCCGTGCGCCTTCGGGTGTAGACCGGGTGAGCATCGGTGTCTCAATATCAATAAACTCCTGTTCATTGAGAAACGCTCTCAACCTTGAGATCACTTTGTGCCGTAGTCGCAGCAGGTCCTGCATTGCCGGTCTTCTTAGATCGAGAAAACGATACTTCAACCGGGTCTGTTCGCCGATTTCCTGTTCCTCCAGCTGAAAAGGCAACGGTTTGGCTTGATTCAGCAGATCAATTTGGTTTGCAACGATTTCTATTTCACCGGTCGGTGAGCTTTCATTAACCGTCCCTTCAGGCCGTGCTTGAACCCGTCCCGTGACACGCAGAACGAATTCATTGCGTACCGCTTCGACATGCACAAACGATGATGTCATTTCAGGATCCGCCACGACCTGAATCTGACCTGATCGATCTCTTAGATCAATAAAAATGATACCACCATGATCCCGTCGGCTTGACACCCATCCCGACAAGGTCACACTCTGACCAATCTCAACCGTGGTGATCTGCCCGCATAGGTGGGTACGCATTAATAGTCTTATTGAAATTGAAGTTGTGTATTGTGTGAGAAGGGTGGCCGACGATTCGGGCCAAGCCAAACTTATGCCGTGGATGCCGGTGTGGCAGAATCGGCTTTTTTATCCGTTTTCACTGACGATGTGGCAGTGTTTTTCTCATTGGAATCTGCCTCACCGGTCGGGTTTTTCTGGTCGGGTTTTTTGCCACTTTGTTTGAAATCCGTCTCATACCAACCGGTCCCCTTCAATCGAAAAGCGGCCGCCGAAATCAATTTCTTTAACCTCGTCTCGTGACAATTCGGGCAACGTTCCAACGGTTGATCCGTCATTTTCTGTAGCGCCTCTAACCTGTGATCACAGGCGGTGCATTGATACTCGTACAACGGCATGGGTCACTTTTCTCCAGACATTCCGAGGCGCCTGATTATATCGCAAATTTCCATCCCGGACAGCCGAAAAACCCGTCTGCTACTGTGACAAGTTATCTGGTTTCAAGTCCTTGCCTCGCGCATCTCCAACCCAGTCCAGGCCACTGCCAATACCGGCTACTGGCGCACCATCTTTGTTAATACAATGACGTCCGAAAACCACCGATTCAAAAACCGTTCCATGTTTTCTCATCAACGTATGTTCAAACAACATGCTTCGATTCACTTTGGCCCCTCCCTCCAGATAACAGCCATGTGATATCCAAGTGGGCCCGTAAATTTCACAGCCCGCTTCGATTCTCGAATTTGCACCAATATAAACCGGCCCTTCAATCAAGACTTCCTCCCAATCGACATTGACATTCAATCCGGCCCATATTTGAGGCATCACCTCGACACCTGGCATGGTCATTCCTTTTAACAACCCTCTCATCAATTGCTGGTTTATCTGCCAATAGTCGCTCAATTGCCCAATGTCCAGCCAGTTGAACGGGCTATCAATCGCATTGAATGCGATGTTCTGATCGATCAAAAAAGGCAGCAGGTCTGCCCCAATATCATAGACCCTGTCTTTTGGGATATGGTCGATCACCCCGGGTTCAAACAAGTAGATTCCGGTATTCACCAAGGTGGATTCGGCATCGGCCACGGATGGCTTTTCCTGAAAAGAAACAACCCTCCCGGATTGATCGCATGTTACAACACCGTAACTTGACACCTTTTCCCTGGGTACTCGTTTGACGACGATACTGGCTATCGCGCCGGACTGCCAATGTTTTCTGACGGCATTGGTCAAATCCAAATCAATGATCGCATCGCCGCAAACCACCAGAAACGTATCATCGAAGAAACCGCCGAATTCCTGGATCCGCTTGATTCCGCCCGCCGAACCCAGTGGTTCTCCGATCAATTGCCCATTTTCAACATGCCCTTCAAAGGAATAGCCGATATTGATTCCCCAACGTCTCCCATCGCCGAAATAGGTTTCGATTGTTTCGGGCAAATGACTGACATTGATCATGACATCATTAAAGCCATAACGTGCCAGTTGTTCGACCAAATATTCGATGACGGGTTTTCCCAGCACGGGGATCATCGGCTTCGGCAATTCGTAGGTCAACGGTCGAATTCTTGTTCCCCTGCCCGCAGCCAAGATCATTGCTTTCATGATTAACAGGTTCGTTTTTTTATTCGGGAAAATGAAATGTTGGCACCATCGAATTACTGGCGATAGTAAATCATTCTGCTGGACAACTCTACCTCACCTGACGCCCAAGTTTGAGGCCAATCCCAGGCCCTCTGGCTATTGGCAACCCACATCGAAGGCGTTGGATTCTCCCGCCGTCTCCCTGATGAAGTCAAGCGAACGAAAGTCATCCGCTTTTGGACTTGGGCACAAGACGATCCGCGCCTTTGGGAAGCGGAGCCAGGGACACCCGATCACGGCACAGTCGTCGTGCTGCTGTCAGTCGCGTCTCAAGGCAATGCGGGTTTCTGGGCACTGAACGCAACTCGACACCATGTCGGGATTTTCCCTCATCGTCGGCGCTCGATTGCCGCCCGCATGATTCAGCCGTGTCCGTGTCGGGTGACGGTTGTCTTACACCGACCCTGATGCCATCGGAGTCTTGCGTCATTGTCTCGGCTTTGCATTGCCCGCGCGTAACGTCTCGATCACGGTACGCGTATCCGGCCGACGTTGATGCCAGACAAAAAAAGACTCGCCAGCCTGTTCAACCAACATGCCGAGACCATCATGCGCACTTTTGGCCCCTGCACAGAGTGCCCACTTCATGAAAACGGTCGGTTGTGCCCCATACATCATGTCGTACACCACGGTATGGGAACGAATGCAATGCGAATGAATCGCCGGCAGCGTTTCACTCAGACTGGCTGCGGAACCATTGATGACCAAGTCATAGCCTGCATGGTCCGTCTTGTCCAGACCACAGCCGGACACATTGTCCCCGAAATACTGGGCCAGTCGGTGACTTTTTTCCGCAGTGCGATTGGCAATGGTAAGCTGAACCGGTTGCCGCTCAAGCAAGGGGCCCACGATACCCCTTACGGCACCCCCCGCCCCAATGATGAGCACTTGTTTGTCACGGATCGAATGGTCGATATTCCGCTCGATATCCCTGATAAGGCCAACACCATCCGTATTATCGCCGAACAACGTACCATCTTGTTGTATTTTCAGCGTGTTTACCGATTGGGCCCGCGCTGCCCGTTCGCTGAGTCGGTTCCGCTTCCGACGACACAGCTGCCAGGCTTCTATTTTGAACGGGACGGTCACATTGAGTCCGCCCCCCCCATGGGCTGCAAAATGACTGACTGCCTGATCAAACCCCCCAAGATCGACCTGAATGCGATCATAGGTCATGTTGATTCGGCACTGTTTCGCAAACAACCGGTGAATGAAAGGTGATTGGCTGTGTTTTATCGGATTCCCCATGACCGCAAATTGGGTCGATTTTGCCTGAAAATCAAATAAATCGGACATGAGTGAGCGACTTAAGTGTTATGCGATGCTTGATGCCGGGCATGTCCATCAAACAAGACAAAAACCGGGCCGTCACATTCCAGCTGGACAGCACCAAACCCGCGGTTGCTCAAGCCGAGGGAACTCAACGGTTCAAACTGAGTCCAGTCGGCACACTGATAGAGGCAGTCGCCGGTCAGCCGGACCCGCGTCGGCCGTAACACCGCGATACTGAACAGATCGGCAATATCAAGCTGCCAGGACCCCTTTGAAAACCCCAAAATACCGCTGCCAAAGGACAGGGTCGTTGGCTGTTCCCGGGTGCATAATAAGTGGTTTGTTTCACCCAGATTAAACAGTTCGTGATCTCTGCGACCCCCCAAGAATCCATGCAGCCGGAATCGGGTAAAGTGTGCGGGAACCTGTCTCAACACATAGGCAAGATCCGAGAAATCCTTGTGTGGGTTGAGTCGCTGGTCGAGAGGGCCGCCATAAGAATCGCCATCGCCGACGGTCACCCCCTGATTTTTTTCACGAAAACGTGCGCCACCATCGACAAAAATCACGGGTTCTTCATACTGCAACACCGTCTCGGTCAGCGGACCGACCAGGGTTAATTGGCGGTGGTTGGCATAACGAGACAAATAATCCTGAATATTCATCTTTCCGCGAATCGGGTTGAACTTGAATGTGATTTGGGCTTGCGTTGTGAGGGCCGCGAAATATTATAACTGACTTCGCCGGGTTAGCGTCGGTCCCTTACGATCGTGTCAGGCACACAGTACCGCCTGCAGCACTCGGTGATGTATGATTCACACTGACACACATTGTAATCCAGAAAAAGGAAAATGCGTTTCTTGAAAGTTATCCTGCCAATTTTAGTGCTGGTCGGCTCGGTGTCTGTCTTTCAGTACCTCAACTCGAGCAATGAACCTCCCCTACCGTTGAGCATCACGCCACAGATTCCGGTTGTGAAGATGCAACAAGTAACGTATGTTTCCGCCTCGCCAAGTCTCACGCTTTTCGGTCAGATCGAGGCTCCCGGACTCGCCAATTTAACCGCCGCCGTCGAAGCGGATGTCATGGAGGTATCCGTGTCCGAGGGAGATACCGTTGCCCAAGGACAGCGCCTTCTTGTGATGGATGACAGCGATATTGTTCTGGCTATCGAACAAAGACAAGCTGAAATCGCGGAAATCATCGCATTGATCGAAGACAACAAAATCAAACACCAATACGATCAGGCCGCCGTGGAACAAGAACGGTCACTGCTGAATTTGTCCCGAAAAGCGGTCAAAAGAGCGGAGCGTCTGGCGAACAGCCAGGCCGGTTCCGAAGCAACATTGGATAACGCGCTTCGGTCCGAGCAACAGCAACTGCTGTCAATCAGCCAACGGCAACGGTCAATCGCAGAATTTGCCCCCCGACAACAGCAGTTCGAGGCCCGTCTCACCCGGGCCAAGGTGGGTTTGAAAAGAGACCGGATGGATCAGCAACGAACCCTTGTTACCGCCCCTTTCAGCGGTCGTATTCGTTCCGTCAGCGTGTCGAAGGGCGACCGCGTCAACCGGGGCAGTCAACTGTTTCAAATGTACGATGAGCAGGATCTTGAAATCCGCGCCCAGATTCCCAATCGCTATCTTGCCATTATTCAATCAAATCTGGGAAAACCCGGGAGCATACAAGCCACGACCCTGATTGCTGGACAAAGCGTGCAGATTGAGCTGGATCGGCTTTCTGCCAGTGTCTCACAAGGTCAAGGCGGCGTGGATGGCTTTTTCAAGCTGCCCCCTGTACCAACCATCCAACTGGGCAGGACACTCGAGATAGTGGTACAGCTGCCGACGTTGCACAATGTGGTCGTGGTGCCTGTGGATGCGATATATGGACGAGGCCGGGTCTATTTGATTAAGGCGGGCGTCCTCGAAGGAAAAGCCGTCGAGCGTCTCGGGTATACCCGGACCGAAGATGGCGAACAGCAACTGATTCTGGTTGGGAGCACCTTTCAACCCGACGACAAAATATTGATTTCGCGGCTGCCCCAAGCAGTGGAAGGGCTGGCGGTTGACGGTCAGCATGCTGCGAGGTAGCCAAGCAACATGACTGCCGAACCGAACAGGGGTCTGACTGATATGTTCAGCCAGCATCCTGTTGCGGCCAACTTGCTAATGGCCATGATGCTGCTGGCCGGATTGTGGGGATTGCGACAACTCAACACCCAGTTTTTACCGAGTTTCAATATTGATTATGTCAGCGTGAGGGTTGCCTGGAGTGGTGCCAGCGCCGATGATGTTGAAACACTGATCACTATCCCGCTGGAGCAAACGCTTCAGGATGTGGATTTCATCAAACAGATGACCTCGACTTCGTCTGAAGGCGTTGCATCCATCACGCTTGAGTTTGAAGAAAAAACCGATATGGGATTAGCGATTGATCAAGTCAGACAGCAGGTTGACCAGGTTCGCAACCTGCCCGATGGGGCGGAAAATCCCGTGGTGACAAAGGCAACGCGTTATGAAGGGGTCGCCAAGCTGTTGATCACCGGACCGCAGGACATCAATGAACTGAGAGGCCTGGTTAATCGGTTTGAACGGGAGTTGCTTGATCGGGGGATTGCCAAAATTTTTATCGCCGGGTTGCCTGAAGAGGAGATTTCAATCGAAATCGCCTCCGGTCGATTGCGTGAACTTGGGTTGTCGATTGACGCCATCGGAAGAAACATTGCAACCCGATCCGTCGATCTTCCGGTTGGCGTGATCGGGCGGTCGGAAACGTCCCGCCAACTGCGGTTTCGCGAGAGAAGGGACAGTGACCTCGCGTTTGAATCGCTCCCCGTTGTCACCGATCAGGGGCGTTTACTGGCTTTGGGTGACATCGCAAAGATAGCAAAGAAACCGAAACAAGACCAGGTGTCCATTTATCTTCGAGGAAAACCGGCGGTTGAATTATCCTTGAATCGATCCGAAAACAGTGACAGCCTCAAGGCTGCGGGCATCTTTCATCAATGGATTGAACAGGCTCGCAATCAACTCCCGGCCGGGGTGGAGATCACGCCATTCAACGAGCAGTGGCAACTGCTCAAAGGACGGATCGACTTGCTGGTTAAAAATGGACTGGGGGGATTGCTGCTCGTCATTCTCATTCTTTTTTTCTTTATAAACGCACGGGTTGCCTGGTGGATTGCCGTTGGAATACCCGTTTCATTTATGGCCTCACTCGCCATTCTTTATCTCGCTGGCGGTTCAATTAACATGGTCAGCCTGTTCGCCTTGATTATGGGACTGGGAATCATCGTTGATGATGCCATTGTGGTCGGTGAAGATGCCATGGCCCAGTATGAGCGTGGTGAAGCCCGTATTTATTCGGGCCGGGATGCCGCATTGAGAATGCGAGGGCCCGTATTTTCATCCTCACTGACCACCATCGCTGCCTTTTTGCCTCTCCTGCTGATTGGTGGAAACATCGGCAGCATCATGAAGGAAATACCGATTGTTGTGATCTGCATCATTTTGGCCTCACTGGTTGAATGTTTCTTGATCATGCCGGGCCATCTGACACAGTCCTTTCGGAAAATGAAACCGCACTCGCAAAGTCCTCTGCGCCACAAGCTCGATGCGGGCTTCACGGGTTTTCGAGAGAAGGTGTTCCGGCCGGCCTTGGAGGGAGCGCTGTCGTTTCGCTGGAGCACGGTGGCCGTTTCCATTGCGTTACTGGTGATAACCGTGGGCTGGGTCGTGAGTGGGCGATTGGCGTTCCAGTTTTTCCCCACCGCCGAAGCCGACCGAATATATGCCAATGTCGGTTTCGTGTCCGGCACCTCTGCCGCCCGGGTCAAACAATATCTTGCCGAGGTGGAAAAGACCCTTTATCAGGTCGAGAAAGAGATCGGTGAAAGTTTCATCGATCTCGTGGTGACTCGGCACGGGACAGTTGAAGGACAAAATGCGGGACGTGAAACGGGCGACCAATTCGGGTCCGTACGGGTTGAACTGGTTGACCCTGATCAACGCAATACAAGAAATCGTGAAATCATCAAAGCATTGAAGCAAAAACTGCCGCCTGTTCCCGGAAGAGAAAATTTTGTCGTGGTCGAGCCCAGAGCCGGGCCACCGGGTAATGATATCGACATCCGTATCACCGGTGAGCGTATTCAACAGGTCAAAGTGGCCTCCGAGCAATTGCAACAGGTGTTACGAAACATACCCGGCGTATCAGGGATCACTGATGATGCCCCGTATGGCCGGGAGCAAATGGTACTCAAATTAACACCGACCGCGCAGGCGCTAGGCGTGAGTGTCGACAATCTGTCCCGTCAGCTTCGGGCCGCCTATGACGGCTATACGGTCCAAGAGATATCCGACGGCTACGACGATGTTGATGTCACCGTGCAATTGCCCGAACACGAAAGAGACCTCATCGCAAGTCTCGATACATTGAGCATTGTTTTGCCAAGCGGCCGGTCTGAGACGATCAGCAATCTGGCCGATGTTCAGGTCGAGAGGGGTTTTAATTCGATACGCCATTCGAATGGCAAACTGGCGGTCACCGTGGTCGGAAATGTCGACCCGACGGTCAACAATGCCAATGAGATCAGGACCAACCTTGAACGCACCGTGTTGCCGGAATTGGCACGACAGATGGGCGTCGGGTTTTCCTTTGAAGGGCGCCAGGCAGACCAAGAGGAGACGCTGGGCGATATGCAGGTCGGCATGATCCTGGCACTGGCCTTGATCTACTTGGTGTTGTCATGGGTGTTTGGTTCCTACGGATGGCCACTGATCGTCATGTTCATTATCCCGTTTGGCTTGATTGGGGCCGTTTGGGGACATGTGATGATGCAACAGAGCATCACGTTGCTGTCCCTGTTTGGTTTCTTCGGTTTGTCCGGTATCGTTGTCAATGACTCGATTATCCTGGTCGTCTTTTATAAACAGCTTCGACAGCAGGGTGTTGCCGTTTCCCCTGCGGTCAAAGAAGCGGCCTGCCGGCGTTTTCGAGCCGTCCTGTTAACCTCTTTGACGACAATTGGCGGATTGACGCCGCTCCTGTTTGAGACGTCCTTGCAAGCGCAGTTTTTGATCCCGATGGCAACAAGTCTGGCTTTTGGACTGGGTTTTGCAACCTTATTGATTTTATTTTTACTGCCCTCCTTGCTGTTGATCTATGAGGATATGGCGGAGAAATGGTATAAAAAACCCTTGCAAACCCGCGAGGGGGCACCGTCGCTCCGTTGAATCTGGCCGTTCCCTTAGCGCAAACACTGCCGAATCAAGTCATGGCCATCGCACCCATTGTGGTGGTGGAATCCCGCCTAGGGCAGCCTTGCCAAGGTCTGTCGCATGGCCATGATTTCCTCCTGTGCGGGCCAGCGAACCGCCCGGGGCCGCATGCGCTGCAATCGGGCTTGATTTGTATTTTGTCCGGCCATCCGGCGGCTAACCCATCGGGCTGACTGCGGGTCGTTACAAATGAGGGCCATGTCGCAACCGGCCTCCAGGGCCCGCTCGACCCGGTCAACGGGGTCGCCGGCATCCAGTGCGCCGCCCATTGACAGGTCATCACTAAACACCACACCGTCGAATCCCATTTTGTGCCGTAACACCTCATGGATCCAAAATGATGAAAATGTCACCGTTTGCGGGTCTATGGCCGGATAATGGACATGCGCCGTCATGATCCCTCCAAGCCGGTCCGCCAGCTGCCCGAACGGGATAAGATCGCTGTGCTGCAGCTCATCCCATGTGCGCGCATCCACGGGTTTCATGAAATGCGAGTCGCCCTGTACCCCGCCGTGCCCCGGAAAATGCTTGCCGGTGGCCTGCATCCCCATGCTGTTCATCCCCGCGATGTACTCGGCGGCTAATGCGACAATGATGGTTACATCCTCGTGGAATGCCCGGTCACCAATGACGTGATCACCCGCACTGTATCGATCCAAGACCGGCGCAAAACTAAAATCCAGGCCCACTTCGATGAGCTCGGCGGCCATCAGTTTCCCCGCCAGTCTTGCCATCTTTCGAGCTTCTTGCGGATGTTCATGATACATCAGGCCGAACTGATGCAAAGCGGGGAGGGGATGGTAACCCTCTTTAAACCGTTGTACCCGACCCCCCTCCTGATCCACGGCAACCAACAAAGAGGGCGTTCTGAGTATCCTGATTTGCTCGACCAGTTGACCGATCTGTGGCTTTGAATGGTAGTTCCGGGCAAACAGAATCACGCCACCGACCGCCGGTTGCCGAAGAAACTGCCTTTCCTCCTCCGTTAATGTCAGCCCGGCGACATCAACCATCAGGGGGCCGAGTAACCTTTCAGGCATGGATATCGACCCTGGTACCAACCGCCACTTGGGAGAACAGTGCCAACAGATCCTGATTTTGCATCCGGATGCACCCCTTTGATCCGGGTTTTCCCATCACGACATCATCCGGTGCACCGTGAATGTAGATATAACGTCGCATCGTATCGACCTTCCCTAATCGATTGACGCCCGGCTCACAGCCACTGAGCCATAAAATACGGGTCAATATCCAATCGCGATCCGGATAGATTTCTTTCAAGCCCCGGCGATAGATTTCCCCGGTAGGCCGTCTCCCGACCAAGACCGAATTGACGGGTAGCCCCTCGCCTATCTTGGCCCGTATACAGTGTCTTCCTCGCGGCGTACAGCCACTGTCTTGCTGTTCGCCAGGCCCGTTAGCTGCCGTCGAGATCAAATAGTCCTTAAATCGACGGCCGTCGTGATTGAGCGTGAGCCTTTGGAGCGTCAGATCAATATCAAGGCTGATAATACGCGCTAACATGCCGATGGCAACCGAATCTGTCTCAGGAGTTGTGTGCTTGCAATCTCTATCATATCGGCCACCTCGTCAAAACCCGTTTCTCGGCCATAGTAGGGGTCCGGCACCTCATCGGTGTCAAATTCAGGCGCGAATGTCAGCAACAGATGGAGTTTATGGGCATATTCCGTGCCGGCGAGTGTCGTGAGTGCCGTCAAGTTCGATCGATCCATGGCCACAATGGTGTCAAATTGTTGCATGTCGTCAACACAGACCTTGCGGGCACGCAAGCTTGAAAGGTCAATGCCTCGCTGCCGGGCAACCCGCTGCGCGCGTTCATCCGGCGGCGACCCAGTGTGCCAGTCACCCGTGCCGGCCGAATCAACATGAAACTGGTTTGCCAGGCCCTTTCGCTGCACCAATGCACGGAAAATGCCCTCCGCCATCGGTGAACGGCAGATATTGCCCAGACAAACAAACAGCACTTGGTGCATTTCGATGGCTTATCCGCGGTACAGTTTGATGACGGCCTTTTGGGCATGCAACTGGCGCATGATATTGGCAAGATGGGTGCGGTCTTTCACGTCCATCACGAACGATATGTCCGATGTCTGATCATGTTTCGGGTCGGCACTCAGGTTGCCTATATTCGAATCATGTTGCGCGATAATACTGCTGATTGTCGCCAGCACCCCGGGTTCATTCAGTGTATCGAGCCTGAGTCTGGCTTGGAATTTCCCTTGCGTCGAATCAGCCCACTCAAGATGGACGTAATTGTCAGGATGTCTGAGCAGGCTTTTACAATTGCCGCATCGTGACTGGTGAACAATCAACCCCTTTCCCCGGGCAGTGATCCCGATAATGTGGTCTCCGGGGATCGGATAGCAACAGGTGGCATAGGTAATAAGCAGTCTTTCAGTGCCTTCAATGGTCAATGCGACGGGTTTTTGCTCCGCCTTGTCCATCACCTTGTTGCGTCCGGTACTGATGGCCGCTTCGAGGAGCTGTTTGGCGACCAGTGTTGGCGAACGCTGGCCGAAACCGATCTCAATGAGCAATTGCTTCCAGTCATCCAGATCAAGCTGTTTCAACAAGCCCACCTTGTCGACACTGGGTATGCGGAGCTTCCGATAGCCCTGGTTATACAGCGCTGTCCTCAGTAGTTTTCTGCCCAACCTGACGGATTCTTTGGTCTTTTGTTGGTTGAGATAATGGCGAATTGAAGAGCGTGCCCTGGAGGTAATGGCGTAGTTGAGCCATGAGGGCGCGGGGCGCGCCTTGCGAGCGGTCACAATCTCGATATGATCACCATTTCGAAGTTTCTCGTGCAATGGGACGGTAATCTGATTGATTTTTGCGCCATAGCAATGGTCGCCGATCGCCGAATGCACGGAATAAGCGAAGTCCAGTGCCGTGGCGCCTCTCGGGAGGCGTTTGATATCTCCTTTGGGGGTAAAAACAAACACCTTATCGGGAAACAGGTCTGCCTTGAGGTGGTCAAGAAATTCGCCTGAATTTGCCGAGCGCTGCTGAGACTCCAGAAAGTCGCTCAACCACTGCTGGGCCAGTTGATGCGGTGCATGTTCGCCGGTCGTTTCTGTTTTGTAAAGCCAGTGAGAGGCCACCCCCTTCTCGGCGGTCTGATGCATTGATCGGCTGCGGATTTGCACTTCAACCGGTTGACCGAACGGGCCGAACACCACGGTATGCAACGACTGGTAGCCATTGACCTTGGGCAGTGCAATATAGTCCTTGAAACTGGCCGGCCTCGGTTTGTAGATTTGATGAACGATGCCCAGCACCTGATAACACTGATGCCTCACGGGGGTAATGATCCGTATCGCATTGATATCCTGGAGGTCTTTCAACAGGAGTTTTTTCTTTCGCATTTTGTGATAAATGCTGTAGACATTTTTTTCTCGGCCGTAGACGTCGGCAACCAGTCCGGCCTGGTCCAAGTGGTGTTTGACATGATTGCAAATGTCTTCAATGACCGGCTTTCTCCCCCGTTTTGCGCTTTTTATCTTTTTTTCAATCGCCGCATAGCGTTTCGGATAGAGATTCTGAAGGCTCAAATCTTCCAGTGTCTGCGCCAGCTCCCGCATGCCCAACCGATTGGCGATCGGTGCGTATATTTCCAGCGTTTGTTTCGATATGCGCCGCTTTTTTTCTTCCTTGAGCGAAGACAGTGTCCGCATGTTGTGCAGCCGGTCGGAGAGCTTGATGATGATGACCCGGATGTCTTTTGCCATGGCCATGAACATTTTTCGAAAGGAAGCCGCCTCGGCATGTTCCTTGGATTCTTGTTCCAGTTGACTGACCTTGCTTACACCATCCACCAACATCGCCACCTCGTCTCCGAATCTTTCGGCGAGTTGATCTAGCGTGAAACGGGTATCCTCCAACACATCGTGCAAGATGGCGGCAATGATCGTCCGGCTGTCCATCCGCATCCCGGCCAATAGACTGGCCACCGCCAGGGGATGGTAGATATAGTCTTCCCCGCTGAGCCGTTTTTGCCCTTTGTGGGCTTCAGCACCAAAAATATACGCCTCGTAAATGTCGCCAACGGCGCTTTGGCTGAGGTAAGCCCCCAGCTTCCCGGTCAGTTCATCGATCAGGACTTGCTGGTCGGAAGCGGCACTGCTGAATGTGTAGTTACTGAGGCTCTGCTTCAGCCGCTGGGCTAGCTGCAACTTGCTCGCCATCACCGTTTTCCCCTGCTAGTTCCAACGACTCGCTCCCCGTTTCGTTTTCTTCAAACTCCAGACCGGGGAGGGTGATTTCTTCCTGGAGGATGGACGCTCCTATTTTTCCCTCGGCAATTTCTCGCAGTGCGATGACCGTTGGTTTGTCATTTTCTGCTGGAACCAGGGGTTCTGCGCCCAAAATCAGCTGTCTGGCGCGTTTGGTCGCCACCAGAACCAGTTGAAATCGATTGTCGACATTTTCCAGACAATCTGTCACGGTCACACGTGCCATCGATACTTCCTCAATATGTGAAACAGTTAGTAAGTGGCGTTGGGACAGCGATTAAAACTGTCCAAAATCGCCTGTAATTCGGCAAGCGCCATGTCAAAGTCATCGTTCACGATAATCGTGTTGTACTCGTGTCGATGGCTCATTTCGTCTTGTGCATTCCCCATGCGTCTTGCAATCACTTCCTCACTATCCTGACGCCGTTCTCTGAGCCGGCGTTCCAGTGCATCGAGTGAAGGCGGCATGATAAATACAGATTTTGATGCCTGAAAAAAATGTCGTACATTTCTGGCCCCTTGCCAGTCTATATCCAGAATAGCATGCTTGTCATTTAAAATCAGTGCCTCGATTGACTTGACAGACGTTCCGTAGTAATGGCCGTAAACGGTCGCGTGCTCGATAAACTGATTGGTTTCGATCATTTTGCCGAACGCCGGCTCATCCACAAAATGATAATGTTGCCCATTTTTCTCTCCGGGTCGCTGCGGCCGAGTGGTGTGAGAAATGGTCAGTTCTGCATCTGCCCGGGAGTCAACCAGTGCCTGTGCAAGACTGGTTTTGCCGGCACCGGAAGGCGCGGACAGGATCAAAATACCCGGAATCGGCATCGGACTTTATTCGTTGTTGGGATTCGTACTGTTCGCTTATCTAACCAATTTGGGGAGTCCGCCGCCAAATTCAACCAGATCGCTGTCCGGCGTTGCGCTGGCCCATCAAGGCCGAACTTGTTCGCTCCCAGGCCCGTCGGGGCGGTGGCTTGCGCGACCGGTTCGACGGTGGTATTCGACACCGTGTGTCGCCCGCTGCGACCCAAGGCTCGCGGTCTCGCCCGTCTTTCGTGTCCACATCCGGCCGCCGGTCCCGATGGCCTCGTGCGCCACGCCACCGTTGGCGAATCACCCAGGGACTGGGCCCGGATACCGGTGCATCGTTGAGGGCGTCTTATCCGCCCCGAATCAGCAATCATTCGATATTCTGAACCTGTTCCCTCATCTGGTCAATCAATACCTTCAGTTCAACCGTGGCGTGGGTCATTTTTTGATCGATCGATTTTGCGCCCAGGGTATTCACCTCCCGATGCAACTCCTGCATCAAAAAATCAAGGCGGCGACCCACCGGTTTGCGGTCAGTCAACACCTGCGCCACTTCGTCAAGGTGGGTCTGCACTCTGTCCAGTTCTTCATGGACATCACTTTTTGCGATCAGCAAGGCAATTTCCTGGTGCAATCGAGCCTCATCCAGTTCGCGACACAGTTCATTGGCCCGGTCCCGCCACTGCTGTTCAAGCTGGGCGGCCACCGTGTCAATCTCACGCCAAAGCCCTTCAAGCAATGCACGACATGCGGCCACACGGCGCGAAACAAGCTGCCCGAGCTGTTGTCCTTCCCTGCGACGGTGCCCAACCAATGACACCAAAGCGGTATTGAGCAGGTCCAGTGACTGCTGATGCAACCGGGTATCAAGGTGAACCGGTTCTCTGACCACCCCGGGCCATTGCAGCACCTCGATCAAGCCAGGAGGGGCAAGATCGGGAATATGGCGCTGGATCTTGCCGCGGATTCGGGCCATTGCGGAGACAACGTCCTCATCGAGCATCTCCTCGTAATCGCCTATCAATCCCCTGTTCAGCCTGAGTTGGGCATCAATTCTCCCTCGACTGAGGTAACGCTTGATTTGTTCGCGACACACGGTCTCGAGCGCTTTGAGAGTGTCTGGCAGCTTCAGATGAATATCCAGATAACGGTGATTCACGCTACGGACTTCCCAGATTAATCGACCATTCTCATGGTCTGCCCGGGCAAACGCGGTCATGCTGGCGGTCATTTTGGCTTGTGGTGTTTTACCGACAGGTCGCTGTCTCTCGGGGTCAAACGGACGGGAAAGGGCCCTTGGATTGAGACCGGATTGAACCCCTGAAGCTCATTGATGGATGGATCTCGGTGTCCGGGTCGCCTGATAGGGCGAGTGACGGATGACCGTATCAATATAACGTTGCACGCCCGCTTTCTCATGGGCAGCGAACTGTTTGATCGATCCATAAAAGGGACTGTTGGCCATCCAGTGCAACGAACGGGTTGGTGTCGGAACAAATCCACGGGCCACTTTGTGTTCTCCCTGTGCACCCGGGTCAAACCGGTGCCACTTGTTTTCGATACACATCTCGATTCCCTGATAATAACACAATTCGAAATGCAGGCAGTCTACATATTGGTCACACCCCCAATGCCGGCCATACAATGTTGTGTCATCACTGTACATCAGTGCGCCCGCCAGATTTCGAGTGCCGTCGTCTGCCAAAACCAGGTGAACCTGTGACGGGATTTTTTTCGCAATGTCGATGAAATAATGGTGATTAAATGCGGGGGCACCGTATTTGCGATGGTAGATACGGTGATACAGGCCGGTAAAATCGATCCAGTCTTTTTCGGTGGCATCATGTCCGTCAAGACGCCGTATATTGATATCGGCCTCGCTGACTTTTCTTCGTTCCTGACGGATATTTTTTCTCTTTTTTGATTTCAGCGTCGAGAGAAACGCGTCAAAATTATCATAGCCCTGGTTGTACCAATGAAATTGACAGTCATTTCGTGTAATCGCGCCCTGCTGGTCCATCTGATCATAATCTTCGGCTGAGGGGAAAAGACAGTGGACGCCACTGTATTGCTGACTGTCGGCCAGATAATTGAACGTCTTGACGAGGCGGCTGATGACAGGCGCTTTATTGTCGGGATGAGTCAATATTCTTTGCCCCGTCGCGGGGGTGAACGGGACGGCATTGACCAGCTTGGGAAAATACGCGAGCCCGGCATGATAATAGGCCTGTGCCCAAGCATGGTCGAAGACAAATTCACCCCATGAGTTATGCTTCTCATACAGCGGCATGGCACCGACCAAACGCCCATTCTCGACATAGCTCAGATGTTTGGGAAACCATCCCGTGCGCTCCCCGACACAGCCATGAGACTCCATCGCAGCGAGTACCTCGTGGCTTAAAAAGGGATAGTGATTGCGCACCAGCCCATTCCACTGTCGGGCAGGGATGTCGCTGATATTCGAATGAACGGTTATTTTCACTTGAACGGTAATCGGCTTAAACCATGACAGGGTTGCGACGAGAGCATATACTTTCTGTTGGTGGAACACATTGTAGGACGCTTGCAATCCATGAAACAAATCAAGTCAATTGATTTTACCCGGCGCCTTGGCTCGGAATGGCTGGCGCATCGGCCTGTTGGCCGATTGCGCAACCCATCCGGTGACAGGGGAACCTGATCCGGTGTGGCTGTCCGCGCCGCGCGCACACCGCCTCGGTCAGGCCGACCATCGGTCGGCCCGGAAACAACCTTCGACCGACGGTGACCCGACACGCCATCAACTCGCGAATCATACCGGGCAGGCGCCGGTTCACAAAAGCCATCGTAATCACCTTGATTATACCTTTGCACTGCGTGATTCGCCTCAACTCAATGCGTTTGCCTTGCCCGGCGGGTCTGTCCCTATCACCCGGGGATTGCGGACCTGCCGCAAGACAGAAAAGCCATTGGCGGGCGTACCGCGCGATCGAATCGGTCATCTCACTGCCCGTCACGGGTCACGGGGACATGGTTCAGCACGCCCGTTGGTTGGCGACCGGTTGAGTGCGAGGTGATGGCACAGCGCATGGCTTTTGAAACCGACACGCAGGCGACAGACTATTTGGTTCAGTTGGGGTATGATTCGGGAATACTGTTCAATCTGATTGAAATGCGAAACAATCCGCCCCCATTCGACTGGCAATCGACCCGTGAGGACGACAAAACGCCCGCATCCAGCCGGGTTTGTGTGCAACATATCGACACAGTGACCAGCGACGCAAGGCCGTGGTCCGCACACGGGAAAGGGACCGTTTCGCAAGCCGGGCCAGGCAAACGGGGATCGGGCGGTGCAATGGACTTTATCCGGACAGTGAATCCGCCACAGGGCGGCCCGTCAACACGGTCAATATAACCCCGAGCGATGCTGCATTCGGTTCCACAGCGCCTGAGTTCCTCATCCGAAATGCTTTGGCAGCGTTTTCAAGATGCGCTGTCGACGGTCCAGGGTGATTGGCCGGAGTCATTCGTGCTGCACTGCCAGCAACGTCCGGAATTGCCCGCGCTTTGGGCCGCGAGCAGTTTTGTTGCCACCAGCTGTATTCGAAAACCGGGGCTTTTTTTTGACCTGATCCACAGTGGTGATGTCGATCGTCGCTATGGCGACAATGACCTTGCTCGCGCTGTCGATCGCCGGCTGGCCGAGGTGGAGGACGAAGAAAAACTGCATGCCCGGTTGCGTCAAATCCGCATGCGCGAGATGGTCCGCATTGCCTGGCGGGATTTGAGTGGATTTGCGGAACTGGAAGAAACCATGCAGGATGTGTCAACTCTGGCTGATGTCTGCATCGAGCAGGCGATGCACTTTCATTCCAAGTGGTTGTTCAAGCGATTTGGGAAACCGCAGGACAACCAGGGGAATGACGTTCGGATGATCGTGCTCGGGCTGGGCAAGCTGGGCGGCAGGGAGCTGAATTTCTCTTCCGATATTGATCTGATTTTTGCCTATGAGAAACCGGGGGATACCGCCCCTTGGGATGCGGCTCGCCAAAAGTCACTCAGCAATCAGGAATTTTTCACCCGACTGGGCCATAAAATGATCAACGCATTGCATTCCATCACCATGGATGGCTTTGTTTTCAGGACCGATATGCGATTACGTCCCAACGGCAACAGTGGCCCGCTGGTGCTGTCTTTTCCTGCCATCGACCGTTACTACCAGATTCAAGGACGCAGTTGGGAACGGTATGCCTTGATTAAAGCCCGGGTAGTCGCGGGAAACCGCCAGGCCGGGGCGCGACTGATAGCAAAACTGATCCCGTTTGTTTATCGAAAATATCTGGATTTTGGGGTCTACGACGCCATCCGGGAATTAAAACGGATGATTCAACAGAAATTAAAGGAAAAAGGCATCGAAGATGATATCAAGCTGGGCTGGGGCGGTATTCGTGAAATTGAATTCCTGGTGCAGAGCCATCAGCTCATTCGTGGTGGGCGGGAGGCCTTGTTACAAACACCCTCTTTATATCGGGCTTTCTCCGTGCTGGTTGATCTGGGGATCATTGAATCGCAAGACAGGGATCAACTGATAAAGAGCTACCGCTTTTTGAGAAACTCGGAACATCGTTTGCAAATGGTGTCGGACAGGCAGACACAACGGCTGCCACAGGCGAACGACGACCGGCTCCGGCTTGCATGGAGCATGGGATTTGATCAGTGGGAATCCTATCTCAAGGCGCTGCATCGTCATCGATCGGTGGTCCAGGAAAAATTCGAAATGATCCTCGAATCCAACAAGGACCCGGTCTCCAAGGAAATCGGCAGGTCGGCTGCACCCAGTGCGCTCAGAAGTGATTGGCTGGACGCATTGAGCCGGTATTTGCCTGACGAGAAACAAACAACCGCCGGGGAGGAGGGCGGACACGGGCCGGTCTTCAAGCTGTTGCATCAGTTTGCAGAAGGACGCCTCTATCAGGCCTTTTCGAACGAGGACAGGGAGCGGATTGATCGCCTGATCCCGTCCGCGATCAAGGAAGCCGCCAATCATCTGGATACCGAGCGGGCGATCAGTGCCTTCATCGGGGTGCTGGAATCCATTGGCCGTCGGTCGGTTTATCTCAGTCTGCTGATCGAAAATCCGCTGGCGCTCAAACAACTGTTGCATCTTTGCGCAGCCAGCCCATGGATTTCACAGTACATCGGACAGCACCCGGTTATTTTGGACGAGTTGCTCAACCCGATTACCGACGCGTCCTGTCGTCATCGTTCTGAGTTACAGTTCGAGTTGACCAATCATTTGTTGCAATTTGAAGATGATGAGGAAGAGGAAAGACTCAATGCCTTGCGAGAATTCCATCATGCCCATGTGCTGCGGATAGCGGCTGCGGATGTGCTTCAATTGCTTGAGGTGGAAGATGTCCACTTTTCACTGACTCAACTCGCCGAGATTCTGTTGCAGCATGCTTTTGACCATGCGGTGACCATTGTCCGCAACAAACAACAGATTCGTGGATTTGGGGCCGGTGTGATTGCCTACGGCAAATTCGCCAGTCAGGAGCTGGGCTATCATTCGGATTTGGATATCGTGCTTTGTTTCGAGCAGCAAGACCGGCAGACCACGCACAAAAAATCCGACGCAGAATATTTTTACAGCCTCGTTGCCCGTCGGTTGATCCGGCTGTTAACAACGCGGACCTATGCCGGCCGGTTGTATGAGCTGGATATGCGGTTGCGACCCAACGGTCAAAGCGGGATTCTGGTGACCTCCCTGGCGGGGTTCATTGACTATCAATTGAAAAGCGCCTGGACCTGGGAACATCAAGCCCTGGTCCGCGCCCGGGCGGTGGTCGGGGATGCGCACTTTATGGAACATTTCGAGAAGGCGCGATCAGAGATACTCTGCCTGCAACGCGATCCGGATCAGTTGAAACAGGACGTGATCGTGATGCGCCAGAAAATGATCGATGCCAACTGCCAGTCAACCGACCGGGTGTACGACATCAAGCTGGACAAAGGCGGCATCGTCGATATTGAATTCCTGATTCAATACTGGGTCTTACGAGATGCCCATAAAATGCCCCAGTTGGTGGCCCCCAGAACGACGACTGATTCGGTGCGCGTACTGGTCCAATGTGGCATCATTTCAAAATCGACGGGCGACACGCTTATGGAGACCTATCGCACCTATCTGCGGCGATCGCTGGATCTCAAGCTCATGGACTCGCCCGTCGTGGTGGACCAGCAGGACTTGCAACCATCACGTGAAGCGATAAAGTCGATCTGGGCCGAGACTTTCGGTTGACATGAGAATCAATGTGAATTATCTAGTGTCTTGATGGCCGGTTCAATCTTGGAGCAATGCAATGTCTTTCAGCAATCGAGAGGGCGTAATATGGATGGATGGGGTGATGGTGCCCTGGCGAGAGGCCAAAATTCACGTGCTGACACATACGTTACACTATGGCCTGGGGGTCTTTGAAGGTGTGCGGGCCTATGAAACGGACAAAGGCACCGCAATTTTCCGTTTGGCGGAACATACCCAGCGGCTGCTGAACTCGGCCCACATCCTGGGCATGAAAATCCCCTACGATGCAGCAACCATTTCCCGTGCCCAAGTCGATGTCTTGCGACAGAATCAGCTTCGATCCGCCTATCTGCGACCGATGGCCTTTTATGGCTCGGAAGGCATGGGGCTTCGCGCTGACAACCTCGAGACACATCTGTCGGTGGCCGCCTGGGAGTGGGGGGCTTATCTGGGCGAGGAGAATATGGAACAGGGGATCCGTGTGCGGGTATCTTCCTATACCCGCCATCATGTCAACGTCAGCATGTGTCGCGCCAAGGCAAATGGACACTACATCAACTCCATGCTGGCGTTACAGGAGGCACTTGATACGGGTTATGACGAAGCGCTGCTGCTGGATACCAGCGGGTTTGTCATGGAAGGGAGCGGGGAAAACCTGTTTGTCATCAAAGAGGGCGTGGTGTATACCCCGGACCTGACTTCCGCACTGGATGGAATCACTCGAAAGACCCTTATTCGCCTGATTGCCGATGAGGGATTGGCGTTGATAGAACGACGGATCACCCGGGATGAAATCTATATTTGTGATGAGGCCTTTTTCACCGGGACCGCCGCGGAGGTGACGCCTATCCGGGAACTGGATAACCGACAAATTGGAAACGGAAGGCGTGGACCGATTACGGAAAAGCTCCAGCGTCGTTTTTTTGATGTCGTGCACGGCCGAATTGCTGACTATGAAGACTGGTTGACCTATATTTAACGCCAACGCGAGTCATGAACCGATGAACACACTACCCTCGGAGAAAAACACCGATCAACCCAATGCACACCGACGCGTTGAGGTGACGGCCGCTGATTTGCCTTTACATTGTCCCCTGCCCGGTACCCGTTTGTGGGACTCCCACCCGAAAGTATATTTACCCATCGAAGAAAGTGGCCACGAAGTGTGTCCCTACTGCGGCACGATCTATCTCCTCAAAGAACCCGTTGAGTCTTCGCACTAGTCCAATCCGTTAGTTGTCCGCTCGGTTGCCATTGTCGTGTCGAGGACCACACGGTAACGACTGACACATGACCCTTGATCAGATCCGGTTTGGCCCACTATTGCTATGACAACGACATCAAACAGACGCGTGCTCGTTATCAGCCCTGCCTGGATTGGCGACATCGTGATGGCGCAGAGTCTGTACCTGGCGCTCAAGCAGCAATCACCCGGCAGCCATGTGACGGTTGTGGCGCCGGACTGGAGCACGCCCTTGCTGCGGCGAATGCCTGAAGTAGATGCCGTCATGACCCTGTCAGCGGGGCACGGCTCGTTTCACTGGAAAGAGCGCTATCGATTAGCCCGGTCGCTGCGTCGCCGGGGCATCGATCAGGCCATTGTATTGCCCGGATCATTCAAATCGGCGTTGATTCCCTGGCTGGCGGGCATTCCGAAACGCACCGGATTTGTAGGGGAGCAGCGATACGGGTTACTCAATGATATCCGCAAGCTCGACAAGGTCGCGATGCCGCTTAACGTACAACGCTATGTTTCTTTGGGTCGACCCAGCAAATCGACGATGCCCCTGGAACCGCCGTTCCCCCGCCTGGTGGTTGACCCGGACCGAATACGGCAATTGTCGGCTCGATTCCGCTTGAATACCACGGTGCCGATTGTTGCGCTGTGTCCCGGTGCGGAATATGGCCCGGCAAAGCAGTGGCCTGCCGCTTACTTTGCTGAGGTGGCAAAAGCCAAGACCGCACAGGGCTGGCAGGTGTGGTTATTGGGTTCACACAAGGAAACACCGATCGCACAAGAAATCGGTATGCTCAGCAATCACTGCTGCGTCAATCTGGTCGGCAATACGGCACTCGATGACGTCGTCGATTTGATCTCGCTTGCCCGACATGTGGTGACCAATGACTCGGGGCTGATGCATATCGCGGCGGCAACCGGCGGTCACGTCATCGCGATCTATGGGTCGACCTCGGACACGTTCACTCCGCCGCTGGCTGATAATTCGCATCGCCTGGGCCTGGATCTCGACTGCCGTCCCTGCTTCAAGCGACATTGTCCGCTTGGCCATACAAACTGCCTCCACCAGTTGACCCCCGACAAGGTGCTGGCGATTTTGAAATGAGCGGCTTTCAGCTGTCAGCCCGGCAAACCCGCCGCCGGTGCCTCATGCTTCGGCACTGTTAAGAACGCCACTCCCCCAGTGATGCCCCCTGCAATGCGACACACTCGAATCTTGGCTTGTGGCCGTGGGTTGGAGACTATGGACGCCCGATATCGTCCCGCTTGCGCCTGCTGAGAGCGCCTGAAATCCAGAAACCGCAACTCCCAGGCCATACGAAAGAAAACCCACAATTTCTCGATACCCAGAAGGCGCGCGCGAGATGACTCGCCAAGGACCTTGCCCCCTGGACCCCCCCGAAGTAAAGAAGTGAAGAGTCACGGAGTGAGCGTCCGGGCCACGCGGAACCCAAGGTTGCCGTACCGACCGCCCGAAAACCCGAAGCGATAGGCGGAACGCAGGGCCTCCGGAAGGTTGGTCCAGGAGCCACCGCGCACCACGCGGTTGCGACACTCTCCAGTAGTCCACGCACTACCGTTCGTTGGCGCGCCATCGTAACGTTTATGGTAACAGTCCTCCACCCACTCCGTTACGTTGCCATGCACATCGTGTAACCCAAAATCATTGGCCGGTAAACGGCCCACCGGAACGGTCTGTTCGCGATAAACATCCCCTTTGAAATTAGCCTGATCCGTGGTAATCCGGTCGCCCGTGTGATATTCCGTCTGCGTGCCCGCCCGCGCCACATACTCCCATTCCGCCTCACTCAATAATCGATAACGCTGGCCCGTCTTTCGCCCTAACCACCGCACATACTCCTGTACATCATTCCAATTGACAAAGATCACCGGACGATTCCCACGACCCCAGAAATCGAACGGGTTCTGCGAACATCCACCCTCCGACATGCAGGCATCCCATTGGGAAAACGTGATTTCATACTTCCCCACCGCCAACGGATGTGCTGGGGTCACTTTATGCACCGGTTGCTCAGTATCATAATCATAATCACTGTCATTAGAGCCCATCTTGAATGAACCCGGCGGAACGACGACCATCTCGGGGCAAACCGCGCAATCCCGAAAGGCCTTCCCCACCATGTCATCCGCATGGGAACCCGGCGAGATCAGACCGATCACCATCAGAAAAACGACCACCCACTTGACGTTCAATTTCAAACTCAAAAACATTTCAAACATAGCGCGCAAAATCAGAGAAACCCGTATTGTTGCACTTCGCCATCCATCAAAAAATAATAAGTCTTGTCCAATGAGAAATGAGCCTTAAGGCGGCGATTTTGGGATCATCGGAGAATGATTTTGAAATGGTACCGCCCACGTTGACAGACGGTGGAGGAGATCCGCGCGTTCCTGACCGGTGCCACCCCCTTCGATTTTGAACCCCCGTCCCGCGAAGCGGCCTATCAGTGGATCCGGGACAACCTGCCGCCGCCCGACAGGTCAATAACGCGCGGGACACGTGGCTTCCACCTTTTCACTCTACCCGAAACCACGCCGCCTGGTCAGCGAAAGCACGGCATCATGAATCATACGCCGAAGCCCTTGACATCGTATCAATCCTTCTGAGTGACGCTATGGAAAAGCCGTTAAATAATCCATGGAAAAACAGACACTTTCAGACTCATCTCTGGATTGGAAAAGACTCACTCTCTCCAGAGTTGACATGCTCACTCGCAATCTGAGCGTTGAACAAATCTTGGATATCTAGTAAAGTAGCGACACGTGCAAGTTAATGCCGATCGGATGTCGATATATCTGTTCAAGCGAGAGAGTCCATGCGAAATTACCTCGTGTTGGTCGTCGATGGGGAACAGGGATAAAGTTAATTGACGGGACTGAAAGACACACCAAAAAACCACATGCCAAAAAACCAACGGTCAAGGAATAATGGCTAGCACTGCCGAAAACAAAAAGAACAGTGTTAACAGTACGGTTTCCCTGGACGACATCGCGTTACAGCCCGCATCGCTTGATATTTGGGATAAGAAATACCGGTTGAAGACGATGAAAGGGGAGCCGGTTGATCGTGATATCACCGACACCTATCGTCGAGTGGCTAGCGCATTGGTCAACGTTGAGGCCACAGAGGAAAAAAGACGGTTCTGGTATGACAAGTTCGCTTGGGCATTACAAAATGGTGCCATCCCTGCCGGTCGCATCACTTCCAATGCAGGGGCCTACGAGCACAAGCCGGCAACGAGCACGATCAACTGTACCGTTTCAAAAACGATTCCCGATTCCATGGACGGCGTCCTGGTGTCGCTCCATGAAGCCGGGCTGACCCTTAAGGCGGGCTGCGGGATCGGCTATGAATTTTCGACATTGCGTCCCAAAGGCGCTTTTGTCAGTGGTGCCGGTGCTTATACTTCCGGCCCGCTTTCATTTATGGATATTTTTGATTCAATGTGCTTTACCGTGTCGTCAGCCGGTGGACGACGAGGCGCACAAATGGGGACATTTGATATCTCCCACCCCGATATACTCGAGTTTATCCGTGCCAAACGCAAGGACGGGCGACTTCGTCAGTTTAATCTGTCCTGCTTGATTACCGACGAATTCATGCAGGCCGTCAAAGAGGATACGGAGTGGAACTTGTCGTTCCCCGCGACCCAACATGAAATTGACAGTGGAGAGCATGAGATCGTCTGGCGGTACTGGGCTACGGACCGCAACTATACAACCAATGACCTGGGGCAGGTTGCCTGCCGGGTTTACAACACCATCCCTGCCAAACGGTTGTGGGGCCTGATCATGCAGTCGACCTATAACTATGCGGAACCCGGCTTCATTCTCGTCGACCGCATCAACGAGATGAACAACAACTGGTTTTGTGAGGATATTCGGGCAACCAACCCTTGTGGGGAGCAACCGCTGCCACCCTATGGTGCCTGCTTGCTCGGTTCGGTCAATCTGACCAAATTTGTCGACAATCCGTTCACCGACATCGCCCGGTTTGACTGGCATAAATATCGCGAAGTCGTGGCCATATTTTCCAGAATGCTGGATAACGTGGTCGAGATCAATGGCCTACCATTGGACGAGCAGCAAGAAGAAATCCTCTCAAAACGTCGCCATGGGATGGGGTTTTTGGGTCTTGGCTCCACCTTGACCATGTTGAAGATAAAATACGGCAGCGACGAATCGCTGGCTTTTACCGAACGTGTCGCCAAGGAAATGGCACTTGTTGGCTGGGAAGTCGGCATTGAGCTTGCAGAAGAAAAGGGCATTGCGCCGGTGTTGGCGAAAGAATATGCCGTCACCGCAAAAATGCTCGCCTTGCGTCCCGAAATGGCGGAAGATGGCTATCGAATAGGGGAAAAGGTGACCGGTTCCGTGCTCATGGGGAAATATAGTCGCTATATGCAGCAATTCCCGGTGGAGCTGCAAAACGCGGTCGCAACCAAGGGTTGCCGCTATACCCATCATACCTCGATTGCGCCTACGGGCACCATTAGCCTTTCTTTGGCAAACAATGTGAGCAACGGCATAGAGCCCTCGTTCGCGCACATGTACAGTCGCAACGTGATTCGTGAGGGCCGGAAAACCAAAGAAAAAGTGGATGTGTTTTCTTATGAGTTATTGGCATACCGATATTGGGTGAACCCGCATGCCGAGCCCGGTGCTGAAAAAAAAGAAACCGCATTACCGGATTATTTTGTCAGCGCGGACGACATCACGCCCCAGCAGCATGTTGATGTTCAGGCGGCGGCACAGAAATGGATTGATTCGTCGATCTCCAAAACGGCGAATGTGCCAACGGATTTTCCGTTCTCCGACTTTCAGGACATCTACCAGTACGCCTGGGAGCAGGGATTAAAGGGCTGTACCACTTTTCGGTTCAATCCAGAGGTTTTCCAAGGGGTGCTGGTCAAGGACGATGATCTGGAAAACACCCTGTATAAATTTACGCTGGACGATGGAAAAACCATTGAAGTCAAGGGAAATGAAGAAATCGAATACGATGGAGAAACCCATACCGCTGCCAATTTATTCGATGCCTTGAAGGAAGGCTATTACGGTCGTTTCTAAATCAAAGCGCTTACGGGAACAACAAGACCAGATGAGCATATGGTTCGGCCATGAGTATCAAAATCGATAAAAAAATAGTGGGCTACGATGTGGTCAAGCCCTCTTCGGGAGAAGAAAGGGGTTCCCCGCATTCACCGATGCCCCCGTTGGCCGATAGCGGGGAGAAACGGGACAATAACAATATCGTTCAGATGCATGAAAGGGTCGCTCGACCGGACATGCTGGTCGGCAGCACGTACAAAATCAAGACCCCGGTATCGGAGCATGCCTTCTACATCACGATCAACGATATATTGTTGAATCCCGGCACGCCCTATGAAAAGCGGCGGCCATTCGAAATTTTCATCAATTCGAAAAACATGGATCACTATCAGTGGATTTCGGGGCTGACCTTGATCATTTCGGCTGTCTTTCGAAAAGGCGGGGACGTCACCTTTATGGTTGATGAACTAAAGAGTGTCTTTGATCCAAAGGGCGGCTATTTCAAGCGAGGCGGCAAATTTATGCCCTCCCTGGTCGCTGAAATCGGTGAGGCGATTGAATCACATCTCAAATCGATCGGCATGATTGTTGACCCGGTACTGGATGAGCATCAGCAGGCATTGATCAAGCATAAACGCCAACAGTTTGAACAGACTCAACTGTCCGCATTAAGCCGACCCGCCGATGAACTGGAAAATGCTTTTCCTGAAGGCGCCACGCTGTGTGCCAAATGCAACATGATTGCCCGTGTGTTGATGGATGGGTGCATGACCTGTCTGAACTGTGGAGACAGCAAGTGTAGCTAGCGACCGAAGCGTCGTGATGGTCATCAGCTGTGTGTTCGTATGACAGCAACCCGAGCACCCCAAACAAAGCGCCATATGACGGGATGATGTTTCGTTTTCGTTTCAGTGTACCTCTTGGCGCCGGTGGTTGCCTGTTTGAGGGCATCTTGCCTTTCGGTTTTTTCTCATGGCACGGCGGGGCCAAACGGGCGGTGTTCCCTCTGCCCAACCGGCCCTTGCCCCTGTGTAATGTCGGCCTGCATGGCTGCCAAAGCACTCTTTCACAAGGTACAGGACATTGGCTGGCCTCAAGGGACCCTGCCTGTCAGTCACCCCGGTCCACCGAGATGCGTGCCGTTATTCGGACCGAGTCGCATCTTGGCTGTCCCCGACAAGCACTGGCGACGCGGGAGCAGACAGCGCAATGATGAGCTCACCGATTGGCCGATGATAAGATTGGTTTGCCCACCCCAATGGGGTATTATCGTCGCCTGCACCGCCTTCGTGAGTCTGGCCTGACGTACTGAAAAACCGGAAAACCGCGATGATCGCTCCCCGAGACGGCGCATGCCTGCCCGTGTCATTGACGGGAACGGACATTTCGATACATTGATCATAACGCAATACGCATGACTTATTTCGACAACAAGAAATCCCTTGTGTTAGGGGGCACATCCGGTATCGGGCTGGCCATCGCCCGGGCTCTGGTCGATCACGGATCAGAAGTGATCGTCGCCAGCCGTCGCGGGCAGTGTGATGGGTTACCGGCCGAAAAGATCGATGTGTTAGACCGCGAAGCCCTCAAAAGACTGTTTGCAAAACAAGGGCCGATCGATTTCTTGATCAATGCCGCAACCGGGGGAGAACGTGCGGTGGGCCCATTTATGGAAATGGATCTGGATGGTTTTCAACAGTCTTTCGCCAAACTCTGGGGCTATGTGAATGCCGTAAGACTCGGTGTCCCTCATGTCGTCGAGCGGGGGGCGATTGTGTTGATCAGCGGTTCTCCGGCAAGACGCTGCCGCCCCGGCATGTCGGCGATATCGACTGTCGGCAACGCCGTCGAAGGGTTTGTCCGTGCGATCGCCCCGGAAATTGCGCCCAAACGGATCAATGCGGTCTCGCCCGGGCTGATCGACACCCCCATGTTTCCAGCACAAGGCGCGCACCGTGAGCGATTTTTCAAGGAGGCCTCCCACGGAAACCTGATTCCCCGCGCCGGCACGCCAGATGAGGTTGCATCCGCCGTGCTGTTCCTTTTGGAAAATCAGTTTGTCACCGGCACCACGGTCGATGTTGACGGTGGCGCCATCCTGGCGCCTTAGGTCACCGCACGGCTCTCCGTCGATTTTCTGTAACGAGGGTGGCCTGGAAAACCCCTTGATGCGATGACCTTCCATGCGGTAATCCCTCGTGAAAACCGTGGGAATCGATCCCGCCGGTCCAACCCGTCCATTGTCTTGCGCTTCGCCGGCAAGACCGGCCGCCCGGCCGGTCCATCTTAATCCCGCCGATGCTTTCCTACTTGAAAGGCGTGCTGCGCCATCCGGCGTTGCAATTGGTTGATTTTCGCCGGTTATGGATCAGTACCTCTTTCAATGCCATCGGGATGGCTGGCGAACAGGTGATCATCAGTTTCCTGATTTTCGAACAGACCAACTCAACGATATGGGTCGGCATTTCGCTGGCGTTTTATTTTGGCCCGATGCTGCTTTTTGGCATCCCTGCCGGCATGATGGCGGACTGGTTTGATCGGCGCCTCTTATTGCCTGTTATCGAAGGCCTGATTGCCGTGTTGCTCGGCGGGTTCGGCTGGGTGCTCGTGTTCGGTGAGGTTGGCCCCGAACAATTACTGCTGATGGCTTTTGTGTGCGGGGCATTGCGGGCAATCTACAACCCGGTCCGTGCCAGTTATCTCTATGATGTGGTTGGCGGCGAGCGGATTGTCTCCGGTTTCGGGCTGATCAATCTGGGGACGCGGGTCGGCCAGTTGATTGGGGCGTTGCTGTCCGGCAGCCTGTTGCACCATTGGGGTCCCGGTTTCGCTTTTTTCTCTCTCAGTGCCGCCCATGCCGTGGCCTTTGTCATCGTGCTGGGGCTGGTGACACCGGGACTGTCCCTGGGAACCCGGTCGGTTTCGGTTGTCGAAAACCTGAAGGAATATTGGCTTGAACTCCGTACCAACCAGCGCTTGCGGGCTTTGATTTTTCTGACATCGGCGATTGAGATTCTGGGGTTTTCCTTCGCGACCGCACTGCCGGAACTGGCCACCTCAAAGCTCATGGTCGGTGCTGACGGTTTGGGCTACCTGCATGCCGCCCGGGCAGGTGGCGGCATACTTGCCGGCATCTACCTGGCCGGTGCACTCGATTTGCGACAAAAGGGGAAAGCGTATCTGTGGGTCACTTTTGGCTTTGGTCTGGCCGTGGTCGCCCTCGGGTCTGCGCCCCATTTCATGTTCGCCCTGTTCGCCGTCGCAGCGGTCGCCGCGATGGCGGCATCGACCGATATACTGAGCCAGAGCATGATGCAGTTGGTCGTCCCTGACCGTCTTCGGGGCCGGGCCATGGGCACGTGGGTGTTTGCGGTGGGTGTGGCACCTGTCGGACACTTGGAGTTGGGGTTGCTGGCGGTCATGGCCGGCGCGGATATTGCATTGGTACTCAATGGCCTCTTGCTGTTGACGGTGGCATTATTCGCCAGCACCTCGGCGCTGCGACATGAACGGTGACCGACGTTGACCTCTCTCCGTCATCAATCAGAAAACCGGACAATACCGACCATCGGGCTTGTTTTATTGCTTTTGCTATCGGTTTTCTGGGGGCTCAATTGGCCCGGCATGAAAATCATTCTCAATGAACTGTCGGTATGGTGGTTCAGGGCGTCTTGTCTGCTGATCGGGGGACTGGCGCTGCTTGTGATTTCTGCCGCCGCCAACAACCGCTGGCGGATTCGTCGAACGGAACTGCTGCCCATCTCGCTATGCGCCTTGTTCAATATCTGCGCATGGAATCTGCTTTCCGCCTACGGCGTCTCCATCATGCCGGCTGGGCGGGCTTCGATTATTGCGTTCACGATGCCGCTTTGGGCCACCATTTTTGCCTGCCTGCTGCTCAACGAAAAAATCAGCCCATCGAAAAGCCTGGGGCTGGTATTGGGCCTGACCGGCCTGGCCGTCCTGATCGGACCGGATCTGGTAATTTTCAACCAAGCGCCTTTGGGCGCAATTTTCATGCTCGCGGCTGCGGTCACCTGGGGATTGGGAACGGTGCTCTTAAAAAAAGGCGACTGGGACATCCCCATTGCCAGCCATGTTGCCTGGCAGCTGTTGTTGAGTGCGATTCCGGTGGGTATCGGTGCTGTCTTGTTGGAACCTGTTCCGGACGTGACCAGCTTAAGTCCCCCTGCGATCATTGCGCTGCTCTACATCTATGCCTTTCCAATCACTTTTTCCCAGTGGGCATACATGAAAGTGGTCAACATGCTACCGGCCTCCATTGCCGCCATCGGCACACTCCTGGTGCCGGTCATCGGTGTTTATTCCAGCCACTTTATTTTGTCTGAACCGGTTGGACTGCGGGCATTGACGGCCCTTGCACTGGTCTGCACTGGGTTGCTCTGCGTGTTGGTTTTGCCGGGTCTTTCATCGTTGCCTAAAGACCGCTAAAATCGGTAAACCCGTCCCGCCTGGAAGACAACACTTCAATTATAGGAGCACTCGCCAATGACTGTAATGCCGAAACAGGGCAATGACTGGAACACGCTGCAGGCGCAACTGCAGGCGATGACGCAGGACGATATTGACTGGCGGGGCGGTCGTATCGCCGTCTTTGTCTTTGATCCCGGGCAGGCGGTCCTGAATGTGGCCAAAGAGGCCTATGCCATGTTCCAATCAGAAAATGGATTAGGTGCCAACAGTGCCTTTCCGAGCCTGAAAAGAATGGAAGAAGACGTGGTTTCCATGGGGCTCGACCTGCTCAACGCCCCTCGGGGTGCGAGTGGGAGCCTGACATCGGGTGGCTCGGAGAGCATATTCCTTGCGGTCAAGAGTTGTCGCGAAGAGGCACGAAAGAGGGGGATCGACACCCGGGGGGCCGAGATACTGATGCCCCGTTCCGGGCATCCGGCCTTTGATAAGGCCGCACATTATCTTGACTTGAAAACCGTTCGCATTCCGGTTGACGAGCATTATCTGGCCGATTTGGCCGCGCTGCGTGCGGCGATCTCTGATCGCACCATCATGCTTGTGGGGTCCGCGCCCTGTTATCCCTACGGACTGATCGATCCGATTCCTGATCTGAGCACGCTGGCCCTGGAGTTTGATCTGTGGCTTCATGTGGATGCCTGCGTAGGCGGATATTTTGCGCCCTTTGCCAAAATGAACGGAGTGGAGATTGTCGATTTTGATTTTTCTTTGCCAGGCGTGCGCACGATGTCTGCCGACCTGCACAAGTATGGTTATGCCGCCAAAGGGGCTTCAACCCTTTTCCATCGCACCAAGGAACAACACGAACTGCAAATGTTCCGTTGTGATCAATGGGCCTGTGGTGAAATGAAAACCCCGACGGTCGCAGGGACCCGCCCCGGTGGTGCGATTGCCTCTGCCTGGGCCGTGATGCACTATTTGGGCGTGGAGGGCTATCGTGAAAAGGTGAAAACGGTGACCGATACCCGTGAAAAACTGACGGCAGGCATTGCGTCTATCGAAGACATGCAGGTTTTCGGTTCGCCCAAACTGGGGCTGATGCTCTATGGCTCAAGCCAAGGAGACACCTATGCCATCTGGCAGGAAATGACTCAACGAGGGTGGTTCAGCCCTCCTTTGAACGAACCCGACAGTATCCATTTGATGCTTTCTCCGGGACATGCGAAGATAGTCGACCACTATCTGTCTGATTTGCGCTCTGCGGTCCGCAAGGTCAGGGGGTCCGCGCAAACAAAGCCCGTCATGAGACCACAATATACCGCTTGATGGCCTGGAGCGCCGGGCTGTCTGCTAATCGAATCAACGGTGACCCCACTTTTACGTGACCCGCTTTCAGATGAAACTTGATCCAGCGCAAATCACACAACTTGAACAACAGGGGTTTTTGGTGTTGCCGGACCGCTATAGTGAACCGGAGATAGCGGTCATCAGAAAACCGATGGCGGCATTGTTTGATGACGGCCATCCGGGGAATATCATTGAAAAAGAAGCGGGCGTGGTACGGACCAGCATGGGGTTGCATTTGCGTCACCCGGTATTCGAAACATTGGTCAGGCATCCCCGGTTGATTGAGCCCGCCTTTCAGATTCGCCCGGAACCGATGTATGTCCAACAGACAAAGATCAATGTAAAAACCGCTTTCAGTGGCGCCGTCTGGCAGTGGCACTATGATTTTGCGACACACCATCACGAAGACGGCGTCGAACGGCCCCAGGCATTGAATTTACATATCTTCCTCGATGATGTGACCCACTTTAATGGGCCCCTTTATTTTATTCCCGGTTCCCACCGCCACGATATGCCCCGGGCCAGACTGGATGTTGAAACCACCAGTTATCCCCTTTGGATCGTGGACAACGAAACCGTGGGTGCACTGGCCAGACAACATGGCATTGAAGCGGCTGTGGGTCGCAAGGGCACCGTGTTGATTTTTTTCGATCATCTGATTCACGGGTCACCGAACAATATGTCCCCCTGGGATCGCGCCATTTTTTCTTTGATACTGAACCCTATCAGCAACGCCTATACCCACCCCACAAGGCCCGATTTCAAGCACCATCGAAATCTGAACCCGGTGGTCCCATTAAAGGACGATTGCTTGTTTCAATATACCACCGACGGCTGATCGGGAGACGGCTTGCGCGCCGGTCATTGCAACCTCCCGGCGGCACATCGCTGTGACCCTGACGGCCGTCCCCAAGCGGATCACTTGAAGGCCGGAATGACTTCAGAGCAGAACAGTTCCATGGAGCGTTTCTGTTCTTTGTGGCCCAATCCCAGGCTGGCGTAGTAAATAAAGGCATCCACACCGAGCGCTTGATAACGTTTCAGTTTCATGATCACTTCATCCGGTGTACCAAACATCAGGTTTTCCCGGAGCATTTGCGGATTGTATTCATCCCGATTGGCCAGTTCTTCGAGCGCAATCTGCTTTGGAAACCCGTTTGAGACATCGCCCAGATTTTTAAACAGATTCTCAAACTGCCCCAATTGTCTTTGGGCCGCTTTGACCGGCACCTCCCAGTCCTCCTTATGGTCATAAAGGGCGGTATGTCGCATCATCGCAAAACCTGGTGGACGGGCGCCTGGATTGGCCTTGACGGCCTCATCCAGCCGGGATTTGTAAAGCTCCGCCTCCGAGAAAGGCCGGGTCAACGGCCACGACATGATATGACAGCCCTGTTTGACTGCATAGTCAAAGGTAATGGGAGCGCGTGCCGCAACCCAGATCGGGGGGTGCGGTTTTTGAATCGGCTTGGGGACCGAGGTGGCGGTGGGAAACGACCAGAATTCACCGTTGTGCTCATAATCTCCCGCCCACAATGCCTTGATTGCAGGCAGCATTTCATGCACATAACGCCAGGCATCCGACTGCTTCATGCCCGGACACATCCGATCGAATTCCCGTTGATAGGCCCCTGACCCGATACCAAGCTCAAGCCGGCCGCCACTGATCAGATCGGTGAATGCGGCTTCTCCGGCCAGATTGATGGGATGCCAATACGGCGCGACGGCAACCGCTGTCCCCAGCCGGATACGTTCGGTATGTGCCGCCCACCAGGTCAAAATTTGAAATGGATTCGGGGCAATGGTCATCTCAAGGGCATGGTGTTCAGCCGCCCAGACAAGACTGAACCCCCCCTGATCGGCCATCTTGACCATCTCGAGCGTGTGTCGCTCCACCTCGACCATGTCGATCCTGTCATGCATCCGCTCCAGATTGATTGCTAGTTGAAATTTCATGCTTGGTTGCTCTGTGGTTTTGGGTCTGTCGACCGTATTTTATCGAATTCGAACCCTGCCGATGTTACGCCATATCCGAATAAGATACATCGCGGAACCGACACCTTTTCACTGCGTGATCCGTCTCAGGCAAACCGCAAGGGTAACGGCCATTTGAAACACGCCGGGTGTCCGGTTTTCGTCACGCCCTGTGCCTAAAGGAATCACGACGGAAACTGTAAAGGGCGGCCGGGTCAATGGCAACATCAATGACCGCCGGTTGTTGACAAGCCAACGCCGCCTCGACCGCGCCGCCAATCTCTGAAAACCGGTCCACCCGAAATCCGGCTGCCCCATAGAGTTCCGCTATTTTATCAAAAGGCGGGCTGCTGATATCCGCCCCGATGTAGCGTCCTCCAAAAAAATCGCGCTGGTACGCTTTTTCCGCACCCCAGCATTGATTGTTCATCACAATGGTAACGGTGTTGATTCCATGGTCAACCGCGGTGCTTAATTCCGACAGCGTCATGCCGAATCCGCCATCGCCCATCAGGCTGATGACAGGACGGTCCGGTCTGGCGACTTTCACCCCCAGACCACAGGCGAAGGAAAACCCCACCAGCCCGAAGTCCAGCGGGGTAAAGAGGCAAGGCGGTTCCCAATAATTCAGCGCATCGGTTGCCTGGAGGCAAAGCGTCCCTGCATCCAGGGTGATGGCGGCATTGTTGGGCACTACCGCTCTTAATACCTTGAACAGTCCGGAGGGCCGAATCGGGTGCGATTGCGTTTCCGCCTCATTATCCCGCTTTGCGAGATACTCGATGCGTTCGCGCTGATAGGCCTGTGTCCACTTTTCGACTTCCATGCGACCGTCCATCTGTGCCACCGCCTGGCACAATTGCTGTGCCGCGGTACGGGCATCTGCCCAAATACCCAGTGCCACCGGAAAATGGCGGCCGATCGCCGTCGGCTCGAGTTCAATGTGGATGATCGCCGCATTGCGATTCAGGTTGTCGTAAGAATAAAAGGTCGCATTAAACCCGAGACGGGTGCCAAGCGCCAGGATGACATCCGCCTCCTTGACCAGACGGGATGCCACCGGGTTCCCCCTGGGACCCATTTGCCCCGCGTTGAGTGGATGGCCAAAAGGGATTGCATCACCATGTCCCGGCGTACTTGCGACCGGGGCATTGAGTGCTTCGGCCAACTCCAGCACTTCCTGATAGTGGCCGCCGTTTTTTATTCCGCCGCCAACCACCAACACCGGCCGTGATGCGGTGCACAGCATTTGCGCCGCTTTACGTATTTGCGCATGCGCGCCCGACGGAACACTATGGGAACGATAGGTCTCCGGTTTCTGAAATGGCGGAAACTCCGCGGTCGCCGACAGCGTATCGCGCGGCAGATTGATCAGAACCGGTCCCTGTCGAGGGGTCATCGCGGTACGGAACGCGGCTTGAAACATCTCCGGGATACGATGCGGTTGCGTCACGGTCCAGGTCTTTTTGGTAATCGGTTTGAACAGTGACTGTTGATCAACTTCCTGGAAAGCATCCCGATAGACATGCTCTGACGATAAGGCGCCGGCTATTGCGATGACGGGAGAAAATGCGGCGGAAGCCTGCGAAAGCCCGGTGACCAAATTGGTTGCACCGGGTCCGTTTTGGCCCGCTAGCATGATGCCCGGCCGTCCCGACATGCGGGCATAGCCGTCCGCCATGTGGGTTCCGGTCCGCTCATCATGGACACCGATAAATCTGATGCCTGACGCATCATAAAGCGCATCGAATATCTCCATTGTGGACGACCCGATCAGCCCGAATACCTGGCTGACATTTTCAGCCTCAAGCGATTCGACAACCGCTTTCCCGCCTGACAGTGTTTTCATGGTTGCCTCCTTTTAATTTCGGCCCGCCCGGGTGTTCGACAACAGGGTGTCGTCGATTTGGTGTATCCGGTTGAGAAATTCAATGATTGGCTGGGTAAACCGGTGTGGCTGTTCCACTAACCCCATGTGCTGCAGCCGGGGAAGCACGAGGGTGGTTGCCCCGGGAATTTCAGCCGCAATGGCATAGGCCATTTGTGGCGTGCTGCCCCGGTCATGCTCACAGGTCATCACCAGGGCAGGTTGGTCAAGTGTGCCCGATGGGCGAACCAGTTCACCCACCCCTGTGGCAAGCACGTTGCGGCATTTCGCGATGATTTCAGGGTTATTGGCGGTCATCCAGTGACAGACCAAGCGCACGGTATCGCGATGAGTTGCTCTGAAATCGGGCGTAAACCAGCGTGCCAGTGTCCTTTCCAGTGTTGCCGTTAACCCCTCATTTGCGGTCTGCATGGCGCGTTTTTCTACCCTTCTTTGGGCCTCGGGGCTGCGTCTATGAGGCGAATTCAAAATCACAAGGGCCTGAACACGGCGCGGGTAATCCAGTGCAAATCTACGATTGATCATGCCGCCGAGTGAAAAACCCACCACCGTGCATTTCTGGATACCGAGTTCATCGAGCAATGCCCGAAGCTGTGTCGAAAACAGTGTCAGACTCGGCTCTGAAGGCGCCGCCGCACTCTCGCCATGCCCAAACAAATCAAAGGTGAGAACCCGATAATGCCTCGCGAGGGCAGGGACATGCCATTTCCAGAGCAACCGATTTAAACCGAGCCCATGAACAAGCACCATGACCGGCGCGTCGGTGGGGCCTGTCAGTTGATAAACCGTTCCGTTGTGGTCAATCCGGCTCATCTGGACACTGTCCGGTCTGGTTCAATCCCACAGGCAACCTGCCGCCTCGCAGAAACGGGCCAATGCAATGTGCCCTCCTTGTCCCAACCGCCAAAGCGCGGGTGAATGCATTGCCGTGCGAGCGATAACCCGACATGACGCAACGCGTTTCAGAAAAAAACGAAACAACGCGTTTCGATGCTTTCTCTGGGCGGCGCTTCCAATGGCGCCGCCGGATCATCGAACGCAGTATGCAGTGTAAATCGCGCTTTCCCGTTCGTTTCGGAGTCGTAGGTCTTGAACAGCGCGACTTCCGATGGCTGCATCCTGGGGAAGTAGTACCAGCAATGAGAAGGGTTATGGGTCGCCAGTTGAATTTCCCCGACACGATCCTTGGCCTGTCGTGTGACCGGAACGAGGTCTTCATCACACGTACTGGATGCATCGCAAAACGTTAACGGCGCAACCACGACTTCGCCGGCGATCGAGCGCCACACATTGACAATGGCAAAGCGTCTTTTCATCAGCGATTCGAACGCATCGGGCCTGTTCCGACAGTGGTCCCGCAGGCGATTGGGGGCTGAGCGGGCGCTGTAGTCATTGTGAATAATCGACGCCGGCTCGCGTATCATCCGTTTCTTTTGCACCTCAATCGAGGAAGCGCGTCGTGTGTGATCAAAAATTTCGATGCGTTGTGCCCCGGTCTTCTCACGCAAGAGTGTGTTGATTTCCGGTTCATAGAGCTCCGTGATTTCCGCATCGCTGTAAAAATCAGCCACCGCGCTGTGATGATCCGCCAGCATAAAGCCTTCCTCATCCAGGCTGAATTGCTTGTTTTCGAGCCGGGCATTGTATATGGGCACCGTGACCGTGCGGTACTGCCCCTGATGTTCGGTGATGTCACCGCCGCCGGTGGACGCCACATACCCTGCCCGGCCGTCACGGTTGGCCAGATATTTCAATGGCGTCTCTATCCATTCCCGGTCGGATAATGCGTGCGTCTCAGTCATTGTACAATACGACAGGTGGTTAATTGCTTGGGCTGTCTGACTATCGCAAGACAGCATGCCATCCAATCCTTCCCATGACAAGCGCCGCAGGGCACCAGTCGGGCTCGACGGGTGCTTTGTTTCCTGGTGATAAAACACTACCCCAACCATGGCGCATGCGGCGGTTGCCGTCGCGACCTCCGTGGCCCGGGGGAATCCGACGGGAACACAGCGACGTCCCAAAGCGCGGCCATTCGGCGATGTTTCAAAATCAGGCCGGTCCTGGTGTGGCCCATGACATCACGTATGATACTATGCCGGCTCTATCGTTGAATTGAAAACCCGGTGAACATGTGAGCCTCTCGGTCACTGCACAAGCGCCTAAAAACAACCTGGCCCGTTCAAAAACCAATCGGTTTATGCTGATCGTCTTTCCGATCGGTCATCTGGTGAACGATTGGCCGGGCGCCGCGCTTTGGTTGCTCGCCCCTGCGATGGCCATCTCGATGGGTTTAAGCCCGGTTGAAGTGGGACTGCTGATCACCATTCACAGCGCCGGAGGCAGCTTGGGCTATTTCCCGGCAGGATTGATTGGTGACTGTTTTCGCAACCGGGGCAATTTGCTGGCAATGACTTTCTGGTGGGTGGCCATCGGTTATGTGATCGCCGCTGAAACCTCGAATTTTTGGGTGGTTGCGATTTTATTGGGCATCGCCGGTCTGGGAGATGCCGCCTGGCATCCCCTGGCAACCGGGGCAATGGTCCGTCAAATGCCAAACCGACGGGCCCAGGTGCTCGGAATCCATGCGCTGGGCGGGACACTGGCCGAGGTCGGTGCTCCGCTGTGTGCCGGGATACTGCTCGGGTATTTCCAATGGCAAACCGTTTTGCAGCTCTCTGCCGTGCCCGCATTGATCATGGCCTTCCTTTTCCTGCGGTTTCGGCACTGGGTTCCACTGTCCCAAGAAACCAGCATGACCCGGCAGGACCTGAAATTGATGCTGGACATCTGGCTGCGCCCGGGCAGTCTGCGGACCGTTGCGATCATTGTGCTTTACAACATGTCGCTGATGGGGGCCATGGCCATGATGCCGCTTTACGTCCAGCAGACACATGGCTTGTCTTTTGCACAGACCGGTTTGCTGTTTGCCGTCATATGGATCGCGGGGGCGCTGGTGCAACCCGTCTTGGGCCGTCTGTCGGATGCCATGGGTCGAAAACCGATCACGGTAATCGGACTGTTGCTGGCCGCGCTCTTTTTGGCGGGCGCCAGTTATGTTGCGTCGTTGGTCTGGCTGATTCCGCTGTTTGTCTTGTCACTCGGCGCCTTGGTGGGTATCCGGGCGGTATTGCTTGCCGCGATGGTCGATGTCTCTGACCACCGGGCCACGACGACATTGGGCTTTGCGTTTGCGATGATGGACGGCGTCGGGGCCCTCGGGGCGCTGCTGGCCGGGCTGGCGGGCCAGGCCGACCTTCGCTACGCTTTCTTGTTTGCCGCCGCCGTGGCGGCCGGTGCGATGATACTGACCATGACGCACCGCTTTGCATCGCATCCCCATCCGCCTGAATAAATGGCGAGACGGGTTTGTCTGATGATGCGGTTTGTCCGTTGAATGTGGAAACCGGGGATCTTGTTTTTTGCCGATCGGGGAAGGTCGGATGCCTGCTTGGCTGGACCGTGTATGCGCTGTACGGTCCCCTCCGCCAAGCGTTGCTGACAGCCGCAACAGGCCGCGGCCCATGACAACGGAAAAAGTGAACGCCACGGTCAATGGGGTGACCGCATTTCTCTTTTCGTGCACCGGCCCGGTGGCCATTATTATCACTGTTGCTGAGGCAACCGGCTTGTCGGACCGACACATCGCTTCGTGGCTGTTTGGTGGTTTTGCGATTACCGGCCTGTACACGCTGTATTACAGCCTCCATTATCGACAGCCATTGACCTTTGCCTGGACCATTCCCGGTACGGTGCTGCTTTTATCTGCGCTGGACCATCTGCAATTCGAGCAGGTTGTCAGTGCTTTTCTTGTGACCGCACTCGTGATCGCATTGATCGGCCTGAGCGGCTGGATGCAGCGCATCATGGCGTGGGTGCCGCACTCCATCGTGATGGCGATGGTGGCCGGGATATTCGTCGAGTTTGGATTGAAACTGATCGACGCTTTCAGTGACTCCGCCTTGATTGCGAGCAGCATGGTGGTCGGGTATGTGTGCTGCGCCCTGTCAGTTCGCCTGCAGCGATTCGTTCCGCCCATTCTCGCCGCCTTGCTGATCGGCGCCGTCATGGTCATGCTGACCGGTTCTTTCAAGGCAACCTCGGCGCCGATGGCTTTTATCACCGTGCCCGTGATCTTCGTGCCACAGTTTTCATTGCAGGCGATCATTGAACTTGTCATTCCGCTGTCGATTACCGTATTGATGGTGCAAAACGGACAGGGATTCGCGGTCTTGGGTCATGCGGGTCACAAACCGCCGACCAATTCGATGACGACTGCCTGTGGCACGGGATCGCTGTTACTTGGTTTGGTCGGCTCAGTCAGCATGTGCGTGACCGGGCCTGCGAATGCCATTTTGGCCAGTTCCGGTGCGAAAGAAGTTCAATATGTCGGCGGTATAACCTATGGAGTCCTTGCAATCACCTTCGGGCTGTTTAGCAGCTTCATGGTTTGGCTGGCGCTGAAATTGCCGTTGTCGTATATCGCTGTGCTCGGTGGACTGGCGGTGTTCAAAGTGCTCGAGGGTGCCTTTGTCTCCGCTTTTACCGGGCGCCATACGATGGCCGCGCTCACCACTTTTCTGGTGACCGTGTCAGGTATCAGCTTGTGGAATATCGGATCACCCTTCTGGGGCCTGGCCTTTGGCCTTGGGATATCCGTCTTGTTTGACCGGCGAAGCGAGCGGTGACAACCCGGGCGGTCCGGCAGGCCGACCGCAGGTTATGGTCACAACACGCGTGCTGTTTCAACCACCGCCGGGGCCGCTTGTGGGTGCAACCCCGTCTTCAAAATGGCCAATCGGTCAATTGATAAAACCCGGTCATCGCCGACCGCAAGATCACCTGATCTTCGATACCCGCCAATTCCCTGATGGAGTGCATGCCAAGCTGCGGAACACCGATGTCGACGGTTCTCACACCAAGCCGGGTGGCCGTGATCGGGCCGATGGTTGAACCGCATCCCATATCCGAACGCACCACGACCTCCTGGTAAGGCAGCTGCTGGTGTTGACACACCTGCTTGAAAAGCCCTTCGGTTTCACTGTTGGTCGCATAGCGCTGATTGCTGTTGAGCTTGATGACCGGCCCCTTGTTGATCAGTGGCTGATGCTTCGGTTCATGCAGCTCCGCATAATTCGGGTGGACACCATGCGCATTATCCGCAGAGACCATCATCGAATGGCTCAATGCCCGTTGCAGGGTTTCTTCGGTTTCACACAGCCGTCTTAGCACGGACAGCAAAAACGGCCCGTCGGCACCACTGGTGGACCCGCTGCCCACTTCTTCATGGTCATTGAGCACCAAGACCTGGTTGCTGCTTTCGTTCGCACCGATAATCGCGTCCGTTGCGGCATGACAACTGAGCAGATTGTCGAGTCGGGCCGAAACGATAAATTCCTGATTCAGTCCGACCCGGGCAGCGGGCTGATGGTCATACAAGGACAGTTCGAAAGCGAGCACCTGATCAATCCGGATCTCCGGATACTCTCGCCGCAGCTGGTTTTCCAACACGGCTGAAAATGACATCGTATCGTCATCACAACGACATATCACCGGTGGCAAATGCTTTTGTTTGTTGATATTGCGCCTTTCAGTCCCATCCCGGTCAAGATGTATGGCCAGGCTCGGAATAAACGCAATCGGCCGATCGATATTGATCAATCGATTTTCAATTTTCCCGGTGCGGGTGCGTAAAGTGATGCGTCCTGCCATCGCCAAATCCCGATCAAACCAGGGATGGAGCGATGCGCTCCCATAAACCTCCACACCCAGTCGGGCGTAACCATGGCTGATTGATACCGCATTCGGTTTGATTTTGAGACAGGGGCTGTCGGTGTGCGCGCCGATCAATCTGAATCCCTTCTCTTCAACCGGTTGATTCAGTTTGATCGCAATTAATGAGGAATCATTCCGTGTCACATAGTACCTGCCGGGATTTAATTTTCCCCAAGAGTGCCCTTCCCGGAGCCCTTGGAAACCCGCTGCCTGAAGGCGCGACTGAATATTCGAAACCGCATGATACGGCGTGGGTGATCGGGCTAAAAATTCGAATAATCGATCAATATATGACGTCATTGACTGTTTTTATGCATTGCGTTAACGAATCTGTCTTCCTGTCCGTGCCGTCGCGGACACCCGGGCAAACATCCCTTGCTCCGCAGCATGGGACGGAAAAGGGAAATCGACCCACCGTCCGGGTGCTCTGCGCCTCCGTGAAAGCGGTGGCTTTCATCGGCCGCACCGATCCCTGACAGGGTCTACACCATAAATCCTAGCGCAGTTGGGCGACAAATAACACTGTGTCCGTGTTTCACTGGCAAAGCGCCGCCCCCGGATGGTTAACCGCATTTGATCTGCCAATAACGGCCGGCCTTGATTCCATCCAACCGGATCGCCGTCAATTTGCCGCCCCAGACACAGCCACTGTCCAGTGAAATGATGTTTTTTCTGCAGAAAAACCCCTGTGCTGACCAGTGGCCGAAGACAATCCGCCATTTCCGGCATTTCAGATCGGGATGCTTATACCAAGGAATATACCGTTTCGGCTGGCGGCCTTCCGGGCCCTTTTGGACAAAATTCAAATTGCCTTTCCGATCACAATAGCGCATCCGCGTGAGGATATTGGTGATCAGCCGGAGTCGGCCCCACCCCTGCACTTCTGGATCCCACTTTCGGGGGGTTCGGCCATACATTCTGGTCAAAAATTCCCGGTAATCCGGCCCCCGGATAACCCGCTCCACTTCGCCCGCATGTTTGAGCAGCTTTTTTCTGCTCCACCCGGGATAAACACCCGCATGCACCATGATGGCCTGTAGCGATTTATCACAATGTACCAGCGGCCGATGACGCAACCAGTCAAGCAACTCATCACGATCATGGGCCCTCAAAATAGGGGTCAGGGTATCTCCGGCCCGCTGTCTTTTCTTTCTTTCGGAAATGGCCAAAAGATGCAAGTCATGGTTTCCAAGCACGCTGACTGCGCTACCTCCGAGGCTGCGTATCAGCCTGAGCGTCCAGACCGAATGTGGCCCCCTGTTGACCAGGTCCCCGGTCAGCCACAGTGTATCCTTGCTCGTGTCGAACCGTATTTTATCCAGCAGCCTGTCAAGCGGCAGCGCACAGCCTTGAATATCACCGATCGCGTAAACCGCCATAATACCTAGGATGGGTTGCGAAAAATCCTCACTCCAACACCTGATCAATCAACTCGTCATCCGAATCCTGTTGGCTGGCCGGTGGACTCCCATTATGGATCAGGTTGAGCCGTCTTTGTCGATAATTTTCTCTCGTGAAGAGATATTTGTCGGGTTGCACTTCCAGTAACGCCTCTGTGCCAAGCACGCTGGAACGACTGTCAATCACCCGCAATACGGCCACCGTGGTGCGTGCTGGCGCATCGATCGCCTGAAGGGCGTCCGCCCGGCTGAACCGGAGGGAGAGTCCCGCCACATCACGCACGTTGCTCGACCCGAAAAACGGCAAAACAAGATAGGGCCCCGAGGGGACACCCCACACCGCCAGGGTCTGGCCAAAATCTTCCCTGTTTTTCGGCAAATCAAGCGGTGTCGCAACATCATTGAGCCCCACAAACCCGAGGGTCGAATTGATGACAAACCGCGACAGGTCCCGGCCCGCTTGCACAAATCGCCCCTGCAGCAGGTCATTCACAATGGTCACCGGCTCCCATAGATTCGAGAAAAAACGGTTGATACCGTTTCTCACCGGCTTGGGGAACACGGTGACATAGGTGCGGGCAACCGGTTGGAGAACGTGTTGGTCGGTTTGGAGATTCAGCGCAAAGATGCTCCGATTGAACTTTTCTAATGGGTCACGGTCCTGTGCCACCCTTTGTGCATCACCGGCTGAGCGGGGCTTCAATCCACTTGAGGCACAACCCGTCAGCGCAACCGCGATCAAGGCGATTAAAATCACCGGTCTTAACCGAACAGATAGTTTCATAATTTCGTTGTTGGGTCGGCTGCTCACGGATGAGGCCGGTTGTTGTATTCGCGCCGTCCCCAAGATTTCCTGCCGCTTGTTTAATCACCCGCATGACAAAACCGATGCGCATTGCGGTCACCAGGCACCGCGACCAATACTAATTCTCGCTGATACATGGTACGCTATATCTGATAGTCTTGTCAGACGTCAAATCATAACAACCCTATTGACAGACACGTGTTGCTTTTATCCGTCTCAAAGTATATCAGACAGTCGGTATTCGTCTATGCTCTGTTGCTCGTTATTCCGATGTCAGCCAGGGGCGCGGTTATCGGGATAATCAATCAGATTGAAATCGTCGGCAACGACAAGACCCAAGCGGTGACCATTTTACAGGAACTGACCTTTTCACCTGGAGACCGTGTCACCGATGCGATCTTGGCCCACTCTGAGCAGGCGGTGCAGGACCTGGGGATTTTCGAAAACGTGACGATAGAGGCGATTCCAGCGGATGACCAGCGCTTTATCGCCAAGATCACTGTCAAGGAAAAAATATTTGACTTCCTCCTGCCCAAGCTTGCGCGTAACGGGGACGGCGACATCACAACAGGGATTGTCTGGCATTCTGACAATCTGCTGGGGCTCAACCAGCGATCCAAATTGACCTTTGCCTATCGGACCTTTGAAGACACCGCCAAAAAGAACGAGACCCGGCTTGAATGGACGTTTGATTATCCGCGCATTGCCCAAACGCCCTATTCCTTTTCTCTCCAGTTTCGGTTTGACGACACCAACCTGGAAGAGACGATAGGCGGCAGACCCAGTCTCTATGAACGCAAAAAGTTCTCCTTGGAACCGTTGTTCGGGAAATGGCTCCAGCGCACCGGCCCAAGTCAGGGCCTGTTGCTCCAAGGCGGCATCCGATGGGAACGCTACGACCATGAATTCCGCTCCGGGAGCCCGGCAATGCTGCCCAGTCCATCCATCAGCGCGTTGGTCATCGGCGTTGAGGGCGATTACGTGCACGACCTGCTGTTGAGCCGAAAAGGGCACCATTTCGGATATAAACTGACCTATGCCGCCAGTACCATCGGATCCGAATTCTCTTTTGTCAAACATCTCGCTTTTTATCGCAAGTATATCCCCTTGCCCTACAAGGAACACGCCAATCTTAATGTACAGCTTCGGGGCGGCTATATTACGCGATCCATATTGCACGCCCCCGAATTCGGCATCACGGGCAGCCGGTCATTACGGGGATACAAACGAGATTCTGTTGAGGGAAACAGTTTCGTCCTGTTCAATGCAGAATGGCTCGTGCCGATATTTGGCAAGGAGACCTTGCGAGCCGCCACGCTATTGGATGTGGGGAATGCCTGGGAATCAACCAAGGATGCCCGGCTTTCCGACCTGCGCTATGCCGTCGGTATCGGCCTGCGATGGAAGCTGAGGCGTTTTGTCGATACCGACATCCGCCTGGACCTGGCGAAGGGTTTTTCCAGTGACGGGGAAACCCGGCTTTATCTGGGAACCAACGCCACTTTCTAACGCCCGGATCGCTTTGCATTGTGCGCCGCAGTCCAAGCGACGACGGCCCCTGGCGCACAACGCCAGCGACTACACCGAGATGGCGGCAGACCGGCTTCCATTGTCCAATCGAGTCCCCGTCGACCAGCGGCTAGATCGCCACATCCTGCATCTCCAGGTGTAGACGGTGTCCCGTATAGGGATGGGCCTCAGCGACGGCCTCGTTCAGTTCAACACCGAGCCCGGGCTCTTTCGGCGGGATCACATACCCCGCCTCCCATTGCATCGGCTTGATCAGGATCTCGGCATGGAAGCCTTCCCATGTCAGGATGCTTTCAAGAATCAGGAAGTTCGGGGTGCAGGCGCCGAGCTGAACGTTGGCCGCCCCCTCGACCGGACCGCAATACAGATGCGGGGCAATTTGGGCATAGTACGTTTCCGCCATCCCGGCAATTTTCTTGGCCTCCAATAGACCACCCACACGGCCCAGCGCCATCTGCAAAATGGCGGCGGCTTGATTTTCCAGCACCCTCGCAAATTCATATTTCGTTGTCAGCCGCTCTCCCGTGGCAATCGGAATGGTTGTCTGTCGAGCAACCCGGGCCATCTCAGCCGGGTTTTCGGGGGGCGTCGGCTCTTCGAACCACAACGGATCATACGGCTCAAGAAACCGGGCCAGGCGAATGGCGCCTGCCGCGGTGAATTGTCCGTGCGTGCCGAACAACATGTCTGCCCGGGTACCCACCGCTTCGCGGATTTGCCTGACAAAGCGCACTGAACGGTCAATATCGTCCAGCGTCGGCTGGTGGCCGTCATAAACCGTATAGGGGCCTGCCGGATCAAACTTGACCGCTGTGAAACCCTGTTCGACATACTCTGCGGCACGCTGTGCGGCAAGTTCCGGGTCCAGGTATACATCCGACTTGTCACCTTTTTTGGGATAGAGATAAGTGTAACTGCGCAACCGGTGATGCACCTGCCCGCCGAGCAGTTCGTAGATCGGTTTGTCCAATGCCTTGCCGATGATGTCCCAGCAGGCGGTTTCAAGTCCACTGAGCACCCCGACCAGCGACACATCGGGCCGCAGGTTGTAACCGCTGCCATACACATTGCGCCACAACTTCTCTATTCTAAACGGGTCGGCATCAAGCACATACCGGCCATACACATCCTCGATCATCTTGACGACCACATGGGGACTGAAGGTCGCCACATAGACTTCACCGATCCCCTCGATACCGGTATCGGTCACCAGTTTAAGGAAAATAAAGTATTTTCCGCCAAAATGGGGCGGTGGATTGCCCACCACCCAGGTCTTCAAATTGATTATTTTCATGATCTCAGCATGGATAACGAGTTTGTCTTGGGTATGGAGAGACACTGCTTGCATCCCGTCCAAATGTCAATCATTGACGGGCCGCGCCTTTTGCATATTTGCGGGTTTTCTGGTGCAATACCCGATCCATTTTATTATCTGTCCAAATGAAAATGACGCAACGTATTCGGGTTCACCAGACCGGCCCCAAAGAAGTCATGCAGTGGGAATCTGTCGCGCTCCCGGACCCCGGACCGGGTGAGGTTCAGGTCCGCCATACCGCGATCGGGCTGAATTTTATCGATATTTATTTTAGAACGGGCGCCTATCCACCACCGCAATTGCCTTTTACACCCGGTCTGGAAGGCGCGGGCATTGTCGAACAACTGGGCCACGATGTGGAGGCGTTCGCGATTGGAGACCGCGTTGCCTATGCCTCACCCCCGCTTGGTGCCTATGCCGAAGCACGAAACATCGCGGCGCACCGCCTGGTCAAGATCAAAGCCGGCCTCAGCGACAAAACCGCGGCATCGATCATGCTCAAAGGGATGACCGCGTACTATTTGTTGCACCGCACCGTCCAGGTCAAGCCCGGTGATACGATTTTGTTTCACGCCGTTGCCGGCGGGGTCGGGCTGATCGCCTGTCAGTGGGCAAAACATCTCGGTGCCACGGTGATTGGCACGGTGGGTTCCGAGGCAAAGGCGCAGCTGGCCAGACAAAACGGCTGTGATCATCCGATCATCTATACCCGGGACAACTTTGTCGATCAGGTCAAGGCGCTGACCGACGGGCAAGGGGTCCCCGTCGTCTATGACTCGGTCGGCCAGTCCACCTTTCTGTCTTCGCTCGACTGTTTGCAGATGCGTGGAACCATGGTGTCGTTCGGCCAGTCATCCGGACCGGTCGCGCCCTTTGATGTCTCGATGCTCAGTGCCAAAGGCTCGCTTTTTTTGACCCGACCGACATTATTCAACTATACCGCGAGTCGGGCGGACCTGGTGGAATCGGCCGAGGCGTTGTTCGATGTGGTGGCCTCGGGAGCAGTCAACGTGTCGGTTAACCAGGAATACGCCTTGTCCGATGCCGCCGATGCGCATGGTGATCTTGAAAACAGGCAGACCACCGGTTCGACCGTGCTGGTGCCGTGACCCCGGACGGTTTCAGCGGACCCGATGGACCCCCCGGGTGTTGAAAAACCGGCAGCGCAAAATGCGTTGTGCGCGACCGCGCGATGTCAGTTGAAAATCCGCTCCCCCAGCTGATCGATGGTGGTTCGTGCCTTGCTGATCACCAGTTGCACGGCCGATTCTTTTGTCGTATTCGAATCGGCTCGAATGAAATGATGGGTTTTGACTTCACCCTTGATTTCCTTTTTTATGGTGGCTTCAGTTGACCAGCCGTTCCCTGTCTGTTTCGGGCAGGGCGTGATGCAATACCCGTTATGCTCAACCGTTTTTTCCGGCCGCTCCGTTTGCCCGGAACGGGTCTCGGGAAACAACGACTTCAGAAATCCGATCATCGTGACCGCTCAATTATGGTTTACGCTTCTTCAAGCGCCACCATTCTATTGTGGGCATGCAGTGCGCCGATCTTGTAGGCTTCCGCCAGGGTTGGGTAATTGAACGCATTTTCCAGAAAATAGTCCAGTGTCCCCTTTAACGTCAGCACCGCCTGGCCGATATGGATCAGTTCGGTCGCGCCTTCACCCACGATATGGACGCCAAGCAGCCGTCGGGACTTGATAGAAAACACCATTTTCATCAGCCCGGACTGCAATCCCATGACTTTTCCCCGGGAGGTTTCCCGCAGGGGGACAATGCCGATTTCATAGGGGATTTTGCGTTTGATCACGTCATCCTCGCTCATGCCAACGGATGACATTTCCGGCACCGAATAGATCCCGTAAGGAAAATATTCCGGCGTCTTGTGACAGGGCTGTCCAAGCGCGTTCAATACCGCAATTCTGCCTTGTTCCAGTGATGTCGAAGCCAGGCTCGGGAACCCGATGACATCCCCTGCCGCATAAATATGAGGGAGACTGGTTTGAAATTTTTTGTTGACGCTCAACCGTCCCCGGTGATCTACCTTCAATCCGATTTCCTGCAACCCCAGGTTGTCGGTTGCGCCAACACGACCGGCCGCAAACAACACCATGTCGGCCGCGATCGCCCGATTGCTGTCCAGGCGCACAATGCAAGACCCGTTCTTGCGACATTCGATCTTGGTCACTTTCTGGCCAAACTGCAATCGCAGACCATCATCAATAATGTCGTGACGAAAATGCATCAATATTTCCTGATCAACAAAATCCAGCATGGTCTCTCTGGGCTCAATCAGGGTCACGTTAATATCCAGCGTTTTGAAGATGGTCGCATATTCCACCCCGACCACGCCGGCACCGATGACGATCAATGAGCGGGGCAATTTTTTCATGTAGGTCACTTCATCACTGTCGATAACCGACTCGCCGTTAAACGGGACGTAGTCCGGTCGATACGTCTTCGTTCCCACCGTGATGATGAAGCGTTCGGCACTCAACGCGACGGTGTCTCCGGTCACGGTGTCCACAGTCACCACCTTGTCACTGGTGAATCGACCATATCCCTGAAAAATACTCACTCCGTTTCGAACCAGATGGTCCTCAAGCACATCGACCTCACTTTGCAGGGTCATGTTCAGCCTTTGCATCAGGTCCTCTGCCTTGATATCCGCTTTCACCCGGTAAGACCGCCCGTAAAATCCCCGCTCGCGCCACCCGGTCAGGTTCAATACGGTTTCCCGCAATGTTTTGCTTGGCACCGTTCCGGTATGAACACAGACCCCGCCAATCTGCGGCATGCCATCGATTATCGCCACATTTCTGCCCAGTTTCGCCGCCTGGATCGCCGCTGTTTTGCCCGCTGGACCACTACCGATGATAATTACGTCGAATTGCTGCATGACCTACTATGATTATTTGCGGATATTCGTCTATCATAACAGAGGTATGCGAAAATCGCTCCATTAGTCGCTCAATTGGCCTGCAAAACAATCCGCTCAAGTTCCATCACAGCCGTGTTCGGTGGATCGGCCGGGTTCCCGGTGGGGTTGCTGAAATCAGGATACACGCCGCTCCGGCAACGAACGCCATTGCACTGATTTTATGTTTACACCCCACCAACTGACCGCTTTTCACCGCAAGGGGTATCTCATTGTCTCCGGTTTTGTGCCCAAACCCCTGGTCGCTGCTGCGCGCGCCCGGTTCGAGCCACTCTTTCGGGGTGAGTTCGAAACCGGACTGCAGCCTGACGAATGGAACTGGCGATACGGTGTTTCGGATGAACAGCATACCCGGCAGATTTGCAATGGCTGGAAGTCCGACACCCTTATCGCAAAGCTGGTATTGCGCGAATCCGTCGGCAAGGCGTGTGCCACATTAATGCAGTGGCCGGGGACCCGCATCAATCAGGACAATGTGATCTGGAAGCCCCCGCAGGCCAAGCCGCTGGGGTTTCACCAGGATGATGCCTACCAGGACTGGATCGTTCCGTCCGACCTGATCACCTGTTGGATGGCGCTGGATGACACTACCGAGCAGGGTGGCACCATCGAGTATGTCCCCGGTTCCCATCACTGGCCGGTCCAGCATCGAACGTTCGCGTTCCACGCACCCCCGGATTATCACGAGGGGCTGCGGTACACGGCAAGGCAGTTGTCGGTCAAAGACTACAAGATCGACAAGATAACCGTACAGGCAGGGGACGCCGTTTTCCACCATGGCCGGACCTGGCACGGCTCCGGCACCAATCGCTCCGGTTCCCCCCGCCGGTCAGTCGTTGCCCACTGCATGTCCAGCGACAGCGCATTCCATCCGACCCGCATTGGGCCGATATACAGTCGCTACAAACGGTTCGGCTGTACCGTCATGGATGAAAGTTTTTTCCCCATCACCTACCGCGAAGACGGCTATCGGTCCCCGGTTGTCACGCACCTTTTGGCATCAACCCAACATTGACCGGCGCCATTGAGATCATCCCGTCCCCATCAAGCATCCCTGTTTCAACCGATGGGCCCGAAACCGGTCACCCTGACCGCGATGCGGTGAAAGGGGGTGATGCGCCCGACCGAATCGGGCGGAACGATGAGACGACGGTACGAAATCATCCGGATTCAGCTTAAAATACGCCGTATGAAAACATTTCGATCGAAAGCAGCCTATCCGGTTTCGCTTGGCCTGGCTGTCTTATCCTTTGCGCTGGTCAAGTGCAGTTTCGCCGCATTGCCACTGATGCTCAACAGCGAGGGTCTCCCGAGTTTCGCGCCGATGCTCAGCCAGGTGCAACCGGCAGTCGTCAATATTTCCACAACAACCCGCATCCGGATTGAGGACAATCCGCTGATGCAAGACCCGTATTTCCGGCGCTTTTTCAACCGGTCGCCGCAACGCCAAACCAACAGTCTGGGGTCGGGTGTCATCGTGGATGCCCAGAACGGCTATATCGTGACCAATCAGCATGTGATCGACAAGGCGGATGAAATTTCGGTGACCACCAAAGAGGGCCTCACGCTGGAGGCCCAATTGGTCGGTTCCGATGAAGCCAGCGATGTGGCCGTCATCCAGGTCGACAGTGACCGTCTGCAGGAGATCGCAATGGGCGACTCGGACAAGCTGAGTGTTGGCGACTTTGTCATTGCAATCGGCAGTCCGTTCGGACTGAGCCAGACCGTGACTTCCGGGATTGTCAGTGCTTTAGGGCGAAGCGGACTGGGCATTGAGGGCTATGAAGACTTCATACAAACGGATGCCTCCATCAACATCGGAAACTCCGGCGGCGCGCTGGTGAATCTTCGCGGGGAATTGGTGGGCATCAACACGGCCATTTTGTCACGGACCGGCGGCAGTGTCGGAATCGGGCTGTCTATTCCGGTCAACATGGTCAAAAGCCTGATGCGCCAGTTGATCGAACACGGTGAGGTACAGCGCGGACTGCTCGGCGTGATCATGCAGAATCTGACCCCTTCATTGGCCGATGCGTTCGGGATCAGCGGCAAGAAAGGCACCGTGGTCTCACAGGTGGTGCCCGGCTCTGCCGCAGAGCAAAAGGGGATTCAAGAAGGCGACGTCATTGTCCGTTTCAACGGCGTTACGATTGAAAACAGCATGGATCTGAGAAATGCCGTCGGCCTGCTGCGGGCCGGCACGGAGGCGGAGGTGGAGTTCTATCGTGACGGCGCTTTGAATAACGTCACCGTGCGCATCACGCCACTGGAGGACTTGGCGGGCGCAGACAACACCCGGATAAAGCGGTTGCACGGTGCCCGCTTCCAACCAATCGAACCCACATCGACGCTTTCCGGGGGGGTCGAGATCATCGACATGGAACCTGGCAGCGAGGCCGCCACCTCCGGGCTGAAAAAAGGCGATATCATTGTCAGCATCAACCGTCAGCCTGTTGCCTCTGTCACCGACATGAAGAACATCGTCAAACAATCTGAAGGGGTGTTGCTGATCAAGCTGATACGCAATGACCGGGCGCTTTTCCTGGTGATCCAGTAACGGCCCGGGTCACTGGCCTGATATAGTATGGCGGTGAGCCACTTTCTGCCGGATTTCGACGACATGACCGACTTCATTATCGCGCCCTCCATTCTTTCGGCCGATTTCGCCCGGCTGGGGGAAGAGGTTGAGCATGTGCTGAACGCCGGGGCAGACATGATCCATTTTGATGTGATGGATAATCACTACGTACCGAATCTGACCATCGGTCCGCTGGTCTGCAAGGCGTTGCGAGACTTCGGCATCACCGCCCCCATCGACGTCCACTTGATGGTCAAGCCGGTGGACCGCATCATTCCGGACTTTGCCCAGGCCGGCGCAAACTATATTACCTTCCACCCGGAAGCCTCGGATCATATTGACCGCACATTGCAACTTATTCACCAGCATCACTGTCGGGCCGGCCTGGTTTTCAATCCCGCAACCCCGCTTGATAGCCTGCAATACGTCATCGACAAGGTTGACCTGATTTTGTTGATGTCGGTCAATCCCGGTTTTGGCGGTCAAGGTTTCATTCCTTCGACGCTGGACAAGCTAAGACAGGCCCGCACGCTGATCGACAACAGCGGCCGGGACATCCGACTTGAGATAGACGGCGGCGTCAAGGTAGACAACATCGCCGAAATCGCCCGCGCAGGCGCCGATACTTTTGTCGCCGGCAGTGCGGTTTTCGGTGCCGCCAAGGCGTCGGATGAAAACCGTTACGATTCGGTCATCAGACAGCTGCGCCAGCAACTTGCCCGGGCAAGATAATCGGCGTTATCGCGACCGACCAGCGGCCCGTTTCGCCTGAGGGCGGTGTCGCTGCCTTGCGGTGGACAAGGCACACAACGGGGCCCGACGCGGCATCGATCAAGACAGCCCATCATCGACCAACGCCATCGAGACCCGAAAAGCCCGTTTTCGATTGGCGTGCCGTTCACCTTGAAGGTCATACCGGCTTTCAGTACACTACCCCGCTGTTGATCTTTCCGCACTGACCGCTCGATCCGATGCGTGACATCATTACTGGACAATCTAAAACTGACGACGCGTTGACCTTGCGATGGCGTAACTGGTGAATCCAGCCGGTTTTTTGTCGTTTTCCATTTCCCAGTGATCCCGTTATGCTCAATCAAAAACAATTTGATCGGTACGCCCAATCGGGCTATAACCGAATTCCGCTCGTTCAGGAAGTGCTCGCTGATCTCGAGACGCCGCTCAGCACCTACCTGAAACTCGCTAACCGTCCCTACAGCTATTTGCTCGAATCGGTGCAAGGCGGCGAAAAGTGGGGCCGTTACTCCATCATCGGTCTGCCGTCGGATAATCGCCTTGAGGTCAGAAACCGGCAGCTTTCCCTTATCGAAAACGGCCAGTTGACCCGGCATCATTACTGTGATGATCCGCTGGAAGAAATAAAACAATTTCAAACGCGCTTTGTAGTCCCCGAGCTACCCGAACTGCCGCGATTCAGTGGTGGACTGGTCGGCTTTTTTGGCTATGATACGGTTAGTTATATCGAACCGCATCTGGGCGCCCATCCGGTCAAGGACCCCATTGATGCCCCCGATATTCTGTTGATGGTTTCTCAGGAAATCGTGGTTTTTGACAACCTGTCGGGCCGTCTTTTCGTCATCGTTCACGTGGACCCCGGGCAACCCGACGCCTGGGAAGCCGGCCAGGCCCGACTGAGCCGTTTGCTCGGACAACTCAGCCAGGGGCTCCCTGCACCCGTCCCCGGAAAGCCGTCTCATCGGTCCGATGAGACGGAGGTTGCCTCCTCATTTCCAAAAGCGCTGTTTCAATCGGCGGTTGAGAAATGCCGTCAATATATTTTTGACGGCGATGCCTTTCAGATTGTCCTGTCCCAGCGGCTGTCGCTGCGTTACCAGGCACCGCCCATTGACCTGTACCGTGCCTTGAGAACATTGAACCCGTCTCCTTACATGTACTATTTGCATCTCCAGGACTTTCACATCGCGGGGTCCTCCCCCGAGATTTTAGTGCGGCTGGAAGACGGTGAAATCACCCTTCGTCCCCTGGCGGGAACCCGGCCTCGGGGCGATTCGGAAAAACACGATGCCGCGCTGGCACACGACCTGTTGTCAGACAGCAAAGAACTGGCCGAGCATCTCATGCTCATTGATCTGGGGCGTAATGATGTCGGGCGGGTCTCTCGAATCGGCACCGTCAAGCTGACCGATAAAATGACCATTGAAAAGTATTCTCACGTGATGCACATTGTCTCGAATGTGACCGGGAAAATCCGCCCCGAGCTCGATGCCCTTGATGTCCTGAAAGCGACTTTTCCCGCAGGTACCCTGTCCGGGGCACCGAAGATTCGGGCGATGGAACTCATCGAAGAACTGGAGCCGGATAAACGGGGGGTCTATTCCGGCGCCATCGGTTATATCGGCTGGAACGGCAATATGGACCTGGCGATTGCGATTCGGACCGCTTTGATTAAGGACCAGACGGTTTATATACAGGTTGGGGCCGGGATCGTAGCGGACTCTGATCCCCGGACCGAGTGGAAAGAAACGATGGACAAGGGCAAGGCGGTGCTTCATGCCGCGAGAATGGCGAATTACGGTTTAAACAAACCGTTAATCCAAGGGGGACCGGACGATGCTCCTGATGATTGACAACTACGACTCTTTTACCTACAACCTGGTACAGTATTTCGGGGAATTGGGGGAAGAAGCAACGGTTGTGCGAAATGATCAAATCACGCTCGAACAGATTGCCGACCTGTCCCCTGCCTATCTGGTGCTTTCTCCGGGACCCTGCACACCCGACGATGCGGGCATTTCAGTCAGTGCCGTCCAGGCCTTCGCCGGGGAAATACCCATTTTGGGCGTCTGCCTGGGCCACCAGAGCATCGCCCAGGCCTTCGGTGGCGAGATCGTCCATGCCAAACAGCTGATGCACGGCAAAACGTCCCCGGTCGAACACCTCGGGGTCGGGGTTTTCAACCGGCTTGAAAGTCCCCTCGAAACCACCCGCTATCATTCGCTGGCGATCAAAAGGAGCAGCCTGCCCCGCTGTTTTGAGATTACGGCATGGACCGAAGACGGGGAAATTATGGCGATCAAGCACCGCGAACTTGCGGTCGAAGGAGTCCAGTTTCATCCTGAATCGATAATGACGGAATCCGGTCATGAGATGCTCAACAATTTTCTGATGCAATACCGATCGACATGAGCGATATTCTGCAGCAAATTCTCCAACACAAGATTGCCGACGTCCGCATCCGGCAAAACAGACGATCGTTGGCGTCGATTAAAAGCGCTTGTGAACGGCTTGATCCCCCCCTCGGATTTGTCAACGCAATCCGGCGTCATATTGATCAGGGGCGTGCGGCGGTGATTGCTGAAATCAAAAAAGCGTCTCCCAGCAAGGGTATCATCCGTGCATCCTTTTCCGTGGATGACATTGCACGAAGTTATGCGGAGCACGGCGCAACCTGCCTCTCGGTCTTAACCGATGAGTCCTATTTTCAAGGACATGACCGCAACCTGCGTCACGCCAAGGGCGCCGCCAATCTTCCGGTGCTGCGGAAAGATTTCATGGTTGATCCCTATCAGATTTACGAATCCCGGTTGATCGGGGCCGATGCGGTACTGTTGATTGTTGCCGCACTGGAAGACACGTTGCTGGCACAGCTGGCTGAACTGGCCCACGCACTGCAGATGGACGTACTGGTCGAGGTGCACGACGAACGGGAAATGGAACGGGCGCTGAAATTGCCCTGCCCGTTGATTGGGATCAACAATCGCAATCTTCGCACCTTTCAAAGTTCCCTGAACACAACCCTTGAATTGCTGGAACATCTTCCCGATGACCGTCTCATTGTGACAGAAAGTGGTATTAAAACCCGAGCAGACATCGAATTGATGAGACGACACGGCGTCCACTGTTTTCTGGTGGGCGAAACCTTGATGCGGGCAGCGGTACCCGGGGAGAAACTGCAGCAACTGTTCCTCGCCTAATGCTCGATCGGCCGACCCATTTTCCGACGGGTCTGGACATCGGCCACTTCATTGGGTGGCGGATGTGACAAGGGATGGGGATTGTTGATGCTCACCGGTGTAGCGTAGAATGGCCGCAACGGCTTGATTGGCCTCTCCTTTGAACGAATGAAAGTCAAGTTAACACAAAACGACCACCTCAACTTTGTGGCGACCACCGGCAATGGGCATTGCATTTCGATGGACGGGGCACCGTCTGTCGGGGGCGGGAACAAGGGGGCACGACCGATGGAAGTGGTGTTATCCGGTCTCGGCGGTTGCAGTGCGATAGACGTCATGCTGATACTGCAAAAATCACGGCAATCGGTCCGCCATTGCGAGATAGAAATCAACGCACAGCGTGCCGAGACAATACCGAACGTATTTACCCATATTCATCTCCACTACCGGCTAACCGGCGATCAACTGGACCCCAAAAAAATCGCCCGGGCAATCGATTTGTCCAAGGAGAAATATTGCTCTGTTACAAAGATGCTGGAAAACACCGCCGAAATTTCTTCCAGCTTTGAAATTGTCGGACCGTAATGTAGTCGTTCCGGGCTAAACCTGCTATAAGTACGCCATGGATAGGATTGCACACTGGTTCAAACGACAGTTTTCGAACCCTCAGGTTGTCTTCCTCGCTTTTGTCCTGCTGGGGTCGCTGTTGGCTGTCTTGTATGTCGGCAACATGCTGGCGCCGGTCTTCGCGGGTATTGTCATTGCCTACCTGCTTGAAGGCATCATCAAGAAACTCTCGAAGATCAAAATACCCCGCCTGGTTTCCGTGTGGATCGTTTTTCTCGGATTCATGTTGTTTCTTGTCAGCATCATATTTGGCTTGTTGCCAACGCTTTATAACCAGCTCAAGGATGTGATACAAGAGATCCCGAGCATGCTTTCCCAGGGACAAACGGCCCTGATGACCCTGCCCGAACGGTATCCTGAACTGTTTTCGGTCGGCCAGGTACAGGAAATCATCAGTAGCGTGCGTACCGATATGACTGAATTTGGCCAACTGCTCCTGACCAGTTCCCTCTCCGGGGCCGCCAGCTTGATTACGTTTATCATCTACGTCGTTTTATTGCCCATCCTGATTTTCTTTTTTCTAAAGGACAAGGCACGCATACTGCAATGGATGAAAGAGCTTTTTCCCAACAACAGTGAATTGGCCATCAGCATCTGGCATGATGTGGACTTGCAGATTGGGAACTATATTCGCGGCAAATTCTGGGAAATTCTGATCGTTTGGTTCGTCACGCTGATTGCCTTCTCGTTACTGGGATTGCAATACGCGATGTTGCTTTCCGTTCTGGTTGGCTTGTCGGTACTGATCCCCTATGTCGGTGCGGCAATCGTCACCATTCCGGTGTTACTGATCGCCTGGTTTCAATGGGGCTGGAGCAGTGAATTTTTCACCTTGACCGCCGCTTATTTGATCATTCAGGCGCTGGACGGAAACCTGCTGGTTCCGCTGCTGTTTTCCGAAGTGGTCAACATACACCCTGTGGCCATCATTGTCGCCGTGTTGTTTTTTGGAGGATTATGGGGACTGTGGGGCGTTTTTTTCGCCATCCCGCTGGCCACCTTGGTACAAGCGGTGATTGTTTCTTGGCCAAAATCGACCGAACCGAGCCCTCCCTCCGATTGATCGCATGGCATTGCCGTCACTGAAAGACCGTGCAAAGAGTCTACATCGCTCAATCCCTGATTGATGCACAACTGCTGATCGACAGCCTCGATGAAGCGGGCGTTCCGACCTGCTTGTTTCATGCCAATGCCTCAGGCGCCTTGGGTGAGCTACCGGTAACCTACCCGGAGGTGTGGATCAAACGCAACCACGACAAAGACAAAGCGATCAACGTCATCCATCGTTTTGAGGCGCAGCCCCAACCCGCCATGAACAGGCGCTGTCCGACGTGCAACGAAGAAAACCCGTCCACGTTTGAAATCTGCTGGCAATGTCATGCGCTTTTCCCTCCGCTCACCAACTGATTTGTCTGGCTTGAATCGCTTCTTTGGTTTTCCGTCGAAAAAAAGCATCTCGTGAGAATCGCCCTGCCCTGTTTGCGGGGCTTTTAACCGTCCTTGCCCTGCGTACGCTGCTGGGGTCGGTCCTTGCGGCCGCCCTGATCATCGGCTATCTTGATAGTGAAATCCGGCAACACTTCAACGGCCCATTCCAAACCCAGCCGTCGCACCTTTATGCCCGGCCTGTTTCGTTGTCCAAGGGCCATGTCTACCGGCTCTCCACACTGATCGATCAACTGAAACAACGCGGTTACAGGGCAGTAGCACACATTGCCGAGCCCGGAAATTATGCGGTCTCCGGGAACAAGGTGGACATTTATGTCAACGATGTTCCGCCGGGCAAGCAGCCCCCGATGCCCGTTCGCATTCACTTCAACGACACCGTCATCAGCACCATCACGGATCAGCGTACGGCCGAACCATTGGACACCCTTTACCTCGAGCCACTGCTTTTCGGCAGTTTGCAGATGGGGGCCTACGAAGATCGCATCGCCTTGAAACTGCATCAAATGCCCGATCTGTTGATCAAAGCCGTGCTGGCCATGGAAGACCGCAACTTCGAAAATCATATCGGCGTGGACCCGAAAGGCATCATGCGGGCGCTTTGGACCAACCTGCGAAGTGGCCACTCTGTCCAGGGGGGGAGTACGCTGACCCAGCAACTGGTCAAGAATCTTTTTCTCAGCTCGACCCGAAGTGTCTCGCGTAAAGTGGTGGAGGCCGTCATGGCCGTGCTGATGGAATATCGGTTTTCCAAAGCGGAAATTCTTGAGATGTATCTGAACGAAGTGTTTCTTGGCCAGTCCGGCAACCGCGCGGTGCACGGTTTCGCGCTGGCCAGCCAGTATTATTTCGGACGGGCCCTACAGCAACTCCAGCCGCATGAGATCGCGCTGCTGGTCAGTATTGTGCCGGCGCCTTCTTTTTATAATCCAAGACGGCATCCTGAGCGGGCGCTCGCCCGCCGCAATCTGGTCCTCGAGACCATGGGCCGGTTAAAGCTGTTGCCGGACAACGCCATTGAATCTTTCGCGCTCCAGCCGCTGGAGATGGTCGAGATAAAGACGGACCGCAACAATCGATACCCCGCTTATGTCGATTATCTTTACCGCCAGCTCAGGCAATACTATTCCGAAGAGGTTATCCGGACAGGCGGCATCAAACTCTATACGTCGATGGACACCGAGATACAAGACAAGGCACAAAACGCACTCTCATCAACCCTGAGCGCACTGGAGGAACAACGCGAAATGGCACCCGGATTTCTGGAAGGCGCGGTCATTGTCATCGACAAACGATCGGGCGAAATTCTGGCTTTGGTCGGTGGGCGGGTCCGCGGGTTTTCCGGCTTTAATCGTGCGATCGATGTTGAACGGCCCATCGGATCTTTGGTCAAACCGGCGGTCTACCTCGCGGCACTGGACCGGCCCCGGCAGTTCTCTTTAGCGACGCTACTCCAAGACAGCCCGTTGACGGTCAAACTGGATACGGGGAAATCGTGGTCACCGAAAAATTACGATAAACAGTATCTCGGCCCGGTCCCGATGTATGTTGCGCTAATGAAATCACGCAACCTGCCCACGGTACGCCTTGGCCTGTCTGTCGGCATTGATTCGGTCATCGACATCATTCACCGGTTGGGCATTACGCGTGAGATTGCCGCGGTGCCCTCGACCTTGCTGGGGTCAAATGCCCACTCGCCCCTGGAAATGGCCCAGTTTTATCAGTCCCTGTCCAACGGGGGGACACTGATTCCGCTGCGTACCATCCGCAGTATTCACAACCAAAGAGGGGAGCCGATCGCCCAATTTCCAGCGGCAAGGGAACCGGTGGTTGATCCGGACAGCGCGTTTCTGGTGAACTACGCCTTGAGACAGGTTGTCTCAAACGGGACGGCGCGGCGTGCTTCGAGCCATTTTGATTCCAGCTTGGGGCTGTCAGGGAAAACCGGCACCAGTGACGATTTCCGGGACAGCTGGTTTGTGGGCTACGATAACCGCTATCTTGCCGTCGTCTGGGTTGGCCGGGACGATAACCGGTCAACCACCTTGTCAGGGGCCAGTGGCGCCTTGTCGGTGTGGATCAAGCTCATGTCAACCCTGGACCTGCAGCCGGTCCCCAAGCCGCCTGATCGAAACATTGTTTTCATTGACATTGATCCGGCCACCGGCCTGGTTGCCAATCAGCGCTGTGATGACCGGGTGAGGCTTCCGTTTATCCGTAATTTCCAGCCTGTCGGTTTCGCGCCTTGCAGCGGCCTTGCGAAAAATTTCACGCAATGGTCCAACAAGTAGACCCGGGACTGTCGGCAACAAACCGGTCGTCCCGATCGCAAGTCCGTTCAGTTACGTATTATAATTCCCTTATAATATATAGCTTGGATTCAAGTTGACAGAGACTGTCGGCGCAGGGTCTGTCACTGAGTGATGTCTGTTCGCACTGTCGGAGATTTTGATGGTTACACTGTACCACAACCCGCGATGTTCCAAATCCCGCGCCACGCTCGCACTGTTGACCGATCGGGGCTACGAACCGCACATTGTGCGTTATCTCGAAGTCGGCCTGACCGCCCCTGTGCTTAAAAAAATCCTCCGGCTGCTGGACTGTTCTGCCCTCGACCTGATCCGCAAGGGCGAGGCACTCTACAAACAGCTGGATATTGCAAAAAAGGCGCTGACCGAGGAGCAACTGATCGACCTGGTGGTTCAGCACCCCATCTTGCTGGAGCGCCCTATTGTGGTCAATGACGACAAGGCCGCCATTGGCCGACCGCCCCAAAATGTTTTGGCTATCTTATAACTGTACCCTGGAATCTGGCTTATGAAAAAGGTCGCATTTGCCCATATGGCTGACGGCACTGCAGAAGAATACGTTTTTTTGCACGCGCAGGAAAGCCGCTATATTTCGAGTCTGCCGCAACGCCTCATGACGGCACTTGAAGCACTCGACAACTCGTTCTCGGGCTATCGGGTGAGTCGACTGGAACATTCGCTGCAATCCGGCACCCGCGCCTATCATGCGGGGGAATCCGAAGAGATGGTGGTCGCCGCGCTGCTCCATGATATCGGCGATGTCCTTGCACCGGCCTCACACAGTGAAATGGCCGCGGCCATCCTGAAACCCTATGTCTCCGAACGGATTTGCTGGATCATCCGGCATCATGGCCTGTTCCAGACCTATTACTATGCCCATCACCTCGGTGGAGACCGCGATGCAAGAGACCGCCACAAAGACCATCCGTGGTACCAGGACACCGTTCATTTCTGCGAACACTACGATCAAAACTGTTTTGATCCCGACTATCCATCGCAACCGCTCTCTTTTTTCAGGCCCATGGTCGAAAGGGTGTTCGCCAAACCCGCCTTCTCGGCCTTTTAGCCGTTTGTCAGCCACCGCCTTGTGATGCGGTCCCGTTTCGGCTCGCTGTCCGGACCCCGACCGGGTTGATCTGATCGGGCAACGGGCGGCTGGCCAGCGGTGCCTGACAAACCCGCTTGCGTCAATCCGCCTCAGCGCTATACATCCAGATTGGAAACCGAAAACGCATTTTTTTCAATGAATTCACGGCGTGGCTGCACATGCTCGCCCATCAACGTGGTAAACGTCTCATCGGCGCCGATGCCGTCTTCGATCGTCACTTTGAGCAATCGCCTGACCGTCGGGTCCATCGTCGTTTCCCAAAGCTGTTCGGGATTCATTTCGCCGAGTCCCTTGTATCTTTGCAGTGTGATCCCCTTCTTGGCCTTTGTCATCAGCCAATCAACCGTTTCATCAAAGTGGGCCATCGTGGTCTCGCTGTCATCCCAAGAGACGATGAATTCGACCCTTTCGATGTCTTTCATTCTGACCGCATAAGCGGCTAACGAAAGGTATTCGGCGCTTCTGAAAAAGGTTTCCGTCAATTGCCTTTTTTCAATCAGGCCATACTGATAACGATTGATCACAAAGGCGGCGTTGTGTGCGTCATGGTCAACCACATAACGCACCGTCCCTTTCCCGGCATCATTGAGCGCATCACCAAGCGAGCTGGCCAGTTCGCGTCCGTTTTGTGCCGATCTCAAATCCTCCGGGACAACCGGTTCGATCACCAGTAATGCATTGAGCGTATCGTGGCCATAGCGTTTGGAGAGTCTTTCGATGGTCTGCTGGACGCTGTTGTAATCCAGGATCAACGCCTTGAGTTCCGTCCCGGCAATGCGTTTTCCACTGGCCAAACGGATTGCCGACTTTTTTACGGCGATATCCAAAAGATATTGATTCATCTCTGCGTCATCCTTGATGTAGATTTCCTTCTTTTTGGTGGACAGTTTATAAAGTGGCGGCTGGGCAATGTAAACGTATCCGCGCTCCAGCAGTGTCAACATCTGGCGGAAGAAAAACGTCAGCAATAAGGTCCTGATGTGCGATCCGTCGACATCCGCATCCGTCATTATGATCACTCTATGATATCGCAAGTTATTGATATTGAAATCTTCTTTTCCAATTCCCGTTCCAAGCGCCGTGATCAGCGTGGTGACCTCATCAGACGTCAGCATTTTGTCAAAGCGGGCTTTTTCAACGTTCAGAATTTTGCCTTTCAACGGCAAGATGGCCTGAAATTTCCGATCTCTCGCCTGTTTGGCGCTACCGCCTGCCGAATCCCCCTCGACAAGATAAATTTCACACAGGGTGGGGTCCTTCTCCTGACAGTCGGCCAGTTTTCCGGGCAGGCCACCCAAATCCAGCGCACTCTTTCGCCGGGTCATCTCCCGCGCCTTTCTGGCGGCCTCACGCGCCGTCGCCGATTCCACGATCCGCCGCGCAATGATTTTCGCCTCGGCGGGATTTTCCAACAAAAATTCGGCCAGTTTTTCAGTCACCTGGGATTCGACCGCTCCCTTGACTTCCGAGGACACCAGCTTGTCCTTGGTCTGAGAGGAAAACTTGGGGTCGGCCAGTTTGATTGACAGAACCGCGGTCAATCCTTCCCGGCAGTCATCACCACTGAGATTGACCTTTTCCTTCTTTGCCAAACCGATTTCATTGATATAACCGGTGAGCCGTCTTGTCATTGCAGCACGCAATCCAGCCAAATGCGTACCACCGTCGCTTTGTGGAATATTATTGGTATAGCAAAAGGTATTTTCCTGGTATGAATCATTCCATTGCATCGCCAGTTCGACCTGCACCCCATCCTTTTCTCCGCACATGCTGAAAACCGTCGGATGCAGCGGTGTTTTCTTCTGATTCAAATGGCCGACAAAGGCGGCGATACCGCCTTTATATTCAAACTTATCCGCGGCGCCGGTCCGTTCATCAGACAATTCGATACAGACGCCCGAATTCAAGAAGGACAGTTCCCTCAATCGCTTCGCCAGTGTTTCATAACTGAACTTCACCTGGCTGAAAACCTGTCGGCTTGCCAAAAAGGTGACCGTGGTTCCGGTTCGGTCGGTCTTGCCGGTCACCTTGAGCGGCGAAACCGGGTCACCTTGCACATAGTGCTGGATATACGTTTTCCCTTCCCGGTGTATTTCGAGTCGCAATGCTTCTGACAACGCATTGACCACCGACACCCCGACACCATGCAGTCCGCCGGACACCTTGTATGAATTTTGATCGAATTTGCCGCCCGCATGCAGCACGGTCATAATTACCTCTGCCGCGCTTTTGCCACCTTCATCCACCAAAATACCGGTCGGAATACCACGGCCATCGTCCGACACAGAGATACTTTCATCCACATGGATGGTCACTTTGATATGGCCACAATACCCGGCCAGGGCCTCGTCGATCGCATTGTCGACCACCTCGAAGACCATATGATGCAGCCCTGTCCCATCATCGGTGTCACCGATGTACATTCCAGGCCGTTTTCGAACCGCATCTAACCCTTTTAGAACTTTTATATTACTCGAATCGTAGCCTTCAGCCATGCTTTTCCCGTTCAATTGGAATCCCGCCGATTTTAACATAATTTGATCCCATATAACGGGGTGTTTTCAATCGAGATGAAATCCGTTTTTCTTTATAATTCAATGAGCTATATTATCTATTTTAGACAGTCCAGACGATGGTTCCCGGCCATCTGACCACAGCGATGTTTCACGTGAAACATTTCCCGGTCAATGGCAAGACCACACAAAATAACAAACGCCAAAACCATCAGCGCCTTTTCGCGCTGCATACGATCCGGCGACTTGTGCAGTGCCGACTTGCCGGGCCGGAGAATGGGCGTCGGAACCATCCGGAGGTCATGAAAAAATTGACCGCCGGAATCGCAATAAAACCGTTTTCCTTTCCCCTGATGGGTCGACTGCGCCCGGATGAAGTTCCCCAGACAAGACGGCCTACGGGTCAGACAACCTCCCCATCCAATCCAAAATCAAATTGTTTCACGTGAAACAATTTGATGCCTAGCGGCGTTAAAACCACATAATCAAATTTTCAATGGCATCACCAGCCACAGGGAATGCGGATCATCGGGTTGTTTGCAGAGGCAGACACCATCCGTTTCACGGATATAAAGCTCTATGTTGTCGTGGTTGACCACCTTGGCGGCATCAATCAAATAAGTAATGTTATAGCCCGTCACAATCTTTTGGCCCTGATAATCCAGGAAAATTTCTTCTACCGCATTTTCATGCTCCAGATTGTGCACCATGATTCGCATGACACCGGTCTCAAGATGAATTTTGACCCCCTTGTAATTTTCTGAGGTCAAAACGGCGAGCCGATTCAACAATTCAAGAAATGTGGTCTTGTCCAATTTTAAAGGGCGTCCCAAGTGGTCCGAAATGACATCCTTGAATTCAGGAAACTTGCCATCGACCAATTTGGTAATCAGAACCGTTGTGCCCTTCGTCAGTTTGAGATGATTTTTATTGATTTCGATCGTCAATTCGGTCGTATCGTCCGGGTCCAGAAATCGGATGATTTCCATCACCGCCTTGCGGGGGACAATGATCTGCCTTAATTCATTGATGTTTAATTTTATATCGATCTCAGTCCTTGCCAGTCTGTGTCCATCGGTTGCGGTTGTACGCAGGTTGTTATTCGTCAGTTCAAATAAAATGCCATTCAAATAGTATCGTAAATCCTGTATCGCCATTGCGAATGAGGTCTTGTTCAGCACATTCTTTAACGATAATTGATCGATTTTAAACCGTTCTTCCCAATCACCGACGGTGATCCTGGGAAATTCTTCCGGATCCAACGTTTTCAGTTTATAGCGGCCCAATCCGGAGTTTACATGTAATATGTCCTCTTCCTTTTTTAACAAGATAAGTGCATTTTCAGGTAAGTTACGGCATATATCGAGTATTTTACGAGCAGAAACCGTAAATGAAAAATCATCCCCTTTGACCTCCGTGATGGTTTCAGATATCTCGACTTCAATATCGGTCCCACAAATATGCAATACGCCCTTTTCACAGCGAACATACAGGTGGGCCAGTATCGGCATGGTTCGTTGTTTGGCAACAACACTGCTTACCAGATTGACTACCGGGAAAAGGCGTGATCGTTCAATTTCTATATTCATTTAATTCTTAAAATAGTAATAGCAATAATCCCTGTTCATTTGTGGATAACTTTATAAGTTCTTTCCTTTTCAATCAGTTATGGCAAATCATCTTGTGACAAAAAACAAGTAAAACCATTGTAAAACGAAATGTCAACTTGTGTGTAAAACTTATCCACATTTTATTCACATCATATCAGTTCGTTATCGACCCCTCATCCACAGCCGTTCCCTGCGGTTATCCACCAAACAGTCGTTGAAGATTTCGATGGTCCTCTTTGATCCTGGGGTCGGTTTGAATCAGATTTTCTATTTTTCTGCAGGCATGAAGTACCGTCGTATGATCACGCCCGCCAAACCGGTCGCCGATTTGCGGCAAGCTCATGTTGGTGTATTCCTTGGTAAAATACATCGCCATTTGCCGCGGCCGGACGATATCACGGGAGCGTTTTTTGGATAAAATATCGGCCATCTTGATTTTGTAATAGCCGGCGACCGTCTGTTGAATGTTTTCGATGGTAATCCGCTGTTCCTGATAGGCCAGCAGATCAATAACGCTTCACGGGCCAGGTGGATATCGATGCGGCGGCCGGTAAACCCGGCACTTGCGAATATCCGGTGTAAAGCGCCTTCCAGTTCACGGACGTTGGACCGGATGGTATTGGCAACAAAAAAGGCGACATCATCCGGCAATTCCACGCCCTTTGCGAGGGCCTTCTTCTCTAAAATAGCCACCCGGGTTTCCAGTTCGGGGGGGTCGATCGAAACGGTCAAGCCATTTCCCAGCCGGGATATCAGTCTTTCTTCGACATGACCGATGGCCTTGGGTATCCGGTCGCTGGTGATGATAATTTGCCGGTGTCCTTCCAATAAAGCGTTAAAGGTGTGAAAAAATTCTTCTTGAGATTGGGTTTTGCCGGCGAAAAACTGGATGTCATCAATCAATAACGTGTCCAAAGAACGATAATATTGCTTGAATTCGTTCATTGTATTGTTTTTCAAGGCCCTGACCATGTTGTTAACAAACAACTCTGAACGGACATAGACGACTTTGGCTTCGGGATTGTTCTGCAGCAGTAAATTCCCCGCGGCATGCATCAAGTGGGTCTTTCCCAAGCCGACATCGCCATAGATGAACAGTGGGTTAAACGAGGTTCCGGGATTTTCGCCAACCTGGAAAGCGGCCGCTCGGGCGAGTTGATTGGAGGTACCTTCGACATGGGTATCGAAGGTATACTCGTGATTGATCACGCCCCCGGTATAAGACTGCTTGGCACTGAGCGAGGAAGGCGGCGGGGTGTTTGTTGTCGAGGGTCGCTCGGGCCCGTAACTTCCTATTTCAAATTGAACTTTCTCGATACCAAGGTTCAATGCCAGGATGGTTTCTTGTATCTGCTGATAGAGGTTCTTCTTGATATAATTCAGAATATAGCGGTTCGGTGCAAGCAGTTTTAATGTTTGGGCGTGATGAACACAATGAAGCGGCAGGAGCCACGTATTCACGTCTTCAGGAGACAAGACGTGCTTCAGATGATGGAGGCACTTGTTCCAGATTTCAGGGTTACTCAAAGTTTACTCACTAGAAAACGAAAGGGGTTCAATCCCCAAAAAGCAGTTTTGGTGTCGGACGAAATAATCCATTATACTGTTGATTTATATAATTTTTATCTCAAATAAAGGGATAAAAATCCATGATAAAACGAGCGTCTTTTCAGCGCAGTTTAAAAGGTCTTGAAAATTTTATCCACAGGCTGTCTAAGATTATCACAGGTACCCCTGACACGGTATCGGTCTCACTGTTGATCATACTCCATCAAGGGGGATAAATCGATGATTGCCATCTTGTTGGACCCAACGGCTGCGGCTGGAAAGTGATTGACGGTGGTATCAGAACCACTGCAGGGCGGTCTTGGATGCTCGCGGTGCCGGGTGGAATCATGATACAGTCGGCCACGGCAGCGTGTCGTTTGCGAGGTCGAGTTTTATGAGGACGGACAGGCCGCAGATAGAGTCATGACCGAAAGGTAACGAACCCACACAGACTGATCATGTTTTTTAAATCAAAACCGTTACACATGCCTGACAAGCGCACTGTGTTGCCGGGCAGGGACCAGCCGGTCAAAGTGCCTGAAAAGCACTTTGTGAATCAATCCCCGCTACAAGGTCCCTTTGCGGACCATCTGCAGGCCGCGGTCTTCGGACTGGGTTGTTTTTGGGGCGCTGAAAAAATATTCTGGCAACAACCCGGTGTTTTTTCTACCGCAGTCGGCTATGCAGGCGGATTGACGCCCAATCCGACATACCACGAGGTCTGTAGCGGACAGACGGGGCATTGTGAAGTTGTCCTGGTTGTGTTTGATCCGGCACACATAAGCTATGAAGCCCTATTGACCGTTTTCTGGGAATCGCATGACCCGACACAGGGGATGCGTCAGGGAAACGATGTGGGAACCCAGTATCGCTCGGCCATTTATTCCCAATCGGAGCGGCAAACAGCGCAGGCATGCGCATCAAAACAGACCTATCAGGCGACACTGTCACAGGCCGGGTATGGTTCCATTACCACCGAAATACGACCGGATGCCGATTTTTTTTATGCCGAGATGAATCATCAGCAATATCTCGCAAAAAACCCTTTCGGCTATTGCGGGTTACAAAAAACCGGGGTTGCTTTTGGGTGAGGGGAGATGGCGGATAACAGGCCGCACGTGGTTTTGACCGTTCAGCCGGGTATGTAAGAAACCCAAGCTGTTTCCCGGGCGACAGGGTTACTTGATGAATGACGAATGGCCAGGTTTTCCAATCGGCCGGTTTACTTTTTGGGTTGTAGTGGCGGCATTGGAAAAGTAGAGATATTGCTGTTGCTTTTTTCGCTGTTATCGACAATTATTTTATTGACACCTTCTTTTTCCACCTGATCAATTCTTACGACAGAATGAAGCGGAATATAGGTACGGTTCACCTGGCTGAACTCTGCTTTCAATCTTTCTTCTGAAGGGTCTACCACCAATTTAGATTTCTCACCGAAAATAATATCGGCCACTTCGATGAAGGCGTACATATTACTTTGCGTGACTTCTCTGGCATACAGTTCGTACAACTGACCCTGATTATGAAACTGGATTTTGTAGATGTTTTTTTTCTTGGTCATCAAAGGCTGTCAGCAGAACTACGTCAGGTCATTATATCACCCCTGCAAGCCCTTCGGGTCATTTTGATTGTGGTGCTCGCGATGCTTCCTGTTTGGGCCAGTGCCCAAACGGAGTTGCCAAGAGAGATTGATACATTGCTCGACAAATACGCCATACCGCGCGATGCCGTCAGTATCGATGTCCGAGAGATCGAAAGTCAAAAAATCCTGCTGAGTTTGCATCGCCATACCGCACGTAATCCCGCTTCGGTCATCAAGCTGCTGACCACCCTGTCTGCGCTGGAGCTGCTGGGTCCGGCCTATCAATGGGAGACGACCTACTTGATCGACGGCCGGATCAACCAGGGTGTTTTGCAAGGCAATCTGGTATTGAAAGGCGGCGGAGACCCGTACCTGACAGTCGATCGTTTCTGGCGCCACATTCAGGCAATCAGACAACGTGGCATCCAGCAGATCACCGGTGACCTGATCATCGATCACTCGTATTTCGACATCCCATTGCATGATCGGGGTTTGTTCGATGGAAAAGCAACGCGGCTTTATAACGTGGGCCCTGGGGCGGCGCTGGTAAATTTCTCGGCAACGCATTTTGTCATTCAACCGATCGGTGATGAGATTATCGTCCTGGCCGATCCGCCGTTGGACGACTTGGTCATCGAAAATAACCTGCAACCCAAAAAAGGGAAATGTGCCCATAAAACCCGTGGATGGCGTGTTGATACGGTCAGGCGGGATGAGACGGTGGTGATGCGATTTAATGGCCATTACCGCCCACAGTGTGGCCAATACACCTTCGGCAGGAGCCTTTTTGGAAACGATGAGTACACCTTTCGGCTGTTTAAGGCCCTTTGGCGTGATTCCGGTGGGATTTTCAAAGGAAGCTATCAAGCCCGCGCCACCCCGACAGGGGCGAGCGTGGTGGTCACTGCCCCGTCCGAACCACTGGGAGACGTGATCACCGGGATTAACAAGTTCAGCAATAACGTGATGGCACGACAACTGTTACTGACCGTCGGTGCACAGGTCCATGGTGCGCCCGGAACACTGGATGCGGGCATCACGGCGATTCGAAGCTGGTTGAACCGTATCGGTGTTTCAATAGCCGGCCTGGTTTTTGAAAATGGGGCGGGTCTTTCTCGCAATGCCCGCTGGTCGGCCAGTGATATTTCGTCTCTTTTGGCCCATGGCTGGACCAGCAACTATCGGCCGGAGTTTTTGTCTTCGCTGCCGCTGGCAGCCCTGGATGGCACCATGAAACAACGCCTCAAGCACAACCCCATCCAAGGCAGGGCAAGGATCAAGACCGGGTTCATAAACAACGTAAGAAGTATGGCCGGCTATGTCCATGCCCGCAATGGACAGTATTACAGCGTTGTGATGATGATTGATTCGAAACGGGTCAATTATCACAATGGGAACCGGATTCAGGATGTGCTATTGTCTTGGACATACGACCGCGAAGGCAAATGATGCGATGGTCTCGGCGATGGCGATGACGGCAACCCGGACACGGTCGCTGATGACCTCGTGTTGCCGTTCGTTCAAGCCAGGAAAGGGATCCCGTTGCGGCCGTTTTCACGGGGCGTTCGCCATGTCGAAAAGACACCGCTTGACCGCCTTTGCGATGTGTTTTCTTCACCGGATCGGGCGTTTTGTCGGGCCTTGAGTCTAAATCGGTCATTCCACAGTTTAATCACCGTTGACACACTCTTGATTGAAACAGCGTAATGGAACGGTATCCTAATTTATTTACCCCCCTGGATCTCGGATTCACTGCACTTGAGAACCGCATCCTCATGGGTTCCATGCATACGGGGCTGGAGGATAGATTCTGGGATTATGGGAAATTAGCCCATTACTTTGCTGAAAGGGTAAAAGGCGGGGGGCCAGGGCTGATTGTGACCGGTGGAATCAGCCCCAACCGGCGGGGACGGCTGTCACCGTTTGCGGGCACGTTGAACGGGACAATCGACAGTTTCAATCACCGAAGAATCACGCGGGCCGTGCATCGCGAGGGCGGCAAGATTTGTCTGCAGATTCTGCATGCAGGCCGCTATGGGTATCATCCCTTTATCGTCTCGGCCTCACCCATCCGGGCACCGATCAACCGTCATGTGCCCAAGGCACTGACCCCGCGCGGGATAAAGCGTCAGATTCGGGATTTTGTACGCTGTGCAAAACTAGCCCAGATGTCGCACTACGATGGGGTGGAGATCATGGGGTCGGAAGGCTACTTCATCAATCAGTTCCTGTCCGGGCGGACCAACAAGCGAACCGATCAATGGGGCGGTGATTTTCAAAATCGGATGCGTCTGGCGGTCGAGATTGTCAGACAAACACGCCAGGCGGTGGGTGAGCGATTCATTATCATTTTCAGGTTGTCGCTCATGGACCTGGTAGAACAAGGGTGCGTCTGGGACGAAACAGTCCAATTGGCACAGGCGGTGGAGAAGGCGGGCGCAACCCTGCTCAATAGTGGCATTGGCTGGCACGAAGCCCGGATACCGACCATCGTGACATCGGTGCCGCCGGGCGCCTTTACGCGGGCCACCCAAAAGCTCAAGGCACAGGTGTCCATTCCGGTGATCGCCACCAACCGGATCAATCATCCGGATCAGGCAGAGGCGATCCTCCGGTCAGGACACAGTGACATGGTGTCCATGGCCCGACCGTTTCTTGCCGATTCCCAATGGGTGCAGAAAACCCGGCACAACCGCATCCACGAAATCAATACCTGTATTGCCTGCAATCAGGCCTGCCTGGATCAGATTTTCAACCGTCAAAAAGCGACCTGCATGGTCAATCCCAGAGCGGTAAACGAAACGAGGCTGCATTACCCAATAACCCGACGTCCCAAGAAAATAGCGGTGATCGGCGCGGGGCCGGCCGGCTTGTCGGCAGCAACCGTTGCGGCGCAAAGGGGCCACCATGTGTCGCTGTTTGAAAGTGGCGGCAAGATTGGCGGACAGTTTCGGCTGGCACTGCAGATTCCAGGGAAAGAGGATTTCAAAGAAACACTGCGTTACTACCAGGCAATGATTGACAAATACGGGATCGAGTTGAAGCTGAACTGTCACGTCGACGAACCGTTATTCAGGGAAATGAATGACAGCCGGCAATATGACGAATTGATTCTCAGCACCGGCGTGGTCCCGAGATCGACCCGCATTCCGGGGGATGATCACCCGAACGTATTGAGTTATCCGGAGGTGCTTTTGCGCAAGCGGCCGGTCGGTGAACGGGTCGTGATAATCGGCGCAGGCGGCATTGGTTTTGATATGGCGACCTTTCTTGTGAGCGAACATGAAACGCCGGATATCGAGCGTTGGTACCGCGAGTGGGGTATTGATCCGGAACTGGGTACGGCCGGATCGCTGGTGACGCCTGATATCTCCCCCCCGATGCGCCAGGTTACCTTGCTCCAGCGTAAAAAAACCCCGCTTGGCACGGGATTGGGCAAAACCAGCGGATGGGCCCACAGGCTATATCTGAAAAAGAAAAAAGTACGCATGACCGGGGGCGTGCGCTATCTTCAGATTGATGACCGGGGGCTTGAGATTGCCGTGGATGGGACCACCGAAGTCATCGCAGCCGACAACATTGTGATTTGTGCCGGACAACTGCCCCAAAATCAACTTGCCTCGGTGCGCGGCACGCTGCCGCAGGCGGGCGGTAAGCTGCATGTCATCGGCGGTGCCGAACGGGCGGTTGAACTGGATGCACAACGGGCAATCAAACAGGGGGCACAATTAGCGGCAACACTATGACCGGGGTGAACACGACCGCAGATAAGATCCTCACGGAGGCTGTCTTTGGGACCGGGCCGGGTCGGGCACGGGGACAACCTGCCACCGCCGTCTCTGGCGCTTCTCGAGATGGCACCCGCTGGCCGGTAAGACAGAAATCCGCATTGCGTTGTTTCTGTCAGCGCCGCCGGCATGTCATGAGCCGTTAGTCGCCGGGCTTGCTTGCACGATGTCGGTCCGGTCAGACAACGCGCGATTCTTGTCCACAGCGACCGGGGGTATTCTCCTTGGCAGTCTGTTGATCGCGGCATGGGCGTGGTGGAGCAACCCGATTATCAATCCGGATGGGGCCAAGTACCTGCTCGCGGCCGAGTTGTTCTCACGGGGAGAATTCGGCAATGGCTACCTTGCCTATAAATGGCCGTTTTATCCGCTGGTGATCGCGTTGGTGCATTTTGTCACCGGGTTGTCGCTGGAGACGGCCGCCCATCTTTTTAATGCGGCCATGAGAGGGCTTGCCGGGATCGCCTTTCTCAGGCTGGTGCTGTTGTTCGGCGGCGGCAAACCGCACTTGTTACTGGCGACACTGGTTTACCTGGCCTATCCGGGTTTGAACGAGGTGCAGTCAATGGTCATCAGGGATTTTGGCTATTTGGCCTGTTTCATGTGGATGGTGTTTTTCTTTCTCCGGCAACTGACCCAACCGACGATCGGGACATTTGTCGGGTTTGTCGGCATGGGGGCGCTGGCAACGGCGTTTAGAATTGAAGGGCTGGTGTTCACCACGGGCCTGCTGGTGTTGTATTTTTTTCTTGGGTCGGTGAGTCGTTTTTGGAAAAAGACAGGGTTGATACTCGTCGTTTTATCGTTGCCGCTGCAGATATACCTCGAGCTGATGTGGCTATCCAACGGCGATCTTGGGCAGGCATGGCGCATGCTGACGGCGGTGTTCAATCCCCTCGGTGAGGGGGTTGCCGCCAATCGTGCGGATACCGGGGGATGGTCTGTCGCACTGGCCCATGGAATGGCCCAACTTGCCGATTATGCGGCGCTGCTTGGAAAGTTGCTGTTCAACACGTTAAAGGTGCTCACAGTGGGCTATCTGATTGTGTTGCTGAGCGGTTGGTTTTTGCGCCCGCTGCTGGACCCAAGCCGCGCCCAGGTGCCACGGTTGTATAACGGATGGCGATGGATTGTTGCCATCAACCTGCTCATTCTCATCGGATTCGTGCTGCTCAGGGCAATCTTTACCGATCGATATCCATTGAGCCTGGCGTTGCTGTTGATGCTGTTCATGCCCTTTGCGATCGTCCGGTTGCTTGAATGGAGCCGTACGCTCTCCCACAAAGGCGCCGTCTTGCTGAAGGCCGCACTGATCATTGCATTGGGTCTGAACACGTTGGAAGGCCTGGACCGTTTCGGCACCAAACATCATCTCAAAGCGGCGGGAATGTGGCTGCAAGCGCGCAACCCTGAGGGTGAAATCTACACCAACAACCGGGTCATCGACTATTATTCCGGCTCCAAAGTGGTCCGGGGGGATGCGTACTACGGATGGGACAGCGTGCTTCAGTTGACCCAAAACACCCCATGGCAATCGTTCGCTCTGATGGCCATCTATTCGCCCCGGGACCAGGTTTCCCATCGGTTGGACTATCTCAGGACGCTGACCGGCCGGGACCCGGACCGGGTCTTTGAGGGCCGGCGGGGCAGTCGGGTGCTGGTGTATGATTTCACACCACCGTGACGCCGTTGATGGCCGTTCAGCGGACCGGCGATTTGGACAAGAGCTGATTGAGGGTATCGGCCACGGTATCGAGCTGCGGTTCGTCGATCACCAGCGGCGGCAGCAACCGAATGACCGATGGACCGGCAGGCAGGGCCAGTATCCGGTTTGCCATCAGTTGTTCTAGGAGGGGCCTGGATTTGCATTTGAGCTCGATTCCGACCATTAATCCGATTTGCCTGATATCCCGTACAACCGGCAGTTCGGCATTTAAACGGAGCCGCAGGTGATGCCCCTTTTTTTTCGCCTGTTCCGCAAGGTCGTGTTCAATCATGAAATCGATCGTGGCAAGGGCGGCGGCACAGGCCAGAGGATTGCCGCCGAACGTGGACCCGTGCTTGCCGATCGCCGAAACGAGGGTATCGGCACAAACCACGGCACCCATCGGGACCCCTCCGGCAATGGCCTTGGCGAGGGTCATGATGTCGGGATAGACCCCGGCATGCTGGCAGGCAAACAGCGCGCCGGTGCGTGCGAACCCCGTTTGTACTTCGTCAAATATGAGCAAAATACCCCGGTCGTCGCACAGGGTTCGGACCTGCTCGAGATAGCGTGGGTCTGCCGGCCGGACCCCGCCTTCTCCCTGCACCACCTCCAGGATCACGGCGGCCGTGTTGTCGTTGACCGCCGCCTTGATCCGCTCAAAGTTGTTGAACGGAACAAACTCAAAACCCGGAATCAGGGGCTCGAATTCCTGTCGATATTTGAAGGTGGCACTCAGCGCCCCCAGTGAACGGCCATGAAATCCCCGCATCGCGCTGATGAAGCCGTTTTTTCCAGTGGTAATCCGGGCAAATTTCAATGCGGCCTCCATCGCTTCAGTCCCTGAATTGCACAGAAAAACCCGGGTCAGATTCGAGGGTGTAATGGTGACCAGTTTTTCCATTAGCGTGGCACGGACATCGTTATAAAAAATGCCCGGACAGGTAATCAACGTGTTTGCCTGTCGGCTGATTGCCTCGGCAACGACGGCATTTCCATGCCCCACAGCCGCCACGCCGATGCCTGCGGCACAATCAATATAGCGGTTGCCCCGGTCATCCCACAACGTCGCACCCTGGCCGCCCACGATCGCGATATTGCGCTTGGGAAAGACCTCGAATGCGTATTGCCGCTCCTTGTCTGCCCACGTGCTCATGAGGTGGTCTGCCACGCTAGGGGGTGATCCATGTGCCACCCCCGGCCAGGGCATCGCGCACCGGCCTGTCGCGCCGGCCATCGCTGAGGATAATTCGCTTGATGTTGCCCCGGGTCAGCTTGTCCAGGGCATACAGCTTTCGCTTCATTCGTCCGTGCAGCTGTTCGACACGTTGTGCGAGGTCCGCAAAATGCAATGCCGCGATCACCGAGTCCGGGTCGTTGATGTTTTCCATCAGCCCGGGCGCTTCAATGAGCTGGATCACGGTGTCGGCGTTCACGGCGGCTTGAAGCTGGCAGACGATGTCATCGTTTTCCGAATTGATTGCGCTGCCGTGCTGATCACAGATCGGGATGGTCAGGACCGGGGTATATCCGTTGGAAAGCAACAGCATGAGCAAGTCGACATTGATCTTTTTCGGCTTGCCGGAATAGTCATGTTTCATCATTTTCTTGCCGTTTTCGATGACACGGATACCCCGATTCCGCTGACCCTGTATCACCCGGCCATCCAGGCCGGTCAAGCCAACTGCATTGATGCTGTTTTGCTGGCACAGTTCCACAAGTCGTTTGTTTCTCAGCCCGCTATAGGCCATTAGTATGGCATCCAGTGCCGTTTCGTCCGAGAACACGCTGCTGTATCCCGAGACGGACGTGATCACTTTTTTCGGGTATCCCATCCGTTGTGCGATATGGTCACGCAGTGCATTGGCGCCGTGGACGATCAAAAATGGCTCGTCCAGTCGCGACAGGTCTTCGACAATACCCGGCAAATTAAGGGCTTCACCGCCCCCTATTTTGATAATCAACATACGGCACGGGACCGGGCAAGCGACACGGTGAAGGCCGTCTCGTTGTGGATTCTGCGCCACGATGTCCCGGGCAGGGGATAGTCCCGGGAGCAGACAATACGGGCACCGTGGTGATCGGCAGACCGAAGCTGGAAATAATCGGCATTCTCGGTGAACTGGCTGTATATCTGTATTGTTTCGCTGTTCGCCAGGAAGAAATTCATTGCCCGGACATGCCGGGTGCGTTTGTTGATGATGGCCACGCCCCTTGACGTGGCCTGTGCCAGATCACCCCGGTCAAACCGTTTTATGTAGTTGAAAATCTTTTCCGCCCCGATGCGCCCCGGCGATTTGATCTTGACACCCCGCAGTTCGCCATTGAAAAGAAAAACGCGCTCGCCATCAGTGAACGGCATGTTGTTTTCAACCGCGATCCCTTCGTTCCTGAACGCACTGCGTGCATGGGCCAGGAAAACACGGGTTACCGGAAATCCCATCTGGGGATCCTCCCAGATGGGATTGATGGCATGATAAAACCGCCATGCGCCCTGATGGTCCAGCCAGCAGCACCCCCATCCATGGCCCTGGTATTCCCGACTGTCTTTGGCGACCTGCCGGAAGGCCGCCAGGTGATCATCGGGCGCAATGCCCTCAGGATGGGCCACCAGCAGCAAGCGACACATGATCGTTTTGCCTCAAACGGGATGCAGGCCGGTGAATCCAAGTGCGACCGATTCGTCGAACCCGTGCATCACGTTGAAGGCCTGAACCGCCTGTCCCGCCGCGCCCTTCATGAGATTGTCGATCGCACTGAGCACGACCAGCCGATTGCTGTCAGGATCCCGTTCAAAGCCGATATCACAAAAATTGGTTCCGCTGAGCAATTTGGGTTCGGGATAGCGGTATATCCCGCTTCGTTCCTTGACGATACGGACAAAGGGTTCCCGATGATACGCTTCGCGATACAGCGCCCAGATCTCCTTTTCGCTCAGTGGCTGATTCAAAAAAACGTGGCACGTAGCCAAAATTCCCCTGACCATCTCGATGGAGGTGGCCGAAAAGGACAGCGTCAAGTCGGTTCCCAGCGTTTGCAGCATTTCTGCAACATGGCGGTGCCCCGTCGGTTTGTATGATCGCACGGCACCGCTTCGCTCGGGATGGTGACTGGCGTCAGTGACGCGGTTTCCGCCCTCGCTGGAACCTGCCTTGACCTCGATGACGACCTGTTCGGCCAGTTTTCGTTGGAATAGGGGGTACAGCGCGAGAATGGTCGCGGTCGCATTGCAACCCGCACCGGCCACCAGACGGGCGTCGCGAATGGCCTCGCGGTTGATTTCCGGAATGCCGTAGACAAAACGCGGCAGGTACTCGGGGCAAGGATGCGGTTTGCCATACCACTTTTCGAACGCGACCGCGTTGTCGAGACGAAAATCACTGCTCAAGTCGATCAGCCTGGGTGCCAGCGACCGATAGGATTCGATGCGGTTCATTGCCTGCCCGTGGGGAAGGCACAAAAACAGCAGATCACAGGGGGCCAGCTCGGCCGTCGTGCAGAACCTGGCGGCGGTGGCCTTGCGAAGATTGGGATGAACCCGGGCAATCGCTTTGCCTGCAAAGCGCTCCGAGGTGACTTGCATGATACGCACATGGGGATGGGCCAGTAACAGCCGAAGCAGTTCTCCGCCCCCATAGCCGCTCCCGCCGACGATTGATACACGAACAGAAGGAGGGTGGCTCATTGCAGACGGTTCCCGGGCGGCTTACGGGACTTGCGAGAGCACATGGTCAACGACCCGACCGGGAATATTGACCCCGGTTGTCTCGATACTGTTTCGAAACTCCATGGTATAGTTTACTTCATTGACCAGCAGCCCCCGGTCCGTTTCAAAGAGGTCGACCGCCAGGACGCCCCCGCCCACCGCGTTGGCCGCTTGGAGACAGATATCGGCAAGGGCGGGCGTCACCGGGCAATTGCTGGCCTGTGCGCCACGGGCGGTGTTGGTGATCCAGTGACCGGACTGTCGAAAAATGGCCGCGATACAGTGTTCGCCAACGACAAACGCGCGAATATCCCGCCCTTTTTTGTCAACGTACTTTTGAATAAAAAAGATCGAGTGATGATAACTGCCGAGCACGGTCTTGTGTTCCAGGATGGTTTCGGCGGCATCCCGGTCATTGATTTTTGACAGCAGTCGCCCCCACGAGCCCACCGCCGGTTTGAGGACCACCGGGTAGCCCAATGCTTCAATGGCCTCCAGCGCGGCGCGTTCGGTAAACGCAATGCGCAGGTCGACCTGGGGGACCTGGTGCTCCTTAAGCGCAATGGCGGTCAGGATTTTGTCGCCGCAGGTCAGTGAAACATCATACGTATTGACGCAAGGGACCCCCAGGCTTTGATACACTCTTAGCGCGTGCAACGCCCGGGAATGGTTGATGCTTCTTTCGATGATCACGTCAACGTCCGGTTTTTGGCACAGGTCGAATGCCAGTCCCCGGTCATCAAGCATCACCAGTTCAATATTCGCGCGTCGGTTGAATTCGTTGATCAGCAGTTTTTCTTCTTTCCGGATCAGCGAATGCAAAAAGCCGACTTTTATTGTCCCCAATCTTCTTCTGCCTCGGGCGCTTCTTCGAGCATGACCGGGTTGACAGCGATGACTTCAAGCTCGCTGCCGCAGTCATCACATTCCAGCAGTTCACCCTTCACGAGGTCATCGGAAAGGGGCGGTGCGCCACCGCACACAGGACATTCGCTCATAACAATTTCTCACTTTGACGTTGTGTGCCGCATCTCAGTCAACAAAACGGCGGACAGACAACCGGAATGTAACGGTAGTTTGCCCGGTTAACAAGGTGCATCGGCGGCAAATATGCGGGCGGTCGCAAGATCGGTGACATTGAACCGGCGTGTTGCCGATAACGGAACAGGATAGAAAAATAAATCAAAACCCGTAGAATGCGGCGACATGAATCACCGAAAACAACAACATCATGCAACCGGACATTAATTTCTCCTCGTATGGCATCCACACGGTGGCCGACGTGATTTACAACCCCAGCTACGAGGTGCTGTTTGAAGAAGAAACCCGGGACACCCTGGCCGGCCATGAAAGGGGACGGGTGACGCAGCACGGCGCGGTGGCGGTTGACACCGGCATTTTTACCGGCCGGTCGCCCAACGACAAGTATATCGTTCGTGACGCGGTGACCCGGGACACGGTCTGGTGGTCGGATCAGGGCAACAACGACAATCACCCGTTGTCACAAGAAAACTGGAACGCCCTCAAGGCACTGGTTGCAAACCAGCTGGACGGGAAAAGGCTGTTTGTCGTGGATGCGTTTTGCGGTGCCAATCCGAATACGCGTCTTAGCGTGCGATTTGTCATGGAAGTGGCCTGGCAGGCCCATTTCGTGAAAAACATGTTTATCCGTCCAAAGGCGGCGGAGTTGGCGGCATTTTCGCCTGATTTTGTGGTGCTGAACGGCTCCAAGACGACGAACCGCCGCTGGCAGGCGATGGGAATGCATTCGGAAAATTTCGTTGCATTCAATCTGACGGAGAGAATGCAGCTGATCGGGGGCACCTGGTACGGCGGAGAGATGAAAAAAGGGATGTTCTCAATGATGAATTATCTGCTCCCCCTAAAAGGCATCCCTTCGATGCACTGTTCGGCCAATATGGGGAAGGATGGCCACACGGCGATTTTCTTCGGGCTGTCCGGAACCGGTAAAACCACCTTGTCGACCGACCCCAAGCGACAGCTGATCGGGGATGATGAGCATGGATGGGACGATGACGGTATTTTCAATTTCGAAGGCGGTTGTTATGCCAAGACCATCGGCTTGAACCCACAGGATGAACCCGATATCCATGGCGCAATTCGACGCGATGCCCTGCTTGAAAATGTCGCTGTCAAGGCCAACGGGGAAGTGGATTTCGACGACAGTTCGAAAACGCAAAATGCACGGGTGTCCTATCCGATCGACCACATCGACAACATTGTCAAGCCGGTTTCCAAGGGGGGGCATGCAACGACAGTGATTTTTCTGTCTGCCGATGCGTTCGGGGTCCTGCCGCCGGTCTCGAAGCTGACGCGCGAGCAGGTACAGTACCACTTTCTTTCCGGTTTCACCGCCAAGCTGGCCGGGACCGAAAGAGGGGTCGAGGAACCGACGCCGACGTTTTCCGCCTGCTTTGGTGCGGCCTTCTTGAGCCTGCATCCAACGAAATATGCAACGGCACTGAAAAAAAAGATGGTGCGGCATGATGCCCGGGGTTATCTGGTCAATACCGGATGGAACGGCCATGCGCAACGCATCTCGATCAGCGATACGCGCCAGATCATCCACGCCATCTTGGACGGGTCCATTGAAACGGCCGGGTTTGACACCCTGCCTTATTTCAACCTCTCGATCCCACGGTCGCTCAATGGAACGCATCGCGATATTCTGGACCCGCGAAACAGTTATGCCGACAAAGGCGAATGGGATCGCAAGGCGAAGAAGCTGGCCGGATTGTTCATCGAGAATTTCAGGCAATATGAGGATATCGAAGAAGGGCGTAAACTGGTCGCGGCCGGCCCGACCATGGACTGACGGCCCTCTTTGGGCGGTTTTGTACCCAAAGGAACGGTGATGACAACGGGGCGGACACGGATCGAGCCGCTGCCTGCGCGTCATCCAAAAGGCAGTTATAATCGTCGGATGGTGTGCTTGACAGGCCAGGTCGAAAACCGGTTGTTCATCGATATTCCAACGATTGACTTCGCCCGACGGCGGTTGCCGATCCTGCCCGGCCTCATCAACCGGCTTGACAAGGCCCCTGGCGCATCCGCATGAATGCCACGTGGTCACGGACACCGCGTCTTGTGGCGTTGACAAGGCAGGAAAAACACAAAACGGCAGATTGGCAGCGTGTCCCGTCAACCAAAGAGTAAAAGTGACCCAAACCGATGGATGACCTGATTTTAAAAAACCGGCTTGAGCATCAGGACAATGGGGTCTATTGTGTGCCGGGAAAGGCGTACCGGGATTTCGGCTACACGGACGGGGAAAGCGTCGAGCAATATCTGGACAAGACCTTTTCAGAGACCACGGATCTTTCGAGTCGATCGGCGTGGTTGCAGGCGAGCATCATTGACTGGCCAACGGAATATCACCTGAGTTCGGCGCGCTCAAGCCTGTTGCGCGGGTTTGATCTCCCGTCGGCCGGCAAAGTGCTCGAGCTGGGCTCGGGATGCGGCGCCATTTCCCGCTATCTTGGCGAGCTCGGCCTGACCGTGGATGCCATCGACGGGAGCCCGGTCCGGGCCGATCTGGGCAGGAAACGGTGCCGTGATTTGCCGAATGTGCGGGTCATCAACGCGAATTACAATGATCTCGATTACCCCGAAAAACACTATGACCTGATTTTGTTTGTCGGCGTGATCGAGTATGCCGGTCGATTCAAGCCGGGCTGTGCCTCCAATCAAGACGCGGTGCTCAGCATCTTGGGCCAGGCCGCAGACAGCCTGGCACCGGACGGTGTGATACTCATTGCCATCGAAAACCGGCTGGGATTGAAATATATTCTGGGGCATCACGAGGACCATTATAACCAGCGTTATGTCGGTATTCACGGCTATGCGGACCAAGCGGGCATCGCCACCTACAGTCATCCGGAATGGGAGTCGCTGCTGGCACGGGCCGGATTTTCCGAGTACACCTTTACCTATCCCTTTCCGGACTACAAGGTTCCCCAGGTGTTACTGACCCAGTCGTACCTCGACAACAATCCCCACGCCTTTAATCATCTGGAAAGAATCTTCTCCAGGGATTATACCCATTGGACCCGGCCTTCGAGGGCGGAAATCATCGCCTGGCAGGCGGCCAGCAGCGGCCATTTCCTGCATCTGGTGGCCAACTCCTTTTGTCTCGTGGTGGCCCATAGCCGGTCCGCAATCGACCGCACCGTCGGCTTCGATTTTTGTCATGCGCCGCAACCCGCGAGGCAAAACCGACATGCGGTCATGACCCGCAAACTCCGTGGCCAGGACCGGGTCACCAAGACGCCGGTTTGCCGGCAAACGGAGCTGGCCGATGGACTGCAGCAGCGCTTGAGCGAACAACCCTATTTGCGGGGCAACCTGCTGTCGACGGAATGGCTCAGGGCCATCCTGATCCATGACCGGCCCGATGAGTTCGAAAAATGGCTGAAAGACTATTATGACTTTCTCGGTCAGCGACAACGGCGCGGACAGGCCCTGTCAATCGACCTGTTGCCGCTGAATATCGTGGTCAGCGGTGACGGCGAGTATCAGGTCTTTGACCAGGAATGGGAAACCCGCTGGGAGATCACGCGCGACTATGTGCTGTTCAGGGCCCTGTGGGTCTTCATGATCGAGTGCCGGCCCTATATAAGGGGTTTTCTAAGGCGGCTTGAGCTCCACACGGTACAGGACTTTGTCGAATACGGATTGGGTGTCATCGAGCCGCACCTGATCGTGCACATGGACGAGTATGTGGCGCAGGAAAGCCACTTCCAGCGGTTGGTGACCGGCAGCGAAAAGGACGCACTTGGCAGGCTTATCAGAACGCCGATCGCCTATTTTGACGAACACGGCCAGGCCTATAACAGTCGCTGCTATTGGTCTGATCGCCCCGGGACGTTTGGCGAATCGGATTATCGGGTGGTCAGTGTTGTGCCGGACCTTGAACCGCAACGGGTCGTTTTTGAACTGCCCGAGCGTGTTGCGGCGCTGTCCGCCCTCAGGCTGTACCCGATGGACACCAAAAACGCCAAACAGATCGGCTTTTTCTCGTTGTCAGGCATTGAATTGATCGAGGTCGGGGAAAACACCGAGCGGACACGATGGGCGCTGCACGGGCCCCGGATGATTCAACAGCACAGTCAGAGCAAACATGCCGTCTTTGAAAAAATCAACGATATCGAGTGCTGGCTGGTGACCACCGATTTTCCGCAGGTCGAGTTTCATTTCAAGCCGGTGGTCAAGCAGGCACAAGCGCATCGATTTCGCGTGCGTGTCGATCTGCAGGTCAGCGAATCGAAAGCCTATTTGCGGGCCTACCAGCGGTATCTGTCGGAAAAAAAGCGCAACGATCGATTGAAAAAAAGGCTGATGCTGGCCTTCTTGCCGCAGCGCGGTCTGGGGTGGCTGAGAAAACTGGTTTCCCTGTCCGTAGTGCAGCGAATAAAGGGGTGGGTCCGTCGATAATCGCCCCCCTTTCGTCGGCGGTCGTTCCCAAGGGGCCGCCCCAATAGAGCCCTTTTCGAATTTTCAACGTTCAAAATGATGACAGCCCAGGAAACAGTCGGTCCACCGCAATCCGTGACCGTGATTATCGTCAATTTCAACGGCGGGAGGCATATTGAACGATGCCTGGCGGCGCTGTTCAAGCAGACTGTTCTGCCCGAACAGGTGATCGTGGTCGACAATGACAGCGACGACGGTTCAGCCGAAAAAATTGCCTCCGAGTATCCTCAAATTCGGCTGTTAAGGCAGTCGTCCAATATCGGTTTTGCTGCCGCGAACAACCGGGCACTGGATCATGTCGGTGCCTGCGAATGGCTTGCCCTGCTGAACCCGGACACCATACCCAGCCCCGACTGGCTGGAAAATCTGCTGTCGGCGGCGCACGACCATCCCGCGGTTGATATATTTTCCAGCAAGCTGCTGATGACAAAAGACAACCGGTTGCTGGATGGCACCGGCGATGTCCACCATGTCAGCGGCGTCAGCTGGCGGCGCCACCAGGGACTGCCTGACAGGCCTGTTTCCAGTGCGGCGGATCCGATTTTCTCGGCCTGTGCCGCCGCGGCGCTGTATCGGACCGACAAGTTTCGCCAGGTGGGCGGGTTTGACGAACAGTATTTTTGCTACCATGAGGATGTCGACCTGGGGTTTCGGCTGCGGCTGGCGGGGTGCGAGTGCCTTTATGTCGAGCAAGCCATGGTCGAGCATGTCGGTTCGGGCATCGCCGGTCATGGCAGTGATTTTACGATCTATCACGGGCATCGGAACCTGGTATGGACCTATGTCAAGAACATGCCCGGTACCTTGTTCTGGACCTATCTTCCACAACACCTGATTCTCAACCTGGCGACCATTTTTGCCTATTGCATCCAGGGCCGGCCGAGTGTCATCTTGAAAGCCAAATGGGATGCCATCAAGGGGATTCCGGCGGCACTGGCCAAAAGGCGGTGCATCCAGAAAACAAGCACTGCGTCGGCGGGCCGTATCCGCGCCAGCCTGGCGAAAGGATTCCTGAAGCCCTATTCGCCCCGCAAGCGTTCGGTGTAGACCGGCGCACGCCGGTTGTCCCGGCTCGCCCGGTACCCAAGCGAAGCAATCCGGCGGATGCGTTCCCCGGTCGGTCCGGGGGCACGAAATCCGCATGGGCCGTTTACCAAGGTGCGCCCCAAGGGGCGCTTTCGCTGGTTGATCCAGTGAAAGGCCATGCTATACAAGCCCCGGGTTTGCCCGTCCCAGGGCACTTCGGATCAACGCAGTGCGCATGACCGGGAGATGGATCCGGGCCAAATACCCGTCCGGGTACATGGCGGTGCTGATTTTGATGATAAACTCACGACTCGACGCAACGGCATCACTTATGTCTTTTTTCAAGCCAATCATTCAATCGACGTCCTTGTTGCAACGGCTTGCCCTGCAGGAAATACGGCAGCAGTATGTCGGTTCGGCCCTGGGCATGGTTTGGCAGCTCATCACGCCGTTGATCCTGATTGCGGTTTTTTGGGTGGTTTTCAGTGTGGGTTTCCGGATTCAACCGGAAAGCGGCGTGCCGTTCGTGGTTTGGCTGACCGCCGGCATGGCCGCCTGGTTCTGTTTTGCAGAAGTGGTTTCCGGCAGCGTCCAATGCATCACGCAGAGCCCCCACCTGGTCAAGAAAGTGGTGTTTCCGGTACAGACCCTGCCGCTTGTCAAGGTGTTGGTGGCGAGCTCCAATCATCTGGTGTTCGGCAGCATTTTGGTGGCGCTCATCCTAATCAATCAACTCCCGATAAGCTGGTATTTTCTCCAGGGGGTGTACTATTTTTTCTGCATGGTCTGCCTTGGTCTGGGATTGGGCTGGATGTTGGCGGCACTCAATGTATTGAGTCGGGACACTGCCCGACTGACCAGCGTGCTGCTGCAGGTAGGCATGTGGGCCACGCCCATATTATGGGATATCAAGATCCTGCCGGAGCCTTACCGCAGTCTGTTCGCGATCAATCCGATGTACTATGTCGTCCAGGGGTATCGGGATTCGTTCTTGTATGCCACGCCGGTCATCGAGCGGGCCAGCGAAAGCGTTCTATTCTGGTCGATCACCGGCACGATGGTGTTGCTTGGCATCTACCTGTTCCGCCGACTGCAACCGCAGTTTGCGGATTTGGTGTGAGACCGGGAGTTGAAGATGCCCGCTGCCTCGTTCGCCATCCGTGTCCGGGACTTGAAAAAGTCGTACCGGCTTTACCCAACGCCCCGAGACCGGCTAAAGGAACTGCTCCACCCGTTCGGGAAACAATACCATACCCCGTTTAATGCCCTCGAAGGCATCAGTTTCGAGATAAGCCAGGGGGCCGCGATTGGACTGATCGGCCGCAATGGCAGTGGAAAATCGACCCTGTTGCAGTGTCTTTGCGGCGTGGTCACACCGACCGGGGGGCAGGTTGAAGTGCAGGGGAAAATTGCGGCGCTGCTTGAGCTTGGGGCCGGATTCAATCCGGAGTTTACCGGCCGCGAAAATCTTTATCTCAATGCGGCAATACTCGGATTGAGTCAGCCGGAAATCGAACAGCGACTGGATTCGATTCTCGCTTTTGCCGAGATCGGGCCGCACCTTGACCAACCGCTCAAAACCTATTCAAGCGGGATGTATGTCCGCTTGGCGTTCTCTATTGCCATTCATGTGGACCCGGAGATTCTGATCGTTGATGAAGCACTGGCCGTGGGCGACAGCGAGTTCCAGGCGAAATGCTTCAACCGGTTTCATCGATTCAGGGAACAGGGGGTCACGATCGTTTTCGTGACCCATGACCTGAACATGGCCACGCGATATTGTGATACCGCCCTTTTACTGAGTCACGGGCGACTGGTCGGACAGGGTCATCCCAAAGACGTGGTGGCACAGTACCGAAAGCTGGAATCGGGTTTCAAGCCGACCGTGCCGACCCGCCCGGACCGTGCCAAAGTGCCCCCGGCAGACAGGCTGTCGGAAGACCGCTATGGCAATCACAGGGCGCATATCCGGTGGGCGGCGATCCATGACCGTGACGGCCAGACCGTGACAGTACTACAGGGCGGTGAGCCCTATCGGATCGAGATGCAGGTCCGCTTTGAAGAGGCCATAGAAAATCCGGTTTTTGCGTATACCATCAAGGATTTGAAGGGGACCGAGATTACCGGGACGAACACCGACTACCATGGGATGCAGACCGGACGGTTCGGGCCGGGTGAGGTGGCGCATGTTCGCTTTGAACAGGTCATCCCACTGAGTGCAGGCCGCTATTTGCTCTCCTTGGGCTGTGTTGCCCTGGGCGGCGATCAGGTCGAAGTGCTGGATCGCCGGCACGACATGATCGCCTTTGAGGTGGTGAGCGACAGGGCCTGCGTCGGGATTGTTGATCTGGATGCCCGTATTGTGGTGGCGCGTGATCAACCCGATCCGGTCGGCTTGATCCGGTAGACGCGGTCGCGCGGTTGCGTCATCGAAATCTCGCAAGGCGTCGCCCATCGGGTTGCCCGCGCGCCCGGTTTTCCGCCTTTTCCCCTTGTTACGCTGTCCCAAGAGCGGCAAATGGCCTGTTTAATGTTGCGCCATTGATTATAATTTCCATTGCGCATTCAGCGAGGCACCGAAAAGAGGGTGGAGGAGCGATTTGACACCGAAAAATTACAGGCAGGCTGTTCCCGGTTGGGAATCGGCCTGTCTTCGGCGCAGCGTGACCGCCTGATGATGCATTTGGACCTGGTTGCCAAGTGGAATAAAAAAATGAACCTGACCGCGATCCGTGACAAGGAAAAAATGGTCGCCCACCATCTGCTTGACTCACTGTCCGTTTGCCGGTTTGTCAAAAAGGAACGATTGCTGGATATCGGAACGGGGGCCGGATTTCCGGGCCTGCCGCTGGCCATCGTGTGTCCTGAGCTGCACGTGACGTTGCTCGACAGTCGGCGCAAACGCATCGAATTTCTTCGCAATGCCTGCCGGGTGCTGGGTCTGGCCAATGTTTCACTGGCCCATGGCCGGGTTGAGGATTACCGGCCGACGCAGGCGTTCGATACGCTCGCCGCCCGCGCATTTTCATCGTTATCGGAGCTGCTGGACAAGAGCGCCGCCCTGTTGCGCCCCTCGTGCCGGCTGATTGCGATGAAAGGCAAGCTGCCCGGCGAGGAAATGGCATCGTTGTCCCGGCCACAGCGTCAAACCCTGCGCATTGAGCCAATTAGCGTCCCGTTCCTGCCCGCGCAACGGCATCTGGTCATCATGGATTTTTAACGTGAGACGCATTGCAATCACCAACCAGAAGGGAGGGGTCGGCAAAACAACGACGGCCATCAATCTGGCCGCCTCCCTGTGTCGCGCCGGCCGCCGAGTCCTGTTGATCGATATGGACCCCCAGGGAAACGCCACGGTCGGCAGCGGGTTGGCGATGCGGAAACTGAGCTCGAGCATTTATGAAATTCTATTGGGACAGCTGCCGGTTGCCGAGGGCATCATCCAGACCGATGCGGGCTATGACCTGCTACCCGCCCATCCTGACCTGTCCGGAGCCCAGGTTGAAATGACGGCGCTGAGCGACCGGGATTACCGGCTCAAGGAGGCGGTTTCTCAATTGGCGGGACAGTATGATATCGTACTGGTTGATTGTCCTCCTGCATTGAATGTATTGACAGTGAATGCCCTGACCGCGGCCGACGAAGTGCTTATTCCGGTGCAGACCGAATATTATGCGCTCGAAGGATTGACCAGCCTGGTCGAGACGATCATGTTGATTCGTCAGGGCCTGAACCCGTCGTTGCAGCTGCTTGGCATCGTCAGGACCATGTTCGATCGCCGAAACAGCCTGTCTTCTGAAGTGTCGGACCAACTCGACACGCATTTCCCGGACAAGCTGTTTCGCACGGTCATTCCGCGCAATGTCCGATTGGCAGAAGCCCCCAGTTACGGGAAACCGGTGCTGGACTATGACCGTCGATGCGCCGGATCGAAAGCCTATCTGGCACTGGCCAGTGAAGTCCTCAGGAGAAAAGCGGTGTGGTCATCAAGCGGCAGCGGGACATGACCCGGAAAAAGAAAACCCGTCTCGGCCGGGGGCTCGGCGCCTTGCTGGGGGAGGTGCAAACAACGACCCTGTCCGACAGCACGTCCCGCGGGAAAGCGGTGCCGACTCAAGCGGGCCGGGCCGGGCCAACAGACCGTCAGACGGGCTACCGGGAACTGCCGATCGAACAGCTGCAAAGGGGCCGCTATCAGCCGCGGCTGAACATGGACAAAACCGCATTGGAGGAACTGGCGGAATCCATCCGGGCACAGGGCGTGGTGCAGCCGCTGCTGGTGCGGATGCTCGGCCAGCAGCGCTATGAAATCATTGCCGGCGAGCGTCGCTGGCGAGGCGCCCAACTGGCCGGTTTGACGAGGGTGCCTGCGGTGGTCAGGGACATTTCGGATCAGGCGGCCATGGCCGTCGGGCTGATCGAAAATATCCAGCGTGAAGACCTCAATGCCATCGACCAGGCAAAGGGGTTTCAGCGGCTGCTTGATGAATTTGGGCTGACACACCAGGAGGTGGCCCAAGCGGTTGGGCGGTCACGGGTGGCTGTCAGCAACCTGGTGCGACTGCTGTCGCTGCATCCGGCGGTCCAGCAGAAAGTGGAAACGGGCGACCTCGACATGGGACATGCCCGTGCCTTGTTGGGCCTGCCGGAACCGCGCCAGGCGGCGGCGGCGGACACGGTCATTGCCAAGGGACTGTCGGTGAGGAAAACCGAACGGCTGGTCAAGCATCTGCTGAAAACCACGGCAAGCCCCCCGCAAACGGTCGATCGGGGCGCCGACATTGTCCGTCTGGAAGAAGAACTGTCCGGTCGAATCAGCGCCAAGGTTGAAATCCGGCACCGGTCGAACAAGGGCCAGCTCGTCATTCACTATCATTCGCTCGATGAGCTTGACGGCATCTTGGAGCGGATCCAATAGGCGCACCCGGCACCCGCTTCGTTGTCGGGCACCCTGCGGGGATGAGCGGCCAAGGCCCGTTGAAAAAACAGGCGGTCAAATCAACGCCATGACGTCGGCAACGCCAATAGCCCGGGCATGGTTGACCGTGACCGATGGTTGATCTTATAATCCGCCCGCGCTGACTATGGTGGATAGGATGTCGCACAAACCCCCGATTGTTCCCGGCGAAGTGCGCTTTGGGCAACAGGTCAGACGGGTTTTGCGATGGCAGTTGCTGTTCATGATTGCGACGCAGGGTCTGATGGTGGCCGGTTATTCGGTGGCCTTTGCCAATGCGGTTGATGCGGATACCTTGTGGGCGGCGCTCAAGGCAACGGGTTATGGTGGCCTGCTGGGCATGCTCAATACCGTGCTGTCGGCAAGAAGTGTCCGAAAATCGAGCCGCGCTGTGATAGAATCACCGAACCGGGCGCTGTTACCGGTTTTTGCCGGATTGGTGAACAAGCTGGTTATCATTGGCGGCGGGATGGCCGTGGGTATGATTGTGGCGGCGTTGATGCCGCTGTTCGTTGTGATTGGTTATGTGGTTGTTCAGATTGCGTTTGTCTGGGCCAGTGCCCGGTCGAGCGACTGATAAACGGGTATTTTACTTTTTGAAACAAGGCGATGGCATCATCAGGAACGATCACCTCAGGTGAGTATATCACCCATCACCTGACCAACCTGACATTTGGTCCAAAAGCCGACGGGTCATGGGGTATCGCCCACTCGGCGTCAGAGATTGCCGAGATGGGTTTTTGGGCCATCCATGTCGACAGCCTGTTCTGGTCGTTCAGCCTAGGTGCGCTGTTTGTCGTTTTCTTTGCCGCGGTCGCCCGACGGGTCACCGCCGGCATTCCGGGCACCACCCAGGGGTTTGTCGAGCTACTGATTGAATTCGTCGACGAAAATGTTCGCGGCTCGTTTTCCGGAAAGAATGATCTGATTGCACCGATGGCGCTGACCATTTTCTGCTGGATATTCCTGATGAACCTCATGGATTTGATCCCGGTTGACCTGATTCCGCATGCACTGGCGCTGATCGGCGTGCCCTATCAGAAAGTCGTTCCGACGACCGACCCCAACGTGACCTTCGGCATGTCGATCGGGGTCTTTTTGCTGATGATCTATTACAGCGTGAAAATCAAGGGGATTGGCGGTTTTGCGGCCGAATTGACCATGATCCCGTTCGAATCCAAGAACCCGTTGATGAAAGCGGTCTTTTTGCCGATCAATCTGGTGCTCGAAGGCGTCGGGTTGCTGGCGAAGCCGGTTTCGCACTCATTGCGCCTGTTTGGCAATTTGTATGCAGGTGAGATGATCTTCATTCTGATCTCATTGATGTTCGGCTCGAGTATTCTGTTGTCGATTTCCGGCGGAATACTGCAGTTTGTCTGGGCTGTTTTTCATATTCTGGTCATTACCTTGCAGGCATTCATCTTCATGGTACTGACGATCGTGTATATGGACATGGCGCATTCACACCACTAGGGCCGATTCCGTATCAATCAGGTTAGAACCATTTTCACTGTCAATTTAACTTTATCCAACCTTTATTTTCGGAGAATAAGATGGAAGTAGCACTCTTTTATATCGCGGGCGCAATCATGATGGGACTCGGTGCCGCAGGCGCGGCAGTTGGGATCGGCAGCCTGGGCGGCCGTTTCATTGAAGGCGCCGCCCGCCAGCCGGAATTGATTCCGATGCTTCGAACCCAGTTCTTCATCGTCATGGGCCTGGTTGATGCGGTGCCCATGATTGCGGTCGGTATCTCGATGTACGTCCTGTTCGTTGTCGCGCCGGGGGCGGCCTAGACCATGATCCCGGTGGCAACCGGCCTGCCGACGCACGGCGATCAACGAATTAACGCATAGAAGGTCCAGCAAAATGAATATTAATGTCACGCTGTTTTACCAGATGATATTTTTCATTTTGTTTGTCTGGTTTACCAAAAGGTTTGTCTGGTCACCGCTCATCGGGGCCATTCATGCCCGGCGCACGACCATCGCGGATGGTCTGGCGGCCGCGGAAAAAGGCCAGCAAGCAGAAGAAGAAGGTCACAAAAAAGCAGAGCAGTTCGTTTCCCAAGCCAAGGAACAGGCCAGTGAAATCATCAGCAAGGCGGAGAAACAGGGCGCTGAATTGGTTGAGGAAGCCCGCAATACGGCCAAGGACGAAGGCGAGCGTATTTTGAGTGCCGCCCGCGGTGAAATCGAGACCGAGGTGAACAAGGCCAAAGAATCACTGCGTGCCCAGGTGAGCGAACTGGCGGTTGCCGGGGCGCAACAGATCCTTAAAAAGGAAGTGGATGCCAAGGTCCATGCCGAGCTGTTGGATCGACTGGCCGCCAAGCTGTGATCCGTTCGGATTGAAGAGGGCGTATTAACATGGCGGGCTCACAGAACATAGCACGGCCGTATGCCGAGGCCGTTTTTTCGCTGGCCCAGGAGCAGGACAATCTGGCTGGTTGGGGAGAAGCGATCGATTTTCTGGCCACCGTGGCCGGTGATCGGTCCATCCAGCGGTTGATCAATGATCCGCGGGTTGCTGCCGCGCAGCTCGAGCAACTGGTGCTTGACGTCTGCCGTGCCGCAGGGATGGAGCAACAGGTCATCAATCTGGTGAAGCTGCTGGTCCGCAATGCGCGGCTCAGCGCCTTGCCGGACATCGCCAGGGCCTATGCCGCCCGCCGGGCGGAAGCGGAACGGGTGATCGAAGCGACCATGACGACCGCCAGCGCGCTGGATGGCAATCAACGCCAGCAGTTTGCGGACGTGCTGCAAAACCGGCTGGGACGGTCGGTCAAACTTGAATTTGAGGTTGACCCCGAATTGATCGGCGGTGCCGTTATCCGTGCGGGCGACTGGGTCATTGACGGCTCGGTCAGGGCGCAGTTGGGTCAACTTGTGGGGGCGCTGGCGGCGTAGCCAATTAGATCTAATTTAGAGGAATACAAATACCATGACCATTCAATTGAATCCTTCCGAGATCAGCGAACTGATCAAGGACCGAATCAAGCATTTTGAATCGGAGGCCGAGGCCCGTACCGAGGGAACGATCGTGATGTTGACCGACGGTATCGCGCGGATCCATGGTTTGAGCGAGGCGATGCAGGGTGAAATGCTTGAATTCGAGGGGGACACCTATGGTCTGGCATTGAACCTGGAGCAGGATTCCGTCGGGGCGGTCATTCTGGGCGACTACAAGCACCTGAAAGAGGGCGACACGGTCAAATGCACCGGGCGCATCCTGGAAGTGCCGATCGGTGAGGGGTTGCTCGGTCGGGTGGTCGATTCCCTGGGCAAGCCGATTGACGGAAAAGGGCCGGTCGAGTATGCCGGGGTGTCGCCGATCGAGAAAGTGGCGCCGGGCGTCATTGCACGCAAGTCGGTTGACCAGCCGGTCCAAATCGGGCTCAAATCGATTGATTCGATGGTGCCCATCGGCCGCGGACAGCGCGAACTGATTATTGGTGACCGCCAGACAGGCAAAACCGCGGTCGCGGTGGACGCGATCATCAACCAGAAGGGCACCGGCATCAAGTGTATCTATGTTGCCGTGGGCCAAAAGGCGTCCAGCATCGCGTCCGTGGTCAGAAAGCTTGAGGAGCACGGGGCGATGGAGCATACCATCATTGTGGCCGCGTCTGCCTCCAACTCGGCGGCAGAGCAGTTCATTGCACCGTATGCCGGGTGCACCATGGGGGAATACTTCCGCGACAAGGGGGAGGACGCACTGATCATTTATGACGATCTGACCAAGCAGGCCTGGGCCTATCGTCAGATCTCGCTGCTGCTGAGACGACCGCCCGGACGGGAGGCCTACCCGGGCGACGTGTTCTACCTGCACTCACGGTTATTGGAGCGTGCCGCGCGGATCAATGAAGACGAGGTGGCGAAACGGACCAACGGCGAGGTCACCGGGCAAACCGGGTCATTGACCGCGCTGCCGATCATCGAAACCCAGGCCGGTGACGTGTCGGCTTTCGTGCCGACCAACGTCATCTCGATTACCGACGGACAGATTTTCCTTGAAACGGACCTGTTTAACGCGGGCATCCGGCCGGCGATCAATGCCGGGCTGTCGGTTTCGCGGGTCGGCGGAGCCGCGCAGACCCCGATCATCAAGAAGCTGGGCGGCGGGATCCGTCTTGCACTGGCCCAGTATCGCGAGCTGGCCGCGTTTTCACAATTCGCCTCGGACCTTGACGAAGCGACCCGGAAACAGCTGGAGCGGGGGGAACGGATCATGGAACTGATGAAACAGCCCCAGTACCAGCCGATGTCGGTGGCTGAAATGGCGCTGTCGCTGTTTGCCGGCAATGAAGGGGCGCTGGATGATGTCGAGGTCGTCAAAGTGGTCGAGTTCGAACAGGCGATGCAGACGTACATCAAATCCAATTATGGTGACCTGATCGACCAGATCAATCGGGACTGTGCTTACAGCGAGGAAGTCATCGCCGCACTGCGCGAGGCGGTTGAGGACTTCAAGAAAAACGGCAGCTGGTAAACCAGTGGTTGACATAATTTTACGATAGGGTATTTCGAAGGTGGCCGGCGCAAAAGAAATCCGCACTCAGATAAAGAGCATTGGCAGTACACGGAAGATCACCAAGGCGATGGAAATGGTGGCGGCCAGCAAGATGCGGCGTGCCCAGGACCGCATGCGGGCGGCGCGGCCGTATGCCGCGAAGATGCGCACGGTGGTGTCCCATCTGGCCCATGCCCATGCGGAATACAAGCACCCCTACAGCCTCGAACGCGAAGCAAAGGCGGTCGGCTATATCGTGGTGTCGAGTGACCGGGGGCTGTGCGGCGGACTGAATGTCAATCTTTTTCGCAAGGCGGTGTACGACATGTCGGTGTGGCATGACAAGGGCGTTCACGTCAGCGTGGCGGTGATCGGCAAAAAGGCCAGCGGATTTTTCAAGCGGTTTCGCGCCGAAGTGATCAGTGAAGCGACCGACCTGGGTGATTCGCCGCAACTGGAAGAACTGATCGGCGCGGTCAAGGTCATGCTCGATGCGTATATGGAAGGCCGCATTGACCGGCTGTTCGTGGTGAGCAACGAGTTTGTCAACACCATGACGCAAAGCCCGGCGGTGGAACAGCTGATTCCCATTCAACCCCATCAGCAAGCCGGCGACGAAGACAAAATGAGCCACTACTGGGATTACATCTATGAGCCGGATGCGCAGCATGTGATCGACCAGTTGATGTCGCGATATATCGAGTCCCTGGTGTACCAGGCGGTCGCGGAAAATGTGGCCTGCGAGCAGTCTGCGCGCATGGTGGCCATGAAAGCGGCGACCGACAATGCCGGGAAGCTGATTGACGAATTACAGCTGGTCTACAACAAGGCCCGGCAGGCCGCGATTACCCAGGAGCTGTCGGAAATAGTCAGTGGTGCCGCGGCCGTGTAAGGCGGATGGGTCGGCACACGGTGTTTTGAATGAAATTGAATATTAAATAGAGGATTTTCGAACCATGAGTTCTGGAAATATCGTAGAAATTATAGGCGCGGTGGTTGACGTTCAATTTTCCCGGGACAGTGTTCCCAAGGTCTATCATGCCTTAAAAGTCGAGGGCGATGGGCTGACGCTGGAAGTCCAGCAGCAAATGGGAGACGGCGTGGTGCGCTGCATTGCCATGGGCTCGTCTGACGGGTTGCGCCGGGGGATCAGTGTCACCAATACCGGCGAGGCCATTTCGGTGCCGGTCGGCGCCGGTACGCTGGGGCGTATCATGGATGTGCTCGGTGATCCGGTGGATGAGGCCGGCGAAGTCAAGACCGAGATCAGAATGCCGATTCACCGGCCGGCACCGACGTACGAAGAACAGGCGGCCAGTGTGGACCTGCTGGAAACCGGCATCAAGGTGATTGACCTGATCATGCCGATTGCCAAGGGCGGGAAAATCGGTCTGTTCGGTGGCGCCGGCGTCGGCAAGACGGTCACCCTGCTCGAATTGATCAACAATATTGCCACGGCCCACAGCGGCCTGTCGGTTTTTGCGGGTGTCGGTGAGCGGACCCGGGAAGGGAACGACTTTTATCATGAAATGACCGAAGCGGGCGTGCTGGACAAGGTGGCGATGGTCTACGGACAGATGAACGAGCCGCCCGGCAACCGGTTGCGCGTTGCCCTGACCGGGCTGACCATGGCGGAATATTTTCGCGATGAAGGACGCGACGTGTTGATGTTCATTGACAATATCTACCGCTACACGCTGGCCGGAACGGAAGTCTCCGCGCTGTTGGGCCGCATGCCGTCGGCGGTGGGCTACCAGCCCACGCTGGCCGACGAAATGGGCATCCTGCAAGAACGCATCACCTCGACCAAAACGGGGTCCATTACCTCTTTCCAGGCGGTGTACGTGCCTGCCGATGACTTGACCGATCCGTCGCCGGCGACGACCTTTGCGCACTTGGATGCGACACTGGTATTGTCCCGGCAAGTGGCCGAGCTGGGCATCTATCCGGCGGTGGATCCGCTGGATTCGACCTCGCGCCAACTCGACCCGCTGGTGATCGGCAAAAAACATTACGACACGGCCCGTGCGGTACAAGGGACCTTGCAGCGGTACAAGGAGTTGCAGGACATCATTGCCATTTTGGGGATGGATGAGTTGTCGGAAGAGGACAAGCAGGCCGTCGGTCGTGCGCGCCGTATCCAGCGGTTCTTGTCACAACCGTTTACCGTGGCGGAAGGCTTTACCGGCGCGCCCGGCAAATACGTGGCGCTGAAAGACACCATCGCGGCCTTCGAGGGGATCGTCAATGGCGACTATGATCACTTGCCGGAACAGGCGTTCTATATGGTCGGCGGTATTGAAGAGGCCATTGAAAAAGCGAAAGAGATGGGCTAGGCCCATTGCGTCGAGGCAACCCAAACGGACAATCCCATGCGCAGTGTTCAAGTTGATATCGTCAGTGCCGAAGAAGAAATCTGGTCCGGCCAGGGGACCATGGTCTTTGCGCCCGGCGAGGTCGGCGAGCTCGGTATCGCGCCGGGGCATACGCCGCTGATTACCCGGCTGAACCCGGGGGATGTGCGGGTCACCCGGGACAATGAGGAGGAAAAGGTTTTTTTCATCTCGGGAGGCATGCTGGAGGTTCAACCCCATGTGGTGACCATCCTGTCGGATACGGCGATAAGAGGCCAAGATCTTGACGAGGCCTCTGTCATGGAAGCGAAAAGGAAAGCGGAGGAGGCACTGAAGGACAGTGCCGCCGAAATGGACTATGCCCAGGCCAAGGCGGAATTGGCCAATGCGATCGCTCAACTGCGCACTATTGAGAAGCTGCGCAAGGTGAAAAAATAGATGGAATCTTGGAGTGAGAAAGCGCCGATGGGCGAAAAAAGAAGTCGTTTCAGGGTTGCGCGATCAACCGGCGAAGTGGTTTAACGGGGTAACGGCTAAAGTAAAGTCAATGTGCCCCCCCCCCCCCCCCCCGACAACTCATTAGCCCAATCCGGCAGTTGTAAAACCTTTTTGGCCCTTGATAGGGTCACATCAATCGCCAATGGTGTGCCATGTGGTGCGAGTATGACGTGCAGCAGCTCGGGAGGGTGGTTTCGCGCTAATCACCAAAACCAACCGAGAATCAACCCATGAAACGAACACTAAAGCTGATAACCACCCTTGCCCTTTTCTGGGCCATGGCCAGCCATGCCACCGAGACAGCGACAAAGGAACAGATCAAGGAACACACCCGCGAGATTCAACAGATGTTGACCGAGTGCGGATTCAATGCCGGACCCGATGACGGAATATGGGGAAAGCGGACAACCCAAGCGGCCAGGGCCTATGTTCGGGCGCATGGATGGACACCGAGCAATGATAAGGTTTTGCTACTGGCGCAAGTAGACGGTTACCGGGTCGGTGATGCCGGGCCTTGTCCACCGGCTGGCACCCATCAGGCCAGCGAGGACAGCGGGCCGACAGCCGAAGCCGGAAGCGTGGAAGCTGATCAGGCGGAAGAAGTTGAAACCGGCGGTATAAAGGAAATCATTACAGAACTGGATAATGTGCTAGGCAAACCTTTACAAAAAGTTTCTGAATATGAACGTTATAACGTACGCTATAGAGAATATGCCGGCTTTGAATTTTCAGAAAACAGCTTTCAATTTGAAGAAAAATCAGAACAAAGTGACATGCTGATTCCCGTAACCAGCCATAATATATTCAAAATGAATTATTCAGATATTGGTATGGTTGGCGGAGAAGACGGCAGAGACCAAAATAATTTTAATGACCCGAATTATAGTGGTTCGTTTTTGAGACTAGGGTGTCGAGAGGAAAAGGAATGTGTAACAGTAACATATAGCCCTGGTGATGTAAGAAAAAATGCCTGGTTACAACCCCTCTTATATCACGAATCTACCACAGAGGCCGAATATGAAGCCGCAGTAGCCTTATTCAACCAATTAAAAGATCACTATGACGGCGGCGGCACCACCACCGGCCAGCCGGTCAAGTGTTATAACTGGGTCAAGCTGGGGACTTTCCATCTGGGCAAATGGAGGAACGGCAACGGACGCGAAACAAGCGGACTGCCTGCCGGTTCCGGTATCAAGATATGGGATGATGAAGAACTGTTAAAGGATTACAAAGCGGCGCGGCAACATTGCGTATCCAGTGCTAACGGCGCAATGGACAGCGCGATTACTGCAATGGTCCTGATTGGACGGAAAGCAAAGGACGTGGACAACGAAAAGATCAGGATAAGGAACTTTTATCAAGCCAGCCTGGACAAGTGTCAGGCGGAATTCAAAAAGCGGTTTTTGAAGTATGAAAACAAGTTTTGTGAATGATCGTTAACCACCAAAGCCGGAGGGCTGAAAGATGCTTATAAAAATACCAGATGAACATCTAAAAAAAATCATAATACCCGCCATTATAGCAATCGCAATCCTATTTGGATTTTTCATAACATTAGAACAAAGAATCACAAAATTAGAACAACAACACCAAACAAAAAAACTGCACAGCGCCTTTCTTAAAGCCAACGAGGGAAAAGAATAACCACCACACACAAGGCTGCCCCCCGGCCTTGTGCTTATGTAATCAATCGGGGGACGACTCCTGTAGACGACAGATAACCTCAGAATCAGTCGCTCCGTTTGCATATTCGGCCACCGCTTCTCGCTGACATTCCCAGCGGCTGCCGGGTGGTTGGTTTTCGTCATATTCCAGTGTCCCGTCATTTTCTATTATTCGGGGCAATTCAACCTCAAGTATCGGGATGGTTTTTCCCATATCATCAACAACCCGGCAGTCATCATTGGGCGCGCACACTTCAATCGGGGGTTCAACAAGCTGCCTGTGTAGGGTATGGCCGGTCAGTAACCAACCGGCAAGGACAATCACCAATAATTTTTGCATGGCTTCAGTCGCCACCGCCAGGGGAGGGAATCCCAATGCATGGCAACGTGTGGCGCCAGGGCGGTGGAGGAGGATCGATGATCAAGTCGTCCGGGGGAATTCCTTGATATAGACGTCCTGTTTGGAAAAGGGAATTTCCAGATGGGCTTTTTTGAATTCGTTATAGATCGCCGAGAGAAGCTGGTCGGTCACGCCACCGCGCTGTGAGGGGTGTTCAACCCAGCACAGCAATTCAAAGTCCAGGCTGGAGGGTCCGAATTGGCGAAAGCGGACCCGGGCTTCGGGTTCCGCGCAGACATTTTCATTTTGCGTGGCGACCTCAAGGAGGATGGCTTTAACCTGTTCCACGTCGGCGCCATAGGCCGCCCCGACCGGGATGCGAATCCGGAATTTCGCATAGGGACCGCCCGACTGGTTGACAATCTTGGTGTTGCCCATAATGGAGTTGGGAATGGTCAGTTCGACATCATCACGTGTCAGCATGCGGGTACTGCGAATGCCGATTTCCGTAATCTCTCCGCGTTCGCCGGTATCAAGCACCACATAATCACCAATCTTGTACGGGGCATCGGCCAGGATAAAGATGCCGGCAATGAAGTTGGACAGGGTGTCCTTAGAGGCAAATCCGACGGCAATTCCGACCACCCCGGCCGAAGCCAGCCAGGCGGTCATGTTGATTCCCCAGGTTTGAAAGCCGAGGTAAATCGCCAGCCCGGCGACGATGATGATCGCCAGATTTTCAAAAAGCGGCAAAGACTGGGGATGAACCAGCTTGATGTTGTTCTGATTGCGGGCCGAGGCTCTTAGGATGATTTTCGACAGGCGAATGAGGAAGATCATCCAGATGATGATATTGGCGGTCTTGAGCAGCGAGACAACAATGGATTTGAACGTGTCACTGAAAGGGGTCGTGGACAGGGCAATGGTCAACCCCACCATCAAGATGGAATAGAAAACAGGGGGTCGAACGATCGACACGATTTCGTTGTCGACGGTGAACTGCGTTCGACGGGCGATCTTAAGGCCGATCAGCTTGAGGATGGCGGTCAGCACATAGGCCGCCAAAAAGGCGCTGACCGCAATGATTGAGGCCTGCACCAAAGGCTGGTCTTTGAAAATGCCGAGAAAGGCCAGCACCTGTTGCTCAAACGATTCCATGACGTTTCTCAGGTCGGGTTGGGCAGGCTGACCGGCACGACGGTCGGACCGGTACCGGGGCTGACGGCAGGTTGGTTCATGCCGTCAGCACGCTGTCCGGAGGCTCCGGCCGCGCAAGACCGTCATGCGAGATCCTTGCGTGGCAGTCGTGTGAGCAGACTGGAAGTGTCATAGCGGTTCCCTCCGGCCTGCTGCACTTCGCGGTAATACCCGTCGACGATGCGGGTGACCGGCAGTGCAGACCCGTTTCGCTCGGATTCGGCGAAACACAGGCCGAGGTCCTTGACCATCCAGTCGACGGCGAACCCGAATTCGAACTGGTTGGCAATCATGGTCTCGGACCGGTTGTCCATTTGCCACGACTGGGCCGCCCCCTTGGAGATGACATCAAACACCAGCGTGGGATCCAGACCGGCATTGATGGCGAAGGCCACCCCTTCAGACAACCCCTGAACCAACCCGGCGATACAAATCTGATTGACCATTTTGGTCAATTGGCCCGCACCGGGCTTGCCCATGAGCTTGGCGGCCCGGGCATAGCTATCGATAAACGGTTTGGCGCGCTCGAAAACCGCCTGATCGCCACCGATCATGACCGTCAACACCCCGTTTTCGGCCCCCGCCTGTCCACCGGAGACCGGCGCATCGAGAAAATCAAACCCCCGTTCTGTGGCGACGGCATACAGTTCCCGGGCAATATCCGCCGAGGCGGTGGTATGGTCAACGAATATCGCGTTTTCCTTCATCTGTTGAAAGGCACCCTCTGCCCCGGTCGTGATGCTTCTCAGATCATCGTCGTTGCCGACACAGGAAAAGACGATGTCAGCCCCGGACACCGCTTCGGCCGGTGTCGGCGCGAAACGGCCGCCATGTTGTGCGACCCATGCTTCGGCTTTTGAGATGGTTCGGTTATAAACACACAGGTCATGACCCTGACGGGCAAGATGGCCTGCCATGGGATATCCCATGACACCGAGACCGAGAAAACAGACGGTTGGATTGTTCATGTCCTATTCACTATATTGTCTAATATGTTGCCGGCGTTTCATTACCCCATGACCCCGTGGGCGTCGGACAATTTAAGCCGGTCGGCGTATTTTATCCCAAAATGGGCAAAACCAAAAAGGAAAGCCATCAGAAATGGCAACGGATCACTTTATCCGTTGTATCATGACCAGGGCCAAAACAAGAAAGGCAAGCATCGGGACGGTGGCCCCCAGCAAGGGGGGCAACCCGAGCGCCAGCACGACATACCCCAGACTCTTGTTGACCACATGGTAGCACAGCCCCAACATGATGCCGATGAAAAGGTGCCGCCCCAGTGTGCCGGAGCGGATGTTGGCAAAAACAAAGGGGATGGCCAGGATGACCATGACCGCGGTGGAAAACGGCAGCATCAACTTGTCCCAGAACGCCAGTTCATAGGTATCGGTTTTTTGATGATTGGCTTTCAGGTGGGTGATATAACGACCCAGTTGCCAGAAGGACATCTGTTCGGGCTTGATCAGAAAGACGGTCAACACTTGCGGGGTGACCTTAATCGCCCATTTTGAGGCCTTGGAGTGAATGGTTTCAGCATGACCGTCCAGATTGAACAACGTTTGCCTGACATCGTTGAGCACCCAGAAGTCGTCCTTGAATTCCCCGTTTCTGGCGGAGACCTGGGAGCGTAATTTCCGGGCGGCGTCGAACTCGAAAATATTGATCTTCAGCAAGGTGAGATCCGGAAGCACCTCTTCGATATTGATATAGCTACCCGCATCACGCATCCAAAACCCGAACTCCCCATATTGATTGATGTTCTCTTGTAGGGCAACCACCTTGCTGCGTTGTGCCCGGTTCTCGGTATAAGGCGCAACGAACTCACCGACAACAATGGCGACAACGGCAAACAGCCCCCCTACCTTGAGTGCGGCGGTCGTGATCTGCAACAGTGAAACACCGCTTGCACGCATCGCGATCAGCTCTGAATCATGGGCCAGCAGCGACAGTCCGGTGATGGTCCCGAGCAGTGCGGCCATGGGAAACAGCTCGTAGGCCGTTTGCGGGATGGTTAGTCCGACGTAGGCAATGACCGATGCCAGGTCGTAGCCGCCCTTGCCGAGATGACTGATCTGGTCGAGAAAATTAACAAAGGTGAACAGTCCCAGCAAGACCAGCATGACGATCGCCATGTAGCGAACAATGACTTTTCCAAGGTATCGGTCCAGCAGGGTCATTTATCGAAACCTCGGAAACAGCGGCTTGTTTTCACAACGCTGGTGAAACAGGTGCATCGCCAGGATGAGAAACAGCCCATGGACGATCCACAGCGTCACATGCGGATTCGCGGTGCCGCGGGTAATGAGCGCCAGGCAGAACCCCAACACGTTGGAATAGGCAAAATAGATCAGCAAGGCGATGGCCATCGACGGAATGCGCTTTTTCCGGTTGCTGATGGAGGAGAATGAAAGGGCATACAGCATGAGAATCGGTAGCATGACAATCTTGGCCAATCGCCAATGGAATTCACCGATCGAGGCCCGCTGGTTATCCCTGAGCAATGTCAGGGTCGACCTCGCCCTGATCGGCACCCGGTAGTGGTTTTGGGCACGCTGTTTCAGGCGCAGCGCGTAGGATTCGAAATGGGTTACCTCATATTCTCCGCTCTCCGCGTTGACCCGGTATTGAACCCCGTTGTTGAGCACCAGGAACTCATCATCCGTGTTGGGGTCGACCCACTTGTGCCCGCTGTCGGCCACCAGGATATCGGTGTTTTGATCGCGGTCATTGGACACAAAGATGCCTTGCAGCGTATCCGTTGTGCGGTCATTTTGTTCAATAAAATAGACACCGTTCCCGTCATCGGTTTCCGTAAAGACGCCCGGAATCAGTCCCGAGATATCCACCTCATTGTGAAAGCGGTGCTCCATTGAGCGACCGATCTCGGCAGACAGGGGTGACAGGTAAAGGGAAAAGGCCATCACAATCGAGCCGACGATCGCGGCCAATATCATGGCCGGTCTGACGAATTCCCGCATGCTGATCCCGCAAGCGGTAATCACGGTGAGTTCGCTGTCGCGGACCCACCGTCCGATGACCAGCAAGGTGGACACGTACAGCACCAGCGGGATCAGGATGTCCAGATAGGTGATCATTTTCAACGCCAGCAAAAGTAGCACGCTGTCGATCGGGATATCCCCTTCGGCCGCCTCGCGCAGAAATCCCACCAGTCGGGTCACCAGGAAGATCGAAAACAGGATGGCAGTCACCGCACTGCAGGTTTTCAGTATCTCCTTGATGAAAGCGCGATGAATAATCACAAAGCGGCATTCCTCCCGCAAATTCCTGACGGGACGCGGAAAATGAGTGAATTAGAGGGATACCCGGCCAAAATCCCTTGATATAATGGGCCGCTTTGGGGCCGGGAACGGAAGGGGTTTTTCTCAAAGAGACGAGCGACCGCCCGCGTTATTTGAAGGACAAGATGACTGCGTTGCAACCACGTGACCATGAGGGAGGCACCAGTCAGGCTCATTGCGCATTAAGAAAATCGAATGATCGGAGTACCTATGGAATTTTCAGCAAAAACCATTGATGTTGTAAAGCGCGCATCACCCTGTCTGGTTTTGGGTGTCCACAAGGCGGATCCCCCGGTGTTGGCCCGATCGGGGCAGCGGATTGACCAGGCGAGCCAAAACGAGTTGGGTCGAGTACTGTCGCTGGGTGATTTCGATGCCACCGTGGGTTCTACTCAAATGCTTTACCGTCTCTCCGGGATCAAATCACAAAGAGTGCTGTTGGTCGGTCTGGGTACACCCAACGATTTTACCTCATCAGTCGTTCGACGTGCAGCAAAATCGGCGGCCATGACGCTGAATCGGCTATCGGTCGAGGCGGCCCATTTCACGTTGCTCGATTCATGTTCAGGCAAGCGCATCTACCGGTTCGGGCGCAGTGTCATCGAGGGGATCGGCGAGGCACTGTACCGCTATGACGAAACGCTGAGTGAAAAGCGCCCGGTTCGGCTGAACCGCGTCACCCTGGTCGTGACCCGGTCGCGGCTGGGCCAGGCGCAGGCCGCGGTCCGTCATGGACAGGCCCTGGTCAACGGGATTGGCCTGACCAAGACCTTATCCAATTTGCCGGGCAATATATGCACCCCCGGTTACCTCGCCCGCGCGGCAGAAAAGCTGCAGCAGTCCCACCCGATCAAAACGACGGTGCTCGATGAGGCGGCGATGAAACGCAAAAAAATGGGGGCGCTGCTGTCGGTGTCCCGGGGCAGCCGGGAACCGGCCAAACTGATCGTGATGGAATACCACGGCGGCAACCAGGGCGACCGGCCGGTTGCGCTGGTCGGCAAGGGCCTGACCTTCGATGCCGGCGGCATCTCAATCAAGCCCGCGGCGGCGATGGATGAAATGAAATTTGACATGTGTGGCGGGGCCAGCGTGTTCGGCGTGATCCGGGCCATTGCGGAAATGGAGCTCCGGCTCAATGTGGTCGGCATCATCCCCTCGAGTGAAAACCTGCCTGACGGGGCGGCCAACAAGCCCGGTGATATCGTGACCAGCATGTCGGGCACAACCATTGAGGTATTAAATACCGATGCCGAGGGACGACTGATTCTGTGCGATGCGCTGACCTATACGGAAAAATTCAACCCGGCCTGCGTGATCGATATTGCGACTTTGACCGGTGCGTGCGTGATCGCGCTGGGGGCCCATGCGAGTGGCTTGTTCAGCAATTGCGATGCGCTGGCAGAGGAGTTGTTCAGGGCCGGCGAGGCCAGCGGTGACCGGGCCTGGAAGATGCCGGTGTGGGAGAGTTATACGCGCCAGCTCAAGAGCAATTTCGCGGATTTGGCGAACATCGGCGGCAAAGGGGCCGGGGCGGTGACTGCCGCGTGCTTTCTCAAGCATTTCGCCCGTCAGTTCGACTGGGCCCATCTGGATATTGCCGGCACCGCGTGGCAGTCGGGCGGCGACAAGGGGGCGACCGGCCGGCCGGTGTCGCTGCTGGTGGAGTTCCTGCTTGGGCGAAGCGGGGAGCCACTGGATGACTGACCAGGTGGATTTCTACCTGCTGCGCCAGCCACACAGCGGCAAGTTCCCGTACGCCTGTCGCCTGGTCAACAAGGCGTATCAGCAGGGCATGACGGTGTATGTGCAAACCGCGACAACGCAGCACAGCCGGGAGCTTGACCAGTTGCTTTGGACGTTCGCGCAGGAAAGTTTTGTTCCCCATGCGGTGCGCCATGGTGAGACCGACTGGGCCCGGTTTCCGGTGCAGATCGGCGAGCGGGACTGCGACACGCCGGCCATTGCGCTGCTGGTTTCGCTGACCGATGAGGTGCCGCCCAATTACCAGGATTACCGACGGGTTGCCGACCTCGTGGCCAACGACCCGCAGGAAAAGGCGCGCGGCCGGGTACGGTTCAGGCAGTACCGCGAAGGCGGCATCGAACCCAGGGCGCACCACCTTTGAGTCCCCCGGGCTGGCAATATCCCCTCCTTATATTCCGCCTCTTATTGACACCGGCGTTCGTTTTCTGAGATGACATTGGCAAAAGACTACAACCCCCGCGACATGGAGTCGCGCTGGTACACCTACTGGGAAGAGAACGGCTATTTTTCGCCGGATGCGGCTGCGGCTGACGCGCCGCCGTACTGCATCATGATTCCGCCGCCCAATGTCACCGGCAGTCTGCATATGGGCCACGCGTTTCAAGACACCATCATGGATGCGCTGATCCGGTATCACCGCATGAAGGGGTGTCGCACCTTGTGGCAGCCCGGGATGGACCATGCGGGGATCGCGACACAGATGGTGGTGGAAAGGCTGATCAATGCGCAGGGAACGAATCGCCACGACTATGGCCGCGAGCGGTTCATCGAGAAAGTGTGGCAATGGAAAGCGCAATCAGGCGGGGTCATCGCGCACCAGTTAAGACGAATGGGGGCCTCGCCTGATTGGACGCATGAGCGGTTCACCATGGATGAAGGGCTCAGTGAGGCGGTCAACGAGGTCTTCATCCGGTTATACGATGACGGGATCATCTATCGCGGCCAGCGGCTGGTGAACTGGGATCCGGTGTTGCATACCGCGCTGTCGGATCTGGAGGTGCTGTCCGAAGAGGAAGCCGGTTACCTGTGGCACCTGCGCTATCCGTTGGTCGGGGAAAAGGGGTTTGTCGTGGTGGCGACGACGCGCCCTGAAACGATGCTGGGCGATAGCGCGGTGGCCGTTCACCCGGACGACGAGCGCTACCGCGAGCGGATCGGACAATCGGTTCATCTGCCGCTGACCGGTCGCACGATACCGATTATTGCGGACGACCATGTCGATCCGTCGTTCGGCTCCGGCTGTCTCAAGATCACCCCGGCCCACGATTTCAACGACTACCAGGTGTGGCAGCGCCACCGCCACCGCGACGCCTTCAAGGCTCAGCCGCAGGGCGGCCTGATCAACGTGTTGACCCAGAGCGCCTCGATTCGCGAAAACATCAATCACGAGGCGGTCAATGAGGGGGCGCTGATTCCCCCGCGCTATGTCGGGCTCGACCGGTTCGAGGCCCGCCAGCGGATTGTGCAGGACCTCAAGGACCGGGACTTGCTGGAAAAAACGGTTGAGCACCGACTGATGATTCCCCGGGGCGACCGCTCCAATGCCGTGGTGGAGCCCTATCTGACCGACCAGTGGTATGTTGATCTGACCACCGAGGTGCAGCCGGACGGCCGCCCCGGGGGCAAGGCCTGCATTACCGACCCCGCGATCAACGTGGTTCGCGAGGGCCGCATCCGGTTTGTCCCGGAGAACTGGAGCCGAACCTATTTTCAATGGCTTGAAAATGTCGAGGACTGGTGCATTTCCAGGCAAATATGGTGGGGACACCGCATCCCGGCGTGGTATGACGCCGAGGGCCGGATTTATGTCGCCAAGGACGAGGCCAGTGTCCGCGAAAAATATGCCCTGGACGCGGCATTGGTGCTGCATCAGGACGAGGATGTGCTGGACACCTGGTTCAGTTCCGCCCTGTGGCCGTTTTCGACCCTCGGCTGGCCGCAGCGCACCGACCGGCTGGCGACGTTTTATCCCACCAGCGTGCTGGTGACCGGCTTTGATATCATTTTCTTCTGGGTTGCCAGAATGATCATGATGGGGACCCGGTTCATGGAAGACGTGCCGTTCAAGGAAGTGTATATCCATGGGCTGGTGCGCGATGCCCATGGGCAGAAAATGTCCAAGTCCAAAGGCAACGTGCTCGATCCGATCGATCTCATTGACGGCATCGACCTGCCAAGCCTGGTTGAAAAGCGGACCCGGGGCATGATGCAGCCGCATCTGGCCGCGAAAATAGCACAACAGACCGAAAGCGATTTCCCGCACGGCATACCGAGTTTTGGAACCGATGCGCTGCGCTTCACGTTTGCGGCGCTGGCCTCCAATGGACGGGACATCAACTTTGACCTCGGGCGGACCGAAGGCTACCGCAATTTCTGCAACAAAATCTGGAATGCGGCCAAATTCGTACTGGCCCAGTGTGCACCGCAGACCGACGGCCACGCCGTCGCCGTGGCGCCGCCCGCACTGGCCGACCGATGGATTGTTTCGCTGTTGCAGCGCCTTGCGCGTAACGTGGCGCACCATATCCACAGTTATCGGTTTGACCTGGTTGCCAGGGAGCTCTACGAATTCACCTGGAACCATTATTGCGCGTGGTACCTGGAAATATGCAAGCCGCGCCTTTATGACGCCGACCTCGGCGAACCGGCGAAAGCCGGAACCCGGCGCACCCTGGCCGATGTTCTGGAAACGGTGATGCGCCTGATTCATCCCCTGATGCCGTTTATCAGCGAGGAAATCTGGCAACAGCTGGCCCCCCATACCGGCCGCAAGGGAGCGACCCTCATGATGCAGCCGTACCCCCGGTGTGACGAGCGGAAAATTGACGAGCAGGCGGAATCGCAAATGGGGTGGATCATGGAGGTGGTGCAGTGTATAAGGAAGATCAAGGCGGACCGGCATCTTCCTCCCGGGAAAAAGGTACCGGTTTTGATTGCCAATCTGACACCGGCGCAGCACCTGATCCTGCAGGAGAACCGGCAGACGATGGCGTTTCTGGCCAAGGCGCAGCGGATCGATGCGATTGAGCAGACCGAGGTGGCCGACTCGGTCATGCTACTGGCCGATCAGGCGAAAGTGTTTGTTCCACTGGCCGGGCTGATCGACAAGGCGGCGGAACGGTCCCGACTTGGAAAGGACATCGCAAAACGCCAGGCGAAGCGTGAGCAACTCAAGACCAAGCTTGATAACGACCGGTTTGTCCGCAATGCGCCGGGCCCTATTGTCCAGAAGGAACGGGACAACCTGATTCGGATTGAATCCGAGCTCACCGAGATGGAGGAGCAGTTGAAACGAATAGACAAGCGGTAAGTCGACATGAGTACGGTGATGATCATCGCGGAAGTGGGTTCGGTGCACGACGGCAGTCTGGGCAATGCGCTCAAGCTGGCGGACCTGGCGCGCGAGCTGGGCGCGGATGCGGTCAAGTACCAGACCCATATCGCCGAAGCCGAGAGCCTCATTGATGCGCCGTCACCCGGGTATTTTTCGAGTGAAAACCGGTTCGACTATTTTACCCGGACCGGTTTCAGCCCGGCGCAGTGGCAGCAGATCAAGCAGCACTGCGATGAAACGGGGATCGAGTTTGCCTCGTCGCCCTTTTCTGAACAGGCGGTTGAGTGGCTCGAGGCCCTCGGCGTGGATCGCTACAAGATTCCGTCCGGCGAGGTGACCAATCTGCCGCTGCTGGAGCGGGTCCGGCGCACCGCAAAGCCGGTCCTGCTGTCCTCGGGGATGAGCAACTGGTCGGAGCTCGACCAAGCCGTCGGGGAACTGGCCGGGGCCGACCTGACGGTGTTGCAGTGCACCTCGCTGTATCCGTGTCCGAGTCACCGGGTCGGGCTTAATGTACTGCGCGACATGGCGCAACGGTATCGCTGCCCGGTGGGCTTTTCGGATCATACCCGGACCAACCAGGCGGCCTTTGCGGCGGTGGCCCAAGGGGCGGTGTGCATCGAAAAACACCTGACATTCAGTCGCTCGATGTATGGCAGCGATGCGCCGTTTGCCGCCGAGCCGGCGGAGTTTCGGGCATTGGTCGACGGGGTCCGGGAAATTTCGGCGATGTTGGCCTCCCCGGTGGACAAGGACGATCTGCACGATTTCAAGGAGATGAAAAGGGTCTTTCAAAAAAGCATTGTCGCCGTCGAGTCGATCCCCAAAGGCGCGCGGATCGATGCGCGGATGATCGGCTACAAGAAACCGGCACAGGGTATTTCGGCGGCCCGCTTCAGATCGGTCATCGGCCAGCGGACGACCCGGGCCATCCGCCCCGGCGAGGTGCTCGACCCGGCCGATATCGAGCGTTGACCGGAAAACGGAGCCCCAAGATGAGAAAAATCTGCGTGGTTGTTGGCTCAAGGGCCAATTACAGTAGCATCAAGTCCGCGATGCAGGCGATCAAGGCGCATCGTTCGCTGTCGTTGCGGGTCGTTGCCATGGCCTCGGCGATCCTCGACCGCTACGGCTCGGTGGTGGAGCTGATCCGCGAGGACGGTTTTGACATTGCCGAAACGGTGCATATGCTGGTCGAGGGTGAAACGCCGCTGACCATGGCGAAATCGACGGGACTGGGGCTGATTGAACTGACCACGGCGTTTGACCGCCTGGGGCCGGATGTCGTCGTCACGGTGGGGGATCGCTTTGAAACCATGGCAACGGCGCTCGCCGCCGCCTATATGAATATCGGCCTGGCGCACACCATGGGCGGCGAAGTGACCGGGACGATTGATGAGAGCATTCGCCATGCCATTACCAAATTCGCCCATATTCATTTTCCCGCCAGCCGGGATGCCAAGGCGCGTATTTTGCGGCTCGGGGAACGGCCGGAGACGGTCCATTTGGTGGGCTGTCCGCGCATTGACCTGATTGCAGACATTCTCGATGCCGTGGAGCGGGTCGACCTGTCCCACCTGTTTGATGACGGGGTGGGCAACCGGCTTGATCTCCAGCAGCCGTTTATCCTGTTGTCGCAGCATCCGGTGACCACGGAGTACGGGGCCGATGAGGAACGGATCTACCATTCCCTGAGGGCCATCAAGGAATTGCAACTGCCGGCGATCGTATTGTGGCCGAACAGTGATGCCGGGTCCGACGGCATTTCCAGGGGCATCCGGATTTTCCGGGAACATGAAGACAACGGCCAGTTCCACTACTTCAAGAACCTGCCCATTGATGTCTATGTTGCCCTGATGCACAAGACGGCCTGTCAGATCGGCAATTCGAGCAGCGCGATTCGCGATGGCGCCTATATCGGGACCCCCACGGTGAATATCGGCAGCCGCCAAAACCGGCGCGAAAGAGGTGACAACGTGATCGATGTGGACCATTGCAAGGATCAGATCAAGCAGGCGATCGAGGTCCAGCTGGCCCATGGCCCCTACCCACGTGACAACCTGTACGGGGACGGCCACGCCGGGACCCGTATTGCCGACATCCTGGCGACCTGCGAGTGGCAGGTGCAAAAAGAGATTGTCTACTAGCTGACGGCGGACCGGTTTCGTGCAAGCACCCGCTTTTGTCATTGTCACGCCCAATGCAATGGCCTTTCGGGCGCTGGTCGAAAGTGAGGTGCTGCCGCAGCTGCGACAGCGGGGGAAGCGACACCTGATGGTGCTGCTTCCCGCCGGCGCGGACCCGGCCCGGCTGCCGGACGGGGTACAATGGCGGTCGATCACCGCACCGTGCCAGTCACCGCCGACACAACGGCTGTGGCGCCGCGCGTGTCGCTTCGTCAGTGTGCGCCTCGGCGAACGGCTGGGACTCGGCTATGGCAATATCGCCTACCGGTTTAACCAGCGGCACGGGTTTGCGGCCCATCGGTTCAAGCAGAAACTGGACAAGGCACGGACACAACGCGAGGCGCTGGCCGGCAATTATGTGGACCCGGCATTCGGCTTTCCTTTCCCCGCCAGCCGCGGGCTGTACCGCTTGATCTATCGGTTTTACTATGCCCGATGGCAGATACCGGATCGGTCGATTGAGCGGTTTTTCGAGGAAACCGAGATCGAGACCGTGGTGCTGTGGTATGTGCAAAATCCGCTTTACCGGGATTATTCGATTTGTTGCAGAAAACACCGTATCCGGATGGTCGGTGTGATTGGCAGCTGGGACCGGTTGACCACCAAGGGGCCGATTGCGCCAGGATGTGGCCGTTACATCGTCAACAACCGGATGATGCGTGACGAGCTGGTTCGGTTTCATGGGGTCGATGCCGATACGGTGAGCATCGTCGGCTGGCCCCAGATGGACTGCTATCATGATCACCAGGCGGCCCAGGGTCGGGCCGAATTTTTGAAAAACCACCGTATCAACCCGGCACACCGGTTACTGGTGTTTGCGGGAAACAGTGAACGGCTGGGCCGGCATGAACCCGATATTGCCGCGTTCTTGGCGCGACGGATCAACGAACAGGCCTATGGCGAAAAGATCACTCTGTGGGTCAGGACGCATCCCAACGATAGCGGCTGGCAGGCGCGGTATCGATCGCTTGAGGCGGTGGACAATGTGGTGCTGATGCCGGCGGGCGTAGACAATATCACCTTGCTGGCCAATCTGCTGCGCCATGCCGATGTGGTCATTTGTACCCAGGGGACGATCAGCCTGGATGCGGCGGCGTTTGACTGCTGCATTGTCAACATTGCCTTTGATGGGCAACGGCACGGCGCGACGCATGACAGTGTGGCCTGGCTGTACGAGATGGACCATTACCGCCCGGTGGTCGAGACGGGCGGCGTCAGGGTGGTCGGGGACTTCGATGCACTGGACCAGGCCATTGGCCAGTATTTGTCACAGCCCGGGCGGGACCGCGACGGCCGTTCGAGGCTGGCTTCGCTGTATCTGGCGCCGTTTGACGGCCACGCGTCTGACCGCCAAGCCAGGGCAATGATCGGGGAAACGTAACATGAACATCATCGGTCTGATACCGGCCCGCGGCGGTTCCAAGGGCATTGTGCAGAAAAACCTCACTCCGGTCGCCGGCAAACCGCTGATTGGTTACACCATTGAAGCGGCGAGCCAAAGTCGGCTGCTGTCCGGGTTCATCGTGTCGACCGACAGTGAGGCGATCGCCGCGTGTGCGCGCGATTTCGGTGCCACGGTCCCGTTCATGAGACCGGCTGAATGGTCGCAGGACCACAGTACCGCGTTTGAGGTGGTGCGCCATTGCGTGGACTATTTGGCTGATCGGGGGGCGGAGCCCGAGCTGATCGTTTACCTGCAGCCCACCTCCCCCCTTCGGACCGCTGTGCATATCGATGAGGCGATCGAGTCGATGCGCTCGAGCGATGCGGATTCGCTGGTCAGCGTGGTCGAGGTGCCCCATGCGTTTCGCATCGAATCGCAAATGATCGAGGACAGCGGGTATCTCCGTCCGGCGCTTGAGGGGCCTATCGGGCCGTTGCGCCGGCAGGACAAGGCCGACTATGTGGCCCGCAACGGACCGGCGGTGCTGATTACCCGGCCGCAGACGCTGCGCACGTTCCACTCGTTGTACGGCGACAAGATCCTGGCGTATAAAATGGCGCCCGGCGCGTCGCATGACATCGACGATCTCGACGACATCGAAACGATCGAACGCCTGATCCGGTCCGTTTCGTGACCTTCGCGGGCCGGCTTTGCGATGGCGTGTCCGGACAAGGCGGCGTCCTGATCGGCGGCACAACGGCCCCGGTCAGCCGGGACGACGGGATCCGGTCGGCGGTTTTACCCGACGCGGGACAACCGCAGCAATTTTTTCAGGTCCTTTAACAGCAGCCTCGGTTCCAGAGTGGCCGGCACGAACATCATGGCGTTACCCAACGGGTCGACTAGGATGGCGTCGTCAGGACCGATCCCTTCTTGGGACATGATCTGCTGCAGTTGGCTGAAAATGCCGGTGGCGTTGTTCGATACAAGGCGCAGGTCGGGATGGTGGGTTTCAATGGCGGGATCCGGGGCCCCGTCATTGACCAGCCCGATGCGCTGAATCCGGTTCGCGTCCTTGCCCACTGCCGCACGGGTCTGTCGGGTGTTGTAAAGCGAGGTTTGGCAGTCCTCGCCACACGCAGACGGGATCACATGAAACAGGGTCCACTTGCGTTTCAGTGACGCCAGCGTGAACGGCTCGCCGTTATGGAACTGGTCGGCAAATGGAGCCAGTGTCGCCACCGGCGTGATCAGCGGCGCATAGTTGGTTTTCGACTGGGGGAAAAAAGCCGCCCCCAGCCCATAATACCAAAGGAAAGAGAACAGCAGCGGCCCCAGAAAAAGAGCGAAAACCACTACCAGCTTGATTCGGCTGTGTCTGATGGATCGTGTCATCGTGTTGCGGAAGATTGTCTGTGCCAAATGAACCCGAAGATGATCAGCGTCAGGGCCAGAGCCCACCATTGAAAGGCATAGCCGAAATGGCGGGTGGAACGGATGACGGTCGGTGTCCAGATCCGGGTATACGCCCGCTCGTCGGCCTCGTCGAGCACCAGCACCGCCGGGGCGACCGCGCCGTGCAGTACCGCGGACAGCTGTTCGACATCAAAATACTGCATCACCTTGGGCCAGTGGTCTTGCGGCGCGACGGATCGGCCTAGGGTAAACCCGGCCTGGGGAAGATAAAGGTGTCCCTTGATCCGCGCGGCGTGCGGTGCATCGGGGGTGAGCGAGCGCGCGGTTTCCCGCGCACGCGGCGCATCGAGCCAGCCTCGGTTGACCAGCACCAGGGTGTCGTCGCGCTCAAGATAAAACGGACTGTAGAGCTCGTAGCCGACCGTGTGTTGATGGACCCGGTTATCCAGCAACAGGGTCTTGTCGACCGCCCACCGTCCCTTTAGCATGACTTTCCGGTGATTGAGGGCATGCCAGGTTTCCGGTTTGGTCGAAATCTCGGTATACTGATCGGTCCGGCCAGGCAGACTGTTTTCAAGGGCCCGCTTGTGCAAGCCTCGAGTGACTTGCCATGTCCCCAGACAGATCAGCAAAAACAGGGCGGAAAAAAAAGCGACAATAACGAGAGCGTGTCCCCTGTTGTTTATTGTTGGACGAACCATCGGTTATCAGCGGCCTGTTTTACCACCATGTTACTTTTCAAACTGATCCTCGTTATCTTGCTGGTTTTCGTCATCGGCAGCCTGGTTACCTCGTTTTATTTCCTGGTCAAGGATCCCTCGAGCTCGAAGCGCGTGGTCAAAACGCTCTCTGTGCGCATCGGCCTGTGCATCGTGATCATGCTCCTGTTGCTGATTGGCGCGAAAATGGGACTCATCGTGCCGCACGGATTCGGTGAATAGCGGCCCTGCGGTTGCCGGGGGTTGATTCACTCACCGGGGCCGGCGTGGCGAAAACGGTGCCCGGACGCTACAAGATATAAACGAAGATAAACAGCCCCAGCCAGACCACGTCAACAAAGTGCCAGTACCACGCCGCCGCCTCGAAGGCGAAATGACGCTCCGGCGTAAAGTGACCGCAGATGGCCCGAAACAGCATGACCGTCAGCATGATCGCCCCGAGCGTGACATGCATGCCGTGAAAACCGGTCAGCATGAAGAAGGTCGATCCGTAAATCCCGCTGTTCAGTTTCATCCCCTCATGGTAGGCCTCGATGTACTCCACGCCCTGCAGGAAAACGAACAGAAAACCCAGCGCGACCGTCAGGAACAGCCCGAGAATGATCTGTTTTCGGTGGTTCGCCTTGATTGCATGATGCGCCCAGGTGACGGTCACGCCGGAGGTCAGCAGAATCACCGTGTTGATAAACGGCAAGGGCCACCAGCCCATGTGGAAATCACTCCCGCCGAGGTCCTCCGGTCCGTTGGTGGGCCAGATTTCGGTGTAGCTGGGCCACAGCTGGTTATGGGTTTCCACGCCGGCCCCCTCACCGAGCAGCCACGGCACGGAAAACTCCCGGGCATAATATAGCGCACCGAAAAAGGCGGCGAAAAACATCACTTCGGAAAAGATGAACCAGCTCATGCCGAGGCGGAACGACTTGTCTTCCCAACCGCGGTACTGACCGCCCTCGCTTTCCCGGATCACGGTGCCGAACCAGCCGAACAGCATCACCACCATGACCATCAAACCGGCCAGCATGAGTTGCGGACCGAAGTCAGCCCCGTTCAGATAAATAGAAAACCCACCGAGCAACAGGGTGAGCCCGATCGAACCGACGATCGGCCACCGGGCTGCATCAGGGACGTAATAATGGTGATCCGCCGTTTGTGCCATAGTTTGGTTACCTCTGAAATAGTCTGGGTATTTTAATCATCAAAAAATCGGTGTCCTCCGCTCAACCGGCCCGGTTGGTATCGAAAAACGTGTACGACAGGGTGACCGTGTCAATGTCGTCAGGCAGGTCGGGATCGACGATAAACACCAGCGGCATTTCCCGTTTCTCCCGCGAGGCGAAGGTTTGCTGGTTAAAACAGAAACACTCGGTTTTCTTGAAATAGGCCGCGGCCTTGCCGGGCGAGACGCTGGGGACGGCCTGGCCCACCATTTCCCTGTCAAGCGTGTTTTGCGCGATGTAATGGGTGCGATACGGCTTGCCCGGATGGACCATCATGCTGGCGACGGCCGGATCGAACTGCCACGGGGCGTTCTGGTTGAGACTGGCCAGGAACTCGACCTTGATCCACTTGTCCTCGTTCGTCTCGAGCGCCTCGGCCTCGCTGAAAGACAGCCGGCCGGTTTTGCCGTTGAGCCCCGTGAGGTCACAAAAAACGTTGTAAATCGGGACCATCAGGTAACCGAAGCCGAACATCAGGACCGGAATCAGGAACAGGCCCAGCAGGTTGCGTCGCGCGGTATTCATGCGCTCCACCACCCCCGGGTCGCCATGAAAATGAAACCGAAGTAAAACAGGAAGGCGACCGCGAACAGGATCAGCACGGTTCGTTTGACCTCTTTTCGCACGGAAACGATCTCGCCCCAGGGCCGCCTACTTGACGACCGGCTGGATGGAGAACGAATGATAGGGCGGCGGCGAACTCAGGGTCCACTCGAGGCCGCGGGCCCCTTCCCACACCTGATCGGTCGCCTTGTCGCCCCCGCGGATGCATTTGACCACGATCACGAGCAGCAGGATTTGCGCAAAACCGAAGCCGAAGGCCCCGATGGTGGCAATGGCATTGAAATCGGCAAACTGGACCGCATAATCCGGGATACGCCGCGGCATGCCGGCCAAGCCGACGAAGTGCATCGGGAAAAACAGGATGTTGACGAAGACGGTCGAGGTCCAAAAATGCCATTTGCCGAGGGTTTCGTCATACATGTTGCCGGTCCACTTCGGCAGCCAGTAGTAGACCCCGGCGATGATGCCGAAAATCGCCCCGGGAACCAGCACGTAGTGAAAGTGGGCCACCACGAAGTAGGTGTCGTGATACTGGAAGTCGATCGGCGTCATCGCCAGCATCAACCCGGAAAACCCGCCGATGGTGAACATCACCACAAAGCCCAGTGCAAACAGCATCGGGGTCTCAAACGTCAGTGCGCCGCGCCACATGGTCGAGACCCAGTTGAACACCTTGACCCCGGTGGGCACGGCGATCAGCATCGTGGTAAACATGAAGAACAGTTCGCCGGCGAGCGGCATGCCGACGGTAAACATGTGGTGCGCCCAGACGATAAACGACAGGAAGGCGATCGAGGCGGTGGCATAGACCATGGAACTGTAGCCAAACAGCCGTTTACGCGAAAATGTCGGAATGATTTCAGAGACCAGACCAAACGAAGGCAGGATCAGGATGTAGACCTCCGGATGCCCGAAAAACCAGAAGATGTGCTGAAACATGACCGGGTCACCGCCCCCGGCGGCATCAAAGAAGCTGGTACCGAAGAACTTGTCCGTCAGCAGCATGGTGACGGCACCGGCCAGCACCGGCATGACCGCAATCAGCAGATAGGCGGTGATGAACCAGGTCCAGACGAACAGCGGCATTTTCATGTAGGTCATCCCCGGTGCCCGCAGGTTCATGATGGTCGCGATAATGTTGATGGCCCCCATGATCGATGAGACGCCGAGCAGGTGAATCGAGAAAATCAGGAACGGCATCGCATTCCCGGTCTGCAGCGACAGCGGCGGATACAGCGTCCAACCGGCGGCCGGGGCACCGCCTTCCATGAACAGCGTGGCCAGCATCAACCCGAAACCGAATGGCAGGATCCAGAAACTCCAGTTGTTCATCCGCGGTAACGCCATGTCCGGGGCACCGACCATGATGGGGAGCATCCAGTTGGCCAGCCCGACAAAAGCCGGCATGACCACCCCGAAGATCATGATCAGGGCATGCATCGTGGTCATCTGGTTGAAGAAATGAGGATCGACAACCTGCAGCCCGGGCTGGAACAGCTCGGTGCGGATGATCAGCGCCATGATGCCGCCGATAAAGAACATGATCAGTGAAAACCACAGATACAGCGTCCCGATATCCTTGTGGTTGGTGGTCGTCACCCAGCGCATGAGTCCCGGAGCGGGTCCGTGGTCATGGTGGTCTGTGTGAGCGGCGGTTGCATTCATCTTGTTATCCTCAATGAGTCATTGATTCAGGGTGTCGGGTACCGGGTCAGCGGCGCCTAGCGGGCCGCCTTGATCTCCAGGGGCTGGATCACGTCGCCGGTGTCGTTGCCCCACGCATTTCTCTCATAGGTCACCACGGCGGCGATATCGACATCGCTCAGTTGTGCGCCGAAGGCCTGCATCGCCGTGCCGGCCTTGCCGTTGAGCACAATGTTGATGTGAGCGGCGATGTCTTCAAGGATCATCGGAGTGCCGACCAGCGAGGGGAAGACCCCGGGCACGCCCTCGCCGTTGGCCTGGTGGCAGGCCACACAGGCGGTGGCATAGACCGACTCGCCCTTGTCCATCAGTTCGGCCTGGCTCCATTCGCGATCCGCTGAATTCGCCTCTGCCTCAGCGGCGGCCAGCTGCATCGCGATCCATTCCTGGTACTTGTCCTCGGACACCGCCTCGACCACGATCGGCATGTAGCCGTGGTCCCTGCCGCACAACTCGGCACATTGCCCGCGGTAGGTACCCTCCTGTTCGATATGGGTCCACATTTGATTGATGAACCCGGGAATGGCATCTTTCTTGATCGCAAAGTCGGGGATCCACCAGGCATGGAGGACATCATTGGCGGTCAGCAGGAAGCGGATCTTCTTGCCGGTGGGCAACACCAGCGGGTTGTCCACGTTCAGCAGGTAGTGCTCAACCTCTGACACGTCAATGCCCGAATTCAGGGCACTTGCGTCACGGCTCGCCTGATCCAGGCTGCTGAAGAACCGCACGCCCTCTTCCAGATACTCGTACTCCCACTTCCACTGGTGCCCGGTCACCTTGATCGTGAGGTCCGCATTGGAGGTGTCTTCCATTTTGATCAATGCTTTGGCCGCCGGGATGGCCATGGCCACCAGAATCAGGAAAGGCACCACCGTCCACGCGATCTCGGCGGTGATGCTTTCGTGAAAGGTGGCCGGGGTCACGCCCCGGGATTTGCGGTGCTTCACAATGCTGATCAGCATCGCGCCAAACACAATGAGGCCGATGGCGACACAGATCCACAAAACCATCATATGCATCCCGTAAACCTCACGGCTGATGGCGGTCACGCCCTTGGGGAGATTGACTTCCCAGTCTGCCATGGCCGAAGCGGACAGGGCGAACAGGGGGAGACCCAGCCAGGCCCCGAACGTCCGTTGAATTTTTTTCATCGAATTATGAAACCTCGTCAACATTAACCTATATTGAAGATAAACCGTTTGATGGTCACCCCGATCCCCGGCCGATCTTATCTGCCCCCGGGAGACCGGCCCGGGACAGACCGTCAAATCGGACCGTCATCACACCGGGATTGCACGGTGCAATCGCCGTTCGATCTCGGACCACCTTTGCGCAATTGATCTTGATTTTCATCCTAAAATCCCGTGTTTGAATCAGGACCGCGGCATGGTAGCCAAATTATAACCCCGACACAAGACCATAACCACCACCATAACCACCGCTTGTGCGGGTTTACCGGGCGATCGCGTATCGTTGTCGTCGCCTGAACGCCGATTCTCGGCGCACGGCCTGTCCATCGGGCCGGTCAGCTCGTTGCGATGAGATACTGCACCGCCAGCCAGACCAGTAACCCGAACACGAGGACAAAAAGGAGACCCGCCAGGAAAAAGTGCCAGAATTTGCCACTTTCGAAATCCCGTTTCCGGTTGGCCTCGCTCTGGATGCCGAAAAAGGCAGCGAATACGCTGTGAAGGATCGTCAGGAAGGTGACTTTTTTGCCGGTTTCTTTGCTCATTGGCCGGCGGATCGGATCGTCGCCACTGCGCGGTTCAGTTCAGAAAAAAGGTGCGAATGACAATACGCGCATAGTGGTCCACCAGCAGGAAGGCGAACAGGGCGCTCAGGTAAAAGATCGAATAGCCGAATGTTTTCATGGCATAGTGATCGCCTTTTGAACGGTACAGCTTGAGCGCGTAGTAGACGAATCCGGCCCCCAGCGCCAGCGCGCCGGCCAGATACAGGGTCCCGCTCATCAACACCAGGAAGGGCATGATCGTGACCAGCACCAGCAAGATGGTATACAGCAGAATATGGAGCTTGGTAAAGGCAATGCCATGGGTGACCGGCAACATCGGGACTTCAGCCTTGGCGTAGTCGGCGCGCCGCTTGATCGCCAGCGCCCAGAAATGGGGGGGTGTCCACACAAAGATGATCAGAAAAAGCAGCAGCGCCTCGCTGTGCAGCTCGCCGCTCACCGCTGTCCAGCCGAGGACCGGCGGGGCGGCGCCGGCCGCGCCGCCCAACACGATGTTTTGCGGGGTGGTGCGCTTGAGAAACATGGTGTAGATGACCGCATAACCGACCATCGATGCGAGCGTGAGCACGGCGGTCAGGATGTTGACGAACGCGACCAGGATCAGCATCGACAAGACCGCCAGCCCCAGTGCAAACGACAGTGCCTGTTTGCCGCTGAGAGCCCCCTGGGGGAGAGGGCGGCCATGGGTTCGTTCCATTCTGGCATCGATCTCTTCATCCACCCAGTGGTTCAACGCCGCCCCGGCCGAGGCGGCCAGGCCAATCCCGATCAATCCCCAGAACCAGGCATTGAACGGAAGCCATCCATCGGTCGACAGGAACATGCCGACCAGGGCGGTGAACAGAATCAGCGCCACCACCTTGGGCTTGCACAGTTCCAGGTAGTCCTGCCACGGGGCACGGGCGGGTAGGGCTTCAAGCATGTTCGGTCCGTTCGGGCATTTGCCACCGTTTGATTTCGCTGACCAGCGACTCGGCCAGGGAGGTTCGCTCGTCATCGGTCAGACACTGACCGATCTCCACCCACTCCCCGCGGTACCCCAGCTGCAGGCGCCGGGGATACCAGCGGTGGTCAGGGGTCGTCAGTTGCACCTGTACCCAGTGCAGCGGAAAGCGCCACTGCCGGTTGCGGTTTTTCTGGATATGGTCAATCTGAAGATGCCGCTCATCGATGCGGAGTTTTTCCAGATAGTCGGACCGGTCCAGCAAGAGCTTGAAGACCAGCCCGACAGCGAGCATGTCGAGAAGGGCAAACGGCAATATCATCCAGTAGCCCAGCCACGCGAATCGCAATGCGATGCCCAGGCAGATGACCACCAGCAGCGTATACGGCCACAACCAGCTTGTCCGATGATGCGCGGTGTTGGGGCGAATCACGAATTCAGATTCAGAGGGTGAGATGGTCACGGAAACAGGATTTCATCAGAGTGCAACATGGCATATCCGATGTTATCAAATAATCCTTGATAATATGTCCCTGTTTACCTGAACTATTTTCATGTCGGCGTGTTTCAGTGTCGGAAAGACGGGCGTGTCCGGTCTTTTTGACGGGCAAGGTTTGTGGTAGGGCGACCGACAATGACGAACGGTTCACCCGACGATATGTTTCGCGGTGGTTTGACCGGCTCCATCTGAATCAGACATATATCAAATGAGATAAAATATACAGGAGATTTCCATGGAAACACGCAGTTCAATGCTCCACGTCCGAATGGATAGTGAATTAAAACGGAAGGCTGCCCAGGCGCTGACTGAAATGGGTTTGACGACTTCTGATGCCGTGCGACTGCTGTTCCATCGGATTGCTGTGGACCAGGCGTTTCCTCTTGAGCTCAAGGTTCCCAATGCACAAACCCGGGAAGCCATGTCCGAGGTGGACGGGATGGTGAGGGAGCGCAAGGCTCGGTTTGACAATGCAAGCGAGGTTTTTGAAGTGCTTGAAGAAGCCAGCCGCCCGTAAGCGAAGCCATTTGCCCCGTCGTGCTGACGACGCCAAGCAGTTCCTCACGGATTGGAAACGACTCTCCCGGTCGGGTTGCTATGACATGAATCGGCTTAAGGCGGTCATGTTGCTTCTCATCGCCAATGAACCGGTTGGTCCCGAATGGCGGGACCATGCACTGAAAGGGGCTTGGACGAATTACCGTGAATGCCATGTCGGCGGAGATTTTCTGCTAATTTATCGCATTGACGAGGGAGACAAGTCAGTGGGCTCCATTTACTTTATCCGCGCTGGAACACATGCCGACTTGTTCAAATAATGTAGCCGATGCAACAGGCGAGCCCGGCTGTCCTTATCGTGGCCTTGTGGGCCAGGTCATCAAGCACAAGGGCGTCGCTCAGGCCACTGACGTGGATGGACTGAACCACGAAAGTCTCTACAAGGTGATCAACAGTCCGAGGCAACCCAGATGACGCATCATCCATCTGCTGATAGGTATTGGGGTGCACTTGTCCGTCGTGGCGTCGGCGGCGACAAAGATTGACGATCGTTTAAAAGAAACCCGCTGAAAACATTGCTGTGCTGATCGGATTAGAAATGAATCAGTGCTCTCCACATTATATGCGCACAGGCATCTGCTTGCGGGATGTAGAGACGGAGAACCCAGAGGAACGGTCAGGCATCACGGCAAGCCGATTCCCACCGCTGTTATGCAAAAACCCAATAAAATCACCCTGCCTTGCGTCCGTTGCATGATGGATAGTTCACGCACCCCAGAAAACGCCCATACTGTCCATTGCGTTTGACTAGCCAACCGTCGGGACATCCCGGACAGGCCGGAAAGCGGGCCCCGCATCCACATTGACTGGTTTTCGATTGATACCCACTGCGAACGGGCAGCCCGATACCACAGGCCGGGCATACCGGCAGGCTTGCAGCACAGTGCGCCCGATGTTCGCAGGCATACCGGGATTTTCCGTTTGCCACCAGATGGCCTTCACACCGTGGTCAGCGGTGACGGCGACGTGACCCTCTGCCGCTTTCCGTGACCCCATAGACCGCATTTTCCAGCAGCTCGTTCACAAAGACGGACGGTCGATCTTCCCGGGCGATGATCGTGACCGAGTGGCGTGCCCGGGTGAGCGCCACATAGAACACGCGGCGCTCTTCGGCATGTTCGAACGGCTCTGACCGCGGCAACACCAGATCCAGCAAGGGATCGTCGACCACTTCGGACGGCAGCCCATGCCGCCCGCTGTCCGCGCCGAGGATGATCACATGATCTGCCTCAAGCCCCTTCGAGGCATGGATCGACTTGAAGGCGATTGACAGGCCCGGATACCGGTTGTTCAGGTGGGGCAGATCTGTCGGACGTTGCCAGTTGTAGCGTCCCACCAGCAGCACGGCGGCCGGTCTCCCCGCTGACCGTTTCACAAGATGGGACAGCGCCCGGTGCAAGGTCTCGTCACCACGGTGTTTTGTGCTCCAAAGAACCTCAATGGCCGGCGCATCGGCGGTCCCTGCCGGCATCACTTCCTTGTTGATCTGGGCCGGGTTCTGCACAATGAAGCGGCGCGCGGGCGATGCAATGCGGTCCACGCTTCGAAAGGTGCGCCCAAGATCGATGGTCCGGTGAATGCCATGGTGTCTTGCGAAAAGGCCACCGAAGAGCGGACCGAAATGACGCATCAGGTGGATGTCGGAGCCCGAGAATCGGTAGATTGACTGCCAGTCATCACCCACCGCAAAAAGACGGGTGTCGCGGTGTTGTCTTTTGAGCGCCAACAGCAAGTCGGCACGCCCCCTTGAGAGATCCTGGAACTCGTCCACCAGCAAGTGCCGGTAGGGGCTGTGGTAGCGCTGCTTTCTGACATGGTCCGTGGCCCGGGAAATCATGTCGTCAAAATCGATGTGCGCTCCCAGCCGTTTGTGATATTCGACGTAAACCGGCTTGAAAATCGCCATGAAGGCGAGGTTGCGCCGCTGGTCCATGTGCTTCATTGCCTTGCGGCGGCATTGCTCCATCGTTGCCCCGGATCCCTTGAAGTGCCTGAGGAAGGTGCCGAGCGTACTGGTAAAGTCGTCGAACTGTCCCATCACGCCGAGCCGGGAGAGTGCCTCCCGTAGCGGTATCGGTTTCAATTCGACGTAAGGGGCGAGCTTCTTTTTCAGCGAAGGAAGCAGTCTCCCCTCGGTGTGTTCCTGGCTGTAAGTCTCGACCAGCGTTGTACCGTACTGAGCGTGGACTGCCCGTTTCCACGCCATGCCTTCGAGATATTGGTCACGATCGATGCAAGGGGCGGTGGAGAAATGTTTTTGACCCCTTTTGTCTTTCTTCCACCGTACCCCGAAGTGTTCGATGTAGACGCCGCTTTCCGTCAGCCGGAAATCCGGCGTATAGCGCTTGCGGCCGGTGGCGGGCAGTTCATGCGCATAGGGTGGTTCATATTCGTAGGCGATCCCGTTCAGGCACAGCCAGTTGGCGATCTGCAGTTCCTCGAAACTGCGGACCCGCTCTCCCTGGAGGGTTCGCAATTCATGGCGTTTGACGTAACTGAAATACGCGTGCTGGCTGGTGAAATCCCACTGGCTCCTGGCGGGCACCAGAAACTCGGTGAACCAGCGAAGCAGCCCGGTGCCGATTTGCTCGTCACGGGCGGCCAGTTCCTGGAGAATCTGCCGCAGCAGGGACTGCAATGCCTTGTCATCGGTGGCCTGTGCTGCCAGCGGAGGCCGCCGTCCCTCGACCTCGGCGATGATGTCATAGGCCAGCTTGTGGAAGGTCAGCGCAGGCACCTCGGCCTGACAGCACTGCCTGATCCGTTCGGACATCTCCTTTGCGGCGTCTTTTCCGAAAGCCAGCATCAGAATCTGTGGCGGTTTGCGGAGGCCCCGATGGATGAGATAGGCGGCCTTGGCGGTGATCACGCTGGTCTTGCCCGAGCCGGCACCCGCCAGCACGAGTGTGGCATCCTCATCGCAGACCACGGCCCGGCGCTGTTGCTCGGTCAGCGGGTTTTTCTCGATGGTTTCAAAGAACCGGGCCATCGCCGCCTGCTCCTTTGCCATGAAGCGGTCAACGGCCCGGTCCCGAAAGTAATCCGGCAGCGCGTGAAAGAGGGTGATTTGATCAATCGATGCCCGGATTTGCGGCGCCAGTGCGCCCTCCGGCCACGCCACAGGCTGTGAACGGACAAGGGCTTCCGCCTTGACCCACAACGGGGCCACCCGACAGGCGGCCGGGAAGTTTTGCGGGTTTTCGAGTCTTTCCAATGCGTTGGAAAGCGACCGGATGGCATCGACGTGCGGTGCCAGTTTTTGTTGCCACGCATTGACCCAGGCCTCGTTCAGGGCATGGACGAACGCTCTGGCTTGCCTTGCCCCCACACCACCAAAGCGCATCGTTTTCCCGTTGATGAGCGGGATGTCGATCGCACTGTGAAACAGTCTCCCCCGGACCTGCGCCAGCCCGCCCATTTCTTCGAAAGGGCGATGACCCGGTTGGTGCGTCTTTCCTGTTTGCAGGCTCTTTAGGCCCGTGGCATCAATCTCCAGGCTCGTTACATGGTCCGCAAGAAGGGAAAACAGCAGCCTGCAAAAGACACCGCGTTGTATTTTCATGGGCCGAATGCGGGTTCAGTCATTCGGACAACCCGCCTGGTCGAAAGCATGTATCGATCCGAAATGGTCTTGTTATTTGCGCTTGTGGCAACCAACCCCCTTGTCTTTCCTGCAAAACCCGGTTCGGAAAAAGTGGTAAGGGACGGTGCACCCGAAACAACAGGCAAAGAGAGTGCTTGAATGGCGACTGGCCCTGAAGCAGGCGAACCCTCAAGCGTCGATTACTGGGGCGCCGGGGAGAGTCGGATGGTCCAGTTTTCCCCGGTGGCGGATCGCGTCGTCTCAAAACCGTCCTGGATCTGATCGGCCGTGACCCATTGTGCGGTCAGTGTTTCGGCGGTAATGTATTGATGATGGTGTTTCAGGGCCTGGGTCACGTTCCCGGTCCCTTCGACAGAGAGGCAGATACGATCCGAGATATTCAATCCCGCCGACTTTCTGGCATCTTGCACGGTGCGGACGATTTCCCGGGCCAATCCCTCGATGATGAGTGCTTCGGTCAGCGTGGTATCCAGTGCGACCAGATAGCCCTCACTTTCAACGGAGGCATACCCCTTGGCGGAGGACGTCAGTATCTGGACATCTTCCGGCTCCAATTCAATCACTTGGCCCGCCACATCCAGGCTGAAGCGATGGCCCTGGGCCACTTGTTCCACGACCTCGGCAGGGGACAGCGCACTCAATGCCTGTTTGATTTTTGGCATCAGCGGTCCATAGCGCTTGCCCAGTCGGGGGAAATTGGGCTTGATCTGGTAGTCGATCATGCGTGCCTGCGGAGAAATGAATTCGATGGCCTTGATGTTCAATTCATCAAGAATCTGCTGTTGATGCTTGTCGATGCCCGCCCGGGTCGCCGCATCCGGCACCCTGATCAGCATCCGGGACAAGGGTTGGCGCACGCGGACCTGGCTTGTTTCGCGGGCCGTGCGTCCCAGCCCCACCACCTGCTGAACCCAATCCATTTCCGCAACCAGTTGCGGGTCGAGGCATGCTTCGTTGACCGCGGGCCAGTCTGAAAGATGAATGCTTTGTTTTGCCTGCGCATCACAGCGCGAGAGGTTCTGGTACAGGTGCTCGCTCAAAAAGGGCATGAAAGGCGCGATAATCCGCTGCAGCCGGTCGAGGCACTCGTACAGGGTCAGGTAGGCGGACTGCTTGTCGTCGCTCAGGTCGCTCTTCCAGAAACGCCGCCGTGTTCTTCTGACATACCAGTTGCTCAGCTGATCGACCAGTTTCTCGATCGCCTGTCCGGCTTGGTAGGCGTCGTACCGGTCCAGCGACTCGGTTACGGTCTGGATGGTCTGGTGGGTCAGTGCAAGGATCCAGCGGTCCATTTCGGGCCGTTTGGCCAGGGCCACGGGCTGATCGAAATCAATCCGGTCCAATCGGGCGTATAACACAAAAAACGCATAGGTGTTCCACAGGGTGTTGACAAACGAAGCCGCCACTTCGCGGACAATACCGACCGAGATGCGTTTTTGGACATCCGGTGCGGTTCGGGCCAAAAACAGCCAGCGCAGCGCATCGGCGCCGATGGTGTCAAACACCTCATACGGATTGACGATGTTGCCCTGGGATTTCGACATTTTTTTGCCGTTCTTGTCGACGATATGGCTCAGGCAGACACAATTGCAGTAGGCGACGCTGTCATCCACCAGCGCGGCGATGGCGTGCAGGGTGTAAAACCAGCCCCGCGTCTGATCGATGGCTTCGCAGATATAGTCGGCCGGGAAATGCTGCTCGAACTCGGCGTGGTTTTCGAACGGGTAATGCCATTGTGCGTAGCTCATGGCACCGGAATCGAACCAGCAGTCGATCACCTCCGGGACACGGTGCCAGGTTCGCCCGTCCCGCTCGAAGGTGATGTCATCGATCTGCGGCCGATGCAGATCGATGGCCGCCATCGACTGTCCGGTCAGGGTCTCGAGCTCCTCCAGCGACCCGATGCAAAGATAGTCGCCGCGGCCATCGGTCCACACCGGCAGCGGGGTACCCCAGAACCGTTCCCGCGACAGCGCCCAGTCGACGTTGTTTTCCAGCCAGTTGCCGAAGCGGCCATCGCGGATTGTCGAGGGGACCCAGTGGATGGTCCGGTTGAGGGCCACCAGGCGGTCCTTGATGCGGGTGGTGCGGATATACCAGGCCTCCTTGGCATAATAGATCAGCGGGTCGCCGGTGCGCCACCCGAAAGGATAATTGTGCATCACGGTTTCATGGCGAAACAGCAGCCCGCGCTCGGTCAACAGGGCGCATAAAATCGGATCCGCCTCCTTGAAGAACCGCCCGGCGACCGGTTTGACCTGCGCCTTGAAGCACCCGTCCAGACCGACCCCGTGAATGACCGGCAGCCCTTCGCGCTGTCCCAGCGCCAGGTCATCGACTCCGTAGGCCGGGGCCGTATGGACAATCCCGGTGCCGTCCTCGGTGCTGACGAAATCGCCGGCGACCACTTTGAACGCGTTGTCGGTGTCGACAGTCAGGTAGTCGAACAGCCGCCGGTAACGCATCCCGATCAGCTCGCGGCCCTTGACGGTCCGGATGATGCGGTGCGGTTCCTCGCCGAAGACGGCACCGACTCGGGCATGGGCTACGATCAGGGTTTCGTCGCGATAGCGCACGTAGGCATAGTCAATGTCCTCGCCGACGGCCAGCAGCAGGTTAGCCGGCAGCGTCCAGGGGGTCGTCGTCCACACCAAAAAGGCCGTATCCGGCGTATCTTGCACCGGGAAGCGGACGGTGATCGAGGGATCCTCGACTTCCCGGTAGCCCTGGGCGACTTCATGGGAAGACAGCGTGGCCCCGATGCGTGGATCGTAGGGTACGACCTTGTATCCCTTGTAGATCAGGTCCTTGTCCCAGATTCGTTTGAGCAGATGCCAGGTCGATTCGATATAGTGATTGTCCAGCGTGTAGTACGCTTCATCGAGGTTGACCCAATGCCCCATCCGTTTCGTCATCGCCTCCCATTCGCCGATATACGACATCACCGAGTCGCGGCAGCGTCGGGTAAACTCCTCGATACCGACCTGTGTTTCGATTTCCTTCTTGTCGAAGATGCCCAGCTGTTTTTCGATTTCATGTTCCACCGGCAGGCCGTGAGTGTCCCAGCCGCCCTTTCTCGGGGCATAAAACCCCTGCATCGTCTTGTATCGCGGGTAGATGTCCTTGAACGTCCGCGCCAGCACATGATGGATTCCCGGCTTGCCGTTGGCGGTCGGCGGTCCCTCGTTGAAGCTGAAGCGGGGCTTGCCTTCGCTGTGACGCTGTGTCTTTTCGAAAATCGAGTGGCGCTCCCAGAACGACAGAATATCCTGCTCGAGCTGCGGTCCGTTGTACCGTCCCTGGACGGCTTCAAAAATGGTCTTGTCGCTGGACATCTTGTGGGCTATCTGTCTCAAACACTCAAAAAAAACCCGGAGAAACGAAGTACCTGTTTCCCCGGGACGATGTGATAACGGTCGTGGTGCCACCCGGTTTTACCCGATGCTCACGCACCGGATCTTGAGGTGTGACCATACTGCACGGCGGTCACACCGTTGCCCTGTTTCGGGGGCGGGCCGGCTGAGTCTACTGGATCGTGTGCAATGCGCACCGTCTCGTTCGGTCAGCTGCTCCAGGGTGATTTTCATCAGGCTTACCGTCGAAGCTTCCACCGCCCTCCGATCGCTTGCCGCGCTGGCCGATAACGCCCTGATTACTCGTCCCTTTCAACGCATGTCTATGGATTTGGACTGTACCCGTTGTTGTGGGATAAGGCAAGTGTATGGCGTTGGCGTGTTAGCGTTTGGCGCTAGCGCGGTTGACGGAATCGCGACAGGTAATAAAAGGCCAATGCGGAGACCATGCCGCACACCAGTCCTGCGGTATGCGCCGTATTGGCGATGTGGATCCCGAGCAGTTTCTCGAGCAGCCCGGACCAGCAGATGAGAAACCAGCCCAGCATGATGGTGACGAAGGTGGGGTGCAGCAGGGCACCGAATCGGGGGTTCACTCGCCCCTGGATCCAGAGATAACCGAAGTAGCCGTACACCACGCCGGAAATGCCACCGAAGACCGGTCCCGAGACAATGTACTGGGCGAGATTTGAGATGATGGCGAGCAAGACCGTCAGCCCGGCCAGCATCCAAGCGCCCTGGCGCCACTCGATCAGCTGTCCGAGCATCCAGGTGGCGACCAGGTTGAGCACGATGTGGGTGAGACCGAAATGAAGAAAAATGGGGGTCACCAGCCGCCACAGTTCGCCCTGCTTTATTTCAGGCAGCACCGGCGAGTAATACTCTGAAATAATGAGCAGGCGGAGCAGCCATTCCTGTCCGAGATGCGCGGTCAGGAAATACACGAGACCCGAAAGGCCAATCAGAACCACGGTAAAGGCAGACTGTCTGGGCATGTGATGCGGGGGTATGACTACGGGGTGACCATTTCGATCCGATCACTTTCGCCCAGCGTGATCAATTTGCCGTCAAGCGTTTTGAATTGCCGTCCCTTGATGGTCTTGTGCCGTGCCTGATAGTCCGTCAGGGTGCCTGAATCGGCGATCACCCTAATGTTGACAATACGGTTTTCATCATGGTGATTGAGGACAAAGATCAGGGCGGAAATGGCGATCAGCACCGCCAGCATCAGGTAACTGATGGTGCGCGTCGAGAGGGACCGGGTCGCGCCCTCTTTTGCTGTTTTTGTGGTATCGGGCTTTGCCTTGATTTCCGACTTGTTGCGAAAAAAAAGCAGCACGCCGACGATGACCAGCAGGGTAAACAGGATTTTGATCAACATGGTTTGTCGGTCGATGGGGTGCCGGGAGGCAGTTGCAGAAAATAGCCTTGCGTCTGCAGCTGCTCGATGACCGTGGTTACATCCACCTGGGCCAGTTGACGCTTCGATGACAGCTCGACCTGCATGACAGATTGCAATTCTCCCAGCAGCCGGAGCAATGCGTTCGGCACGGCACTGAAATCCTGTTCCTTGATAACGTACAAATAGGTGTGGGCTTTTCGGCTGCCCTTGTATATCCATGTCTGCATGGGGGTATTTTATCGTGAGTGGTCGTGCGAATCCTAATCAAAGTTTGATCCAGACCCTGGTCATGTCACTGTATCAGATATCGATACACGTCCGAGTGGAAACATGGATGACGGTTCGGCAGTGCGAAGCGATTTGGTTTGGTGTGTCACCCAACCTTGCCGATGAGTCAAGAGACCGGCTACGTGAACGCGAAAGGATATTTTGTCAATGCAGGGCAAAATAGCCGAAAAACCGGGATCAACCCGTTGCGAGGGTATCGCGAAGCATACCGGGTTGTGCTGGCCCAGGGGCCAAGGAGATGGATTGCCTAGACCGCCACATCGGGTTGCCCGGTTTTATCGCGAGAGCAGCAATTTCAATATCAAATTGTATCGGATGTCTCATCGATCGTATTTGATTCGCCGCTCGGCACATAAACGGGTGTATCTCGAACCGTTGCACAAACCACCGAACAAGGTACCGAACAAGGTACCGAACAAGCTCCGATCATGCCCGGCAACGGGTTAGTGTCTTGCTGGGGAGTTGCGCCATGACGACTGAAATGATGTTCCCCGGCAGTCCAACCAGCCAAAATACCGGGGCTATCTGCTGACAGCGCCCGAATTTGACGGATTTGCCAAAACATTCCGGTCCTGTCTGGCAGAGATTCTGTCCCCGAGACATGGCCGTACCAACTTGGGTCATTGAGTTCTGGTGTGCCCGTCTTTTGTACATAAGTTTTAAGGCCATTGGGACGGATATCCGTGCCGAAGAGAGCTAGTCCGTTCCATCGGCAACGGTGGGCCATCGTCAAGGATGAGAGTGGTTGATATCATCTCGAAACACCTGCATGAACAGGTCTTCTGAACCAAGGGGAGAGGAAAACCGCGACCAATCAACAAAACCGGGTCTGTTTGTAGGGTAAGATTGTGTAACGGTAATTTCTAGAAGAAAGGCTATTGGCTGATAATGAAATCTCCAGACTGTCCTGTGTGCCAGGCTCCCAACCCGTGGGTGCCCAGAAAATCGAACGAGACGTATTATTACAAGACGCAGTCATTTGCGCTGTGCGACATCCTGTGCTCGGTCTGTTGTGAATGCGGATTTGATGTGGTTTTGCCGCAACAGAAACACGGCAATGAGGCACGGGTTTTCGATGAACATCGGCGTATTGATGGAGTGCTTGCCGGGCGAGAGCCCATACGCAAGCCGCTGTTACTGACTCAAGCGTAGACGGTTGAGCTGATGGGAGAAGGTCACGCATTGTCGAAAGTCGATATTGGAAATTTGCAAAGATAGGTTATATCTCTTTTGATATGTTCCTTTAGGACTGTATTGCAGGGAATTTATCCAATATTAACTTCGGTGTTACTGAATTTTGTTTTTGGTGCATGAGTTTTTATGTGAAGTTGATTTGGGTTGTTTGATAGAAGAGGATGGCAGGCCGCTTTACTTTGACAGTGGTCATTTAACATTGACGGGAGCTCGTCGGCTGCGCCCCCTGTTCGATGCGATTGTCAAGCAACTACCGAATTAGTGCCAGTAGAACCTTCGGTTTTTTGGGCAAATCGACCAACAACGATTTTCAGGATCGGGGTTCTGCAGGGAGTTGCTATTATTACCCGCTCCGCAAGCAATGAGTGCCCGAGAAGGCCGACTGTGCTCACTGTGTTCAGGGACTGATGGCTATGGAACAGATTCAATCTGACTGCTTGTCCAAACTCGGCTTGTTTTATTACGTGAATATCCACACAAGATGGATTCTGTGTCAACATTGACGTGTCGAAAATTAAGAAGCGTTTAGTGTGCCCCGCATGCAGTATTTTCAGAAAATCAATCGGATATACCAAACAGGCGGTTTTTTATCTCTGTGCAGTAGGTTGCTGAGTAGGATGGAACGATTTGCCAGCGTTGATTGTGTAGATGTCTTTATCACAGATAAGCGATCATCCGATTTGACAACGCTGGTCAATAGCAAGAGTGATGATGGGATATCATTTTCCCGGATCACGAAGGAGGGCATGACCAAAAGATGCCCCTACGGGCCGGATGATGATCGACAGGCCTATCTCGAATCCGTATCCAAAAGAGTGAAACGGGGTGAAATTCCATTTGTTGCCGAATATCGAAATCTGATTGTTGCCCATGCGTGGGTTTCCAAATCTGATGATGTCCATATTACTGAAATAGATCACACGATTCACCTAGAACCAGAAACAGGAAATGTGGTCATCAAAAACTGCTGGACTCATCCCGCTCATCGGCGCAAGGGGCTGTATACGGGCTTGTTGTCCTATATTGACGGACAGTATTGCCAGAATCGCAAAGTGATCTGCTGTCGTCGTTCCAACAAACCCTCACGAGCAGGCATAGTGAAGGTGTTCCAGCCTTACAAACGGGTCTATCGTGTCAAGTTGTTTCATTTCAATTATTGCTGGGAGCGCATGCTGACGGCACCAAACAATCGCCTCTGTCAGGGTTGAATGCAGTAGATATTGTTGGAATGGGCGTTACTACGCTGTCTGGGCTCGGTTCAAGGCAAGCGGGGCACGTTGTCCCCTGAGCCACGTGTAGTGGAGGTTTAGCTTCTCCGCAATAGCTTTTTAAGGCACTGTTTGACGACTGACCATACCGTTCTCAGCCGGGCTTGGGTGTAATCCCATCCGTTGGCATACATAGTGATATTGTGATTTCTTCTCGCATGGTTGGCAAAACGCCACTTGTAAGTTGCATTCCCCGCTGAGAAATCAAATTCAATACATCCTGATTCTTTATCCAGTGCGTAGTCAATACACTCTTTCAACAAGACAAGGCCAGGAGAGTATTTCGGGCTGAATTTGATGTTGTAGGTTGGCTTGTATCCGATAAATCGTCCACGGAAGTTGAACCCCAGAAGAAAAGCGATCGGTTCCTCATTGATTGTCAGCACCGCAAAAATCAGCATGTTTTTGGCTCCAAGGGTGTTGATCATGCCGATGTAGAAGTTGCGCTCCTTCGTTTTAAGGAATCGACTTGGCCAGGGCGTATCGGCCCACCGACTGATATGCTGATTGAAGAAAGTATCAAGGTATGGCTCGATGGCTTCCGGTTTGCGAAGGTGGTGGACTTGATAGGTGCCCAGCTTCTGCAGTTTTCGCTTGAAGGATCTGAGTTTTTTTTTGTCAATCTGGTGACTTGTGTCGGGATCGAAAACCAGCGACGGACAAATGGCCCCCTCGCTGATGAGGGTTTTGCGATACACCATCCGGGCATGGGCCAACAGTACCGATTCAGGGGGAATTTTCTCCCACAGCACTTCAGTGACCGTGGGAAACGTTTCCCACAGATAGGCCAACATCTCCCGCAACACCTCCTTGGCACATGCCGGGTCGAGCAGCAAATCGGCGTAATCTCCCCGCAATGCGGTAATCAAGCGAATGATGTTGCGCCCATTTCGCTCGGTCAGAAATAAGGGCGCAAAAGCCACGGCAACACCTTGGTCGGTACGAACTACCAGCAGAACCAGTTGATCCTGTTGGTGATTTTCCCATACAAGACGGTTCCAGTCATATAACTGAAATACGGTGTATTCTGTAGACCGACTCAGCACGGCATTCCATTCGTTACAGTCTATGTCATCAAATGATTCAAGACGCTGTACAACATACTGGGCCATCTTAATTACCTACGCAGGCGATCATTCGGATGAGGACCGTTTCTGCGGTGTATTCGAGATATATCATGTGAAATTTCCGAATCTCCGCGCCAGCAGCAACATCTATTGAGTCAAACCGTTGATTTGATTATCTGGAAACCCATCTAATCCGAATAATGCAAAATAAAGAGAGTAAAGTCTATTTTTGTGATACAATTCAATGGGTTAAATAGACTGAAACCGGGGATTTTGTCTGTGAGATATTGTACTGCCAAACCTATTGCCTTTCCAGCCCTGCCCTAGAATTATCCAACGGAACATGACCGCTAAGGTTCTTACAGAGCCAAAGGGACTGAACCCATACACAGCCGGACGCGCAACGCTAGTTTTCCCCCGGTAGGGTGTTTATACTCGACCTGCTTTTTTGAGTGATGGCCCATGGGGTCAAGATCGAATGTCATAAGGGAATCACAATGAAAACGGCCTACGTGTCGAACGGGAATCTGCCGAGCCGGTTTGCCCATGCGATGCAGATCATGAAAAACGCGCAAGCCTGGCAGCGATGCAGCCGTGAGTTTGTCTTTGTGTGCAATTTCACCTTATGGAACTGGTTGCGGGCCGATGAGGCACGGATCCATCGGTTTTACGGCATTTCGACCCCCTTTTCGATGAAGCGTTATCCGCTGTTCGGTCCCACCGGACAACCGTGGCCGGTGCTGGATGACTGGTACTACCAAAAAGCAGCGCGGTATTTGAAAGAATGGGGCGCAGAACTGGTATTCACCCGCACCTTCGGCATGCCGCAACACGCCGTGGCACAGGGCCTGCCGACGTTGATCGAAACCCATGGCCTGCCGGGCGGCTCGAAAGCAAAGAGCGCGATGTATGACCAGCTGGACAATGACCGTTTCTTAGGGATCGTGACCATTTCCGATGTCCTGCGGGACAAGTATATCGAATATGGCCTGCCACCGGACAAGATCCTGACTGCCCCGGACGGGGTGGACCTGTCACTGTTCGCCAATCCCCTGTCGACGGTTGAGGCCAGACAATCACTCGGCTATGAGCCCGAGGGTCCCTATGTGCTGTATGTCGGTCATCTGTATGATGACCGGGGCATTGGGGATATCCTGGCCATTGCACCGCAGTTTCCCGCAGTCCGTTTTCTCTTTGTCGGTGGCCATGCGCCCGATGTCAGGCGCTGGCAGGATACGGCAGTACAAAAGGCACTGGACAATGTCACGTTCACCGGGTTTGTCGACAACGCCCAGGTGGCCACTTATTTGTGGATGGCCGATGTGCTGTTGATGCCTTACAGTCGGTCCTGTCCCACGGCTAAATGGATGTCGCCGCTCAAGCTGTTTGAATACATGGCGGCCGGCCGCGCGATCCTGGCGACTGATCTCGAGGCGATCAGGGTGGTGCTGACGCATAACGAACAGGCCTGGCTGGTGGAGCCGGACGATCCGCCGGCACTGGCTGAAGGGCTCGGTGTGTTGCTTGAGGACCCAGCGCTGCGCGAGTCGCTGGGGCGTCAGGCGATGAAACAGGTTCAACCGTATTCCTGGGAGGCTCGGGTCCGGCGGATCATGGCCTTTGCCCGGGACCGCCTGGGCGGATGACGGGTTTGGTGACCCCCGACGATCCGATCATGAGATACAATGCAGTTCAACCATGCGAGACGTGATGACTTGATTGCACAGAAGCCGCTCTGCGCTGCTCCTGATCAGATTAAGAATATTGATAGGTCACTGTATTAGCGAACCCCCATGCCCGCACTTTACGGGAGAATATATAACGGGTTCGGACGGGCTTACAAACAAAGCTCCAGTCTTGATAGTCTGCATTCAGATCCAAAATAGGCCAAGTATACAGAACATCAATGTCAGCGCAATTCTGTAATGTCCCCTTTTAGCAATTCTGTAATGTCCCCTTTTTTATTGAGGGGGACTGATGCCAAAGGAGACGGTTACATTGAGTATGGGGGAGCTGGACCGGGTCTCGGTTATTGAAGCGGTGGTGCACAAGCGACTGCGTCAGCGTCAAGCGGCACAGCAGTTGGGTCTGAGTGTCCGACAGATCAAGCGTCTGGTGCGTCGCTATCGTGTAGCGGGCCCTCAGGGACTGGTGTCAGGCCACCGGGGGAAGACACCCGGCAACACCAAGGCCCCCTCGGTGCGTCAGACGGTGCTGGCCCTGGTGGGAGAGCACTACAGTGATTTCGGTCCCACCCTGGCCAGTGAGAAGCTGCAGGCGATCCACGGGGAATCGGTCTCCCGGGAGACGTTACGCCAATGGATGATCGCCGAGGGGCTGTGGCAGCCGAAGGTGCGCCGTAAGGCCCGCATTCATCCGCGTCGTGCGCGCCGGCCCTGTTTCGGGGAATTGATCCAGATCGACGGCTCGCCGCATGATTGGTTCGAGGGCCGGGCCGCGCCGTGCACCCTGATCGTGTTCATCGATGATGCCACCAGCCGTCTGATGGCGTTGCGCTTTGTCCCGGCCGAAACCACCCGGGCCTACATGGAGACCCTGGCAGGGTATCTTGAGCGGTATGGACGGCCGGTCGCGCTGTACAGTGACCGGCACAGCATCTTCCGGGTGAACCATCCCGAACGCGAAGGGGAACTGACGCAGTTTACCCGGGCCCTCAAGACACTGGATATCGAAGCCATTCACGCCAACAGTCCCCAGGCGAAGGGACGCGTGGAGCGGGCCAACCAGACCCTGCAGGATCGCCTGGTCAAGGAGCTGCGGCTGGCGGGTCTCTCGGAGATCGACACGGCCAATGCCTTCCTGCCGACGTTTATGGAGGCGTACAACGCACGCTTTGCCGTCACGCCACAACACCCCCTGGATGCCCATCGACCGGTGCACCACAGTGACGCGGAGCGAGCCTTGATCGGGTCGCTGCATCATCCCCGTACGTTGTCAAAGCACCTGACCTGTCAGTTCCATAACCGGGAACTCCAGGTGCAGACCCGCGGACCGGGCTATACGCTGCGCCGGGCGGTGATTACCGTGTGCGAGGCATTTGATGGCACGCTCACCCTGTTGTACAAGGGACAGTCGCTTGACTACCGTCTTTTAAAGGAAGGCGAGCCGCCGGTGCCGCTGGCGGATGAGAAAGGCATCGCAGCGGTGGTGACACAGGCCAGGGCGAGTCAGGGGCAGCGATCAAAGTGGAAGCCGCCGGTGGATCATCCGTGGCGGCGCTATCCGGTGCCCACCGGGACCCCTCCTGGATGAAGATCCCGGGCTTGGATCGGTGCCCGCCCCGGTGGGTTGGACGGCATTCGCTACGCTCATTTCGTCCAACCCACCGGGCATTCCTGTAGAGAAAAATAGGACATCTTAGAATGGCAGGAAAGGGGACATTTTAGAATTGCGTTGACAGTATACAGAACATCAATTGCCGGGCATCAGCGATGAATGCCCGTGATACGATTTTTCAAGGCGACCAGATGGCGACGACCGGGCTGTAGATTCTTTTTGAACTGATCCAAGGAAAGACCACCATAGACTCCAATGCGTTTTAGCTGGTACATGTCCTCATGTGCATGGTTCTCTCCTTCAATCGTGCTGACCGCGGTTTCGATACCATTTTTTTTCAGACTGTCTATCGCCCGTTGATCAAAATCTTGTCGCTGACCATTCGGATATGCAAAGTGACGACAGCGACGACCCGTCAGTGCCTCAATCTCACGAACGGATGTTGTAATCTCAAGCTCTATTTGATCATCGTTGCACTGTGACAAAATGGGATGTGTTTGGGTATGCGAGCCAAACTCAATCCATCTGGTATTGGCCATTTTCTGGATATCCCCGGGTGTCAGGGATTGCATCGTTGAGGGTATTTCCAAACTGGTCTCATCCGTTATTTCCAAGGCATCCATGGTCTGTTGAATCAGCATCCGTCTGTCGTTATCTGACTGATGCTTGAGTCGGTTTTTGATCAAGGGAATCATTTTCAGTCGATTGGTCTCGCTCGAAACGGCATCAATGCGAAATAGGTTGAATAAGCGCTCATTAATATTGGACACCTCACTTTGTTGAATGGCGAGGGCGACCTTGTCCGGCCACAGGAGACGGTTTTCTATAACAAATTCTGTTGCCAGATAGATCGTCGCAGGCACCTCGTATCGCTCCAACAAGGGATAAGCCAAGGCATGATTGGAGGCATAGCCATCATCAAAGGTCAGTACAACTGATCGAGGTGGAAGGCTGGCTTTTCCCTGGCAGGCATCAACAAAACATGAAAGGGAAATAGGATTGTACTGATCGACCAAGTAATTGAGTTGTTCTTCGAAATCATGAACCAATACGTGTGCATTGTCCGTAAGGGAAGATTCCCGGTTACGACAAAAACCATGGTACATCAATATTTGTGTCGGGGCTGAGTAAAAAAGTCGGTTTGCTATATTGACCAAGGTATCAATCATGGGTACTCAATCTTCCGCGCAAGTGCCATTATATTTTAGAGCGTCAAACTGATCGTTTGATGCCCTGCCCTTTGAACCTTGTACTCGCGCACATCCCTCGATATAAGACAATCACTGAGCTTAAATTGCAGGTGAAATATTTTGTCCTGTCTCGCCAGCAGTTCAGCATCGTAGCCTCTTCCTTCACGTCCTTCCTCAACCAGGTTGGGGAAAACAGGAACGACCTTGCAGGGAAACGTACTGACCAGTTCGTGGACCAGCGAAAACCCAAAGGTGAACTTACTAAACTCCGCTGACTCTCCCGAACCCGCATTTTCACCTGTTCTGTTCCTGCATCATGTGTTGTATGTCGTGGTTTTGTGATCGGGTATTGATTATCTTGGAAAGTTGCCCCTATTACTGCTTGGGTTTGTCAATCCAAAATCGTTGCTGGTACCATTGGCCTATCAAGATTGCTTTGAGAACGGGTTTTTTGCATCGCCTGAGTTTAATGTAATGTGATCGTTTAAAAATACTGTCATTTGAATACTGTAGTGATTGTTTCTTTACTTTCAGTGTTTTCAGAGTGATCAATTATTATGATGGTCTCTGTGCTTTCAAATGATTTGCAACCACCTTCACCTTGTGAGGCACGTCTTCCAACCAGTCAATTGTATAAACATCAGTTCAAAATTTCCGTAGTTCAGGTGATTGTAGTGTAAGATTGTGTAACGGTAATTTTTAGACGGTTATCGGCCAATGATGGAATCTCCAGACGGCCCTGTATGCCAGACTCCCAATCCATGGGAGTTCAGAAAATCGAACAAGAGCGGGTTTGCGATGAATATCGACGAATTGCTTGCCGGGCGAGTGATCAAGCCCATACGCGAGCAACTGTCACAGACTCAAGCGTAGACGATGGAACTGATGGGAGGTGACGTACACGCAGTGTCGAAGTCGATATTGGAAATTTGTAAAGATATCTTAATAACAGACCTCTTTTAGCACGCCCTAACGTTCATGTTTCATTGGACTTATATCTATCTTTTGCCAAACCATTGTTGATAATGGTAACCTCGCGCATGAGCGTCTCATCCCAATCCAATCGTTTCAAATTCAATGCCTGTCTTCGGGCATTCACCTCGCCATGAAGCAGAAAAGAGGAAGAGTCCATTTGATTGGACAGTTCAATTTGTCACTAACATCCCATCAATAATCATACCCGAACTCGGAAGATGACATACAAAACACGATGGTTGGTTTTTTTGAGTTGTTCAATTTGTTTTTTCAGTTCTTCAGCTCATGCGTATCTTGATCCGGGTTCGGTGAGCCTGGTCCTTCAATCTATCGTCGCGGCCATTGCGGGTGCAGTGCTTTTTTGGAAACACTGGTTTTACAGATTGCGCAGCCTTTTCAGCATTGGGAAAAAGGAAAGGAAAGACACGGGTGAGAAGAATACGGATTGGGAGGAGAACCAGAAAACCGCTGAAGATGAGTAGAGATTGTGGCTCGTTTCGTGATCCCGAAGGACATGTTTTTATTGCTTCGGATCGAGTTTTCAGGGGCATTTCAAGGGGGGCGGCGCCTCATATGCGCCGTTTTCTGCACTCCGGGTTTTACAAGCAACGCGCGGGATTGCACATTGTCGAAACGACAGAACTTTCTTCTCAGGAGGCGGTTTCTGCCGGCATTGCCATTGACGATGTCAATGCGTATGAAATGTGGGTGGAGCATGCACGCATTCCCCTTGTTTCGTATCCCTACGAATGGTCATTTGAGTCATTGAAAGCAGCGGCATGTCTGACATTGAACCTGCTCATTGACGGTATCAATGACGGCTATGTATTAAAGGATGCGTCCGCATTCAATGTGCAGTTCATTCACAGCCAACCGATTTTTATTGATGTGCTTTCATTTGCAAAATACACCGATGGGGAGCCGTTTGTCGGGTACAAACAATTCTGCGAACACTTCCTGGCTCCATTGTGCCTTTCGGCCCATGCGGGCATTGATTTCAATACGTGGTTCAGGGGCCGGCTTGACGGATTAGATCTGGTCGACGTGTCGAAAGTGCTCCCCGTCTCTACCTGTTTTCGCCCTCAGGTGCTGATGCACCTGCATGCGCAGGCGTGGGCGATGCGCAAGGTGCAGGCAACGACATCCGGGGCCAAACATCAACGTCCTCGTCCTGTTTCACGGCGCAACCTGGTTGCGCTTTTTGACAGCTTGAAGCGATTCATTGCAAAGCTGCAACGGAAGCGACCATCCTACTGGCAGCGGTATTCGAACTGCAACAGTTACAGTGATTCCTCCCATGCAGACAAGATACGGATTGCACGCGAGTTCATCATCGAAAACAAGCTCAGGGCGGTGCTGGATTTGGGCTGTAATACCGGCGAATACGCCAAGGTGGCGATAGAGTCCGGTGCGCAGCGAACGATCGGCCTGGATGTTGATTGTGGTGCCATCGACATCGCCGCCAAAGAGGCCCGGAAACAGGCCTTACCGGTTCAGGTTCTGTATTTCGATATCACCAACCCGTCACCCGATATGGGTTGGATGCACCATGAACGATTGGCGTTGGAACAACGGCTCGGGTCGGTGGACGGCCTTTTCTGCTTTGCGCTGATTCATCATATCGTGATCGGCAAAAACATCCCGATCGAGTTTTTCGTGCGTTGGGTTTGTCAACTCGCACCAAAGGGATTAATCGAATTTGTGCCGAAATCGGATCCGATGGTTCAAGGGTTGTTGCGCAATCGAGACGATATTTTTGTTGATTACAATCAAGTCAATTTGGAGCGGATTTTGAACGATCTCAACAAACAGGTGGTGAGCCATGCTGTGCCATCGAGTTCAAGGATTCTCTATGCCTATAACCGGTAAGCACGTCTGGCGAAATGGTACGTCAGCCATGCGCCGTCTGTTCAAAGTCCGATTGGATAACCATCGAAATCTTGTATTGACCTGGTTGTTTCTGCAGAGTTATCTGGTTTCAAATTTGTTGTCGTTTGGGTTTTGGAAGGTCGGCAAATGGTTTTTCCTGTATTCAATCTTGTTTTACTCGGTCTGGCTTGTCGGCCTGGCTGTGTTGCTACTGTTGTTTTTGTGGATGGAGAAACACCGGTGTGTGACCTGGTCCAAATTCACGGTTGTCATGCTCATCACCTTTCCGTTTTTTTGGTTATGGGGTGTTTCCCTTCAACTCGAACGGGATGGGTTGTATGTGTTTTTCATGATGGCGTATCCCTTCGTCATGGCGGCGTATTACCGAATCGGTCAGTCGCAGATGGCGGGAGTCGCAGTCAGCATGCTGGTACTGTGTACCGTTTCGTTTTTTGGTCACGCCGATTTCACGCGGTGGCAACAAGCTTCGGTTAACCCCCACCCAAACATGGAGATCGCTGACATTGCACTGGAGCACACACCCAATATCCATGTCGTCATGTTTGATGCGCTCATCAATTCTGCATTTTCCAAGGAGTTCATGAACCAAAGAAGCCCGGGGGCTGATTATCTGTCGCAGTTGGATGATTCGCTCTATGCCGGCAAACTCGGTTTTGCCGATGGCCTTTCCACCACCCCCTCTTGGGACGCCTTGTTTGGATTGGGCCACATACATCGGACGGACGAATATGGTCGATCACTGCATTTTTCTGGGATGTACCCGAGTCCGTTGGCCGGTCTTTTGCGAAACAACGGCTACCTGATCCAAACGGGGTTTGCCAATGGCTTTTTCGGTCCCCAGGGACCCCATGTTGATCGCTATCATCTCCAGCAGTCTCAACCCGCATTCAGTGATATCCCTATCTGCCGGGAACGGCTCTTGGGCTTGTGCCACAATCGGCTTGAATTCCTCTTTTGGAAGATCAATGAATTGGGATACGATAAGGTGGTCGAAGATAAACCCTGGTCAGAGCAGATTCCTGATCTGATTGAAAAAGCAGAAACCGAGGCCAAGACGCCTGTTTTTTCCGGGTTCTATCTTCTTATTCCGGGCCATACCCGTTTACGTCATGTGACCGGGGATGCGGAAGATTTGGAGGCATTCAAGAGACATGTGTCTGACACATCGCCACAGGTGCTCCATGTAATGAAACGCCTGAATGCATTGCGGTTGAAATTCCCTGACTCCATATTCATTGTTTCAGGTGATCACGGGGCCTGGCTGTCCAGGACGATACTGACATCGACCGATGAAAATAGAAGATTCGTGACGCTGGACCGGTATGGTGTCGCGTTGGCTTTGCTGAACGCACACAATTTGTGCCCGATGTCTCGAGATTGGGTGATGAGGCAAAGATATTTGACTCCGAGCCGACTCCTGTCAGCGTCACTCGCGTGTGATGCCAACAGCCGGAAACTGATCGAAATATTCAGTGACCGAAAGGACTTCATCACTTTCGGTGAATCACTGGCCACACCGCAGTAGTCTCACCAAATACAGACAAGGGCATCTTGCTGGGCGACTCGTGTCGATCATGACCAAGCGCAGGATATCCAGATAGTACCGTGGTGGGCAAGTACTAACTTTGGCCGATGTCAGTGCATACTGAATGAATTATCGTTGATCCGATGGACATCGTCGAAGGAAGGCGCTCTATACTTGGCGGGAAGTGATCGGTTGCTGGAAAAGTGGAACGTTAGGTATGGATTCTGGATGCGGGGAGTTGTTCCACAGAAGTCATGCGTACTGGCCTGCAGTTCAACCGAGCATTTTCCATTGGTGTGTCAGGCAGTCGGGTATCTATGCTATCTTTAGTTCAGCATACGCATCGAAAACAAGCAAAATCGTAGAGAAAACAGTCATGAAGGACTGAAAGCTTAGAGAGAACAGTTTGTAGCATGGAAGGTTGAGGCTGAAGAACGGTGGGTTAACATAAGAAGTCACGAAAAGTGAAAGAAGAGTATCAACGCGGTTGCCTTTAATGATTGGTATGCTGAAGGTAAGAAAAAAATGAACAACGATAACCTTGTCATGGAAGTTGCGGGGAGGGAAAGGTTTAAGTTTGGCGACAACTGGAAAAGATTTTTAAAAATCCTCACCGATGAAAGAATTCATCAAGCCGAAGATTCCCTTAAGGAAATGCTTGAACTGGATACACTTGACGGAAAGAGGTTCTTGGATATCGGCAGTGGAAGCGGTTTGTTTTCTCTTGCGGCACGCAATCTGGGTGCCGAAGTGGTCTCTTTTGATTATGACGGTTCGTCTGTTTGGTGTACCAATGAACTCAAAGCAAGGTATTACGAAGGCGACCATAAGTGGACGGTAAGCCAAGGATCTGTTTTAGATGCGGAGTTCCTTAAGCAATTCGGTGAGTTTGATGTTGTCTATAGCTGGGGTGTGCTGCATCACACGGGTGATATGTGGACGGCATTAGGGAATGTAGTCAATAATGTGAAAGAAGAGGGGCTACTGTTCATAGCGCTATATAATCGACAGCAGTTCTTCAGTCGATATTGGGCATTTGTAAAGATCACGTATAACAGATATCTCTTGGCACGTCCCTTTTGGATTGTGTTGCACGGACTTTATCCAACATTGCCTTCGGTGTTGCTGAAGTGCGTACAGCGTTGAAAAATGCCTCGTGGGATGGCGACTTGGTACGATTTGCTGGATTGGCTCGGTGGATACCCGTTCGAGGTTTCCACACCACAGGAAGTTTTCAATTTTTATAAGGAAAGGGGGTTTCAGCTCACACGAATAAAGACAGTGGGTGGAAAGTTAGGGTGCAATGAATATGTATTTCGCAAATCTTGGTAGATAGTGATCAGATTTATGACACAAAAACATCCTGATGATAAGAATCAGACGCCGCAATGTAACAAAAAACCCACATTGACACCCACAATCAGTGTCCTGTTATGCGTCTTCAATGGCGGAATTCATTTGAAAAAAGCGGTTCGAAGTATATTAAATCAAAGCATAAAAGATCTGGAATTGGTGGTTGTCAATGATGGTTCGACCGATGATGCAGTAGAAGAAATCAGACAACTAGCGGATGACCGAATCCACATCCTGGACAAATCAAACAGTGGGTTGACCAAAAGTCTGAATTTTGGCCTTCGGCACTGTCGTGGAGCTTACATTGCCAGGCAGGATGCCGATGACTGTTCGTATCCTGACAGGCTACGACAGCAACTGTTTTTTTTGGAAACACATCCGGATGTCGATGTGGTGGGTAGTGCTGTCGAAATAATTGATGAAGACGACCAAATCATCGGGTCGCTTGCATTTGACATGGAACATGATCGGTTGCAAAACAGTCACCTTCAGAGCAATCAATTTGCTCATGGAACACTCTTTTTTCGTCAATCGATATTGGAATCTCTCGGCGGGTATCGTGACGCATTTCATTATGCACAGGATTATGATTTGACCTTGCGTTGTCAGGAGGTGACCCGTGTGGCCAACCTGCCTGATTGTCTTTATCAGGTGCGATACGGGCAAGACCGACTGTCTTTCCGTCAAACCGATCAGCAGAAGGCGTTTGCCGAAATGGCCCGATGTTTTGCGAAAGTACGACGAACCGGTCGAAAAGACAGCTTGGAACGACAGGAGTATGATGACAATTTTATGCAATATGCGACAGGCACGACTGAATCGACCAATGCGCTCCAAGTGCTGGTGCACCTTTATTTGCGAGCCGGCTATCCAAAAAAAGTCCGATCATGTCTTCAGCAGTTGTTCAGACACCCCGCCTCTCTCGGTCGTCGATTCAAGTACAGCCTCAATTTTATTTTTTCGTATTTCCCCGTTCGTTTTACACGTCAGGTGTATCATGTCATAGATCGACTGCGCGGAGTCGATGTCGGTGGCAGATAGTCATCTGGTTATGGTCATCAGTAGCCTGCGGGCCGGAGGCGCAGAGCGGGTTGCGGTCACGATGGCAAACGCTTTATCCGAAGAAATGCAGGTTACCTTGCTGTGTCTTTCGGCTCGTGAGAAGCCGTTCTATCCGATTTCAGAGCAGGTGAATACTATATTTTTGAATTTGCTGGGAGAGCAGAAGTCCCCGTCAGAGGCAATCAAGGCAAATATCATCCGGATAAAATCCCTGCGTGGAACGATTCGGAACCTGTCGCCAGATAGTCTTGTTTCCTTTATGCTGGAAACCAATGTGGTGATGGTGATTGCTTGTGTCGGTTTAAAAATCCCCTTGTTCATTTGTGAGCATACGGATCCGCGATTCGTGCGACATAAACTTCCTTGGCGGGTCCTGAGAAGGTTCACTTACCGATTCAGTAGTCAGGTTGTTGTGCTAAACCAGTATATGAAAACATGGTTTGAGCAGGCGGTGGGAAAACGGATAAGGGTGATTGCGAATCCGGTCAAGGTCGAATTGTCGGCAAATTTTGTGGCCGCTGTTTCCGACCCTTACATTCTGGCAACAGGACGACTGATCCCCAGCAAGTGCTTTGATGATCTGATTCACCTATTTGCGAATCTGGCACCCCAATTTCCCGAATGGCGGTTGGTCATTATCGGGGAAGGAGAGCTAATGGGTGCCCTTCAAAGCCAGGTCGATGCGTTAGGTCTCGAAAAAAGGGTTTACTTTGTCGGTGGCACCTCAAAAGTGCACGATTGGATGCAAAAGGCCGAAATCTTTGTCTCCACTTCGAAGTTGGAGGCATTTCCAATGGTGGTGTCGGAGGCGATGATGTGTAGCACACCGGTGGTGATTGTGGAATATAACGAGGGAGCCAGGGAACTTGTTCCGCCTCATTCGGGCTTGGTATTTAAAAAAGCCAATAAGCAATTTGAAAAAGCACTGGCCGGATTGATGCACGATGCTGCCAAGCGTAAAGAAATGGGACAGTGTGCCGCCAAGGAGATCGAAAAATACAGTGAAACACGGGTGATGGACCAGTGGAGAGCCTTGTTTAAGGAATATCCGGGTGAAAACCAGAGAATGAAAAAAGGGGTGGATGAAGGATGAAGCTGGGTATTTTTATCCCCAGTCTGGAAATCGGGGGAGTCGAGGGCCAGATGCTATTATTGGCGGACACATTACAGTTGCGTGGTCATCAAGTATCACTATGGTGTCTCAGGGCAACCGGACCGTTTCGTTCCACGGCACAGGAGAAAGGAATCAGGGTTGTCGATCTGCAGAAGAAGGGACGCTATGATCTGGTGAGACCGGCAATCCGGTTAAGAAAACACAGCAAAGAGGAAGCGATGGATGTGATCATTTCCTGCCTACCTTCCGCGAATCTTTACGCGCTGATAAACCGTGTGCTGGGTTCAAGGCAGGCGCTGATCTGGGGATTGGCTGCAGACAAGGTGCCGATGGACGAGTATGGTAGATGGGCCAAAATGAGTTATTCCATACAGGCAAAGACGGCCAGATGGGCCGACAAAGTGGTTGTTAATTCCGTTGCGGGTTGCAAATCGGCACAGGAAGTCGGGTATCCGGCATCCAATCTTGTTGTGATTCACAATGGGGTCGATATGGTTAAGTTTCGCTTCTCCGCCGAGCGCGGGCAGCAATGGCGGCAACAGATGGGCATTCCTCAGGATATGAAATTGATCGGAATGGTCGGTCGTCTGGATCCGGCGAAGAATTATGAGGTTTTTTTACAGGCCTGTACATGGGCAGCTACAAAAAATGATCAAATGGGGTTTGTCATTGTCGGCGGTGGGGATACCGCCTATGCGAGAGAAATGAAACAGAAAATTGACCAACATCCGCTATTTGGTCAATGTCTGTTTCACAAGGAAAACGAGTGGGACATGGTTTCAGCCTATAGTGCTTTGGACGTCATGACGTTGACCTCCAAATCGGAAGGATTGCCGAATGTAGTTATTGAAGCACTGGCCTGTGAAAGGCCCTGTGTTGTGACGGATGTTGGTGATTGTCGGCTTGCGGTACAACGATTTGGCAAGGTCTGTCGTGTCGGGGACTGGGAAGGGATTGCCGCCGCCTGGTTACAGGTAATTGAACAGTGGAACGAGAAATCCTGGGTCAAAGGCTTGAGAGAGCATGTGGAGAAACAGTTTGGTATTAGCCGCATGACGGGTTGTTATGAGCAGGTTGCTGGACAAGTTTTAAAAGAGAGGCATGCTGTTGGATATTGACTCTGGGGGGTGGGCGGTAGGTTTTGCGAGCTACCTGATATTTTGGTTTTCGCTCAATCCGCTAGATCGCAAACCGGCATTACTTGGTGCCGGTTTTCTTGTCTTGACCGCCCATTTCATTGTTGCCTACTGGAATATCATGTATGGACCGCTCGTTTTTGCCAAGACCGACGCAGCCAGTTTCCATGCCTATGCGGAAAAAGCAGCCCAGCTAGGTGTGTTGCCAGAATGGACGATCGGTACCTCCTTTTATCATTCAATATTACAGGTTTTATATCACTGGTTAGGCGCTTCGCTGTGGCTTGGCCAAGGGTTGTCGATTTTGTTATTCAGTGTTTCTGTCGGCTCGATGGTTCGAATCGTCAAGCACATGGAGGTTACAAACGAGAAACTGGTCGCGTCGACGGTTTTGGTTTACGGATTGATTCCGAGCGTCCTGATGTATGGTTCCATTACCATCAGAGAACCCTTCATGACCACTTTTCTGATTCTGGGTTGTGAGTTTGCCCTGCGTGGCATTCAAACAGGGCGGAGGGTGCAGATTGCCTGTGCCATTGTCTTTTGGATATGGATGGGCTTGTTTCATCAGATTGTGATGGGGTATGCTTTTTTTCTATCCCTCATGCTGATTGTGACCTATCAGTGGCAGTATTGGCACAAAAGTCAGGGTGTGCGGCTGGTTTTGCCGATTTTGTTGTTGGGAGTGGTTGCGGTTGTCCTTTTTTACGTGCTGGCACCGACTGGCGGCGATGACTACCACGCCATGATGTTCTTCTCTGTTCCCGAGTCTCTCTCTTATTACCGGGAGGTTATTCAATCCACTTCCCCGACAACCGCTTACGGCAAAGAATTTTCATTTTCCACGTGGCCCGGCCTGTTTTTGTTCCTCCCCCAGGCCTACCTCTACTATCTGGGCTGGCCGGTAACAGGGGACTACCAATCGATCTGGGTCTGGGTTGTGGCAGCTGATGCTATCGTTCGTCTCGGTGGAATATTGGCCAGCCTCATCCTCATTAAGGAACGAAAACTATGGTGTCTGTTTTTCGTTTTCATTACCTTGAGTTTTCTGTGGAGTAGTGGGACGACGAATTACGGACAGGCGCTCCGACACCATATGATGACGGACTGGATAATGATCATTACGTTCATTTACTTTGTTCAGTACCGACTCAGGTCAGGCAGGCCATCAGAATGAATGTTGCCCCAGTCATGCATGTCATCACTGGCCTTGAGGTCGGTGGTGCGGAACGTATGTTGTCGAACATAGCGCTTCGGACACGTTATCCTTCGGTGGTGGTGTCGCTGAAAACGGAAGGCTGTATCGGGAGAAGACTCAATGCGCAGAACATTCCGGTCCATGCCTTGAATCTGTCTCGCAATCTCTCGGTTTTTACTGGGGTGTCGGTACTCAAGAAGCTGGTGGACCAGTACCAACCGACAGTCATTCAGAGTTGGCTTTATGCTGCTGATCTGATCGCAGGCTATGTTGCCCAAAGAACAAAGACCCCCATTGTCTGGAATGTCCGTCAAAGCGAAACCCGGTGGGGACCGGGTCAAAAACATATTGCGCTGAATCAGCGCATCAATGCGAAACTGTCCACCCGATGGCCCAGCAAAATTATTTTCTGCGGTGATATCGCCTACAATCAGCACATGGCGATTGGATATGATCAAACCCGTGGAATCGTGATTCCCAACGGCATCGATACGGAAATGTTTCGTCCGAACCCGACCGCCCGAACCCATTTCCGACAAAGATGGAATATCGATGAAGGCTGCTACCTCATTGGCATGGTGGGCAGATACGATCCATTGAAAAACCACCGCCGTTTCTTGCAGATTCTTGCCCGATTGAAAACCGATGTCGATAGACCGGTTCATGCGGTGCTTATCGGTCGAGGTGTTGAGTCAGCAAATAAGGAGTTGTGCCGATATATCGACAACCTGGGTTTGCAGGACCACTGTACCTTGCTCGGTGAGCGTGATGATATCAGCGAAACGATGAATGCGCTCGACCTCTATTTGCTGACCTCAGACAGTGAGGGTTGGCCGAATGTCCTTGGCGAAGCCATGGCCTGTGGAAAGTGTTGTGTGGCGACGGATGTGGGCGATGTATGTCAATTGATGGGTGAGACAGGCCATGTGGTCAAGCCAGCTGACGATATATCGGCTTTCGTCAATGCCTGCAGGCGGGTTTTGGCTCTTGGTCAGGCCCAGAGAGAACAGAGGGGTCAGGCAGCCCGCGATCGTATTGTTGACCACTTTTCCCTGAAAGAATCAGTGCGCCGATACGACGAGATTTACGCTTCTTATCTGGACAGTTGATAAATGTGCGGCATTGCAGGCGTGATCAGCCCCCGTGATTCGGTCAGGCCGGATGATTTGCGAGAAACCATTCAAAAGATGACCGATGCGCTAACGAGACGGGGCCCTGACGATAGCGGTGTCTGGGTAGGCGATGATCCGTTTGTTGCATTGGGACATCGCCGACTGTCCGTTCTGGAACTGTCCGACTTGGGCCATCAGCCGGCGGTCTCTTCCAATGACCGGTATATACTGACATTCAACGGCGAGATTTATAATTTTGTTGAACTTGCCAGTCAACTGACGAAATATCGGAATGATGTCATAACGACCAGTGATACCCAGGTCATGTTGGCCGCATTTGAACAATGGGGTGTGGTCGAAGCGATCAATCGCTTCGATGGCATGTTTGCGTTTCTTTGTTTCGACCGACAGGAAAACAGGTTATATGCTGTCCGGGACCGGCTGGGTGAAAAACCGCTTTACTTCGGCTGCCATGAAGGAAAAATCCTGTTTGCTTCGGAACTCAAGGCCATGCAGGCTGTTTTTCGTCTCAAGCCGGAGTTGGACAAAAAAGCACTGACACTGTTTCTTCGACATGGTTATATTCCTTCTCCCTACAGTGTCTATCAAAACATTTTTAAGTTAACGCCAGCTTCAACGCTGAGCCTCGACCTGGATGTCGTACAGCAGTATGTCGATGACCCGGCAGGACTGCCAAAACTGCCGGTGCAATACTGGGCATTGAAGAACCCTGATCACTGTCCCCACACTACGCAGACCGATTTCGACAAAGTACTGATCGATGCGGTCGAGCGACAAATGCGTTCCGATGTCCCTTTGGGTGCGTTTCTTTCCGGTGGAGTGGATTCATCCCTGATCGTCGCGTTGATGCAGCGTATGTCGTCCCATCCTGTCCAGACATTCAGTATCGGCTTTGAACGAGAGTCACTCAACGAGGCACCGTATGCGCGTGAGGTGGCCCGGCATTTGAAGACTGATCATCATGAACGAATATTGACTGCGAAAGAGGTCATGAAGTCGATCCCCGATTTGGCCGGCATCTATGATGAGCCCTTTGCGGATTCCTCGCAGTTGCCGACTTTGTTGGTCAGTCAGGTTGCGCGTGAACAGGTGACCGTTTGCCTGTCAGGAGATGGGGGCGATGAGCTTTTCGGTGGCTATGAACGTTATCGCTGGGCGCAGCGAATATGGAACACATTCTCATGGATGTCTTGTCGGAGCAGGAAGGCCATGGCCTGGATGATATTGCGAGGGATGGGGGTGCTCGAAGGGCCGTTGTCTTTTGTAAAGCACAACACCCATCTTGCCAGGCTGAGTCGTGTAGCTTCGATGTTGACGGAGGCAGAAAGACAACAGTTTTATCGGGTGCTGCTTTCTGCCGAAAGGCATCCGGAGCGCTACGTTGTGGACGGGGGAGAACCCGAATATGGGTTGACGCACTTGCGGCTGGAAGATGATCATTTTCTCCATCAGATGATGTATCTCGACATACATAACTATCTTCCGGATGATATCCTTACCAAAGTCGACCGTGCCAGCATGCATTCATCACTTGAACTAAGAGCCCCCTTATTGGATCACCATGTTGTCGAAGCAGCTTGGGGATTGAGAAACCTTGCGCTGGATGGGGGGAGCAGAAAGACGAAATCGGTACTCAGACAATTGCTTTATCAATCCGTCCCGAGGGAACTGATTGAAAGACCGAAAAGAGGATTTGCCGTGCCTTTGGATGAGTGGTTGCGCGGATCGCTCAGACAGTGGTCTGAAAATTACCTGAATCATGAACGGTTGAAGCAATCAGGCCTCTTTCAATCGGATGCGATCATGTTGACATGGAATAACTTTCTCAAGGGCAAACCGGGTAGTCAGCATTTTCTCTGGAATGTACTGATGTTTGAACTCTGGAGAGAAACTTGGGGTTGAAACAAAGTGGCCGAAAGACGATTGTTGTATGCCACAACACATCGCGCTATCTGCATCTTCACTATGAAAGAATGCTCAAAGAACTGCTGCAACGTTATGATCAGGTAGTTTGCGTTACGCCCGATGACGGCAACGAAGACCAGTTGCGCTCGGTCGGAGTGCAGCAGGTGCCGATCAAGATCAATCAGCACGGGATGAACCCTTTTCAGGAGATCTGCGTTGTTTACAGGGTATATCGGGTCTATAGGCACTATAAACCGGAAGTGGTTTTAAACTTTAGTGTCAAACCCTGTTTGTATGGCGGTTTGGCCGCACGGCTGGCGAGAGTGCCGAAAAGTGGCTATGTGATCACCGGGCTGGGTTATCTGTTTCTGGCACAATCAGGAGTCGCAAAATATCTGAGATGGCTGGTGACTCGACTCTATCGTGTGATGTTGCGTCGGCAGGATGTGTTGTTTTTTCAAAATCCGGACGATGCGGTTTATTTTGCTGATATCGGTGTGACCGGATCATGCCGGACAGTTGTGTTACCGGGGACGGGAGTAGACACGACGCGGTTTTGTGCAGACCCGCCCTCTCCGATTGCCGGGGCGGTCCGGTTTTTGTTGATCGGACGTATGCTGGTGGATAAAGGCGTGACACAATACAGGCTGGCGGCGAAAAAACTTCGGGAAAAATACCCGCAGGCGAAATTTGGCATTTTGGGACCGATCGACAAGAACCCCAGTGCGCTCAGCCAAACACAGATTGATGCTTGGAGAAAAGACGGAACGATCGACTATCTGGGAGAAACGGACGATGTCAGACCCTACCTTCTTCAATGTGATGTGTTCGTTTTGCCCTCATATCGCGAGGGGTTGCCGAGAGCTGGACTTGAGGCGATGGCGATGGCCAGGCCAGTCGTTACCACGGATGTGCCGGGATGCCGAGAACTGGTGACGGAAGGTGAGAATGGCTATCTTGTTGCACCGAGAAATGTTGAAAGTCTGGTGCGAGCGATGGAATTGTTCCTGATCAATCCGGACTTATGCCATTCCATGGGTCAGGCATCCCGTCTTTATTGTTGTACTTATTTTGATGAGATGGGGGTGTCGAACGCCATCTGTGATGCGGTTCAAGGTGGAGATCAGGAATGATGGATAATGCATCTGTTCGATTGTTCCGAGTTGTTGTGCTGATTTTGACGGATGGTCTGGTCCTGTTTTGCTCGTTTTATCTGACCAGTTGGGTGGTGTACGATGGATTCAAACTGGGCAGTTCTGGTGGAATGGGAATCCTTTTGTTGGTTTCACTCCTTTCTGTTTATCTGTTTGGTGGTTATGTTGTTCGTCGGCAGTTGTCGTTTATTCATATCCCGGCGCGAATGGGCGTCGCTGTCTTGTGTGCCGTTATTTTGATTGGCGCAATCGGCTATGTAACGAAACTGAGTCAAACGGATATTTATTATTGGCGAACACAGTTTATTTTTTCGATGCTGGTTTTCGGCGGTTGGCTGATTGCTTCGCGTATCTTGCTCAGGTTTCTCATTCATCATATGACACAAGAACCCCATTGGGGTGTGGTGGGCGACCAGGAGACGGGAGAAGTGGTGACCCGGGACTTCCATCTGATTTATGGCGAGGGCAAATTCAGTTTTTTCCGGGATCTGGAAGCAGTCCAGCTTAAAGGTCTGCATGGCGTGATTGTATTACCTGATACGATTGATGATGCTGTCGCAGGAGAGTTGGTTCGAATCCGGCTGTCAGGAACACCCATATTCAATATCGCCGAATTTTATGAGCGATTTCTTTTCAAGGTACCACTTGAATTTTTACGTGTAGCCTGGTTTGCGACGAGCGCGGAATTTGTTCTGCTTCACCATGACCTGACCCTCCGATTCAAACGTCTTGTGGACATTGTCCTGTCGCTCGTGTTACTGGTGTTGACTGCCCCCTTGGCCGTACTCACTGCCCTGTCTGTTTTTCTTTATGATCTTGGGCCCGTTTTTTATAGTCAGGTTCGCGTTGGCGTGAACCACAGGGTGTTTCGGCTCTACAAGTTTCGGACCATGGTCATTGATGCCGAAAGCCAGGGAGGACCGCGATGGACGGCTGAAAAAGATCATCGGATTACCGGTATCGGAAAGCTCTTTCGGATAACGAGAATCGATGAATTGCCCCAGCTTTGGAATGTGTTGAGCGGTGACATGAGTTTTATTGGACCGCGTCCCGAGCGGCCGGAATTTGTGGCCGATCTCGAAAAATCAATTCCATTTTACCAGTATCGACATGTTGTCAAACCGGGCATTACCGGATGGGCCCAAGTGATGTATCCCTATGGGGCAAGCGAGCAAGATGCGGCAAGAAAACTGGAATATGACCTCTACTACATACGCCACTTTTCGCTCATGCTGGACATTTTCATTGTTCTGAAAACCCTTCGGGTGGTGTTGTCCGGCAAAGGACGATGATCGGTTTTACCGTCGTTTACATTTTTTGCCTGACGGTGCCCGGATGGGCTCTACTTTATGCTTGCAACAACAATCCGAGACGGGAGTGGTACTTATATCCGATCGCCTCCTTGTTTTATTTTCTGGCATTGATCTTGTTTTTTCGACTGCTTCATGTTCCGTTCAGCTATTTTTCGGGGATCTACTTTGGGTTGATGGTGCCGTTGCTGGCGTTTAATCTGTATAGGCTGAAACAGCGGGCGGGGGGAAGGCGCATTTCGTTTTCGTGGTCCATGGGCAAATTCTCATGGATAACGCCGGTCTTGGTTACGGTGCTGGCACTCTATGCGGTGGTGGTCGGCCCCTATACCGAAGTGCCCAGCGATTCTCTTTGGCATATTTCCAAGATCAGGCAATTCACGCTATTTTGGTCCCAGGTGCCACAAGCATGGGAAAGACCGCTCTGGGATATTGTCTCCCAGTCTAACTACTACTGGTATCATTTCTGTGCGTGGCTGTTGGTGCTGACGGATATGGAGTTTGAAACCGGTCTGTCGGCCATCTGGACGATCAATTTTGTCTTGTTCTGCATGTCCTTCCATGCGTTTGCGCGAACCGTGTTTGCCGATTCGCCATTTTGTTCATGCCAGATTCAAATCGCTGCTTTGATCAGTGTTTTTTTTCTGATTTTCCACTTTGGCATCGGTCCCTTCAGCTTTGTCCGATACTATGCATTTGCTCCCGCCTATCTGGCTTTGACCGGATTTTGGTCCGTTTTGATTGTTGTTTGTCAATTTCTTAAAGGCCAGATTCCTTTTCACAAAACACTGTTGTTGTCATCGTTATTAGGCCTGACAACGCTAATGCTCCATCATCAGGAGGCATTGTATATTGCGGTGATGCTGACATTACTGGTCGGCACTTTGTTTTTGCGGGGCCTGAGAACGGGGTTGATGCAGCCTCGTCTCGCTAGCCCTGTCAAGGTGCTCTGGCAGACACCTGATTCGAGAAAGATTCTCGTCTGTCTATTGGTTCTGATCGCTGGATATCTTTGTGTCCATGGCTGGCTGTATCTGTACAAAGTAAGAAGTTTCGCCCTTGATGGTGGGTTCATCATTTCGGTTGCACAGCTACTGCCATTTTTCAAGCATCTTTTTGTTCTGGATCCTGCAGGGCAGTTTTTTCAGGTGCTTACGATATGGGGTGTGTGGGCTTATATAGTCTATTTTCTGTTCTCGAAACGAAGGCAATTGCCACCGATCATCGCTGCTGGTTTGTTTGTGCCAGCCTGGACGATATTCAATCCGGTCTTTGTGGATCTATTTTTGCGGGTCAGCTGGCCCGAGGTGCTCTGGCGTCTTTGTTATCTGGTCCCGCTGGAGCTGTTCATGGCATGGATGGTGGTGAATTGGGGGACAACCATTTTCCAAACGAAATATTTATACCGCAAGGCCGGGTACGGTATCTTGTGTTTGATGACAGTCATCCTGCTTTTTCGGTTTGATGCCGGATTTGTCTTTAACCACTACAGTAAGGTGGCAATGCTAAAGCCTGTTGCCCAAGGAAGTGATCATCGCTACTTGCAGGATATCACTGAGATGTTAAACCGGTTTCCGGCAAATAAGGTATTGTCCGACAGAGTGACGGGATATGTGATTAATGCCTATACGGACCATCAGTACAATGGTCATAAATTTTATGGTCTGGGTGCGACCAGTACGACCCGGAAGGAATATCGTTTGGAGGACTTTTCCGATTACAACGGGGGTTTGTTGGTGGTCAATCGAAGAATGGGAGATTTGAGCCACATCGGTTCCATCGGCAAACATTGGCCGGTTGACATTCGACATCACGAGAAGGCATACAGCGACAGTTTCTCGCAGTTTGTTGCTCGTCATCCGCAACAGTTTTTACTGGAAGAAGAACTGGAAGGTGTTTCGATTTACAGCATCAATACAGATATCTGACAGTTCCATCACTTTCTCTCTGCTGCTTTTGCTAACGACATTGAACGCAAACAAACATATAATCCGCTGTCACGAAGCTCCCGTAATGACATCTGGTATCGGCCCGTTTGTTTTTATCACACGTACCGCTGTGGTGGTCAGTAGTTCATTCTATACTTAGCGAGGCTGATCTTGAGACCCATTAGGTCACAAGGATAGCTTAAATTAAGGCTTATCATGGCCGTTGTTGGAAGTTTTCTTTAAATCCTGAGATGGTCCATACTGGGCATGACAACAGCACGGTTTCCTCGTAAATTAATATGAGTTCGATGATGGCATATAAAGCGTACTTGTCCGATGAGGGATTTGGACACTTGGTACGCCAGCGAGCGATTTATGATGAAATCAGAAAACTGGATCCGACTATCAAGGCGACAGTACAGACCGGATCAAGGGAAGGCGCAGCAAAACGGTTTTTTTCAGAAGCCCAGTTTATCGACAAGTTTAATAATATTGCCTGGCCCAGAAACAGTGATGGGTCACCGAATATTGAGGCGATCCGGTGTTTCTTTCAGGATTATATTGATCGCTCCAAGGCCTTCATTGAGGCCGAGGAAAATCTGGGGCAGTATGATTTTATCCTGTCAGATTTTGTCTGTGAGGCATTTCCGCTTGCCAGGTTGTTTGGTATTCCATCGTTCGGTGTTGCCCATTTCACTTGGGACTGGTTTTTTTCCAAGCTATACCCTGCGCCAGTTAACAGCGATGTCATGGAAAAATTACGGCTCTATGCCAATCAAGCGGATACCCTCTATTTCCCTCCGTTTACGCCAGAAGAGATTCTCAGGGTCTATCACAAGATAGCCAGAACGGTCCCCTTTATTGTCAATCATCTAGAAAAATATAAATCGGTTGAGGCTGGCGGAAAATTCACCGTAATGATCATGGATAGTGGCGCTGAAGTGTTGAATCAGCATATTGAAACTGCACTCAAGACGATCGGCAAAATCAATGATATCCACTTTGTGATTGCGGAAAAGTATGGATTAAAAGGGGACAACATCAGTGTCATTCCAAACACCGATTATTTCTCAGACTATATTCCCAATGTGGACTTGGTCATTACGCGTGGGGGGTTCAACACCATTTCCGAATGCATTGCCTATCGCATTCCGATTTTACTTTTGGGGGAAGGGCAAAATCCGGAAATAGAAAGAAACTTGTTTTATATTAAGCAGGAGGGGCTGGGATCCTTTATCTCGCTGGACCGGTTTGTTTATGCGTTAGAAGATTCATTGCATGGATTCATCGAGGCTGAATATACGCAGATAAGAAAGCGAATCGAAGAGCACGAGTACCGAAGCGATGGAGCCAGTGTCATTGCTGAAGATATTATGAATCGAGTCAAGCATTAGCGGCTGGATATTTAGCATCGGATAAAAATCAGACCAGATGACTGTCATCGCTGTTATTCCCGCAAGGGGCGGGTCCAAACGACTGCCGAGGAAAAACATTGTTCCTGTTTTCGGGCGGCCAATGATTGAATGGGCCATTGAGGCGAGCTTGCAGTCGAAGGAAGCAGACCGTGTTTTCGTGTCCACTGAAGATGATGAGATTGCGGCCATCGCTAACAAAGCAGGTGCCGATGTGATCCCCCGTCCGTTGGCACTGGCTGACGATGATGTGCCTAAAATGGAAGTGATCAGGCATGCTGATCAGTGGTACACTGAATGCTATCAACAAAAAGCGGAAATTCTGTTATCGATACAGGCCAACTCGCCAGAGATCACATCGACAGACATTGACAAGGCAACATGGCTGTTGCGGGAGAACTCACTATGGGAGGTGATTTCGCTGAACCAAAAGGGGATTCAGAATGCTGCACTGCGAGTGATTGATCGGGTGTGTCTGTACAATACGTTCCTAAGTGCCAATCTTGGCGCGATCAGCAATGATTATCTTGATATCCATACACTGGATGATCTTGATTTGTTATGTCTGAAGTATCAGGATGAAAATAATTTTTTGAAACGAAGAACCTCCAGTCATTGCTAAGCATGTTTATTATTTCTGAAATCTCCCCGCAATTCGGCACCGATATAGATGTCGCAGAACAGATGATTTTACAGTCAAAGCTCGGTGGTGCGAATGCGGCCAAGCTTCAGCTTTATCCTGCTGGTTTGTTTGTAGACGACCCTGATGACTATCTGCGGAACAGGGAATTGTCTTTCGATGAATTCAAACGATTGAAGGAATATGGTGACCGAATCGGTCTGCCCGTCTTTGCGACTGCATTTACAGAGGAAACACTGACTTGGTGTGAGGAATTGAAGCAAACCTATTATAAGGTGGCGGCACGCACCCATAAGGAGAACCCGGAACTGGTCGATCGTATTCAAGACAGAAAGGAAACGGTGTTTGTTTCCGTCCCACATGATCACCAGACGAACCGTATATCGATTTTGGACAATTGCATCTATCTTTATTGTATCAGCGACTATCCCACGTTGTTGGAGGATCTTCGTTTCCCGGATTTCAAGGGCTCAATATTTTCCGGATTCAGTGATCATTCGTTGGGGATTGCGGGGGCGCTCTATGCGGCGAGTCTGGGTTGCCAGTATCTGGAAAAGCATTACACAATTAGCTATGCTATGCAGCTTCACTATGAAAAAGCCCATTTGGGTGCCATGACGCTGGAGCAACTGAAAATGATCAAGAATCTCTCGCGTGAATTTGAAATCATACGTAGCAGCACCTAGTCGATATTGCCTTCGTTGTACGAAAGAGGAGGGGTCTGATGGCAACTCCATTCAGTCACAATTACTCTCTTCAAGTTGATGCCGACCCTTCTTTTTTCTGAATGACAAGTAACTTATGGAAATAAAAATCGGGATCATTGGGCTTGGTTATGTTGGATTGCAGCTTGCGGTTGCTTTTGGGGAAAAATACCGTACGGTTGGCTTTGATCTCAATCAGAACCTATTGAATCAATATCGCCAAGGAATAGACCGTACAGGAGAGGTCTCCACAGAAGCCTTCTCGCGGGCCGGAAAGCTAACTTTTCGTGATCATATGGATGGATTGGTCGAGCAGGATGTCTATATCATCGCGGTACCGACTCCGGTGGATGAATCTAATCATCCTGATATGGGATCACTGGTTGCTGCCAGTCGTGCTGTTGGTAGTGTCATGGCAAAAGGGGCCCTTGTTGTTTATGAGTCAACGGTTTTTCCGGGAGCGACCGAAGACATCTGTGTCCCTGAGCTGGAAACCGCCTCTGGCTTGAAATGGAAAGTAGATTTTAATGTCGGCTATTCTCCAGAGAGAATCAATCCGGGGGACAAGCGCCATACCTTGCAAAAGATTGTCAAGGTGGTTGCAGGAGATACGGAGGCCAGTTGTGAAAGACTGGAAGCCCTGTACGGCTCAATCGTTGATGCTGGCATCTACCGGGCCTCCAGCATCAAGGTGGCTGAAGCGGCCAAGGTGATCGAAAATACCCAACGCGATCTGAATATCGCCTTCGTGAACGAATTGGCCTTGCTTTTTGACCGATTGGGAATAAATACCAATGAAGTGCTGGATGCGGCGGAAACCAAATGGAATTTCCTGAAGTTTCGTCCGGGACTGGTTGGCGGTCACTGTATCGGCGTGGATCCCTATTATCTGACCGACAAGGCGCAATCGGTTGGCTATCTGCCCGAAGTCATCTTGTCGGGAAGACGCATAAATAGCGTCATGGGAAAATTTATTGCTGAGAAAGCGGTTAAATTGATCATGTCCGGTTCCAACGGCCAGCTCTCTCGAAGAATAAATATCTGTGGATTGACATTTAAGGAAAACTGTCCTGATCTGAGAAATAGCCAGGTTGTCAGCATTATTACTGAGTTACAATCTTTCGGTTTCGATATTTCAGTTTGTGACCCGATTGCAGACCCGAAGGAGGCGATAGAAGAATATGGGATCGTACTCAAAGACTGGTCTGCATTACCGAAAGCGGGTGCATTGATTCTTGCTGTTCCACACAGACAATTGGTCAATATGTCGATTGAGCATTACTTTGACAAATTACTGCCCGGCGCCTGTTTGATTGACGTAAAGGGTGTGTTGCCCAGGCGGACTATCGAGCAGGCCCATTTGGGTTATTGGTCGTTATAAGTGCTCAACGCATAGGGGAAAATGAAGATTTTAGTCACCGGAGCGGCCGGATTTATTGGTGCAACCCTCAGTCATCAGCTTTTAGCTCGAGGTGATCGCGTGATCGGCATTGATGACCTGAACAATTATTATGACGTGACCCTCAAACAGGCCAGACTGGATCGATTAAATAAAATGGAGCATTTCTCATGCCACTATTTCAGCATTTCAGACCGAAAAAAGGTGGAACAGTTGTTTGAAGTTGAACACTTTGATGTGGTCGTCAATCTTGCGGCCCAGGCCGGAGTCCGTCATTCCATTGAAAACCCGCACGCTTATATCGAGTCCAACATAGTTGGATTTGGCAATATTCTGGAAGGGTGTCGGCATGGGGGCATAAAGCATCTGGTTTATGCTTCTTCCAGTTCAGTTTATGGTGCAAATACCAAACTGCCTTTTTCAGAGTCAGATAATGTAGACCATCCGATGTCATTATATGCGGCCAGTAAAAAAGCCAATGAGTTGATGGCACACAGTTACTCAAACCTATATGATTTGCCGACGACCGGACTTCGGTTTTTTACTGTTTATGGTCCTTGGGGTCGTCCTGATATGGCGCTTTTCCTGTTTACCAGAGGCATATTGGCAGGGGAACCTATCCCCGTTTTTAATCATGGCAATATGGTTCGGGATTTTACCTACGTTGATGACATTATTGAGGGCGTGGTACGAGTGATAGATCATACTCCCCAACCTGACACTGGCTGGAACGGGAGCGAACCGAATCCAGCGACCAGTGCAAGTAAATATCGAATCTACAATATCGGTAACAACTCACCGCAAAATCTCATGCGATATATTGAAGTATTGGAGGACAACCTGAAAATCAAGGCCAAGTATCACTTTATGCCAATGCAACCGGGCGATGTTCCCGAGACCGAAGCGGATACGCAGCGACTGGAAACGGACATCGGATATCGCCCTATGACCACCTTGGAGACGGGTATTGCGCATTTTGTACAGTGGTATCGTAGCTACTATCAGATCTGATCTGCGGTACTGGATTGAAAATCGGGATTGAGTTGTGCGAATGATGCTCCTATTTTCGTTTGGTGTGACGCTCAAGATCTGGGCAAGGCAGGGATTGATCGAAAGGGAAAACCGATACTACGCCTGTTTCAAAAAATATAATACCCGTGTCAGTTTTCTAACCTATGGCGAGACGGACCTTGATTTTCAGCCGATGTTGTCATCAGCGCAGATCCTGCCGAAAAAATATCTCAATCATCCATTATTGTATGCTCTGTTTGCGCCATTGGTTCATTGGAAGGCATTCAGGAAAACCAATATATTCAAAAGCAACCAGTCACAAGGAGCGCTAGTTGGCTTTCTTGGCAAACTGGTTTCACACAGATCAAAATTTGTTGTGCGATGCGGCTGGGTTCGGACCCGAGAAATGATGGTCAAGGAACAGCGGTTATCCGGTTGGCGCCTGAAAAAAGCGATTTTTTCGGAATGGTTGGGTTTCCGGCTTGCAGATGCAATTATTGTGGTGACGCCATCGGACCGGGATTATGTCCTGGTCAATTATAACGTGGACAAAAGAAAAATCACTGTCATCCCGAACGCAGTGGATGAACAATTGTTTTCTTATGCCGACCAACAGATCCCGATCCAGGAAAAATTGAAAATCGTACTGATTGGAAGGTTGGTCGAGATGAAAAATTTCCAGGGTGTCTTGCAGGCGGTGGCAAAAGTAAACCATCCCTGTGAGGTTGTGATTGTTGGTGAAGGTCCTTATAAGGACAAGCTGATTGAGATTCAGAGAAAATATTGCCTCAATATAAACTTTATGGGCAATGTCAAAAATGATGAGATTCCGGTAATTCTAAGAGAAAACAATGTCTTTGTGATGACACAATTCTATGCTTCTGGAATGCCCAAAGTCATACTGGAGGCAATGTCAACAGGCTTGATTACGCTTAGCTCCAATATACGGGCCCATCGGGAGTTGATAACCCACAACGAAAATGGTTTGCTCTGTAAGAGTGATGTTGGTTCGATTGCACAGACATTGCAAATGCTGATTGATATGCGAGATTCGTCGTTGCAGGCTATGAGGGAAAAGGCTAGAGAAAATATTGAAAAAAAACACTCAATGACTTTCTGCGCCAAGAAGGAAAACAAATTATACCAGGCGCTGTTCGACTGATGCAAAAGGCCTATGCGTAAACTGTTAACCAATTTTCTATTTCGGTTGGGCACTCAGAACATGAGCAAATCCGCCGAGAGAACTTTCTGGTTGATTTTGGGGTTTGCCGTTCAATATAAGGGCTTGATGGCATCCTTACTGATATTGGGAATTGTTGTGGGGTTTTTGGAGGGTGCCTCTTTGGCTGCGCTTGCTTTGTCTGTCTTTGTGGTCACAAGCGAGTCGGGAGACTGTCTTGAAGTGATACAAACAGTGTCGGACACGGTCGGTCTGGACCTTTGCGGACGATTTGAAAAACAGCATCTGTTTTTGGTTTTGCTTGGAATCGGGGTTTGTTTGCAAGTCGGGAAGTCAGTGATTCAGTACGTGTCGGCTGTTATCGGAGCCCATTTGGAGGCCAAGGTCGGTTCGCAGTTACAAACCAAAGTAGTGATGCAACTGATGTCGCTGGAATACAAACTGGTGAATAGTTATTCAACCGGGGAAAAACAAGTTTTACTGAATAGCGCGACTTCGGCAGTCAGATTTTTGAAATTGATCAATGAGGCGATTGTGACAATATGTATGTTTGCTAGCTATTTCGTTTTGCTAATAGTGACGAACTGGAAATGGTCAATTTTTACGGGTGTCATCATTTTTCTTGTGTTGTTTTTGATTTATCCACTCCTGAATCGATTAAAAATATTAGGACAGAAAGCAAGAAAACTGGCGATAAGACTCTCAGCACAGACGATCGAGTATTTACAGGCACTACGACTTATACGCCTATATGGTAGAGAGAAATACGTTAGTGGCTTCATTAAAGATACTGTATGGGAAATTGCTCGTTTGCAAAGGGAATCCTCGATATGGAATGCACTCATTGCACCGTCACAGGAAACGGTCATTATTTTAACCGCCGTATTTATCTTGTTTGCTGGCTATGTCACTTCCGAAAACCCAAGTAATGCGTTACCGAAACTGCTGGCTTTCGTTGTTATATTGCATCGATGCAATGGGCGACTCTCAAGTATTAATGGGATCAGATCAATGATTGCGCGTCAACTTCCAAAATTGGAGCATGTGGCTAATTTTCTATACCGGAAGAAAAAATATCTGATGCGAAATTCTGGATCAAAGGTTAGAAAGGATTGGCATAAAATTCAGTTGGACTCGGTCAGTTTCAAATACACCGAAAATGTCCCTCATGTCTTGGAAAACATATCTTTGACGATTCACAAGGGAGAAAAAATTGCTTTTGTTGGTCCTTCAGGTGCAGGCAAGTCGACTTTGATAGATGTTATTAGCGGGCTGTATCAACCGACATCGGGCACAGTCTCAATTGATGGTATTGCCTCAAGTGTCGCGAGACCGAACTCATGGTATGAGCTTTTTTCTGTCGTATCTCAAAACGATTTGATATTGAACTTAACAGTAAAAGAGAACTTGTTGTTTGCAAATCCAGATGCGTCACAGACAGAAATTATTCACGCATGTAAGGTGGCTGATGCCCATGAATTCATTTGCCAAATGGAGAATGGATATGATTCAGAACTAGGTGAAAAGGGATATCGATTGTCGGGGGGGCAGATTCAGAGGATAGCATTTGCTAGGGCGATTTTAAAAGGAACATCTATTTTGATACTAGACGAAGCAACTAGCTCATTGGATGTGCTTACTGAAGAGCGGATCACACAGGCTTTGCTCGACTTGGGAGAGGAGAAGACGATATTATTCATAGCACACCGCATGTCAACCGTGAGAAATGCAGGTAGGATTATCGTTCTTGATGGTGGCACTGTGGTTGAGATGGGGACCCATGATGAGCTGATGAACATAAAGAAGGGGTTGTATAAGGAAATGTGGGAAACATGTCTGTTTAGTCAGGAATAGAGGAAGCCCATACCATTGAATCTCATATGCCATTAAACTCTTAAGTAATATGTTTTTGGTTTATCATACGAGTTTTGTATAGCAACATTTAATTTGGGAGAGTATCTATGAATCCATTAAAAAGTATTCTCGGGACTATTGTTTCGGGATTTGTAATTGCAGTAGTAATTGCGGCAATGTTTGCTGGTATAAGCTGGGTTGGGTGGTCATTCGTCGTCTGGTTACATGTGCTTGCAGGCATTACATGGATTGGATTGTTATACTATTTTAATTTTGTGCAGGTCCCTGCAACAGTGGAGGCGACTGGTGATACAAACGGTCCAGGCCCGGCTGCAATTTCCAAATATGTTGCGCCCAAAGCATTACTTTGGTTTCGATGGGGAGCAGTGGCAACCTGGATAACCGGTGCTTTGGCGCTTGAATATGTTGGTGGTTTTGTCACACATTTTTTTGCAATGGATGGTATTACCCCTATTGGTGTCGGCGCATGGCTTGGGACAATTATGCTATTTAATGTTTGGGTGTTGATTTGGCCGAACCAGAAAAAAATACTTGGAATAGTTGAAGCTAGTTCCAGTGAGATAGCTAACGCAAAAAATGTTGCCCTATTAGCATCACGTACAAATACCATGCTTTCTGTACCGATGGTAATGTGTATGGTTGCTTATGGCCATGGTTTGCCCCTATAGAGGGACTTGCGCTGTAGGGGTTTTTCAGATTTGGGGCAGGGTCGAGTAAGGGGGTGTTGCCACGCTTCTTTAACTCGGCCCCGCTAAAATCCAACAAAGTCGAACTGCCCGCGTTTACCGAGCAACATCTCTCCACACTTGCTGAAGTGATCGATATCCATAAACTGGAAGCATACCCCACCATTAAAATCGTTCGTTAGCGCATTATTCTCAACGTTGTAGAAATGTTCGAACGGAATGTACGTGTACCCTTCACCGTTTAATTTACTGAGAACTTTCTCTAATGCATTAAAAATGGAACGGCTATTATGGTGAACAACCAAAAGATCTTCAAAGCTCCGACCCTCTACAGATCGCTTTACGATCTGTTTTGGATTGTAACGATACTCGATAAAAGGACCCAGCCAAAAAACTTTTGCTGCGGTTTTTGAACTAACGCGTGATAGGTATACCTCTATAGACTTTATGTATTCATGCTTTATTTTAAAAATGCCCTCATTAAATGCTCGCATTGAATCAGTCTTCCCTTTGCTATCTTCTACTAGATGGGAACCACTTTGATGGAAAATAACCACATCATCTTCCATAGCATAGGGCAGGACGTTATCGATGAAGAGCTCATATTGACCGGAACTACCGCAACCATGTGGTCGACATCCGTTTTTCACAGAACCGACAATGAAAGGAAATCTTTCACTGTAGCCGAAAATATTAAATATATTTATGGCGTGTGAATCTCCCAAAATAAAGACAGCTCGACCAAATTTCTGACGACACTTCGCAAGTGATTCGGCAACATCGAAAGAATCGTCTTCATGTATTAAATTAAATCGGCACTCACTGAGAACAAGAGGTCTTTTGGCTCGTGTGTCTTCAATGAGTTTGTAAGGAATGACCAACGAACGAGGTGCAATCCGCTCCCATACAGCCTCAAAATGATTACTAAAAGATACATATGCTGCTGATGAGATTACAAAAATGGAGACGAGGGTGAGCACAGAGAAAAATACTTTACGAGACAACTTTCGTCGAAAAGGCCTCTCTACCAAGAAAAAAGACAGCACAGAAAGCGCGAAAGTCAAAGAAATCAGTTCCAACTTATCGTATGTTGATAATGGTGTCCAAGGGTCTCGCAGCCGAGCAAATGCAAAAATAGGGTAATGCCACATGTAAGCTGAATAACTTACAAGACCAACCCAAACGAAGGGCTTGCTTCCAAGCACTTTTCCAACCAATTCTTTTTCAGACGCAAAGCCAATGATAAGTGCGACACCTATAATAGGGAGTGTTGTATGGAAGCTTGGATGAGGGGTTTCCCCATTAAAAAAAAAGAGCGAATATGTTATTAGATACAAGCCGAGCATTGGAAGCAACTTAGACCAAAAATCCGTTCGCTCGACTCTATAATTTAACTCTCTATATGCGAGAACAGAGCCAACGGCTAACTCCCAAAACCGAGTAAAAGGTAGATAGAAATTTAGGGCTGGGTTTATTACTTCCATCAGTTCAGCAAACTGTAGACTGAGCAACGAAAGTGCAACTAATATACTGAGAAAGAACTTCCTAAAATACCTAAATATCACAACGACCAGCAAGGGGAAAACTAGGTAAAATTGTTCTTCGACGCCTAAGCTCCAAGTGTGGAGCAAAGGCTTCAAGAGAGCGCTCTCTGCTCCATATTCGGTTGAAGTGAAATAGAAAAAAAAGTTTGAACCAAACAATATCGAAGAAAGAACACTTCTAGAGTATTCAATCATCTCCAATGGAAGAAACGTTTCCCATGCGAAAGGTATTGAGACAATAATAACGAGAAAAAGTATCGGAAGAATTCTTCGTGCTCGTCGTTCATAGAAGTTTAAAAAACTAAAGGAATCCCTTTCGTACAACTCCAAAAGAATAATTCTTGTGATCAGATATCCACTAATCACAAAGAAGATATCCACACCAATATAGCCACCTTCAGACCAATCTCTATCGTAAACAAAAGTTTGAGCGTGATAAAGAATTACACTAACTACTGCGATAGCTCTGAGACCATCAATTTCAGCGCGATAAGATAATTTACTTGAAGTGTTGGTCACTTTTATCTCCAAATATACAAAGAGGTGGATTCTTGCCCCGAAGAAAGCGTTTTCCAATCCGGAAATAATGGCATAGTCTGCCCCAACCCGGCGGTGACATGAAAATATGATGAAACTGACCTCTATGAAGCAGACCGGACCAGCGCGCCGCCTTCGGACCGCCGATCAACAGTCGACGCAGGTTCCGCTGGCCCCTCTTCGATACTTTCCCGAGTCGGGCCTTGCCCCCGGACGAATGCTGTTTCGGGACCAAGCCGAGCCACGCGGCAAAATCCCAACCGCAGCGGAAGTCTTCCCTATCGGGGTTAAAGACAATAAAGGCCAACCCGGTGATCGGGCCCACCCCCGGGATGGCGCGCAACCGTCGAATCTGTGACATCATGGCGTTGCCCATCTCCCGTGCCAACTTATCCAACCGGGTATCATCGCATCCGACAGCACCGCGTCGAGCCCCTTGATCTGCGCCCGCGTCCGAAACAGTGTGCTTCTCGCCTGCTGTGCCCGGGTCTTGACCGTGCGTGACACAGCGCATCGTCGGGCGGGACGCCGCCTCGGCTACCGCTTCGGCATCGGCCTGGTCATTCTTCTGTCGTTTGACATACGGTTTGACATACGTCGGGGCAATCAACCGCACCCGGTGACCCAATGATCGGATTTCCCGGGCCCAGTGGTGGGCCCCGCCACAGGCCTCCATCGCCACCGACCCATCGGCATGGGAACCATGCAGTTGAAAATGATGCTTTGCCAAATCAATTCCGATAATGGTAACCTCGTTCATGGACACCTCCTCTCAATTCAATGTTTCTGATAAAAACGCCCGTCTTCGGGCACCTGCGCCATTATCATGACGCACAAGAGAGGAGGTGTCCATTCCGTCGCGCTACGGTCTTCCTGTGAAGCCTGACGGGGGTTTCGGGTGATAGATAGTGTTCGGATTCTGTCTGTTCATGTGCTGGTCGGTTGTGCTATGCGGCCTGATCCTGATTGATTGTTCAAGCTGTAATCACTGTCTTTAAATTGGGCGATTTTCTTAAAGTCGCTAATGTAATGTCCGCTAACTACTTCCTGAACATATTTCAGATTTGGCGCAAAAACAATATTAGCCAAATTGCTACCATGAAAACCGGCAAAATGGGTTACGCTGGACATGGTTTTTATCTGTTCAGCAAGGCTCATCCCACCAAAATAAACCACCTGATATCCTTGTGAGATATACGCCTTTTCGATTTCCGAAAAATTTTCGCACACTCTGCTATCGCCCCCCCTCCGTGTTGAAAAAATCTTTTCCCCACATCCCCCAACATTGAATGACGTTGATTTATTTGTTAGAAAACAAAAATAATTCCTTATTTCCTGATTTAGCTTGCCTCCAGAAATAGCTTCAGATAGTCTCCCCGTGAACTTGTCAAAAACAATAGCCGATTTAACTTTAAGTGCCTTTCTAGGGTGATTTACAAATATCACCTTTACTCCGAACAGATTTAAAAAATCCAATACCGGTTGGTGGTTTTTGACCAATGCGGGCACTACTACAGATCGAGCAAGATTTAATTTTTTTGCCAAAAAAATCTGGAATCCAACATCAATGACAATGTGGTACCAAACCCGGTAATTGCATCCCGGAAAACATAGACAACGGCTATTATCAATTGATCCGAAGGGGAGAGTAACTGCACATTTGGGTAACGTGGAATCGAGTTGATATGCAGCCCCCTTTGTATAGATTAGTGTATTTGTTTTTTTGTGATAGAGTGTGGTTCGCTCCCCGATCACAACCACATTTTCCAGTGTTTTATATCCGTTATCGAATATGGCCAAATCTTTATATTTTCGTCGTTTGTTAGGAAAAACCAACATAATAATAACGTCTCTTTTGGTCTATATTTGCCGAATCATGGCACGGGTTGTTAGTCCAAAATCCATATATCGCACCCTGGGAATTTGGCCTTTCTCGCCTATTCCTTATGACCAATTCAAAGTCTGGGGAAGGCTGAAACAACCAGTGCCAATTTACCTACAAAATCAGCCTAAAAGCAATCATCCCGACAACATACCTTGGGAACCTAGAACTAGAAAATTTAGAGCTGAATGCATGGGATGGGTGGTTGAAATTGATGGCGGTATTGCACTCTCCAATGGCAACACACTGGACACAAAAGGGCGCGTTATCATGGGAGCCGGTCACCGCTACGCCTCGTTCATGCGCGAGGTCCGGCCTCCAAAAAGTAGCTTTGGGAGAAAGTTAAAGCAATTCGGCCCTTTGGCCCTCAATTCTTGGAGTACCAAACTTAATACAATACATATGCCATGCCCTGTGTTGATACTGACTAACTCACAGGGTAACGAATACGGACATTATTTGTTTGAGGTGCTGGGGCGGTTGGCTTTGGTAGAAGATACGCTAGATAGCTATTCTGCTGTCTATGTACGGAATAGTCAATCCTACCAGAAACGGTATCTAACCATGCTCGGATTGGATGATAAAAAAATCATTTCAGCTGATCGGATGCCATCTGGAATAACGGCTGATCGGCTGATTGTTCCGTGTTATGCACGGATGAACGGTTACTTGATTGACTCCAAAATTACCGGTTTTTTAAGAAAAAAACTATTGCCTTATGCTGATAGGGTGCTGAGTCGGGGAGAGCGAATCTACGTATCCAGAAGCAAGGCCAAACATCGACGCATTCTTAACGAACAGGCATTATTGCCTATTTTGACGGAATATGGTTTTTCTGTCGTTCACCTTGAGGATTGTTCGGTCGATGAACAGATATCAATTATGCAGTTTGCCAAAATCGTTGTGGGTGCTCATGGGACCGGGTTGAACAATCTGCTGTATTGTGATCCCGGCACAAAAGTACTGGAAATTTTCCCCGGCTCAAATTCAGCAATGGGATTAGTGTTCATGTTATCTGCATCTATAGATTTAGACTATTTTTACCTAATGGGGTCCGGGGTTAAGGGCAAAAGAAATACTATAAACTGGTATGACATTAAAATTGATCCTGACGTGTTCAGGCAACAAATCGAATTACTGTTATAAGGGGAGTTTTTATTGTTTTTCTCCGCTATCCCTCTCTAGCCTTCCCGATCCCTACACCACCCGAATAAATCCGCTGGCCGGGTCCGTTACGTGTGAAAAATCTAACCAGTAACAGCTCAATGCTAAGTTGGGATAAGAGTTAATAGTGGATTTGTGTAAGACTCCGCTGGGCCAACGCTGGAATGCGTTTATTGCCCGCTATCATTATCTCGGCTCCCATCTGCTGGCGATCATGAAACGATGTTTGCCTGAAGACTGGACCGCCCGCTACCGGGTCACCCTGGTGCTGATCGAAACCTTTATACAGATCCTGACCTACACCGGGGCGGTTTACAAGGTGTCCGGATGGGTCCATGTCGGCACCACCCAGGGCCGCGGTCGCTATGATCGGTACAAACGCTTCGACAAACCCCAAAAGGACATCTGGCTACGGCCCTTGCGGCGTGACTGGCAACGCACCCTCAATCGGTAATCCCATCCCATCCGCGGAGAGACCCTGCTGCCGCCCATTCGATCCGACCGCTCACTCTCAGGCCAGGAAGACCGGACCAGCATCCTGCACAGTATCTGGCTTCCCGCCCCATTTGAAAACCATCCTGATCGGGTGTACTGTCGCTGATATCATACATTGAGTGCGGTCTACGCATGTCCGGTCTATGTGCTTGGGGATTGGGTTAATCAGCATGACGCCGAACGGAGGAATGACTACCGACTCTTTGAGTGGGACGATCAGACCAGTGCACTGAATGTTCGCTTTGAGCAACTTGAAGATATGGATCAAGGGGAGAGGGAACGATAAAGATAAGCCGTATTGGCGCGACCGACACCCACCAGAGTTGCGGATCAGTTGTCTACCCTCCAGTGCGTTTACCCAATTTGTGAAACATCGCTGTCGTTTGGTTTTGAGGGATCTCACCCAAGGAAGCCGGATGATCTCGGTCTTGAGAGTTCTGTTCAATTTTTGAGTGATTTGCTGATCTCTGCCGTGTGTCCTTTCAGGACACTGTCGACTGCAAGCCCCCCGTAAATTACATTCTTTCTGAGATAAAGATAAGCAGGATCATCGATTGGGCAAGAAATATTTCCCTCACTTATTTCCTTTATTAGCGTTATCACCTCTTCAGTATTTGATGCATATAATCCGACCCGTCCCTTACTATTGTTAGAAAACAAATAATCAAATTGCCTATTGGAAATATAATCAGTGTGGATAACATATTTGTTTCTCTCAAAACACTCCCACACAAGAGATGAATATGCAACGATGGCAACATCACACCATTGAATCAGGTTAGATGAAGGATGGGATTTATCGATAATCAACTCTGGATAATCATTGCTCAAAAAACTTACCTCTCTTCGGGGATGTGGAAGCACCTTGAGTCGGACTCTTTCATGCTTTCTTAATACATTTATGAGTTCGAAATATTTATTTAAAATTGTTCCATGCGGAGCCGATTCTATCACTATTACTCTTAACATCTTGGGTTGAGCTAGATCACTTATCGACAAATATTGGTCAAGGTTCGTATTACCTATGTCATATTGTGCAAATTGAAGATAGTCATCCCATTTTTCTAGCCACTCTCTACAATAACGTGGATTCCCTACAACTTTGATTTCTTCGGCCTTCAGCCCGGTAGAAATGTAATAATTCTTGACCCACTCAGAGCACACTAGAAATGTGCTTATAAATTTAATTCCTTTATTAATCCCAATGGATTGATCAAAATTTAATTGGTTATTTGTTACAGGAGGAGCATGGTGCATCCAATATACTGAGATTTGATGCTTCAATGCAAACGGAAGAATTGCCCCATAAAACCATTTGTGGTGCGGATATCTCTTTTCGGTCGAAAGCGTCTCGATAACGATCGAACAGATGTTTCCATATTCTAAGAATGATGAATAATAACGGGAGTCATACAGAATATGCTTCAGTTTCTCTCGATTAATACGATTAAATACTTTAGAGAAAACACTATCCGTGATCACTTCTTGGTAGACCAGGTATTTCGAAAACCACTTATGAAATAATGTTGGTGTATATAATTTGTGAAGATAGACTGCACGTACACAAAGTTCTTCTGTAAGGAAACGGTAGAGTTGGGTTTGATGAAATCCAAATCGAATATTGGTACAGCAAAATTCGATTTTTAAATCAGGGACTGTCTTAGAGAGTTTGTAGGCCACAGGAACCATGTGATCGAGGTCAGGGAGACCTCTAAATAAAAACAGTACTGTTGGAGAGGAAGGAGTCCTATTCGCTGGATAGCGAATGAGTGTTTTTTTAATGGTAGTAAATATCCCCACAGTAGTACTATTCTTATTTATAGTTTATAGCTGGGGCAACTTCCCTTGATGGCTAGAGTTGCACACCGAGTTTTTGATGCTTTGTCGGCGCTGCGTTTACCAACCAAAGATATTCCGACAATCCACACACTCTACGTCCATTTTTCATCACCATTCGGTCATAACCTTTGAGACGCTCAGAATCAATCCTTAGTTCATGAAGATGTTTTCCCTGGTTATCTTGAGCAACGCTCGCTCGTTCACTCAAAGTTGTCCCCATTAAGGTTTATCTATAGGTAACTACTCACCCGGTATAAACAGCGTTGGAATAGTGCGTTATTTTACGGGTAGTCGTTGAGGGTTTCCACTGTCTTGTTTTTCAGGGTGATCTGGATCGCGGTGAGGGGGTTGTAGCCCATCAGGTTCATGGATTGCGGGTAACTTGAGATGCGACAATAGGCGTCAGTATGCTCGGCGGAGCGTCCCCGTTTTCCCGTAGGGTCAGGCAATGCTGGCAGTGCCTTTTTGCCTTGCGTGAGAATCGTTCGATACTGTTTGCGCACGTCCTTGAAGAGTGCCCGAAGAGCACCTTTTGCGGCTGACGGGCGACTCCGCGGTTGGCTGCAAGGAGCAGCTGCATCCGTTTGGCCCAGCGGTGTGTCAGTGTCGGATGAATAATACCCAAAAGTGCTGAAGTAAAAGTACCCAGTTTGGTGGTCGGAGATTCGGTTCCGGGGGGCCAGTGCCTAATGCACTCGTATCAGCGTGGACTCCGAGATCAACCGCCCGGTCATCACCCTGAGCTGTTCGGCGGTGCGCCGCATAAGCCAAGATACCGGTCCCGTATTGCAGCGGACCGTGCAGCGTATCGGGAAATACCCCGCGGGTCGGTCTTGCGGGTGGATTTGAGGTAGGGTGGATCACTGTAAACCGGGCTCGGTTCCATCAAAGGCGTGCCGGTCGAGAAAGTCATGGCAGCAGCCGTGAATCAACTCCACCGGATAGTCACCGGCGAAATCGGCATCACCCGGGCGTCGTGGTCAATGCCGATCAGCGGCTTTGGAACCCAGATAGGTTTTGTCCATGACGTGGTGATTTGTTATGCGTTTATTGAGACCAGGCTATGCCCTAGGCTATATGATCACCGCTGGGGGTGAGGCAGCGGTCCTGTCGGGGCCCCGCCGTGACCAATGACACACGCAACCACCGATTTACGCTTCAATCGGTCAGGGAACAGATTAAAACCCGGGAGGGTATAATTGAACCGGGCGAGTAGTTACATCTATAGTTCATATATATTGACACTAACAGCTCAAAATGAATGCTCCAACGTCATGGAAGATCCTTTCACTAAAGACGAATAAATTAAGAAACCTCCGTAATGAGAAAACATCGAAACATATGAAAAAGAACTCCTAATTTTGTTTATTTGCTCTTCGAATAATGAGCTTAATTCGATTTCACCGGGGACATCAAATAAACTTTCAAAGCTGAGAATCTTCTCAGCTACCTCTTGAGAGTCATCCACATACAATCTAAATACTAGTTTAATTGACTGACTATTAGATGTATAAATCTCTTTATATGAAGTGATGTGGATTGTTGTAGGAAACTTGTTTGAAACCAGGAACCAATGAAACCGTTTTGGTGGACGTCGCTCATGAACAATCCCTAATGAACACTCAAAAGGTAACGAAGTACTACTTAGCTGACCACTTACTGCTGTGACAATACGTGCAGGAAGTTTTCCATCCTTACGTCGGAATTCCACAATATCGGAATCCGTACTTAGAATAACCCCTTGTTCAAAATCAATGGTATTAGATTTACCAATTGACTGAGTAACACCTGTGCTCAACGAGTAAACACCGGGTGAAAACTTAGGATACACAATAATCTTTGGAAAACGACTTTTAACCAAAGGAAGAACCATATACGCAGGCTTATCAGAAGATATTTTATTGGTGATATGAGAAGCATAATCAAAGTTAGAGTGTGTCACTTGGAATTGATTCTTTTTCTCATCCTTCCATGATACAAGTAGGCGAGTAAACGAGGACTGGCTGGCGAAATGTATTGATGCCCAACCAATTTCACCATCAAGGAGTTCTGATATATTAGGAACGATATCTTCAATACAGAACAAAAAAGTTTCGAACGGCCTAAGTGCTGAAATAACAACATCATAGACAAGCTCCTTTCCTTGTTGATTAGTAATAGTAAGACAACCCCTCTGCTCACTTAACGGAACATGACCATTATGGAATACTGCAGTGTTTTTTACTGAATTCCCAAGCCTGATAGTCCAACAACTCTCTCTACCTTCTACTATCGCGTTGTCATCCTCCAACTCAATCAATGAATGATTTCTACTATAAGAATGGACCATCGAGATGGAATATTCATCTTCGTACACAACCATAATTGCCGCATATGGAATTCTAAGATTGGATGAAGAGAATGCCTCGATCTCTATTGAACCTTCGTCGACCTCGGTCACTTCAAGATTGATCACTTTTCCATTCAAAAAACTCAACTCTCTACGTGAGACTAATTCACCAGATTTTTTGCGGACAGTACTAACCAAACCCACATTAAGTTTGTTCTTAAAACTCCAGTAATTGCTGAATGAAATAGTCGTTTTAATTCCGACTGGCTTAAAAAATATTGCTGAAGAACGAAACGTAGCTCCAAAGTTAGTTGCATAATGATCTTCTTGATTAATCAAACGTCCCATAAATAGTAAGATTCCTATATTGTAAGCATTCGGTAGGCGTGTGATGTTTCTGCATCGGCGGTAATGTATCACGGGCAAGTGGCAGGACACAAAAACCCCCTTGGCCCCTCAAATGCCAAGTTGGGTTGAGGCCCGCTTGGTCATAGTCCCAGTCTGCACTGAAGTCCTGGCACCGCGCCGCCAGCGCCGGTGAATCGTCGAACAGAGCCTCTACCTGCTCACACAACACCGGCAACTCGTACTGTGTGTCCGCGATCAGGTGTAACCCGTAACCGACCCCGCGCTCGACGTTCTCCCAGGCGGCCCTGACGGTCCACGCCCCGGGTCTTGTGCTTCCCCCAGTCCGACTCCAAGTCCGAGGGCTCCCCGCTGCAGTGATCCACTTGGCCCGTCGAATGACTCCAGATTGCCTTGCCGTCCACACCCCGAGGTGTTTGCCATAATCCGGCAGTCCGTCCATCAGCGAGCGCGCAGTTGATCCACCATACCACTGACCAAGCCCTGCTCGGCTTCCAGCCTGACCGGGTTGACCAGCAACCGCGAGAAGGCCCACGTCACCGGAATCCGGTGACGGATCGGTTGATGGACCACCCGCGCCACCCCGTCCTCGTACACCCAGCGTTGAGGGGGGCGTGTGCCGACCACAAAGGCCCAAATTTCTTCCACGGCAATTAAATGCGGTTGGTGCAGGGTCATGATTATTCTCCAATGATCCCAAAATCGCCGTCCTGAGGCTCATTTCTCATTGGACAAGGCTAGGGCTGGAAATGCAATTGGTTTGGGGGTACAATCTGCCACGAGTGAGGTGCTCAGATAATTCTTTTTAACTGATTGAATTATATCATAAAAGAGGCGTCACTCCCTTCATTGTATGCATTATACGGGCTAATATGTTGGTATCCCTCGTCACCTCTTTCACTGAAGTGTTATACCGATGGTTTCATGCAATTCAAGAGAAATTAAATCAGTTTTCTCAAGCTTCAATTCGGTAGTCTATTTGAGGATAATTTAAGATTGATATTGACTCCAATTCGCTTGTTCTTTTCAGGGAATACTCGATTTTGTGTAGCTGATGAAGCCTGTTAGAGCGATACAAGGTTTTTTTTTGGGCTGCAATCATCCGATGTGGTCGTCTACGATCACACATTTGATGGGCAAAGGCGTTCAATTTAGTTACATATGTGGTACTGAAGATGCGTTGGATCAATTAACCGCTGGAGCTTGTATCATCAAACATGATGTGAGAGAGGCAGAGAGAGGAATTTTCCCCCAGAACGTAACAGAGGCTGTACTACCGATACTCGACGAAGTCATTTTGAACGAATATCAGTCAACGGAGAGAGTTTGTTTGGAAATCGCGGACCGAATGGATATGGGATACAGTTTTTCCTACCAAGAAAGAACCAGGCTATATTTAAAGATGTTGGCTTTCTGGTTATACATGGTTGAACATCACAAGCCTCGGTTCGTGGTTTTTCAACAGACTCCACATTCTGTGGACAGTTTCGTATTGCTGGGTGTATGCCGGAAGCAAAATGTTCCCACTCTTTCGTTTCTCCCAATTACCGTTCTTGAGTTGGTTTTACCAATTCGTGACTATGCGTTGGGACTAGAGAAGGTATTACACATATATAACAACTATTCGGAGGATAATTTTCAACGGGCGATTGATGAGATGCCACAATATTTAACTCAATATTTGGATAATGTATGCGCTTCCTACCAAAAGGCAATACCACCTTACCTGAAAGAGAGATTGAGACAAAAGGAACATCATCAAAATAGAGTAAGAAAATTTTTGAATATCAAATTCTGGTATCAGAGATTGACAAAATTTCAAAGATATAGCGAATACTGGCAAACCGCGTTACAAGCATTGGAATCCGCATACCAACGATCAGTGTTGTATTCTTCCGCTGTAGCGCCGAAGAATTATTTGAAGCGGCCGGGGGAACCTATAGAGCAATCGTATTTAACGGGTCAGGAATGGAGAAAATATAAAATACAGGCTGCAAAGTATAAACGGCATCTGTCTCTTATTTACGAATCCCATTGCGAAGAGATCGATTATGATTCGGATTATATTTATGTTCCCTTAAGTTTCCAACCAGAAAGGACATCTGTGCCGGAAGCAGGGCGATTCTCGAATCAGATTCTGATGATCAAAATGCTGTCTCGTTTCGTGCCGAAAGATTGGAAAATTGTTGTAAAAGAAAATCCCACACAACTCTTACCTGGTGTGGGGCATGGTGAACGTGGCCGTTATGCCTATTATTACGACGACTTGATCTCCATCAATAACGTGGTTCTTGCACACTTGAATGCTCCTCAATTTGAACTTATTGATAATTCCAAGGCGGTTGCCACATTAACCGGAACATCAGGCTGGGAGGCATGTGTAAGAGGGAAACCAGCATTGATTTTTGGTCACGCATGGTATCAAGGATGTGAAGGAGTATTTTATTGTGGAGTCAATTCCCAGTGTGAAAATGCGATAAAAAAAATAAAGGAGGGCTATCAGGTAAACGAAAGAAAAGTCTACTATTTTTTGTATTGTCTGTTTAAAAATGGATTCAGAGGACATCTGAATCCTAAAAGATTCACAGATATGAATTCGGGAATAAGGTCGAATGTGGAACACTTGACCCGTATCATCGAGATTGAGATCAATCGGTTACAATAAGTGATACTATTAGTGCTTTTTCATTTAAGCATTGACGATGGGGCTTTTGAATCGTGGAACCAAGTTACTTGAATTTTTCATATGACGAAGAAAAAGAGGAAACGGATTCATGACCTGTTGGGCTTTCATATTTGCTAGAAATAGCTCGAAAGGTATTCCAGGTAAAAACATAAAATTGTTATGTGGGAAACCATTGATTTGTCATGCGATTAAGCATGCTAAACAGGTGGACCAAATCAGTAGGATATTTGTCTCTACAGATTCTCACAAAATAGCAGAAATAGCAGAAATAGCCGGTGCCGAGGTTCCCTTTATGCGTCCACCAGAACTGGCCCAAGACACTACGTCAGAATGGCATGCATGGCAGCATGCCATTACAGCTGTCCAAAGCAAATATGGTGAATTCGAAACGTTTGTTTCCGTTCCAGCAACCGCTCCCTGCAGAGATGCCAGAGATATTGATCGATGCATTAACGCTCTGGATAGTGAGACCGATATTGCCATTACGGTCACTAAATCTCACTATAACCCATACTTTAATATGATCAAAGAAGATGAAAGAGGATTTGCAAGGTTGTGTGGTCAAGCAAAAGGGCAATACTACAGAAGACAAGACGCTCCTACAGTATATGGAATTACCCCTGTAGCATACGTCTCCAGGCCGAATCACATATTATCCCGATCAGGGGTTTGGGATGGAAGAGTCAAGACCATACAGGTGGCCCCACTTACCGCAATAGACATTGATAATCCAGATGATTTTCACTTAGCTGAATTAATCCTTACACATGGAAAGGAAAAATTTTTCCTGACAACTAGAAAAGCATGACTCGTGGAAACATTCTAGTAACAGGTGCGGATGGTTTTATCGGGTCACATCTGACGGAGCAGTTGATTGATGCTGGTGAAAACGTGAAAGCATTGGTCCAATATAACTCATTCAATAGTTGGGGATGGTTGGATTCAATCAACCGAATTGATGAAAAAGCTGAAGTCATTTCAGGAGATATCCGGGATCCTGCTTTTTGCCAGAAACTCTGTAAAGGTATCGATGTAATCTATCACTTGGCTTCTTTGATAGCGATACCTTATTCATATCAGGCTCCTAGCAGTTATGTCGAGACCAATGTGAATGGTAGTCTCAATATCTGTCAAGCCGCTTTGGATCAGGAAGTCGCTCGGCTAATACATACTTCTACTAGTGAGGTCTACGGAACAGCCCATTATGTGCCAATGGATGAAAAACATCCGATCCAACCACAATCGCCATATAGTGCTAGCAAAATAGCAGCTGATGCCATCGTACATAGCTATTACTCTGCTTTTGATTTGCCCGTCACGATTGCAAGACCCTTTAATACGTATGGTCCGCGCCAATCTGCGAGAGCGGTTATACCATCAGTGATACTACAACTGTTGCAGGGTGAAAATGTTAAAGCGGGAGATATTTTACCAACAAGAGACTTCAATTATGTAAGTGATACCTGCAGAGGATTTCAACTACTAGCTGACACTGATGAGTCTGTTGGAGAAATTGTTAATATTGGTTCAGATACTGAGATTAGTATTGCCGATACCATTATAGTAATTTCGGAAATTATGGGGAAGTCTGTGAAAGTTATGGTTGAAGATCAGCGCATCCGACCCGAAAAATCTGAGGTATTCCGCCTAAGATGTGACAATACTAAATTATTCAAAATGACCGGATTTAAGCCACAGGTGTCATTTGAACAGGGATTGAGTAAAACAGTCGAATGGTTTACCCGCAAAGAAAACTCAATCGGTTATAAGCCTAACCTATACAATGTATGATTCGTTTATTAGGTTTGTACGGGAACTTTATCAGACGAATGAAGATATACAGCTTCACATTCCAGTATTTACCGACGATGATAAAACGACATTGTGTGATGCAATTGATTCTACATTTGTCTCTAGTGTTAGTGCGTATGTCGGGAAATTTGAACAAAAATTGTGTGATTTCACGCGCTCATCCTATGCCGTCTCGGTTGTCAACGGAACAGCCGCTCTCCATTTGGCAATGTATTTATCTGGCGTCAGTAAGAAAACCGAAGTAATTACCCAATCACTTTCATTTGTTGCGACGGGTAATGCGATTCTTTATACAGGCGCTGCGCCTGTGTTTGTTGATATTTCTCCTGATACTTTAGGTATGTCACCTATAGCGCTCAGTGCTTTTTTGGAAGAACATGGCGAACTGAGAGAGAACGGTACTTACAACAGATTAACAGGGCGACGTATTAGTGCATGTGTTCCTATGCATACATTCGGCCACCCTTGTGAAATAGACAAAATCATCGATATTTGCAAACGATGGGCAATTGTCGTAATAGAAGATGCAGCAGAAGCTCTCGGGAGTTTTTATCACGATAGGCACTGTGGTTGTTTTGGGGAATTAGGAGTACTCAGTTTTAATGGAAATAAAACGATTACAACTGGCGGGGGCGGCGCTATGTTGATGGATAGTTCTCTAACTGCTGATAGAAGTCGACATCTCTCCACAACGGCGAAAATGCCGCATGCTTGGGAATTTGTGCACGATAAGCTGGGTTTTAATTATCGGTTGCCTGGGCTCAATGCAGCCCTAGGATATTCACAAATGAACAGTCTAGATAGCTTGTTGGAAGAGAAACGGCAAATAGCCATGGCTTATAGGAAGTGGGCGCATGATAATGGATTTTATTTTGTGATAGAACCCAAAAATGCCAAGTCTAATTTTTGGTTAAACACGCTATTAATGGAAGACAAGCAACAGCGGGATGCCTTTCTTGAAGCTACAAATCAAAGAGGGATAATGACCAGGCCTCCGTGGAATCCACTGCATACATTGCCTTGTTTTACAAAGTGTTTGTGTGGCGATCTAACAATAACAGATGATATTTTTGGCCGTGCAGTAAATATACCTAGTAGTCCTAGGATGGCTTATCAATGATTCGGCTTTTACTGATTGGGGGAGGAGGCCACTGCCGTTCATGCATCGATGTAATCCGTATGACCAACCGATATGAAATAATCGGTATTGTGGATGTTAAAGAAAAAGTCGGTCAACAACTGGATGGGGTGGATATTATCGGAACGGATGATGGTCTCACAAAAATTCTTCCCCAAACCGATGAAGTTTTGGTTACAGTAGGAAAACTTGGACGATCTGAAAAACGGAAAAAACTCTATTTGAATGTGCAGCGGCTAGGTGGAAAATTTGCAACAGTTATATCTCCTAGATCCTATGTTTCTTCAACGGCGCATGTGTCGGCTGGAACAATCGTTATGCATGATGCATGTATTGATTCAGGCGTCAAAGTTGCAGAAAACTGCATTATTAATACAAAAGGATTACTTGCCCACGATTCGGTGGTTGGTGCGCATACTCATGTTTCGACACGTGCAACGATAAACGGTGCAGTGGAAGTAGGGTCTGATGTGTTTATCGGATCCCATGCGGTGATTTTTAACCGCTGCCACATAGGAGATAACGCTGTGGTCGGAGGTGGATTGATTGTCAAAACTGATGTGTTGACTAATACTTGTTTATTTTCATGAGCGGTAAAATTTACATTATCGCTGAAGCTGGGGTGAACCACAATGGTTCCTTGGAAACCGCGCTTGAAATGGTCAATGTTGCAGTAGAATGCGGAGCCGATGCAGTAAAGTTCCAGTCTTTCTGTGCAGCAAAATTGGTAACCTGGAATACACCTAAGGCAGGATACCAATACAGAAATACTGGTTCAGATGAATCTCAAAGAACGATGCTTGAAGGGTTAGAATTAAGTCGTGATGTATACTCGGTACTGTTCGAGGAATGTCAGAAGAAGCAAATCGAATTTCTTTCCACCGCTTTTGATGCTGATAGTTTGGATTTTCTGGTTGATTTAGGGATGGAGAAAATCAAGGTCCCCTCGGGAGAAATTACCAACTTACCTTATCTCAGGTATGTAGCGAAAAAAACACTGCCGATTATCTTGTCGACAGGCATGTCAAATCTTAGTGAAACAAGGGATGCGATCAACGTGTTTATTCAAAACGGTGTATCCAAGGATAAGATAACGATTCTGCATTGTACGACTGCCTATCCTACGCCCTATTCGGATGTGAATCTCCGATGTCTGGAAACATTACGATCTGAATTTGGAATGAAAATCGGGTATTCAGACCACACTATTGGGGATACCATTGCGGTTGCAGCGGTGGCACAAGGCGCAACAGTTCTTGAAAAGCATTATACGCTGGATAAAACATTGCCCGGACCGGATCATCAGGCAAGTTTGGAGCCCCATCAGTTAGCACGTATGATACGAAAAATACGCAATGTCGAATTGGCCCAGGGTACCGGTGTAAAAACTCCAGCAAGTAGTGAGCGCGAGAATATTCAAGTTGCCCGACGTTCCATTGTGGCTAAACGGAACATTCTACAGGGAGAGATGTTTTCAGATGAAAATCTTACCAGCAAGCGTCCCGCTATCGGAATCTCGCCGATGCATTGGGATGAGGTGATCGGACAAGCAGCCACTCAAAATTTTAACAAGGATGATTTGATTTTACTATGAGTAGGAAAATAGGTGTCCTGACAGCTACTCGAGCAGAATATGGCTTACTGTTCTGGTTGATGAAGGAGATCCAGGCCGAGCCTACCTTGGAGTTGAAACTGGTTGTGATGGGAACACACCTTTCGAAACAATATGGGAATACCATTGATGAGATTCGGAAAGATGATTTCCATATAGACTATTTAGTCGATTTGAAAATCACACAAAATGATTCCAAGAAGTCCTCTGTCAATATTTTAGCGCGAGCTGCTAAAGGAACTGCCCGCGCACTGAAAGCATTAAAACCGGACTTGCTAGTATTACTAGGCGACAGGTATGAACTTCTCGGTGCAGCGTCAGCCGCACTGTTGATGAGCGTACCAATTTTCCATTTGCACGGTGGTGAAATTACTGAAGGTTCTTACGATGATTCTATACGGCATGCAGTTACCAAGATGGCTGCTTGGCATGGGGTCGCGACAGAACCCTATCGATTTCGAGTAATTCAAATGGGGGAGCACCCTGATACCGTATTTAATGTTGGGGCTCTGGGACTTGACAATATCGCCAAGCTACCTCTATTGCGTAAAGAAGAACTTGAAACATCGCTTGGTTGTAGACTTGAGAAGAAAGTGTTTCTGATTGCCTATCACCCAGAAACTAACTCCAAAACACCTGACAAAGGTTTTGACTGCCTTCTTGAGGCATTGGAAAGTTATCCAGATATCCAGTTGATTTTTTCTTATCCTAATGCGGATAGTGGTAGATACAATATCGTCAGAAAACTTGAGAAGTTTATCACATCCTATCCAGATCGTTGTAAAGCATGGCATTCTTTCGGTCAATTGCGTTATCTATCTTTGCTTCAATATGTAGATGGGATAGTTGGGAATTCTTCCAGTGGAATCATTGAGGCGCCAGCACTCTTGACAGGGACAATCAATATCGGTAACCGACAGAAAGGGCGTTTGCGAGCCTGTAGCGTAATAGATGTAGATTCCGATGTTCAATCCATTAAGGCGGCAATCGAGAAGATTTTTTCTTTCGATTTCAATCAGAACCTCAAGAAAACGAATCATCCATACGGTCAGCCGGGGGCAGCAAAAAAGGTCGTTGGGCTTTTGAAAGCTGTTGGGTACAAAAGAACCTGTGCGAAGACGTTTTATGATCTTCCGGAAATAGTTTGATTCGGGTACCGAGACAGGATTGTCACTGTTCATGCTGGAAGAACAGGGAATACTGGATATTATATAATCAGATTACGGCCCTCAAGGTACAGCCCAAAGTATGTCGAAACTAGATATCGAAACGGTTACAGCTAAGTCCACTATATCAGAGGCAATTAATGCAATAAACAGATCCAAAGCGCAAATTGCTTTCGTTCTCGACGATGACTGTAGACTAATAGGTACGGTAACCGATGGAGATGTACGGCGTGCTATTTTATCCGGTAGCACATTGCATTCTTCTGTCCTCGACTGTATGAATGATTCTTATACTTTTGTGACCGGGGATTATGATGTTCAGGGGTTGATAAATACCATGAAAAAGAAAAGTATCCGTCAGATCCCGATACTTGATAGTCAATATCATATCATCCGTCTCCATACACTTGATGAACTGCTTAATCCTACACAAAATAACACGCCCGTAATTATTATGGCTGGAGGAAGAGGAGAAAGATTAAGCCCACTCACGGAGAGATGCCCTAAACCAATGCTGTCTGTGGGTGAGCGTCCTATTCTAGAAACGATATTGGAAAGGATGATCTTGTATGGGTTTTATCGATTTTATTTTTCCATTAATTATCTTGGTGATCAAATAAGAGACTATTTTGGAGACGGAAATAAATGGTGTGCAGAAATTTCTTATGTCGAAGAAGATGTAAAACTAGGCACAGCTGGAGCCTTGGGGTTGATCGATTTCCCTCAAAATCAAAACGTGATTGTTCTAAATGGAGATGTCCTAAGTAGTTTCGAACCAATAAAACTGCTGGAATTTCATCAAACACAACTGGCTGATTTGACAATCTGCTTGAAAAAATTCGAAATTGAAGTTCCTTATGGCGTTGTTGAGTTAGCTGGGCCCGATGTGAAGTCAGTTACCGAGAAGCCGAAACACACCTATTTTGTCAGTGCAGGAATTTATGTTTTTCAGTCTAAAGTATTTACTCTCATCAAGAAAGATAGGTGTTTAGATATGCCAGATTTTGTCAATACCCTATTAAGAAATAATGAAGTCGTCAAAGGGTATCCAATATATGAATATTGGACAGATATTGGCCATCATGCAGAAATTTTAAAAGCCAGAAATGACTTCAAGATACATTTCCCTGATCAGAGCGAAACCAGATAGACGATTAGAAGTAGCTACGTGATATGAGCGGTGGTACCTCTGGTTCTTGCCCCAATAATATGTCAACAAAGAAGAACGTCTTAGTATATCCGCTACATCCCACCTCTTATGTAAAATTGATTGATCTAGCTGTACAGATGAGTCGTGCTGGGTTGAATATAGATATATTGGTTACCAATGACTATGTAAGACAAAGCTTGTCCAGGGAGGTACTACTAGAACGAACCACCATTGGTATAGTAGACATTGGACATGATGAGGTTACTCAGATGAGCATCATGACAAAAGCAATCGAGTGGTTTTTTGTCATGTTTGAACGCATGTTGGTGTTCCTCAAAATGAGGCTAAATTTCAATCTGATTGATAGCTGGTCTGAATGGCGATTCACAAGAAAACTTGAAAATCAGTTTCAATCGATTTCTCGGTTTATGGATACCAAAAGGTATCATGGTGCTGTTGTTACTGGCGATCGACACATGCAACATGAGCCTGCTCTCTTAAAGTCCTGTAAAATTAGGAAGATACCTATCTTTATACCACCTATATCGCATATTTCAAGCCCGTGGAATAAGGCAAAAACAAGATCTAGAAAATATAATTTGTCCAAGGAAGCGTGTTTACAAAAGCAATATCCTAAACAATTTTTTAAGAATGAGCACGGACAGTACATTAGCTTCTATGAATCTTGGAAAATACGTGCTCTTGGGAAACTCAAAATGCTATCGAATAACCCTTGGGTTTTAGGTGCAGGATTATCCGATTACATTATGGTTAGCGGAAAAATGGAAAGGAATCAGCTTATTGAATGGGGATTAGCGGAAGATAAAGTCATCGAAACAGGTGATCCCGAATATGACAGTCTATATAAATGTCAGATCAGGAAAAACGACATCTTGGATGCACTAACTCAAGAATACGGTCTGCATAGTGCCCAAAAAATTATTATTATTGCGTTACAGCCGCTTCATGAGCACAAATTGCTTAAAGAGGAAGAACATTGGAAGGTAATATATGAAATATGCTCTATCGCTTGCTCATTCGAGTCAAATGTCTTGATTTCTCTCCATCCCAAGATGCGTTTTGAACGGTACCAATTTTTGGAAGAAAAATTCAACTTGAAAATTATCCAAAGGAAATTGCGGGAATTTTTACCACTCGGTGATATTTTTATTTCTGGGCAAGGATCAACTACGTGGATGTGGTCAGCACTATGTGGAGTTCCTACAATAATTTGCGATTGGTATGGCCTCAATTATGCAATGAATCAGCAGGAATTTGGGATGAAAACTGTCAAAACTGTATCAGATTTTGAGGAAACACTAGCCAAAATTTTTTCCAACGAAGAGTATGCCACCATGTTGAAACAACACCAACTAGAGGCAGCAGAAAGGATCGGTGTTCTTGATGGAAAAGCAATGCAGCGGATCATCGAGAATCTAGTGAGTCGTATTTAATTTTGATTATGAAGTCTGTTTCCCCGAACCAATTCTGAATCTGGACAGGATACTGATACGTTAAGCAAATATCCTAAGTTTTGCTAGATTTAAGGTGACCTATAGCCACAATAAGAATCTACGAATTTCTTGACTGAAGTTATGGGGGAAGTCAAGTGTTACATCCGTTTTCTTCCTCCTTGCCGACCATTATTATCAAATCTTCATGAAAATCCCAATCAGTATATTTTCAGTCGACACATTTCTGCAATGTAATTTTTGAGTAAACGTCCCTTAGGATTTCAGTCATAAAAAAAACTTTGGTAGAGCGACCAACAAATACGACATTGTGAAAATAATTCTCACCCAAAGTTTCTAACTGGCTCTGTCTGTTTACAAATTCTGTTGTCAGTACAGGAAATCCACTATTTATCGTTCTGAATTGTTTGAATTTACAATGATCATATTCCACCAAATCCATTTTGACCAACTCGAGCAAAACATGATCGGTCATGGCTGACAGGTCAATATCATTATCTGTCAAGACTTCTACAGTGCAACTGTAGTTATCGGAGTGTGCTAGATTCTGGTACAGTGTAAGTCGTCCCGAAAGTAATGTTGTATCATAAATATTGATAAAGGTCGCTTTTGAATTGATCGGGTTTTCAAACACAAAATCAAACAGACCTGAATTTCGATATAAAAGGGTAGAAAAAGCCATTTTATGGGAACCGGTCAACCGGATCAGAAAACCAACAGGCAGTGTCCAGATCAGTTTATGTATCTTAATTGTTTCATTCTCCGTGGTTATGCTATCGACCCGACCTTGTTTTTCTGAAACAGCGGAAATTCTCGTAGACGGCCTGAAATCCACGTTCTTTTGTTGCAACTGGTCCATCAGAAGATCAATTATTTTCCCTGTGCCGCCTTCTTTTGGATAATACTTGTTGGCTCCCTCTTTCCTTGTATGATGCCCCAGTCTGTCATTGTAGACGCTTATTTCACCCAATAATTTTGTTGCAGCGTCATCAAACGCCAACACTCTGTTCATATCAAAAAACTTGCCGACCTTAGTCGACAAATTTTGCGGTTCTTCGCCCATATATTTTTTAACAACATCTTTGAATATCAGGTTATAAAAGGTATCACCGACCCTGGCTTTGAAATAATCATGTAAATTATCGGCTTCCTTATTTTCGACCGCGGACAACAATTCCATACAACCCTGATTAAAGTCGCGCACAGGCAAAATTGATGTGTCTACATAGTTGTTTTTATGATTCATCTTCCCCCGAAAATAATTGCCTGTGGCGATTGTTTTACTGATCATGCAATTATGTTGATTGAGGCCCGAAAACAGGAATTGATCTAATTCCCTGATACCGGTGTCCGAGAAAATATGCGTGCCGTAATCAAAATAATGATTCCCGTTGAAGTCGCTTTTCAACAATCCGCCTGGTCGCGGATCCGACTCAAGCAAAACAACATCACGCCCTTTACTTGCTTCAAAGTATGCGGCCGTAATACCGGCTATCCCCGCGCCTACAACAACTGTTTTGTCACACATAATTACAAGAAAACCTCTTAAGTATTGGCTCAAAAATTGTGTGCCTTATTACTTGCTATTGAAGGATTGAACACAGGGAGAGCAAACGAAATGTTCAAATCGAAGACCGGATCACCTTAGAGATGTATTAATCTGGCCAGTTTTCTGGGGCAGAATTACCCAATCCGGCACAAATAGCTGTATCCACATTCCCACATCATGAGGGGAATTCGTTGCCCCAACGGTTGTTAATCATACGCCATTATTATGCGTAACCACATAATCATCACACCGTCGAGTATGTGTAGCCGTAAAATGGGCACTTGGTCGATGTCAGGTGAACGATTGATGTATTCATGTGTAACTACTCTAAGGGTTGCTTTGTTCAATATCGAATAGATCAACCAGGTTATGCCTACTTAACATGGTCACAATGTCAAGGGTTGACTCAAAGGTGATGCCACATTTCCCTGATATATCCAGTATCGAGTGTTTTCCGTCACAAAAACTGATCACATTCATCATGGTTTTCAATTCGTCGTTTTTCCTCTTTGTGCTCAATGTAGGATAAAGGCCCCGCTTTCCCAATTGGGGTTCACACAACATATTTGCACTTGGGATCTGATCATTTTCAAAAATCTCCAGTGCTTTTCGTACGGCTAGATACCCTCCATTTAAACCTGTAGGTGTGACTACATTGACTAAATCGTCTAATGACGTGTGATACTCGTCGTATGCACCGTACTTTGTCCTCATAATGGAGGCAATGGGTAGATCAACATGAGGGGCACAATATTGTCGTTCATCACTCCCTCTGTCATTCCATGTATATTTAACGTAGTTTGTATCTAGGCTGGCAAGGACATGTTGTGCAATGCGGTCACTTCGTGTGTCGCCTTTGCGAGAGGGCAAATAGGAATACGCACGGTCATCACCGATACAGGTCAGATTAAAACCACCGATCACATTCGCCTTTAACACATCGATATTCTTACTGAGATAAACAATCGAACCAATGGTTTCGGGTATAAATACCAATCGATAAGTGTATTTTGGTTGCTCCAACTGTGAAAGCCAATTTCCAATGAAAGTGGAGACCACTGGGCCAGACAATTCATTGTTTGCCATGGAAGGATGGCAAATATAAGTACTGATAAGGATCTCTTTTTTAAGACGACCAGGAATTATAAGCTCTCCATACGTGAGTGAACCGTCAAAATGCGTGGCATCAATGACGGCATGATATTCACCCTCTTTCAGCTTTAATCGGTCACGATGTCTAATGCAAAACCCCCATCGTTTGGCGTAATAAGAAGTGATATAAGGAATTGCATTGGGTTGGTTCTCAATAGAATACAAATGGTTGTCCAGTTCTCCCAGCGAAAATCTCGCATTGATTGCTTCGCTATAACCCACCAAATGAAGATTATTCTGATTGAAATCACAAAACTTATTGCCTTTTGGCCCGATAATCCAAGCCTCCTTCACCGACCACTCCTGCGGAACGGTCCAGTCAAAAGCTCGCGTTCCGGTGGGAATTTCTACAATCTTTAAGTCAGGCAGATATTTTTTTATAGCCAAAAGCGTCATCCTGACGCCGTCACCCGTGATGCTGCGATTCATAGGCCAAAGTTGTTTGGCGAATCCATGCAGTTGATTTCCTAAATCGGCCATATTTTTTCCTTATTCGTGAATCGAGAATACCTATCTTGAAAAGGGCCAATGGTACGTCAAGGACCGGGAAAATAAACTGTGCAGTTTGAACGAATTACTACATGAGTACCACTTTCCCCAAGCTGATTCCATCGTCAATCCTGAGAGAATACTGTTTGAAAAGCTCTTATCTTTACGCCTCAAGTGCGGGTTTTTGTGCCACGGTGACATATTCAGCCATTCCCTTGCCATCCCCAACCAAATTTCTGAGATTATGATTATGCATTTCAAGTATATTGAATTTTGCGAATAGTTCAGTGTGAGTATTGTTGTCAAGCAATGTCACCCGGTTTGAGTTACCACAATAAAGTGGGGGCAGTTTATAGTAGGTATGTCCATCACTGCTACGTTCACCACAATGCTCTATTGCTGGATGATCCTTATTGAACATAAAGGAAATGAGGATCCCCCCATCACAGAGTTTTTCATAGATGCCTGAGAATATCTTTTTTATATCTAGCCATTCCAACGTACAAATTGATTCCCTATCCAGAATCAAGTCATATTTCCCATCCAGTTGATCGATCTGGGAAAATGTCATGTGCTCGAAACGCGCTTCTAGTCCTTCATTCTCCATGCGTTTTTTGGCATAAGCAATTCCCGATTCGCTTGCATCAATTGCAGTAACCGTAAAACCTTCTCTGGCAAAGAACCAAGTATGATTACCCGCCCCACATCCCATATCAAGGACCCTGACCGATGACCGGTTCTCGACATGGGAAAAATATCGCATGACGGTTGAAACGACGAGGTCATACGGGTACTTATTAATCTGTTGGCCGTTTGCATAGATTGTTTCCCAGCTGAAATCAAAATCCTGCATGTTATTTTCTTACTCTATAGTAAGGGACCAGTGTCCCGCCAAAGCTTTGTTTGAACCAGCCTCTTTGGGGGCTGTTGACACCCTCAAGATCAACCTCTGTGATACCCTTGTCATTAAGTCGATACATAGCATCCCAAATGACAGCAGTGCCCGTATGTTCACTGCGAAACGCAGGGTTATTGCCTCCAAACAAATAATAAGCACGTTTTGTGTCAGCCAGAAAAGCGGCCATACTTCCAGTATCCCCGCTTTTTGTTTTTGACTCGAAAAGAAACAGGTTGTCTGACGGCTTAAGTGTCTCAAGAAGATCATGCATCTGCTGTTTCATGGACAGGCTGACCTCGATTCCTTGGCGCGACATGGATAGTTGATAATAGTCGATGAATGCTCCGATATCATGTGTTTCCGAAGTCCTGACACCTTTCTTTTTTCCGTATCGAATTTCCTGACGCCGGGCAACAGAAGACTGCTGGTAAGCATCAATATGATCTAGATTAGAATCTCTGCTAAAATCACGAATATCGAGAAGGCTTGTATATCGGACATCAATTTTATATTTTGGCTTGTCTTGTCCATAGTTTACCCATGAAAAAGGTCGTATATCGGATACATCCTGATGTAATGTAATTGATATTGATCGGTAGTTTTGCATCAGGAATTCAGCAACATATTGCTGAATTTTGAATCGCTCGGAATATTTTTGGGAGCGATTTAACTGTCTCATATCTCTGTATATCAGACCATCATAAATTACGTGACTATGGCCTGTAACATCTCGTTTCTGATTTCTGGGCTTGATTAAGGCAATGGCCGCCATCTTTTCTTTGTTTTTTAAACAATAAAAAGCATCTACACTACAATCCAAGGAACCAAGATAATTTGATAGGACGAAGGCAGTTCCCGTTGATGATCCGTTAATGAACTGGTCCCAGTGCAGGTCCAAGCTGGCTCTTACAAGGCTGTATTTATTAGCATTAGCCCTAGTCATGCAATGTTGACTCTATCAGAACAGTCCTGAAAATGAGATTTTTATCACAGTAAAACTCTAAATTTTTAACCGGAATTAATTCTGGGGAGAATGCCTATATTATAATAAAATACCGGATTTTATGGTTGCAAAGGGATTTATACCCCGGGCTTATTCAAAAGTCCAGATAGTCAGGGCAGGGATGGGAATAAGCGTTATTGAGCGGATTCATTTTACTCTATGAGGTCACTGACGAGGCAATGGATTGCCGTCTGTAGACGGCTCATTGTCGGGAAAACGTTGTGGGGAGAGCTCAATCCAGTCAATCATGCCCGATGGGCGGTTGTCCAGACCCGTCAGCGCCCCACCGTGCGTCGTCTCACACGGCGGGGTTTGGGAAAGCGGTCGCTCAGGTCAGGACCGCGTCGAGTGCCTCCTGGGGTCGAGCGGCATAGTGTCGCTGGGCGGGCGGTATGCATTTGAACTGGCCCATCATGCGCACCATGGAGATGGCGATATTGCTCAAGGCCGCGAGGTTGCGTGGCAGATGGCCCACCGAGACCCGGCAGCGGTCCTCGTCGTAGCTGAAATCACGCACATAGTGTACCTTGTTTTCAATATGCCAGTGTTGACGGACCAGATTCAGCAGTTCCTCGGGCCCTGCCTCGCCCCCCCGAGAGAGGTCAGGCCGTAGGTCACCTCATGGGTGGTCTCGCCGGTCTTGACGGTGTGCCGTTGCCGTTCGAGTCGGATGGCCTGGCGACGGCCGAACAGGTCGCACCACCCGTCCCAGGTCGGTGCCGTCAGATCGACCACGGCGCAGCGTCGGGTCTCGACCCGGCCATGGCCCTTATCGATCGTCTCGCAGCGGCGCACTGTGCGCCAGCCGATCGCCGCCAGATCTTCATACATGAACCGCTGATTGTCCTTCACCGCGGTCATCACATAGTGTGCTCGGCATTGTTCGATCAGGCACTGCGCCGTGGCCTGCTGGGCATGCATCGCATCGAGCGTGACCGCCCGTCCGGCCAGATCAAGCTGCTTCGCCAACTCGCGCACTGTCGGGATCTCATTGGTTTTGTCGCCGACCTGGAGTTGCCCCAATACCACACGCGACCGTGTTCGACCGCCCCCACCATCAACCGCTTTTCCCCGTCGGTCTGGCGCGAGGCACCGCGGATATCCTTGCCGTCCAGAGCCACCGCCCGGTCGCTGTCGTGTTGTGCGGTCCAGGCCCGCAGTGCCTGTTCCAGCGTGTCGGGCGGCAGCGCCTCAAGGAGATAATGAAAGGTCGAGGCCGCCGGCACGGTGACCCGATGACGGGTCGGGCTGACAAAGCCCCCCACCGCCCGGCGTTGCCCCTCGTCCAACCGTTCAGCAAACTCCGCGAACGCCGTGACTCCACGATAACCCGCCAGTCGGGCCGCAATCGCAATCGTCAGATAACAGGCCAGACTGTAACGCTGACCCCGGGCCTTGCGAAAATCGGGTATCGCTTCCAGGAAATCGTACAAACTCCGTAATTGCGCGGCCGGCATCGGATCGTCCCTGGCTCCCAGGCCCCACTCCACCGGTTCCTCACTCCCCCTCAGGGCCGCACACGCGTCGGACTGCAATAAAGTCACGTAAACCTCCTTCGGTTGTCCGTTTTCACTCCACTGCACCGGATAACCGGGCAAACGCGTGAATCCACGGGTCTCCCCCAGCTTGCGCCAGTTCGAGGCCCGATAACAACTGCCCGTATAGCGCGATGGATCGACAAACGTCTCGGCCAACAGGACCGGGAAACCGTGGCGTTCGCGCATGTCCGAGGACAGACGCTGCAGGCTCTGCCGCAGCACCCGCGAGGCCAGATTCGGCGTCTCCCCCCGCTCACCCAACACCACAAAGCGGGCATTGTTGGCAATCAGCTTCAGTCGTCGGAACTGGGCTTCCCGGGACCACCCGATCCAACGGTCCCGTACCCCGACCTTGAACGCGCCTGCGGTCCAGCCGAGCAACGCAACCCACCTCTCCTGGTACACCGCCACATGGCGCAGGGACTGGCCGAACAGACCATTGAACGGTAGATAATGAAAGGCAGACATCAACTCATCCCAGCGTCGACGCTCGGCAACATCCCGAGTCGGACGAACCGTCACTTCGCGCACAACGATTCGACGGCGGGAAACCAATGATGTCATGGATAATGGCATGCATCCGAGCCTATCACAGCCACTTTTGAATGGCCAGCCCTGATTTTACCCAATGTCAACCCAATTCATCGGGTTGCCGGTTTAATGACCCGAAATACTCTATGGGAATTATCGACACAGCAATTCTATTTGTTGTCTGAATATGTTTGGATCAACTGTAATGTCGTCAGTAAATTTAACGAACCTTTGGTTGCCTCCGACACCTGATAGATAGAAGTATTCAAGTTCAAGCGATGCTGCAATCAAGAAAAACGCATCTATGTTTAAGCCGGAAAAGATCTCCAGTACTTTCGTTTTTGGGCTACAGTACAGGAGGTTGGCCAGTCCAGACCCATGAGGAGATACAATGATTTTGGCATATTTGAATACCGATATTTGTTCATCTACCGATAAATCTGTAAGGCAAAGAATGGTGAAATCGTGCTCTGTCAAAATGGGATGCAACTCATCCTCGTTCAGAAGATATCTATGGGAGTCTTTGTTTCTGGAGATGAATACCCTTTCACCCCGAGCCAACGCACTGTCAGCATACGGCAACAGTTTCTTTCTCAGAAAGCTACTGATCTTGGGATCCAGTGTGTGGTCAACTGCACGTGTGTAACACGGTATCACCAGTCTGTCTGCGGTGATCCCGGAAGGCATCGCCTGATCCGCTGGAATGATCTGTCTATCATCCAATTCCAGCATGGACAGATATCGTTTCTGATACGGTAGCTCATTCCTTATATAGATCGTGTGGTACATGTCCATCTGATCTTCTACCAGAGCCAGTCGGCTGAGTGCATCGTAGATGTAATGGTAATAATTACTAAAATGTGAGTTGCTCAGTATTAATACTGTACCTGAAAGGTGTTTCAAATCTAATCTGTTACTCCAAGGTTTGATGGACAGTGGGCCCAGTTGTTCCAACTGATTCTGGAAGCTGCTCTTACTAGAACGAGAGGAAACTCCTTTCTGACCAGGAGGCTGTCGAAACGATTTATACCGATGGCTTGCTCCCATAATGGTGTTTCCATCGCTGTCCAGAGCGATCCCATTTGAAAGTGCAACACCATTTTCCACCTCGACCACGTATCCCATCCGTTCTTCCGGCAACATCCTACCGAAAGGTTTCCAAGGAATGTTGTCGGGATGATTGCTTCGGGGCTGACTTTCCAAATAAGCCGACACCGGTGGTTCCAGTCTTCCCCAGACCTTGAACTGATCATAAGGAATCGGTGAGAAAGGCCAGATTCTCAGGGCGCGATATATGGTTCTGGGTTTGACACACAGCGCGAGTAACCGGGCAAAAAGGTGGTACAGCAACCCTAGTGAAGCGAATGTTGTCCAAGTTCTTCGAATCGGGTATCCAATATTTCGCAGGGCCACCCGGGTATAGTTACTGAGACGTTTAAGATTCTCTTTCGCCGGTCTTTTCAACGACCGCGCAAGCTTCTCCCTTGACGTTATCTGTCGGGGAAATTCGGGGGGAGGATGATTTCTGACAGACATATTATGATCCACGTGTAGTGCACAATATCTCAGAATATAACCGGGCCCTTCCCCAAGTATACTTTGTAAGTCAATGCTGCGAGGTAAAACCGCCGTTGGATTTCACTTCCCCCAAAGCCACGACCAGCTGGTTTTTTTCGTGGTGTGGCCCCGCTTTTCAAGCGGCACAAAAGGACGTTGTGTTGGCCCAAGATACAGTTGTCGGGGACGCCCAATTTTCTGTTCGTCATCATTGAGCATTTCCTTCCAGTGGGAAATCCAGCCCACGGTCCGGCCAATGGCAAACATGACCGTGAACATGGAGGTGGGAAACCCCATCGCCTTTAAAATGATGCCCGAATAAAAATCGACATTCGGATACAGTTTCTTTTCGATAAAGTACTTGTCCTCCAGCGCAATGCGCTCGAGCTCCATCGCCAGTTTCAGTTTCGGATCCTCAATGCCCAGGTATTTGAGCACCTCATGGCAGGTGTCGCGCATCACCGTGGCGCGGGGGTCATAGCTCTTGTACACCCGATGACCAAACCCCATCAACCGAAAGGGATCGTCCTTATCCTGCGCTTTCTTGATGTATTTGCCGATGTGGGCCACCGATCCGATTTCATCGAGCATTTTCAGTACGGCCTCATTGGCTCCGCCATGCGCCGGCCCCCACAGCGAGGCGATACCGGACGAGATACAGGCGTAGGGATTGGCCCCGGAAGACCCCGCCAGTCGCACGGTCGAAGTGGAGGCGTTTTGTTCATGGTCGGCATGCAGGATCAGGATTCGGTCAATGGCCCGCGACAAGATTGGATTGATCTTGTAGTCCTCGGCCGGATTGGAAAACATCATCTGCAGCAGGTTTTCCGAGTAGCTGTATTCATTGCGCGGCATCGGAAACGGCATGCCTAACGAATATTTTCCAGGCAAGAAACATATCCGAGATTTTGCTAAAATTGTGTGTTCCATAGAGTTGTATGGTTATAGTAATGAATCGTATCCTCGCATTGATTGAACAGAACGTTGTGCCCGGAACAGTGATTCCCAAGCCAGAAGCAAATAAAGCATTTTTTGTAAAGGGATGGGGATGTCGACGAGGTGAACGGGCTCTCATCTATACCATACCCAACCATCGCAACCCGTCACAACCATATCAGAAAGGTATCACTGAATCGGAGTGGGTCGAAGCGTTTAACCAATTGACCAAGACGGGGGAGTTCACCAGAGAATGGTTCTGCAAGACCATGGTCCAATGTCATTCTGAAGGCAGTTGCAACTTTACCACGATAGGTGGAATCTTCGAACTTTTGGCCGTCGCCAGATATACAAGTCGCGGTCTATATCGGCAATCATGACCCGTATTCAGGTGGGGGCAACTTCATCGGGAGCCTCCTTCTCCCATGCTATTATGTTTCATCACTTTCATAGTGAGCGGCATCCGAAAGTACAGGGAAGTATCAATGAGAAGCAGTTCGAGCAGATGCTCGATTGGCTGTCTGAGAGGTATATCCTGATTGATGCCGAAGAATATGTCCACAAGTTAGACCGAAATACGTTGCAAGAAAAGGAAGTCTGTCTCACATTTGATGATGCGCTGTTGTGTCAGTTTGAAGTTGCTTATCCTGTGTTGAAAAGGCGAGGCTTACGCGCGTTCTTTTTCATTTACTCTTCGCCATTTAATAATGAACCGGATAATTTGGAAATTTTTCGTTATTTCCGAACGGTAGCTTTTGACAACATTAATCAGTTTTATAAGTTATTTTTTCAACGTGTGATGAATGAAGATGAAGTGGCTTATGTGGCTGAAAAGGAACTGTTTGAACAACTCAATTATCTCGCAGCTTCTCCCTTTTACTCTAATGAAGATAAGTGGTTCAGATATCTACGTGACAGGGTTTTGGTCAAAGAAAGGTATGAGACAATTATGAGCAGAATAATGCACGATCTCAATTTCAACATAGATGAAGCTGCGACCAAGTTGTGGATGACAAACCAGCATCTATCTCAATTGGTTGGCGATGGACATACTATCGGACTGCATTCTTATACGCATCCAACGTTAATGGAGAAACTCACATTCAAGCAACAACAGATCGAGTTTGAAAAAAATCTTTGTCATCTGGAAAGTATTACGGGGTCGGACAATATTTACTCCATGTCCCATCCATGTGGCAGTTACAACGAAGACACACTGTCTATTTTGAAAGGTATGGGAATACGTATTGGCTTTAGGTCTAATCTCAGCGTCAAAGAAATCAAATCAACCCTGGAGATACCGCGTAAAAATCATGCCGATATTCTGAAGGCAATGGCGCAATGAAAGTGACGGTTTTTACTGGCAATCAACCGCGCCATCTTAATCTGGTGAGGAAACTGGCGCAAATCGCTGATGAGGTGTTCTGTATACAGGAATGCAAGACAGTATTTCCGGGTCTTGTGGAAGATTTCTTTAAAAAATCTGATGTCATGCGAGATTACTTTGAAAAAGTTATCAAAGCAGAAAGGCATATTTTCGGTGACATAGCCTTCTCGGCAGAAAAAGTGAGCACTCTCTCAATTAAGAGTGGTGATTTAAGCAAACTAGATGAAATTCAGTTGAGAGATGCACTACATTCTGATGTCTATATTGTCTTTGGTGCAAGTTACATACAAGGTTGGCTGATTGATTTTCTGGTTTCGAACGGAGCATTTAATATACATATGGGGTTATCTCCATATTACCGGGGATCAGCTTGTAATTTTTGGGCGTTGTATGACAACAACCCCGGCTATGTTGGTGCTACAGTCCATAAGTTGAGTCAGGGCCTAGATAGCGGTCCGATGCTGTTCCACTGCCTACCAGTATTGCAAGAGGGAGATACGCCATTTGATTTCACAATGCGTTCAGTGAAAATTGCACATGACGCACTTTGCAGTCGGCTCAGTGACAGCACTCTGTTTTCCATGGTGGCGGAGGCACAGGATAGGACAAAGGAGGTGAGATATTCCCGCAGAGGTGAATTCAATGATGAGGTGGCACGTGAGTTTTTACTGAGGAAGTCTAATATTCAGACTGATGTCTTTCAATATCCCATGTTAAAAGCCCCATTTTTTGGCTAGTGAAACGCTTCTCGCATCTGATGTGTTTTGAGTAGGCTCTCTTTCATCAGAGCCACTATATCCCAGAAAAACAGATTGAAATAAAGTAGGGGCATATTAGACTTACGCCATACTGCTCGAATGCGTGGATTAATATAAGTGCCGTTTAAATTCCGAAGTGCAACACTGTGAGACAGTGACAGACTCCGTAGCCATCATCATCCTCTAGCCCGAGTTTACGCGTATATGCGTAACCCTCCAATATTAACAATGGTTTGGCGGTGGTTTTGTGTATGACCTACGGGGCGAGATAACGGCTGAGATTAAGTGCGTTGTACAGGGTTTTCTGCTCGTCGGACATCTGCAACAGTACGGTTTTGAGGATCGGCGCACGCCGCTTGTCGGTGGCCGGACAAACCAGACCCACTTCACGGATGTGGCCCAGCTGATCAAGCAAGGCCCCGATCAACCGGTCGATGCCCTGACGCTGCAATTCGCGCCGTAGCAAACGGCACAGCATCAACGCCAACACACAGCAAAAGACAGGGGTCTCGATCTTCTGATCGGTCCAATGGTATTGCGGGCGCAGGCGGATAGGAGGCGGGTCCTTCATGCGGTGGAACCCGGCCTCAATGTGATGCTGCGTGCGGTAGCCGCGCACGATGTCGGCATCGCTCCAATCGGTATTGTCAGTAAACAGCACGGTCTTGCTCAACAGCGTCTCTTGCAACCGGTCCCAGGCATCGCATCGTCGGCTATCTGTGTCATCACCCAGCCTCTTCGGATTGCCGCACTGCGTCGCTTTACCGGGTCGGTTCGCGCTTCCCAAAAACCGTTTTCAACGCTGTCGATTTGTCGATATGCCCGGTATGGACGGTGTTGCCTGTTTGGTTGTTCGGTGGGTTGACTGTTATCCGCGTTCTTGAATACACATTCATAGTTCATGCCATCGAATGTATTGTGAATCTCCCCTGGCCTCCACCACAGCGCTGTTGACAAACAGTTCGGACACGGAACGTAGATCATGGAAGCTGTTTTCAGAATAGTTGTCGACCGGCATATTTGACTTGGAGATTGACGATGATATGATCGCCTGTCGGGCAAACACGCTCCATTTCAGACACAAACTTTGCCGGGTACAGCGCATGATCAAACTACATATTTTCTTAAATTGGGTGATAGTTCGGAGTCGAATTGGGAATATCCGGAATGAGAGGCAGTGTAAAACGGCGTGGATTTATGTTTGATTTGGTTGGCACCTTTCTTGAGTTGGGCGATGCAACATCACGCAATTTGGAGTACTCACATGAAAAGGGTTTAAGCTATGGAGAGGAGACCATCACGGAGACAAATCTTCTCGGAATTGGTCGACGGCATCCGAAACTTGTCCATATTTGCACCTTCTCCAAGCGTGTTGAGGCAACGAATGGTGCTGACTGGGAGTGGCATATCATTGGCAGGAAACTGACGCTCAAGATACGTGTACAGGCGAAGCGTGTTCAGAGGGATAATATCTTGAGGGTTGCACACACAGTTAAGTCGTCAGGAAAGCAGCAGCATGCCCTCCTCATTGAAGGAGCGAAGAAATCCGGAATGAAGCCGATCTATTGTATCTATTGTACTGAAACCCAGCGTTCGATCTGGACGAGTTGCAAGGATAAACCCGGATTCAAAATGTTCCACACAGGATGCCTTGTCGCCGATGCAAAGCATGTGCCAATTGGAACAAGAAACCTTGGACAGATTGAGCGCAAATGCAGGCCTTGGCACCATTTGGTGACCCCGCACTCGGAAACAGATAAAAATTGGGGGTACTGTAGTAAATGGGCTTTGTGGTGGGACGACGAAGATACTCTTCTGTTTCAGGCGCGAGAAGTAATCAAGGGATTCAGTGTTGAGAATAGGGAGATGCGCAACTTCACAGGGTGGAATCCGCCTACGATCAGTGACCTTAACGAAGATACCAAACGAGACTTTGATGAAGAGGGTGTCGAGGAAACAAAGGCAGAAGATAATGAAAGACTCTCTCCTGAATCTGCACAAGGGAAACGAAGGGCAAAAAGGGACAGAGAACGACTACAAGAATTGGGGATAAGCCGCTTGTTCCTCATGGATGTCCGTGAAGAGATACAACTAGCCCACAAGAGGGAGTCCCAGTAAGCGTTGAAACCGATAGGATAGGGTTGGATATAACCCTGACTCCATCTGTCAGTCGCCAACCGCGGGAGCATCACCCATCATCATCTCATAGTGAGCAATATGCCCAGCTTTTTTGAAAATTGCACGAAACACTTTCAAATAGTTTTCTACTGTTGAATTCTCGATACTGACGTAAAGATCGTCGAGCGCAGAATGCGATCCATCGTTTACCCATGAGAAAAGAGATTTACAAATAAGTTTCTTTCTCCCATTAAACATGTCAATAATTTCATCTGTATCTACACCACCAAGGATCTTGAAATAATTCTCAAGAATGCGTCGTAATGTATTCTGAATTGCCAGATTGGATCGATCTTGATTTCTAACTTCTGACCATAACAATTCATATGATGTCTTTATCGGATTTGAAGAGTGTTTCTCAAGTTTGGACACATCATCTGGTTTACGAACTATCCAGAATGTCTCTTCGTTCATTGCTTCGTGTCGTTTTGGATTAAAAGTCACTTCCTTGTGAAAATAGACATTATGTGTCAAGACAAATACTTGTTTAATATGGCCTCTGTCTGCTCTTACATCATCGAAGAGTCCTTTAATGAGACTGCCAACAAGAAACAGTATGTCACTGTCGAGACTGGACACCGGGTCATCAAAAACGACAACACGATCATTGCTCATACCACTTTCTGAGTCGCTTCCTTTCAATAGGTGGTAAAAATAGAGAAAAGCAACAAAGTTCTTCTCTCCCTCGCTCAAAGTCTCCTGTGCATCTGAACCATCTGCTCGGACGAGTTTATAAGCGTTACCGCTGTCTGCTTTTTGGATGGAGAACCCTTGAAAGCCGAAAGATGTAAGTATCGTATTGATCCCAGCAATCGTTGGCTGAATACTTGTTGTTTGTCTTTCAAGCATATGAATCTCGATTTCTTTTTTTTGCTTGTCCTTCGCAGCTGTTGTGATTTGTTTCTCCAAAGACTCAATAGCATTTATCAGGCCATTGCGTGCAGTTTGATACGAGGTAAGGTCGGTCCTGAGTTCTTCCAGAACAAACTGCCATACTTGTTCGGTCAATATGGATCGCTCTTGTGAGATATTTTTGACCCGAACGTTGTGTTGATTGATTTGGTCATTGGCCGATTCTATGAGTGAACTTATGGTCGCAGTTACGTTGCTAACTGATTCCAATTCGACTACTCGGCTCGCTTCTTTTTTCTTGCCTGCAAGACGCTGTTTATTAATCGTGATCTTAGCGTCTAAAAGCTCCTTCTCTGTCTTCATTTTTTCCACATCTAGAAACCTGGAAGGCGCTTCAATTATTGACATAATTTGTTGTTGTACGCGAGCCGCATCTGTTTCATAGTTTATTGCAAGGTCTTCTATCGCCTTGCTATCAGTCTCAAATGATTCATCGAAATAGTCATTCAAATTTTTGGCGAATTTTTCATCCGTGCTCTGTTGGCAGAATGGACAAAAACCTTCATTGATTTCGTAAAATGAACGTCCTTCACGAACCCAATCACTGTTCCCTAGTTTTTTAATCATTCCCGCTATATCCACATCTTCCTTGCCGATCACTCTCTTTTTCAAAATAGGATTCGATTCATGTCCAAGGAGTTTTGTTGTATCTATAACGGTAATGTTTTGTTCAGCTGTTGGGGTCGTACCAAATATGCTTTCTGCTTTCTCCTCAAGTTCAGATAATGTCAAAAGCGTGGCGCGATTCGAGGTCGACTCCTCAATAACTTTATTCTTAAAATTTTCTTGACTATTCCGGTATCCCTCAAACGCGCTTTGAAGCTTATTGTCATGATTTTGCTTTTGCGCCCAGCACTTTTCTTTTAGCGCATTCTCAAGTTCAATCAATTCTGCCTTTTTTCCTCCTGCCCCGTCTGCACCCCGAAGCGTCTGATTCAGACCTTCTATCTTGTCTGTCAGTGTGTCCAATTCTTTCTTTGTTGTTTCGATCTTGACGAGCGTGTCCACTTGTTGCTCTCCAAGGGTGAATACTCCCTTAAGTTCTGCTGATTGATCGAAGTTGCGCTCAACAAAATCACGGTTATAGACCATCGGCTGTAGTTTTGTTCCGTTCTTCCATATCACTTGACAGGTTTGAAAATCATCCTCCTTTGCTATGACACGACTGATCGTGGTCTTGCCTGTCCCATTCGACCCGAATAGGTAATTAAATTGAGATAGAGCATCCAATTTTTCGGGCTGTTCACTAAAAGTCGCAAGATTAGCAATAGAAATTTCTTCAATCACTTTCAAATTTTCCAATCGGATAACTAACACTTGTCAGTCAGGGAATATCTCTGGACTGGCAAAAAGCGTGCATTCTCTCACGAACGGGCTAATTTCGACAAATTTCTGAGGTGATGGCGTGGTCTCACCCTTTTCATTTATGCAATATTCGGGTTAAGTGCGACTATTGAAAGGGAGGGGGACCCGTACCATACATCACGAATCATCTCAGAGTAAGAACTACCGGAATAGCGAAGACAGAGGGTGGATACCGTTCCTACGTCAGCCTTGTTCCACGCGAATTCCCAGCAGATTACGCTCCTTGCCCCCGAACGCCATCGCCATATGATGAATCGGCTTCCCCTGGTTTTGATACTTCTCGCTGTATCCCTTCTCCCGGATCTGCACCAGCGCCCGCTCCAATGGCCTTGAAACCCATGTACAGCAAACTGGCATACCAGGACTCGTAACGGCTCAGGTTGGTACGATCATGCCACGGATACGGAATTCCGGCCAGGTAGGAACGAAACTCCCCGGTAAATCCATCAAAATCGGGTACTGCCAGCAACTGAAGCAATGCCTACCCCTGCTTCGTGATGTGGTCGATCCCCGTCATGTGCCGCAGCAGCCCCCGATTCAGGCTCAGTGCCACCTCATGGTTCGGATAGTCCAGACGATATTCGGTCAGGCCGCCCGATGGTTCCTTCCCGGTAATGGTCAGATAGCCCGTCTGGAACAACAGCGCATCGATACTGTAGTCGATGATATCAAACGTCGACACTAGGCCACGGTCCACCGTCCGATGCTCCAGTTCCATCGGGCTGACTCCCTGCTTCACCAGTTCCCGGTACAGGAAGGTCGGGGTGCCGGTCTGGAACCAGTAGGGCTCGAACTCCCGCCCATCGAACAACAACAATACATCATACGGGTTGTAGACTTTCTCCTCGCCCAGCCAACTGTAACCGTTGTACCAGCGTTTGATCTCGTTACGGTCCAACCCCGGCAATTCCGGGGCAAACACGGTGTCGAGGTCGTGGTCGGTATAGCCACAGAGGGTGGAATACCGCGGATCCAGGCTGAGATTCTTCAGGTTGTTGAGACCGGAAAACAGGTTGACGTTCGAGAACATGCTGATCCCGGTGAGGAACACGAACCGGATGTCCCGGGCAGAATCCTTCAAAATCCCATAAAACCCCCTCAGGTAATCCCGGTTCGCTTTGGCCCTGTCCGGGTCGTCGAGCACGTCCAGTGTGGTGGTGAAGCCGGTCCAGAATATTACGAAGCCGCCGCAGGCACCAGACTATAATGACGCTCAACCAGTTCCAACTGCTCAATGATATCGCCCTCCAGCTCGCCGGATTCGTTGTATTTGCCGCCGAAACTGAGTCGCACCACCGGATATTTCCGATCCGGATGCCAGTCCCAGTGGTCGTGGATCGCCAATCCCCGGAACAGGGCCTCGTTGCCCGCGAACAGTTCGTGCAGGGTATCGAGCAGCAGGCTCTTGCCGAAACGCCGTGGACGGGATAGGAAATAATAGTCCCCCTGATCGATCATCTGTCGGATCAGGGCGATCTTGTCGACATAGTAGCAATTCTGGTTGCGGATCTTGCGGAACGTCTGGATACCGATTGGCAGTCGGCGACGGACCCTATCTTTGTTCACTTTCATTGCCCGGACATCATATCACGGATAGGTTGCAGGCATATTCATGGGTGGCTTCAGGATAAGCCATGACACAGCAAAAAGGATGCTCAACCCAGTCAGAACCGGTATCCGAGTTTGATTTTGATGGAAAACCGGATAGGGCAAGAGTGGATAATGAAGCCTGCCGTTATCCGATAGCAAGCACCGGAACACGGCACTACACTTGTTCATACTACTGAAAACAAATATGTTTCACAACAATGGTGCGAGATCATTCATAGCTGATCGCGTCTTGTTCGATATACTTATTATCCGGTACACTGAATCCGTACCGTGTCAATCGTCATCTGAACACACTAAAATAAGAGCCTGTTCGGTGATTCCACGATAGTGATGTCAGACTCAACGACCCGATTGCAAAACGCACAGACCAAACTCATCCTCTGGGACAGACTTTTCACAAAATGACACAAAAGAAACTGTGGGGCGGTCGTTTTTCGATGACGACGAGTGAACTGATGGAGCAGTTTTCGGCCTCGATCGGGTATGACAAGCGTCTTTATGACCAGGACATCCGCGGCTCGATAGCGCACGCGAGAATGTTAAGTGCCAAAGGGATATTGAGTGAAGCCGAATTCACGCAGATCAGGGATGGTCTGAACGAGATTCGACGCGAAATCGAAAACAACCAATTTGAGTGGTCCACATCGCTCGAAGATGTCCACATGAACATCGAAGCGAAGCTGACCGAACGCATCGGGGAGGTCGGGAAAAAGTTGCACACCGGGCGCTCGCGAAATGACCAGGTCGCGACCGATATCCGGTTGTACCTGCGAGAACAGCTCGACCAACTGGGCTTGCTGCTGACCGGCCTGCAGCTTGAACTGGTCACGTTGGCCGCGCAGGAGGCGGACACCATCATGCCGGGTTATACCCACATGCAATCGGCACAGCCGGTGACCTTCGGTCACCACCTGCTGGCATGGAATCAGATGCTGGAGCGCGATCATGACCGTTTTCAGGACTGTCGCCGCCGGCTCAACCGCTGTCCGTTGGGCGCGGCCGCCCTGGCGGGCACCAGCTATCCGATCGACCCGCAGATGACGGCGCACGAGCTGGGCTTTGACGACGTCTGTCGAAACTCGCTGGACGCCGTGTCCGACCGGGATTTTCTGATCGAATTCAATGCCCATGCCGCGTTGATGATGATCCACTTGTCGAGAATGTCGGAGGAGCTCATTCTCTGGTCGTCCGATGCATTTGGATTCGTTGATCTGGGCGAGGCCTTTTGCACTGGTTCGAGCATCATGCCGCAGAAGAAAAATCCCGACGTGGCCGAGTTGACGCGGGGCAAGTGCGGCCGGGTCAGCGGCAATCTGATGACGTTGCTGATGCTGATGAAGGGCCAGCCGTTGTCCTACAATCGTGACAACCAGGAAGACAAGGAACCGCTGTTCGATACGCTGCAGACCGTCTCGGTCTGCCTGCAGGTGTTTAGCGCCATGCTGCCGGGCATCCGGGTTCACCGTGACACGATGTTCGCCACCGCGCTCAAGGGGTATGCCACCGCGACCGACCTGGCCGATTATCTGGTCAAAAAGGGGCTGGCGTTTCGTGATGCGCATGAGGTGGTCGGCCAGATTGTCCGTTACGCAATGGACCAGGAACAACCCTTGACGGAACTGGCGTTGATGACACTCAGGCAGTTCAGTGACCGGATTGAATCGGATGTCTATGACATCCTGACCCTGTCGGGGTCAGTGACGGCACGCAATCATGTCGGGGGAACCGCACCGCAGCAGGTTCGGCACGAGGTTGCCCGTGCGAAAAAAATACTCACTGCAAGAGGGACCAAAGCGGGTTAGAATCAGATCATCGGTGATTGAAAACAAATCAGAACCTGAAAGAGTCCTATGAAAAAAGTCCTGCTTATCTGCTTCGTCGGGGTTTTTGTGCTGGCGGGGTGCGGTCAAAAGGGACCGCTGTACCTGCCCAACGAAGCGACCGAGTCACAACAAGAGACGACATCGGAATAGTCGTGGCACACACGCTGCGGTGTCCGATGACCCCTGACCGACCGTCTCCTTAGATTGACCGGGCGACCGGTCCCGGACCGTTCCAATGGATCATTTCGAATACAAGAATAATCGCCTGTTTGCCGAGGAGGTGGCGCTGCAGGACATTGCCGCTGCGGTCGGCACCCCCTGTTATGTTTATTCCCGGGCGACGCTGGAACGCCATTGGCATGCGTTTGACCAGGCCTTCGGCGATTATCCCCATCGCATCTGCTATGCGGTCAAGGCCAACGGCAATCTGGCGATTCTCAATCTGCTGGCCCGGCTCGGGTCCGGATTCGATATCGTGTCGGGCGGTGAGTTGCGTCGGGTGCTCAAGGCCGGCGGCGACCCGGCCAGGACCATTTTTTCCGGTGTCGGGAAGCAGCGATGGGAAATTCTTGAGGCGCTGGCCGCACAGATCAGCGGTTTTAATATCGAATCGGAAGGAGAACTGCAGCTCATCAGTCAGATCGCGGGTGAACTCGGCAGGCCGGCGCCCGTTTCGGTTCGCCTCAACCCCGATGTCGACCCCCAAACCCATCCGTATATTTCAACGGGTCTCAGGGACAACAAGTTTGGCCTGTCGCCGGCCCGGGCGATGCAGGTCTACGAGCAGGCGGCCAAGGACCCCAACATCGTGATCAGGGGCGTTGCCTGTCATATCGGTTCGCAACTGACCGACCTCGCCCCCTACCGGGATGCGTTACGCTGCGTTCTCGATTTTGTCGAGTCCCTCGAACAAAAAAACATTGCGATTGATCATATTGATTTCGGCGGCGGACTGGGTGTGCGCTATCATGACGAACAGCCGCCAAGCCCCCGTGAGTACTGGCATACCCTGCAACAACAACTCCAGCATCACAATGAACGCCGACCGGTGACCATTGAACCGGGCCGGGCAATTGTCGGCAATGCCGGCATCCTGCTGACCCGGGTCAACTATCTCAAGCAGGGCGAGGTGTCGAATTTCTGTGTCGTGGATGCCGCGATGAACGACCTGATCCGCCCTGCGCTGTATCAGGCCTACCAGGAAATCGTCGAGGTGGATCGTACCGCAAAGGCCCAAGCAGCGCTCTACGATGTCGTCGGCCCCGTTTGTGAGAGCAGTGATTTTCTGGGCAAGCAACGCACCCTCAAGGTGTCTGAAAATGATCTGCTGGCCATTCGGACGGCCGGGGCGTATGCGGCGGTGATGAGTTCGAACTACAATGCCCGCGTGCGACCCGCCGAGGTCATGGTCGATGGGACCGAATTCCATATTGTCCGGGAAAGGGAATCACTGGAGATGCTCTATCACGGTGAACATCGGTTGCCTGACTAGGGACCAGCGCCGCGGGCCAGCCCACTACTGATTGACGATGCCGCTTGGCACATGCCCGGTCGGGACACGCCGGCGGGCCGAATCGCAGTGGTCTTGTTTGTCATCGAAGAAAATGTCGGCTTCGAAGGTTTCAAGAAACTCGCCCTTGTCCATGCCACCGAGAAAATAGCTTTCATCGATCCGGATATTCCAGGCGCGCAGTGTCTTGATGACCCGTTCGTGCGCCGGGGCCGCCCGAGCGGTAATCAGGGCGGTGCGAATCGGCGGCTGTGCGGCACTGTGGTTGTGCTGAATGCGATGCAATGCGGCCAGTACCTTTTTGAATGGTCCGCCGGGCAGCGGTTTGTCGGCAGACTGTTTTTCCGTTTGGCTGAACGTTTCAAGCCCGTGCTGTTGATAGACCTGTTCAGCCTCATCCGAGAACAGCACCGCATCGCCGTCGAAAGCGATCTTGAGTTGCCGGTTGTCGTTGTGCTCCACATGCGACGGTAAAATGGTCGCGGCGGCGGCGCCCGAAACCAAGGCCTGGCGGACATCGTCCGGGTTGGCAGAGAGAAACAGGTCTGCACCGAAGGGTTTGACATAGTGATAGGGCGAACCGCCGCCGGTAAACGCCGCCCGGGTAATATCGAGCCCATAATGTTCGATCGAGTTGAAAACGCGCAGCCCGGTATCGGCACTGTTTCGGGAAATCAGTACGATTTCGATATGTTGAAGGTCATTTTCATTCAGCGCAAGAAACTTCCTGACGATGGGAAAGGCAACCCCCGGTTCGAGAATCTCACTTTCATGTTCGATTTGATACTGGCAATAGGCATCAATGCCCTGCTGAACAAAAATGGCATGGCTTTGCTCAAGGTCAAATAAAGCCCGCGAAGAGATACCGATGACTAGCGTGTTATCGACGGAAATGCCCAAGGATCAGTAGACCGTGCTTGAAGTAGGGTTTAGGGAACTTGATAAAGGGAAGGTTACCATGTATTGGTCGGTTTCATAGCATTTGCATGACCCCGGAACCGGGTCGACCGCAGTCGAGAGCATGACAACCGGCGCAACGACAGCTTGCTCATCATCATCCGCCATTCACAGCGCGCAACGGCAGGTCAGGATAAAAAGTGACAACGAGTGTTTGAAAGTTGTCAAACGTCGATTGTGAAAATATATAATCGCATCCGAAACCGAGAACGGCTCTTAGGGGCATCCATAAATGATATCGATACGAGCACAGATTGCCCGGCAGGTGGTCCTGATGAGCCTCCTGCTTTTCAGTGTGGTGTTGCCAACGCAGAGTATTGCGCAGGGCAATGTGACGATCGTTTCTCCGTGGTCGCGGGAGATGCCCCCGAACGTCTCCAACGGTGCCGTCTACTTCCGGGCTGAAAATTCGGGCGGGGAACCCGACCGACTCCTTGGCGCATGGACCGATATCGCCGAGCGAGTCGAACTCCATACCCATGACATGGAAGGGGGGATGATGACGATGCGCGAGGTCCGGTCAGTCGAGTTGCCTGCCCGCAGCCGGATTGACTTCAAGCCCCACGGGTTGCACCTGATGCTGGTCGGACTGAAGCAACCGCTGGCAAGTGGCGAGCATTTTGGCTTGACCGTGGTGCTCGAAAAGGCGGGCGAGATGGACCTGGTGGTCGAGATCAAACCGGTTGATTTTGTCGCGGGCGAGATGGACCATGCTTCCCAAGGCACCCACTAGACGCAGGCGACCCAATTTTGGCAGCGTTTGTCGGTGCTGCCTTCATCGGCTTTCATCAATATACCCTTCCCATGTTGCTATGGGTGTCAGGGTGTATTCATCCCCACCTGTTTATGGATGAGACCCTGCTTTAACCGTCCCCATCGCTTTTTTAAAAATCACTGGGATTGGCTGATCATGTAATCGACGATGGCAATGACTTCCTCGTCAGTCAGATTGATGAAGCCCCCCTTGGGTGGCATGACCCCTTTTTCTCCGGTATAGCCTTTGATCGCATTTTCATACAAGGCGTCCTTTCCCTTGGCAATTCGGTCAGCCCAATCGGCGGTGTCCCCCAGTTTGGGCGCACCGGCAACGCCGGCAATGTGGCAGGCAGCGCACTTGGTGTCGTAATCTGATTTTCCATCGGCCAGCACATTCAGGGTACCGAACAGGAGACTGGTGCCAACGATAACGGTTTTAACAGTATTCATCAAAATTATCTCTAGGTGTTCGTTTCAAGTGGATCGTGAAAAGCAACCCGCGTTATGTATCACGATGGAGATAATTTCTCAATCTCTTTTGCAAGTGATGTTGGCCCCAGCCTGGAACCGCCCCGATTGTTACACCATCCCGATTCCATCGTTCGGTGCGTATCTTCGGGCACTGCCTGTGGAACCGCCACAGCCCTGAATGCGAACCGGTACACGGGTTGTTTGAAGAACAGGCGTGAGGGGATGGTTTACAAGCCTGCGAGACAGCGGCCAACACGATTTGACGGGTGAGTTGCTCAGTCAAAGTCAGGCGATGGCTTCGGATCACGCTTGAACGCAAGGGACGCATTCTCCCTGTATCAGCGTGTCTTTCCACCACACTGCAAAAGGCGGGTTATCTTCGATCAGTCAACGTCAATACCAATCGGTCTGCGGCGCCCGCACCCGGAAAGAGTGTGATATAGGTGCCTGGGATGCCGAAGCTGATCAGCCAGTTTGACAGCGTCTGGGCCCACTGTTTTCCGGTTTCACCGCCCGGATAGTGGATCACGATGCTGACTTTCTCGTGCTCTTCAAAGCGGGTGAGAATCTGGACGACTTGCGGCAACGCCAGGAGGTTGGCCCCGTTGACGTATTGTGGCCAGTGGTGCTGATCGATGGTTTCGCTGTATTGTTCGATCGCCCCCGCCGGCTTGGACAACACAAACAGGACAAGGCAACCGATCAGCCGCCGGATGCCGCGGCGGGTCTTACAGGAGAACCACATCATATTCCTCCTGCAGATAGCCCGGTTCAACCTGCAGTGTGACCGTTTTGTTGATCAGGTCCTGAAGATCGGCCAGACCGGATGATTCGTCTTCGAGCAGCAGATCGACGACGGTTTGTGATGCGACCACCAGATACTCCCTGACATCGAATTCCCGGGCTTCGCGGAGAATTTCCCGGAAAATCTCGTAACACACCGTCTCCGGCGTTTTTTGCATGCCGCGTCCCTGGCACGCTGGGCAGGGTTCGCTCATCAGCTGCCCCAGGCTCTCGCGGGTGCGCTTTCGGATGATCTCTACCAGGCCCAGTGCCGTCATCTCGCTGACCTGGGTTTTGGTGCGGTCCTTTTGCAGTGCCCGATCCAGCGTGCGCATCACCTGATGGCAATGTTCTTCCAGCGCCATGTCAATGAAGTCGACGATGATGATGCCGCCGAGATTGCGTACCCGCAGTTGCCGGGCCAGTGCGGTGGCGGCTTCCAGATTGGTTTTGAAGATGGTTTCTTCGAGATTGTGTTTGCCGACGAAGCTGCCGGTATTGACATCGATGGTCGTCATCGCTTCGGTTTGATCAATGATCAGGTAACCCCCCGATTTGAGCGGCACACGCTGCTGCAGCGCCTTTTGGATTTCCGCTTCCACGCCGTAAAGATCGAAGATCGGCCTTTCCCCGGCATAGTATTCGATCCGGTCAACGACATCGGGGGCCAGTTCATGCACGAATCGGGTCAACTGCTCGACGGTTTCCCGCGAATCGATGCGGATCTTTTCGATCTGCGGCCACGCCAGGTCGCGCGCGGTGCGCAGCGCCAGCGGCAGGGTCCGATGAAGCAGCGCCGGTGCCGTGACCGTTTTCTTGCGGTGGCCAATCTGCGCCCACAGCCGCAACAGAAAAAGCAGATCCGATTCCAGTTCTTCTGCACCGGCGTTCTCCCCGGCGGTCCGCACAATGATTCCCCCCGCGACCTGTTTTCGCTGCTTGAGCGCCGTGAGGGTCTCGATCAACCGTTCGCGGACATCGGTTTCCTGCAGGCGTTGCGAGACGGTCACCGCGTCGTCGTTCGGCAGGTACACCAGATTGCGCGTCGGGAGACTGATCTGGGCGGTCAGCCGTGCCCCCTTGCTGCCGATGGGGTCCTTGACCACCTGTACCACCAGGCGCTGGCCTTCGTGGACCAGCGAGCGGATCGATGTGTCGGGATCCCCTTGCTGCAGCGCGGTCGGGTCATCGCGCCGCGCAACCAGGTCGCGGGCGTGCAAAAAGCCGTTTCTTTCCAGACCGATGTCCACAAACGCCGCCTGCATGCCCGGCAGGACACGCACCACCGTCCCGAGGTAGAGGTTGCCCGTGATGCCCTTGTTGCGCGCCCGCTCGATGAAAATTTCCTGGAGCAGGCCATTTTCCAGCACCGCGACCCGCGTCTCCTGGGGCGATACGTTGATCAGTATTTCTTCTCTCATGTGACGCCAGGGGGTGGCGAAGCCGCCGGTTTGCGTTCGATGAGCAGCCGGTGCGTTGCCCACAGGGGCAGGCCCATGACCGCGCTGAAACTGCCGTCCAGGGCGCGCACAAACTGCCCGCCTCGCCCCTGTATGGCGTAACCGCCGGCCTTGTCATACGGTTCTGACGAGGCGCAGTAGTCCTCAATCTGTTGTGCCGACAACGGGTAGAAATCGATTTGCGTGGTCGACAGCAGGCTGCGGCAACCCGACCGGTCCGCCACGGCGACCGCCGAATGGACCCGGTGGGTTCGCCCGGACAGGGCGGTCAGCATACGGATCGCTGCGGCCCGGTCGACTGGTTTGCCCAGTATCTGCCGGTCAATCACCACGATCGTATCGCCGCCCAGCACACGGTGTCCCGCGCCACATTGCGTGAAAACGGCGCTGGCCTTTTGTTCGGCCAGGCGGGTCACCAGCCGGGTCGGCGATTCGCCGGGCTGTGGGGTTTCATCAATCGCCGGTGCCACCACCTCAAAGTCGATGCCGAACTGCGACAGCAACTGTCGGCGGCGCGGCGATTGAGAGGCCAGGATCAACGATTCCATGGTGACGGCATCAACGGTGATACGGCAAGCCTTCGAGGAGGGCATGACAGCGGTACAGCTGTTCGGCCACCACGACCCGTGCCACAGGATGCGACAGGGTCAGCGCAGAGAGCGACCAGATTTCATGCACCTCATCCAGCAATCCCGGGGCGAGGCCTTCCGGTCCCCCGATCAGCAACGCGACCGGTTGCCCGCGGTGCATCCAGTGGCGCATGTTTTCGGTGACCTCAAGCGTTGACAGCGTTTTCCCTCCCCGGTCCAGCGCGATCACATGGGCATTCTTGGGCAGCACGTTGCGCAGTCGTTGCGCCTCTTCGCGCAGCAGTCGAGCGAGGTCAACCCGTTTGCCGCGCCGGGTCGCGGGGACCGCAGTGAGATGCAGTTTCAGAGGTCCGTGGATACGCTTTTGATATTCCTTGCAGCCCTGCTCGACCCACAGCGGCATCTTGTTGCCGACCATCATCAGGTGGATTTTCAGCATGGCAGTCGCGACCGCATCACCGATCAGGCGGTGAGTTCCCCGGGAGCGGCCAGCGCGGCAAAACTTGGATCCCACAGACTGTCGAGGTCGTATTTTTTCCGGGTGGCCGCCTGCATCACATGGACAATGACATCGACAAAGTCGACCAGCACCCATTCGTTCCCCTTTTCCCCCTCAATCCCGATCGGGTGCCATCCGCGGGCCTGCATGAACGCCAGGACCCGGTTTGACAGGGTCTTGACATGGCGGTCCGACCGCCCGGTGACCACAATCATGTAATCCGTCATGTCGGTCATCCGGCGCACGTCCAGCACCCGGATATCCCCGCCCTGCGCATCGTGTAACGCCGACAGCACCGTCTCGCGCATGTCGTTTGTTGATGGGGGGACAGGCGATTCCACGGTTTCATTCATACAGTCTGTTCTCACGAATATAAGTCCATACTTTATCAGGTAAATCACGCCCCATGTGCTTCCCGTGGCGCAGCGCGGTCCGAATGCGGGTGGCCGAGGTGTCCACCGGCGTGATGTCGATCACATGGATTTTGCCGGCGGTCGTGGCGGTCAATGCGCAAACGCTATCCACGGCCCGCGGCTGCCACCAGTCAGGGAGCGGGTCGGGCAGTGCCCACCCCGGTCGTTTGACGACAATGAAGTGCACCAGATCCAGCAGCGTGTACCAGCGATACCAGCGGTCCAGTGTCAAGATGGTGTCCACGCCGACGATCAGACAGTGGCCATGCGCCGGCTCGCTGCGTCGCAGGGACAACACGGTGTCATAGGTATAGGAGGGACCCTGGCGGCGCAACTCACGGTCATCGACCCGGAAACGGGGTTCTGACCGGGTGGCCAGTGAGACCATGTCCAGCCGTTGCGCCGGGGTGGCGAGCGGCGGCTTTCGAAGGGGTGGAACCGCCGACGGAATGAACCGCACGGATGCCAGCGGGAGCTGCTCGAGCACCTGCCGGGCAATGTGCAGATGGCCGAGATGGATCGGATCGAAGGTCCCGCCCAGCACACCGGTGAGCACCGCGTCCATCGCCGTCAACCGGTGGCCCTGGCCCTGCCGTGCCGACCCGCCGACCCCCGTCGGGTGATCGTGCCCACCGCCACTCGCCGGAAGCGGACGCGATGCAATACCCGATCAATGGCCACGTCAACCGAACCTATTCGTTGATCAGGCGGGCCACCAGCTGTCGACTTGACGCATCATCCCAGTCGCGCGAACCGGTGTATCGGGCCGCCTGCTGGCCCTGCTTGTCAATCAACACCGTGGTGGGCAGTCCGAGCAGGTTCCAGGCACTGGCGACCGCCATCGCCGGATCCAGCAGCACGGGAAAGTTGACCGGGGTCGGCAGCGCGGCAAGAAAAGCATGGATACGTTCACGGTCCTCGCCCGAATTGATGGCGAGAATTTCAAATGGTTGCCCCGAAAAAGTGTGTTTCAACGCCTGCAGGGTCGGCAATTCCTCGACACAGGGGGCACACCAGGTGGCCCAGAAATTGACCATGACGACCTGCCCCAGGTAGTGATCGAGGCGGACCGGCTTGCCGGTGGGGTCGTTCAGGATAAAGGGTTCGACCGGTTTTTCGGCCGAGGCGTGCAACGCACTGCCGACCAGTGGCACCAGTCCGATCAGCAGGCAGAGCAACCACCGGCGGTTGCGTGACCCTACCATCCTTTCAAGACGATCGCCGTTGCGATGGTCAGGATCCCGAGCGTCAGGTTGACCGCCATCAGCGTGCGGATGGTGCCCAGGGCATAGGCTGCCACTTTCCATTTTTTCTCTTCGACACCGCGACACAGGTGTTTGAACGGGGCCACATAGACGAACTTGAAAACCAGGATCATGATGACCGCCAGTCCGCCCATCAGGTTGATCGAATTATCAACCTGCGAAAAGCCCCCCATCTGGTGGATCAGGTACAGTCCGCTCACCAGCAACACAATGATGCATAACCAGACCCAGGGAAAAAACTTGGTGCAGATCCGGGCCCACAGTGCCAGGCGTTGGGGTTCCTCGACCGTGGTGAGCACCGGGCGCAACAGGCAGTAGGCGAAAAACATGCCGCCGACCCAGACCACGGCGGCCAGGACGTGAAGGAAGGCGGCAAGCGACATCAACATGCGGCAAATCGGCGTTCAGGGATGGGGGAAAATCAACTTCGGGTACCGCTGATCCGGTACTGCCACCGGGCATGGCCTTTCGGTTCGGCCGTGTCAAAGTGCAGCGCCAGCGAGATATCGCGGACCTGCCCTGCGGGAATATGCAGGGTCACCCTTTCATCGGTCTGCCCGATGACCTGGCAGTTGTCCTGGGTTTCGTCAGCGCAATCGAGCAGGGTAATGCTGATGGCCGACTCCTTGAGCAACACCGACGGATGGCTATTGACCAGCCGTGCATTGAACTGGTAGCCGCCGCCATAGGCGGGCACCACCACCACATTTTCAATATGGACACTGGCGGGGGACAATTTCTGCAGCCGGAGACTGCCGTCATCGCGGGTAATATAAACGAGAATCGCGACGCTCAGCAACAGCACACCGAGCGTTCCGAAGGCGGCCTTGGGATAGCGAGTGGACATAAGCAGCAGTAGCACAACGATGATGCCAAGCAGAACCCATTGCATAATGATGACCCGGAAAGTAGTAAACCGACATATGCTAACATAGCGCGTTATGGTCAATTTCTCAACTTGGATTTGCCGCTATGGCCATTCGCCGCGATACGCCGTCCGACGTCCGGGGCAGCGGGTCAAAGGATGCGTAGGTCGCCACAATACAAACCGCCCAGCGACGGTCGGACCACCAGGCACCGGTCCGGCGCGGACAGGCGACACGCAGCGGGAGGGGGTATGACCACCGGGCCGCAGGCTTTCGAGTCGCTGTCCGGGTTTCGCGGTCGCAGACAGTGAGGCCCGGGTTGCCTCGCGACGAAGGGGCGGAAATAAGGATCATCCAGCGCGATATCACCCAAGCCGACACGGATGCGATTGTCAATGCGGCCAATCCGCAGATGCTGGGCGGTGGCGGGGTGGATGGTGCGATTCACCGGGCGGCCGGCCCGCAATTGCTCGAACAGTGCAAAAAGATCCCCGCCACGCGGGGGATACGCTGTCCGACGGGCGAAGCGAGAATCACCCCGGCCGGCCAGCTGAAATGCCGCTATGTGATTCACACCGTCGGCCCGCGCTATCATGAGGATCGCAATCCGGCCGCGTTGTTGCATGCGGCCTATGCCAACAGCCTGCGACTGGCGCAACAATACGCCTGTGCCTCGGTCGCCTTTCCCGCCATCTCCTGTGGGGTCTATGGCTATCCGCCGCACGCTGCGGCACAGATTGCCCTGGCGGCCTGCGCGGCCCGGGCGGATCGTGCCCTTCGCATCGAGTTCCATCTGTTTTCCGATGAGATGGTGGCGATATGGCGTGCGGCACAAAGGCCGTGAGCCGGTACCGTTCAAACCCAACCGGCGCCTCTCGGGTGGCCGTGGGGGACGGCCTGCCCAACCGTGGGCCTGACCGATGATCTACCTGCTTAGACACGGTCAGACCCAATGGAACACCGAGGGGAGAAAGCAGGGACAGGGTGACTCGCCACTGACGCCCAGGGGGCTTGCCCAGGTCAGGGCATGTGCCGCCAAGCTGGCGTCCCTGACAAAAGGGGATCACCGGCTGACCTTTCATGTCAGCCGACTGGAACGGGCGAGACAGACCGCGTTTCACCTGGCTGCGCCCCTACGCCAGGGGATCCGGTTCATTTTCGAGCCCGCGTTGGTGGAAATGCATTATGGGGCATGGGAAGGCCATACCAATGAGGAAGTGGACCGGCTGTTTCCCGGCGCACGGAAATCGAGAAACCGGGACCGGTGGCACCACGTCATTCCCGGCGGAGAGAGCCATGCCATGGTGCAAAAGAGAGTGGTCGACTGGCTGGCCACCGTCGATCAGGCGCAAGCCAACGTGGTGGTGACCCATTCGATGGTCAGCCGGATCATCCGCGGCACGTATCTTGGACTGGGCCCGGACGAAATGCTGCGACTGACCCATCCCCATACGGCCATTTTTGTGCTCGATCGCGGAGACAGTCGTTGCCATGAGGCCGAAATGGAGTGTTGAGCGGTGTGCCGTTCGCCCTGAGGGGTCCCGGTTCCACCGCACTGGCCTCAAACCGGTCGCCGGGTCCGGTTGTTCCGCCCGGGGCCGTCCGCACAGTCCGCAAAGGGCGTTGCGCCCGTGTCACACCTGCCGTCTTCCCAATAGGGTTTGGTTTGTCCGGGCGGTCGAGGTGAGCGACGTGTATAATCCCGTTATCCAGAGACAAAGACAAGCAGACCGGTCGAGGATTCCTGTCGTGTTCGCGTTCCGCCACCCCGTTTCTCCTGACCGCGGCCATCGACAATGACCGCCCGAAAAACCGCACACCCACCACGGGGCCTGAAGGCCCTGGGTGAGCTTCCCGGTCCCCCCGGGTTGCCGCTGATCGGCAATCTGCACCAGATTCCGTTTGGCCGGCTTCATCTGAAGCTGGAACAGTGGGCGGACCGCTATGGCGACATGTTCCGGGTTCGCTATGGCCCCCGTCCCGGGGTGGTGATCGCGGACCGGACCGCGGTGCAACGCGTGCTGCTTGACCGTCCGGAGGGTTTTCGCCGGACCTCGATCCTTGAGGCGGCGGCGACCGATATGCGCCTCAAGGGGGTGTTTGCCGCCGAAGGCGAAGACTGGTACCGCCAGCGCCGTATCGTGACACGGGCGTTGAACCGGACCAAGCTCAAAGCCCTGTTTCCGACGCTCCAGGTGATGGTGGGAAGGCTGCAGCGGCGCTGGGAGAAAGCGGCGGATGAAGGGCGCCCCGTGGACCTGTGCCGCGACCTGATGCGTTTCACGGTGGATGTCACGATGCAGCTGGCCTTTGGCCTGGACTCCAATACCCAGGAAACCGACGGCCCGGTTATCCAGCGTCATCTGGACAAGGTGTTTCCGGTGCTGCATCGGCGCGTCTTCCTGCCGTATCCGATCTGGCGATATATCCGTCTGCCGTCCGACCGTGCCTTGGACCGGGCGCTGGATGCACTGGAGGACGAAGTGGGCGAGATGATCGATTGTGCGCGCCGCAAAATGCAGTCACAGCCCGAGCGGGCGCGATCACCGACCAATTTTCTGGAATCCATACTGGCGGCACTGGAGCAGGAGGACTCCGGCTTCTCTGACGAAGAGGTGTTTGCCAATGCCGCGACACTGCTGCTGGCCGGCGAAGACACCACGGCGAACACGATTGCCTGGTCGGTTCACTACCTGTCGCGCTATCCGCAACACTTGCGGCGCGTCAGGCAGGAAGTGGATGTCCTGGCGGGGCCCGACCGCCCCCTCCTTGACATGGCGCAGCTCGGCACCCTGCCGCGGCTTGACGCTTTTTTCAATGAAGTGATGCGGCTCAAGCCGGTTGCCCCGCTGCTGGTGGTCGAGGCGAATGCCGATGTCGACCTCATGGGCTACCGACTCCCCAAGGGCACTGCGATCAATATCCTGGCCCGCAGAATGGCCACCCGCAACGAAAATTTCGCCAACGGCAGTCGTTTCGAACCCGACCGTTGGCTCGGTTCGCCCGGATCGGTCCACTGCCCGCATCAGCGCCAGGCGTTCATTCCGTTCGGGGCCGGTCCGCGCCTGTGTCCCGGGCGCAACCTCGCGCTGCTTGAAATCCGCATGGTGTTGTCGATGTTTTGCCGCCATTTCGATTTCGACCCGGTGTCCGGTGGTGACAAAGTCGAAGAACGGATGGCGTTCACGATGATGCCGTCCAATTTGTTGGTCCGCCTCAAACGAAGGCCGGTCCCCTGATTGACTGAGGCCCGGCGCCCGAGTGCCCTTGCCGTCGAAGCCTGCACCGAGAGGTGGCGGTGATACCCGGTCGATCCACGGGCCGCTCAGGGCAGCCAGGCGGACAGCATCCATAGCCAGGCGCAGGCGATCAGGTACGCAACAAATGCGTAGGGCCAGTTCCTGATCGCGGATTGCCAGGCCACAATGCCGTAACGCCCCTGGAAAACCAGCTGGACGCCCGAAAGATAACTGCTGCAGGTGCCAAGATGCCAGGCGGTGAGATAGACAATGGCCAGCAGGGTCGGGTTGGGGTCCAGCGTCAGCACCATCGGCGTGATGCTGGAAATCAATATGATCGGATGAATGCCGATCACGGCGGCGAGCAGCATCCATCCCAGCAGTTGGGCGGCCGTCGCACCGTCGAACCGGGTGAACGGGGAGGCAATCAATCCGGTTTCCAGCAGCGCGGCCACGCCGACCGCGAACACGCCGGCGGAGAGGAACAGCGACAGTTCCCCCACCATCTTCGGGAGATACGTGGTGACATGGTCGCTGAGCTGGCTGGCCATGCCGTCAAGCCCGTGGCGGATCACCAGGATCGTGATGCTGACGGCGAGCGCACACAGGGTGATGATCGAGAGGATCGACAGCGCCGGAAAGCGGTTGACCGAGACAACGACGCAAAGCAGCAGCACGCAAGGGACAAGCAGTGCCTCCTGCTTCAGGGGATAGCCGACGAAGCGGGGCAGTCGGTGTGCATAGCGCCAGCGTGCTTCGAGGTAAACCAGGGCACTGCAGAGCAATGAAAACGGCAGGCAGGCAAGCATGATCAGGTCGATTCGGGCCTGGTCAACGTAGCTCAGCACGGCGGCCATGGCACCGAAAAAGGGTGACCAGTTGGACATGCTGCAAAAGACACGAATGATCGATTGGGTGGTGAATGGATCAAGGGGCCGTTGCCGGTCAATGCGATCAGCGATCAGGATAGGGGCCGAAATATTGATCACCGAACCGAACACCCCGATGCCTGCCAGTGTCTGCCAATACGCCCGCCTACCGACCGGCAGCTGCGTCAGGGTGCCGCTTCGCGGCAGGGCGACGAGGCGCAAAAACCCGACCGCTGCGATCATGGTGAGCAATCCGGTGTTGATGCTCAAGGCGGCCAATGGATCAATGGAGACACCCTCGGAGTGGGCCCGTACAATCATCACCAGTCCAGCCCCCAGCAGGAGACCGACCTGGACCCGCAGAACCCGCGTGGCCCGGTGGATGAGGAGCATGGCCGCGGTCCATGCGGACCCACTGGCGATCCATCGCAGCCAATCGGTATCGGGTAACCGAAGCAGGTTGTCCACGGTCACCGAGAGGATCATGCCCATGATCAGCAGGCCGGCTAGTGGACCGGCCCGGGTCGGTTGCGGCGTGTGTCGCAAGGTGTTGTCCGGTTTTGCCGTCATGCGTGTTGATCAAAAAAGGGGCTGATTGCCCATCCACCCGCGCGGCACGGGTAGAATGACGGCGCTTGGCGGGTGAACAGAACGGGATTGAACCGGGCCGTGAGCGCACGGCATTGCGGCACATCATCAGCGCGACGGTCGTTTCCCACCTCCTGAGGGGCCATCGTTGGCATGGCGCCACCGACATCAGCACAACGCCGTCTGTGCCCGGTCGCCACGGTCAGCCTGGCGGTCCCCAGAGACGCGCATCTTATCATCGGCTGGGAAGGCCGTGCGGCAGAATATGCCGTTCCCTGTTCGCTCGGGGCGATGGACCGGACGTGCGGTGCGGTTCGGGGGTTCTGGCCGCTGACCGAAGCCCCATTGGCCGACCTCCGGCGGATCGTTTTTGGTTGTTCCGATGGCATCACCGGGGTGCCGGAAAAGGATCGTGACCGCCTTGATTTTCCAAGGAAAACTTTGCTTTGTTTCAGGCGTTATGCTTTATAATCTAAACACGGTCCCGAAACGCTGATTGTGGTGCCGGTCAGCGGAGCGATGAGGCTTGGTATCGCAGTTGGTTTGGTACCAATAGACAGGACAATTCGATGACAAAGACAGCTGAATTGCGCGCAAGCCGGGCATTGGTTTCGAGGTATTTGCAATCCATCGGATATCCGCTGGATCGGACGGTGTACCGGCGGCGAGGTGAGCGGAATCCAGCCACGCTGGTTGGCGGTGTCGTGGTGCTGGCGGCGATGCTTTGTGCGGTGCCGACACAGGGGTTTGAATTCGAATCCGGTGCGCTGCAAGGGAGTTTGGATACCACGCTTTCCCATGGGGTGACCGTGAGAGTCGGGAAACGCAATGCGACGCTGGCGGCAGACACCAATGGCAATGACGGCAATCTCAACTATGATCGCGGTGTTGTCAGCAATACCACCAAATTTGTCACTGATCTGGAGTTGAGCCAGGAGGGCTACGGCGTGTTTGTTCGGACCGCCGGATTTCTTGATTTTGAAAATGAACACGGAGACCGTGAGCGCACGCCGCTGAGCGAGGCCGCCAAGGAGCGCGTCGGACAGGATGTCGAAATCCTGGATGCCTATTTCACCGCCGGATTCGAGGTGGGTGATGTGCCCGTTGATGTGCGCATCGGCAAGCATGTGCTCAATTGGGGCGAGAGCACCTTCATTCCGAACGGGATCAATGCGATCAACCCCTTTGATGTGAGCAAGCTCAGGTTGCCGGGTTCCGAACTGCGTGAGGCGATGTTGCCCGTCGGCATGGCCTCGGTGACCGTCGACCCGAACGAGGCCGTGTCAGTGACCGGCTTTTACCAGTATGATTGGGCGGAAACCCGCATCGATCCGGTCGGCAGCTATTTTTCGAGTACCGACTACGTCGGGCCCGGCGCGCGCGAAGCCGTGGTGACGTCGATTACCGGCAGGGATCAGGGGTTTGGGTTTGGCGCCGGCCTGACCGCCATGATCAATTGTGACCTGGGGGCCATCGCGCAACTGCCGCTGGCGCTGGGCGCCAGCCCCTGCCCCGCCGCACAATTTCGCCCCCAGCGGGGTCAGCCACTGGTTGACCATGATTTTGCCAGTGCATTGCGCGCCCCGGATAACAGACCGGAGAACGGGGGGCAGTATGGGCTGGCGCTGCGTCATTTCGCCGAGGATCTGAACAACACCGAGTTTGGTTTCTACTTTATCAACTACCACAGCCGCCTGCCCGTGGTCTCTGCCCGGACGTCCTCTTTGCAGGCCCTCTCTACGGGCCTTGCGGCCGCCGGCGCGGTAGGGACGCCGGGCTCGAGAACAGCCCAGGCCGTGGCCAGCCAGGTGCGGGCGCAGGTCCAGGCCGGCCAGCTCCCCCCGGCACAGGCGGGCGCGGCGATCCATCAGGGTCTCTCGAATATTGCCAGCGCACTGGCGATCGATCGGTATCTTGACCGGGCGGGGGATTCCGGATCCTATTTCATTGAATATCCCGAGGACATTCAGCTTTTCGGGGTGAGTTTCAACACCGTGCTGGGGACTTCCGGCTGGGCGCTCCAGGGCGAGTACTCGCTGCGCCCCAATGCCCCGTTGCAGATCGCCGAGCGGTTCTTGTTTGTCCGGGGTCTTGCGCCGATCGTGACGGCGCTGACAGTCGGTCCGGCCTCCCTGCAGGGTTACCAGCCGCGCACCGTCCCGGGCTATGTTGAGCGCAAAGTGAGCCAGGTGCAGGCCACTGCGACCCGTCTTTTCGGCCCCCGTCTGGGGGCAGACGGCCTGGTGTTCGTGGCCGAAGCGGCGTTGCTGCATGTCCATGACATGCCCGAGGTGTTTCTGGAAAGTCCGGCGGGCGGCACCCTGGCGGCATCCGCAAATGTCTTTGAAAAGTGGGCCTCCGATGCGGATGCGACCTCATGGGGGTATCGGGTCGCTGCACGGCTCGACTACTACAATGCGGTTGGCTCGGTCAACCTGTACCCGTATCTGCAGTTTCTGCATGATGTCAGCGGCAACAGCCCGTCACCCATCGGCCCGTTCGTGGAGGGCCGGACCGCGCTCACCGTTGGATTGCAGGCCGACTACCTGAGTCGCTGGCAAGGCAATTTCGGTTATACCCAGTACGCCGGTGAGGGCAACGAACTGAGCGATCGTGATTTCCTCTCGCTATCCGTCAAGTATTCCTTTTGAGGGCGCACACCATGAACACGACTGACTTCACCCGCGCGACCCTGTTTCGCATCACGGCAGCCTGCCTGCTGGGCAGTCTGCTGCTCTCCCAGGCCGTGGCCGGGGTGACCGCGGATCAGGCGGCCCGGCTGGGTGTCGACCTGACCCCGCTCGGCGGCGAGCGGGCCGGCAATGCCGAGGGCTCCATCCCGGCATGGACCGGCGGGATCACCGAACCGCCCGCAGGTTATCAGGTGGGTGAACATCACCGTGACCCGTTCAGTGCGGACCAGCCGTTGTTTGTCATTGACGCGTCCAATGTGAACACCTATCGCGATCGGCTGTCGGTCGGTCACCAGCGGATACTGGAGCTGTATCCCTCCTTCCGCATGCCGGTTTATCCGACCCGGCGCAGCGCCTCTTATCCGCAACGGATCTATGATGCAACCCGTGAAGTCGCTGCCACGGCGAAACTGGTCGATGAGGGCAATGGGGTGGCCGATGCCGTGATCGGCATCCCTTTCCCGATCCCGCAGAACGGCCTGGAGGTGATCTGGAATCACTTGCTGCGATATCGTGGCGAGACATTGTCGTGTACGCTCGGCTCGGCGGCGGTCACCCGCAGTGGCGACTACACGGTGGTCAAACAGCGACTGGAAGCCGAATTGCGCTATTCTTTGCCCGGCATGACAACCCAGGAACTGGGCAATACGATGATATTGTACAAGTCGACCTCCCTTGCGCCGGCGCGACTTGCAGGGGATATCCTGCTGGTGCATGAAACCATGAACCAGGTTCGCGAGCCGCGTAGTGCGTGGACCTACAATCCCGGCCAGCGTCGGGTCCGACGGGCACCGAATGTCGCCTATGACAATCCGGGCACCGTTTCCGACGGCTTGCGCACGGCAGACCAGCTGGACATGTTCAATGGGGCGATCGACCGCTACGACTGGACGCTGGTGGGCAAGCGCGAGCTGGTTGTCCCCTACAACTCATACAAGCTGCACAGCGATGCGCTGGTGTTCGCCGACATCCTCAGCCCGCTGCATGTCAATCCCGAATTTCTGCGATATGAAGTGCACCGGGTCTGGGTCGTGGAGGCCACCTTGAAGGACGGTGCATCCCACATCTACAAGCGGCGTACCTTTTATATCGATGAGGATTCGTGGCAAATCCTGGTGGCCGATCTTTATGATACCCGGGATGAGTTTTGGCGGCTGTCGGAAGCCCATCTGATCAACTATTACGAGATGCCGCTGATGTGGCCGACCCTGGAAGTCCACACTGACATACAGGCCGGGCGCTATCTGGCCTATGGGCTGGATAACGAATATCCGATGTGCACTTGGGACAACGATATGGAGTCACGGGACTTCACCCCCGCTTCCCTGCGCCGCGAGGGGCGCTAAGCGCGTCCGCGCAAACAGGCCGCCTGCATCGGATGGGCGGCTTGCGGCCCTCGGAATCCATGCCACGGGATGGTTTGGATAACCGGTTGCGCGTGAGGCCGGGCCAGCGGGCCGGTACCAGGGACACGGCCCCGCCCTGCGCCGGCCCCTTCAACAAGGGAGCGGATAGAGAATGTCCGTTCGTATGATGTACTTGGTTCCCTTTTCCACCCGCTCTCCGGCATGGAGACAATGCCACGGATGAGACCCGTGCGGAAAACACAACGCGGCGCCTTTGGGGGTTTTGACGGGCAAGGGTATTGCCTCGGAACCCTTATCGGTAAAGAACAGGGTGCGGCCACCTTGGTAGTGATCACTCAAGAACAACAGGAAACTGAATTGACTGAGTCGGTCACCATACGCATCATGCTGTAGCCGACGGTCAAGCACACGGCTGCCCGGCCAAGCCCCGTCCGTATGCGGCTTGAAGAAATCGCCGGCCCGATAGCGGTAGAACCGGAAGCGGGCGTTAAGGCCAAGGGCCTGTCCGTCGGTTGTCTGCGGCACCAGTGCCTTGCACCGCGACCAGATGGTGAGGTCTATATGTTCATCAACGACCCAGTTCAAGTTGTCATTATGACGAATATCGTGTGACAGTGACACCGGCGAATCGGCATGATACCCGAGTTGTTCCGTGATCCTGACAAATTGATCACATTCATCATGTGAGAGCACATCATGAAGAATGAATCCACCGGGCAATGCCGCCAGGTCCTGGCGATACGGTTCGGGTGCACACTGGCTGAAGATAAAATGCGCCCTGCCCTGAGCCGTCCAGGTCGGCAACAGCCTATTGCCATGTCCGTATTCCTTTGCAACGATGTAGAAATGCTCGACCAATATCGGTCTCCCGATGCGTGAAAAAACAACATCGACATCATAAATCAGACGGGCTTGGGGGGCAAATAGGCACCGTGGTCCAACGTGACATGAGCCTGAATCTGAACCGCACGGCGGTGCCACAAGCCGATCGCCCAGACAACAAAAACGGGTCGTTCGCGATGGGGACGCACAAAAGCGCAGAGGACTCATCCTGATCCCCCCGGTATCGTTTCAGTGACGCCAGGCACAGGGGATCGAAAGCAAGACGCATGGCTCATCGCAAGCGGTGTTTACCGCAGAATCACGATCGTTCCGGATGACGGTTTGGAGCGATTGCTTCGAATCATTGGCCCTGTCCCGAACGGGGATCCGATTCGATCCGAATGGTCGATCGGTTACGAGTGGATCCGGTTGCCTGATGAACCGCGACCCCAAGAATCCGGGCAATCGTCCCGGATAGTGCTTTTGTTGCACTGAATGGTTGTGCTACATTGCCCTTGGTGCGCAATCCATGACGATCTGCACCCGGGTTGGATGCGTACCACGGCGGGATCGTTGCGGCGGATTCACTCGTTGAAAATGGACCGCGACCGCCCGTTGATTTAGCGGCAACGCACGAATGCCCGTGGGGGGACACAGTAATTCAATTGCAGAGGTGAGTGGTGGTAAACAAGTCGATGAATTCCGCCTGTCCGGTGTCGGTGGATCGGGTTCTCAGACCCATTGAACAGGCTAGGGGACTGCCCAACGAAACCTACGTCAACCGGGACTATTTTGCCCATGAGTTGAACCAGGTGCTCGGAAAAAACTGGACAGGCATCGGCTTTGCCAGTGACCTGCCAACGCCCGGTTACGTCAAACCGCTCCAGTTTCTGGGGCTGCCGCTGTTGGTGACGCGTTCGAAAGATGATCGGATTCATGTCTTTCACAATGTGTGCAGTCACCGCGGCCACCTGCTGGTGGAACAACAAGGCGCATCGCCGGCACTGATTCGCTGTCCCTATCATTCGTGGAGTTATGACCTTGGGGGCCGGTTGAAAGCAACACCGCATATCGGTGGCGTGGACCAACATGCACTGGCCGGTTTTGACCGTGGACAGCATGGGCTGAAACCGGTGCGACATGTGGTCTGGATGGATGTGATCTTTATCAACCTCTCTGGTGAGGCCCCTGCGTTTTCCGACTATATCGCGCCGTTGCGCCATCGGTGGGATCGTTTTATCGGACAGAACGGATTGGCCGAGCTGTATCGTGCGAAGCACGAAAGCGAGCTGACGGTCGAGGTTGCCAGCAACTGGAAACTGGCCGTGGAAAACTATTGTGAGAGCTACCACCTGCCCTTTCTCCATCCCGGGCTCAATCGGTATTCCCGGCTCGAAGACCATTACCACATCATGATCGAAGACCGGTTTGCCGGACAGGGCAGCCTGGCGTACACCCTGTCCCGGGAGACGGGGACCACCTTGCCGACCTTTCCCGACTGGCCCCGAAACCGGCTCAAGGAAGCCGAATATGTCTCGTTTTATCCGAATGTACTGTTGGGCATCCAGGCCGATCATGCCTTTGTGATGGTGCTTGAGCCGGTGTCGGAAAACAGGACGATCGAACACCTTCGGGTGTATTATGTCGGCAAGGCCTCGCTCAAGGAGACGTACGCGCCGTGCCGTCAGTCGGTGCTGGCGTCATGGAAAACGGTTTTTCAGGAGGACGTGTCGGCGGTCGAGGGAATGCAGCGGGGGCGCCAATCCCCCGGTTATCAGGGCGGGGTGTTTTCCCCCGTCATGGACACACCGACCCATCATTTTCACCAGTGGGTCGCCACTCAGCTCAGCCAATAACGCCATGCACATACCACAAACAATGTCCGCTGTCCTGCTGACAGGGCATGGCGGGCTGGAAAAGCTCGACTATCGAAATGATGTCCCGGTGCCCGCCTTGCGAAAAGGACATGTGCTGATCCAGGTGATGGCGGCCGGGGTGAACAATACCGATGTCAATACCCGAACCGGGTGGTATTCCAAGGCGGTCACCTCGGCCACCGGGCAGGGCGGCTCGGCCGGCCATGGCGACTGCGTGGATACCGACGGCAGCTGGACCGGTGAGCCATTGCATTTCCCCCGCATACAGGGTGCCGACTGTTGCGGCCGTATCGTTGCGGTCGGTGAAGGGGTCAGCGCGAAGCGCCTCGGTGAACGGGTGCTGGTTCGCAGCATGATGCGCAGTTACAGTGATTTTCGGCCGTATGAATGCTGGACATTCGGCTCGGAGACGGATGGGGCCTTCGCGCAGTTTGCGACAGCCCCCGACCGGGATACCTACAAGATAGACTGCGACTGGACGGACGCGGCGCTCGCCTCGATTCCCTGTGCCTATTCGACGGCAGAAGGCATGGTGCAAAGAGCCGGCGTGGCCAAAGAGACGGTGTTGATCACCGGCGCGTCCGGTGGGGTGGGGAGTGCGGCGATACAGCTTTGCAAACGACGCGGTGCCACCGTGATCGCGATTGCGGGTCGCAGCAAGTGTGCGGAGGTCGCGACCCTGGGGGCCGACCAGGTCATTGCCCGCGGTGACAATATCACTGCCGTGCTCGGGGAGAACTGCATCGATGTGGTGGTCGACCTGGTGGTTGGCGATCAATGGTACCAGCTGGTTGAAGTGCTAAAATGTGGCGGCCGTTATGTGACCGCCGGGGCGATTGCCGGCCCGATGGTTGAACTGGATATGCGCACGCTCTATCTCAAGGACCTGACATTCTTTGGCTGCACCTTTCAGGACGACTGTGTCTTTGAAAGCCTGGTTCGCTATATCGAAGCCGGTGAAATCAATCCCGTGGTGGCGAAAACCTATCCGCTTGGCGACATTGTGCAGGCACAACAGGATTTTCTTGCCAAACGGCATGTCGGCAAACTGGTGCTGATTCCGCCACACTAGTGCGGAGCGCAATCGGTTGCCACGGCACAAGCAAACACGGTAGCGACGTCAACGGGGGCCACAGACATGAGTTTTTCTTGTATCGATATTGAACAGGCCGATGTCCTTATCCGGACGCGACAGGCGCAGGTCGTTGATATCCGCGACAGGGCGAGTTTCGAGGCGGGCCATATTGGCAACGCACGGCATGTTGACCAGCAAAGTGTTCAGCAGTTTATCGACAGTGTGGATCGCGGGTTGCCGCTGATCGTCTGCTGTTATCATGGCAACATGAGCAAGGGGGCGGCGGAGTATTTTCATCAGCAGGGCTTTGCAGAAACGTACAGCCTTGATGGGGGCTATGCCTTGTGGAAACAGCGCGCCGATCAATCATGAGGCCATCGGATTCGTCCCATTGTGTCAGCAGGCGACGGGTCGGTTGTTCGAACACTGGGCTTGTTTCGCCCCACGGGTCGTTTGGCCCGCTTGGACAATGTCTTCGGACGGTCCGTACAAAGACCGCCGGACACGAGGGCATGAGCGATACGGTTTGATGGTGCTCACCGGGCCGATGCGGCTATAATGAGACACACGGTACAAATGACTTGGGTTGGCAAGACGCATTGTGTTTGAAATAGCCGGTATTGACCACCTCGTTTTACGGACAACCAAACGCGAAGCGATGCTGGCATTTTATTGTGATGTGCTGGGATGTGTGGTTGAACGGCAGACCGGTCCCGACATCGGACTGACGCAGCTTAGAGCCGGCAATGCACTGATCGACCTGGTCACTGTGGGCAGCGCGTTGGGACAAAAAGGCGGGGATGCGCCAACGGGAACCGGGAACAATCTGGATCATTTCTGTTTGCAGCTCAAGCCGATTACTGAGGCTGAAATCAAGAAACACCTGCAAGGCCATGGTATTGAAGTGACCGATTTTGCCCAAAGATATGGCGCACAGGGATTCGGCAAATCGATCTATCTCAAGGACCCGGAAGGCAATACGGTTGAAATCAGATCACGCATTTAGATGGAATACACCCGGTGGAAGTTCATCGGCCGGTTTGGGGGATGCCCCGGGTGTCACGGTTTCTCTTCGAGGTGGACCCGCGGCAATGTCATCATCCGCTGTCTCGTTGCGTGTCCAGATACTGGCGAACGGCAAAGAGGTCGGCCACCTGGCTGGACAACATCCGGTCAAGCGCCGACCGACCACTGAAGGGTGGCGCCGTGTTTGAACGCCTCACCCATTCATCGGCGGCCTGTTGGTCGGGCAGCAGAAGCTGAAGCGCTTTGTAGATGCCCAGGAGGCAGGAAATGCGCGCCAGCGTATCCGCTGGCAGCACCGTGTTCGGGTTGTTTTTCCACTTGAAGAAGGTCGAGCGGGCTATCAGCCCAAGCAGGGTCATCTGTTCGCCGGTTGAGAGATTTCAGAGTGCCGCGATCCCAAAGAACGTGCGCAACGCCGGGCCAGACAGGCCTTTGCGGTCAAAGACCGTTGTTCGGTTCGCTCGCGCAGTCATGAGCTGTCCACCAGGTGCACCACGATGAAAGGCGGTGGTATCGGTGACCGGTGTTGTGCCTCAAACCGAAACCACCGCGCTTTGCTACGAACGGATGTCACGAATCCTTTCCCCCAGGTTGTCTGCGGGATAAAACCAAGTCGCCTTACTTTTTTTACTCCCCACAAAAAGCAATTCATGGGTCGCCAGATCAAGCAGATCGGCACGTGCGGTAGCGTAGGCAATGCCATGGCTTCTTTTATGTGATTCGAACGTATATCCATCGCGTTTGCCACGGATCGCGTGACTCAGTAAGGCCAGTTGTCGATGATTGAATGTGCCGACATGTTTCAGTTTTTTCTCCAGTAAACTGACTTGTTTTATTTTTTCATTCAAATATTTTTCAAAATCCGCAATTGATGCAATGATCACTTCCAACTGCTGGAGAATAAAATACGTCAAGTCATTTTCATCTGTTTCCGAGTATAGGTACGCATAGCCATACTTTGCGGGCGCTTTTTTTATATTGCTTGATATGGATATCAACTCAAACAACCCATATTTTTGTTTGAGCATCGACCAGTAGAATAAGGCGCGCGCCAATCGCCCATTCCCGTCTTCAAACGGATGATCAAAGCCAATCCAAAAATGCAGTATGATTGCCTGAATGATCGGATGGATAAAATGGGAACCGGTATGTTCTGCATTCGCGAAGGCACATAACGCGTCGAGACGATGAGGCAGTTGATCTGCGGGGGGTGGTGTGTGTAATTTCTTGCCGCTCTTGGCATCATAAACACCGATTCTCGCATCCGCACTGGTTTGCAGTCTTCCGGCCGAGTCGGTGTGTTCCAGTGTCCGGTCGGTCATCACCTTGTGCAGACGAAAAACCAGTTCGGGGGTCAGTTTTTCGTCCTTGATTTTCCTGACAAGATTCATGACAAGGTAGTTGTTGAGTATCATTTGCTCACATTGATCCTTGGGCTTGCGACCGGATCGCAGCATATTTGAAGCCACCTTTCTTGAGGTGGAGGCACCCTCTAGTTGACTGGACTTGATGGCCTCTTCGATCAGTGAACTCACGATATAGCGATTCCTTGTCTCTGGCTTGGTCACTTGATCTGCAACGGCGACCCGGCCCGTGGCTTGGCCATCGATTTTGTGCAACATTTCGATAACCGGGTCGGGCATGCTGAAACTGAAATTTCCCCCATTGGCATCTTTTAGGGGAAGCACCTTCCTCGGTCGCAAGCGAGCCAGCTTGATCGCTCCCCACCAACGCGCATGGTTCAAGCCCTCAGGCGGGTCCCTGTACTGTAATTCGGACCAGTGCAGGTACTTCCCATTGACAGTAGGCAATGTGACTGTATGCGGTAGCGAAAACAGCTGATTCAAATCCTCATTTACCATGACATCCTGCAGGGTTGGCGCATTTTTGGGTCTTTTCATGGCATTGGAAAACGATCAATTTCATGTCTTATTGATCATGTATCATAGCATGAACTATCAGTATTCGAAAAATTGATAGTTTCCGGTCCATGCAGGGATGCCCATGCGACGATTGAGCCAGCCGGTGTACTGCCGTGTTTTAATCGATCGGTCAGATCAGCGCATCTGTTTCGGCACATAACGGCAGAACCAGGCAGCGGTCATCATCCACACAGACGCGCTTAAAAACACAATCGGCAACGTGAAAAAATTCAACAGCACGGCATATAAACCCGGGGTGGCAAGCTGGCTGACATCGCGGTAGGTGGCAAATACCGCGGTCATTTCAGACCGTTCCCTGCCGCGCACCGCGCGATAGAACAATACATTGCCGATCCCGTCGAGCATGGTGGCCCCCAGCGCGGTGATAACCAGCAGGACGGAGGCCAGCAGGGGGACGGAGGTATAGAGATAAACGGACAACGAGAGTACGCTGGTCAGACTGAAGCCCCAGCGAAGCAATCGCTTGACGCCGTAGCGTCTGCCGACCCAGCCCCAGAAGGGAACGGTCAGGGTCCATGCCGTCCCGACAGAAACGATGGCTGCCCCGGTCAATTCCCCCAGCCCGAACTGGGTGGCATAAATCGGGACATAGATCACGAACATCGTCCACCAGCAGGATCTGGCGAGGATGAGTCCGTAGGCCAGCCGTAACCGGGGTTGGCGTATATAGCGCTGCAGGAACCGCAGCGGATTGGTGTCATAGGAATGCGAGACGGGAAGTTGCACACGATGCAACCCAAGCAGCCGAAAATAAGCGACCGCCAGCACCGCAAAGACGGCACAAATCAGGAAGGGAAGAGCGTGGCCCCCGCGTTGTTCAAGAAACACGCCGAGAAAGGGGCCAATGGTCAGTGCCAGAACACTGGCAAACACACGAAGCGGTTCAAACGCGGTCAGTTGCCCCCGCGCGATCCGCGCAAGGACATACAGGGTCAACGAGACCTCGCCGCCGGCAATCGAAAACGTATGAATAAAGAGACCGATCGAAAAGACCCATTCGTCTTCGAACGACAGCAGCACCGCCGAAACCAGCATGGCGAGACAGCTGACCAGAAAGGCAGAGTGATTGCCGACCTTACGGATAAGCACGGGCATGACCAGTGCCGCGAGGATGCCGCCGACACTGACCGCAAAAAACAGGATGCTGGTGCGTTGCGCGGTACCCAGCAGCGATAATGCCTGTAACGGGATGACCGAAAGAAGAATGCCCCTCGAGAAGGTCTGGACAAAGAACAGACCGGCAAAGGTGAGGTGCTGGCTGCCGCTCAACGACGGACACTCACAAGACGGGCGAACCGTCGGACACAATGCAATGCATCCGCCCTGGACCCAATGCAAGGCGTGCCAGGCTGCATTGTGTCATGAGGCCCTGGTTGCGCTGAACAGCCCCCAGCGATGGTCGCCCCTTTGTGCTTGAGACAGCTTTTTCCACCAGTTGTGTTCGAGCTGTTTTCGCGTTGAGGGACGGATATCCAACGCCGGCATGCGGTCGAGTTCCTGGTGCAGGAAATGGATCAATCGATCGGTTATGTCATGACTGCTGACGGCCCTGAATCCGGCCTGTACCAGCATTTCGCCATAGTCAGGCACCGTGTGCAGGTCATAGTTCCGACGGGCCACGTAGTGCGAAAAACCCACTCCCCAGGGCCGATGGCCGCAGCAATAATCGGTGAACAGCAGCTTTCCGCCGACTTTCAGGAGGGATTTCAGGACACGGAACAACCGGGCCTTGTCATGGATGTGCAAAAACACGTCACGACTGTAGATCCCGTGATAGTGCGCCGGCTTGTCCCACTCAAGACAGTCCTGATGGTGCAACGTCACGCGGTCTTCGAGCCCATAGGTTTCCAGTTTTCGTTGCGCCAGAGCGAGCATGTTGCAAGACAGGTCAATGCCCTCGACCGCGAACCCGTACCGCCTGGCCATCACAAAAGCGCTGCCACCCAATCCACAACCCACGTCCAGCACGGTCGAGCGGGGTGGCAGGTCGAGCTGTTCGATCAACTCAATGGCCATGGCCTGTCCCCCCGGGCTCACGAAATCCTCGCCGAAGATGGCCTGGTAATGCAAGATGGCGGCGGTCGTATATTGGGTCAGGTCCAGCGGGGTTGGCGAAACGGGCTTCAGGGTCATCTGCCCGGCCCGCGTCGAACGGATTCCAGGTGCCGTGCGAAATGATCCTGGCCCATCAGTGCCCGGCATCGATCCAGTCTTTCGACGGCATAGGCCCAAAAATCCTCGGCCGGATTGCCATTGGCATGCTGCACCACCCCCCACAAGGTCCATAACAGGTCACACATCGCCTTGTACAGGATCATTCTGCCGCGGTCGAACCGGCTGGGTTCCCGGCCGAAATAGGCGGTCATCAACCGGTTATCCTGTTCATCACTGAAATGGCCTTCGACGGACAGGTCACCGAGGTCCCACATCGGATCATTGTTCCCGGCATATTCAAAATCAATAATGTAGACCCTTTCCCCATCATCAATGCAGTTTTCAACCATCGGGTCGCAGTGGCAGGGCGTATTGGGCAGGGTGTGCAGGGAAAGGACGTCGCGGACCCGCTCGGCATCATGCTGTATGTCTTCGTAGCCGGCCGGCAATTCGGCATTCAGTTTATTGAGCACGGCACGATACTGGTCAATCTGCTGGAACAATTCAAACTGTCCCCGGAAGGCCTTTTGACAGTCATGCAATTGCCGAAAGGCCCGCCCGGTTCGCGCCAGGACGCCGGCATCGCGGAATTTTTCGATATCCAGCGTCACGGCCTGATCGATATAGCGACAGACCATGGTGCCGTCGTCGTCATTGAAATAAATGATTTCGGCATTGACCCCGGCCTCGGAGGCAATCGATGCATTGTAATATTCGGTTTTACGGTCGATATACTGATTGGTTCCGTCGCCTGCGAGCCGCAATACATAACGGCCATGCTCGCAGTCGATCCGGTAGTTGCGATTGGTCAGTCCACCGAGTCGTTGGCTGGTGATCGAGTGGGGGTCGAGCTGACTAAAGCCTTCGATGGATGATAGTGCGGTCAGTGCTTCGTTGTGCAAACGAGTTATCTCCACGATAGAAAATGGGACAAAAACGGCGGACTTGCTGGTGCATCATATAGTATACGGGTCATTCTAAACGACATCAGAAGTCACTGTGAACCGGTTTCCCGACAAAACCGATTCTCCCGTCAGCACGGTATTTTACCTGCACAGTGCTTGTGGTTTATTGGATGCGGATTTTCGCACGCCAAGCTTGGATTATGTCGAGCTGATTAAAGCCAGCCGTCAATGGTGCAAAGTGCCCCGTGCCGGTCAGTTGCAATTCCACCGAGCGGTCTTTAATTTATTCGCAGCCAACCAGGACGATCACAGCAGAAACGGGTCATTTGTGCAAGACGATGAAGACTGCTGGCAAGTGACTCCCTTCTATCGCCTCAATGTCGACCAGGCTTTACAAAACGGCTTCGACATACAGTTGATCAATGCTTTTCTGGCTCGCTAACAGCCAACGCATCGCTACCGAACTGTCGAGCACGCACTTGCTCATTTGCGACCCGCATTCCTAAGCGCGATCAAGGTGTCATCAGATACCGGGTGTTTCTTGGCAGCCAAAATGTTGTCAATCGCAGCTTGGGTCTTTGAACGGTGGTCAGCCCGACAGGGGACGACATCGGCAACGGGTTTCCCCCGATTGGTGATTGTAAAAGACTCCCCCGCTTCGACCCGGCGGAGCAGTTCAGCCAATTTGGTTTTGGCTACGTAGGAGCCGATTTCTTCAGGCATGTTTTATTCCCCAATATTAAGACTGGTCTAGTAAACTGGTTTTAATAAGTCAAACCAAACCGCGGACTCGATGCGTGGTGGGGTCCTTTGGTGACCTGTTATGGCGTAGTCCATGCAATCATAATCGATTATCATAGTCGGTCAGTTTCCTAATTTCTGTCCCCGAACAGAGCCAATATGTCAAATATCAGTCAGTGGTTAAGTGTCCCCGGTCTTGAGTCCTGGGTGATCAAGGTCTTTATCGTGGTCTGTGCCACACTCGTTGTCAGTCTGGTGAGCCGAGTGCTTTTGAGTCGGCTCAGGGCGAAAGCGCAGTCAACGGCCAATACCTGGGATGATGTCTTCGTCACCAGTATCGGTTCTCCGTTGAGATTGTTGATCTGGGTAATGGGATTGAATCTTTGTATCGAGATTATCCAGACAGACACCCAGAGTGCGTTTATCGGTGACATCAGCGTTATCCGGGATGTCGGAATTGTGATTGCCATCGCTTGGTTTTTTACCCGCTTTATCAAGCGGTTTGAAAAAACCGTTGTCGACACAAGAACGCAAAAGGGGGAACCGGTTGATCAGACCGCGGTAGAGGCCATCGCCAAACTGATTCGACTGGCGGTCATCATTACCGCGAGCCTGGTGATACTGCAAACCATGGGCATCGGTATCACCGGCGTGTTGACGTTTGGCGGGGTGGGCGGTATTGCGATCGGATTTGCGGCAAAAGACCTGCTGTCAAACTTTTTCGGGGGGCTGATGATTTACCTTGATCGTCCCTTTTCAGTGGGAGACTGGATCCGTTCTCCGGACCGCAAGATCGAAGGGACCGTCGAAGTGATCGGTTGGCGGATGACCCGAATCCGGAATTTTGACAGTCGCCCGCTGTATGTGCCGAATGCCAGTTTTTCCACGATCACGATTGAAAATCCGTCAAGGATGGACAATCGAAAGATCTATGAAGTGATCGGAATACGGTATGAAGATGCCAGCGCGATGCGCAACATTGTCACCGAGGTCACAAGCTATCTTCGCAATCATCCCGAGATCGAACAGAACCAGACATTGATGGTGAATTTCACCCGCTTTGCAGATTCGTCATTGGACTTTTTTATTTACTGCTTTACCAAAACGACGAAGTGGGCGGCCTATACACAGGTCAAGCAGGAGGTGCTGCTGCAGATACTGGAAATCATCGAATCACACGGCGCTCAATGCGCCTTTCCGACAAGGACGGTTCATCTCAACGCGGAGGAAGCCGCCAAACCACCGGGCAAGCGTTAGACGGGGCCGCCCCCTGGCGGACGGTACGCTTTGCCGGTCAACCGGCGAGGTCGGATCAACCGGATCACGGCACCCTGAGTACCCGTATCAGGTCGGTGCTGCCCGCTTGCCTCGAACTGCCCGCGGTCATGATCAATAAATCGTTATGCTTGATATAACCGGCTTTTTTCGCCTGGTCGGTGGCGAAGGAAATCTTGTCGTCGTCAGAGCCGCTCCCGGTATAATGCAGCGCCAGCACCCCCCAGTTCATCGCAAGACGGGTCACCACCTCGATCGAGGAGGTGACCGCCAAGATAGGGCAGTCCGGGCGGTACTTGGAAACCAGCCGGGAGGTGAAGCCCGTTTCGGTCAGCGCGATGATCGCGGCAGCATTGAGATGGTTGGCCATGGTAATTGATGCCTGGGCAACCGCTTCGGTGACCTCGTTGGACGGATTCGGTTCAATCTGCTGCAGATAACCGTACTTTCTCAAGCCCGTTTCAGCGTGTCGTGCGATGCGCACCATGGTTTGAATCGCTTCGACCGGGCGTCGTCCGGTGGCGGTTTCCCCGGATAACATGACCGCCGACGTGCCGTCAAAGATCGCATTGGCGACATCGCTGACTTCCGCGCGGGTGGGGCGGGGATTGCGTTCCATCGAATCCAGCATCTGGGTCGCGGTGATCACCGGTTTGCCCTGGGAAACGGTGCTGCGGATAATCTGTTTTTGGATGGTGGGACCTTCTCCCATGTCCAGTTCAACACCAAGATCACCCCGGGCCACCATGACGCCGTCTGCGGCAGCGACAATACTGTTCAGATTCTCAACGGCCGCTCGATGTTCTATCTTGGCGATGATCGGAATATCAACCCCGTTTTGCCTTAACTGGTTTCTCAGGGTGATAATGTCACTGGCGTTGCGGATAAAGGAGGCGGCAATGTATTCGACCGGATGATGGGCTGCGAATTCGACTTCCTGGCGGTCATTCGACAGGATGTCACTGAACGCGGATTCGTTGTCGGGCAAGTTGACCCCCTTGCTGTTGCGCAAGATGCCGCCACATTCGACCCGGCAAATGACATTCGGTTTTTCGGTTTGATCGACAATCAGTTCCAGTAGACCATCGTCAATCAGGATCCGGTCTCCCTTGTTGACGTGTCGATGCAGGTGACGATGGGTAGTAAAAACGCCATTTTCATCGCCCAGCCGTTCCTCTCCATACAGGGTAAACCATTGATGCCGCTCCAACAGAACCTTGTCTTTTTTGAGCGGCCCGGTGCGGATTTCACGACCCCGCGTATCCAGCATGACCGCAACGCTGCGGTGCCTCGTTTTGGCGGCCTGGCGAATACGGGCCAGTGTCAGGGCGTGTGACTGCGCATCGCCGTGTGACATGTTCAGACGGGCCACATTCATCCCCGCATCAATCATGTCGCACAGCGTTTCAACCGAATCACACGATGGCCCGATTGTCGCGATGACTTTGGTCTTTCGCAGCTTGTTCTCGCCGGTCACTGTGTTGCCTCCTGTGATGGGCTGGGGAGGGGATTATAATGAATATCGGTCGTGATAAATATGTTACAGTTGTTTTCCCGCCATCGGTGAAGCGGGCTGCGGGATGCACTGTGCGGTGTCGCTGGACTTGGCTTTGCGGGGAAGCGGCTTTCCCCCTGTGTGCTGTCATCGGCACCGTCCGGCCTTTTGCAACGGGAGGCAAAGGGCCGACCGCGTCGGCAATGAAAATCGAAACGGAGACAACACGCTTTTTTCTGATCGTATGGCAAGCAAGGTGAATCGAGTGAGGCGCTGGTTCAATGTCCTGTTTCCGCTGGCCTGTTTTTATGTGTTCGCCTATCCCTGGTTGCGCCTGGCGCAATGGTATGAGCTGCACGCAAGCTTTGGTTTAGTTGAGGTGATGGTCGTGTGGTTGCTGGGCACGGTGGGATTATGGTATTCGTTCAGGGGCCCCAATATGATTATTCGCTATATCGTGGTTCACTGGATGGGGGCCAGTTTTATTCTGTCGACCCTGACTGTGGTGGCCGAAGGGGTCCGCCTGGTATTGCCGATTGATGATCGAAGCCTTGTTCAGGGGGTTCTCGCGACCGGCCTTATCCTGGTGAGCTTGGCGATCGTCATTTCCCATCACCTGACGGTCAAACATCAAGTCATCCCATCGAAAAAAATCTCCCGCCGTTATCGGATCGCCCAGATCAGTGACGTGCATATCGGTTCCAGACAGGGCGGGTTTATGCGCCGCATCGTCAACAAGCTCAATGCATTGGAGCCGGACTTTGTGGTGATCACCGGTGATCTGGTTGACAGCAGCTCAGTGGACTATGAGGCACTGGCGGCATTGGAAAATCTCAACGCCAAAACGTATTTCAGTATCGGCAATCACGAGCGATACGCTGACCTGCCGAAAATTCTGGATATGATGACGCGGTTGGGCATCACAACGCTGAGGCAGACAATGGCCAGAGAAGGCGAATTGTCGTTTATCGGTATTGATGATTCGGATCACCGGAATCAAGTGGCGAAGATGTTGCCCCTGATTGAAACCGAGGAAGACAGCTATCAGATTTTGCTTTATCACCGACCGGTCGGGTGGACGTCGGCACTGCAAAACGGCATTGATCTGATGCTGTCGGGACATACCCACAATGGACAGATTTTTCCGTTTAATCTGTTGGTCAAACAGCAGTTCAAAAGAATCAGGGGGCTTTTCGTCGAAGACCGGGGCCGGCTTTATGTTTCTTCCGGAACGGGCACCTGGGGCCCGTTGATGCGGTTGGGATCAATGAACGAGATTGCATTGTTCGATCTTCAACCGGAAAGTTGACGGTCGTGCGGTGACTGCCGCATGATCGCCATGGCCATACGGCTCGGTGTTGAAAAAGGTGGCCGGCGACACGGGAGGGATGATCAGCGCGGCGAAAGGATCGACCGGCTGTTTTTCCGACGGGCTTTTTCTTCGGCGTTCACCACGGATGGGGTCGCCTCACCGACCTAGATCCCCTGTTGTTTGATCATCTGTTCCAGATCACTGAAAACGGTTGGTTTATAATCACGTCATGAGTCATCCGCGAAGAATCAATGAATGAGGCAAATCGATGAAAGCACTGGCCGATGTTTGTATTATCCCCATGGGAGTGGGCTTGTCCGTTTCAAACCACGTGGCAGCCTGTCAGAAAATATTCAAGGCAATGGATATCGAGTTTTCCATGCATGCCTATGGCACCAATATCGAAGGAGAGTGGGACGATGTGATGACGGCGATCAAGCGTTGTCACGAGACGCTGCACGAGATGGGTGCGCCACGGATCAGCACCTCTATCCGGCTGGGAACACGCACTGATCGCGAACAATCGATGCAGGATAAAGTGAACAGCGTGAACGAAAAACTCAACCGGTAAGACCTTTTACGACGAACGGTGGATTGTGCGGTAAAATGACGCCTGGCCGGTGAAGTTTGCGGCGCAGCGGCCCGGTTTCGTCATCCAAAACGGGATCAACGGGCCGCCGGAATCGAAAACAGGGCAGATGCCAGGCTATCCTGTTGACTATCCGGTACCGGAAAATAATGGAACTTGCATTTCATGAGACGAGTTGTTTGTCCGTTGAACTCAATCCAGATCGGGTGTTTGAGGCACGGATGAATTGACAACAGCAGCATACAATAACGGTTTTTGGCCTTAAATTACAGATTTCGAGTCCATGCCAGCGTTACGGTGGAAAGGGGCGCGGTTGCAAACGACCGCGTTCATGGTGATGACCTATATCCTGTATTGCATCCGGATTGCCACCAAGCCGTGCAAGTATTTTCAGTTTAACGCCCCCTATTTCAATGCGACCGAAGGGATCTTCTCGAAAATCGACCTCGACCGGCATATTCCGGACCGGTGGCGACTGCAGCAGTTTTATGATGACGGGGTGCGACAGCCTGATCGCTATCCGGCTTTTGTCAAACCGGAGTGGGGGCAAAATGCAAAGGGCATCTACAAGGCGGCGTCCCCTGTCGAGCTGGAGACCATTCGAAAGCGGATTGCCACATCACGGGTCAACTACCTGATTCAGTCGGGGGCGCCGGAGAAACGGGAATTTGAAATATTCTCGATGCGACACCACGAAGACAAAAACCGTTATGCGATACTGACCGTCACCGAAGCGGTGAATGAGTGCGAGCAGAATCCGATCAATGGCATATATAATAAGGATACCCGATACGAAGAAGTGACCGACCGGTTCAATGCACACCAGAAGCAAAAGATATGGGCCTCCCTGTGCCAGATTGGCGCGTTTTATATCTCACGTGTCTGTGCCCGCGCCGATTCGATGGATGCGTTGGTGGCCGGGCAGTTCCACATCATCGAAATCAACCTCTTCTTGCCGATGCCGATCAATTTGCTGGACCGGAAATACCGCCGGGCCGCGCGTCGAAAAACGATCAGGCACTATATGTTGTGCATGGCCAGGCTCACCAAGGCACGCGACCGGACACGAACCGAAAAACCGGTTTTTACCAAGATCATGCTATACGATCGCAACAGCCGGATTTTGAACTACTTGAGAACCCGACTATGAGGAGATTAAATGCACTGATCTATCGTTGGATCAGTGAGCGCTACATGCATGGCTGCAGTAACTACAACTCGCTGGCGGTGAGGAAGGGATGTCGTTCAAAAGAGCAGGCACGGGCTGTTTTCGCCAAGCACAACGTGCCCCATGCCAAGGGGCTGATTTTTTTCTTGCCCTTCAAGGCGCAGCGGTTTGCCAAGCAGCATGGGTTTCCCTTGGTCATCAAGCCCAATGTCAGCGGCTATTCCAGGGGAAGCTATTTCCCCATCGACAGTTATCGTGCGTTGTGGCGCGCCATTTTCTGGGCAAAGGCCTGGTGGCCCAGTACCGTCATCGAACAGTACCTCAAAGGCGCCAACTATCGGGTATTGACCTCGAATGAACGGCTTATTTCGATCATCAGGCGGTATCCGCCGTTCGTGACCGGCAACGGACGTGACACGATCAGCCAACTGATTGATCAGGAAAATACCGTGCGCAAGCAGATGAAACTGCATCCGGTGATCTTTCCGATCGCCAAGAGCGACCCGGTGATCCGTCACCTCAAAAAGCAGCGGCTGGGCCTCGACTCGATCCCCGGGGATGGCCAATACGTCGAGCTGTTCCACCGCGTTGCACTGGCGCCCGGCGGTGTCGTGGAAAGTATAGACCAGCACACGATTCCGGACGAGAACCGCGATCTGTTCACCGCGGTGGTGAAAATGTTCGGGGCCAATGTGCTGGGTATCGATGTGATTTTTGAAAAGGGGATCGAAGTCAGTTACCGGGATCAGCGATGCATTTTTATCGAGGTCAACTCACGACCGTACATGAAAATGCATCACTACCCCCGATACGGCCAGGTCGATGATTTTGAAGAAGCCCTGAAGGCACTCGAACAACTGGACATTCCGGACCGGGACATTTTCTAGATGTCCCATACCGCACGGGTGTTTTACCAGTATCTCGGACTGCATTCCCTGCTGATCGGCATTTTCCCGTTCTATATTCCGGTCTATCTGTGGAAACTGGGATTTGACCTGGGAAAAATTTCCCTGTTTATTTCGCTTAGCGGGATCGGTTTTTGCCTGGGCATGTGGGTCTGGGACCGGCTGCGGCACAGGGTATCACTGATCACGATCATCGGCTTGTCGCTGCTGTTGGAAGCGGCGCTGTTGCTCAATGTCCACTATCTCGAAATGAGCACCGACATTTTGCTGTTGCTCGGATTAACCTACGGGGTCTACAACAGTTTCTTCTGGACGACCATGCGGGCCCTGTTCTTTGACCAGGTTTCACCCGACAATTCCGGAAGAAAATACGGCAACTTTCAGATTTTCGTCGGCCTGCTTTTGCAGATCGGTATCCTGATGGGCGGTTTTTTGCTCGAGAAGTCCAGCTTTGTCAACCTGCTGTACCTGTCGGTCCTGATCGGTGTCGCCGGTTTTGTTCTGCTGTCTGTCAGCAAACCCCAATATCCCGACACCCTTCTCAAATCCCGCAGTATCACGATCAGGGATATCTTCAAATTCAGGGATGGAGAGTCGTCCAGGACGATTTTTATTATCGACGGCTTTTACCTCTTTCTGGAAAGTTTTTTCTGGGTGATCACGTTGTTTTTACTGGTCCATGAAAGTTTTTACACGCTGGGCCTGCTGGTGATGGGGCTGGCGGTTATCTTTGCGATCCTGTTTTATGCGCTCAAGAACATGATCGACCGACTGGGTCGCAAGCGTGTCTACATGGTGGCGGTTTTCCTGTACGTGGCCTCGTGGATATTAAGAGGGATGGTCGACGACCAGTTGATGCTGGAGGTGCTCTTTATCATGCTGGTGCTGATTACGTTTTGCACCTCGTTTTTCCGCCTGGCCATGAACAAGCGGTTTTACGATATCGCCAAGCTCACGCTGTCCCATGACTATCTGGTTTTAAAAAGCTATTACTCCCAGATGACCATTGCGCTGATGTATGGCGTGATCGGCATTGTCACACTGCAGGTCGAGAACAGCGAGACACTGCTGAACCCGGTGTACTGGATTTCAGCGGCCATCGCACTGATGTTCCTGCTTTATGGGGCTCAGCGCTACCAGCACTGAGCTGAACGGGTTGAAAATTGTATGCTTGGTGTCATCCGGCAAATCCAATGGATCAGGCGTTCCCTGAATTTGCCCAAACAGTTTGTTGAGCCAGACTTCAAATGTGTTGCAGAGCGAGCCATCCACTTTCAGATCGCCGATGTTGATACCTGAACCCATCCCTGTGCTGGGTTCCTTTGTGGTGGCCAGCCACGCATAGAGCTTTGTCCTTTGCGCCTTGTTCGGGCTGAATTTCTTGTCGGGAATGTTTTGTATGTAGTCTTTGGCATACGGCCAGACAGAATCATCCTGAGGAATCATTTTTATCACAAAATCTTCAAGTTCCCCAGGTAACCGATTGTCAGCATTAACCAGATACCGAGCCCCATGGCCCCCAAAGTGCCAACTTGGGCTATTTCACCGCAAGGTCATCATTAACGGGCAGTGATCGGAACCCATCTGGGCATCGAGATATCGTACCTTGTCCACGTTGACCAGATCCGGCGTGTTCATCAAAAAATAGTCGATCCGCCAGCCGACATTCCTTTCGCGGCCCCGGCTTTGCATGTGCCACCAGGAATAGACATCGGGGACACCCGGATTGAAGGAACGCCAGACATCCGCCCAGCCATCGGCCATCAGCCGGTCCATCCAGGCGCGCTCCGAGGGGTGGAACCCGATCTTGCCATCGTTTTCCTTGGGCCGGGCAATATCGATCTCGGTATGGGCGACATTCATGTCACCGCCCACGACCACGCAGCGGCCTTTTTCTCTCAGCGCGTTCATGTAATCGTGCACTCGATCATAAAAAACCAGTTTCTCCTCCCACGCCTGGTGGCTTTTACCGCCGTTTGGAAAGTAGACCGAAAACACGTCCCAGCCGGTTTGCCTGTCGTCAAAAGACAAATGACAGATTCGGCCTTCGTCGGCATTCGGCGCACCGGGAATGGTGGTGTGGAATGTCGCGTTATGTAAGGTGGCTTTATAACGGTGACGGATCCACAAGGCGGTCCCGGCGTAGCCTTTCTTTTCGGCACTGTGGTAATGCTGTTCATAATCCGGATGGCATGTGAGAAAAGGCGTAAACTGATCCACATTTCCCTTGATTTCCTGCAGCATCAAAATATCCGGCTGTTGATCCATCAGCAGCCGTTGTAGTTCGCCCTTTCTTTCCACGGCGCGGATGCCGTTGACATTCCAGCTGATCACTTTCATGATGATATCCGATGGTTCAAGACAAATCGGGACAAAGTGCCCGATGCGGTTTATGGATAGACGGTACCGGGCGCGGCATTTTGTATTTTAAAGGCATCAATCGTATAAAGCGACAGCCCCAGTAGGATCAGCGTGAACATCACGCCGTGTGCCATGGTGAACGGTTCCTGATACACGAAAACCCCGAACAAGAAGCCAATCGTGGGCGCGAGATAAAACAAGGTGCCCAGCGTCGCCAGCGGGATCAATTTTGCCGCGGCGATATACCAGGTCAGCGGTAAAATGGTGACGATGCCAGAACCGATCAGCAGGGCCTGGGTCGGAATGTCCTGAGTCAGCGTGGCCGGCAGGCCGTGGTAAAGCAGGATGCCCAACCCGGGTGGGGCGAGCAGCAGGCATTCGATAAAACTGCCCGCCATTGGCGGTATGTCAACATATTTTCGCAGGGCACTGTACAGGGCAAAGATCCCGCCGAGTGCAATCCCGATCCACGGAACGATGCCATTGATGAGAATCATGCTGAACACCCCGCTGGCCGCGAGCGCGACGGCAAGGACCTGCAGTGGACGTAGCTTCTCACGAAAGACAACCAACCCCAGCAGCACACTCAAGATCGGGGTCAGGTAATAGCCCAGTGACGCTTCCACAATGTGGCTGTTGAGAATCGCCCACACGTAAAGAATCCAGCTCGACCCGATCAGCGAGGCATTAATCAACGAGAACCGGATGAGTCGGGGATCTGTCAGGCCGCGTTTCACTTCCCCCCACTGGTTTAACAGGCTCATCACGAAAAACATGAACCCGGCCGCCCAGAACATGCGGTGTCCAATGACGAGGAGCGGATCGACCTGATCGAGCTGTTTGAAATAAAACGGGAAAAGCCCCCAGGTCACGATGGCGCCGAAGGTGTAGGCAAGGCCGCATTGGTGCGGGGTCAGTGTGCTGCGCATGGTCTCGGGGGTGTGCGGGTACGCGGTGGTCCGGGCCGGAAGATAGCGCATTGTACAAAGAGATTTGCAAACCGTATATACTGATCCTCACGCCAGAGGGTGCGCGGACCGGTCCGTCGGGCAGGGCCTTCGATACGCCGCCGACCCAAAGGCCGGTCGGCGCGGTCGAATTGTGGGACTGAAATGCGATAATATCGCCGGACCCGGCGTGATCCGATGAGCGCATCGATGCCGGTTGCATCGACCCTGAACTGTGAGCCAGACGAGTACGACCAAAGACATGAACATGACCGTCAACAGCAAGTTGCCTGATGTCGGCACCACCATATTTACCGTGATGTCGAAGATGGCACAAGATTATGGTGCCATCAATCTGTCCCAGGGTTTTCCTGATTTCGAGCCTGACAGCCGGCTACTGGCGCGGGTCAACCATTACTTGAGATCGGGGAAGAATCAGTATCCGCCGATGGCCGGAGTGCCTGAACTGCGCCAGGCGATTGCCGCAAAACTCGAAAACACACGGCAGTTGCAGCGCGATCCGGAATCGGAGATCACCGTGACCAGTGGGGCGACCGAAGCGTTGTTCTGCGCCATTCATTGCGTGGTGGAACCGGGTGACGAAGTGATCGTTTTTGATCCCTCCTACGATTCGTATGAACCGGCCATTACGCTGGCCGGCGGAAAAACGATCCATCTGCCGCTGTGTCTGCCCGATTACCGTATTGATTGGGAAGCCCTTCGCGACACCCTGTCGGACAAAACCAAATTGATCATCATCAATACACCGCATAACCCGACCGGTACGATTCTTCGGCACAGTGACCTCGACCGACTGGCCGAGGCCACCCGGGATTATGGGTGTTTCATATTGAGCGACGAGGTCTATGAGCATATCATTTTCGATGGGGCGGAACATGCCAGCGTCCTGTCACAGGCGGAATTGAGCCAAAAGGCGTTCGCCGTGTTTTCTTTCGGCAAGACCTATCACGCAACGGGCTGGAAGATCGGCTATTGTGTCGCACCGGCCCGGTTGACCACCGAATTTCGGAAAATACACCAGTTCAACGTGTTCACCACGGTGACACCGATGCAATATGCGCTGGCGGATTTCGTGCATCAGCATCCCCAGAACTACCTTGAATTGTCGCAGTTCTATCAGCACAAACGGGACACCTTTCGCTCGCTGATCAGCGATTCCCGGTTCCGCCTGCTGCCTTCCCACGGGACTTTTTTCCAGTTGGCGGACTATCACGCTATAGCCGACCGGAGCGATATGGAGTTTGCCCGGTGGATGACCCAAGAAAAGGGGGTTGCCGTGATCCCGCTTTCCCCCTTTTACCAGTCGCCCCCCGACACCCGAATCGTGCGCTTTTGTTTTGCCAAGCAGGATGACACGCTGCGCCAGGCCGCTAGGATATTGTGTCGGTTGTGAGTGCCCTGGCGGGGCGTACTGAACGGCAAGGCAGCGGATTTGACCGACACGGTGAGCCTTGACGGTGGTGTCGTGACCGCCCCATTTCATGCGCGACGGTCCCGCACAGGGGGATTGGCAGACCGTCACCTCCGGGTGGTCAGGTCGGCGCCATGCTTTGCCGAATGTGCGGTCAGTTTGATCCCGGGTCGGTGGGCGTTTCTCCCTCAAGCGAGAAGAACACTTTTTCCACTGTCTGCAGGATTTGCCAGGTGGTCTGTTCCCCCTTTTGGGTATAAAAACTGTCACCGGGGCCAAACGTATGGCTGGAGCCGTCTTCGAGAATAAGCCGCAACCGGCCACGCACAATGGTCTGCAGTTCGTCCGCTTTTTCGATGCATCGGAAGGTCCCCGGTGTACATTGCCAGATGCCCAGCCTGTGACGAGTGGTGGCACTGCCCTTGTCGAACCGGATCGCGGTTTGCGGTGCGCCTTCGAGGACCTGATAGCCCGGCGTATTTTGCAGTGGAGGCAGGCGGGTCAGGTCGCTTTGTGTCTCACAGCACGGATAGGGCTTCATGGAGTCGGGAATCGGGTTAGGATGGGGTCATTGTAGCAACACAACAGGACGGAATAACAGTACGATACAATCACCGTGATGAACCAAAAGAGACGACAATCCGCCCTCACAGGGGGCGGGCCGGGAAGGGAGCGCCGGACGATGGCTTTGCTGGCAAGGCAGGGCGCTTGGTCGATCAGGCCGACCGGTTTGCGTTTCGCTGACAATGCCCCACCTTCATCGCCCAAGGGGGTCGGCCCGGCCGCAGGGCCGCGGATTGTGATCATCATGCCAGGTGACGGTGCTGATCGAATCGGCACGGTGATCGGATTGAGCTGACGCACCATGTCGCCGCGTTTTTACTTTACCACGGACCAGCGCGGAAGCTGGCGGGTTGCGCATCGACTGCTGCCCTATCTTTGGCGCTACCGGGGCCGCGTGGCCGTCGGGCTGGTCTTTTTGGTGCTCGCCCGGCTGGCCAATATTTCGGTGCCGCTCGTGTTGAAGCAAGTGATCGATCACCTCGAGCCCCGGCCGATGGTGGAAATCTTGGCGGTCCCGGTCGCATTGATACTGGCCTACGGGAGTCTGCGATTTGCGGCCATCTTGTTCAATGAATTGCGTAACATGGTCTTTTCCCGAGCCAGTGTCAATATCATCCATCACATTTCGATGGAGGTATTTGCGCATCTGCACACGCTGTCGTTGCGGTTTCATCTGGACAGGAAAACCGGGGGCCTGTCGCGGGACATTGAGCGGGGCAATGCATCGATCACCAATTTTTTACGCATTATCGTCTTCAATATCATCCCGGTGATTGTCGAGATTGGTGCGGTTCTGGTGATCTTGTGGAGCCAGTTTGCCGTCGAGTTTGTGGCGGTCACGATGATCATGATCGTGATTTACTGCTTGTTCACGTTTCTGGTGACGCGCTGGCGCGTCCGCTTTCGCGTACAGATGAATGACTCGGAGTCGTCTGCGAGTACCAAGGCACTGGATTCCCTGTTGAATTACGAGACGGTCAAAACATTCGGCAACGAGCAACTGGAAATGACGCGGTATGACCGGGCACTGTCAGGCTGGGTGACGGCATCGCTACGCAATAATCTGTCGCTGTCTTATCTGAATACGGGCCAGGGACTGATTATCGCGGTCGGGTTGACCGTATTGATGATTCTCGCGGCCCGGGGTGTCGTCGATCAATCCATGACGATGGGGGATTTCGTGATGATCAATGCCTTTATGATCCAGCTTTACATTCCATTGAACTTTCTGGGGTCCGTTTATCGAGACTTGAACCACTCGCTGGTCGACATGGAAAAAATGTTTGACCTGATCGATCAGCAGCCGGACGTGGTGGAAAGTCCTCGGGCAACGCCATTGGAAATCCGCAGTGACCAGGGTGTAGCGGTGCGATTTGAGAAGGTTGGGTTTGCCTATCAGCCAGACAAACCGATTTTAAGGGAGATCAGTTTTACGGTGCCCGGTGGCAGCATGGTGGCCATCGTCGGCCCTTCCGGCGCGGGCAAGTCCACGCTCTCCCGGCTGTTGTTGCGGTTTTACGATCCGGATGAAGGCGAGATAACGGTTGATGGCCAGGCGATCCGGCAACTGACCTTGTCGAGCTTGCGGGAAATCATGGCGATTGTTCCCCAGGATACCGTTTTGTTCAATGAAACCATCGGCTATAACATCGCTTACGGCAATCCGGAGGCGAAACACGAAGACATGGTCAACGCCGCCAAGTTGGCCCAGATCCACGATTTCATTTCCCGGCATCCCCAGGGGTACGACATTTTGGTGGGCGAACGGGGACTGAAATTGTCCGGGGGAGAAAAACAACGGGTGGCGATTGCCCGGGCGGCGCTCAAGGGAGCGCGCTGTCTTATTTTTGATGAGGCCACCTCATCGTTGGACAGCCGGTCGGAAAAAGCCATCCAGCAGGCGCTGGACAATGTTGCCCAGACAGCCACCACCTTGGTTATCGCACACCGTTTGTCCACGATCGTGAAGGCCGACCAGATTCTTGTTTTGGATCAAGGCGAGATTGTGGAAAGAGGAACGCATGAGACGTTATTGAACAACGGACAGTTATATGCCCAGATGTGGGAAATACAGAAACAAGGTGAAAAAGGGGGTGGGGTTCTTGCTCATGCGTGAGTGTCGCCCATCATAACCTGAGTGCGCTTTTCCACCACTGGGGGAGGGTTTTAGTCGTTGTCGAACAGGCGCTTGAAAAACGAAGCGGTGGCAATAACCTGCTGAGGCGGATTCGACTCAAGGAATCGGTCGCTGCAACATGAAAATGGGGCTGGAACGCAGTACAGTACGTATTTTTTCTGAGTGTTGACAGGGTCAATATCCTCATTTACTACTTTACCAAGTAAACAAAAATATTTTGGTTATCATGGTAAATAAGATTGGTGTCGCGGATGAAGTATGGATTGTGACGGCGTTGCTTCACCGTCACAATCCGGATCAACCGGATTTCTCGGTCAGAGAAATCGTTCAGCACGCCAGGCAGGTACAGGTCTGCGGGTCAGCCCCCCTGCGTCCTGGGCTACAGGTACATGCCCACCTTCATTGCGTTGTCAACAAGGCCCCCAACCCCGGGCGCTACCGGATACTGGTCGAAACCCGGACAGGACGGCGACGCCTGTACCGTCCCGGTGATCCGTGTCATCCGCTTCGCAGTGTCGGCAAGTGTGTCCCCCACTGTAGCGAGATTCCACCGGCGTATATCGAATTGATTGACTGGTATCACGCCAGATACGTGGGGGAGAACGACCGCAATGTCGATCCGATTGTGTCTCTGCGTGGCCTTGGCAGGACCATTTGGTCAGATGAGCAAGCCGATATCTATGTCAGTCGATTGCGGGAAGGTTGGTAATGAGCAAAGTCTTTTGGGATACGAATCTGTTCGTGTACCTCCTTGAAGACAAGGGAAAGTATGCCGAACAAGTCATTGCCGTGCATCAATGGATGATCGAACGTGAAGACCAGTTGCTGACTTCGACACTGACGATTGGTGAGGTTTTGGTCAAGCCGCTGGAGGTGGGAGACATCGGGTTGGTCCGTCACTATGAGTAGGCAATCGGCGTTGGCACAACCGTGCTGCCGTTCGATCTTCATGCTGCTCGCAAATTTGCCGAAATTCGTCGGGACCGTTCAATCAGGGCATCGGATGCGATCCAGCTTGTCTGCGCATCGGAAGCCGGCGTAGATCTGTTTATTACCAATGGTGACCGACTAAGCCGGAAGAAAATCCCGGCAATTCAATTTATACAATCCCTTGAAAAGGCGTTCCTGTTCTGCCAATAGCCAGATCCGGGACACGGGACAGTGACCGTCCCGACCCCAGCCAGTCCAAAGTGGGACTACTGGGGAGCGGTGATTGATCGGCCATCAAAGAAATGTCTGGCCGTGGTTGAAAATGATATAGATGCCCAGCAAAAGCAACGCACCAAAGAAACCGCGCTGGAATTGATAATCCGACAGTTTTATCCTGATCCACTGGCCGAGGACCATGCCGATCAGGGCGGGGACAAGGGCCACCGCGGACAGTATCTCCACTTGGGCGAACAGCAGATGATTGAACTGCAATGCCAGCGCCAGGGCCAATGTCGATGCGGTGAACAGCATGCCCATCGATTGAATCAATTGTCCCCGATTCAAGCCAATGGCCTGAAGGTACATCACACCCGGCACGACGAATGAGCCGGTCATTCCGGTCAAAATGCCATTGACGGATCCGACCAGCGGACCGGTCCACACGGCCTGCCCGGGTGCAATCGATACCCGAAATCCGGTCAGGCTGGTGATCGCATAGGTGACAAGCAACAGGCCCAACAAGATGGAAAGCAGGCCAATGTCAATTCGGGTCAATGCCAGTGCGCCGAGCCAGACCATCGCCGTCGCCATCAACAAAAATGGCCAGAGCCTTTTCAAAAGATAGGTGCCATGACCCCCGGTCAACGCTTGCCACAGATTGGTCACGAAAGAGGGGACGAGGAGCAGGCCCATGGCCGTGGGCAAATCGATGGCGATGGTCAGGATCGACAGGCTGATGGTGGGAAGGCCCAGGCCAATCACTCCTTTGACCAGGCCGGCCAGCAGGAACGTGGCCAAAATGACCATGAGGAGGGTGTGCTCGATCATCGGGTCACGCTATAACAACTGGCCGGGGGTTGCAAGGGTTGAAAACGGGGGCCCTGTGGGGTGTGAGCGGGTCGGGTCGGGTGGTGATTGCATGTCGGAGTCGGATGTGACATGGTCCCTGGGTAGACAAAGCGGTGGTTGACTTGGGAAAATGGCCAAGCGGGCACAATTTGTCGGGGCAGTCACCAAGAGACTGCGGGTCAAACAGCACACATGCGTCAGGAGAGAGTGTCAATGCAACACGAAAGCAGACCGGACGGGGCCTTGCGGGCATTCGACCTGTCCGGCAAAACCGCCGTGGTCACGGGATCAGGGTATGGGCTGGGCAAACAGATGGCCCTGGGATTGGCATCTGCGGGTTGCGATGTCGTGGTCAGCGGTCGCAAAAAACCGCACCTTGATGAGACCGTCGAGCGCATTCAACAAGCGGGTGGAAATGCGATCGCCTGGCCATTTGATGCCACCGATCAGCAAAGCTGTCGACAGCTGATCGAAACGGCCGTCCGGTTTTCTGGGCGGATCGATATCGCCGTGATCAATCACGGTGTGATCGTCAATGCGACACCCGAAACCACCGCACAAGACGAGTGGAATCGGGTTGTCAACGTCAACCTGACCGGTTGTTTCTACTGTGCACAGGCGGCGGGAGCCCAGATGATCAAACAAGGATCAGGAGGATCGATTGTCATGATCTCTTCCAATGGCAGTCTGGTGGGGTTTGATGGGCTGACCGCCTATGGTGCGTCCAAGGGGGGTGTCGATCAGCTGTGCCGACAACTCGCCTCGGAGTGGGGAAGACATCATATCCGGGTCAACACCGTGAACCCCGGCTATACGACCAATGTCATGGCGCAAACCGACAGCACCGTCGATCAGGCAGTGGAACAGGAAATCAAGCGCCTGACCCCCCTGGCCCGTCGTGGAGACCCTTCGGAGCTGGTCGGCCCGGTCGTGTTTCTTGCCTCCGATGCCGCCTCATTTGTCACCGGCCATTGCCTGACCGTGGATGGCGGATACTGTATCCGTTGAGCGCCCCCGCCATCCCTGCAGGCAACGGGAACCCGCGACATTTAAAATCCCGCTGCCTGGCCGTCCTTTCGATGGTCCGAGCCGGCGATATAGCCCCCGTCGACCTTCTGGATCAATTGGGCACCACCCATCGACAGGAAGGGCCCCAGTGACTGGTCGAAAATTTTGTGACCCCGGCGGCGCAATGCCTCGCGGATATCGTCCCCATAGCCGTCATCCAGTGCCACCTGGTTGTTTTCCAGCACCTGCCAGCGGGGGGCATCGCTGGCTGCCTGCGGATTTTGTCCATAGTCCTGGGTCCGGATGACCATCTGGGCGTGTCCTTGTGGCTGCATCGGTCCGCCCATGACGCCAAAGCTGAGCAGCGGCTCGCCGCGACGTGTCAGGAAGGCCGGAATAATGGTATGGTACGGCCGCTTTGAGGGACCGACCTGATTGGGATGGCCCGGTTGGAGTGAAAAACCCGCGCCCCGGTTTTGCAGGCTGATCCCCGTACCGGGGATCACGATACCCGAGCCGAACCCCCAGAAATTGCTTTGAATCATTGAGACCATCATGCCGCTTTTATCTGCCGCCGTGAGGTAAACGGTGCCGCCTTTGGGCGGGATGCCGTAGTCCGGCGTGCCCGCCCGGGCCATGTCGATCAACGTAGCCCGCTCGGCCAGATAGTCGGCATCCAACAGCGAGGCCACCGGGACCTCCATCCATGCCGGGTCGGCGATATAGCGATAGGCATCGGCGAAAGCCAGTTTCATGGCCTCGATCTGGCAGTGGAGGCTGTCGGCAGAATCCACCGCATACTGGGCCATATCATGATGCCGCACAATGCCGAGCATGATCAGTGCCGCGAGTCCCTGGCCATTGGGTGGAATTTCATGCAGTGCCACGTCCCCATAGTCGATCGAGATCAGATCGACCCAGTTGCAGGCATGATCGGCCAGATCCTGCGCCGTCAGCCGGGCACCGGCCGCTTGGGCGGTGCGTTCGATCTGTTCGGCCAGGGCCCCGCGATAGAATGATTCTCCGCGACTCGATGCGATGGACTCAAGGGTATTCGCCTGATCCGGAAAGCGGAATAACTCACCGGCCCGGGGCGCCCGACCGCCGGGTAAAAACGGGGCGAAGTCCGCAAAAGCGCTGAAGGTTTCCGGGGCATCGGCCCAGGCATTCGCCGTGATCGGAGAAACGAGAAAGCCCTCTCGGGCATACTCAACGGCCGCGCTGAACAGTTTTTCGAACGGTAATTTTCCGAATCGCTCGGACAGCGCCACCCAGGCACTGACGCAGCCCGGGACCGTCACCGAATCCCAACCGCGAAGGGGCATGGTGCTTCGTCCGTCGAAGGCATCCATCGACAAGGCGGCGGGACTTCTTCCCGAGGCGTTTAATCCGTGCAATTGCCCACCATCCCAGACAATGCAGAACGCATCGCTGCCGATGCCGTTACTGGTCGGTTCGACCACGGTAAGGGTAATCGCCGTCGCCAGCGCGGCATCGACGGCATTGCCTCCCTGGTGGAGCATGGAAAGGCCGGCCTGCACGGCCAGTGGCTGGGAAGAGGCCACCACATTGTTTGCCATCACAGGCATGCGTTGCGATGGATAGGGAAATTGATTGCAAAAAGGGGTCATTGGACGGATGGGTTTCGCTCACGACGGATGGCAATGATACTGTAGGTGACCACCGAAACAAACACGACGGCACTGCCACACAGGGTCAAGAAACTGGGTACTTCGTTGACACCGATCCACACCCAGGTGGGATTGAGTATCGATTCGCTTAAGGAAAACAAGGCCACTTCGGCGGCCGGTATATAGCGGATACCGATGGTCAGCAGCCAGAAACCGGCACCGAACTGCACCGTCCCGAGCAGGACGCAGATCAACAGGTCGCGTTGCGAAATATCGAAGCCGGACAGCATCGGCACGGCAATCAGCGCAGTGATGATGCCTGAAAGACAGGTGGCGGGGACCATGTCGACATGTTTTCGACCCCGCAGCAGCAACAGATAGATGGCGTACATCAACACCATGCAAAGGGCCAGCACATTGCCGAACCAGCTGCCGGTGGTCAGCCCGTCGGCAAACATCAGTCCAATACCGCACAAGGCGACAAACATCGCCACCATACTCCAGCCGGTGATCCGCTCCTTGAGAAACAGCCAACCCAGTAAGGCGGTGATCAGCGGGGCAGAGCCGATGATGAAGACCACGTTGGCGACGGTCGTGTTGAGCAGGGCAAAGATGTAGCAGACATTGCCGAGGCTCAGCAAGAGTCCGGCCACCAGCCCGACCCGCCCGGTGGCGGAAAAGGCCCGGAAAGTGCCGCGGCGGTACTGAAAGGCCAAAATGGTCAACAGCGTGACGAAAAACGCGCTGGAACGATAAAATAAAATGGTCCAGCCTGACGCTGCCTCGATATGGCGCACAAGAATACCGGACAGGCTCAAAAAGGCGCCACCCAGGATAACAATGACAATCCCGAAAAAATACCGGTTACCAACCAACGATTCGATCCCGAGGGAAAGTCGTCAGGTTAACACACCGTCCGGCTCGCCGCTTTGCTGTTTTCGCCTGTTTTCCAGCGGGATCACCAGCAGGGACATCATCGGCGGGACGATCAGCAGGGTGATGATTGCCGAAAGGCTGAGTCCACCGACCACAACGGAACCCAGACCGCGATAGAGTTCCGAGCCGGCACCGGGGAACAGCACCAGCGGAAGCATGCCGAAGACGCTGGTCAGGGTTGACATGAAGATCGGCCTGATCCGGTTTTGCGTGGCCTGGCGAATGGCGATGTCTGCCTCCAGGTTGGCATGGCGGATATAATACAGCGTCTGGTGGACCAGCAAAATGGCATTGTTGACCACAATGCCGATCAGGATCACAAACCCCAGCATGGTCAACATGTCCAGCGGCTGGTGTGCGTACTGATTGAGCACCGCAAGCCCGGCCACCCCGCCGGCGGCGGCAATGGGCACCGACAGCATGATGATCAGCGGATAGACAAAACTCTCGAACAACACCGCCATCACCAAAAAGACGATGACGATGGACAGCGCCAGGTTGAGGGCCATGGCATTGCGGGTTTCGATCAGCTTGTCCGCAGTGCCCGAGATGCGCAGCTTGACGCCCTCCGGCAGTCCCTCGGTGCGGAGCGATGCCATGACCTCCTGTTGAATGCGCTGTATCGCGGACTCCAGTGCAAGTGCCTGGTTCGGTCGTATTTCCAGCGTGATGGTGCGCAACCGCTCGCGATGCAGTATTTCCGTCGGGCCCGCGGTCAGCTCGACATCGGCCACCGAGGAGACCGGAATCACCTGCCCCGTGGGGGTGACCAGCGGGAGTGCGCCAATCCCCTGGGTCTGGCTGACGCTGTCGTTGTTTCCCTTGAGAATGACATCCATCAGTTTTCCGTCAATGGTCGACTGGGTGACACGCAGACCGTCGTTGAACGAATCAATGGTTTGGGCCAGTTCCACCGTGCTGATGCCGCTGTCACCCAATCGCACCCTGTCCGGAATCACCCTGACTTCCGGTGCACCCAGTTCAAGCCCCGGATTGGGGCGCCATTCGTGACCCTCGGAGCGCGGAAACAGGGTCAGTATTTTGAAAAAGGCCCGGTTGGCCACCTGCAAAATGGTGTCCAGGTCCGGTCCGGAGATATCCAGATCGATCTTTCTGCCGCCCCCGATACCGCGACCGAAGATCGAGGGTTGTGTAATGAAACCGAACGTGCCCGGCTCCCGGAAGACCGGCCGGCTCAGGACGGGTTTGAGTTCTGACACCCGCTGGGGATCGACCGCGACGGCGCCGAGAAAGGTGCGTGCACGCGACGCAACGTAAAAAAACCGCTCTATCTTGGGCGGGTCTCCGGGCGCGGCTTGCGGGCCGGTTTCGCTGGCCCACAGATGGCGGATCTCATTTTCGATCCCGTGCGCGATCTGGGTGGTTGTTTCAAGGTTGTATCCGGGGGGCGGAATCACGATGCCGAACAGCAAATTGCGATCACCTTCCGGCAAATATTCCAGTTTGGGCAGCAGCTGATAGGTGCCGTAGCAGGCAACGGCGGTGACCAGCCCGATGATGGAAAAGGCCCGGAACCGGCTTTTGACGACACTGCCCACAAAGCCGATGATGAGCTGCACAAACCCCGATGCCGCCCAGTCGATCAATGGCAATTTCAGCCTCGAGTGGCTGCCTTGTGGACCGGGCACCGATTTGCCAAGCATTTTTTTGGACAGCGCCGGGATCACCGTGATCGACACCACGAGCGACAGCACGACGGAGACCGAAATCGCCACCGCAATATCCCGGAACAGCTGCCCCGCTTCCAGTTCCATCACGAGAATCGGAATGAACACCATGATCGTGGTCAGCGCAGAAACCAAAACGGCGCCCCAGACCTGCTGTGCACCGAGAAATGCCGCCTTGAGGTTGGAGTGTCCCGCTTCCTTGTGTCGATAAATGTTCTCCAACACCACGATCGCCGCATCGACGACCATGCCGACGGCAAAAGCCAGGCCCGCCAGCGAGATCACGTTGATCGAGCGCCCCAGGGTGGCCATGGCAACGAATGCCCCGACAATGGAGACCGGGATGGCCAGCGAAATAATGACCGTAGCCCTGAATGAGCGTAAAAACAGCAACAGGATGAAGGCCGCCAAAGAGCCGCCGATCCAGATATTTTGCTGTACCAGATCAATCGCCGAGTTGATGTAGACGGTTTCGTCGTAAACCTGCTCCAGGGTGAGGCCTGCATCCGGAACGATCGACTGATTCAGTTCCTCCAGCGCCGCCTGCAGCCCCCGCATGGTTTCGATGACGTTGGCCCCGGTCTGCCGGGTAGCACTCATGGCGATGGAGGGTTTGCCGAGCAGCCTGATGCTGGCGGTCGGCTCCTTGAAGCCGAAGCGGACGTCGGCGATATCCGCCAGCGTCACCCGACCCGACAGCTCGCTGTCGTCCTGGCTTCGAACCAGCACTTCGCGCAGCATCTGGGGACGGGTCAGTTCCCCTTCGGTCCGCACGACATAACGGCGCTTGCCTTCGTCGACATCGCCTGCGCCCAATGACACGTTCGCATTCCTAAGGGCCCGGGTCAGGTCACTGACGGTCAGTTGATAACGTGCCAGCAGGGTCGGGTCCACAATAATATGAATCTCCTTTTCGCTGCCGCCGTAGACATTGATCCGTCCAATGCCCGGGACCCGTTCCAGCCGTTCCTTGACCACATCGACAATAAAGTCCCCATATTGATGAATGGGCCGCGTGTTTCCCTCCGCCAGATTGACGATCATCCAGGCGATTGAATTGTCATCACTCCCCGCGGTATCCAGGGTGGGTTGATCCACTTCACTGGGATAATCCGGGACCCGGTCCAGGCGGTTGGATACCAGCAGCAGCGCACGGTCCATGTTGGTGCCGATCTTGAACTCCAGGGTGATCCGTCCTTCTCCCTGTTGCGCCCTGCCGGTGATCGAGGTCAACCCTTCGAGGCCGGCCAGTTCTTCCTCCTGGCGATTGAGCACTTCCCGCTCGATTTCTGCCGGTGCCGCACCGAACCAGTTGGTGGTAACCGTGATGACGGGCCGGTTGACGTCCGGGGCAAGCTGAATCGGAATCGTTTCCAGTGCGACCAGTCCGAACAGGACGACCAGGATGACGGCGGCAATGACGGCGATCGGGCGTTCGATGGCGGTCCGGATAATATTCATTATTGCGTTTGTACCGGCTGACCGGGCGCGAGTCTTTCGTTACCTCTGACGACGACCTGATCGCCGACCGCCAGTCCCTGCAGGATCTCGATACGATGATCGATCGACTGGCCCGTGACGATCGGGGTCATCTGGGCGTGACCGTCAACCACCACATAAACCAGACTGTCCGGTCCCCTTCGGATAATCGCATCCTTGTGCACCGAAATGACCGTCCGATGATCGGAAAGCGGAACCAGGACCGTTGCGCTCTGTTCGCTTGCCAGCACCCCGGCATCCGAACCCAGACGGGTATCAAACCGCACCCGGCGTGTTCGGGTGCGGGGATTTTCCTCTGGAATAATGGCCCGGACCACTGCCGAATGCTCGCTGCCATTATCCAGTTGCAGGGCGACCTGTGTGGTGGGGATGAGACCCGCGAGCAGCGACGACGGGATATCGGCCTCAAGTTCCAGGTCGTGATCCGAGATCAGTTCCAGGATGGTTTCTCCCTGCTTGAGATAATTGCCCACTTCGGTCAGTTTCCGGGTCACGGTTCCGGAGAACGGGGCAACGATACGGGTATGCTCCAGTTCCAGTTCAGACAGCCTGAGACTGGCCCGGCTGGAATTGATCGCGGCTTCCGCTTCACTGGCCCGGGCAAAGGCGATGTTCTGTTGCTGTCTGGCATCGTCATACACCGCTTCGCTGACCGCGGCAGACCCTTTCAGGCTACCCAGCCTTTCGACCTCCTGAGTGGCCAGGGCAAGTTGTGCCTTGGCGGTTTTCAATCGGGCCTGGGCTTCGACCAGCTGGGAATCAACCAGCTGTTTTCGCAATAGCTGGGCCGATGCATCAATAGTCGCCAGTACCTGTCCCTGCTCGACACGATCACCCGGATCGACCAGCACTTCGGCAATCGCCCCGTCGGTCCGGGTGGCCACTTTCCCCGACTGTTTGGCAACCAATCGGCCAAGCACGGGGACGGTCTGGGTAAACTGCTGTTCAATGATCGCGTCGACCGAGACGAGCGCGGGCTGTTGTGCGCCGGCTGACGCAGTGAGCAGTGCTGTCAAGCATACAATCAGGCGCCGCAGCAGGAGTTGATGCACGAGAGTCCACCGTTGGAATGAATGATCTATGGATTATCGCTCAAAACAGCAAACCGGAGCGTGAATATTTCTCAAAATGAACATGAAATGCACTCATCCTTTGCTGTCGAACGGCTGTCCGGACCGCAGGCCCGACAGCAAAAACGGGCCGTCACCCGGGCCGGGGCATTCGATCGATGTCATCGACTGACCACCGGTTTGATTGAAATTGTGCCGCTGACCCGATATGGTTCGATCACTCGGCCGCACGGTCATGCCTCAGGAGACAAATCGGTGAACCATCCTGCACAGCCCATCGAACATGTTGAAGTTCAAACGGGAGCCAATCCGGACTATTCGGTGATCTGGTTGCATGGCCTGGGTGCCGATGGTCACGATTTCGAGCCGTTGGTTCCGGCTTTGAACCTGCCCTCGGCACCGAGTGTCCGGTTTGTGTTTCCGCATGCGCCGATCAGGCCGATCACCCTCAATGGCGGGATGAAAATGCGCGGCTGGTATGATCTCAAGAGCCTGCATTTTGATCGCGATGACAACCGGGCGGACCTTGACCAGTCGGCCGGGCTGCTCCACGCGTTGATTGACCGGGAAAGGGACCGGGGCATTCCCGCCGAACGCCTTTTTGTGGCGGGTTTTTCGCAAGGGGGCGCCATTGCGCTGTATGCCGGTGTGCGATTCAAACAAAGGCTGGCGGGCATCATCGCACTGTCAACCTACCTCCCGATGAGCCGTGAGACACCGCATGAGGCCAGCCCGGAGAATCGATCCGTTCCGATTTTCATGGCGCATGGCCGCACTGATCCGGTGATCCCGCTGTGGTTGGCCGATAAAAGCAGGACGCAGCTTGTCGATCTGGGCTATGCGGTTGAGTGGCGGCCTTACGACATGGATCATTCGGTTCATCCGAACGAGATCGCCGATCTTTCGCGGTTCATGCGAACCATTTTGGATGGGGCGGGTCGTGCAGTGCCGCATTGACGCGACGCCCGGTCCGTTGCCCCTGTTTGCCGAGAGACGAGGGATGTCAGGCAGTGGCGGTGTCCTTGCGACGGGTCCGGCCAGGGGGTGATCATCGCCCGACAAGCGGTCGTTGTGCGGCCACCGTTTCGCGACCGAGCGCGTGAGGGTTCGCAAAGGCAACCGCAAGACGCTGGACCGGTGCATCGGTTGATGTGCGCGGAACGATAGGACGGCCTCGTTTGTCGATGCCCGCCAAGGCCCGAACCCATTCGCTGGGTGAATTTGTTGCGCTGACGGCCTTGATGACCTCGCTGGTGGCGTTATCGATTGACGCGATGCTGCCTGCCCTGCCGCTGATTTCAGCGGAACTCGGCGTGACAGACGAGAATGATCGCCAACATGTCATCAGCATGCTGTTCCTCGGTATGGCGGTCGGGCAGATCCTTTACGGTCCGGTATCCGACAGGATCGGCCGCAAGGTGCCGGTGATGGTCGGTCTGGTGCTGTTCATCCTTGGCAGCGTGCTGTCCGCGGTGGCCACCTCGTTTGAGTGGATGCTGTGGGGACGGTTTATCCAGGGTCTGGGGGCGGCCGGTCCCCGGATCGTGTCCGTGGCCATCGTGCGGGATCAATACGAAGGCAATCTGATGGGCAAGATCATGTCCTTGATCATGATGGTCTTTATTTTGGTTCCTGCCCTGGCACCGGGGATCGGCCTGGGGATCATGTCGCTTTTCAATTGGCGGATGATCTACTGGTTTTTTGTGCTGCTGGCACTGGTGGCCTCGTTGTGGTTCTGGTGGAGACAGCCCGAAACCCTCCCCGAGATACGCCGTGTGACCTACTCGGCGCACTCGCTCGTTGTAGCCTGCCGGGAAGTGATTACAAACCGTTTCTCCGGTGGCTACATGCTGTCTGCCGGGCTTATATTCGGTGCCTTCATCGGCTATCTCAATTCGGCGCAACAAATTTTCCAGGAACTGTACCGCACGGGCGACTGGTTTGCGCTGTATTTTGCGGTCCTTGCGCTGTCGATCGGCTTTTCGTCGTATGTCAATGCACGACTGGTGACCCGGCTGGGCATGGTGTTGCTGACCCGTCATGCCCTGATCGCGCTGACCGTGCTGTCCGTTGTGTTTTTCGTGCTCTGCCTGTGGCAGACACCGGCACTGAATGTGCTGATGGCCTATCTGATCCTGTGTTTTTTCTGTATTGGCATCCTGTTTGGCAATTTCAACGCCATGGCCATGGAACCGATGGGGCATATCGCGGGCCTGGCATCGGCCCTGATCGGTTCGGTGACCACCCTGATTTCACTTTGCCTGGGCTATTGGGTGGGGGCGCTTTACGATGACTCCGTGCTCCCCCTGGTCACTGGATTTGCGCTGCTCAGCGGCCTGTCGCTGGTGCTGGTCCTGTGGATTGAGCGGACTCGGGCGCAATAGCCGGGAACTGGGCGCGGGAGACCGATTTCAGTTTTTGATAAAACGGCCAGTGATGGTCCAGGTAGTCACCCAGATGCGGAAAAGCGTGCACCCGGCTTGAGAACGCGGCCCGGGTCCGCGATTCGTCTTGTGGGTCGGATCGGATGATCCCGGTACTTGATTGTGCGGTATCATGCCAGTCAGCAACCGCCTGCCAGTCAACCGGTATCGGTTTTTGCTGCCATTTGAACGCGTGTTTTGCCATCGGAAGTGCCAGGTAGTCCCAGGTCACTGCCATGGTCGCGAGCGGATTTGCCTGCAAGGTCTCCGCCTCAATGACCAGGGGGGTCTGCGGGTGAATGTCCCTCAACCATTCAAACAGGGTCCACTGGGCCGCGACCCCGACTTCATCGCAACTGAAATCCGGATCCAGCTTGTGGTAGGACAGAATGGATTTTCGGGGATCTCTCACCAGGAAAAGATGTTGCAGCTGTCGGGCAAATGCAGCATGTTGATAGATGGCCGGCAGCACGTAGTATCCCATGTCCTTGAAAAAGACCGGCCGGGTGCGTGCCTTTTGCCGCAGATGCGCGATAATGTCTTCGAAGTCGAGTGGGTGGGAGTGGCGGTCCTCGTCAAAATGGGCGAACTTTCTTTGGTTGTTGTGGACATAGTAATAGTACAGGAACGGTTCATGCAGACACTCGAGATCGCCTCGCTCGCGCATGATTCTCTCAGTGGCGGTCGACAGTGAGCGGGGATGGGCCCACAGTGCGAAGATGGGATGTTGTACCGGGCCAGGCATTACTTCAGTGGTGCCTCGATGGTATTCACCAGGCGACGGAAATAACCGCCAAGCGTGATCGCGCGCAAGGCCATGAAACAGGTCAGGGCAAAAAACAGGCCGTGATTATGCCATAACGGCTGACAGATGAAGATCACCGCCAAATAGCCGGCGGTCGAGACCAGCATGGCATTGCGCATCTCTTTGGCATGACCGGTTCCGATGAAGATGCCGTCCAGCTGAAAACTCCAGATCGACACAATCGGGGAAATAATGATCCACACAAGATACTGATCGGCAATATCCAGCACCGCCTGTATGTCGGTAAACAGGGTAATGATCAGCGGGCCGAACAGCCCGTAGACCACACAAAGTATCGTTGCCGTGATCCCCGCCCAGAGGGTTGTCAAAGAGACCGCCTTTCGAAAATACGCCTTTTTTTTGGCGCCGTAGGCGCTCCCGGCCAGTGCTTCGGCCGCATGGGCAAACCCGTCCAGCGCGTAGGCCATGATGTAGTTCAGATGCAGTAGCACGGTATTGGCGGCCAGCACCAGATCCCCCAGTTTTGCGCTCTGGGCGGTGAAAATGGCAAAAGAAAAGACGAGGCAGAGGGTTCGGATAAAGATATTGGCATTCACCGTCATCAGTTCGGTCAGTGCAGACAGCGAAAGAACCACCTTCCAGTCGGCCTGCCGAAAGGCCGCAATGAGGGGCTGGCGAAGCAGCCAAAAACCGGTCAGCACGGCCGTGTATTCGGCGATCAACGTGGCCCATGCCACGCCAGGGACACCGAACTGAAGCAGTGGGACAAACAAAAAGTCCAATGCCACGTTGGTCAGGTTGAGTACAATCTGCAGGATCAACGCATGGCGGGTTTTGTGCAGCCCGATAAAAATACCGGTAAAGACGTACACCAGCAACGTCGCCGGGGCGCTCCATATCCGTATTTCGGCATACTGCCGGGCCCCGCTTTCGACCTGCGGGCTGCTGTCCAGCCAATAAAGCGCCAACTGTATCAGCGGTTTGCCAAGCCCGATCACAATCACACCCAGCGCCAGCGCGAGCAAAGTCACCCGAACCATGATTCGGGCGAGTTCGCGGTGGTCCCTGGCACCGTAGGTACGCGCGATGAACCCGGTGGTGCCCATGCGCAAAAAACCAAACCCCCAGTACAAAAAACTGAATATCACCGCACCGAGTGCAACGGCGCCGATATGGTGGGGTCCCGGCAGATGGCCCACCACCGCAGTGTCCACCGCACCCACCAGGGGGACCGATATATTGGAAATGATCATCGGTCCGGCCAGGGCCCAGACACTGCGATGATCGGCAGGTCGGATAGCGGTGGCTTGGCTCATGGCAACGGTGGTGTCTGTGTGACGGGTTGTCTGGCCCAAGCAGGTTTAATGACGGGTGGCAGCGGACTCGACGGCGTGATGAACAGGGGTCCCCACGGGCAAGCAGGCCGGTGTGGCGCACCGCTCACCAGGGCAGACGGTCAAGATCGACATTGCCACCGGTCAGAATCACCCCGACGCGTGCCCCCTTGAGGTCGCAAGGATGTTCCAGCAAGGCGCCCAGGGGGACGGCACTGGAGGGTTCGATGACAATTTTCAGATACTGCCAGATCAGCCGCATCGCGCGCACGATGTTTGCCTCGGACACCGTCAGTATCCGATCCACCTTGCGCTGGATAATGGCGAAGTTGAGGGTTCCCAGGGACGTGAGCAAGCCATCGGCCATCGTGTTCGGATCGGTTTGCGGGACCAGGTGGCCGGATTCGAAGGATCGTTTGGCATCGTCGGCGCCGGCCGGCTCGGCGGCCACGACCGCTGTCTTCGGCTGGAGCGCCCTGGAGACGATCGCGACCCCCGCGAGCAACCCCCCGCCGCCCACCGGACACAGCACGGCATCAAGCTGCCCGGTTTCCTCGATCAGTTCAAGGGCAGCCGTTCCCTGTCCGGCGATGATGCCCTTGTCGTCATAGGGATGCAAAAACAGGCCATTGGTCTCAGCAAGCACCTTTTGTGCACAGCGTTCGCGGGCGGCTAAAGTCGGTGGACACTCGATCAGGATGCCCCCGTAAGACCGGACGGCCGACTTTTTGGCGAGCGACGCATTCTCGGGCATCACCACGTGGGCTTTTGCCTGGCGGCTCGCCGCCGCAAGGGCAACAGCGGCGGCATGGTTGCCCGATGAATGGGTCACGAGCCCGTTTTGCAATTGTCTGTGGTCGAGGGAATGCACCACATTGAAGGCCCCCCGGGCCTTGAATGAACCCCCCTTTTGGAAGTTTTCGCATTTGAAAAGCAACTCGGCGTTCACCAGACGGTTCAATCGCGTACTGCTCAACACAGGGGTACGATGGATAAACGGGGTAATCCGCTGATGCGCCGAGAGACACTGTGCAAACGGGAGAGACATGGTATTGATTTGGGTTGAATCGCACTGCCTCTATCCTATCACGGGCAGCGGCTGTTTCAGACAGTCCGCACTGGATCGACACCCTCCGGACCGATGCGTGACGGGATCACTCCCGTTAACGCTTTTTAACCCTCACCCGGTATCGCCGTTCATGAGGCGGTGGGGTGGCTTGTGCTGCCGTTATCCGGAGTGATGTCTTTGATGGGGTTGCAATAGCCCCCAATGACACCGCATTGACCGAGGGGTCATGCGGGCAACGACGGGGGCCGGTACAACAGGGTAATCGTTGATTTCTCTTGGTCTCACGGAAAAAATAAAGATAGAATCAGCACTCGTCCCGCAGGCACAGCCGGCGGCCCGTTATCCCTGTTTTTTTGGCATTCAACATGTGGCAAGACTTACGTGCGTCCTGGGCGTTGCTGGTGGGAGTGGGTTTCATCATGCTCGGCAACGGATTGCAAGGTACGCTGCTGGGATTACGGGCAACGATGGAGGGATTCCCGGTTTTCATCACAGGCATCATGATGTCCGGCTACTTCGTCGGTATTTTTGCCGGTTCAATGCTTGCACCGAAGCTGGTGCGGCGGGTTGGGCATATCCGGGTCTTTGCGGCACTCGCTTCGCTGGCCTCGATTTCCATTTTGATACACGGACTGTATGTCCACCCGGTGACCTGGACCTTGATGCGACTGCTGACGGGATTGAGTTATGCCGGTTTGTTTGTGGTGTCTGAAAGTTGGCTCAACGACCGGGCCGGCAATGAAACCCGGGGCCGGATCTTGTCCATTTACATGGTGATTACGACACTGGGTCTGGGTGGCGGACAGTTCCTGCTGAATCTCAGCAGTCCGCTGAACATCGACCTGTTCATATTGATTTCCATCATCGTCTCGTTCGGATTGATTCCGATGTTGCTCACCGCGAGGCCGGCACCCGTTTTCGAGACATCCAGCCAGATGTCCCTGGCGGAGCTGTACAGGGCCTCCCCTCTGGCGGTGATCAGTAGCGGGTTGACGGGGGTCGCCCACGGCACGATTTTTGGATTGGGGGCGGTCTATGCCCACCAGGTGATCGACGATTTTCAACTGATTCCCTGGTTCATGGCCGCTTTTCTGATTGGCGGGTTGCTGTTTCAGTGGCCGATCGGCTGGATTTCAGATCACGTGAATCGCCGGGTTGCGATGCTGGGTATGGCCATTGTGTCCATCATCACCTGTGGACTGGCCATCGTGCTGCCGAAAGATCAACTGCCCTTTTTTATCGTCGTGATTGTGTTGGGGGGTGCCTCGATTCCGATGTATTCGCTGTGCGTTGCCTATGCCAATGACTGGCTGGATTCGTCGCAAATTATTGCGGCCAGCGGGACATTGGTGATGGTCAGCGGCATTGGATTGAGTACCGGCCCGATTATGGTGGCTTATCTGATGGGGGTTTTCGGCCCACACTTTTATTTCATCGGCATCGCTTTTGCCTTTGTATTGATCCTGTGCTTTACGCTATACCGAATGAGCCAGCGCGAAGGGGTCCGCACGGAAGAACAAAGCCCGGTCGTGGCCGCGGGTCAAATCGGCACCCCGGTGGCCGAATATATCGCGCCGGATGCCGAAGAATACATCGAGGCGGTGATCAGTGGCGAGGTGGAAAAACTCGATGAACCGCCCGAACATGCCCAGTCCGAAGTGGAAAAACGACTTTAAACGGAGACAGATGATGAGAGACACAACAGACAAACGAAAAATCATCAGGACGGCCTGCACCGCGTTCCAGCCGTATGATTTCGATGGGCCGATACAGCCCGATATGACGTTGTTGAAGCTCAGCTATGACGACAACACCCATCAGGGGGCGTATATGATCCGGATGCAACCGGGTGCTGAGACGATCCGCCATGTCCATCGAAGGCGGGAGGAATACCTGATTATCGAAGGCGACCTGGTCGAAGACGACGGCACGGTCCTGGGTCCGGGAGACTATGTGGTCTATCCGCCGGGCAGTGAACATAACAGCCGCACCGAAAACGGGTGTTTGCTGATCGGGATCGACTACAGTTTCAGTTCATCATAGCCATTTTGCGGCGGTGCACGGTGGCGCGTTTCGCAAGTCCCCCTCATTCCGTTCGATGGGTTCGCCGGCCCGCCCCATTGCAAAAAAGGGGGGGTGGGGCCTGTCCACTCCAGTCACGCATTGCCCTGCCTCATGCGACCGACCGATGGCCTGTCTACGGTCTCGAAGCGGTGTCTGAATGGGCGACTTGTGAGACAATGGACAGCCATCGTTGCGATGCCCATTGTATTTACCACATTGCGAGGTAGTGATGACTGATCAGGCCACCCAGGAAAAACTGGATGCGATGCTACACGGCTTGTACTGGTGGGGGATTCCCACATTGTTCCGCTGTCCCAATGAGCCGGACCCCGCGCAGTGTGACATTGCCTTGGTGGGGGTGCCCCACAGCACCGGCAATGGCACCACCGAGCGCGACCAGCACTTGGGGCCACGCGCGGTGCGCGATGTGTCCGCGTTGGGTCGACGTGTTCACAAAGCATTCGGGATGGATCCCTGGAAACAGTGTCGTATCCATGATCTCGGTGACGTGGCGCTGCCGGAGGCCAATGACAATGAAGCGTCGGTTCAGCGCATCACGGATTTTTATCAGCGGCTCGACAGGGCAGGCACCCGGCCGGTGTCCGTCGGCGGCGATCATTCGATCACCGGCGGAATTCTGCAGGCGATCGCCGGGGAACAGGCCGCCCTCACCGAAGGCAAGAAAGTCTCCTTGCTCCATTTCGATGCCCATACCGACGCCTTCCATCACATCGATCACTTTTTGGGCGCAAAGAAGTCCGCAGCCCATTGGGCCAGCTATCTGGTCCGCGATGGGCATGTGGACCCCCATACCAGTGTTCAGGTCGGGATTCGTGGCAATCCCCGCACGTTGGATTGGCTGGAGCCCAGCTATGATCTGGGCTACGAGGTCATCGATATCGAGCGCTACCAGACCATCGGGGTCGACCAGGCGATCGACATCATCGACCGCAGACTGGCCGACAATCCGGTCTACATCACGTTTGACCTGGACTGTCTGGACCCGACGGTGGCCCCTGGCGTAGCCAATATCGAGGCCGGTGTCGAGGGACTCAAAATCAATGAAACCATGAAAATGCTGCGCGCTGTCAGGGGCAAGCACATTATCGGCGGTGATGTCGTTTGCCTGATGCCGACCAAGGATGCACCGAACAAGCAAACGGCACTGGTGGCGATGTCGATCCTGTTCGAGATGATCTCACTGATTGCAGACTCGCTGGGTGACGGGTAGACAACACCGGCCACGGGCGCATCGGGATGCGACATCCGGCCCCGTTGTCCCGAGGTCGAACGGGCGAGAGGCCGTCGTTCAGTTGACCAGTTTTGAAATAACCGCGGCCACGCCGTGCGCGAACTCGCTTTCCAGCGGGAAGGAGAGCATCCCCATGACGGAATAGCCCATCAGCCACGGTAACAGGTAAAAACGGATCATGTAGAAGAACCAGGCCACAAACAGCGGCACCAGGGGACGGATCAAAAACCCGGGCGTGACCGGGGCAAAGAGCCGGAGGATCGGATTGGTCGATTGGACGAAAAACCGCATGAAGAAAAAGGAACTGTCTTCGGGCAGGAAGATCCCCATCGCAAAACGGCCGATCAGGGTCCACATGATCATGCCCAGGATATAGTCGAGTGCCAGTACCCAAAAGGGAATGCTTTCAATCATGGTTCAAGCGGGCAAGAGGAGCGGCAACACACCGGCCCAAAAAAGCCGGAGTGGTGACTCCGGCTTTTTCAGTGACAGACGGCGGGGTTACTGGGAGCCGAGAACGGTTTTCCCGGCAGGTACCCGAATCTCGTCCACCATGGCCTGTGTTTCCGCGTCGGGCTCTTCGGTCATCAGCGAAACCGCCACCATCGCGATCAGGCTGATCGGCATGCCGATAATCCCAAAGCGCAGATGGTCAATGCCAATCCACGGGTCCATACCGGCAAAGCGGACCATGTAGAGGTACCAGGTCCCTGCGACAAAACCGCACACCATCCCGGCGATGGCCCCCGCCCGATTGGCCCGTTTCCACCAGATGCCGAGCACGATCGGAAAGAACAGGCCGGAACAGGCAAAGTCGAAGGCCCAGGCGACCGCCCCGAGAATACTGGTGAGCTTCAAGCTGGCGACGAAGGCCCCTGCGGCCCCGATACCGACCAGTAAAATCCGGGCGACCAGCAGACGGGTTTTGGTTTCCGCATTCGGGTCAATGATTTTGTAATACAGGTCGTGAGACAAGGCATTGGCGATGGCCAGAAGCAGGCCGTCCGCCGTCGACATCGCCGCCGCCATCCCACCGGCTGCAACCAGTCCGGAAATCACATATGGCAATCCTGCGATCTCGGGCGTGGCCAGTACCACGATATCACCGCGCATGAAGAACTCGTTCAGCTGTAGCAGGCCGTCACCATTGTGATCGATAATCTGCAGGAAGCCGACGTTGCTCCATTTCTGGATCCAATCGAGCGCCATCACGTCGCTGATCGCCTTGCCGATAATCCCGGTCGCCAGATTGGGATCAAGGACCTGCAGCTTGGTGAACGTCGCCAATGCCGGGGCCGTGAAATACAGTAGGAAGATGAAGAACAGCGACCAGGCCACCGATTGTCGTGCCGCCTTGACAGACGGGGTGGTGAAATAACGCATCAGGATATGCGGCAATGAGGCGGTACCGGCCATCATGCACAGTACCAGGGTGACAAACTTCCAGCTGCTCATTGCGCTGTCTCCGGCCGCCGCATGGGGCACACTGAGCGCCTTCAGTCCGGCCTTGGCGCCGCTCACCACTTCCAGCGTTCCCAGTCCCAGGGCCGCTTCGAGTTCGGTGATCCGCATGACCGCATCGCCATAGACGAATTGCGGAATCAGTCCGAAACCCTGCTTGTTCGACATCCAGAATACCGGCACCAGGTAGGCAATGATCAGGACGATGTACTGGGCCACCTGGGTCCAGGTAACCGCCCGCATACCGCCGAGCATGGAACAAAGCAGGATACCGAGCAGGCCGAACCAGACACCCACTTCAAAAGGGATCTGCAGTGCCCGTGATGCAATGGTTCCCGTGGCGTTGATCTGGGCCGTCACATAGGTAAACGAGGCCACCACCAAAACGACCACGGCAAGGAGTCGCGCGAGATTGCCGCCATAGCGTGTCCCGATAAAGTCGGGGACCGTATAACAGCCGAACTTGCGCAAATACGGTGCCATCAATGAGGCCACCAGCACATAACCGCCGGTCCAGCCCACCACGAAGGCAAGATAACCGTGACCCCCGAAATAGATACCGCCGGCCATCGCGACGAAAGACGCACCGGACATCCAGTCCGCGGCCGTTGCCATCCCGTTGAATACCGCCGGCACCTGCCGTCCTGCAACGTAATAGGCATCGACCTGCATGGTCCGCGATAACCAGCCGATGCCCGCATAAATCAACACGGTGAATGCGACGAACAGTATCCCGATGACGTCCGCTTCCACACCCATCTGCTCAAGCACTGCCATGAGCAGCACGAAAATTAAAAATCCACCCGTGTAGAGTCCGTAGACCTTGGGCAGATTGTCGATGAAATTGCCTTTGATCATGGTCTAGTCCTCCGCGAAACCAGTTTCCTGGTCAATTTTGTGTTGTGCCCGGGCGAACCAGAATATCAGGACCACGAAGATGATTTCGGATCCCTGGGCAGCCATATAGAAGCCGAGTGGAAAGCCCAGAAAGGATAGCGCGTTCAGGCTACCTGCGAACCAGTGAACAAGGAATGAAAAAATGAACCAGATGGTAAGGGTGAGAATCATCAGCTTTTTGGTACGTTGCCAATGTTCCTCTCTCCGGCCGGTCTCGTTACTCATAGTAGTCTCCTCCGGTTTTTGATTATTACAGCCATGTTATCACAGCCATGCCTATGATCGCATAAATTATTATAATTGGGAATAACCTAAGGCACACCGGCCCTGCCCGCACGGCAGGGTTGTGTAAATCGCACCCAATGATCATGAAGCTGATCCGTAAATCGACCGACCTGTTGAAAACCACCGCATCAGCCAAAGCGGTTTGGGGCCTGATGAAAGCGTATATCGGCCTGGGCAAGCGGGCCAAGAACCAGCCTATCGGGGATATCGAGACACTGCGTGCTTTCTTGCAGACGCGTTCGAGCCACGTGGCACAGACCTCGCTTTATGGTTACTTGAGGACACGTGCGGGAACACGCTATCCCGAGTTGTTCGAAAATCCCCGCATGCTGGTGTCGATCAATATCGCGAAATGGCAAATGTGGCTGGCGTGCTTGTCTGATTTGGCGATCTATGTCGGCGGACTGATCCGCCGGGGCGACCGGGTGCCCGACGAGGCGCTGCGACAGCTTCTGCGCGATGCGGTCGAGGCCATTTTCGAGGAAGTCGGTGTGCCGGAAGAAGCCGGGGACCGTTTTGTTGAATCAAGGCAACAACTCATACAGCGGATAGACACGTTCGACTGGACCGGGTTTCAGGACAATGAGTCGGTCTTCACTGAAAGTCCCCGGGCATTGATCTATTGGGCCCCGATCGCCGATAGCCTTAAAAAATGGGACGATCAGATTGTTCGCAATTCGGTGCGTTTCAGATGGCAGGAGGTGCGTCGTTCTGCCAGGAAGCAATTGCACCGAACCGCTCTGGTGGAGGGGCGGTTGATGACAACCGACGAGGGTCACTGACGGCTTTTGCTGGCGGTGTCTCCCGAATCGATGCGTGGGTGACAAAAACGGGGTTGACCGGGCTCCCCTTGACCGCCATATAATGCTATGGTCCGGCCCGGGCCTTGCCCGGGCGGGAGCCAGCGGTTTCCGGTCGTGGTCCGCTGGCCGTTGAATCGACAACGGTTGGTACACGCCGAGCAGATGCGGTGTCGGCAGCCCGTTTGAACCGGCCGACCGGCGGCCGGTCGATGTGGCCGGGACTGTCGCGACCGATGCGCCTGACCGGGGTCTGCCATGAGGGCAGGGAGCTGCACCCGACGGTTGAGATTCGGGTTGGGGTTCGTTCGTTGGCGTCATCAAAGCGGCAGCAGATGATGGGGTTATCCAAATAGACGGTGTATTCAATTATGACGGTTACATACATCAAGCAAGCCACAAAGACGGCGCAAAGCGGGAGCGGGGAAACTGCGGAAAAGGTGGCCACCATGTTGGCGGAGCTGGCGAAGGGGGGTGAGCAGGCGGTCAGACAATACAGTGCTGATTTTGACCAGTGGGAAGGAGAGATGGTGGTTTCGCGCAACCAGATCGATGCGGCAACGCGGCAACTGCCTGACACGGTCAAGGCGGATATCCGCTTTGCCCATCAGCGGGTCAGTGATTTTGCCAGACACCAGAAGGAGTCGATGCGCGAGTTTGAAACCGAATTGATCGACGGCCTGGTCGTCGGACAAAAACTGGTTGCGGTGGAAACCGCTGGCTGTTATGTCCCCGGCGGGCGCTATGCCCATGTGGCTTCCGCGATCATGAGTGTTGCAACGGCCAAGGTCGCGGGTGTCGAGAACATCATTGCAACGTCTCCGGCATCAGCGCAACGCGATGGCGTTCATCCGGCCATCTTGTTTGCCCTGGATTTGTGTGGGGCGAGTCACATTCTGTGTGCCGGTGGGGTACAGGGTATTGCGACACTGGCATACGGGTTTTTTACCGGACACAAGGCGGATGTGATCGTCGGACCGGGCAATCGATTTGTCGCCGAGGCAAAACGGGTGTTGTTCGGGCAAGTCGGGATTGATGTGATCGCGGGTCCGACAGAATCGATGGTCGTGGCCGATGACTCGGCGGATCCGTTTATTGTCGCCTGTGACCTGGCGGGGCAGGCCGAACACGGTCCTGACTCCCCTGTCTGGCTGGTGACCACCTCTGAAAGGGTAGCCAACGAGGTGTTGCATCTGATGCCGCGGGTCATTGCCAAATTGCCGCCGCTGGCCAGGGCATCGGCTGAAGCGGCGTGGCGGGATTATGGTGAAATAATCCTGACAGGGACGCGTGAGGCTGCAGCGAAAGTCTGTGACCGTTATGCGCCGGAACACCTTCAGGTCCAGGCCAGTGATCTTCCCTGGTGGTTGTCGGTGCTGCGTAACTATGGGTCGTTGTTTCTCGGCGAAGAGACGACGGTGGCTTTTGGGGACAAGTGTTCGGGTCCCAATCATATCCTGCCCACGAAGGGGGCCGGACGCTATTCGGGTGGCCTGAATGTCGGCAAATTCATCAAGACACTGACCTATCAGCGCATGTCGCGTGTGGCGACCCGGGCGGTGGCACCGGTGGCGGCCCGTATTTCCCGCTATGAGGGAATGGAAGGCCATGCGATGACCGGTGATGTCCGATTGGAAAAATATTTTCCGCAGGAACGTTTCGAACTGCGGGGACTGACCAATGCCGGGTAAGGCGGCGCGTTTTCACCCGCCCGCCGGTGAACCGTCCGATCGCAAGGCGAACGACGATCACCGCAAGCTGGAGACTGATTTGAGCGATCCGGGGGCATTGCCGTCCAGCGCCATTGACGAAGCGGTCGCACTGATGAAAACCGGGCGGTTGCACCGCTATGGTGAATATGGCGGAACGGAACCCCATGCAAGACTGTTCGAGCAGGAATTCGCCGAGTATGTCGGTTCCCGCTATGCCATCGGCATGAATTCGGGTGGCTGTGCCCTGTTCATCGGATTGAAGGTTGCGGATGTCGCGCCGGGTGATGCGGTGCTGGTCAATGCATTCAACCTGGCTCCGGTGCCCGGTGCCATCCATCACGCCGGTGCAAAAGCGGTGTTGGTGGAAGTGGATGCCGATTTCAGGATCAATGTCCCGGACCTGCGTGAAAAGGCGAAGGCAAGCGGAGCGAAGGTATTTTTGCTGACCCACATGAGGGGACATATTGCCGACATGGACAAGGTGGTGGCGGTCTGTGACGAGCTGGGCCTGACTCTGGTCGAGGATTGTGCCCACACCATGGGGGCAAAATGGAAAGCGGTCTTTACCGGGCGGTTCGGGGCCGTGGGCTGCTTCAGCACGCAGACTTTCAAGCACATCAACTCGGGCGAGGGGGGTGTCCTGATCACGGACGATGAAGACATGGCGGCCAAGGCGATACTGTATTCCGGCAGCTACATGCTTTACCGGCAACACGGCAACGCGCCGGATGAAGCCGTCTTTGAAAAATGGAAGCGGAAAATCCCGAATTTCAGTATGCGCCTGTCCAATCTGGCAGCCTGTGTTTTGCGACCGCAGCTGCGGGAGATGGCATGGCGGGCCGAACAGTGGAACCGACTGTATCGTGAACTGGAAAATCGGCTCAATGCGGTGGAAGGGATTGCAGTGCCGGCCCGTGAATCTGACGAACGGTTTGTCGCCAGTTCAATCCAGTTTCATGTCTACGGACTGAACCCGCAGCAAATCAGGGACTGGATTGCACGGTGCACCGACCGGGGCGTGGCCATAAAATGGTTCGGGCGCAGTGAACCGATGGGCTACACCAGTCTTTACCAGCATTGGCAGTATCTGGAGTCCCAGGACCTGCCCGAGACAACCCGGATATTGCAAACCACGTGTGACATGCGAATTCCGCTGTCATTGACGAGACAGGAATGTGCCGCCATTGCCGACATTATCCAGTCTGAACGATCCCGCATTTTACTCGACTAACTGCAAATTGTGACGATGCATCTCTCAAGATTCCCCCGGGTCCGTTTGGGCCATCTCCCCACGCCACTGGAACCACTGCCCAATCTGAGCCGGGTATTGGGTGGTCCCAATCTCTACATCAAGCGGGATGACTGCACAGGTCTTGGAACCGGTGGAAACAAGACCCGGAAACTGGAATTTTTGATGGCGGATGCGCTTGAAAACAAGGCGGATGTTGTCATTACCCAGGGGGCGGTGCAATCCAACCATGCCCGGCAGACGGTGGCGGCAGCGAAAAAACTGGGTCTGGATTGCGAGATTCTGCTGGAAAACAGAACCGAAAGCAGCGAAAGGGACTATCTCGAATCCGGCAATGTCTTTCTCGACAAGCTGTTTGGTGCGCAGGTGAGCTGGTACCCGAAGGACACGGACATGGATGAGGCGATGGAACACAGGGCGGAAGCGGTGCGCTCGGCGGGCAGGCGGCCCTATATCATTCCCGGCGGAGGGTCCAACCCCATCGGGGCACTCGGCTATGTCAATGCGGCAATAGAGACACTGGTCCAGGCGAATGACATGGACCTGAAAATAGACCATTTGGTGAGTGCGACCGGCAGCGCGGGCACCCAGGCCGGCCTGGTGGTTGGCTTGGAGGCGACCCATTCAGGGATTCCGTTACTCGGATTCGGGGTCAGGGCACCCAAGGCCGTCCAGGAAGAAAAGGTGTTTGAGCTGGCATGCAGCACGGCCGACCACATGGGGATTGCACGCTGTGTCACCCGAGAGGCCGTGCAGGTGGACTCGAACTATGTCGGGGAGGGGTATGGTTTTCCGACGGCCGGCATGATCGAGGCGGTCACGATGATGGCGCGACACGAAGCCATTTTGATGGACCCGGTCTACTCCGGCAAGGCACTGGCCGGACTCGTTGATTATGTCCGCAACCGCCATTTCAGGCCGCATGAAAATGTGGTCTTCCTGCATACCGGTGGCAGTGCGGCCCTGTTCGGCTACCTCGATACATTCCAGGCATCGACGCACGATAGCTGACCATGCGGCGAAAATCCGGATGACCACACCGCGCAAACCGGACAGCGGATTCGGCTGCCTGGATGCGTCCTTTCAGGCCGCCGGGGGCTATGACGGCATCAAAAAGCTGGTCGACCGGTTTTATGATTACATGGATCAACTGCCCGAAGCGCAGCGCATCAGGGAAATGCACCCGGCCGACCTGGCTGTCTCGCGCGACAAGTTGACGCGTTTTCTTTGCGGCTGGCTGGGTGGGCCCAGGCTGTATCAGGAAAAGTACGGACCGATCCACATTCCGCTGGCCCATCAGCATTTGGATATCGGCCATGAAGACAAGGCGGCCTGGTTGCGCTGCATGGAAAAGGCACTCGAAGATATCGGTTACCGGGCTGATTTCAGGGAATATCTGCTGGCGCAGCTGTCGATTCCGGCTGAGCGGATCCGCGCCGTGAGCGGTCAGCGACAAGGTCGATAACCGCTCTGTGCGGCCCGGCCCATTGCCAGGCGAGGGGGTCAATACGCGCTATGGATTACCGCCGGGAGGTCTGTCGGGTGTCTGCATCAGGTTGATCGGGTTCGCTGTTATCCGGGTTACCGACTGCCCGGTCGCCATGGGCCCGATACACCGGTCGAATCAGCAAGGCACCGAGGGCAGGCAACAGCACCACGGCACCGATCATGTTGACGAGAAACATGAACATCAGGATGATGCCCATATCGGCCTGAAATTTGAGTGGGGCGATGACCCAGGTGGCCACGCTGACGGCGAGGGTGAAGCCGGTGAGTATCACGCCGGCGCCCGTCGTTTTCAGGGTGCGTTCATAGGCCGACGCAAAATCAAGGCCCTGCCTGAGATACCGGCGTAACTGTCCGAAGATATAAATACCGTAGTCAACGCCGACACCGACACCGAGCGCGACCACCGGCAGGGTGGAGATCTTCAGACCGATTTCCAGCAAGGCCATCAGTGCGTAAGCGAGCAGGGAGACGACGGCCAGCGGCAGGACGATGCATAACGTCGCCGCGATGGATCGGAAGGCGAGCAAACACAGCACCACGACGGCGGTATAGACATAGCTGAGAATCGGAAATTGTGATGCCTCAACCTCCTCGTTGGTGGCTGCCATGACCCCGACGTTACCGGCAGCGAGCCGAAAGACAATGCGGCTGTCCGTCATTGCGGCGTTGAATTGCTCGACACCGGCCACCACGCGCTGGATCGTTTCGGCAGTGTGATCCCGGGTATAGATATGAACCGGCATCACACTGCAGTCGGTGTTGAGCAGTCCACTGGTGGTTGGTACCGGTGACACCGCCTGTACCAGACTGTGCCGGTTTCGCGGCAATGTCCGCCATTTGAGGCTGCCTTCGTTCCAGGCGGCACTGATCCGCTGTGCTGTCCCGGCCAGGCCGTGAACCGATTGCACGCCTTCAATGTTACCCATCCTCCATTCAAAACGGCTGAGTGTGCGCATGATGTCGTAGTCAATGCACCCTTCCGGGATGGTCTCGGCAATCACGGTCAGCACATCGACGCCGATGCTGAACTGGCGGCTGATCGCCAGCGCATCGGTATTGTAAACCGAGTCCGGACGCAATTCCGGTACGCCACGGTGTTCATCACCGACCCGTACCTGGTTGGCATACCAGGCGCCGCCCATCGCCAACCCGGTCGCAATGCCGACGATCAAAATGGCTGGCCGGCGATCGGCAGAACGGGCAATAATCGACCAGAACCGATTGCGCAAGCCGTCTTGCCGCTGCGCCGGGCTGCGCGTTTGGTGGTTCGGATCAATGAAGGAAAGCAGGATCGGCAGCAGTCCCAGATTGGTCAGTATGATGGCGGCAACGCCGAGCCCCGCGGCGATCGCCACCTCCTGAATCACCTGCACATCGATCAGCGAAATGGTGACAAATCCCACGGCGTCTGATACCAGCGCCACCAGGCCAGGCCCAAGGAGACGGCGGAAACTGCGCCGTGCGGCATCGACAGCCGTTGCACCTCGCGCCGTCTCGTTGCCCACGGCGCTGACAATCTGTACACCATGGCTGACCCCGATGGCAAAGACGAGAAACGGCACGAGCAGTGACATCGGGTCAATCCCGAACCCAAGCGCGCGAAGCAACCCCAACTGCCAGATCACCGCCAGCAGCGAACAGGCCAACAGGGCACCCGTCTGTCGCAGCGAGCGCGTATAAGCATAGACAAACAGGGCGGTAATCAAAAAGGCAATACCAAAAAATGCCACGACCCTGGCGGCACCGGCGGCGATGTCACCGATCATTTTGGCAAAGCCGATCACATGGATGTCGATCGCGATATTGGCAGACCCGAGTGCTTCGCGACGGATCTGTTCGAGCTGGTCGGCGACGGTGGTATAATCAAGCCGTTCACCCGTCCCCGGGTGAAATTCCTGCAGTCGTGCACTGATTGCGGCCCCGCTGAAATCATTGGCAACCAGTCGACCGACAAGCCCCGCCTTGAGACTGTTTTCCCGTACTTGTGCAAACCCCGCATCATCGGGTTTGAAATCCGGTGGGATGACGTTGCCTCCTGATATCCCGTTCTCAACCACTTCAATGAAGCGAACATTCGGGGTGAGTATCGAGTAGACCTGGGTTCGGTCGACGCCCGGCAGGAAAAAAATCGCGTCGGTGACCTGGCGCAGTATGGTGAAGAAATCGGCAGAAAAAATATCGCCGTCACGCACCATGATGGCTACCAGGATACGGTCCGCACCACCGAATGACGCCCGGTGTTCCAAAAAGGTCTGCATGTAGGGGTGTTCGAGCGGCACCAGCTTGGTGAAACCGGCATCGACACGCAAGTCCGATGCCAGCCAGCCCATGGCCAGCGTGATGATCACAAAGCCGGCCAGCAGGCTCCGGCGGCGGGCAAACAGGACGCGTTCGAGTGCCCTCTTCATGTATTGCCTCGCGGTGGCGGAGGGTATTTTTCTGCGGTCTTTGCAGGATTCAAAAATGGCAATACAGTGTTCGGCATACGGTGTTATGGATTCCCCGACAAGCGATGCAGGCCCCGTTCCCCGATCAGCAGCAGGTCGCCATCAGAAAGCGGGAGTGCCGTTGAGATGCCGATCCGTTGTGCAAAGGGTTTGAGGGTAACATGATGGCCCTGATCATGGCTGACCAGCAAGATCCCTTCAAGACCGGTGAACAGCAGCGCACCGGAGGGTAAGGCAATACTGCTGGTGAGTGTGGCCGTGGTGGGCGTCATGATCTGCTCCCAGTTTGCGCCACCATCCTGCGAGCGATACAGCGCCCCCCTGAGTCCTGCCAGCAGGACCGTGTTGCGAGACAGTGCCAGCGCCCCGAACCATGAACCGGGGTAAGGGGATGCCACGGCCTGCCAGTGCGTCCCCCCGTCGTCTGATCGATAGACCCTGCCTGCTTCGGCACCAATGAAGAGCTGCTCGGTCCCGAAGGCGGTCAGGACATTGAGGTGATAGTCATCATCTCCGATGGGACGTGATGTCCAGGTCTGGCCGCCATCGGAGGTCGAGAGAAAATAGCCGTAGGCGCCGATGGCGAAACCGTTGTGCCGGTCACGGAACCAGACATCGAGCAGCGGGCGTTCTTCTTGCGGGGCAGCGTGAACCAGGTCCCATGTTTGTCCCCCGTCGGTGGTCCGCAGGATCACGGCATCATGTCCAACGATCCAGCCGGTGTTTTCATCGTACATGTGAATTGCCGTCAGCAGAACCTGTGTCGGCGAGGGCACCTGTGTCCAGCTGATCGCCTCATCATCCGAGAGCAGGATATGACCGCGGTCACCCACCACGATCAGGCGGGTCCCGGCCCGTACACCGTCCAGCAGCAGGGATTGACGGGCAAGCGGTGCGATATCGGCCGGGATGCGGTCTGCGTCTGCGGTCATCCACAGCGGCAGGAGAATCCAGACGACGACCAGAAAAAGACGGTACCCAGGCGCGCTGAACAGGCAACGGGGGAAATCGGTCTGCGAGATACCGCCCAGCCGGTTGAGGGTAGCAGTGATCGGCGTTGTTCTCGACGACCGGCCGAGGGGGCGGTAGCGAAACATGTTACCGATCCGCCGTTTCCGTTCCGGGAGGCTTCAGACCCGCTGAGCACGTTCCTCCCGAGGGTCCGTTATCAGTGCGTCGAACCCTTCCCGTCAGTCCGGCGGCCGTTGCCAAGCGCATGATATGAGGCTCCCCATATTCTTTTCGTTAATCCGCCTTGTTGATTTTGTCGCCCGACACCCCGTCATCTGAGCCGGGGAAATGGACGAATAAACCCACAGCAACTGAAAAAATACTATCACCATTATGACGGGTTCGCAAACTGGCAATGCCGGATCAATTGGGTGGCCACGGGACGATCAGGACGGTCCACGGTACGGTGCGTCATGGTTACCTCATGCCATCAATGCGAACGGTGGCAAACATGCTATGATGTCGTGCGTTGTTTATCGGGTAGAGGGTTGTTTTTCGATTGAATTTGACCGAGGACAGAACGTGATGAACGGTAAATTTTCCCTGAGATGTCGTAAAGAAAGTGGCGGGACACCCCGGTTGTCGGACTGGGGCGCTGACTGTGAATACGGTGTTTTGAGAGATGTCCTTCTCGGACCGGCCGATTATTATCAATGGCTGAGAACCAGTTCGGTCTCCAAGAAAAGTCTGCGGCGCAACTATCCCTTCGATCACAGTACGGCAAAACAACAGCACGCCGAAATGATTTCGGCGTATGAATCCGCCGGCGTCACGGTCCATCTGCACTCACCGGATCCGGTATTGCGGTATCAGATTTTTGCCCGGGATTCCTCGATCATGACGCCGTATGGTGCCGTGATCACCAATATGGCCAACTGGTGGCGACGGGGAGAGAATTTTCGGGCGATAGAAACCTATGCCCGGCTCGGCATTCCGATCTACGACTATGTCACCGCCGGGACGTTTGAAGGCGGGGACTTCAATGTGATTGAGCCGGGGACCGTGCTCATCGGCTGGGAGGGGGAGGAAGGCCGCAGTCAGCAACAGGCGGCAAAACAGTTGCAGGGCTGGTTCGAGGCCGAGGGATGGGAAGTCAAACTGGCGGATATCGATCCCTTTTACGTGCATATTGACCTGATGGTGGTCATGCTGGCCCCGAAACTTGCGGCGGTGTGCCTCGAATCGACGGATCCCGAGGTGGTGACCTGGCTGAAGGGCAAACAGGTCGAGATCGTTTCGGTGCCTTTTCAGGATACATTGGATCTGGGCTGCAATGTGGTTGCCCTGGGCAATGACCGGGTCCTGCTGCCCGCCAAAAGCGTTGTCCTCAAGGAAAAAGCAAGGGCCATCGGTCTGACGGTCTATGACCCGGACGTGTCCATGATCACACCGGGTGGTGGCGGGGTGCATTGCATGTGTCAGGCATTGCGCCGTGACCCCGGTTAGTCTTTCGTGCCGACGCGCCTGAGCAGAAGAGTGTCAATCCGGTGGTTGGAACGGGTTGACAGGGACATCGCCGTCGGTGGCCAGGATGACTCGCGTCATGGCGGATTTTTAGGAGCCAGCTTCTGATACAGCGGCTCGGCGATGCCGGCCAGTGTGATCAGCACAATACCGATGGCTTCCCTGACCCCGAAGGGTTCGTCTGCAAACAGCGCGGCCGTCGTTGTGCCAACACTGATTTCAGTCATAAAGAGCAGTCCGACAATCCCGGGATTAAGCTGAGAGGGACTGTACATGGTCGCGAAAGCAGCCGGAATAATGATGATGATCTGAAACGGAATCAGCCACAACAAGAGGCGGTCAAGGTGTGTCCAGTCCGGAAACGGGATCACGCCGGTTTGCGTGCCGACCCATGCCAGGATCGTTGAAATGACGGCGGACCAGAAAATAAATCCCGTGGTGTAGTTCACCACATCCTCCTTGTCCGCCAGTATCAGGGTCGACGCCCCCGCCCAGACGATTCCCCCGATCAGGGCCATCCAGTCGCCGATGTTCTGAACCATCGGCAATCCGTTCTCAACGCCACTGATGACCAGCAAACCACTGAGCCCCAATGTCATCGAAAGCCAGCGGATGGGCGTCACCCGTTCTCCCATGAAAATCCGCGCCAGCAGGAAGCCCCATATCGGCATCAGGTAAAACAGCACGATCACATGGATCACATCGGTATACAAAAAGGCACCGCTGTACAGTGCGTAGGCCAACCCGGCCGTGATGGTACTGAGATGAAGTCGAGTTCTTCCGGGAATCAGGCTGCGCCAGTGATGGACAATGAAGGGCAAAACAAGCAACAGCGACAGCTGATGGAACAGTGTGGTCGACCAGAGTCCGGAAAAGCCCGCTTCATCGAGCGCACGGAGGGGAATCCAGAAAATACCGAAAACCAGACCGGAAAACACGCCGGCAAACTTGGCCCAGGTCTTCTTGGTGAGTTGTCTCATGATGGATGGTCCGACCAATCAGTCTTGTGTTGTGTCGGTTGTTCGGGGTACGACATCAGCCCCGGCGACGGATCCGCACCGCACCTTTAATCCTTTCCATGTCACGGGCACCCGGTCCCTTGTGTTGAGCGCCGTGATGGCGGGTGCACCGTCAGGGTCTTGTTCGGCATGATGGCCCGATCCGACGATGCCCCACCGGCTTGGATTGATGCGAGAACAAGGTAAAATACGGCTCATGTCGAAGTACTGTTTTGCGGGTGTCCGGGTTGGACCTGGCGGATGGCAACCGTGGTTGGCGATCGATCCGGCGGCAACGACGGTGATTCACAATGCCATCGTATTGACGATATCAATCTTTCAGCAAGGCCGGTGACATGAGTGGTGCGGGTGCATGGTGAAAGTGTCTATTGTATACAGAATTCAGTTAAGATGGACAGCTTCAGGCTGTTTCCTCTCTCAGCACCGTTGGATGGCCGTGGGAGGGGCTTGATACACCCGCATCGAGCAGCCTGACACAAGAGATGCCCGCTGCCGGGCGAGAAACATCGCGGTTGAAACGGGTCAGGACCGAGGCGCCTTTTGCCGTCGCAACCGGCTTGCCGGCTGGACCGGAGAGACCGGCAGGTTCGGCACATGAGGGCGAGGCAGTGCGATGGTTTGAACAAAAACAGCACAGGATTTGATTATGTTGACGATTGATGGCTTGCAGTACTCCAATTGGTGTCGTTCTGTTTTTGAGGAAATGAGGGTGGGCCAGCTGGACTGTGTTCATGTCACCATTGCCTATCATGAAACCTGCCTCGAAACATTGCGCAATATCGGCCGCTGGAATCAATGGTTCGAGCAGCATGATGATCTGATTGTCCGGGTCCATACGGCGACCGATGTCCGTCAAGCGAAGGAAAACGGCAAAACGGGGATTGTGTTCGGGTTTCAGAACTGCTCCCCGATCGAAGATGACTATGCGCTGGTCGAGATTTTCCACATGCTTGGCGTGCGTTTCATGCAGCTCAGTTATAATAACCAGAGTCTGCTTGCAACCGGATGCTACGAACAGGAGGACGCGGGTATCACCCGATTCGGGAAACAGGTTATCCGGGAAATGAACCGTGTCGGGATGGTGGTCGACATGTCTCACAGCGCGGAACGATCGACGCTTGAAGCGATCGAGATTTCACAAAGGCCGATCGCGATTACCCATGCGAATCCGGCGTTTTTTGAACCGGCACTCAGAAACAAGTCGAATCGGGTTCTCAAGGCACTGGGAGAAAGCGAAGGCATGTTGGGCTGCAGCCTGTATCCGTTTCATCTGAAAAACGGCTCACAGTGTCGCCTGGTTGATTTTTGCCGGATGATTGTGGAAACCGCAGAATTAATCGGCATTGATCGGATTGGCATTGGCTCGGATCTCTGCCAGGGCCAGGCGGATTCGGTGGTGGCGTGGATGCGCAACGGACGATGGAGCAAAGTCACCGATTACGGAGAGGGCTCTGCCTCCAATGCGGGCTGGCCGGCACAGCCCGACTGGTTTGTCAATTCAACGCACTATCCGAATCTTGTTGACGGACTGGGCTCACTGGGACTGAGTGAAAACGAGATAGGAAAAATCATGGGTCAGAACTGGTTGGATTTTTTTGAACGCTCGTTCGAAGGCCAATGTGCCTAGCGGGCCGCAGTCGCTCAATGCAAGGGGCGGGTCATCCGAGGTACGGCCCTGCCAATGCCATGCAGGCGTGGTCTCAAGGCAACCAAATGACTGAAAATGAAGGGGTTTCGATGGACAAATCCGGCACGGTCGGACAGCGCTGCGCTACACGGCGCTTGATACCCACGTTACCAGATCCGCATAGCCAACAGGCGTAATCATATGAAATATCTGCATACCATGGTCCGGGTCAGCGACCTTGACACCTCGCTCCGGTTTTACTGTGACTGCCTGGGACTGATCGAAGTCAACCGGGTGGATTATCCGAGTGGCCAGTTCACGCTGTCCTATCTTGTCGCACCACAGGACCGGGACCGGGCAAGCAGCGAGGATGCCCCGTTGCTGGAACTTACCTATAACTGGAACGGTGAACGCTATGATGGAGGGCGAAACTTCGGGCATCTGGCGTTTCAGGTCGACAATCTCTATGCTCTGTGTGAAAAACTGCAAAATGCCGGTATGGTCATTCATCGCCCTCCAAGGGATGGCCGGATGGCCTTTGTCCGTTCGCCCGACAACATCTCGATAGAACTGCTGCAAAAAGGACAGGCGCTGCCGGTGTCTGAACCGTGGGCATCGATGCCAAACACCGGTGAATGGTAGTTTTCGCCGGTTTAGCCGGATCGAATTTTACGAATGATTTCGGTGGTGGATCGCGGGTACTTGAACGCAATGGAATGCACTTCTCCTCCCCAACTTCGCACTTCCCGGGCACCCACGATGTCCTCAACCGCCCAGTCGCCCCCTTTGACCAGATAGTCCGGGCGGATGGCGTTGATCAGATCAATCGGCGTTGCCTGGGAAAAAGCGATCACACCGTCAACCATTCGAAGCGCGGCCAGCACGGCCATCCGGTCATTCAACGGATTGATCGGCCGTTCATGTCCTTTTTTCAGGGAACGAACCGATTCGTCACTGTTCACCGCAACCACCAGCCCATTGCCGAGCGCGGCGGCGGTTTGCAGGTAGTGGACATGACCACGATGCAGGATATCGAAGCACCCGTTGGTGAAGACCAACGGTCGGGGCAGACGGGCGATCCAGTCCGCCCGGGCGTGCTCGGATGATCCGTGAAAAACCGTCATCCGGCTGATATCGGTCCCATGCCGCTCAACCGCGGGTATGATGGCCGTACCCTGCGGTTTCCGAAGTGGCGTGGCATCGACCGGTTCGGGCGCGCACTAGCCGTTATCGACGGGGATACCCGGGGCCGGTGATCGGGAGGCCTCTGTCTCGTCGATGTATTCGAAAACCTTGTAGATGTGTCTTGCCCCGGGGACCGATTTGGCAATCGCCACGGCGCGCTCGGCTTCTGATCGGGTGACCAGTCCCAGCAGATAGACGCCGGCCCGTTCGGTGACGACCTTGATATTGCTGATCGGGATTGCTTTCGCATTGGCCAATTTTGCCTTGACCTTCAAGGTAATCCAGGCATCGTTTGCCCGACTGGTGAGGTTGGTTTTGCCGGATAAGGCGATTTCATTGACCACCTGGCGGGTTTCGGGATAGACACGTGCCAAAGCGGTCGCGCGCTTGCGTTGCTGATCGGAGGGGACCTCGCCGGTCAACAGCACGATGCCATTCACCGACGTCACACTGATATTGACATTGTCGCCTAATGTCTCGGTGTTTCGGATCGCTTGTCGCAGTTTCAGCTCCAGGCCGGTATCGTCGACGGTTCTCCCGACCGTCCGGCGGTCCAGCAGGATATCAACGGCGGTAACGTAAGTGGTCCCCAAGACCAAGGGGACGCAGGCCGACATCAGTTCCGCCACAAGCAGTATCGCCATGACCCGGGCAAACTGTTTCATTACATCAAGGCTTCTTCCCATACCTGTTTCTCTTCACAATGGATCGCCCATTATATAAGAATATTTCAAGAGTTTTCAGGTTCATCTGCGTGATGGGGATGGCAAGGCAGGGCGGTCTTTCCCGGCGGGAGCGGGCGACGGCACCGTGCCGTAGGGTACTGCGGCGTACCCGAATGAACACCGTTGCCGACGGCATTTCAATCCGACGGGATATCTCCTGTTGTGACGATCTGAAGCGGGGACGAGGCGGCAGGCAGGGTGAGCGGGACAACGTCCTCAATCAGGCCGTCGCGAAACCGGACCCATTTCAAGTGCCGCTCCACGTTGCCGTGTTTGTCGATACTGGTGGTCATGGTCTTGCCGAAGTGACTGACCCAGTTGTTCTTTCGAAGCGTCTCCAGTTGCGGTATCAACTGATAACTTTCATAGCCCAGTGCATACAGCCGATCCAGCGGGCTATGCTCATAGGGACTTGCGGGCGAAGCCGGGGGAGTAGACGGGCTGTCCACCGGCTGTTCATCGGCGACGGGCTGTTCATCGGTGATGGGCTGTTCATCGGTGATGGGCTGTTCATCGGTGATGGGGTCATGCTTGGGTGCTTCCGTCGTTTGTTGTGCGTCGGTTGGCTGCGCATTGATCTCCTCATCTTGCGATTCGACTGGTTCCGGCGGCTCGGCTTGCGCCAGCGCCGCCTGCCGTTCGGCTTCCGCTTTTGCCTTCACCTCCGCCTTGTATCGCTGGACGCTTTCCCATAGCCAGCGTATTTCACCGAAGACCAGTCCATCGAGGTCAGAATCCTCCCCGGGATTCGGTTCCCCGCTATAGACAACGGAGGTGGCATACAACGGCAGATCGTGCGCTTGAAAAAAACGCAACTGGGGGACGACCTGCCGAGCCTGTTTTGCATTGGCGGCAAGAAACAGGAAATCGATATCGTCACGTCTTCGGGGGGTGAACTTGAGGTCCATGCCAAGCTGGGTGCGCAACCGCTGTTTTCGGGCCACGCTTTGATCGATCTCAAGCAGTTTTTTGATGATGCGGGAGTAATCGGGTATGGCCGGGGGGAAAGAGCTGTTCTGTACCACGCCCCCCCCCAGTTCCTGCCATTTTTTTTCAAAGGCGGTGGCGATTCTCAGTCCCAACGCCGAATCGGTGCGAAAGACGAGTACCTGGCGATGCCCATCCGTGTATGCTTTTTGTGCCACTTGCCGGGCCTCGCTTTCCGGCGAAAGACTGATCCCGTACAGGGTTGCTTGCGACTGTGCTTCAGGGATATCCGAAATAACCAGCGTGGGCACCTCGATCGACTGCCGCTCAAACAAGGCGTTGGCGGCCTCCCGTCCCAGCGGGCCGACAACAAAATCAGCGCCCTCAGCGACGGCTGACTGGTAGTAAAATGAACTCAACTCCGCATCGGCACCAATATCGTGGAGGCTGATAAGCGGGGAGGGGGCGTCGGTATCTTCACTGTGCGCGGCGACAAATCCATCGAAAAAAGCCCGGGCAGCCAGTCCATATTGAGAGGTTAGCGGGATCAGCAAGGCGATGTGGCGGTAGGGTTGTTTCTGGCGGACATTCAGATACTCCTCCAATAATGAGGGACGTATGGGGTGCGTGGGGAAAATGGTTTTCCAGGTATTGAATTCAACATACCGTTGCGCAATCTCGGGTATCTGCAGGATGTCAGCCAGTGCGATCCAGCCGGAGATCGTCGGGTCCGTCACCTCCTCCCTGAGCAGCGCCAGGCGCAGCGGATCGGTCAACCGCAATGTATCTACAATCAGCCGTTGGTTTTCGATTTGCTCCGGGGAATCGGATGACAAGAGTTGCTCACGCTCAAGCAATGCGTGCATTGCTTCGGACGGCCGGTTCAAAAACTGCTTGGAGGTGGCGGTCAGCAGCAGTTTTTGAGTCTTGTCCGAGAGCGTCAACCGTTCATCATCCATCTGGTCGAGCAGCTGCAGCGCCAACTCATGCTGTTCAGCGAGTTGGGCCAGTTTTGCCCGTTGCAGCTGCAAGGCGTTGACCTGTTCCGCTGAAAGGTCGAGATTATCCAATTGGTGGATCAGTGTTTGTGCGTCCGAGGGCTGTTCGAACTCGATAAAACCCGATATCGCTGAAATCAACAGCGTGGCCGCTTCTCGCGGAGGTAACCGTCTCGCGCTTTCCACCAGCGCCCAGGGGTCGTCGGCCGTGATGATGGCTTCGTCGGGTGCAAGCGCGTGCACGATGACTTCGTCCCCCAGGTCCACGGCTTCCCCGGTGTCTTGCGAATCGGTCTCGACGGGCGGTTCGGGAGGCGAGGTCTCCTCGATGGGCGGTGTGACCGGTACCGGGCCGGGGACCGGCGCACAGCTGCTGGCCAGAAGGGTGAGGGCGCCAAACAGCCACAGCAGGCAAAAACGATATCCGCCCTTTGGCCTCGGGAAACGGCAGTGTCTATGCACGAATTCCATTAAACAGGATCCCTTGATCGATACAGTGATAAATGGTTGCTGAGTGCATAAGTATACGAGGGGAATTATATACTTCAATGCCCAGAAGCAATAATCCCCCCGGGAAGAATGGCGACGGAGTAAAATGAGGCATCAAGACCTACAAGACGTATTCATCCACGGCCTGTTCAACCGAACGACACGATCCGATGATAATGAACCGCAAAACCGGAACCCTTTTTCTTGTTGCGACCCCCATCGGGAATCTCAACGATATCAGTCAAAGAGCGATACAGACACTGAAGCAGGCCGAACTGATTCTCGTCGAAGATACCCGCCATGCGGCCATTTTGCTTGCACATCATGCGATTTCAACGAAAACAAGATCATTTCATGAGCATAATGAACAAGGGCAGGTGCCCCGGATTCTGGAACAGTTACACCAAGGCAAGGATATCGCGGTCATCAGTGATGCGGGCACACCGCTGATCTGTGATCCGGGCTATCGCCTGGTCAGAGAGGCGATACACCAGGGGGTGGGGGTGGTGCCGATTCCCGGACCCTGTGCCGCGACGGCCGCATTGTCAGCCTCCGGCCTGGCAACCGACCGATTTTGCTTTGAAGGCTTCCTGCCCGCCCGGCAATCGGCCAGAGAACAGCGTCTTGCCGGATTGAAGTCGGAACGCCGGACATTGATATTTTATGAATCCAGTCACCGGATTGTGGATTGCCTTGACTCCATAAGACGTTGTCTGGGACCAGACAGGGCGGTTTGTGTCGGCAGGGAAATCAGTAAAAAATTCGAAACCTTTTACTATGGGTCCCTGGATCAGGTGGCACGGCGGTTGCAGGAAAACACGATTTCTCGAAAAGGGGAATTTGTCATCGTGCTCGATGGTTCGGCTGAGGAGCCGGTGAAGACCGATGAAGCAAAACGGTTATTGAGCCTGTTGATCGAGGAATTGCCATTGAGAACCGCGTGTGAAATTGTTGCAAAATATTTCCATGTCCGGCGTAATGACCTGTATCGCATGGGCCTTGAGATGCAAAAAAGCAAGGCGTAGTTTTTTCGGTACAGACCCTGTTCTGGCGGAGACGATCTTCAATGACCCGTTGAGACCGCGGCGATTCCCCCACTCGTCGGTCCGGCTGAACCGACCGGCAGTGTCCCGTCGATTCGGTTTCTGTGTCCGGAGGCGGTCCGTCCCATGGGACACGGGGAGCGATCCTTTGCGAACGGATAATGGGGACCGTCATCAACGGGTCCATCAAGACCGGCCCATCCGCAGAAACAAGATGGGTTTTTTATTGGGCCGGGTAAGCATTGTATTTTTTTTCAGGCTACAGTAATCTGGGATCGGGAGTTGGTCAGGCAGTCGCTCCATGCATCAATCATGGGGAGGAAAGTCCGGGCTCCACAGGGCAGGGTGCCAGGTAATGCCTGGGCAGTGTAGACTGACGGAAAGTGCCACAGAAAACAGACCGCTTTGACTCTTACGGGATGTCACAGTAAGGGTGAAAAGGTGCGGTAAGAGCGCACCGCGATGGTGGTAACAGCATCGGCAGGGCAAACCCCACCTGGAGCAAGACCAAATAGGGATCCGATGGCACGGCCCGTGCCGGATCCGGGTAGGTTGCAAGAGGTGCCTGGTGACAGGCATCCCAGATGAATGGCTGTCCTCGACAGAACCCGGCTTATCGACCAGCTCCCCCTCATTTCTGTGTATTGGCCGCGAACCGGTTGCAAGGTCGGGTCCGGCGCCTGACAGGGATTGAATCGATCGGATGGTTTCGTGGTCCCTCCATGTTTGCCTGTATTGCGATTTCCCTGACATCTGCGAGCCGGGATATGATAAAACCGACACAACCCAAGTCAATCTGTTTCACATGGTGATGAGCCGCCGTCCCAGCATCAAGATCCCATTGCGATCACCCGAGAAGATCATGCGACTGGACCGCATGGGGTGCTTCCATCAGACACGACTGAGTTTCATGCGGACCCTGTTGCGCTATTTGAAACAGCATCGGTGGCAGTTTGCCAGGGTACGGTGGCAGATTGACCGCAAAGGGGTCGGCCAGGCCATTTACACGGCCCGTGGACAGGGTCGCACCTATAGCCTGGTTTGCTTCGCCCACGATCTGCCTCCGGAAAAACGATCTGACCGGGTGATCGCCGAACAATGGGATGCGACTTTCACGCTCTATGATGGCGAGCCTGACGTGCAGCAGATGGCACGGCTGGCGGACAATATTCCCAAACAGGAAGCCGGGTGTTGCCATCAGACCGAATTGGTGCTGGCGCGGGCCAATCGCAGTGTACGGCTGTTTGAACATGTTGTTGAACGATTGTCGCAGGGCTGTCAGCCGGATCAGGCGTTGATTGACCGTGTCGGCTATCTGATGCGCACATCGGCCGTTTACGGTAACGGGAAATTCGGTTTGTCCGACCGGGAACGGATTGCCGATCGGCCTGAATTTAAAGCACCCTTTTGGGTCGAGTTGCTGGCCGTGTGGCTGATTCGTGCATTTACCCTCGATATCGTCGAACACATGGCGCAGGCGGCTGCGCCGGATAAAGCCGTCAGGATGGAGTCGGATCTGAAGCGACGGCTGGGCGTGGGCAATTCAACCGGTCTTGGGATGGCTCCTTTTCTGATCTTGCATCCGGCATTGGTTCATCGCTGGGTCTGGGTGCGCGAAACCGCCTTGTGGCGGGTTCGCAATCTTGAGTCCTGTACACCGGACCGGCAACGGTTTTTCCGGGATCTGTTGACTAGAATGATGCTCGGCATCGAGAGTTGGCATGTTGTTGATCCGCAACAGAAGCGGAGAATTGAGGCCTTGGAAAGGGATCTTGAAAAACTGAAAAAACGGATACAACGCATGCCATTAAATGGGATGTACCCGTGGCATGAGCTGGTCAACTGGTCTGAAAACAGCTTGTCAGTCGAAGGACAGGAGCTGTTGGTTTCACTGGTTATCGAACCGTATGGCGACCTTGTTGATGATTTGTCTGAGGGTATGTCGGCAGATGAAACCCATGCTTTCCCGGTTCAGGGCAGTGAGACGGTGCGTCAGGTTGCAACGGCGATTGAAGCCCGCTACCAATGGGCATTGCAGACGGATTACCGGGACACAGAGGCCTGTGCCCGGTTCTGGTATGTGTCGGAGGAGAAGCTCGAACCGAGGCTTGGCGAGAGATTCCACGAAGCGGGTGCTGAAAAGGAACAGCCGCTGGCTTATGGAAGGGATATCAAACAGTTGTACGAGGTACTCGGGTCAGTGTCACCGAGACAGACCATGACCGAGTTTCTTTTCAGTCATCCGCACCATCGGCATGCAGTAAGACGGGTGCAGGTCACCGCAAAACTGTCGTATGCGGAAATCAGGGACAACCTCATTGCCGCAGCAATGAAGCCGATCGACCTGTTGCGTTTCAAACTCTCTTTTTTCGGCGCCAATAAATTTGATCCCAGGTCGGACCGTTGGGTCAGGATCACGATGTATCAGCATGCGCCTTTTCCCGATGAGTTGTCAGCGATGGCTGCCGATGACTGGATATACCCCCCGTTACCGGCAACGAGGGACGGATTTTAAAGATGCGATTCGGGGAGTATTCCCTCAATCAGGTTGACCAGACCTGTCGCAAGGCCGCCAGGGGTATCGGTCTGCCCTGGGGGATGGCGGATGAGACGGGTAAGGCCGTCAGATGGCTCAATACCTTTGGTTTGGGGGGGCTGGTTGAATTGGTTGATCTGTTGGCGAGCAGTGACCGCCAATCGTTGACCGTATCGACACCGCAAAATCTTGAACTGCCGTGGCAATCGAAGCAAGGCAGCCTGAATCCCCTCGCCATGGGCCCGACACTGGCCGATAGCATGACCCAGCCGGAAACAGAGCGGATTGAAACGGGTCCAATCCGCTATCCGCTGTTGATGGCGGGTTTTCTCGGGCAGGCGCTGCTCAAGCGCAGCCAATCGGTCTCTTTGCAGTGGAGGCAGGTTACGCTGATTTTTTTCAAGGATGCGCTTGTCATAGACGGCAACCGGCAACACTTGCAGACGCCCAGTTGCCCATTACTGGTCTGCGAGCGTACCGTCTTGCCGTCTTCCGGGAAGGCGGTGTTGCCAACGGTGGGCAGTATCCGGGTCGACCTCACGGTGTGGCATCAACTGGAGCAGTTGGCTCACCGGACGTATGTTGAAGTGACGGACTGGTCACGTCAAACCGGCGCGGGCGCTGGACTCAGCGACAACGACTGATGCCCCATGTCAAGAAGAGTGATTTGGACTATTCTTTGAATCCAATGAACCGGCGGACAAATCCAGGCGATCAGGATGAAGTTCTATGTTGCCAGGACGGGTCATAGCGTGGTGGATGCGCCACGAGAGTTTGAGGGCTCTATTGATCAAAGGAGCGCCCAAGACGGTCGGTTCGCCAAACGGGGTGTGACCACGACAAAGTGGTCATCGAGTCGCGGTATCAGGTCGAGCAAGCGTTATGCTTGCGTGTCCTGCGGACCGGCGATTGATGCGGATTTAAATACATTGCTCAATATCCTGAAACGTGGGTTGGCAACCGGGCCGAGTGGGAATAGTCCTGGTGCGGTCGCGAGCCTCGCGTGACTGTATATCCCTGGTGTTCCTCGGGGCAGCGAAGTATATGATCCCCAAAAAGATCAAGTCCATAGCCAGCCCATCCGGTGGATAGCTTGATTTTGGGCGGCGAACAAAATCCAAAACCAGGGTCTTTCGCCAGATTGGAAGTCAAATACGGGGTTAATAGATATACGAAAATCCAATTTCGTATATCTATTAATCGAAAACATATACCATTTGGCAAAATCATAGAAGGGATGTGTTGATGATGGAATGCCCACTGACGGCCCTTCCGCCCTCAATCGATCTGAAGACCGTTCCTGTCCTGCTGGCACTGGCCGAGGTACGCGGTGGATTGGGAGAACTGAAGGGCGTGGCCAGCAGTCTACCCAATCAGATTTGAAGTAGGATAAGGCCATGTCCAGTACGTGCGCGAGTACGCAGAAGCATCAGACTTGGGTTAGCCTATCGAGGGGAGATAAGGATTGCTGTTGAATCAGCCGCAGTAAAATAAAATATGAAATAGCGGTCAAGCAGGCTTCAGATATGCTCCGGTGTCTATAAGTCGGATAGAATACCAGCGGCAATGTATTTTTATGACCAGTAGCAGCAATATTTCAGTGCCTTGTCCAGTGGACTGGCCGAGTGCATGGTATGACCCATGCTGTACTCAATGTCCCCGGCTTTCCCGTTATCTGCGTACGGTGCGACAATCTGCCCCCAGCTATTTTTGCAAGCCAGTCCCTCCATTCGGAGACCCCAAGGCCCCATTGCTGATTGTTGGGTTGGCACCCGGAAAGCACGGAGCCAATGCGACCGGACGCCCCTTTACCGGCGATCATGCAGGCATTTTGCTGTACCGCACGTTATATCAGTTCGGATTTTCTTCTGCGGCGACCTCGTGCAGGGTGACCGATCAGTTGCGGTTGAAAAATTGCCGCATTACCAATGCAGTAAAATGTCTTCCGCCTCAAAACAAACCCACAGGCGATGAGGAAAAAAACTGCAACCATTTCCTTCGGGCGGAACTGATGCAGCCTGATCTGAAGATCGTGCTGGCGCTGGGTGCGCTGGCACATCGTGCCATTTTGCGATGCTTCGGCATCCGACTGAACCGCTATCCATTCGCACATGACGTGATCCACCGTTTGGAGGGGGGTTTGCGACTGATCGACAGTTATCATTGCAGTCGTTACAACACGCAAACCCGACGCCTCACGCAGCCCATGTTCCATGCTGTCTTCAGGCGTATTGCGGCTGAACTCGGGCGTATCAAGTGAGTATCAAGCCGTTTCATTCCGCTTCTTTTCTGGCGACCGTTTCTGAAAAACCCGGCGTCTATATTTTTTATGGTCCAGAGCGCGAAACCCTGTATGTCGGCAAGGCCCGAAATCTCAAGAAGCGGCTACAGAGTTATTTTCGCTCGACCGGGCTGACTCCCAAGACCCGTTTGATGGTGTCCCGTATCTGTGCGGCTGAGACCCAGCGCACGCGAACAGAAAGTGAAGCGTTACTGCTGGAAAACAACCTGATCAAGGACAAGAAGCCCCGATACAATATTTCGTTGCGGGATGACAAGAGTTTCCCCTATATCCAATTGACCGATCAGGACGAATTTCCGCGGTTTTCATTCTATCGGGGACGGCGGTCTCAGGCAGGAAAGTATTACGGACCCTATCCGAATGCGGATGCAGTGCGAAAGATGCTGGGGCATCTTCATAAGATATTCCGGCTCAGACACTGCAGTGATGTATTCTTTCGAAATCGATCCCGTCCTTGTCTGCAATATCAGATCAAGCGCTGCAGTGCGCCTTGTGTCGGTCTGATTTCACGTCAGCATTACCTGGAGGATGTTCGTCAGGCAAAAAGCATGCTTGCCGGGCGGGATGCCTCGCTGATTGAGGAAATGGCGGGGAAAATGGAAAAGGCATCGTCGGAACTTGATTTTGAGTCGGCGGCCGCCTATCGTGACCGGATTGCCTTGCTGCAGCGCATCAGAGAGAAACAATATGTGTCTTCGGATTCCAGGGATGCCGATGTTGTCGCGGTGTCGATTCAGTCGGGAATGGTTTGTTTTGGTGTCGTGTCCATACGCCAGGGCAGAAATCTTGGCGGCCATTTCCAGGTGCAGCACAATGTGCTGGACCACACCGCCGGACAGCTGCTCGATGCCTTCGTGCCACAAAACTATATCGGCAATCCGATGCCTGCAGAAATTCTGCTGAGCGACAAAATAGAAAGCCGCAAGGCATTGCAGCAGGCATTTTCCACTCAAAAGCAGAACAAGGTGACCATCAAGTATCGCTGTCGTGCCCATCGCGCCCGATGGATAGAATCTGCACGGATGAACACCGCCGATTATTTGCAGAGATATCTCAATGAACATCGTCAGATCCATCAACAGTTCCAGGCACTGGCGGAGTTGCTGTCGCTTCAGGAGGTGCCGGAGCGGATCGAGTGTTTTGATATCAGCCATACGATGGGGGAGCGGACCGTCGGTTCCTGTGTTGTCTTTGACCACCAAGGCAAGGTGCCCTCCGATTACCGCCGTTTTAATATTACCGGGATCGAGCCGGGGGATGACTATGCGGCGATGGAACAGGTGCTGATGCGTCGATATAAACGTGTGTTGGAAAATGAGGGCAAGTTGCCGGATCTGGTCATGATCGATGGTGGAAAAGGCCAGCTTGGTGTGGCGAAAGCGCTATTCGAAGAGATGCAGCTTATCGGCATGGTCACCCTGATGGCGGTATCGAAAGGCCCTGACAGAAAAGCGGGAGAGGAACAATTTCACCTTCTTGATCGTGCTCGGGCTATAATCCCGGAAGGAACGTCCGCGGCATCGCATCTGGTACAGAGAATCAGGGACGAGGCGCATCGGTTTGCCCTTTCGGGTCATCGTCAACGACGTGCCAAGGCAAGAACCCATTCACCCCTTGAGCAGATCGAGGGAATTGGAGACAAGCGAAGACGCCATTTGCTGCGCTATTTCGGGGGGTTGCAGGAAATCAAGCGTGCCGGCGTCGAAGAGTTATCAAATGTTCCGGGAATCAGCCCGAAATTGGCCCAGAAAATATACGCGTGTTTCCATCCATAAGGCGCAATAGGACAGGCGAAACCCCAATATTTGACGGATGCTGAACATACCCAATTTACTGACGTTATTGAGAATTGCGCTGATTCCAGTGCTGGTCATTTTCTATTTTTGGCCGTTGGCTAACCGTGAATTGTTGATTACGGGGCTGTTCGTTCTGGCGGCCCTTACCGATTGGCTCGATGGTTTTCTTGCCCGACGAATGAATGCCATCTCGGCCCTGGGTTCGTTTCTGGACCCGGTGGCAGACAAGTTGATTGTGTCAACGGCCCTGGTGTTATTGGTCTCTGACTTGCGCATTCTCGACAAGGTCTTTCATCCGATGCCGTTTGCTGTCGCGACCTGCATCATTATCGGACGGGAAATTGCCATTTCCGCTTTGCGGGAGTGGATGGCGGAATTGGGAGAGCGAGGGGTCGTGGCCGTCGGGATTCTGGGAAAAGTGAAAACCGGTTTTCAGATGGTGTCCATTGGCTTGTTGCTCTATGCCAAACCCGTCATGGGCATTCCGATATTCAGGCTCGGTGAAATCGCCTTTTACATCGCTGCCGTGCTGACATTGTGGTCAATGTGGAGTTATTTGCGGATTGCCAAACCCTTTCTTGTTGAAAAACACTGATTTTTTACACAGATTGCCGTTTATCTATTGACAGTATTTTCCTGTTGCATAGAATCTATCTCCCCTAATGCAGGATGAGAACTGCGGGAATAGCTCAGTTGGTAGAGCACAACCTTGCCAAGGTTGGGGTCGCGAGTTCGAGTCTCGTTTCCCGCTCCAGAACATGATGCCTTGTGTGTTGGTCACAAGGTTTTAGGGTTGGGCTTTGCGGTAAAGGGTGGATCTGCAAGTGACGGACACGAAGGGCGCTTTGTATAAGACGGCCGGGTGTGATGTCCGTGGTATTACGATTTATTGTCATCGTCGACAGCCGGTTTCAAAAAGGCTGAGTGGCAGAGTGGTCATGCAGCGGCCTGCAAAGCCGTTAACCTCGGTTCGATTCCGGGCTCAGCCTCCAGATTTCAGTGACATGACAACGGATGAATGTGCTCACAGACATACGGCAATGGAAAGAGCCACAGAGACAGTCTGAGTGAAGAGCGCATTGACAGAACCCGAAGAACCCGTCGCAACACCAAGATCATGGAGAGTCTGTAATCACGCATTTCCACGCCTCGCCCGGGTGGCGAAATTTGGTAGACGCAAGGGACTTAAAATCCCTCGATGGCAACATCATGCCGGTTCGAGTCCGGCCCCGGGCACCAGCACCCCTTGCGCAAGGGGTGCCACTATGGCTCCTCAGGAATCGCAACCCTGAAGAAGATCGGTCATCAATGATCCGCCGCATTGACGAGGCGCTGCCAAATCGAGCAGATGACAAAATACGCCTTCGAGGCTGAACCCATTCGGTCGACGCTTGCATCCCCGTGACCTAGCGGACCGTCTCTGACGACACGTTTGTGGAAAAACTGTCCGGTTCGACTCGCATACGACGTTTGTCCCACATTTTTATGGGGCAAAATCGCCGATTTTTTTCAAATTACGGTACTGGGAAGGCCAAATTCGTATTGTTTCCCATGAAGCTCCCAAGAAGTCTACAGACTCGGTTTGCTTTCTTTTCTGGCATGCGCTTCATGTGCCGCAAATTAAAGCGTTGCGGGACGGCGAGAAGCGCATCCGCCATTTGGGGTTGGCATCAGAAACAGGCAGAATTTGTCTCACATTCTTCGGCATTCGTTTTCGCTAGAATTGGATGCTACCCGTTGCCCCAATCGGGGGGGAAGGTAAACTGTCAGCCAAAAGGGGCCTTTGTTCAAAGCACAGGGGCTTTGTGATAGTGGCAACGTGCTTTCATGCGGGCCGGTGGCATTGAGGGGGCGTATTTCCTCTGACCTGTTGGAACGGAGAAGGTCGTTGATGGTGGTTGGGTGGAGTATCTGAGTGTCGACTAAGGTGTGTTTCGGCCTCTGCTTCACACATCAGGATTTGAATGAGAAGGTGTCGTCGTTGCACGCGATTGTCCGCGAAAGCGAATGCCGAGTTGCGCCGGATCAGGTTATGATGTAAGCCTTTGATCTTCAAAAGTGCCAAAGAATATGGGCGAGCGAGAAAAGTTACGACAGCGTTTTAATGATGTTTTCGCACAGTGGGACATTGAGCTGCCGATGCGCGCCCTTTCACCCGGTAAGATCTGGTTTATCGTGCAGCGGGGATGGACGATATGGACCCGTTTCGACATCGATCCTGGCGATGGTCGCCAGTGTCTCGACTACTATGCCATGCACCGTATGACAAATGACCGGCATGCCAGATTTTATGCGGATGGAGAGGTGGAAGCGCTTCCGGCGATCAGGAGTGAGTACGTCTACTCGGAAAACGCCACTGCAGAAGAACGCAAAACAGTGAAAAAAAAGTTCTATGCCTACAATCAAGCGGTTGCAAGACAACTCGACGAGAAGGGTTTTGTGATGACTTCGCACGCACATGGCAGTGCCCGAATCAATCGCTTCTGTCTCACCAACCCGGATGCTAGCGGCTGAACCGGGTTGACTTGGGGTGATGATTGGGTGGCACCGTTGCCGATGTCGAGGTACGGTGCCGTGAGGTGAAAACGCGATCCCTCGGGAGCCCTGTCGGCCAGTCGCAGTGCGGAATGGGCCGAGTCGGTCGGACAATGTTTTCCCTGCGCCGGGTGGCGGATCCTCTGCCTTGAGAGACATGCTGGATACGGTAACGGAAGAAAAACGGCTAAATTGACCCCCTATCAGGCTGAATCCGCATACGACAGGCGTCGAGATGATACTATCGCCGGTCGAGGATAACCGGATTGTTCCTCTCGGGATTGTCGATTTGTGCTTGGCGAGGTTGTGACTATTTCTCGTTCGTTTTATGAGGCCGATGATGTTTGATGCAGCGTTACTTTGCTCCATACGTGAACAGTTTCATCACGTTGACCGTTGTCCGTACCAGGGACCCCGGATTTTTTTCGAAAATGCGGGCGGATCGCTGACACTGAAATCAGTGGTTGCGATCAATGCCGAATTGTCGGCGATGCCGGATAACCAGGGTAGGGACAATCCGGCATCGCATGCCCTGGTGCGCCTGATTGAGCAAGGCAGGCAGGACATGATGTCCTTTCTCGGAGCCAGCCAGGGAGTGGTTTTTGTCGGTGAAAGCGGGACCGAGTGTCTTTTTCGGATGATCCGTGCGGCGATCCTCGATGCGCCCGGTGGAGGGACGGTTGTCGGCAGCACTCTGGAGCATCCGGCAACGGTCAGCGCATGCAGAAGGTGGTCACAGATCGCCGGCAAACGCTATATCGAGATTCCCCATAATCACAAAACCGCAACCGTCACGGCCGATGATTACCGACCGTATGTGACGTCGGATACCTGCGTTGCCACCATTATTCAAACCAGTCCGGTGACCGGCATGTCGGTGGATGTCAAGGCGGTCGTTTCAGCGATTCGGGCCGTTTCCCCCTCGTGTTTTATCGTCATCGACGGGATTCAACATGCGCCGCATGGGAACCTGGATGTGGATGGTTATGATATTGATGGCTATGCGGTCTCGGGCTACAAGGTGTATTCCAGGCACAACTATGGCGTCGGTTGGCTCTCTTCACGACTGGCGGTTCGTCCGCATGACAAACTGGATGGGACCGCGGCCGATTTCTGGGAACTGGGCACACGGGATACCGCTGCGTATGCCACATTTTCCGCAGTGGTCGATTACCTGGATTGGCTGGGTGGCCGATTTGTCGATTCGGCGGATCGACGACAACGCCTGGTTGCAGCAGGCAAGGCCATTGCCGCACACGAGAGACACCTGGTCAAGGTGATGATCCATGGGACGGGTCAGCAAAAGGGACTGATCGACATGCCGCGGGTGCGGGTGATTGGCGGCTATCACAATCGTCATCGCGAGGGGGTCGTCTCGCTGGTCGTCGACCAGGTCGATTCGCAAGCGGTGGTCCGGCAGTTGAGTGAGCGCGGCATCCGGGTCCATGTTCGCAAGAACGATTATTTTTCGGGCGCGATCCTGACGCCACTGGGACTGGAGAGCTGTGTTCGCGTCTCGCTGTGCCACTACAATACCGTGCAAGAGGTCCTCTGTTTCAATCGGTCGATGGAGGCCATTTGTTCCGCTTTGCACTGACGGCCCAACCGCATGCCGGACAGCCTGGACCTCCCTTGTTGATCGCCGCCGTCGAGGAACGGGGTGGGCGCAAAAAGGACCTTAAATAAACCATATGGGCCTAAATTGGCAATTTCTACGCAGAATATGTACCAATGTTGATCCAATTTAAAATCATTTGTGTTGACACCGAGACCAGTTTAGCTATCATGCGGTTACAGTATCGGTACAGTCCTTGTCAACTTTAATCCATGCAAACCGGCATCTTCGCGCACCGGCGTCATTCAATTTCATAATGTCCAGACGAAAGGGAGTCGTTGTATGATGCGCTATTCTGCGTGGAGTGTTTTCAAAAACGGATTGACCGGTCAAAAGCACTGGGACCGTGTATGGCGAGACCCGGACCCGAAACCCGCCTATGATGTCGTTATCGTCGGCGCCGGTCTGCACGGATTGGCGACGGCGTATTACCTGGCCGAGAATCACGGTGTCAGGAATATTGCGGTGTTGGAGAAAGGCTGGCTTGGCGGGGGTAATGCAGGACGCAATACGACCATTGTGCGCTCGAATTACATGATGCCGGGGAATCGTGATTTTTATGAACACTCACTGAAACTCTGGGAACGGCTCAGTCATGCGCTGAATTACAACGTGATGTTCAGTCAGCGGGCACATATTTCACTGTTCCATTCCCCGGCCGCGCGAGACGGCGCGGCAAGGCGCTATAATACCATGCGGCTGACGGATACCGAGGGCGAGCTGTGGGACCTCGATACACTCAAAAAGGAAGTACCGCATCTGAATTATCATAATGCCCGATTCCCGATTATCGGGGCGGCGGTGCAGCGCCGGGCGGGCTCGGCGAGACATGATGCGGTTGCCTGGGGTTATGCGCGGGCTGCGAATGCCAGGGGCGTCGATATTATCCAGAACTGCGAGGTGGTGGGGGTCACCCGAGAAGGCAGTCAGGTGAGTGCGCTTGAAACCACGCGCGGCACGATCAGTGCGATGAAAGTTGGCTTTGCGGTCGCCGGCAATACCTCTCGCCTGTGGAGCATGGCCGAACTGGGGAAGCTGCCCATTGAGACCCATTTACTTCAGGCCTTCGTTTCAGAACCGTTGAAGCCGTTATTGGATCAGGTGGTGGTGTTCGGCGTCGGCGGTGCCCATTTCTACATCTCGCAATCCGATAAGGGCGGCATGGTCTTTGGCGGTGACCTGGACTGGTACAAGTCCTATGCCCAGCGCGGCAATCTGCCCATTGTCCAGGATGTGTCCGAATGTGCCACATCGATACTCCCGTGTCTCGCCCGGGTTCGTCTGCTGAGACACTGGTCCGGTGTGATGGACATGTCAATGGACGGTTCCCCCTTTATCTGCAAGACACCCGTTGACAATCTTTACCTGAATGCGGGCTGGAACTATGGCGGCTTCAAGGCCAGTCCGGCTTCCGGATGGTATTTTGCGGACTTGATTGCCAATGACCGCCCTGATAGTGTGATCCAGCATTTTGACCTGAAACGGTTTGAAAAGGGGATTAATATTGACGAGCGGGGCGCCGGGCCGGACCCGAAGTTACACGGTTAGCGGGAGATGATTCGAATTAATTGCCCCTTTTGTGGCGAAAGAGATCACAGCGAGTTCGCCTACGGCGGGGATGCGTCCGTTCAGTATCCGGCGCTGGATGCGCCCGCCGAAGAATGGCACGAAGCCGTCTTCTTGCGACAGAACATTCGAGGCAAACAGGCTGAAACCTGGCACCATGTCAGCGGATGTCGCATGTGGCTGGTGATCGAGCGTGACACCCTGACCCATGAAATTCATTCTGTCCGTGCGGCGCACGATGGCTACCGGCGTGCACTGGACGGATCCACTGAAACGGTTACGGAGTCCGGGCAATGACCGCGAAACGGCTGGCCCGTGGCGGGCGGATCGACCGCTCCCAGGTGTTGCGATTCAAGTGGGACGGTAAAACACTGAACGGCTATCAAGGTGATACGCTGGCTTCGGCATTGATGGCGAATGGAGAACAGATCGTGGGTCGGAGTTTCAAATATCACCGCCCACGGGGGATCATGTCGGCGGGTGTGGAGGAATCCGGTGCCATCGTGACCCTGGGGGAAGACAGCCGACGGGACCCGAACGTCAGGGCAACGACCCAGGAACTGTACGAAGGGTTGGTCGCTTGTGGCCAGAATGCCTGGCCAAATGTGCGCTTTGACCTGGGCGAGGCCAACAGTCTGTTCAGTCGGTTTTTTGCCGCGGGGTTCTACTACAAGACCTTTATGGGTGTGCCGCTGTTCAAATGGGGTAAGGGAACCGGTTTTTGGATGCAGTGCGAGAAGTTGATCAGAAGAGCGGCAGGCATGGGGACGGCCTCAAGGGACCCCGATCCGGATCAATATGAACAGGGACATGATTACTGCGATGTGCTGGTGGTCGGGGCCGGGCCAGCCGGTTTGTGTGCGGCAACGGCGGCCGCAAAAAAGGGTCTGGATGTCCTGCTTGTGGAACAGGATTGCGCATTGGGGGGGGATTTGCTGAATCAGCCCATGGCTGAATCGGACAAGAAGCGACGTGAATTATTGGCGAAGTTGGCGGCATCGGGTGCCCGGGTGATGAGTCGCACCACGGCTTTCGGGCTGTATGATTGTGGGACGGCCGGCTTGCTGGAGCGAGTCACCGATCACCTTGCCTCCCCGGAAAAATATCAACCGCGACAACGGTTCTGGACCGTACGGGCGAGGCAGATCATCCTCGCAACCGGCGCAATAGAACGGCATATTGCCTTTGGCAACAATGATCGTCCGGGTGTCATGAATGCCAGTGCGGGTCGCGCCTATTTGAACCGTTATGGTGTGCTGCCGGGACAAAAAATCGTCATTGCGACGAACAACGACTCCGCTTACGGTGCAGCCAGGGACTTGGCGCAGGCCGGGGCCGGTGTGGTGCTGATGGATGCCCGTCCCGCGGTTTCATCCACGCTGATGGAGGCCGTCGGGCAAAAGGGTGTCACCCTGTATACCAATAGCGTGCCGGTGAAAGTCAGGGGCCTGAGAACGGTACGGGGTCTGGAGATTGCCAGCACGGCGCAAGCGGGCTGGAGAACCCATGGTGTCGAATCCTGTGACAGTGTCATGGTGTCGGGCGGCTGGTCACCCGTGGTCAACCTGGCTTCGCATCAAGGCATCAAGCCGGTATGGAATGCCGAACAGGCCTGTTTTGTTGTTCCGCAGAACGAGTTGCCCCTCTCGATAGTCGGTTCAGCGGCAGGCATATGGCAGACCGGCGATTGTGAAAAATCAGGGCTGTCAGCCGGTATTGCGGTGGCCAAGGCACTGGGAAAGAAAGTACGGCGTGTTGCTGCCCCCGCAGCCGGTGGCTGGGAGACGCCGATTTCCCCACTGTATGAAGTGAAGGTGCCCGACAAAAAGCTGAAATGCCTGGTTGACCCGCAACACGACGTGACCACGGATGATATTCGACTGGCCCATCGAGAGGGATTTGTTTCCGTTGAACACCTGAAGCGCTATACCACATTGGGGATGGCGACCGATGGCGGAAAAATGGGGAATATCATCGGATTGGCGCTGATGGCAGAGGCCTTGGGCAAAGAGATTCCGCAAGTGGGCACGACCACTTTCAGGCCGCCCTATACCCCGGTTGCCATGGGTGCCTTGAGGGGCAGAAGCGTGGATCAGCATTTTCGGGCACTGCGGCGCACCCCGATGCATGATTGGAATATGAAGCAAGGGGCAACGATGCAGATGGCCGGACTGTGGCACCGTCCATGGTACTTTGCCCGAGACGGGGAAGGTTTGACAGAGGCGTATATCCGGGAGACGGAGACGACCCGTGCCTGTGTCGGGCTTTGCGATGTGACCTCACTGGGAAAAATCGCCGTACAGGGGCCCGATGCCACCGAATTTCTCAACCGGATTTACACCAACCCCTTTGCGAAATTGCCGATTGGCAAGGCGCGTTACGGCATCATGCTGCGTGATGATGGCCTGGTGATGGATGACGGCACCACATGGCGGCTGGCGGAAGATGATTATTTCATGACGACCACCACCGCCCATGCCGCGAAGGTGATGACCTTTCTCGAAGAACTGCTGCAAACACGCTGGCAGGAATTGAAGGTGCATGTCACTTCGGTCTCCGAACAATGGGCAGGTAGTGCGGTTGCCGGGCCCCAGTCGCGCAAAGTGCTGCAGTCGTGTGTGCAAGACAGTGCGGTCATGGCCGATGAGGTGTTTCCGTTTATGGGCGTCATTGAGACCCGATTGAAAGGGGATATCCCCTGTCGTATCGCGAGGATCAGCTTTTCAGGGGAAAGGGCCTACGAAGTGTATGTGCCTTCGGACTATGCCCCTGCCATGATGGATTTGTTATGGGGGGTGGCCGAACCCCTCGGTGGTTGCCTCTATGGGCTGGAGGCACTGGGGGCAATGAGAATTGAAAAAGGACATGTCACGGGCGCAGAACTGGATGGACGGGTCACCATTGATGATGCGGGTCTGGGAAAAATGGCCTCTCCCAATAAAGCGTTTATCGGCAGTGCACTGAGAAAGCGTCCGCAATTACTCAACGAAGATCGGCCGAAACTGGTCGGAATCATGCCGAAGAACAAAAGTGAAACATTCAATGCCGGTGCCATATTGTGCCACCAAGACCAGGTCTCCGGACTCGGTGAAGGATGGATCACCGCAGTGACGCATTCGCCCGCGATGGGCCACTGGATTGGACTGGGTTTTGTCTCGGGCGGGCATCAGGCCTGGGAAGGCAAGACACTGATTGCGGCGGACCCGGTACGCAAGGGCAATGTCAAAGTTGAGGTGGTCTCACCGCACATGTACGACCCGAGTGGAGAAAGGATGTATGGTTGATCGCGTTTCAGCGTTGGACGGGCATTATCCTATCGGTCGATTTGGTGCCGAGGGTGAGATTGGTGTGACCCTGGCGGAAGTCCGCGACCTGATACTGTATCAGGTGGCCGCGTGGCCGGACACATGTCATGAGGTTGGATGGTGTGCGGTGAAGTCGGTCAAGGCCGAATCCGTGCCGGGGCCTTGCCAGTCGGTGACGGGACCGGCCGGCGCCGTTTTGCGGGTCGAACCCTTGAAGTGGTGGGTTTATGGTGGACCGGCGCCCCATCTGGAATCCCGACAGGGCATGACGCTTGACCTGTCCCACTCCCGCGTGCAGCTAAGCGTCTCGGGGAATGAAGCGAAAAGATTCCTGAACCGGTTGATACCGCTGGATTTCAGGGAACCGGCGTTTCCGGTCGGATTCGTGGCCTCCAGCCTGTTGCATCATGTCAGCGTGACACTGTGGAGAACCGATGACCGGTATGTGTTGTTTATCCCCCGCGGGTTTGCGCTGTCGTTGTGGGAAGTGATGCTGGAAACGGCGGCACAGTTTGGCGCTGAAATCGTCTGATCCCGCACCACCGGGTGCATCGCCTGTCGGTATGCGCGAATGCCGGACCAAGGACAGGTTTCATTGATGGCACCAGTGATGTCGAGGCCCGTCATTCCGTCTTTCAATCGTAGAGTGTCGGGATCATTGTATCACCGTCCGCTCTGGTTGCCAGCAAGTCGGATTCGTATTGTCTCATTACTGGAGGCCCGTCAGAAGTGGATCGTATCGGTAGGCGTTTTATCTCCCTGATCGCAGTGTTATTGCTGTGCGCGATGGTTGTTTCGGCGAAAGCCGCCGGGTTTCGCACATTGGAGGTCAATGGGTTGGTTGTGGGTCTCTGGTATCCGTCGGACAGTCCCGAAACGGCCGGACGGTTGGGGCCGTTCGATGTCGAATTCGCATTTGAAGCCCCGCTGAGAGAGGGCCATTATCAGCCAATTGTGATGTCACATGGCAATGCCGGGCGGATGAGAAACCACCATCTCACCGCGAGTGCGCTGGCGGATTCGGGGTTCATCGTCATTGCGCCCAAGCACACGCCGGATCATCTTGTCGGGTCATCCGACGAAACGTTCAAAGCCTTGAATTGGCGCATGCAGGAATTGTCACATGCACTTGAAGGTGTGCTGCAACTGAGTGAATTTCGTCATCACATTGACCTGTCTCGGGTGCACGCACTGGGCTATTCGCTGGGCTCACTGACGGTCATGGCGGCGGCAGGTGCCGGCATTGACGGGCCATCGGCGGACCGGCATTGTGCCCATAATGATGACCCGAATTTTTGTGATGCATTGAGTTTTATCCAGCGATGGCAACTGAAATGGGTCCGAGACGTGACCGTACCCGATCTGGTCCGCGACATTCCGGAAGTGCATTTTCCGCTGGCATTCATCAATGGCAATGTTGCGCTCATTGCACCGATAGGCCAGGGTCTGAATATTCAGGAAAACCTGTTTCGGGCCAACCGGGTGTATGTCGTCGGACTGGAAGATGACACCATCAATGTTCCGAAATTCCATTTTGAAAGACTGGTGCGCATGATTCCGGGTGACCGTCTTTACGACGCGGTGCTGCGTACCGGACACCATTCGGCGTTTATTGCGCCCTTTGCCAAGCGCGTGACCGATATTGAGGACATACCGGCGGCCAAAGATCCGCCCGGATTTGATCGGACAAAATTCATCTTTGGTCTGAATGCCGAGTTAATTGAATTTTTCCGCAGTCATTAAAAGCACCCCGCCGGAAAACTGTGTTATGACAGACACCGGTGAATCAGGGATGATTGACCCGCGTGATACCGGATGCAAAAAAACGGGCCAGATAATACTTGGTCCGTTACATCTCGCGGCAACGAGGAGATCAAAATGATAGACTGTCCGGCACCCAGACCACACACTGTATTTCCAGTGGGTAGGGTGTCATTGGTCCGTTGAACAGGCTGTATTTTTTCACCATGACGTCAGTATGGATGAGAAGGAGAGAAGAAGATTGAAACTTGAACCAATACGATCCGAACCCAAGCATGCATCTTATGATGTGATCATCGTCGGAGGGGCCATGATCGGCTCGTCCTGTGCCTGGTTTTTGACGGCGAACCCGGATTTTGACGGACGCGTACTGGTGGTTGAAAGGGATCCAAGCTACCAGTGGAGCTCCACGGCGCATACCAATAGCTGTATTCGCCAGCAGTTTTCCAATGAGATCAATGTGCGTATTTCCCAGTTTGGCGCCGAGTTCATGAAGCATTTCCGGGCGCATCTGGGCGGTGACCCGGCGGTTCCCGAGATTCTGCTGCACAATTTCGGATATCTGTATCTTGCCGACAATGAAGCCTTTGCCGAGGTGCTTCGGGAAAATCAAAAAATTCAGCAGGCCTGTGGGGCGGGCACGCGCATTCTGACCCCGGATGACATTGCACAGGCGTATCCGTTTTATCATCTGGATGACATCGTTGCAGGCAGTTTGAACCTGGTTGATGAGGGTTACTTCGATGGCAACACGATGTTTGACTGGTGGCGTCGAAAGGCACGACAAAATGGGGTGGAGTACGTCACCAACGAAGTGACCGCGATGGACCGCCAGGGGGGCACGATAAACAGCGTCACGCTGAAATCAGGCGAAACCCTGTTTGCCGGACAGGTGGTCAACGCATCGGGTCCCCGGGCCAACCGGACCGCACGGATGGCGGGTCTGCATGTGCCGGTTGAACCAAGGCGTCGCTATACGTTTGTTTTTGACGCACAAAACCCCCTTGATCGTGATTTGCCACTGACCATTGATCCGTCGGGCGTGCATGTGCGCACTGACGGTGCACACTATCTTTGCGGTTGTCCGCCCGATGAGGATGCGACCGTTGCCTTCGATGATTTTTACCTTGATGATTCGATTTGGGAAACCAAGGCCTGGCCAGCGATCGCCATGCGGGTGCCGGCGTTCGAGACCGTTCGGCTGATGCGCTCATGGGTTGGGCATTATGCCTATAATACGCTCGACCAAAATGCCATCATTGGGCCGCATCCGGAGGTGTCCAACTTTATTTTTGTCAATGGTTTTTCCGGCCATGGGTTCCAGCAATCGCCGGCGATGGGGCGGGGGGTTTCCGAGATCGTGACCTATGGCGAGTTTCGTGAACTGGACATGTCGGTCCTTGGCTATGAGCGGATTGTCAACCACGCACCGTTCCTTGAAAAAGCGGTGATCTGAATCACCGCCGGTCGGTTATCGATAAGACGGATACCGATGGTCAGCGTGATCCCGGTTCCACGTCAAAAATCAGGTTGCGCCCATTGAGTGCCACAAAATGCCGGCCCTTGGCCCTTGAAATGAGGGTGACACCGAATTGTTGGGCCAGTTCAAAGCCCATCAGTGTGGACCCGTTTCTGGAGATGATCGCAGAAATACCCATCATCGCCACTTTCATCACGATTTCTGAAGTCAGCCTTCCCGTGGTGTAGAAGATCTTGTCGCGTCCCGTGATCGCGTTGAGCCACATATAGCCGGAAATGGCATCGGTTGCACCGTGCCGACCGACATCCTCGATAAATTGGATGACCGTCCTGTTGTGGCACAGTCCACAGCCATGGACTGAACCGGCGTGACGATAAGTATGATTGTGTTTCTTGACCTCCCTGAGCAGGTCGTAGAGGTGGGATTGTCTTAATTGAACGGCTGGCAGGGGATTTTGGCGCAGCTTTGCGATGAGCCCATGGGTCAGATGATCGTTGGTCGTGATCGGGTCCGGGCCAGGTTGAGTGGCGCTGACTCCGGTTCCCTTGACGGTCTTTACGTCGGCAATTTCCCTGTCCCAGTCAACCAAAACGGATTGGATGTCGGCGATGTGCTCGAACAGTCCCAGATTCCGCAGATAACCCAGCACCATCAGTTCAGGATGACTGCCGAGTGTCATGAGCGTGACCAGTTCCTTGCCATCCACTTTAATGGTGATCGGTTCTTCCCGTGCAATATGGATCTGATGTCGATGGCCGCACTGGTCGTAAGCGTCGACTTGATGTACGGCATCGAGGCCTTCATCACTCAACACAGGCACCGGGGGGGTCATGGGCTCAAACGGTTGTTTTTTCAATGGTCGCGTGATTTCAATACTAATGTCGGGGCAGGTTCAATGCCTCAGGGCCTTGAGTGCGGTATGCTCTTGGGATGATACTTCATTGCGGTGTGGAAACCTATGTCGTTATCGCGAGAGGTTGCACCCGCCGTCATAGATCGAATGAAAACAGTCGCATCAGAATGTGAAAACCCGAACAGGGGACTGCCTGTCGGGACAGCCAGTCTTCGCCAGTAGGTAACGAACATGGGCAGTTATTTAGAGGCACTGAATTTGAACCTTCCGAGCCACACGGACCAGGGCAAAAACAGGTTGCGGGTGCTGCGCCATGTCGAATGGATCCCCCCACCGGGAACGCGGGTTTCCTATGTTTCGTCAAATCGGATATTGATTGTCGCCGAGGTCGAAAAAGCGAAAGCAATCCGCAGGCAATTGCCGAAAAACCTGTTGGGTTATGTTGCCGTGCCATCAAGGGTGTCTGGTGAACTGGCGATGACCAATGGCTGGAAGACGGCCGGATTGTGTCTCGAGGGCTACCTTGGTCGATTCACCGCATATTTTGATTCACGACAGGGGCAGCGGCGTGTTGTATCAAATCTGGGCACGGTGCTGGGTCTTGAAAACGGGTGGTTTGACCAGGTGATTGACACTCGGCAAGACCCGCTCATCAAAGCGCCAATCAAACCCCTGGGGTACTATCATGTGGGATCGGATGCGGCGCGGCTGGAGGAGGCGATCGACCGCATTCCCCGGTATATCGGTGCGTTCGAAAAACCGCAATATGTTGATTATGATTCGGCCCTGTGCGCACACGGACGAAAAGGGATCAAGGGGTGTACCCGCTGTCTCGAGGTTTGCCCGACCGAGGCGATCATATCCATCGGCGAACAGGTTGAAGTCAGAACGCATCTTTGTCAGGGGAGTGGGGCCTGTGCCAGCAGTTGTCCCTCCGCGGCGATCCGTTCCGTCTATCCCGCACCGGAACAACCGCTTGAACTGCTGCGCTTGCTCATCCGTGAGATGCGCGAGTTGAATGGGGGTCGGGGGGTGGCTGTGCTGGTGTTTGACCGGAAACGGGGTTGGGCTGAGCTGCACGACAACCTGTCCCGATTGCCGGAACAGGTCATTCCGCTCATGGTCGAGGATATCGGCTCGATTGGCCTTGACTTCATGAGTTGTGCCCTGGCGTATGGTGCCAATGACCTCTGTCTGTATGTGCCGCCAGGCACCCCGGCCGCGGTCACCGATTTGATTCGGACCCAACGTGCTTTGTTGATCGATGTGTTGCAGGCACTTGGGTTGTCTGAATACCGCATTTCAATACGGGATCATCCGGGCCAACTGAATCAGCCCCCCATCGACGAGGTCGTGATGCATAACGTGGCGAGTTTTGCACCCATCGGCAATAAGCGGAACGTGATCAGAACCGCACTGTCCTGGCTGAATCGCCGTGGCCGTGAACCGCAGGAGAGCCTTCCTTTGGAGACCGGTGCGCCATTTGGCCGACTGGCCCTCGAGGCCGAATCCTGTACGCTGTGTCTGGGTTGTGTCTCGGTTTGTCCGGGGAATGCCTTGCAGGCAGGGCATCCTGAGCCGGCGTTGCGTTTCATTGAAGCGAACTGCCTGCAATGCGGCATCTGTGTCGAGGCGTGTCCCGAGTCGGCGATTGCACTGCAGCCCCGGCTGTGCTTTGACCACGACGTCGTCAACCGCCCGGTGACACTGCATCAAGAGGCGCCGTTTCGGTGCCTCCACTGCGCCCGGCCCTTTGCAACCCAATCAATGATCAGCAAGCTGACTGAAAAGCTGAAGGATCATCCGATGTATGACAGCCCGGCGGCACTGAAGCGGCTGCAACTGTGTGAGCAGTGTCGCTTTGTTGATCTGCCGGATTGAGCCTTAGCTGACGGTCACACGAAAGCGGCGCAGAGCGTGGGCTGAAACCGCGTCTTTTAGGCCGGCTGGCGGCCGGTTCGCTGATCGTTCACCAGCGTCGGTCTCATTATCCCGGCGGCCGGATTGAATCGCGTCAATCCAAAATCGGTGATTTTCGCATCGGGGATGACGCACAGGGGCAAAAAACCCAACAGGGTCAGCGGGTCTTGCCAAGGCGAATCTAGCGCTGAAACCGCGTCGAGCAAATCGATTTGGTCACGGGCGGTTTCGAGCACATCCGTTTTATCGGACATCAGACCGGCGACGGGCAACGCGAGTCGTCCAAGGACGCGCCCATTTTTGACCACGACTTTCCCCCCATCGGACTTGATCACTTCGTTGACCGCCAGTGTCATGTCCTCAATGGTTGCGCCGGCGACCGTGATGTTGTGTGAATCGTGTCCGACCGAAACGGCGATGGCACCGTGTTTGATGCCCAATCCCTTGACGAAGCTGCGCGCGATATTGCCATGACTGCGTCCGTGCCGTTCGATCACGGCGATATAAAGTACATCGTTTTCCGGGTCCGACAACAGCTCACCGTGCTGATTGACCGGCAAGGTGATTTCTTCGTAAGTGGTCACGACCTGATCGGGAACCAGTCCGATGGCCGGGACATTGACAGGGTCGCCGAACTGCCGCAGACGGTGTGCTGAAACGGTCGGGATCTTGATCGAACCATAGCCGATCGGGCTGACCCGCCGGCGTTGTTCGAATGCAGCGGCTGAAACGCGTTCTCCCTTTTTGTATACCGCATGAATATCGCAGTCTTCGAGGCTTTTGAGCAGGACGATATCGGCCAGATTGTCAGGGGCGATCAGGCCGCGGGGTTTCCACCCCTTTGGATTTCGACCGGCCATGCCGAAGTGGTTCGCGGCCGACCAGCTGGCAATACGATAAACGGTGACCGGGTCTGCGCCTTCGGCGATCAATGTCCGTATGACATGGTCAATGTGTCCCTCTTGCGCAATATCGACCGGATTGCGGTCATCCGTACACAGACCCAGAAAAGGTGACTGAAAGGTATTGACCATGGCAGCCAGTCTTTTCGCATCCTTGCAGACGGTACCTTCACGGATAAACACATGGATGCCCCGTTTCAGTTTTTCGCAGGCGTGATCAATGTCGGTGTTTTCATGACAGTTACGGATACCGCAGGATTTCATGGCATTCATCATTGCGGTGGAAACACCGAATGGCATATGACCGTCAATCTGGCAGTTGGCAAAACGTTCCAGCTTGTCGAGTGTGCCCTTGTCGTGGTCGAGGACGGCCCCGATGCTCATGAACTCGGCGACACCGTAGACGCAGGGATGATTGATAAAAGGGGCCAGATCATCGGCTCCGAGCGTGGCACCGGCGGTTTCAAGTCCGCTGGCCGGGACACAGGGGGATAAGCCGATCATGAGGTCCATGATCATGTTTTCCGACGAATCGATAAAGTATCGAAAGGCATCGGCACCCAGCACATTGCTGATTTCATGCGGGTCACAAAAGGCGGTTGTTGTGCCATGCATCAGCACCGCCTCTTCAAACACCTGGGGCGTGACCATCGCACTTTCGATATGGACATGGCAGTCGATGAATCCGGGGACCGCGAACAGTTCACCTTCCAGGTCCAGCACCTCGCGTCCGTCCATGTGTTGTTCGTGGGTGCGCACGATCATGCCGCTGGCCTTGCAGATGGCGATATCCGACAGTTCGATCTCGCCGGAGACCACGTTGACCACCTTGGCATTTTTGATGACAAAGTCAGCGGCAGTGAAACCGGCCGCCTGATTGATGGTGTCTTGGAGTGCTGTTGTGTTCATTGGAAAATTCGTTGTAACGCAGTACCTGCCAATCCCAGGCCATGTCAGCCCCCAAACCGCCAATCCATGCTGCCCATCGTGCTGATTGCACCCGAAAAATTTCAGAATTGAGCGAACCGTAGAAAATTACTCTATAATAGGTGGGTCCAAACATCAATGAGAACGACTATGACTATACAAAAAAAGCATGATTTGACAGTCGATACGGATCTATCGGCAGACCGTGAAGCAGTGGACAAGATGCATGAGATCCAGGCGGCCTATCTGTCCGGAAAAATGTCCCGCAGGAATTTCTTGAGTACCACGCTCGCCCTTGGGCTTTCATTCACCGCCGCCTCTTCGTTTGTTTCGAAGGCCGAAGCGGCGACACCCAACAAGGGGGGGCGGATGCGAATCGGCCTGACCGGTGGGGCGACGAGTGATGTGCTTGATCCGGGCCGGATTCTGGATCTTTACATGCTGCACCTGCAGTTTGGCCAATTGAGAAACGGGCTCACCGAATTCTCTGCAGCCGGTGACCTGATCCCCGAACTGGCCGAAAGCTGGAGCGCCAGTCCCGATGCGAAAACCTGGCATTTCCAGATCAGAAAGGGTGTGGAGTTCCACAATGGAAAATCACTGGATTCCCAGGATGTCGTCGATTCCCTGCGTCATCACCTGGGCGAAGATTCGGAATCTGCCGCCGCAGGGATACTGAAGGGGATTGTCTCAGTCGACAAAGACGGTCCCCACGCCATCAAGATCGAACTCAGCGGGGGGGATGCCGATTTCCCTTATCTTTTGAGTGATTATCACTTGAATATCTGTCCGTCGAATGGGGATGGAACGATTGACTGGCAGTCCGGTATCGGGACCGGCGGATACACAATCGATCAGCATGAACCCGGTGTCCGGTCGCTCACCAAAAGAAATCCAAATTACTGGAAAGCCGGCATGGCCCACTTTGACGAAGTTGAAATTTTCCAGATCGGTGATCCGACGGCGCGGACCAATGCATTGCGCACCGATGCGGTTGATGCGATGAACAATGTCGAAACCAAAACGGTTTCAAGGCTGGCAAAAGTGGCCGGCATCCTCGTCAAGTCAACCACGGGCAACAAACAGATCACGTTGCCCATGCGGACCGATACGGCACCGTTTGATAATGTCGATTTCCGTACGGCAATAAAATATAGTGTTGACCGGGAAGAGTGGCTGCGCAAAATCATTTATGGTTATGGTGAACTGGGCAATGACAACCCGATCGGTCCGGCCAATATCTACCGGGCGACGACGGAGGAACTCCCTCAGAGACAGTATGATCCGGACAAGGCGAAGTATCACCTGAAAAAGGCGGGCCATGACAAGATATCAATCAAGTTCCATGCGGCAGATACGGGATTTGGCGGGGCGGTCGATGCGGGACAGCTGATGCGCGAATCTGCGGCACCTGCGGGGATTGATATCGAGGTTGTTCGAGAGCCCAATGACGGTTATTGGTCAAACGTGTGGATGCAGAAGGCCTTTTCCGCCTGCTATTGGAGTGGAAGGCCGACTGAGAACTGGATCTTCTCACAGATCTATGCGGCCGATGCCAGCTGGAATGATACCTACTGGAAACACGATCGTTTCAATGAATTGCTGGTGCAAGGACGGGCTGAGCTGGATACCACCAAACGTCGTGAAATCTATGTCGAGATGCAACGCATCATTCACCATGAAGGCGGCGTCTGTTTGCCGCTTTTCCAAAGCGATGTCTTTGCACATCATGAGCGGGTGATGATGCCGGATGTGATTGGCAACAACTGGGAACTCGATGGCGGCAAGAGCGGGGAACGCTGGTGGTTTGCCTGATCGGCATCCTGGTGATGCAGGCGTGAAACAAGGCCGGGTCACCCGGCCTTGTTTATTTTGATGGACGCGCTTTCGCGATGCGCAGATGGATTGACAGGATGATCATCCCCGTTGACAAAACCAACGGGCCGGCGTTGGACCACCGTGGGTTTCGCGGGCTTTCCAGGCGGTCTTTAATGTTTCAAACATGATGGAACCGCCTGTCGATAGTGGGTAGCCTGTGTTCCGGTTCAGGCGATGAAACGGGGTCGGCCGGGCAGTCGGCGAGATCGGAAAAAGGCACCACGCTTCAAGGTGCGGGCGAGCGTGGCATCACCTGCATCAACTGGGTTATGATAGTCGACCGCCCTTATTGACTCACTCGCATGACACTCGCTAAGCCATGAGCAGAGCATCGAATCCTGTGGGTTCCCGACGTCGCGCCAGACGTGACAACAAGCGGGAACGCCCCCCTTGTGTTGCCCCTGCTTACGTCAAAAGACAGATACCCTACTATGAATTTCTAGATGAAGAGGGTCTGGTCAAACTGGAACAGCAGGCAGACTGGCTGATTCAGGAAATCGGGCTTGAATTTCGCGGTGACGAGGAAGCACTGCGCATCTGGCGGGCAGCCGGAGCCGATGTCAGTGGCACCCGGGTCAAGCTGCCCAGCGGAGCGGCCAGGGAGTTGTGTCGGACGGCCCCTTCCCAATTCACCCAGCTGGCCCGGAATCCACAAAAAAGTGTCGAAATTGGCGGGACCTCCCAAGTCTTTGCACCGGTTTACGGTCCCCCTTTCGTGAGGGACATCGAAGGCGGTCGACGGTATGGCACGATAAAGGATCACGAGAACATGGTCAAAATCTGTGCTCAACTCCCCAGCTTGCATCACATGGGCCTGGTCATCTGTGAACCCTGCGACGTGCCGGTTTCGAAGCGCCATCTGGACATGCTGTATAACCAGATCCGCTATAACGACAAACCGTTTCTCGGCGCCATCATCAACCGGTCTTGTGCGCAGGATTCAGTCGACTTGATGCGCGTGCTTTTCGGCCCTGACGTGGTCGACCAGCATTGCGTGATCATGGGTAATGTGAATACCAATTCGCCGTTATTGGTTGACAAGGTGGTGACCGAAGCGGCACGGGTATACTGCGCTGCCGGTCAGGGACTTGTCGCCGTGCCCTTCATCCTCGGTGGCGCAATGGGACCGGTGACCACCGCCGCCTCGATTGCCCAGGCGTTGGCCGAAGCGATGATGGTTTGCGCCTTTACCCAACTGGTGCGCCCGGGTGCCCCGTTTATCCTGGGTAACTTCCTGTCGTCAATGAGTCTGAAGAGCGGTGCCCCCACATTCGGCATGCCCGAACCGGTGATGTCCAACCTGATCATCGGTCAGCTTGCCCGAAGACTGAAGGTTCCCTTGCGGTGTGGCGGTGCCTTGACCGCATCCAAGTTGCCGGATGCCCAGTCCGCTGCAGAAAGTGCGGACTCGATGCTGTCGACCGTGCTGGGGGGTGCCAATTTTGTGCTGCATGCGGCTGGCTGGCTGGAAGGCGGACTGGTGACCGGGTACGAGAAACTGGTGCAGGATGCAGACCGGCTGGGTGCTTATCAGGTACTGCTTTCGGGACTGCCTGTGGACGAAAACGCACTGGCTCGATCCGCGTATGGGGAAGTGGAACCGTCAGGGCACTTTCTTGGCTGTAGCCACACCCTGTCGAACTATGAGACCGTTTACTATGATGCTAAACTGTCGGACAGTGAAAGCTTTGAACAGTGGGAGGACCGGGGCAGCAAGGATTCGGCCAGACGGGCCTATGAAAGATGGAACCGGCTGATCAACGAGTTTGAGGCGCCTGCGTTGGACCCGGCGACCCATGAGGCAGTCAGTGCATTCATTGAAAGAAGGAAAAGGGAATTGCCGGATGCATGGTATTAGTGGGGTGTTCCCTGTGCCCGTGGTTTGTCTTGTGACGGCAAAAGGCGCCGGGGCAGCGGAAGGCGACAATGCTATCAGTCTTTAATTCGGATCAGTTCAGATGAAAACACATGCAAAAGTGGTGGTCATCGGGGGCGGTGTCGTTGGATGCTCCATTTTGTTTCATTTGGCCAAGTTCGGCTGGAAGGAGGTGGTGTTGCTGGAGCGAAACGAACTGACCTCCGGTTCCTCGTGGCATGCCGCCGGCCAGATTCATACGATCTCTTCGGATCCCAATATTTCCAGATTGCAGAGCTATACCATCAATCTGTACAAGGAAATCGAGGCCACGTCGGGCCATTCTGTCGGGATGCACAATACCGGCGGGTTTTATCTGGCTTCCAACAACGACTGGTACGATTACCTCAAGCGGGAGCGTTCCAAGGCGCGTTATATGGGACTGGACCAGGAGTTCATTTCGATCCGTGAGGTCGTTGAGCGCCATCCGCTGGTCGATCCGAAACACTATGTGGCCGCGCTGTGGGATCCGCTCGATGGGGACATTGATCCTTCGGGGGTGACCTATGCCTATGCCAAATCCGCGAAAATACACGGTGCAAGCTATTACACCCATACGCCGGTGCTCGAAACCAACCCACGCCCGGACGGAAGTTGGGATGTGGTGACCGCACAGGGCACCATCAACGCCGAGCAGGTGATCAATGCCGGCGGGTTGTGGGCGCGCGAAGTGGGGCATCTTGCGGGACTGCATCTGCCGCTTCAGCCGATGGAGCACCACTATCTGATCACAGAGGCCATTCCGGAGATCACCGAGCGCGGAGCGCGTCGGTTACCGGCGGGCATTGATTATGAGGGGAATATTTATTTCCGCCAGGAGCGGGAGGGCATGCTGCTTGGCACTTACGAGCCACAGGCGACGCCGTGGTCGGTCTCGGGGACGCCGCAGGATTTCGGACACGAGTTGCTGGAGCCGAAGCTGGCGCATATCGAGGACAGGCTGGCTCTCGGGTTCAAGCGGATTCCTGCTTTGGAGCGTGCCGGGATCAAGTCGATTATCAACGGACCGTTTACCTTTGGCCCGGACGGAAATCCATTGATCGGACCGGTCCCGGGGATGAGAAATTATTGGGTCGCCGTGGGGGTCATGGCCGGGTTTTGCCAGGCGGGCGGTGTCGGATTGTGTCTGGCCGAATGGATGATTGACGGGGAGCCGTCGATCGATGTCTGGGCAATGGATGTGGCAAGATTCGGTGATTTTGCGACGCCGCATTACGGGACCGTGAAATCGGCTGAAAACTATGAGCGCCGATTTATTCTGACCTTCCCCAATGAAACATTGCCCAAAGGACGGCGACAGAGAACCACCGCCATTTATGACCGGCTGGTCGCCAAGGGTGCCGTGATGGATGCCGGTTTTGGGTTGGAGCATGCCTTGTGGTTTGCCGATGGACCGGCCGATGCCTACGAAGAGCCCACTTTCAGGCGTTCGCGGGCGCATCATTACGTCGCAAGGGAGATTGAGGCGGTCAGGAAAGCGGTCGGGGCGGTGGAAATTGCCAACTTTGCACAGCATGAGTTTACCGGTCCGGGGGCGAGACATTTTCTGGATTATGTCCTGGCGGGACGGATTCCAGGGCCAGGGCGAATGGCACTGACCCCGATGCTGACCGGCCAGGGAAAGTTGTATGGCGACCTCACGGTGGCCTGTCTGTCTGATCAGCGATTCCTGTTGATCGGGTCCGGGGCGGCACAGGAAATGCATCGACGCTGGTTTGAACAGGTTTTGCCGGAAAGCGGGGTGTGTTACCGCAATGTGTCCGGCCTCTATCACGGGATTGCGATTGCAGGGCCCAACGCCAGACAATTGCTGCAGCACATCAGCCGTGATGATGTGTCGGCCGAAGCGTTGGCCTTCCGCGATGTGCGACAGACGTTTGTCGGCGGGGTGCCGGCCCTCCTCGCGAGGCTCTCGTTTTCCGGGGAACTGGGTTACGAGATTTATGTGACTCCGGAATATCAGCTGAAGCTGTTCGAGGAAATTGAGTCGGCGGGCGAAAATCTCGGACTCAGGTGGTATGGCGCCCGTGCATTGATGAGCATGCGACTGGAGAAAGGATGGGGTGCCTGGGGGCTGGATTACCGACCGGACTTTACCCCGGGTGAATCCCGACTGGATGGTTTTATCTGCTGGGAAAAGGAGTTTATCGGCAAACAGGCGGCGTTGGAGGCCAAGGCGACCGGTCCCGCGAGGCAATTGATCAGTTTGGCGATTGATACCCGGGAGATCGATGTTTCCGGTGATGAGGCGATATTGAATGCGGGACGCTGCGTCGGCTATGTGACGTCCGGGGGCTATGCGCATCATGTCGGGCAGTCATTGGCACTGGGCTATGTCTCCACTGACCTCGCGGTTGCGGAAACGGCGTTGGAAATAGAGATAAACGGTGACATGTTTGCTGCGAGGGTGTTGGGCGGACCGCTTTATGACCCCTCAGGCGGTCGGGTCCGAAGCTGAGGCGCCAGCCGTGGATGTGAGGGTCGTGGATGTACGGCTCCTGCGCCCGATTGAGGGGTGAACCTTTTTTTGATCGAATACTCTAACAGGTCACTATTATATGAGGACCGCATCATGCGTCATTTCCTGAAAATATTGTCCCTCATCGTGGGTCTGCAGGGGGGGCTGGCCCTCGCGGATCAGAAAGACCCTGAACTTGACCGGCTGTTTGCCCAACTGCATGTGATCGACAATCGCTATGAAGCGGCCGTCATCACCAATCGCATCTGGAGCCTCTGGCGAGAGTACGACAGTGATGAGATTATCCGGTTGATGAAACTGGGGGTACGCCGTCTCGAGCAGTCAAGGTTCGATGAGGCGATTGCGTATTTTACCGAAATCGTCCAACGGGCCCCCGATTTCGCGGAAGGCTGGAATATCCGGGCGACCGCCTATTACATGATGGGGGAATATGCGCTTTCGACCCAAGACGTGATGCAGACACTGGCCCTGGAGCCGCGACACTTTGGCGCATTGTCCGGCCAGGGATTGATTTATCTGCAACTGAACAATCATGCAGCCGCGTTGAAGTATATGGAAAAGGCCCTTGAGTATAATCCGCACATGGCGAATGTCCGCAAAAACATCGAATTTGTTAAGCGACAGCTACAAAAGGAACTGATCTAGGGCTGACCCCTCAGGGGGAGGTCTTGTGGACCGCTTCGGCCACGACGCACAGGATCTCGAACATCATGGTCGCGCCGACCAGTGCCGTATTGCCGCTCGGATCGAAGGGAGGGGCGACTTCGACCACGTCCCCGCCGACCAGGTTCAGTCCGCTTAATCCCCGGATCATCATTTGTGCCTCAAGGGTGCTGTAACCTCCTATCTCGGGGGTGCCGGTGCCTGGGGCAAAGACCGGGTCGAGCGCATCGACATCAAAGCTGATATAAGTCGGTGCCTCCCCCACGATCCTTCGGGCTTCCTCAATGACCGCCTTGTAGCCCATTTCAAAATATTCTTCGATATAAATGACACGCATCCCCGAGTCGTGACTGAATTTCCACACATCCGGATCATTCAAAGAACCCCGTATGCCGATTTGTATGGTCCGCTTGGGGTCCAGCAGACCTTCTTCAACGGCACGACTGAACGGGGCACCATGGTGGAATCGGGAACCCAGGTAATCGTCGCCGGTATCACAGTGTGCGTCAAAGTGGACCATGGCGACCGGTCCGTTCCTGGCCAGGGCACGGAAGATCGGCAGTGTAATGGAGTGATCGCCACCGGCAGAGATCGGGACAATGCCGGCCTCAACCACACGGTGATAATAGTGTTCGATTTCCCGATGACTCCCTTCCAGGGTAAAGGGCTTTTGCACCCAGGCGTCGCCGAGGTCAGCCACCCGGCAGATGTCATGAGGCGACACGCCGGTGGCCTGATTCATTTTTCGGATCAGACTTGACTGGTTTCTGATTTCCCGGGGGCCATGGCGGGCACCCGGTCGATTGGTCACGCCCCCGTCAAACGGGACCCCGATCAAGCCGATGTCGACCTCGGTGAAGTCTTCCCGGTAGGGTGCGCGCATGAAAGTCGGCAGCCCGGTATACCGTGGACGCACGATGGGATCTTGAAATTCCGGATAGTCACTCATTGGCCAGTTTTCCGTTATGGTGGGGCGTTGAAAAGCACGACTGACGAAATTGTAAACGAGTTTCACAAAAAATAAACCCGCTATCGGGGCGCGGCCCCAATGCGCCCTGGACCATTCCAAGCAGGGTCAGCCGATACTCCTGTCGGTTCGATTGATCGTGACGGCCATCCGGCGTGTCTATTCCGTCATCGCCAGCATGGCATGCAGCAGTACATTACATCCGGCTTCAAGGTCATCCGGTTCGGCGCTTTCCTGTTCATTATGACTGAGTCCATCTTCACAGGGAACGAAGATCATCGCGGTCGGAACGATACGACAGACCTGGCAGGCGTCATGGCCCGCTCCTGAAATGATGTCCTGATGACGATAGTTCAACTGACCGGCGGCGTTGCGTACGGCGCTGATGCACTTCGGGTCGAATTCGACCGGTGGATTGTGCCAGATTTCGTCGAGCGCAAGATCAACCTGATGTCGTTCACTGATTGCGCTGCCTCGACGATGCAGTGCCGTGGCCATCTCCAGCAAAGCCGTATCATCGGGATTACGGATGTCGATCGTGAAAGTGACTTCGCCGGGAATGGTGTTGCGGGAATTGGGTAACACGGTCAGTTCGCCGACGGTTCCGACGCCATGCGGTGCAAACTGATGGGCGATTGCCTGCACCGACTGGATGAATTCGGCGGCTGCCACCAGCGCGTCGCGTCTTCCGGGCATCGGGGTCGAGCCGGCATGCGAGTCCTGTCCCTTGACAGAAACGTCAAACCAACGCTGCCCCTGTCCGCCAACGACAACGCCAATCTGATGATGGGTCTCTTCCAAAATGGGCCCTTGTTCGATATGTGCCTCAAACAAGGCACCGAGCGGATGATCACCGCATGGTTGCTCACCGAGATAGCCGATTCGCTTGAGTTCATCGAACAGTATTTTCCCTTCGCTGTCCCTGCGGGAATAGGCAAACTCCTTTTCGAACAACCCGGCAAAGACCCCCGAGGCCAGCATGGCCGGGGCGAAGCGGGCGCCTTCCTCATTGGTCCACATGACGATCTCGATCGGGGCAGTGGTCTTGATCTGGTGGTCATTCAACGTGCGGACCACCTCCAGGGCGGCCAGGACCCCATAAATGCCATCAAACTTGCCGCCATGGGGCTGCGTGTCCAGATGGCTGCCGGCCGCAATCGGGGGCCGCGTCGGGTCTTGCCCCGCCCGGGTGGCAAAGATATTTCCGAGATCATCGATCACGACCGAGCAGCCGGCTTCCTTGCACCATTTGATAAAGAGATCACGGCCCTGCCGGTCGTCGTCGGTCAGTGCCAGGCGGCAGGACCCTCCGTGCTGACCGGGCCCGATTTCAGCCATTGCCATGATGCTGTCCCACAGTCGTTGACCGTTCACTCTTGTCGCACTGGTGGCCGTAGCCATGTTATTGATCCTCTGCTGGTGTCATGAAACCCATGGTGCTGCCCAAATCAGTCTGCCCGGTTGTCCGCCACACCCGGTTTTCAACCACCAGGATGCCGGTCATCACCGTGACACCGGGTCACGTCTGAGTGCCTGGCAAAGACAATGCACACCCCCGCCGCCAAGCGTGAACATCGACATGTCCGGTGCGTAAACCGCATAGCCGAGTGCCCGCAATTTGTCATTCAGGTTGATACTGCCTGACATCGACAGCACGCGCTTGTTGCCCAGCGCGACCAGATTGACACCGAGGTCCTTGGCCTCGCTGAATCCGACATCCACCAGGTCAAATCCCTTTTTCCTGAGCCAGTCAATGACCCAGCCTTCAAGGGCATCGATACAGGTGACCACCCGTTTCTCGTCCAGCGGGACGACCAGCCCGTCCATGTGGACGAACAAGGCCGGGATGGGGGCGACCTCGGCCTCCCAGCCCTCTTGGCGAACGAATTCGGCGACCTGTTCCGCGCCTTCTTGTTCAGAGCGCTCTCCGCCATACCCGATCAGGACGGTTCCCGGTTCCAGGATGACAAAGTCACCCCCCTCAAAATGGCCGGCCGTGGCATACTGCCAGATCGGAATATCATGTGACTGATAAAACCGGATGACAGACACGTAATCCGCTCTTCTGCACTTGAGCTGCATATGGCAGATTAACGCGCCCCACGGGGTCATCGCGCTGGAGTCACGGGCAAAGAAGTTGCGATGCAAAACCGGATCGGCATCCAGATAATGGCAGGTGACACCGGCTTCTTCATAGATGCGGACCATCTCCCGATGCTGGCGCTGGGCCAGATCAAAATCGAACTTGGCGCCCGTCTTGTGACTGTTTTTCTGTGTTCGCCGGGTGAGTGGGCCCGCATCGACCCAGCGGTAATAGTCCGGCTTGCCCAACAGCACATCCCGAAGAACGGCATAATCGTTATTGATCCCCCAGTATCCGGGATCACGGTTTTTCGCTGACATGGCGGGTACTCTCCCCTCAATGGACTCTGCTACGGCGTGAAGTTTGCCATACCCGGATTATTTCGTAAAATACTAATTGTTTAAACTATATTTTAGTAATCATAAAGTAAATCAATGCGGTGATGAAGCACCTGTCCGGCCCATTAAGCGATACCGACATCAAACGGCTGCATATTTTCATGACCGTCGTCGATTGTGGCGGTTTTAGTGCGGCTCAGGTCAAGTTGGGATTAAGTGCCGCGAGTATCAGCGTTCACATGGCCGGGATTGAAGCGAAATTCGGCGTCACGCTCTGCAAAAGAGGCCGAGCCGGATTCTTCCTCACCGAAGAGGGCGAAAAGATCTATCAGGCGGGCAAGACACTGCGGCTGGCCCATGAGAATTTCAATTCCACCGTCGGCATCGTCAAGGGACTCGTTGTCGGAGACCTGCACATCGGGGTGATTGACAATGCCGTCTTTGATCCGGATCTCGAAATTCCGGCGCTGGTGCGGCGCTTTAACCGGATAGCTCCCGAGGTTCGGGTGTCCTTGTACACGATGTCGCCGACGGAATTGGAACGTTCCCTGCTCGAACAGCGGTTGCACCTGGCGGTCGGGGTGTTTTATACGCAATTGCCGGGCCTGCAGTATTATCCGTTGTGTACTGAAAGGCTAACGCTCTACTGCGGCGAAGGCCATGCCCTGTTCCATTGTCAGCAAAACCGGATCAGTCACCGGGACATTGCGGCCGCCCAGTATATAGAGCGTACCTATGGGGAGACCTCGAGTCGGTTGAACCATCCCATTGAACTGAACGCCACCGCCTACACCTCCAGTTTGGAGGCGACATTGATGTTGATTCTGTCCGGCGACTATATCGGATTTTTGCCTGAATATTATGCCAAGCAGTGGCAGGCGCAAAAAAGAATCAGGGCGATCTGGCGTCACCGGATCTTTATAGAAAGTGACGTCTCGGTCGTGGTGCACAAGCACCCCATCAATGCGACAATGACGAATACATTGTTAAAGTTGGCCTTGGATGATGGCGATTGAGCGGGTATGCGGGGAGGCCGGGTCGGCTGCGGACATCCGAGGTGCACCGAGCCATGACGTCGATGCGCGCGACACGCTGTCCCGTGTTGCGTGCCGCGTGCTGTCGCTGACCCGTCATTGATGATCGGGTTCCTTTTCGTTTGGCTGGAAACGATCCCCCTAATTGCGCTGTTTGCTTGCAATAGTGCAGCAACTGCAATTACACTAGCATGACACGGGCAGGTTACGGTTTCACGAATCCGGCAATCGACACTCAAAAACATTGAATCGGAGCGAACGACAGGAATCGGATGGGCACCGCCGCATCAGGCTGTATCCATCACCTATCATCGCTTCTGCATTGACCGGTTGAAGAGGACTGATAATGGTGCTTCGTGTCTAGTTGAAAATCATTATTTATAAAATTGTACATAAAATCTTGAGGAGTGTTACATGAAAAGAGTAACTCAAAAACTGGCGGTGCCACTCGTTTCCGGCATGCTGGGTTTCGGTGCTGCGGCCCAAGCTGCCGATATTGTCATTGGGGTGCCGAACTGGCCTTCGGTTGCGCAGACGGCGGATATTCTGAAAGTGGTCATCGAAGATAACTTCGGGCTGGAGGTGGAATTACAGTCCGGGACCAATCCAGTTGTATTTGAAGCGATGGATTCCGGCAGCATGCACGTGCATCCGGAGGTATGGCTGCCCAATCAGAGCAATCTGCACAATACCTTCGTCACAGAAAAAGGGACGGTGGTCATGAGTCCTAACGGGGTCCCGGCCTTTCAAGGGATGTGTGTCACCAAAGCAACCGCAGACCGCACCGGTATCAAGGCGCTGATTGATTTGTCGGACCCGGATATGGCGAAAAATTTCGACTCGGATGGTGACGGTATGGGCGAAGTCTGGATCGGGGCCTCCGGGTGGGCTTCCACCAATGTGGAAAAGGTTCGGGCGAAGAGTTATGGATTCGATGAGACGATGACGCTTAAGGAAATGGACGAAACGCTCGCCATGGCCGAGGTGGATAATGCGGTCGCTAAAGACGAGAACATCGTGTTTTTCTGCTACACCCCGAATCATGTGTTTGCCTTGCATGATCTGGTGATTCTGGATGAGCCGGCTTTCGATGCCGCCCAGTGGAATATGATTCAGCCCACCGATGACCCGGACTGGCTGGAAAAATCCAGTACACCGGTTGCCTGGGACCTGGCCTATCTGCATGTGCACTATGCCGCTTCATTGCAAGACAGTCACCCTGATGTCGCTGCCATGTTGTCCAAGGTCGACCTCACCACCGACCTGGTTTCCGGTATGACGTATGCGGTAGTTGTCGACAAGGTCGACAAGGCTGAATATGCCAAACAGTGGGTCGCGGAGAATGCCGATCTGGTCAATACCTGGTTGCAGTAGCACCATCACATATGTGTCTGATTGACGCCAAGGGCAGTCAGAACGAGCGGTAGGATTACCGCTCGTTCCTGTCTTTGTGAACTGATCATTATATTGGGGAGGTTACGGGTGTGAGCGAGCAAGTTATTCGGCTTGACGGGGTCTGGAAAATTTTTGGCGATCGTGCCAGCGAAGCCATGCAAGGTATCCAAGAGCAGAATTTCACCAAGCCTCAGGTGCTGGAAAAATATGGCTGTGTCGTTGGTATTGCGGATTGTTCTTTTGAAGTCTCGCGCGGAGAGATTTTCTGCGTGATGGGCTTGTCCGGATCCGGTAAATCGACCATGGTGCGGCATCTTAATCGTCTGATTGAACCCACTGCGGGCAGTATCCATGTGTTGGGTCGCGATGTGATGGCACTGGGCGAAAAGGACCTGCGGGAGCTTCGGGCGGCGCATATCGGGATGGTGTTCCAGCATATGGCGCTGTTTCCACATCGAACCGTTCGCGACAATGTCGCCTTTCCGCTGCAGATTCAAGGCGAAGCCAAATCGAAACGATGGGAGGTGTCGCAGACCTGTTTGAGCCGGGTCAACCTGGACGGGTATGAGGATCGTTATCCCAGTGAATTGTCCGGCGGGATGCAGCAGCGGGTCGGATTGGCCCGGGCGCTGGCCTCCAATCCGGAAGTCCTGTTGATGGATGAGCCGTTTTCGGCATTGGATCCGCTGATCCGGCGTCAGCTTCAAGAGCAGTTTATGGCACTGTCTGCCGATCTGGACAAGACGACGGTGTTCATCACCCACGATCTGGACGAGGCCATACGGATCGGGAATCGGATCGCGATCATGAAAGACGGCATGATCGTGCAGATTGGTACGCCGGAGGAGATCGTGACCAACCCGATTGATGAATATGTCAGGGATTTTGTCGAGGGGATTTCCACGCTGAAGCTGATATTCGCGCATACGGTGATGGAGCGTATCGGGGAATATCAATTGCAGCCGGGCGATGACCTGTCGGCCGCCCCCCGAGTGCCGCATGACACAGACCTCAGCGGATTGATTGATATATCCACGACCACGACGCAGCCGATTGTGATTACGGATGAGGGGAAGGATGTGGGGGTTGTGAACAAAACCACCTTACTGAAAGGTATTAAAGGAGGTGACAACTGATGCAAGAAACCGGTTTTTCAGCGGAACCTAACAAGTTAGGTGCCTCGGTCGGCGATTTTGTCGTCGAAAATACGGCTTATTACACGCGGGAATTCGACAAGATCCAATCGGCAACGGAATTTCCGTGGTCGTGGAACAAGATGGCGGCGATTGCCGGTCCGTTTTGGGGCGCGGCCCGGGGTATTTGGGGTTATTTCTGGACGTTCATGGTCCTCGAGATTCTTGCGTTTGTTCAGATCGGCAAGGGGTTGTGGGGTGAACTCGGGGCGGAGTTGCTGGCGCGGGCTGAACGGTTAATCGCGAAACAGGCTGAATTCATGCAACAACTGGAAACGGCGAAACTGGCCGGTGATACGGCCGCCGTGGAAAGCCTGACGACACGGTCAGACAATCTGGGGAAAGTGGTTGGCCGGTTGACCGAAGAGGCGACGGCAGCGGCGGCGGATGCCACCTTTTTCTTGGTGATTGGCATCGCATTGCTGATTGTCTTGCGGGTCGCCCAGGGGTTTTATGCCAACATGCGTTATGAGAAGCAATACCTTGAGTGGCGGGCGAACCCGGACGTGCCGTCCGGTTTTGACTGGAAATGGGCCGGTTTTGGCGGCCTGCTCTGGCTGGCGATTGTGCCGCTGACGATTTATCGGTTCACCGTCGGCAAGATTGCTGAAAGCCTGGAGCCTTGGGTATTGGGTTTTCCCATCGAGAAGAAACAGTATTTTTCGCCCCTTGCCAAGTGGATGGAAAAAGGCTTTGACTGGTTATCCAACAATTTCGGTGATGCCTTCGATTCGGTGGTGATCGCCATCCGATCCATCCTCGATGGGTTGGAAACGGTGTTTGTTGATACGCCCTGGCCGGTGGTCATCACGGTCATTGTGGTGACGGCATGGCGCCTTGCCGGACCGCGGGTCGCGATTTTTACCATCGCCTCGTTGGCTTATCTTGGGATCGTCGGGCTCTGGGAGACCAGTATGATTACCGTGGCGTTATTGGGTGCGGCCGCCTTTTTATGTATCGTTCTGGGTATCCCGTTGGGGATCTGGTTCGGCAAAAGCCAGCGTGCCTACAATGCGGCACTGCCGGTACTCGACTTCATGCAGACGATGCCCGCTTTTGTGTACCTGATTCCGATTATTGCGTTTTTCGGAACCGGGAAACCGCCCGGGGTATTGGCGACGATCATTTTCGGTATGCCGCCGGTGATCCGGTTGACTGCGCTGGGGATGCGGGGCGTCCCTGAAAATACCAAGGAAGCGGCCATTGCATTCGGCGCCACCAAGATGACGCTATTGAAAGATGTCGAAATCCCGCTGGCCATGCCCTCGATCATGACCGGCATCAACCAGACCATATTGATGTGTCTGTCCATGGTGGTCATTGCATCGCTGATCGGTGCAGAAGGCCTGGGTAAGGATGTCCTTGAAGCGCTGCAGTATGCGGCTAAGGGACAGGGGATGCTGGCCGGTTTGGCGATCCTGGTCTGTGCGATGGTCATCGACCGTATTATCCAGGGACATTACCGCCGTTCGACATCAAGGCATTAGCGCGCCAAGTCGGTCTTTTTCAAACGACAAGCGCGCAGGACGTTTTAAGTCGGAGCCGCCTTGGGACCGTGCCGTGTTGGTCGGTGACCGCAGTGAAAAGCAGGCCGTGGGCGATGGGATGGGTTGGGCTGAACGGCGAGTGCGTTGCCGTCATCGGCTGATGATGTCCGTTGCCATCGCGTCGTTGTTAGTGCCAGCACCGGTTGGATATCGCCATGGTTGCCCTGCGGGGATCTGAAGGCACTGGATTTCCGGTGTTTGGTCAGCCGGTTACGGCGACATGGCCTGACGGGCGCGACCACCGTGGCGCCGCCGGTATCGACCTTGCTCAACACACAGACGCACGGCACACCTTGACGACGCCGGAATGGAGGGCATAACCGACGCATGGCACACAATCCCACGTCAAAAAATGTAGTCTGGCATCAACCGTCAGTCAGTCGTATTGATCGAGAAAAACAAAACCGGCACAAAAGCGTGATTGTCTGGTTCACCGGCCTGTCGGGCAGCGGCAAGTCGACCTTGGCGCATGCGGTGGAAAGAGAACTGCATCGTCGGGCCTGTCGGACAATTGTGTTGGATGGAGACAACGTGAGACATGGTCTGTGTGGCGATCTGGGGTTTTCCGAAGCGGACCGCATGGAGAATATCCGCCGGGTCGGACAGATGGCAAAGCTGTTTATCGAATCCGGTGTCATCGTGTTGACTGCCTTTATTTCGCCTTTCAGGGTCGACCGCCAACGGGTGCGCAGGATGCTTGACAAGCGTCGGGATTTTGTCGAAATCTATTGCCAGTGTCCGCTTGAAATTTGTGAACAAAGGGACGTCAAAGGTCTGTATCAGCGTGCCAGAAAAGGCGAAATACCCGATTTTACGGGCATATCGTCACCTTATGAGGAGCCGGTAAATGCCGATCTGATTCTTGAAACCGGTCCGTTGACGCTTCAGGAGTGTGTTGATCGCATTATCTTGTTACTGGAATCCCGGCAGATTATTCAGCCTCATCCCTAGCGCGCAATGTGCGGTCCGATGACTGAAAGCCCTTTTCGAAAGACGGAATTTTGATGTGATTGACTATTTTTTGTCTATCAGGCGTCGCCACAAGCAATGGCTGATGCTGATTGGCGATAGTGTACTGGTGATGATTGCCTTGTGGGCGGCGTATTCGTTGCGATACGGCCGTTTATATGAGATTCAGGGCAATGAAGTCTGGTTGTGGCTGCTGGCCCCGATCATTGCGGTCCCCACTTTTCTCCACTTCGGGCTTTATCAGACGATGGTTCGCTACATCGGCTTCGCCTCGTTGTGGAAAGTGTTTCAGGCGATCAGTCTGTATGCCTTGGGCTGGGGCGTCAGCGTGTACCTCTCGGGGACTGGGACGGTTCCCCGTTCCGTCATCGTGATCAACTGGCTCAGTTGCCTGTTGCTGATCGGTGGGGCAAGAATGATGGCACGCTGGCTGTTGACGACCAGTGCCCCCGGTCTGCCGGGGGCACCATCCGAAGCCACCAAAAACGGGTTGATTTACGGTGCCGGTGAAGCGGGCATGCAGTTGGCCATGGCAACCTCCTTCAATCAGGAAATGCGGCCGGTTGCGTTTCTTGATGACCAGGGTTCGCTGATCGGACAGCGGGTGAATGGACTTCGGGTGTATCCGCCATCGGAAATAAAACGGTTGATTGACGAGTTTGATGTCAAGGAAATTCTGTTGGCCATTCCGTCAGTGACGCAGCAAAGACGCCATGAAATCCTGTCTGCCCTGGAACCGTATCCGGTGGTGGTCAAGACGTTGCCCGATATCTCCGAGCTGGAGGAATGCAAGGTGAATCTGGATGATGTGCGGGAAATCCGCATCACCGATTTGCTGGAACGCGATGCCGTGGCACCGATTGAGGCACTGCTGCATGCCAATATCAGCGGCAAATCGGTGATGGTCACCGGGGCGGGCGGCTCGATCGGCGCTGAATTGGCCCGGCAAATCAGTCAGCTGGGCCCCAGTCAACTGATCCTGCTTGACCACAGTGAATTCAATCTCTATCAACTGGACAGGACGTTGGATCATCAGGGTTGTCGGGCACAGATTTGTCTGGGTTCGGTGCTGGACATGAATTATGTCTCGCACCTTCTGCGCAAGTACCGTGTGCAGACAATCTATCATGCCGCAGCCTATAAACATGTGCCGATCGTTGAGAAGAACGCCATCATGGGGGCGATCAATAATGTGATCGGGGCCAAGCATTGTGCGCTGGCTGCCGTTGAGTGCGGGGTGGAAACGTTTGTACTGATTTCGACCGACAAGGCGGTCAGACCGGTCAATATCATGGGGGCCACCAAGCGACTTTCCGAGTTGTACCTGCGCAAGTTAAGTCAAAAAGAGGGCATGGCGACCCGGTTTACGATGGTTCGCTTTGGCAACGTACTCGACTCATCCGGGTCCGTGGTGCCGCTGTTTAGAGAACAGATTCAAAAAGGCGGTCCGGTGACCGTGACCCATCCGGACATTATCCGTTATTTCATGACGATCAAGGAGGCCACCCAGCTGGTGTTGCAGGCCGGGGCAATGGGCGAAGGGGGCGAGGTGTTTGTCCTTGACATGGGAGAGCCGGTCTCCATCGATGACCTCGCGAAAAAGATGATTCGACTCAGCGGTCTGGATATTCGAAGCGAGGCCAATCCGCAAGGCGACATTGAGGTCGAATATCTGGGTCTGCGTGAAGGAGAAAAGCTGTTTGAAGAGCTATTGGTCTCCGAAGCATCGGTACCGACCTCTCATCCCAGGATACTCAAAGAATGCGAAGGAACCGTCAATCTCGACCAACTGGAGGCGTACCTGAACACCCTGCAAGAACGGATTGCGGTCAATGATGAAGACCAGATTCGTTCCCTTCTTTTTGAGATTGTAGAGACTTATAATCCGGTGTCATAAAGTCGATCGTCCTTTCCATTTCATTATTGGCAGCGCTTCCATTGACTGAAGAACCCCCGTTTATCCTGCCATCAACCCGGATAGTGGGATAGTGGCCATTTCCGCTCTTTACTTCCATCTCTTTTTCGGTCTGTTGCTGGCCGTGGTGGCGACAGCCATTACCTGGGGGATGTTGAAATTCGGGCGCATACTGGATCACCCCAATCATCGGTCATCACATCACACCGCGAGACCCAAGTGTGGGGGGATTTCCATTGTGGTCACTTTTTTGATCGGTATGGCAGCGATTGTCGGGTTTGCCGAAAGAGATCTCATTCAACAAAATTACATGATCGGATTTGTTTTTTCGGCCGTGTTGATTGCGGTGATTTCGTTCCTCGATGACCTGCATGAAAAGTCAGCCGTTTTCAAGCTGCTGACCCATGTGTTTGCGGTCCTGGTCGTGCTTTACAGCGGCATTGTCATTGATTCCATTTCCTTGCCATGGGCGGAACAAATGCCCCTTGGCTGGATCGGTTATGTGGTGTCCTTTTTCTGGATACTGGGGCTGACCAATGCCTATAACTTCATGGATGGCATTGATGGGTTGGTGGCGAGTACGGCGCTGATCGCCGGGCTTTTCTTTATGGTGATCAGTTACTATGAAGGGAGCTCTTTCGTGTACATCACCGGATATACCATCGTCGCCGGTTCAGTCGGCTTTCTGATCTACAATGTGCCGCCGGCCAAGATATTCATGGGCGATGTGGGCAGCGCATTTTTGGGATTCGTGTTTGCCACACTGGCCATCATTGCGGCACGCTATGATGCGTCCCACACCTCGTTCCTGGTCATGCCGATGCTGCTGTTCCACTTCATCTTCGATACCCTGTTTACCTTTTGCAGGCGACTGGTCAATCGTGAGCAGGCGCTCAAAGCCCATCGTACGCACTTGTATCAATTGCTGGTTCAAAGTGGCTATACCCATCTGGAGGTCACGTTACTGCTGAGCTGTATGGCCTTTTTGCAGGGGCTGGGCGCACTGTGGATGGTCAATATTCCGGGTAATGAGCGTTTGTTTGTCTTTATTCCCTTTTTGATTATTCAGATCATTTATGCGGTGCTCACCCTGAAGCGGGCCAGAAAAGCCGGGGTGGTCTATCAGTGATTGCCCATAAAATAGGTAAGACAATCCATTTGGACAGAACATCGGCGATACCGGTTATGGATTCTCCACCGTCACTATGCCATCACAGATCGTTTTCCATAGCGAATCACTCAATGCATGCAGAACAGGTGATAATCGATGATGGGCAGGCGAGAACACCTGATCCTCAATGAAATCCTGAAAATTGCATGGAAAAACCCCGTCTGTTTTTATGTATCATGATGCAACATGAAGTGATTTTCCAGAGAAAGTGTCGCGAGTGTCGGGCGTATTCATAAATGGCTGCCACCACCGATGTGAAAAGGCTTTTTTCAGGTCAGCACATGAAGTGCGGTCTCCGGCGCTTTGTCGAGCAACCGCAACATCATGCGTGCCGCACCGCTCGGATAGTGTTTGCCCTGTTCCCAGTTGCGGATTGTCTTGTGCGACACGTCGATACGCCGTGCCAACTCGGCTTGGCTGAGGTCGGGACGTTGGCAGACCCGCCGCGTATATCGCGCCATAGCCTGCAACGCTGCCGCCTCGTCTTCCTGTGCCTGCAAGGCGATCTCTGTTTCCGTGGTCGCATCCACCCCGACAGGATTGATCCGCCCTTGAGGGAAAGTGGACGGATCATCGGAATCAACCGTGACGCGCGTTGTACTCATGATCTGTAATCTCCTTGGGGTTGGCCTTGAGGGCCGAGAGGATGCGAATCGCAGCGATCCGTACTGCGTATAGATGGCGAACCCGTTCTGCATACACCCGGGAACGGGAACAGTTTCCCCTTACCGATGTAGCCCCCGCCCCCTTGATTCTGCCAAACAAACAGGGGCCTTGCCTTCTTCATTTATGCAATAGTCGGGTCAGCCCCTCTTGTTGAGTGGGTCTGTTGATTCTATGTCACATGCTCGCTGCGTTCGAGATAACCTCGCAGCGCATCACTGACGACAGTGTTGAGGTTGACCCCCCGGCGTTTGGCATAGAGCACTGCGCGGCGATGCAGGTCGCGGCCCGGTCGCACATTGAAGCTGCCCTTCAGCGGCACATCGGGTGTACGGTCTTCGGCCTTGCAAAGCGCAAGATAATCGTCCACCGCCTCCTGAAACGCGGTCTTGAGATGTTTGGCATCTTCGCCCTCATAGCTCACTAAGTCGCGGATGAATTCAAGCCGCCCATGCAGCACCTCGTCATCGTCGCTGTACTCGACCGAACCGAGATAACCCTTGTATTCCAGCATCGTACTCATATCAAATTCTCCTCGGTAAGCACCCGCAACACGTCCTTGATGACGTACATCTTGACAATGTTGCCGGGATGCGGCTTGTGCAACGCAATGGTGGGCGCGGTGGCATGAAGGAAACGTCGTCGGGATCCCCCTGTTTTGCCTGCCACTGTCTCATTGTAACCCACCCATTTCAGCAGCCTGACCAGTTCGTCCCAAGTGAAGTCCTTCGGTTTGCCCCTGAGTCGGGAAACCAGTTTGTCGCGCCGACTCATATCACCTTCACCACACTCGGTTTGTCTACCAGAAGTATTATAGATATCATTACACTAAATTGCAACCACATTCAGTCGCGATGTAGGGAGCAAATGATCTGTCCATATAGGTTGTGTGACCAGCGGCTGTCGCAGGTTTCCCATCGCCGGACGCCGGTGGATGAGGTGATGAAGCGGGTGGATTGTTATCAGACCCATCAGGACCGCCGGGTAAAGGAACGGGCGGTGGTGGGGATCACCGACAGGGAGCAGGCCAATGAGTCTCTCTGCCGGCCTTCAATGAGGCATTCAGTCATCCGTCCCGCGAAGCCGGGCGTTTTCCCGTGCCGGGATCCCACAGTGCTCAATGACCTCTTGTGCGCGCATCATGAACGAACGGTAGGATCAGACAACGGTGTTCGTTATCGGCGTCGTGTACTGCCCATCCCGGCCGATCAGCACCGTTGTCATGATGTCAAGGCGAGGGTCAAGGGGCTGGCACTATGATGATGACTGCCTGGCGATCCATCACGGACCAAGAGAACGGGCCCGATAGGATGCGGAGGATCCGTTGAGGGTCGACGGTGCAAAGGCCACCGCCTCTGAGGGTTAACCCTCTTAAGGCGGTGGAATTGAAGAGTAAAAGCGGACAATCCGTGTGCTACAGAACCGAGCAGTTCTATTTGCTCCTAACAGTGAAAAATGCCATCGAGAGAACAGATGATCAATTGGAAGAGGCACTTTCTTATGTAGAAGAACGTGATGAGAGTCAGATCTGTAGCCTTGCTGAAAGACTGCGGAAGCCGCTAATTCTAATGTATGCAGAGCCACGGTGCAGCGATATCTTCACGTCGTACTAAACAACTAGGGCTACCGGTCAAAGAAGTGTCTTCATCAGAAGATCAATGGCAAAAAATATGGCGTATGTGAGCAAAGTACGCATCCCTTAATGCAGATTAATCTACGAAGGACAAACAGCGTCTCAAGTGAAGCTGCGAGAAATGAGGTGACTAATATATTGTATTAGGCTGTTGATAGCAGAGCGTAGAGGGTTATTAAATACATAGGCTATGGAGTTCAGCGCTGCTTATGACTAAAGGGTAGTTCTAATCGTACTTCGGTAACAGGCGTATAGCTGGTGTGGCAACGGTCGCAGTATATCGATCCATGTGGTGATATCGATAACGGCTAATGTCCATGATTCGCGGATGTTGTTGGATACGGCCGTCAAATAAATATGAAAAATCGAATCATTATTGTCGGCGCATCCTCCGCTATTGCTGAGCAATGTGCTCGGTTGTCTCCATTCCATCGAGAAGACCGGCCAAGGGAGTCGGGAGCAGGAAAATCTAAGTCACTCGACAGGCCGTACAGTTCGGATTCTTGGGCAGACGTATCTGTTGCCACTCCATGAACTGCGCATCGAACAGCCACAGGACTCCTGCCAGCTGACCGATTCCCAAAAGGATATTGACTGCCTCCATTGCCTGCACGGTGCCGATGACGCCGACCAAGGGGGCAATCACGCCCTCCATCGCACAGGTCGTGCTTTCCACTTCCGTATCGGGATAAAGGCACTGATAACAGGGGCTGTCGTCTTGTCTCGGATCAAAGGCGGTAACCTGGCCGGCCCAGCGGATGGCCGCCCCTGACACAAACGGCGTGCGGGTTTCAAGCGAGGCCCGATTCAATTGAAAGCGCGTCGGAAAGTTATCGGTACAATCAATGAGCAAATCGACCGTTTTGGCGTGTGTCAGGAAATCGTCGTAATCCAGTGAGTAGTCCAGGGTCTCGACGTCGACCAGCGGATTGATTGCCTTGAGAGACCGGGCCGCAGAAGCGGCCTTCAGTTCACCGATATCCGACTGGGAATGAATGATCTGTCGCTGCAGGTTGGACTCGTCGACCCGGTCAAAATCGGCAATGACGATGTGACCCACGCCGGCGGCGGCCAGATACAGGGCAACCGGTGAACCGAGGCCACCCATTCCAATGATGAAAACACGGGACTGGGATAACTTCTTTTGCCCTTGTTCGCCGACAGAAGGCAATCTGATCTGTCGGCTGTACCGTTCTTTAAAATCTATTTTTGGCATACTATCTCAATCGTGCACTCGGTATGTGCACGGTGACAGGACTGTGTTGCGGACAGTGACATTCTAAACCGAAACCGGCTGTTGCAGTCGAGCGGAATGAAGATGAAAGACAGTATATTGCAGATCAACGGGGAGTATGTGCTGCCGATGGCCCGGGAGCAGGTGTGGTCGACGCTGAACGATCCGGAGGTGCTGACGCAATGTATCTATGGATGTGAGCGTGTCACCAAGCTCGATGAGCATCATTTCAAGGCGGTGTTCGGGTGGAAGCTCGGTCCGGTCAAAAAGCGCTACGAGGCGACATTGCAGGTGTTGGACAAAGGTGCACCGGCCCAGTATCTGCTGGCAATGAAGATGAAAACGGGCCTGGTTGGAGAGGTGCTGGGGCAAGCGGATGTCCAACTGATCGAGCATCAGTCAACGACGGTGCTGAGGTATCATGCGACTGCAGAACTCAACGCCCGGTTCGCCCGTTTTAAAATCCCGATGTTGCAGCGCACCGCCGAGAGGGCCATGCACCGTTTTATCGAGAGAGTGCTCGAAACGGTCCGTCCAGACCCGTCGAGCGGGTCATGAGCGGTGTGCCCGGTCAATCTCATCTGTCTATTGGCCGGGTCGGCCAACGGTAGACTTTTGACTCAGTATCCTTATAATGGATTTTCAGTGATGGATACCATGAGACAGCGATCCTGCCCAAGCCGCGGTTTACCATGAATTTGGATATTCACAAGCGATAGACCAGTACATTAGATGACCAGAAGTCCCGTATCGATGTTGACGCTGTTGAACGGCGGCAATATGACCTATCTTGAATCGCTGTATGAAGAGTCTGTCGATGACAAGACCCAATGGAGCGAGTTTTTTTCTTCCCTTCCCGAGTCGGTGGCGCACAATGGCGCCATCGCCGAAAGCGGCTCCCAGGCGTGGTTTGAAAGTTCCATTCACAAGCAGGCTCAGGTCTCAAAACTGATCATGGCGTATCGCTCACTGGGTCATTTGCTGGCGGATGTTGATCCCATTGGCGTGATGCCCCGTGGGGATGCCAGGGAGGTTGAACTGTCGCAACACGAATTGGGTGAGCCGGATCTCGATACCGAGTTTGATATCGGCGACATCGGTGCCGGTGGACGACAGCCTCTGAGGGAGATTCTGGCGTATCTGCGGGAGGCCTACTGTGGTCCTATCGGGTATGAGATTCGTTATCTGACAGACCTGAATCAAAGAGCCTGGTTACAAAAACAGGTGGAAACCCACCCCATCAGGCCCGGACCGGGAAAGAAGGATCGAAAAAGATTGCTGGCCAAGCTGACGGCGGCCGAAGGACTGGAGAAATATCTGCATACCAAGTATGTCGGTCAAAAACGATTTTCCCTGGAGGGGGGGGATGTGTTGATTCCGATGGTGTCGGACATGATCCAGGAATTGGGGAGTGAAGGCGTCAATGAGGTGGTCATCGGGATGGCCCATCGGGGGCGTCTCAACATGCTGGTCAACATACTCGGCAAGTCTCCCAAAGAACTGTTCAGTGAATTCGAGGGGGAATATGAAACGGATTGCGCGGATACCCAGACCGGTGATGTGAAATATCATCAGGGTGCCTCGTCGGATATCCAGACACCGGGAGGCAATGTCCACGTTGCCCTTTCCTTTAATCCCTCACATCTGGAAATCATCAATCCGGTGGTTGAAGGGTCGGTCAGAGCCCGACAGCAACGACGGGGTGATACCAAACGAAAGCAGGTTGTGCCGATTCTGATTCATGGAGATGCGGCTTTTGCCGGGCAGGGTGTGGTGATGGAGACCCTGCAAATGTCCACCACCCGAGGCTATTCGACGGGAGGCACGGTTCACATCATTATCAACAATCAAATCGGTTTTACGACCAATCCCCTCGACGCGCGGTCCACCCTGTATTGTACCGAAGTCGCGAAGATGGTACAGGCCCCCATCTTCCATGTGAATGGAGACGATCCCGATGCGGTTATTTTTGCGACCCGCATCGCGCTGAAGTACCGAATGAACTTCGGCGGCGATGTGGTCCTTGATATTGTGTGTTATCGGCGTCATGGCCACAATGAAGCGGACGAGCCAACGATTACGCAGCCGATGATGTACCAGAAGATCAAACAAAAAAAGACACCCAGGGAAATTTATGCTGAACGACTGATTTCAGAAGGTGTGCTGACGGCCAAGAAAGCGGAGAAAATGGTGGAACGCTATCGCTATCAGCTGGATCACGGACAGGTGGTTGCCGGGCAGGTGATTGACCCGAACAAGTCACTGAAAGTGGTGGATTGGCTGCCCTATACCGGGACGCAATGGGACGAGGCGGTAGACACCGGCGTGGACATGGAAACGCTCGTACGGCTGGCGGAGAAAATGGCCGAATATCCAGATGATTTCGTGGTACACAGACGGGTTCAGAAGATTCTGGAAAATCGCATCGCCATGGCACGCGATGACCTGCCGATGGACTGGGGATGTGCCGAACTGCTGGCCTATGCCACGCTGTTGAATCAGCACTACGGTATCCGCCTGTCCGGGCAGGATGCGGGGCGGGGTACCTTTTCCCACCGTCATGTCACCTTGCATGATCAGTCTCGAGCCCGGACCCATATCCCCATTCAGTACATCACGGACAATCACAGTAACTTTTTGGTGATCAATTCCCTGCTTTCAGAAGAAGCGGTGCTCGGTTTTGAATACGGCTATTCCACCACCGAACCACGGACATTGGTGATCTGGGAAGGCCAGTTCGGCGATTTCGTGAATGGCGCCCAGGTGGTGATTGACCAGTTTATCAGCAGCGGTCAGGCCAAATGGGACAGGATATGCAGTCTGGTGATGTTTTTGCCGCATGGCATGGAAGGACAGGGACCCGAGCATTCGTCAGCGCGACTGGAACGTTTTCTGCAGTTGTGTGCTGAACACAACATGCAGGTCTGTGTGCCGACTACCCCGTCACAGATGTTCCATATGCTTCGACGACAGATGATGCGCTCATTCCGACGGCCCTTGATTGTGATGACGCCAAAGAGTCTGTTGAGACACCGGTTGTCAACGTCATCCTCGCAGGAGTTGACCAAAGGGACGTTTCGAGCTGTCCTGGGCGAGGTTGACCGATTGAAACTGGGCGAGGTCAGGAAACTGGTTATCTGTTGCGGAAAGGTTTACTTTGATTTGCTGGAAGAGCGGCGCCTCAAAAAAATCAAGAATGTGGCCATTCTCCGGCTTGAACAGATTCATCCTTTTCCGGAGGCACAACTGGAACGGCTGGTGCGAAAATATACCCGGGCCAAAGCAGTCGTGTGGTGTCAGGAGGAACCGAAAAACCAGGGATGCTGGTATCAAATCAGCTACTATCTACGTAAAATGCTCGACCAGGATCAAGTGCTGTCCTATGTCGGGCGTGAGGGATCGCCGTCGCCGGCCGTCGGTTATTACAAGCTGCATGCGATGCAGCAGCGACAGTTGGTCCAGCAAGCGTTAACGGTGACCGACTTAGACTGACCGTGGAGAAACAAAGCCCATGACCGTGACCATCAAAGTGCCTATTTTGCCCGAGTCCGTGGCGGATGCTGTCGTCCTCGAATGGAGCAAACAGGTGGGCGAGGCCGTCAGTCGGGATGAGTTGCTGGTCGAAGTCGAAACGGACAAGATCACGCTGGAAGTGGTTGCACCCGATGAGGGTGTGATCACCGACATTCTGGCTCAAACGGGCGAGACGGTGATGTCTGAGCAACCCCTGGCGACGTTGGAGACCGGTGCAGCCGTTCAACCGAGTGAAACACCGACCGATGCGGCGGGCGGGGACACCGCTACCCCCCCCGCTGTGGACCCGGAGACCCTGTCGTTAAGTCCGTCGGTCCGTCATTTGGTGGCCGAGCATGGAATCGATCCCTCCACCATCAAAGGAACCGGGCGCGATGGACGGTTAACCAAGGAAGATGTCCTGCAGTCGCTGGCCGAACAAAAGACAATCGACAGTGGTGCCCGTTCCCTCCCCGAAGTGGTGTCGAAAAAAGACGAAATGCGGCCTGTTGCAGACAAGGCAAGTGTGACCGAGCCGGCGGTAGCGGACCGGCAAGAGACGCGCGAGCCGATGAGCCGACTGCGTCAAACGATTGCCGGTCGACTGATCCAGTCGCAACAGACAGCGGCCCTGTTGACAACGTTCAACGAGGTGAACATGCAACCGGTGATGGCACTGCGGACACGCTACAAGGAAAGCTTCGAAAAGCAGCATGGTGCGAGACTCGGCTTCATGTCGTTTTTTGTCAAGGCCAGTGTGGTGGCCCTGCAGCGTTTCCCCCTGGTCAATGCCTACATTGATGGGACGGATATCGTTCGGCATAATTATCACGACATCGGTATTGCGGTTTCTTCTCCGCGCGGACTGGTTGTGCCGATTCTCAGAAATTGTGCAAACCGGAGTTTTGCCGAGATCGAATCCCAGATTCAGCTGTTTGGAAGCAAGGCGCGGGACGGTAAAATCGACTTGAAGGATCTGGCAGGAGGGACCTTTACACTGACCAATGGCGGCGTGTTTGGCTCTTTGCTGTCGACGCCGATCGTCAATCCGCCACAAAGCGCGATCCTGGGCATGCACAAGATCCAGGATCGCCCGATGGCGGAAAACGGACAAGTCGTCATCCGTCCCATGATGTACCTTGCACTGTCGTATGACCATCGGATCATTGACGGCAAGGAAGCGGTCCAGTTTCTGGTCACCATTAAGGACATGCTCGAAGACCCCGCGCGGCTGTTGCTGGATTGCTAGGACGCATCCGACTTTTTTGTTGTCTGCCCCTTTTGCGTCACGGCTGATACGGGGCCGTCGGTTTTGGATTGTTCTAAGAGGTTGTCAATCGAATAGGTTTGGGATATGTCGGAAAATTTTGATGTCATCGTTGTCGGGGCCGGACCCGGGGGGTATGTAGCCGCCATCCGCTGTGCCCAACTCGGGTTCAATACGGTTTGCATTGACAGCCAGGTTGACCCACAAGGCCGGGCTTCTCTGGGCGGAACCTGCTTGAACGTCGGGTGTATTCCCTCGAAAGCACTGCTGGATTCCTCGGAACAATATCACCGGCTTTCTCACCAGTTTCCAAAGCACGGGATCACGGCCGAAAACATTTCAGTGGACATCGGCCAGATGCAGGCAAGAAAGCGGAATATCGTCAACGGGCTGACCGGGGGGATTGCCCAGCTGTTCAAGGCCAACAAGGTGGTCTCGATTCATGGATTTGCCAAGGTCATCTCGGAGCATACGGTCACGGTGACCAATGACAACGGACAATTGGTGCAGACCCTGTCGGCGACGCACATTATCCTTGCGCCGGGTTCGATCCCGATCGAACTGCCCTCGATCCCGTTTGACCACCGATCGGTGGTCGATTCAACGGGTGCGTTGAATTTTGAGCAGGTGCCCAAACGATTGGGTGTGATTGGGGCAGGGGTCATTGGACTGGAACTTGGCAGCGTCTGGAACAGGCTCGGTGCCGACGTGGTGATTCTTGAAGCCATGGACGAGTTTCTGATGGCTGCCGATCACCAGGTGGCCCGCGAAGCGGCCCGGCAGTTCAAGAAGCAGGGACTGGACATCAGGCTCGGTGCCATGGTCGACACGGTGGATGTCGGGCAGGACGGCGTCTCGCTGACCTATCGGCAAAAGGACACCCAGGCGACCGAAGCGGTTGACAGCGTCATTGTTGCGGTCGGACGACGCCCCGCAACCGATGGACTGCTTTCGCCAGATTGCGGGGTGTCGACGGATGCGCGGGGATTTATCGAGGTGGATACAGACTGTCGTACTGCGGTGGACAATATCTGGGCAATCGGTGATGCGGTGAGAGGTCCGATGCTGGCGCACAAAAGTGCCGAGGAGGGGGTTGCCGTGGCGGAGCGCATTGCCGGCAGTGCAGGCCATGTGAATTTCCACACGGTGCCATGGGTGATCTATACCGCTCCGGAGATTGCCTGGGCGGGATACACCGAAAAGGAGCTCAAAGCGCAGCAAAGGGAATATAAGACGGGCTCGTTCCCTTTTGCGGCGACCGGCCGGGCCAAGGCCATGGAAGAGGCTCAGGGATTTGTCAAACTGATTGCAGACAAGCACACGGATCGTGTGCTGGGGGTTCATATGGTGGGCCCCCATGTGTCGGAATTGATCGGTGAGTGTGTGCTGGCGATGGAATTTCATGCCAGTTCGGAAGACATTGCCCGCACCATCCATGCGCATCCGACCCTGTCAGAAGCGGTACACGAAGCGGCACTGGCGGTCGACAAGCGCGCGATTCACAAGTTCGGATAGTCGCACCGGTTTTATTTCAGCGCGGCCGTGTTCCGGCCTCTGGCTCAAGATCCATGTCCTTTCCGCATGAAATTTTTAAAGCGTATGATATCCGCGGAGTGGTCGATGTCTCGCTGACCGGTGAGTTGATGGAGTTGATTGGCCGGGCGGTCGCAACCCAAGCGAAGAACCGCGGCGAAGAGACCCTCATTGTGGGCAGGGATGGTCGTTTGAGCGGCCCCCGCCTGGCAGAGGCTTTTTGTGCCGGGGCATCATCCACCGGATGTCATGTCATCGATATCGGCGAGGTGCCGACGCCGGTTCTTTATTTTGCGACCGTTGAGTTGGGCACCGGGACGGGGGTACAGATCACCGGCAGTCACAATCCGCCGCAATACAATGGACTTAAAATGATGATCAGCGGAGAGACGTTGTCAGGCGAGGCCATTCAGGGTCTCAAGCGGACGGTGCTGGACCGCAATTTCAGGACTGGATCCGGCACCTGCGGGCACCGCGAAATCCTGCCCCGATATCTTGCCCGCCTTGAGAAGGACATTACGCTCGATCGACCCATGAAGGTGGTCATTGATTGCGGAAACGGCGTTGCCGGCACCATTGCCCCCCAGGTCTTTCGTGCGATCGGGTGCGAGGTGCATGAGTTGTTTTGTGAGGTCGACGGGACGTTTCCCAATCATCATCCTGATCCCAGCAGAGCGGAGAATCTGCAGGATTTGATCAACGCGGTGCAGCGGACGCAGGCGGATTTCGGGATGGCATTCGACGGCGATGGTGACCGCTTGGGCGTGGTTTCAAAAGACGGGACGATTGTCTGGCCGGATCGGCAGATGATGCTGTTTGTCAGATCGATTCTGTCCCGCCACCGCGGCTCGGAAATTATTTTTGACGTGAAGTGTTCCCAGATGCTCCCCCGGGTCATTCGGGAAAACGGGGGTATCGCGACCATGTGGAAGACCGGTCATTCGTTCATCAAGAAGAAACTGGCCGAAACAGGGGCGATGTTTGCCGGCGAGATGAGCGGCCATTTTATTTTTAATGACCGGTGGGGCGGGTTCGATGATGGGGTGTATGCCGGTGCAAGGCTGTGTGAATTGCTGAGCCGGTCTGAAGGGTCCCCACAAGCGGTGTTTGCCGCTTTGCCGGATACCGTCAATACGCCGGAGCTGCGACTTGACATGGCAGAAGGGGAACCCCATGCACTGATTGACCGATTGGTCGGACAGGCGGTGTTCGATGATGCACGGCTGACCACGATTGATGGGATTCGGGTTGATTTTGACGATGGCTTCGGGCTGATTCGGGCCTCCAATACCACGCCTACGCTGATCATGCGCTTTGAAGCCAGTGACCAGGGCCAACTTGAACGGATTCAGGCCCGATTCAGAGCGTTTGTCCGTTCTGTGCAGCCGGACTTGGTACTGCCGTTCTAGTGGGGGTGTCGGCCTGCCTCAACACAATGCAAAGATGACCCCGCGCCGTGGAACGTACGTTATTGCCGGCACAGGGGCGTGAGATTGACGGGTAGGTCGGGGGCGGGCTCTTTTTTCCTTTGCCGTTCTTCATCAATGATGTGCTGGGGAAACTGACCCATAAAGCAACAGCAGACATTTTCATCAATCATGGTTCTTGGGCCATACGGGTGGCCGATATGCTGATAGGGTGCATGGTGATGCTCGTGGTGGTGATGCGTGTCGTCTTCTGTCTCGTCATGCGGTTTGAATTCAGCATGATGATGATGGATCGTCACTTCGCCGTGTGCCAGCCTTGCCTTGAAGTCGTCCATCAGGGTGGGGGGTCTCGTCGCGTCACCGATGAGTTCCCCGATACGTTCTGCAAAGGTGCTGATCACGGCGGGATGGTCCCGCAAATAATCGCATTTGAGAAAGGAAATATCGGGATGGGCGGCCGCAATCCGATCGACATAAGCATAAATTCGCCCCATCAGGCGGCCTGAAAAAAGAAAGTAGGGCGCCACGACGATTTTTTTGAACCCCAATTTGACCGCCATTTCCAATCCGGCGCCCACTGAGGGGAAAGTGACACCGGAATAGACCGTCTCATGCCACCCGAACCCCATGTTTTCGCTGACGAGACGGGTCATTTTGGCGACTTCCGCATTGGCCATTGCCACCGAGGTTCCCCGACCGACGACCACCAACAGGGTATCATAGAGCGCGCCGACGGGCGGGATATCCGCCCGCTCGAGTGCCTCAAGGATGCGCCCCTGAAATGCCTTGATCATGTTGTGGTGTATTCCCAATTCCCGGCCGTATTTGATGGTCAGGTCAGGATGTTTGTGCTGATAGGTCATCAGGACCGACGGGATATCGTTTTTTGCATGCGTGGCCGCGAACAGCATGCCGGGGACGACATAAATCAGGTTGATGCCCTTTTCCACCAACCGGTTCAGGGCCATGTGGATGTTGGGCGACGAATATTCCAAAAAGCCATATTCGATATTGAGCCTTGGATAACGCTGTCTGAGTCCCGATGCAAGCATGCTGAACTCCTCTTCTGCAATTTTGGCTCGACTGCCGTGACCACAGACAAGGACACCACTATTGTCAGGTAACAAGTTTAAATTCGACATTTTGCCCTCCAGCAGCGGCGAATTATACCGAATCAAGATAGTCGATGTGTGATCCGATGACCGGTTTTCGGGGAACAAGGGGAATTTGTCAAGCAGATCACCGGTCGGTGTCCGGCGAGCGTCGGGCACATCATTCAAGGACGGGATTCGAGTCAAACGGGGTCATGCATCGGCTTCCGGGAACGGGAGAATTTGCTATAATCACCCGGACTATGCGAGGCAGAAGGGGCGATTGATGATGAGGAGGGCCGTTCGGTCATTGCGATGACAGCCTGTCGGCTGATCGCCCGGTTACCGCCAATGGTCCGCGATGGCCCCGTGTATTGAGGCACCTTGTTTTTCAGGCACTGAGCGGGCTTTGAGGTTGTTCCGTTTCGGTCGGCCGGCGTGCGTCCCGTATGGGACGATTGGAAGGTGACAGACAGTGGGTGTCATGCACGATGAATCGTTCATCCACCGGTTTTTTTCGGAGAAAACATTAACATGCAACAAGCGATTAACCCATCAGCCGTTCAAGTCAGCCCCGGTCTCAGCATTTCGGTACTGAAGCAGCTTCTCGGCGCAGTCCTCTTGGGAGGCCTATTACTGTATGGCGCCGGCTTTGCGTCCATGAATGTGGCACACAGCGTGGCCCATGATACCCGTCACGCATTCGCTTTTCCCTGCCACTGAGGCGCAGGTGAGCGGCCGCATTTGGCTCCCGGGGATTATTGACAGTCGCTGTCCGCTCAGTAGAAGCGGCGTGCTGGAGTGTCTTTAGGGTGGGACATTGTGTTTGCTGCTGTGACCGGCTTGACCGCCGGTCCGATACAGGGGGTTCCCCGGCAATGTCAGATCGCTCTGGTTATCGATGAAACCAAGCGCGATGTTTCTTCTTTGTCTTGTATCGGGCGCACTGTCCGGGTATATCGCGGGTGGCCTTGTCCGCCTGCAGGGATCACCCTGAATCCGCTTGTCGCCCTGACAACACGTTAATCTATGACCTTTCCGTTTGTGGCCATCGTTGGCCAGTCACTGTTAAAGACGGCGCTGTTGATCTCGGCGATTGATCCCAAGATAGGCGGGGTGTTGCTCAGTGGCCCCAGAGGCAGCGCAAAATCGACCGTGGTCAGGAGTTTGGCTGCACTGGATGAGTGTCGCCCGTTGATTACCCTGCCGCTCGGTGCCACGGAGGAAATGGTGGTCGGCTCGATCAATCTCGCCAAGGTGATGCAAAGCGGAGAGGTGGCGTTTGAGCCGGGAATGTTCGCCAAGGCGAATGAAGGATTCCTTTATGTGGATGAGGTCAATCTCCTGCCTGACCATCTGGTTGATCTGCTGCTTGATGTCTCGATCACCGGGGTGAATCAGGTTGAGCGGGATGGGATCAGCTATTCGCATGAAGCCCGGTTCGTATTGGTGGGGACAATGAACCCGGACGAAGGGGAACTCAGGCCACAACTGCTGGACCGGTTTGGCCTGATGGTGGCGTCTGATGCGACATTTACCGTGGAACAGCGACAACAGATCGTCGAACGGCGGTTGGAATTTGATCGATGTCCTGAAGCCTTTATTCGCCAATACGAGACGGAGACTGAGGCATTAAGGCGTTCCTTGCGTCGGGCACGTCAACAGGTTGAAGACATTGTTGTCCCGACGTCCATCACCCGGCTCATTGCACAGCGATGTGTCGATGCGAAGGTCGATGGATTGCGGGCAGATATTGCGTTGTACCGGTCTGCCCGGGCCCATGCGGCCTTGCACCATCGTGGTGAAGTGACGGTAGAAGATGTCAATCAGGTCGAGGAGCTGGTGTTTTCCCATCGACGGAACCCGTCCACACCCGACCTGCCACCAGGTGGTGCACCATCCCAATCTTCGGTCACCGGTGGCGGGGGGCCGCCTTCCGGTTCGTCGATCCAGGGTTCATGGGGGGTGATGGCGCCACAGGCGCTTCCCAGCGGACCCGAACTGAAACTGGATAACCAACAGGAGAAGCGGTTGCCTGCCGACGGGAGGAAACAACCGGTGTTTTCTTCTGGCCATTGCCGGTCCGAAGGCAATGCCCTGGGAGCGGTTTGCCTTCCTGCGCCGTGCCATGTCCCGGAAAAGAAGAAAGTGCATTGGTTCAGAACCCTGATCGACCCGGAAAATCGGTATGCTTTCAGGCCGCAGGGTCAACTGGCGAAGTTGCAGTTTCTGGTTCCCAGACGACAGGCCTTGCCACTGGACCTGATCTTGCTGGATACCTCCGCTTCAACCTTGGGGGGGCAGGGAATCAGGAAAGCCAAGGGACTGGTGAAGGGCGTGGCAAGACGCTGTTATGTGCTGCGCAGGCAACTCGGTATCGTGACATTCGGCAACGGAAAAGTCCGCACGGTGCTGTTACCGCAACGTCCTCCGAAAGACATTGACCGGATACTGGATCTGATCCCGTCGGGTGGGGGGACACCGCTGTTTAAGGCACTGGACCATGCGAACAGGCTGTTGGACCGACACCCGTTCAAATTCCAGCAATGCCATGTGTTGCTATTGACTGACGGACGCATTGACATCAAGCAACAAGGTGTCCATTGTACTCCCTATCGGTACAAAACGACGGTCGTGGATATCGAATCGAGTCAGGTCAAGCTGGGATTGAGCCAACATCTGGCAACCACACTGGGGGCGGGATACCTGCATGTCGATTCGTTGCCGATGGTCCATTGAAATGAGCATGACACGTGGCAGGGGATGAAGAGGCGTCGATATGAATCCACAGGATAGTCAGCACAAGCACCGCGACCGCATGGTCAAGAAGAAACAGGTTGTGGATGAAAGAATCAGCAAGGCGACCGAACAGCGGGGCGTGCTGGTACTGATGTGCGGCAATGGGAAAGGCAAGAGCACCTCCGCCTTTGGAACCATGATCAGGGCACTGGGTCACGGACAAAGAGCCGGTCTGGTGCAGTTTCTCAAGGGGCGCAAGGCGACCGGAGAGTATCTTTTCTTCAAGGACCATCCTCAGGTCGACTTCCATGTCATGGGCCACGGATTCACGTGGGAAACACAGGATAAACAGCAGGATATCGAGGCGGCGCGTGCCGCCTGGCGGATCGCCGAGAGGATGTTGGACGATCAGCGATATCATCTTCTGGTATTCGATGAAATGTCCTACATGTTCAAATACAAGTATCTTGATGTGGCACCGGTGGTGACTGCATTGCAGCATCGTCCGTCACATCAGAATGTCATCATAACGGGCCGTACGATGCACCGTGAACTGCGAGCGGTTGCCGATACCATCAGCGAGATTCATGATATTGAGCATGCATTCAGAAAAGGGGTCAAGGCCCAGCCCGGCGTGGAATGGTAGGTGGCAGGGAAAAGGTCGGGAACGCGGGCGCGGTTACCTCGTGCGCTTGCCCTGCGCTGTTTTTTTGTGCCCCCGCTTCCGGGCAGGGAAAAACAACGATCACGGCCGGTATCGCCCGCCATCACAAGAACAAGGGGCGAAATGTCCGTGTGTTCAAGACCGGCCCAGACTATCTTGATCCGCTGATACTTGAACGGGCTTCAGGCAACCCGGTGGTGCAGCTTGACCTGTGGATGGTCGGAGAGGAACGCTGCAAGCACCTTTTGTTTGAGGCGGCAAAAGAGGTCGATCTGATCCTCATCGAGGGGGTGATGGGGATGTTTGACGGTGAGCCGAGCGGCGCGGACATGGCCCAGTATTTCGGGATTCCCGTCGCTATTGTGATCGATGCGCGTTCCATGGCGCAGACGTTTGGTTCGATTGCCTATGGATTGTCGACCTATCGTCAGTCACTCGAGATTGCCGGTGTGATCGCCAATCGACTCGGCAGTGAGCGGCACGCTGCATTGATCAGCGAGGCCATGCCCGAGCGGATCAATTTATTGGGCTGTGTTCGTGAGACGCCGGAAATGTCGCTGCCTGAACGACACCTGGGACTGGTGCATCCGCATGAAGTGGCAGATATCACCGAACGGCTGGACCGGATTGCCGAAGCAATGGCGGACTGCGGGTTAACGGCATTGCCGCCCCCCGTTTGTTTTCGCGAGGGCCAGGTGAGCTCTGCACCGTTGCTGTTGGACGGGATGCGGATCGGGGTTGCCAAGGATGATGCCTTTACCTTCATTTACGCGGCCAATGTCGAATTGCTGGAAGACATGGGGGCGACATGTGTCTATTTCTCTCCGCTGCAGGATCACAGTTTGCCCGAAGTCGATGCACTGTGGCTGCCGGGTGGATATCCGGAGTTGCATCTGGGGCCCTTGTCGGAGAATGAGGCCATGAAGGCACAACTGGTCGACTTTCACAAGCAAGGCGGGCAGATTCTCGCGGAATGCGGCGGGATGCTGTATCTGATGGAGACGCTGACGGATGTGCAGGGTCACAGTGCCGATATGGTCGGACTATTGCCCGGGCACGGCATTTTGCGGCAAAGGGGAGGGTGTCAGGGGATGCAGTATGCACCCTTCCCCGAAGGGGAACTCCGGGCCCATGCCCATCACCGGACGCGTTGTGAAGGGATGTCACAACCGGTCGCCCATGGCCGAAGGCTTCGCCATCCGGCTCCCGGAGAACCGATTTATCAGATGGATGGAATCAGTGCCAGTTACCTGCACCTTTATTTCCCTTCCAATCCCCCTGCGGCTGCTGCCCTGTTTTCGGGGAAAGGGGTGGCGTGATCCGGATCCGCCCCGGGCCATGACCGCGGTCTGCGTCGACCACCAGAGCGGCTTCTCGAACCACGGGTGAGGCATTTGATGGAACAACGATGGCCTTGGTTGTACAAGGGCGTGCCGTGGACTGCAGTCAGTCGAGACACCGGTGTCGCGGGGCGCCAATCAATCATCGTCCCCTCCTTGGCTCATTCGTGGCGACCGGGCGTCGGCGGTTGATGCGGGATTGAACAGGGTGCTGATGAACTGCGGGTTGGAACGAAAATAATAATGCAAATAGGACAGGTGGGTGTTCCCCCGCACATAAATATTTTCCCCGGTTTGCCCGTCCTGTGTTTGGGCGTGATACGTTGGCTTCATCCGGGTCCTGAGGCTGGAATGATGGAAAGAATGCCCTTTGATGGTCCCGCATTCAGTGGCCAGGCGTTGTAAACCGACACGCTGGAATCGGTTGTGCAGTTGGCAATCGAATTCGAAAGCATCGCACATCTTCCACACCGACCCTGACAGATCACGGATGGACCGACCGAGATACATCATTCCCCCGCATTCGGCCAACACCGGTTTGTCATCCATACAGTGTTGTTTGATCGATGCCTGTGTTTGCCGGTGTTGGGTGAGCCTGGGCAGGTGAAGTTCCGGATAACCCCCGGGCAGCCACAGCGCATCACAGGGGGGCACCGGCTCGTTGTTTAGCGGAGAAAAATAAAGGCAACTCGCCCCCAGGCGGTTCAATGTCTCAATATTCTCGGCATAGATGAATCCAAATGCAGCGTCCTTGGCGACCGCAATCGTGGTACCGGCAAGGGGTTTGGCTGGATCGGCGATTGATGGTGCGCCAGTAAACCGGACCGTGGGCAGGGCCAGGTCGATGTGACACCGGTCCAGCCACCGGGCGGCGTGATTGAGCCGGTTGTCCAGATCGTCAATTTCGCGACCCTGTACCAGTCCCAAGTGACGTTGTGGCAGGTGCATCGAATCGTCTCGGCGAATACTTCCGATGTAATGCGAAACTGACGTGATACTGTCATGAAGCAGGCGGTGGTGATTGTCACTGCCCACGCAATTGCCGATGACCCCGTAAATGGTTGGTTGGGGATGAGAACCCGGGTTGTTTTTCAGGCCATGAACAATGGCTGCTGACGTTTGGGCCAGCTTGGCGACATTGATGACCAATAAAACAGGCAGGCGGAACAAGGCCGCAAGGTGTGCACTGCTCGGGTGGTGGTCATGGAGCCCCATCAGGCTTTCCACCAGAATAATGTCATGATGTTTTGCCGCCTGATACAGCAATTGTCGACAATGGGATTCTCCCATCATCCATAAGTCGAGATTGTAGACGGTGTTTTTCGAGGCCTGTTCAAGAATGGTCGGGTCGAGGTAATCCGGGCCCATTTTGAATACCTGAACCCGATAACCCTGATTGACAGCGCGTCTTGCCAGGGTGGCCGTGAGCAGGGTTTTACCCTGTCTTGAGCCCGGTGAGGCGATCATGATCGCTTTGCAGGAGGTCATTGGCACAGGCGGCATGGATGAACGTTTTAATTGACAATAGTCGTACAGATGATGGCTGTCCTGACGGGAATTCCTTACAATAGTTTACTATAAGAATTCGCGACACGGCTTTGCGACATGGAGTTACAACCCTTACACAGCATCCTGGTTCTGGGACTCGGTCTCGGATGGCTGCATGCCATGGATGCTGACCACATCATGGCCGTTTCAGTGCTTGCTGCCAATAAAAAACAGCGAAAAAAGTCCTGGCGGGCACTCGAGATGATCCGGTTTTGCGGGGCCTGGGCAGTGGGTCACGGATGCACCTTGTTGCTGCTGACGGCCCTGCTGATTTTTATCGGCGTGGAGCTTCCCGCCGTGGTCTCACAGCTGGCCGAGAAATTGATCGGTGTGATACTGATCGCCATGGGTGCCTGGATTTTGTGGCATATCTGTTCCGGCAAACTCTATTTCCCGGTCCACAGCCATCAGGATATTACCCATGTCCACCTGTCACACAGGCACAAAAAGGAGCATAACCACCAACCGGTTCTGGTGGGCGTGACCCACGGTCTCGCCGGCAGTGCCCCTGTCATGGCACTGGTTCCGGCCATGGAGTCGAGCAATGCCTGGTTCGCCTTGGGTTATGTTGCCCTGTTTTCGCTGGGTGTGCTGATGACGATGATTGTGTTCGGGCTGGGTTTCGGCTATGTGCAAAGTCGACTGATCAGGTTGGGTGAAAGGGTCTATCAATGGAGTCGATCAGCGATTGCCGTGCTTTCGATTGGATTTGGAAGCTATTGGCTATTGGCCTGAGATTGATGTGATGCGACACGAATCTGGCGAACAGAAACGCCCACTTAAAAGTGGCTACACCACCGGAGCATGTGCAACGGCGACGGCATTGGCTGCTGCCCGGTGCCTGTTAGGGCAGGGCTGTGACCGGACGGTGACGATTCACCTGCCCAGAGGGCAGAAGGTGACGTTCGAGCTTCAAACCTGTGAGGTGCTGCACCCGAATCGGGCCAAAGCAAGTACGATCAAGGATGCGGGTGACGATCCGGACGCAACCCATGGTGCAACGGTTTTTGCCGAGGTCAGTCTGTCGTCGCAGCCGGGGGTGCGTTTTCATGCCGCTGAGGGCGTGGGAACGATCACGAGAAAGGGGTTGTGTCTGGCGGTCGGAGAACCGGCCATTAATCCGGTGCCGAGGCAGATGATCACCGAACATCTTGTGCAATTGGCACGCAAAGAGACATTTCAGGGCGGTTTCGAGGTGCATATCGGCATCGTTGACGGGGAAAGCATTGCCCTTAAGACGATGAATGGCCGACTGGGTATTGTCGGGGGGTTGTCGGTCCTGGGGACGACCGGTATTGTCAGACCCTTTTCATGTTCAGCCTACATTGCCTCGATTCACAATTCGATTGATGTGGCGCATGCCAATGGTCTCGATCACATCGCCGCCAGTACCGGTTCCACCAGTGAACAGTATATCCAGCGGCAGTTGCATCTGCAGGACATGGCACTGGTTGAAATGGGGGATTTTTCCGGAGCTGTGCTCAAGTACCTGAGAAAAGTGCCGATGAAGAAATTGTCGATCTGCGGCGGGTTCGGGAAAATGACCAAGATGGCCGCCGGACATCGTTCCTTGCATAGCAAGGACTCAAGCATCGACTTCGGGTTTTTGGCCGATCAGGCCCAACAGCTGGGAGCGGCCTCCGATGTTACCAAGGCCGTCAAGGAAGCCAATACCAGCCTTGAGGCACTCGATTATTGTCAATCAGACGGGATTCCGCTGGCGGACAGGATCAGTCGGTTGGCGCAACACACTGCGTTGCAAGTGGTCCGTCATCAACTGGCGATTGATGTGTACTGTGTCGATAGAACGGGCCATTGTGTCGGCAACAGTCTGGGGACCGGACAGTGAAGCTGCTGGTTCTCGGGGGGATTGCCGAATCCAAGCAGCTTGCAAAACAACTGCTGAACCAGGGCATGGAAGTCATCTACAGTATTGTCGGGCTGGTTCGCCAGCCTGAGCTGGATTGTGAACTGCATATCGGAGGGTTCAGCGAGGGCCGCCTTGACGGGATCGAGGGCATGGTGAAATTCCTGATTCGAAAGCGCATCGATCTGATCGTGGATGCGACCCATCCCTATGCGACCGACATTTCCTCGCACGCGGTCACGGCCGGCCAAAAAACCCGAATACCCTGTTGGCGCTATCACCGTGCCGGTTGGGATCTCAGCCGGTATACCAATTGGCAGTGGTATGACGATTGGGATGACCTGATGGAAAAAATCAGCAGCCACAAACGCCCTTTTTTCAGCATTGGACGCAGTGCGCTTGATCAGAGACATCGCCAACCTGAGTCGCAGCACTGGGTGGTCCGGTCCGCCATTCAACAGCCACCTGTCGCCAATGTCACGATGATTACCGCAGTTGGACCCTTTGACTATCGGGACGAACTGAGACTCATGAAGCAATATCATGTTGATGCATTGATCACCAAGGACAGCGGGTGTCACAGGGTACAGCGAAAACTGGATGCAGCGATGGATCTGGGCATCCCCGTTTACATCCAGTCGAGACCTGATCTGCCTGAGGCGGACCGATGCTTCGATCAACCCGAAGACCTGGTTGCCGAATTGGCCGTGTTTCGCCACAGCAGAACGGGCAGCCCGGAGGGATGAATCAAATCGATCAGGTCCCGGCGGGCCGCGTTGGGAGGGCATTTACATGCGATGGTCGCCCAGTGTGGCTGGATATTCCCTTGATCAGCCAACGTCGGGTTCAAAGGGAGCCTGACCGGCTTTTGTGATGCGTCTGTTGCTCTGTATGATGGAAAAATATCTTACAAACCCCACCGAAATCGAAGAAAAATCGTTTGGTATCATCCGAAATGAGGTTGATTTGAGCGGGTTTGATCGCTTGCAGCAACAGGTTGTCATGCGGCTGGTCCACACCAGTGGCAATCTCGCCTTGGCACAGCAGATACGAATCAGCGACCATGCGGTGCAAAAGGGGATTGAGGCACTGACTTTGAACACCCCGGTCCTTTGTGATGTGGAAATGGTCAAACAGGGTCTGACGAAGCGGTTTTTGAACGATGAACCATTGTGCTTTCTCAATGAAAAAAATGTACCGGAGCGGGCCCGACAGCGGGGCGAAACCCGTACCATGTCAGCGCTCTCCCATTGGGAACCTCATCTTCGTGGTGCGATTGCCCTTATCGGGAATGCCCCGACGGCCCTGTACCGATTGATGGAAATGCTGGAAGCGGGTGTGGCGAAGCCGGCGTTGGTCATTGGCATGCCCGTCGGCTTCGTGGGCGCGGCCCAGTCAAAACGGTATCTTTGGCAACACTATCAGGATCTTGGTGTGGAATGCATCACGATACAAGGGCGGGCGGGTGGCAGTGCGCTGGCGGCGGGCACATTGAATACCATCATGCGGCTCAAGCAGGGTCTCTTTTTCTAAAACAGGCGCTGACAAACAGAGCCTCCGCTCAGCTGTGGAACTCGATGTATTCGTCGCTCTGAGATAATGTAATCAGCCTGCGTAGCATCCCAATCCGGTCGTCGAAATCCTCTCACAGAATTGTTTTGATCGCTAGGGCAAGCATATCCCGACGTGGGCCTACAGGCAGAATGGCAACGCCATATCACAACTCCGCTTCGCTGATCGCCGAGAAATACAAGTCCATCGCCGGATATTTCCCGACTGCCGGACCCGGCGATGGGCGCAGGAGTTCAGAGACGATATTGGTGTCCAGCAGTACAGCGATGGCTCGATTCAATCGAAAGAGGGTGGTTCGCGTCCCGGCCCACGTGATGGCAACGTCAGGTCCACGCCACTGAGGGGCGTGATTCGGGCTCGTATGGCACTCGCGAGATTCCGGCGGGCTCTATTTGGTTCTACGGCCTTTCTCAGAATCAACCGAGCTTCTTCTTCCATGGAACGACCATTGTCCGCCGCCCGCACACGCAGCCGTGTCTTTACATTGTCGTCGAGATTGCGGATCGTGATGCTTGCCATGGATATGTCCTCTAAAGATCGGAACGGTCAAATTTACATCGTGATATCAATGCAATCAAGCTGCTGACACACGGCTGCTAACACACGGAACAATAGCCTTGATCTCGCCCGACCAATTCGGTACTTTCCAGCTGGGCACGTCCTGAAATCATCACAATTGGACGACCCATGATCATTAATCAAGGTGTTCGCAGGAGTCTGATATTCCAAGGAACCCATTCAACCGGTATTCATCTCATGTTCTCTCACACCCAAAGCGCTTATGATGTCGAGAACGAGAATAGCTTGCTGCAAGAGAGATGACTTTTATGACCCTCCTCTACATCCCGTTTATTGCAATGGCATTGTTATTTGCGATCAGTGTCCATGCCGAGAGATTGACGATTCTGCATACCAACGATTTCCATTCCCGTATAAAGCCGATCAACCAATATGATGGCCGCTGTTCAGCACAGGAGAATACGGCAGGAGACTGCTTCGGAGGCGCCGCCCGCCTGATGACGGCGATCTGCAATGCGCGGGTGGAAGCGCTGAACACCCTTCTTGTTGATGGGGGCGATCAGTTCCAGGGCTCGTTGTTTTATACCCGGTACAAGGGGAAAGCCACTGCCGAGATCATGAATACGCTTGGTTACGATGCGATGACCGTCGGCAACCACGAATTCGACGATGGTCCGCAAGTGCTGCGTGGTTTCATCGACGCCGTCAATTTCCCCGTCCTCATGGCCAACGCCGATGTCTCGGCTGAGCCCGCGCTTGCGGGGGTACTGATGCCATCGACGGTCATTGAGCGTGGCGGTTATCGTTACGGGTTGATCGGCCTCACGCCCGAGGATACGCCGGAGATCGCGGCGCCGGGACCACATGTTCGGTTTATCGATCCGGCTGAGGCACTACGCGGTGAAATCGCGAAGCTTTCCGCTCAGGGGATTGACCGTATCATCGTACTGTCCCATTCCGGTTACAAGATTGACCGGCATATCGCCACGGTGGTTGAGGGTATTGATGTCATTGTCGGCGGTCATTCGAATACCCTGCTTTCGAATGTATCTAATCAGGCCGAGGGTCCCTATCCGACCTGGATTACGAGTCCAGACGGCGGGCGTACCGCGATTGTACAGGCCTATGCCTATGGCAAGTATCTCGGCCGACTTGAGGTTTCCTTTGACGATGAGGGTACTATCATCGAAGCGGCCGGTGAGCCGTTGCTGATCGACAGCACTATTCCCGAAGATGATACGCTCAAGGCGCGTATTGCGGTGCTGGCTGCCCCACTTGCCGAATTCCATCAACGAGTCGTGGCCGAGGCAACGGCCCCGATTGATGGCAGTCGCGCGCGTTGTCGCAGCCGGGAATGTGAAATCGGCAATCTGGTTGCCGATGCCATGCTGGCGTGGATGAAGCCCCGGGAAGCCGATATCGCGATAACCAATGGGGGCGGGCTGCGTGCTTCCATTGATCAGGGTCCGATTACAATGGGTGAGGTGCTTGCCGTACTCCCGTTTCAGGATCTGCTTTCGAGATTCGAACTCACGGGCGCGGATGTTGTGGCGACGCTTGAGTCCGGTGTCAGCCAGGTTGAGGAGGGTGCGGGACGGTTTCCGCAAGTGGCCGGATTGCGTTACCGCTATACCCTGTCCCGACAACCGAATGAGGGGCGTGTTTCGGATGTCGAGGTGATGCAGAATCGGGAATGGGTTCCGATTAATCCGGAGGCAAGGTACCGTATCGTTTCCAATGATTTCCTGCACAGTGGCGCAGACGGCTATGGGGTCTTTGTAAAGAAGGCCATGAATGCCTATGATTTTGGGCCGGACCTCGCGGAGGTTGTTGCTGAATACCTTGCCGCCCACAGTCCGTACACACCGAGTCTCGATGGACGGATTATTGTCGAATAACGGCTCGCACTCCCGCTCGGAGGTAGCGGAGTTGTCTCAAGATATCCATCGATCCGCTCGCAGCGAGCACTCTGGTTGACTTGTGCCTGGCACCGGGAATCGACCATAATCCGGCAGGCTTGAATAACATGAAACAGAGGGCATCAGATTGGTTGAAATGGATCCGAGGGGTATGAAGACAGGATCGTTCAGCCTGATCGTTGATTTTTCAGCCTTGCCTGGGAAATCCAGACAATTAAAGAGTGATCCATCATGGGGACAGCGGTGACAACAGGTACATTTTACGGCGTGGGTGTCGGGCCGGGTGATCCGGAATTGATCACACAAAAAGCCATTCGGTTGATTCGCCACTGTGAGGTATTAGCCTATATCTGTAATGCACAGGGTGACTCCATGGCGATGGGCATTGTCAAGGAGATTGTCTGCGACAGGCAGGGCGGCCGTTTCAGTGAATATCCTATCGTGATGCCCATGTGTGACCATCGTGATACGGCGAACCGGATTTATGATGAGGCGGCACAAGCGATTTCCCATTATCTGGCTCAGTCAAAGAATGTCGTTTTTGTCTGTGAGGGGGATCCATTTTTCTTTGGCTCGTTTGCCAATTTGCATGATCGCCTGGTCGATAAATACGCCGTGGAAGTCGTTCCGGGTGTGAATTCGATTAATGCCGGTTCAGCAATGATCGGGCGGCCCTTGGGAAGACTGGCAGAAAATATTGCTATTTTGTCAGGTCGTCATCAGGATGATGAGATCCTCAGTGCCTTGAACTCGTTTGATAACGTCGTGATCATGAAGGCCGGTCGTCGACGCCGGCAAATACTGCAGCTCATCGCTCAATCGGGGCGGATCAAACAGGGGTGCTATATTGAATATGTGGGGCACGATAAGCAGCGGCTCGTCAGGGATTTGACCCGACTGGATGATAAGCCGGGGCCGTACTTTTCCCTTTTTTTGATTTATCCAAAACGAGCGGATGAAGATGAGGGGCAGGTTCCATTACCCTGATTCAGGCCGGTTGGCTGAACCCGTCTGGTGACCGGATGCGCCGTCATGGCAGAGTACTTCGGTAAACGCGGTTGGGACTGATCCAGTGTCATTTTGTCGATGAAATCGGGAAGTCGCCGAACGTACCCCGCAGCCCATAGAGCCATAGGATGCGACAGTCTCATTGTGCACAAAATCCGTTTTCCGGCGTGGCCAGCTGCGTGTGAAGCATCCGCAATCGTTGCCGATGTTAAGGATGGTCGGTGGGGGTCGAAGTCCTATCCGTATGGAAACGGTCGCTTATAGCTATGGGGCCTGAATTTCGGTTGTATTACAATCTCCATTCTTTTAGCTAATCAGGCAAGCAAATCGCAATGGGGCATTTATTTCTGGTAGGCATTGGACCCGGCAGTGCTGATCTGGTGACGCCGAAAGCAAAATATGCCATCCGGGCATCCAGTGATCTGGTCGCCTATGGCCTGTATCTGACACTGCTCGGGGAAATCTGCGAGGGCAAGATGCATCATGACCGTCCATTAGGGAAGGAAACCGAAAGGGCGCAACTGGCACTGGACTTGGCATCCCAGGGAAAGACGGTGGCCTTGATTTCAAGTGGCGATATCGGCATATTTGCGATGGCCACTCTGGTCTTCGAGTTGCTGGACAAACCACCACCAGCCCCGTTGAACGGTGGCATCGGGAACCCGGCATGGAACACCATCGAGATCGAAATTATCCCCGGTATCAGCGCCATGCAGATGGCAGCAAGTCGGACCGGTGCGCTGCTGGGCCATGATTTTTGCGCGATTTCATTGTCGGACCTGCTGACGCCCTGGGAGACGATTGCCAAGCGGGTGAGAAGCGCGGGCGAAGGCGATTTTGTGGTGTCCTTTTATAATCCGACCTCCCGAAAGCGGTCATGGCAACTCAATCAGGCCCGGGATATCCTGCTCGAATATCGACTGCCCGACACGCCGGTGGTGCTGGGTCGGAATCTGGCCCGCGCTGATGAATCGGTTCGCATTATCACGCTGCAGGAACTGGATGCCAAGAACGTGGACATGTTGACGCTGGTTTGTGTTGGCAGTCGCGAATCGCGCTGTGTCGTGAACAATCAGCGATCCTGGGTTTATACGCCTCGAGGCTATTTGAAAAAGCGATGACTGTTTATTTTATTGGGGCCGGTCCGGGGGACCCCGAGTTGCTGACCCTCAAAGCGGTGAAATGCATTGAACGATGTTCGCTGATACTGTATGCCGGTTCACTGGTCCCCATCGAGGTGCTGGATTATGCGTCGAGGGAAGCACAACGGGTGGATACCGCTTCGCTTCATCTCGAAGAGATCGTGCAGTACATGCAGCAGGCCCAGTCGAAAGGACAGCATGTGGCCCGTGTGCATTCCGGCGACCCGTCACTGTACGGCGCCATTGGTGAGCAGATGCGCCGTTTGGATGCGTTGGCGATTGATTATGAGGTGGTGCCGGGTGTTACGGCCGCGAGTGCGTCCGCTGCCGTTCTGCAAAAGGAATTGACCCTGTCGGGAATCACCCAAACCGTGATCTATACACGATATGGGTCAAAAACACCGATGCCGGCGAAGGAAAACCTGCAGGCGCTGGCGCAGCATGGGGCCACCCTGGTGATTCATCTTGGGGTGAGCCATATCCACAAGATTGTGAAGGCACTGGACCCATACTACGGCCCTGATTGCCCGGTCGCGGTCTGTTATCGGACCGGGTGGCCGGACCAGGCTGTGGTGAGCGGTACCTTGAGCGATATTGTGGCCAAGGTAAGAGAAAAGAAAATCACCCGAACCGCGCTCATCATGGTGGGACAGGTGCTGGATTCCGCCACATTCAATGATTCTTTCCTGTATGCTGAAAACAAGGCCCACATCTATCGGCCAAAAGTCAAACCTCCTGTTCCGAGAAAAGTAAAACGAACATGAATCTACAAAAAATTCCCGTTACGGTCGTGACCGGTTTTCTGGGCAGCGGAAAAACCACGTTGCTATCCAATATCCTCAAGCAGGCCGCAGGGAAACGCATCGCCGTGATCGTCAATGAATTTGGCGAGATGGACATCGATGCTGACCTGCTTCGCAGTTGCCCACTGGATTGTGAGGACACGGTGCCTGAGTGTCCTGCCGAGCGGCCCGGCGAGAGTGGCATCTACGAACTGGCCAACGGTTGTATCTGTTGTACCGTGGAAGAGGAGTTCTTGCCGGTGATCAAGCAGTTGGTGGACCGAAGGGAAGAGATTGACCAGATTCTGATAGAGACCTCCGGGCTGGCGCTGCCCAAGCCGCTGGTCCAGGCGTTCAACTGGCCTGAGATCAGTCAATACTGCACGGTTGACTCGGTCATTACGGTCGTCGACGGCCCGGCCGTGGCGGAAGGCCGCGGTGCACACGATCCGGCCCGGGTCGAACAGCAAAGACGGTCCGATGAGAACCTGGATCACGATGCGTCGTTGCAGGAGTTGTTGGAAGATCAATTGACCGCGGCGGACATGATCATTGTCAGCAAATCCGATCAAGTTGCCGACCAGCAGATGGTGGCGGTGAAGGAGAGGGTGAAACGGTCCATCAAGCCGCAAGTGAAGATACTCGAAGTGCACCATGGCGAAATCGACAGCGAGTTAATTATTGGGCTGTCTCGTGCGGCCGAAGAACATATTGATGCGGTGCATGACCATCATGAGCAACGACACCTGCATGGTGAGGCACACCATCACGCACACGATGATTTCAATTCCGTGTCGCTGCAGATGGGGGAAGTGGATGGGGATGCGCTGTTGAAAACGCTCAGGGAACTCACCGCCCGGCATCACATCTTTCGGGTAAAGGGGTTTCTCGCATTGCCGGGCAGACCGATGCGTCAGGTGGTGCACGGTGTGGGTGACCGTTTCGACCGATATTTCGATCGTTTGTGGCAAAGCGGGGAGGTGAAATGCAGTCGGCTGGTGTTTATCGGCAAGGACTTGCAGGAGGCCCCCATCAAAGAGGCGCTTGGGCAGGCGGGCGTTGTCCAGTAACGTACATCACAGTCTTCGGAAATTGTCGTTGCCATGCACCTGTTAGCAGCCAAGCCAGGCGGATTCAGCGACGACGAGGGCATTATCGACCTTCAGCAATCTCCGGGCGAGATGGTGATTCTGTCCTCTCAGGATACCTCACTGGGTTTGCTGGCGAGTGTGGCCGAGCGGCTGCCTGAAACATACCCGGCGGTTCGTCTGGCCAATCTCATCAATCTCATCAAGCCGTCCGCTTACGACCTGTATGAACAAGCGGTGATTCGGCATAGTCGATTGGTGATTGTCTCCGTGCTGGGGGGCATGAATTACTGGCGATATGGCATGGAGCGGCTTGTGTCGATGTCGAAAAACCGCCCGCTGGAGCTGATCATGGTGCCTGGCGATGACCAGCCGGATGAAGAGCTGTTCTCGCTTTCGACCTGCGGTGCTGAGATGTGCCTGCGTGTTTGGCGTTATCTCAGGGAGGGGGGCAGCCAGAATATTACCCACTTTTACCACTGCATCGTCAGTCACTATTTTGCGGCGTTTTTGTCCGATGAGGCGCACTGGCTGGAACCCAGGGCATTGCCCGCATTCCAGATTATCGGAAAGCAAGGTGAGTCCCTGACACTGAATGAATGGCGGCAAAGTGCCCATCCGGGTCGACCAACGGTCCTGTTGCTGTTTTATCGGGCCCATATACAGTCGGGTAATATGGCCGCATTTGTTGAATATATCTCGATTCTCAGGAAAAAATTTGACGTGCTGGCCGTGGCTGTCCGGTCACTGAAAGATCCCGAATGTCTGGAAATGGTCAATGCCCTGCTGATTGAAACGGATTGTGATATCGTGATCAATACGACCAGCTTTTCACAGCATACAGAGGGCAATGCGGCATTGTCGTCACTCCCGCAGATGGAGTCCGGGGGGTTGTTTGAAAAAGCGGTTCCGGTGATTCAGGCCATTATGGCGGCGAACAGCGTTGAGGACTGGCGCGAAAAACCGCAGGGGCTCAGGGCACGGGATATCACCATGAATGTTGCGCTGCCTGAATATGATGGTCGGATAATCAGCCGGGCGGTCAGTTTCAAGGCACTGGTCGAAAGAGCGGAGAAAACACAGATCGACATTATCCGCTACCAGCTGCATGCCGAACGGGCGGCATTTGTTGCCGAGCTCAGTTACCGCTGGGCGGTCTTGAGACACAAGCCCAACGATCAAAAGCGAGTGGCGCTTGTGCTGGCGAACTATCCGACCAAGGACGGTCGGATTGGTAATGGGGTGGGACTGGACACGCCCGCCTCCACAATCAACATCCTCAGGGCGATGCAACGAAGGGGTTACGCGGTCAGTGGTCTTCCCGAAGATGGCGATGCACTGATACGCCAGCTTTTGTCCGGGCTGACCAATGATTCGGATACACTCGCCATAAAGCCCTGCTTTCAGAGCCTCACACGGGAAGATTATCAGGCCCATTTCGAGATGCTGCCCCCGGAAAATCAGCAGGCGGTCATAAAAAAATGGGGGGCAATCGAAAATGATCCCAAATATCGCCAGGGAAGCATCATGATTGCGGGCATCCGGTTGGGCCAGGTGTTTGTCGGTATTCAGCCGGCGAGAGGATTCAATATCGACCTCGCAGCCAATTATCATGACCCGGTGCTGGTGCCCTGCCACGCTTATCTGGCGTTTTATTTCTGGCTTCGTCATGTCTATGCGGCAGACGCCATTGCACATATCGGCAAGCATGGAAATCTGGAGTGGTTACCGGGGAAAAGCGTGGCCTTGTCCGATACCTGCTGGCCGGATATCGCACTGGGACCCCTTCCCCATCTGTACCCGTTTATTGTCAATGATCCGGGTGAAGGCGCACAGGCAAAGCGAAGAGCGCAGGCGGTCATTCTTGACCATCTGGTGCCTCCGATGGCCCGGGCGGAAAGTTACGGCGCACTGCAGGAACTGGAGAATCTGGTGGATGAGTTCTATCAGGCCCTGGGCGTCGACCGACGGCGGGAGAATTATCTGAGAGAGCGGATTCTCGCCTTGATTCAAGAAACGCATCTCGAAAAAGAGTTGAAAGCCGGTCAAGATGAAACGACCAGTGAGGAGGCGTTGCTCAATGAAGTCGATACCTATTTGTGTGAACTGAAAGAAGCCCAGATTCGCAATGGGCTGCACCGGTTCGGGGCACATCCGGAGGGGACGACATTGAGTGAAACCATGGTGTCCTTGACGCGGTTTCCTCGTGGGGAGGCAGCGAATGATGCCGGTATTCTGCATTGCTTGTGCCAAGACCTGGATTTAAAAAATGGCGGCACCGATTTTTTTGATCCGCTTCGATTTGATCCGGCGCAACCATGGCAGGGGAAGCGGCCCGAGCGTCTGGAACGGCTGGATGGTGCATCGTGGCGGACCGAGGCGGATACCCGGGAACGGCTTGAGAAATTGGCCGAACAGATGATCAATACCCTGCTTGAGGACGGATGTTTGCCGGATTCGATGCCGTACACGGCGCAGTTGCTGCGCCATATCCAGCGCACCGTTGTGGTCGCCGTGAAACGGTGCGGTGAAAACGAAATCAATCATTTCATGCAGGCACTGGAGGGACAGTTCGTTCCGGCGGGGCCCAGCGGAGCGCCGACCCGGGGCCGTTTGGATGTGTTGCCGACCGGACGCAATTTCTACTCACTGGATTGTCGTGCGATTCCGACACAAAGTGCCTGGGCATTGGGGTGGCAATCGGCAGAGCAACTGATTCAAAAGCATATGCAGGAGAAGGGAGACTACCTGCGACAGATAGGGCTCTCCGTTTGGGGAACATCCACCATGCGCACCGGCGGTGATGACATTGCCCAGGCGATGGCGTTAATGGGGGTGCGCCCGATTTGGGCGGAAGGCTCCAATCGGGTCGTTGATGTTGAAATCATTCCCGGATTGCAGCTCGGTCGACCCCGGGTCGATGTCACGCTGCGTATCTCCGGTTTTTTTCGCGATGCATTTCCGAATGTGGTGAAATTGTTTGATGTGGCGGTGCAGGCATTGGCGGACTATGAAGAACCCGGCGGTCTCAATACCATCCGCCAGCACATCGACAGTCAAAGGGAGGTGCTGATCAGTCGGGGCTGCCCGGTTGAACAGGCGCAGACACAATCGCGGTTCCGTGTCTTTGGCTCCAAACCGGGGTGCTACGGTGCCGGCCTCCAGCGATTGATCGATGAACGAATCTGGAACAATGGATCGGATTTGGCCAAGGCATACGTCAATTGGGGCGGCTATGCGTATCATCAAGATGCGGCAGAACCCGCCTTTGAGGCATTTGAAAACAGATTGAGTCAGTTGGAAGCGGTTGTTCAGAACCAGGATAATCGAGAACATGATTTGCTGGATTCGGATGACTACTACCAGTTCCAGGGCGGTATGGCCAATGCGGTAAGGGTATTGAAGGGGACGTTCCCGTCCATCTATCATGGCGATCATTCAGATCCGTCCCGTCCACGGATGCGAACACTCAGGGAAGAACTGAATCGTGTGATTCGTTCCCGGGTACTCAACCCCAAATGGATTGCAGCGATGCAGCGACATGGCTACAAGGGCGCGTTTGAAATGGCGGCATCGGTCGATTATCTGTTTGCCTATGATGCGACGACCGAATTGATCGAGGATTACCAGTATGAGGCCGTGACCGATGCCCTGGTGTTGGATGAACACAACCAGGCCTTCTTGAAAAAACACAATCCGAATGCGCTCAAGGAAATGTCGGAAAAATTGCTGGAGGCGCAGCAACGTGGCTTATGGAATGCGCCGGGCGAGTACAATCAGTTGCTGATTGATGCGATTGTGGACATTGAAGACACACTCGAAACGGCCTCGGTCCATTGATCATTACCCCTCCGATGAAACAGCTTCCGCTTCTGCACAATTTCAAAAACAAGCGCTGCTTGATGGTCGGCGGTGGAAAAATCGCCGCTCGGAGAGCGAAAGCCCTCTTCAGTGCCGGAGGAAAGGTCGATGTCATCGCGGTTAAGATACGTCAGGGTCTGGCGGAATGGGTGCGCGAGCAAGGTGGCACGGTGTCGCTTAGGGCCTATCAGGCCGGAGACATCACGGCGGACTATGACCTGGTTGTTGCCGCGACCGACAAGCGCCAGGTCAATGAAAAAGTAGCCGAAGAGGCCCGGAAACACCATTGTCTGGTCAATGTGGTTGACAATGCGGCGCTTTGTGATGTGGCCTTTCCGTCGGTCATTGAGCGGCATCCGCTGATGATTACCGTCTCCAGTGGCAGTGCTTCTCCCGTGCTGTCGCGACTGCTCAGTCGTCGAATCAATGCCCTGGTACCCAGTGGATATGGCCGGCTTGCCGACCTGGTGGGCAAGTTCAGAAAACCGGTCAGGCGAAAAATACCGGAGACACGTAAACGGATCGAATTTTGGGAAAATATCCTGCAAGGTGTGGTCGCTGAAAAAGTTTTCTCGGGCAATCAGGCCGGGGCGGAACAGCTACTCAAAAACTTTCTCAACACGCCCCATCGGGTGGGGGAAACGGGTGAGGTCTATCTGATTGGTGCCGGTCCGGGTGACCCGGATCTGTTGACTCTCAGGGCTTTCCGCCTGCTCCAACAGGCTGAAGTGGTGCTTTATGACCGGCTGGTTTCGCCGCAAATACTGAATCGGCTGGATGAGAATAAAGAATTGATTTATGTCGGCAAACGTCGTGCCGATCATTCCTTGCCACAGGCCGATATCAACCAGCTTCTGATTGACCTTGCAAACAAAGGGAAACGGGTGGCGAGACTGAAGGGAGGCGATCCGTTTATTTTCGGCCGGGGCGGGGAAGAAATAGAGCAACTGGCAGAACACCAAATCCCATTTCAGGTCATTCCGGGGATCACCGCGGCCAATGGGTGCTCTTGTTATGCCGGGATTCCGTTAACGCACAGAGATCATGCCCAGTCCGTTCGCTTTGTCACCGGACAGTTACAAGATGGCACGGTCAATTTGAATTGGGCTCAGTTGGTGGGGGTTCAACAGACATTGGTTTTTTATATGGGATTGAATGGGCTGGCGATTATCTGTGAGAATTTGATTCGACACGGGCAGGCAGGGATAACTCCGTTTGCGCTGATCGAAAAGGGAACAACACTGGATCAGCGAATCCATCTGGGGACACTGGAAACCATCGGAACGTTACTGGATCAGACCAAAATCAATTCACCCTCTCTGTTTATCGTCGGAAGCGTCGTGAGTCTGCATGACAAGCTGTCCTGGTTTGGATCAACAATCTAGCTCGAAAGTCATTAATCAGGGCGATCCATGCGATTATTTCCATTTCAGCAGTAATGACTGTAGGAATATTGCAACCAATATCCTGGCTACTGTTCAAGATATTGCCTTGCTAGCTGACTGGTTACGGCGGCAAAATGGACTCCTTTTGCTTTGGCAAGTTCCGTATCGGCATGAGAACCCATCCAGGCCAGCAGGGCCAGCCGACGCAGCATGATGAAAGTCGGGATTTCGTTTTCTTCTTCACTGGATAAAGAGCGAATGGTGCGATAACCCGTTAGCCAGGATTCAATCAGTGCCGGGACTTGGGGGTGATCTTCAAAGAAAGAAAGGGCCGTTGCGAGATCATAGAGGAACCAACCCATTCCGCAGTCGTCAAAGTCGATCACATGTGTCTTGTCGTTGTCGATCAGGAGATTCGCCAATCTCAGATCAGCGTGAATCAGGCCGAAACGCGAACGGGATTTTCCGAATTGATGTAATCGTGTCAGCAACTGTGTTTCAAGTAATTCCAGTTGTTCCCGGATGTCTTTGGTGACTGCAGGACCATGACGCCAATTTCCCCAGTTGGGGTTGTGACCGAGAATATGGTGTTCATCCCAGGTCAGGCGCTCGAAACCGGTGGGCAGGCTCCAGCGTTCAACATGGGCATGTAATCTTGCAGAGATTTTGCCAAGACGGACAAACAGTGCCCTCAGGTCGTCAGATTCTTGCGGTGTCTGTCCCGGGATAAACTCAAAGAGCACAAGGTGCCGGGGATTCGGAAGCAGTGGACTGTGATGTTTTTGAATCAGTTGTCGGTTTTTGCCCGGGATGGCTTGGGGTGTCGACACATTGGCCTGATGCCTTAATGCCTCCATCCATATCAATTCAGATTCAATCCCTTTCTTCGTATGGTAGTTTTCACGGTGTATGCGAAGAATGACCGGGCGATGAGCGGGTGAATCAATCCGGAAAGTGGCATTTTCGGAAATATTGATCAGGTCGACAGAGGCATTCTGATCAATATCCCAATATGGGAGCGCTTCTTTTGCGAACAGGACAAGCTGTTTTGTGTTTGGAGTCAAGGCAGTCATTTGATAATGGCCGGTAGGGCAAATAGACGGGATTTTACTGACGTAAATGACGATGGAAAGTGCGGGCAGACAAAAAGGATACGGTATTTTGTGTGGTTGGGTCTGGCGATCAGCACTCAAATTGCCTCTGTCGTCAAAACCAAACGTCCAATACCGCGAGAACCGCCAGGCAGGCCAACCACAAAAACAGACTCTTTTCGATTAATACGATCGAACGACGTATATCATCAAGCGAAGCGGGCGGGCCACAACCCAGATAAGGTTTGGACTCGATGATGCCGTCATACATGGCGGGTCCGCCGATCTGACATCGCAGGGCACCGGCGCCGCTTGCCATGACCAGACCGGCATTTGGGCTCTTGTGCTTGCCTGTTTGTGCCTTCGCACTTTTCCATGCATTGCCAAAAGCGCCGCAACAGGCATAACTGAATGCGGTCAGACGGGCGGGAAGCCAGCCCAGCCAGTCATCACTGCGTGCGGCAAAATAACCAAAACGCACAAAGCGAGGGTTTTTGTAACCCCACATCGCATCCAGTGTGTTGATCAGCCGGTGCAACAGGACACCCGCCGGCCCGAGTATGACATACCAGAACAGCGAAGCGAACAGGCAGTCGTGACCATTTTCCAATACCGATTCCATTGTCGCCCCGACAATGTCCGTTTCATTCATCGATGTTGTCTGTCGACTGACAATCAGGCTGAGTTTTGTCCGGGCGGTGTCCAGATCATGCTGCTTCAACGGGAGATAAACGGCCTGCGTGTGTTCTTTCATGCTTTGCCATCCCAATCCCAACCACAGTATCAACGTATCGAAAAGCATTCTCCACAGCGGATTGCCGGACAGTGAGAGTTGGATTATCCAAACCAACGTGACCAGGGGCGCCACAAGCACCAGGGCCACCAGTATTCCATCTCGTCGGGATGTTCGGTCATTGAATCGTGTTTCCAGCTTGGCAGCGGCCCGACCGAACCATACCAGGGGATGGTAGGCCGGCTCCCCCAATAACCGGTCCAGCAACAGGGCGGCTGAACTGACCAGCAGCAGGTGCAATACGGATGCCGAGTTCAAGGTTTGGTTGACGGAACTTGAAGGGGGAAGGGCGTCGACTGCCTGTCCAGCCCGATCAGGTTGCAAAGACGGTCAATATCGATTTCAGACGCCATCATTTTTGAGAGACGGTGGATTTCGTCCATGCGCAGTTGATGATAGTCAAACGGCACCGTGGTCTGCAGTCCCGCCCAATGAAGCAGCCAGTCACAGGCGTGCGGACCATCGAACAGACCATGCAGATAGCTACAAAGAATCTGATTGTCTCCGGAAATAACGCCATCTTGCCGGTCACCAAGGTCGATGGCAGGTCGTGTCAGGGCACTGCCGCTGGTTTTTCCCATGTGTATTTCATAGCCCTTGACAGGAACGTCCGTGTTGTGAAAAACCCCACTCACATTGACCAGTTGCTTGACTGGTTCCAATACGGTTTCAAAATCCATCAACCTCAGTCCATTTTGTGATCCGGGGACACCCTCGACACCCTGCGGGTCGTGAATGCGTGTACCGATCATCTGATAACCGCCACACAGCCCTATCAGTTTACCGCCATATCTCAAGTGGCGCTTGATTTCAGTATCCCAGTGGTGACGGATTAGCCAGTTAAGGTCGCTGATGGTATTTTTGCTTCCCGGCAAGATCATCAGGTCACAGCGGGGAATGGTTTGATTTTCCTCGATGAACCGGATGTCTACGTCAGGGTGAAGTCGTAATACATCGAAATCAGTATGGTTGCTGATCCGGGGGAGCCGGGGGACAACAATACGTAAAATTGCTTTTTCGGACGTGTCTTCATGCCTGGTTTTCGATTGAGGATTGACACTGTCTTCTGCTTCCATGTGAAATCCCTTTAAAAAAGGCAAGACACCGAGTGTGGGGATACCCGTGGTGTTTTCAAGCCAATCGATGCCCGGATCAAGGAGTGTGCGGTTGCCCCGAAAGCGGTTGATAATGAAGCCTTTGACGAGCTTGCGTTCCGCTTTGGTCAAACAATTCAGTGTGCCTGACAGATGGGCAAAAACCCCTCCCCGGTCAATGTCCGAAACAATGAGGACCGGTGCGTTGACCTGGGTTGCAAAACCCATGTTGGCAATATCGTGCTCGCGCAAGTTGATTTCTGCTGGACTGCCTGCGCCTTCAATTACGATCAAGTCGTGGTTGCGTGCCAGGCGGTGATAGGATTCCAGCACATGATCCATGGCGGTTTCCTTGAATCGGTGATAGGCCACCGCATCCATGTTGGCCTCTGCCTGACCCTGAATGATCACTTGCGCACTCTGATCACTGTTGGGTTTGAGTAGCACCGGATTCATGTCACTGTGCGGGGCGATACCGGCAGCCAGTGCCTGGACGGCCTGAGAGCGGCCAATTTCTCCCCCATCGACCGTGACCGCGCTATTTAAAGCCATATTTTGCGGCTTGAATGGAGCGACCTTGTAGCCTTTTTCCTTGAAAAGCCGACAAAATCCAGCCACCAGAACACTTTTCCCGGCATGCGAGGTGGTGCCTTGAATCATCAGCGCTGGGACCGGATGTTGGACTGAAGAAATGGTCAATGGAGTTTTCAGGGACTCAGTGATAGTAGGGAAAAGACTCGCTGATCAATGATCGATTGTATTTGGCTGACGTGATGCAGGCAAACATGTGTGGTTTTGTCTGACAGGCACCCGAATTCCCGGGTGATCAGGTCTTGAGCCATCTGCGACGTATTATATTGGGTTTTGGGATTACAATAGAAAGCCTGCAGTATTATTTTATTGATCAACAAAGAGGACAACATCAGGTTGAATATCCAGCTTGTTGCCGGAGGGGCCCGAAGTGGCAAGAGTCACTATGCACAACAATGTGCTGAGCAGAGCGATAGCAATCTGGTCTTTGTGGCAACCGCCGAGGCCGCTGACCAGGAGATGGCGGAACGGATCAAACAACACCAACAAAAACGGGATCGTCGTTGGAGTTTGATTGAAGAGCCCTTTCAGCTTGCCACTGTTGTCAAACAGGCCAGGGAAAGTGATTGCTTGCTGATTGACTGTTTGACCTTATGGGTATCGAATTGGCTGTGTAAAGTGGACCATCAGGGCTGGCAGGCTGAAAAGGAGGCATTTCTGAGCGCCTTGAAGAACACGCAAGCAAAAATCATACTGGTGACCAATGAAGTGGGAATGGGGATGGTACCCATGGGTGAATTGAGTCGACAATTTGTCGATGAGAGCGGTGCGCTCCATCAGGCGGTTGCCGATATCGCGGATCAGGTGACATGGGTGATGTTCGGTATACCTCAACGGATCAAGCCCTGTCATTGATTTGTGGTTACGATGCAACGTAAGGGGTTGGACCATGGCGGAAACTAACCGATTTATGCTCTGTCACTGGCGGTCCTTTACCCAAAAGCCAAAAGAGAAGAGGGGTTTCGCCAAGAATGACCCCAACAAAATCCGTATGAAATCTTCAATCAAAAAGGAGACTTAAAACGCCTTCGGAAGATAAACTTTTCCATTGGTAGATTACAAGCATCCTGGGACGGTTCTGCGGCAGCTACCTTCTTCGGCAGAGTCAACCGGATGGTCTGTGCGGTGTTGAGGTTGCTCGTTCGGAATATACCGAATTGGCGATGAGACGACCCCGAAGAATGACAGACGGGACTCGAAGATCGGGTGAGGTCTCCGAAAACAGTTTTACCTGGGATGTTTCGAGTAGAGACATCAAGACCTGGTCGGTCGGGCCCGATGTGATGGATCAACGTCAGGAACTGATAGTGGGATGCTTTTGCGTTGTTGTTTCGGGGCAGGTGGTGTCACGCGAACGGTTTTTGGCGACTGCTGTTCAGGACAAATTCACCGGAAACAAGTGGTTTTGCTGTTGAAAGGTTCGGTGAATTTATCAAAAACTCCGAACGGGGTATGGCGGAGAGCGAGGGATTCGAACCCCCGGACCTGTTACAGTCAACGGTTTTCAAGACCGCCGCATTCGACCGCTCTGCCAGCTCTCCGGTTCTATCGTTTTGCGTACCGAGATTGTACACTGCTGTTTGCCTCCCTGCACCAGGCAGTTCCATGTGCTTGTGGTATTGGATTTCAACTCGATCGTCACTTCCAGGGAAGGCGATTATAGCGAAGGCTCGATGAGTGAGCCATACTTGCTTGATGATGGCGAAAGCCGCGATTTATTGTTATCTTCCCTGCATGCAAGACCCGCCGTATATCAGCAGTTTTTTGCTTCAATCGGTTGACACGATTCACCATGGTTTTTTCGGTCGGCAGGGTGGCGTTTCAAACGGGGCGTTTGAATCGTTGAATTGCAGTTTTTCGTCGGGTGACAATGTAGTCCATATCGCCCAAAACAGACAAAGGGTGCTGGCGTGTATGGGGTCGGACAGCCTGTTTACCCTACGGCAGATGCACGGAAACCAGGTCGTGAGTATTGATGCTCGAAGTCACCCGGAGCAACTTGTGGCGGCAGATGGCATGGTAACTGACCGACGGGGCGTCTGTCTGGGGGTGCTGGGTGCTGATTGTGCGCCGGTGCTTTTTGCCGATGAACAGGCAGGGGTGATCGGTGTCGCCCATGCCGGCTGGAAAGGGGCGTTGGCGGGTATCACCGATTCGGTGATCGCTGCGATGAGCCAATTGGGCGCAAAAAGGGATCGGATATTGTGTGCCATAGGGCCGGCGATTCAATGGGCTTCTTATGCCGTGGGGAAACCGTTCAAGGAGTCCCTGATCGACAGCAGCCCGATTGTTGCGGATGCTTTCTTCCGAACGGACCCGATGACCCAGCTTGTGTCTTTTGATTTGCCGGGTTACATCCACGCGAGAGTGTCAGTCGCAGGGGTTGATAGAATCCATCAGTTGGCGCACGACACCTATCAGGATAAAGATCGGTTTTTCAGCTATCGCCGTAACGGCCACGAGAATCAAAAGCAGTACGGAAGGCAGGTCAGCGTGATCGGTTTGATTGAGTGAAACCAGGAAGTTTTTGTCAGCCGACATGCAACAGAACCGCTCAGGCGGGTTGTGAACTTGGGTGTGCCTCGTTGCTCACGACCGCATTTTTGGCAGTGATTTGATAAGGAATCAGATTCATCGGGATAGTGAGGACCAGTTCAATGGTACCTGCTTGGCATCCAGAGGTTTCGTGTGACGGGCACCCGGATTGATCAATGGTGTTTTCTCTGAGAGGGCACGCTTCACAAACAGGTTACTACTGGCTATCGAGTTCACCCCATCGTTGATAACACTGGTCCAGTTGCGCATCAATTGCCTTTAATCGGGTCATCACACCGGAAACTTCCTGATGCGGCTTCTGGTAGAAATCCGGTCGGGAAATAGCTGTTGTCAAGGTGGCCTGCTGTGCTTCCAATGACTCGATTTGTGATTGCAGCTTCTCCACTGCGCGTTGTTTGTGATAACTCAGCTTTGGTTTTTTTTCGATCTTCGGTATCGAATCGGACTTCGTTGGCTTTTTTTGTTTTCTGCTTGTCGCAGCATCTCTCGGCGGACGTTGTCTCAGCCAGTCTGAGTAGCCGCCAATGTATTCCCTGATCACACCATTTCCTTCAAACGACAACACACTGGTGATGACGTGATCCATGAATTTCCGGTCATGGCTGACAAGCATCAAGGTGCCCTCGAATGTCAATAACAACTCTTCCAGCAACTCCAATGTTTCAATATCAAGATCGTTTGTCGGTTCATCGAGCACCAGCACATTGGCCGGTTTGCTGAACAGTTTGGCGAGCAGGGCCCGGGTTCTTTCGCCTCCTGACAGACTACGTACCGGTGACCGGGCCCTGCTTGGAGTGAACAAAAAGTCCGATAGATAACGGATGATATGTTTGGATTGACCATTGATCGTGATGTGCTCTTGTCCTTGTCCGATATACTCAACTACCGTCTGGTCCAGTACCAGGTCGTTGCGAAGCTGATCGAAATAAGCGATTTGAAGGTGGGTGCCGTGTCGAACCATCCCGCTTTCGGGTGTCAGTTTGCCAAGCAGCACCTTCAGCAAAGTGGTTTTGCCAATGCCGTTTGGTCCAATCAACCCAATACGGTCCCCTCTTTGAATGGTCAGTGAGAATTGATCAATGACAAGGTCGTCTCCATATCCGTAGCGCAGACCGATCGCCTCGATCACCAGCTTGCCGCTGTGATTGCCCTTCGCAATCGAAAAGCGGACATTGCCTTGCTTGTCACGACGTTCGGACCGCTGTTGACGCATTTTGTGCAGCGTACGGACCCGCCCCTCATTGCGGGTGCGCCGCGCCTTGATGCCCTGGCGTATCCACACTTCTTCCCGGGAGAGTCTTTTGTCGAATTCGGCCTGATGGCGTGTTTCCTGTTCAAGCAATGCCTGTTTTCGCTTCAGGTAAGTGGGATAGTCTTCAGGCCATACCGTCAACTTTCCATCTTCCAGGTCGGCAATATGGGTCGCAACGTTTTGCAGGAATTGTCGATCATGAGTGACAAACAAAACCACACCCGGGAATTGGCGGATCTGTTTTTCCAGCCAAAGGATGGTTTCGACATCCAGATGGTTGGTTGGCTCATCCAGCAGCAGAACCTGTGGGTCACCCACCAGTGCTTTTGCCATTAACACCCGTCGCTGTAATCCACCTGACAATGAAAGTGCCATGGTGTCAGTGGGCAATTCCAGCCGACTCAATATTTTTTCCACCTTGCTCTTGAGGTTCCACCCGTTACAACTGTCCAGTTTTTGCTGTAACTCGGACAGCTGACGCATTTGATCAGATGGCCTGGTCGGTGAGTTGGCGGTGACCGATTGGTATTGCGATATCCAGTGGCCAATGTCGCCCAATCCAGCGGTCACCAGATCAAAGACACTCGTGTTTGACGGGATATCGGGTGTTTGTTTCAAAAAAGCGACCGAAACACCTGGGCCGAATTGAATGGTGCCCCCATCCGGGGCGATATTTCCATCAATGAGGTTCAGCAGTGTGGTTTTCCCCTCTCCGTTTCTACCGAGCAGGCCAATCCGCTGACCCTTTTCAAGCGTCAAACTGGCGGCATTGAGAAGAGTTTTGTCACCGAAAGCGACCGTTACATCCGTTATTTTTAAGAGTGCCATAGACGTTTGATAAAGGGAGCGCCATTGTACATGGAAATGAAAAGAGTCGTTTTGCAAATCGGGTTATACCATCCTCGTCTTTGTGCAAGGCGGGTTATCACAGACATTGAAGTAAATAAATATATAAACTTTACTACTATTAATATATATTTATATTTACTAAATGAGGTAATTGTAAATATAAGGGTTAACTATGAGTCTCAAAAAGATAGTTGCCAGACAATGTCAAGACAAAGTAAATCACGCTGTCAATCGGATTAGAGACTTTCCCATGTGCTCACGGGAAGGCTGGATTAGAACCGTAAGGACGGCGCTGGGCATGTCCGGGACGCAGCTGGCCAAAAGACTGAGTGTTACAAAGGCGAGAATTTCAAGGGTTGAGCACGATGAACCGGCAGGAAGAGTGACGCTGAAAACGATGCAGTCCATGGCGGAAGCAATGGATTGTCAGTTTGTGTATGCCATTGTGCCAAAAATGAATGTCGAAGCGGTGATCAGACAACGTGCGATCAAAAAAGCACGGGGACAGGTAAACGCCACGTCGACCCATATGGCGCTTGAAGCGCAGGCATTGGACAAGGGACAGCTGGATTTTGAAATTGAGCGTATTGCCGCTCAGATTGTGGATAGTATGCCCGCGGACTTATGGAATGAATGATGCGTGATATAGCGGATTTCCCGGGCGGTGCAACGCCACTCGAACCGGACGAAATCGAGGGATTGAAGTTCCGGCATGTTGCGACTCGTGGTGAACTTGATCAATTGGAACAAGCCAGTATCACCGAAGGGCTGAGGCTGAACAAACAGAAAAATCCAGACGTTTTATCAGAAGCGTTTGTCTGCGAGTTGCACAACCGCCTATTTGGTGGAATGTGGCAATGGGTGGGGGGATTTCGTAGAACAGAGAAGAACGTTGGTGTTGATCTGTATCAAATCGCAATCGAGTTGAGACAATTATTGGATGATGCGAAATATTGGCTAGAACACAACATTTATCCGCCGAAAGAATTGGCCGCCAGGTTTCATCACAAGCTGGTGTATATCCATCCATTTCCAAATGGTAACGGCCGTCATGCCCTGATCATGGCGGATGCGGTTTTGATTAAAATACTGGATGAGTCTGGGTGATTTGGAAGAGATACGGGAGTTTCTAATCAATCTTGACAAGATGCCCGAGGATAAACACAGGCAGGCATATGAAAGGCTAGAGTCGGTTTTGGAGGTAAAAGAAGTCGACGAGGGAAATAGATAAGTTGCATTATCATTAAGAAAGCTGAATTCACTTTCACTGTAAGAGGATGGTAGTCAGCGCTAAAATAGGCGGTTATTTGTAGCTGATAAGCCGAGATGAGAGTAGACATACAGATGTGTACATATCAGCGTATCCATTACAGAGGAATAGAGTTTGTCAGACAGTAATTTATCCAATGAAATCAATAAGAGACGCACGTTTGCAATCATCTCCCACCCGGATGCCGGGAAGACGACACTGACTGAGCGATTGCTGCAATACGGCGGCGCGATTCAGCTCGCAGGCACGGTGAAAGCGCGCAAGAGTGATCGCTATGCGACATCAGACTGGATGGAGCTGGAAAAACAAAGAGGGATATCGGTGACCTCGTCCGTGATGCAGTTTCCCTATAAGGAGCGCATCGTGAATCTGTTGGATACCCCGGGTCATGCGGATTTCTCTGAAGATACCTATCGTACCCTGACTGCAGTCGATTCGGCGCTGATGGTGATTGATATTGCCAAGGGTGTCGAGGAAAGAACAATAAAACTGATGAATGTCTGTCGATTGAGACAGACGCCCATCATGACGTTTGTCAATAAAATGGACCGGGAGGGAAGAGACCCCGTGGACATTCTGGATGAAGTGGAGTCGGTGCTGAAAATAAATTGTGCTCCGCTGACCTGGCCGATCGGGATCGGAAAGCGGTTTTTCGGTCTCTACCGCCTGTATGACGACAGGATTTGTCTGTTCGCGGGACGAAACGGAGCCACGGCCGACCGATTCATTCAGGGCCTGGATAATGTGGAGCTTGATCGGTGTATCGGGGAATTGGCCGAACAGCTTCGCGAGGAAATAGAACTGGTGCAAGGTGCCAGCCACGCGTTTGACAGGCAGGCGTATCTTGATGGTGAACTCACGCCGGTTTTTTTTGGTTCCGCGCTCAACCGGCTGGGAACGAACGAATTGATGGATCAATTCGTCGAATATGCGCCGCCACCACAACCCAGGCAGACGGAAACGCGGTCAGTCAACGCACAGGAAGCGACATTCAGCGGATTTGTGTTCAAGATTCAGGCCAATATGGACCCGGACCATCATGATCGCATCGCCTTTTTGCGCATCACATCGGGACGGTTCGAAAAACAAGCCAAAATACGGCATGTGCGCAATGAAAAAACAATCATTGTGCGCAATGCGCATACTTTCATGGCCTCGAAGCGGGGAAACACGGAGGAGGCCTTTGCAGGCGATATACTGGGCCTCCATAATCATGGGACCATTCAAATCGGTGACACTTTCACCGAAGGTGAATCGCTGAAGTTTACCGGTATTCCGAATTTCGCCCCCGAGTTGTTCCGACGGGTCCGCCTTGGGGATCCGCTGCGCGCCAAGGCATTGCAAAAGGGATTGATTCAATTGAGTGAAGAGGGTGCAACGCAGGTGTTTCGACCACTGATGAGCAATGATCTGATTCTCGGTGCCGTCGGTTTGCTGCAGTTTGATGTGGTGGCACATCGTTTGAAAACCGAATATAAGGTGGACTGTTCATTTGAAGCCGTTGCGGTTGCGACCGCACGATGGGTTGGGTTCCCAGATCCCAAAATGGAAGGCGATTTTCGAAAAAGGAACGAGCAGTACCTCGCCTTGGACGGAATGGGGGCATTAACCTACCTTGCCCCGAATCGTGCCAATTTACAATTGGTCATGGCGCGTTGGCCCGAGGTCACCTTTCGTGCGACCCGGGAATTTTAGTGGTGACCCGAGACACCCATCATGCCGACCAAATAACACATGATTCGCTTTGGGGCGGATCGAAAGAGGCTAGCACAAGTCAGCATTTTTCTGCAGGCTTTTAACTTAGTCCCAACTTAGTCCCTGGATCGGGACCCGGACCAAGTATCGTCGTAGATGCAACCGCGGTTTTTCAATTTGAAGTGCGGTTTCAAAGGGATTTCGGGAGGCTGAATTTTCCGGATAGGGGATGAATGACCTATCCCGGTGATTTTCCGGATCAATCAAAAAACAAGGGGATTGTGACTGGAAACTATAGACCGACCCCAAGTAACCGGTACCCAACAGGTCATTTTGTCTACTGCCCGGCAATCGTCATTCGATCGACCAGTATCGACCCCGTTCTCAGATTTTGTCTTTCATCAACGTCGCTGCCCACCCGCTCAAATCCCTTGAAGATATCGATGAGATTGCCGGCAATCGTAAACTCCTGAACCGGATACTGAATGGCACCGTCTTCCACCCAAAAGCCAAAGGCACCGCGGGAGTAATCGCCGGTGACCGTATTCACGCCAAAACCGATTAACTCCGTGACCACCAGACCGCGGCCCATCGTGCGCAGCATCTCGTTGAAATCACCGCCGGTACTGTCAATGGTCAGATTATGGACGCCGCCTGCATTGGCTGTTGTTTGTAATCCCAGTTTGCGGGCGCCATAGGAATTTAGGACATATCCCTCAAGTATCCCCCGATGAACAATATTCCTTGCGGTGGTGGCCACGCCTTCGGTGTCGAACACGGTACTGCCGGCGGCCTTGGGCAGATGAGGCTGTTCATGTATGCGGATATCCGACGGGAAAATAGCCTGATCTATTTTATCCAGCAGGAAACTGGCTTTGCGATAGAGACTGGCGCCACTGATGGCGGTCACCAGGTGCGACAGCAAACTGGCAGCGGATGCGGGATCAAAAATAACCGGGCTGACCCCCGTCTTGATTTTTCTTGCACCCAGACGCCGCACGGTCCGCCGGCTGGTTTCGATACCGATTGCCTCTGGCGAGGCCAGCTCACTCGGATCTCTTCGCGAGTCATACCAGTAATCCCGCTGCATTGCCGGTCCCTGCCCGGCAATGACGGAGCAACTGATACTGTGCCGACTGCGATGGGAAAAGCCCCTGAAACCGTTTGTATTTCCGTATAGGTCGACCCCGGTATGACTGGAGACGGTGGCCCCTTCGGTATTGGTGATTCGATCATCCGAGGACAAGGCCGCCGTTTCGCATTGTTTCGCGATATCAATCGCATCACCGGGCCCGATATTCCAGTCATGGCACAGTTTCAGATCAGGAAATTCGGTGGCCAGCAAGGGCATCTCCGCCAGTCCGTTGTATTCGTCTTCCTCTGTCTGCCTGGCAATATTACAGGCAGACTGCACACTGGACTCGATGGCCTTTTCGGAAAAATCCGTTGTTGACGCACTGCCGCAACGGTGACCGAAATAGACGGTGATGCCGAGACTTTTGTCGCGATTGTGTTCGACCGTTTCCACTTCTCCGTGGCGCACTGTCACGGACATGCCCTGGCCCTGTCCGATGGTGACTTCTGACATCGATGCCCCCTTCTTTACGGCGGTACAAAGCGCCAGGTCGGCGGCTTCCAGAATTCTCTGATCGAGCTCATCCTTGGGTTGCGGGTTCCACTGGCTTGTCATACCGTGACTCCTCCCACCGTCAGTCCGTCCACCTTCATTGTCGGCTGACCGACCCCCACCGGAACGCTTTGTCCATCCTTGCCACAAATGCCGACGCCGCTATCGAGCATCATGTCGTTGCCCAGCATGGAAACCCGCGTCAACACGTCCGGTCCGTTGCCGATGAGCGTAGCGCCCTTGACGGGACAGGTCACTTTCCCTTTCTCTATGCGGTAGGCTTCGGATGCGCTAAACACGAATTTGCCGGAGGTGATGTCAACCTGCCCACCCCCGAAATTAACCGCATACAACCCCTTGTCGATTGACTGTATGATTTCTTCAGGGTGGTGCGTCCCGGACAGCATATAGGTGTTCGTCATCCTCGGCATCGGGAGATGCGAGAAGGATTCCCGCCGGCCATTCCCGGTCGGGGCCATGCCCATCAAGCGCGCATTCATCTGATCTTGCATGTACCCTTTCAATATCCCGTTTTCGATCAAGACGGTTTTTTGTGTCGGTGTCCCTTCATCATCAATGGACAGGGAACCCCGGCGATCCGGAAGGGTTCCATCATCCAGCACCGTGCACAACGGCGAGGCAACCCGGTCACCCATTCTGCCGCTAAATGCCGATGTTCCCTTGCGGTTGAAATCCCCCTCCAATCCATGCCCAATGGCCTCGTGTAACAGGATGCCGGGCCAACCCGGTCCCAGTACCACGTTCATTTCACCGGCCGGAGCGTCTTCAGATTCCAGATTGACCAGCGCCTGTCTCACCGCCTCTTGTGCATAGTGATGTGTTTTTTTCTCGTTGAGAAAGTAGTGATAGTCAAATCGCCCGCCGCCGCCGGCCGAGCCCTGTTCCCGACGGCCATTGTGGTCGACAAGCACACTGACATTCAGTCGGACCAAAGGCCTGACGTCTGCCGCCATCAGTCCATCGGATCTCACAACCAGTATGACATCCTGCACCCCGGCCAAACTGACCTTCACCTGTGAGACCCGGTTGTCCAGTGCCCGGGCGACCTGTTCGACCTCTTTGATCATCGCGACCTTTCGATCATCTTCGAGTGAGCCCAGCGGGTCGACCGGCGGGTAGTATCGGGCAATCTCCTGTCCCCGTCCGGGTATCGCAACCGGGCCGACCTGTGTGCCCTGCCTGGCGATGGCTCTGGCGGCCGAAGCGGCATCGGTCAATGCGGACAGCAGGAGTTCGTCTGAATAGGCAAAGCCTGTTTTTTCGCCACTGACCGCCCGGACACCAACGCCCTGATCGATGCCGAAGCTTCCCGATTTGACGGTGCCTTCATCGAGTTCCCAGGATTCATGTCTTGAGTATTGGAAATACAGGTCGGCGTAATCAATCTGCGGCCCCATCAGCAAACCGAGCGTACGATTGATCTGCTGTTGTTCCAGCCCGGTCGGCTCCAGCAAAAGCTGTGTCGCCATCTGTAGGTGATCTGACATGTTTGTTTGGATGTCCTGATTTGCGTAAGTTCTATACCAATGGTGCTGATTTAACAAAAACCAATCCGGCGATGTTGCAGACTTGGGAATTGACGTCTGATTTGATGGAGTCTGGAGAGATCAATATCGGCAAGCAATACGCCACAATCCGTTTCTTTGTTGGCGAGAACCTCTCCCCAGGGATCGATGACCACGGAGTGCCCGAACGTTCTTCTGCCGCTTGGGTGAATGCCGACCTGCGCCGCCGCGATGACATAACAGGCATTCTCGATCGCACGGGCAGTCAGGAGTGGCAGCCAGTGAAACCGACCTGTGGTCTGGGCGAACGCTGACGGAACAATCAGCAGTTCAGCCCCTTTATCACAAAGTTGACGATACAGTTCCGGGAACCGCAGATCATAGCAGATACTGAGTCCCACCTTGCCGCCCGGGGTGTCCACCACCTCAACCGACGAGCCGGATTGGGTGTACGCGGACTCAAGGTATTTTTCATCCTCACAAAGGACGACATCAAACAGGTGTATCTTGTCATAGCGCGCCACCCGATGTCCCTGGCTGTCGAAGACCAGCAAGGTATTGGTTATTCGTTCAGCGGTGTCTGTCTTTAACGGCACACTGCCCGCAAAGAGCCAGAGACCATATTGGGCGGCCATCACCGATAAAAAAGACTGGATTTTCCCTTTCCCGGCCTCTTCGGCCAGCTGTCCAAGCTGTGATCGATGGCGCTGCATCAAGGCGAAGCATTCAGGCAAAAAAACCATTTTTGCGCCCTGGTCCGCGGCAGACTGAATATAGACCGAGGTTTGCTCCAGATTATGATCGATCTCATCGCTGGAGTTTGTCTGAATGACGGCAATACGCATATCAAACGAATGTTGGTGATCGTTCAGTATAGCAGGTTCGCGGGAAACCACGGGAACGCACAACCGAAACAACGTGCCCTATCGGCAGTCAGGGCACGAATTGTGGAAGCCCGATCGATGATACGGCGGGTATGACAAACCCGGCCGTTCTCTTGCCCGTCGACCGATTGGGTGGTTGCCTTTTTTCATTTTATTCACCAGTTATGGAGGGGCTGTCACCGCTACCGGCATTGGGGTCGGATCTGGGGGAATGAGGTGCGTTTGGCATTGATCCACTGACCGTCCCTCGGTGGGGCGGGATCAGCAATAAGGGATCAGTCGACTACCGCATCCCGTGAATGTTGAGGCCTAAAAAAAAGCCCCGTCAAGACGGGGCTTTGGAACACGACACCGTGAACAGTGATCCGGTCTTAGTCGTCACCACCGAAAATACCGAGAATACTGAGCAGGCTGAGGAACAGGTTGTAAATGGAGACATACAATGTCACTGTGGCCGTGATGTAGTTTGTCTCGCCGCCGTGTATGATATTGCTGGTTTCAAACAGGATCAATCCGGACATCAGCAGTATGAACATGGCTGATACGGCCAAAGACAGGCCGGGAAGGGCAAAAATAGCGGCACCGATTCCAGCCAAAAAGGCCACTAAAATACCCGCTATCAACATGCCGCCAATGAAACTGAAGTCTTTTCTGGTCACCAGGACATAACCGGATAATCCGACAAAGATGAGGCCGGTACCGCCCAGGGCGGTCATTACGATTTGTCCGCCGTTACTGAAGGCAGTGAGATACAAATTGAGAATCGGGCCCAGTGTGAGTCCCATAAACCCGGTCAGTGCAAAAACAAAGACCAGCCCCAGCACCGAATTTCGAAACTTGCTGGTCAGGAACAGCAGGCCAAAATAGCCCACCAGTGTAATGATCATCCCCATGGGCGGAAAGTTCATCACCATCGCGGTACCGGCTGTCAGCGCACTGAACAACAGGGTCAGTGACAGCAACAAATAGGTATTTCTCAATACCTTGTTGATCTCTATGCTACCCGTGGTTGGCCTTGCAACCGCTGTATCTAATCTCGCCATTTTGAATTTTCCTCAAGCTTTACCAATATCTTCATGGTCATATCATACCGAAGTATTGACCAACAATACCCGGATTTTATAGTACTTGTAGTCAAAAATACAAAATTCAAGCGTTGTTTCGCTTTAAAACAGCTGGCCAAACCGGCCGACTTTCACGAATGACTGGCCCAGAACCAGACACCGATGAAACATTTGCTGTCTTGCGGGGACGAGGGGCTGACCGGGGCATTGAAGCCGATGAGTGGTTTTGATTCGTGCCCCGGGAGGCATATCGGACCGATGATCGTTGCAACACGACTGCCTGACTCCCGGCCTCAAGCCCTCATTTGCAACCGTGCAGCCGTGATCAGGAAGCATGTTCGGGGACTGAATTTGACAAGCTGCTGTAATACCTGTTCCAATGGGTTCAATCACAAAACAGGCCACCTGAAGGTGTCGTCGGCACGCGCAGTTCACCGACGATCATGAATCCGTGAATTTGGGCAAAGCGAAATTCAAGCCTGTTATTTCATCAATATCACTCAGTATGAATTGGCACTGTGGCGGATAGACGATTACAAGTTTTTGCAACGGTCGCCCGACTGTTGAGTTTTACCAAAGCGGCGGAATCGTTACATATGACGCAACCGGCGGTGACGTTTCAAATCAAACAACTTGAAGATTATTTCAATACCCGGCTGTTTGATCGTACCCATAACCGAATCACCCTCACTGAGGCGGGCGAGCTGGTGAAACGTTATGCCGATGATATTCTGTTGCTGTACGGCGAGATGGACAATGAAGTCAGGACGATGACAGGCGATGTCCAGGGTCCCTTGATTGTCGGTGCCAGTACGACGATCGGAGAGTATTTTATTCCAGGCGTCATCGGCAGCTACCAGGCTTGTTTCCCGCATGTGAAAGTACGGTTAAATGTGGCCAATACCAATGGCATTATCCAGATGGTGGAAAACAACCAGATTGACATCGGCATCGTGGAAGGGCCGGTCAATAACAAGAATCTGATCACCGATGTGATCTGGAATGACGAGCTGGTCGTTGTCTGTTCGGTCAATCACAAGCTGGCGATAAACAAGCGCATCGGCATCGGGGAATTGATTCAATATCCGTTCATCTGTCGGGAAGAAGGTTCCGGGACCCGAGAAGTCATGGAGAATTACCTTTCAGATGAAGGCTTTGGTCTCCGTCATCTGGATATCATCATGGAATTTGGCAGTCCGGAATCCATTAAGAATGCGGTTGCCGATGAACTGGGTATTTCCATTTTATCCATCGCGACAATGGAAAAGGAGTTGGCGCTCAATTCATTGTGTGCGGTTCCTCTGGAAAAACCCATCAGACGACCTTTCACTATCGTACACCAGCGCCAAAAATTTCGACTTCGAGCAATCACTGAGTTTCTGAAGTTTGCCCGGGCACATTGTGCAAACAAGCGAAAATCACTCAATCGAAGTTGACAGCGATGCACCGTCGGTACCGCCGGACGGTGCGGTCACACGACAATCAGGCCGGTTCCCCCGGTGTCGATTCGATCATCACTGACCCTCACCATGTTGCGGCAGGGACATCGATTGTACGGGGGTGATTCCGGTCACGGTGAAAGGAGACCGGCCGGGTTGCGATCACGTTGACCTGTCACCGGTCGATACACCGATGTCTGACGGCACGGTCGGTCTTGTAATATGATGCGACAGGCAATAGGATGAAGCGATGCATTATTCCGATGAAACATACAAACTGGACAGCGATGGGTACCGTAAGAATGTGGGTATCGTTGTCTGCAACAGTCAAACCCAAGTACTTTGGGCCAGACGAATCAATCATGACGGCTGGCAATTCCCACAAGGAGGCATTGGACCGGAGGAATCGGCAAAAGAAGCGGCCTTTCGGGAACTGTACGAGGAAGTCGGTCTACAGGCAAAGGATGTTGAATTGCTGGGCAGTACGGCAGGCTGGATGTATTATGACGTTCCCTATGCCATCAAGTCCCGCTATTTCAGACGATCACGACAATTCAGGGGGCAAAAGCAGCGCTGGTTTTTGTTTAAGCTGATCGGGCTGGACTCATCGGTGAGACTTGACATCTCTGAGAGCCCGGAATTTGATCAATGGCGCTGGGTGGATTATTGGAGTCCAATCCAACAGATTGTTGCATTCAAGAAAGGGGTTTATAGCAAGGCACTGACCGAACTTGAGCCTTTATTAAGTGATTTCCGTCTTTAAGGATGGAGACGGCGCCCCTCGGATTGTGTGCCCCAACCCAGTTGGACCGGCAATTTGTATGGATTGACTGATTCGCCTTTTGTTCCTTCGGTTGAGGGCTTGATCCATAGGGTGTCGCACGGGTCCTGTGTGAACTACCCTTAAGGGGGGCAGCGCACCCGGAGGTTGTCGATTCCTACGGCAGAACCGGCACCACTTGGAGATACTCAAACATGATTCGGGCGATACGGTGTCGTTCCGATTCTGGCAGATGATCCGGCAATGGCGGCATCGTTGCGCCGGGCCGTGTGGCAGCCGGTGTCAGCAGCAGACGGAAGAAATCTGTCTTGTCGGTCTGTTTGGCGATCTTCGCCAGATTGCCCTCAAACTTGACCCCGCCGAAACCGTTCACCTTGTGGCAGGTGAGACAGTGGGTGCGGACCAGCGTGACGGCTTCATGAAAACGGGCATCGAGACCTTGCGGCACAAGTGCGGTATTCGATAAGGTGATGTGATCGATTTCGGCCACCTGATAGGGCCAGTTTCTCGCGCCTTCAGCGAGCAGTGCAGGATTGGTGATGTTGTCCCACACCAGATACCAGGGTCCGAGTGGCACATCCACCTGATTCTGCCTGATATTGTCAACAGCGAACGGTGTATTGTCTTGCCGGGCAAAGACCAGGTAGGCGCTGTCCTGCAAAAAGCGGTCGGCAGGGATGTGGGCAACATAGCCGTCCAGTGCACGGAATACGACGGTGTCCCCCCGGTTTTGCCAGTCTTTTCCGGAAAGATGCTCGAGAACGGCAACTGCCGGGAAGCCGACATACGCCACCTCAACCTGCTCGCCGTCTCGGGTCAGGTGGGGTTCGTAGACCAGCACTGTCTGCGGAGTCGCACCTGTCTGCTGGCCAAGCTGGCTGGCCGACGGAAGCTCTGCTGCCTGTACGGCGCAGGCCAGCGCCGCCATCAGAGCAGTCAGCCTGCTGACAACCGCAGTGGTCATGCGGATTATACAAGTCATCGGTTTTTTCGGCCCGCCCCGGTCGTTTGAGGTTTTTCTGTCGGGAAAATCATCGTGCAGTCCGCAGTCTATTAAAGAATAATAAAATCAAAAACGCTCATATTTTACATCATCGCTGTGATGCCGTGATCAGGGTCGGTCATTGGTCCGTCAGAACGATAGCAATAGCGCTCCGTTCCCTTGGCCTTGGGGTGTTTTCCGATCATCAACAAATTCGCTGCTGGGCGTTGCTGCGCCTGTTGTTGCTTGACGATCTTGTGAGCGAAGCTGCCCGCTTGACGGGGTTGCCACCAAACGCCGGAGGTTGTGACAGGCCGGGATTCCTCTGCGCCTGCCGGCGATGATGTTGGGGCTGGACCGGACACCCTGTTTGGTTTTGCAATGCGGGTGATTGTGGCACTGTCCGGGGAATGACCTGGTGCAAATCGGTTATATCGGACGGAGCGATGGAGGCATCGGTGTCCGGATCATGGCCGGCACGGCATCCCCATCGTGGTTATTATCATCCTCATCGAGAGAACTCCGTGCATGGATACGAAATCGCTACCTAGCAGCGGGAACAAGCGTGACATGACCGTTCATGCCAATCGGCCGTGGACCAATGTGCATTGCAACACGGATGCAACCCCGACAATCTTTGGTGTATGATACTGCCGGGCAGCCTCTAGGTGCCCGCAAAACCATCAACCCGATGTCGTATTTTAAGCAGTTAAGACATGAGCAATCTTCAGGAAATTTCGGATCTTGAGAATACCGTTGCCATCAGCGCTCGACGGTTTGAGGAATCGCCGTTCATCGAACGGACTGTCAGCCCGAAGATGGTGCGGGGTGTCTATGCTGGCCGCTATTTTCCGATCTACATGGGAGAGGACTGGATCGAAAAATACTGGACGTTGCGTCAGAAGGCATTGCTCTTCGATGTGCCGGAAAAGCCGGTTGAGATTTCGGGTCCCGACGCAGTTCCGTTTCTGGAGAAAATCCTGTCACGCAAGGTCGAGAACATGACCGAAGGACGGGGGTATTATAGCCTCGCCTGTACGCCGCAAGGTGGGATATTCATGGATGGCGTTGTATTCAGACTGGGAGAAAATCGATTCTGGTACGTTCAGGCAGATGGGCCGTTTGAAGCCTGGCTGATGGCACACAGTGGTGGCTTTGATGTGACGATATCCGATCCCCGGAGTCGTGTCCTGCAGATCCAGGGGCCGAAGTCGATGGATATCATGCGTGCGGCATCCAGGGGTGCCATTGATGACACGATGAAGTACTTCCGCTCCGGTTATTTCGTGATCGGCGGTCAGGAGCTGTATGTTTCGCGTACCGGATTCACCAACGAACTGGGTTTTGAGATCTACTGTGATGGCACGACGACCGATCACTTGGCCTTGTGGGATCATCTGATGGTTTGTGGCGAACCCCATGGCATGGAGTTTTCTTCGACGCGTGCCCTGACCATTCGTCGGATCGAGGGCGGTATCTTGGGAAACCTGACGGATATCGATACGACGATGACGCCATTCGAGGCCGGACTTGCCCGGTTTGTCGACATGGGCAAAAGCGACTTCATCGGACGCGATGCGCTGGTCGGGAAAGACACCAGATCATGCCTTTTCGGACTCACTTGTGAAACCGAAATCCCGTCGGCCGGCAGTCTGGTCATGACGGGCGGCAGTACAGCGGGCTGGGTCACAATCGGTGTGCCATCACCCACGCTGGGGATGGGTATCGGCTACGTCCGGTTCAAGACCCCGGGCGATTGGGTGGGTCGGACGCTCGCCATGCGTCTGCCGGACGGCACCATGCACGACAGTCGGATCGTCGAACTCCCCTTCTTTGACCATGAAAAGAAAATCGTCCGCGGTGTCGATCGCTCCATCCCCGTGAGGACTGCCAATGTATCGACAGATTGAATCCGGTGAACTGTCCCCCCGGGGAGTCATGGAACGCAGGGAGCATTGGCTTCGTTTCTGGTCGCCGCCTCGACAATGAAGTCGTGGGCGTGACATTGACCGGACGGACTGTTTGTTGCCGGCCATGGCGGGGATGAGGTATTGATGGGAGGGAAAAACCGCCTTGAGACCGCGAGGCCACCCGCGATCACCGGATCACAACGAATACGTGGATAACAGAGAACGAGATCATGACAAACCACGCTCCGCGCCCAAGACGCAGCTTCATCTTTGTTCCGGGTCTGCGACCGGACATGTACCCCAAGGCCCTGTCCTGCGGAACGGACATCGTCTGTATCGAACTGGAGGATGGGATTGCGCCCAGAGACAAGCCCGAGGCACGAAAAAAGGCGTTAGCGCTTTTTGAGCAACCGGATGGGGATGACGGGGTAGAGCGTATCGTGCGGATCAACTCGATTCGTGAACGGTCCGGCATCGAGGACGTGCTGGCGGTGTTGGCGACGGACCGGCCGCCCCCTGCACTGATGATGCCCAAGGTTTGCACACCAGACGAAGTGGTGCTGCTGGACCAGTTGCTTGGCGAAGCCGGGCACTCGACCCGGCTGCACGTCATCATTGAAACCAATGCGGGCCTGGAGGCGGCGTTCGACATCGCCAGATGCTCTGGCCGGATCGACGCCATGTTCTTTGGCGGTGTGGATATGGCCGCGGAACTGGGTTGCCAGAATGCCTGGGAACCGCTTTTGTATGCGCGCTCCCGGGTCGTGCATGCTGCACACAGCGCGGGTCTTGATGTGATCGATGTCCCTTATCTTGACCTTGATGACCCGGAAGGGATGCGCATAGAGGCCGAACGGGCCCGTGATCTTGGATTCGCCGGCAAGGGATCGATCCATCCCAAGCAGATCGCGATGCTCAATCAGGTGTTTACGCCATCGACCGATCAGGTCGCCCATGCCCGCCGGGTGATTGCGGCGTTTGAGGCCGCCGATACCGGTCTTGTGGTGATCGACGGAAAGCTGATCGAAAAACCGGTACTGCGCAATATGTACCGTATCGTCGCCATTGCCGATCGGATGACAGGATAAATCACGGTTCCCCGGCAGGTGCCGCGCGACCCGGGGAATGCATTGCATGCCATTGGGTGATGTCGAGAAGCGGTCGAGTCATTGCAATCTTCTCCGGTGCGATCAGTCGACGGTCGGCGAAATCAGGGTTCGAATCCGCTTGCCCCGACCCCGTGTTGCGATTTCTCAATATTAATAAGGATAGAGGATGCACCGGATCAGGGCTTTTGCCGGCCCGCCATCCCCGCAAAAGGGAGGGTGGTTGAAAATAACCGCCTTGCATCGTTATACGGCGGCAAAGCGCGTCAAAATGGTGGGACAGGCCGATTTTTGAATCGTGGCACAGGGCAGATTGCCGGTATCAGTGGCAGTGTACTGCAACAGGTTGGTACACTCCGTAGCTGATTAAGTTCATCATCCCATGAAAGCTCCCTTTCTTTCACGACTTTACGGTGCGGTTGTTTTCCTGTCAGCGGCGGTCCTCCTTGTATTGGAGATTGCGGCCGGGCGTCTGCTTGCGCCTTACATCGGTGTCTCGCTGTATACCTGGACATCCATTATCGGCATTATCCTGGCCGGTCTTTCCCTGGGTCATTGGGTTGGCGGCAAGCTGGCCGACCGCGGTGCCCATCACGTTGAAGCCGGTATTGTGCTGGTCATTGCATCGCTGTCTACCCTGGGCATCCTGCCGATGCTGCTGATGGTGGGTGCCTTGATGCAGCAGCATGATCTCGGGTTACTCAACGCCAGTTTCATTTTTGTGCTGACGCTGTTCTTCCTTCCGGCGGCCGCTATCGGCGTCATCGCCCCCCTGCTGACCACATTGGCGCTGAAACTTGAGCACAACACGGGAACCGTAGTGGGTCGGATGCATGCGCTGTCGGCTGTGGGCAGTATCATCGGTACTTTCATCTGTGGATACTGGCTGGTGCAGTGGATCGGAACGAGGGCCATCATAGGCTCTTGTGCGGCCATACTGTTCACGATGGCGCTGCCATTCCTCAGTGGACGCAAGAGAGGGGCGGCGGTTCTGATTGCAGGGTTGACGGCCGCCCTCTTGCTGCTCCTGGTGACTTGGCAAAAGGACGGATTTGCAAGCCCCTGCAATGTGGAAAGTAGTTATTACTGTCTGCGGGTAGAAGACGAACGGAATTCGTTCGGCTTCATCTTGGGAAAGAGCCTGATTATCGACCACATGGCGCACAGCACCAACAGTGCGCATGATCCCGGATTGTTGTGGGTGCCCTATGTCCATGCCATGGACACCTTGATCCGGACTTATTTTGCCGACAGCCCTCCTGAATCCTTCCTGTTTGGAGGGGGAGGTGGCTATACCCTGCCCCGGGCCGTGTTGCACCGTGCCCCGTCGGCCCGGATTACCGTCAGCGAAATCGATCCGGCCGTGACGACACTGGCCCGCAATGCACTTTACCTTGATGATGACACCATGCAGATTTACCATGGGGATGTGCGCAATCTGCTGCGACAGACCCAAACCGATGCCTTTGATGTGATTGTCACCGATGTATTTCATGATGTCGGCATTCCCTGGCACCTGACGACCCGCGAATTCAACCGCCAGGTCAAGCGGTCACTGAAAAGCGACGGGATTTATCTGATCAACGTGATTGATGTGTTTCCCCGGAACACGCTGGTACAGTCGATGTTAAAAACGTTGCAGGAGTCATTTCCACATATCGGTATCTGGATAGAGGAACCGCCGAACGGGTCGCTCCGCCTTACGTTCGTGCTGTCGGCATCAAGCCGCCCCATTGGCACCGACAAGATGGAATCGGTCTCCGGGCCGAAGCGCTACTGGTTCAACATTGCTGAATTCGTCGACAAGCAGGCCCGTGAGCGTAATGCGACATTGATCACCGATGACTTTGCGCCGGTGGAGCGACTACTGCAAAAAATGTTGATAACGCGAGTCGGAAACTGAATATGTATTTTTCCCGTCGGTTCCGTTCGAAAGGGCATTGGCGGAACAGGTCTGCCCGTCCACTACAGGATCAGCCCAGCGAACTATTTCCGGGTTTGGCCTGTGCACAGCCTGTCAACAATCGGCGGGTCCGTTGCACACACGCTATCCTTAGGCTGTTTCTTCATCATCAACCAGCGGCTCGACCGGTCGATGCAACGCATGGGAACGGCCTTGATGGACACCATTATTCAATGGATGCCGACCCGTACATGCTTGATTAATTTCACCTTCATTAATTGATTGACCGCCCATCAGATTGTATAGTACAGTAGAACCGAGACGGGATATTATCCATCGATACCACCATTCTAAAACACCTCGGCCAACCTCCAGCTGGCCCATTTGAGAAGAGAACGAGACGAGCTATGAAATTCAAACATCTATTACTGGGCATGATTGTGAGTGCACTCACCTGTGCCAATGCTTTTGCGGCCAACGGCTCATCAGACCCCATCAAAATTGCGGTCAATGAATGGACCGGGCAGCATATTTCTGCCCATGTCGCAGGACAACTACTGCAGAAAGCGGGTTTCAACGTCGAGTATGTGACCGCCGGTGCGGTCCCGCAGTTTGCCGCTATTGCACAAGGCAACCTGCATCTGCAACCGGAGGTTTGGGACAATAACGTTGGCGAAATCTATCCCAAGTCGGTGGAAGCCGGAGATATTATCAAGGTGGGTCCTCTGGGTCTTGAGCCGCGGGAGGGCTGGATGTATCCAGCCTACATGGCGGAAAAATGTCCCGGTCTGCCGTCGCATGAGGCGCTGATAGAATGTGCCCAGGCATTTGCAGGACCGGATACTTTTCCGAAAGGGCGCCTGATTACCTATCCGGCCGACTGGGGTACGCGGTCGAAGGACCTGGTGGAAGCCGCAGGCCTGCCTTTCCAAGCCATTGCCGGTGGTAGCGAGGGCGCCATGATTGCGGAGCTTAAGGCGGCCTATGCGGCCAAGGAACCGGCCTTGATGATGTTCTGGGCACCCCACTGGCTGCATGCAGAAATGGATATGGATTGGGTGAACCTGCCAGCGGCACATCCGCATTGTGATACCGAGCCCGAGCATGGGTTTGATCCCGGCGTGACCAACGACTGTGGTTTTGCACAGGCCAGTATCGGCAAGATTGTGTGGAAAGGGTTCGGTGAGAAATGGCCGGGTGCCCTGAAACTGATCGAGAATCTGGCCATTGACAATGCCACCCAGAATGTCATGATGCTGGAAGTGGATAATAAAAAACGTGCTCTCGAAGAGGTGGTGTCCGAGTGGGTCGACGCAAATGAGGAGATGTGGCAGCCCTGGGTTGCTGCCGCACAGTAGACCGCAGTTTCATTCGATAGGGCCACAAAGGGGTCGGGGCATGATGTACGAAAGAAAGCATGCTTCCCGACCTTGAAGAGACGGCAATCGCCTCAGGCGCACAGGAACAGACCGATTCTGTGCTGACGCCGGTCAAGCTTTCCTGTCGCAACGTCTGGAAAGTCTATGGTGAAACACCCGAGCGTTTTTTCGATCAGGGGACTGGTCTGGTTCCCGACGCGACCACTCATGCTGATCAAATCCGGCAGTCTGGGCATATCGTGGCTTGTGGTGATGTCAGTTTCGATGTGCATGTGGGCGAGATTTTCGTCATCATGGGATTGTCGGGATCCGGCAAGTCGACGGTCGTCCGCTGCCTCTCACGTTTGGTGGAATCCACGGCGGGGGAAATCCTGCTTGACGGGGAGGATTTGCTGAAAAAAAATGATGCCGAACTGATCGAAATTCGCAGACACAAGATGGGGATGGTTTTCCAGAGCTTTGGCTTGCTACCCCATCTGAACGTCATCGACAACATTGCGTTTCCACTGAAACTTCAGGGACTCGGCGTCACCGAACGTCGGCAGCGTGCACAACGAGTGATAGATCTCGTTGGCTTGACAGGTCGGGAAAAAAGCTACCCGAAACAGCTTTCCGGCGGCCAGCAGCAGCGAGTGGGTATTGCCCGTTCGCTCGCGGTGGAACCGGATATCTGGTTTCTGGATGAACCGTTTTCTGCCTTGGATCCATTGATCCGACGTGAAATGCAGAACGAGTTTCTCAATATCCAGAGCCAGTTGCACAAATCGATCGTCTTCATCACGCATGACTTTCTTGAAGCCCTGCGGATTGCGGACCGCATGATGATCATGAAGGACGGACAGATTGTGCAGATCGGTACACCGGCTGATCTCATCGTGAATCCGGCGAACGATTATGTCGCCGAATTCACCAACGATGTACCCGTTACACGGGTGCTCACGGCACAGTCGGTCGCCGGTGCGATGGACGATTCCGATCAGGATGCAGCGGATCTGCCGGAGGTCGATGCGAAATGTTGTATCGAAGACCTGCTGCCAGCGCTTGCCGAGGCGTCCGGTATTCGGGTTCGTCGGGAGGATGGAACGACGCTTGGCATTGTCACCGCCGACAATGTCATCCGGGCACTGGCCCGGGAGAGCAATCTGGATGGTCGCTGAGCGCGCGGGCAAGCGGCTCTGGCTCGCCCTCATCGGACTGCTGCTGCTCACCCAACTCCTCGGAGAGAAGGTCGACTGGCTTATCACCTATCCTGATGCATGGGTGTTGCCGCTGGCTCCGATGCTGAACGGTGTCATGAATTGGGCCATTGAATGGACTGGCTGGTTTTTCCGTGGTTTGTCGGATCTGCTTTCAGTGCTGATTTCCATTGTTCCGCAGTTTCTTCAATGGCTGCCTTGGCCAGTGATGTTGGTGGTGACAGCTACGGTTTCCTGGGCAGCATCGGGATGGAAGTTGGCGCTGTTTTCGACCATGGCGCTACTCTACATGGTGGTCGTGGGCTATTGGCCAGAAAGCATGAACTCGCTTTCATTGATCATCATTTCGGTGCCGCTGGCTATCGCAGTGGGTTTCGGATTCGGCGTGTGGGGATTTCGTTCGGACCGCGCGGAAAAGGCTATTTTGCCCATGTTGGACATGCTCCAGACCATTCCGGCATTTGCCTACCTGCTGCCGATTCTACTGCTGTTCGGATTCGGACCGGTGGTCGGGCTGATTGCCAGCGTGCTGTTTGCTTTTCCACCGATGGTGCGTAATACCATGTTGGGCCTGCAGCGGGTTCCGGTGGAAATCATTGAATCCGGCCTCATGTCAGGCGGGACACCGCGACAGATCTTTTGGCAGGTACGGATTCCCTCGGCGTCGCGTCAGTTGCTGCTGGGTGCCAACCAAACAACCATGGCGGCTGTTTCCATGGTGATCATCGCTTCGATTATCGGTGGAACGGCGGATATTGGCTGGGAAGTGTTGTCGCGTATTCGCAAGGCACAATTCGGCGAGAGCATTCTGGCCGGTATCGTGATCGCCCTGCTGGCCATGGTGATTGACCGGATTACCTACGGGTTTGTCGGGGAGGAGAATCAGGTTTCCCGTCGTGACGACGGTTTTTTCCAACGACACCGCTACTTGGTCATCGGAACCGCTGCGGCCGGGTTTGCCTTTCTTTTGTCGACGGTGGACCCTGCATTTCGAGCCTGGCCGCAGGAATGGGTGTTCTATCCGGCTGATATCATGAACCAGTGGTTGGAAAACTTCATTGTCAACTGGAGTGACTTCATCGGCACGCTGAAAACGATTGCATTTTACTACATCATGCTGCCGGTGCGGGTCGGGTTGATTGATACGATCAGTCCCTACTCCTGGGGCTTTGAATTTACCCTGCCGATGCAGTGGGGCTATGCCGTGGGGATCGTGGTTCTGAGCACATGGGTCTGGTTCAAAGGTCGGATCAACTTGGCACTGACCATCCTTTTCATGGGGGTATTGCTTTTCTTTGGATTGACCAAGCTTTCCTGGTTGATACTGGTGATGATGGCCGCGGCCCTCGGTTTTCAGCTGGGAGGCAGAAAGCTTGGCGTGGGTACCCTGCTGGCACTCTTGTCACTGGTTCTTGCAGGTGTCTGGCCCCAAGCAATGCTGTCGGTCTATCTTTGCGGTATCGCGGTGATGATTTCCTTTGTCGTGGGAAGCCTGATTGGTGTGATTGCCGCCGAAGTGGATGTGGTCTCGAGGGTCGTTCGCCCCCTCAACGACACCTTGCAAACCATGCCGTTATTCGTGATTCTGATTCCGTTTGTCATGATTTTCAAGATCGGTGAGTTCAGTGCATTGCTGGCGGTGGTTGCTTATGCCATCGTCCCTGCCATCCGCTATACCGAACACGGTCTCAGAAATCTCCCCGGGGATCTCATCGAAGCGTCCACCAGCATGGGTTGCACCCGTTGGCAGCAGTTGACGCAGGTAAAATTGCCATTGGCCCTGCCGGTGATCATGCTGGGCCTGAACCAAACCATCATGTATGCGATCGCCATGCTGGTGATCGCTGCCTTGGTCGGGACCAACGGTTTGGGGCAACTGGTGTATGTCGGTCTCGGCGATGGTAATTTTGGCGTCGGGATCATCGCAGGCATTGGCATGGCGATCATCGCCATGGTGGCAAATTACTTCACCCAGGCGTGGAACGAAAAGCGGCAGGCTGCGTACTCTTGAGCACCGTCAGGCTTTATCCCGCCCCTCTCTGCCAACCCCTCTTGATTGCAGATCGTCCGATCAGGTAACAGACGCGGCCTATTTCCATTCGGGTGAGCATTGGCGTCAGGGGACTCACAGCATCAATACAGGGTGATCACAGGTCGCCGCGCAGTCACTGAAGTCCTTTTCTTGGAACGGCACTGTCGTATTGAATCTGTGGTCGGGGTGAGTGGATTCGAACCACCGGCCCCTGCCTCCCGAAGGCAGTGCTCTGCCAGGCTGAGCTACACCCCGATTCATAAATTGTAACCGATGCTGAGTCGTTCTCATATTGGATTGTCCTTTGATCCGGGAGCGCACGATGGTTGACCCTCCGAAGAATCCCACTTGAACGCGTCAGGCGTAATTCAGACGCTGCCCGATTTGCAGTGTTTTTGCCTTGTCGAGCATGGCAACACCAAGGGCAATGTCGCTCGTGGACAGTCCTCGATGCCAGAACAGGATGGTTTCTTTATCCGATTCCCTGCCAGGTCGTTTCCCCGCTACAATATCCCCAATTTCCGCATAAACCGTCTTTGCACTGATTTTGCCTGCATTGATATGGGGGCGAAGCGCGCCAAAGGGGCCGACATGCATCTGTCCGGTGTCGTCGACAATCACCTTATCCATGACATCAGTGTGGTTCAGTTCCAGTGCGCTCATGGTGCCATAGGGAATCACCAAAGCGCCGGGCTTGATCCAACCGGTTTTAAACAATGGCGTGGGCCTGGATAGCCGCGAGGCCTCAACCATGATGTCGGCCCCTGCCAGACAGCTTTCCCAGTCGTCGGTTACGCGGACCGCCTTGTCGAGATCTTGGGACAGTCTTTGTGCGAAACGGGTCCGACTGTGATGACGCCGGGAATGCACTCTGATTTCATCAAAATCATGCAAATGATCCAGTAACCGGACATTCCAGTACGCGGTTCCGCGTGCACCAATATGCCCCAGAATCCTTGGATTGGAGGGGGCCAGATACTTGCTTCCCAATGCGGTCAGCGCGCCGGTGCGCATTTCCGTAATGGCCGTGGCATCAAGAATGCCGGTCGGCATGCCCGTCCTCGGATCAAACAGATTGAGGAGTGCCATTTCCGAAGGCAGTCCCAGTTTGTAATTGTTGATGTAGTCACCAACAATTTTTATTCCCGCCGTCTTCAGTGGCGCAATATAACCCCGAAGTACATTGAAATGGCCTTGAAATGCCGGGTCCGGTGTCAGGTGCATGCGCGGTTCGATCACGGTTTCTCCGTGCCCGGCCGCTTTGAGCCCATACTCTACGGCAGACAAAATTTCGTCGTTCGACATGGCCAGATCCGCAATGTCCGGACCACTGAGATAGGTGATATCAATCTTTGGCATGCGGCCGTCTTACAGTTGAATGGCGCCGAGATTGAGCCCGTACTCTCGGGCGCACTGCTTGGCATGCTGATACCCGGCATCAGCATGCCTCATCACACCGGTTGCCGGATCGTTCCAAAGCACCCGCTCCAGGCGCTTGTCGGCCGCCGCCGACCCGTCGGCCACAATGACCAGACCGGCATGCTGGGAAAACCCCATCCCGACACCGCCACCATGGTGCAATGAGACCCAGGTGGCGCCACCGGCCGTACTGAGCAAGGCATTCAGCAAGGCCCAGTCTGAGACGGCATCGGAACCGTCTATCATTGATTCCGTTTCACGATTCGGACTGGCGACTGATCCGGAATCCAGATGATCGCGCCCAATCACAATCGGTGCGTTGAGTTCTCCATTGCGGACCATTTGATTGAATGCCAGGCCGAGCCGATGACGGTCGCCCAGGCCGACCCAGCAGATTCTGGCGGGAAGTCCTTGGAAACGGATTCTTTTTTGGGCCATATTGAGCCAGTGATGCAAGTGGGCATCATCGGGAATGAGTTCCTTGACCTTGGCATCGGTTTTGTAGATATCCTCCGGGTCTCCAGAGAGCGCAACCCAACGAAAGGGACCAATGCCGCGGCAGAACAGGGGGCGAATATAGGCGGGAACAAAGCCGGGAAAATCAAACGCATTTTCGACACCGTAGTGCAGGGCCTCCTGACGAATATTGTTTCCGTAGTCAATAGTGGCAATACCCTTTTGGTGAAACCACAGCATTGCTTTGACATGTTGTGCGATGGACCGCCGGGCCTGTTCCACCACCAGTTGGGGATTGTGCCTGATTTCGGATCGCCATTTTTCCATGGTCCATCCTGCCGGCAGATAACCATGAACCGGATCATGGGCCGATGTCTGGTCCGTGACCAGGTCGGGGGTGATGCCTCTGTTGACGAGTTCAGGCAGCACTTCAGCCCCGTTTCCCAACAGGCCAACGGAGATCGCCCGACCTTTTTTGCAGGCACGTTGTATCATCTCAAGGGCTTCATCCAGATTTGCCGCACGGTGGTCCAGATAGCGAGTCTTCAAACGGAAATCGATTCGCTGCGCGTCACATTCGATGCACAGGATACAATAGCCGGCCATGGTGGCTGCCAATGGCTGTGCGCCGCCCATGCCGCCCAGTCCACAGGTCAAGATCCATTTGCCGCTTGTCTGCCCATTGAAATGCTGGCGGCCAGCTTCCACGAATGTTTCATAGGTTCCCTGTACAATGCCCTGACTGCCGATATAAATCCACGAACCGGCGGTCATTTGTCCGTACATCATCAATCCTTTCTTGTCCAGCTCGTTGAAGTGGTCCCAGTTCGCCCACGCGGGGACCAGATTCGAGTTGGCAATCAATACCCGGGGCGCCTCGGCATGGGTGCGGAAAACCCCGACCGGTTTGCCGGACTGGACCAATAGACTCTGATCGCTTTCAAGATTGACCAGACACCGTAGAATCTGATCAAAGGCCTCCCAGTCTCGTGCGGCCCGCCCAATCCCTCCGTAGACAATCAGGTCCTCCGGTTTTTCGGCGACTTCGGGGTCGAGATTGTTCTGGATCATCCGATATGCCGCCTCGGTCAGCCATGACTTGCAGGTTAGCCGGGTTCCCCGTGGGGCACGAATGGTTCTTGTCTTGTCGGTCCGGGTGATCATCTTGTCCGCTACTCTGTCATGGATGTTTGTCGGTCATATCCGGTTCGACACCCTCGTCATCCCAGCTGAAAATCAGCGGGTCGATATCGCATGGAGAACGCATCGCGATTGCTGCTCGGGTAGGTCATGGTGACCAGTCCGCGTGCCCGGGACAGCAGTCCTTCCTGGGTGAGTTCCCGTAGCGCCCGGTTGACGGTCATGCGGCTGCCCCGGCACTGTTTGACCCGTTCATTTTCTGAAGGGAGTTTTTCACCGGACAGCCATTCCCTGCGGCGGATCTGTTGCTTGATAGGACGTTTTATGCGAGCGTAAAGCGGGACCGCAGCGTGACGGTCCGGTTGTCTGGCGGGCCATTCGATTTCCATCGGCATTTTATTCGGGGTACTTGAGCCAATGGCCATTTGCCATGACGCCACGGCAGGGGTTCAAGCCGATATGATAAGAGAGCGTGGCCGGGTCGGTGGTGTCCCAGATGACGAGGTCCGCGGCCTTTCCTGCCTCAATGCTGCCGACTTCCTGCTCCATTCCCAGGGCCCTGGCCGCATTGAGGGTTACACCGGCCAAGGCTTCGGTCGGTGTCAGTCCAAATAACGTACAGGCCATATTCATCGACAGCAGCAAAGAGCAGACCGGCGAACTCCCCGGATTACAATCACTGGCGACCGCCACCGGAATGCCCTCTTTCCGCAACCCGTCGATCGGGGGGAGCCGGGTTTCTTTTAAGGTATAAAAGGCACCCGGAAGCAACACCGCAACGGTCTTTCCGTTTTGAATCAAGGGAACATCGTGCTCAGGGAGATACTCCAGATGATCGACCGAAAGGGCGCCCCGGCCGGCCGCCATGACCGCACCGCCGAGATGACTCAACTGTTCGGCATGTAGCTTGATCGGCAAGCGGTAGTGTTCGGCCGTATCGAACAGCCGATTGACCTGGTCCACGCTGAACGCAATATTTTCACAAAATGCATCCACTGCATCGACTAATCCGGCGGCATGGGCAGCGGGCAGCATTTCATGGCACACCCGATCCAGATACGGGTTTTTCCGGCCGTAAAATTCAGGCGGGATCGCATGGGCACCCAAAAATGTTTTTTTGATCCGCACCCCTTGCTGTTCGGACAATTTGGCCGCCACCGAGAGCATTTTTATCTCGGCCTGCGTATTGAGCCCGTATCCCGATTTGATCTCAACGGTGGTGACTCCCTCGTTGATGAGTGTCTTGAGTCGGGGGAGTGATTGGGCATATAACTCGTCTTCGGCCGCTTCCCGGGTCGCGCGGACCGTCGACACGATACCCCCGCCCCGGTCGGCGATTTCCTGATAGGTGGCGCCTTCAAGGCGTTGTTCAAACTCGTTTGCCCGGTGTCCTGCGTACACAAGGTGGGTATGGCAGTCAATCAGTCCCGGGGTGACCAGTTTCCCCCTGCAGTCCAGAACGTCGTAGTGGGCATACCAGCGATCAGGCACTTCACCGGTGCTTCCGATCCAGCTGATCCGGTGGTGCTCGACAAGGAGGGCACCGTTTTCGACAAACCCGTAGGAATGTGGGTTCTGCATCGTGGCAAGGCGTCCATTGGTCAATAGCATGACGTTATCAATCAACAATTGGTATTCACTTGTATATACAAGTAAAATGGAGCGTAAGTGTTTCTTTCAAGTATTGCAAGTGAGCCGTTTGTCCCCCCCAAAGGACCGGGTGGGGTGGCGGTGAATCCGGTTCTCGATGGCCTGCGAGCACAAATTCGATTGGTTTGATAGCGTGTGAAAAAGGAAACAACCCATTCATTACAGTTGTGGTGCGAATCTGTTTTGCTCCCTGAAGGATGGGGAAGAGATGTCAAGATTAGCGTGGATAGGGCAGGGAATATCTGTTCAGTCAGGCAAGACGTGTCATTGAAAGAGTGCGAAGGGCCATGTGAAATCGTTCGGGGCACAGTCGTGCCGGGGGTCCCCAATTGTCATTCCCATGCCCACCAAAGAGCCATGGCCGGACTCGGAGAAACACGACGGAATGTGGCGCGGTCTTCGGGCATTGAGGACAGTTTCTGGAGCTGGCGGGAAGTCATGTACCGCTATCTTGAAAGAATCGAACCCCCCCATCTTTATGCCATCAGTCGCCAGCTGTATCTGGAAATGCTCAAAGCGGGTTATACCAGTGTCGCCGAATTCCAGTATCTGCACCATGATCCCCGAGGGCACGCCTACACGGAGCCAGCCAGTATGACGTTGAGTTGTCTGCAGGCCGCGTCGGCGGTTGGTATCGGCTTCACCGCATTACCGGTGCTGTACCGCTTTGGCGGATTTGGCGGGCAACCGCCGCTTGAGGGACAAAAGCGGTTTGTGAATGATCAAGACCGGTTCTGCACGATCGTCACGGCGCTTGTGCAAGCCACGGAACAACACGATGATATGGTGACCGGGATCGCCCCGCATTCGCTCAGGGCGGTCACCGCCCCCCTGTTGCGTGATGTCCTCACGGCGTTATCGCAAGCAGCGCTGCCGGTCATTCACCTGCATATTGCCGAACAGGTCAAAGAAGTCGAAGACTGCATTGCCTGGAGTGGCCGACGGCCGGTTGAATGGCTGTTTGACCACTTTGAGGTCGACCCGCAGTGGTCATTGATTCATGCGACCCATATGAGTGAAGCGGAAACCGTCCTGTTGGCAAGAAGTGGTGCCGTGGCAGGATTGTGTCCGACCACGGAGGCCAACCTCGGGGATGGATTTTTCAATGCCCCGACATTCCAGGCCGAAGGCGGTCTCTGGGCCATCGGTTCCGATAGCCATATCTCGATGAGCCCGGTTGAAGAGCTAAGATGGCTGGAATATGGGCAAAGGCTGTTAGGCCAACGACGGAATGTCATGCAGCATGTCGGTGAACGCCATACCGGAACGGCTTTGTATCGTTCGGCCTTGTTGGGGGGAGCCCGGTCATGTGGCCGAAAGATCGGACAGGTTGCACAGGGATTCAGGGCGGACCTGGTGGTGTTGAATACCAATCACCCGCGATTTTCAGGTCGAACAGAAGACGACCTGATGAACAGCTGGCTGTTTTCCGGTAATGAAAACCCGGTACAGGATGTCTATGTCGGCGGTAAGCAGGTGATTGCCAATGGACGGCATCACGATGAGGAAAGTATCCGGACCGACTATCTGCAGTCACTCCACGGCCTGGCGGAATAAAGCAATGGAAGTGACCCCCGGTGCATTGAATTTGGCGGCGTTGGAACAGATCTACCGTTTTTCTCCCAGTGTTCGGTTAACTCGCAATTGTCGGTCTGTCGTCGACATCGCCGCCGACATGGTAAAAAGAGCGGCCGAGGGCGAACAGCCGGTGTATGGTATCAATACCGGTTTTGGAAAACTTGCCCAGACCCAAATTGCGGCGGATGAAACCACGGTATTACAACGCAATCTCATTTTGTCTCATTGCGGTGGCGTGGGGAAACCGTTAGCGGACAATATCGTCCGACTGATTATCGCCCTCAAGCTGGCGTCATTGGGACGGGGTGCCTCCGGTGTTCGATGGCAGGTCATTGAGCGACTCGAAGCACTCCTGGAACGGGGTATTACGCCGGTCATTCCTTCAAAGGGATCGGTCGGGGCTTCCGGTGATCTTGCCCCACTGGCGCACCTGACCGCGGCCATGCTCGGTGAAGGCAGGGTCAGGTACCACGGTCAGGAGATGGACAGCGCACAAGCCTGTTCCCGTGCGGGTCTGGAACCGCTGGTTCTGGGACCCAAGGAAGGACTGGCGATGGTCAATGGGACGCAGGTATCGACGGCGCTGGCGCTTGCCGGGTTGTTTGATGCCTGGAGATTAATGCAGTCGGCTCTGATCACCGGTGCGCTGTCGTGTGATGCACTGATGGCATCGACGGTGCCCTTTGATTCGGCGATTCACGCACTGCGGGGTCATCAAGGCCAACGGGATGCTGCCGTCAGTTTAAGGTCACTGCTGGCCGGGTCGGAAATTCGTGCTTCCCATCGCGAGCATGATGAACGTGTGCAGGATCCTTATTGTTTTCGCTGTCAGCCGCAGGTCATGGGGGCGTGTATTGATGTGCTTAGACAGGTCGCCAGGACCCTGGAAATCGAAGCCAATGCGGTGACTGACAATCCATTGGTCATCCAGTCCGATGGACGGATACTGTCGGGTGGCAATTTTCATGCCGAACCGGTGGCTCTGGCTGCCGACCAGTGTGCCCTGGCGATTGCCGAGATCGGCTCCATCACGGAAAGACGGGTCGCGACGTTGGTGGACCCCGCGCTCAATTATGGGCTGCCTGCCTTTCTTTCCCCCAACCCGGGTCTGAACTCCGGTTTCATGGTGGCCGAAGTTACCGCGGCGGCATTGATGTCGGAAAACAAGCAAAAAGCGACGCCCTGCTCGATTGACTCCACGCCGACCAGTGCCAATCAGGAAGACCATGTCTCAATGGCCTGTCATGGGGCCCGACGGTTGTTGGGCATGAATCGCAACCTTGCCGGGATCATCGGGATTGAATATCTGACCGCTGTGCAGGGGGTGGAATTTCGAAGACCCTTGCGTACGGGCAAGCGACTGGAGCAATGCATCGGCTTGCTCAGGAATCAGGTGGCTCCATTGGAAGATGACCGCGCTCTGTCAGGCGATATTGAAAAGGCGCAAGGGCTGATCATGGACGGTCAACTCAATGGTATTGTCGACCCGACGTGGCTGCCGGTACTGTAAGCGCCCATTTTGACCAGTCTGTCCCGGTTGTCGGAATCGACGAGGGCGGGTGAAACGCAATTCAAAAGCCAATCAACTGTTCCAAGCCGGATCCTCTCCAAACAGTTTGCGATGCCCGACCGTCACAGCGCACCGGCCTCGTCCCGGCGTCGTTGATCAATCAGGTGTAACACCGAACACTTTTGTTCGCGTGACATGATCATCCATTCCCTGATTTCATCGGCATTTCGATAACAGCCGCGACAAAATGGTTGGCCGTCAAACTGGCAGACGGATACGCAGGGGGAGGGTATCGATGTGTCGAACTGATTTCGACCGGAGCGTATTCGATTGCGTCTGCGGGATCTAGCCATTGTCGATGCTCACCTTGAGAAGGGCCCTATGCACTCACCGGCCGGTTGTTGATCAAACAAGCCGCAGCGAAGCGCAGCGGTTGCGATGGGATGGCAACCGCTTAGTTTATCTTATCAGCAGCGTCCAGGTGCTTGCTGCGCCGGTAATGAGCAGTAAAATCATTTGTGTGATATTGATAATGACGCTTCGTTTGTGCAGTTTCTGGAAGCGGGTCTTGTGCTGGACGGAGTCGCTGGCCAGCCATTCGTCTTTCGCCTTGTTCAGTTTGGCCATCAAGACCTGCCGACTGTAGACAAACCCGAGCAGCACAATGAGCAGCATGATCGTTGTTGCAGAGCGCGCGCCCAGGGCAAAAAGGATGGCCAGCGTGGTCATGGTGATGCCCCACAGATAAAAACGCGGGAAGAGTTGGCGGATGAATTGTCCGGACACTTCCTCGTCGAGAAAGCGATGTACCGCAGGCGTGACAATACCCGTCAAGAACAGCATCGACCCGAGCAATATTGACGAACACAGCGCAACCAGAGCGAAAAGACTAAGCATTATTCAAGACCTGATATCTGCTTGCATGACCGAATAGTATACCAGTACGCGACATTGATAAAGAAGACCATTTCGCCTAAAGTGCCGGGCGACGGGACATCGCATCAGCCGTCTGACGGGGCACCACACAGGGCGGATTCAAAGGCGGCGGTGTCCGCATAGACCTCATAGGTGGTGATCTGGTCATTCTCTACGGTGAATATGTTGACCATGCTGCCCTTGATCCGTGTCTGATTGGCCTTGAGCAACCAGGTTCCCTGGCATTGCATGACCGCCTTGTTTTTATCGTAGAGACGGTCATGGATGACGACCTCGACAATATCAAGACGGGACTTGATGATTTCAAAAAACCGGTCAAATCCCTCAATGCGGTCAAACTGCCCCGCCCAGGGCAACCGGCTGTTTTGCGCATGATAGATCACTTTGATCTCGGGTGACAGCAGTGCCAGCAATCCGCGCCTGTTGCGCTCCTTGAGCAGCCGGTAGTAGCGGTCAATGATCGCTTTTGTCGCGGTCATGCAGAAAGCCTCCCGATGGGATGGGGCTTGGTGTCAGCACGGGGAAGGCGGGCGGGATCGAAATCAAGCAATTTTCCTAAAAATCCGTTGAACCATACACCTTGGGCGGGTTCGGCCCGAGCCATCAACCGATCTTGCTGTTCCCGGGTCTGGGCGCCAAACGAATTGAAAAAAGCCCATTCGGCACACTGCCACCGCCTGAAAATCGTTGCGCTCACTTCGGGATGAAACTGCAGCCCAAACACGGTGTCACCGTACCGAAAGGCCTGGTTTTCGAATGGGTCACCGGTTGCCAGACGAATTGCGTTGTCGGGAATATCGAATTCCTGAAAATGCGCCTGGGTAACCAGAAAAGGATCCGGAATCCATCCATCGGCCTGCGTGGTGGGTTTGATTTCATAGTACCCGAATTCACATCGGCCATCTTCTCTTGGCCCGACCCGGGCACCGAGCGCATGGGCCACAAGTTGTGCGCCAAGGCAGATCCCTAAAATCCTCACGGGATTTTTGAGACACTGCTCAAGCCACCGCAGTTCCGTTTTGAGGAATGGGAAGTGTGCCATTTCGGTCACATTCATGCTGCCCCCATAGATCACAACGCCCTGAATATCGTCGGTCAATTCGGGTAGGCGCTGCCCCTTGAACGGACAGATCATTTCCCACTGATACCCCCGTTGTCTCAAGTACGTGGTGACCCGGTCATCACCGGGGTTGTCATGATGGTCAATTAACAGGACGCGGGACATGGTTCATCGGAAAATCAGTTGACTGGTCACGGGTTCTTGGGGAACGCCCAGTGTTCAAAGAGGGGACGAAGTGCCGGTTTGTAATGGCAGATTTCATCAACGGTCAAGCCGTTCAACTCATAGGGCAGCACCAGCCACTGATTGGTTTTATGGATGTAAAAGTCGGGAATTCTGCCGGTCTTGTTTTTGGTCGGCTTGTACCAGGGAACCGCAATACGGATATCATGCGGAAGATTCCTTCGCATCTTGTTTTGAAGACGCCTGATGACGGCTTCAATATTCAGTCCGCTGCTGAAGACATCATCGACAATGAGCAATGCATCATCCGCATTCATGTGCTCAAAGAGATATTCCATGCCATGTACGCGAATTGCCCCGCTTCGTTCAATCAGGTGGTGATAGGTTGATATCCCGCGGTAGGAGGTTCGAATCGCAATATGGTCCGTGTGAATCCCCAGATATTGGAGACACTCCTGCACCACAATACCGACGGAACTGCCACCGCGCCATATGCCGACGATAAAATCCGGTCTGAAGCCAGAGTCAAATATCTGCCTGCCCAAGCGGAAACTGTCGAGCATCAGGTCCTGCTCTTGTATGAAGCATCGGGTCGAATTTACCGGATCAGTCAAATTAAAATTAGGTCGTTACAGTGATTGACAGGACTGATATAGTACCTCGAACACACGACACGATCCATGATCATCGCCTGATTCAGAAATATTATGTCCGAAAAGTTGTACCTATCGGCCCAAGGTTTGCTGGAGGATTCATTCAAGCTGGGTAAACAGGTGGTCGAAAGCGGATTCAGGCCCAACTTGATGATTGCGATCTGGCGTGGCGGGACGCCGGTCGGCATCGCGGTGCAGGAAATACTGGATTATGCGGGTATTGAAACGGATCATATCGCCATCAGAACGTCCTCCTATGAAAGTACGATTGACCAGAGAAGTACGTCAATTCGCATTCACGGCATGAGCTATCTGTTGAAACGGGTCCGCTACGAAGACCGGTTGCTGATCGTGGACGATGTCTTTGACACGGGACATACCCTGTTTGCCGTGATTGATTATTTGCGCTCTCACGCCAGACTGAACACACCGCAGGAGATAAGAATTGCAGTGCCTTACTACAAACCAAGTCGCAATCAAACGGATCGGGAACCGGATTATTTTCTGCACGAAACCGAACGATGGATCAAGTTTCCGCATTCACTGGAGGGTCTGACCAGAGAGGAAATCAAACAACATCGACCCGACATCGACCGGATTATCCATGGATAATCTGAAAAGGTGCGGTTGAGGGTCTGCGCCGGTCCAGGGGGCGCATTGATTTTGGGAAACGGAAGACAGGTCGGTCAGACGGATCAACACGCCAGGGGGGCTATGGGTCAAAGAAAAATGAAATGTGTGGTTGCCGGAGCCGGAATGATCGGGTTGAGTTGCGGTATCGAGTTGATCAATCGGGGATTTGATGTCTGTTTGATTGATCCTGATTCACCCGGCAGTCGAACCTCTGCAGGCAATGCCGGCGGCTTTGGTGTGACGGAAATCATGCCGATGGCCGTTCCGGGCATCATCGGCAAGATGCCGCGCTGGCTTTTCGACCCCGATGGGCCCCTGTCGGTCCGCTGGCGGCAGCTGCCTGTCCTGTTTCCCTGGTTGTGGCGCTTTTATCGGATGAGTTCAGTGGCCCAGACAGAGCGCATTGCCCGGGTACTGGCGAGCTTGTTGCAACAATGTGCCGAAGACAGCCGCCAGTTGATCGGCCAGGCGGGGCTGCAACATTTGCTCCGTGGGGAAGGCGCAATGACAGTCTATCGGTCGAAAGCGGCGTTCGAAGGGGACCGGCTGGAATGGGAGATGAAAGAGCGTCACGGCATCCGTATTGAGCGACTGGACTCACGAAAGGTGCGCGAGCTTGAGCCCGCCCTGAGCGGTGTGTGCGGCGGGTGGTTGATGCCGCAGTGGTTCAACACCGTCGATCCTTATCAGCTGGCGGCCGGTCTGGCCGACCGGTTTCGGCAATCAGGGGGTGCAATCCGGCGGGATGCGGTACAACGTTTTACCATCACGGAAAAAACTGTCGCCGCGGTCAAGACGAGCCAGCTGCAGAACATCGAGGCGGACATGGTTGTGATCGCGGCGGGGGTCTGGTCAAAAGCGCTTTGCCGTCAACTCGGAGAACGCGTGCTGATGGAATCGGAACGGGGCTACAATGCCACGCTGTCCGATCCTGGAATCCGGTTGAAAAGACAGATCATTTTCGGGGAGGAAAAATTTGTTGCGACCAATATCGGCGACCGGATACGGATTGGCGGGGCGGCTGAATTTGCCGGTTTGCATGCCCGTCCCAGATATGACCGTTGTGTGCGGCTGGTCAATATCGCGAAACGGTATCTGCCTGGACTGAACAGTGAGCGTGCCGAAAACTGGATGGGGCATCGCCCGTCAACACCGGATTCGCTACCGGTCATTTGCCGGTCAGGCTACTATCACAATGTGTATTATGCCTTCGGGCACGGGCACCTCGGACTGACCATGGCCGCCACGACCGCAAAGCTGATCGGCCAGTTGATGTCGGGCGCCCAACCCGCCATGTCGTTGGAAGCCCTTCATATTAATCGTTTCAGTTGAGGGTCATGGGCAAGCAGACATTCCAATGCATTGATGCACACACCTGCGGCAATCCGGTCAGGGTGGTTATTGGCAACAAACCGGTGTTGCAAGGCGAGACCATGATCGAAAGGCGTCACTATTTTTTGTCTCACTATGACTGGATAAGAACCGGATTGATGTTTGAACCGAGAGGCCATGATGCCATGTCGGGAGCCATTGTTTATCCGCCGATACAGGCGGACAGCGATCTTTCGGTGCTGTTTATCGAAGTCAGTGGCTGCCTGCCCATGTGTGGTCATGGTACCATCGGCACGGTCACGGTGGTGATGGAAGAATGTCTGGTCACACCCAAGCGACCGGGGATGCTCAGGCTGGATACGCCGGCAGGCCAGGTCGAGGCCCATTACAACATGGAGGGGGACTACGTTGAATCGGTGAAGCTGGTCAATGTGCCTTCTTTTCTTCATTCCAGCAACTGGTCGATTGTGCTGCCGGAACTCGGTGAGTTGCGACTGGATGTCAGTTACGGGGGCAATTTTTATGCCATCATTGAGCCGCAGGAAAATTACCGGGGCCTGGCAGGGATGACGGTCGATCAAATCAGAAAATTCAGTCCACTGGTCAGGGAGAAAATCAATCAGCTTGGGCCGTTCGAGCATCCGCTCGATGAGCGTATACGGGGGGTGAGTCATGTCATGTGGACCGATGTGCCGACGGTTGCGCAGGCCGATGCGCGTAATGTGGTGTTTTACGGCGATCGTGGCATTGACCGGTCCCCTTGCGGAACCGGCACCTCAGCGAGAATGGCGCAGTTGGTTCGACGGGGGGAGTTGGCAGTGGGTGCGCCCTTTGTTCATGAGAGTGTGATCGGCAGTCTGTTTCACGGTTGTGCCATTCGGACAGAGCAGGTGGGAGACCGTGAGGGGATCATTCCCACGATTGCAGGATGGGCACGATTGACCGGTAAAAATGAGCTTATTATTGATGAACGCGATCCGTACGCTGCGGGGTTTTTGCTCAGATGAATCGCGAAGATCGCAGGATAATTGAACTACTGGAAAGCATCATGTCGGCACGCAGCATGTTTTGTCCGCGAGCAAGTACAAAGTGACGGGGATCCCTAAAGCCGTATTTCCACTGTCCTGAAGATGGTAGAAGACAAGCGGAATCGGGTATCTTCCAGCTATCATCGCTAATAGAAGGGAAGCCCGACCGGACAGAATCATTTGTTCTCTACAGTTCCCTGTATTCCCTGTTGCGTAATACAGTATATTTGTATATATCGATTGCACCCACTCAAAGGCAAGCTGAAAGGATATTGGGCGATCAATGTCTCCGGAAACTGGCGAATTGTTTTCAGGTTTGAAGAGGGCGATGTTTATCGCGTGAACTACGAGGATTATCACTGAATGCTTTTTCAACAACACGATCCACCTCATCCAGGGGCTTTGATCCGGCGTACATATATTGAACCATTTTCTGAGTTGAGTGCAAATAAAATTGCCGATCAGCTCGGTGTGGCATGCAGCACATTCGATCGTTTGTTGAATGGGGCGGCGGGGATTTCACCGCAAACGGCGGTTCGGTTATCCCGTGTTTTGGGGGGGCTCTGCAGAAAGTTGGTTGACCCTGCAAGAGAGCTATGATTTATGGAAAGGGAATTATATCGAATAGTAACCAAAGCCAATCACCAGGTGCATTCCCTCAAAGGTTATAAGAATCTTCATCGCAGCAACGGCCATGATGGACGGGTCAAGGGTCATGACTGCCGGTTTTTATGGGCAACGTGGTGGACGAAACAAACGCAAACAACGATCAGGGCAATGGCCCCGGCCACCAGGGCCATCTGCAGCAAAGACAACAGACCCGACCACATTGCCAACAGTCCCGGTCCCCACAAACTCCACGGGTCCGTCACCGTCAAGTACACCATAAAAAAGGCCATCACCCATCCGCACAACACGGATATCGGGTAGACAATCCCATGGATGATGTCGATCAGCTTCGTTATCCGTGCCTCCCTGACCGCTTTCTTTTTGGACCGCTCGTTGCGTTCGCAAGGCGTAAGTTTTGACTCGTCTTCCTTCCAAGGAAAAACAGCCAACAGACAAATGACCGAGAAAGGAAAAACAGAAATCAGCATGATCTCATCAGCCACCAGCCCTGTCTTAAAGACAACGTAGCAGACCGCGAACCAGATACCGAACCGGACTAACACATTTATTCTCTCTTGTTTCAGAGTATTGCCCTGTTTCATAATCTTCTCCAGTGTGGTTAAGAGTGATTGGGGAGTCCTGTCATTTTCGGTGAACGCGCTTACGCCAGCGGAACCGATTTATTAACCCTTCTTTACGAGTTTGAAGGGACGGAAAAACTGTCTCTGACCTGCTTGTTACTCATGCCGAGCATATCCTGTTTTTCTCTTAATTCCTTCCGTGTGGACTGGTAGTCACTGGGCTTGATCTCCAAGTCCTTCGGTTTTTGTGCCGCGTTGGTGTTTCGTTTCATTTTTCACTGCGCTGTCGTATTGTGATTTGAAATAAAATCCCGAGCGTGCGTTCGGATGGAATGTGCGACATAATACCCGCATTTTGCAGGTCATGAATGCGACCAGAGAAAAATGACACTCGAAGAGAAGGGTAACAGCGATGTACACCGACCCGCACTGCATAGACAGCACCGAAAAGAGCCGATGTGGCTGGTGTGCTGGAGATAAGATTTATCAGGATTACCATGACGGCGAGTGGGGTGTTCCATTGCATGATGAGCGGTTGCTGTTTGAGTTTTTATGTCTGGAAGGTGCGCAGGCGGGACTCAGTTGGATTACCATTTTGAAAAAGAGGGAGCACTACAGGGAAGCATTTGACAATTTTGACGTAGACAAAATTGCCCGCTATCCGGCATCCAAAATACAGCGATTGTTGGCGAATGACGGGATTGTACGCAACCGGCTCAAGATCAATGGGGTGGTCAAGAATGCGCGCGCCTACCTGGCACTGCGGGATCAGGGACAGACGTTTGACCAGTATTTCTGGGGATTTGTGGAGGGCCAGGTCATCCAGAATCACTGGCACTCAGCGGACGAGGTGCCGGCGAATACGACGCTGTCGGATGTGATAAGCAAGGACCTGAAAAAAAGAGGATTTACGTTTGTCGGCAGTACCATCTGTTATGCCTTCATGCAGGCAACCGGTATGGTGAATGATCATCTGGTTGGCTGTTATCGTCACAAAATGTTGTCCTGCACCTGATTCCGTCTTGCCGATGCCCATCAAGCGATTCCTGCCGTATGTTCTGGTTCTGTCATGTGGGGTGATTTGGGGATTGACCTTTTCCCTTGCACGGATTGCCACCCAGGACAATGCCCATCCGATCGGGCTTTCATTTTGGCAGGCGATCGGTGGCTGTATCATCTTGCTTTGTTTCTGCTTGGTCAGGGGCAGGCGATTGGTGATCAATCGGCAGGTGCTCGGACAATGTTGCGTGATCGCCATCCTCGGTACCGCCATTCCCGGCACCCTTTATTTCTATGCCGCTTCCCGGGTCCCGGCGGGGGTGCTTGCCATCACGGTCTCGCTTGTGCCCATGCTCACCTATGGCCTGGCCTGGCTGGCCAGGGTGGAACGCTTTAACCGGATCCGTGTCACCGGCGTGGCCTGTGGTTTTGTCGGGATTTTGCTTCTCATCCTTCCTGAGACCAGCCTGCCGGATGTGCGGATGGTCCCCTGGTTGCTGCTGGCCCTGTCATCGACGATATTCTATACCTTCGAAAACCTGTACATCGACATGTATATTCCTTTAGCGACGGATCTGGTTTTTCTGTTGGCGGGTGGCTTGTTGATCGCGGGCATCGTGCTGATACCATTCGTTTATTTTCAGGATGCGTTTGTCCCGATCGACTGGCCATTGACAAAGATAGAATGGGCCATTGTGGGGATGGCGCTGGTCAGTAGTGTGGCCTATTTGATGTTCCTTTATATTGTCAAAATGGCCGGGTCGGTGTTTGCCAGCATGACCGGCTATCTGATTACGCTGATGGGCGTTGTCTGGGGGATCATTTTCTTCGAGGAAAACCATTCTATTTGGGTCTGGACGTCCCTGGTCCTGATGTTGTTGGGTATGGGGCTGGTGACCCCGCGGAGGACCGTCCAGGCCGGACCCCTTCCTGAGCGGATGCCGGACCCAGGACAGTGACCTTGGATGGCTGGCCGCTTTCAGCTTGCACCGTGTCCGGACTGGCTGTGGCGCATCGCCGTCCGTGGCATCAGGACACTTGACTGAATGGGGCATGGCCGCTGACTGTGTCGATGGCCATGCGTTCAGGGTCAGCCGGTAAGGAGCTTGTTCATGCGTTTGACAAAACCACTGGGGTCTTGCAGTGACGCACCCTCCACCAGTGCGGCCTGGTCAAAAAGCAGTTGTGCCCAATCGGCTGCAAAATCGTCTTCCAGATTGATCTGTTTGACGATTTCATGTTCCGGATTGATTTCCAGGATGGGTTTTGCAGACGGCGCATCCTGACCCACGGCCTGTAATATTCTCTCCATGTTTGCCCCCATGTCGTACTGGTCTGCCACCAGACAGGAAGGTGAGTCAACAAGGCGGCTGGAAATACGCACTTCCTTGACTTTCTCGCCCAGAATGGATTGAAACTTTTCAACCAGCGGTTTCATGGTCTCCTGCTGCTTTTTTGTTTCCTCTTTGCTTTCTTCTCCTTTCAGTTCATCAATATCCAAATCCCCTTTCGCGATCGATTGCAGGGGCTTATCCTCAAAGGATGTCAGGTGTGTCACGACCCATTCATCGACAGGGTCTGAAAGCAGTAAAACCTCAATCTCATTTTTCCGAAAGATTTCCAGATGCGGAGATGACTTTGCGGCAGCATGGTTTTCCGATGTGACATAGTAAATTGCCTTTTGTTTCATTGGCATGCGCTTGACATAGTCATCCAGCGAAACGGTCTGTGCCTCATCATCCAGATGAGTTGATGAAAAACGGAGCAGTTTGGACAGGGTCTCCTTGTTGTCCATATCCTCTACCATCCCTTCTTTTAAAACACGGCCATACTCTTTCCACAGCGTACCGTATTTCTCGGTGTCCTTGGACGAGATTTTTTTCAATTCGGCCAGAATCTTTTTGACGGAGGCTGCCCGAATCTTGTCAATCTCCTTGTTTTGCTGCAGGAACTCCCTTGATACATTGAGAGGCAAGTCGGCTGAATCAACCAATCCGCGGACGAAACGCAGATAGTTGGGCATGAGTTGCTTGGCATCATCGGAGATAAAAATGCGTCGTACATAAAGCTTGATTCCATGGCGCTGCTCCCGGTCCCACAGGTCGTAAGGTGCTTTTGAGGGGATGTAAAACAACGAAATGTATTCCAGTTTTCCCTCGACCCGGTTATGGAGCACGACAGCCGGTGGGGATGGATCGTAGGTCAGCGACGTGTAAAACGTCGTGTGTTCCTCTTCCGAGATTTCATGCCTGGCCCGTGCCCAGATCGCCGACCCCTTGTTGACATGTTCCCACTCGGGTTGCTGGTCCTTTTTGGGTTTTCCCTTGTCATCCAGTTCCGGACTTTTCAGCATATGGATCGGAAGGGAGATATGATCTGAATATTTTGAGACAATATTCCTGACCCGGTAGCTCTCCAGGAATTCCTTTGCCTCCTTGTTCAGTTTCAGCGTGATTTCGGTGCCTCGGACTGACCGATCGATCTGCTCCATCGTGAATTCCCCACTGCCATCCGAGTGCCACTTTACACCGTCTGCACTGGGTACTCCCGCTTTTCGGGTCAACAGCGTGACATCTTTGGAAACCAGGAAGCAAGAGTAGAAGCCCACACCAAATTGTCCGATAAAGCCGCCATCCCCAGCCCCGCTTTGATCCTTGCTCATTTGCTCAAGAAAATGCCGAGTGCCTGAACGAGCAATGGTCCCGATGTTGTCAATGACCTCCTCGTGAGTCATGCCGATGCCGTTGTCACGGATGGTAAGGGTTTTTTTCTTGTCATCGAGGTCGATCCAGATACCGAGTTCCTGATCATCCTCCATCAAGCCGCTTTCGGTCAGAGAGGCGAAGCGCAATTTGTCGCAGGCATCGGATGCGTTAGAGATGATCTCGCGGAGGAAAATCTCTTTGTTGCTGTATAACGAGTGGATCATCAGGTGCAGCAATTGCTGCACTTCGGTTTGAAAATGATGGGTTTCTACAGTTGTCTTTTGCATTGTCTTTGAGGTGTAAATACGGTTAACACACCATTAAGTGGGGTTGCGGGAACCAGTTTCAAGGTGAGAGAGCAATCTGGAAGAGATGAGCGCGATCAGCGTGGATGTGGACAGCACATCAGCGCAATCACGAGAAGACGGCCATGGTTTCAGTCTCCCTCATCCATCAAAACACGAAACAGGAGACAAAAAACAAATAAATTAATAATGAGCATTGCTGATCTGATGACAGGTGTTTACAGGTTGACCCAAGGCCAGTTTGTCCGTATATTCCGCTCCCCTTGACCAAAGTAAATTTAAGCAGTAGCTTTGTTCAGGTGAGCATGACCAAAGACCGGGGTATAGCGCAGTCTGGTAGCGCGCCTGCTTTGGGAGCAGGATGTCGGGAGTTCGAATCTCTCTACCCCGACCAGTTTTTCGTTTTATCCATATGCGCCCGTAGCTCAATTGGATAGAGCAACGGCCTTTGAGCTCCACAAAAAAACGCATGGTGAATTGAATGCGGGCGATGAATGTCATGACCCTGTTCTCCCGTGTTGTTTTTGGGTGGAATGAGGAGCCTTCGTTTGGGAATCAAGAAACCAGCGAAGTGGAGGACACTGTATCGGTGAAGCCTTAATGTGTCACGGCGATGGTAATACCGAGGAAACCCGTTTTTCTACAAGGTGGTAATGTAGGCCGGGGATCCGTAGAGACTATACGTGTCCCACCTGAAATGGTGAAGATATAGTCCAGACCACAAACCCGTTGTTGACTCTGGACAAAGGCATCCGGAGCAGCGGCAGGGCGACGAAAGTCGTAGTTGGTAAGCTAAGCCGTAGGTTACAGGTTCGAGTCCTGTCGGGCGTACCAAAATTTGGTAAGATTAATAAACATGGTGAACGTAGCTCAGTTGGTAGAGCCCCGGATTGTGATTCCGGCCGTCGTGGGTTCGAGTCCCATCGTTCACCCCATTTTATGTACGGTCTAATGAGCGCAATGACGCGATGAGATTGAACGAGGCTCATGTCCTTATCAAAACCCAATAAAGGAATGACTGCACTACGGATTGTTGAGGCAGTCGGTGTTGCTGCGACATTTGCGAGAGTGGCGGAATTGGTAGACGCGCTGGATTTAGGTTCCAGTGGGGCAACCCGTGAGAGTTCGAGTCTCTCCTTTCGCACCATTCCTTTAGCGGTATCCAGTGCAGGTATCTGAACGAGAGGTATTTCATCCAATGCAAGTTTCGGTTGAAGCGTCTGGCACGATAGAACGGAAGTTGACCATTTCCGTTCCTTTTGCGGAAATTGATCAGAAGATCGAGAATCGGCTTGCCGATGTGGCGAGAAAGGCAAAAATGCCCGGATTCCGTCCCGGCAAGGTCCCCAAAAAGGTCATCAAGCAACGGTATACGCCGCAAGTCACGCACGAAGTGGTGACGGACACGATTTCCTCCAGTTACCAACAAGCCCTCGGCCAGGAGAATATGCAGCCGGCAGGGTTGATTTCGATTGATCCGACACCCTATGAACCCGGGAAAAACCTCGAGTACACGGCAACGATTGAGTTGTTTCCGGAGATTCCTTGTCCGACGTTGGAGGGGCAGTCGGTCGAGGTGCCGTCATGCCAGGTCACGCCGGAGGATATTGACATCACTTTGAAGGAGATCAGGGAGCGCAATGCCGATTATGAGACCCGAGACGGTGGCTCGCAAACCGGTGACCGGCTCACGATTGATTATACGGGCCGGATGGAGGGTGAAATTGTTCAAAATGGGCAGGCAGAAGATCACATCTTGGTGCTCGGCAAGGGAGAGACGTTCCCGGAATTTGAGACCGGGTTAACCGGTATGAAAGCGGAAGAAACCAAAACCATTGCCTGTATGTTTCCCGAAAACCACCCGGACAGGACACGGGCAGGCAAGGAGATTGTCTTCAGCGTGCATGTCAAGGGAGTGGAAAAACCGGTCATTCCGGAACCGAATGACGAGTTCGCCGTGAAAATGGGCATCAAGGAAGGTGGGTTGGCAAAATTGAAAGAGGAGATTGAGGCCAGCATGAATCGGGAACTGGCGACCAAACTGCGCACCGATATCCGAGGCCGGGTGATGGATGCGCTGTATTCGATCAACCAGATCGAGATTCCCAAAAGCTTCCTGGAAACGGAACTGGACCGGATTGTCAAAATCACGCAAGACCGATTGTCCAGTATGGGATTGAAGGATCAGGACGTTGATCGGGATGACCATGTGGAGACAGCCAAAAAAAATGTGACCCTGTCACTGGTTGCCCAGGAAATAATCAAGAAATTTGCCATCAAACTGGATGCCGCCAAAGTAAGAGCAAGGGTCGAGGAGATGGCAAGCGGTTACGAGGATGCGGAGGCCTTTGTCAACTGGTACTATTCAGACAAGGCGTCACTGGAGCGACTTGAGGCCGAGGTGCTTGAAGAACAGCTGGTTGAAACGATGCTCGATACCGCTGACAGAGAAGACAAAACAGTCTCATTTCAGGCATTCATGCGCCCGCAACAGGCTGAATAGACTCCACCACGTTCAAATATTCGGGACAGACAGTATGCAAAGCAGGGGCAGTAAAGAAGTGGTTGACCTTGGATTGGTGCCGATGGTGGTCGAGTCCACCGGACGGGGGGAGCGGGCATACGATATTTATTCCCGCCTGCTGAAGGAACGCGTCATCTTCATGGTCGGTCAGGTCGAGGACCATATGGCCAATTTGATCGTTGCACAAATGTTGTTTCTGGAGTCTGAAAATTCGGAAAAGGATATTTCACTTTATATCAACAGTCCGGGAGGGCAGGTATCTTCCGGTATGGCGATTTACGATACCATGCAGTTTGTCAGGCCCGATATCAGTACTGTGTGTATTGGCCAGGCGGCGAGTATGGCGGCCGTGATTCTGGCGGGCGGGGCGACCGGCAAGCGACATGCGCTGCCGCATTCGCGGATCATGATTCACCAGCCGATGGGGGGAGCCCAGGGACAGGCAACGGATATCGAAATTCATACCCAGGAGATACTCAGGATGCGCGAAAGGCTCAACCAGATACTGTCAGACCGGACGGGCAAGACCATGAAAAAGATCAAGGTGGATACGGATCGGGACAATTTCATGAGCGCGAATGAGGCCCAAAATTACGGTTTGATCGATTCCGTCCTGTCAAAACGCGATTAGCGGATGACGAACCGTCACAAAAAACACTTGAAAAAAGCGCCTAAACCCTGCAATCTATCCTGAGGTGGTTCACTGACTGATAATACAATGGCAGACAAGCGCAATTCGAACAAGGGTGACAAACTACTGTACTGCTCATTTTGTGGCAAGAGCCAGCACGAGGTGAGGAAGTTGATTGCCGGCCCTTCGGTGTTCATCTGCGATGAATGTGTCGACCTGTGCAATGAGATCATTCGTGAAGAAAATACGGACAATGTCAGTGTCACGGAGCGCAGTGCCGCATTCCCCAAACCTCAGCAAATCCATGCTATTTTGGATGATTATGTGATTGGTCAGCAAGCGGCCAAGAAAACCCTTTCGGTCGCGGTTTATAACCACTATAAAAGGATTGAAAGCGAGACAAAGGGGGCGGTGGCTTCGGAGGTCGATATTTCAAAAAGCAACATTCTGCTGGTTGGTCCGACCGGTTCGGGGAAGACGCTGCTTGCCGAGACGCTGGCGAAACAACTCAATGTCCCGTTCACGATTGCCGATGCAACGACGTTGACCGAAGCGGGGTATGTGGGAGAGGATGTCGAGAATATCATTCAGAAATTGCTTCAGACCTGTGAATACAAAACAGAAGAGGCGGAGTTGGGGATTGTCTACATTGATGAGATCGACAAAATTTCCCGAAAGTCTGAAAACCCTTCGATCACCCGGGATGTTTCGGGCGAGGGTGTGCAACAGGCCTTATTGAAATTGATTGAAGGGACGGTTGCCTCGATCCCGCCTCAAGGTGGCAGAAAGCATCCGCAGCAGGAATTTCTCCAGGTTGACACACGCAATATCTTGTTTATTTGCGGCGGAGCATTTGCGGGCATGGAGAAAATTATTCGCGAACGGACAGAGAAATCGGGTATCGGGTTCAGTGCCGATATCAAGGAAAAGTCAGCCGATGAGCGATCGAGTGAACTGTTGGCCCAACTGGAGCCTGAAGATTTAATCAAGTATGGATTGATTCCGGAATTCGTCGGCCGTCTGCCGGTGGTGGCGATATTGGAACAGCTGGAGGAGGAATCACTGGTACGGATATTGGTCGAACCCAAGAATGCATTAACCAAGCAGTATCGGAAATTATTCGATTATGAGGGCGTCGAACTCGAGTTTCGGGAGGATGCGTTACGCCAGATTGCCAAAAAAGCGATGGAGCGCAAATCCGGCGCACGGGGATTACGGTCAATCATGGAAAATGCACTGATCGAAACGATGTATGAATTGCCTTCCATTGATTATGTGCGGAAAGTCATTGTAGATGGCTCAGTGATCACGGAAGGGGCCCGTCCGTTGTATGTGTACGAAAAGGACAAGAGCAAGAAAACGGCAAATGCGGGTTCTTGATGTCCAGGCAGAAACAGTGGGTAGTTGCCAAGAACAGAACCACTGATCCGCATCTGTGATGCGGTTGTCCTGCATCAAATTTCATAATTTTATAAGTGATTTCTCGAACACAATGCGGCCATCAACAAAAAGGGTGACGGACCGGAGGCGGGTTATGCATCCCGAAGATCGACTATGACAACCTGGACTGATTCGCCAATGCTGGAACTTCCGGTCTTGCCATTGCGCGATGTAGTGGTTTTCCCTCATATGGTGATTCCCTTGTTCGTGGGGCGGCCAAAATCAATCAAGGCGCTGGAAGTGGCCATGGCGTCGGTTAGCAAACGTATCATGCTGGTGGCCCAAAAGGATGCCAAGGAGGCCTCCCCGACTGTGACACAGATTTATCGTGTGGGCACCATTTCATCCATTCTTCAAATGCTGAAGATGCCCGATGGAACGGTCAAGGTGCTGGTGGAAGGCGAGCAGCGAGCGAGTATCGTTCGTTACACCCACAAGACAAGGAGCAAGCAAAGCGGCCTGTTGGCGGAAGTGACTGTCCTGACGGATCAGGTACCGCCGTCTCGTGAGGCAAATATGTTGGCCCGGGCGGTATCTGCCGAGTTCGAAAAGTATGTTGAACTGAATCCAAAAATCCCCCCCGAGATATTGACGTCGTTATCCGGCATTGAATCTTCCGACCAGCTTGCAGATACGGTGGCTGCGCATCTGAACCTGGAGAATGAGAGAAAACAGGCCATTTTGGAACTGGTCGATGCCAATGAGCGGCTTGAATGCCTCCTTGGGATCATGGATGAAGAAATTGAATTTCTGCAGGTGGAAAAAAGAATCCGCTCGCGGGTCAAGAAACAGATGGAAAAGGGACAAAAGGAATACATTCTCAACGAGAAAATAAAGGCGATCCAAAAAGAGCTGGGCGATGCGGATGAAGGAGTCAAGGAAGTCGAATATCTTGCCCGAAAGATTGAAGAGTCAGGCATGTCCGCAGAAGCGGCGGAAAAAGCGGGCAACGAGCTTAGAAAACTGAAGATGATGTCGCCGATGTCCGCGGAGGCGACCGTTGTACGAAACTATATTGACTGGCTCTTGGCACTTCCCTGGAAACAAAAGAGCCGTATCTCACAAGACTTGAACAAAGCCCAGAAAATTCTGGATGATGATCACTATGGCCTTGAAAAGGTCAAGGATCGGATATTGGAATACCTAGCGGTTCAAAAGCGGGTCAAAAAATCCAAAGCGGCCATTTTGTGCCTGGTGGGCCCGCCCGGCGTGGGCAAGACCTCGTTGGGTGAGTCGATCGCCCGGGCGACCAACCGGCAGTTTATCAGGATGTCGTTGGGAGGCGTGCGCGATGAGTCCGAGATCAGAGGACATCGACGGACGTATATTGGGTCAATGCCGGGCAAGATCATTCAGAATCTGGCGAAAGCGAAAAAGAAAAATCCCCTGTTTATGCTGGACGAAGTCGACAAAATGTCGATGGACTTTCGGGGAGACCCGTCATCCGCCTTGCTTGAAGTGCTGGACCCGGAGCAAAACCATGTGTTTGTCGATCACTATATCGAAGTCGATTACGATCTGTCCGATGTCATGTTCATTGCCACGGCGAATACACTGGACATTCCGCCCCCCTTATTGGACAGGATGGAGGTGATTCGGATATCGGGCTATACCGAGGAAGAGAAGTGTGAAATCGCAGATCGTTATCTGCTACCCAAACAACGCCAGAACAATGGACTGAAGCAGAGCGAAGTCCGTATCAGTGGCAATGCGGTCAAGCAGATCATCGCGGCTTATACGAGAGAGGCGGGTGTTCGCAATCTCGAAAGGGAAATCGCAAAAATTTATCGAAAAGCAGTCAAGGAGTTGTTGTTTGACAAGACGCGGAAAAGTATCACGGTGACACCAAAAAACCTTGACAAGTTCTTGGGCGTCAAGCGATTTCGAAAAAATGAACTCGAGACGGACAATAAGATTGGCCAAGTGATCGGGCTGGCCTGGACCGAGTTTGGCGGTGAGTTACTGAATATCGAATCGGCCATCATGCCGGGCAAGGGCAAACATGCGTATACCGGCAAGCTCGGTAATGTGATGCAGGAATCGATTACCACGGCGATCAGTCTTGTGCGAAGTCGCAGTGTCCAGTGGGGCATTGACGGCGAGTTCTATCAAAACAAAGATATCCATATTCATGTGCCAGAAGGGGCAACACCGAAGGATGGACCGAGCGCCGGGATTGGGATGTGTACGGCGATCGTCTCTGCGTTGACGCAGATTCCGGTTCTGTCCGGGGTGGCCATGACCGGGGAAATCACGCTTCGCGGCGAGGTGCTGCCGATTGGCGGGCTCAAGGAAAAATTGCTTGCGGCTCACCGTGCCGGGGTGAAGCTTGTGATTATCCCGGAAGACAATGTTCGGGAATTACAGGAGCTTCCCAGGAATATCCGACAGCAGGTGACTATCAAATCAGTCAAATGGATTGATGAGGTGATTGAACTGGCATTGGAAAGTTCCCCGCGTGACGAGGTGGAAAAGAAACACGTTGTGGAGGAAGATGTTCAAACGAAAAGCAACGAATCGCTGTCCGGTGTCATTGCCCATTGAGACCTGCTGCCTAGGGAAAAACCCTTTCTAAGGGCACTGATAAATCAGTCAATTGGCGGCGTGTGACGGTAATATGGAGCGCGTTCATAGCAATGTGTTGTCGATTGTTTGATTCGCAATATTTTAAAGAAGTCTGACAAGGTCTGTAGCAAGACCGTCCCGTTGCGGTTGCTTTTGGTATGGTAGATTTATTATCATTACCATTGTGATGGGGCGGTTAGAAGTACATTTTGTCTGATAAAATCGGGATTGGTTGTGGGTGATGAATCCAGCTTGTGGAAATAAACCAGGATGCACCCGAAGTGGTAGCCCGTATCCCATAAAAATAAGTTGAACCCAAGAGAAGAGGAAATTAAAGATTATGAACAAAACAGACCTGGTCGATGCCGTCGCATCGGGTGCCGATTTATCCAAAGCAAATGCGGCGAATGCGGTTGATGCCGTGTTTGATGCGATCACCAATGCATTGTCCAATGGTGATTCCGTCTCACTGATTGGTTTTGGGACGTTTTCTGTCAGTGACCGAGCAGCTCGTGCTGGTCGTAACCCCCGCACCGGAGAAACGATTAATATCGCGGCAACCCGGCTGCCCAAATTCAAGGCTGGCAAAGGTTTGAAGGATGCCGTAAACTAGCGCGCTTTTCCGGGCGCTTAGCTCAGTTGGGAGAGCATCGCCCTTACAAGGCGAGGGTCGCAGGTTCGAGCCCTGCAGCGCCCACCAGTTTTTGGAGCGGTAGTTCAGTTTGGTTAGAATACCGGCCTGTCACGCCGGGGGTCGCGGGTTCGAGTCCCGTCCGCTCCGCCACTTATCGTCATGCAATGATCGTTGTTGAGGAAACCTCCCGAGCATAGTGGGTTTCGGTTGTCTGCTGTGTCGTTCGGCAAACCCATATCGCCCTACCGCAACGCAGACGGTGCGGTGCCGTATATGTGATCTTGGATGTGCATTGAACCAAGCACTGATTCGATCGGCGGGGCTACTGGGATGGCCACGGGCACCGCGTGCAATGACGGTGTGGAAGCATGCACACAACCGGGTGGTGGTTGACAAGGTGTATGTAGAGTGCAATAGATGAACAGGGTCAGTCATGCTGAGTGAAATTCGAAATCGCGCAACCGGTTGGATCGCCTGGGTGATTGTTATTCTGATCACCATCCCTTTTGCGCTTTGGGGGATTCAGTCCTACTTCGAAGGCGAAGATGCCGAGCCAGTTGCGACCGTTAATGGCGCCGAAATATCGCTTTACGAATATCAAAACGCGCTTTCCAGACAACGGCAAGCGATGATACAGGAGTATGGCAGTGACTTCGCGGCGACGATATTGGATCGTCCGGAAACTAAATCAAGGGTGCTTGATGGACTCATTGATGAACAGTTGCTTGAAACCTATGTCAGGGATCAGAACTATCGAATTTCAGATGGCCAGTTGAGTCAACTGATCGCGACCAATCCGGCGTTTTGGGAAGATGGACAGTTTAGCGAATCGCTTTATCTGGATATCCTGTCGGCCAATGGACTCTCTCCGCAGTCTTTCGAGGAATCACAAAGACAGCAAGGGACGATACCCCAACTGATGACAGGCCTTATCGGGTCCGCTTTTTTGACGAATCTTGAACGCGACAGGCTGTTTAGTCTGGATACGCAACATCGTGAGGCCGAGTATGTGTTGATTGAGGCGGCTCAGTATAAGGATGACTTTCGGGTTGAAGACACCGAGATCGAACGATATTACCAAGACAACCCGGATCGATTCCAAGTGCCCGAAAAGATGCAGGTGGACTATGTCGAGTTGAGTGTCGCGGTACTGAGTGAGTCCATTGAGCCCGATGAGGAACAAATCAGGCTCACCTACGAACAAAACAGTGAGCGGTACAAGCAGGCAGAGAGTCGAGCGGCACGTCATATTCTTTTTGAGGTCAACCGCACAGCGACGGAAGAAGAAAAGGAGACGATACGACGAAAAGCGGAGTCCGTCTTGCAACGGGCCCAGTCGGGCGAATCCTTTGCCCAGTTGGCTGAAACCTTTTCCGATGATCTCGGTTCAAAATCAAATGGCGGGGATCTTGGCGTGATTGCTCGGGGCCAGATGGTTCAGCCGTTTGAAGAAGCGGTCTTTGCGATGGATCCGGGAGAAGTCAGGGGGTTGGTTGAATCACCTTTCGGATTTCACATCATTCAGCTTACTGACTTGAAGCCGGCTCAACAGCAGACATTGGACGAAGTGAGAGAGCAGGTCCGGCTGGAGACTCGGCAACTGGAGGCTGAAAACCTGTTTTCCGAACTGGCCGAGTCCTTTCAGAATCTGGTGTTTGAGTATCCGGAAAGTCTTGCAACGACAGCGGATGAATTGAATCTGCCCATTTTTTCAAGTGACTGGTTTTCACTGGATCAGGGGGAAGGGGTGGCGGCCGATCTGGCGGTTCGTCGGGCTGCTTTTTCCGAAGAGGTCAGGGATGAAGGGTTGGTCAGTCAGGCCATCGAAATCGGATTTGACAAGCTGATTGCGGTGCAAAGAAGCGCGTATCAGCCGGTCCGCACCAAGGGACTCAATGAAGTGAGGGATGAAATTGTCGAAATCCTGTTAACCGACAAATCGAGACAAGAAGCGATACGTCAAGGCGAACAGTTTGTGGCGGCGCTCGGTCCACGGAGCAACGACCAAAGTTGGCGTGATCTTGTCGAAAAAAATCAATTGGCATTGCAGGTATTGCCGGGCCTGCGGCAGGATATTCCGGTCGAGTTGTTTGACTTGGGTGAGGCCGTGTTTTCACATCCGGTGCCGCAAGCGGGTCAAATTCACGTTGGCGGTCTTGAACTCGCTGAAGGTGGCTATGCCGTTTATGTGTTGAAAAATGTTGAGCTTGGGGACCCCGACAGTGTCGATGAATACCGCAAGAACCTCCTGGTCCAACAATTACTCGATCGCGAAGGGTCGGAGTCGGTACAGCAGTTAATCGGTCACTTACGGCATCATGCGGAAGTGGTGATCGCCGAGGACCGTCTGTAACCGGATTGAGGCATTGATACGTTCATCTGTGGAATGGTGACGATCTGTAGTGAGCAGAGAACGAACAAGGGATTCTAGGCTCTCATCACAGCGCAAGGGTTTTTCATTTTTGTCATGTGGATTGTGTCGACCTGGTCGGCGATGGTTACACGGGGCTTGAATGCGGTTTTCGCATCTTCCAGGTTATCGACTCACCCGCCATCAATGGAATGATGGTTTCATTGTCATCAGAGGGTGAACCCGGGGCAATGGACTCGGGAAGATCATGTGGCTCCTTGCTCAGGGTGATTTGTTGGCGGTTTCGGGGCAGGCCGTAAAAATCAGCCCCGTGATGGCTGGCAAATCCCTCGAGTCGGTCCAATGCACCCGCCTGTTCAAAGATCTCGGCATAAAATTCGATGGCCGCATGGGCCGAGAATATACCGGCGCACCCGCAGGCGCTTTCTTTCATCGTCCGAGTATGTGGCGCACTGTCCGTACCAAGAAAGAACGACCGGTCGCCGCTCACGGCGGCATTCACCAATGCCTGACGGTGAGCTTCCCGTTTTAGAACCGGCAGGCAGTATAAATGTGGCCGGATTCCACCGTTGAATAGCGCATTGCGGTTATACATCAGGTGCTGAGGGGTGATCGTGCCCCCAATGTGCTCGTCAGTCTGTTGGACGAATGCGACGCCTTGTTGGGTTGTAATATGCTCTAGCACAACCTTCAGGTCAGGAATTTCCTGGTGCAGCGGTTGCAGAACCTGTTCAATAAAAGCCGCTTCACGATCAAAAAGGTCGATGTGCGTATCGGTGACTTCACCATGGATTTGGAGGGCCACCTTGTATGCTGCCATCTTTTCGAAAACCGGCATCAGCTTGCTGACGTTGGTTACCCCGGTATCGGAATTGGTGGTTGCACCGGCGGGATACAGTTTAAACCCCAGCAAATGTTCGGATTCAGCAACGGCGATGACTTCTTCAACGCGGGTATTGTCGGTGAGATAAATCGACATCTTGGGATCAAAGGTCGTGTCAGATGGCAAGCAGCCAAGAATGGACTGACGGTATTTTATCGCCTGTCTGGCAGTGGCTACGGGGGGAGTCAGATTAGGCATGATCAAGGCACGTCCAAATTGCATCGCCGTGAACGGCGCCACACATTGCATCAGCCTGCCCTCTCTGAGGTGCACATGCCAGTCGTCGGGTTGTGTCATTGTAAGAGACTTCACCATCGGTATCGTATCCCTCTAGTGGATTAACCAGTGTTCTGTCTTGATCGATACCCTCTTATCGGCAACGATCACTTTTATCTTAAATCGGGAATTATATACTTCGATGCCTTAAGGGACATCAGCAATATACGGTCACGCGATGCTCTCTACTGCACCTGAAGCCCTCCTTGTCGGAGGTTATTGGTTTTGGGTGTTGAAGGATATCACTCCCTACTTAATACATTTCCATTGGATCAATATCAATAGACCATCTGACCGTTTTCGCCAGTTTCGATGATTCGACCTCAATCAACCAAATTTTCAGCAAGCGATGCAGCGTGTTTCGGTTTGGGCTCTTGACCAGTAATTGGGACCGGTATCGCCCTTCCAGTTTCTCCATGGGAGAAGGGACAGGGTCCATGATATGCAGATCCTGACAGTTCCATTTGTCCCTGGCGTTTTCGCCGATTTTTTTAACAGATTCCAGGAAACGCAGTGCGGCATGCTGTTTGGGGGTTTCTGCCCGCCACAGTGCAAGATGACAAAAAGGAGGAAATCGGGCAGCCTGTCGTTCATTCAGACAATGATCACTAAAGTGCGGGTAATTTTGCGATTGGATAAATGCAAAGTATTGATTGTCCGGATAGGCGGTCTGTATCAACACTCTGCCGGGCAGGGTACTTCGACCCGCGCGCCCGGAGACTTGAACCAGTTGTTGGAAAAGCGATTCCGAAGAACGAAAATCCGTACTGTAGAGGTATTGATCAGAGTTGATAACGCCGACCAGGGTCACGAAGGGGAAGTCATGTCCTTTGGTGATCAGTTGGGTTCCGATAATGATGTCCACTTTTCTGTCGGCGATTTTTTCAAGCTCGCTCGCCAGTCTTTTTTCCGTGGTCAGCTCATCGCGGTCAATTCTTGATATACGGGCATCCGGAAACTGCGCTGAAAGCATTTTCTCGATCCGCTGGGTACCGATACCGGCAAAAAAAAGTTTGCAACCGCATTGCGGACAATGATCATATTTGTTGTTGGTGCTCTGGCAATGATGACAGCGAAACTGTTGCGTTGTTCGATGATAGACCAAGCGGGCATCGCACCGATGGCAAAGCGCCTGCCAACCGCACTGTGAGCACTGGACCACCGGCGAGAAGCCCCGTCGGTTAAGGTACAAGATGGTCTGCTGTTGACGCTCTAGCTGCTGTTTGATCTCCGAAATTAACGAATGAGAAATTCCGTTTTGTACCGGGATTCTTTTGATGTCGATGGTACGCACGGTCGGGAGCGAAGAAATGCCCGCCCGATGCGTCAGATTGATCTGCTGGTAACGCCCCTTTCGTGCATTGAAGCTGGATTCCATTGAGGGCGTGGCCGAACCCAGCACAATGGGAATGTCCTCGATGCTTGCCCGTTTTACGGCAATGTCTCTGGCATGATATCTGAAAGTGTCCTGTTGTTTGAACGAATGGTCATGTTCTTCATCGACAATGATCAACCCCGGATTTTTAAGCGGTGTGAACACCGCCGACCGGGTACCCAACACGATTGCGGTCCGTCCGGCCCGTGCATTCCACCAGACGCGGTAACGCTTGGCCGGCGGTAAGCCCGAATGGATAACCCCCACACGTTGACCGAATCTCACCGTGAATCTTTTGATGAGTTGGGAGGTGAGGGCAATTTCCGGCACCAGGACCAAAATTTGTTTTCCCAGATTGAGCACCTGTTCCGCAATTTCCAGATAGACCTCGGTCTTTCCACTTCCGGTAATGCCCTGTAACAAATACGGCGTGTATCGGCCGTGATCTTTCCCGATTCGAGCACAGGCATGCGTTTGTTCTGCGGTCAGCTCGATAGAGGGCGTGCTGACGGGTGCTTCAAGAGGGGTGTCGATGGGTTTTTGCGAAGTCTCTATCAGATGCTTGTCCAGCAATCTTCGGATCGTATCGCTGGAAAAAGAGGAAGGGATCGCTGATGCGGCGACCCATCCGCGATCTTTCAACAGGGTCAAAAGCTGCTTTTGCTTGGGTGCCCGTGCCAGCGATGTACCGATTTTCTGTTCACAAAAATCGGGACAAACGCGGTAATGTTGTTCAACCGTTGGGTCGAAAAGGGTTCGTGATGCCCTGAGGACCGCAGGCAGGGCTGCGTGGAAGACCTCACCGACCGGGTGATGGTAATACTGGGCAGACCAGGTGATCAAATCAAACAGGGTGGACGGGATGGCAGGGACGTCGTCAAGTTGCCGGGTGATGTCCAAAAGAGACCCACAATACGATGACGGATTGGCCGAGATGACGATACCCGTCAGACGACGTGGCCCGAAGGGGACAAGCACTCTCGTACCGGGGCAGAGGACTTCCTTGGACTGATAGTCAAACGCCCGTCGCACAGGGACCGGTACCGCGACTTGCAGTACCCGGGATGCTTTCCCGCCTTTGCTGTTCGTTTCGTGCTGATTCATCAAGCAGGTGGTGAATTGGATTTTCCACTCCGACCGGATGGACGAAGTCCGCCATTATATCGCCGGTGTCCGACCAACTGGGCGGATGATTGTGTCGTATTCTTGTTTGAATCAACGATGGGTTCCTTCAAGAGGGTCGTGTTATGTGACTCGGCGACAGGATAAACGTCCGAACAGCCTGTGGATAACTTTGTGTATAACCTTGTCCCGGTGCAGTTCGCCTGGTCTTTGAAGAATCGAGGTCAATTTTGGAGAAAAATGAAAAAAATAATTAATAATAACTATATATCAATAAGATAAAGTTCATCTTTTAAAAAAAATCGGAACTAGTCACTCTATCTGCACTGTTTTAGGGTATCAATCTGCCATCTGTGTATAACTTGCCGTACACAGTCCCGGCTCGATGGACTTTGATAAAAAACGAACACAATCGACTAAAATGACCCGCGTGGCGCCTTGTTTTGCCCCGGTCAGGATGCGGACCGGGGGGGGCGATTGCTGGCCACAGTATGACTCTTGAAATGAAATTGTCCGATCTTGCGTTCCTGCAGATAGCGGTCCAGCGTCAGATACATGACTTTAAAGGCAATCTCGTCCCAGGGAATTTGGGATTCTGAAAATAATCTGACATCCAGACTTTCTGCCCCGATGCCAAATCCGGTCCCTGAAACCAGATCGGCCCGGAACATGAGATAGACCTGATTGATGTGAGGCAGATTGAAAAGGGCATACAGGCGCTGATTGGACAGGTCGGCACAGGCCTCCTCCCGGGTTTCTCTTGCGGCCCCTTCCTCAATGGTTTCTCCGTTTTCAAGAAAGCCCGCCGGAAGGGTCCAGTATCCCTTGCGCGGTTCAATGGCCCGCTTGCACAGCAAGATACGATCTTTCCACACGGGAATGCAACCGGTAACAATCTTGGGATTCTGGTAATGGATCATTTCACAGCGGTCACAGACATGCCGTAAACGATTGTCGCCATCAGGGATTTTGAGTGAAACGGTTGCACCGCAATGGCTGCAATATTTAATGGGATCGACTTGGATCATTTGAATTTGGATGCACTCTCTTTGCCGGGGTGTCATCGTGATGTGTCGGCAGATTCTTGGTCATAGAATACCGATAAATCGGAACAATGCATAGTATCAGCGAACTTCAGTATCAGCGAATTCCCGTTTCATCGTCCGTTGCGGCGAAGTGGCGACCATCGGCGGGGTCGGTGGGGTCAATGGAACGCCGGGTGAGGAACACAGTGTGACCGCCATCATCCCGGGAATGTACGCGACATTGATCAGTCAGAGACGATTGAACTCAACACAATACCTAAAAACACCATTGCACCGAACCAGTTGTTATTCAAGAACGCGCGAAAACAATGTTCTCTGCGGCGTTCCTTGCACAGTCCTTGCTGATACACAGCAAAGCATCCAGCCAGCAAGAGTCCGAGATAGTAATGCCATGAGAGTGCTTTATACCAGCCAAAAAGTGCCAGCAGGACCAGGGTGGCACAGTGAAAGAGTCCGACAATCAGGTTGTCAAATCGGCCAAAGAGGATTGCGGTGGATTTGACGCCAACGGTCAGATCATCATCCCGGTCTACCATGGCATACTGTGTGTCGTAGGCGACGATCCAGCAGAAGTTTGCGGCAAATACCCACCATGCCTCCAGCGGCAGCGTGTTGGTGAGTGCCGCATAGGCCATCGGGATTCCCCAGGAAAAAGCGACCCCAAGAACCAGTTGGGGGAGTTGCGTAACCCGTTTAGTAAAGGGATACAGAATCACAATGACCACGGCCGGAAAGGCCAGGAGAACCGTCAGCCAATTGAGCTTCAATACCAGGAGAAAGGCGATGCACAGCAAACCGGTGAACAGCAAAATCGCCTGTGTGGCAGTGGCTTCTCCGGTGGCAAGGGGCCGATCCCGGGTTCGCTTGACGTGGGGGTCATATTTTCTGTCAGCGAAGTCATTCACAACGCAGCCGGCGGCCCGCATGACAAAGGTTCCGACAATGAATAGGACGACGGTGTCAGGGTCCGGCTGCCCCCGGCCGGCCAGCCACAGGGCCCATAATGTGGGCCACAGTAGAAGAAAGGTACCGATAGGGCGATCCATTCGCATGAGTCGCAGATAGACATGTACTCGGTCCAGCCAATTCATGATTCATACGTTGGCATAGTGGATCTGGTCGGTCATCCAGCGCTGTATGATGGGCTGTGTTGCCTCAGGATAGCGGTCTTTGATTTGACGGGCGATTTCCTCGACCAAGGGGTACAGGTGTGTATCACGTACGATATTCGCTACTTTCAGCTGTTGGACTCCGGTCTGCCGGGTTCCCAATAACTCGCCAGGACCGCGTTGTTCCAGATCTTTTTGTGCAATCGTGAAACCGTCATTGATCTTGCGAATGATTGATAAGCGGTCTTTTGCCGATTGAGGCAGTGGCGATTGGTACATCAATACGCAAGCGCTCTGGTGGTGCCCCCTGCCAACCCTTCCCCGGAGCTGATGCAATTGAGCCAGTCCCAGTCTTTCGGCATTCTCTATGATCATTAAACTGGCATTGGGTACATCTACGCCCACTTCAACGACGGTCGTTGCGACCAGTACATCAATCTGTCCTTCGACAAACTGTTCCATGATGGCTTCCTTTTCGGTCGATTTCATTCGTCCATGCACCAGTGTGATTCGTAGTTTAGAAAGCATCTGCTGCAGTCGTTTGCAGATGATGGTGGCGGCCTGGGCCTGCAGCTTGTCAGATTCGTCAATAAGAGGACAGACCCAGTATACCTGTTGACCTGATTGACAGACAGATTGAACCCGAAGCGCGATTTCATCTCGTCGAGTGTCGGGGACCACCACCGTGCGTATGGATTTTCTACCCGGCGGCAGTTGATCAATGTTCGACACATCCAGATCGGCATAAAATATCATTGCCAATGAGCGGGGGATCGGCGTGGCACTCATGATCAGCTGGTGGGGCGGCAAATCGGTTTCCACATGCTTGTTGCTCAGCGCCAGTCTCTGATCGACGCCAAAACGGTGTTGTTCATCGATGACGATGAGTCCCAGTCGGGCAAACTCGACATCCTGTTGAAACAATGCATGTGTCCCGACGATCATTTTCACTGTACCGGACGAGATTCTGGACAACGCCGTTGTGCGATCTGCTCCGCTTCGTTTCCCGGTCAGCCATTCCACGGTGATACCCAGCGGGGAAAACCAGTTGACAAACGTCTGACGATGCTGTTCTGCAAGCAGCTCGGTGGGTGCCATCAGCGCGACCTGATAGCCATTATCAATCGCCAGTAGTGCGGCCGCGGCGGCCACCACGGTCTTGCCGGATCCCACATCACCTTGAATCAATCGCTTGCAGGGAGGGGCTTTGGCAACATCCTCAAAGACTTCCTTGATGACACGATGCTGGGCGCCGGTCAGTTGAAAGGACAGCTGTGCTTTAAGACGCCGCCAGGAAACGGCCTGATCGTGAAAGGCAGGGGCTGACAGTCGGGCACGGCGCTGACGAAGCAGGTAAAAAGCAAGGTGATGTGCGAGGAGTTCTTCGATTGCAAGACGTTGCAGCGCCGGGTGAACGCCCGTCATCAGTGCCTGTGTATCGGTATTGCCCGGCGGGTAATGGGCCGTCTGCAGTGCGCTGCGAATCGGCATCAGACCAAACTGTGCCTGAATCGACTTGGGGAGTACTTCAGCGAGGTGCGGCAGTTCTTTGCCAAACGCCAGATCGACCAGTTTTCGGATCGAAACGGAACTGATTCCTTCTGTGGTCGGATAGATCGGCGTGAGTGACTTTTCAGTCACGTCCTTGGGCGGAGACGGGTGGAGGCGATACTCGGGATGCACCATTTCATGGCCGTGAGCCCCCCATCTGACCTCTCCGAAACAGTGAATCCATGCGCCTTGCCGGAAAGCCTTTTGCTGGGGCCGACTGAAATGAAAAAATCGGAGAAGCAGGGGTCCCGTATCGTCTGAAACGATAATCTGAAGACTTCGTCGTCGACCGATTCGAATGTCTACCCCCATTATACGGCCGACGATGACACCGCTATCGCCCACCGCCAGGTTACAGATCGGTGTGATCCGGGTTCGATCTTGGTATCGGTAGGGCAGATGGAAAAGCAGATCACTGGGTTGCTTGATTCCCAGTTTTTCAAGTCTGGTGACGAGCTTCGGTCCGATTCCCTTAAGCTGCTGTAACGGATGAGCGGTAATGGAGTTATCCCAATACAAGAATGGCTTCGATTTCGAGCGGCACGTTTTTCGGCAAACTCGCCACACCGACTGCGGCACGCGCCGGATAAGGCGCACAAAAGTACTGTTGCATCACTTCATTCACGTCAGAAAAATGACCTAGGTCGGTCAGGAAGATATTGAGTTTAACGACATCCGAGAGTTCACCCCCTGCGGCCTGTGCAACGGCTTTGAGGTTGGTGAAAACCTGGTGTGCAGCCGCGGTGAACGAGTCGTCAACAACCTCCATGGTTTCCGGATCGAGGGGAATTTGCCCGGAGATATAGACAGTTTTGTCAACCTTGACTGCCTGTGAATAAGGCCCGATCGCGCTCGGTGCATGGGGGGTGCTGATGATGTCTCTTGTGGTCATGATGTCTTACGAATAAGGAAACTTTGATGTCAATTATAAGGGAGTGGTATTGAAAAGGAATCATAAAACAATCAGGGCTTCAGTGGTTCCCTTGTCGTTGGCAAGCCGGTTTCAGGCTCAGCGACACCGGGCATTTACGATGTATACTGCAGTAGCGGGTGGTGGGAATGCCTCCGTATATCGAAATCGAATGCAATTTGTCATCACTGTAAATGGGGGTCTGCAAGATAGTCCGAAGAACTCATCTCCCGTAATCGACTGGCCGTCCTTTGAAATGGCGCTGCCAGTCGCTTCCCGATATAAAGCGATTCGGGCGGTGCAGACGCGGAAACGATCAGATTGACACGGCGATCATAGAGTTCATCAATCAATTCGATAAATCGTCTTGTCGGATCGTCAAGATCCTGGTCAAGGGTCGGAATATTGGAGATGATGACGGTATGGAATCGCTTTGACAACTCGATATAGTCAGATTGGGAGCGGTTTGTCATGCACAATGACTGGAAATCAAACCACACCACGCCTGAGCCGGTTGAGATGACATCGACGGTCCTTCCCGAGAGGATGATTTGTTGCTTGCTGTCCTCATACATCCCGGCGAGTTGTTGGAATGTCTCACGGATCAGCTGATTGGCTTTTGCGTCTGCGGGAGTATGATAGATCCCGTCATTTTGCAGGTAGGCCATTCGATAATCAGTTCCGCTATCGATCCGGATCTGTGTGGTATGTTTTTCCAATAGATTGATTGCGCACAAAAAACGCTCTCTTTGTAACCCGCCAAGATAAAGCCGGTTGATTGCAGTATTGGAAGTGGCGACCAGTATCATGTTTTTCTCAAATAGATATCGCAGCAGGCCTGACAAGATCATCGCGTCGGTAATATCAGTGACCGTGAACTCATCAAGGCACAAGACACCGTATTTGCTTGCCAGTGTTCCGGCAATAATTTTGAGGGGATCGCTTTGATGCCTGATCCGGTGTTTCTGGTTGTGAACAGACTGCATGAACCGATGAAAATGAATTCGCTTGGCCAATCCGGCGGGAAGCGACTGAAAAAAAATATCCATCAGCAGGGTTTTCCCGGTTCCCACCCCTCCCCAGAGATATAATCCATTGACCGCCGGTTCAGACGGCAACAGATATTGACGGAACCAGCTTGAGGGGTGCTTCGGTTGTTTTTGTAGCGTTTGATAGACCGCCTCAAGTGCCTTGATCCCTGCCCGTTGTGCGGGGTCTTCTCGCAAAGTGCCTGCCTGGATGTGATCGGTATAAATTTTGGTAGGGGAGGGTGTTGTCATACTGGGAACGACGGCGTGAAGTCTACAAGCGTCATTGCCAAGGAAATGGACGCGATCGACCCCGGCAAGACTCAACTGTTGTTATGTATGCTGCGGTTGATCATACTGCATCAGCTTGAATAAATCGACTCGCTCGCGGGGGCTTTCCCCTGAATTTTCTCCTGACCCGGCAGGTCGGATGTGCTTGGCGAAAGGCCACCCTCTCTCGCCCCTTTCCTGTGTGGCTATTTTCTTGTTCGGCCATGACGATATCTGTATGCAGTGGTCGGCGGTGTCCGATGGCGGGTGTTGATAGGGCCCTTCGTTAACGACCAGTGCGAACTTCGTTCTGACAGAAAGACCTCATATCATGTTCATGGTGTGATGCCGGAAGACATCCTTGCCAGGCAAGCAACAAGCCCCCGATTTCGCGCAGCCAGAAACCGTCGCATATTTTTTATATCATTGGTGTTCGGTGCTACAAAATGACCGGTTTTTTCCCAGGCAACCCCGATGCCTGGCACCGTTTCCCGATTCCGGCAACGTCCCGGCAATGTGACGGTTGTGACAATGCTCAAGAAACCACCAGCGTCATCGTTATAGAAGGATTTATCATTTCATTTCCAGGCATCTCGTGTCACCGCATTGCTTTGCCGGCCATCTCGTACACTGTGAGGCGGGCAGTGAAAGCAACCCCGCCCATTTCGGCTAATGATATGATTGGAATATGGATGAATATCATTGGAGCACGTAGATCAACGGGCTACTGCACCCAGGCATGCAATACACTATTCACCAACCGCGAGGATAAAATGGTCACTGACAATTCTTCACTCGGAACCCCCGAGCAACTTAGAGACCCCAACTACACACCGCCGCTGTCCTTGGCGGTTCCACTCGGTATTCAACACGTTCTGGCGATGTTCGTCAGCAACGTCACCCCGGCAATTATCATTGCGGGGGCAGCGGGTTTTGGGTTCGGTTCCAACTCGCCTGACTTCTTTAATCTGATTTATATGATTCAGATGGCAATCCTGTTTGCGGGGATTACCACTTTGTTTCAGACGATCGGCGTGGGTCCGGTGGGCGCAAGGCTTCCGATCGTACAGGGCACAAGCTTTGCGTTTTTACCCATTATGATCCCACTGGTTGCGGGGAAGGGGGTTGATGCCATGGCGGTATTGATGTGTGGGGTGGTAGTGGGTGGACTCTTCCACGCATGTCTTGCGCCATTCGTCGGGAAAATTCGATTTGCGCTCCCCCCATTAGTGACCGGTCTGGTGGTGACTATGATTGGGCTTTCACTGATAAAAGTAGGCATCCAATATGCGGCCGGCGGTGTCCCTGCAATGGGCAAACCCGAATTTGGCAGCCTGAATAACTGGTTCGTCGCATTGGTCGTGATCTTGACAACATTGGGATTTAAATTTTTTGCCAGGGGTATCCTGTCCGTCGCGGCGATTTTACTGGGTCTCATTGTCGGTTATGTCGTCGCTTACTTCATGGGAATGGTTCATTTCGAAAATGTGGCTAAGGCGGCGCTCTTTTCTCTCCCCAACCCATTTCATTTTGGATTTGAGTTCAGTATGGCGGCGGTCATTGGGTTTTGCCTGATGGCGGTTATTTCTGCCATTGAGACGGTAGGCGACGTGTCCGGTATTACCAAAGGTGGTGCGGGCCGGGAGGCGACCGATAAGGAAATCAAGGGTGCCACCTTTGCCGATGGCCTCGGGACGGCAGTTTCCGGGATTTTCGGCGCACTTCCCAACACGTCGTTCTCACAGAACGTGGGTTTGATTGCCATGACCGGCATCATGAGCCGTAAAGTGGTGACCATCGGGGCCATTTTTCTCATTGTTTGTGGCCTGATTCCCGTCATTGGTGCGATTATATCCACCATTCCAATTGAAGTACTTGGTGGGGGGGTCATTGTCATGTTCGGAATGGTGGCAGCAGCGGGTGTGTCCATGCTCTCCGACGTCAATTGGAATCGACGGAACATGGTGATTTTCGCAGTGTCTTTGTCCATTGGCCTGGGATTGCAGCTGGTACCCGATGCGCTCCAGCATTTCCCGTCTACCCCAAAAATCCTTTTGACTTCCGGATTGCTGCCTGCAGCTTTCATCGCCATCGTTTTGAACCTGGTTCTTCCGGAGGAATTGGGGCCCGAGTAGACCAGTGACGGGCCAGACCGCATCACGGTTCTGATACGACTCGAAAGTGGTCGTGGTATTGCGTTTTGATGCCATCGTAATTGGCAAGCGGCTGGGGCGGTCTGGCGGTTTTCCTGTGTGATTGCGCAGTTCGGCCGATACGACCGAACGAGGTATGCCGGCACTGGGATGAGGACTTGTTCAGTGGGATTTGTTATCCTCATGCCTATTGAATGCGTTGCATCACGGGTGAGGTCATCCTCACTCTGGCGCGATGATTGGCATCAATCCGTCAAGACGGGGGATGATCAAGTGACACCCTATCCGGCCGGTCACGTAAGCGTCAGGAAGATCGAACAAATCGCCCAGTGAGATGGCGATAAAAAACGATGGAGCTAAAATGAACCGCAAACCGGAAGTCAAGGGCATCAATACGGTGACAAGAAGCCGCCTGTTTGCCATTGAACAGGTGGGTCTGGAATTTTCGAATGGCCGACAGGCCCATTTTGAGCGGATTGTCGGATTCGGTGCGGCGGTGATGGTCGTCCCTGTTTTGGATGACCGGATAGTGATGGTCAAAGAGTATGCGGCGGGAACAGACCGCTATGAGTTGGGTTTTGTGAAAGGGAAAGTTGACCCCGGCGAGATGCCAGAACAGGCGGCACAACGGGAATTGAAAGAAGAGATCGGGCTGGGTGCAAATGAACTGGTTTATGTGCGAGAGCTGCACACGATGCCCCATTACAGTAATTTTCGGATGGATTTGTTTTTTGCCGGAGCGCTTTATCCTGAACCGCTGCACGGCGACGAAATCGAACCCCTGGAGCAGTGTTGTTATCCCTGTCATCAGATAGAACAGTTGCTGAATCACCCTCAAATCAATGATCCTCGCGTGTTACTGGCACTGGTATTGGTCGACAGGTGGTTGAGGCGATGAAGGCACTGTTGCAACAGGTATTGGATATTTCGATTGAGGCCGGCAAGGAGATACTGACGGTTTATGATCACGGGTTTTCGGTCGAAGTCAAAGAGGATGGTTCCCCACTGACCGTCGCGGATCGTCGTGCACATGAACTGATCATCACACGGTTGCAGAATATGGATAGCGGTTTGCCGGTATTGTCGGAAGAATCACCCAAAGGGATGTTCGAAAACAGGTCGGACTGGGATCGATTCTGGCTTGTTGATCCGCTTGATGGGACACGGGAGTTTGTCAAGAGAAATGGGGAATTCACGGTGAATATCGCGCTGATTGAAAAGGGACAGGCCATATTGGGGGTGGTGCATACCCCGGTTCAAGGGGTCAGTCACTATGCCGCACAAGGTGTCGGCGCATTCAAGTGCACAGAGGATAAGGTTGTCGAAAGGATACAGGTGAAAAAAGTGGATACCGCCTGCGTTACCATGGTGGAAAGTCGTTCTCACGCAGGCAGGCACGTTATCAATTACCGACAAAACCTCGCCACCATGGCGGATAAAGTGGATAGCGTCAGTATGGGAAGTTCGCTCAAGATCTGTCTTGTCGCAGAGGGTCGTGCCGATATTTACCCTCGCTTGGGACCGACTTCAGAGTGGGACACGGCAGCGGCACATTGTGTCCTGACCGTTGCCGGCGGTCAGATCACGGACTTGTCCGGCAGGGTCTTGAGCTATAATAAACCGGATATTTTAAATCCATGGTTTTTGGCCGGCGGTGATCCAACGGTTGACTGGACCGAATTCGCGAAGCGGGTTTGATCGAACTGGTCTGACGGACAGTCATTTGCGACGATGCACCCGCAAAACAGCGTATAACCGGTCGCAAGGTTCAGCGGTTATTCCGGGTTTCGACAAGGGCTTCCCATGGGTTCTGATTGCATGGCCTGTCCGTCTGGTTGAGTGCGGCCGAAAGCGGTTGCGGATGATCGCCGGAGACAGACGGTCACTGGGTGCAACCCGATTGTACCGGCCTGATTATCAAGCCTCTGAGCGAACACTCCGGCGCGGACCGGATGATCGGATAATAAAATCTCTTGGCATTTAACCGGTAAAACAAGTATTCTTAAGTCCACAATATCACCGTGGTTCTGGTGGGTTTGAATCGAGGTATGAATAAATTACCGGTCAATTGGCAGTCGAAATACAGTACGAACCGTGAATGGCCTGTCCGCCAAATTTGTCCGTTAATGATGGAATAGAGAGTTACTGTCATGCGAATTGCACTTCTAGGCGGACCCGGTTCGGGTAAGGGTACCCAAGCCAAATTGCTATCAGAACGGTATCGTATACCCCAGATTTCGACCGGCGACCTGCTAAGAGAAGCGGCGGCCTCCCCAAAAACGCTGGATCAGACGACACGGCAGGCACTGGATTCAGGCAATCTGGTTGATGATGAGATTGTCTTGAAACTGTTGGAAGAACGCCTAAGAGCAAGGGACACGAAAAGAGGCTACATTATTGATGGTTATCCCAGAAACATTCCCCAAGCGCAGGCACTTGATGCACTGTTAGGGATACTGGGTCGGGTGCTGCAGATCGCAATCAACGTGGATGTCGATGATGATGTGCTGGTCAAGCGGATCGTCGGACGGACAATCTGTCAGGAGTGTGGAGCGATCTACAACCGATTTTTCTCACCCCCGGTCTCGAAGATGCATTGCGACAAGTGTGATGGCCTCTTGGTTTCAAGGAGCGATGATACGGAAGAGGTGGTGGTCAACCGGATCAAGGTTTATCATGAGAGCACCGCGCCGCTGATCATGTACTATAAGGCCCAGCACAAGCTCAGGACGGTCTCGGCTCGAGGGGAAATCGGGGACATACACGAAGAAATTTGCGGGATCGTCGATCTGGAAATCCGACCCTTGGAAATCAAGACACTGGAGACGGCAGCAGAGTCGATTGGCGAAGAGGATTCGACCATTATTGCCGGAGGGAAAATCAACCGGATCATTCCGGAACCGGTGAAGGCAACACCGAGGAAAAAATCGAAACTGGCTTCCCAATCACGGAAAACGAAAAAGACTACCGGGAAATCGGCGGTAAAGCGACCCGCCGCAAAATCCGGTAACAACGGCAAAAAGAAAGCGGTCAAAAAGACGGCCTCGAAAAAGGTGGCGAGCAGACGGTCTGCGGGCAAGAAAAAAACAGCGGCGAAAAAACGGGTGAACCGCAAAAAGTAATCCAGTATCCAGGTGATGGCATATCCTTCCCAACAGGCCGTTTTTCCTGACGTCCGGCCCCGTCGGATGCGTCGGGACAGTTTCAGCAGGCGATTGATGCAGGAAAATGTACTGACGGTCAATGATCTGATTCAGCCGGTTTTTGTGATGGAAGGTGTTAACGAAACGGACGCGATCACATCGATGCCCGGCGTGGTGCGAATGAGTACCGATGTGCTGGTTGAAAAATGCAGACGCTATCATGATTTGGGTATTCCGGCGGTTGTTCTTTTTCCGGTGACGCCGCAGGATGCCAAGTCGGAGGATGCCAAGGAAGCATGGAATGCCGAAGGGTTGATCCAAAGAGCCATCAGAGCCATCAAGAAAGCAGTGCCGGCGTTGGGGGTGATGACCGATGTGGCATTGGACCCCTATACCAGCCACGGTCAGGACGGGCTGATCGATCAACACGGTTATGTTGAAAATGACGAAACAGTCGCGGTTTTGGTGAAGCAGGCCCTGTCACATGCACAGGCCGGGGCCGATGTGGTCGCGCCGTCGGACATGATGGACGGGCGGGTCGGATGCATTCGTCGTGCACTGGAGAAAAACGGTTATCGCCATACTCGTATACTGGCCTATGCCGCCAAGTATGCTTCCAGCTACTATGGACCGTTTCGCCATGCGGTCGGGTCGAGCAAGAATCTTGCGAAGGCAGACAAAACCAGCTATCAGATGGACCCGGCGAATGGCAATGAAGCCCTTCGGGAAGTGGCCCTTGATATCAGCGAGGGAGCCGACATGATTATGATCAAGCCAGGGTTGCCCTATCTGGACATCGTCTGGCGAACCAAAGCGGCTTTCGGGATACCGACGTTCGCCTATCACGTCAGTGGCGAGTATGCCATGCTCAAGGCGGCCTGTGACAACGGCTGGTTACAAGAGAAAGCCGTGGTGATGGAGGCGATGAACAGTTTTAAACGCGCGGGCTGTGATGGCGTGTTGACCTATTATGCAGAGCAGGTGGCCAATTGGCTGAAACCGTCCTGAGCCGGATGGTTGCCGTCCCCTTTTGTCGGTCGACTGTCACGCACTGTCGGGCCGGTTTCCGGGGCAAAGAGATGAGGCAAATGTCCTGTCGACTGCAACGGCCTGCCCTGAAAACCGACCCCATCAGGATGCCACGATGAGCCAGTACAACCCCACTGAAATTACGCTGAACCGGAGAAGCAGAATGCTCAGGGTCTCTTTTGATGATGGCGCCTCGTTTGAGATGAGTTGTGAATATCTCAGGGTCCATTCACCCTCGGCGGAAGTCCAGGGGCATGGTCCCGGGCAAGAAAAACTCCAGACCGGGAAGGAGTCAGTCAACATTGATACGATCGAACCGGTGGGCAATTATGCGATCAAGCCTCGATTTGATGATGGTCATGCGACCGGCATTTTTTCCTGGGATACGCTGTATGCGCTGGGCAAGCATCAAGCACAGAACTGGCAGCGCTATCTGGATCGCCTGAAGGCTGCGGGATACGAAAGAGCACTGGGCGACTAGGGACAAGTCATAAGCAAGTGGCGTACTTTCGGGACCAAACCGCGTCTGAGAAACAAACCCATTTTGGATTTCGCGAGGTACGGGAATCAGAAAAAAGCCGATTGGTAGGGCATGTTTTCCAGTCGGTTGCCTCTCGTTATGATGTGATGAATGATGTCATGTCATTGGGCATACATCGGGCCTGGAAGCATTTTGCGGCATCACAAAGCGGTTTGAAGCCGGGGAACGCGGTACTCGATGTTGCAGCAGGGAGTGGTGATCTGTCGAGACTGTTCGCAAGGCAGGTGGGTCAATCCGGCCGGCTCGTGCTGACCGATATCAATCTTGCGATGCTGGAACAGGGCAAGAGAAAGATCATTGATGCAGGGATCATCGGTCATAGTTTTTTTGTCTTGGCTGATGCAGAAAGACTGTGTTTCCCCGATGAGTCCTTCCATTGTGTCAGTATTGCATTCGGATTGCGTAATGTGACACGAAAATCAATGGCACTGGAATCCATGTGTCGTATTGTCCGGACCGGCGGTCGGCTTCTGGTCCTTGAGTTTTCCAGACCGGTGTTACCGCTGTTGCAGAAGGCTTATGATTTGTATTCGTTCAAGCTCATTCCAAAAATGGGCAAGTGCATTGCCAATGACGAGCAAAGCTACCAATATCTGGTTGAGTCGATTCGCCGGCATCCGGACCAACAGACTCTCAAGGGAATGATGCTCGATGCCGGGTTTGACGAAGTCAGGGTACATAATCTCAGTGGTGGGATCGTTGCACTGCATATTGGTTTCAAGTTTTAGTTTTCGCTGTGACGACTGTGTATCAAATTCTCGATCGGGTTTCCAAAAAACTGATTGATCTTGATCCGGATACAAGGGAGAAGTTGTCAGCGCTGGAGGGGACCGTGATCAGAATTGATCTGACTGCGCCTGTTTTCACGTTGTTTATGCTCCCGGGGGAGCAGGGGATTGAAATAGCCGAAAAAGTGGATGGCGACCCCGATGTGCTGTTGCGCGGGCCGCTCAGTGCCTTCATCCGATTGGCGGCCCAGGGCGCAAAAAGCGATGTTTTGTCCGGAGGAACGGTCACCATGGAAGGCAATGCGGAAGCCGGTCAGGCATTTCAACGGATTGTTGCGCAGTTTGATCTGGATTGGGAGGAGTTGCTATCCCACTACCTCGGTGATATGCCAAGCAGAAAACTGGGCAATGTGGTCCGGGATATCGATGGCTGGCTGGCTCAATCCGCGGCCTTGACACGGGAGAATCTGGGGGACTACCTGAAGGAGGAAAAGCGATGGCTTGTGACCCCTTTGGCGATGGAACGCCATGAAAATGCGGTTAACCGGCTGCGTGAGGAAGTCGATCGCATCGAGCGGAAAGTGGACAGATTGACCCGATCGATTTCGCAGTCAGGGAATGTAAGATGACGGGAAATTTCTTTCATCTGCTTCGGATCATTCGTATTTTCGTGAAATACAATCTCGATGAGATGGTCTCTGCAATACCGCTCTTTCGACCCTATGCGTATTTATTCCGATTGATTCCCGGCAGCCGCAAGGCCTATCGGAAAATCCCCAGGGGTGAACGGCTGTGCCTGGCACTGGAAGAGCTCGGGCCGGTATTTATCAAATTTGGACAAGTCCTGTCGACACGGCCTGATCTGCTGCCTGCTGACATCGCGCAAGCCCTGACTCGGTTGCAAGACAAGGTGCCCCCTTTCTCCGGAGAGCAGGCCAAGAAAATCATCGAATCGACCTATGGTGAGTCGATGGATCTCCATTTCCGTCATTTTGAGATGGAATCGACCGCATCGGCGTCCATCGCACAGGTGCACTATGCGGAGCTGCTCGATGGGGCCGAGGTCGTGGTGAAAGTGTTGAGACCGGACGTGGAATCGATCATCGAACGGGATTTGGAACTGCTGCACACGCTTGCGTCCATCGCACTGAAGTATTGGGATGAAGGAAAACGCTTCAAGCCCGACGAGATTGTCGAGGATTATGACCGGACGATTCATGATGAGCTTGACCTCAAGCGCGAGGCGGCCAATGCCAGTCAGTTGAAAATCAATTTCAAGAATTCTGATTTGATTTATGTGCCGGATATCTATTGGGAACATACGTACAGCAATGTCATGGTCATGGAAAGGGTATACGGTATTCCGATTCGGGATATTGCACAGATCAAGGCGGCAGGGATCGACCTACGCAAGTTGGCACACAATGGCGTGGAGATTTTTTTTACACAGGCTTTCAGGGATGGTTTTTTCCATGCGGACATGCACCCGGGAAATATATTTGTCGCACCGAACGGTCAATATCGGGCGGTGGATTTTGGGATCATGGGCACGCTCGGTACAGCGGATAAACGATATCTGGCAGAAAACTTACTGGCCTTTTTCGATCGGGACTACCGCGGTGTTGCCGAGGCACACATTCGGGCGGGCTGGGTGCCTCCAAGCACCCAAACAGAAGATTTTGAAGGTGCGATCCGTACGGTGTGCGAACCGATTTTTGCTCGACCGATCAGCGAAATTTCCTTCGGCAGCTTTCTGGTTGATTTGTTCAGTGTCGCGAGGCGATTCAAGATGCCGGTTCAACCTCAACTTGTTTTACTGCAAAAAACCCTGCTGAATATTGAGGGATTGGGTCGTCAGCTTTATCCTGAACTGGACTTGTGGGAGACGGCCAAACCATTTCTGGAAAAATGGATGAGTGAGCAGATTGGCCCGCGGGCAGCGATTCGAACCCTCCGCAGGGAACTGCCGAATTTGTTCACATTGGCGCCGGAAATACCCGCGATCACCCATCAGATCATGTATCGTATCAAAAATGAGGAGATGATCATTCAAACAAGAGACATGGAAATACAAAAAGTCAGAAAATCGCTGGCATCACTGCAACGAAAAATCATGTCAGTCATTTTGGGTACCGGATTGTTGGTCATTGGTGTACTGTTGTTGCCTGACAGGCAGGATGTGACCACAATGCCGCTCCATGGCTGGGTTGCGGTGATAGTCGGGATCGGGTTTGTGATTAATGGCTGGTGGGGCAAGCTGCCCTCGGATGACTGATTCAATACGCTCCCATTCGAATGTGACGCTATTTCACTGGCAGTTGAGAAAGTAGAGGCTAAAACAACCATGTACCCCTTTGATTGGCAGGACCCGTTCGGCTTCGAGACGCAGCTTCTGGAAGAGGAAAGATTGGTCCGGGACAGCATCAGGGCGTTTTGCGATGATTTTCTGATGCCGGGAATCATTGAGGCAAATCGACATGAGAAATTCGATACGGGCATTATGCGGCGTTTCGGAGAACTGGGCATGCTTGGAAGTACTTTGCCGCAGGAGTACGGATGCGCCGGGATGAGTCAAGTCTGTTATGGCTTGGTGGCGCGTGAAGTCGAGCGGGTGGACAGTGGCTACCGGTCTGCAATGAGCGTACAGTCCTCATTGGTCATGTATCCCATTTATGCCTATGGAAATGAACAGCAACGCAGGAAGTATCTGCCCAGACTGGCCACCGGAGAACTGATCGGATGCTTTGGGTTGACGGAGCCGGACCACGGTTCCGATCCCGCTGGCATGACAACGCATGCCCGGAAAGTGGAGGGTGGTTATCAGCTGAAGGGAAGCAAGATGTGGATCAGTAACGCCCCCATCGCTGATGTCGCGATTGTCTGGGCGAAACTTGAGGGGGTTATTCGAGGCTTTATCCTTGAACGGGGGATGGCGGGGCTCAGCACCCCGAAGATTGAGGGGAAAATGAGCCTTCGTGCTTCCAGCACGGGAGAAATTGTAATGCAGGATGTGTTTGTTCCCAAGGAAAATCTGTTGCCGAATGTGCAGGGTTTAAAGGGACCCTTTGGTTGTCTTACCAAGGCACGTTATGGCATTGCCTGGGGGGTGATCGGTGCAGCGGAATTTTGCTGGGAGGCGGCGAGAAGCTATACCCTGGAGCGGACGCAGTTTGGACGGCCCTTGGCCCAGAACCAACTGATTCAGAAGAAGTTGGTGGAGATGCAAACGGAGATCACGCTGGCATTGCAGGCGTGTCTGCGTGTTGGCAGGTTATTGGATGCACAGACCTGTGCGGTTGAGAATATCTCGCTTATCAAAAGAAACAACTGTGGCAAGGCACTGGATATTGCCAGGATGGCACGGGACATGCACGGTGGCAATGGTATCTCCGATGAATATCATGTCATTCGACACATGAACAATCTTGAAACGGTCAACACGTATGAAGGGACGCATGATATCCACACGCTTATATTGGGTCGGGCACAGACCGGGTTGCAGGCTTTTTCCTAAGCGGAGGGGTTTCATTGCTGGATAACCAGCTGGGCAGACGCACTCGCAGAGCAGGTGCCCCGGCCTGTTGTTTTTCGAAACCAAATTCCACTGAGTTTAAAGGAAGAATGCTTTTTTCATGGATCTTGCCGGCGTTTTTCGAAGTATCACCCAACAGCACGGGTCGGTTATCCAGTGACATCGGAATCGTTTGGTTTCGTCAGAAACACGTTATCTCGACAGTTTGCACAACAATTGTTGAATTTCTAAATGCACGATACATAGTGAGCATAAGCTCGATAAACTTTCCCCTCGTCGTTCAAGAAGAAGGTTTCGGCAGACAGCCCCTTGTGCCCTTCGTAATTGATCGTGATGCTGCATACGCCCATGAGTACATTGATAATGGAAAAGTGGAGTGCGGGATTTCTATCCAAGCCCAGCAACCAATACTCTCTCATGGCCGCTTTTCCTTTCAACATCCCCGAAGCAATCCCCATTCGGGCGGCTATCACAGGTGAGAACATTTCAAAATCCTCCGTATAGTGCGAAAGAATTTGATCAATATCGTGCGCATTCCAGGCGTTAACCCATTGAGTTGCAAAATTCTCTGCTATTTTCCCGTTGATTACCATTGTATAAAGCCTAACACTTCTTTCAGGCGAATTACCAGAAGAAAGGGAGGAGGCAAAAAGAATGAAACCGTTTGCTCCGGGTCATGCCCAAGTTGCCGTGCGGCGTTGTCTTTTTCACGATGTTCCATTCAGGGTGATCGCGGTAGAGGGTCGATGGCCGAGCCTAAAGATGCGTACGAACAACGGGACGTTCTGTCCCGTTTATCCTGTCTTGCCCTCTATTCCCGTGAGTTGCTGTCGGGCATATCAACCGTTGTGGCCGTCTTGCTTTCCAGAACCGCTACGATGGGCCGGGCCGTGTCGATCCATTGAACACATCACCTTGGTCATTCACCCGTTATTCAGATGACTCCGATTAAATCGGGACAAAAAGAAACGGTGTTGACAGTAGATGCGGGTTATTGACAACAAGAACACGTGACGGTTAATGTCAGGGTCGGTATTCACAACTTCAGACTCATCCACTCCCTGCGAAGGGTGTATCAACAGACTTCGATGACCACGCCTGAACTTCCATTCCCTATCTGCGACTTCAATGAAATGACTCGAACGGGCAGGGCAGAATGAATGCCGGCATCCTCACAAGGCTGCTGCCATTGCTGTGCAGTCTCGTGGTGTTTCCGATGGCGGGTCATCCGGCAGATCTTGTCGAATGGCAGTCCTCCGGGAGCCTGACCCGGTTGGCCCGTGCAGCCCACAAGGCGGACTTCTTCCCGCTGAGTAACCATTTCATCAGCCAGGACAACGCAATATTCTGTGGTCCGGTCTCTTCGGCGATCGTGCTCAACGCGTTGCGTCTCGGCAAGCGGGACGGGTTGCCGGTTGATCGGCAGTCCATCGCGCGGCACGAGATGGCCTGGCTATCGGAGGGCGCTGATCCGTTCTACGGAAAGTATACGCCGAATAACGTCCTTGGCGACGACACCAAGTCGAGGCTTGAGGTGCTCGGCAAGCCCATTGCGATGGGCGGTGCACCGAAGCGTGACTTCGGGCTGCAATTGCATCAACTTGCGCAAGTGCTGCGCAGCCACGGCCTTCAGGTAGTGGTTCGGGTTGTGGACGATGGTGCGGATGCGACGGTGATCCGGGGAGAACTGACCACGAACCTCACCACGACTGACGACTTTGTGCTGATCAACTATGCGCGTAAGTCATTGGGCCAGCAGGGGGGTGGTCATATCTCGCCGCTGGGGGCCTACGATAGGGAAAGCGATTCCTTTCTCATCATGGATGTCAATCCCAACCGAGCACCCTGGGTGTGGGTTGCGGCCGACGACCTGATTGCGGCGATGCGGACCTTTGATACGGTCGAGAACCGCGGCTATCTCCTGGTCTCGGAAGGGGAGTAGTCCGATGAAGGGTCGAATCACGTCGTGGACCACGGGGGGCCCCTCCGCTTATCTCGCAAGCGCTGGGACTGGTCAGGGTTACATTGAATTTTCATTGGGGTGCTTGTAACGCGATGGCAGATATTACCTTGGGTATTGAAGAAGAACTGATGATCGTTGATCCGGCATCACGAGACGTGGTGCCCGACCCCGACAAGCATATCCTGGTCCAGGCGAGCGACCGGGCGGGCGAGAACAAGGTGGTCAATGAATTTTTGCGGTCGCAAATCGAGACCAATACCAAGGTCTGCGCCTCGGTCGCCGAGATCGAGCAGACCCTCACAGAGCTGCGACGCTGCGTGATCGACGCTGCACGGGTGCACGGCACGCAGATCATTGCATCGTCGACGCACCCGTGGGCCCGTTGGCAGGACCAGAAGGTGACCGAGAAAGCGCGTTATCAGTCAGTCGAGGTCGAGATGCAGGACAGCGTGCGACAGTTCTTTATCGGCGGGATGCACATCCATGCCGGATTCGGTGATGATAACCGCAGAATCGAAGTGATGCATGCGCTGCGCGGTTATCTGGCGGTGTTTTTGGTGCTCTCCTGTTCGTCGCCCTTTCACGGGGGGCGACTGACCGGGCTCAAGTCATACCGACAGATGGTGACTACTGCACTGCCACGCACCGGCACCCCACCTGTGATGCGTACGCGCCGTGATTATGATGCCGTAGTGGAGCGCTATCTTGCGATTGGGGCGATCAAGGATGGCAGCGAGCTTCGATGGGATATTCGTCCGTCTGTCAGTTACCCCACCATCGAACTCAGGATCTGCGATATCTGTCCCTTGATCGAGGACGCCGTGGCTATCGTGGCCCTCTATGCGTGCCTCATCCGTCACCTGAACGAGAGGCTGGATGCCGGGGATCGGTTGGAGGACCTGCCGTCCGAGTCAGTCGAGGAGGGGCGCTGGTTGGCGCAGCGCTACGGGACTTTCGCATTTCTGCCGCACTGGAACGGGCGGGATGGACGAGTCGATGTCGAGGAACTGGTGGCCGAACTCATGTCCCTGCTTCGTGATGATGCGAGTGCGCTCGGCTGTGAGGCAGCCCTTGCGCGGCTTCCACGTATCATTGCGCAGGGCAACAGTGCAGACCGGCAGGAAGATGTTTACCGACAGGCGGTGTTGGATGGTCTGGACAATCGCGAAGCGTTGCGGGCAGTCGTCGATCAGGTGATTGCCGAAACCGAACTGGCAGACGCGCGAACGTCGATCACGTCGACGACGTGAGGTTGGGGTCGTGACCGGCACACCGGAAAAGGACGATGTTGTTCAAGCCGACTTGTCAAAACATGGCCGCGCAATGGACACAGTACGGATGAATGCCTGGCTGAAATCGGCGTCTCGTATGACGTGTCAGCCGTCAGATCAGTTTTAGATATCTCACTGATGATCCACCATGAACAAGCCCATTAAACCCGGAATTCGCTTCCAACATTCCTTCACGCTGAATGACCAAAAGATGGTGCCGGCCTTGTATCCCGAGGCACCGGAGTTTCAGGTCATGCCGATGGTTTTTGCCACGGGATTCATGGTCGGATTTCTTGAATGGGCCTGCCTGAACGCCGTGATCCCGTATCTCGATTGGCCGAATGAGCAAACCGTCGGTACCCATGTCAACATCAGTCATCAGGCCGCGACACCGTCCGGGTTCACTGTCACCGCGAAGGTTGAGTTGATCAAGGTGGATGGACGACGGCTGGTTTTTCGTGTTGAGGGGCACGATGGTGTCGATGTGATAGCACGGGGTACCCACGAAAGGGTGATCATCGACAAAGATCGATTTGATGCGACCGTTGAAAAAAAGCGTCATCTCGGTGCAGCGGCAGGCTGAAGTCGATGACAGGTCTGTGATGCCGCAATGCATGTATTGTCCGTCATCCGACCGGCCAGGATAGCCAATCAGGCAGATTTGTTGGCAATCGTGCCTATCGGACTTGGATCAGCAGACCGGATACGTTTCTTTTGGCACCGGGGGCCGTATACAGGGCGCCGCCGATCCCGTTCAGTGCCCCAGCACGTCTACGATTGCATCATGATAAATCTCCACCATCTCATCCAGTATGGCGGTATCCGTTGTCAGCGGGGGTGCATTGCAAATGACTTCACTTCTCACCCGGGTATAAAGGCCGCGGTCCATTAATGCCTTGGTGAGTTTTTTCCCCAGCCCGAAAGCGGGCTCAAACCACTCCTTGGTTTTTTTGTCCTTGACGATTTCAATTCCATGCATCATGCCTTTCCCGCGAATGTTCCCGATATGAGGATGATGACCGAGCGTAGCTTGCAGCTTGTGCAGCATCGCTTCACCCTTGGCAGCCGCCTGACCGGGCAGGTCTTCGCGTTCAATGATGTCCAGGGTAGCCAGTGCCACCGCACAGGCGGTGGGGTGTCCGCTATAGGTATAGGCATGCATCCAGGGTGTCTGACTGGTGATGATCGTCTCGGCGATTTCGTCGCTCATTCCGATCCCGCCGAGTGGCAGGGCCCCGGAGGTAATGGATTTGGCAAACTGAATCAAATCCGGCTCGACACCATAATGTTCCAGTGCAAACAGTTTGCCGGTCCGGCCAAAGCCGGTAATCACTTCGTCAACCACCATCAGCACCTCATACTGATCACAGATCTCCCGGATTCGCTTGAAATAATCATCCTGAGGCGGGATGACACCACCGGCACCTTGTACCGGTTCGGCAATGAACATGGCCACGGTTTCGGGGCCCTGTTTGAGGATTTCCCTCTCAAGTTCATTGGCGGCGGCGATCCCCTGAGAGGAGCCATCCTCGGGCATTGGATAATGATACGGGTCAGGGCTCGGAATGTGACTGAACCCCGGGATTTTGGGTTCAAACATGGACCAGTATGCCGGGATGCCGGTGGCACACATGGCCGCCAGGGTGACCCCGTGGTAGCCCCATTCACGGGAAATGACCTTGGTTTTTTCGGGTTTGCCTTTCACCTTCCAATAGAATCTGGCCGCCTTGATATTACTGTCGGTACTTTCTCCCCCGCCTGACGTGAAATAAAAACTGTTGATGGTCGGGTAACATAACACAGCAAGCCGTTCGGCCAGTTCAATGGCGGGTCGATTCGAGCCACCGGTGTAACTTGAGGAGAACGCGATCTCACGCATCTGTTTTGCGGCGGCATCGGCCAGTTCCTGGCGTCCATGACCGGCACTGACATTCCACAGGCATGACAGCCCGTCAATAAAACGATGGCCATCCGCATCGTACAGGTAAGAACCCTGTCCGCGTACCCAGACTCGACCATTGGCGTGGTCGGCGCGATGGTGCAGCGGGTGGATCATATGCAGGTGATCTTTTTCCAGCAGTGCCGCATTGGCAAGGGGTGCGTTCATATCAATTCCTCGCTAGTTACTGTGGTCAGGCGCTGGGATTCGGTTCGACCAGTACCTGCGGGTGTTTCGATGCACACCGAACGTGACCGGTCAGGCTCCTTGCGTTTGCTCCATTGCATAACCTGCCGATCCGCCCCTATTATCACTCTTATGGCATGGCTTAGGCAATCATCGGTGACCGTAAAGCTGACCGGCCCCTGACTGGGCTTCAGCAAAGTGGCCGGGGCGGTGCCACAGGCGTTTGCATTTGACGGGTGGAGCGGTCATGCTTGTCGCTGGATGAGGCACAAGGCGGGTCGGACAAGGGTTGTCTTGATCCAGTCATCCGGTTCAATGGTTGCTGTTCGCCGGGGCCAATGGGCGTGGCAGTGCCCATCTGGCCGTTTGTTTGATAAGGCATCATTGACAAGCCGAGTGAATTTGCACCATAGTCCGGCCCTTGACTGATCGACCTGTTGTGACAGAACCACCGTCGGTCTGAAAATCCGAAAACCAGAATTGCCATAAAGCCTATTTCGCGTGCTTGAAGTCTCTACCGTTATTGCTTTTTTCCTGACGTCGGTCTTACTTGCACTTTCCCCGGGGCCCGACAATCTGTTTGTGATGGTTCAGTCCATGGTCCAGGGGGTCAGAGCGGGATTGATGGTCACGATTGGGCTGGCAACCGGTCTTGTTTGTCACACCGCTGCCGTTGCATTCGGGGTGGCGGTGTTGTTTCAAACCTCTCAATGGGCCTTTTCAATCCTCAAAATGCTCGGTGCGGCCTATTTGTTGTATTTGGCCTGGGGGGCGTTTCAGGCTTCAGCGAAAGGTATCGGGGAGACGAAGAATGTGCGCCTGACCCTTTCCGCCCTGTATGCCCGGGGAGTCATCATGAATATCACCAACCCCAAGGTATCCATTTTTTTCCTGGCTTTTTTGCCACAGTTCGCGCAAGCTCAACATGGCTCGATCACATTACAGATCCTAATGCTCGGGGGACTGTTCATTGTCGCGGCCCTTGTGGTTTTCAGTTTGATCAGTTTGGCCTCCGGCTATCTGGGTCACTGGTACAATCGGTCCCCCAACGCGGAGCGAATCCTGAATCGACTGACCGGCACCGTGTTTTGCGCATTGGCGATCAAATTGGCCCTCACGGAGCGGTAAATGACTGCTTTTCATCGTGTCAGGCGCTGTTTCCCAGTCATGCGACAGCACGGTCGATGGGTCAATCAAACCAGGGTTTGTAAATCAGTCTTCATTCAGGAAAGATGAGTCACCAAGATCAATTGGTCAGAGTGGGTGTCGATATAGGGGGCACCTTCACCGATGTGGTTTTGGAAACAGGTGATCAGCTGATCACCACCAAGCTGTTGACTGACCACGCCGCGCCGGACAAGGCGGTATTGGAGGGTATCGGGCATGTCGTGGACAAGGCCGGTCTCCATGCCGGTGACATTGACTCGATGATTCATGGCACCACGTTGGCGACCAATGCGCTGATCGAACGGCAGGGTGCAAAAACCGCCTTTATCACGACCCAAGGATTCAGGGATGTGATTGAAATGAGGAATGAAGGCCGCTTCGAGCAATATGATCTGAATATCAGGCTGCCCACCCCGTTGGTTTCCCGTGAACATCGTTATGTGGTGCAGGGTCGGCTTGCAGCCACCGGGCGGGAGTTGGTGCCATTGGATGAATCAGCAGTCCACAACATCGTGGACCGCATTATCGCAGGTCGCTATGAAAGTGTTGCGGTGGGCTTGATCCATGCCTACGTGAATGCCGATCATGAGCAGCGAATACGGCAGATTATCCGACAACGGGTGCCGGACATTGCCATTTCCATTTCTTCGGAAGTATCGCCGCAGATGCGAGAGTATGAGCGGTTCAACACGGTTTGCGTGAATGCATTTGTGAAACCGCTGATGGCGGCTTATCTCAAACGATTGCGTGATCGATTGAAGGGGATCGGTGTGACAGCCCCGCTTTTCATGATTCACTCGGGTGGCGGGCTGATCTCCGTTGACAGCGCCATTGCCTTTCCGGTGAGGTTGCTCGAATCCGGTCCGGCCGGTGGTGCCATCTTTGCCGCCGACATTGCGGCTCGCCATGGGCTTGAGAAAGTCCTGTCTTATGACATGGGGGGAACAACGGCCAAAATCTGTTTGATCGAGAACCGGTTGCCGAAAACGGCCAGCGTGTTTGAGGCCGCCAGAACTTACCGTTTCAAGAAGGGGTCCGGAATGCCCATTTCCATTCCCGTGATTGAGATGATCGAAATTGGAGCAGGAGGCGGATCGATCGGATGGGTTGATTCCATGCGGCAGATCCGGGTCGGCCCGAAAAGTGCCGGTGCTGAACCGGGGCCGGCCTGCTATAACCGGGGAGGTGTGTGGCCAACGGTCAGCGATGCCGACCTGTTGCTCGGTCGTTTGGATAAGGATCATTTTGCCGGAGGTCATATTCCTTTGCTGCCCGAACAGGCGATCAAGGCATTGGATGAAGAGATCGGCGGTCGACTCAAGATGGCTACGCAAACGGCTGCGGTGGGACTGTGCGAGGTCGTGGATGAAAATATGGCCAATGCGGCCCGGGTACATGCGGTAGAAAGCGGTAAGGACTTGTCAGAATTTACGTTAATCGCGTTTGGCGGCGCGGCCCCGCTTCATGTCAGTCGGCTGGGTGAGAAATTGGGAATCCAGACGGTTCTGATTCCACCGGCGGCCGGGGTCGGGTCGGCCGTTGGTTTTCTGAAGGCGCCTTTCGGATTCGAGGCGGTCAGGGGAGCCTATTTGAAACTGAGCGAATTTTCTGCACGCTGGGTCAACGATCTGGTTACGGCGTTGCGTGACGAGGCGCGACAATTTGCCACTGCAGGCCCGGGTCATGAGGTCCGGCACTATGAGATAAAAGCCCACATGCGCTATGCGGGACAGGGTTGGGACATCAGCGTTGCCTTGCCGAACAGGCAGTATGTCGAGTCCGATAAAGCGGAAATCAGGCGGCGATTCGAAGCAGAATACCGCCGTTTGTTCGGTCGGGCGCTGCCGGGGCTTGATATCGAGATGATACAGTGGTCGGTGTTGGCGCGTTCCGGGCTGACCCGGCCGGAGATCGTGGCAAGGGTAGCTCCTCGACGATTGGCAAAACCGGTGGGACAGCGAAGGATGTATGATCCCCACCAGGGCGATTTTGTTGATGCATTGCTTTATGACCGGGAGGCACTGCGGTCAGGAGACCGGGTACCGGGACCCGCCATTATCGTCGAAGACGAGACCACGACGGTGATTACAATGGCCTTTCAGGCAACGATGCAGGCCGATCATTGCCTATTGTTGGAACGACGGTCAGGAGAATCCACGGGGGGTTGAAGTTGGAAGACAAATTGTGCGATGTCCATCACCAGGTGATGTGGAACCGCTTGATTTCCGTGGTGGAAGAACAGGCATTAACGTTGTTGAGAACGGCCTTTTCGACCTCTGTCAGGGAAGCGGGTGATCTGTCTGCGGGGGTCTTTGATCATCAGGGGTATATGTTGGCTCAGGCAGTGACCGGTACGCCCGGTCATGTCAATGCGATGGCTGCCGCGGTGCGAAACTTCATTCGCGTGATCGGCGAGGATCATGTCTTTGAGGGCGACTCCTATCTGACCAATGATCCGTGGCAGGGGACCGGCCATCTGCATGATTTCACTTTCGTCAATCCTTCGTTTCGAAACGGGGTGCTGGTCGGTTATTTTGCCTGTACCGCCCATGTTGTTGACATCGGCGGCAGGGGGTTCGGCCCGGATGCCAATGAAATCTACGAAGAAGGCCTGTTTGTCCCGATCATGAAGTTTGCGGAAAGAGGCCAGGTCGATGATCGCTTGATTAACCTCATTCGTCACAACGTTCGTGAAGCAGACCAGGTGATCGGTGATCTCTACTCGCTTTCCTCGTGTAATGAGATTGGACATCGACGGCTCATGGAGATGATGGACGAGTTTGGTCTCACATCGATTGAAAGGCTCAGGGATTACATTTTTGACCATAGTCTCACCGCCACGCTCGATCAGTTGAAAGATCTCCCTGGAGGGTGTTTTGAGCATGCCATCACGGTTGATGGCTATGATCACCCCGTGACAATGAAGGTGCGTCTGGCCGTGACGGGAAACCGGGTGACCGCGGATTTCAAAGGGACCTCCGGACTCAGCCGTTACGGCATCAATGTTCCGCTTATCTATACCACGGCCTATACCTGTTATGCGCTCAAGTGTGCTTTGGCGCCAACCATCCCCAACAATCAGGCTTCTTTACAGCCCTTCTGCGTGACCGCACCACACAATTGTATCTTGAACGCGCAGCACCCGGCCCCCGTCGCGATACGACATGTTCTGGGTCAGTTCCTGCCGGATGTTGTGTTTGGCGCATTGCATAAAATGCTTCCCGGTCGGGTCCCAGCCGAAGGTGCCAGTGCCTTGTGGAATGTGCAGTTGGGCGTGAGACCTGTCGAAGGCGCACGGCCTGCACAAGGGGAGCCCGCGAGAAGTGCTCAGATATTGATGTTCAATTCAGGTGGTAGCGGAGCCAGGCCGACGCTGGATGGGTTAAATGCCACGGCTTTCCCATCCGGTGTCCATACCATGTCATCGGAAGTCACGGAACACGTTGGACCGGTAACGATCTGGAGAAAAGAGCTTCGGGAAGGGTCAGGCGGTGCCGGGGCCCAGCGTGGCGGGCTGGGACAGGTGATCGAAATTGCGGCTAATGCAGGGCATCGGATGTATATCAACGCGATGTTTGACCGATGCCAGCATCCTGCCCAGGGAAGAGCGGGTGGATTGCCCGGTGCACCCGGAAAAGTGCGGTTGGGTAATGGCACAGTGTTGCAGAGCAAGGGGCAGCAATGGATCCCTTCGGACCAGCACCTGGTGCTGGAGCTGCCGGGTGGCGGGGGGTATGGCGACCCCAAGGATCGCACCCCGGAATTGATCCATGAAGACCGGATACGAGGCTATGTCAGCGAACCGCCGGCCCGCGAATAATAGCGCCGGACATGGTAGTCATACGCCTATCCGTACCGGCCCATCCGGGGCGAATGCGCGTTGTGCGGTGCCCGATGGCGGGATACCGCTGGCGTCACCGGTTCAATGATCAAGGTCACGGCGCATCCCGCAAAGTCGCCCCGACCCAAAGACAATCGGTGCGCTACCGATCATCCCCCCCGTTATCCTCTTCGTCCAACTTGTCATGTTTTGCCAATTCAGCCGCGATCACTGCCGCGGCGGCGCCGCCTGCGGCAGTGGCGAGTTGCTGTTGTGAACCGGCTTCGGATGGGTTGTCACGGTGGTCCTCCCCACCATCCGGCAGCCGGACACGGACCTCTCTGTGTGCAAAATGAATATTCTGGGCGGCGAGGGCATCTCTGACCCGTCGGTAGGCTTCCCGACGTATGACCCATTGCTCCCCGGGGACGGTGGTGAACTTCATCCGGACGATCAGGGCAGATTCTTCCACGCGCATCACACCCTGTGATTTGAGCGGGAGAATGAAGTGCTTGCCATACGTTTCATGCTCGAGCATCTGTTGTCCGACTTTCTTGATGATTTTTCGAACCGCTTCAATATCGGTGTCGTAGGACAGTCTTAACTCGAGTTTCATGGTGATCCAGTCACGACTCAGATTGCTGACCGTTTTGATTTCTCCGTAGGGAATGGTCTGTACCGCACCCAGGTGATGTCTTAACTGCATCGACCGCAGCGAGATTTTTTCCACGGTGCCGCGCAGTGTCTCCAATTCCAGATATTCACCTCGCCGAAATGCATCATCAATCAGAAAGAACAGTCCGCTTAAGACATCCTGTACCAGTTTCTGGGCACCGAAGCCCAGTGCAATGCCCACCACACCCGCACCCGCCAGAAGTGGCGTGATGGCGACTCCCAGTGAATGGAGTATGGACAACAGAACAAAGACCACCAGCACCACGGTGACACAGGAACGAATCAGCGGCAACAGGGTTTCAGCCCGAGTGGCGCCCGCCCCGCCCCCGTCCCCGTCGAGACTGGCAATCGCGTCCTGCTCCTCTTCAGGCAGTTTCTTTTCGATCATCGCATTGAACAGCTCCCAGATCACATAGGCGATGGTGGCGATCACCAGCAAATGGATCGCTTGCTGCAGTGTTTTCTGGATAAGCGGGGCCTGTATCAGCACCCCGGTTTCCAGCCCCCATGCCAGACTCAGCATAAAGGCGGCAATGCCGATTAACAGCAGTCTGAGGCCACTGAGCAGGATTTTGATGAAACGTTTCGATCGCTTTGCAAAGGTGGGGCTCTGCAACCACTCAAGGTTGATGACCTGTCGCAGGAATCCGAAGAAAATCCGGTCTATGACGGGAAAGGCCAGGGTAATCCACCAGCTGATACTGACGTATTGTGCATCATCCCATTGACCGGTAAAGGCCTTGAACAACCAGAGAATCCACAGCGAAAGGAACCAGGCGGTGAGCATGAAGGGCCAGGCGTGTATGACAAAATCACTGACAAATCGATGTCGGGCCTCCGAGGCTTTCTGATCAATGAACATCGCGGTAATTTTCTTGCGCATGACCCAGACCCGGCTGATAATGATCAGGTTGAGAAGCAGTGTATAGGGAACCAGCAGACCGTTGACCAGGACAATGTCAAGGCCTGCCGTGGAGAGATAGCTGACCAGCGCATGCCCGAATTCAATAATACCGAAGAACAGCGTGAACCACAGATACAGCTGGTTGGCGGATTTGTTGTCAATGGGAATGGGACGAAGCGATTCTCGAAAGGGGGAGAAGATACCGCGAATCAGGATCAGCCACAGCCTGAACCCGATCAGGGCGGTCAGAAATTCATTGAACAGCAGTTCGAGATATTGATTTTGTTTGGTGAAGAACAATCCGCCGAGACACAGTACGATGCCAAGGACCGCGACGCCAATCAACTGGATCATAATGCGTGTCACGATAAAGCGGTATTTCAGGCGGCGGGATTTTTCTCGTGACTCGACAAAGTTATAAAGACGCTGCAGCAGCTTTCGGGTGGTGATCAGTTCAAAGATCAGCCCCACCACGGTGGATAGCACAATGGCGAGAAAGATCTGGAATCCACCCCATCCGGTATCCGGGGAAGTGGCGAGGGCAAACACTCGTGCCAGTTCCTTGCTGTAGTCGGGAAATTGTTTTATCAGCCGGGACAACTGCTCGTTCAGGATGCTGGTCTGGGTTTTCTCCCATTCTTCGAACAGCTGCTGGTCATAAGAAACCGCGGGCGTGTCGGTTGCGGCATCGGACGGCGAAGCGGGATCGGTGATCAGTTCCAGCAAAACCGCCTTGACCTGTTCTTTGGAAGGGGGATGAGAAGGGGACGTTGTCTCGCCCGCGTCGGACGGCACCTGTTGCTGTGCCAACAGGGTGTTGACCGGTAACAACAAGACACCAAGGGTGCCTAAAATGATCACGCAACGGACCAAAGATCGAATCGCCGGTGTGATTGAGCTATCCATCATCAAGGCCTTTTCACCCCATTGATCAGTTGGGTGTGGATCCTTCGTTGTTCAAGCCGGCTCTTTATTCCGGCGACACAATTATAGCTTCGATAGACCGTCATTTCGATAAACCGCTGTCAGTGACTCGCGACCTGATTGATCATACGCCATTGGAGGGTGTAAATCGATGCCTCAAGGGCAGGGCTGTCAATGATCGTGGATGGGACGAAACCGAAAAAAAGCATTTCGAAGCAGACCGCATTCAAGGCACGGGAGAAAAAGTGGCCGATCGGGATGTTGTGCCGTGTCGGGTAATGTGTCCTTCTTCAATGAGGTATTCCAGGGCGCCGAGTATCGAAAATTCAGCGGCCCTGTATAACTCGGGCCGAATATCCGGATAGTGTGCGGTGCGCAGGGAGGCAATGTCCTGGCATCCTGCCTCGACTGAAGACCGTATCTGTTGTATCCGTGCGAGACGATGGCCGATCACCTGCCCGGCCAGCTCGAAGGGGTTGGTAATCGGCGGGCCATGGGTCGGCCAGTAGACCCGTTCCGGGCGCTGCTGGACTTTTTCAAGACTGGCAAGATAGTGTTTGATATTGCCGTCAGGGGGGAGAATCACCGTGGTCGACCACGCCATCAAATGATCACCACAAAACAGGATGTTTTGATTCTTGTAGGCGAAACAAAGATGATTTGAACAGTGGCCGGGGGTGTGCACGGCTTCGATTTCCCAATCCGGCCCCTGAAGGTGCTCGCCATCGCGTAAGCAAAAATCGGGCACAAAGTGGCGGTCCACGCCCGCTTCGAGTGTGTCGGAGGCGGAGGCAGTGGACGGATGGGAGCCAAAGGCAAAAGTGGGTGCGCCGGTTTGGTGTTGCAGCAGGGTGGCGGCGGGAGAGTGGTCGGCGTGGGTATGCGTGATCAGGATATGCGAAATGGTTTCGTTTGGCTCCAGGGCACGGACAATGTTGTCGACATGTTCCGGTATCAGTGGTCCCGGGTCAATGACGGCCACCTCATCGTGTCCGACCAGATAGGTCGAGGTACCGTAAAACGTAAATGGTCCCGGATTGTGAGCAAGCACCCGCCTTATCCCTGGTGCCACCTTTTCAGAAACACCGTATCGGGGGGTAAAGCGTTGATTAAATTGAATCATCAGCCCCAAGATCGGTCAACCCCCGCAAAATTGCAAAAATCAACGCCGGTCCGTGGTAGATCAGCCCGCTGTAGATCTGGATCAGGCTGGCCCCTGCCTGGAGGGCATTGAGGGCAGACCGGGGGCTGTCAATTCCACCGATACCGATGATGGGCACTTCGCCCTGAAGGTTTTGCTGCAGGGCGGCAATGACTTCCAACGATTGCTGATGGATCGGCGGACCGCTCAGCCCACCGCGCTCGGATTGATGCGGGCTGTCGGGGATGGTACTGCGGCTCAGCGTGGTATTCGTCGCGGCGACCCCATCGATTGCATGCCGGCGCAAGAGTGAGGTGATCTCTTCGATTGCCGACAAAGCGAGGTCGGGGGAAATTTTCAGCACCAGCGGAATCGGTTTTCCCAATTGGTCTGACAATCGTCGCCTTTCCCGGTCAAGGGCGCGCAATAAGGGTTCAAGTCGTTCTTGATGTTGGAAATCGCGCAGATTGGGCGTATTGGGAGAGGAAATGTTGATGGTGACATAGTCGGCGTAGTCGGCCACCGCCCGTAGCCCGGTGAGATAATCATCGATCGCCTGCGCCATCGGGGTGGTGGCATTTTTCCCGATATTGATGCCCTTGACGATGTCCGGGTTGGCGGTCCGCAAATTGAGGACAAACCGGTCGAGTCCGATACTGTTGAAACCGAGTCGGTTGATGATTGCCTGGTGGTGTTCCAGGCGAAACAATCTGGGTTTGTGGTTGCCGGGTTGGGGCCGGGGGGTCACCGTGCCCAGTTCCAGCCACCCGAAGCCCAGGGCATGCAGGGCATTGCAGGCATTTGCCTGTTTGTCCAGACCGGCCGCAAGGCCGAGCGGATTGGGAAACGTGATGCCCATCACATCGACCGGCTGGTGCTTGATTCGGTCTGAATGAAACCATTCCAGCAAGCGGCAGCAGAGGCGACTTTTTGACATCATGGCCAATCCCGCCATGGTGACATCGTGACTCGTTTCGGCATCCAGTTGGAACAGGAGGGGTTTTAGTAAGCGTGAGTACATCAAGGTTGAGCAAGCTACGGACGGTTTTGTCGTGGCCACCGGCTAAAATACTTCATCGTCTCGCAAAAGACGCCACTTGCCAACCTCGAGGTTACCCAGTGTGATTCGCCCGATGCGCACTCGCAACAGTCGGGTCACCGATAACTCAACCAGTGCGCACATTCTTCGAATTTGGCGCTTGCGGCCCTCGGTGAGAATGAATCCGAGTTGTGAACCGGTGAGATGCGCCACTTGGGCCGGTTTCAGTGGCCGGCCATCCAGACTGAGCCCGCCGCACAACCGATCCACCTTTTGTGTCGTGATTTTTCCGCTGACCCACACCCGATATTCCTTTTCGATACGGCTGTTGGGTCCAATCAGCTGTTTTGCAATGCGCCCGTCCTGAGTAAAGACCATTAACCCGGTTGAATCAATGTCCAATCGACCGGCCGGTGCCAGCCCGGTGCGTTTGGGCGTCGTTTCATGGTTGAATTGTCGGTTGGTTTTGTTGATCAGTTCGACGGCCGCCGAATACTGTTTTTCCGGACTTCCGGAAACATAGTTCATCGGCTTATTGAGCAGAACGGTCACCCGTTTCCTTTGTGCCTCAATCGCTTTTTCAGACAGCGTGATTCGTTGATCGGGGCAGACCTTGATGCCCAGTTCCCGCATCGGGTGACCGTCGACATAAACCCGACCTTGCCGGATCAGTTGATCCGCTTCTCTTCGTGAGCAGATCCCCCTTTGGGACATCAGTTTGGAAAGCCGGACCGGTTCGGTTTCCTTTGGTCTTTGCCCGGACATGCATTGCCTGCTGATCAGGGTTTTACAACGGCTTCCACGGCATTGCCAAGATAGTTTTCCGGTGTGATGGACAGCAGATGCTGTTTTGCCTCATCGGGTATCTCCAGTTGCTCGACAAACTGTGTCAGCGACTGCTGAGTGATCCCCTGCTGTCCCCGTGTCAACACCTTGAGTTTCTCATAGGGATGTTGTATTCCGTATCGTCGCATGACGGTTTGAATGGGTTCGGCCAGCACTTCCCAGTTGTTGTTCAGATCGTCATTCAATTGCTGTGCATTGATCTCCAGTTTGCCCAGACCCTTGAGCGTGGAACGCATGGCCAGCGTGCTGTAACCAATACCGACCCCAAGATTGCGCAACACGGTGGAATCAGTCAAATCTCTTTGCCAGCGGCTGAGCGGAAGCTTGGTGGCGAAATGGTTGAGCAACGCAATGGCCATACCGAGATTGCCTTCTGCATTTTCAAAATCGATCGGATTTACCTTATGCGGCATGGTACTTGAACCGACTTCGCCCGAAACCGTTTTTTGCCTGAAATAGTCCAACGAAATATAACCCCAGACGTCCCGGTTGAAATCGATGAGTATGGTGTTGAACCGGCACAATATGTGACAGAACTCGGCGAGATAGTCATGCGGTTCGATCTGGGTGGTCATCGGTTGATAGGTCAGTCCGAGGTGTTCGACGAACGTTTCGGCAATCGATGGCCAATTGAGTTCAGGATAGGCCGCATAATGGGCGTTGAAATTGCCGACTGCCCCATTGATTTTCCCCAACAGGGTCTGCTGTGCCAGTTGCCGATGGGCCCGCTCGAGTCGCCAGACCACATTGGCCAACTCTTTTCCGACGGTCGTTGGACTGGCCGGTTGTCCATGCGTTCGGGACAGCATGGGTTGTCGGGCATATTGTCGGGACAGGCTGCCAATGGTTTGGCAACACGTTTCCATCAGCGGCAGCAACACCGATGCAATGGTCTCCTTCAGTAAAATTGCGTAGGAGAGGTTGTTGATGTCCTCGGAGGTACAGGCAAAGTGAATGAACTCGGTGATGTTGCACAATTCAGGCTGGCCACTCATCGTCTCCTTCAGAAAATACTCCACCGCCTTGATGTCATGATTGGTTGTTTTCTCGATCTCCTTTATTCGTCGGGCATCATTGATCGAGAAGTTCCCAGTCAGTGCCTCAAGGAACGCGAGTCCATCGGGTGAAAAGGGGGGGATTTCCGGAATCTGAGCGACATTTGAAAGATGAATGAGCCATTCAACTTCAATTTTCACACGGGTGCGAATCAGTCCGTATTCACTGAAGAAACCACGTAATGCAACCATCTCGCTTTGATAGCGGCCGTCCAGTGGGCAGAGCGCGGTGAGGGCATCAAGAGCAGGCGGTTGATCTGACACGAGTACCAATTTAGTAAAAACGCCGGTCACCGATCATATCACATCCGAACCCGATTGAGCGCGAGCGGGACGCCTTGCCACACGCACCGGTCAGTGCGCCTGGGCTGACCGGATAATGCCGCCGCCGAGGCACACATCCTGCTGATAAAACACGATCGACTGTCCCGGTGTGATGGCCCACTGCGGCTGGTCGAATTCAATCCGTGTGCAGTCAGGGCGCGTCGTTGTGATGAGGCAGGGTTGTTCACTCTGACGGTAGCGGATCTTTGCTTTGCAGCGCACCGGCACCCGGGGTGGTTGCCCGCTCACCCAATGCAATGCTTCAGTAATCACGATTTTTTTCAGGAGGGCAGGATGATCGTGACCCTGCACCACGTAAACCAGATTCTGCTTGATATCCTTTTGGACAACATACCAAGGTGCCCCGTCGCCACCAATACCCAATCCCTGACGTTGACCGATCGTGTAATAGGCGGCCCCTTGATGTGCGCCCACGGTTTCTCCTTCGAGCGTTTTTATTTTTCCTGGCCGGGCGGGCAAATAGCGGCTGAGAAAATCCCTGAACCGACGCTCTCCGATAAAGCAGATCCCGGTACTGTCCTTTTTGTCGTGGGTTGACAGCCCCTGCTTGCGTGCGATGTCCCTGACCTGTTCCTTGTGCCTTTCGCCAATCGGGAAGTGTGCGTAACGGAGGGCCTCCTGGTCAAGGGTATGCAGAAAATAGCTTTGGTCCTTTTGGGCGTCATGGCCCTTGCACAGCAGGTAGTGGCCGTGTTGCTGCCTTATTCGGGCATAGTGTCCGGTTGCGATACCGTCTGCACCCAGATGCAGCGACCATTTCAAGAATTCCTTGAACTTGATTTCCTTGTTACAGACCACATCGGGATTGGGCGTACGTCCTTTGCGATATTCTTCAAGAAACCATTGAAAGACACGGTCCCAGTATTCATGGGAAAAATTGATGGTGTGCAGTTCAATCCCGAGTTGTTTGCAGACCTGTTGCGCGTCAGCGAGATCTGCGGCAGCGGCACAATAGGTCTCCGTGTCATCTTCTTCCCAGTTCTTCATGAACAGGCCGCTCACCTGATATCCCAGGTCAAGCAGCCTGACGGCGGCGATGGAGGAGTCCACCCCCCCGGACATCCCGACAATAATGTGATTCACTGGTGTGGAACGGTTGGACGATTTACCCGGTGCCCGATCCGGTTCAATGATGGTCGACTGTGCTGAGCGGTGTCATCGGGACAGTTGCCGATCAATGGCCGGTGCATAGGGGAAGGCCACCCAGTCGGCACTCGTCTGGACGACCGGCAGATACCCGTTGGGATAAAACCACGAATCGATCACCCAACGCTTCCCATTGGACCGTTCCATGATCTGGCCGGCCCAGTGCTGGCTCAGTATTCCCTTGCGGTACGCCTGTTCGGTGACCGTATGGTATTTCAGCAGGCCGTGTTTTTCGAAATACCGCAGATATGTGGTCGTGTTGGTTGCTTCGTCGATGCAGTCCTGTTGTCCGGGAAAAAGTTGATCGATGTCAGCATCCGGGGGCAAATTGTAGGCAATATCCTTGTGAGAAGGGGTATGTTGACCGACCAGCACTTCCATCCAGCCGATGGCCCGCTTGATCTGTTCCCGCTCCTGCTTGGGTGTGCTTGCCTCGGGCTGGAACCAACCGAAGACTTGCTGCCATTCCGATGAGGACAAATTGACCCGCAATCGGTTCTTGCATCCGAAGTCACTGCACACCGGGATACTGTGACGTGTCGAGTCAGTGAATGGACGGTTTATTTGATGGGCTGACAGGCTGTGGGTTGAGACAAGCAGCAGCGCACACAGAATGAACAACTTCTTCATGGGGGCGGATTTAGTTTAATTGTTGAACAAGGTTCAGCGGCAGGGTCTGTCCGGATTCATAGTCATCAATACATCTTAGGACAGCCTGGTTTCTCAGTTGTTCCTTGTGTCTTTGAAGCGACAGGCGGTCCATCCAGACGACTTCTTCGATGGCCGGGTCGAGCGCATGTAACGGGTATTGCTCGTGCAATTCACCATAAAAGGTGAACCGGAGATAGGTTTCATTGTTCGAGGCCACAAATTGATAGATACCACTCAGGTAAAGGGGTTCAAAACGCCATCCCGTTTCTTCCAGCGTCTCACGTTTTACGGCGTCGATCAACGTTTCGCCGTGTTCAACATGGCCGGCAGGCTGGTTATATACCATCATGCCGTCATTGATTTCCCTGACCATGAGATATTGGCCCTCCCTGAGCGAAATGGAGGCAACTGTCACATGAGGCAACCGCCGTTCAGTCATGATCGTACTGTCACCTTAAGCCGTTGTCTGACGGGATGCTGGGACGATGGAAATAGTCCGGTGCCAGCATTTCGATAAATCGTTTTGCCTGAACGGGAATGAATTTTCCACGCCGCATGACAATGCCATAGCTTCTGATGGGAAAATAATCCTTGACCGGGATGGCAGCCAATTGATCTGTTTTTTCCAGGCAGATATCAGTGACAATGGAGATACCGAGGCCGGTTTCGACATACTTTTTGATCACGACCCAACCTCCCGCTTCCAGGATCACCTTGTACTGAATGTTGTATTGCTGGAATACCGATTTGATTAAGCCCCAAGTGTGCAGATACCGCGGCGGCAGGATTAGATCATATTGGGCAATGTCTTTCAAGGTGATCTGCTGTCGCCGCGCCAGGGGATGATGAAGCGGTGTAATCAATACCGGGTTGAAATCAATCACAGGGTGGTAGCTGAGATCATCGGGCATGTCCTGCAGCGAGCCGACGGCAAAATCCGCTTCGTCTGCACGCAACATGGCCATGCCCTGTGAGCCGGTGACATTGTGCAGCCGAATACGCACGCCGGGGTATCGGTCAGTGAACCGCTTGAGATAGTCAGGAAGGAGATACAGCATGGTCGATTCCCCGGCCGCGATGTTCAGAAAACCACTGTTGAGATCCTTGCAGCGTTCCGCGAAGGTATCTCTTAAAGAATCCATGCCCTCGACCATCGGCAGGGCAATTTCCAATAAAGCCTGTCCATCCGGTGTGAGCCTGATTTTAGGCCCCCGTCTTTCAAACAGCATCGTGTTGAGTTCCCGTTCCAATGCCTGGATTTGCAGTGAGACCGACGGTTGGCTCAGATACAGCTGATCTGCGGCGCGGGAGATGCTGCCGGTTGTTGCCGCATGGCAAAAGGCGCGCAGTTGCTTGAGTCGGTTTTGTTTATAATAAGAAGCGGCTTTTGGCTTCATGTCGCTGCTTTGGGTTTGCGTGTCAGTCAGGACGGCCCGGTCGCCCCCGGCAATACCCGGGTGCTGGCCAGGCATGGAAGCACAGGATCAACGGTCGGTTGCGGTCTATGTGTTCGCCCCGCCCTATTCCTGCGCCTTCCATTCGTCCGGCATCACAATGCCCTCCCCAAAGAGGTAGGCTTCCATCTGCGTGGCCAGATACCGCTTGTGTTCAGGGTCCAGGGGGCTGAGCTTGTATTCATTGATCAGGATGGTTTGTTGGCGCAACCAGTCCTGCCAGGCTTCCTTGGAAATCTGTTCAAAAATTTTTTTCCCCAGCGCTCCGGGCCAGGGGGCGAAGTCCAGCCCTTCGGCTTGGGTATCGAGTTTTAGACAATGAATCATACGGGTCATGCTGCATTCCCCTGTGGTGGTGAATGGTTGAGTGTATCAAAGATTAATTTGATGGCGGCGGGTAATCCGAACCGGGCGGCGTTGTCGGGATGATACCAGGCGGTGGTGTTCGGTTCGCCAATCAGGTTCGGTACGGCGTCTGTCCGACAGAGAATCGGGATGATCGTCAGATCGAAATGGGTCAGTCCGTGTTTGACTGGCGGCAATGGTTTTTCGACGGTCAGCGTAAGGCCCAGGTTGCAGTGGCTCCATCGGACCACATTGGTGGCCCCATCGAGTTCCGGCAGACACCACAGTCCCCCCCAGATGCCGGCAGGCGGTCGCTTGACGATCAGGTATTCCCCCCGCCGGTTGGCGATCAGCAACATCCGCACCGTTTTCTCCGGACGTTTGATTTTCGGTTTGGGGTGGGGGTATTGATGCTGGCTGCCAAACGCATAGGCCTTGCAGCCGTCTTGCAAGGGGCATGCCTGACATCGGGGACGGTTCCGCGTGCAGACGGTGGCACCCAGATCCATGATCGCCTGGGTGTAGGCCGCCACATCGTTGACCGGCGTATGGTTTTCAGCGAGCGCCCAAAGTGATCGTTCGACCGGCTGGTGCCCGGTATAGCCACCGATGGCGTAGTAGCGGGTGAGCACCCGTTTGACGTTGCCGTCCAAGATGGGATGTCGCTGGTGTTTTGAAAAGGCCAAGATGGCCCCGGCCGTCGAGCGTCCAATGCCGGGCAACTGCAAAACATCCGCGAATCGACCCGGAAATGCACCGTGGTGCTGATCCCGCACCTGTTTCGCGGCCTTGTGCAGGTTCCGTGCACGGGCATAATAACCCAGCCCGGACCAGAGGTAGAGCACCTCGTCCAAGTCCGCATTGGCCAAGCTCGCAATATCGGGAAACCGGGTCAAAAATCGCCGATAATAGGGCTTGACGGTATTGACCTGAGTCTGTTGCAGCATGATCTCCGCGATCCAGACCGAGTAGGGTGTCGGCTCGTGGTGCCAGGGTAGCGACTTTCTGCCGTTGACGGCATACCATTGTAAAATCCGTTGTGTGAAAGTCGTCTCCTTGTCAACCGCTGTAGTCATCAACACAGGGGGCTTGAAAACGGGCAATCCACCTTGCCTGTTGTCGTTGAATGGACCCCGGATGCACGCCGGGTCACTGGCCTGTCACGCCGGGAGACGGGTCAATTGCCCGGCAAAATGACACGCAACAAGGTGCCCGTTCCCCTGATCGTGCAAGGCCGGCGCATCACGCTCACAGATGGCTTTGGCGTATCGGCAACGGGTGTGAAAGTGACAGCCGCTCGGTGGATTCATCGGGGAGGGTACGTCACCGGCCAGTGGTCGTATCCGCTGTTTCTTTCCCGGGTTCGGTGCAGGAATCGCGTCGATCAGGGCTTGGGTGTACGGATGCAGCGGTGTTCCGTAGAGAGTCCGGGCATCGGCCATCTCGACAATCTTGCCAAGATACATGACCGCAATACGGTCAGCAATGTGCTTGACAACGGCCAGGTCGTGAGAAATGAACAGTAAGGAGAGTCCCATTTCCTGTTGCAGATCCAGCAACAGGTTGATGATCTGTGATTGAATAGAGACATCGAGTGCCGAGACCGGCTCGTCGCAAATGATCAGCTTCGGCTTGAGTGCAATGGCCCGGGCGATGCCGATTCGCTGGCGCTGGCCGCCAGAGAATTCATGGGGGTAGCGGTCCAGGGCGCTTTCAGACAGTCCCACCTTGACTAAAAGCTGTCTGATCCAGTCGGCTCTTTCTTCGTGGTTGCCAATCTTGTGGATCAGGTAGGGTTCCTCGAGAATTTTCGCAATGGTGTCTCTGGGATTGAGTGATTCAAACGGATCCTGAAAAATGATCTGTATGTGCCGACGCAATTCGAGCATCCGTTTCTTGGTGACGCGTGACAGGTCCTCTCCTTGAAAGAAGACCTGACCGGAGGTCGGTTCATGCAAACGAAGCAGGGTCTTGCCGACCGTGCTTTTTCCACAACCCGATTCCCCGACCAGTCCGAGCGTCCGGTTTTCCCCGATCGAAAAGGAAACGCCGTCCAGTGCGTAGACTCTGGCCTGTTCCCGAAACAGGATACCGCCGCGCACCGGGAAAATCTTGCGCAAATCCTTGCACTGGAGTAACGAATCAGTCAACGGCGGGTTCCCGCCAGCGAAAACAGGCCACCCGGTGATGGTCTGCAATCTGTTCCAGTGGTGGTCGGGTCTGGGTGCACCGCGTCACCGTCCTTGGGCAACGGTTGTGAAAACGGCAGCCCATCGGCAGTTGGTGCAACCCCGGCACCGAACCGGTTACGGTGTTGAGGCGGGTTTTGGGCGTTGTTTCAAGGTGGGGGATCGATTCAAGCAGACCTTGCGTATAGGGATGTTTCGGTGCATTGAACAGCGTCTGTGCACTGGCCTGTTCGACCATTCTGCCCGCATACATGACGATCACATCATCGCACATTTGGGCGATGACACCGAGATCGTGGGTAATGAAGATGACGGCCATGCCATTTTTTTCCTGGAGCCTCTGGATCAGTGAGAGTATCTGGGCCTGGATGGTGACATCCAGCGCCGTGGTCGGTTCATCGGCAATCAATATGTCAGGTTCACAGGCCAGGGCCATCGCGATCATGACGCGCTGTCGCATCCCGCCGGATAACTGGTGGGGAAATTCATTGATGCGTTGTTCCGGGGAGGCGATGCCGACCTTATAGAGCAGTTCCACGGATGCGCGCAAGATTTCGGCATGACTCATCTGCGGCTTGTGGAGCTGATAGGTTTCGGCGATCTGGCGCCCGACCTTGTGCACGGGATTGAGCGCGGTCATCGGTTCCTGAAAGATCATCGAGATACGATTGCCCCGGATCTGCTGCATCTGTTCAACCGGAATCTGGGCCAGATCCTGTCCCTCAAACAGGATCCGGCCGGATTCAATGCGGCCTGCCGGCTTCGGCAGTAATCGCAAAATGGACAGCACCGTGACACTTTTACCGCAACCGGATTCACCCACCAGCCCGAGCGTCTGCCCCCGTTGCAGATCCAGGCTGACCTCATCCAGCACGCGCACACGGGTCCCTTCTGATCCGAACGAGGTGACGAGCTGCCTGACCTGCAGTAACGGTGTGCTGTGAGCCATCACCGATGCGCCACGGGCTGGCTAGAGTTTCTTGTACGTTTCATCAATCTCGACAATGGGGTCCAGTTGGGTGCCTTGCTTCCTCGCCTTTAAGGTGAATGCCTTTTCCTGTTCGTCAATCCAAAACAGGCCGGGAGAGAAGGAACCGAGGCCTGTCCCGTTCAGCCGGGTCCCCTCGACCGGGGGCATTTTGAGCCAGCGCCAATAGGCAAATCGCTCATAGGGCACCATGAAGGTCGGAATAAAGACGGTCTGTTCATGGATCAGGCTCTGCAGTTCCCGGGACAGTCTGACGCGCTCCGCCTTGGTGGTTGCCGTCCGATAGGCCATGATCAGCGCATCGATTTCGGGGTTGTCCAGGTTGGTGATGTTGTTGGTCTGTGGTTTATGGGCATTGTCCGAATGATAGTGTTGCCAGAAAGCCGGCCGCAGACCGGTACTCCAGCCGCTCCAGGCGATATCGTGCTTTTTTTCGAGCACATTTTTGAAGGAGGTGGAGGGATCCAGCAACTGGAGAACCAGGTCGACCCCGGCCTTCTTGGCCTCTTCGCGGAGGATCACGAGCCGGTCGGTGTGTTGCTTGGTGGAATAGTTGACCACCAGACGCAGCGGCTGGCCGTCTTTGACCCGCACGCCCTGGGCATTGCGATCCACCCACCCGGCCTGATCAAGATACTCCGCGGATTTCTTCAGATCAAAGGGCAGCGGCCGGAGCGATTCATTACTGTATTCTCCGTAGCCGGTATAGTGGCTGGGCAACCGAAAGTAATCCTTGCGCAGGATCGTATTGATGACCTTGTCGATGTTCATCGCATGTGCGAGGCCTTTTCTGACCCGACGATCACTCAATATCGGCTTGTCCGTGTTCAGCCACATTCCGACGGAGGGCTGTGGCGAGTCAGTATAAAACCACAGCTTGTGAATATACCCGTTGTCGTATTCGACCCCCCGGGCCCTTTCATGCCACCAGACGGGGAACGTGATCGAGAAGCTGTCCAGCTCGCCCTTGAGGAAATGCTGATAGGCTACGTTCAGGTCACGAATGACCGAGATTCTGAATTTGTCGACATTGTAGCGGTGACGAAAATAGCGTTTGTCCTTGGCCCACCAGTCGGTCTTTCGCTTGAACTCAATCGACTTGCCCTTTTTGACTTTGCTGATCTGATATGGACCGGTATTGGGCTCCGGGGTCCAGTTATAGCGTTTGACCCAGTTTTCATCCAACTGATGAAAGTGGGCCGGTGTCGGGCCGATGCCGTAGGCGAGGATCAAGTCCTCTTTCGGTTTGACCTTGGCGCCGATCACCGCAATGGTGTAATCGTCAAACCGGATGACATCCTCGATTTCGGTACGATAGTGATTGTTGTACCACGGCGCGACAATGTGTTTGGAGCGCATGAACGCCAACGTGAACAGGTAATCCTCTGCCGTCACCGGTTCACCATCCGACCATTGTGCCTCCGGGTCCAGTTTGTAATAAACGGTCCGTCCATCTGCGTCGTAAGCCCAATGGGTGGCCAACTGGGGAATCAGTTCAAGGGTATTGGGATGAAAGCCGACCAGACTGAGCTTGTTGGCATCCAGGTAGCCCCGGAAACTGCTATTTGAATCAGGGCCAACAGTGCGCAAGGTCAGCGGAAAAGACAGGATGAAGGTTCTGAACGTCCCACCTTTGACCGCCTGTGGTGAGGCAAACAACGGGGCATCGTTATTGGTTTCCCAGACCAGTCCTTCCGGCAGCACAGGCGAAGGAGACGTGGCCCGGGCAGGCGAATGAATCAGTGTGATGGCACACAGACCGATGGCCAGCAGGCGAACGGGCAGCCACAGGGATCGCCGTCGCTGACGGCTATTTTTGAATCGGTCCGGGTGATGCGGCAGGGTGGTTTTCAGGAACATGATTATTCGTAAATGGTATGTTTTTTGGGATCAAAGGCTTCTCGAACCGCTTCGCCGATGAAGGTCACCATGGTTAACACCAACACCATGGCCGTCACCACCGAAATGACGATCCATTGCGCGTCCAGACGGTCTGTGCCCTGCTGCAACAGTTCGCCCCAACTCGGTGTCGGTGGCGGCAACCCGAAACCCAGATAATCCAGCGAGGTGAGCGCGGTAATGCCACTGGCAATGCTGAACGGAATAAACGTTATCACAATCGAAATGGCATTGGGCAGAATATGGTGAAAAATGATTCTGTAACCGCTGGCGCCCAGTGCCCGGGCCGCCAGCACATATTCCCGCTCCCGTTCCTTGTAGGTCGCAGTTCGCATGTACCAGGTCATGCCAACCCAGCCGAAAATCATCATGATCAAAATCAATGTCCAGAAATTCGGCACCACCAGCGAGGCCAGTATCATGATGACGTACAAGACCGGGACATTGCTCCATATTTCAATGAGGCGCTGAAACAACAGGTCAAACACCCCTCCCCAGTAGCCCATCAGGCAGCCGATGGCAATACCCATTGTAAAATTCAACAGCAGCAGAATCAGTGAAAAGCCGATGACAAGCCGAAAGCCATAGACCAGTCGTGCCACAATATCCCGCCCGGCGGTGTCGGTCCCCAGATAGTGCTTGTCTGCCAGCGAGGGGGCATACGGCGGATAGCTTCCCTCGCGAAAGTCGGTTTCATAGGGACTGAAGGGAATAAACGGCATCAGCACCCAATTGCCGATTGCCTGTTGCTGGAATTGTGCTTGCAGGTCGCGGTAGTTGGTCTCGTAGTCGTAGTCCAGTCCAAACGTGCTGCCAGGGACAATGCCGCCATACGTGGGGAAGTGATAGGTGCCTTCATAGTGGACAACCAGGGCCCGGTTATTGACCCACAGTTCGGCAATGGCGGACAGGACCAATAGAAAAATGAGGAAAATGGCCGACCAGTATCCTCTGCGAACGGATTTGAACCGCCGTAATTTTTGATGGGTCAGTGGGTTCATTCAAATCGCACCCGCGGGTCGATGATGGCCACACAAATGTCGGAAATGATGTTGCCGATGAGAAACAGCAGCGACGAAAGGGTCAAGATACCCATCACCACCGGATAATCACGTTCCAATAGTGATTCATAGCCGAGCAGACCGAAACCATCAATGTTGAATATTTTTTCAATCAGAAATGAGCCTGTCAGCACCAGACTGATGGTACCCCCGATGCCGGTGGCAATGGGGATCAGGCTGTTGCGGATCGCGTGCCCGAAGACAGCACGGCGAAAATTCAGCCCCTTTGCTATGGCGGTACGGACATAATCCGCTGAAATATTGTCCATCAGCGAGTTTTTCAGCATGAAGGTGACCACGGCAAAACTCCCTGCAACATAAGCGATCAAGGGCAGGGCGGCATGGTAAAAAATGTCCCCGATCTTCTGCCAAATGGTCTCGAGATCGTCAAAATCATCGCTGACAAAGCCACCCAGCGGAAAAATCTCCCAGTGCGAGGCAAACGCGACCAGCAGTCCGATACCGACCACGTATCCCGGGATCGCATAGCCGATAAAGACCAGTATCGAGGTAATATTGTCCATCGACGTTCCATGCCGTATCGCCTTGACGATGCCCAAAGGGACGCAGACGCCATAGGTGATGATCAACGTGGCCAGCCCGTAAAAGATGGAGATCGGAAATCGTTCTGCCACAATGTCCCAGACCGGCTCGCTGTAGCGCGATGAAGTGCCCAGATCCAGTTGTACGATCTTCCATAACCAGGACAGATAGCTGAGCAGGACGGGCTTGTCGAATCCATAGTAGGCCTGTAGTTCGCGGATCTGCTCGTCAGATAACGCGGCGCCACTTTGCTCGGAGGTGTCAACGAATTGACTACCTTCCTGCTGGGCGATCTGGGTCTGCAGCAGGATTTTCTCCACCGGACCGCCCGGGACGAAACGGGTGACCGCGAATACCAGCAGGGTGATTCCGATAAAAGTCGGAATAATCAGCAGAAACCTGCGGATAAAATAGGCAGTCATGGATTGGATGGTCGATTATGCAATGTCGATGTCTTCAGTAGACAACGGGCGATAGAAACGGTTCTGTCGGCAAGTATAATCAGGCCGCTTGTTGTTTGCCACTGCTTGTCTTTTGCTATTCATATCGGCAACCTGAAGGTGAATCCGTCTTGTGCACCAGATCATGCAACTGTGCCTATTCTTCTGCACTCAGACAGACCGTATGCCGATGATTTGTGCTTGTCCACAAAAAATACTTGAGCGTTCGTTATTTTCCAAATAGAAAGATTAGTCGGAGTTTATTTTATTGCGGTTGTCTGCAACTTCATAACCTCTATTTCTGTTTGTCTATGCAACCGTTCGATATTTGACACCCATATCGGTTGCGGTGGGATATAGGCAGTTGCAGTCAACTGCCTTGATATCTTCATATGCTTCGCACACAACCATCGAGTCTAGTTTCAAACACCGCGGTTCCGATAAGTCGGCCAGCGTTTTCCAATCCAGAGATGAGCCTCAGCAACCGGCGTCATTCGGGTGCCCTGACCGGGTCGATGTCCCTAGGGTGAATCCAACGTTGGGGTGCAACCGACGAGCTAAAAACCCCACCATGACGCCATCGGTGTGGGGTAAAGTGTTTTTTAAGGTCCCGAAAAACCGTTTATCTACAGGTAGTTAGTGACAGCGCAATTCCCTCAAACAGTATATTCCCCCGCCCCGGTTTTATAGTAGTCATCTTGGGTCAATCACAGTCCACTCTTCAACTCGAATTCTTCAAGTACTCCAACCAGGTCAGCCAACGGAGCCACCTTCCCATCACTGCGAATTTGACGGGCCGCCCCTCCGTAAATGACAGCTTTGGAGGAAATATCCGGAATCAGTTTGGCAACTCGATTGAGTGAATGAAAATAGTCGGAAGCAATTGTAGACCCGGATTTGATCTCTATAGCGCCAATACCGGAGCTCGTCCTGTAGAAAAGGTCACATTCCAGCCCCCGGGCATCGCGGAAAAAGGAGAGATTGGATTGACGGCCCTGATTGTAACGATGCTTGAGCGCCTCCGCGACGACCAGGTTTTCAAAAAGTGCTCCACGCAAAGGATGGGTAGCAACCTGCCCGGCCTGTTCAATGCCAATCAGATAGCTGGCCAGCCCAACATCGTAGAAGTAGAGTTTGGGCGACTTGGTCAGACGCTTTCTGAGATTGGCGTGAAACGGTTGTAGCTGGAAGACAATGTAGCTGGTTTCCAGCAGCGTAAGCCACTCTCTCGCTGTCGTGTGGGATACACCGGCATCCGCGCCCAGCGAACTGAGATTGAGCAGTTGCCCCACTCGTCCGGCACACAGACGGACAAAGAGTCGAAAGCTGGACAGGTTGCGTATCTCACCCAACCGGCGCACATCACGCTCGACGTAAGTCTCCAGGTAATCACCGAGCGCCTTGTGCGGGTCAAGCGCCTGGTCATGAATACGAGGATAGAACCCTGAGTAAATAATATCGTCTACCGAATTGGCGACGCCAGTCCGGTTCCGTTCAGCCAGCGAGAATGGCAACAGACGAAGCAGCGCTGTCCGCCCCGCCAGAGACTGACTGATTACATTGGAAAGCCTGAACTGCTCACTACCCGTCAACACGAAAAGCCCATTGTCGCCTGTTTCGTCAGCCAGTACCTGGAGCCAGGATAACAGGGTGGGAACATGCTGTACTTCGTCTATAATGGCGCCCCCATTGAGTTGGGCGAGAAATGCGCGGGGATCCGATTCAGCAAAATGCCGTTGGTCGGGCGCCTCCAGATTGGCATATTTCAGATCAGGGAAAGCAGCGCGGCAAAGCGTGGTTTTACCGGATTGCCGCGGTCCGGTCACAGTAACAAAAGGATACTGTTGAAACAATGTGATCAAGTGGGGTGTGATCTGACGTTCAATCATGCCAGTTAAAATACCAACAGATCGTGAAAATTGCAAGTAGTACTTTCATATTACACATTTTCACTGCGATAATTTAAGTAGCTATCCCGGAACAATCAGAGGTTTATTCCACAACCAACTGGAAGAGACCCACTGTCCGCTGACCACCGATGGATACCACCGGGACGGTAAACGCGGCAAACCACCGATAGTTGATGGGCTGTTATGCAGTGCCGACGGTTGTCCGCTGGCGATCGAGGTGTTTGAGGGCAATGCGGCGGTGGAACCGCAGACCCTGGTGGACGACACCGTGGCCGAGATCACCCACCCGGACTTTCCCGGCGAACGACTGCTGGTGTGTCTCAATCCAAGGCTGCGCGCAGAGCGCGCGCGCAAGCGCGAGGCGTTGACCGAGGCCACCGAGGCAATCCTGTTGCACATCCAACAGATCGTTCGTCGCAAGGGGTCGCGTTTGCGCGGTGCGGTGGCCATTGCCCGGGTGCGGGCTCATGGGTTCCTGTGTCTGCTGGCGCTGTATGTGCAGTGGCCTCTGCGTCGCAAGCTGGCGCCGTTGTTGTTCGAGGATGAACTACCCGATCAGGCCCGGGAACACGGGGCCTCGCCGGTTCAAAAGGCCGCGGTTTCCGACCACACAAAACGCAAGGCCACGAGCAAAAGAACCGAACACGGCCTCGCGGTGTCGAGTCTGGATACCCTGCTGGATCACCTGGCCACGCTGACCCTCAACAGGTGGTGATGCCGGCTCAACCCTCAACCCAACCGGCCGCTGACCCTGCTAGCCGAAGCCACGTCGCTACAGCAAAGGGCCTTTGAACTGCTCGATGTCGATCCCAACCTTGGAGCAAATGTTGCCATAAGCCGACCACCCTGAATTCGCCGACATCCCTTGTAGGATAAGGGTTCTTGCTGGATTTGGTCAGTGAAGTTCAGTTTAGACATACTCCCTATCTCATTACTTCAAAAAGCGTTCAACCGTGAATGGAGACAGATCCACGCTCGGTTGATGGCCGAGCGCCAGTTCCGCGGTGACCTTCCCCACGCCCGGTCCGACACCGAAACCGTGACCGCTAAAGCCGGTCGACAGGATCAACCCGGGAATCTTGGCCACCGGACTGATAATCGGCAGTTCATCGGGTGTGACATCGATCATCCCTGCCCAGCGCCGGTTTATCCCGATCTCACCCAGCGACGGAAAAACCTCGCCCAGACGTTGTTTGGCCAGGCGCAGCAGTTTCAGATTCGGCGCCGGGTTCAGTGCCCGTTCTTTCTCAAAAGGGGTGATTCGGTCCAAGGCAATGGGGTTGGGCCAGCCCCATTCGGTCATAAAACGTTGGTTCACTTTCAGTTGTATCCCTTCCTTGCTTGCCTTATAGGCCGCAAGGTACCGTCGAAAAAACCGCAGGTAGTCGGGGGTGATTTCGCAGTCAAGGATGCCGCCATAGGCGACACTGTAACCACCGTCATCACGTCGTCGCATGCCGAGGCCGTTGCTCCAGATGGATGATTGGGAAACAAGTGGTCCCGGCTGAGTCGACAGGACCGACCCGATCACTTTCAACTGGGGGAAAAGCACGTTCAGGCTGCGGCAAAAATACGATGACCAGGCGCCCCCGGCACACACCACGGTCGAGGTATCAATCGGGCCGCTTTCCGTGATCACCCGGCTGACGGCTCCACCCGACAGTTCCAGGCCACGCACCGCCGTATTCTCCAGAATACAGGCGCCGTTCGATGCTGCCTGTTGGGCAATGGCCCGGGTCGCCCTGTCGGGTTCGGCTCTGGCATCGCTCGGGGTGAACAGCGCTCCTTCGTTGGGTTGTGACATCTCGGGCAAATGCTTTTTCAGTTGGCTGACGGTTAAAAAACAGGTATCGAGCTCAAATGTCTTGGCGAGTTCCAGCCAGGCCAGATTGGCCTTCAAACGCGCATCGTCATCGGAAAAGTACAATGTTCCACCCACATGAAAGCCGATATCGACCGGTAGTTTTTCGGCCAATTGATGCCACAGCCGCAAACTATGGATCATCAAGGGCAGTTCAGAAGCATGCCGCCCCTGTTGTCGGATAAACCCCCAGTTGCGACTCGATTGTTCGCCTGCGATGACCCCTTTTTCGCATAAAACGACCGATGCCCCTGATTGGCTTAGATAATAGGTGGTTGCGCAACCTGCAATGCCGCCGCCGATGACAACGACATCAGCCCAGTCCGGTATCTCGATCGTCATGAGGTCTCAGTTGGTTGTGAAAGGGCACGAGGAGCGAATCGGTCTATGCAGTCGAGTTGGCCGTCCAGGCAATCCCCTGACCGGTCTGTCGTTGATGAGCATTATACGGCCATCATATAAGACCATTCTACCCACTTCCTGTAAAGTGGGAAATACAGCGCCAGCCGTATCTCGTTCGTCTCGCGATGGCTGACAATCCCCGCATACTGTTCCAGCTGTTGCCGATAGCGCTGTTTTTCCCGGGCAATAAATGCGTCAATGTCCGGCCCTTCGTGTCGACTCGTTTTGAAGTCGATAATCCAGCGGACTCCATCGGCATCAATAAAGGTCCGGTCAATGACGATATTGCGTATCTGATCGTCGATGATGCCTGACAGGGCCCACTCGGATCTGATGTGGTGATGACGAGGTGAAAAAATCCATTCTGCCTTTGGGTCGATGCGAATTTGCTGCAACACGGTATCAATCTGTGTCATGGCATGGGGCAGTTCGCTTGGCGGTATTCCGTTTTCCATCAGCAGACCCCTGGCCTGGGAAATGAGGGCATTTTTATCACCCTGCTTCCACTGTTCCCATCCAATGGCGTCGATTTGTTGCAATAGCCGGTGAACGGTGATGCCCACGATTCTCGCCGTTTCCCCTGCCCAGGAGAACTCGATCATCCGATCATCCGAGATAGCTGTTGGCTGGCGAATCAGGATATCGTCTGGCAAGGGGCGGGTTTGGAAACCCGGTGGCACTCGGCCCAATTGACGTGGTTGCAAAACCGGTTCCCCCTGATCGGTAGTCGGCGGATCGACGGTGTCCGGACAGTACGGGGTCTGTTCCGATGCGTCCGACTGCCATACCGGCCAGATCAAATGCAGCAGGGAGGATGAAGCGGGGGGGTTGACGGTGTTGCCGGTCCTTTTCAAGGTGGCAAAGAGATGGAGTTTATGTCTGGCCCGGGTACAGGCCACATACAGTAATCGGCACAATTCATTACGCTGGCGCAATTGCTCCACCTCACCGAGAAACCGGTAAAATCTGTCTTCCTGTCCGCTGGCGGGTAACAGGGCAATCAGGATTTGCTTGGGGAGCCGTGTCCAGCGCAGCAATTCGTGTTCCGGACGACGGGGGACCTTTTCCAGCGCCGGAATGATCACCGTATCAAATTCAAGTCCTTTTGCCTTGTGGATCGTCAGCAACTGAACCGGCGCTTCAATCGTTGTCTTGCTCCAAAGCGGTTGCACGGCCTCGGACAGCGTCTCGGCGCTGATGAAATCAAAGGTCGATTCGAGTTGATCGAGCAGTTCAAAAAACAGCGTACAGTCGTCCAGGTATTCTGCGGGAATCAGTGCCGGGGCGCCCAGCGAGAGCCAGGCAGCCTCAACGCTTTGTCTGATCGGAACCCTGCCTCGGGTCAACAGGGCCGCATCAAGCGCTTGGCAGAGGGTTGACAGTCGCGCCTTGGCCTCAGTCGACAATTGCGCGGTTATCGCGGGTTGCCGGATCAGTAGCGGGAGGGGTTGACTGTGGTCCAGTCCGGCGATCAGTGAAAGATCCGCAAGGGTCAAGCCACACCAGGGTGCACGCAGCACTGACAGCCAGGCGACGCGGTCAGCGGGCTGGATCACAATTCGGGTGAGTGCGATCAGGTCCTGGACGGCGGGCTGGCTGTGCATGGTTTCTGTATCCACGGACTGAAACGGGATACCAGCGGCTCTCAAGGCGGGCCCGATGTGCAACAGATGGCTGCGACTTCGGCCGAGAACGGCAATGGTCTGCCCCGGATTGTCCTGTAATTCCGACCGGATGAGATGACAGATGGCGGACGATGACTGTTCTGCGGAGCTGTTGAACAGGTTGTGCAACACCACATCACCGGCGGTGGATTGACCGCTGGCCGGTACCGCAGGGCTGTACCTGACGGCACTGTTCACGACGTCATTGTGGGACGGGAATATCGCTGCGAAGGCCGTATTGAACCAGTTGACCAGTCTGGCGCCTGATCGGAAGTTGCTGCTCAATGTCAGTGGTACCGGCTTGATCAACTCGAAACCCTGTTGCTGGATTTCCAGAAAATGACCGACCTCGGCTTCCCTGAACCGATAAATCGACTGCATCGGATCACCGACCAGAAAGAGTGTTCGACCATCCCCCGGGATCCAGCCTTCGGTCAGTTTTGACAGCAGTTCAATTTGGGCGAAGGAGGTATCCTGAAACTCGTCCACCAGGATGTGTTTGATCTGGTAATCCAGCGACATGGCCAGATCAGATGGGGAATCGGTGGCACCCAGTGCCATCTCTGCCCGTTGCGACAGCTCGATATAATCGGCCTGGTTGTTCTCCTTGAACAGCAATCTCAGTTCCGCGACGGCCAGCGGAAGCAGTCGGAAAAGCGACGCCAGGGTGCGCCACTGCTGATCATCGAAGTGACCCGAGGGCAGTTTCCCGATGATCACCAGTGAGTCAATCACGTTTCCTTTGCCTCGCAGCCGGCTGAGCACGCCCAGCATGCGTCTTTTCAGAACCGGGTTGCTGGGCGGGAATCCGTGGTGCTTGTTGACGGTGGCACGGACGGTGCCCGTTTGGGTCAGCAGCAGGGCAACCAGTGCCTGCCATACGGGCAGTGCCGCGGTATCGGGTTCGGGAAAATGGTCAAGCAGGTGCTCACAACGCCGCAACGGGTGATCCGAACGGATGGCTGCCAGTTCCACGATGGCCTGGTTGGCGATAGCGGCAATTTCCTGTTTCAATGCCGCTGAGAGCAGGGAGTCGGCGTGCTGGAGAACCGACGTGATCACGCTTTGCCACATGCCTTCGAATTGTTCCCGTGATCCCTCGGGAAGGCCACGCATCCAGCGGTCCCGTTTCGCCAGCATGGCCGCAATCAGCGCCTGTGCCCTGGAAAATCGCATATCGACCAGTTGCAGAATATGCAGACAGTCTTGTGCCCAGTCTGATCCCTGTTCGATATGATCCAGTGCATTTTTTGCCGCCGTCAGATACAACGGAGCGACGTTTTCAATGAGCGTCGGTACCCCCCCGAAGCGGGATGACCAGGGCATGTGCCTGACGAGGTCGAAACAAAGCGCATCAATGGTCTGTATGCGAAGACGTCGGGGGTTGTGGAGCAGATTCCAGTCCTTGAGTACGTCAGTTTTTAGCGCGTTTTGTGCCAATGACAGGCGCTTGCCATTCGTCGGCCTCCGGGAGACCTCGGCTTCATCATTGAGCGCAGACACGATACGTTCCCGCATTTCCGCGGTGGCCTTGCGGGTGAACGTGATGGCCAGTATTTCCTCCGGTTGCTCAACCAAAGACAGCAGCAACAAGTAGCGCTGTACCAGCAGGCTGGTTTTTCCGGAACCGGCCGGGGCCTGTACAATGAATGATTGCGCCGGATTCAATGCCTCGTTTCGTTGCGTCTGATCGGAAATCGGCATGCTAGTTGCTCCTGCGGATGTCGTCGATACGGCACAGTCCATGCAGGTCGCAATAGGTGCAGCTATGGGCGCGAGCCGGGTCAACCGCGGCTTTTCCCGATTGGAAGTCTTCTGCCAATTGACCGAGGTGTGTGCACCATTGCTGTTGCATATCGTCCCAACTGATATGCCGGTTCTTGAGGTGGTCGGTTTTTTCCAGTGGCCAAACGCGGATCCCGCCCGTCGAGTTGCTGTGAAAGTTGTCGCTGTGACTGATGCCCTTGTAGCCACTGTGGCCTTGACGGATGTGAGCAAACGCCAGGACGGTCAGTTTTTCCGATTGATCCTGTGCACAGGCCATCGCGTAAAGTGGCAGCTGGGGCGCCTCCGGCCGTGTACCAAACCACTGGCCCAGGCCGGCAGGAAAACCGGTTTTGTAGTCAATCAGGGCAAGGGTGCCGTCTGCAAGTTGATCGATACGATCAATTTTCAGTTGCAAACGAAGCCCGCCCAGCCACAGGGACATCTGCTTTTCCAGCGCCTTGATATGAAACGGCTGGGCCCGGTTTTTTTCGATCTCGAACCAGTCCCGTACCAATCGCTCAAGCCAGCGATACTGGAATTGTAGAAACTGTTTGCCGTTGCCGCTGACAAAGGCGTAACGGGCACCGGCTTTGGCCACGCTGTCGTGGATCACTGTTTTGAGCTGATCGGGTGTCATTGTCTCCAGTTGATCGGACGTGCGGATTCGACGCCAGGTGTCTTCCAGGATGTCATGGATCAATGAGCCCCAGGCCAGTGCATCGAGATCCTGTGACGGGAGGGGTCGGTCCACGGCTCCCAAGCGATAGCGGGCGTACGCTCTGAAGGGGCATATCGCTTGGTCCTGAATCAAGGCGGTTCCCCCCCGAATGGGCGGGGCCTCGACAGCCAGTCCCGTGTCATCATCCAGCCATTGCAGTTCGGTATCGTTTTGCAGGTACTGTGCCAGCGGGGGCGGGGAGTCCCCCGATTGGCTGTCCGATTCCGGGAAGAGTGGACTTGGGGCCAGTTTGACCTCTTGTTCGTGACAGTGTCGGCTGAAAATCAGCCGGTTGCTGTCACACTCGATCCGCTGTTGGACGACCTGGGCAAGCTGATGGTTGGTCTTGACTGAGGATCGGGGGATACCGGCCCGTTCCTGGACCGGTCTGGGGATGAAGGGTGAGGATTGCACGGTGGTCGGCCAGGCCTTTTCTGACAATCCGCCGAACCAGACGGCATCGAACTGGAGGCCGGCAGCCTCCCAGACATCGACGACCGAGATTGGCACATCAGCGGTTTCAGTCTGGAAGAACTGCTGTGACAAATAGTGCCTCACGACCGACAAGGCGACGGGACTGCTCGCCCGGTGACTGACCAGATCAATGGATTCAATGTGGAACAGGTGGCGGTGAAAGGCGGAAACGGTTTGAAACTCGTCCGTGTCGAGTATTTTTTCTCCCGGCCAGCCCGCCGTCTCGAGAAAGGTCCTGTAAAACGAAACCCAGTGCTTGAACGTCTGGGTGGCGTTCTGGGTTTTGATCAGGTCCTGCAATTGGCACAACACGGCAAACAACGCCGGGCAGGCGGGTCGGCTGCGGGGCCTGCGCAATTGTCCAATCACACTGGAAAGGCCCACTTGGTAGGGGAGGTGCCGCCGTGCCCACCACTCGAACTGACTGCGGTGATCGCGTTCAGTTTCTGCCCCCGCGATATGGGGACACAGGAATATCCTTGCCCAGTTTTCGTAGGATAACGGGGTATTTTGGCTCAATTGCAGCAATCGCAGTGCCGAGTCAATCACGGGGAACTGCGCGAGTCGCTTGCCAAGCGAGATGTGAAACGGATAATCGGCTTCTGACCCGGGTTCAAGCAGTTTCCCGGGACACAGGACCTGGATCAACGCATGCCGTATCATGGTGCTTGACTGACTGAGATTGGGAACGATGATCCCCAGATGTTGCCGGGGCTCGCGTTGTTGTTCCACTCGTGCCCAGTGGGCGGCGGCCCGCCACTGGGCCGCCTCATCCTGATATTTGAGGGCGGCCGGGGGGGGATCACCCGTGTTCTTCTGAACCGGCATGATTTCAACCGTGATCCCGTAATCCTCAAGACAGCTCACTAGGCGCTGTTGTTGGGGTGTGATCTGGTCAAATCCAGCGAACAGCAGGTGGTGTTCAGGCAGCGGATGGCTGGTGTTTGAAGCGACTTTGGACGGTGGTCGAAAGGACAGAATCTGGATGATCGCATCAATCAATTGTGCAGAGTCAAGCCAGTTTTTATCGGCGCATAACTGTCGAAATCGGTTTGCCCAGCGGGCAAAGCTGCGATGATCGGGTTGAAACGAAGTGGCACACTCAGCCAGGTCGATGTCCCACTGATGAATCAATTTCCAGGCCTTGACTGCGGTGCTGGCGGTTGAGGTGATATTCCACAGCGGCTGGTTGTGATCCTCGTACTGGCGGATATCTTCGCGAATGATGTTCCCCCAAACCAGATTGCGTTGTAGGTCATTGATCAGTATCGGGGTCGGAGGATGGTGCAGCCGAAGGGTTTGCCAACTGCGTTTCAGCCAGCTTTCAACAGGCAGTATGTCGGCCGATTCCCAAGCCGATTCCCCTTCGCTCATCTGCCTCAGGTTGTAATGATGCTGATACTCCCGGGCCAACCTGCGCGTGGCGGTGACAATGGTGGTTCCGCTTGCAATGCGGGCCTGAACCACTGCCGGAAGACGGGGCCGCAGTGGGGTCATCGTGCCTTGATCACGGATCTGCAAGACGACAATCAGATCTCCCGATCAGTCGGATTGGGAATGGTAGGCTTTCTCAATCTGGTCCATTTTCCCGGCGAGTTCGATGTCAAGGTTGGTGATACTGCTGGTGTGATGCGTGACCAGGGTCACCTGGACATCCTTGTAGACATTGGACCATTCCGGATGATGATCCATTTTCTCGGCCGCCAGAGCCACCTGTGTCATGAATCCGAATGCTTCGCTGAAATCACGGAAACGGAATTGCTTCTGCAGTGTCCGGTCTCTCCGTTTCCACGGATGTATGTTGCACTGGTTCAGTGTCTTTAGGGCGGTTTCAAGAGCCTCTTCGTCGAGGACGGTTCGGTTTATCATGGGTGGCAAACGGATTGAATAGATGGTTGTCCACGACAGGTCGTCAGCATCGCGGCAAGCGTGGTTGGAGAGACAGTAAGCCGGTTCATATCAGTGATCTTAGGCTGGCATCTGCCCAAAGCGGACCACTGATTACCGGGTTTTCAATCAGCGTGAGGACGGCCTGTGCAATCTCCTCCGGCTGAATCAGGCGGCCGAGCCCCACCAGGGGCTTGAGTCTGCTTTCGAAATAGTGGTCCGGGATGGATTCGACCATCGCGGTGTCAACCAACCCCGGATGAATGATTTTTACCTGCACGCCGTGATAAAGGCCTTCGACATTGAGCGTGCTGGCGACCGCATTGAGCCCGGATTTTGTGGCGGCGTAGGAGACTTGCCCCCGGTTACCTCGAGATGAGACCGAGCCGATCAGTACGATGGATCCCTGGATCGATTCATCGGATTGCCATTGACCAAGACCCCGTTGTGCCCGGTATTCGGCCATGCCGGCGATCAGTTGCATGGCCCAGTACGTGGGATGCGTCAGATTCACGTCGAGCACCTGCCTGAACAGGGGTTCCGGATAAAGTTCCGCCTTTCCGCTGTCGGGATTGAGTTTGACCGCCATGGCATCGCGCAGGACGCCGGCCGCGGGAATACATATCTGCACGTATTGATAGCGATCTGCCATTTCAGAAAAGACCGTTTCCCTGAAGCGTTGGTCGGTCACATCCCCTTGAAATGGCAGAGTCACCTCCGTCCCTAGGGCCTCATTAATCTGTTCGGAGATCGTCGTGCAGCGATCTGACAGGTCGACGATGGCCACCGCTTTCGCGCCCTTGTCGACGAGTGCCCGGACGATGGCCAGGCCGATACCACCGGTTGCCCCAGTGACCACGGCCACACTGTTTTTAATTTGCATCTATTCTTTCAATCAGTAACATGGGTCGAACATATAGAATACGACAAATTGAAAGACAAGTCCTCTTTTGATCGGGCAGTGTGTTGCCGATGAGGGGCGGCTTGGTCAGTGGGTGTCTGGGATCGGGAATTCCGATTCAGGCGAAATGGTGAGCGGCGTTCTGCGGACGGGCAGGTCCGAATCCACTGCCCCGGCAAGGTGCAGTCAATCGGTCGAGACAATCGTAGTGTGATTTTCTGTGGTGTAATTTTCCCAATTTATTTATACATTTTGTTATAATCCGCGCTTTTCCAGCAGGTGGCGGGATTTGGGGTGAAGGCGTTGTCTGCTTGACCCGGAGTTGTTAATCGGTTTTCCCATTTTAACGAGGTAATACATGGCGGACGAGCATGTAAATTCGGAACGACGACGTTTGCTGACTGTCGCGACGACCGGTGTCGGTCTGGCCGGCGCGGTGGGCATGGCGATTCCTTTCGCGGGCAGCCTGGTCCCCAGCGAGAGAGCCAAATCGGCCGGTGCACCGGTCGAGGTTGATATCAGCAAACTGGAGTCTGGACAGCAACTGACGGTCGAATGGCGGGGCAAGCCGGTCTGGATTATCCGCCGTTCCAAGGAAATGTTGGCACATTTGTCGGAACTCGATCCTATTTTGCTCGATCCTGATTCCGAGCGCCGCCAACAACCCGCTTATGCAAAGAACCTGTATCGTTCCATTAAGGAGGAGATCCTGGTGCTGGTCGGTATCTGCACCCATCTGGGTTGTTCTCCAAGCTATCAGCCGGACATCGGAGCGGTGGCCTTCGATGCGGATTGGAAAGGGGGGTTCCTGTGTGCTTGTCATGGGTCAAAGTTTGATATGTCGGGGCGGGTATACAGTGGTGTGCCGGCACCGAGCAATCTCGTTGTGCCGCCGCATCAATATCTGACGGAGACCGTGCTTCAAATCGGCGAAGATGGGGGGTTGGCGTGAAGAGTTTCATGGCGTGGCTGGATGAGCGATTTCCAGCGACCAAGGTGTTCAAGGAACACGTGTCGGAGTACTATGCTCCAAGTAACTTCAATTTCTGGTATTTCTTCGGCAGCCTGGCGATGGTGGCTCTGGTGCTGCAGATTATCACCGGCATCTTGCTGGCGATGAACTACAAGCCGGATGCGGAACTGGCCTTTGCGTCGGTTGAATACATTATGCGGGATGTCTGGGGCGGCTGGTTTGTCCGATATATGCACTCCACCGGTTCCTCACTGTTTTTTATTGTTGTGTACCTCCATATGTTTCGTGGATTGTTATACGGATCGTATCGCAATCCCCGAGAACTGGTATGGATCTTCGGCATGATCGTTTACGTTGCAATGATGGCAACGGCTTTTTTCGGTTATCTGCTGCCTTGGGGGCAAATGTCATACTGGGGGGCGCAGGTGATTGTCAATCTGTTCGAAACCCTGCCGCTGATCGGCGGTCCCTTGTCGGAATGGATACGCGGCGACTATGTCATTTCCGATATCACATTAAACCGTTTCTACGCATTTCACTATCTGATTCCGTTTATCTTGGTGGGGCTGGTTTTCCTGCACATTGTGGCGCTGCACAAAGTCGGCTCCAACAATCCGGATGGCGTCGAAATAAAGAAAGGGCCGAAAGGAAACCAATGGGATGAAAAGGCACCCGCCGATGGCATTCCTTTCCATCCGTATTATACGGTCAAGGATCTCATGGTGTTGGTGGGCTTTATGGCGGTCTTTTTTGCGATTGTGTTCTTTTTCCCGGAAATGGGCGGGTATTTTATTGAGCAACCGAATTTTGAACCGGCGAATCCGTTAAAGACGCCCGAGCATATTGCACCGGTGTGGTACTTTACGCCGTATTACGCCATCTTAAGGGCGGTTCCCAGCTTTGCGGGCACGCAGGTATGGGGAGTGTTGGTCATGGGGGCGGCGATCGTTGTGTTTTTTCTGTTGCCGTGGCTTGACCGCAGTCCGGTCAAGTCGATCCGGTACAAGGGATGGATGTTCAAATCATTCCTGACCCTGTTTGCGATTTCCTTTCTCGTGTTGGGGTATCTGGGTACGCAGCCACCGACCGGCGTGTTGACCACGCTGGCGCAGATATTCACGGTCATTTATTTCGCGTTTTTTCTACTGATGCCCTTTTATAGCAAAGCGGACAAAACCCGACCTGTTCCTGAGAGGTTAACAAAATGATCATCAGATTCGTTGCGTTAATGTTGATGCTCGCTCCGGTCATCGGGATGGCCGCCTCGGCCCCGAAAATGGCGCTGGACCCGGTAGAAATCTCCCTCAAGGACAAGGTGTCGCTGCAAAGAGGGGCACAGTTGTTTGTCAACTATTGTCTTTCCTGCCACAGCGCACAGTACATGCGGTACAACCGGATGGCGGCCGACCTGGAGATCCCCGAAGACGTTGTCAGGAAGAACATGTTGCTGAGCAACCAGAAAATCGGTGATTTGATGACTACCACGATGCCGCAAAAGGATGCGGCGGACTGGTTTGGTGGTGTGGCGCCACCGGATCTTTCACTCACCGGGAGACTGAGGGGAGCGGACTGGCTGTATAATTACCTGCGAACCTTTTACTTGGATGAGACAACGGCCAGCGGATGGAATAACGTGGTGTTTGAAAATGTGGCGATGCCCCATGCCCTCTATGAACTGCAGGGGTTGCAGCGAGCGGTCTTCAAGACCGTCACCGACGAGCAAGGTATCGAATCCAAAGTGTTTGACACATTCGAGATGGTGAGACCGGGAACGATGACCCCGCAGGAATATGATGAGGCGATGAGGGATCTGACCAACTTCATGGTCTATGTGGCCGAGCCTGCCAAGATGGTGCGTGTAAAGTACGGCGTTTGGGTGATGCTGTTTTTGGCGGTGTTTGGCGTGCTGGCCTATGCACTCAAGAAGGAATACTGGCGGGATATCCACTAGCTGCGCGCGGGATTCAACGACCCCATGAGTATTCATTCCTCATTGACCGACCGGCGTCCCGCGATGACGCTGCTATCGGGGGCACTTGATGTCTTCAGTCATTGTTGTCGAGTGGTGCTGCTTGAGAAGGATATTGAGTGCAATATCGAGTACATCACGGCGCGGACCGACCCATCCAAAATAGGTGAGTTCAATCCTTACGGTGAAACCCCAACGCTATTAGAGCGGGATGTTGCGCTGTATGACATGTCGGTCATTCTGGAATATCTGGATGAACGATTCCCTCACCCTCCGCTGATGCCGGTGGACCCGATCATGCGTGCCAAGACCCGATTGATGGTATCGCGTCTGATCCGGGACTGGATACGACCACTCGGTAAACTGGGCGAGAAGACCGTGCCGCCCACGCTGCCTGCGCCGCTCAAGGCCAGTATGCAGGATGGGTTGACCGCGTTGTCCACCACTGTTTTGGTCGGGAACAAGTATTTTTCGGGTGACGATTTCACCCTGGTGGATGCCTATTTCGGCCCTTTGTTGTGGCGGCTCGAGTGGTTTGACATAGAATTGCCCAAACAGGCCGGCTCGTTGCGACAGTACAGTGAGCGATTGTTTTCCCGTCCAACGTTCTACGATAGCTTGAGCGAACAGGAAAGAGGGTTGCGTTAACCGTGGTCTAAGGGTGTTGCGTGAAACAAATCAGGTGGCCCATGGACATCGAAAGTCATCCACCTGATGATGCCAACAGGCGGTAATATTTTTATTCGGGGACAAACGTGACGAACAATTCCGACGGCATTGCGGATAACGGTATTTCAAACAGTTCCACCAAGCCCTATTTATTACGGGCCATCCATGAATGGGCGATCGACAACCAGTTTACTCCGCAGATTCTGGTGGCGGTCTCTGCCCCGGGCGTGGTGGTTCCCGCTCAATATGTCACAGATGGTCAAATCGTGCTCAATATTCACCCCCGTTCGGTTGATGAACTGGTGCTTGGAAACGAATATCTTTTGTTTTCTGCCCGGTTTGCGCGGAAAATGTTCAAAATAACCATTCCGGTTGCAGCGGTTTTAGCCATCTATTCAAGAGAAAACGGACAGGGTATTTTTTTTCAACTCGAGGGTGACGATGTGCCGCCTCCCGTTCAAAGGGACGAAGCGCCGCCGCCGGAGTCAAAAAAACCCCGGTCGGGGCCGCCTTCTCATCTCAAGTTGATCAAGTAGCGGAGTATGTCAGATGGATTGGAAAATACGGGAAAGCGCAGCGTGTGGGGGCAGCCATGAACCGGTGCTTCTGGCTGTATTGTAGGGTTTTGGCCGCTCGGCGGATGAGGATGTGATGAAACAATTTCGGGGTACCACCATTTTATCGGTCCGCCGGGGAAATCAGGTCGTTATCGGAGGGGACGGTCAGGTTTCGCTGGGCAATACGATGATGAAAGGCAATGCACGCAAGGTGCGGCGGCTATATAAAGACCAGGTTTTGGCCGGATTTGCGGGGGGCACCGCAGACGCATTTACCCTGTTTGAACGATTTGAAGGCAAGCTTGAGAAACACCATGGACAACTGGTCAGGGCTGCCGTGGAACTGGCCAAGGACTGGCGGACCGACCGGATCTTGAGACGATTGGAGGCTTTGCTGGCGGTCGCGGCCAAGGATGCTTCGCTGATCATTTCCGGCAATGGCGATGTGATCGAACCGGAGCATGGCGTGATGGCGATTGGGTCCGGGGGTGACTATGCCAAATCTGCCGCGATTGCGTTGTTGGAAAATACCGACTTGAGTGCCCGTGAGATTGTGGAAAAGGGGCTTGGGATTGCCGGAAAAATCTGTCTTTATACCAATGACCATTTGACCATCGAGTCGCTGGAACTAAACTGACCGGAAGGATGAGCCCAACCCATGAGTGAAATGACTCCAAGAGAAATTGTCGAGGAGCTGGACAAATATATTATCGGCCAGAAAGATGCCAAGCGGTCGGTTGCCATCGCGCTGAGAAATCGCTGGCGGCGGATGCATGTTGACGAGACATTGCGTGCAGAAATCACCCCCAAGAATATCCTGATGATCGGACCCACCGGGGTTGGCAAGACCGAGATAGCCAGGCGTCTGGCGAAGCTGGCGAAAGCGCCTTTTATCAAGGTGGAAGCAACCAAGTTTACCGAAGTGGGCTATGTCGGCAGGGAGGTCGATTCGATCATCCGGGACCTGGTCGACATGGCGATCAAGATGAACCGGGAGGAGGCGGTGCAAAAGGTCACGCCCAGGGCGGAAGATGCAGCCGAGGAACAAGTCCTGGATATCCTGCTGCCCCCGGCCCGGGACGGGGACAGTGATCCTGAGGGTGCGGCCAGGCAGCGATTCAGAAAACTGCTTCGCGAGGGCAAGCTGAATGACAAGGAAATTGAGATTGAGATCAGCAGTCCGAGTATCGGCGTGGAAATTATGGCGCCCCCGGGAATGGAGGAGATGACGAATCAGCTGCAGGGTATGTTTCAGAACATGGGCGGCAATCGGAAACGCTCACGCACCGTCAAGATCGCCGAAGCGATGAGGCTGTTGACCGAAGAAGAGGCGGCGAAGCTGATTAATGAAGAAGAAATCAAATTGTCCTCATTGCAAAAAGTCGAACAGCATGGCATCGTTTTTCTGGATGAAATCGATAAAATTGTCGGACGTTCGGCCGCGGGAGCCAGCGGAGCTGATGTCTCCAGGGAAGGGGTGCAGAGGGATTTGCTGCCATTGGTCGAAGGGTGTACCGTCTCGACGAAATATGGCATGGTCAAGACGGATCATGTTTTATTCATCGCCTCGGGGGCTTTCCAGTTGTCGAAACCTTCCGACCTCATTCCGGAGTTACAAGGCCGGCTGCCCATTCGGGTCGAGTTGCGTGCGTTGACAACGGAGGACTTCACGCGCATTCTCACCGAACCGGATGCGTCACTCACCAAACAGTATGAGGCGCTGATCGCAACTGAGGGCATGACGCTTGAGTTTGCTGAAAACGGCGTGAGAAAAATTGCCGAGGTTGCCTGGCAGGTGAATGAACAGACGGAAAATATTGGCGCAAGACGGTTGCATACGGTCATGGAACGGCTGCTTGAAACCATTTCGTTCGAGGCGGCGGACCGATATGGCGAACACCTGACGGTGGATGAGGACTATGTCGATCAGTATCTAAAGGAACTGGTCGAGGATCAGGACCTTTCGAGATATATCCTGTAGTTCATTGATGTGTCCAAGCGCTGGAAGCCTTCGCGCTGAGCGAGCCCCATGGGTACTGCTGGACGCACTGACGGACAATGATCCCACCGCTTCAAGGCCTTTCTCGGATCCGTCGTGGAGCAGGATCGATCCGATGTTCTGGGAAGGATCATGTGGGACGAATTCTCCGGCTCGATTCGTGAACTGCTGAACAATCACTACGTGTTCCAGCCCTTCTGGAAGGCTATCTGGGGATCAGCGCGGGATGGCACAATTGGCGGGTGAAGTTCCCAAATAGTGTGCGCAGAGCGAACAGGGCCGTGGAGAAACGAGACATCCTCACTGTCCTGTTGATTGTGTTCGATCGTCTCTATGCGTTGCGCAACCAGATATTCCATGGCGGTACAACCTACCCAAGCGGCTTTGGACATGAACAGATCCGGGACGGTAGCCGAATTATGGCATCTCTCATACCGGCGGTCATCGGCATCATGCAGCAGGATATCAACCGTAACCCGGACTCGCAAACTTGGGGCAAGGTTGTGCGTACCCGCATATCAACGCTGAACCGAAGTAGGATTGACTGTCCCAACACGGCAAGCCGCTATTAGACCCCGATCCGGATTTTGGAGGCTGCGATAGGTGTATTTTGTCCCTATCGTGATGGAACCAATAAATATTTTGGCACTCTAACGAGTTGAGTGCTAAAATTACCTGATAGTGAACAGAGGAGTTTATAAATGACTCAGAATTTACCCATTGCGATCAACATTTCCACCAGTGAGAATCTGGTGTCATACATGCGCGCAGTGAATGCAGCACCGATATTGACTGCAGAAAGAGAGCATGAGCTGGCGTTGAAGTATCGGGAAGAGGGTGATCTTGAAGCCGCAAAAGAACTCGTGTTGTCCCATTTGAGGCATGTTGTCAAGGTGGCGAGAGGATTTATGGGATATGGCCTTCCGCTGACCGATTTGATTCAAGAAGGGAGTATCGGGTTGATGAAGGCGGTCAAGCGTTATGACCCGACCAGGGGGGTTCGTCTGGTTTCTTTCGCAGTGCACTGGATCAGAGCGGAGATCTATGATTATGTGTTGCGTAACTGGAGAATGGTCAAGGTTGCCACCACAAAAGCGCAACGCAAGCTGTTTTTCAATCTGAGAAAGTCCAAAGCGCGGTTGGGCTGGATGAACGACGAGGAAGTGGAAAAACTGGCCAATGAATTCAATGTTGAGACCGCAACCGTGAGGCAGATGGAATCTCGACTGGGCAGTACCGATATAGCATTTGATGCCGTTGTCGATCACGATGACAGTGAAGACCACCTGGCGCCATCACAGTATCTGGGCGACAGTCGGTACGATCCGGCGAATGTTGTCAGTCAGCATGAGCAGACAGCCCAAACGACTGAGCACTTGGCGCTGGCGCTGTCCAAATTGGATCAACGGAGCAGAGACATTGTGACAAGGCGCTGGTTGGAAGAGGACAAACCGACCTTGCATGAGTTGGCGGATGAATACGGCGTTTCGGCAGAGCGTATTCGGCAGATCGAAAAATCCGCTTTGGACAAAATGAAGAAAGTGATTTCTGGCTGAGGTTGCGAGTCAGGCCCGATTTTGGAAAAGGACCGCAAAGGTGCTTTTCAGTCGTCAGTGCAGTGACAAGGACTAAAAGAGCGACTCCACGCTGTCATTTTGCCCGATGGTATTGACAAGCGCCTTGTTGGTGATTGTGTTATCGGGTTCGGTGCCTGCGAGGTAATACTCGGTATAGCCGGCCGGGTCGTCCTCATCGGTCACCTTGCCGGTTTCCTTGCTGATGAACCGACTGGAGATATTGTCAGGTACGCTAAGGGGCCGCTCGGGGAAATCTGCAAGGACCAACCCCATGAAGTCCACCCAGACGGGCAACGCGGCACTGGCACCCGATTCCCGGTTTCCCAAATGAGCGGGTTCATCGAATCCGATGTAGATACTGGTGGCCACATCGGGATTGAAGCCCGAGAACCAGGCATCGCGGAAGTTGTTTGTGGTGCCGGTTTTCCCCGCCAGATCAGTTCGATTCAAAGCCAGTGCTTTCCTCCCGGTACCGGACAAGATGACCTGTTTCATGATGTTGGTGGTCAGAAATGCGTTTTGTTCCGAGATGCCCTGTATTTCCTCTTCACTGGTTTCACTGTCGGTCGGTCTGGCAGGCGCCGGCTCACAATGTCCGACCCGGTCCAGACAGGACGACTCATCGGGTAATGGCAAACTCACCTCGTTGCCGTTGTTGTCCTGTATCTTTTCGATCAGATAAGGCATGATACGTTTCCCACCGTTGGCGAGTACGGCATAGTACGAAACCAGTTCCAACGGAGTCGCGGCCGTTGAACCCAGTGCCAGAGACAGGCTTTTGTGCAGTCGGGATGGGTCGAAGCCAAAACTCGTCAGGTGCTCAATGGTATTGTCAATGCCCATTGCCCGAAGCAACCGCACCGAAACCAGGTTTAATGACAGGCTTAGCGCCTTGCGAAGCCGGGTGGGTCCGAAAAATTTTTTACTGTAGTTTTGCGGGCGCCAGATGCCTTCCAGATCGTCTTCAACGACGATGGGCGCTGCACTTACCTTGCTGCTTGGTGTAAAACCATTATCTAATGCGGCAGAATAGATAAACGGCTTGATATTGGAACCGATCTGTCGTTTTGCTTGGGTGGCACGGTTGAATTTGCTCAAGTAATAGTCAAAACCACCTGACAACGCGAGAATGGCACCGCTGTGCGGGTCGATACAGACCAAGGCACCAGATATCTCGGGCAACTGGGAAAGCCCCCATTGATCTTCTGTGAGTTGTCTGAGATAGACCGTGTCACCCACCTTCAGGACATCACTGACCCGGGTCAATTTTGCCCCCAAGGCATTTGGCCCGATATATTGTCTGGCCCATTGAATGTGTTCCCAGTCGACAGTCACCTTGCCCTGTTTTTTTGTGACTGCCGAAAACTGTTGCTCCTGAATATCCGTTACGATGGCCGGGATAATATCGCGACTGGAAGCGAAACGGGAAAGATGGGTGTCGAATAAGGACTGTTGGACACTGTCCGGCTGATCGATGATTTTGTCCATGCTGAAATGGTCTATTGCCCCCCTGAAACCATGCCGCATGTCGTAATCCAACAGTCCCTGTCTTAATGCCACATTGGCTTTCTCCTGGTAGGTGCTGTTGATTGACACGGTGACATTGAGTCCTTTCTGATAGACGGTTTCGCCGAATTGGCTGATCATGATTTGACGGGCCATTTCCGCAATATAGGGCGCCTTGACATCGGTGTCGACGACATGGCGCGTGGCGGTAATCGGAGCCTTGAGCGCGGTGTGATAACTCAAGTCGTCAATCCGACCCAACTCATGGAGTCGGGTCAGGACATAGTCGCGTCTTTCGGCCGCACGTTCCGGGTTTGAGATGGGGTTGTCGCGCGAAGGTGCTTTGGGCAAGCCGGCCAACATCGCAATCTCCGGAACGCTCAGGTTGTGCAGGCTTTGCCCGTAGTAGGTCTGGGCGGCGGCGGCGAACCCATAGGATCGGTGGCCCAAAAATATCTTGTTCAAATACAATTCCAGTATTTCATCCTTGGTGAGCGCACGCTCCATATTGAATGCGAGCAGAATTTCCTTGAGTTTGCGGGTATAGGTTTTCTCCTGACTCAGGAAAAAGTTTCGAACCACCTGCATGGTGATTGTGCTGGCTCCCTGTGCTTTAGACTGACTACGGAGATTACTGATGGTTGCCCTGACGAGGCCAAGAAAATCAACCCCGGTATGATGATAAAACTGGTCGTCTTCACTGACCAGTATGGCATCAACCAAAAGGGGAGGGGTGTCATCAAGTTTGACGGGTATTCTCCGTTCATCACCATATTCGGCAATCAGTTTGTTGTCTTTGCTGTAGATCCTAAGGGGGATGTTGAGAGGGATTTTCCGGACTTCTTCTACTGTTGGCAGATTGGGTAATAGGGTGGCCGAGTACAGTGCCAGTCCAATGGCCATCGATACCGCGAATAGCACACCGAATGAAATTAATTTGGCAATCAATTTAAATATAAATTTCATACAGCCCTGCGGTGGATATGCGTCACTGTTATTCGGGTCGGCAGGATTTCCCATGGAGGAGGGAAGTCCCAGTCAAACATCTCGCTCGCGAATATTATAGCCTCAAATTATGATTCAAAAGTATCATCCGAAGGCGGGTGTCACATGAGTTATGATCATTGATGATCGATCGTGATGCAAAGATCAAGTCAATTTTTTCCAATCCCGCTATGATTTGGGAACACAGCCGATTTCACAAACTGGTCAATCGAGTTGCCGGAAAGACGACCCGCAGTCAAGGTGTAAGCGATGGGGTGGAATGGTTCGAACACGTACCGTGTGGGTAAAGGCAGACTGTCTCATCCGGGAGAGGACGAAGTGCCCGGCTGTAGACACCCCAAAGCAATCGGCGAAAAAGTCCGCAACGTTGGCTGTTACGCAGAGCCTTGGAGTATTCCGGCCACCTATCTCTTGAAATCGGGACCAGAACCCGTGGTGATACGGTTAGTGGCCCACCGATGCGCTTGATAAAGTGTATGGGTTATGCGCCTATCGCCAAAAAAACAGTCGCCGTCAGTTACCGTGAAGGCGAACAGGGTGGCCACTAAGTATATAATTCACCATTAATGACAGAGAAAACAGGGTGTCAGTCCAACAGAATATCTACTTGATCGGTTTGATGGGTGCGGGGAAAACCACCGTTGGGCGGAATCTCGCGCGTTTGATGAAATTGACTTTCATTGATACCGATCAACAGCTTGAGCAAAGAACCGGTGTCTCTGTCTCATATATCTTTGAGATGGAGGGCGAGGAAGGATTCAGGGAAAGAGAATCGAATTTGTTGAAGGAGATTGGTCAGAAAACGGCTCATGTGGTCTCAACGGGAGGGGGGATTGTTCTTAGGCCCGAGAATCGGTCCATGATGAGAAGGTCGGGCACGGTGATCTACCTCAGTGCCCCGTTTGCGGTTTTGTGGACGCGACTGAGGCGATCCAAAACGAGACCCTTGCTCGCAACAGAGGACCCACAGAGCACCCTTCGTCAACTGATGGAACTACGTGAACCACTCTACCGGGAAGCGGCGGATATAACGATGGCTGTCGATACCGGCTCTGCAATCAACATGGCGAGAAGCATCCGACAGAAACTACAGGCATGAAAACAGTTCACGTTAATCTGGGTGACAGAAGTTACGACATCCGTATCGCACGCGGTCTGCTGGGGTGTGCTGATGAACTGCTGCCATGGATCACTGGCAATCAGGTTGTGATTGTCACCAATACGGTTATTGCAGAGCTTCGTTATCTGTCCCAAGTCGAAGCATGTTTGGAAAATAAGCAGGTATTCAGGATCGTATTACCGGATGGAGAGCAGACAAAGAACCTGAAAACACTGGACTCCATCATTGACCAATTATTGCGCATTCCCTGTGACAGGAAGGTGACACTGATTGCCCTCGGTGGTGGTGTTATCGGAGATATGGGCGGGTTTGCGGCAGCCTGCTATCAACGGGGCGTCCCGTTTATCCAAATACCAACCACGCTCCTTGCACAGGTTGACTCATCCGTCGGGGGGAAAACTGCAGTTAATCACTCACGGGGGAAAAACATGATCGGTGCGTTTTATCAGCCCCGACGCGTGATTGCTGATCTCGATACGTTGTCAACACTGAGTGATCGGGAGTTTGCCTCCGGTGTCGCTGAGGTCATCAAGTACGGGTTGATTAATGATCTGTCTTTTTTCGAATGGCTGGAGAAGAACATCACTTCGGTGATGCGCAGGGAATCCGCATCGCTTGAGTTCATCATCGCGCATTCTTGTATCAGCAAAGCCAATATTGTCGAACAAGATGAAAAGGAAGCCGGAAAACGGGCTTTGCTCAATCTGGGACATACGTTTGGCCATGCGATAGAAACCGGGATCGGATATGGCACCTGGTTGCATGGCGAAGCGGTCGCGATGGGAATGATGATGGCTGCAGACCTGTCAACCCGATTGGGCTGGCTGGAGGAAAAGGAACGACAACGAATCAAGGCAGTGCTCACAAGGGCATCTCTTCCAAGCGACCCTTTCTCCGGCCTCGATCAGCAAGTGATGATCGAATTGATGAAGCGGGACAAGAAAGTACAGGACGGCAGTCTGAAACTTGTTTTGCTGCAGAGGATCGGCGAAGCAGTTGTGACAGATTGCTATACCGCATCGGCCCTGCGCGATACGGTCAAGTTCTATACCGCCTCATAGGTCAGGCGATACCAGGTAACGCCAATACTGTCGGCGCGCATGGAGTGCGTTTACAGGCACTCCATGCGCGGTTCCCGAGTATTGAAAATCCAGTCAGCCCGGTACTTTGTGGCCGGGGATTATGAACCCGGGTTGTTGGGGGGAAAGACCGCGGGGACAAAATTCTGATCGTCCATCGGGGGTCGCACATAACTTTTTGCAATCGGTGGTCTTTCTTCCAATGCGATTTTCTCTGGCGTCAAGTCTTGGTAGTCGATCAAACTCAACAGATGGGAAATGCAGTTTATTCGTGCGCGTTTCTTGTTGTCGGAATTCACGACATACCAAGGTGCCTGCTTGATATCGGTATGCGCAAACATGAAGTCTTTCGCCCGGGAATATTCCACCCAGCGTTTTCTTGACTCCAGGTCCATCGGGCTGAGTTTCCACCGTTTGGTCGGGTCATCCGTACGAGACTGAAATCGTTTTTCCTGCTCTTCATCACTGACAGAGAACCAGTACTTGATTAGTTGTATGCCGGACCGGACCAGCATGCGCTCGAACTCAGGGCAACTCCGCATGAATTCTTCATATTCTTCGTCAGTACAAAATCCCATGACACGTTCAACACCGCCCCGGTTGTACCAACTGCGGTCGAGAATGACCATTTCCCCGGCTGCCGGGAGATGGGCCGCATAACGTTGGAAATACCACTGGGTTTTTTCTCTTTCTGTTGGTGCAGGCAGTGCGACCACCGAACAGATTCTCGGATTCAGGGATTCGGTGATTCGTTTGATCGTGCCGCCTTTGCCTGCGGCATCCCGGCCCTCGAATATGATTACTATTTTGAGTTTTTCATGCTTGACCCATTCCTGGAGTTTTACTAATTCGATTTGCAACCGTTGCAGTTCTTTTTCATATGCAGCTCTTTCGATTTTTTTTCTACTGGGTTTATTCATTTGTAATGCCTGTTTAGCGTATGCCATGGTTCTCTGATTCTATGGAATCAGTTCCCTCCAGAGACGAATCCTACTTGGATTGTGTCTGATTGTCCAATATATCAACACGTTGTGTCTGCAACATATGGAAATACCCGGTTTGTCCGGCCACGATGAGACCAAGGACGTCCGGTCGCTGACGGCGGCGGTGCGGCAATGCCTCGATGACTCACCTGAGCCAATGGGAGAAAGCGCATGACTGAGACCAAACTGGGAATGAGGGCCGATCGGCCGAGCAATGCCAGGACGGCCACTACCCTGAGTGAACTCACCGATAAGACTGAAACCGTCAGGCTGAAGATACATGGTGCCCGGACGGGTCGCAGTGCGGCCGAGGTGCTGTGGGAGTTCGTCGACTCAATAATAAACGAAAAAACCGCCAAACAAAGGCGGTTTTTTCTCCCCAAGCTCCATTGAGTCAACTTCACAAGGGGGAAGTTACAAATAATCATATGAAATCTAGATTACTTTGACAATATCAATTTGTAGAGAACCCATAACTTATAATTCCGAAAAGAATAGCATTCTAAACCGTCCGCAATAGACACTTCCTGATTTGTGCTTTCTTGAGTCCTCGAAAGGAAAAATGTACAACAATCTCTCCGATGGGCGATGACTACGTTGTATTAACATCCAACAGTCTGTCCATCCGTGAACTTTTGTCACTATCAAATTTTTTATATAATCGATTGGTATATTGTAGATATTTCCATTATATTGGACCGCTAGGCTCCTTAAATGCCTAGTTCGTTTCTTGTGATGAAAGTTCGCTTCTCCAGACATGGGGGGCGAACTTTTCTTTCTGTGATACACGCGCCTAGAGGAGAGAATGGCTACGAGAGGATCCCGGTCTGGATTTGGTCTTTACGACCCAAAGCATGAACATGATGCCTGCGGGGTCGGGTTTGTTGCCAATATCAAAGGCACCAAGACCCATCAGACTGTCATTGACGGGCTAAAAATACTCAAGAATTTAACCCATCGCGGTGCGGTTGGTGCGGACCCGAAAGCCGGTGATGGTGCCGGTATCCTGCTTCAGATTCCAGATAAATTTTTCAGAAAAGTGATAGGTGACTCATTACCTGTGCCGGGCCAATATGCCGTCGGGATGATGTTTATGCCTGCCGACACCGTGGTTCAAGAGAAGATCAAAGGAGTCATGGAGCACTATGTATTGGCCGAAGGGCAGTCCATCGTGGGTTGGCGAAAAGTCTCTGTCAACAATGCCAATCTGGGCCGCAGTGTGCGGTCAACGGAACCCGAGATCTGGCAACTATTCGTTGGTGACATGTCATCGGGAGGGGATCAGGATCAGTTCGAACGAAAACTGTTCGTCATTCGAAAGCAAATTGAAAGGACAGTCAGGGACGCCAAGTTTCAAGACGGGGAAGATTTTTACATTGCGACGTTATCGTCAAGGGTGATCAACTACAAGGGAATGTTACTCGCCGGCCAATTGGGCGAGTATTATCCGGATCTGTTGGAGCCCGATGTGGAATCGGCTTTTGCGATGGTGCATCAGCGATTTTCAACCAATACTTTCCCGACTTGGGAATTGGCACATCCCTTCAGAATGATTGCACACAATGGTGAAATCAATACGTTGCGTGGCAATGTCAACTGGATGGCGGCACGCAAAAGCACGATGTCCTCAGCGATTCTCGGCGAGGATCTGGAAAAGGTCTGGCCGTTGATTCCAGATGGTCAATCCGATTCGGCGTCATTCGACAATGCACTGGAACTGCTGGTCGCAGGCGGTTACTCGCTGGCTCATGCAATGATGATGTTGATTCCTGAAGCGTGGTCTGCCAATCCGTTAATGGATTCCAAAAGACGGGCGTTTTACGAATATCATGCTGCGTTGATGGAACCTTGGGATGGTCCTGCTGCGGTTGCGTTTACGGATGGCCGGCAGATAGGCGCGACACTTGATCGAAATGGCTTGCGTCCCGCCCGTTATCTGATTACCAAGGATGATGTGGTTGTCATGGCTTCCGAGATGGGGGTGCTGGATGTGCCGGAAGAAAACATCAAGAAAAAATGGCGGCTTCAGCCTGGAAAGATGTTTTTGATTGATCTGGAGGAAGGGAGAATTGTCGATGATGACGAAATAAAAGCAACATTAGCGAGTTCCCACAACTACCAGGCATGGTTGGACAGGACGCAGATTGAACTCAATTCACTTCGAGTCTCTGTCGGTGCGATGTCTCCTGATCCCGAGACCTTGCTAAATACACAACAATCCTTCGGGTACACGCAGGAGGATCTGAAATTCTTGCTCAAACCAATGATTTCAGAAGGAGCCGAAGCCATCGGTTCGATGGGAACAGATGTCCCGCCGGCGGTTCTGTCGAGCCACTCAAAACACCTGTCCCATTATTTTAAACAGAATTTCGCCCAGGTGACCAATCCGCCGATTGATCCCATTCGCGAAGAGTTGGTAATGTCGCTGCTTTCACTGATTGGGCCGCGCCCCAATTTGTTCGGATTGAGCGATGGGGGACAGGAAATGAGGCTGACCGTACCCCAACCGATCCTGACCAATAACCAATTGGAGCAAATAAGACAGATCGAGGATCATACAAACGGCGCTTTCAGGACCAAAACAGTGAATATCTGTTATCCGGCCGCGGAGGGACCGACGGGCATGTCGGTTGCGATTGATCGGCTCTGCGAAAAGGTGGAGAAGGCCGTATTGCAACGCGGTTTCAACATACTGATCCTGTCGGATAGAAGGGCGGATGCCGATAATGTGGCAATACCCGCACTGCTTGCAACCTCACTGGTTCATCATCACCTGATCGCGAAGGGGTTGCGTACGGAGACCGGATTGGTGGTCGAGACAGGCGCCTGCCTGGAAGTGCATCATTTTGCCACGTTGGCGGGATACGGAGCCGAAGTGATCAATCCTTATCTGGCATTTGACAGTGTCAGGGCGTTATTACCGGAATGGGGAAATGAAATTGACTTTGAGCAGGCCCAGCAACGATATATCAAGGCGATTGGCAAGGGGCTGAAGAAGGTCATGTCGAAGATGGGAATCTCGACTTACCAATCATATTGCGGAGCGCAAATCTTTGACTGTGTCGGGTTGTCCCGACCGTTTGTTGATCGTTATTTTTGCGGTACCAACACAACCATCGAAGGGATCGGGTTGGATGAGATTGCCGACGATGTGTTTGTCTGGCATGAACATGCCTATGGAAACAATCCGTTGTATCGTACTCAGCTGGATGCCGGTGGGGATTACGCCTACCGCCTGCGGGGCGAGACGCATGTCTGGAATCCGGAGACCATCTCGAAACTGCAGTATGCGACGCGAAGTAATGACAGTCAGTCCTACAAGGCATTTTCAGCACAGATCAACCGACAGCAAAAACAATTGCTCAATCTTCGAGGACTGTTTGAGTTCAAGTGGTCCGCCTTTCCCGTTCCGCTTGAGGAAGTGGAATCAGCGGCCGAGATTGTCAAGCGTTTTTCAACCGGCGCCATGTCATTTGGTTCCATTTCCCATGAAGCACATTCGACCTTGGCGGTTGCGATGAATCGAATTGGCGGGAAATCAAATACGGGTGAAGGCGGGGAAGAACAGGCCAGATTCGCGCCACTGAAGGACGGGACAAGTAATCCGAAAAGATCCGCGATCAAGCAGGTTGCTTCCGGCCGGTTCGGGGTCACCACTGAGTATCTGGTGAATGCGGATGATCTTCAGATCAAGATGGCCCAAGGGGCAAAACCGGGAGAGGGAGGGCAATTGCCGGGTCACAAGGTCAACCAGCAAATCGCACAAGTCAGGCATTCAACGCCCGGTGTGGGCCTGATTTCGCCTCCACCCCACCATGACATTTATTCCATAGAAGATCTGGCACAACTGATTTTCGACCTGAAAAATGTCAATCCGGAGGCGAGGGTTTCTGTCAAACTGGTTTCGGAAGTAGGGGTCGGGACGGTTGCTGCCGGTGTTTCGAAAGCGCATGCAGACCACGTCACCATATCGGGTTACGAGGGAGGGACCGGCGCCAGTCCGCTGACATCCATCAAGCATGCGGGCTCGCCTTGGGAGATCGGCCTTGCAGAAACACACCAGACGCTGGTGCGCAATAATCTGCGTGGCAGGATTTCGGTTCAGGTGGACGGTGGATTGCGTACCGGCAAGGATGTTGCGGTCGGCGTTTTGCTCGGAGCCGATGAATTCGGTTTTGCAACCGCGCCATTGATTGTGCAAGGATGCATCATGATGAGGAAATGCCACCTCAATACCTGTCCGGTCGGTGTTGCAACACAAGACCCGGTATTACGGAAAAAGTTTACCGGTCAACCGGAGCATGTCATCAATTACTTTTTCTTTGTCGCCGAAGAATTGAGAACGATCATGTCGAAACTGGGATTTCGCTCAGTCAACGAAATGATCGGTCGGACAGACCGATTAAAAACCCGAAAAGCGATTAGCCACTTCAAGGCGAAAGGGGTCGACTTTTCCCGCGTGTTCAGCCTGCCTGAGGCCGACGACAAGGTGGCCCGATACAATAAACACAGACAGGATCATGGATTGGAAAAAGTGCTTGACCGAACAATGATCACCAAGGCCGAAGCCGCGCTGAATTTCGGTCATCGGGTTGAAATCACAACCCGGTTGACCAATGTTGACCGTGCTTTCGGGGCGATGCTGTCCGGCGAGGTAGCAAAGAAATACGGTCATGAAGGGTTGCCCGATGACACCATTGTCGTGCGGACTGAAGGGACGGCAGGCCAGTCGTTTGCCGCCTGGCTTGCCCGAGGTATTACGATTGAACTGGAAGGGGAGGCAAATGACTATGTGGGTAAGGGACTGTCCGGGGGGAAAGTGGTCATTTATCCTCCACGGGATGGGGGGCTCGGGGATGCGCGGGAAAACATTATTATCGGCAATACGGTGATGTATGGCGCGATTTGCGGTGAGGCCTATTTCAATGGGGTTGCCGGGGAACGGTTTTGTGTTCGCAATTCAGGCGCGATCGCTGTGGTTGAGGGTGTGGGAGACCATGGATGTGAGTATATGACAGGGGGGGTCGTGATCTGCTTGGGTACGACCGGTCGCAATTTCGCGGCTGGAATGTCGGGGGGCATCGCCTATGTGCTGGATGAGGATGAACAGTTTTCATTGCGGTGCAACCATGAAATGGTCCGAGTCGAGTCGGTCAAGGCGGATGTCGGTTACGTTGACATGGAGGATATGCTGGGTGCGGATGAAGCCCGATTGAAACATTATATTCAGCGTCATCGTCTCTATACCGGTAGTGTGTTCGCCTCAGAGATACTGGAGTACTGGGCGGATTATCGACATCGATTTGTCAAGATCATGCCTGTGGACTACCTAAGTGCACTGGAGCAACGGCGTGCCTTTGAGCAACAAACCCAGCGTCCCAGAGAGGTCAGCCATGGGTAAGGTGACCGGGTTTATCGAGATAGAACGCCGCGAGCGAAAATATGAGGATGCATCGAGGCGGATTACCCATTTTAAAGAGTTCGTTATCGACTTAAGCGATCGTGAGTTAAGAGACCAGGGCGCACGATGCATGGACTGCGGTATTCCGTATTGTCATTCCGGTTGTCCGGTGCATAATATTATTCCGGACTGGAATGATCTGGTTTATCGCGGAGACTGGAAGCTGGCCAGTGAGGTTCTCCATTCCACCAATAATTTCCCGGAGTTTACCGGGCGGGTCTGTCCGGCACCTTGTGAAGAGGCCTGTACGCTGAATATCAGCGATGAACCGGTCACCATCAAAACCATCGAACAGAGTATTGCGGAGAGAGCATGGGCTGAAGGATGGGTCCAACCGCAGATTCCCAGGCATCGCACCGGCAGGGAAGTGGCGGTGGTCGGTTCCGGTCCCGCTGGCCTGGCCTGTGCACAGCAGTTGGCAAGGGCAGGCCATATCGTTTCCCTGTATGAAAAACAGGACCGCAGCGGTGGATTGTTGCGCTACGGTATACCGGATTTCAAGCTCGAAAAGAAGTTGATAGACCGTCGTATGGCACAAATGAAAGCGGAAGGTGTCAAGTTCCATAGCGGAACCCATATTGGTGTTGATCGGCCGGTAGAGTGGTTGCTTGAAAAATTTGATGCGGTGGTGTTGGCAGGTGGCTCGGAGCAACCCCGAGACCTCCCGGTCCCGGGCAGAGAACTCGGGGGGATTCACTTTGCCATGGAATTTTTGCTCAGTAATACCAGACGGGTTCAGGGCAACCATGTTCCCGATAGTGAGTTTATCTCGGCCAAGGGGAAGCATGTGGTTGTGATCGGAGGCGGGGATACCGGATCCGACTGTATCGGTACCGCGATACGGCAGCAGGCCAAATCAGTAACCCAGATTGAGATTCTTTCCCAACCGCCGACCAAGGAAAACAAAGCACTGACGTGGCCCAACTGGCCACACAAATTGCGCACCTCTTCTTCCCAGCAGGAAGGCTGTCATCGAATATGGGATGTCATGACCAAGGGGTTCATGGAGGATGACCGGGGTCATGTCTGTGGTGTGCGGTGTGTCAAGGTGGCCTGGACTCAGGTGGATGCGAAGTGGGAAATGCGGGAAATCGAAAATTCAGAATTCGAACTGAAGGCAGAATTGGTCACTCTGGCAATGGGATTCCTCCATCCTGTTTATAATGGGCTGTTGGATAAGCTCGGAATCAAGACCGACCAACGTGGTAATGTCAGTGCCTCGATCGAGGGTGACCGGGCATATCAAACCAATATCGAAGGTGTTTTTTGTGCGGGAGACATGCGCCGGGGGCAATCCTTGGTGGTCTGGGCTATCCGGGAAGGCCGACAGTGTGCAAAAGCGGTCGACCAGTATTTGCAAAATCAAAGCCATTTGGAAGATTAAGATCGTTGGGGTTGTTGCCCTGCGTCCGAAGGCCATTGATTTTGATTGCATGCCGTAAAACAGTGCTGATCTAAGGCTATTCGGCAGGCTCCCACCTGGATCGCAGAGAGCATCCGTAAGCTCGCCCTTCAGGAAAGGATAGCCCGAAAGTGTCTTGTTTATGAGTGTCTACTCATAAACAAGACGTGCTCGAACGCCGATTGCACACCCGTCTTAGAGTGGATGGAAGGTCTGCCTGGGATAACGTGTTCTGAGCACTCTCAACGACTACTCGATACCGAACAATACCTGCCCGGATGATCAACATTCATAGGGAAAATAGGGATATATTTCAGGTATGATAGTTCCAGATCAATCCAAACAAGAACAAAATGGAATTAAAAAATGACCGATTGCTTCGTGCATTGCGTAAGGAGCCGGTTGACTGTACGCCCATCTGGATCATGCGTCAGGCAGGCCGCTATTTGCCAGAGTATCGGGAAATCAGAAGTAAGGCGGGGGATTTTCTCACCTTATGCAAAACACCCGAACTGGCCTGTGAGGTTACGTTGCAGCCGCTGAGGCGGTTTGCGCTGGATGCAGCCATCCTGTTTTCAGATATTTTGACCATCCCCGATGCGATGGGTCTGGGTCTGACGCTGAACGAGGGCATTGGGCCGAGATTTTCATCGCCACTGAGAGAGCGGTCCCAGATTGAGAAACTCCCTGAACTCGATGTTGAAAAAGATCTTGGTTATGTTTTGGATGCGGTTCGGGTGATTCGACAGGAGTTGAACGGGGAGGTGCCATTGATTGGATTTTCCGGGAGTCCATGGACACTGGCGACCTACATGGTGGAGGGCGGGGGCAGCAAGGATTTCAGGCGGGTCAAGTCGATGGTCTATGATCAGCCAGCGTCCGCGCATCTTTTACTCAGGAAGAATACACAAGCAGTGATCCATTATCTCAAGGCCCAGGTACAGGCTGGTGCCCAGGCGTTGATGGTTTTCGATACCTGGGGAGGGGTTCTGTCTACTCCCGGCTATCTGAATTTTTCTCTCAGGTATATGGAACAGATTGTAACAGCACTCAAATCCGATGCGGCGGCAGGGTCTGTTCCGATCACTTTGTTCACAAAAGGCGGCGGCGGTTGGCTGGAGGCCATTGCTCAGACGGGATGTGACGCAGTTGGGTTGGACTGGACGGTCGAACTGTCTGATGCCAAACGCCGCATCGGTGACAAGGTGGCCTTGCAGGGCAACATGGATCCGTCGGTGTTATATGCCACTGATGGCAAAGTAAAGCATGAAGCAATCCGGATTCTGAAAGCATTTGGCCCCGGTGACGGACATGTGTTCAATCTAGGGCACGGAATCCATCCTGGAATCAATCCGGATCGGGTTGAGACACTGGTCAATACGGTTCATCAAGCAAGCAGGCAACCCCAGCCGGATCGAATTATTCCGTTGCCTTGAGTTGACTTGTTTCAAACTGGTCCAGTTGCTCATTGGTCGCTTTTTTCTGATATTGCTGCTTGTATTCACTGTATGACATGCCATAGATGATATTTCTGGCTTGTTCGTAATCCAGGTCAATGCCAAGATCATTTGCTGCGCCCCGGTACCATTTTGAAAAACAGTTTCGACAGAAATAGGCCAGGTTCATGAGTTCGATATTCTGTACTTCCGGATATTTTTGGAAGTGAGCCATCATTTTTCTGAAGACGGCGGCTTCAATCTGTGTGCGGGTCTGATCGTCTATATTTTTGTATTCACTCATCTGTTTTCAGGGCAGTTGGTTCAATAAAATTGATGTTGACTGATTATCCATATTAACTGCTTCCAAGGGCAAGTGTTCTGTGGAGTTCGAATTGATATCGGTCAACCCGATTGTGGTCGTTCTTAATTCGGTGCCAGTACCAAGAAAAAAATAGTTTGTTATTGTTATACTCTAATCCCTGATGATGATTCCCTTGTAGATGTCCCGCGAATCCATACTTGATCATGCCCGTTCTGTCATCAAGATAGAATCCGAAGCCATCAGTGCGCTGGCCGGGCGCCTAGACCGGCAGTTTGAACAAGCCTGCCAACTGATCTGTGACTGTACAGGCCGTATTGTGGTGATCGGGATGGGGAAGTCGGGCCATATCGGCGGAAAGATTGCCTCGACGCTGGCCAGTACCGGGTCGCCCGCTTTTTTTGTTCATCCTGGAGAAGCCAGCCATGGTGATATCGGTATGGTGATGCCCAAAGACCTGGTGCTGATGATTTCCAATTCGGGTGAGACGGCCGAAATCATTGCGATCATTCCCATTGTGAAACGGCTGGGAGTGAAGATAATTGCCTTGACCGGTGTGATGCACTCGACGCTCGCCCGTTTGGCCGATGTGTCCTTGGATGTCGGTGTCGATAAAGAGGCCTGTCTCCACAATTTGGCGCCGACGGCCAGTACGACCGCCACTTTAGTGATGGGCGATGCGCTAGCGGTGGTTGTACAACGTCTTCGGGGATTTTCCGCACAGGATTTTGCCCGCACCCATCCCGGTGGGATACTCGGCAAGCGTCTGCTGCTCTATGCTTCTGATATCATGCATCGTGGTGAGGAGGTGCCGCTGGTGGATAAAACGGCAACACTGCATCTTCTTCTGCTGGAAATGACGTCCAAGTCTTTGGGAATGGTCGGGGTGGTTGATGAGGAGGGAAAATTACAGGGGATGTTCACTGACGGGGACTTGAGGAGGACATTGCACAGTAAAGTGAATATTTATGAAAGTCCGGCAATCGAGTTCATGAACCGGCACCCTTTGACGATTCGCGAGGATACCTTGGCAGAAGAGATTGTCCAGAAAATGAGAGATTATTCCAGGCATGGACCGCACGCACTGAATTGCATGTTTATCGTTGATCAATGCGACAAGGTCGTCGGTGCACTGAACACTCATGACTTGTTGAGAGCCGGGATTATATAAACAATCTGGTTATGCGCGTTCGGCAAAATATCCTGTTGTTATTGTTAGGCCTGGTGCTGACCGGGTTGTCTGTGTGGATGCAGTTCGGGTTATTGGAAACGCCTGAAGCCCCGGTTTCATCAACACAAAACAATAGCCCTGATTACTATATAGAGCGGTTTACCTCTACCGGGATGGATGCCTTGGGCAAGAAATATGAACTGATTGCAGACAGGATGACCCATTACCCGGTTGACGATCGCGCATTACTTGAAAACCCCCATGTTATACAATATGACCTGAATAACGTCCCCCGTCACCTCTATGCTGAGACGGGATGGATTTATAACAATCGTTCAATGATTGTGTTAACAGGGAATGTCCGGGTTGTCGAAGCAGGTAAAAAGGAGGTGAGTAATACCGTGGGCGTGGAAAAAATGACCATCCATCTGGGAAAAGAGAGAGGATAAGCACATATTGTACCGATTAATAACCTTGCTGGTGTTGTGGGGTCTTTGTATGGTCAGCTATGCGCTGGACAGCGATCGGGACCAGCCTGCCACGCTGAATGCGGATGATTTTGAAATCGATCTGGTGACCGGAGTCAGAATTTACCGGGGTAATGTGGTCTTTACCCAAGGCAGTATCCGGATGGATTGTGACGAATTGGTGACCCATTTGAATGACGATGGAGGATTGGATAAGGCGATTTGTACCGGTGAGCCAGGTCGTTTTAAACAGCGGCCACAGGGGTCCGAGGATGACTTGATCGGTACTGCTTGGTCCATTCGGATGGACGGGATTAACCAGGAAGTCATTTTGAAAACGCAGGCCAAGGTGGTGCAGGGTCCAAATGCGTTGAGTGGTCGCATCATGATATACAGCCTTGAGACCGAAAAAGTCACGGTCAAGGGAGGTGACGATGCTGTAACACCTGCAACCGCGACCAAAACGCCCGAGAGTTCCCAGGCCGTACAAGAGGCGCCGTCTGACACGCAAAACACAGACAACGGTAGCAGTCGACCCAGCCTGGTCATCCAGCCGAGGAAGAAAAAGCAGCACTCGGAATAGGCCGTTCAATACCATGGATATTCTCGCAACGGCCGGACTGGTCAAAAAACACAAGCAGGTGACGGTTGTCAACGGCGTCAATCTGAGGTTATCCAACAATGAAATTGTTGGGTTACTCGGAGCCAATGGGGCAGGGAAAACGACCACATTCAACATGATCGTGGGTCTGGACCGGCAAAACAAGGGGGCGATTTATTTGCAGGGAGAAGATATTTCGGATTTGCCGATGCATGAAAGGGCACGCAGAGGGATTGGCTATCTTCCGCAGGAACATTCCGTTTTTCGCAAATTAACGACGGAAGAAAACATACTGGCGGTCCTTGAGGCAACCGGCAGATATTACCCACAAGAGCAGACGGAGATCAGCCAAAGATTATTAAATGACTTTGGCATTTACGGCGTCAAGGACCGCCAGGCAATACAGCTTTCAGGCGGTGAGCAACGCCGGGTGGAGATTGCACGTGCTTTGGCACTCGAGCCCACGTTTATGCTGCTCGATGAGCCCTTTGCTGGTGTTGACCCCATCGCCGTGAAGGATATTCAACAGATCATCCGTCTGTTACGAGAGAGAGGCATTGGCGTGCTGATTACGGATCACAATGTCCGGGAGACACTGGGAATTTGTGATCGGGCCTATATTCTTCACAAGGGAGAAGTGTTGGCGGCAGGATCACCTGAAAGGATTATGGCCGATGAGCTTGCCAAGGAAGTCTATTTTGGACATGACTTTCGTATGTAGAGTGTTGTGTTGGTAAGGCGGTGCAGCGTGATCCCGTGGTGAGCCCTCTTCGGTAAGTTGTCCCTCAACCGGGAAGCGCGAATTGAATATGTGCTGAACGGTATGTTCTGTCGAACGGACACGACAATGTCACAATAATGCCCGTGTTGAAAATAACACGCTTGTAATGGACTGAATCCGTCGATAGACTGTCTGCAATGGCCCGCCAGAGCTTGTCTGGTACCACTGGTCGCCCGGGTGCACACTCCCTCAAGGGAACCACGGCCATCGGGAAGTTCGACTTTCTGGCACCCTATCACGGTCCTTTTGGGATCGTGTGGTCTACGTCGTCAGACACGCTTGATCGTGTTGTGGCATTTCAACCCGCAGGGGATAAGTTTCCCCAGGCGGATGTGGCTTGTTTTCTGCTTTTTTATGAGGAAACAAGTCATGAAACATGTTCTACTGGATACACTCGCGTTACTTCTCAATGTATGCTTTGATGAAAAACAGGCTGATGCCCAGATCCGGATGGTCGGTATGTTGACCGATCATCATGCGACCCGGGAAGATCTGCAAGCACTTGAGGTCAAGCTGGAAGCCAAGATCGCTCGGGAAAGCAACAAGACGATTCTGGCGGTGTTCGGCATGTTGAGTTTGCTGGTTGCGGTGCTGAAGCTGTGGCCGGAAGCATCCGTCTAGAGTGTCTCCGTATTCAATCCGGGAAAAGGGGCCTTTGGCCCCTTTTTCTTTCGTCGAACCCAAAAGCCGCGACAGCACCGAATGTCAACCAGAGCGATCGGAAAGATCGCTGGCCGCTGGCATAAGTTGAAAACAGTCACAATAATGCCCGTTTTTTTCCCGATAATTTTGCGTTACACTCAATATCAGTTTCTGAGTTTTTGGAGTAAGTCATTGTGGATGAATGTTTGGTGAATGAATCCCACGCTTGATTTGAGACAAAGTCAGCGGGTTTTGATGGCACCGCAACTGCAGCAGGCGATCAAACTACTGCAGATGTCATCAGTTGAGCTTAACGAAGAAATTCGCCAGGCATGCGAGACGAATCCGGTATTGGACATACCGGATGGACAAGAACAGGGAGGCCTTGTTCACGCCAACGACAACCCACCGGGTCGGTTGGATCCGGAAAACCGGCAGTTGAACCTGAACAATGACAGACCGGTCTTTGATGAGGACCAGTTGCCGCTGGGCGAGAAACCGCTTTATCCGACAGCAAGAGAATGGGCCGCGACCGATGAGACAGGATACGGTCAGCCGTTTGGAGAACGCCCGGCATCATTAAAGGAGGTCTTGCAGTCACAATTGCAGTACCTGTTTCGCGATTCGATTGACCGGGGGATTGCGCAGGCGATTATCCAGCATGTGAACGATGCGGGCTATCTTGAGACGCCTCTGGAAGAAATCCGCCAGGCGCTATTGCCTACCGTGCCTGTGCCATCACAACGCATGGAAACCGTTTTACGGTCTTTGCATCAGCTGGAACCGGTTGGTGTATTGGCCCGCAGTCCATGCGAATGTCTACTGTTACAACTCAAGGCAATGCAGCGCGATCATCCGGGCTATCAGGTTGCTTTCACCATTATTGATCAGCATTTGGATCTGCTGGCCCGCAAGGATTTTACCCAACTCAAAAAACGGATCGGGATATCCGATAGCGCATTAAAACAGGGAATTGACCTGATTTATCTGCTTAATCCGCATCCGGGATACAGTGTCGGGTCTGTTACGACGGGGTATCTTATTCCAGATGTGTTGGTAGAACATCGGCAAGGGCACTGGTCGGTCAGATTGAATACAAACGCGCTGCCAAGACTGATGATCAATCAAGACTACCAGCGGTTGATCAGTCACCATGCCGGCCGTGCCGAGTTCAAGGGAATGAAACAGCAATTGCAAAGTGCAAAGTGGTTGCTGACCAATCTCAACAAAAGGCATTCGACGATCCGTGCTGTGGCCGAGGCGATTGTTGAACGGCAACAGGCTTATTTTGATTTCGGTGCAGCGCAAATGCGCCCGTTGATACTGAAGGATATTGCAGAATCGCTCGGTATCCATGAGTCGACGGTCTCCAGGGCAACCAGTGGAAAATACATGTTAACGCCGCATGGCATGGTTGAGCTGAAATACTTCTTCTCCAGTCGGGTGCGCTCCGTGTCCGGTGAGTCGACTTCATCGGTCGCCATACGGGCCCTGATCAGGCAGATTGTCAGTACCGAATCGCCGACCAAGCCGGCCAGTGACAACCGGATTTCTGTTTTACTCAAGCAAAAGGGCTATGACGTTGCACGCCGAACCGTCACCAAGTACCGGGAACAAATGGCTATTCCCGCATCCAGTAAACGTAAAATCCGCTGAGGAGGAGGCAGTAGACCGAAAACAATGAGTCACCCCCAAGAGGGTGTCATCCATTCAACAACAAAATACATTCACTTCGGAGAAAAATATGCAGATATCGATTAGTGGTCAACATATGGACGTTACGGAATCCCTTCACAATCATGTTTCAGGAAAGGTGGGGAAAATTACCCGGCATTTCGATCACGTTACCAACACCAACGTGGTTCTTCTGGTAGAAAAAACCAGACACATCGCCGAAGCCACTATTAATATAAAAGGTGCTATGATTCATGCTTCCAGCACATCAGACGATATGTATACCGCGATTGACTCGCTGGTGAGCAAGCTTGACAGGCAGGTGATCAAACACAAAGAGAAACTGACAGATCACCATCGCAATGAAGAATCAATCAAATCTATGCCCGGATGATCGATAATTCCGTCACGATTTCCAATATCAGTTCGTTCAAAGACGACGTTGTATCCCTAATCAGCAGTGCAAAGACATTGGATTTTCTACATCCAGAGCTGATGGTTGTTGGGTTGCGTGTCATCAGCCGGAAACGCCTGTTTGAGGAATTGGCCCGACTGATTTCACAGAAATCCGCGCTGGGGCTGGAGCCGGACGAAATTTTCACAACGCTCCATGAGAGAGAAAGGCTGGGTAGCACGGGTTTGGGCAAAGGCATCGCCGTGCCGCATGGAAGACTGGATGAACTGCCCTGTCCGGTGCTTGCGGTCGCCAAATTGCAAACCGCCATCGACTATGACACACCGGATGGTCACCCCGTCTGGTTGGCAGCCTGTTTGTTGGTTCCCAGGAGCGCAAACAAAGTCCATCTGGACCTGCTGTCACGGTTGGTTTCCAAATTTAGTGAAGACCCGTTTTTGGATCAGGTCAAGGGGGCCAGCACATCACACGAATTGTATGATCTGTTTACCGAAGTATAGGGGTTGTGTTGCAAGATAGCAGGGGTCCATGAGTCGGCAGCAGAACGATGAGCAATACGTTAAGCCAGCACAGGTTGTTTCTGGAATAGAGGGGATCGAGTGGCTGTGTCAAACCGAAAAATCGATTGACGGTCAGCAATATGCCGGTGACTTGTTCGGCCACCTTAATCCACTAAGATCATTTTGCATCACCCTTGTTTCGGACAATGAGATAGAGTGGATTTACAGCCATTCTGAACAGTCACTCAGTCACTCTCCCGCCTTGGACCGGCAAAATGTCGTTGTTGTGATCTTGTGCGACAACTGTCGTTCTAATCCGGCACTGACCTCGATTTGTGAAAGACATGATATCGGGCTGGCGCGAACAGGATGTTCCGATAGTCAGGTGCTGCATTACTTGCGGGCAGAACTTCCCAAACGAGTCGCCCTGAGAAGTACTCACCACGGCGTGTTTATCGCGGTCATGAACACCGGGATACTGGTCATGGGTGCCAGCGGTGTCGGCAAGAGCGAAGTGGCGATGGATCTGGTCCAGCGTGGTCATCAGCTGGTTGCGGATGATGTGGTGGAAATTTACCGCAGTGAACAGAGTCAGTTAATTGGAGAGTGCCCCGGGTTGTTGCGGGGGTATATCGAAATCCGCGGGCTCGGTATCATTAATGTGCTCAATATGTTCGGACCGTCTGCGGTGCTTGATTCGTATCGTTTGCAGCTGATCATTGATTTGCAGGATTCCACCAATGCAGAAATACAAAAAATTGATCGGCTGTCGCCCAGTTTAGGCCACCGGGATATTTTGGGTATTGCCGTTCCTTGCCTGACGATGCTGGTTGCGCCGGGCAGAAACCTGTCAGTACTGATCGAGGCGGCGGTCAGGGATCATCTCTTGCGATGTGCCGGCGTGGAGGACAGCCGCGAGTTTTTGCAACGACATCACGAAATCATGCATCACACGACCAACAGATGATCCGTCAGTCTTTCGATATCATCATCATCAGCGGACTTTCCGGTTCCGGAAGAAGCGTTGCCCTGCAGTCTTTGGAAGACATCGGATACTACTGTATTGATAATCTCCCTGCGGTGCTGTTGTCGGAATTCACAAACTGTCTGCCGGATGATTCAAGCCCCGGCAACGAGGCGATATTTCCGGGGGCCGCGGTCAGCATTGACTCGCGAAATCAGCATTTTTTCCAGCAAATTGAAACAGAATTGAGAGAACTGGAGAAAAAGGATCAACGATACCGGATTTTGTTTCTCGAAGCCGATGAGCAGAGGCTGATCAGACGATACAGTGAAACAAGGCGTAAGCATCCGCTTACCAATGGAACAACGCCGCTGGTCGAGGGAATCAGAATGGAAAGGCAGTTGCTCCAGCCGTTACAGGATCGGGCAGAAAAAATTATCGATACGACGGACAAGACGCCACATGAGTTAAGAGGGCTCATTCGTGATTTTGCCGGGGCCGGCTTGTCTTCGGGGCCGTTGTTTTTAATCGAGTCATTTGGATTTAAACATGGCACACCCCGGGAGGCGGACTTTATTTTTGATGTCAGGTGTTTGCCCAATCCGTACTGGCAACGGGAATTGCGTTCTTTCACCGGGTTGGACAGGTCGGTGATCACTTTTTTGGAGTCGGATCCCACCGTACTCGAGATGCGCGATGAAATATTCCAATTCCTGCGAAAACGGCTCCCCGGTTTCGAGAACGAAAGCCGAAGCTATATCACGGTGGCCATCGGTTGTACCGGGGGGCAGCATCGATCGGTTTATATCAGCGAACAATTGTGCCAGTTGTTTGCCGATCAACAGATCAAGGTCCAGATAAGGCATCGGGATTTGTCCAAGTGATTGTTGAAAAAGAGATCGAAGTGATCAACAAGCTGGGTCTGCACGCAAGAGCGGCATCAAAACTGGTCAAGTGTTGTTCCGGTTTTCAAAGCACAATACAACTGATCAAGGGGGAGAAAACCGTTGATGCAAAGAGTATCATGGGGGTATTGATGCTGGCCGCGACCCAGGGCAGCCGATTAACGCTTCGTGTTGACGGCGACGATGCCGTTGAGGCCGGTGATACGGTGACTGCGTTGTTTGAAAACTATTTCGGTGAAGGGGAGTAAAAATAACGCAAGCCATTGTCGCACTCGTCGGGGCGACCGACGGGGGCGGCACCTGCCTGCTTTTCTTTGAACTAGCATGTTTTCCTTGCACGGCAATGGAGTGGGGACGGGGATTGCCATCGGCAGGGCCCGGATTATACGTCGGCCCGGACAGGATATTCCCCAATATACGATTGCGTTGTCTCAAATTGACGAAGAAATAGCGCGTCTGGAGCGAGCACTGTTTCGTACCAAGGTGGCCTTGCAGGAGATCAAATCCCAGTTGTCCGATGATGCGGTGGATGAAATCGGGGCCTTTCTGGAGGCGCATTTATTGATGGTGGATGATCCGATGCTCAGTGAGGAGCCGAAAAATATCATTCGTAACCAGATGATCAATGCCGAGGGGGCACTGAACCAGCATGCCATGAAGCTGGCAAAACTGTTTGACGATATAGACGATCCTTATCTCAGTAGCAAATTTGCGGATGTCTCTCAAGTGATCAGTCGAATTCAAGGTGAACTGCTGGATTTCCAGGGTGACTTGACGTCTCAGCCCGTGGGGACATTTGACGGTGAAATTATTGTCACCAATGACCTGACGCCCGCCGATACGATCGAATTGAAAAAACATCGCATCAATGCGTTTGTGACCAGTCTTGGCGGGCCGATCTCCCATACCGCCATTTTGGCCCGCAGCATGAAAATTCCAGCGATCGTGGGCTTGCACGGCGAGATCAGGTACTTGAGAACGGGTGACCTGTTGATTATTGACGGCATGCGCGGAGTGGTACTGGTCAATCCCGATGCGCAGGCACTGGCCGCCTATGAGAAACGAAGAGAAAAAATTCTCAGCCGGGCGCGGGAACTCGATGAACTGCGAAGTGCCGAAGCGGTGACGCTGGATGGCACGAAAGTGACGCTACTGGCGAATATCGAGTTGCCGGAAGAGATTGCCGAAAGCCTTGCTCAAAATGCAGCCGGGGTGGGCCTGTATCGAACCGAATTTCTCTATATGAATCGCCGTCGGCCACCGGATGAAGAAGAACAGTTTGAGATCTATCGTCATGTGCTCAAACAGGTCAACCGGTCGGTAACCATTCGAACGTTCGACCTCGGTGCTGACAAGCAGGTGGATGGAGGACGGGCAAGCGATACCCTGATCATCAATCCCGCGCTTGGGTTGCGTGCGATCCGTCTTTGTCTGCATGATCTGGCGTTATTCAAACCCCAACTCAGGGCGATCTATCGTGCGTCGTCATTTGGCCCCTTGAAAATGATGATTCCGATGCTTTCCAGTATCGAAGAACTGGATCAGTTGTTCATCCTGATTGAAGAGGTCAAACAGGAGTTGGATCATCAGGGCTATGCCTACAATGCGAATTTACCCATCGGCGGGATGGTTGAGGTGCCCGCTGCTGCCATTGCGGCCGATCTGTTTGCCAGGAAACTCGATTTTCTTTCAATCGGGACCAATGATCTGATTCAGTATACCTTGGCGATCGATCGGATCGACGATGAGGTGAACTACCTTTATGATCCACTGCATCCGTCGATTCTCCGTCTGATCAAAATGACCATTGTCGCCGCGAAACGGGCCAATATACCGGTGTCCATGTGCGGGGAAATGGCGGGTGATGCCCGCTATACTCGGATCCTGCTGGCGATGGGATTAACCGAATTCAGCATGGACCCGGCGGTGTTGCTGGAAGTCAAGCGCCAGGTAAGATTGTCGGATGTCAAACAAGACCGGGCGCAAATTGATCAACTCCTTGAGTCACCCAGGCCAGAGCGGATAAAGCAAATGGTCAGTGAATTGAACCGCGTCCCTGAGTAGGCGTGACCGAAAAAACCGTATTGTTCGGCTATCTCGAACAGCGCCGGACCCGGTGTCTTGCCGGTGAGACAAAGAGTGTGCTTTTTCAAAATGAAGCCAGTGAAAAGGGGGCATTGGCCCGTGCTATCGGCCTGTTGCGCTGATTCAGGTGGCACCGGAAGGTGAGCCGGACGCTTGGGATACATGCTGTCACGAAGTGGCTACCGTGGTCGTGACCGGGCGGATTGACGGATCAGTCGGTTCGTGTGAGGATGGTTTTCTTTCCCTTTTTCTGGGTCATGATTCTGACAGGAAGATAATCATCTTCAATATCCAGCCAGAAGGTTGCTGTTCTGTCTGGATTGCCGTGCTGTTGCCGCTTCACTTTCAAGACATCGAATTTCCGCTGATTGATCACAATGGTTTCCCGCTCGGGTCGAAGATAGCGGTACCATCTCGCCCGTTTTCCGCTTACCGTCAGAACCGATTGTCCTGTCAGTTGCTCCACCGCACTGGTGACTAAAATGAGTGGAAAATTATCGGCTTCCAGGACCGTTCCGTGTTCAACCTCGGTGGGGTCCTTGGAAGTGAAAGCAATAATTTGTCGGTCACGATCGACCTCAAAACCCTGAATCAGGGACCGGGTTTCTTTATCCAGGTCTTCGCCGGCCAGCAGGGTTAACTGGCCGTCCACTCGTTGGAAATAGGCTTTGCTGATTTGTTCGGATAGAAATAATTTTGCAAGGGGACTCAGATAACTCGTGGTGGTGACAACGAATTGATCTTCTGTCTGTTCAAACGAGACCGCGAGTTCACCGGCATGATTGCCCGTATAGTCGACCGTATATCGTAATGTTTCGGTCGGCAGCTGGAGTGCGGTGGCAGGCCCGGCACACGACAACAGTAAAACAAATAACCCCCACCCCCGACCAAGCCAGTCAAAAGCGTGAGCGTTTTTCATATCTATTTTCCAGATCAGTTGTGTTGACCGGTCAGCCGACCTTTAGATGATGGATAACCTGATTCCCTTTGAGTGTGATGCTTCCTTCAGCGAGCCACTGGATGGCGCGCGCATAAATGACATGTTCCGTTTCAAGTACTTTTTGTTGCAGGGTCTTCGCCGTATCATCATCGGTAATGGTGACTGATGACTGGACAATGACCGGGCCGCTGTCCAGCTCAGCAGTTACAAAGTGCACCGTTGCACCATGTCTTTTCTCCCCTGCTTCGAGGGCCCGTTGGTGCGTATCCAGGCCTTTGAATTTGGGCAGCAGGGAAGGGTGTATGTTGAGAATCTTACCACGGAACCGATTTACAAACGAGGGGAGCAGGATCCTCATGAAGCCGGCCAGGATGATCAAATCCGGATCATGCTGGTCAATATGGTCAGCCAGTGCATTCTGGTGTTCGGCGGCCGACACAAAGTCGTTGCGACACAGCGTGCCGGTCGTCAGACCTGCCCGTATTGCACGTTGTAGACCGAATGCCTGTTTGTTGTCGCTAATGACATGGAGAATCTCAGCATCCAGCTTGCCCTGATCAATGTGATCGATAATCGCCTGGAGGTTGCTCCCGCTACCGGAAATCAGGACAACGAGTTTGAGGGGATGACTTCGCAAAGCTACTCAGTTCAGGTCATTCGAGAACGACGCAGCCACCGCCTTTTGTGGTGACGATGTCTCCCAGAATGTGGACCGTTTCCCCCGCTTCTTGCAACAGCGTCATCGCTTTGTCACATTGGGCCGGTGGGACACAGAGGATCATGCCAATACCACAGTTGAAGGTACGGTCCATTTCACCTTGTTGTATGCCACCGGCGTCCTGTAGCCATTTGAAGATATCGGGCACTGCCCAACTGGCCCGCGAGACCCGGGCCTGCACGTTGTCCGGCAATACCCTGGGCAGGTTTTCCACAATCCCGCCCCCTGTCACATGGCACAGTGCGGACACGTCAACCCGTTTCAGTAATTCGACGATCGGTCGGACGTAAATGCGAGTGGGTTGGAGGAGCGCATTCCCGAGCGCTTCTTCGCTGTCACTCAACGGTTTGTCGAGGTCAATGTCATTGAGTTCAAGGATTTTCCTGATCAGGGAATAGCCGTTGGAATGCGGTCCGGACGATTGCAATCCGAGCAGGATATCGCCTGACTGAACCTTGTCTGGCGACAGGATTTTTTCTTTTTCGACAATACCCACCGCAAATCCGGCCAAATCGTACTCGTCGTTTGAATACATATCGGGCATTTCGGCCGTTTCTCCGCCGGTCAGTGCGCACCCCGCCATCGAGCAGCCCCGCGCAATGCCCTGGATAACCATCTGTGCAGTATCGATATCCAGTTTGCCGGTTGCAAAATAATCCAGAAAATAAAGAGGCTCCGCGCCGCACGTAATGATGTCATTGACACACATTGCCACCAGGTCGATGCCGATTGTATGGTGATTTTTCATCAGGCAAGCCAATTTCAGCTTGGTTCCAACACCGTCTGTGCCTGAGACCAAGACCGGTTGAGTGTATTGGCTGACGGGCAATTCGAACAGTGCGCCGAAGCCCCCCAGGCTCCCGAGGACGCCAGGTCGGGTTGTTTCCTTGATGATGGGCCTGATCCGGCGGACCAGTTCATTACCGACTTGGATGTCAACACCACTATCGCGGTAGCTCAAGGCGGGTTTTTTTTGTTTTTCGAATCTGCTCACAGGTTTTAGGGGAAGCTTTCCTGAATCAATACAGGTCAGGCGATTATGCCTGATCAGGCCGAATCTGTCGTCGGCAATGATCGACAGCCAATGGTATTTTGCCGGTAAGCAAATTTTATAATATGACGATGCCGATGCGCCTAACACGCCACCCATAATAGGTGCCAGTATCACCGTGTTTCAGCCCCATCCGAAAGGCTTCGACCCGAACGGCTTGGATTGGGGACAAGCGGTTGGGCAGTCACCCCCTGTTCAGTAAAGCAGGTACAAAAGCGAAGCCTGACCGGATACCCCGGGTTCGTCATATCATGGTGTAATACAAGTTGGCAGAGCAGTCATCATGGACAAGTACGGGATCCTCATTTACCGGAGCAATGAAGATGATGCATTGATCTGCAGCTTGATACGGCTCGAGAATCGAGTGATCGGGTTACTGTAGCCAAAGATCACAGGCACGATGGATGCCTGAGAATATCTCGGAGAAGGTCAATGGTTCTGTTTGAATTCGGCGCGAACTGACCGGCTTTGTATGCGGTGGACTGAAAGCGTTGATTGCTTCATCTGACGGATCCCCAAACCTCGTTTTCTATGGGTCATGCCAAATGGATGCCATCCCTTGATTTTCGCGCTTCATCAGACCCCGATCCCGTGTTGTGATCATGCCAAACTGCAGCTATCTTTCGGACCATGACCTTGGAAAACAACGGCAAAAATTAGTGACCGAAGTAACAAAGAATCGTAAAATTCCACCCTGTCTCTTATTTTATCGAGTCCGCGATAACGGCTGCCCCTTTTGTATTCCCAAATCCCCAACTTGCTGACGCTCCTTCGAATCGCGGCCTGCCCGATTCTGGTGATCTTGCTTCAGGACAGTCGTTATGACTTGGCGTTAATTGTTTTTTTTGTGGCGGGCCTGACCGATGGATTGGACGGGTACATTGCCAAACGGTTTGATTGTACCTCTGATCTGGGTGCGATTTTGGATCCCATTGCAGACAAGTTGTTGATCGCCAGTGCCTATATTATGCTGGCCATTTTGCAGGATATCCCCTTTTGGCTGTTGGTCGCGGTCATGTTCAGGGATCTGGTGATTGTGGCGGGCTATCTGATTTTGGTCATGATGGGCAATGAGGTGCCAATGAAGCCGACTTATGTCAGCAAGCTGAACACCTTTTTGCAGATATCGCTGATGGCCGTAGTGCTGATGGAGCGCGCAGGCTGGGTCGAAATACCGTTCATTATTGTGGTTCTCATTGCGGGGGTGCTGATGACCACCATCATCAGCGGGATCCAGTACGTCTGGTTCTGGGGAATCCGGCGCGAAATCACGGAAGAGAGCGAACACTCTCCATCATGAATCAGCAGACGGTTCTGCCTTTTGCGACCACCGATGATGCCGGGCTGGGGGGGTTTTATCTGTCGGGCAATGAGCCGTTGATTGCGCTGCTGTGGCAGATTATCCAGGGCGACAGGGCACAATCCACCGTGTTTTTCTGGGGAGCGTCCGGTAGTGGAAAAAGCCATCTGCTCAATGCATGCTGCCATGAAGCGGGGCAGAGAAGCCGACCGTACAGGTATCTGTCTGCCAACCAGCCTGCATCCATAGAGGAGCAGGCGGTGGCAGACATTGCCGTCCATTCCCTGATATGTGTCGATGACTCGCAGAATCTGGCGAATAATGTTGTGCTGCAAAAGGCAATGCTTTCACTCTATGAGCAGGTGATTGACAGACAGGGGACCGTGATTGTCTGTGCCTCCAGACCGCTGAATCGAATCGGACTTGAATTAAGGGATGTCGAATCACGGTTGGCATCGGGAGGTTGCTTTGTGCTTAATCATCTGGCGGACGAAGACAAACGGACAGTGCTGCACCGTCGGGCGAGATCCCGTGGCATTGACCTTAGCGACAAGGTATTGGATTTTATTATGAACCATTATGACCGTGACACGGCAGCACTGTTTGGTTTACTGGAGCGCATTGACAGCCTCTCCTTGTCCAAAAAAAGAAAAGTCACGGTGCCCTTTGTCAAGTCAATCCTCTGACAAAAGCAGGCCGCCTATCGATGCCCGGTCCCTTGTTTGATGTGTGATTTCAGGCGGGGGCCGTGCGTTGGGCCAAGACACAAGCGCATCTTGCGACCCGTCTGCCCAAGTGCTGGGACAGGCGTTTTTCTTCGATTGTGATGGCATTGTTCCCCTCACTGCCTGCGACATGGCTTGCGCCATAGGGGGTACCGCCACTGTTGGTTTGCGCCAGATCGGTTTCACTGTAGGGGATCCCCATGACAACCATTCCATGGTGGATCAGCGGCAACATCATCGAAAGCAGAGTGCTTTCCTGACCACCATGCAGGCTGGATGATGAGGTGAATACGGCAGCGGGCTTGTCGACCAGTGCACCACCGAGCCACTGGGGGACGGTCTGGTCGAAAAAATATTTCAGCGGGGCGGCAATGGTGCCGAAGCGCGTGGGGCTGCCCAATATCAAGCCATCACACGTTTCCAGATCCGCAGCGGTGGCATAGATATCGCCGCGGTCCGGTATCTCGTTTTCGATTGCCTCACAAACGGTTGAGACGGGGGGCACCGTTCTTAAAACGGCCTCACAGGTATCGACACTTTCAATACCCTGGGCAACCAGTCGGGCCATCGCGGCGATGGATCCGTGTCGGCTGTAATAAAGCACCAGTATTTTGTTCATCGGCTTGTTGCGGTTGGTCACCGGTCAGCCAGTGGCTGATTTAACAGAAACTCAATCAACGCTTTTTGGGCATGCAATCTGTTTTCAGCTTCATCCCAGACCACACTTTGCGGCCCATCAATGACCTCTGTAGTGACCTCGTAGCCCCGGTAGGCCGGAAGGCAGTGCATAAACAGCGCCTCCCTGGCTGCCAATGTCATTAAGGCGCTATCGACACAGAAACTGGAAAAAGCCCTTTCTCTGGCCCGTTTTTCTTTTTCCTGCCCCATACTTGACCAGGCATCGGTGACGATCACGCTGGCATTTTCTGCCGCTTCTGCGGGATGATGCGTCAGTGTCACGTGTTGTTTGCATTGCCTGCTTAATGCGGGGTCCGGTTCGTATCCGACCGGGGTTGCGACAGTCAGGTTGAAGTTCAACAGACGAGCCGCGTTCATCCATGAGTGACAGACATTATTGCCGTCACCGATCCAGGCGACCTTGTGTCCTTCCAGATCACCGCGATGCTCGACAAAGGTCTGGATATCCGCCAGTTGCTGACAGGGATGGTTGAAGTCCGACAGGCCATTGATCACCGGCACCGTGGCATACTCCGCCATTTTCTGGACACGCCGATGGTCACCGGTACGCATGATGATCAAATCCGCCATCCGCGACAAGACACGTGCCGTATCTTCGATCGGCTCGCCTCTCGACAGTTGTGAATCCGAAGGCGCTAAAAAGATCGTGTGTCCTCCAAATTGATTGATTCCGGCTTCAAACGAGACGCGGGTACGGGTGGATGACTTCTCAAAAACCAAAACGGCGGTCTTGTTGCGCATGAGTGACTGATCCCGTCCGCTTCGCAATTCAGCCTTCAGTTGCATCGCGCGTACGATGAGTTTCCTGATCTCTTCCGGAGCGAGATCCGGAAGGCCGAGAAAGTGACGGATTGCCATTGACAAGAGTACTCTGTTGATTTCAGTGACAGCCAATATCCCCTTTCCGTGAAAATACAAAAGCGCCGCGATGGGCGCTTGTGACCGCTTCCGTTGATCGATAGACAAAGATTTTACTTAAACTAAACCGGAAATACCAATGATATAATTCTAGCCCCCTTTTGACCTTGGTTTTGACGACGATGTTGGAAATTGACAAAGCGGTGCTGGCCTATTCGGGTGGTTTGGACACCTCGATCATTTTAAAGTGGTTACAGGATGAATATCATTGTGAAGTAGTGACGTTTACCGCTGATATCGGACAGGGAGAGGAGCTCGAACCGGCGAGAAAAAAGGCGGAACAATACGGTATCAAGGAAATCTATATCGAGGACCTTCAAGAGGAGTTCGCCAAAGAGTATGTTTTTCCGATGTTTCGCGCCAATACCCTATACGAGGGAGAGTACCTTTTAGGGACCTCGATTGCCCGCCCATTGATTGCGAAGCATCTGGTAAGGATTGCTGAAAAGACCGGTGCAGATGCGATTTCTCATGGAGCGACAGGCAAGGGGAATGACCAGGTTCGCTTTGAACTTTCAGCGTATGCCTTGAATCCCGAGATCCGGATTGTCGCTCCCTGGCGGGAGTGGGATTTGACTTCCCGCGAAAAACTGATGGAGTATGCCAGAAAACACAACATCCAGATCGAAGCCAAACATGACGGCGGTTCGCCTTATTCGATGGACGCCAATCTGCTGCATATCTCCTACGAAGGCGGGGAACTCGAAGACCCGTGGCAGCAGCCGAGTGAGGCAATGTGGCAATGGACCTGTTCGCCCATCGAGGCACCGGATAGTCCCGAGGAGTTGACATTGCAGTATTCTCAGGGAGACATCACCGCGATAGACGGGCAGGCAATGACACCGGGCGAAGTGATGAAAACACTGAATGCGGCAGGCTCACGCAACGGTGTCGGTCGGGCGGATATTGTTGAAAATCGATACGTTGGCATGAAATCCAGGGGATGTTATGAAACGCCTGCCGGGACGATCATGCTCAAAGCCCATCGTGCGGTCGAGTCCATTACACTGGACAGGGAGGTTGCCCATCTCAAAGATGAGATGATGCCACGATATGCCAAGCTGATTTATACCGGATACTGGTTCAGTCCGGAACGACGGATGATGCAGGCGATGATCGACGCCTCTCAAGCCCCGGTGAATGGCGAGGTCAGAGTCCGTCTTTACAAAGGCAATGTCGAGATTCTGGGGAGGCAATCGACAACCGATTCGCTGTTTGATGAAAAGATCGCGTCATTTGAAGAAGATGCCGGGGCGTATAACCAGGCCGATGCGACCGGTTTTATTCGACTGAACGCCTTAAGAATGCGCATTGCCGCCAGAAAAGGTCGGTAGACGGCCTGTCGATAGCCAGCCTGGATGATTCAGATTGATCTCTTTGATCGTGCCGTTGTACAACGAGAAAGAACTGGTCCACGACCTGATTGATCATGTTGACCGATTGACCGGTATTGACGAAGTGCTGCTGGTCGATGCAAGCGACCAGCCCGATTCAATCCATGTCATGCGGCAGCTCGAGGGCCGTGGTCTGCTTCCGCCCTATTGCAAAGTGCTTTTCAGCCATCGTCCGTCGAGGTCATTGCAAATGAATCTGGGTGCCCGGTTCAGTACCCAGCCGATCCTGCTTTTTCTGCATTGTGATACACGTTTGCCGGCCGATGCCGCCCGGTTGATTGCGACCGCGCTCAACGACCAGGTGTGCTGGGGTCGATTTACCGTCAGACTGGATGCAACGGGTCTGTGCTATCGACTGTTGGGCGCGATGATCAATCTTCGCTCAAGGGTACGGAAATTGGCGACCGGCGATCAGGCGCTGTTCGTCAGGCGGGTACAGTTTGACGCCGTGGGCGGGTTCCCCGAGATTCCGCTGATGGAAGATATTGCGTTGAGCCGGTCATTGAGTGCCTTGTCCCGGCCATCGCTGATAAAAAGACCTGTTGTGACTTCAGCAAGACGGTGGAAGCAGGACGGGGTGATCACCACCATTTTGCTGATGTGGCGATTGAGATGGCTGTTTTGGCTTGGTGCGGCACCGGAGAAATTGGCCAGGATGTATCGCGATGCACGGTAATCGCCGGCCCATCCCCCTGTATCTCTTCGCCAAGGCGCCGGTTGCAGGGCAGGTGAAGACACGAATGCATCCGTTTTTAAGCCCGGAGCGATCAGCCCAACTGGCATTGATGATGCTGACCCAGACGGTCAAAAAAGTATGCCGGCACTGGCCGGGACAGACGATACTTACGGTCACTCCGCATTCGGATCATGTCGAATTCAAAAAACTCCATCGAAAATATTCGTTTGATTTTGAAATTCAGGTGGAGGGCAATCTAGGGGAGCGGATGCTTCATGTGCTGGACAAGGGTATTGCGCTCAGTGGTGCGGCGGTCGTGATGGGTTGTGATGTCCCTTATTTCGAGTCCGCTCTGTTAAAGGAGGTCCATGGCGCATTGAGGGCTGACCTGAATGTTGTCGGTCCTGCCGAGGATGGTGGATTTTATTTGCTCGGACTGACAGAGTGTCAACAGGCTCTTTTCCAAGGGGTCAAGTGGGGTGAAGGCAATGTGTTGCCAAGCGTGAAACACAGTGCGGCGCTGGCCGATATCCAATTCGTTGAATGTCGGATGTTGAGGGATATCGATACCTGGGCCGATTTACGCTGGTTGTCCGGACAGGAACCGGCCTATCGGGCGTTTCTGGTTGATGCCGGGTAGCACGAAAGGACCGGGTTTTGGAAAAGCCGTGAAGATACTGATCATCAAACAGACCTCTTTAGGCGATGTGCTTCATGCCAGTGGCCATATCAGGACGATCAAGCAAGCCTATCCGGACAGCGAACTCTTTCTCCTGACCACGACTACGTCATCAGATATGTACCGTTATAGCCCCTGGATCGACCATCTGATTCTTTTTGATCGCTATCGGATCAAGACTGACTGGTATCATCAGCCCCGTTGGTGCGTTCGGCACATCATGGAAACGCTGCGCCAGGTCAGAGAGCACCGATTTGATTTGGCGATTGATTTGCAGGGGTTGGGCCGATCAGTTTTTTTTCTTTATTTTGCACATGCCCGGCGGAAATTTGTCAAGGGACGATGGTGGGGTTTGCGCGGTTTTCGCAACAGGACCATCCACGCCCTGCAGGAGATGGATGGCGTGTTGTTAACGGCCGGGATATCGGTTGACGATACCTCCATGGAACTGGTGACGGGTGAGGCTGACAAGCGCAAGATAAACGCGCTGGTGCGCGATATCAACGGTGCCGGAAAGCCGATGATTGTTTTCAGTCCGTATTCCCGGTGGATATCGAAGGATTGGCCCTTGACATCGTATGTTCAGTTGGCGGCAACACGGTCCGATCAGGTTGCGGTATTTACCGGGATGGCCGAACGTCACCAGGAGATAGAAACCGCGATATTGCGCCAAGGCAGCGGAAACCTCATCAATCTGGCTGGCAAGTTGACCTTGACGGAATTTGCCGAACTAGTGAACCAGGCCCGGTTAGTGGTCACCGGCGACAGTTTCCCGATGCATGTTGCTAGTGCGAAAAAGACACCAGTGGTTGCCCTGTTTGGCCCAACCGACGAACGCAAGGTTGGACCACCTGGAGAAAAGAATCTGATCATTCGGGCCCCTGGATGTGATCGATGCGAACAGCCCTCTTGCAAACGACACTGCCTGAAACGACTTGAGCCGCAGGTGGTGCGGGAGGGTATCGACAAACTGTTGTCTTCAGTCTGAATGCGGCATGGTACCTGAACAGATCGTCACAGCGGGACTTCGTGCGATGCCCGGGATAGTTCATCACCGATTTTGAGAACTTCATCGACCAGTTCGTCTGCGTACTTGGAACTGGTCCGTGCGCCGAGAAAGCAGGGACGTATGGCCAGTTTCCCCGCGATCCGTGTGGTGCTTGGCATGTGCCGGTTTCCCCGGATAAGCTGGCGATGTATTTGTTGATTGAATGAATTCAAGTCTTCAATCCCGTTGGAAATGTAGCGAAAACAGCAGACGGACAGGGTCGGTTCCTGCAGCAGTTCGAGACGAGGGTGCCTGTTCGCCCGTTCCGCGACCCGTTTGGCCATATCATTGTGTCGGATGACCCGCTGACGCAGCCCTTCGACACCGATTTCCTTGAGGATGGCCCAGACCATGACGCCGCGCGAAGGTGCTGACAGTTCGGTTCCCAAGTCGAAATACGGAACGCCGAAACTGTCCATGCTATGCTCGGTATTTTCTTTTGAGGTGGTGCCTTCCAGATAATCCGCCGGTTCCTGGGTAAACGATCGATACAATAATGCCCGGTCCCTGACAAACGTGGCGGCGATACCCACGCACGCCCCCATCCATTTATGCGGGTCGACAATTAACGAGTCCGCCATGTCGAGCCCCTCGTAAAGGGGAGCAATGCGACGGTCAAGGAGACCGGGCAGTCCGTAAGCGCCGTCGATGTGGTACCAGATGCCCTGTTTTTTCGCGATTTCTCCGATCCGTTTGACGGGATCGATGGCGCCGGTATTGGTGGTTCCGACATTGGCCACGATGGCCATCGGTGTGATGTTTTCATTCCGATCAGCCTGAATTTGCATTTCCAGGGCATCTGGCCGCATGCGACCCTGGTGGTCTGTCGCAATGGGCACGACATTATTCCGACCGACACCCAAAACACCAGCGGCTCTTTTGATCGTGTGGTGGGTCTCGGCACTGGCGTAGATGACCATCCGACTTGTTACCCCGGAGGCGGCGGGATCGACGCCGATTCTCTCAAAGGCGTATTGGCGGGCGGCACCCATACCGATCAGATTGGCGACTGAGCCTCCCGAGCTGTAGATTCCCTGAAAACCCGCCGGAATCCCGAACAGTTCGCAGAGCCAGTCCAAAGACAGGTTTTCAAGGAAGTTGAACGCATGGAGTGTCTGTCGTTGGGGTGCCGCGATGAGTGCTGCGGCCACCGCCCCGGTGGCGATCGTGGTCGGACCGGTGGTGACAAACCCGGTGAATCCCGGTCTGCCGATCGGGGAACCGAAGGGAATGACGTTGTCACACAGTTCCCGGGTCACGGCTTCCTGTCCGATGCCTTCGGTTGGGAGGGGTTGCTGAAGGCGGTTTTGCCAATCGATGTGGGTCTGCAGGGGATCGGGATGGTCGTATTGAACAAAGCGATCCAGGGCTTTCCCGATGGTGCCGAGCATATTGTGCAACTGAGATACTTCGGCGGCATCGATTTGGTTCATGGGTGACAGGTCCAATTTTTCAGGTTGGCGGAAAAGGTGATAGGCGGTCAATGGAGTTGGAGGCGTAGTGTAATACCGTTTTTCCTGTGAATAAAGCTATCCGATGATTGGCCCGTGTGTCCACTTGAAATTCAGGCAGCCCATTTGACGATCAGGTATTCTTGCCTTCGATTTCCTTTGTCTCAGACACATTCGGCACAGAGTCTACTCGACCTTGTCAGCATCGATCGAATCGACTTGGGGGAAGATATGGCGAAAATGTTTCAGGAAAAAGGCGATATCGATAAGAATAGCGGTTGACACCTGAAGTAATCGATAGGGTGTGACGGGAAACAAAAAAGCCTTTGGGCTCTGCTCGTCCACCTGGAAATGTCGGGACAAGCATACGGCCAAAGGCTCCGAACAAGTCGGCTTGTAACAAGAAATCAATGGCAGTTCAAATTTTTCTGTGTCCCTTGTCGATGTATTTCCCGAGCAATCGATCATCGGCAACTGGATAATTGCCTATGATTATCCTCTGCTCCGTGCACTGTATAATTTAGATGGATTTCAGTAATGGCCCATCAATAATAAAACAGGTTTCAGGAATGAGGTTGAAGTGATCGATGGAACCCCATGCTAGGATAGATTGATCCTAACTGTTGTCCAACGGAAGATCGACTGGGCAGGCAGATTCTCAATGGGCCCGGTATCCGACTGTCAGTTGATTTCTCAATAGTGTTCGTTCAGCCCCCCATCGGCAGGAATTTCAATTTCTCTGCGTGCAATGAAGTCACGGAGTGCCTCATCGGTCGCCGGGTCCAACCGTGGTTCTTGATATTCACTCAGAAGCTGTTTGGCATAGTCCAATGCCCGTTTGGTAATGTCTTTGCTTCCTTCGGCCATCCATTGTTCAATCGAGTTGTTGTCGAACAGTTTTGGCATAAAAAAGGCCCGTTGAAAATTATCTTGGGTATGTTGATGTCCAAGATAATGACCCCCCGGACCGATATCCCGGATGGCCGCCAACGCTTCGTCAAAGTCATCCCACCTTGGGCCTTCCGCCATCCGGTAGCCCATCGCACATTGCTCGGCATCAACGACGAATTTTGCCATGGAACAATGCATTCCGGCTTCATTCCAACCGGCAGAATGCCAAATATAATGTGCTCCGGAGAGCAGCACAGCCATCAAGGTGGTTGCGCTTTCATAACCGGCCTGGGCATCAAATGTCTTTGCCCCTCCAAGGGTATTCGATGTTCTCCAGGGAATATCGTAATAACGGGCCAGTTGGCCAATGATGAAATTCATCAGACTGATTTCAGGGGTGCCCGCCATGGGGGCACCGGATTGCATGGAGACTGTCGACAAATAATGGCCGTAAATGGCGGGCGCCCCCTTTCTGATGACCTGCGTATAGGCGAGTGCAGACAGGGCTTCGGCATTCAGTTGAACCACGGCCGGAATGGTTGAGGCGGGTGTGTTCGCGCCCCCCAGCACAAAGGGTGAGCACAGGACCGGCTGTTTCCGTTTTACAAAGGCACGCAATGCACCAAGCATGGTAGCATCCCAGACCAAGGGTGAGTTGCCGTTGATATTGCCGGTTGTGACCGGATGGTTCTCCATGGTCTCTCGTCCGAACAGAATTTCACACATCTGCATGACATCTTCCCCATTCTTGCCGGATGTGGTCATCCCCATGAATGTTTTATCAGAATATTTCATGGATGAATAGGTGATTCTAAGATGTCGATGGGGTACCGGATGGTCCATGGGTTCAACGATATGGTGGGCAGACGAATGCAGCGCCGGCAGCATATGAGAAAGTTTGTGAAAATTGGCAAGATCGTCCAGCGTGGGATAACGTCGGATATCTTCCAGATCCCGCAAATAGGGCGCTCCGGTCATCGGCACGAAAATAGAGTGCGGTCCCCCTAATGTGACGTTGTTTTGAGGATTTCTTGCCAGGAAGGTCAATCGGGAAGGAATGGACTGAATGAGTTCCCGGATTTGGAAGCGGTCGAACTTGACCCGTTCACCCTCGACGCGGGCACCGGCTTGTTGCCAGTCCCTGAGTGCGACCGGATCACGGAAAATGACCCCGACTTCCTCAAGAATGTTCATCGAGGCATGGTCTATCTTTTCAACCTGATCTTCGTCCAGTGGTTCCAGTAAGGGAAGCGTCCGGGTTAACTGTGGCAGCATTGGTGCCAAGTTTCCGGAGCGAAGCGCCCGTCTTGACTGCCGGCCACCGTGCCGTCTGTATTTCATTTCTTTTTTGACCATAAACGCAGGAGGATGAGAGGGGACATCGCGGCTCAACAGGTAATCGGAATCGTTGATTGATGGCTTAAGCGTACTTCATCAGGTGAGGCACGTAAATTCTTATTCACACTCCATGGCCAGAGAAGGAATGGGCACGGTTGAGCGGCCTTTGCCGTTCATCCGCTAGGTATCGGCCCGAGCCAAGAACAGCAGAGGCTGAAACAACGCGGTCAGCACGGATGACGGACAGATTCGGGGCCAATCCATCATGCGGCGACACACCCCTAGTCCGGCATTTCATCGAATTCCTTCTGCGATTTGCGGGCTTCGCGTTTGAGCCATTGCCTAAAAGCAAGAATTTGCGGCTCGTTTTCCCGTCCCTGATTGCAGACAAAGAAATAAGAAACATTCGCCTGGCTTCGGATGTCCGGGAACAGCCTGACCAGCCGTCCGGCCTTAATATCATCCAGAACATGGGCACTTCGTGCCAGTGCCAGTCCCTGGTCATCAATCGCGGCCTGGATGGCCAGGCTGGTCTGTGGAAACTGTGTTCCCTTGGGCATTTTCTTGACCACCACGCCTGCGTCTTTGAACCAATCTCTCCAGCGCGGCAAAATGTCGATGGTGCCTCTTCGCAGCAGTGGGAATCGTAACAGGTCATCGGGTCGGTCGGGTGTTCCGTGTTCCTTGAGAAAACGAGGACTGCACACCGGGAAGACATATTCGGTCAACAATAATTCGTCGTACAGATTACTCCAGCTCCCGTAACCCAAACGAATGCCGACATCGGCGTTTTCCGAATCAAAATCGATCAGTTCATCGGATGTCGAGATCCAGACATCGATCTCGGGGTAGGCATGATTGAAGTGCCCCAGTCGGTGAACCAGCCATTTGAATGCGAACGATTGCAATAACGTGACCCGAAGCGCCGAGGAAGTGTTGTCTTTTTTGTCCTTGAGGTCTTCAAGCGTCGACGTCATACGACGCATAAAGTCTCTGACAATGGGAACAATCGCATGCCCGGCTTCGGTCAGGACGAGACGACGACCCCGCCGTTCGAACAACTTGAGACCCCAAAGCTCTTCGGCATTCTTGATCTGATGGCTGATGGCACTTTGTGTCACGAACAGTTCTTCAGCGGCCCGGGTATAGCTCAAGTGCCGTGCGGCAGCCTCAAGTGCCCTCAAGGCTGACAGAGGAGGATAGCGAATGGGCATCTGCAATACATGAATAAATCCTCATGTATTATATGAAAAATTATCGTTTGTTTGCAAACCGGTTAGGCCCTATATTCATATTCAGCATTTGAGAGTGGCTCATTTGTGAACTTTGAAACTCCTTAGAATATTTATCGTGGGTACAGATCATGGCTAACAAAATCTTCAACGAAGTAGGCGCCGCATTTATCGGTGCCCTGACCATTTTAACCGTTTTGATGCTCTTGCTCGGTTAGAGGTGCATCATGAACGGTACGCTATATATGCAGTCAAAATCAAACATTGTTCATGGATCTTTCCGTGAAGGATTGATCTCTCGAATGATCCGCCAGATCAAAGACTGGAATCATCGTCGAGAGGTCATCAGACAACTCCATATGCTGTCAGATACCATGTTAAGGGATATCGGGGTTGAAAGGTATCAGATTGCCGATGTCGTCAATCGACGCGGCAGATTTGCCCGAGTCCACGTTGCGACACCGGCATCCGCCGTTCCCATGGTCGACATCAAAGAAGCAGCATAAAGAAAAGTATTCATTCCTCCATTGGTGTTTGATTCGGGGCGCATCCTTCCAGCGCCCCTTTTTTTTGTCTTGGGGCGGCTTGTGTGGCATGACACGGACTGCGCTGATCGTGTTGGGCGGTTCCCCGCGTCTGGAAAAACCACTTCGCATTGAAAACGGTCCGACGATCTGATGGTTCTTTTCAAGTCGATGGCAGGATGTTTGTCGCCGCGGGTCAAAGCGATCCGGTCGGTTCGACGGGAAGTAACAATGTGACAGGACAGACGGGTTTATCTGCGTTTTCACGGCGGCTCCCCTGTTAAAATAGCGGTAGTCAAGACAGTCAGGACAAGCGCATGTTGTGGATCAAATCCTTTCATATCGTGTTCATGGTCACCTGGTTTGCGGGTCTGTTCTATCTTCCGCGTCTCTACGTCTACCACTCGCAGGCAACGGATGAGATAGGCACAGAACGCTTCAAGGTGATGGAACGAAAGCTTTTTTACGGCATCATGACCCCGGGTGCAATCCTGACCCTGATTTCCGGGTTCTGGCTGTGGCTGGGATACGGTTATCACGGTGCCTGGCTGAACTGGAAGCTCGGGTTGGTGCTGCTGCTCATTGGCTATCATGCATGGTGTTATCGTGCGCTCATCACCTTTAAAAACGATAGGAACCAATCCAGCCATGTTTTCTATCGTTGGATGAATGAACTCCCCGTGGTGGCGCTGGTGGGGGTCGTTGTGCTGGTTGTGGTCAAACCATTCTGATTCCATTTGCCGAGCATGTTTTCTGTGGTACTGTGGGAGCCGGAAATCCCCCCCAATACCGGGAATATTATCCGGCTTTGCGCGAATACCGGCTGTGAGTTGCACCTCATCGAACCGCTGGGATTCAGCATGAATGACAAACAGCTCAAACGGGCCGGGTTGGATTATCACGATTATGCCGATGTCAGCACCTGGAAAGACTGGGAGACATTCAGGGCATTCAAAAAGGGCAGGGTATTGTCTTTTTCGATTAAAAACACCATTCGACACAGTGATTTTCGCTATCAGTCGGGTGACCTGCTGTTGTTTGGATCGGAAACCAGAGGCTTGCCGGATGCCATTCGGCACCAGATCGATCCAAATTGCCGCCTGACGATACCGATGTCCGGTGACACGCGCAGTCTCAACCTGTCCAATTGTGCTGCCATTGTGGTTTATGAAGCGTGGCGTCAGGCGGGTTTTCCGAATGCCACCACTCCCGGCGGTTCGTGTTGACAATGGGATATGGCGGTCAACCCGGGCGGGACCGGGTGGTCAGCAATCACCGTTTGATACGACAGACAGAATAAAATCCGGTGACCTACCCGAGATAACCGATAGTCCCTTCTTGCCGGTCCAACGCTTATTGTGAAAGCGTCTTTTCCGGTGATTCCAGATACTTGGCCCAAATGCCATGGCGCAGGTGACTGGCAGTGCGGGTGGCCTACCCGGGTATCCGTCCGTTACCCGGCAAACAGTGGGCGATGGAACCGGCGTATCGCAATACCATTCATGGGTTTTCAAACGGATTCTGCTTTTGGATTGCGTTGCAACAGTTGCTTGACGGCCTCCGCCGGGTCCCGTTTTTCATAGAGCACCTGATAGACCTGTTCTGTGATCGGCATGTCGACATTCAATTGCTTGCTGAAGGTATACAGTGTTCTGACCGTGTTGATTCCTTCGATTTCCTGATCAATCTCCGAGGTGAGCTGTTGCATTGATTTTCCCTGAGCGATGCCCAGTCCAAATCGACGGTTTCTGGACTGGTTGTCTGTGCAGGTCAATATCAGGTCTCCGACACCGGTCAATCCCATAAACGTTTCCAACCGACCCCCCATCCCGATACCCAGTCGGGTCAGTTCCGACAAACCGCGAGTGATCAGGGCCGCCCGGGCATTGGCACCATGACCGAGTCCGTCGCTGATGCCCGCAGCGATTGCCATCACGTTTTTAATGGCACCCCCCAGTTGTACGCCGGTCAGATCATCACTATGATACACACGGATCGTCGGAGTACGGAACCAATCCGCCAGGCATTTGGCCTGCTCGGCTGTCCGACTGGCCACGGTTAATGCGGTCGGTAAGGCATCGGCGGTTTCGGTCGCAAAGCTCGGGCCGGAGATCACTCCCTGACGGGTGTGTTCTCCAAAGATTTCGTTGACAACCGCATCCAGCAACTTCCCTGTCGTCGGATCAAATCCCTTCGTACCCCAGACAAGGGTGGCCTCTTGCGGCTTGAACCCCTGTCGTTCGATGGTTTTTTTCAGTTGATGCAGTGTTGACCTGAACGCATGGCTGGGTATCGAGATCAAAAAACACAGATTCTGATCAACCGCATCCTCAATGGCCGGACAAATCGTCAGATTGTCTGGCAGTGGCAGGTCGGGAAAATAACGGGTATTGCGACGGTGTTTGTGTATGTCACGCATGATGTGGGCGCTACGCCCCCACAATTTCACGGTTTCCATGTTATGCGACAGGGTAACGGCCAATGCCGTTCCCCAAGAACCCGCACCCAGCACTGAAATGCGGTCAGTCTGGATCTGCAGGGTCATTGAATCGTCGAATGAGGTGGATCAGTCGATACGCAGCAACTCACGGTACATGCTCAATTGGACTCCGTGGACTCCGGTGTCTTGGCTGCATCGGTTGCTTCCTTCTTACGTTTTTTTTGCAGATAAAGCATCTCAAAATTCACTGGTGAAATCAGAAGTTGCTGAAATCCCCCCTTGGAAACCAGGCTGCTTATTTCTTCTCTTGCAAAGGGTAACAGGATGTGGGGGCAGGCAACCTCTTTCATAATATCCATTTTTTCCTGTTCAGGGTGCTGTATCAGAAACACGCCGGCTTGTTGCACTTCGGTCAGAAAAACGATGTCATCCTTCTCTTTGTGTTTGGCGGTCACGGTGATTTTTAAGACGACTTCATAAAAATCACGCTTTTCTTCCAGTCGGGCGTGGCTCAGTTCAATATCAATCGCAATGTCTGGTTGAGCCTGCACATTTGCAAAGACATGAGGTGTTCCGGGTGACTCGAATGAAGCGTCTTTAAGATAAATTTTCTTGGCTTCCAGTCTGGAAGGGGTCGGTTTGTCAGTCATGGAACGGGTCTGTTTGAATGGGATAGATGCACTGTCGCCTTATTTGCCCTTCTCCAGGGGTAAATTTTCTTTTTTCCATGCCGCCAAGCCACCCGTTAAAATATACAGATCGGTGTATTCATTCTTCTTCAGTGTGGCGGCCGCTTTGTTTGAATTGGCGCCTGTGGTACAGGTGATAATGATCGGTTTTCCCTTGTGTTTTTTCAATTTCCCAAGCGACTCGCGAAACTGGCTGAACGGCAGATTGATAGCCTGGGAGATATGGCCTGTTCGGTAAGTCTCGGTTTCGTTGACATCGATCACAATGGCGGATGACCGGGACTGGACTTGGGGAAGCTGGAGAGGAGAAATCGGTTTGGCTCCAGAGGCTCCCCGGGCTGCCGGATCAAGCGATAGCATGATAATGATGACGGCTAGCATGGCGAACAAATACCAGTATTCGACAACAAACTCAATAAACATGTTCATGATTCTGGCCCAATGAAACTGGCTGGATTCTACCTCACTGTGGATTGGGTTTGGGGTTTAATTGAGACACTGAAGCCAATTCCAAGCTGTTATTATGCACGTATCGAGTGGGGATGAAAGTGGTTGATCCGGATTCAATCTCGGGTCGCCGGCAGCGCCGTCGGTGTCCCGACTGCGTGGACCATGCCTGACTGATTCGGGATTCGGCCCGTCATCAGGTTGCTCTGTGTTTTGTATGGGTGTGCGAACGGAACGCTTTCAGTGGTTGACGGGCGATAAACGCATTGTGTTGACCTTATTCGACCCGGAGGGTTCGAATAAGCGACCAAATAGTCCATAATTGCCCTTTCAACAACCGGTTGGGCAAGGGAGTCGCCATGATCGGGGTGGGATGGCGACGGAACGCTTTCAGTGTTGATGGGCACGTTGGCCGAATCGGGCAACAGGCACCATCAGGGACTCAACACCGATGGAACGGGGTACGGCAGATAGAATCTGCAATGCCACCGTTCAACTGATCCAACCCGGTGGAAGCGGGGGGCGTTTGTTGGCAGTACGATGGGTTTCTGGCAGTTGTTCCGAAGGACGGGCCTTGGGTGATCTGTTACCCTGTTACAATGATCTGGTGGATCTTGGTCCGGCGGCGTCAAGAAGGGTCTTTAGATAATTGATGGTGGGAAAGATGCGATATTTTGGTTATGTGCTGGCAGCGGGTTTGTTCATTCACTCTGGTTTGACGGCAGTCGCCCAAGAACAGCAACCTGAAGCATTGCCTTTGGAAGAGTTGCAGGTTTTTACTGAAGTTTTTGGGAAACTCAAGAGTGAGTATATTGATCCGGTTGATGATGCAACACTGTTGAGAAATGCCATTGAGGGAATGCTCAATGGCATAGATCCTCATTCGGCTTTTTTGGGACCGGAAGAGTTCGATGACATGCGGATATCCACTGAAGGTCAGTTCGGCGGACTGGGGATTGAGGTGACGGCCAAGGACGGGTTTATCAGAGTGGTTTCACCCATTGATGATACGCCGGCCCATGCCGCAGGCATTATGTCAGGGGACATTATCACCATGCTGGATGACGAACCCATCCGGGGCATCAGCCTGAAGGATGCGGTGGACAGGATGCGCGGAAAGCCGGGGACAAAAATAAAACTGACGATTTTTCGCCAGACGGAGACTGATCCTATCGAGGTGACACTGACACGGGCGGTGATTAAAGTCGCCAGTGTCAAGGGCGAGATGCTTGAAGAGGGATTTGGATATGTCAGGGTCACCCGGTTTCAAAAAGAAACTGCCGAGAACCTGCATGCCAAGATAAAGGAATTCCAACGATCGGATGATCAGCCTCTAAAAGGGCTGATACTCGATCTTAGAAATAATCCGGGTGGTATTCTGGGTGGCGCGGTGCAAATCAGTGACATGTTTTTGGAAGGTGGTGAAATTGTCTCTACCCGGGGAAGGCGGCCGGATACCGATCTGAGTTATATGGCCAAACCGGATGACGTTTTGGATGATGCGCCGATGGTGGTATTGGTGAACGGGGGGTCGGCATCGGCCTCGGAAATTGTAGCGGGCGCGCTGCAGGATCATCAGCGGGCTATTATATTGGGGACTCGAACATTTGGGAAAGGCTCTGTGCAAACGGTGATCCCGATGAATAATGGGGGTGCGCTGAAATTGACGATTGCGAGATACTATACGCCTTCAAACCGGTCCATTCAGGCGAAGGGTATCGTGCCGGACATTGTTGCAGAACAAAAAGAATTCACTGCGGCTGAAAATAGCAGATCATTCGGGGAGGCTGATTTGGTCGGCCATTTGCAAAACGAATCGGACTCGGGCGCAAAATCAGGCGAAGGGCATGAGACGATGGTTTCTTCGCTGCTAGCGACTGACTATCAACTCCAAGAAGCACTCAATGTTTTAAAAGGGATGAATCTGGTGAAACTGAGAGCGAACAAAGGCAGCTAGGGTGAGATCAGGTGGTTTGATACCATTACCGCCGGTGGCGTGTCCTTGATGCCGCACTAGGGCGTGTGTTTGGCGCGTCGACGGGTAACGTGTTTTCTGTACCACAGGATGATTGAAAGATAGCCGCGCCTGGCCCAGGGGAAATCCAAAGAGAGAACCAGCAGACCCAATGGCACCATCCACAGCCCGAGAACAGGCAAAAACCACAGTGCGCCCCCGAGCAGCAATAAGATGCCTGCCAGTTTGCGTGGCAGGGACGGCATTGTACGAATGCGTTGGAAGAGAGGCTTGAGTCGACGATTCACAGGTTGTTTTCTCGGTTCTCAATAGTCAAACATGCTTGTACTGTCATCATTGCTGTGCGATACAGTCACCACCGATGAGCAATTGCCGGGGATTGTCACACATTCGGAGTATGGATCGACGGAATTACTCGCAAGTTCGCGCTGATCAGATGGCATTACCTCAGACAAGAGAAAAAATACAATACACTCTCCGGTTTAAATTACAGTGGTTGTCCAGCAACCAATGACTCAGGCACCTTGAATTCAGTCAACGCACATGAGATTACCATTTATCAAAATGCAGTCCTTGGGGAATGATTTTGTGATGCTTGATGGTATCACCCATTCGATTCAGTTGTCCAAGGGCACGGCGAAAAAATTAGCTGACCGCCATTTCGGGATCGGGTGTGATCAAATTCTTTTGGCTCAACCGGGTGCGAAGGATAAACGTGGGGTATTGCTTCGCATTTTCAATCGAGATGGCAGTGAAGTCGGACAGTGCGGTAATGGTGCGCGTTGTTTTGCCCGATTTTTGCAAAACCGGAAATTGACGGACCGTTCCCTCATTGAAGTGCATACCCATACCACCTCGATGCAACTGAAAGTGAACGATGATGATACGGTCACCGCAGGTCTTGAGAACCCCATTTTTGTGCCGGATGACATTCCCTTTGTCGCGCCCGAGGAAAAGCTCACCTATTCGCTGGAAACTTCTGTTGGACGGTTTGCAGTTGCCGTGCTTTCAGTGGGTAATCCGCATGCTGTACAGCTGGTTGATGATGTGACTGGCACCCGGGTGAAAAAGGTGGGCAGGGTGATCGAACGCCATCATCGATTTCCCGAACGGGTCAACGTGGGATTCATGCAGGTACGGTCAAGAAAACATATCCGGCTTAGGGTGTTCGAAAGGGGTGTGGGTGAAACGCTCGGTTGTGGAAGCGGGGCCTGTGCGGCGGTCGTGAGTGGTATTCGGTGGGGATTGCTGGATTCTGAGGTTGTGGTTTCCCTGCCCGGAGGAAATGCAGTTGTCAGATGGGGTGGTACGACAGAACCGGTTTACCTCACCGGCACTGCGGAGACGGTGTTCGAGGGCGTGATCGAGATCTGACTCGATGAGAACGCGCAGGGGCTCTGTGTGGGGGCGTATTGCGTGATGTGGTCGTTTCCCGTCACATGGTGCAGCAAACCCCGGTTCAGACTCAGTGCCACCTCATGGTTCGGATAGTCCAGACGATATTCGGTCAGATCTTCCGATGATTCCTTTCCGGTAAGGGTCAGATACCCCGTCTGAAACAGCAGCGCATCGATACTGTAGTCCGTCACATCAAATGTCGACACCTGTTCCTGGTATGAAACCAATAAGGCTCGAATTTCCGTGATGAAGAACGTGTCGCATCCCGAAAGTTGCCCCGATGACCAGCACTTTCTTTAACGCCACCGGGGGAATGCTCGCCCGGCATGATTGCGATTGCATTCATGCCCCCTGTCCGATACTGTCGGGTAAAGGAAATCCAGATCTATCAGGCTTTATGATGACTTATGGCGATAATTAATTTTCTCCAATAACCGTATTCCCTTGGCATACATTGTTCCATCCGACCTGTCCCGTCTGTGCCTTTCCGGTGTGCACAATGCGGAAATCAAGGTCCTGCAAACGCTTAAAACCGAGTTACCCAACGATTTTACCGTTTTTCATGGTATCCACTGGTCAAGAGAGTATGCGTCATGGACCCATTTCGGAGAAATCGATTTTGTCGTGTTGAACCGGGCCGGGCAGGTTTTGTGCATCGAACAGAAAAACGGAAGATTGATCGAAACAGACGATGGATTGGTCAAACGATACGGTGTCAAAAGTAAAAATGTTGCTCAACAGATTCACCGGTCTATCGACAAGGTGAGGGAAAAGTTCAACCGGACCCATGGTAAGACCCAACGCCTTGAGGTGGACTATCTCCTCTACTGCCCCGATTATCGGGTCAGGCAACTCAATGCGGCCGGGTTGAGTCAGGACCGGGTGGTTGATGCTGGCGCACAGGATGGATTGGCCGGACGGATACAGACCATACTGGGGAAAGGGGAGAAAACACCGGGCGAATGGTACGACAAGGTCAACGCATTCTTTTACCAGACCTTTGATCTTGTGCCTGATATCCACACCCATATCGGGTCCCAGGAGAGACAGTTCGTCCGCCAGAGCGGAGCGTTGGCTGATATCCTGATGCATCTGGAGATGGCCCCTTTTCGGATCAGAATCTCGGGCACGGCCGGCAGTGGCAAGAGTCTCTTTGCACGACGGTATGTTGATCGCGAAGCGACCGACAGCCGGAAAATCCTGCTGGTCTGTTATAACCGACCGTTGGCGGAGCGCCTCAGCGAAAGCATCGGGAATGCCGGCAGGGTCAACACATTCTATGGGTTTTGCGATGCATTCCTGCAATCAGTCGGACAGAAACTGGACTTTACATCAATGAAGTCGGATCCGGAATTCTGGTCACGTGCGCAGGAACGGATCATGGCCCAGGCAATCATTGACGAGTGGAAGTTTGACACCTTGATCGTTGATGAAGGCCAGGATTTTGAGCCGGAGTGGTTCGAGATTCTGCGTCTTTTCCTTCGGGAAAGGGCTAATATTCTATGGCTTGAGGACAGTGACCAGAATCTGTACAAGAAACGGCCGGTTACTCTGGATGGCTTTGTTGGCTATCGCTGTCGCACCAACTACCGCTCTCCGGAATTGATCGCGGGATTTATCAACCGGACCCTGCCGATGTCATTCGAACAGGGAAACCATCTGCCTGGTCTGGGTGTCACCGTGCATGGTTATACGGAGGCCAGTGAACAACTGAAGATGGCAGGCAAGATCGTGCAGGACCTGATGCGGGAGGGGTTTTTGCACGAAGACATCATTGTGCTGACATGCAAGGGCGTGCAGCATTCGATTTTCAGCGATGCCGACCGGGTTGGTGGTCTCGACCTGTGCCGCTTTACCGGCCGCTACGACAGGGACGGGGGACAGGTCATGACGCCAGGCAAACTGGCATTTGAAAGTGTTTACCGTTTCAAGGGACAGGAGAGGCCCGCAGTGATCCTGGTGGACGTGGACCCGGAACCGGACAGGGAAAAAATCGAGCAACTCGAGTCAGTTCTGTATTGCGGCATGACCCGTGCCACGGTTCGACTGGATTTGGTTGTCAACAGTGACAATGACTACAACCGTCGGTTCATGGATGCATCAGGCCAGTGAGGATACGTATCCCTTCGCTGCTTCGTGGGCCAAAACCGAAAAAATTGTTGTTCAGCCGCCGATAAGCCCGTTGTCCTTGCGGGTAATGGCCACAATACTGGAACGGGGGACACTCTGACCACCATCCGGAAAATGGGAGGGTGCTCCCTTTTCTCCTGGATGCTGAACACCGATAAACAGGGTACGGCGGTCCGGAGACCAGGTTGCACCGGTGATCTCGCAGGCGACAGGACCGACCAGAAAACGGACAATCTCGCCGCTTTGGGTATCTGCCAGCAACATCTGGTTATTACCCATTCCGGCAAATTGCCGTTGGTTACTGTAATTGCCGTCTGTCTGAATCCATAACCGGCCTTGTTCGTCAAAGACAATGCCATCGGGTCCATTGAACATGTTGTCGGGGTGGATGTTATTGGAGCCGGCATTCAGATCCTGATGCAAGGTTGGGTTGCCGGCCAACACGAACAGGTCCCAAGAAAAGGTCTTTGCGCTGTGGTCCGCCTGATCCGGTCTCCAGCGTACAATCTGTCCGTAGAGATTGCCGACTCTGGGATTGGGACCGTTCACCGGGGTCTCGACACCCCCCCTGTTGGGCTTTTTACCCCGGTTTTTGTTGTTGGTCAGGGCACAATATACCTCTGCCTTTTTGGGATGGGCGGCAACCCATTCAGGCCGGTCCATGGTCGTGGCGTTAACCACGGTTGCCGCGCTGCGCGCAAAAACCAATACTTCCGCCTGGGATGAAAATCCGGCCTCGGCGGTCAGTCCGTTTTTACCATGACTCAATTCCACCCACTCGCCCCGACCGGACAGGTTGTCGTCCGCTTCATTGAAACGGGCCACATACAGGGTTCCCTCTGCCAGCAGTTCCCGATTGGCCGCATCGTTATCGGGCTGGTACCGGTTCTTCGATACAAAGCGGTACAGGTATTCACCCCGTTCATCATCACCTGAATAGACCACCACATGGCCGTTTGCGGCGATAACCACTTCGGCATTTTCGTGTTTGAAACGCCCCAGAGCGGTACGTTTTTTAGGGATACTGGTCGGTTCCAGGGGATCAATTTCAACGATATAACCACAGCGATTCTCCTCGTTGGGGGTCTTGCTGATATCAAATCGCGTGTCGTATTGATACCATGAATATCCCCGGTCCTCGTTACCTACCCCGTACCGTTTTTGCATGGCGGTGGGTTCATTGGTCGGGTCGGCAGACCCAAAATAGCCGTTGAAGTTCTCTTCACAGGTCAGGTAGGTTCCCCATGGGGTTTGACCATTACCACAATTGTTCCATGTCCCCAGCGATGATGTGCCATCCGGGTCGTTTCGGGTTTTCATTAGCGCGTGACCGCGGGCCGGACCGGTGATTTCCATTGGTGTATCTGCGGTGATGCGGCGATTCAGTCTGCCGTCGACAACCACTTTCCACTGACCGTTGATAGACTGCACCTCAAATAGGCTGACCCCATGGGCGGCCTTGATTTTGCGGATATCATCGGCTCCTTGTATCCCGTTCGGCAGCAGCAAGTCGAGATTTGCGTATTCGTTATTTACTACAAAGACACCCCGTTTGTCGCTGATGGGAAACAGTGTCATGCCATCATTGTTGTCTCCCAAAGACAATTCCTGGCTTTTCCCGGTACCTCGAGTGTCCGGGTCGAACGGCAGGCCATGAGAAAACAGGGGATCGCCCCAGGAAATCATGACATACCAGTCATATCCTTCCGGTACTGTGATCGTGTCGGCAGCGGTGGCTCCGACCCCCGGGAAATTGAAAATCGGTTTTTTTGCTGTGGCAGCGGTCTGTGGTGAGGCGGTACCGAGGACAAAGGCCGAAACACCGAAAGCCACAGGGGCCTTGAGAAAACTGCGACGTGATAGGGCCCGTTTCAACAAAGTGCTGAAATCGGTTTTTTTCGAATCCAGAGACCCGGTATGATCAACATGGTTACAGGCAGCCATCTGTCTCGTCTCGGTTCAAGCAATCAAAGCAAAGTTCAAGGAGTGATCAAGCGTGTTGTCTACAGGGTTGTCCGATGTGACACCGTCTGCAGACAGGATAAATCGACTTTATGACAGACGTATGAAATTAACCTCATTGCGCGCGATTTTCAACATAACGCCTTTGGGTCGGGTGCCGTGACGCTGAGGCGGTATCATCGAAAGACTTCCAATGAGCCATATAGTATTATCCTCAAGTATCCCATTGGTTAGCTGCATCCACGAACCGGTCGACACCACGGATTCCCAGGTTCAGGTGGACGGACAGTCCGATGCGGACAAGGTGGCGGCAGGCTGCCGTATGATTCCAAGACAGTTCAATCGTGTTGTCGGGACGGACGCCGTCGACCGGTGGATGGTTGACATGGTGCAGTGGCATCGTCACATGCTGTGCAACCGGCAAGGCAGGGTAGACGATCCGATGTAATCGGATTGAATAAGTGGACCCTCGGACGATATTGAATGAAAAACAATAACGAATACGACTATATTATTCTGGGGGCCGGTTCGGCGGGTTGTGTGCTGGCCAATGAATTGAGTCAGTCCCCCAATAACAAGGTGTTGATACTGGAAGCCGGTCCGATGGACCATAAATTGATGATTCATATGCCGGCGGGGGTACACAAAGCGTACAAGGATCCGAGCATCAACTGGAATTATCAAAGTGAGGAAGAGCCCCATTTGGAAAACAGGCACATCACGCTACCCAGAGGCAAGGTCTTGGGCGGATCTTCTTCGATTAACTCGATGGTGTATATGCGGGGGCATCCTGAAGACTATAATGGCTGGGCCAAGCACCATGATTTGCCCCAGTGGACCTATGCCCGGTGCCTGCCGTACTTCAAGCAGTGTGAATCATCGGACCGTGGTGCCAGCGACTGGCGGGGTGCCGACGGCCGACTCGGTGTGACCAAAGGGCGATTGGAAAATCCGCTCTATCATGCTTTTTTTGAAGCGGGCAGCCAGTCCGGCCAGGGCGTCAGTGATGATCTCAACGGCTATCGGCCGGAAGGGTTGGCACGACTGGACAGCACGACCAAAAATGGGCGGCGATCCAGTGCCGCCGTCGCCCATCTCAAGCCGGCCTTGTCTCGATCCAATCTGACGCTGATAACGCGGGCACTGGTACACAGAATCAGGATACAGGGCATGACGGCGACCGGGGTCGAGTTCGAAATGCACGGTGAAGTTCGAACGGCGTATGCGGCCAAGGAAGTGATTGTCTGTGCGGGGGCCATCAAATCCCCCCAGCTACTAATGCTCTCCGGGATCGGCCCGTCGAAACATATGGAGGCATTTGACATCAGGACAATTCACCATCTGCCGGGTGTTGGACAAAATCTGCAGGATCATCTGTCGATTTCGGTGATCCACGAATGCACGCAACCGGTGACCTTCGACAATATGACCAACCCGATTCGCCAGCTGGCGGCGGGGTTGCAGTGGCTATTCACCCGTAAAGGGTTTGTGGCATCCAATATCTGGGAGGCCGGAGGATTGATCCATGGCTATTCAAAGGTCGAGTTTCCCAATCTGCAATATCATTTCGCTCCGGTACACTACGTATATCACGGTACAAAGATACGGTTGTTTCAAGGGTTTACCACTCAAATGGATCAACTCCGTCCCCGCAGCAGGGGCCAGATCAGGCTGTTGTCTGCCGACCCGAGGCATCGTCCCGCCGCCTGTTTTAATTACCTGTCCGATGCGTTTGATTCGGGTGAGCTGGTCGAGGCGGTCAAACGAATCCGGGAGTTGGTCGGACAACCCGCCTTCGATCCGTTTAGAGGAAAGGAACTGTCTCCCGGTGTGGACATCAGTAGCGATCAGGAGATTGACCGCTATGTCCGGGAGACGGCGACAACCGACTATCATCCGAGTTGCAGTTGCCGTATGGGGACGGATGAGATGGCGGTGGTGGATGAGGAGATGAGAGTGCACGGCGTGGAGAAACTGCGGATTGTCGACGCCTCCGTCATGCCGGAGATTGTCAGTGGCAACCTCAATGCCCCGACCCAGATGATGGCACTGCGTGCAGCCGATTTCATTCTCGGGCGCGAACCGCTACCGGCCTTTCAGGCCCGTTTTCATTTTTCAAGCTGAACGGTGCCGGCGGCACGATGTAGCGAGCCTTCCATCCAGTCGGCGTAACTGCTTTCAACGGCCAGTTCGAATCCGTTTGTTTGCCGCGCGACGAGCACACTGACGCCAAATCCCTCGGTAAAACTGATGCCGTTATCGGGGAAAACGCACGGATGAATATCCAACGGACTGACGATCGAGAGAATCTGCGCGGCATCGGGCCCGACAATATCAAAAAAGGTCAGGGTATCGCTGACAAGATGGACATCAATTTCGAGCGGCATGGTTTCAACCGGTACACTGTTTCGCAGTTGGTTTTCCCGCTCAATGGATGTTCGAAGCAACCACCGTTCGGGTCCAACCCAGCAGATCATTGTGGTGTCTTGCACTGTGCGGGTATTGGGGGTGTCCGGAAAAACCAGCGGTGTGGTGTTCAGCCACTTTTCGAGTCGTTCCCGATTGCCCCTGAGCTCAATGATCGCGTTACGCTCGGCACGGTTGATCTGAATCTCATAGGACATTGCTCAACTCCGCAGTAAATGACCGTCTGCATCATGAAAACAGGCCGCCGTTACCTCGGCGGCAACGACATCGTCCTTCATTCGAATATGGACTCGTTGCCCCATCCGATTGTGGCCATCCTCCAGTAATGCCAGCGCAACCGGGCGGTTTTTCACCACGCTCCAGACACAGGCGGTCACCCGGCCTTCCGAGCGCATTCGCTGACCTCGGGGGGTAAGGGGCGCATTTTCACTGACCAGACGGGTCGGGTCCTGAGGCAGCAGGCCCACCAATTCGAGTCTCGGACGTCCCGAAGTGCGACGAATCGCCAGTGCCTGTTTGCCGATAAAATCGCGCTTTTGGCGTGACAGCATCCTGCCCAGTCCCAAATCATACGGATCGGTCGTACCATCGACTTCGTGTGCCGTAGAAAGAAAGCCTTTCTCAACACGCAGCACATGATTGGCCTCCGAGCCGACCGGCGTGATCCGGAATTTTTCCCCGACATCCATGATCCGGTCCCACAGCGCCATGGCGTGGCGCGGCCAGACATTAATTTCGAAACTGAGTTCACCGGTAAAACTGACCCGGCAAATCCGGGCAGGCAACCCGGCAATATCCCCTTCTTTGATGGCCATGAAAGGAAAGGCGGTGGGAGAACAATCGATGTCGGGCTGCAGCGCCGTGAGCATCTCCCGGGCTTTCGGGCCGCACACCGTTGCATTGCTCCATTGCGTGGTCACGGTCGTGATGCGGACTTTCCACTCGGGACGATGGAGTTGCAAAAAATATTCCATGTGTCGGTAGATTTCATTGGCGTGTCCGGTAGAGGTGAACATGAGGTAGTGATTTTCAGCCAGTTTGAAGGTCACGCCGTCATCGAGGATCATTCCATCGTCGGTCAGCATAATTCCATATCGGCCTTTCCCCTGGCCAAGCGATGAAAAATCATTGGTATACAGCATGTCGATGAACTGCCCGGCATCGGGTCCCCGGATTTCATATTTTCCCAAGGGCGAGCCGTCGTACACTCCGACCCCGGTTCTGACAGCGGTTGCTTCCCGGTTGACTGCTTGTTGAAACGTTTCTCCCGGTCCCGGGTAATAGCCCGGACGACGCCAGCGCGCCCCGGCTTCGTACATGACCGCCCCCCCGGCCTTGTGCCACTCGGTCATCGGCGTATGACGATAGGGCAACAGGCCACTGTCTTCGCGTCCGCCGGCGATGGCACCGAATTCGACCGGCGTATAGGGAGGGCGAAAGGTGGTGACGCCGATTTGTGAAACCGGGGTGTCGGTGGCATTGGCGATGGCACCGGCCACATTCAGATTGCCGGTTTTACCCTGGTCGATGCCCATCCCGGCGGTGGTGTAGCGCTTGACGTGCTCCACGGCACCGAATCCTTCGCGAATGGCGAGGTGGATATCGCCCAAGGTGACATCATTTTGGATATCAACAAAACTGTTGGCGGCCCCCTTTTTGTCGGTCGGGATGTGCCACAGGGGTTCAATGTGATAATCGGTTTCATGATCCACCGTCGGAAGATCAATGCTCGAGGCCGGCAATCCCAGGGCTTCAATGACCTGACCGGTTTTGGCGAGGCACTCTTCGAGCCCCTCATGCAGTGTGAAGTGACCGTTCGCTGCACCGACACAGTGGGTATCTTGCGCAGGCTGTGCAGGGATGATGGTCGCCAGTGTATCATCAAACCCGATGGTTCCCCTGGATTGGGAAAACAGGTGGAGTGTCGGGTTCCAGCCACCCGAAAGGCACACCAGGTCACAAGGGAGCCGTTGCGTTGTACCATTGCCCATATCCCGTATGGTCACGCCACGGATTCGTTTTGTGCCATGGGTTCGAACAACAATATGGTTTGTCAATACACGAAACGGGTGAACCGGAGGGCGGGGCGGGGGTTCGGTCCGGGCACGGCTGTCGATGAGGGCCACAACGCTTGCGCCGGCTCGATGCAACGCATCGGCCACCCGGTAGGCACTGGTGTTGTTGGTGAACAGGACAACCTGTTTCCCGGGCAGAACGGCATATCGGTTGATATAACGCTGGACAGCAGAAGCCAGCATGACACCGGGTCGGTCATTGTGCCTGAACACGAGAGGCCGTTCTATTGCACCACTGGCGATCACCACCTGCTTTGCCCGAACGCGCCAGGTGCGCTGGAACACAAAGGCCGGTGCAGGCGCGCGTTCGGTAATGAGGACCAGATTGTGTTCGCGGTAGGCCCATGCGGTGGCTTGTGCAAGGCGGGTGACATGGGGGTATCGGTCCAATTCCGAAACGATGTCTTGCGCCCATTGCCATCCGGGCACACCATCAACGGTGCGGTGGTGATCAAGCAGGGAGCCGCCCGGAGTCGAACCCTCATCCGTGAGCAGAACACGGGCGCCACTGCGGGCGCCCGCCAACGCTGCGATCAAGCCGCTCGGTCCGGCGCCGATGACAAGCAGATCGCAGTGATGATTGCGCACTTCGTAATGCAGTGATGTGGGCAACGCACGGGGCGCCTGCGCAAGACCCGCTGCCCGTCGAATGGCCGGTTCGAACAGGTGCCAGTTGGGCCACATGAATGTCTTGTAGTAAAAAGCGGCCGGGATCAGCCGAGCGAAAAACTGATTGATGCCCATCACGTCAAAGGCGGGAGAGGGCCAGCAGTGAACCGAATGGGCAACAAGGCCAGGCCGTAATTTCACGTCGGTGATGGGTCGGTTGGCGGACTGCCCGTCTCCGGTCAGTTCGACCAGTGACGAGGGTTCTTCGATGCCCGCCGACATGATTCCCCGCGGTCGGTGATATTTGAAACTTCGGGCGGTGAGCATGACCCCGTTGGCGAGCAGCGCAGAAGCCAGTGTATCGCCGGCATATCCCTGATAGGGTTTATCATTGAATCGGAACGCGATGGGCCGGTTTCGGTCAATTTGACCGCCCTCGGGGAGGCGTCGGCTATTGTTCACGGTCGGTCTCCGATGCGTCGGCAATCGCATGGGTCACGGTGTGTCGGGTGACCGTGATCCACTTTCCGCAACCATGCACATGCCACCAGCACTCGTTGACCAAGCCCACCGGATTATCGGGTACGGTCAAATAGCGGATCCATTCCGGATGGGTCCATTGATCCGGATTGTCCGGTCGGCGCGGTTTTGTCGGACCCCCGTGGCGAAACTCGCTCTCGTGACGGGGGCCGCAGAAAGGACAGGTCAGAATCAGCATGGAGCAGGGTGTTATCGCGCTGTCGTGGTCCCCGATTCCAAAATGAAATCCAGTGTCGTGAACCGGTTGAGCGAAAAAGGAACGATGAGCGGATGCGGTTCATCCCTGGCAATCAAGTGAGCGAGTGTGTAACCACCGGCAGGGATGGCTTTAAAGCCGCCCCACCATCCGGCAGAGAGATACAGTCCCGGAATATCCGTTCGGCTCACGATGGGGGTGGCATCATGTGCAATATCCAGTGTGCCGCCCCACTGTCTCATGAGTTTCAGGCGTTTGAAAGAGGGAAAGAGTGACAACAGGGCACCGACTGCATTTTCAAAAACGCCCTGATGAATGGCCCGTCGGAACGACTGCCCGGGGTCCGGCGCACCACCGATGACGAGTTCCCCTTTATCCGACTGATTCAGATAAACACCGATATCCGGACAATTGACCACAACGTCAATCAACGGCTTGACCGGCTCAGAGACAAAGGCCGCGAGGTTGAAAGACTGCAGCGGCAACGCCAGCCCGACGGTGTTGGTGATCGTGGTGGTGTGGCCGGAGACCACCACCGCCACTTTTTTGGCACGAAGGCGGCCCCGGGTGGTGTCGACGCCTTCAATGGCGCCGGTCCGGGGATCTCGAAGCAGTTGGGTGACGGCGGTATTCTGGTGGATTTCCACGCCCCGGTCATCCGCGGCCCGGGCATAACCCCATGCGACCGCATCATGACGACAGGTCGCGGCATCAGGATGCACCATCCCGCCAATAATCGGCAAACGGGACTGAGGTCCACCGCCGGTCAACGGCGGAATGCGACGTCGAATTTCTTCAACACTGATCGGCTCATAGGTTGAGCCATATAAATCCATGTTGAACATGCGGCGTCTGATTTCACGCAGCCGGGGATAGGTTTGCACTATATCGATCATGCTGCGCTTGGAATACATCAGATTGTAGTTCAATTCCCGGCTTAATTGATCGTACAGCGAGACTGACTTGACATAAAAGGGGATACTTTCATCACGCATGTAATTGGAACGGATGGTGACGGTATTACGGGCCACATTCCCGCCACCGAGCCAGCCCTTTTCAAGGACCGCGACATTGCTGATGTGGTGATGCTTGGCGAGATAATAAGCGGTGGCGAGACCATGACCCCCGCCGCCGATCACAATGACGTCATACTGTTTTTTGAGAGGTGGACTGCGCCACGCGGCGGTCCAGTCGGCATGATAATTGACGGCATTTCGCGCCAGGCTGAAGATGGAGTAGCGCTGCATTTAAGTGTCCAAAATAGAATATACAGTGCAAATTTCAGTGGACTGCATCAGAATATAGTCTATAAAGTGCCGTGCGTGTTGTTTTATTTCCGGGTGCGCGATACAGGTTTGTCATGTCGGCGCTGAGCGTGGGTTGGTTCACCGCGCTCAGGAAACCGTTTCATTTTCTCTGAAACGATTTTCCGACCCGGTGGGTTTATAGATTAAAATCAATCTGTTAATCATGACACGTTGACCCACTTGTGCACCTCGGCGTTAATTCGGTTATCGTTTCCAATGACCTCAAACGGACACCCGGAATTCCGTAAAATATCTTAATTGAATCATGCAATTTGTTCCATGATACGGTCCGACCCGGTGATTGGGGATTACATCGACACCCACCCCGGTGCACGGCGACGGAGATGCTGGAACAGGCAGCCGGGCGGGGGAGGGATATGCTAGACTCGATTCCACGACAGAAAATACCGTTACCGAAACAGAACATGGCAGACAGCGCCATTCAATACATCCATAAAGAAGATATCCCCGTGGTGGATGTGGCTTCCCTGTTTGGTGAGACGCCCGCTTATTGCCGCGTCGGCAATGCGTTGCGTATCGCCGCAGAGGAGACCGGTTTTTTCTATATCAAGAACCACTGTATCGACAAGGCGTTGATTGAGTCGGTGTTTGAGGTTTCCAGCGTGTTTTTCGGTTGCCCCGAAGCACAAAAAAGCACGGTGTTGGTCAAGGACACTCATCGTGGGCTGCTGACTTTCGGTGCTTCCAAAATGGAGCACCAGAAGCAGCCCGATCTGAAGGAAAGTTTTATCTGGGGCGCTGACCTGCCACCGGACAATCCGGAATTTGTGGCCGGGAATAAATTTTTTGCACCGAATCAGTGGCCTGATTTCGTGCCCGAAATGCCGGAGCGGCTCAATCGATATATGCGATTGGCGAACCACTGTGGCAAGCAGTTGTTAAAAGCGTTTGCGGCCGGCCTGGGCGTTGATCACCATTATTTTGTCCGACAATTCAATCAGCCCATCTCGCGCGGCACCTTGATTCACTATCCAACCCAGCAAAGTGCGTTCTGTGAGGACCAGTTCGGCGTGTCACCGCATACTGATTTCGGTACGCTGACCCTGTTGGTCCAGGATCAGACCGGTGGATTGCGTATCCAGGGACGACGCGGGGAGTGGCTGACCGCCCATCCCATCGAAGATACCATTGTGGTCAATGTCGGTGATTTGCTGGCGCGCTGGACCAATGATCGCTTCCGTTCCACGGTTCATGCGGTCGTGAATCAGTCAGGCAAGGAGCGCTATTCGATCGTCGTCGCGGTTGATCCGGACTGGGATGCGCAAATCAGGCCGGTCGTGTCCGAAGGTGATCGGGCACACTATGGGCCTGCGGTCTGCGGAGAGTACATTCAAGGTCGTTTTGACCGTTCATTCCAGTACCGGTCGGGGCGATGCTGAAAAGACGGATCAGGTCAGTCTGTTTTCACCGCAGGAGGCATGGCGGTGTCCGGTCGGATTTATTCCTGCCGCAAACGCCATTGTCTTGCCGCCCCCAAGGGCATATTGGGTTGAGAAAATGACCGCCTGGATCAAAATGCTCTCTGATGAAGAGGCCACACCCCCGGTAAAAGCGTTGTTCGACCTCGTACGCACGCCCCATGGGACGGTGGACAATGTAATGCGGGTCCATAGCCTGCGACCGCATACCATGAAAGGGCATGTGACGTTGTATCGCAGTGTATTGCACAATGAGGACAACACGTTGCCCTTCTGGTTTTTGGAGGTCGTGGCTTCTTACACCAGTTTTCTGAATCAATGCGACTACAGTTTCAGTCATCATTTCACGAATGCCTGTCGACTCATTGATGATGAGGAGAAGGCGAAGGCCATTTATGCGGCATTTGAAACACGCTCGTTTGAGGCGGTATTCTCTGGAAAGGAACGGGCCTTTCTCCAGTACGCAGAAAAACTGGCGACCCGGGTGGCGGACATGGCCGAAGCGGATTATCGGAAGCTCAAGGAAGCGGGTTGCGACGACGGGGAAATTCTTGAAGTGAATCAGGTTGTCGCCTATTTCAGCTATTCGAATCGATTACTCAACGGGCTTGGGGTGACCACTGAGGGGGATACCATCGGGTATTACCAGGCTGCCGACAAGGACTGATCCGCCAATGGGGGATGTCCGGGGGGTCACAGGGGCCACATGTGCGCCCGTCTGTCACCGGTCCAGAAAAACCGGGTGAAAGGCGGCCTTGCGATTCGACAAAACCCTGAGGTTGCTTCCCTTTAACTGCGTTGGTCTGCCCCCATTTTCCTTTCCAGTCGACGCACTGCGGCAGAAACGATCAGGATCAATACCAGATATTCAAGAATCAGGACGGTATAGATTTCAAGGGGTCGGTATTCGGTCACCACGAGTTCATTGGCTCGGCGTGTGAGCTCCTGCATGCCGATGACTGAAACCAGCGATGACATCTTGAGCATATACACCAGTTGATTGCCCAGTGCCGGCAAAACACGACGAATGGCTTGGGGTAGAATGACATATCGCAGGGTGTCGCGATAGCTCAGGTTGATCGAATGGGCCGCTTCAGTCTGTCCTTTGTCGATCGATTGAATCCCTGCCCTGAATATTTCAGCCTGAAAAGCGCTATCAGACAGGGCGAGGGCCACCACACCGGCCCAGAAGACATTGATCTGAAGACCGGCAATGACCGGCAGCCCATAATAGACCCACAGTATGAGGACCAATATGGGTACGGCCCTGACCGCCTCGACATACACGCGATTGACGGTTCGCCAGGCTTTTTGGGCGGACAGACCCGGCAAAGCCACCAGCAGCCCCAGAATAATTGAGATGGCAATGGCCGTAATGGACAGCAAAACCGTGTTCCACAGCCCCCCCAGCAAAAACTGAAGATTGGTTTGCCCACTGTTGGTGAACGGTGAAACGACATACCAACCCCAGTTGACTTCCTTGCAGCCAGAGACAAGAAAGGCTATGGCGATGACCATGCCCAGCTTGATGATATGACCCTTTCTTTGGTTCATTATCTAGTGCTGCAGGATCTGTTGTAAAAACTGCCTGCACCGTTCACTTTCGGGGTGGGTGAAAAATTTCTCGGGCGGGGCTTTTTCAATAATCTTTCCAGTATCCATGAAGACCATCGTGTCGGCGACCTTGCGGGCGAATCCCATCTCGTGGGTGACGCAAATCATGGTCATCCCCGATTGTGCCAAACCGACCATCACGTCGAGGACCTCGGAAATCATTTCAGGGTCGAGTGCGGAGGTGGGTTCATCAAACAGCATGATCTTCGGTTCCATGCACAGCGAACGGGCAATGGCCACGCGCTGTTGCTGCCCTCCGGACAGCTGGCGCGGCAGTTTATGGGACTGTTCAGCGATATTGACTCTTTCCAGATACTGCTGTGCCCGGTGTTCTGCCTCCTTGCGGCTTAACTGTCTGACCCGAACCAGCCCCAGAGTCAGATTTTCAAGCGCAGTCAGGTGGGGAAACAGATTGAAGTGCTGAAACACCATGCCGAGGTCATTTCTTGCGGCAACAATGTTCTGCCTGTTGTCATTCAATTCATGCCCATTGACGATGATGGTCCCCTGTTGATGCACCTCAAGACGGTTAATACAGCGTATGAGCGTTGATTTTCCAGAACCGGAAGGACCACAAACGACCATTCGTTCACCCGGTTGAACGGTGAGACTGATCGCATCGAGCGCCTTGAATGTGCCAAACCACTTGCTGACATGATCCAGTTTGATGATGCTGTTGTCAGAGTCCATGTTCAAAGAGGCCGGGTCAGGTAAAGGGGTCTTACGGATGCATTTTTATTGATAACGGGAGGGGGCATTGTAATCCAGTGTTGCCGTTATTCACAGCCACAATAAGTGTGATACAGTAGAGCCGCCTAAAAAGCCACTGGATTTATCGTGGTCAATTCAACTTACCGTTGTGATGGAGGAAACATGAAATTGTTCTCACAAATCAAATTGTTGTGTGCGGCTTTGTTGCTGATGCTGGGATTGGGTCAAGCGGCCATGGCGGCAGGGGTATTGCAGGAGATACTGGATTCAGGGACGCTCAAGGTGGGCACCACCGGTGACTGGAACCCGATGACTATGAGAGACCCGGCTTCGAACAGTTATACCGGCTATGATATCGATGTCATGAAGGAATTGGCCAGTGAGCTTGGGGTGGAGGTTGAATTCGTTCCCACGGACTGGAAAACGCTGGTCAATGGCGTGGTGGCGGGCAAGTATCATCTGACCGGGAGTGCGTCCATCAAGGCCAGCCGTGCCAAGGTGGCCGGATTTTCCGACAGCTATTTTTCGCTTGCAACGGTGCCGTTGACGCTGAAAAAGAACCGCGATCGGTTCAAGGAGTGGGCGGATATGGATAAAGCGGAGGTCATCGTCGCCGCGACACTGGGAACCACGCAGGAGGATCAGGTCAAGAAATTCTTTCCGAATGCACAACACAAGATAGTGGAAGCGCCGGCGCGTGATTTTCAGGAAGTCCTGGCCGGTCGGGCCGATGCGCACATCACTTCCAATGTTGAAGCCTATAAACTGGTCGAGAAATTCCCCGAAATGATGATTGTTCCTGTTGCCGAGGCACGCGCCAGGACACCAATTGCGATGCTGCTTCCCCAGGATGACCAGGTCTGGATCAATTTTGTCAATACCTGGATTGCGCTTAAAACCGAAAGCGGTTTCTTCAGGGAGCTTGGGCGCAAGTGGAAACTGAACAATTGAGGATTGATTCGAACCGGAGTCAGTTTGATGGTCAGTCCGGGACCTGTTTCCCTTGGGCTTTGCCCGGGGAAGCCCTGGAGACGGACTAGCTGTCGAGAGAGGGGGTGACGGGTGGATCTTCTGTTGATGACCTCGGCAGAAGTCAAAGCGTATCAGCAGCATTCTGTCGGTATTATCCTGCCAGTGGGCTCGATTGAACAGCACGGTGCGACCGGGCTGGTCGGGACGGATACGCTTTGTGCACAAGCCATCGCAAAGCGGGCCGGGGAGATGGCTACGGCCATTGTGGCACCTGCGTTGGCTTATACCCCTGCCCAGTTCAACATGGGGTTTGCCGGCACGCTCTCAGTCTCTTCCCGGGTGTTCTCGCTGTATTTTGAAGAGATTATCCGATCATTGCATGCCCAGAAATTCCAACGTGTCTATGTGGTCAATGCGCATGGTGCAAATCTGGCTGCGCTGCAGTCGAGTGTTCACGATGTGTATGCACGATATGATTCCGAAGGCCCGCTGATCCGCATAAAAAGCTGGTGGGAATTCGAGCAGGTAGCGGCATTGCGTCTCCGTCTGTATGGTGAACGAGAAGGGATACATGCGACACCCAGCGAAGTGGCGATCACACAGTATCTGGAACGGGTGGTGGATGTGGAGGCGCCACCGGACTATCGGAAGCTGGAAGAGGGACTGCTAAAGGCGCACCGGGGAGACCGGCATCTGCCGACAACATTACACCGACGGCAATTTCCCGACGGCCAGATCGGGTCCGACCCGCGCCTGGCCAGACCACAGCATGGCCGCCAATTGCTGGAACTGGCGGCAACCTGCATTGCCGAAGATTATACGGCATTTGCACAAAGTCAGCGTTGACCGGTCAATCATAATACGGGTCGGCTGGCTGATCGGGCTGTCGAACAGAGCACAGACTGTGGCGAACCTGCCCATCACAGGTCAGTGCCATGCGGAGGCGCAAGCACAACGACGGTCTGTCATGTCCGCTGCGTCACGTCACACCTGATGAGGCTTTATCCGCTGTCCGACAGCGTGAGGGTTGGGCGACTGCGTTGGGTAAATCGCCAGGCGAAGACATTTCCCAAGAGGGCAACCGGTACAAAACCGGCGAAAACCCAGAAAGCAACCAGTTTCATCCCTTCGCGCGATATGGTTTCGCTCAACCCGAAGCCGTTAGCAATCAGGCCGCTTAAAGCGGCTCCGAGTGCAAAGCCAAGCTGTTGTGCCGTGGGTAGCAAGGAGGCAGCCTTGTCTTTTTCCGCCTCATCGGCGGCATAGGCAATTCTGCGAATGATAAACCCCCACATCATGCCAAAACCGCCACTGCCTACCGCGGCCGAGATGACCACCGCCCACAACGGGCCGTGGGGCAAAAAAAGAGCCTGACAAAGGAGCCCCGTGACAACCAGGAATCCCCCGGACCGGATCAATATGTGATCGTGAAAGGGATTGATTCCGGAAAAAAGAACCGCCGCCACCCCCCAGGCCAGAGTTTCCACCATGACAATAAATCCCGCGGCCAGCGGTGTCAGATCGTACAGCTGAATCAGGATCAGTGGCCCGTAGACCAGCAATGACATGATCGACAGGCAAAACGTAAATGTCATCGCGATGCCGTTGCCGATGTCGTGGTTGAAATTGGTGGTTTCCCTGGGCAGCATCCGACTGCTGGTCGCATTTTTATCCCTGACCAAGAAAATGCCGAGTGCCAGACACCCCAGCAGGGTCAAACCGGTTGCCGGCAGTATGTCCAGTCCCGTTCCCGCCAGTGAGATAGACAAAATGGCCACTGCCAGCGCACACAGCCTGATCCAGGGAATGCGCTCCTTTTTGACCGCCAATGTCGGGGTTTCTGCCTTGAGAAGGAAGTAGATCGCAATCATCAGACACAGCGTCTGCAACGCAAAAGACCAAAAAGCCCAACGCCACAGGCCCACTGTTGCCAGGGCCCCGCCGATAAAGGGCCCGCAAAGGGCAGAAGTCATCCAAACGATGGAGATGACCGCGACGATTTTCGGAATGAAGTGATTCGGGAAAAGTCGATTCTGCGAGATATATGCCAAGGCGACCAACGCCCCGCCACCCAATCCCTGCAGTGTGCGGCCGATCAGCAGAATTTCCATCAGCGGTGCGCTTGCACAGATGATGCATCCGATACCGTAGACGACTGCGGCAGACTGCATCGTGGCCTTGAGTCCGTGTTTGACGACAAACAGACTGACCGCAGCGGCGGCCATAATAGAACCCAGCAGATAAAGTGCAAACGCCCAACTGACCAAGTGCAGTCCGCCAATTTCCTCGACGGCTGAAGGCAGGGTGGTTGCGGTCAACATCGAGTTCGCGGCATGCAGCCAGACCGCCATCGACAGCAGGGCAATCGTGGGGAAATATTTTCGGGATATTACTTCACGCCACTGTGCGGCACCGTCGAGTGTCGAAGTCATTCCCGGTCAATACATGCCACAGTGGTTGTCGGTATGAGAAGGTTCACACTTTTTCTCGAGAATTTGCCAAAATCCGCTTCAGGATCCAATGCAGACAAAAAACCGGTGGTCTTGGTGCAGGGTCGTCAGGGTCACACCAGCAAAAGAGGGATGGACCGGGGTTGCCCAATGCACCTTCAACTAAAGGGTGATCATAGGGGTAACGTCGCTTTGCACGCAAGCGCTTTCGTCATCCCTGTGCGGGGCCACTGCCGCGATTGAGTCCGGATGAAAGAGACCGATCACCGGTTAACGCAAGCCAATTGCGAATATAATGCAGCTAACTACTACGGGTCGAATAGATGACTGCCACATGGGGAAACCTGATCACTGTCCGCAATTTGTGCAAAACGTATGCCAATGGATTGACGGCATTGGACAATATTGATCTGGACATACGACGGGGGGAAATTCTGGCCTTGCTGGGTCCAAATGGTGCCGGCAAAACAACCTTGATCAGTATTATCTGTGGTCTTGTGAACATGAGTTCCGGATCGGTCATGATCGATGGTTTTGACATCATCAAGGATTACAGGCAGACGCGTTCCCTGATCGGACTGGTTCCCCAGGAATTGTCAACGGATGCCTTTTCGAAAGTGCATGCCACCGTCTCTTTCAGCCGGGGATTGTTTGGAAAACCCCCCAATGCCCAATACATTGACCAGATGCTGGAGAATTTATCCTTGTCGGACAAGAGAGACAACCAGATTTTCGAGCTGTCCGGAGGGATGAAACGCCGCGTGATGATTGCAAAAGCGCTGTCTCACGGACCGCGCATTCTTTTTCTGGATGAACCGACAGCGGGTGTTGATGTCGAACTTCGCAAGGATATGTGGCGCTACATACAGCGGTTGAGAGAAGCGGGTGTCACCATCATTTTAACCACGCATTACATCGAAGAGGCGGAGGAAATCGCAGACCGGGTCGGTGTGATCAATCAGGGAAAGATGCTGCTCATCGAAGACAAGGAGGAATTGATGACAAAAATGGGCCAGAAACGACTCATCCTGGAATTGCATCATGGCTTGTCCGATGTGCCAGAAGCGCTGTCGGGTTATGATGTCGCGCTGGCATCGGAAGGCTGGCAACTGGTATACACCTACGATACCCGGGGCGAACGGACCGGGATTACCGCCTTGCTCGGTGAGTTGAACAGGCTCGGAATCAGATTCCGCGACCTGAAGACGGAACAAAGTTCTCTTGAGGAGATCTTTGTGACCCTGGTCGGTGGATCAAGATGAATATCCATGCAGTCAGGGCCATTTATAAATTCGAGATGGCCAGAGCCTGGCGGACTGTGTTCCAAAGCGTCGTCTCGCCGGTCATTTCCACTACGTTGTATTTCGTCGTGTTCGGTGCGGCCATCGGTTCACGGATCAGTGAGATTGATGGCGTCACGTATGGATCGTTTATTGTTCCGGGGCTGATCATGCTCTCGTTGCTGACACAGAGCGTGTCCAATGCCTCATTCGCGATCTTTTTCCCGAAGTTCAATGGCACCATCTACGAAATCCTGTCTGCCCCGGTATCCCACGTCGAGATCCTGATCGGTTATGTTGGGGCGGCCACCACCAAATCCATCATCGTGGGCATCATTATCTTGCTGACGGCCGGCCTGTTTGTTCCGCTGGAGATTGCCCATCCGATTTGGATGGCGACTTTTTTGGTGCTGACGGCGATCGTGTTCAGCTTATTAGGATTCATTATCGGTGTGTGGGCGGATAATTTCGAAAAACTCCAGATCGTTCCGCTGCTGGTGATCACCCCGCTGGTTTTCCTGGGAGGGAGTTTTTACTCGATCAATATGCTCCCGCCATTTTGGCAGGGAGTGACGCTGCTTAATCCGGTTGTGTACCTGATCAGTGGCTTTCGCTGGAGCTTTTTTGAGATTGCCGATGTGGACATCAGGCTGAGCCTGTGGATGATCGTGTCCTTTTTGGTCATTTGCATCGCCATTGTTTTTTGGATTTTTCGCACCGGCTATCAACTCAAGCAATAAAGTGGCCCGATTCGCGGATGAACCTGAACGGCTGCGCCATCCCCACACCGGTTTGAGCTACAATCTGCGCCAGCCATGAGACGCCAGGGCTGGGGTTGAAGGTTGTTTCGCACAGCACGTTGCGATTGTTGATCGACAGGTGTCCTGTTTGGTCCACAGACAGTGTCGTCTTTTTCAGGGATTGTGCGGTCGACTTAATGGACGCTTTGCGATGGGAAACGCCATGCATCGGGATTTGCAATCATCGCCCAGATGCCATGGCTGATCGGCGGTTTTAAACTGACACCACTTTGGATGGGCTTGTGTTACGACAAAATATCAATCGGGGCCTGATTGCGAAGCTGACAATCTTTCATATTGTTGTCATTGCTGCAGCGAACTATGGCGTTCAATTTACGCAGACGCTTTGGGGGTATACCTTCACCTGGGGCATGTTCATTTTCCCGCTGGTGGTGCTTGCCACGGATTGTACGGTTCGGTTATCCAACAAGGACAATGCGCGTGTCATTGTCAGCCTGGCCTATATTCCGGCCATACTGATCAGTGTCGGGCTGGCTGACTGGCGTATTGGACTGGCGAGCGGGACAGCGTATCTGGTCGGCCAATTCGTCGATATCACTGTTTTTCAAAGAATACGGGAGCGCATGGCACAATGGTGGGTCGCCCCCCTGGTATCCACCTTTTTTGCGAACATTGTGGATACCTATGTGTTTTTCGCTGCGGCATTCCACAGGTCTGCCGACCCGTTTTTGGCTGAAAACTGGGTCGAGATCGCCACCGTCGATTTGATTTTCAAGATCCTGATCTCGATCATCCTGTTTTTGCCGGCGTATGGCATTTTGTTGAATTACCTTCAAAAAAGACTGATGACAAGGTAAGGTGTTCAACACCGTATTCCCCGTGTGGATCGACATGAAAAAACGATGGTTAAACAGACCGGTTGTCAATTGGGCGCTGTATGATTGGGCCAATTCTGCGTTTGCAACGACCGTCATGGCAGGATTTTTCCCCGCATTTTACGGTGTCTTAAGTGCGGAGATCAGTACGCGGGATTCCCAGTTCTGGTTCAATATCACATTGGCGGTTTCCAGTTTGTTGATTGCCCTGGCGGCTCCGCTGCTTGGTGCTATTGCCGACAGCGGTGGCAGCAAGAAAAAGTTTCTGGCCGGATTTGCCCTGTTGGGCATACTGATGTGTGTGGGCCTTGCGTGGGTCAGTGCCGGCATGTGGTGGGTGGGTCTGGCGCTATATGGCTTTGGGTTGATCGGGTTTTCAGGTGCCAATATTTTCTATGACTCGCTGATGATTGTCATTTCTCCAGAGGAAGAATTCGATGTAGTCTCCGGTTTCGGTTATGCCCTGGGTTATTTGGGCGGTGGCTTGTTGTTCCTGGTGAATGTGCTGATGGTTACCTATCCGGATTGGTTTGGATTGCAAGACACCGCTTCGGCTGTTTCAATCTCGTTCATCAGTGTTGCGATTTGGTGGGCGGTGTTCACCCTGCCTTTGCTGATGGGCGTCAAGGAACCCCCGGTGGTCAAACGGGTATCGATGCTTCAAGTGGCCAGGGAGGGACTGGGCCAATTGCAACTGACCTTCAGGGAGATTCGCAAATTGAAGATGCTGATGTGGTTCCTGGCGGGCTACTGGTTTTACATTGATGGGGTGGGGACCATTATCAAGACGGCGGTCTTTTTTGCCAACCGGGTGTTGGGCCTGCCCTACGAAAGCCTGATCACGGCGTTGCTGTTGACCCAGTTCGTCGCGTTCCCCGCGGCCATCGGTTTTGGCTGGATTGGAAAAAAAACAGGTCCCCGGGCCGGTATTCTGATCGGTTTGATCGTCTACGTACTGGTGGTTTTGTATGCTTGGCTGTGGCTTGACTCGACGACGGATTTTTACCTGCTGGCGATTGCGATTGGCCTGGTTCAAGGTGGGGTGCAAAGTCTGAGTCGTTCCTTGTTTGCACGGCTGATTCCCAAAGCGAAAACGGCTGAATTTTTCGGGTTTTTCAATATGGTCGGCAAGTTTGCCAGTATCCTGGGTCCGGCATTGATGGCGGTTGTCCCCTTTGTTTTTGCCGGGGCTGCAGAAAGAGACAGCATTGTGGTCCTGATTGTCCTGTTTGTGGTCGGGGCCTTATTTCTCTGGAAAGTGGATGTCTCCGAGGGGATGCGGGTGGCCAGACAGCTCGATGATCAATGGACGTTGTCCACTCACACGCAAAGCCGACAATCGGTAACGTGACCCGCACGGAGGGCGCCGAGTGAAGTCGTCACGGGGTTTTACGGCAAAACGGAATCGGTCCTGACGAATCCGAGGGTTTTGTCAACCACGTTATTGAGCGTCGTGCCGCGTTGATATCGCTTCAGATTATCCAGAAACTGGTTGACCAGGACTTCCTTGAAGCCGAAGAAATCACCGGACATGTGAGCGGAAATGACCAGATTCGGGGTATTCCAAAGGGGGCTGGAGGCGGACACAGGCTCTGTGGTGAACACATCAAGCATGGCGCCGGCGAGGCGTCCCTCGGATAGGGTCTTGATCAGTGCGGCTTCGTCTTGCGTTTTCCCCCTGCCCACATTGATAAATCGCGCAGTCGGCTTCATGGCATCGAACAGCGCAGCAGAAAAATACCGTTCGGTGTCGGGGGTCGACGGGAGAACACCGATCACCCAGTCGGCGGCTGCGGCGACCTGCAGTGCATCTTTTTGGGTATATATCTTGCTAAATACCGGGTCGGTGTTGCGCGGGCGACGTCCGACACCAATGACCTCGATGCCCACTGACTTCAAGACATGGCCGATTTCCCGTCCGATACTTCCCACACCATAAATGGCGGCCATTTTCCCTTCAATTTTTTCGGTCATCTGGTAATGCCATTGGTGATTGCGCTGGGCTTCGAAGGTGTCACGAAAACGCTTCGCTTCGCCAAGGATGTATCCCAATACATATTCTGCCATGGCCCGGTCAAAGACGCCTCGTGCATTGGTGAGAATGACCTCACTGTCGACCAATCCATCAAACAGTGCCGCATCCACCCCGGCACCACACCAATGGATCCATCGCAAGCTGTCGGCATGCTGCCACTGGCTCTCGAGTTCTTTGCCTCTGAAGCTCCAGCCCAGTATCACTTCAGCACCCGGCAGCGCTTCTCCCAGCATGGTCACATCGGCGACGGGATAAAAATCCACCCGTGCGGCGGCATGCTGCAATCCGGGAACTTCCGACAGGTCCTGCGCTCCGTTGATCAGTACTTTCATTAGGTCAATGCCATGATAGAAAACGGATATGGTAACAAATACGACGGGCCGGGGGCGGGTTCCCGTGTACAAGGCGCGATTATTTGCACCATGGACTAGATCAACATGACAACGCCGACAATGGCCAGCAGTGGCAAGTAGAACCAGGCGGCGGTCTTGAGCAGGTTTATTATCAGGTTTTGTGATGGCTCATGGGTGGCATAGGCAATGAACAGAATCATCGGGAGGCAGAACAGCATCAAGGCAAGAGTACCGGCTATTTCAAAATAATTGATCAGGGCATGAAGCACATAAAACGCGACCCACATGGCCACGAGGCAGAACAAAAACGAACAGGCGTCTTTCATGTTGATCCGTTTGGGGTCAGTCAGCATGCAGCAGATGGCATGTCATCGTTCCGTTGATAGATCGCATCGACGCCGGTTGGGCAACAAAAGGGACACACCGGCCTTTGTAAAGGGGTCGAATCATGGTGTATTTTGTAAGCCGAGCGTTAGATTTTACAGTACGCTATCGCGTAAACTACGTGGTTTGTGAAATTTCAGAATCGATCATACCTGATTTGTGCAGAATGTCTCATCAAGATGGAAGGCCACTCCAATCGATGTGCCCATGATCCGGCAGCGTCACTCGGGCTGAAGGGTCGTTATACCCTCACCGAAGCGGTCTGACTGATGACGACAATCGAAAACCAGTTGCCGGAATTGATCAAATTGCCTGCAACCCGGATCGTCGGCCTGTTGAAGAACAAACAGGTTTCTCCCGGCGAACTGCTTGATGTACTGGAACAGCGCATTGCCCAAGTCGAAGGGACGGTCAATGCGCTGCCAACCCTTTGTCTGGATCGGGCCCATCACGCCATTGAGCGGTGGGAGGCCCATCAACTCATTCAAACACCGTTGGGGGGATTGCCGGTCACCATCAAGGATCTCAATGATGTCAAGGGCGTCAGGTGTACCCGGGGCTCTTTGCTGTATGAAAATCATGTTTCTCCGCAGTCGGATATTCTGGTGGAGCAGCTTGAAAGCAACGGCGCGATTATTTATGCAAAATCCAATACCCCGGAATTTGGTACCGGTGGCAATACCTATAATAAAGTCTTGGGGACAACCCGTAATCCATGGAATCAAAGGTGTAGTGTCGCGGGTTCCTCCGGGGGGGCTGCGGCTTCACTGGCGACAGGAACGGCCTGGTTGGCGCAGGGGTCTGACATGGGGGGGTCATTGCGCAATCCGGCGAGTTTCTGCGGTGTGGTCGGCCTCAGGCCGACCGTCGGTCGAGTGGCCGCAACCTGTAGCGGAACTGTTTCCGATACGTTGTCGACCAACGGTCCGATGGCCAGAAATGTGCAGGATCTGGCTTTTTTCTTGGACGTGATGTCGGGACATCACCCTCTGGACCCGCTTTCGCTGCCCGCGCCACCGTACTCATTCGAGGCGGCAGCGAAATCCAAAAGGCGACCGTCCAAGGTGGCCTTTTCACTGACACTGGGGGGCGTGACGCCGGTCGACCCTGAAGTGGCGGAGGTGCTTGAAAAAGCGGCACAGGCCGTCGAAAGCACCGGCGTGATTGTGGAACAAGCGGAACCTGATTTCTCCGGGGTGCACGAAATATTTGACATTTTGAGAGCGTATTCCTATGCCGCTGGGCTGGGCGACCTGCTGGCTGATCACCGTTCAATGTTGAATCAGGATGTGGTCTGGAATATCGAACAGGGGCTGGCGCTGTCCGTCAATGAGATCGCTCGGGCGCAAGCGATGCGCGTCGATCTGGTAGGTCGGGTGGCCAGGTTTTTCGACCAGTATGATCTGATCATGACGCCCGCAACGGTGGTTCCCCCGTATTCTTTGGATCAAAGATATGTTGCGTACTGTAATGGACATCGGTTTGACAATTACTACCGATGGCTTTCCATTGCCTATGCGTTTACCACCGCGCTTTGCCCTGCGTTGTCGATGCCTTGTGGCTTGACCCGGGACCACTTGCCCGTTGGTATGCAACTGGCTGCAAGGGCGGGGGATGAAGCGAACCTGTTATCCGCTGCCAATGGGTTTGAGGAGATTTTCGGGTTGGGTGATCTGACGCCGATTACCCCTGTTGTGAAGGAGCATGTGACGGCAGGTTGACAGCCGAGGGTCCTGTGTGGTGAAAGAAAACGAGATGCAATCAAACACCTTTTGCAAAATATCGTCTGTGATGAGGATTGAACCATGGTGAAAGAAACGGGCCGTATGAACACTGAGGCAAATGCCTATCAGACGATTCGCATTAAGCTCAAAGAGGATGAATGTGTCATTCTCGATGGAGCCATTGCGACCGAGTTGCAACGTCTCAGGGCACCCGATTTTGCGCTAAGTGATGATGTGTATTGGGGCTTTGACGCACTCCATCGGTCTCCGGAGACAGTGAAAGCCGTTCACGCAAGCTACCTTGATGCCGGTGCGAATATCATGACCACCAATACGTATTCGATTCTGGAAGCGCCGACCTACACCGGTCAGCTGGATTTCAGGGAATCGAAGCCGGTTCACTGGATGAATCTGGCGAGAACGGCCATCGAACTCCCGCAGCAGGTGATCCATGAAGCGGGCAAGACCGGGCGGGTTGCCACTGCCTTCAGTATTGGGGGTGACATTGAGACCGAAGACCAACAAGAAACGGTCAAGCTGCTGTTGAAAGTGTTTAACGATGTGCCACCCGACCTCATCTTGTTTGAAACGGTTTCGTTGATTGAGGATAACCTGACCATTCCCACGATTGAGATGCTGATTGATCTTGGGTGGCCGGTATGGGTCAGTTTCAGGCGCTGTCGAAAAGGCGTTTGCGGGATTCACGGGCAGTTGTGGGGAGGCCCTGAAGGGGACCGGTTTGGCAGACTGGCCCAAAAACTCGAATTGATCGGTGTGGATGCGCTGCTGATCAACTGTCTGCCGATTCACCGGGTCGAAGGGACCTTGCCCTGGCTCAGGGATTTTACCGATTTGCCGCTTGGGGTTTATCCCAATGTGGGCCGCTATCTGGAGACCGGCTGGAAATTTGATTCGAGGTTGCGTGCCGAACAATTCGGTGACATTGCCTTGCAGTGGCGAAAAGAAGGGGCGAATATCATCGGCGGATGTTGTGGTGTCGGTCCTGAAGAGGTGTCGTTGACCGCGCGAAAAGTAGCCGGGACGAACGCCGGAGAAAGGGTGTTCCGAGACAAGGACAGTCGGCAAAAGCCACCGGCCCGCAGCGACAGTCAAGGAAAGCAAACGGGTCACAGCCACAAGGAACTGGACGGCTGGAAAGATAAACAGGGGCGATTGCTGTATCCGCTGCCGATGCCCAAGACCCTGGTCGACAGGGGTGTGTTCGTGCCGACACAGGGCAGCTATCTGATCTGGAAATACCTGTTCAACCATGGAATTGGACAGGACAAACGATGTCTTGATATTGGTTGTGGTGCAGGGATATTGGCGATTCAGCTGGCTTTAAATGGCGCCCAATCAGTCAGTGCCATCGACATACACCAGGCCTCGGTTGACAACACCATGACCAATGCATTCAGAAACGGGGTGGCAGAGAAACTCACCGGTGCGGTGGCCGATCTGTACTCCTATGAACCGGAATATAAGTTTGATGTCATCGTCGCCAGCCTTTATCAGATGCCGACCGACCCGAAGGGACACTATAGCAGTCATCGGGATATTGACTATTGGGGCAGAAATTTACTGGATCACCTGATCAGGGAACTCCCGAACCTGCTGGAGAAGAAGGGTGTCGCCTATCTCATGCAGGTCTCCATGCTGGGCGCGGAGCGCACCCAGCAACTGCTGGAAAGACAGGGTTATCAAAGCCGTGTGATTGATTTCAACCTTTATCATTTCAATCCTGTCTTTGAGAACAATCTTGCCCAGATAGAAAAAGTCGAAGCCCTCTCGGATGCTTACCATTTCAGTTTCGATGGACAGGAAAATGTGATGGTCATGTATCTGCTTGAGGTGTGCGGTGCATCCCCATCCCCCACTGAGGCAAGGTGAGATATTAAGAAGGTCTCCCCCTAGCCAAAGATCTCCGAGTCACTGTATTCGTTCCATGGATTGATGGCCCTCAATCAGGTCAGTCAGGAAAACCCCGTTTCCTACACATTGATCCCACGGGACAGGCGGGGCAACAGCGTTGCAAATTGTGCTCCACCCGCTTTGGCGGTCTCGATCTCCTGCCTGACCGTTGCTCATCGTTTCATGGATCAAATCCAGGCTCCCTGTCAATTCGTCGTGAACCGGCTCCGACGGAGTCTTTCCTTGGGGTTGCTTGCGTTGTGCATGGAGTTACGCAGTGGTATAAACCGGCGATGACAATGCAGCAGAAACAGGTGGTCCATGTCTGATTTGAAAGTGGTGAAGTTCGATCCCTGTGGTCCCGAGAATCTACACTTGCTGGAATGGGAAGCAATACCGGAAGATACCGTCACGGCAGGCACGCCGATTCAACGGGGGCACTTATATTTCAATATTGGGGATGGCATGCTGACCGCAGGGGTGTGGGATTGCACTGCCTACGAATCGATACTGGAACCCTATGGCGTCAACGAATTCATGTGCTTGCTTGAAGGTACTGTGTCAATTATTGATCAGAACGGCCATGAAGAAGTGTTCAACGCGGGAGAGTGCTTTATCTTGCCCAAGGGTTTTTCGTGTATTTGGAAGCAGACCGAATATGTACGTAAGTATTTCGTGATTTTTGATGACCCGTCCGGCATACCGCCAGCCCACCCCGGTACGTTGGCGGCAATTCGAGTGGACCTCTCCTTGTCAGTGCCGCTGATAACGCAACATGATGAGTCACAGTATATAGGGGCGGCACCACAGATGCATTGGCTGACGCTGTATCGTGATGTAACGGCCCAGTTTGAAGCTGGAATCTGGGAATGCGGTCCGATGCAGCGTGTCCCCACGAAACTGGTCAGAAGTGAGTTAATGCATATCGTCAAGGGATGCGGCACCATTACCAATGCCGATGGTGATGTCTTTGCATTTTCCCAGGGAGATACGTTTCTGGTGCCATTCGGGATGGGATACCAATGGACGAATCATGAAACGGTCAAAAAGATTTTCTGCAGTTTTACCCCGGACGAAGAAGCAGTCCGATAGTCACAAGAGAGTGACCTGACGCTGTACACAAACGGGTTTTCTGTCTTTTCCCACTAACTCCAAACCGTTCCGCTTTGTTGGGAGTATTGTCTTTTGGATTCATCGCGCAGGTGTTTTCAGGGTATCCAGCAACAAAGAAACGATCCGAATGCAATCCATGCAAAGAGCGGATTGTTTCCCCCAAAACAGGTGAGGATGTTGAGTGTGCCCAAAAGTCATATCCAGCCAGCCCAAGGCCAAAATACCCGGAAAAGAACCGCATCGGGTTTGGTTCATCTGGTCCGGGAACGCAAATTGATCGAATGTCTATGGGACCGAACCGATGTTAACTGATCGATGAAGCGGGCGACGGACAACGGTACTGAGGTTGATTGATATTCGGTGCGTCGGCAAAAAACACCGGGCTGAACCCCAACCTGTCGATCAGGAACGACCGCCCTCTTTTTGTAATAGCGACCGAACGGTCATTCCGGGATCGGACGATCAATTCCTGTTTAACCAGTTTCTCGGCAATCATCGCGCCGACCGCACCTGCAACATGCGGCAATTTCTCGGTCCAGTCCACACAGCGTGGACAAAGCTGACGTCTTTTTGATCGTACTTCGTTCAGATCAACAGCGATGTCACTGTAGACCCGATGCCCATTGTTCGGGAGACGGAAGCTCTCCTGATCCAGAATCAGTGCCCCCATCATGACCAGGTTCCGAGAAATTTCCACCCCGAGTTCCCCTGCCAGATGGTCATAACAGAATCGGGCCTTTTTCAATTCTGGTTTCACATTGTGCTGGTGACCGCACTTTACCGGAACGTTGGCTGCTGTTTGTTCGATGAGCAACGCGACCGATTCACCGTTTATTTCATAGTAGTAGAATCGCCCGCATTTCCGCCTGTACAGTAAGTCGGCTTTGACCAGTTCGTTGAGATGGCTGGTAGCGGTCTGGTTCGTTACACCGGCATGCCAGGCCAGTTCGCTTGCCGACAGGGCCTGCCCCCCCATCAGTGCCTGGAGCATCGCCACCCGACTTTTGTGGCTAATCGCTCTTCCGAATGTCACCAAGTCCATTCTCCCTCCCACCCAAACATTACAACCCCGCGACAGACCGGCTGATCGGTCGCACCGTAATCGGTTGCTTTCATCATATGAACACTCATATCCACTTGTTTTCAATACAGTTATAAATCGTCTCCTGTCGGGCGAAAAAAACGTGAATCTCATCTCCGTCATCCCGGACCCGGTACCGATTCAGGATATCACGATGAGCATCACGGTCCGACAGGTATCCCGATGCCTTGATGACGGATATTATCCTTTCCTCGTCCATATTGACGATACCGCGCGATACATCAGATTACCCGTTTCGGCACCCATCGAAATATCTGTGATGCGGTTCCTCTTCCACGGTTCGATTGTTCGGTTCTTCTTCATGCTCTCCGGGCCGTACAAATATAGATCACCGCAGCACTAAGGATCACCGTTCCACCCAATAGCACGGAACGGTTCATCGATTCCCCGAACAGCAACCAAGCCCAGATCGGTGCCAGTGGAATCTCGGCCAAACCCACTAGGGCCGCAGTCAGTGCGGATACGTGCTTCACGCCGATCAAATACACGCCGAAACCCATCCCCACGTTCACGAAACCGTAGAGAAACAGCCAGCCGTAGTCAGTTATCGTGGTCTCACCGAAATCGACAAACGGTGCGGTGACCAATGCGCCCAGGAAGGCAGAAAGCGATGTGGCCTTTGAGGTGCTGGCATCCGGAAAGTACTTCGTGGCAACGGTCAGAGAGGCCATGAAAAGTGTCATCCCGAAAGCCAACAGGATACCGAAGAGGTCCGATGGCAGACTATTCCCGGATGTCATCACGGCTACTCCCGTGACTGACAACACACAGCATCCAAGAGAAACGGTATCCGCTCGTGTCCTCAGAAAAACCAGAGAGAGCATAAAGGTCACGAGGGGCATGGTGCCGTAGACGAAGGCCACGTTTGCGATGGTCGTGTAAAAGAATGCGGAGATGAAGCAGATCATGCCGGACGTGGAGAGTCCCGCAATAACCACCTCTCCAAAGTTAAAGCGCAATGCAGTACGGATATCCACCGGCCTGTGCATGATCATCACGATTCCGAAAACGCAGAGTCCTCCGAACAACGACCGTCAGAACAGTGTCGTTGGAATATCGGTGGTGACGACACGGGTAAACAACCCGACCGTGCTCCATGCAACGACGGCCACAAGCACGAGCGGAATACCCATTTCGTTGTTTTTTGACATTCAGTATCTTGGGGAAAATGGCTGGGAAGCAAGATGGTGAACAGTGGTCCAAAAATATATTTCGCCTGCATGTTCAATTCAATGACAATCATTTCGATGATCGTCGAAACGATGCCAGGTTTGTACGCGCCCTGGAATCCGGTATCGTTCGATATGTATCCCTTCAGACGGCTTCAAAATCCTGGCAATCAGACCACTGACGGCGGAGGTTGGCTACCGGTGCATGAGCGAGAAGGATGTAAAAGGCGTGACCATCGCATAGGGTTTCGGCTTCCACGCATTTGCGAATCGACATCCCAACAGTGTCGTACACGCAGCACGGGACGTCCGCACCAATCAACAACTTCTCCATCCACTCAACACAAAATGGGACAATGTCAAGAAAAATCAATCCTAATCAGCGTGGGGAAACCCTGCACATTCAAGAAACTGATCTTGATCGATGGTTGCGATATGCTAAAGTTATAGACAACCATAATTCCACAGGGGACGTTTTTTATGAAAGCAATGATGAAAATTCTGGCTGCCTCGACACTGGTGTCTGCGGCAATGTTAGTCGCGGTTCCCGCAGTACAGGCAGATGATGCTGTCGAAAAGGCGATCAAGGCAAGACAAGGTGTTATGCAACTTTACAGCCACTATGCCGGCCCCCTTTTCGGGATGGCGAAGGGTGAACTGGACTATGATGCGGCACTCGCGGCCTCGCTGGCAGACAGTCTGAATACGGTTGTGAATCTCAGTGGCGCGCGCATGTGGCCGCCTGATTCCCACAACGAGGTTCGTGAGGGTGAAACGCGGGCCAAGCCGGCAATCTGGGAAGCCGGGTCAGGAGTCGGTGATAAATCCCAGGCAATGAAAGATGCGGCACTGGGGATGTCACTGGTCGCCGGAGACGGGCTCGACGCCCTGAGAGAAGCGGTGAGGTCTGTCGGGAAATCCTGCAAGGGCTGCCACGAAGACTTCCGTGCCAAGGATTTCTAAGCAACGCACCATTTATATTGATTGGCATCGTAGTTAAAGAGACAGTTGTGTGCCATGCAACGGAGCTATGAGCAGCGAAAGATATGGGATCCGTTGATCCGGATCTGGCACTGGCTGTTGCTGATCACGGTCACCGCCGGTTGGCTTTTGGGTCAATATCGTGATTTCGACACCATCGACTATCATATGTACCTGGGTTATTCGACCGGGGTACTGTTGCTGATCCGGATACTTTGGGGGTTTGCCGGTCCACCGCCAGTTCGTTTCAGTGCGCTCGCGGTCACACCGGCGGACCTGATTGCCTATCTTCGTGACTTGCCCAGTCGATCACCGAGTGGGATGTCCGGTCATAACCCGGTCGGCGCACTGTCAGCGATTGCCATACTTGTGGCGCTGGCAACTCAGGTGATCACCGGATTGTTCTCCGAGGACGACGGGCTGTTTTCCCAAGGACCGCTGGCTTACTGGGTGTCTGACAGCATGCGTGGCGCGATTGGGCATATCCATCATGTTTGTGCCAGGGTTATCCTGTTTCTGGTTGGACTGCATGTGGCGGCAATCCTGTTCTATCTCGTCTGGAAACGGGAAAATCTGATCAAGCCGATGATCACCGGCTGGAAGACCGTTCGTCGGGACCGCTGAACCGGGCGGTTTTCTCTATCCCGCCTCAGTCAAAAAGAAAATGGGTTATTGCCAGCCGCCAGATAAAGATTTTAAAGCGGTTCTTCGACCGCGATATCATAGAATTGAATGAATTTGTTCGAATGGTCAAAGGCAATTACAGTTCCTTGAAATCGTCCATTTAGGGGCGATAAGGTTATATCTCAAAGGACAAACCCGAATGATGAAAAAGAGATTGTTCCGGTTTTAGACATTAATCTGGCATGGCCAAGTGAAATTTCGGAGTCTGACTTGTATGGCAAGAATAAAACAACTCCCAGCAGCCAAATCGCAATCACTCCTTTGACCTGCAATTGAAATCCATTTCGCCGATAAGGTAGTCTGTTGTGTCATGGGTTCCGATACCTGGGACCATTGCGCTCTGTTATAGTTGTGCCCAAGATCGGTTCTTACAGATTAACCATGGATATTGAACAACTGCGACGTGATTATTTAAAGGGCGGATTGCGGCACAAGGATCTGGCACCGGATCCGTTTGATCAGTTTGAAAAATGGCTTGGACAGGCGATTGATGCAGGACTGAAGGATCCGACTGCGATGACGGTTGCCACGGTTGATCCGGCGGGCCAGCCGAGTCAACGTATTGTTTTACTCAAGCATGTCGATAAAAGCGGGTTGGTTTTCTTTACCAACTACGAGAGTCACAAAGCACGGGATATCGCCGACAATCCGAAAGTGAGCCTGCATTTTCCCTGGCATGTTCTGGAACGGCAGGTGAAGATCAAGGGATGTGCCACAAAGGTCAGCCATGTCGAGTCAATGAAGTATTTCATGTCCAGACCGCATGACAGCCAGTTGGCTGCCTGGGCATCGGAACAAAGCCGTCCCGTCACTTCCCGTCAGATACTGATGCAACAATTCAAGGCGATGAAGAACAAGTTCAAAAAAGGGTCGATTCCATTACCGGATTTCTGGGGGGGGTATCGTGTGATACCCAGCATGGTTGAATTCTGGCAGGGCGGCAGCAGTCGTTTGCATGATCGCTTTCAGTATACCCGTCAGGAGGCGGGCCACTGGGTGGTTGAACGCCTGGCGCCCTGAACCCGCGCATATCCGATCCAGCGGATTGCCCGATAGGTGTGATGACATCGTTTGAGTAACACGGGTTACTCAACATTTTTTCCTGACCAATGTCAATCCGTCGCCAATGGTGATCATTGAGCGGTCAATGCGTGGATCAGTGGCGATTTTCGCATTGAGGGCCCGAATGCTGTTGGTGTCTTCATCGTCGCGCTGACTGTCCAGTACCGCTCCACCCCAAAAGACGTTATCGATGAGAATCAGCTTGTTTGGTTTGATCAGTTGAAGGCACTTTTCATAGTAGTGATCATAGTTCGCCTTGTCCGCATCAATAAACGCCAGGTCGAACGTACCCTGACAGCCCTGCGACAGCAGGGAATCAAGGGTGTCGAGTGCAGGGCCTAGACGCAGATCAATTTTGTCCTGAACACCCGCCTGATCCCAGTAAACCTGTCCCACCGTGGTCCATTCCCGGCTCACATCGCAGGCAATGATCCGGCCGTCATCGGGTAGTGCCAGGGCCATGCACAGTGTGCTGTAACCGGTAAATGTCCCTATTTCAATGATGTGTTTCGCTTCAATCAGATGCACCAGCATTGCCATAAACTGTCCCTGATCCGGGGAAATCTGCATCCCTGAGGAGGGCATTGAGGCGGTTTGCTTGCGAAGTTGTATCAACTGCGTCGTTTCCCGGACAGAGACTGACTTCAAATAGTCGTACAGTGCTTCATCATTGGCGATGGGGTTTTTACTCATGGGTTATTGAGCGACAGGGGATTGAGCGTATGGCCAGCGACCGCGGTTCGGTTTCGTGATCCGGATGTGTGCGGTAGAGTGCCGCTGCATGATATCGGTGTGGCAAACCTGGGAGCCCTGACGATGAACAAGGACGCGACTGATTTGACAAGACAGTGCCTTCAATACGGGCGATGACACCGACTCGAGTGATCCCTTTCAATTTGTCTTGATGCCTTTCGGTAATGCAGGACTTGGAACGGGTCTTTGTGTTCGGTTATGGGCAAAACCGTGCCGGATTCATCAAACCCGGCCTGCCTCACACAGTGGGTTTGAAAGGGAGGCTAAAGCGACCACGCCCTTGCCTGGAGGTCCAGAGCAGAACCGGCAGCCACAATGCGGTGCAAGGGTGACAGGACCAAGACCGAATTGACAAGATCATGACTCAGCCAGCGGCGACTTCCTGCAACGAAGCAGGAAGACTGAAGCGGACATTCTCCTCAACCCCTTCCATGGTTGAAATTTCCAGCTCGGCATACTCCCGCAGTTTGTCGATCAGTTCCTGGACCAATTCCTCCGGTGTAGAGGCGCCGGCAGTGATCCCCACGGTCTCGACTCCCTGCAGACATTCGAAGTCAAAATTGGAGGGGTCTTCAACCAGCTGGCTGGGCGTCCCATTGACATTGCCCACTTCACACAATCGATTGGAATTGGAACTGTTCTGTGCGCCCACCACCAATATCAGGTCGGTCTGGGCAGCCAGTACACGGACAGCAACCTGACGGTTTTGGGTTGCATAGCATATGTCCTTGATATCCGGACCGGCAATATTCGGGAAACGCATTCGCAGTGCCTGGATCAGGTCCTGCGTATCATCAACCGACAAGGTGGTCTGTGTGATATAGGCCACTTTTTCCTCATCGTGCACCTTCAATGTCGCTATATCGTCTACGGTGCTGACCAAGAAAATATTCCCTGGTATCTGGCCTAAGGTTCCTTCTACCTCGGGATGGCCCTTGTGGCCGATCAGGATGATATCATAGCCCTTGGCAGCATAGCGCTGACCCTCCCTATGCACCTTGGATACCAAAGGGCAGGTCGCATCGAGCACCTGCAGATTATGGGTTGACGCGTCCTGTTCAACCTTCTTTGAAACCCCATGGGCACTGAATACGGTCACGGACCCGTCGGGAATTTGTTCAACTTGCTCGACGAATCGGACCCCCTTTTGTTTTAGGTTTTCCACCACTCGCCGATTATGCACAATTTCGTGTCGCACGTAGATCGGGTTTTTATGAGATTTCAGTGCGCCCTCGGCAATGGCGATGGCACGGTCAACTCCGGCACAAAAGCCGCGGGGTTTGGCTAAAATGACTCGCATTACCTTATTTTGTCACCCGATTACTGATAGTGGCGATGTTCCACTAGATACAATATACATTACCTGCCCGTTGCGGTGATCTGCAACCAGACAAAAAGCAGGTACCTCCATGAAGTCTACCAGTGTGTCGTGTCCAAATTCAATCCGAATTTCGGCCACGCCGATAGGCCGGGTCTTGTCATGTCATCCCGAGCCAGTGATTACCGCACTGGTTTCAGGAGGGGTTCATCTGTACGAGGAAGACGCCGGGTTAACAGATCGAAAAGCAATTTCAAGGCAAAATTTGAATGCACCAAAAGATTGGTGACAATGATGACCAGGCGCACGCTGCGACGCGAGATTTTCACTTCATTGCCACTCATGAAATCAGGTTTTGCGTGGATACGGCGCAAAGTCAGTACCGCCATTCCCAATGCCCACAGACAATGTCGGCGAATACCGGTTTCACGCGATGGAATCATTGTGACAAACCGCAGTGCGTTTGCAAGATGCCCCCGCGCAACCGCAATGAGCTCAAACAATCCCTTCACAAAGCCGGTATTGACCTGTCCGGCAGAGAGTGAGCGCAGTTCAAGCCCCGCTGCCAGAAAAACATCTTGTGGCAACCAACAGGCACCGCGACGCTGGTCATCCCATATATCCTTGAGAATATTGGTCATTTGCAGTCCCTGCCCAAACGAAACCGACAGTTCCATCAGTTCCTTGTGTCGCTTATTTATCTCAGCGGAATAGTCACAGAATAACTCGGTCAGCATTTCGCCGACGACACCCGCAACACAATAACAATAGCGGTCCAGATGAGAGAGGTCTGTCAATCCATCGGCCAAGTTTTTTCTTTGCTGAAATTCGGCCATGCCTTGTGACATGATTCCCACACAACGTTCAAGTGCTTGGCGCTGGACTGCATTAAATCCGCTGGTAATACGAACAACCCTGTCCGTATTGAGAATGAGGTCATGCTCGCTTTGCGTTGTCGATGCCGATAACAATGCGCTCAGTTCACGGGCAAAGTTTTTTGCTTCTTCACGACCCGCGATGACGTCAACAAACCGTTGCGAAAAGGCTTGTTTCTGTTCTGCTGACAGTGCCGGTTCATCCTCGATAGTATCCGCGATGCGACACAGCAGATAGGCATTCCCCACGACTTCACGAAGTGCGGTGGGAAGTTGTGGGATCGTTAGGGCAAAAGTACGGGAGACACCCTGTAGGGCTTCCGCCTGGTAGGCAGAATCACGACTTGCCAGCCCGGGTGAGGTGGACATGCTGATCCCTAAATCTTTATTTCATTTTTCTTTTGAAACAACATTGTACACTGGGATCGTTTCAGAAGAAAATTATAACGGCATCAAGGTGTATCAAGGCCTAACCCGCCACAACAGGCCGCACCCGATACGTCTATGGAGAACCCGTCGTCCGGGCCAACCGAAGCGATCATTGTCGGATCGGATTTGCTCCCATCGGAAAAACGCGCTTTTTTATCGGCGCACAGAAATATACGGGTTGAAGCATATCTCTTGGCTACAGGGATTTTCGACAATCGGTGCAGCTTCCCGGGATGCGTACGAAAACGAAAGGGAAGCGGACAGCGTACCATTGGTAAAGATCAAAATAAGGTGGCTTACCCGACTGTCACCGGATCACCGAGAATGTTGCTGATGTTGGGAATTTGCCCGAGTGCCCATTTGAGCTGCTTTGAAGCGTGCCGAGTGAGTCGGGCCGGGTCGATACGGTTTGACAGGGGAATCCCCTGATCAATATCCGCAATTTGCTGCTCCAGCATCGTGGACAGCAGGATTCGATGTGCCTCGGTCAGGTTGTCCAGGATCGGAACGGGTGCCTGGGGCAGGGTGGACTTGACTGCATTGAGGCGTCCAGGGGTGGAGAGGATGCGGATGTTGTGTTCGATGGCCAGTGTTCTGGCGGCACTGAAGATCGGCATGATCCCTCCCATCTTGATGTCCATTCTGCCTTCGTCAAGCACAAACCGGCCCAGCCAGTTGATAGGCGTTTTCAACTTGACGGCGTTCACCGCCATCAGTTTGAGATATTGTTGGGAGCGGGCCCCTATCGAAAAGGCGAGATCGACAATCTCTTGGGCAATGGCCTGATCGCCGTGTACGGTCACCGCATCAAAAAAGATATCGGTGTTCAGGATGTCTTCCGGCGTATGACGATGTATCCAAGTCGAGATATTGTCTTTCCAGCGGTTCACGGACATTCGCCATGCCGGATTTTTAGCCATGATGCCGCCTTTGCAATAAGGAATGCCCGCCCGATTGAGCATATCAGCCACGCGTGTGCCCAATTGTTCGAACCATTGATCCGTTGGATCATTCAGTTCCCCCCTCAGGTAGACGATGGCATTATCCTGGTCCATGGCAAGCAGGCTTTCGCCTCTCCCTGCGGATCCCAGTACGAGCATTGCATAGGGTGCCGGAGGCGAACCCAAGCCATTTTGCTGCATTTCATGCTCTGCAATCTGACAGGCCCGGCGGGTTAATGCACAGACTTCACGGGAGATCACGGCGGCAATGTCGCGTGCGTCGACTTCTTCGCGGACCAGTCCTTTTGCAACCAGCGCCAGATGAGCCCAAACAGAGGCAAGTTGTTCGGCGGTATCGGATTCTTCAATTGCATCGCCGAGCGAAATTGCATCCTGTGCACGTTGTCGTAACAGATCACGTGCCGAGAGTGCGCCGACAATATTGTGCTGTTCATCGTGGACACCGAGGTGGCGTATCTTCTTTCTGAACATGCGACCAATGGCACGATAGACAAATGCATCCTGGGCCACACTTTCCAACGGAAAATGGGCAACCTGCTGCACCGGTTTTTGCAGTGCGGTGGTTGTGTCCTGATTCAGCGCTCTTAGAATATCCCGTTCGGTCACAATGCCGATTTGAGGAGGGTTTGAGAGGTGGACGAATACCGAACTCAGTTTTTTGTCCATCATGAGTTTCAGTGCGTCAGCCAGTGAGGCGCAACCCGGGATGAATGCTGCAGGCCGGGTCATCAACTCGTGAATACGGTGTCGGTAGGGATAACTGTCTATGCGGGCAAGGGAATCCAGGGCATCGTTGACCGGTCTGTGCGCTGCCTCCTCCCAGCCAATCGCCGATTCTGACAGGGCATTGTCGTTGATTGACAGGCACAGTCTCTCGGCTTCAGCCAGTGTGCGAATTCCGCGGTCGTGCAGTCTTGGCAATATCGCCAGAAATATCTGGGCTGCGGCCCGGGCATCGCCAATCGCACTGTGCCGGTCCCGGATTTCGATGCCAAGCCAGCTGGCGATCGAGTCGAGCGAGTAATCTGGCAGACTGGGCGAAAGCGCCGCGACCAGCAAACGAATATCGAGGCATCTGGGTGACTGCCACATGATCCCTGATCGCTCACATTCACGCCGGAACACGGCAAAGTCAAAACCGATGGCATAACCGATGACAATAGCCTGCCCCAACCAGTGGTTGAAAGCGGGATTGATTTCTTCAAATGAGGGCTGGCCCTTGACATCCTCATCGTTCAGTCCATGGATGGCCGTGGTCGCCGCAGGAATGGGGACGCCCGGATCGATCAGTGTATTGAATTGATCCTCTTCGATAATGAGTCCGTCGTCAATTCTAATGCCGCCGACCTGAATGAGTCGGGCTTTTGAGACATCAAGCCCCGTCGTTTCTGTGTCTAATGCGACGGCATGCATTGCAATCAACGGGGTCACAGAAGATACTTTTGTCGTACAGTTCAAGGGGCGCATAGCACAACAGACGGTCAGGGTTGGAGTATTCGAACAATCTGATCATACCAGAATCAGACTCCAGTGCTCGGTTACCGACATGCCAGTGCCTGCCCGTTGTGCCCGATGGCAGAAAATCTGGACAGGGTCGGAACAATGGCATGGCTCCCATAGGGGACATGGCCCTGTTAGGCGTCGAGAATATGCGATATAGTGATTGATATGGATTCTATTTTCAGGATTGTCATCCGTTCTCTTCGAAGATTGGAAATGCATTTTTTTATCCGCGTATCTTTGGGTCGGTGAATGAGCCGGTATGCCGATCATATCCGACCGCATTGTTATCCGGTGGACCTGGGTTTCTGGAGAAACCCGGTCGGCGTGACGGTGCCGGATGATGATCTCAGCTTCCTGCTGGTGCCGGATATTGTGGAAGCCGCTGCCTGTTTTGACCTGGCTCAGCAGGTTCATCGATATCAGCTTGAACATGTCGACGGTTCAAACCAGATCACCCGGGCACTGATGGTGACGATGGGAGGCTTGTTGCCGGGGGTCTTGTTGTATGACCACCTGGTTGAAGGCAGATCAGCCCCCATCCCCAAGATACAGTTTGGAACCATCGGCGTCTCATTTTACAAAGGGCCCGGGAAACGCTATACCCATCCGTTGATTCAACATGGTATTTCGATCCCCATCAGTGGTGAAACCGTATTGGTGATTGATGATCTCGGTGATGGTGGTGAAACGATGCAATTCCTTTCCCGTTATGTGCTGGACAGTGGTGCAAGGAAAGTGCTCAATCTTGCGCTGTACATGAAACCGAAGGCAATGAAGCGGTGTCGTGCGGATTTTTATTTCGGCGAAACACCGCAGCACACGTGGATCATCACGCCAAGAGAAAGAGTGGAGACCCTGATAAAAAGAGTGCCGGTGTGGAAGGAAAGGGGAGCGTCCATGCAGGAGTGCCGGCGGCGGTTGGTTGACCTGATCGGTTATTCAGTGAATGAGGCCGATTACTATTTGCCCAGGGCTTACAAGCCGGATGAATGATCGCCTGGTTTCGGGTGCTTTGTCTGTTCATGGTGTCTCGTCATACAATGCCCAGGATGTTGTCCCGGGCGCTGTCAATGGATCCTCTGGCCAGTTATCGGGTCACGATGAGCTCGGGTCCTTGCACAGGCGGATAAGCTGTTTTTCTGTCAGGCTATCAACGATTGCATGATTGATGCGGCCATCGCCATGACCGATGACCATCAGGCAGCCCCGACCCACTCTATATCGACTATACTACCGGCTGGTCAATACCACTGTATGGAGATATGATGAAGCTTTACGGTAGTTACACATCCCCCTATGTCCGACATTGTCGCATTGCGCTGATCCAGGGCAAAATGGATTGGCAGTTTGTCGAAATCGATGCCTCGGAGAGTGCCGAAAGAACACCGACAAAAAAGGTGCCCTTTCTCCATGATGGGGATATCAGATTGACCGATTCATGTTCCATCCTGAAATATGTCAGGGAAAAATCCGCAAGGCACTTTTTCAAGGACACGCATGATTATGACCTGTTTTGCATGGCGAACACTGTACTTGACACCTCGATGAATCTGTTTCAATTGGACCGGGACGGAATCGATCTTACCCAAGGGACGTATTTTGGCCGACAAAAGCAACGGATCGAGTCTGCACTGGATGCGCTGAATGACACCGTGAGCCGCGCCGATAGGTCACTGACAGACGGTGTGTTGCGTCTGGCCTGTTTGCTGGAATGGGGATTGTTTCGCCATCGCTTTGATCTTGATACCCGAAAGGGGCTTAGGCAGGTGATTGTGCTTGCCAACGAAGAGGCGGCATTCTCGTCGACGGCAATCCCCCAGCGGTTTGCCTGAATGCGCTCAGACCATGGTGCACGGTACAGGGGGAGGATGAGATGCTAAACCGGCTTGCCGCAGAATAAACCCTTCAATAATTGGTGCAAGATGAGATGAAAGCGGTTTGGTTTGAAGCACCGGGGCCTGCCAGTGAGGTCTTGATTTTTGGTGACCGGCAGCGTCCGGCTGTTGCAAAAGGAGAGGTGTTAGTCCGTTTGTCTGCCTCGGCAGTGAACCCATCGGATGTCAAAAAAAGAGCCGGTCAGCAACCTGCCGGTTTGGAACAGGGTTTTGTCATTCCCCATAGCGATGGTGCCGGTGTCATCGAACAGGTCGGTCAAGGCGTGTCGACGGCACGTGTCGGAGAACGGGTCTGGATCTATCAGGCCCAGTATGCACGGCATTGGGGTACCGCCGCTGAATATCTTTCAGTGCCCTCGGCCATGGCCGTTGCGCTACCCGATAATGTTGACTATTCAATCGGTGCCTGTCTCGGCATTCCCGTTATGACGGCCCATCGATGTGTTTTTGCCGATGGTCGTATCGAAGGCAAGACGGTGCTGGTCACCGGTGCATCCGGACGGGTGGGGTATTATGCGGCGCAGTGGGCAAAGTGGGCCGGCGCCCGGGTCATTGCAACCGCAGGCAGTGCAGCGCGTTGTCATATTGCCCAACAGAGCGGTGCCGATGCGGTGCTGGACTATCGCTCGGAAAATTTAGCGGCACAGATCATGGATGCATCGCAGGGCAAAGGGGTTGATCGGGTGGTCGATGTCGAGTTCGGTCGAAATATTCAAACGCATGTAGCCGTCTTAAATGTCGGGGGGGTGATTGCGAGTTATTCCTCGTCGCAAGATCCAACGCCGGTGATTCCCTTTTATGCGATGATGTTCAAGAACATCACGCTAAGGACGGTCCTGGTTTACAACATGACCCTGGAGGCAAAACAGCAGGCGATGAACGATATTTTCTCCGCGCTGGAAAAAGACCAGTTGACTCACCGGATCGACCGGGTCTATCCATTGGGAGAAACGGCGCAAGCCCATGAAGCGGTCGAAAAGGGGAACAACAATGGCTGCGTTGTGATTCAGATCACGCCCGCTTGAACCCCGCTGCCGACAAGGCGACTTCAGTTCGATCACATGATGCGCAGTCCCGGAAAGCTGAGGAAGACCCGGGTATCCGGCACGGATGAGTGTGGGCGGCATTGGCCAGACGATCGCCATGATGGCGGATTTTCTTAACAGACAATATCGGGATAGCCGGCCGAGCGTGTTCCGGCCAAGGGCCTGTTGTCGTTGGCATAATAGGTAAACACGATTGACGTTTTGATCCTGTCCGTTTGATTCTGTCCTGCTGCGTGAAAGGTGCCGCTGTGAAAAAAAAGCACATCCCCCTGACCGAGTTCTGCGGGGATGGCACTTTGGATCAGTGTCTGATTTTCCACCAGGTCCTGACGCAGGAAAAACGCGGCATCGTAACGTCCCCTGTGGAGTTCTTCAAGATGACTGCCGGGGATCAGGTGCATGCCGCCATTGGATGGATATTCGTCGCCCAGCGCCAGCCATACACTGACCAGCTGGGGTTGGTCAAATAACCAGTAACGGATATCCTGGTGCCACAAGGTGGCGCTGCTAAAGCCCGGATGTTTCGTCATGATGCAGTTGTGATGGTTCTGGGAGAGCGAGATCGATGCATTTCCGAGCAACTGCTTGACACGGCACGTCAATGATTCGGAGGTTGACCACTTGCGAAAGAGACTATGACGGGTGTAGGCGTGGAGCAGTCGTCTGGGTGTATCTCCGCCAGGAGACAGTCGGTCGGTCGGTGAACCGGGGTACTGAACATCCGTTTCAAATTCAACGGGGGCGAGGGGTGGATCAATCGACTGGTTAACCACCTCCAGCATTTTACGGCAAAGTCCCTTGCTGGCAAGGCGGCGTTCGATGATAAAGCCTTTGCGGTTAAATTCGTGGACCTGATCTGGGGTGAAGTTCATTATTGCAAAAACCCGGTATCCGGTGAACAGTGATGAAACCCTTAAATTGAGCGTGTTTCTATGGCGAAAGTATTCGATATTCGCCACTCGATTTTATACTACCAGAGACAATCGTACCGTGCTTTTCAATCTCACAAAAGAGATCTTGACGTGCCTGGGAATTGATGACGGGTACATCCTCCGGAACCATCCGGGCGGAGAGACATACAACTTCTCAAGTTCAGTTACAATCAATGGATATCGTTATTCCAGTGGTGGCAGTATGAAAATAGTGCAAAGGGAGGGCGCATTTGGCATCGAGATTCTGGATGTGGATGTCAATCATCTCAACGAGGATCAATTGCGACGTGCAAGAGCAGCCCAAAATGAGCATGGCGTGATTTTTTTCCGGGACCAAAAACTGACCTGCGAACAGTATCTTGCCTTTGCCAGACGATGGGGGTCGGTTGTCATTAATCGCTTTTTCGAGAGAGTGGATGGCTACGAGGAAATTGCCCAGGTCCGAAAGGAGCCAGCGCACAGCACCGTTGTGGGGGAAACCTGGCATACCGACCATTCCTATGATGCAGCCCCGGCGAGAGGGTCCTTCCTGTATGCCAAAGAAGTGCCGGCCCAGGGGGGTGACACCCTGTTTGCGAATATGTATATGGCCTATGATGCCCTGTCAACCGGATTGAAAAAGACACTGGCCGGTTTGAAGGCCATTCATTCGAGTACTCACGTGTTCGGTCAACGGTCCGATGTGGCCGTCAAAGAGCGCGATGATCGGTATATGAATAGTGATATGGCGACCCAGAATAACGTGCATCCCGTCATTATTACCCATCCGGAGAGCGGTAAACAGGCCCTTTATGTCAATCCGCAATTCACGGTGGGATTTGTGGGCTGGACCCGACAGGAGTCCGCCCCTTTGTTGCAGTATCTCTATCAGCACGCGGCTGCTTCGGACTTCGTCATCCGATTCGCATGGCAAAAGCACTCTATCGCGTTTTGGGATAATCGGGCGACCTGGCATCGGGCCCTGAACGATTACCCCCATGAACGGCGTGTGATGCATCGAATCACGCTGGAGGGTACCCCGTTATCTTAAAAACAACATCGGCAAACCCACCGATTGAGATCAAACGGGTTGTCCTTTGCAGGCGAAACATTCCCCGATAGCATGGACTGTCCAGGCAGTTGAAATACGGTTATTGGCAGCAGGGAAGTCGCCAATCCGGCGTTACCCCTGCAACAAGGCGGCGAGCATGATTTTCAGTAACGGTTTTCCCGACAGCCGAGGGGTGGACGATTGCTGATCCGACCCGCCACCATTTCTGATCGCTCCGATGTTGTGGCATTGTGGCAAAGAGTGTTTCCGGATGATCCCCCGCACAACGCTCCTGCAACAGTGTTTGATGCCAAGCTCGCCATGTGCGATGGAATGCTGATTGTTGCAACCGATGGAAACCGGATCATCGGCACTGCGATGGCCGGATATGATGGCCACCGTGGGTGGTTGTACAAGGTGGCGGTCGTGCCGCAATACCGTCGTCGGGGAATCGCCACATCCCTTGTCGATCATACTGTTCGCGCTTTACGTGTCGCAGGTTGCATGAAGGTCAATCTTCAGATTCGCTCGAATAATGCCGAGGTCCAGTGCTTTTACGAATCGCTCGGTTTCCTGGCCGAAGCGCGTCTGAACATCGGAAGGCATATCGACTGAGTCGGCCGATTGGTCGCACCGTCGCAGAAAAATGAACAGCAACAGTGCCAGGCGATCCGGTAGATTCCCTGTGTGGCAGTGGGGTTTAATAATGGGGATGCATTGCGCTATGATTTGGATGCGGATACCGGTCAAGTGATGTCTTTGTTGGGCTGAGCTTGTCGTTTGTCTGTCTGAATTGAACTGGCGCTGGAAATAAATCATGTATCGACATCGATGGCTGGATGGGGCGGATATCGGTCTGCCCCCCGGCAAAGTGGTTTGTGTGGGCCGCAACTATGCGACACATGCCAAAGAGTTGGGTAATCCGGTACCGGATGAGCCGTTGCTGTTCATGAAACCCGTACCGGCCTGTGTTGAGATGGAATCCGAGATCACGATTCCCCGCAACCAGGGCGCAGTCCACTATGAAGCCGAAATCGCGGTCTTGATCAAGAACCGGCTCACCCGAGCCGATTGCGGGGTTGTCGAAGGTGCCCTTTTGGGTATTGGCGCCGCACTGGATCTGACATTGCGGGAATTGCAGGGTCGGTTAAAGTCCCAATCCCATCCCTGGGAGAAGGCCAAGGCGTTTGATGGCAGTTGCCCGCTGTCCCGGTTTGAGCCCGTTGAGGCGTTTGATGATCTGTCGGATATTGATATCGGCTTGTCCGTTAATGGGACCGTCCGCCAGACCGGGAACAGTGGCCAGATGCTGTTTCCTGTTTTGCCATTGATTGTGACCATCAGCCATTGCTTTACCCTGTTGCCCGGTGATGTGGTGTTGACCGGCACGCCGGCCGGAGTGGGAGAGCTTGATTCGGGCGATGTGTTGTCGGTCCGTGTCGGAAAACGTATTCAGGTGATTACGAAAGTGAGATGACGGTGCCTGTTCAACAACCGCAGGCGGGATTGTCGGGTCAACCGGATCGATACCTGGTCTGTGCATTGTATCGGTTTGTCACGCTCGATCAGTACCAGGCGATGCGACAACCGTTGTTGGCAAGGATGATTGAGTTGAATGTGACCGGAACAGTGCTGCTGGCGCGGGAAGGCATCAATGGTACGGTCGCAGGCAGCCGGTCAGGCATAGACCGGTTGCTGCAATGGCTTTCGCAATATCAGGGACTTGAGACTCTCATCACCAAAGAATCCTATACCTCGATACCGCCCTTCAAACGCTCAAAAGTCAAACTGAAAAAGGAGATCGTGACCCTGGGGGTGGAGGATATCGATCCACAAAGATCAGCCGGGACCTATGTCGAACCGGCAAAGTGGAACGCCTTGATCGACGATCCCGATGTGCTGGTGATTGACACGCGAAACGTGTACGAAATTGCGATCGGGACGTTCGAGAATGCGGTCAATCCGCAGACCACGAACTTCAGGGAGTTCCCGGCCTTTGTCGAGCGGCACCTTGACCCAGAACGGCACAGGAAAATAGCCATGTTCTGTACCGGTGGCATCCGTTGTGAAAAATCCACGGCGTATCTGAAACAACAGGGATTCGAAGCGGTTTACCATTTAAAAGGGGGTATTTTGGCCTATTTGAAGGACGTGCCGGTTGCCGAATCCAGATGGCGTGGAGAGTGTTTTGTTTTTGATGACCGGGTCGCTGTCGATCATCAACTCAATGAGGGCAGTTATGATCAGTGTCATGCCTGCCGGACCCCTGTCTCGGCGCAGGACAAGCACAGTCCACACTATCAGCAGGGAATAAGTTGTCCCCATTGTTATGACAGGTATTCAGACCATGACCGGGCTCGTTTTCTGGAAAGAGAAAGGCAGGTACACCTCGCAAAGCAGCGCGGCCAGGTGCATCTGGGCCCGGAATCCCTGACCATGCCAAAACGCCCCCGGTGTCCCAAAAAGACAGACTGAGTGCGGGTCACCCGGCGACAGGCTGAGCCACCGGGCTATCGGACAGCCGAAAGTACCTCGATTTTGTGCATGATCGTATTCTAACCCGTTGTGTTGAGCAGGTGCCTCCTTGCGAACGACGTGACCGTCGTGATGTTGGATTTTAGGCGATCAACCCGCTATTCTACGGAACATTCGAAATACACAATAGGGACGGATCAACATAGCGTTGATCTCGAGTGCCCGGGCAGCCCCAAGAGTCAGGTGAAATGGTTAATCCGCTGCAAGATCTGGACGTTTACCTCGTTGGCGGTGCGGTCCGAGATGAACTGTTGGGACTGGAGGTCAAGGACCGGGACTGGGTCGTGGTCGGTGCCACCCCCGAGGAGATGGTGGCAAGGGGTTTCCGGCCAGTGGGGAAAGCCTTCCCGGTGTTTCTCCATCCCGATACAAGGGAAGAATTCGCACTCGCCAGATCAGAAAAGAAAATCGCAAGCGGTTATCATGGTTTTGCATTCGCCAGTGGCCCGCATGTGACACTCGAACAGGATTTGCTGCGTCGCGACCTGACCATGAATGCGATTGCCAAGGATCGGGATGGGAAACTGATTGATCCCTTTTGTGGCATCGAGGACATCCGGAACGGGCGCATACGGCATGTGTCCGACGCGTTTTCCGAAGATCCGGTGAGAGTACTGCGGATTGCCCGATTTGCCGCTCGCTTCCATCGCCAGCACTTTCGGATCGAACACGATACCTTTCAGTTGGTCCGGCGCATGGTGAACAACGGCGAAGTCGATACGCTCGTTGCGGAACGTGTCTGGCAAGAAACCGAAAGCGCGCTTCGAGGCGGCAGTTGTCGGGTTTTCTTTTGGGAGCTGGCGCGTTGCGGCGCGCTGCGACGAATCATGCCGGAGGTGGACCGGCTGTTTGGTATTCCACAATGCCGTGACCGTTATGTTGAATCCGATGTTGGTCTGCATACCCTGCGGTTGCTTGATATCGCCGAAACCATGACCGATGATCCGTGCATCTTGTTTTCCGTACTGGTCCATGCCCTTGGGAAAGGGCTGACGCCAAAAAATCGACTGCCTGCACACAAGGGACACCCAAAACGCGGCGTAAAACAACTCGCTGTATTATGTGAACGGTTGCATTTGCCGAGGAAGTATCCGGTTTTTGCCGCCCAGGTGTGCCGCTATTTCCCGTATTATCTGCAATTGGGGTCGTTGGGCCCGGATCGGATTCTGGGTCTTCTGGAAAAACTGGACAGCTTTAGAAACCCGTCAGTGATCCCCGCGTTCGCAACCGGCTGTGCCATACTCGAACGTGGCCGGGTTGACTTTCAGGAACAGGCGTATGAACAATCCGAGTTACTGACCTGTTATCAGGCGGCCCGGTCCATTGATGTCCGTGCCATTGCTGCTTTGTATCGCAAAGGGGACCAGATCAAGGCGGCCATTCGTAGGCAACGGATCAAGGCGATTGGCGCAGTACAAGCTCATCCCGCCCCCATCGACGGTCAGCAGACGGCGCATTGAATGCAACTTGAGTGTCGATCAAGAAAACAGGGCAGACGAGGCACGTCATCCTTTGGGGTTTGCGGGGTTCCGGTCCAGGTGAAAGAGTGTGTTGCACGAGTCCGGGATGGGCAGTATGGTATTGACGGTTGACATATCGGAAGAGGCGGTTGTGGAAAATTTTGAATCACTCAGCGCTGTTGAGGTGGGTCATCTGCTCGAAGGGTTTGGTTTGAATCTTCTGGTGAGGCAAACCGAACGGACGGCGCGGTTTCTTGAAAGCGTGTTTGATTTTGCAGTACTCAGGCTGTCTTGTGATTATGCCATCTTGCAGCATCGGAAGATTCTTTATCAGTTGCACGCTGATTCAACCTATCACGCACACCCCTTGCCGGGCATACTGCCGGAAAACGGAGTGCGGGGGGGCGGGGTTGAACTGCGTCTGTATCAGGTGGACCCCGATGTGGCAGAACGAAAAGCCAGGCAGGCCGGGCATGTCATCTTGCAGGAAACGAGGGACAAACCACATGGACTCAGGGAATGTTATCTGTTGGACCCGGATGGCTACTGCTGGGTACCTTCGATTAAGATTGAAGGATAGTCAGCCGCGACAGCGGCGAAGGGGTCCGCTGTCCACGTTGCGTTAAAAACACGGGAGACGGTCGATAAAAATGATCAAAGGTATTTTGTTTGATAAGGATGGGACATTGCTGGATTTTAATCGGACCTGGCTGCGTCCCTATCAGGAGGCGACCAGTTATCTTGCGCACAGCGTGGGTCGGCCGGCACTGGCATCTACCCTGATGCAAACCGGAGGGTATATCGAAGAAACCGGCCGCTGGGTGGCAGATTCACTGTTGGCGTCCGGCAGTAACCAACAGATTCTCGAACACTGGGGGCAACAGATCGGTCAGCCACTGGACAGGCCAAGACGGGACGTAATTACCAAGATATTCGCCGATGCCGCAAACCACTATGCCCCGGTACTGGACGACATGGCGGGTTTTATTCGGCAATTACGTGATCGCAACCTGATACTTGGTCTGGCGACCATGGACGATGAGGCGAATGCTCACGGCATGCTGCGGATCCTCCGGTTGAGCGGATTTTTTGATTTCGTCTGTGGCGCAGACAGCGGTCATGGGGTGAAGCCGGATCCGGGGATGGTGCTCGCATTTGGCCAGCATTGCAACTTGCTGTCATCGGAAATCATCATGGTTGGCGACAGTCCCAAGGATTTGAAGATGGGAAGGAACGCCCAGGTGGCCATGTCGCTGGGCGTATTGACCGGCGCACATGGAGCGGCAGAACTGGCGCCCCATGCAGACCGGGTGCTGGACGATATCGAAGGCTTGATCGCCCTGTTGGATGCAGCCTGATGCCGGGGCAAGCCGCAGAGAACCGTAATACAGCTGATCACCGGGTGTCCGATGAACTCTATCGAAAGATCGATGTCGTAGTTAAAGAGTATTCAGATTGAATGGAAATGAAAGTTTCAGTGGGCGTATTGGGGGCACTGGTCCTGTTGGCGCTGGGGGCCGGGTTTGTCGACCATGAAAAGGGTCTTTCTCGCAATACCGCCTTTGTTGCCGATGCGCATCTGCAGCAGGCGACCTTCGCCGGGGGGTGTTTCTGGTGTGTGGAAAGTGACTTCGAAAAACTGCCAGGGGTTGTCGAAGCGGTGTCCGGATACAGCGGGGGTGACAGTGAAAACCCGACGTATGACCAGGTGGCGGGTGGTCAGACCCGGCATACCGAGACGGTCCGGGTGTACTATGATCCTGAACGCATCGGCTATGAGCAGCTGCTCCAGTCATTTTGGCGACAGATTGACCCGACCGATGACCGCGGACAGTTCGTGGACCGGGGGAAACAGTATCGTCCGGTTATTTTCTATCACAACCCGGCACAACAGGAACTGGCGATACGCTCGAGACAGCAACTCATCGACTCGGGACGTTTTTCGGCCCCGATCAAGGTAGCAATCCAGCCGTTGACCGCCTTTTACAAGGCAGAAAACTATCACCAGGACTACTATAAAAAGAATCCGGGTCGGTACAAGACCTATCGATATGGATCGGGCAGAGACCAGTTTCTGGCGCGTGCATGGGGGGATGATCTGGAGCTGGATTTGGGCAACGAAATAAGTGAGGCGAAAATGACAACCGTACAGGCAAAACAATCGGACAAACCGTATGTCAAACCCTCTGATGCCGAATTAAGAGCGGTGTTGACGGATATCCAGTACCAGGTGACCCAACACGATGCCACAGAACAGCCGTTTCACAATGCGTATCACGATGAAAAACGCGACGGCATCTATGTCGACATCGTGAGCGGTGAGCCGTTGTTTTCCTCGTTGGACAAATTCGACTCGGGTACCGGCTGGCCCAGTTTTACCCAGCCGCTGGTCCCAGAGAATGTCAAAACCAAAACCGACTTTAAACTGCTGTTTCCCCGGACAGAAGTGCGCAGTGTCCACGCTGATTCGCATCTGGGTCACGTCTTTAAGGATGGTCCGGCCCCGACCGGACTACGCTATTGCATGAATTCCGCTGCCCTGCGTTTCATTGGCAAGGAAGATCTTGACTCAGAGGGCTATGCCCGGTACGCCAGTTTGTTCCAGTGACGTCATGCCCCCGCTGCGCGCGAACGGTGATTGAATGATCCCGGTCAATCTCTTCTGAGTCGGTCATCCAGTGCAATCGGTGTTGGATATCGAATGACAATCCAGTAGGCCGAGACGATGAATGACAGGATCGTTGCCATCTGTACGATGTTGAACGTGTCGTTGGAGATGAGGCCGCCTTGCAGTGCAACAAAGACGATAAGCAGGGAAAATTCACTCATCTGACCCAGTCGGATACCGATTTCCCAGGCCAGCTTGTCGGTTTCGGACTGGTTGATCAGCAAGGTGCGGAAGACCAGTGGCTTTAGCAGCAGCAGACTCCCTGCGATCAGCAGCGCCGGGATGACAACCTCCACCGCTGCGCTAATATCAAACCCGGCTCCCAGTCCGAAGAAAAACATGATCAGAAAAAAATCCCGCAGTGGTTTCAGGTTTTCTGCAATGTAAAGGGCGATGGGGTTGGTCGCGATCGCAATGCCGGCGGCAAAGGCGCCGATTTCATAAGACAGGTGCATGGTTTCGGCCAATTGGGCAATACTCAGACACCAGCCGATTGTGATCAGAAAGACATACTCCTGGATACGGTCATACTTGCGCAGTAATTTCAACAGCACAAAGCGCTGTCCGAGCCACGTCACCAGACCGAGTAGTGGCAAGGCGGCAAAGGTCAACACAATGCCCTGTATCGGGACTTGGCCGTGAGTCACTCCCTGGATGACCAGTAACGCAATGATGGCGATCAAATCCTGCAACAGCAGTATACTGATGATCACCTCTCCGACATGTCGGTGATGCAGGACGGTCGTCGGGAGCAGTTTCAGACCGATAATGGTACTGGACAGTGACACCGCAATGCCGACCACCAGAATATCGGTGAGGGGTAATCCGTAACCCCAGGCGACCGCGGCCCCGACACCCCCGAATATCAGGGTGCAAAACACGGTGACATGCGTGGTTTCCCTGAGCAGTTGGATGAGTTTCTGAAGCGGCAAATTGAGTCCCAGCAGGAACAACAGAAATATGATGCCAATACGTGCGATATCCTGAATCAGGTCGGCATCGGTGACCAGGGACAGGCCCCATGGGCCTAAAATGACCCCCAGTACCAGATAGGCAACCGGCATCGCCTGACGCAGATACAGCGCGACCGTTGCCAGCACGGCGGCACCGCTGAAAATCAGAAAGATGGAAAAGACGATTGAGTCTTCGTGCACGGTATGCTCTTTGGACAGTGGGGGGTGGGAATCATGGGTCGGTTGATTTCTGTGAGTTTTAAAATCGATGCCGTACCACTACAATACTCCGGATAGAGATAAAAATCGACATGACAGATATGAATGAGCAGGACAGGTTAACCCATCTTGATACCAAAGGACAGGTTCAGATGGTGGATGTCGGGAACAAGCCGGTCAGTGATCGCAAGGCCGTTGCCGAGGGTCGGATCGTCATGAAGCCGCAGACGCTGGCAATGATCGAAAGTGGACAGCATGAAAAAGGGGAGGTGTTGTCGATTGCGCGGGTGGCCGGAATCATGGCCGCCAAACGAACGGCTGAGCTGATCCCTCTTTGCCATCCGATCATGTTGACCCGGGTCAATGTCGACCTCGATATAGACCGGGACAGCAGCAGCGTCCGTTGTCGAACGACCACCCAGACCAGCGAACGCACCGGGGTTGAAATGGAAGCCTTGACCGGCACGCAGGTTGCCCTTTTGACTATCTACGATATGTGCAAGGCGGTTGACCGGGCCATGGAGATCGGCCAGATTCGACTGGTGTACAAGGCGGGCGGAAAATCCGGGGAGTGGCACCGTGGGGACAACACCTGACGTGTTACTGAACATGGGCAAAGTACAATGAGAGGCAAGATGCGTCAGCCAGACCAGCCGGTGTCATGTGATTTTGATCCGTTGTCGATTTCTGCGACGGAAGCGTTACAGCGAATACTCGAAGCCGTGCCCGTGATTTCGACGACTGAAACGGTGGCACTGAGAACCGCGTTGGGCCGGGTTGCGGCACAAGATGTGATCAGTCGGGTGAATGTCCCCAATCATACCAATTCAGCGATGGATGGCTATGCCCTGTCCGGGGAGGCGCTCCCCTTGACGGGTTCCCGGTGCTTTGAGGTGGTCGGTATCGCGTTTGCCGGAAAGCCTTACCAGGGAGAGGTTAAACAAGGACAGTGTGTGCGAATCATGACCGGTGCGGTCATGCCAAACGGGACCGACAGCGTTGTGATGCAGGAGCGAGTGCAAAAGCAGGGAACCCGTGTCACCGTGCCGGGCGGAGAGAAAAAGGGGGCTAATGTCCGTTATGCGGGAGAAGACATCAAAGTCGGCGACGTGACGATTGCTGCCGGTGTCCGGCTGGGAGCCTCCCATCTGGGGCTGGCCGCTTCACTCGGTTTTTCGGAGTTGCCCGTGTTAAGGCGCCCGCGAGTGGCCTTTTTTTCCAATGGCGACGAACTTCGATCGGTGGGGACCGCATTGCGTCTGGGGGAAGTGTATGATTCAAATCGTTATACGCTCTACGCTATGCTGTCAGATCTTGGTGTCGACACCGTGGACCTTGGCATCATCGAGGATGATGCGGATGCGGTTGCCGAGGCGATTGTCGAGGCCGCGAACTGCGCCGATATGGTGATTACCTCCGCCGGGGCATCGGTGGGGGATGCGGATTATGTCAAGCAAATGCTGGATCAGCTGGGGGATGTGACCTTCTGGAAGGTCGCGATCAAACCGGGACGGCCGTTGTCTTTTGGCAAGGTCAGGAATAGTTTGTTTTTCGGGCTACCCGGGAATCCGGTCTCCGTGATGGTCACGTTCCAGTTGTTTGTCAAGCCTGCGTTAAGGCAATTAGCCGGTGAAAAATATGCGGTTCCGCTCAAGCTGACCGTAAAATCACTGACCAAATTGAGAAAACGCCCGGGAAGAATGGAATATCAGCGGGGTGTGCTTTCGCTTGACGAGCGGGGGGAAACGGTCGTCAGGTCAACCGGAGAGCAGGGCTCGGGAATTTTGAGTTCCATGAGTCGGGCGAATTGCTATATTATTTTACCGGATGAGTCGGCGGGCGTTGAGGCCGGGGAGCAGGTGGAAGTCCAGCCATTCGATCATGTTTGTTAATCCTGATCTGGCACGTTGGGACAAAAAGTATTTGGCCAGGCAGTCGGAACTGGTTTATCCGAAGGGAGAGGCCGAACTCGACGGCGTTGTCCACTGCCGCAAGCGTGGCCTGGCGTTGGAGGTGGCTTGTGGAAGAGGCGCGAATGCCCTGTATATGGCAACACGGGGTTATACGGTCGTGGCCATCGATGGTTCTTTGGAGGGGCTCAGGTGCTGTGCCCGGTCGGCTGATCATTTCAATCTGCCCGTGTTGTCTGCCGTCATGGATCTGGAAAATGCCGTGCTGCCGCCACATCGTTTTGATTTTATTTCGGTGGTTCGGTACCTCCAGCGGTCATTGATCGACACATTAATTGCCGCATTGAAGCCGAATGGATTGATATTCTTTAAAACATTCAACCGGCGGTTTTTACTCGAGAAGCCGGATTTCAATCCACATTATGTGTTACAGGACGGCGAATTGCTGGACCTGTTTGGGGGTCTGTCGGTGCTCAGCAGTAATTGCGAGGCACCGACTGGAACCAGCAGTTTTATCATTGCAAAAAAACCGATTTGAATGCGATAAGAAAGAAGAGCGTACAACGGTTGTGTTTTTTGTATGTTGTCCCCGTGTACAATCGATTGCACGAGCAACACCGATGATCGCGATTATCTGTCCATGAGTACCGGAAGTGACTTGCCGCAGACGCAGAATGACAGTGGAGAGCCGCTGATCATTATTGTGACCGGTGGCAGTCGGGGGATTGGTGCGTCAACGGCCAGACTGGCCGCATCCCGGGGTTATGTGGTCTGTATTAACTACCTGAACAACGACATTGCAGCGCAAGGCGTGGTCGGCGACATAAAAAGACAGGGCGGAATGGCCTTTTGCATCAAGGCGGATGTGGCGGATGAACCGTCCGTGGTTGGTTTGTTCGACAGAGTCCAGAAACACCCCGGCAGACTGTATGGACTGGTCAATAATGCGGCGATACTCGAAACGCAAATGGCATTGGTTGACATGGATGCGGGGCGGATTGATCGGGTTTTTGCGACCAATGTGCGCGGCAGTTTGCTATGTGCCAGGGAAGCGGTAAGACGCATGGCAAAAAGCCGGGGGGGTCGTGGCGGTATCATTGTCAATGTTTCATCGGCCGCATCGAGAATCGGTTCTGCCGGCGAATACATTGATTACGCGGCTTCGAAGGGGGCCATTGATACCTTCACAAGAGGGTTGGCGAATGAAGTCGCCCAGGAAGGAATCCGGGTAAATGCCGTGCGACCGGGATTTATCGATACCGAAATGCATGCAAGCGGGGGGGAGCCGAATCGGCTGGAACGTATCAGAAGTACCATTCCGTTGAAACGCCCCGGTACATCGGATGAGGTCGCCCGCGCCATCATGTGGTTATTGTCCGATCAGTCCAGCTACTGTACCGGTACGTTTATTGATATCGCCGGTGGACGCTGAGCCGGGTCATGGTGACAACACAGCTGCGTCCGACACTGTATTATGTGCACGATCCGATGTGCAGCTGGTGCTGGGGATTTCGCACTGTCCTGGAAAAACTGCTTTGTGTGATACCGCCTGCGGTGCAGGTTGTCAGGCTATTGGGTGGATTGGCCCCCGATTCCGATCAGCCGATGGCTGAGCCGATGAAAAAGCAGTTGCGTCAGACCTGGCTTCATATCGAATCGATGATTCCGGAGGTACGTTTCAATCATGCATTCTGGGAGACCTGCCAACCAAGACGTTCGACCTACCCGGGCTGTCGTGCGGTGATCGCGGCACGTTTCCAGGGAATACAGTTTGATGAGATGATGACCCATGCGATACAAAGGGCCTATTATCTGGAATCAAGAAATCCTTCGGATGTCGAGACACTGCTGGACCTTGCGGATTGTCTGGGTCTCAATCAGGACCGATTCAGGCACGACCTGGTATCGATGGTAACCCAACAGACCTTGCTCGGTGAAATCAGTCTGGTGCATCGACTGGGTGTCCAGGGTTTTCCCACTTTGGCGGCACAAACTCAAGAGGGGGTCAGTCTGATACCGGTAGATTACAATGATGTAGGGCAAATGTTGTCGGCATTGAGACGAGTGTTTCCCTCGGTAATGGATTCAATAGGCAGTGGCATGACATGACATCGGTATAGCGACCGGACGGATGCCGGGATCTCGAACAACGAGAATGAAAGCCTTTGTTTCGGGTTGATTTTGCTGGCTCTGGCAAGTCAAATTAACGGGGTCTTTGAATGCTGAGCACTTCACCAAACGACACATACTGACTGGCCCCCAGCCGGGCCAAGGGAAGGATCTTGGTGGCATCCACCTTGAGACGACCGTTGGAATCCATGCCGGTACAGCTGTCCTCGATATAAATACACAGGATCCGGGCAAGGATGAGGGACTGGCGATGGTTCCCGATTTCCTGAATCTGATCGATGTCACACATAAAGGCAATCTTGCAATCAGCAATACGGGGGATCGAAAAGCCTTCTTGATCGACCAGATCGATATGGGATGCGAGCACCTCTGATTCACCGGGGGGCAGTGTCGCTGATGTTTGATTCAACACAGCGAGTTGGTCGCAACTGGCAATATGGACAACACATTGAGGTCGGGCTGAGAGATTGACCAATGTATCTTTCGACGTGCCATCTGGTTGCAGTCCGATGGAAAAAGCAACCAACGGCGGATCACTGCAGACTGCGTTGAAATAGGAAAAAGGGGCGAGATTGTAATTGCCTTTCCGGTTTTCAGTCAGTATCCAGGCAATGGGCCTTGGAATGACGGTCTGGGTCATTGTGAAGTACGTTTGCGCCGTACTCAGATTGTCGAGATTTATCAGCATGATGACCGATTCGCAAGCCGGCGCTTTGTTTGAGACAGGGTCACGGTCACTGATTGCTCGCCCATTCCGTGATCATCCCAGATAGCGCCGTATTCTTTCAGTGACAGTGGCATTACGATGTATCAGACCAAGGGGATCATTGAAAATCAGGACGGCAAAATGAAACGGCGCATCAACGCCCCCTTGCTGACCGGTCTGATAAGGGAGAGTTCGATTGTTTGTGATGCACGTTTTGAGCAAACCGTCTTGGGGTTGTCGGGGAGTTGCAGGCAAGGACGGCACTGCACGCAGTGGGTATTGACCGGTCGACAGCCGGCCTGTCGCTTCCCTCGCTACAGGGGGGTGACGTTGTCTGCTTGAGGGCCTTTTGCGCCATGGGTCACGCTGAACGTGACCTGTTGCCCTTCGGTCAAGGTTCTGCGGCCTTCACCGTTGATGGCCCGGTAGTGGACAAATACATCCGGCTCTCCCTTTCTTTTAATAAACCCAAAACCTTTGGCATCGTTAAACCATTTCACGGTTCCGGTTTCCACTGCACCTGACATATTCGACCTCATACAAAAAAATGCCACCGTATGGCGGCAGTTAGAATAAATTTGCGGCAAACCAACTCATAGGCCGCTGAATAAGGCTCCATTATAGCAGTTTTACCCATTGGGAAGGATTTTTTTGCGGTTGACGGGTGAAACAGGGAACCACTGTTCATGTCGGTCTGAACGGATTATCTGTCACAGTGGGCCAAGACCGTTCAGCCTGTCCTGGGGTGATCGGGCCCCCGGCAAGGGCATCAAGGTGCCGCCTGACAAAACGGGGCATCACCTGGGCCACCGGGGCAAAAATCCGAAGGCGGCGGAACCGGTCATGACCTGAGTTCCTGCAGTACCTTGATGAAACAATCTGTTTCAATGTCCCGTTTCTCCCCGGTGGCGCGATGTCGGTATTCAAGCAACCCCGTGTCAAGACTGCGCTCTCCGATCACCAGCCGATGGGGAATGCCAATGAGTTCCATGTCGGCAAATTTGACCCCCGGCCGTTCATCCCGGTCGTCCAGCAGCACACTGAATCCGGCCTGCTCAATCTGATCGTGAAGCTGTTCGGCGGCGGTTTTGATTTTCGCCGACTTGTGCATTCCGATTGGAATGATGGCAACATCGTACGGCGCAATGGCATCCGGCCAGATAATGCCTTTTTCGTCATGGTTCTGTTCGATGGCTGCGGCGATAATCCGGGTAACACCGATGCCATAGCAGCCCATGAACATTTCCGCTGCGCTGCCTGCTTCATCCAGTACCGTGGCCTGCATTGCCTGACTGTATTTTTTGCCGAGCTGGAAGATATGGCCCACTTCGATGCCGCGGGCGATCGTGAAGTGACCATGGCCATCGGGGCACGGATCCTCTTCAGTGATATTGCGGATATCAGCCACTTCTCCGAGTACCAGGTCGCGATGCCAATTGATGCCGAAATAATGTTTCCCTTCAATATTGGCCCCTGCGCCGAAATCCGACATCACGGCAACAGACCGGTCAACCACAAATGGAATCGGCAGGTTGACCGGGCCCAATGAACCGGGACCGGCACCGATCGCCTGGCGGATCTCGGACTCATCTGCCAGTACCAGTGGACTGGCCACCCCAGGCAATCTTGCGGCCTTGATGGCATTGAGCTGATGATCTCCCCGGATCAGCAATGCCACCAGCGGGTGTTCATCGTCGCCTGCGGCCCTGACGATCAGTGTCTTGATCGTTTTCTCAATAGGCAGGCCATGCTGTTCGACCAGCGCCTTGATGGTTTTTACGTTCGGGGTGTCGACCAGGCGCATTGCCTGCGTCGGTTCCGGTCGTTTTTCCTGTGGCGGCACTGTTTCTGCCAATTCAATATTGGCGGCATAGTCACCCGTGTCGGAAAAGGCGATGACATCTTCGCCCGAGTCGGCGAGCACATGGAATTCATGCGAGGCATCTCCGCCAATACTGCCATTGTCGGCCACCACGGCACGGTATTTCAAGCCAAGCCGGTCAAAAATCGTCGAATAGGTCTGGTACATGACGCGGTAGGTCTCCGCCAGCGACTGGTGGCTGGTATGAAAGGAGTAGGCATCCTTCATGATGAATTCCCGGCCCCGCATAATACCGAAGCGGGGCCTGATTTCATCCCGGAACTTGGTCTGTATCTGATAAAAGTTTGCAGGTAGCTGACGATAGCTGCGAATTTCGTTTTTCACCAGCAAGGTGATTACTTCTTCATGGGTCGGTCCCAGGCAAAAATCCCGTTGATGGCGATCCTTCAGGCGCAGCAATTCCGGTCCGTACTGTTCCCAGCGGCCGGACTCCTGCCACAACTCAGCCGGTTGAACACCGGGCAGCAACACCTCCTGGGCACCAGAACGATTCATTTCCTCTCGGATGATCGCCTCAATTTTCCGCAGCACCCTGACACCGAGCGGTAACCAGCTGTAGATGCCGGCTGCCAATCTTCGGATCAATCCAGCTCGCAGCATCAGTTGGTGACTAATGATTTCTGCATCAGCAGGTGTTTCTTTGAGTGTGGCTAACAGTTGTTGCGAGGCTCTCATGCGGTGCATTCCGGGTACAATGACAGGGCATAGTCTACGTTGTTTTCGGGCCCGATTTCTATTTTATTTGGTCTGTCGTTGAACGGGCGAACTGACCACGGCCGGCACCGAGATCGATCAGGATGTCGAGGCCAGGATCGGCTATCACGCTTAAAGAGGACGCTCACAACCAGCGCGGGATATTGGGCAAAGGATCGGCGAAGCACGGTCAGTTTGGCTGGTTTGGATCACAGCATTGTGAAAAGCGCTAGGTAAAAAAACCCGTCAAAATGTTGACCGCGTGATCAATATCCGTCTTGTCGAGTTGCTTGTGAGTGACCATACGGAGGGGGTTTCGTCCACCAAACAGGATGCCATTTTCTGCGCCATACGCCAAAAAGGCATCCTGTCGCCCGTCCTTCAGATTCACAAAAAGCATGTTGGTATGGGCTTGACCGTCGACGAGATCAAGGTGTTCGATATGCCGCAATTTGTCCGCCAGGTAACGGGCGAGTTGATGGTCTTCCTTCAGCCGACTGACATTGTGTTCCAATGCAAACAATCCGGCTGCGGCCAGCAGGCCGACCTGACGCATGCCACCGCCCACCATTTTGCGCCACCGCCGGGCCTGATCAATCAATGACCGGGAACCGCACAGCACGGATCCGATCGGGGCCCCCAGTCCCTTGGACAGGCAGATTGAAATTGAGTCGAAAGGCTCGGTGATCTCGCAGACATCGATATCCAGTTCGACGGCGGCATTAAAAACCCGGGCACCGTCCAGATGCAATCCCAGGTCATGTGATCGGGCCAGCTGTTTTGCCTCTTGGATGTAGTCCAGGGGAATAACCCGGCCACCAATGGTGTTTTCCAGGGCAAGCAGTCGTGTTCTGGCAAAATGGAAATCGTCCGCCTTGATGGCCTGTTCCACCTTGGCCAGGTCGATGGTCCCGTCAGGCTGGTGCTCGATAGGTTGTGGCTGGATGCTGCCCAGTACGGCAGCGCCGCCCCCTTCATATTTGTAGGTATGCGCATTTTGGCCGACAATGTATTCGTCCCCTCGTTGACAGTGACTCAACAGGGCAGCCAGATTGCTCTGGGTGCCGGATGGGAAAAACAGCGCCGCCTGTTTATGGGTCATCCGTGCCAGCGTCTCTTGAAGGGCAATCGCAGTCGGATCCTCCTCATAGACATCATCACCGAGTCTGGCGGCCATCATGGCAGCCTTCATACCGTCACAGGGCTGCGTGACGGTATCACTTCGCAGGTCAACTATCTTGTCTGGCATTGAAATTTACGGAGGGCGTTAAATGGAAGGTACATTACTATAATCGAAGATAAGAACAAAGTAATCGAGTCCTTAGAACGAGTCCTCAGAACTGAGTCCTCAGAACTGACGCACAAACTGCAGTTCTGCACGGTTTCTCCTGTAATCGTGAAGCTGGGCGGTAGATTGTCGTACTTCACTGACCAGCGCGAGCTTCGGGCTGAAGCCGAAGACCGTCAATGCGCGGTTGAATACCGAGGTTCGGAGAATCCATGTGCGGTCCGCGCGAGGGCTGCCGTCCAGCGTAAACGGCGCCCAATCACCCTGGTAATCGGTCCACAGCCACTCGGTGCTCCCCCCCACGGTGAAGCCTCGCGGCAACGCGAAGGCGGCACCGAGCCGTAGCCACTTGCTGGCGTTTCGCCATATGATTGATTCGGTTTGCTCCTTCGCATAGCCAGCCTGCGCATGGGTCTGCATCGTTGGCGTCGCTTGCCAACGCAGGCTCAGGGACAGCGCGGTGTGAGAGCCCTCCAGATGCTTGTCCCGGTCGAAGTCCCGTTGATGCCAGGACACCCACCCATGGCCAACCAGGCGCCCGGAGAACCGATGGGCTGTCTCAACCCGGGCTCCCTGCTCGCGCGAATACTGCTGGCTGGCTGCCCAGCGACGACGAACGCTGCCAAGCACACTGGTCTCCGTCGACCGGCCGACCAGCCAGCGCGGCCCGGCATAAACCGACAGCGCAGTCTGGTCGAAGTCCCGTCCGCCATATTCCCTGAGCGTGATGTTGGTCCCCGTCCGCAGTCGCAGCCGATGGCTCAACGGATGCTGATACTCGCCGCCACCCCATAACACAACACCCAGGCCCGTGCGCGCACCCGAGTCCGCGTCGCGCCGAAACGGCAGACCGTAAACATAGATGGTCCCGGCATCGGAAGCCGCATTGATGTTGCTATCCGGCGCTAACATCACGCCGAAATAGCCGCTCCAGCGCCGACGTGCGCGCATAGCCTCGATAAAACGCTGCACGTTGGCAACGATCGCCGAGGACGGCTCGCCGGCCAGCACGCGATCGAAATGCTTGCGCGATAAGGCATCCTCGCCCTTGAGAAAGAATGCGCGCGCCAGCTCCAGACGCACCCGCACCAGCTCCGGCCGGTCGATCAGAATGGTGTGAAACGCCGCGATGGCCTCATCAAGCAACCCGGTTCGGTTCGATGCGGGTGTTTCCGGGCGTTGCGCAACGCCGAGTGTGGCCAGACCGACCAGAAACAGCACATCCGTTCGGTCCGGATGGTTGAGTGCCAGCGGACGCAAGACCGCCAGCGCCTCGGTGAACTGCCCCCGCTCAATCAGCGCTCTTGCATTGCCCGCCGGTGGATCAGATGACAGTGGCAATGTCTCGGCGAAAGCGGTGGAGGACGTTCCGGCAAACAGGATGAAGCAAACAAAAACGCAGGTTAGCGTAACGGAGCGCATAAAAATCAAGCCGCAAGACTGTAATATCGGAAAATGAGCGCCGACTTGACCGAACGCTGTTCGCCCCCGGTTAACAACGCAACGCCGGGGGCAGAAACGACCGGTCTACAAGAATGCGTCGAGACAGGCCAGACAGCGCAACTTGGGCACTTACGCCATCATCAAGCAACTCGACTATGTCAACGATATGCGCCTGGACGGGCTGTATCCGGGCTACTGGATCAAGGATTGCAGGAAAATGCACTACACGATGAATTTCAAACCAATGTTCGGGTTTATCAATCGGGAGTGGCGATTAATCGTCCTGCAACCCTGCCAGATACAACAACACAGTCGTTTTACCCGATATAGCTGTGTCCAGACAGCCCGCCAGAATCGCCGTCACCGCATGACGGCGAAATTGTCAATTCTTCCAGTAGATGATATCCGCCCCGTCCACCCGGTAGGCAAAGTCCTTCAATTTGTTGGCATCCAGAGTATAGCTCCAGCCCCCGATCGAAATATTCGGCAGGGTCACGTCGCCGATGGCGATACGTTGTACCCCCTGCCATAGGGGCTGACTCCTTATGTTGTCGTCACGATCAGCCAGGATCACGTCACGATCTCCTTCCTCGTTGCCATGCAAGTCGAATATGTCGTGCCCCGCCGAGCCGTTCATGAAGTCCGAGCCCGGGCCACCGGTAAGCCGGTCGCGGCCACGACCTCCCCACAGGAAATCATTGCCGGTGCCGCCGTCAAGCCGGTCGTTACCCCGGCCGCCATAAAGCCGGTCGTTGCCCGCCTCACCATACAGATAGTCGTCGCCCCGGTTGCCTCGCAATATATCGTCTCCCGCACCGCCGTAAAGCCGATCGTTGCCCCGGCCACCGATCAGAAGGTCATCATCCGACCCACCCTGCAGCAGGTCATCGCCGTCCTTGCCGTAATAGCGCTTGGTTCCCGTGTCGGTCAGCTTCTCGCATTGCTTCTGTGCGGTGCTTTCCCAGCAACCCAGTTCCTCGAACGACCCACTCCACGTCGAGCTGGTCTTCCCTTGCTTATGCACGTTACCATCCGGGCTGATCTGGTCATTTCCGTCACTCCCGTAGACGGTGTCGTTGCCCCCGCCAGTAAAAATGTCGACGCCGGCCTCATCCGTATTGATTTGCATGGTGTACTCCAGACCCTCCGGCATGTCCGGTTCGAAATCCAATCTCTGGTCCTTGTACTTCTGCGCCCGAACCCGGTCGTCTCCGTTGGTTCCCACTATGCTGTAAGCCCACTGATCTCCATTGCTAAACAGACCTCTATCTCTGACAGCCTGAGAAGGGGTATAAACCAACCACCTGTGCCAAAGGCCGCTCTGGTACCAGGAGCCTGACAGAGTGTGTGCTCCATTATAAGCACGGACGGTGAAAGACGGTGCCCTGCCGAAGGGATCGACCTGACCCTCAATTTCCGAAGGGATTGCCAATTCCACTTCAAATTCGTCTTCTGCGGCCATCACGGGCATTGCGAAGACGCACGCCAGTGCCGCCAGCGGAGCAAAAAGAATCTTTCTCGAAATCATAATGTCCTCAATATTCCAGCCCATCTCTTTTTGTGCAAAATTACCAATGATCGGACAACAATCCAATCTGCCGGTCACCTCGTGTCAAAACACGCCAAACTGATCCATCTTTAGTGCTATGGCAGAATTGTATCCGAATTGTATCCGAATTGTCTCCGGTTGACATCAGCCTGTAGGAGCCTGTAGGGAGCAGTCTTTTTGTAATTGCGGCTATCGATTTTCTGTCGTGTTGATCTAAGAGTTGTCTGTCGGGTGGATGAGGTCGGCAGTGAGTGCCTCGTCAATCCCCGTGGTATGATCTGATGTGTTGTCGGATTGTGTGCCAATCCAGCGTGGGCAGAGTTGATTTGTCAACCCCATGTCGGTTGGCTTTCCTGATACGCCATCTGGATGCAAAGTGGACGGACAGTTTGGATTGGCTACACCCATGGGTGACAATGACCGGGGCGAGCCAACGGCTGGAACTATCGTGGACCAAAGACAACTAATACTGAATGAACGCATGGGGGGAGGACAAGTGATCCAGATCAACAAAAAACAGAATGATGACATCAGTGAAAATCAGGTCACCGATGAACAACTGTATAAAAAACGTCGTCAGTTCATTAAACGCGGTATGGCCAGCGGGGCTGGACTTTCGCTTGCGACGTACTTTCCCACATTGGCCTGGGCGGCGGTCGCGGGTCTGGCAGGGCGGATCGAATCGGCTGAGACGACGTATCGTCTGGAAGGCGAGGAATTAAATACATTTGAGGAAATCAGTTCGTATAACAATTTCTACGAACTTGGAACGCGCAAGGAGGACCCGGTCCGCAATGCAGACGCATTGAGTACCGACCCGTGGTCGGTGACGATCGATGGGGAATGTGACAAACCGGGGATATACAGTCTTGAGGATATTCTCAAACCGCATGCACTGGAAGAACGAATCTATCGGCTGCGCTGCGTGGAAGCGTGGTCGATGGTGGTTCCCTGGGTAGGTTTTCCGCTTGCGGATCTGGTCAAACGGTTTGCGCCGACGAGTAAAGCGAAGTATGTGGCTTTTGAGACGGTTTATGATCAGGACAATCCACTGCCGGGACAACGCAGTCGGGTGCTGGACTGGCCCTATCGCGAAGGACTGCGACTTGATGAGGCACTCAATCCGCTAACCCTGCTGGCAGTCGGTCTGTATGGGAAAGTCATGCCGAATCAGAACGGTGCACCGCTTCGACTGGTTGTACCCTGGAAATACGGATTCAAAAGCATCAAATCTATTGTCCGCATTTCATTTACGGAAGCCGAACCGCCGACCAGTTGGAACCTGGCCAATGCCCGTGAATATGGGTTTTATTCGAATGTCAATCCGACGGTACCCCATCGCCGCTGGAGTCAAAGTCGGGAACGTCGTATCGGCGAATATTTCAAGCGGGACACACTCATGTTCAACGGTTACGAGGAACAGGTTGCCCATCTTTACAAGGACATGGATCTCACCCGGTTTTATTAAATGCAATGCGTTCGCCCGGGATAAAAAAAATCAGATGGATCTATAAGCCGGTTATCCATGTATTGGCACTGACGCCGCTCGCCTGGCTGATTTTTAGGTATGCCGGTCAGGCGTTGGGCGTCAATCCCGTCGAGACACTGACGCATGAAACAGGACAATGGGGTTTGCGAATACTGTTGTTGACCCTGGCGGTGTCCCCGCTCGCCCAAGTGAGTCGATCAGGATGGCTGATTCATTTCCGGCGTTTGATTGGACTGTACTGTTTTTTTTATGTGGGTTTGCATTTTGTGATTTATCTGGTATTTGACCTTGCGTTGAGTTTTACCTTCCTGTACGAGGATATCCTGGACCGACCGTATATCACCGTCGGATTTTTGGGATTCGTCATTCTGTTCGGCCTTGCCGTCACATCGCCCATGGCGATACGAAGAAGGATGGGTCATGCATGGAACCGATTGCACAAGGGTGTCTATGTTGCCGGAGTATGCGGCGTGGTCCATTTTTTATGGATAACCAGGGTGGATGATACCGAACCCATGATCTATGGAGTTGTCTTTGTATTGTTGATGGGTTTTCGATTGAGGCGAAAACGGAAAAAGACGGGTCGGGGTTATTTCGATCTTGTCAGCAAATCCGCGGTGGCCAAAAGTGTCAGACACAGATCGTTTTGAAGCAGTAAGCCCGAAATCGGTCACCGGATCGTCCCTCTCCGGGTGTTTTTGCCTGGTGAAGACAGTGAAGGATGTGACGGACAAAGCATCGTCCTAGTATGTTGCCAGTCCGCGGGTTGATTCATGCGGAACGTTGACGACGGAAAGTCCTGTGGCAGCACGGAGAAATGCGTGACACCGATTTGAATATGACCCAGTGAACCAGATCAAAAACCGTATAATCGAGTCGCTGTGTCAGGAATTTGACCTGTTTTACGGACAATTCTGTGACATCCCACGGCTTGCCAAACAGGCGTTTGAAGCGCGCAATCACCGGCAATCCTTGCAATTAAGCAGTTTGCGGTTGCAACTGTACAGCGTCAGCATCAAACAACTCAGCGAGGAAATTACCACCAAGTATCCGGTGATCCGAAAGCGGGAAGCACTGTGGAACGATATTGAGCAACGTTACCGGGAAATCACGCAGGACAGATATCATTCCGATTTGTCACTGGCCTATTTGCATTCGGTCCGGCGGAAAATTTATCTAAGTGAGTGGAGAGCAGAGGACTATTCGTCCCATCACCTGAAGAAACTGCCCCCGGGTCAGGCCCATGAATGCTATCTGGAAATCGAGTTAAACGGCCGTATGACGCTGGATACGATGGATCAGGTGCTCGGTACCGAGCGGTTTGCGGTTCCCTATGAAGACAGGCAGCGGGATGCCCAGCTGATTTTAGAACGGGTCAGACGGAACCTCAAGCTCGATATTGGGGCTGTGTCCTGCCCGGAATCCATTCAAATGTTCAAGGCGGGTTTTTATCGGAACCGGGGCGGCTATCTTGTCGGGCGCTTTGACTTTAAGGGACACAAGTACCGTCCCTTTATCATCGCATTGCTCAATGGGGAAAGGGGAATTTATGCCGATGCGGTCATTACCAGCATCACGTATGCACACAACATGTTCAGCTCGACACTGGCCAATTTCCACGTGACCAATCATTATTATCACGAATTATGTGCTTTTCTTAAAAGCATTATGCCCATGCGTCCCATTGGGCTGCATTATTCAACGATCGGATACAATCATCTAGGCAAGGTGGCGGTAATCAATGAGATTGAACAGGAAATCAGAGACAGCGGCGAGCGGTTAACGGTTTCCCAGGGGGCCAGAGGCACGGTCTCCATCGGCTTCGCAACACCGGGTTCAGCTTACCATTTGAAAGTGGTGCGCAATGTGCCGACGGCGCAATACAAATGGGGCAAGTTTGAGGGGGTTGAGTCTGTTCTTAAAAAATATACCGAGGTACATCAGATCAACCGCACTGACAGCATGCTGGACAGTATCATCTTTTATAAGCTTCGCGTGCCCAAAATCTGGTTTGATGCCGCATTGCTTCGAGAAATCCTGACGTATGCCAGTCACAGTGTCATTGATGACGATGACGCGATTATTTTCCGCTACCTGATTGTTCAAAGGAAACTCATCCCGTTGCCGGTTTATCTGAAAACCGCTTCGGCGAGGCAGGCCGAAACGGTGATGATCAACCTGGGATACTGTATCAAAAACAACGCGGCGGCCAACATTTTCAATAAGGACCTGGATGCCAGAAACTATGGTGTCACGATGTATTCCAAGGTGTATTTGTATGATTATGATGCCTTGGAGGTGTTATCCGAGGTGAAGATCAGGACCAATCTTGATCGAGTCGAGGGAGAAGAAGAGATTCCGGACTGGTATTTTGAAGAGGGGGTGGTTTTTTTGCCTGAAGAATTGACCACCGGCCTGTGTCTACCCTATCGGTCCATGCGCCATGTGTTCAACACAAGACATCAAGCACTGCTCGGAACCCAATATTGGGAAGCGATGCAAGATGAAATTGCCCGAGGTATCGTCCCCAGGGTCAGTGTTTATCCGGACAGTGAAAAACTGGAGGCGGTCAACGACATCGCCGGTTAAACGTTTCACCGGATAGTCGGTGTAGCCCGGAACACTGATAGTGGAACATCGATTTGACGGTTGGGCACCGTTCGGTTTTGAGAGGTGCTGTGATCGTGGCAATACACTGCATCCGGGTCATTCGCGGTAGGTATTGACGAGCCTGCCCACCCCATCAATCACAATCTCGACCTTCCAGCCGTCTTTCATCGCCCCGGCGCCCAACGAGGTGCCGCAGGCAATGATATCCCCGGGATACAGCGTCATATCATACGAGATGGCACTGGCAATTTGGTGGGGCGAAAAGAGCATGTCACTGACCGGATAATTTTGGCGCTGCTGGGTTTCCGGGCCGACCAGATAGGTCTTGACGGTCAGATGATCGGGGTCGATACCCGTCGCAATGGTGGGTCCGAAGACACCGAAACCATCAAAACACTTTGCCCGTGACCAATGGGTGAATGCGGCTTCGTTGAACAGAAATTCCAATGCGGTCACATCATTGATACAGGTATATCCGAATATACAGTGCTTTATTTCCTCGACCGGCACTGCTTGACAGGTCTTGCCGATCACGATACCGAGTTCCCCCTCAAATAGAATTTTCCCGCTGCAGATGTCGGGTCGCCGAATAACCGAATGGGCGGGTGCAAAGGAATTTTCAGTTTTGACGAAATACCATGGATGTTGGGGTTGGGGGAGGTTGTTCTTTTCTTTCGTAGCATGAAAGTTGTTCCACAACGCAAGCATTTTGGTCGGCTTGCAGGGCGTGAGCAATCTCACGTCATCAATGGAAACGGACCGATTGACAGGCGATGGCTGGTCGAACATGTCGCCGTCGTAGAGTTGAATTTGTGTCGCATGCAGTGTGCCAAACGCAATTTCGTTATTGTGTTCGAAACGGATCCAATATGTCATAGTCGCGATGTCAATTAGCAGTTCATGGATAAGTGAGATCAACAGGCGCCGGGGTACAAAACGGGCGCATCCCCATCACCAGGTCGTGATCCTGGATTTGCCCCTGTCAAGTCAGTCGGTTGATGAATGAATCAGGCCGTTGACCTGTCGTGCGGCACGATTATACATGAGTCGATCAATCGACAGCAGACAAGACTGACAATCGCTTAACCTGACCGAACAGATTCAATCCGACCGATCAGCCGAACCGGTCTGACCTCATCGATGAGGTCGGCCGACATGTGTGACCGATGTGTTTTGTGGATTGGAAAATACGTTGCATCAGGGATTTATTAGATATATTGTATGTCTGAGCACAGTGGCTTTGACACAACGGGCAGTCTATCGGTCCGTTTAGAGAGATATCGGCAGGGGCGGTGAAAGCAATACGACTAAAAGGGTTTGGCAGTTCTGACATGATGGAATATGTCGACAATATGGCGATTCCTGAAATGAAGCAAAATCAGGTTTTGGTCAAGGTCAAGTCGACCACGGTGAACCGCCCCGACATTGTTCAACGTCAGGGTCACTATGCGCCACCCAAAGGGGAGTCAGAGGTGCTGGGCTTGGAAGTTGCCGGCAGTGTGGCGCAAGTTGCGACCAATGAGCGAAGGTGGCAAGTCGGGGATCGGGTGATGGCGCTGGTCGGCGGAGGCGGGTATGCCGAATATGCATCCGCCTATGCGGACCACCTGATACCCATACCGGACTCAATGACCTTCAATCAGGCGGCCTGTGTCTGTGAAACGTATCTGACCGCCTATCTGAATCTTTTTCTTCTGGCCGGATTGGCCGATCATCAAACGGTGTTGATTCACGGGGGTGGGGGTGGCGTCAGTACTTCGGCCATCCATCTGTGTCAGCATCTGGTCCCAGACACGAAAATGATTGTCACGGCTTCCCCCTCAAAGCTGACCGGGGTCAAACAGCTGGGTGCCCACTATGTGATTGATTATCAGAACCGGTCATTCGCGGAGGATATTCAGGTCATCACTTCCAACAAGGGGGTTGATGTGATCCTGGACCATATTGGCGGGCCGTACCTCTCTGCCAACATGAAATCCCTGGCGGTTGGCGGCAAATTGCTCCAGATCGGTGTCAGTGGCGGTATTCGGGCGGAACTGAATCTGGCCCTGATGATGGTCAAACGCCAGCAAATCATCGGTTCTGTCCTGAGGTCGCGGGCGATTGAGGAGAAAGCATCTATTATCGGTCGATTTACTGACGAGGTGATGCCGTTGTTTGCCGAGCGGTCGATTGTGCCGTTGATATCCGATGTGTTCCCGCTTGAGGCCGCCGCATTGGCCCACCAGACCATGGAAGCGAGTCGCCATTTTGGCAAAATTGTGCTTGAGGTCAGCTAGCCCCGATACCGGACAACAGACGTTCATCATGAATATCCAGGAATTTCAGGCCAAGCAACTGTTGCACTCATACGGTGTCAGGATTCCCGAAGGTGGTGTCGCTTCCACTGCCGAACAGGCAGAGGAAATCGGCAGCCAGCTTGGTGGGTGCCAATGGATGGTCAAGGCGCAGATTCATGCCGGTGGCCGGGGTGAAGGCGCACTTGTCCGGCCGGGCAAGGGGAGCGGTATCCGGGTGGCGGATGACCTGGCCGACATTCGCCGTCATGCGAATGCGATGCTGGGGCATCGGTTGACGACGCGGCAAACCGGACCGGAAGGGCTGGCAGTCAGGCAGGTTTATGTCGAGCAATCATTGACCATCGAGCGGGAAATGGCGCTGTCGATGCTGATTGATGATCAAAATCGGGAAATGCGACTGCTGCTGTCAAGAATCGGGGGCGTGGATATTGAGGCCCTGACGGCCCGCATGCCCGAATCGGTGTATTACCTTTCAGTCAGTCTTGTCGGCGGCGTCGATGAGACCGCGCTGGAACGCGTGTTGGACCAGTTTGAATTGGGTGAACCGATCAAGTCCCGGTTGCAGGAGACCATTGCCCGTGTCGTGCGGCTTTTCATCGACAAGGATGCCAGTCTGGTTGAAATCAATCCATTGGCCATTGTCGATAAAGAGGTCGTGGCACTGGATGCGAAAATTGCGTTTGATAATAATGCCCTGTTTCGCCAGCCGGAAAACCGGCATCTTGAAAGCGAAGGTGAGCGCCAGGGGAGTCGCCGACAGGCGAGCCTGGATGGTTTCAACTACATTCCCCTGGATGGGGATATCGGTTGTGTCACGGTCGGTGCAGGGTTGTCCATGGCCGTGCTCGATGCGATTCATCATTGTGGCGGGTGTCCGGCCAATTTTTTGGATATTCCGCCCGATTCGAAGGTCAACCGGGTGCGAAGTGCGCTCGAATTGCTGTTGTCTCAAACGGGCGTCAACAGTGTGTTGGTGAATGTGTTCGGAGGTGGCATCATGCGATGCGATACAGTCTGTGATGCCCTGTTGCTGGTCAATAAAAGCAATCCGATCAAGATTCCGTTGATTATCCGGCTTCTGGGGACGAATGCGGATCTTGCCAACCGGCGTTTACGCGAGAGCATGCCCTCTTTATTGTTTGCCACCAACATGGCGGAGGCCGCCAATCTGGCGGTCAGCATGGCAGCCCAATCAAAACTGTCCGAGGCGAAGTCCTCGCGCACAGCCTGGTTTTCTCGCTTCCCCTGGAAAAAAGGTTCACCGTAGACCGCATCCGCTCATTCCCTTCCAACGACACCAACCATGTCTATTCTCGTCAACCAGCATACACGCCTGCTTTGTCAGGGAATCACCGGTGCGCAGGCCAGTTTCTATGTGGAGCGCGCGATTGCATACGGGACACAGATGGTCGGCGGTGTGCGACCGGGCAAGGGGGGGACGCAGCACCTTGGATTGCCGGTCTTTGATTCGGTGCTGGAAGCGAAACAGGAAACCGATGCGAATGCCTCGGTTATTTTCGTGCCAAAAGAAGCAGCGGCAGATGCGATCATTGAAGCGATTGAGGCAAAAATCGAGCTCATTGTCTGTATTACGGAGCATGTTCCCGTGCTGGACATGATCCGCGTTAATCAGTCCTTGACAGGCAGTGGGTGTACGCTGTTGGGACCCAATACACCCGGGGTTATCACACCGGACGAATGTCGCATCGGCATCATGCCGGGAGAAATATTTCGCAGGGGACATGTGGGCATCATATCCAGATCGAGCACCCTGACTTATGAGGTGGTTTTCCAGACAACGGAAACCGGACTGGGTCAGTCAACCTGTGTGGGCATCGGTGGCGATCCCATCCATGGTTTGAGTTTTACCGATTGTCTTAAGTTGTTCGAGCAGGATGAGGATACGGAGGTTGTTGTTTTGATTGGTGAAATTGGGGGCGGAGAGGAAGAATGTGCTGCCGCCTATTTGAAAGAGAAAGGCTACGGGAAACCGGTGCTCGCTTATATTGCAGGTCAATATGCCCCCACTGACACCCGGATGGGACATGCCGGCGCCATCATCAGAAATGGGCTTGGCACGGCCGAGGATAAAAAGCGAATTCTGTCCGAGGCTGGTGTTCGAGTGGTCGAATCACCGGTTCATTTAGGCGAAGAAGTCAAGCAGGCGATGCACAATCTGAGATGAGATCACGGACGGCAAAACGATGTATCTCCGGATAAACCCGACTTGCTTGGTGATCCGCCCGGGGCAGAGGAATGATTTGGGCATCGATCGATTACTGGAGTACAGAATATCCGGCCTGACCTCCCGTCACTGAAGAGGTTGCGCATGGCATCGGTCCGCGTTGCTTCGGATACACAAGCTTGTCAGTCTAGATCCTCCTCTCCGTTGGAGGCACCGCATCGCCAATCAGTCGTATCTTGGTTTCGGGTTGCCTAATACGGCAATGGAGGGATGTCACCATTGGAAAATGTTTGCTGTTCCGTGTTACAAGCACCAGATTTTTGATCTCGGCAGAAGCAGCGAGAAGGGCATCAATCATGCCGATGCGGTGACTTCGGTTGTATTGCCTTTTGCATAGATCGCCTTTGGTCGCGGCCTCATTATCCAGTGGCAGTATGGGGCACCGGGCAACCAATGCACCCAACAAGGCACGCTCTTTTCCCTCACGCACTCCGGCATACAGTTCAGCCACTGTCAAGGATGACAAGTAGGGTGGGGACTCCAGACCATCCAGAAAGGTGACGGCTTTGCTGTGGCCTCGGAAGTAATCGATCAAAATACAGGTATCAACCAGGCAACCATCTGTTTCCCCTGCTGCATCCCAAGATTCTCGAAAAACACGAGACGTGGTATCAGTCAGGTGATTCATCATTTCTATCGATCGAATTCCTGTCGTATTGTCTCCATATGGACTTCCATGGAGTGACCATCGCTCCACATCCCTTGCATATCATGTTTCCATTGACTGTGGCGTGTGTTTCTCTTGGAAAGTAAATGGTCGACGGCTCCACGGATCAGTTCACTTTGCCGCAGGCCGGAAGTCACCGCCATGGATTTGAGTATCTACACTTGTTCCCGGGTGAGGTAGACCTGTGTACGAATCATGCTGTCAGTTTTCATATACATTCCTGTATATGATTTTTGAGAAATGCAATCAGACCGTGATGAAGGTAAATGTACAGGCGGACGCAGCAACAGTCTTTACAAACGAAAATTTAATGGTTATTCTGTGAATATGGTATTTGGTATACCAGATACCAGAAAAACAAACTACCAGTTTCTAAGGAGGACTTAGATGAGTGTTATATATAAACGACTGAAAAATGTCATACTACCCGTAGCGATCGCGATGGCTACTGCATTTGGATTTTCTTCTGTTGCATTAGCGGAGTGGTCGCCGAAAAAGCCTGTCGAGTTGATCATTATGGCAGGGACCGGCGGGGGGGCAGACCAAATTGCGCGACTGCTTCAGGGTCTGATCGAGAAAAAAGACCTGTCTCCACGTCCATTTATTCCGATCAACAAGCCGGGTGGTTCAGGGGCTGAAGCTTTACGCTATCTCCAGGACAAGGCCGGGGATGACCATGTCGTTCTCGTCACGCTGAACAGTTTTTACACCACGCCCATCATTCAAAAGGGAATCGGTGTGGATGTCAGCAACTTTACCCCGATCGGACGTATGGCACTGGATAATTTCCTGCTCTGGGTGCACACTGACCATCAGGATATCACCGACCTTGACAGCTATGTTGCGGCGGTCAAGGCCAAGGGAAAAGACTGGAAAGTCGGTGGTACCGGGTCCGGCCAGGAGGATTCCATCCTGACGGCGATGATGGAAAAGGAATTCGGGTACAAGGTGACCTATATCCCCTTCCCGGGGGGCGGTACCGTGGCCAAAAACTTGGTCGGCAAGCATATTGACTCGACGGTGAACAATCCGGCTGAACAAAACGAGTTCTATCGGGCGGGCAATACCAAACCGCTGGTTCAGTTCACGGCGGAACGGTTGCCCGCTTACCCTGATATTCCGACTGCGAAAGAGGCGGGTCATGACATGCAATACTATATGCAGCGCTCCATCAATGGACCACCGGGCATGTCCGCCGAAGCACAGGCGTGGTACATCAATCTGTTCAAGACGCTTTATGAATCAGAAGAATGGCAGACCTTCTGCGTGGAGGATGGCCTGGCATGCGATGAGTGGATGGCGGGTGATGATTTAGGTACTTTCCATACGGAGCAAATTGTCGCACACAAAGAGCTGATCGAGTCTGTGGGTGCTGCTGCCATCACGGGCGAGTAAACTTTCGGAAGGCCTTCCTTCTGAAAAACACCCATCAACAATGAGGCACTTTCATAGTGCCTCATTGTTGCCCCGATGGATACGTTTGGTTGTGTTGACTGACTGAATGTGGGTTCACTTTAAATCAAGAGAGAACAATCAATGACTGTTCGGACAGCAGAGTTACTGATGGCCATTATCTGTGCCTTGTGCTCTATCGGTTTGATGGTGAAAAGTGCGGAACTGAATATCGGCTGGATCGAGGGCCGTGGCCCCGGGTCCGGTGCCTGGCCATTTTGGCTGTCAGCGGGCATGCTGGCCATGTCGCTGCTCACGGTCTTTCGATGGTTCCGTCGCATCACGCCCGAGTCGAATTCCACCGAGGTGTACATGAGCAGAGAGACGCTGGTCGTGGTCGGTATTTCCGCCGGTTCAATCCTGTTCCTCCTGGTGGCGACCCATTTGGTGGGGATTTATATTTCGCTGCTGCTGTTTTTGTTGTTTTATCTGAAGTTTGTCGGCAGGCACTCGTGGTCACTGACCATCGTGTTGATGTTCGGGATTCCCGTGTTCATATTTTGCCTCTTCGAATGGGCCTTGAAAATTCCGCTGCCAAAATCATTCACCGAACCTATGTTCTATCCCATCTATGATCTGATGTATTCCTAAAGCGATCGATACGATGGACGAAAGACAGTCATGATGTGTAAAGAAACGAGACCAAAAGCAGAGGCAGGACCATGGATTCGATTCTGATATTGTTGGGGGCCGGCATCGTTGAGGCGGTGCAACCGGTCAATTTGATGATGATCGTTCTGGGTTGTACGATTGGGTTGCTGGTGGGTGCCATGCCTGGCCTGGGGTCGGTCAATGGGGTGGCGATCTTGTTGCCGATCACGTTTCTTGTCCCGCCAACCGCCGCAATTATCTTTCTGGCGGCGATCTATTATGGCGCCATGTATGGCGGCGCCATCAGTTCCATCACACTCGGCATACCCGGCGCTTCGACGGCGGTGGCGACTGTCTTTGATGGAAGGCCGCTGGCGCAAAAGGGCAGAGCGGACAAGGCGCTGACGGCGGCTGCGGTGGCCTCCTTTATCGGCGGTACGATCTCGGTAGTCCTGTTCACCCTGTTTGCGCCCCCCCTCGCGGCCTTTGCGCTGAAGTTCGGACCGCCCGAAGAATTTGCGTTAATGGTCCTGGCGTTTGCGACCTTTATCGGTCTGGGTGGGGATGATATCCCCAAGACGGTTTTTTCCATCCTGATCGGGTTGGTTCTGGCCACGGTCGGGCTGGACATTATTTCCGGTCAGCCCCGATTGATTTTCGGTGATATCTCCGGTTTTCTTCACGGTGTCAATTTCCTCGTGCTCGCCATCGGCATCTATGGTATCGGGGAAATGTTATGGACCCTTGAAACCACCAAGGGAAAGGTCACGGTGCATAAGGTGAACATGTCCATCAAGTCACTGATCGACAATCTGAAGGATATCAAGCAATACATCGGCACCACCGCGCTGGGATCGGCCATCGGGTATTTCGTGGGGACACTGCCGGCGGCGGGTGCAACACCCGCATCGCTGATGTCGTATGGTCTGGCGAAGACATTTTCAAAAGAGCCGGAAACCTTCGGCAAGGGCAATGTCTCCGGTGTGGCGGCGCCCGAGGCAGGCAACAATGCTGCGTCGACAGGGTCCATGTTGCCGATGATCACGCTGGGTATTCCCGGTTCGCCGACCACGGCCATTTTGCTGGGTGGGATGATTATCTGGGGACTGAGGCCCGGGCCGCTGCTGTTTAGCGAACATCCTGATTTTGTCTGGGGACTGATCGGATCACTGTATATCGCCAATCTGGTGACCCTGCTGATCAATCTGGCTTTCATCCCGGTGTTTGTCAGGGTATTGACACTGCCTTTTACTATCCTTGCGCCGATCATCTACATTCTGTGTATTGTGGGCGGCTATGCGCCGACCCAGACCATGCATGATGTCTGGCTGATGTTCCTGTTCGGTATTGTCGGCTATTTGCTGAGAAAGCTGAACTATCCGGTGGCCCCGGCGGTATTGGCCATTGTCCTCGGCCCGCTGGCTGAACGGTCCTTGCGTCAGTCCCTGCTGGCGTCCCATGGTGATGTGACCACCTTTATTGAAAGACCGATCTCGGCGGTGTGTATCTTGTGTGCCGTCGGATTGATCAGTTATCCGTTGTTTCGAAAATATCGTAACAAGAAGCGGTCATGACGAAACCACCTGCCGGATGTGGCCGAATCTGTTTGATTGATGACCTCACAGGACATGGTATCCGTTAAATTACAACCCATCGGTGTCCCTCCTGTGCTCAAGGAACAGGTCTACCAGAGTCTTCGAGATGCGATCGCCAGGATGGATATCTACAGCGGAGAAGAGCCCCCCAGGCTGGATGAACGGGCACTGGCAGAAGAGTTAGGTGTCAGCAGAACGCCGATTCGGGAAGCCATTACCTGTCTTGAACAGGAGGGACTGGTGATCTCTTATCCCCGACGGGGTACTTTTGTCGTACGAAAATCCAAGGCCGAGATATTGGAAATCATCTGGGTCTGGGCCGCGCTTGAAGGCATGGCGGCGCGGTTGGCCACCGAAAAGGCGAGTGACAGTGAATTGGCCTCGATGAGAAAGATGTTCGCGACTTTTGATCAAAATAACAATCAAGCGAAGGCGCACATTGATGAGTACTCGGACACCAATATCGCCTTTCATCAGCGAGTAATCCAGTTAAGCAAATGCAAGCTTTTGATGGATGTGGCCGATGGATTGTTTATCCACATGCGGGCGATCAGGCGCAAAACGATCACCGAACGGGATCGGGTGACGGCCTCGATCATCGATCACATGAAAATCATCGAGGCGCTCGAGACAAGGGATGCGGCGCTTTCGGCTGAACTGGTCCAGACGCACGCGATGAACCTGGCCGAGCATATCAAGCGGTATGTTGACTATCTGGATTGATTCAGTGGCATTTTATTTTTAGAACAGACACGTATGCAGGAGTGGTTGAGTGAACAAGGCAATTGATACCGCCATCGACACGTTGGCGAAAAAAGACAAGAGCGGGAAGGTGATCTCGGGGGGGCACCTGGTTGCCAGAGCATTGAAAAATGAGGGTGTGGATACGATTTTCACCCTCTGTGGCGGCCACATTATTGACATCTATGACGGTTGTCTGGACGAGGGTATCCGGATCGTTGATGTGCGGCATGAACAGACGGCCGCCCATGCGGCAGACGGATACGCACGCCAAACCGGGAAACTCGGCTGTGTGGTTACAACGGCCGGGCCGGGTTGCACCAATGCAGTGACCGGGGTGGCCACGGCGTTTCGTTCCGAAAGCCCCATGCTGCATATCGGCGGACAGAGTTCGTTGACCCAACACAAGATGGGATCACTGCAAGATCTGCCGCATGTCGACATGATGGCACCGATCACCAAGTTTTCTTCGGGCGTTTTTTCAACCGAGCGGGTGGCAGATATGGTGTCCATGGCGGCACGGGAGTGCTTCAACGGCGCCTATGGACCCTCCTATCTGGAAATTCCCAGGGATATTCTTGACCGGGAGATTCCCATTGAAACGGCCGTGATTCCGCACCCCGGGACCTATCGGTCGTCCGTCCGCTCCATCGGGGACCCGGATGATATTGAGAAACTGGCCGATTTGCTGGTCAATTCGGAGCGTCCCGCCGTGTTGTTTGGACAGCAGGTGTGGGCATCGCAAGGCCATCAACAGGCGATCCGGTTTGTCCGGTCATTGGATATTCCCGCTTATCTCAATGGTGCCAGCCGCGGCATGTTACCACAGGGTGATCCCCATCATTTTGATCGGACACGGGGGGATGCCTTCAAGAATGCGGATGTCATTTTGATTGTGGGGACGCCGTTCGATTTTCGAATGGGCTATGGAAAGCGTATTTCAAGTGAGGTCACGCTTGTCCAGATCGATCAGAGCTATGCCACGGTAGGCAAGAACCGGGCGATCAGCTTGGGCTTGGCCGGTGACCCGGGCGCCATTCTCGCGGCAGTGGAACAGGCTGCCTCGGGGCGCATCGATAACGGAGCGCGAAAGGCACGACAGTCATGGATGAAGCAACTCAGGGACATCGAGGCGACGAAGCTTCAGAAACTCATGCCGATGTTTACCACCGACCAGCATCCGATCCATCCCTATCGTCTGGCGTATGAAATCAACGAATTTCTCGATGAGGACACCATTTATATTGGAGATGGGGGGGATATCGTCACGATCTCGGCACAGGCCGTGAGACCCCGAAATCCGGGCCAGTGGATGGACCCCGGTGCGTTGGGGTCGCTTGGGGTGGGAACCGGTTTCTCCATGGCCGCCAAGCTGGCCCATCCCCACAAGGAAGTCGTCTGCCTTTACGGTGATGGGTCATTCGGGATGACGGCGTTTGATATGGAGACCTCGCAGCGTTTTGGTGCCCCCTATCTCGCGATTGTCGGCAATAACTCCCATATGAACCAGATTCGATATGGACAGGTGGCGAAATACGGGACTGAGCGGGGCAATGTGGGCAATCAACTCGGTGATGTCCCATTCAGCAAATTCGGTGAAATGATCGGCGGTTATGGCGAGGAGGTGCATGACGCCAAGGAGATTCAACCGGCGCTGCAACGTGCCCGGGATGCCATTGCCAAAACGGGCAAATGTGCGGTGGTCAATGTCTGGGTCGACCCCGATGAGTATGCCCCGGGGACCAAGGCGCAAACCATGTACAAGTAATCAATAATCCTGAGCGTTATTCCTTATTCATCAAGCAATACATCGGAGAGATCAATGAAAGCACTTGAAGGGGTGAAGATATTGGATTTCACCCACGTACAATCCGGTCCGACCTGCACCCAGTTACTGGCATGGCTAGGCGCCGATGTCATCAAAGTGGAGCGGCCAGGCGTCGGTGATGCGACCCGCAAGCAACTGGTTGATGTAGAGGGTGCGGATTCGCTTTATTTTACCATGCTGAACCATAACAAGCGCTCGATTACGCTAAACACCAAAAATGAGACGGGCAAGCAGGTTCTGGAGCGCCTGGTCAAGACGTGTGATGTGATGGTCGAAAACTTCGCGCCCGGCGCGCTGGATCGCATGGGGTTTTCCTGGGACCGTATCCAGGCGCTGAATCCGCGGATGATCATGGCTTCGGTCAAGGGGTTTGGCCCCGGTCCGTATGAACAGTGCAAGGTCTATGAGAATGTGGCCCAGTGTGCCGGTGGTGCGGCATCGACGACCGGGTTTTTGGACGGTCCTCCGCTGGTGACCGGGGCGCAGATCGGGGATTCGGGAACCGGTCTGCACCTTGCACTGGGGATTGTCACGGCGTTGTTTCAACGGGAAAAATCCGGCAAGGGGCAGAAAGTGCTGGCCGCCATGCAAGACGGGGTGCTGAACCTCTGTCGCGTCAAGTTGCGTGATCAGCAACGTCTTGGGCGGGGTCCGTTGACCGAATATTCGCAATATGGTGCAGGAATTCCGTTTGGAGCATCGACACCCCGGGCGGGGAATGATTCCGGCGGCGGTCAGCCCGGACGGATTTTGAAGTGCAAGGGATGGGAAAATGACCCTGATGCCTATACCTATTTTATTACCCAGGCCGCCGTTTGGGGAAAAATATGCGATGTCATCGGCAAGCCGGAGTGGAAGGAAGCCCCGGACTATGCCACGCCCGCCGCCCGATTGTCCCGTCTGGATGAAGTGTTTGCGACGATCGAAGCGTGGACCATGACAAAAACCAAATTTGAAGTCATGGACGTGTGCAATCCCCTGAATATTCCGGTCGGTCCCATTTTGTCGATGAAGGAGTTGTCCGAAGAGCCTTCGTTGCGACAGACAGGAACGATCGTCGAGGTGGACCATCCGGGTCGTGGAAAGTATCTGACCGTCGGTTGTCCGATCAAGCTGTCGGATTCCGATGTCACGGTAGAGCGGTCTCCGTTGCTGGGAGAACATACCGATCAAGTATTGCGTGATGTGCTGGGTTATACCGACACCGAAGTTCAATCTATCCATGAGTCCGGTGCCGTGTGAGTGCCGGGGAAAATAACATGAGAATTGTGGTTCATGGCCAGCAGGCATTTGGTCGGGCGGTGCTGGAAAGGCTGCTGGAGCGCAATGAAAATATTGTTGCCGTGTGTACTGCACCGGACAAACCCGGTCGTCCGGTGGACCCGCTGAAATCGTTGGCCGAAGCCTCCAGTGTGCCAGTCTATCAGCCTTCGTCCTGGAAAACCGGGGAGGCGCTTGCATTAATGCAGTCTTTTGAGGCGGATGTCTGTCTCATGGCATATGTGCTGCTGTTTGTCCCGGAGGCGGTGTTAAACGCACCCCGACTGGGTTCTTTCCAATATCATCCCTCGCTGTTGCCGATGCATCGAGGCCCTTCCTCCATCAACTGGCCCATTGCACAGGGTAAAACAAAAACCGGTCTGACCATTTTTTGGCCTAATGACGGACTTGATGAAGGGCCGATCCTGTTGCAGAAAACCTGTGACATCGGACCGGATGAAACGCTGGGCGAGGTCTATTTCAACAAGCTGTTTCCGATGGGGGTGGATGCCATGATTGAATCCCTTGAGCTTTTAAAAGCCGGCAGTGCGCCCAGGATTGAGCAGGATCTGGCTCAAGGATCCTATGAATCATGGTTTGGCAAACCACAGGCTAAAATCGAATGGACCGAGCCGGCTGGTCAGATCTATAACAAGATTCGGGCTGCAAACCCTCAACCGGGAGCCTGGACGATACACCATAATACGGAGTTGAAAATATACGATTGCAGGCTATCTGGAGCCAATGGAAGGCCTGGAGAAGTGGTTGCCATTCACCCCGAGGGGTTTGTCGTGGCGGCCAAATCGGGTGCCATTGAGGTCTGTCGCGTGCGCGCAGACGATGGCAAAGTCTCTGCCGTTGAGTATGCCCGCCACAGCGAACTCAAAGTGGGTGATGTGTTAGGCAGATAAGTGTCCAGCACAGATTACCCCGGTGATTGATGGTCTCCGTAGGCCTGCGTGGTCTCGGCTGGAACAAAGCGCAACGCCACCAGGCGGTGGGTCGCCTCATCGATGAACACGATCAGAGTGCACGGTTGTATCCGGCCCTTGCGGCGGACCTTCGGTTGCCATAATCCCTCGGCAATCAGCCATTGGCGTAACGTCTCCCGGGAAACTGATTCCCCGTGGATCCCCTGCTGTTTCTCGCTGGCCAGGGTGGTACCGAATTACCATAGTTCTCTGTCACCAGCGCCAACACGGCCTGACGCACCGAGGGGACCTTGGTATTGCCAGGTGTCTTTCCCCGGATGGCCCGACACCAGCCCCTGAGGGCCCGCTACCCGATAGCGACGCACCCGGCGCTGACGCAGTCGTTTGTCCACCACCGCTTCAATGATTGACACCCGATCCAGCTCCCCCCTTACTCAATGTCATCGTCTCCTTTAATATCAGTCACCCTCAATGAAAAAGGGGACATTACAGAATTGCGTTAACACAGGGCAAATGCGCCATTGCATCAGGGGATGATTCGGTTACAATGGCGCGCTTTGAATTTTCCAACTAGATCAATAGGTATAAGATGAAAATCTGTGTTGTGGGTGCAGGCGCCATCGGCGGATTTATGGGGGTCCGCTTGAGTCAGTCAGGTCACCAAGTTTCTGTAATCGCCCGGGGGCCGCATCTGGCCGCGATCAGGCGAAACGGGCTCAAGTTGATTCAAGCTGGTGAAGAGTCCGTGGTTGACAATCTGACAGCAACCGATGATATTGCCGAACTGGATCATCAGGATGTGGTCCTGTTGGCGCTCAAGTCGCATCAGATAGGGGCCGTGGTGGACAAGCTGCCGTGCCTGATTGGCCCCGATACGGTTATGGTCACCCTGCAAAATGGTATTCCCTGGTGGTACTTTCAAAAACTGCCCGGAAAATATGAAAATCGTTTTGTTGAAACGGTCGATCCTGGCGGGATACTGGCGAGGGCCATCAATCCGGATCACCTGCTCGGTTGCATTGCCTATCCGGCTGCCGTGATCCAGGAACCCGGTGTGATCCGGCATGTTGAGGGTATCCGCTTCCCCATTGGGGAATTGGATGGTGAGCTTTCACAACGGGTACAAAGCGTGTCACAAGCTTTTGTCGGGGCGGGCTTCAAGTCACCCGTGCTGGAGGATATTCGTTCGGAAATCTGGCTCAAGCTGTGGGGAAATCTTACTTTTAACCCGATCAGTGCCCTGACCCATTCGACATTGGAAGCGATTTGTCGGTTCCCGTTGACCCGGGAACTGGCTGCCACGATGATGCGTGAAGCAAAGGGGGTGGCCGAACAGCTCGGTGCCCACTTCCGGGTCAGTCTCGAGCGCAGGATAGAAGGCGCTGAAAAGGTTGGCAAACACAAGACATCGATGTTGCAGGATGTCGAAGTCGGCAAACCGCTGGAAATTGACGGTATGCTGGGGGCTGTGATCGAATTGGCGGAGGTCACGGAGACGGATATCCCGACACTGCGAGCGCTCTATGCCTGTGTGTGTCTGTTAGACAACACGATTTCTACGCAGAAGTTGTTCATCAAGGGGCTTTCGGCTGGTTGAAGGCACCGCGCAGGAGTGAACGACTGCTCCGCCGTTCTTTCAGCAGACCTGACGTAAGGCCATTTACCCCATCTTACACGACTGGCAAGACAGGCGCGGTACCTGAAGCGAGGAGGCGCCGTGCCTTGCAGTGTTTCAGAACTGGGCTTCTTCGGTCGAGCCGGCCAGTGAAGTGACTGAGGAAGCACCGCCTTGAATGGTGGTGGTGACATCATCAAAATACCCGGCTCCGACTTCTTGTTGATGGGCAACGAAGCTGTATCCTCTTGCTGCGGCAGCGAATTCGGGTTCCTGCACCTTGTCGACGTAGTGGCGCATCCCTTCCCCGCGTGCATAGGCATGGGAAAGGTCGTACATGTTGTACCACGCACTGTGGATCCCGGCGAGCGTGATGAACTGATAGACATAGCCCATTGCCGCGAGATCGTCCTGGAACCGGGCAATGGTGCGGTCATCGAGATTTTTCTTCCAGTTGAACGAGGGCGAGCAGTTGTACGCCAGTAGTTGTCCCGGCTGTGCCGCCCGGACGGCTTCGGCAAATTCTCTGGCGAAACCCAAATCAGGGGTACCGGTTTCACACCACACCATATCTGCATAGGGCGCATAGGAAATACCGCGGGAAATCGCTTGCTCAAGCCCGTTCTTTACCCTGTAAAAACCTTCTGATGTTCGCTCTCCGGTCAGGAACGGCCGGTCTCTGTCGTCGAAGTCCGAGGTCAGCAGATTGGCGGCTTCGGCATCGGTCCTGGCCAGTATCAATGTCGGGACGTTCAGGACATCGCAGGCGAGGCGGGCCGAGATTAATTTTTGGATGGCCTCTTCGGTCGGAATGAGCACCTTGCCTCCCATATGACCACATTTTTTTACCGCAGCCAGCTGGTCTTCGAAGTGCACCCCTGCGGCACCGGCGGTGACCATGTTTTTGGTCAGTTCAAATGCGTTGAGCACACCGCCAAACCCCGCTTCCGCATCGGCGACGATAGGAAGAAAGTAATCAATAAAATCCTCGTCCGCTTCTTCCAGTCCCCGTTGCCACTGAATCTGGTCAGCCCGGGTGAAGGCATTGTTGATTCGACGCACCACGGCCGGCACCGAATCATAGGCATACAGGGACTGGTCTGGATACATGGTTTCCGAACTGTTATTATCCGCAGCGACTTGCCAGCCTGAAAGATAAATGGCTTCGATACCTGCTTTGGCCTGCTGGACGGCCTGTCCGGCCGTTAAGGCACCGAGGCAATTGACATACCCCTTGTTTGCTGAACCATGAATGAGATTAAAGAGTCTTTCGGCACCTCTTCTCGCCAGGGTCAGTTCAGGCTGAACGGAGCCACGCAATCTGACAACATCTTCGGCGGAGTAATTGCGTTTGGTGCCTTGCCAGCGGGGATTGTCGCGCCAGTCATTCTCAAGTACCTGAATTTGGGTTGATCGTTTCATCGACAGTGCCTGTAGGGGAATGGGATTGTGACGATGATCGTGTATCAACGCCACTTTCTCAAGACCAATTCAACAAGATATTTTAATTTGAAGCATTAAAAAATTCTATACTTGAATAATTTTTTCAATATTAACTGTCGCCAGTATCCGGGCCGTTGTATCGCGGCTTATTCGATGAGACCATAGGTCTGTAGGGATTGCGATGGGTCAGATCGAAGATACAATCGCAAACCGGTCATTTTTGAACATTGTCCCAATCACTTCGTCAGTCGTCGCAAGCCGGATAGGATTTCTAAGCGGATGGAAAATCGACTTGCGGGACGCCGGTGACAGCACTATATTGGTATCGATAATTTGTATTTCCTTTGAGATGTGAGATGTCCGTTGAAGTGATCCAACAGCAACTCAGGCAGGTCAGGTATCCGGTCGACACGTCGTTGACCCTTCCCCCTGCGTGTTATCACGATTCGACCTGGTTGCGGTATGAGCAGCAACGGTTATTTGACCGGGGATGGCTGGGGATCGGCCGGACTGACCAGTGGAAGGTGCCCGGGGACTACGAGGCGATGTTGATTTTTGATATCCCGGTGGTGATTGTGATGGATCAGGATTGTACCTTAAAAGCGTTCTCGAACAGTTGTCTGCACCGATCCAGTCAGATTACGTCGGGACGGGGGCGATGCCGGGCACTGGTTTGCCCCTTCCACGGTTGGAGCTACGATTTTTCCGGTCAGGTCATTGCGGCGCCGAGAATGGGATCAATGGACGGACAGGCAGTGACGCAAGCCCGACTGAAACCGTTTCATGTTGAGACGGCAGGCGGTTTTGTCTTCCTCAATTTACAGGAGTCTCCCGACCCGCTGGCAGAGTGGTTGGGTGACTTTGGTGCGCTGCATCAGCCCTGGTCGCTGGATCAACTGGTGATTGGCCGACAGCGTGAATTTGATGTGGATTGCAACTGGAAGCTGTTTCTGGAGGTGTTCAATGAATATTACCATTTGCCGCATGTACACCCGGAGTCGATAAACCATCGCTATCCTGAACCGGATCCGGCCGATATAGTGATGGGGGAGTATACCTCTCAATTCGGTGTTACCTGCGGGAATCCGGCGCTGCTCGATGGGCGGGAAGCACAGGCCTTTCCCACGATTAAAACACTCTCGCAAAGACAACGCAGTGGCACCCGGTATACCTGGGTGTATCCGAACATGACCTTTGCCGCAGGAGCGGACTGTCTGTGGATGTACCATGTGTTCCCACTGAACAGCCATCGTACCCGGGCCGTACAGACCATCTGTTTCCCGCCACAGACAACCCAACTTGATGGATTCGAAGAAAAGGCGGCCGATTACTATCACCGTTTTGATTGTGCAATGGAGGAAGACATCCCGGCGTTGGAAAAACAGCAAACCGGATTGCAGTCTCCCTATGCGCAACAGGGCCGTTTCTCGGAACTGGAACCAAGTGTCGGCAATTTTGCGTGCTGGTACGCTGAAAGAATGGAGACCGGGTGAGATTCCCCCACGATTAGGCAGGCAACGGTCGAATCAACCAGAGGATATACGACCTGAAACTCAGACGTCACCCGAAATCGCACGATTGACTGTCTGAGGGTATGAATAATCATTGTCTTCTCGCAGGTTATGTTTGATTTTGCTTTGTGCTCTCTTTATGATTGATCGTCATGTGCCTCATTGCTAACGATCCGATTTGATCTTAGTCGGTTGCGATTCGATGACGGCTGAAGTGCCATTTCTCGCGTCATTTCGGCCATCAATGTAAACGTTCGTGGTAGACCCTCGGTCATCTTTTGGTGTCCATGTCGAGTCATTGATGTGGCTCATAAATCACAGTTTCCGGAGAATGTCCATGACCGCCCCGCAACCCGTCAAGCTTATCAAGCGCGCCGCCGGTTCGCGGCATGTTTCTTCAGGCGATACTGGAGTCTGGGATCGGGACTTGCCCGGGTTCGGTGTCCGGGTCGATTTCACCGGCTGCAAGGTCTGGTGCGTCCAGGTCCGGGGGGCTGCGGGAAAACCGGAACCCACGCTGGCTGACCTGGCCGAGCAGTATATGGAATCCCATATCAGGGTCAACGGTAGTCCCCGGACTATCTCTACGGAATGCGGATACCGCCCATTCAAATGACGGCTGGATTCTCCGCACTGATCCCCGTATTGCGCCTGCTGGCATCCACGACGGTGGTTCTGACCCTGCTTGCCGGTTCCGCAATGGCCGACAGCCCCATGGTTGGCCTGATCCTGAAGACGGAAGAAAATCCTTTCTTCGTGAGGATGAAGGAAGCCGCACACGAGAGGGCCGATGAACTCGGTATCCGGCTTCGCACCTGGGCCGGGCAATATGACGGCGACTCAAAAGCCCAGGTCAAGGGGATTCATGACCTGATCTCTGCCGGGGCGAAGGGAGTTCTCATCACGCCTTCGGACCCGGCATCCCTGGCCAGTGTGGTCATGGCGGCGCGGCAGGCCGGGCTTTCGGTCATTGCGCTCGACACCCCGTTCGATCCGGCGGATATTGTCGACGCGACCTATGCCACCGACAATTTCCGGGCCGGGGAACTGGTGGGAATGTGGGCCAGGATGAGCATGGGTGATTCGGTGAACTCCGCAAGGATCGTCACGCTGGACGGATACGACACGCCGGTTTCGGTGGATGTCCTGCGCAATCAGGGGTTTCTGCATGGATTCGGCATCGACATACGGGATCCCGGCAGGGTGGGCGACGAGAATGATGCCCGCATCGTCGGCAGGGGCGTGACTCGGGGCACGGAAGCGGGCGGCAAGGCCGCCATGGCGGAACTGGTACATAATGATCCCCGGATTGACGTGGTCTACACGATCAACGAGCCTGCGGCAGCCGGTGCCCATGCGGCGTTACGGAAATCCGGCCGGGACGGGGATGTTCTCGTGGTCTCCATTGACGGCGGCTGTCAGGGCATCAGGAGCGTTGCAGCCGGGGAACTTGGTGCCACTGCCATGCAGTTTCCCGTGGAAATGGCGCGGCGCGGCATCGAGGCCGTGGCCGAATTTATCAAGACGGGGGAACGACCTGAAAATCCCCCTGACCGTGATTTCCATGACACCGGTGTGGTCCTGGTCACGGATCGTCCGGTTCCGGGAATCCCGTCCCTGTCCTCTGCGCAGGCCCTGGAGGAATGCTGGGGGTGAATGCGGTCAGGTGGATGACCGTGTCCACCGGAGCGCTGTCCATTCTGTGCTGGTTTTCGCACATCCGACGGCGTGCGCCCGGGATGCTTCGCTTCCGGGTGTTGCATGCTCGATATCCAACGACCCCCTCGGTGACGGGCACGACCGCGGGCACAGTTCGTCGGTCGACGTTGGCGTGCTTGGGGGGCCAGATATGCGGGTTGATAAGGTGTTTCAAGATCGCCGTCCGCCGGTTGACTGTGGAGAATGCCGGACCGACATCATTTGCAAAGAAGGCACGGGAAACAGGACTGTGCCGGGAGACTCCGGCAGACCATGTCCCGGCATGGTTCGCGTCTGTCAGTCGCAGGCTTCGGCGTTGACGCGCAGGTATTCGTCAGCGAAACGGTCGGTGCGCTCTTCGACCCGCTCGAGCACATGGTCGATGTCATTGTTGTGCAGGCCCGTCACCGGCTTGCCCCAGGTCGCCACGAAGGCCGAACCGAGTCCCGGCCGGTGCACTCTGGGGCGGAACAGGACGCGGACGCTGAAGGCCTCCCCCACCACGGAGACCCGCACGTAGGCATGCGCATCGGCTTCTTTCCCGTAAATCCCCACTCCTCGCAAGCGGCCTTCAGCCGTCGCTCGGAGGTTTTCTTCCTTCAGTCCGACGCCCTTCGCGTCTTCCAATAGCGGTTCCACCTGAATAGACACCGGTCGGCAATTGTTCCAGAGCCGCCATTTTTCCAAATCACCGATTTCTTCGACCATATTGGACTTGACGACACAGGCGCCAAGAGCGAACGCCAAGACGATAACTGCCGGTATTCTCATGTTCGTTCTTCTGCTTGCGGGGCGGCATCCGCTGCCCGGGTTTTCATTTGGGGTACTTGCAAAAATTTCCCGAACAAGCGATTTTTCGTCTGAAGCGGGGTGTTTGAAAAATGCGAGGCACTGGGGTTGCGCGTGAGTATGGTGAGTTTACGGGTCACACCATTGACGGTAGAGCAGCACCCATACCCGTTGCAACGACTATATCGGATCTTCGCAACCTGTTTCAAGCGGAGCTTTTGGCGACAGCAGGTTGATCCGGACGAGTCTGGGGACACCGTATCCAGATCCCTGTCGGTCTATCTGCAGAGGGTGGTGAACTCGGGGTCGAGGCAAATGTTGTTCTGACCGGAAAAAAGAGTCACCCGGGAGAACAGGCTGACCCCGGTGACGAAGACGAAGCGGACCTTCCGGGTGCTGGTCTTGATGATTCCGTAGTGCTCCCGCAGGTCATCCTGGTGGGCAATGGCGCCCTTTCCGAATGAACTGGCTGATCAATTCGGAACATTTTCCAAACCGGAATTCCGGTCGTCGGATCGACAGGGGGAAGGGAAGAAAATGCAGAAGCCACCCGAAGGTGGCTTCGCTCCCAGCCGCCGAAGCGCCTGGTAGGGGTTTGACACACACAGTATATACCATGAATGTCAAACTCTGGTATAAATTTTCCACAAATTCTGCAACGGCCCCAACGACCCGAATATTCGGTTTTTACATCAATTAACGACGCGAGCAGGGGGTATTGATCACCCTCACACCGGACAATCGAGAGTCTCTGCAATGCGTTCTTGCAGCGGGGGGATGACTGTCGATTCAAACCATGGGTGGCGTTTCAGCCAGTGATGATTGCGTGGACTGGGATGAGGGAGCGGAATAAACCGCGGGGCATAGTCCTGCCAACTGTGGACCGTTTCGGTCAGATTCCGTTTCATTTTCGTTCCCAGATGAAATCGCTGCGCGTGCAACCCGATGGGCAAAACCAGTCTGACCTGCGGTAAAAAGGCAAACAGCGGTCGGTGCCATCGGCGGGCACAGGCCCGTCGGGGTGGCAGGTCACCACGCCCTGAGGTACCCGGATAGCAAAATCCCATCGGAATAATGGCGAACTTTTCCGGGTTGTAGAAGGTCTCTTTATCCACACCCAGCCAGGCTCGCAGCCGTACTCCGCTGGGGTCATTAAAGGGGGTTGATGTTTCGTGTGCCCGGATACCGGGTCCCTGGCCGGCAATGAGAATTTTTGCCTCGGGATGGGCCTGAAAAACCGGATTGGGCGCATGTGGCAGCGATGACTCACACAACGTGCAGGATCGCAGTGCACCGCAAAACGCATCAAAATTCATCGCGGACGGCGCAGCGTGATCTTCATTGAAAAAGCAGTCAGTGCAACCAGCCAGACCAGGCTCCATTCGGGCATGGTGAGCCACAAGAACTGCCAGGCGATCTCGGCACACTCCCCCGACCCCTGGAAGACAGTCTGCAGAAACTGCGTCAGCGGAATGGTTTCCCACAGGTACTCCAGTCCCGGGCCACATTCCGGTACCTGCGCAGCAGGGAGGTTCTGTAACCAGACATGCCGGCCTGCGATCACAATGCCGAAGAGGCCGAACAGCGTGATCAAGGCGCCATAAACACGGTGCCCACGGTGAGACGGGTTGTGAACGAATCCGACAAGAAAGCTGATTCCCATGGCAATAAACGCGATGCGCTGCAAGATACAAAGCGGACACGGTTCGAGTCCCTCAACCTGTTGCAGGTATAAGGCGATTGAGATTAAGGCCATACAGACCACGAATCCACTGAGGAAGGGTAGACGGCTCGACATCGTTTGTTTGTTCACGGATAAATCAGTCAGGTTGTTTCATCATGGCGCTATAGCCCTCGCGATAACTTGGATACTGGAAGTGATAGCCAAGTTCCCGTAGCTTGCGATTATTGCATCGTTTATTCTGCGGTGCGTTCGAATCCAGCGCCAGCGCCAGGGGACGGGTTTGACGGGTCTTATCGGCCAGCCAGTTCATCAGTGTCCATTTTTCGATCGGCTGATGATCACTGGCCAGATAAATCGGATCCATGGGGATGGCCTGCAAGATATTGTTGCAAATGAGTGTCAGTGTGCCCACGCAATCGGCCTGATGAATCCGGTTTGTATAGAGTGGCGGTGTTCTTTGTACGGTACAGGTCGTTTTGAGCCGATCCAGCAGATGGCGTCTGCCGTGACCATAGATACCGGAGAATCGAACGACGGTACTGTGTCGATGAAAGTCCAGGATCCGTTCTTCGGCGTGTAGCAGACATTCTCCGCGATAGGACACCGGGGAGGTTGCTGACTGTTCATCGACCCATTCTCCCTTGTTCTGTGCATACACACTGGAGGAAGAGACGAAGATGCAAGGGGGACGGACATCACACTGCTGCAGGACACGGAGCAGGTTGGCGATCCCGGTCCGGTAGATGGCGCGATAGCCGGTCTCAGTGCGGGACTCGGGAGGTAGAATGATGACGACGAGATGGTACTGTCCGTCTAACCGGCGCAACGAGGCTGCTTGGGTGATATCTGCCGTGATGTATCGCAAAGGGCTGTCTGGTACTGTGGCGAGGGAGCGTCGTACGCCACTTACCCGGTAGCCCCCACCGATTAGATTGTGGGCCAGGGCGGCACCGATCTTGCCACAACCAAAGATCAGAACATGTTTGTGCATTGCATTGCCCGTGAGCGGAAACGACTCGGAAAAATGACTAGGGGACGATACTGCGTCCTCCATCGACGTTGAGGGTCTGGCCGGTTATATAGGGGGCATCGACCAGCAGAAACAGGACCGTACGGGCGATATCCTCGGGTGTGCCTACCCGCTTGAGGGGGGTTCTGGAAATGATCCGCTGTTGTGAAACTTCATCGGTCCCGTCCTCCGGCCAGATAATGGCGCCCGGAGAAATCGCATTGACGCGTACTTCCGGGCCGAGATCGCCGGCGAGAGATCGGGTGAGCGAGATTAACCCGGCTTTCGAGGCACTGTAGATGGGATGATGGGCCAGTGGCCGGTCCGCATAAATATCAGTGATGTTGATAATGCTGCCGAGCGTCTTTTTGAGGTAGGGTGCCGCGGCCTGGGCCAAAAAAAACGGTGCTTTCAAGTTGACATCGAATATGCTGTGCCATTGGTCTTCGGTGGCCGAGGTGATGGGCGTTGGAAAGAAGACCGAGGCATTGTTGACCAACGCATCAAGCCGCCCCATTTCGACAGTGGCATGGCGGACCAGGTTTTTCATCTTGTTGATATTGGTCAGGTCCCCTTGGATCAGCCGAATGGACTCGTTTCGGATGGGATGAAGTTCTTTTTTCAGATGTTCCGCATCCAGCACACCACGATGGTAGTGAACAATCAGATTTGCCCCGTGTCGGTGCAAATACCTTGCCGTGTTGACCCCGATACGTTTTGATGCGCCGGTAATCAGGATTACCTTGTCTTTAAGGGGGGCTTTGGTCATCAGTCTGTATGAAAATACCCGGTTTGGACGTACCTAATGTAACGATTTCATAATGGTATACTATACTGAGGCATGTTTCATGCCATTGGGCTCGCGCAATCAATCCCAACCCGGTTCATGTTGACGATATCTGACAGGCTTGGTGTCACGCTGTGTCAAAGGGACCGTCTGGCGTTGGGATGAGGCATACCCGTCTTAAACCGCGCCAGTCATTAGTGGTCCCAAGACGATTCAATCAGACGACGAATCTGATTCACTCAAAAAATCCGGATATCAGGTCAGAAAAAACAGGGGGTTAGTGTGGCCGGTCTTTTGCTGTCATGAAATGTGTTGCATCGATGTTGCCTGATCCGTCTCCGGTTCTCAAACAGCGTTCTGACCACTTCAAAGCGGTTCTCGTTGAAAAGATCAAAGACCACGGAGGGTGGATGAGTTTTGAGCAGTATATGCACGATGCCCTGTATGATCCTGACTACGGATATTATGCCGGTGGACTGGAGAAGATCGGGGCGGCCGGTGATTTTGTGACGGCACCACTGTTAGGGGAGCTGTTCGCACACTGTCTGGCTGAGCAATGCGCTGAGGTCCTGGATGGCTTTCCTGCCGGCGCGAAACCATGCATGATTGAATTTGGTGCCGGGAACGGGAAGCTGGCCTGTGACCTGCTTCGGCAAGTGCGGTGCAAGGGTGTCAATCTGGATCGGTATCTCATTATCGAAACCAGTGGTGATATGGTACAACGGCAACGGGAAACGATTGCGGCTGAAGACGTGCTTTTCTTGAAGCAAGTGGAGTGGTTGACGGCGTTGCCGAGTGACGGGTTTCACGGCATTGTCATCGCAAACGAACTGCTTGATGCCCTCCCGGTAAAAAAATTTCAGATCAACCGGTCGAAACAGGCGCTGGAAATAGGTGTGACGGTGCATCAGGGGAAACTGATGTGGCACGTTTCACAAAACCCGCTGTTAGCGACATGTCAGCACCGGATTGCACCGTACCGGTTGCCGGCCGGTTATCAAAGCGAGATGGGTCTTCAGGCAGAAGCCTGGGTCCGGTCTGTGGGAGAAAAGATGCGCTCGGGTGTGATGCTGTTGATTGATTACGGCTATAGTGCGCACGAGTACTATCATCCGGATCGATTTGACGGAACGTTAATGTGCCACTATCGTCACCGGGCACATGATGATCCTTTCTTTTATCCGGGGTTGCAGGACATTACCGCCCATGTCAATTTCAGCGCGATGAAACAGGCGGGAGAGGAGATTGGCTTGACATTGGCCGGTTACGCCAATCAGAGCGGTTTTTTACTTTCACTGGGTATTTTGGATCGATTGGCGGCGTATCAGGATCACCCCGATTACAATCTCCAGAGCTATCTGGCGCTTGCCCAGCAGATCAAAACGCTGACTTTGCCGGGGGGAATGGGAGAGAGTTTCAAAGTCATGGCATTGTCAACAAAGATGACTTCCCCACTGCGTGGCTTCTCATTACAAAACCATGGAATGAGATTATGATCGGCTGGTTTCAATCGTTCTGGCTGGCCGTTTTGCAGGGATTCACTGAATTCCTGCCGATTTCCAGTTCAGGGCACCTGGCACTGATTCCCTGGCTGCTTGATTGGTCGGATCAGGGTCTTTCGTTTGACGTGGCGGTCCATGTGGGCACGCTGTTTGCCGTGTGTTGTTATTTCAGACGGGACCTGAAACTGTTGATCCGGGATTGGACCAGGTCGGTTTTGGGCGGGCCGGTCACCGCTTACAGTACCCTGGCCTGGTCAATTGGCATCGCCACGATATTCGTGGGTCTCGCTGGCTTGATGTTTGAAGACCTGATCAGTCACTCACTGAGGCATCCGATACCGATTGCGATCGCCACGCTGTTTTTCGGCATTATGCTGGGCATCGCAGACCGGCTTGGGGCAAAGCAACGCCGCCTCGAGTCAATCAGGTGGCCGGATGTGCTGGTCATTGGTATCGCACAAATGCTGGCCCTGATCCCGGGAACCTCAAGATCCGGTATTACGATAACGGCCGGTTTGATGATGGGCCTCACCCGTGATGCGGCGGCGCGATTTTCCTTTTTGCTGGCCATACCGGTGATCGCACTGGCCGGTTTCTGGCAGGGTTTGGGATTGCTTGAGGCCGAGCGAGAAGGGGACTGGGGAAAACTGGTCCTGGCCACGGTGGTCTCTGCCGCGGTCGCCTTGCTGTGTATTCACTATTTTCTCAAGTTCATACAACGTTTCGGTCTCATGCCGTTCGTGATTTATCGTTTGATATTAGGCGTGATTTTATTGTGGGTCTTCATGTAGAATCGGCGCTCGTAGGCAATGACCGATCATGAAAAAAAGTGCAGAACAATTCATAAAGTGGCCACATAAGGCGGTGACGCTGCTGGGCATGTCGGGCATCGGAAAGACGACGCTGTCGTCCGTGTTGCCGAGAGACAGGTGGTTCCATTATTCAGGGGATTACCGAATCGGCACACGCTATCTGGATGAATCGATTTTGGATGTCGTCAAGGCCAAGGCGATGGAGAACGACGTTCTTCGGGATTTGCTGATCAGTGATTCGATCTATATTCGGAACAATATCTCAGTCGATCATTTGCAGCCGATAGCCGAATTCCTGGGTAAAATCGGTAATCCGGCATTGGGTGGGCTGAGTGTGCGGGAATTCAAACGTCGTCAGCGTCTCTTTCGCCAGGCCGAAGTGGACGCGATGAATGACGTCACTGTGTTCATGGACAGAGCCCGTTTCCTCTACGGATACCCCCACTTTTTGAATGATGCGGGCGGCAGCATTTGCACGCTGAGCCACGAAGAATGCTGGCAGGCACTCTCTGACAGAACACTGATTCTCTACCTGAGAGCCACGGATGAGATGGAGAAAACGCTGATAAAACGTGCCAGGACGCATCCCAAGCCACTATACTATGAAGAGCCATTTCTGGATCAACACCTGCAGGAGTATCTGGAAAGCAATACTCTGGCATCGCCTGATGAGATTGAACCGAATCATTTTGTACAATGGATATTTCCGAAATTGGTGAAATACCGCAAGCCCCAGTACCAATCGCTTGCCGACCAGTATGGTCATACCGTCGATGCCAGCCGGATTTTTGAACTGCGCGATGAGGCTGATTTTATTGATCTAGTCTGTGATGCGATCGCGTCGTGATTGATTAACCATGCCAAACCGACCAGAAAAATGCCGCTAGTTGCCAATTCCGAGTTGCCCAGCTTCACCCGCCTGCGTCTTGAGGGACAACAGGTCCTGCCCCCGCATCGTGCAGATACACAGGATATTCGGGAGTTGCATATTGGCTTGTTGAATATGATGCCGGATGCGGCGTTACAGGCCACTGAACGGCAATTTTTACGCATGGTGGGTTCATGCAATTGTATTGCCCAGTTTTATGTTCATCTCTTCACTTTTCCGGAGATGCCAAGGGGTGAAGCCGCATCCGAACACATCGCGAAATACTATCGTTCTTTCGAAGAACTGAAGCAGGAAGGATTGGATGCGTTGATTTTGTCGGGCGCCAATCCGGCAGAGTCCGACATTACGCAAGAACCGTTCTGGCAGCCGTTGACTGAAGTCGTCGACTGGGCCAAGGACAATGTTTGTTCTGTCATGTGTTCGTGCCTGGCAACACATGCCATTGTCAAGCTGCTTTGGGGGATAGAACGTTATCCGTTGCCGCAAAAACGCTGGGGTGTCTATTCGAATCGGCTCACCGCAGAAAAACATCCGCTGACGGCGAATATCAATACCCGGTTCGATGCACCCCATTCCCATGTGTATGAAGTCAATTCCCGACAATTTCGTCAATCAGGGTTAAGGGTATTGGCAGAAAGCAGGGAGTCCGGTCTGCACTTGGGGGTCAGTCCCGACGGGTTCCGGTTTGTGTTTTTTCAAGGACACCCGGAATATGATGCGATCAGTCTGCTCAAGGAGTACACCAGAGAGGTGAAACGATTCATCTCCGGTACCCGAAAGGATTATCCACCTTATCCGGAGAACTACTTTCTCGACGACGCGAAAAGCAAATTAACGGCGTTTGAGATGAAACTCGGTGAGTGCGCGGGCGCTTCTGGACGTCTGGACGCATTTCCCGAAGCCGAATTGACGGAACTGATCGACAACACCTGGTCAGACACCGGGAAAGCGATCGTGAATAACTGGCTGGGCCTCATTTACCAGATCGCCAACAAAAACAGGCAGCAAGTCTTTATGGAGGGCGTAGACCCTGAAAATCCGTTGCAAATTTCTCTTTAGGAGGGTTTTGTCGTTTCGACCAAGGATACACCGTCATCGATTGACAACACCGCCCAATTCGTTGACTGCGGCTGTCAGATGACTGTATTTTGAAGATTCATCCGGTCACGTTCCCAGGATCAGCGCGACACCTGTCAGGGAAAGTAGACTGCGCCCGCAATCGTGGGGTTTGCCGCCCCGGTCACAGAAGGCAATACCGAGGGTTGTCGATGGAGGGTCTGAAAGGCCATCCAGCCAAATGCAGCGGCTTCCACCCACTGAGGGCCGATTCCAAGACTGGCGGTGGTCGCGATACGGCAATCGGCATGGCGTTGGAGCAGGCTCATCAGATGGCTGTTCCGGGCGCCACCGCCACAAACATAGGCACACGCTATTTGGGGTGTCAGGCGATGAATTTCCTGGACAAGACTGTCGACAGTGACCCGCATTAACGTGGCTTGAACGTCAGCAGGCAAATGAGCCTGCCGCTCTTTCTCCAGCACGTGCCGGATCCATCGCAAGTTAAAATAGTCCAGTCCGGTGCTTTTCGGAGGGGCGCGGGAAAAGTAGTCATCTTCCAGAAACAGATCCAAAAGCGCCGGATTGACCTGTCCCTGTTTGGCCCATTGACCCTGGTCGTCGTACTCCCTGTCGAGATGTTGTCGAATCCAGGCATCCATTAAGGTGTTCCCGGGACCTGTATCAAACCCGGTCACCGGACCGTTGCGGTCCGACGGCAGGTGTGTCAGATTCGCAATCCCGCCGATATTGATGATCACTCTTTCCTCTTGTGCCGAAGAAAATGCGTGGTGATGGAAACCGGGTGCCAGGGGGGCACCTTGACCGCCGGCCGCTATATCCGCACTTCGAAAATCCGTGACCACGGGCAGACCGGTGAGTTGCGCCAAGGCCGCGCCGTTCCCCAGTTGGAGCGTGAACGGATTGGGTCCCTCCGGTCGATGTCGAATGGTTTGTCCGTGGCAACCGATCACCGTTATCTTGTCCGTTCCCAGTGTCTCGAGAAGGGGCCTGACCGCTGCATGGTAATACGATGCAAGTTCGGTATCAAGCATCCCGGCTTTGTCTATTTCATCGTGTCCACTGACATTGAGTGCTCTTATTGTTTGTTGTACCTCCGGAGGGAGCTGGACGCTGTTGGTGAGGTTGACGGTCAAGCCCCGGTCTATTTCAAGTACGACGGCATCAACGGCATCTGCACTGGTTCCAGACATGATCCCGATAGCATATTGGCGCTTGTAATGATCCATGTCAGGCGAAAGAGAACAAGGGGCCGCTATGGGGGATTCAGCGAGCAGGTCGAGCGACGTGACTTGAAACCGATATCACTGTTCCGTCTGATTTTGTGTCAGTGCCTGATGGTTCATGTCATCCAGCAATTCACTCCAGAATTGAGCAATATTGAGGAATTCCTTTTTGTCTCTTTCATCGACTGACGCTGATTTCGGCAGTTCGACAGTCAGCGGATTTTTGTGAACGCCATGGATGCGGAACTCATAGTGCAAGTGGGGTCCGGTTGCCATGCCGGTGCTGCCGACATAGCCGATGATCTCGCCCTGCTTCACCCTTTCACCACGCCGAATACCCTCTGCGAATTGTCTCAGGTGAGCATAAAGGGTGCTATATATCTCGCCGTGTTTGACAATCACGACTTTGCCATACCCGCCTTTTCGACCTGCGTACGTGACGGTTCCGTCCCCTGTGACCAGTACCGGTGTGCCTGGCGGGGCACCATAGTCAACCCCTCTGTGTGCACGCCAGGTTTTGGCAACAGGGTGCAGTCGCTTGGGGTTGAATTTGGAGGTAATTCGACCCCATTTAAGCGGGGTGCGCAAAAAGGAACTTTCAACGCTTTCCCCCTCGGGTGTGTAGTAATTGACAATGTTATCGTCGTCCTTGTAGCGTATGGCGCGCAGCGGCTCTCCCCTTGTTATGAGTTCTGCCGCGATGATCTGGCCATCCTCTATTTTCCGGTCATCCAGATAAAGTTCTTCATAAATGACCGAGAACTGGTCACCGGGATGAATGTCCTTGGCGAAGTCAACACGCCATCCAAACAAGACGATGAACTTCTCTATCGTATCGATTGAAATTTGAGCTTTTTCAGCCGCATCCAACAGGCTGGTTTCAATGATTGCTTTCGTTGAGGAGTATCGCACCTCAGGGGTGCGGATATCCACGTTGGCATGCAGCCTTCCTGCTGTTCGATCAATCTCCAGCGTCGCATATTTTCCGGTCTTATATCGCAGCGCAAGCAGCTTGTTGTCATCAGTTCGTTGGAATTGGATCTTTTCTCCTGGCCGGATAATCAGCAAGGGTTTTGCCTTTTCCATATCGGCGATGGCATAGGCTTCCCGTATTGGCAAATCATGTCGGCGGAAGATTTCCGAAAGCGTATCGCCTGGTTTGACGGTTGCGGTGACCCAGGGGCGTGACAAGGAGGGATCGGCATTATCTTGATTGTTGTCAGCCACAAGTTGTGTGGCAGAGAGGGCCTGAAGACCGGTGTCCGGATTAATTCGGTTCGACCATTGGTATATGAAATCGATACTTGACAGTTCTTCTCCCCCGGTGTGGTGCATTGCACCGGCTGCTGAGGTATCCGCTCCCGACGTATTGGTGTTCGAACGGTTTGACTGAACTGAGGGAGGGGTGTTGGTGGCCAAGGTGTCAGTGATCATGCAAAGGGTGCTGCTGGCGATCAGGACAGACAATGCCAGTCCACATCCGTTGATCCTGCCGACAGGGTTGTCGCTGGCGGTTGACGGGTTCACTGGCCGGTCTTTAAGATTAGGCGATGCGCTTGGCCGTTTTACGGACATAGATAGTTTACAATGGTGGAGCTAAATTAGGTGTTTGCAGGAAGCAGGACTGGCATCGTCCCTAAAGCAAATTTAAGCCATATACTTTACCTGCATGCGCACAACAGGTCAAAATATTTTAGCGTAATGGTGTTTCGCATAACCGGGGACCGGCGTGTTCCCGTTGACGCACGGAAATTGCACAATCCACTCACTGTATAAGTTCACTATATAAGTAATGAGATGAATGAAATAGACGCAACATTGGCTGAGCTGATTCAAGGTGTAGAAGAAATTCAGCGAGAACAGGAACTCGCTGCGAAACTGCGCAAGAGGAAACCGCTGACGGTCAAGGTGGGGTTCGACCCGACGGCACCGGACCTGCACCTGGGTCATACGGTGCTGATTAATAAAATGCGCCAATTCCAGCAAATGGGGCATGAGGTGGTGGTGTTGATCGGTGATTTTACCGGTCTCATTGGTGACCCCAGCGGCAAGAATGCGGTCCGCCCACCAATCAGCCCGGAAGAAATAAGGGACAATGCAAAAACCTATCAGGATCAGGTTTTCAAGATTCTCGATCCGGAACGAACCCGAGTCTGCTTCAATTCACAGTGGATGGATGGATTGGGTGCGGCGGGCTTGATCCAACTTGCGGCGAGAAACACCGTTGCACGCATGTTGGAAAGGGATGATTTCAAAAAACGGTTTGCCGGCAATCAGGCTATCGGCATTCATGAATTTCTGTAT
>OZ243962.1:0-1070000 GCA_965214625.1 Candidatus Poriferihabitaceae bacterium | reverse complement strand
ATTCCTGAACCGCTTATAACTGCGATGGGGTGACGGAGAAGGCTAGATTAGCCGGCTGTTGGATATGCCGGTTTAAGCGTGTAGGCCGAGAGCTTAGGCAAATCCGGGCTCTCAAAGCTGAGACGTGACGACGAATTCTTTATCAAGAATGAAGTAATTGATGCCATGCTTCCAAGAAAAACCTCTAAGCATCAGGTTATGAGTGACCGTACCCCAAACCGACACAGGTGGGTGGGGTGAGAATCCTAAGGCGCTTGAGAGAACTCTGGTGAAGGAACTCGGCAAAATGACACCGTAACTTCGGGAGAAGGTGTGCCCTTGGTATGTGAAGAGACTTGCTCTCGGAGCAGAAGGGGGTTGCAATAAAGAGGTGGCTGCGACTGTTTACTAAAAACATAGCACTGTGCAAACTCGTAAGAGGACGTATACGGTGTGACGCCTGCCCGGTGCCGGAAGGTTAAGTGATGGGGTTAGCTTCGGCGAAGCTCTTGATCGAAGCCCCGGTGAACGGCGGCCGTAACTATAACGGTCCTAAGGTAGCGAAATTCCTTGTCGGGTAAGTTCCGACCTGCACGAATGGCGTAACGATGGCCACACTGTCTCCACCAGGGACTCAGCGAAATTGAACTTGCTGTGAAGATGCAGTGTACCCGCGGCTAGACGGAAAGACCCCGTGAACCTTTACTACAGCTTCACACTGGACTCTGAACAAGTATGTGCAGGATAGGTGGAAGGCTTTGAAGCGGAGACGCCAGTCTTCGTGGAGCCATCCTTGAGATACCACCCTTGTTTGTTTGGGGTTCTAACCGAGGCCCGTTATCCGGGTCCGGGACCGTGTGTGGTGGGTAGTTTGACTGGGGCGGTCTCCTCCCAAAGAGTAACGGAGGAGCGCGAAGGTACTCTAAGTACGGTCGGAAATCGTACGGTTAGTGTAAAGGCACAAGAGTGCTTGACTGCGAGACAGACACGTCGAGCAGGAACGAAAGTTGGTCTTAGTGATCCGGTGGTTCTGTATGGAAGGGCCATCGCTCAACGGATAAAAGGTACTCCGGGGATAACAGGCTGATACCGCCCAAGAGTTCACATCGACGGCGGTGTTTGGCACCTCGATGTCGGCTCATCACATCCTGGGGCTGTAGCCGGTCCCAAGGGTATGGCTGTTCGCCATTTAAAGTGGTACGCGAGCTGGGTTTAGAACGTCGTGAGACAGTTTGGTCCCTATCTGCCGTGGGCGTCGGAGACTTGAGAGGAGCTGCTCCTAGTACGAGAGGACCGGAGTGGACGTACCTCTGGTGTTCCAGTTATCATGCCAATGGTATTGCTGGGTAGCTATGTACGGACGGGATAACCGCTGAAAGCATCTAAGCGGGAAGCCCCCCTCAAGATTAGGTCTCCCGGGACGTTAAGTCCCCTGAAGGGCCGTTGAAGACTACAACGTTGATAGGCTGGGTGTGGAAGTTCAGTAATGGATGAAGCTAACCAGTACTAATTGCCCGTGTGGCTTGATCATATAACACCCAAACAGTTTGGGTGTTATCAATAAGCTATTTATGACAATCCGCTTCCTGTCGAACTGCGGCAGGAACAGCGCCGATGACTACCCTGATTTGTAATCTCAATCATGAGATTGAGCAAGAAGAAAGACGGTTCCGCGATACTGGAGGGGCTGGTTGGTATGGCTTGGTTCGACAGTCGGATTTCAAGCGGTGTTCCTTCAGTCCGTGAAACTGTCTGAAAGCTTTGCCTGGTGGCAATAGCGAGCGGGAACCACCTGATCCCATCCCGAACTCAGAAGTGAAAACGCTTAGCGCCGATGATAGTGTGGGGTCTCCCCATGTGAAAGTAGGACACTGCCAGGCATTTAATACGAAAACCCTGCTCCTTATCCGGGAGCAGGGTTTTTTTTGCGCCGGCATTTTTGTCCTGATGAGAGAGAGTATGAGCATGTCAATCCGATGACAAGTGCTATAAAATGTCTCGGCGTTTATCTGATCAAAATACTGATTCATCCCGCCCATGGTAACTTCAAACATTGCGCAGGACTGGTACGAAGTGATTCCCGTTGGAGAGGGAATTCACCTGATTCGGGAACGGTATGTGGCAAAGTGGTTACGGTGTAACATGTGGCATATTCAGGGTGAAAATCGGGATTTGCTGATTGATTCGGGCATGGGGCTGCGTTCTTTGAAGCAGGAGGTGTCTCTGCTGACCGAAAAACCCGTCGACTGTATTTCCACGCACTGTCATTTTGACCATATCGGTGGTGCAAACGAGTTTAACAGCCGATTGGGTCATCACAGCGAAGCCGAAATCCATGCCTTTCCAACGGAGCGCAACACCGCCGGCTATGCTGATTTCGTGCGCACTGAAACCTTTAGCGCATTGCCCTATGAAGGATTTGAATCCAGCCAGTATTCCGTTAAACCGGCGCCATTGACCGGGTATCTGGATGAGGGGGATGTCATTGATCTAGGAAACCGCCATTTTGTGGTTTTTCACCTGCCGGGCCATTCACCCGGGTCGATTGTATTGTATGAAAAAGCAACCGGAACCCTATTTTCAGGCGATGTGGTTTATGATGGTGCGTTACTGGATACGCTGTATCACTCGGACCGGGAGACTTACCAGGCGAGCTTGAGGCGCTTGAAGGAATTGCCCGTCCAGGTGGTGCATGCGGGACACTATGGTTCCTTTGGGAAGGAAAGGCTGCACCACCTCATTGGTCGTTATCTCTCGGGCGGGGGACGGATTGACAATGCGGCAGCCTGGGTGGAGCAGCAGTTATCGTGACGCGAATCATCTGAGTCTGTAGAGACAGTACACGAAAGCGGGCCGCGCGCGTCACGCAGGGGTTACTTTTATCATCTGTTGTAGCCGGTCAGCGGGCGGATTGGGTGCCGATGGATAACGGTATTTTTCGGTCTTTCCGTCATACCGGACGCCGATAGGCCTCGGGTGTATCGCCCAGAGAAATGACGATCTGCCACAATTGAAGATTGCGGGCCCTGAACGCACCGGCGCAAACCTTGAGATAGTACTCCCACAATCGATAAAATTTCCGTGGATAGCGGTCATTGATTGTCGGCCACGATGTATGGAAGTTACGAAACCAGGCCATGAGTGTTTTATCGTAATCGGGGCCAAAGTTGTGGATATCCTCAACCACCATCAATGACTCCAGCGCCGATGCAATCTGGTTGAGAGAGGGAATTTCTCCATTGGGGAAGATGTACTTGGATATCCACGGGTCCACACCATGACGAGAGTCATTTTTTCCAATGGTGTGTAACAAGAATTTGGCACCGGGTTTCAAGGAACGTTTGACGATATCCATATAAACCCGGTAGTTTTTATGTCCAACATGTTCGAACATGCCAAGAGAAACGATGGCATCGAACTGTTCGCTGAGATCCCGATAGTCCTGCAATCTCAGTTCGACCGGCAACCCGGCACACTGTTTCATTCCCAGATCAACCTGTTCTTTGGAGACGGTGATTCCAGTGACTTCGACGCCATACTTTTGTGCCGCATGTTTTGCAAAACTCCCCCATCCACAACCGATATCGAGTATTTTCATACCTTTGCGCAAATCCAGCTTGCGACACACCAAATCCAACTTATCCCTTTGTGCATCATCCAGATTATCGGCTTCAGACCAATAGCCGCAGGTATAAACCATTCTCTTGTCCAGCATGGCCTGGTACAACTCGTTGCCAATGTCGTAGTGCAACTCGCCCACCCGAAATGCCCGTGACTGCTTCTGCAGGTTGAAGTATTCTGATCGAAACCATGAAACGATATGGGCCAGGAATTTATGATTTTGTGACAGCGGGGAACGCAGCAAGAGATTGATCATCTGATCGAGTTGTTTGCAGTGCCACCAACCCTCGACATAGGATTCGCCCAGCCCAAGCGACCCGTTTACAAGGACCCGTCGGAAGAAGGCAGGGTTGACGACTTGAATATCCCAGGGATTCTGCCCATTGATCTCAATACCCGTCATGCTCAGCATTTTCTGGACACGGCGCTGGGCAAACCCTTGATTCTTATGTTCAATTTCTCCGTGAGCGAATTCGGACATGTATTCCTCCTGTCTGCACTATCGCTAAGACCGTTCAATCGAAAATGGTATATTGCCCTATTCAATTCAGATGTGCAAATGTTCGATTTTCCCCTGTGGAGAACATAGAATCCGCTGCTTTTGGACAGATACTGATCCGAAAGTGCCATGAGAAGGGCGGCTGTGATGACAGGAAACCGGAAAATGGGATTGGGCAGAAGAAGGGCTGGGAGTCGGGCAGAGGTCGTTGGTCAGTGACGGGAGCCGGGTTTGAATTTAATGGGCCTGTTTCCAGTTCTGGCCAATGCCTGTCTCCACGACCAGCGGGACGCGCAGTTGTCCAACCGAACACATCAAGTCAGAAACCACCACCGACATCCTTTCTGCCTCTGCTTTGTCCACTTCAAGCACCAGTTCATCGTGAACCTGCAGGATCACTTTGGCGCATGACCGGTTTTCGGTAATCCATTGATCGACTGCCAGCATGGCCAGTTTCACAAGATCAGCGGCCGAGCCCTGCATCGGTGCGTTGATCGCGGTTCGTTCCGCATACTGTCTTCGTGCTGCGTTTCGCGAATGAATGTCAGGCAGATTCAGCCGTCGTCCATAAATTGTTTCCACATAGCCCTGCATTCGGGCAAGCTGTTTGGTGTCTTCCATATATTTTCGAACACCCGGATAGCGGTCGAAATAAATGTCAATGTATTGTTTCGCTTCTCTTTGGTCTATTTTCAACTGACGGGCAAGACCATACGCCGACATGCCATAGATCAGGCCGAAATTGATCGCTTTGGCCCGGCGGCGCAGGTCCGTGTCCAGGTTGCTCGGATCACCGCCAAACACCTCGGCTGCCGTCGCACTGTGTATATCAACCCCATGGGTAAAGGCCTCTATCAGGCTTTTGTCTTGTGACAGGTGCGCCATGATTCTAAGCTCAATCTGGGAATAATCTGCGGCGATCAGAAGATTCCCTTTCTCGGGGACGAAGGCCACCCGAATACGACGCCCTTCTTCGGTTCGAATCGGAATATTCTGTAAATTGGGATCGGATGAGGATAAGCGTCCGGTTGCTGCGACGGCTTGGTGATAGGAGGTATGGATCCGACCCGTTTTCGGATTCACCAGACGTGGCAGTTTGTCGGTGTAGGTACTTTTCAGCTTGGCAAGTCCCCGGTGCTTGAGAATCAGACCGGGTAACACATGTTCTTCGGCCAGCTCTTGCAGTACGTGTTCGGCCGTCGAGGGTTGTCCTTTGGGGGTTTTTCTTGTGACTGGAATGCCTTGTTTGTGATATAGAATTTCCCGGATTTGTTTTGGGGAACCGATATTGAACGGCTCTCCTGCCACGGCATGGGCCTGCTTTTCGATGTTACGAAGACGGATTGCCAGCTCTTCACTGTGCCGGTTGAGTTGATCGGCATCCACCTTGACGCCATTGGTTTCGATCTTCACCAATACGTGCAGCAAGGGCAGTTCGATATCGTGGAACAGGTTTTTCAAACGCGGATATTGCTCTAGTTCAAGCACGAACAGGCGGTGCAGCTGCAGTGTGATATCAGCATCTTCAGCCGCATATTGTGAGGCCGTCTCAATTTCTATCTGATCAAAAGTCAGCTGTTGCTTGCCGGTTCCGGCGATGTCAGAGAACTTGATTGTTTCTTTCCCGAGGTGTATACGTGCCAGGGTGTCCATATCATGGCGGGCATATCCGGCACCAAGCACATAGGACATCAGCATCGTGTCGTGAGTAATACCGTTCAGTTGTATGCCGCAATAATGAAGCACTTCTGCATCGTATTTCAGGTTTTGCCCGGTTTTTGCTTTGTGCGGATCTTCGAGTATCGGTTTGAGTTTTTCCAGCACGATGTCCATCGGAAGCTGCGGGGGGGCCTCCGGGTAGCCATGCTTCAAGGGAATGTAGGCTGCTTCGCCCGGCGTGACACAAAAGGACAGTCCGACCAGATCAGCCTGGTGGGCATCCACCGACGTGGTTTCGGTATCCAATGCGAAAATATCGGCGTTGCTGAGTTTCTCTATCCAATCATCCAATGTTTGAAAATCAACAATCGTCTCATACCGACTTGTTTCAGTCACCGTTGCAGACGTCTCTTTGCTGTCTGTCTCAGGCAGTTCCTTTAACCAGGAATTGAATTCAAGATCCTGATAGTAGGTTCTTAGCACCTCCGTGTCCGGGCTTCCTAATTTCAGTTGTTCCGGTGACGTATCAAGTTCCACATCACATTTGATGGTTGTCAGTATTTTTGACAGCCGAAGTTGATCGAGATGCGCTCGCAGGGAGACCCCAACGCTCCCGGTGATTTGATCCGCGTGGTTGACAATATCATCCAGTGAACCGAAGGCTGACAACCATTTTACGGCTGTTTTGGGGCCCACCTTGGGGACACCGGGGATGTTATCCGACTTGTCACCGACAAGCGCCAGGTAATCGATCATCTGTTGTGGGGGTACGCCGAACTTTTTGACCACACCCTCCGGATCAAGACGTATATTTTTCATGGTATCCACCATTTCCACTTTGTCGCTGACTAACTGGGCCAGGTCCTTGTCATTGCTCACAATCCGAACTCGGAAGTTCAATGCAACCGCCCGGGTTGACAGGGTACCGATAACGTCATCGGCCTCCACTCCGGAAACAGAGACAAGTGGCAACCCCATGGCGGGGATGATTTGTTTCAGATAAGACAACTGTTCCCTCAGATCATCCGGCATTGGCGCCCTGTTTGCTTTATATTGATCATACAGGTCATGTCGGAAAGTCTTTCCCTTGGCATCCATAATCACGGCAATATGAACCGGCTGAATTTCCCTGAGCAGACTTTTGAGCATATTGGTCATGCCGAATATGGCCTGTGTCATCCGGCCATCCGATGTCATCAGCGGTGTCTGACCCATGGCATGGTATGCCCGAAACAGGAAAGAGGAACCGTCAATTAAAGTGATTTCTTTATCGGCAGACATCGGTTATCGGACTTGCGGATGGAGGTTCCCTATTATGTCATTATTCAATACGGTTAACGAACGCTATCTTTGACCAGCCGCGGGGTATCCGATTCGGTGATTGTTCGAACAAACAGCCGACAGCTCGGGTACCGATGAAACCGGGCGCGGGGCTGTTTCAAGATGGTGTGTTCGGATTGATGCCCTGAGGTGCTATAGTTGAGGGATCATCAATACCCGAAGAAAGGAAAGAACTTGTGAATATTGTAACCAAATATATATCGGGAAGCATTTTTCTCGTGTTCTGCTTGTCATTTGTGCATGCCTCGGATGAAGACACTGAGGTCGGTCTGCAACTGCCGGATGGGCTGTCCATCACTTACAAGGGAGAGACCCGATATGAGCACTACCGGACTGGCGGCAGACTGGAACGACTTGTGGTATACCGACAAAACGGTTGGACCGAGATTTATCAAAATCAGCGTGATGATGCGCTTTGGGTGGCAGAGGAAAATCAGCTGGGTGAAAGACCGAATGTCAGGCGGTGGCAGATAGGCACCTGGTAGCCGGGATACAAACAGACGGCCTGAAAACCGGTAGCTGTTTTCCGGCATGCCCCGTCAGCATGTCTTTTGCTGGCCATCGTGAATTGCCGTGGCCGTTTCTGTTTCCGTAATGATCCGCGCCATCAAAGTGGTCAGATTCCCTTGCGCCAGACTGACGGGACAGTGCAAGTCGCCAGACCACCCGAATGATCAACAGGAGAATCGATTGCCCGGACGGATGCGATCATCCATCCGGTTTTGCTGATCGAATGACGCAACCGGAAAGGCACAGGGTCTTCGAAGGCGGGGAGAAAGGCCGGAGAGAACGCATTGGGATCGGGGCTCAATGTGCTGCAGTGCATTGTCGCGGGGTGTCCTCGTGGATGCAAAAAACGACATGACCTGATTTGCCTGTGGTCCGGATTCGCTCCGTCTTGCATGAAAAACCGGATCACCGCCGTCAAAGAGATGGTGCAAACGGTCGATCAGTGACGGGTCAAGACAGAAAGCCGGTCCGATAAGGGATGGATCGGTCCCATCGGGCACCCGACAACAGCCTACGCCATTGACACGGATTCTTTGGATATGGGAATGGACACGGTGACGATCACCCCCGGTCGATCTGTTCTGTTTTCGGCCCGGACTTTGCCCTGATGATATTCGGCAATCAGTCTGACCACGAACAGACCGAGTCCCAAATGAGAGTGTTTGGCATTGATTTTTCCATAAGAAACCATTGGATCAAACATTCTGTCAATGATTTTTTCAGGGATTTTCTGCCCCTCGTTCGTGACACTGATTTCCGCACTTTGACTGTTTTTCATTAGGCTGACGATAATCGGTGTTTCAGGCTGGGTAAACTGGACCGCGTTGTCGATGAGTTTGTCCAGCATTTGTGCCAGGCGATCGGCGCTCCCTTCGATGACAATGCTTTGTGCTGTGGTGTGCGTTTGAAACCGGCAGTGGGGAAAGCTGGTGCGATAACCGTCGACGAATTCATGAATGAGAGAGGATAGATTCACCGGTTCCTTGATTTCATCTCTCATTGCTTCTTCGAGGTTCGCCGCTTCGGTCAGGCTGGTCAGGATGGACCTGAGTCGATTGATTCCATTTTGTGCGCGTAACATGTACTTGTTGTCTTTGATTTCGGGCACGTCTGACTGGAGAATTTCCAAAGAAGAGCTGACCACGTTGAGCGGATTGTTCATCTCGTGCGCCAGCGTATCGGGCATGCCTTCCAGATAACGGGTATAGCCAGACAACCGGTGTAACATATTGGTAATGCTTCTCCCAAGGTCACCCAGTTCATCTGTCGGATAGACACGGGTGGGAATGCGCTCTTCAAGCACACGACCTTCGGCGGTAATCGATAATTCAGTGGTGTTGTAAAGCCGCCTGATTCTCACCGTCAGGCGCCAGGCGAAAACGAACAGCGTCAGCAAAACAAAGACAAACACCAAAACGGTGGCAAGTGTCAGGCTCCTTAGCAGTCGGTATTGCAACGAAAGTATGGCATGACTGCTCTGCTCGACGATCACGGCACCGAGCACATCACCCCCGGACCGGATGGGATATCCGGCCACAATGATCTGTGCTTTCTGATCGAGAGAGGGTCGCTCCGCCACTTTGGGTGTGCCTTTCAAAATGGTGGTAAAAATCTTGTCAGGCCGATGCGTCACATCGATCGGGATATCGGTAAAACGTTCCGTTGGCCGAACAAACAAGGCATCAAGGCGTCTTTGAAAGGCCTCATACAGGGCAGTCAGCCAGCCGATCTCTTCAGCCGGTTCCGTGTAGTCGGTTGCCGGTGAGGCCGATAATCCGCCAACGACGGCTCTGACCCTTTGTTGTTGGTCGAGAATCCAGATTCTGGATTGTGGCCGATTGAGCCCCCTCAGGATCTTGGTCAATTCGGGAGAGCTGAGCAGTATCTGGGCCGGTTCACTGCCCGATATCTGAGGGGAGGTGTTGAGAATGGTGTCGATTTGCCGGTTTTCAGGATCATCGACATCCACCACATAAAAGCCGATATGGGTTTGCGTGCCAATGATGTCACGCGGGATCCGCAATTCGATATTATATCCAAAATCGGTTTCCGCCATCTCGGCAGTAAAGGCGGTCACCGGATCACCCTTGAGGGCCAATTCCCAGTCTTCATCAACCAGGTAAATGCTCATTCTGCCAGGTGCACGTGCGACCATCAGATAATGCCGTAATGTATTGTCGGGCAGTTGAAGCAACATTCTTATCTGATCGCTGGTGTTCAGCTGAACACGTTCCAGGTCACGATAGACAACCTGATTGTCACTGACTTCAAACATCGCATATAAATAGAGCTCTTGAAACCCCAGCAGGTGTTTCAGCGAAAAAGAGTCTGGATCATAATCCTCTGCGCACACCATATTGATCGATCCGGTATAAAATGAAGCGAATTCCTGGAGTTTCTCCCAGTCCCCCAGTTGACCGTCGAGTTGAACCGGATTGTCCAATTCATGAGCGAACAGGTCGGTCTCCTCCCCGAGCACTTTCGGTACGCCGGTTGCCGGATTGAATAACTCCGAACGATCATTGAGCACGGTGGCAATGCCGTTTGCCGTGAGCAGCAGCGCATCTTGCTGACCCTGTACCAGAAACCGCTTCATCTCCAGTACATAGTGATAGCCCATCCAGGGGATGATGAGTAACGAGATGACGATCCACGTCAGTTTGGCGCGTATGCTGAGAGTGCGTAGTTGATTCAACAACTGGGAAAATCCCCGAAATGCTAATCCGGTTGCCAGCGGTAACCGACGCCAAATACCGTCTGGATCATCGAAAAGTCATCATCGATCTCCTTGAACTTTTTACGGATCCGTCGGACATAGCCATTGATTGTATTTTTTTCAACATAGCTTTGACGGGTGGTCTGCATCAACACCTCATAGGTTTTCACATGACCCGGGTGGCGTGCCAGCGTTTCGATCAGCCAGAACTCGGTCAGTGTGAGGTTAAGCGGATGGCTTTTCCATTTGATGGACATGCTGTTCTGGTCGATTTCCAGGTCTCCCAGTACCAATGCAGCAGGGCTGTCCATCTCGGTTTGCATCGCAGTGGCGATCCGAAAGAGCGAAGAAACCCGAACGGCGAGAAACTGCAGATTGACCGGTTTCGTGATGTAATCCCATGCATCAAGCCTTAACCCTGAGACCCGGTCGATATCGCTGTCCCTCGCGGTCAGGAATATGATCGGCATGCGAGGACTTTTCTGTCTTAAATCGCGACACAGGTCAAACCCGCCGTCAATTTCATTTTCCAGCATGATATCCAAAATGGCAAGGTCGGGCAGTGAGCGGTTAAAACCGGCCAGCGCATTGATCTTGTTACTGTAAAGCTGCACCGTGTAGCCCTGTGCCCTGAGAGTGTCTGCATAATTATTGATTTGGTCGGGATCGTCTTCGACGATGGCAATGGTTTTGGGCATGTTGGACGGATTGTTCATTGTGATGTGTAGGAAATTATCACGAATCGGGCAAAGGAGTAAGTCCATGCATGATCTGCCTGGCGAACTGCCACCAAAATACCATCAGTTATACGATTTGATACCACTCAAAAGGAGTGTAATTGGTGAACAGTTTGTCAGGGCAGATTCCAAACTATTCGACTAGGAGGGGTCTTTAGGATGCGGGTTGTCTTTGGATTGGCAGGACAGTCCCGCGCAGATGAAAACGGTTGATTGAGGAATGTTGATATGAGCCAGAAAGTTTTCATACCGATTACCGATGAAATCCTCTATGAATACCCCGAGTTGATTACATCGCCGTTACGACCCTATCAGTTGCAGCACCCCTGTTTTCACTGGATGGCAACGATTGACAGTGGCCGGACTGGCCAGCCGACCAAGCTGACCCAGAAAATCTATGAGCGGGCTTTGGCCGTGCTCAACAAAGACGATCAAACCGGTTCCAGATTGGCATAGCTGTATATCAGCCATTTGGGACCGACATCAACAAAATTCACCTGAATCCGGGCCTGATTACCCTGGCCTTCCAGGTTGATCACCATGCCCTCCCCGAATTTCTTGTGACGGACTTGCCGTCCCGGCTGGAAGTTGACGAGGACGTGGTCGGTTGGGGTTTGTGGGGGACGGAACAAGGGACGGGAAAAGGTTGACGAACGAATCTCCTCGATGAATTCAGCCGGAATCTCCGTCAAAAAGCGGGACTGTCGGGTATAGTCTGACCGGCCATACAGTTGCCGGATCTCAGCATAACAAATATACAGTTGCTGCATTGCGCGGGTCATGCCGACGTAACAAAGACGCCGCTCCTCCTCAAGCCTGCCAGGTTCTTCCAAAGAGCGTTGATGCGGAAACAGGCCTTCTTCCATGCCGCACAGAAAGACGACAGGGAATTCCAGTCCCTTGGATGAATGCAGACTCATCAACTGGACACAATCGTCCCATTCGTCAGCTTGTCCCTCGCCCGCTTCGAGGGCCGCATTGTTGAGAAACAACGAAAGCGCCTCTTCGCGGTTCTCTTCCTCCGGCACGAAACGTCGTCCCGCAGTCACCAGTTCTTCGAGGTTTTCAATCCGTCCTTCCGCCCGTTCGCCCTTTTCCTTGCGGCAATGATCCAGTAATCCGCTTCGCTTGAGCACGTGATCGATAGTGGCTTCCAGATCAAGTGCACCGGTTTCACGAGACAGTTGCTCAATCAGGTCCACGAATCGGGAAATGGCCGTCAGTGCGCGGGTGGGCAGGGTCTGTCCGTCGACTGTCTCGCGGGCCGCCTTCCACATCGACACCTGTCCTGTTCGGGCCTGTTCCCGAATCACCTCCAGTGTCCTGTTGCCGATGCCGCGCGCCGGCACGTTCACCACTCGCTCAAAAGCAGGATCGGAATCCCGATTGACCATCAATTTCAGGTAAGCCAGTGCATCCTTGATTTCAGCACGTTCAAAAAAGCGCAGACCTCCGTATACCCGGTACGGGATCTGTTCGGCCAGCAGTTTTTCTTCAAAAATCCGCGATTGGGCATTTGAACGGTATAAGATGGCCGCCTCATCCCTGCGATTGCCCTGTGTGATCCAATGGCTGATTTGGTCGACAACAAACCGGGCTTCATCGATTTCGTTACGGGCGGCGTACATTCTAAGCGGCAGACCCTGCGTGGCATCGGTCCAGAGATTTTTTCCCATCCGTCCCGTATTATTGGCAATGACCGAGTTCGCGGCATTGAGTATGTTGCCGGTGGAGCGATAATTCTGCTCAAGCCGAATCACGGTGCTTTCAGGAAAATCTTTTTCGAAACTCAGCATATTCTCGACTTTGGCCCCCCGCCAGCCATAGATTGACTGGTCGTCGTCACCCACTGCGAAGCAGTGCTTGTGCTGCTGTGTCAGTATGCGTAACCAACGATACTGAATGGCATTGGTATCTTGAAACTCATCGACCAGGACATGCCGAAAGCGCTGTTGGTAATGTTCCCTCAGGGACTGATTGTTCTGTAATAGCTCCAAAGTGCGTAACAGCAGTTCCGCGAAGTCGGCCAGTCCGTCCCGTTGACAGCGTTCCTCATAAGTGAGGTAAATCTGCAATAGGGTCTGTTGCTGGATGTCATGTCCGGCAGGCAGATGCCGAGCCCTTCGTCCCTCTTCCTTGTGCTGGTTTATCATCCACTGTATCTGTTTTGGAGGCCAGTAATCCTCGTTCAGATTGTGCTCCTTAAGCACACGTCGAATCAGACGATATTGATCATCGCTATCGAGTATTTCAAACGGTTCGGGGAGACCGGCGTCTGGGGCGTGCAGTCTCAGCAAGCGAAGACAGAGTCCATGGAAAGTGCCGATCCACAGGTTGCGCAAGGGAATATCCAGCAGTTCGGCAAGGCGTCCGCGCATCTCCCTGGCCGCCTTGTTGGTAAAAGTCACTGCGAGGATGGACGGGGGGGGGATATGCTGCCCCTGAATCAACCAGGCGATACGATGTGTCAGTACCCGGGTTTTACCACTGCCGGCACCCGCCAGCACCAGTACCGGTCCCGGTTCAGCGGCAACAGCCTCCCGTTGTTCCTTGTTCAGGGAATCAAAAATGTGTGAGATGTCCATTGCCCCGATTGTACTTGGGGGAGGAGCGACTTACAAAGTGGTATGTTGTCCAGTGGAATCCGGATCTGCCCGGTGGTGTACATCTGAAGCGGGCAATGAACCCCAAGCCGGTGATTGGGGGCGTCGGAACAAGGTCATACTATGCCGCAGCCCGATTCACCCGTGGAGCGACAGGACGATGCTATCTTGTTGTGGCGAGTCCGTGTCGACAGGCTGTCGATTGATCTTCATTTTGGACTACGGTATTGCACTGTGGTTGGTATCATGCAGGCGGCAAGGGTGGTGATGGGAATGTTCTCACAAGAGTGGTCTAATAGGACGTGTTTAACTGGTTCTATTTACACTCATGGACAACAGAGTATGGTATGAATCAGGTAATAATCAGGTGGCATGTTGTCCATCAGGTGACATACACTCAGACAGGCTAACGTCAGGATCAGAACCATGAACAAAGCTTTCCATTTGGATAAAGGGTCAATTGACATTGATAAACAACAAGTCATTGGCGATGACAAGGCACATCTCTGGCATCATCTCAGTCAGCACAAGGTCCTTGAAACCATTGACCCGATGGTGATTACAGAGGGCCATGGTCTGCGGGTGACCGACATCAATGGCAAAACCTATCTGGATGCGGTTTCAGGGGGCGTATGGACGGTCAATGTCGGGTACGGTCGGGAAAGTATTGCCAAGGCGGTTTATGACCAGCTTTTGAAAATGTGTTACTTCGCCAATTCGGCAGGCAATATACCGGGCGCCCAGTTCGCGGAAAAGTTGACTTCCAAAATGCCCGGACTGACCCGGGTCTATTATTCCAATTCAGGGTCGGAGGCCAATGAAAAAGGGTACAAGCTGGTCCGGCAGATCGCGGCGATGTACCACGGTGGCAAGAAGCATAAAATCATTTTCCGGGACCGTGATTATCATGGAACCACCATTACCGCCTTGAGTTCCAGTGGTCAGTCACAGCGTAAAGACCAATACGGGCCGTTTACACCGGGTTTCGTGCAATTTCCCCACTGTCTTGCGTATCGTTCTGCCAATGGCGATCAACCGGACTTCGGTGTTCAGGCGGCCAAAGAACTGGAAAAGGTGATCCTTCGGGAAGGGCCGGATACGGTCGGTTCGGTGGTGTTGGAGCCGATTACCGCAGGTGGAGGGGTCATTACACCGCCAGAGGGTTATTTTGAAACCATTCAGGAGATTTGTTCGAAATACGGTGTGCTCATTCATATTGATGAGGTGGTCTGTGGGATGGGGCGCACCGGTAAATGGTTCGGATACCAGCATTATGGCGTCAAGCCGGATATCGTCACCATGGCGAAAGGCGTGGCGAGCGGCTATGCGCCGATCTCAGTGACGGTGACAACGGAAGCACTGTTCAAGCAGTTTCTGGCCGATCCCAGCGAAAAAATGCACTATTTCCGTGACATCAGCACGTTCGGGGGCTGTGCGGGGGGACCGGCAGCCGCGTTGGAAAACATGCGCATTATCGAACAGGAAAATCTGCTGGACAATGTAAATGAAATGGGCTGTTATTTGATCGATCAACTCAACGAGTTGCAGCAAAAGCATCCAATGATTGGTGATGTCCGGGGGAAAGGGCTCTTTGTGGGGGCTGAACTGGTCAAGGATCGGAAAACCAAGGAACCGGTCGATGAAGCCGTCGTTGGGGGGATTGTTTCTGACTGTCTGAAGCAGGGGGTCATGATTGGCCGCACCAATCGCAGTTTTGCTGAATACAATAATACCCTGTGCCTCAGCCCGGCGTTGATTTGTACGCGTGATGACCTCGATGAGATTGTCGATGCGATGGATAAGGCGTTAACCAGTGCGGCCGTCTCATTGCGTTGAGACGAAGGGGATGTGACCACACACGGGTTTTTTGCCGTCAGCCGAATCGTCCGGTAGCCATTGGCCGGTACCTTTTGTCCAAGTAGCGGATAGATCGCACGAATGAATACGTCGGCTTCCCGACAGAGTATTTTGCTGTCTTTGCCAGACGTTAGATAAAACGACCGGTGGCTTTTTGTCGTTCTCCGCCAAGTGCATGCGGGCAGTAGTGTTGCGGCCTGTTCCATACCCGTTCAGTCGGCTCTGATCGTCCTGAGAAGAAGTCCGTCATCGATGCCGGTTCATACGAACGGTTGCCATAGGGATGCAAGGGATGTTTTTTTTGGACCTCATGGTGGCTACGGGTGGACTCGAACCACCGACCCCATCATTATGAGTGATGTGCTCTAACCAACTGAGCTACGTAGCCACTGGGAGGAAGAAGGGAGCGCAGATTACCGCAATCATTACCATGAAGCAATAGCCAAGCCAGACGAATCTTGTGGAGGTGTCATTCGACCCGGCCATCGATGTTTCATCGACATGGAATAATTGACGGCAGTGCCGGTGCGGTTCTCGATTTACAGAATAAAGGCCGAGCGGTATTGTTTGGGAATTGTCCGGTGTCTGATAATGAACCGGAATTTTCAGTCACATTTCGAGCGCGTGTCTCAATGGATCATCAAATTCTCTTATCAGTACGATCCAAAACAATATGTTTTTCTGATGGAGTGGATGAATGGATTCAGTCGCCGGTAGATGGAAGGGAGCCATGTCCTGAAATACAGGTGGGGTATTTCCAGTCCCCGTGATTGCGCCGCAGCAGGTATTCCCATCCGGTTCAGTTGTTGTACCGCAAACAAACAAGCCGTCTGACCGTCAGGATTTCCCGGTTGCAGGCAGTTCATTGATACAATGACAGCCAGTGTCGCCGCTTTTGGATGTTGTCCTGAATCCGGCAGGGCATCAACAACCGTCGAGTAGTACAGCATATCAGTGGATCAAAATGGTCATGCAGCAGTTCCATGAGTCCGTAAGACAATGGTTTTACGCTCATTTTGATGAACCAACCCCGACGCAACTCGATGCCTGGGAGGCGGTTTCAAGCCATCATCCTACACTGGTCGCAGCGCCCACGGGTTCGGGTAAAACTCTGGCGGCTTTCTTGAGTGTCATCGATTCACTGGTGAGGCGGGCCGTTGGGGGCGCACTGGAAGAACAGGTCAAAGTGGTCTATGTGTCTCCGTTAAAAGCGTTATCCAATGACATTGCCAGAAATCTGGAATTGCCCCTGGCCGGGATACACACTTATTTTGACGGACGATGCGATGGGGCGCATCCGGTCAGGATCACGGCAGCGGTTCGTACGGGTGATACGACGCCCACCGAACGGACCCGAATGCGCCGCACTCCGCCGCATATCCTGGTGACCACTCCCGAGTCGCTGTATATCCTGCTGACCTCTGTGTCGGGTCGCACGATGCTGAGTTCGACTGAAACGGTCATCGTTGATGAGATTCATGCATTGGTACCAACGAAAAGAGGCGCCCATCTGGCCCTGTCGCTGGAAAGGCTGCAAGGTCTTTGTCGCCAGCCATTGAGGCGCATCGGGCTGTCAGCGACCCAGAAACCCATTGAAACCGTAGCGGAGTTTCTGACAGGGCAGCAATCAGGGAAACCCTGTTCCATTATTAACCGTGGCCACCAGCGGGAAAGGGATCTGCAGCTGTCTTTGCCGGATACCCCATTGGAATCGGTCATGTCCAATGACGTATGGACCGAACTGTACGATCAAATCACCACCCTCATTCATGGACATCGAACCACATTGATTTTCGTGAACACCCGGCGTCTTGCCGAACGGATGGCCAAGGCACTGGCAGAACGCATTGATGAGGACTCGGTGACCGCCCATCATGGCAGCCTGTCCAAGGAACATCGATTTGCAGCCGAACAAAAATTAAAGGGGGGCCAATTAAAAGCATTGGTGGCGACCGCATCGTTGGAATTGGGGATCGATATTGGAGACATCGATCTGGTTTGTCAGATGGGTTCACCGAGGGCAATCAGCGTTTTCCTGCAGCGGGTGGGTCGTTCCGGCCACCAATTGAATGCAATACCGAAAGGTCGACTGTTTCCGCTGTCGCGGGACGATCTGGTGGAATGTACCGCGCTGCTGGCGTCAGCGACCGAAGGACAGCTGGATCAGATGACCCTGTACATTCAGCCGCTGGATGTGCTGGCGCAGCAGATCGTTGCGGAGGTCTCGGGGGGAGAGGAATATGAACTCGATGCGCTGTACTGTCGACTGACCCGGGCAACACCATATGCCGATCTGGCCCGGGAAACCTATGACCGGGTCATCGACATGCTGGCCGAGGGATTCTCGACCCATCGGGGACAGCGGTCAAGGTATTTGCATCTGGATGTGGTCAATGGCCGGATTCGAGCACGAAAGGGGGCCCGACTGACGGCCATTACCAATGGCGGGACCATCCCGGACCAGTTTGATTATGATGTGATTCTGCAGCCCGAGGGGTTGAAAATAGGCACGCTGAATGAGGATTTTTCATTCGAATCACTGCCCGGCGATATTTTTCAGTTGGGCAATACCGCCTATCGGATCCTTAAAGTGGAATCGGGCAAGGTATTTGTTGTGGATGCTAAAGGCCAGCCGCCCACCATTCCGTTTTGGTTTGGCGAAGGACTTGGGCGGACCGATGCGCTCAGCCTGGCCGTATCACAGTTGCGAGAGCGGATCAGTGGCTGGCTGGCCGAAGGCACCGGCAGGGCCATTGAACAGGTTGTATTGCACTACCGTATTCCCGAGGCAGGGGCGAGGCAACTAGTGCACTATCTTGCGGCAGGCCAACGTGCGCTGGGTGGTCTGCCGACCGTCAGCACGATCATTGTGGAGCGGTTTTTTGATCAGGCCGGGGATCAGCACCTGGTCATTCATTCCACCTTCGGGTCCCGGTTCAATCGGGGCTGGGGACTGGCACTGCGAAAACGGTTTTGTCGAAAGTTTAACTTCGAATTGCAGGCTGCCGCACTGGAAGATACGATTGTCTTGTCTTTGGGCAGTACCCACAGTTTTCCACTGGAAGAGGTCATCCACTATCTTAAGCCGGCCACCGTTAGGGAGGTGCTGACCCAGGCGCTCCTGGATGCGCCGATGTTCCCGACCCATTGGCGCTGGAATGCGGCTATCGCGCTGGCAATCAAGCGATTCACGGGGGGTAAGAAAAGCCCGCCGCAATTTCAGCGGACGGATGCGGAAGACCTGCTTGCCGTGATCTTTCCTGACCAGATTGCCTGTGCTGAAAACATTGCCGGAGACCGGGAAATTCCGGATCACCCCTTGGTCAGCCAGACGGTCCATGACTGTTTGCATGTACTGATGGACGTGGCGCGGCTGCAACAGGTTCTGAACGATATTTCAGAAGGGAACATCAAGGTGATCTGTCGGGATTTGGCCACTCCGTCGTCGCTGGCTGAAGAAGTGCTGGTGGCCAGACCCTATGCCTTTTTGGATGATGCGCCGGCCGAAGAGAGACGGACTGCGTTGGTGCAAACCCGGCAATATTATCAATCTGAAGAGACGCCCGGCGCCGCAGCACTGCATCAGGATGTCATACGGGAGGTGTGCAAGCAGGCCTGGCCGGAGGTGTCCAATGAGGACGAATGTCACGATGCACTGATGATTCTGGGCGTGGTTCAGGAACAGGAGGCCGTCCGGTCAGGCTGGGAGTGCTGGTTTGATGCGCTCGCGCGGGACAACCGGGCATGTCGCGCACGATTAAATGCACAGACCTATTGGATATCGGCGGAAAGACTGGCTATTTGGCTTGAAATTCATCCGCATTGCCAGTTGCAGCCGTTGATTGCCCCGGTCGCATCGACAGCCACTGATGCGTACGAGGACGCAGTGAAAGAAGTGCTCAGAATGCGACTGCAGGGTGTCGGGCCGACCAACGGGAGTGAACTGGCCTCGCTATTGCAACTGGACCCGGCGGTCGTGACACAGGGCTTGATCGCGCTGGAACACGAAGGCTATGCCATGCGGGGTTCGTTTTCGGACCACGGAGGCGAAGCGCAATGGTGTGAACGGGGTTTATTGGCCAGAATACATCGACGGACGATCAAGCATCTCAGGAAACAGACGGCACCGGTTTCAATTACCGGATATATGCGGTTCCTGTTTCGTTGGCAGGGACTGGACCGGACCGATTCCCCGGCATCACAGACAGCGGAGGCACTGGAGACGGTACTCGATCAACTGGAAGGCACTGAAGTTGCTGCAGGCGCGTGGGAAGACTCGGTTTTGCCAGCGAGGCTGAACGGATACATGAATTATTGGCTTGACATCTTGTGTTCCAGTGGGCGCATCTCATGGTGTCGTCTGAGTCCGGCAAAGGTGGCCCAGCCCCATATGAAAGGGGCCACGAAACAGTCTCCGGTCACGCTGTCATCAAGACCGGGACTAAGACATTGGCTTCGTTTCAGCAGCGAGGTTTCGTTGATCGAACCGATGCGCGGACATGCGAAGCGACTCCATGAAATCCTGACCGAAAACGGGGCTCAGTTTTTCGATGACCTGGTGGCCGAGGGGGGTTGGCTTCAGTCAGATGTCGAACAGGGCCTGTGCGAACTGATCGGCAATGGACTGGTCACCAGTGACAACTTTGCCGGACTGAGGGCGCTCACCGGACGCTCTTCAGACAAGCGGTCTGCGCGCGGTCGACGGGTGTGGCAACGGTCACGGATGCAGGGAGCAGGGCGGTGGGCTGTCGTCGACAGGCACACTGGCCGCAACGAGACGGCTGCGGAAAAACGGCAGTCCGTGGAGTACATTGCAAAACGACTGCTCAAAAGATACGGCATTTTGTTTCGACGCCTGATCGATCTTGAGCACAGCGTTCCCAGATGGTATGAATTGTATTATACCCTTCGTCGCATGGAGGACAGGGGGGAAGTGCGCGGGGGGCGGTTTGTCGACGGTTTTGCTGGAGAGCAGTTCGCTCTACCTGAAGCGGTTGGGTTGTTGCGGAAAATGGAGCGACAGACCGCTCAGGGTCTGATCGTGATCAGTGCGGCCGATCCCCTGAATCTGACCGGTATCGTGTTGCCGGGTGAACGGGTTCCTGCCGTGGCACGCAATCGAATTCTTTTCAGGGATGGTGCCGTCTTTGCAACCTATGTCTCAGGTCAGGTTCACTGGACAGCTGAAGTGGACGAATCGGACTGTTGGCTTGCCCAACAACGGCTTATCAGTCCTTTCAAGACCAAGCCAGGCAGGTATCGACATGTCCATTATCCGAGTCTGTAGTGATCGGATGAACCCTGATCAGCAAGAACCGATGGTTGATATCAAAGCGATGCGACAATCGATCACTGACCGGTTTGCGATGGACGGGATTGAACTCCAACAACCCAATTGAGAGATCTCCCTTGTCCCCCAAGAGATGTCGGCGGATTCAGGGTGTACCGCTTATGGCCGCATCCGGTCGCAATGGAACAAACGGTCAGTGCCTACGGGATCAGGCCAGCGCATCATGTCGGGGGACTTGACCCTGATGCGGTGACGTACCGGAAAGGCTGGACTGGCTTTGCGCCAGGAGCGAACAGGGTTTGTCATTAGGCAGCGTTGCCGGGTCTGTCTGAAAGGAGCAGTCTCAGCGCAAGACCAACGAAGAAAAGACCGGCGATACCCTCCAGGTGACGCCCGAGATGGGTTTGTTTCAGCCAGTCAGTGGCCTGTCCGGCAACCAGACCAATGAAAATAAGAAAAATCAGGCCAATGAGGTTGTGAATACACCCCAGAAAGAAGGCCTGAAGCCCCACATGGCCCAGCTCAACATTGACGAATTGTGGCAGTAAAGCCAGATAGAAGATGATGACTTTGGGGTTCAGGAGATTGGTGATGAATCCCCGATAAAATACCTTCCAGACGGAGGCCCCGATGCCTTGTGCGTTGACATCAAGGTGACCTGCCGTCTGGTTTACCCAAGAATGCAGGGCCTGCATTCCGAGGTAGAATAAATAAGCCGCACCGCTGTACTTGAGCAGGTCAAATGCCACGGGGAATGTTTTGATCACTGCCGAAATGCCCACCGCGGCGGCGATGGCATGAAAGAACGAACCGGCAGCGATACCAAAGGCGGCGGCGATGGCCCCCTTGTGTTGATGCCGGATACCGTTGGCAACCACAAACAACACGTCGGGACCGGGAGACACCGCAAGTACGGTTGCCAAAACCAAATAGGCCAGTGTCAGTGTCGGATCAAGAACCATCAGGTCAAAGGTGTGTTTGAGCCCTGGTCGGAAGGGATGAAAATCGTTTTCAGGGGGAACCCCATTTCCAGGGTCGAACGGGGGCGCGACGATAACAGCCTGGCAGAAGGTGCTGTCATGAGCGGGGTGTTGTCTGTATACCGGCCAACCGTAAACTGCCGGTCCACCCTTGGACAAAGGTCATCTTTTCGCAGACCGTATCGTGTGTCAGGTATCCAAAATGGCCATTGCACTGCACAGATAGTCCCAGACATATTCCGTATAACTCCACCTGACCTGGATATGAAACACGGGGTTATGATTGAGTTTGTGCAGCAGGACGCTGGCATGGCCAAACCGTGTTTGTGCACAGTGAGCCGCCTTGAAGACCCTGGGATGCAGATTCAAGGGACAGGCCTTGCTGAGCAGCGTCAGGGCATCCGGTCCCTGTAATTGAAGAACGGTATAGTAGTCGGAGACCTCCGTCAGTGCATGATGGGTATCTTGCAAAGCGGTTTTGAGTCGTTCGAGGGTGGGGGTAACCGCATCCATGTCACAATGAATCAACCATTCGTCCGGTCCCAGCCAGTAAACGGTCTGGGTCTCGTTTTCAACCAGCGTGTTGGCCTGAAGGGGCAGGTCACATTCCAGCCGTTCGGTGATCTGGTGGACGACTTCCTTGTTTGATGGGTCCATACGCAAGTTGATTTTACCGATCCACGGCAATTCACACAGGCGATTGGTCCCACCGACAGGCTCACGCTGAGAGGCGGGAGACGTGGGGTCAATGCCGATGCCTTGTGATGGAGAATCAGTCATGAGCAGGTTCTTTTTGGGGGTCAAGGAAAATCGGATCAGTCAATGTGACGGCTTGATGACCGCCACTTATCAGGGGGACATGGTAGGTTCCCCCCTTGCGATTGAAACCGTCTTTAACCAGCGCCAGGGCAATTGAACGGCCGGCGTTGGGGCTCATATAACTGGAGGTGACATGCCCGATCATGTCCATGGGCGGTTTCTCATTTAAGGTTTCGACCAAATGGGCGCCTTCTTTCAGCACATGCCGGGGATCTTCGGTCAGTACGCCGACCAATTGCTTGCGGTCGTTGCGGGCGGTATCGGTTCGGCTGAGCGATCGGCGACCAATGAAATCTCCTTTCTTTTTCGAGACAATCCAGTCCATCCCCAAGTCCATCGGCGTAACGGTCCCGTCGGTTTCCTGTCCGACGATAATAAAGCCTTTTTCAGCACGCAGAACATGCATCGCCTCGGTGCCATAGGGACAGAGGTCAAAATCGGTACCGGCTTCCATCAGGCGTTTCCATAACGACAGGCCAAATCGTGCCGGCACATTGATTTCGAATCCCAGGCCACCCGTAAAACTGATCCTGAACACTCTGGCAGGGAGACCCGCAACAGTCATCTCCTGCATCGACATGAAGGGAAACGCGTCATCATCCAGGGGCGTATCCGTCAGTGTACTCAACAGTGCGCGGCTGTTGGGGCCGCTGAGAGCGACCACGGCCCATTGTTCGGTGACGCTGGTGGCATAGACCTTCATTTGCGGCCATTCGGTCTGCAACCACTCTTCAATCCAGTTCATCACGCGGGCGGCACCACCGGTTGTGGTCGTCATGTGATAGTGGTTTTTCTCAAGGCAGGTTGTCACCCCATCGTCGAAAACCATCCCGTGTTCGTTCAGCATCAGGCCATATCGGCATTTCCCGGGCATCAACCGGTCCCAGGCGTTGGTGTAGAGCATGTTGAGCAATGGTTTGCAATCGGGACCCTGAAGATCAATTTTGCCCAATGTGGAGGCATCCAGCATCCCCACGGAAGTTCGGGTTGCGAGGCATTCGCGTTGTATCGCAGCATGCATGTCTTCCTTGTTCCGGGGAAAGTACCGGGGACGTTTCCAGTCGCCCACATCCTCATACACGGCTCCGTGGCGGTCATGCCAGCGGTGGATCGGCGTCTTGCGCTTTTGCAGAAACAGTTCACGTCTGTCGTGCCCGACGACAGACCCGAAGGTGACGGGCGTGTAGGGAGGACGAAATGTCGTGGTTCCGATTGCCGGAATTGCCGTGCCACGCAGGTCGGCCATGACGGCGAGTGCATTGACATTGGACAGTTTGCCCTGATCGGTTCCCATGCCGGTGGTGGTATAGCGTTTCAGATGTTCCACCGACTCGAATCCTTCGCGAACGGCGAGTTCAATATCGGCAATGGTGGAATCATTATGCAGTTCGTGAAAGTGCTTTTTTTGCCCTTTGCCGATAGGATGGTCACAAGGCAGTACCCACAAGGGTTTCATTGGCCCGTCTTGTGTCTCGCTGCAAACCGGGGGATGGACCGATTCCACTGCGGCAAAACCGGCCGCTGTGGCCGCTGCGTCGCCTGCCTGCCGGCCTTCCGTCAGGCAGGCCTTTAATCCATAGGATGCGGTGCAGGCGCCTGCACTGAATGAGTGGTTGTTTCGGTTCAGTTCGTTCGGCACATCGGTATCGGCAATAAAACAGTGCCGGTCTTCCAGAAACTTGAGCTTGCCTTTCGCCTGACAGTACAGATGGACCGTGGGCGTCCACCCCCCCGAGACACCGACCAGATCAATCGTCCGGTTTTGTTTTGGACCGTTGACCTGGCGACCGTCTTGAGTGAGTGACCGGATTTCAATGTGCCTGATCCTGTGACTGGCATAATGCACCCCGCTGATCACACTGCCGACGGTGATATCGATATCCAGTTCCCTCGCCTGATCAACCAGTGTCCCCTGCGGATTATCACGAATATCGATCACTTCAACATGGGCCCCGGCCTGTTTGCCGTCAATTGCGGTTTGGTAGGCACTGTCATTGTTGGTCAGGATCGCGATCCTTTTCCCGGGCAGAACGGCGAATCGGTTGATGTAGTGTCTGACGGCACTGGCCAGCATGATACCGGGCCGGTCATTATCGGCAAAAACGAGGGGGCGCTCTATGGCGCCGGTTGCCAGGACGACCTGGTTGGCCCGTATTTTCCACAGGCGCTCCTTCGGCAAATTGCCCGACCGGTTCGGTCCCAGATGTTCGGTGCAACGCTGGTTGGCGACCAGAAAATTGTAGTCATAGTAGCCCGTGACCGTCGTTCTTTCCAGCAAAGTGACATTGGTCAGTTTTTTCAATGCAGCGATCTGGTCGGCCAGCCAGGTGCTGATCGGTGAGCCGTCGATTTCTCCGGTCTCAAAAAGCAAAGAACCGCCGAATTCATTTTTTTCATCCACCAGTATGACTTCAGCACCGGTCATGCCTGCCGTATAGGCCGCACTGAGGCCGGCCGGACCGCCGCCGACCACGAGGATGTCGCAGTGTACGTACGCTTTGTCGTAACGGTCCGGATCGGTCTCCGCCGGTGAGACACCCAGCCCGGCTGCCTTGCGAATGTATCTTTCATAGACCATCCAGAAAGACCGTGGCCACATGAAGGTCTTGTAGTAGAATCCGGCCGGCAACAGGCGGGCAATCGACGAACTGATCGCACCCAAATCAAACTTGACCGATGGCCAGCAGTTCTGGGAATGGGCAATGAGACCGTCATACAGTTCGACTTCGGTTGCCCTTCGGTTTGGCTCGGTGTAGGCGCCCTTTCCCAGCTGGACCAGAGCATTCGGTTCTTCGGATCCGGCCGAATAAATGCCTCTTGGCCGATGGTACTTGAAACTGCGGCCGATCAGCATGATGCCATTGGCAAGCAAGGCGGAGGCCAGCGTATCGCCGGGATAGCCCTGATAGGCCTTGTCGTCAAACCAGAACCGGATCAATTTGGTGCGGTTGATCCGCCCTCCCTGGCTGAGGCGCTGTATCTGGGTCATGTTTCTACCTCGGGTGGAGCCTCACCCGGTCGGTAAGACGCATAAATATGGTCTGACAATGTGTTTCGAATTACCACGAACCATCGTCTGCAGCCGTGGGCATGAGCCCATCTTTCATGGTGGATGCCCTTGGTGTTTTTCCGAAAGAAAACATAGTCCCCCCATTCCTCTTCGGAAAGCGCATCCGGGTCGGCCGGGCGGGTGATATGGGCCTCGCCATGGTAGCTGAATTCAGTCTGGTCACGTTTTCCGCACCAGGGGCATTCGATCAGTAGCATCTCGATCCTCAATCAGTGTGCGACGGCTGCGGCGGCGCCTTCATCAATCAAGGCTCCGGTATTGAAACGATTCATGGAGAACGGTTCTGCAATCGGATGCATGATGCCTTGGGCAATGGAGTGGGCAAACACGTGACCCGAACCGGGTGTGGCCTTAAACCCACCGGTTCCCCAGCCGCAGTTAAAGAACAGGTTATGGACGGGGGTGGTCGAGATCACCGGTGACCGGTCAACCGTCACATCGACGATACCGCCCCAGTGTCGGAGCATTTTGACTCTTGAGAACACGGGGTATAACTCGACCACGGGGCCAACGGTTTCTTCGATCACGTTAAAACCGCCACGTTGGGAGTAGGAATTATAAATATCGGAACCGGCACCAATCACCAGTTCACCTTTGTCGGATTGGCTGATGTAGGCGTGGACGCTGCCCGACATCACGACGCAGTTCAGCACCGGCTTCATCGGTTCGGAGACCAGAGCCTGTAACGGAAAAGATTCAATGGGCAACCGGAATCCCGCCATCTCGGCAAGCACACTGCAGTGACCGGCGACCACACAGCCCACTTTCCGGGCACCAATCAATCCCCGATTCGTCCTCACCCCCCTGACGGCATTGTCTTCAATCTGGAAACCGGTGACCTCGCAATTTTGGATAATATCGACGCCCAGGGCATCCGCTGCCCGGGCGTATCCCCATGCCACCGCATCGTGACGGGCGGTGCCGCCCCGGCGTTGCAGCAAGGCACCCATGACCGGATAACGGCATTTCAGATTGATAAAGGGAACCAGCTCCTTGACCTGAGCGGGTGTCAGGAACTCCGAATCAATGCCATTGAGATGAATGGCGTGGCCACGTCGGCCGATTTCCTGCATATCGTGTACGCTATGCGCCAGATGCAAAAGACCCCGCTGGGAGAACATGACATTGTAGTTGAGTTCGCCACTCAGGTTTTCCCATAGCTTCATCGCGTGCTCATAAATGGCAGCTGATTCATCCCACAGATAATTGGAACGAACAATGGTGGTGTTGCGCCCGGTATTGCCGCCACCGAGCCAACCTTTTTCAACAACCGCAACATTGCTGATGCCGCATTCCTTGGCAAGATAATAGGCCGTTGCCAGGCCATGACCGCCCCCACCGACAATCACGACATCGTACTTTTTTCTGGGCTCGGGACTGCGCCAGGCGCGCTGCCAGTTCTGGTGATAACTGACCGCGTTTCGCAGCAGACTGAAAATTGAGTAACGTTTCATATCGGTTTTTGAAAATCAGGATGCACACATAGGAATCAGCGGATCACCTGAACAGCCGAATCGGATTATAGTAACCGGATTTCCTGTATAACAACAGCAGACCGTTACGGCGTGGCATGGGGATAATGAGAGCCGGACAGCGGTTATACAGTGGATCCAGGTTCACCGTGATGCCCTTTGAGGGCATAAAACGGCATTCGACAAACTGACAAGATGCCTCGCTCCGGATCGATTGTCTGATTTCTGATCAAAGCAGTGACGGACCCGGGGTGGCTAAAATTCGACGCCCTGGGCCGCCATGGTACCGCTGTCAAACGCATGTTTGAGTTTGCACATCTCGGTGACAGTGTCGGCCGCCTCAATGATTTCCTGTGGCGCATCCCGGCCGGTCAGCAACAGGTGCAACCAGTTCGGTTTTTCATTGCGGATAAAATCGGCGATTTCCTGGCCGGTAATCCATCCATAGCTGCTGCAATAATTGATCTCATCGAGCAACACCAGATCGAATTCCCCGGATAGGATTTTTTGTCTGCTGAATGCCCAGATACGGCGGGATGTCTTAATGTCCTGATCCGGATTTTGAGTGTCCCAGGTAAACCCGTCGCCCATGGCGTGCCATTCGATATTGTCAAATTTCTCGGCAGCCTGCTGCTCTCCGGTTTTCCATTTGCCCTTGATGTACTGGATGACACAAACCTTCATTCCCCAACCCGCAGCGCGGAAGACCACGCCAAAAGCACTGGAAGATTTGCCTTTTCCTTCTCCGGTATGGACCAGCGTTACGCCTTCCCGCCGTTCTCTGGATTTCATTGTTTATCAACTCGGTCTTACGATTGCTCAGCATGGCGGATTCTCGACCCTGTGTTCGTTTGGGTCAAGTAATACTTGGAACGAATGTTGCTATGGTCTTCTCCTCAATCACGTGATTTCAGCGGTGCGTCGACAAATCATCAAAACGGCTCATATTCCTTTCCTGAAAGTTGAAACACTGGTGCCTCCGGCAGAGCCTGTTTGGGTGATTCGAAGCTGCCCCTATGTGACCGGACCGATTGCGTACCGTTACAGAACTTTCGGAAGATCCGGATGCGCTTCCTTTTGTTGCGTCGAGGCCATCGCTGATCCTCCCGGACCAGGATGGATGGCTTCAGACGTGACCCCGGCGGTACTTTGGTGGTCAGTTCAGGTCTGCCGCTTTCAGTGGCAGGCAAAGCTCTGTCAGTAATGCTTCAGGGGGTGTGTCCATTGGCGTGTTAAGGTAAACCTCCCTGCAAGGGGCATTGTCTGCCTCTTCTGTACACGTCGGCAACCATTCATGGAACAGTTGACGGTATGCGCTGGCAATACCGTCGTAGGGGCCCTGGTGGGTATACACGGCGAATCGGCCGGCCGGAAGGGTTTCAAGTACGATTTCAGAGGGTGGAACGGCATCAGTCTCCAATTCGAGACAGGCATCCGAGCGAAGATTTGCCGGTGCGACGATCTCAGGATCATCATGGGACAGGCTGATTCCTCGACCCGGAGCGGCGCCGATTGATGCGGCCCATTGAAAAAGCCGCATGAAACAGGGTCCGATTTCCTGGTAAGGACCAACATGACGAATTCGGGCGACATGAACGGCAGGGATAATTTCGATGCTCACTTTCATGGTATTGGAAAATTCAGCAATGGAAACGATGTATTATACGAAGTACAGACGTTGATTTGCCAACACACCGGGATGCGACAGGCGGCTTTTGGCCGGTGATGAGGGCTGCTGGCTTGGCCGGGTCCAAGGTGTCATGATTGGGTGGAGACGGTCCCCTCACGGCATCCGCTGTATTCAGCGATTGCGGATTCTTGGATCAAGGGCATCTCTCAGGCCGTCACCGATATAATTCACGGAAAGAACCGTCAGCGAGATCGCGAGACCGGGCCACACCACGCGTTCAGGGTAGATCGCCATCCGGTCGACCGCATCGAAAAGCAGCTTGCCCCAGGTCGGGAAGTCCGGTGGAAAACCGAAGCCAAGGAAAGAAAGTGCTGATTCGGTGATGATGGCCGTTGCAATCCCCAGTGTTGCCGACACCATGATGGGTGACAGGATGTTGGGAAGGATATGTCGCAGGATCATCCATGGCGGCGATGTGCCGATCGACCGTGCCGCCAGTACAAATTCACGCTCCTTGAGTGCCAGTACATCACCACGGACGATACGCGCAGTCTGCATCCAGGACGTGATGCCGACCAGTGTTACGATCAGGACAAATATTCCCCCCTCGGGCCCAAAGGTGGCAGACAGGGGGGCACGAAAAAGCAGCACAGCGACCAGCAAGAGGGGTAGCAGGGGCAGTGCAAGGAAAAGATCGGTGAAACGCATCAGCAGTCCGTCGAGCCGTCGGAAATAACCCGCGAGGACGCCGATGACTGTGCCGATGGCAAGACTGAGCAGCATTGCTGTCAGGCCGACGGCGATCGATACGCGCCCGCCTGACAGTAGACGCCCAAGAATATCCCGTCCCAGATTGTCAGTGCCGAGTGGATGCGCCCAGTTGATCTTTGCGCCAGTGTCCCACAGTGCCACATAGAGTGGGCGTGTGTCCCTGAGTGTGATGAAGTCACGGCCCGAGGGCACGAATTGCGGGTCATTCCAGTAGACAAGGGGGCCGATCAGTACCGTCAGAATGATCGAGGTGAAGACGACAATGCCGACCAGCGCCCCCCGGTGTGTCGTGAACTGCTTCCACACATCCCACCATTGCGAACGGCCGATTTCGCTTCCCGTTCCGTGAGCGAGACTCTGTTCAGTCATAGCGGATTCGTGGGTCAAGGATGCCGTAGAGGAGATCGGCGAGAAGATTGAAAAGCACAATCAGGACGGCGAAGATGAAGGTCAGTGTCTGGACCATCGGAAGATCATTGGCCTGGATGGCCGTGATGAGCAGATGGCCGATTCCATTCACCTTGAATATCTGTTCGGTGATAATTGCCCCCCCGAAGATTGCCGGTACACCGAGCGCAATGACGGTAACGACCGGGATGAGCGAATTGCGCAGAACATGTATCAGTACCACGGTACGCTCGGACAGTCCCTTGGCCCGGGCGGTGCGGACATAGTCCTCGCTGAGATTGTCGAGTACCGAAGCTCGCATGAAGCGGCTGAGTTGCGAGGTGATCTGCAGGGCCAGTACCATGACCGGCAGCACCATCTGTTTTAACTGGACGAGGAAACTGTCCCAGTCGTTCACGACGTGCGTCGTGTTGTAGATCGAGGGAAACCAGCCGAGTTGGACCGAGAAGATCACGATGACAAGTACCCCGGAAAAGAACGGCGGGACCGAAAAGCCGATCATCGTGATGAAGGTACCGGCCTGATCAAACACGGAATACTGGCGATAGGCTGAGTAGATGCCGACCGGTAATGCGATCAGCACGGCGACCACATAGGCCACGCCAACAACCCAGAGTGTCTGCGGGAGACGTTGCACCACGATGTCCATGACCGGTGAACGGGTCTGCCATGAAATGACACGCTGCGCGCCTTCGGCAAAGGTGGTTCCAAGAAAGCTATCTGCCAGGACCATCGGTTCAATCAGGAAGAACTGGTACAACCACTTGTTGAAGCGGATGTGCACAGGCTGTCCGATTCCAAGCGCCTCGCGCATTTTTTCCTTGACCTCCGGTGGCACGGTCAGCGGAACCTGCGCCATGGGATCCCCCGGTGCAAGTTCCAGCAGCCCGAAGATGACGAGGCTGATGAACAGCAACGTCGGGATGGACAGGATCAGACGCCTAAGGGTATAGGTCAGCATCGGCAGACGCGTTCTTGTGCCTTGTCCGCTGTGGCCCTCCGCAGGGTCTCGATGAGGGTCGGATCAGGCCCCAGCCCTGACCGGATCCATCGGGAGAAGGCGGTGGCCGGGTCCCTCGCGCCACTATCGGATACGGTACCAGTCGGCCACGTTCCAGAGTTCGCTGTCCCACACGTTCAATTTGATGCCGCCAAGACTGTTGGCATGGGCGGAGAGTCGTCCCCGATGGACCAGCGGAATCATCACAATGTCCTGCATCAGCATGTCGTTGAGTGCCCGGGCGATGCGTGCCCGCTCGCTGATCTGTGCCGTTGTTGCCAGTTCCTTGTGCAGCGCATCGTACTTCGGATTACAGTAGCGAGGCATATTGCCGCCCTGCCATTGGGTTTCGGGATGCGGAATCACCGAGCAGAGCCAGTTGGCGAGGTAGGACTGCGGGTCCGTGCCACTGAAGTTATTGGCGTACATCTCCACGTCGGCATAGAATTTCTGATAGGTGTCGGGAGATCCCGGATCACTGCCGAAGAAGACCGATGCATCGATATTGCGAAGCGTTGCCGCGATACCGATTTCAGACCACCACTGCTTGATCAGTACCTGGAAGTCCTGGCGCACGGCGTTGGTCGATGTCTGGTAGAGGAGGTCCAGTTCAACGCCGTCCCGATCGCGGATACCATTGCCGTTTGAATCGACCCATCCGGCCTGGTCGAGCAGCGCATTGGCGCCGGCAATATCCTGGGTCAGACAATGGTCGTTGGCCGAGGAGATATAGATATCAGGGGCCGGAACGATATTACAGGTCGGTCTGCCCGCCTTGCCATAACCAATTTCTACCAGCAGTGCGCGATCAATTGCCATGGAAAGCGCCTTTCTGACATGGATGTCGGAAAGGAACGGGTGTGGATGTTTCGTTGTCGAGCGCTCGCCCTCGGGCAGGCCGGGATCCGGGTTGGTGAGGTTAACCATGATCCGCTCGACCAAAGAGCCGAAGCCTGCGACCGGCTGGCCCTTGCCGCCTTTTTCCATTTCAGCGATGACATCGGGTGCCAGTTGCAGATTCCAGGCGTAGTCGAATTCGCCTGTTTCCATCACGGCACGGCCTGCAGCGGTGGCATCACCGCCTCCTTTGAGAGTCAGTGTCGCGAAGGCCGGTTTGTCCGGGTCACGGTAATGTGGATTAGCCTCCATGGTGATCACGTCATTGGGACGGAATTCCACCACCTTGAACGGACCGGTTCCAATGGGATTGAAGTTCTGTTCGGTGCAGTTGGGTGCGGCCGTGCCGAGGCAGTTGGCAAACTGCGCGGACTGGATAATCGGCGTTTCAGCACCGACGAATGGGCCGTATGGAAACGGTGTGGGTTCTTCGAACGTGATTTTGACCGTGTGCGTATCCGTTGCTTCGACCCCGGTGACGCCTGAGAAGTTGGCAAGCTGGGCACAGCCGCCTTCGGGATGCATGCAGTAATCCGCGGTGAACTTGACATCGGCCGAGGTGAGGGGGGTCCCGTCCGACCACAGGATGTCGTCACGCAGTTGCCAGGTGATGGAAGTGAGGTCCTCACTGATACCGCCATTGGCGAGTGTCGGAATTCCAGCGGCCAGCCAAGGCACCATGTTGCCTCCTTCATCATACCGTGCCAGTGGCTCGATAATCAGGCTGGCGCTTTCGATATCCTTGGTTCCACCCGAAAGGAACGGGTTCAGGATGGACGGGGCCTGCCAGTAAATGATGTTGACATGTCCGTCGCTGCCCGGTTGGGCCATGACCATTGGTGCCAGTACCAGCGTGGCAGCAGTGAGCCAGAGAGAAAGATATTTCATGCTGTTGTCTAATTCAGTTAACCGGATTGAATGGACACTTTCCCTGTTGTGCGTCATCATCATGACCGCGATGGTCGAAGATGGACATTCGTGTAAAAAGCATTAAATGGTGAAAGATGTCGATGAAACAGATTACCATTATCGGTATCGATTTGGCAAAGAACAATTGCCAGCCCGGGGCAGGGGAGGGCATCTTCCGGGGTTTCCCTGTCCATAATCAGTGCAGACATGATGCTGGAGAAATGTATGTCGGGTCAGCCGCTTGTTGATGTCAGCAACCTGCGTGTGGAGTTCGAGACGGGCTCAGGGACCGTCGTGGGGGTTGAGAATGTCTCGTTCCGGGTTATGCCCGGTGAAACCCTGTGTGTGGTTGGTGAGTCCGGGTCGGGCAAGTCGGTCTCCGCGCTCAGTCTGATACGCCTTGTTGAGTTTGGTGGCGGAAAGATTACTTCCGGCTGCCTGCGCTACCATGGCCTGGAAGGGGATATCGATCTTGGCCGGGCGACTGATCAACGGATGCGTCAAATTCGCGGTCATCGTATCGGGATGATTTTCCAGGAACCGATGACGGCCCTGAATCCGGTGTTCACGGTGGAACGTCAGTTGACGGAGGGAATCAAAATTCACCTCGGCCTGAACGAAGCGCAGGCACGGGACAGAGCGCAGACACTCCTCCACGATGTCCGGATTCCTGAACCCGAGCAGCGGCTGAAGCAGTATCCGCATGAACTGTCCGGAGGGATGCGCCAGCGGGTGGTTATCGCGATGGCCCTGGCATGTGGGCCACGGCTCTTGATCTGTGATGAGCCGACCACGGCGCTTGACGTGACGGTCCAGGCCGAGATACTGGCACTGATTGACCGGCTAAAGCGTGAGCACGACACGGCGGTCCTGTTCATCACCCACGATATGGCCGTGGTCGCCCAGATCGCGGATCGGGTCAGTGTCATGTATCGTGGTCGGCAGATCGAGGAGGGGACGGTGCTCGAGATTTTCGAAAACCCGCAACACGACTACACCCGGTCCCTCCTGGCTGCGGTGCCGAAACTGGGTGAGATGCGGGGCCGGTCGGTGCCCGGATCGATGAAAGTCATGAGGGGCGGTGAGCCTGAAAAGGTTGCCAGGACCAATATCGCGAGACCCCGTGTGCTGCTGGAGGTTGAAGGGCTGACCACGCGCTTCCCGGTTCGCAAGGGGTTTTTCAGGCAGGTTGTAGCCAACGTGCATTCGGTGGAGGATGTCTCGTTTACGCTGAATCAGGGAGAGACCCTGGGTCTTGTCGGCGAATCCGGCTGTGGAAAATCCTCCTGCGGACGGTCTATTCTGCGGCTGGACCAACCGCTGCGTGGACAGGTCAGGTTGGACGGGCAGGATGTCATGGCGATGAATGATCGCGAGCTTCGGGCTGCGCGACGCAACATGCAGATGGTGTTTCAGGACCCTTTTGCCTCACTCAATCCACAAATCCGGCTGATTGACCAGGTTTCCGAACCCCTGCGCAACTACGGTCTTGCCCGCGGAACCGAACTTGTGGACCGTGTTGCAACCCTTTTCGACCGGGTGGAACTGTCCCGCAATTTCATGAAACGATATCCACACGAGCTTTCCGGCGGGCAGCGCCAACGGGTTGCCATTGCCCGCGCCCTGGCGTTAAATCCCGGGCTCATCATCGCAGACGAGGCGGTTTCCGCGCTGGATGTTTCGATACAGGCCCAGGTATTGAATCTGATGATGGAATTGCAGGCCGATTTGGGTATTGCATTGCTTTTCATCAGCCACGACATGGCCGTGGTCGAGCGCATCAGCCATCGTGCCGCAGTGATGTATCTGGGGCGTATTGTGGAAATCGGGCCACGGGCAGCTGTTTTCGAGGATCCTCGCCATAACTATACAAAGTCACTGCTGTCGGCCGTTCCGGTGGCCGACCCACGTCAGCGCGGCTGTCGCAACGAGGTGAGTTTCAGACCCGTTCCTTCTCCGATATTCCCTGCGGGGTACGATCCCGGTCCTTCCGTCTATGACGAAGTGGGGCCGGAACATTTCGTTCTAAGATCAGCGGCCTGCTGACGGGAAACGGGCGCAACGCATGCCCCCGATTGACGGTGACTCGGCATTCACCGATATGTCGGGCCGCTGTCAGGTCGACAGCCTGTGGCACCGGATGACAAAAATTATCCGATCGGGGCAATGAATTGTTCGTGCAGGTAGTAAATCCCGAAATAGACCGCGCACCCCACTGCCACGACAATCCAATCATGATGGGAAGGCGCCGCATCCGGCTTGTTTGATTGCCGCCGTACCACACAAACCCCGTCGGCAGCCGAATATAAAAGAAAAGCGCCGAACAGGAGCAGTGATTTGTAATCACCGTTGGCAAGAATATGAACCAGTGCCCACAAAAAGACGGCAATAATCATGGGATGACCCACCCGACGACGGATCCGGCAGGGGATATAGGCTGCAACCATCAAAATGCAAGCCGGCAGCATGATAAATTTAGCAAAAGGCGGGCCAAATGCCGGGGGAATAAAAATCGACTCATGGGGCAACGACTTCCATCCATACAGCATCACCACAAAACCGATGACAGAGATGACGGAAAAAGCAGCCTTGTATCCTGTCCCGCCCAGTTTCCCGATCAGTTTCTGTCTCGTGCCGACAAGGCAAGGTACCAGGTGAATGCCGAAAAACATTATCATGCCAACAATGAATAATCCCATGACCGCGTGCCTGCCGAAATCCGATTGATGAATTGGATCAATTCTACTCCATAACGCGATTAAGGGGCAGAGTATCAACTGCCTGAAAGAGCCGCAGGCCGAGAGAATGCCCTTCATCGCATCACCTCAGCGATTTAAAATCATGCCCAATGTCTCTGGGCCGGCACGGCCACAAATTCAGCCCCATGCACTCTGGAGATCCATTTTTCTTCGGGCTGCGGACCAGCACCGCCGCCACTGCCTTCGTCCCATTGTGTACTCGACCTCATGGTCCCCAATCAAGTATAGTCAGCCATACAGACTGACGGATCCCTCGTTGCCTCATCGGTGACCAACCCATACAAATCATTGACCAATTTCAGATACACTTGAACTATGGAACCAAGTCGGAAAAAGCAGGTGTTGGTCGGTATTACGGGGGGTATTGCGGCGTATAAAACACCCGACCTGGTCAGACGATTGAAGGAAAGAGGCGCCCGGGTCAGAGTGGTGATGTCACAGGCTGCCAATGAATTTGTGACGCCATTGACGCTGCAGGCTGTCAGCGGGCATCCGGTGTTCCAGCATCTGCTGGATGCCGAAGCGGAATCGGGGATGGGTCATATTGAACTGGCAAGGTGGGCGGATACGGTGCTCATTGCGCCGGCGACAGCCCACTTTATCGCGAAGATGGCACACGGACAGGCGGATGACCTGCTTTCGACACTGATTCTGGCGACCACCGCACCGGTTTTTGTGGCACCGGCAATGAATCAGCAAATGTGGCAACATGCAGCGACACAGAAAAATCTGCAGATTTTAATCGATCGCGGTATTACCGTTTTGGGGCCGGGGGCGGGGAATCAGGCGTGTGGCGAAGTGGGACCAGGTCGTATGCTGGAGCCAGAGCAAATTGCCCAGCAGGTGGTCGGTGATCCGATCCCCCAAAGTCTGGCCGGGAGCCGACTTCTGATGACGGCCGGGCCGACTTGGGAAGCCATTGACCCAGTCAGGGGTATAACCAATCGCAGTTCGGGAAGAATGGGGTATGCGTTGGCTGAAGCCGCGAGAGACAGTGGTGCGACGGTCACCCTGGTCAGCGGTCCGGTACATCTTGCAACGCCTGAAGGGATCGAGAGGATTGATGTTGTCTCGGCGCAACAAATGATGGCGGCGGTTGCCGCCCGGTTATCCACCACCGAAATCTTTATTGCCGTGGCGGCGGTTGCCGATTATCGTCCCGCATCTCCGGCTGAACACAAGGTCAAAAAGAACCATGAGGTGATGTCGATCGAACTGGTCAGGAATCCCGATATTCTTGCGACGGTAGCGGCACATTCACGTAACATCTTTACCATGGGGTTTGCAGCCGAGACAGAAAACATGCTGGAGAATGCCTATCACAAGTTGCGTGCCAAGCGAGTGGACATGGTTGCCGCCAATCTTGTGACGGGGGACAACCGTGTTTTTGGCAGCACACGAAATGCGGTCACATTGATCTCTGCTGACGGTGAGACGGTCATCGATAGAATGGACAAACAGGCACTGGCGCTGGAAATAATCCGACATCTCGGTACAGCGTATGAACGGAAAAACCGATCGATTAATGACGCATTGAAATGAAGAAAATCATTGAAATGAAAATTCTGGATCCCCGGATCCGGGAAGCGTTCGGATTGCCGCATTACGCCACCGAAGGGTCGGCCGGTGTCGACCTTCGCGCCTGTGTGGATGCGCCGCTGGTTCTGTCGCCCGGGCAGACGGAATTGATTCCGACCGGTATCGCAGTGCACATCGCCGATCCGGGCTTGGCAGCGGTGCTGCTTCCCCGTTCCGGCTTGGGGCACAAGCATGGTATCGTGCTAGGCAACCTGACCGGGCTGATCGATTCAGATTATCAGGGACAGATCTTCATTTCCTGTTGGAACCGAAGTCAGGCTGACTACACCATTCATCCGGGCGACCGGATTGCGCAGATGGTGCTGGTTCCGGTGGCGCAGGTACAGTTCACTGTCGTGGATGCTTTCGAGAAAAGTGATCGTGCCGATAGCGGATTTGGTTCAACCGGACGAGACTAGGGGTGCGGGTGGCAGGTTCTTCTAAAGCATCGGGTTTGCCACTCCGATTCGCCGAGGATAATACGTCGAAGCTGAGGTGCGTCTTTTTCAGACGGATAATTGCTCGTTATCTCCATTGATGCCCGATTTGTCAGTGATCGGCCAGAGGGCGATTACCAGCTGTTGCGCAACTCTCTGAGCTTCAGGAAGACTGATTTTGAATCCGGCGTTGTGCTCATGTCCGGAAACTTGAGTCGAAGCTGTTCAATGATTTCGGGGTTTTGTAATCTGAAAAACGTATTGATCTCCTTTTCCTGTGCCAGGGTGGTGATCTTTGCATCGGTCGGGTTTTGTTCTGCAGTTTCTTCCAGCAGGGTGAACGCCGCCTGATTGCCCGGTTCCCGGTCGAGGGTAAAAGCCAGGTTGTTATGCAAATAGTCGTGTCCGGGATAAATGCGTGTTTCGTCCGGCAACTCAGCCAGTTGTTTGACGAAGGTATCGTAAAGTTCAGCCGGGTGTCCTCCGTTATGACAGTTTCCGGCGCCGGCATTAAACAGGGTGTCGCCACAAAACAGGGCCGGTGACTGGGTACGGGAAAGCAGGCAGACATGGCTCATGGTATGGCCCGGGGTATCGAGTGCCTCAAGTTCCACGGTCTTGCCCACCTGGATGATATCCCCTGCACTGAGTCCGCTGTCCATGCCCGGGATCATGTTCCCGGCACCGGCATGCGCCAGTATTTTTGCGCCAGTGGCCGCGACCATGGCCTGATTGCCCCCAATATGATCATGGTGTTCGTGTGTATTGACGATCTGGGTAATATGCCAGCCTTGTACCTGTGCGACAGCGAGGCACTGGCGGTGGTCCAGTGGATCAATCGCCATGGCTTCACCGGTTTCCGGGCAGACGATCAAGTAATTGAAATTTCGATAGGCATTACCGGTCCAGATTTGCTTGACGATCATGATGGTTAAGAGATTTGATCTTGATAAAGGTGAATTTATACTGGATGCGACGGGTTCCGTCCAGTCCGCTTTATTGTGCCTGGGTCATCGCAGCCTGTCCGGGTCGGTCTTTTGTCCTCGACAGCACTGAAAAGATGAACATCGGTTCCGGCGATGCCCGGTGTGTGGACTGTCTAAAGACCAATGCCGAGGCGGTATTTCGAATGGATTAGCCTGCGTTCGTCGGATGTAAACAGTGACTGGATTTGCGGCGTGTCGAGAAAGACAAATTGCCCGTGATGCCAGAGCAGTTCGTCATCGAACCGGATCGTGGCATCAATCAGGTGATAGGCCACATCACCGGGAGCCCGTCCTGCTGCGTGGAGGTGTGTATAGCGGGGGGATCCGTAGGCGACGGTTCCCCAGTATTCCAGATCTGCCAGTGGATCACCATCAAAAAACGTGCCCGGGTTAATGCCCGTGTGCCAAGAGTGTAGAACATAAGGATCACCGCCGCTCAGTGCGCCGCCCCGGTTCAGTTGCCGGTCAATGAGACGGACGGTGTCCGAATCACCGTCCAGAGCCACGATCACCGAATTTTCCACACGGGCCGTCACCGGGGACTCAATCATCAGGACACTGTCTGCATAGGCCCGTGTGGACGTGGAGGTGATAAATCGTGAAAGAGTCAGATCGCCGGCCAGTCGATGACAATTGATGGGCGGGAAGATCATGGTCGGAAACAGCTCAACGTGAAATTCCGTACGATAATTTTTGCGGTTATCGGAAATGATTTCACCGGTCAGGCGGGTGCCGCAGCGGGTTGTGATCTGGTAGTGCGAGGCGTTGCGGATGCGGGTTTCCAATATCTGTTGCATCGCGGTCATTTTATGGTGATTCAGCGTGGCAAACGGCGCACCAAGGTGTGCTTTTGTGAGGGTGTAGCACATCACTTTGCTCCCTTGTCCCGGGGAGACCATGAACCGGATCTGATCCCCCAGCCTGGAGAAAAAGAGCGTTACATCCGCTGACGCCATTTTCTTTGATAATCGCACAGGCAGACTGGATGACGCATCGGCTCCTGGCCTGGCGTATTCCACTGTCGTGTGAATCCCCCGTGCATTGGCCGCCTGTTGTACCATTCGGCACAGGTCGTGATCGAAATAGGTGTTTTCCCCCGACTCACCGATGATCAACAGCGTCTGCCCGGATTGGACCCGGGCGCAGCGCTGCAGCAGATTGTCAATGCCCGCGGCCATTTCTCCGGAGCAGTGGTCGTTTTCCATGGGTCAGGTACGGATTGTCAGATCAGGTGGGTCCATCAGCCCCCTTCCTTGTTGATCTGTTCTTTGCGTCTGGCCATATAAGTCTGCAGTTCCTCTTCAATCGCCGGGTCGATGGCGGGTTTTTCATATTCCCGGAGGATTTTCTTCCAGATTCTGTTCGCCCTTTGGGTTGCTGTCTGGCCTCCATCATCCCGCCACGTTTCAAAATTGCGCCAATCCGACAGGATCGGCTCGTAGAAGGCATCCCTGTAGCGTTCCAGGGTATGGGCCGCACCAAAGAAATGGCCGCCTGGTCCGACTTCCTCAATGGCATCGAGTGCCAGTGTACTGTCGTCCACGATGACCGGTTGCAAGAAGGCTGATTGCATTTGCAACAGTTCCGCATCCAGTATCAGTTTCTCGAAAGAACAGGTCAGTCCCCCCTCAAGCCAGCCGCCTGCATGCATGACATTATTGATATGGGCCTGAATGCAGGCATTGATCGACATGTCACTTTCATAGGCTGCCTGCAGGTCGACACAGGCCGAAGCGGTGGTGCTCGAAGATCGAATCGGCAGCTTGTAGCGTCGTGCAAGTTGTCCGGAGATGATCACGGACTGGGCATATTCGGGTGTGCCGAAGGCCGGGGAACCGGTTCGCATGTCCACATTGGACGTGAAATGTCCATAGAACGTCGGCGCACCGGGTGCGGCGGCCTGTGTCAGCGCGATACAGCCCAGTGCTTCGGCATTTTGCAGGGCGACGGCCCCGGCGACCGTGGCCGGGGCCATGGCGCCGGCCAGTGTGAACGGTGTGATATGAACCGGCTGGCCTGCCAGCGCAAATTCACGCATGCCATCAGCCTGCCCCTCATCGAACAACAACGGCGAATTGGTGTTCAATCCACCGATAATGGCGGGTCGCTTCTTTAGACCGTCCTCATCGGTCTGCAGTGCAATTTTGGCCATCTCAATGCAATCGCGTGCCCGTTTACCGGTATTCAGCCAGCTCGGTTGCCAGCCTTTGTCGGTCAAGGTGATCTGGGCATACATCATGTCCAGGTGGCGACTTTGAGGGGGTAAATCCAGGGGTTCCAGTCCACTCCCGCCCTCATGATGGAATACATTCAAAAAACCGGACAGCTTGACGAAGTCTTCCATATCGGTCTGGGTGCCTGCGCGACGACCCCGGTCGAGGTCCGATACAAAGGAGGGACCGCAAACTGTTGCAAAGACAATGGAGTTGCCCCCCATGGTGACGGTCTTGGATGGATTTCGGGCATGAATGGTAAATTCGGTGGGTAGCCCGGTGATCAGTTCTTCGATCAAATCGGGGGAAAAGCGAACCTGTCGGGCATCTTTGTCCACTTCCGCTCTGATATCAGTCAGCAGCTGTAATGCGATCTTGCTTTCGACTCGCAGTCCGATATCGCGGAGAATCTTCAGACTGGCCTGGTGAATTGACTCGAGCTGATCGACGGAAAGAATTTCCATCGGCTTGTAGGGATTGCACAACGGCTGGAAAGGCCGTTGAGTGAACGGCCGTTCACGGTCTGTCTGGCGATTTGCCCTAGCCCTGGATTGACGACGGGACATGGATGATTTGTGGATGGGACCGGTTTGAGGCGGTTTTCCGGCAACAGGCCGGATTGGCATCAATCCTGACGGTTGCCCGAAGACGGCGGTTCAGGACAAGGTTTGCGGCCAGATTGGTCTGTCGAAAATAACGCATCCTGTCATCATGCCCTCATTCGAACCCCGGTGGGGTCATAGACGGGTTGCCTGTGGAGTACGGCATCGCGTAATTTGCCGAGTATTTCAACACAATACTGTCCGCTTGTGTCATCGGCTCCGGCACGGACATAACCCAGGGCAATGTGGCACTCTGATGCCGGTCCATAGCCACCGGAGGTCACATATCCGACCGGTGTTCCATTCAGATAAATGGCTTCATCACCCCATATTGCCCCGTCATCTGCCTGTACCGTCAAGGTCACAAATCGTTCTTTCGGGGGGGTGTTGGCCAATACCGCTTTTTTTCCGACAAAGTTCTTTTTGTCCCGTTTCACAAACCGTTCCATGCCGGCTTCAACAACGGTGTAGTCCGGTGACAGTTCAAGTCCCCATGCAGGGAAACTCTTCTCTAGGCGGGTGTGCATCAGACACCGTGTGCCGACCAGGCCAATGCCCAGCGTCTGCCCCTCGATGAACAGCAGATCGAATAATTCCGCTTGACGATTGACCGGCAGATACATTTCATATCCGGTTTCTCCGGTGTATGAGACGCGCAGCGTGATGACATCGGCAATGCCACCCAGCGTGATTCTGGCCGCGCTCATGAAAGGGAAATGCACGGTATCCATGTCATGGTCCGCCACACGGGAGATCAGGGCCTGTGCATGAGGGCCACAAATATGCACGCCACTGTAATGCGATGACCGATGATGGACGTCGACGCCTTTGTAAGGAAGGAACCGGTTGAAATGGCGCAGGAAGGCAAGCTGCATCGTGTCTGCGCCAAGCACCCAAAATTGATCGGTGCCGATCCGTGAAATGGAAAAATCGCCGATCAGTCGTCCATGGGGCGAGAGCATCGGAGACAGCCCCATTCTCCCCGGTTGCGGCATACGATTGGCCATGACATGATTGAGCCAGTTTTCGGCCTTGGGGCCGCTCACTTCAAATTTGGCCATGGCGGAAAATTCCATCAGGCCGACTTCATTGCGCACCCGTTTCCCCTCATCAATCACCGGTTGCCACCAATTGGGCTGGCGGTAGGTCAGGCTGTCCCGGGCGTTGACGGTTTCTCTGGCAAACCAGTTGGCGTGTTCCTGACCAAAAGACATTCCGAAGACGCCGCCCGCCGCTTTTAGCCGATCATAGACGGGTGGCTTGTGAAGGGGCCGGCCTGCTTCAATTTCCTGATACGGGTAGATTTTCTCCGACCGGTTCTCATAAAAGTAGCGCGTCGTGTCCCGGGTATAGGACTTCGATGCCCAGCTTCCGAATCGGGCCACATCCCAGCAATAAACATCGAACTCAGGTTCCCCCTGAATGATCCATTCCGACAACACTTTCCCAATGGCAGCGCCCTGATTGAATCCCGCCATCACCCCATTGGCACAAAAGTAGTTTTTCAGGTTCGGATGGGGGCCGATCAAGGGTCCCAGGTCGGGGGAAAAAATCATCGGGCCATTGATCACACGCCTGACCCCGGCCTGTCCCAGACAGGGCATGATATCGACTGATTTGCGGAAATTCCATTCCATACGAGAAAGGTCATCGGGCAATAGCTCGTGACCAAAGTCCCGGGGTGTTTCTTCTACCGCCCAATGCGTACAGGTTTTTTCGTAGGCTCCCAGCAACAGCCCTTGACCCTCCTGTCTTGCATAACAGCCGGTCTCGTTGTCATTGATCTGGGGCAGTTCAAAATCCAGATCCTCGATCAGGGGAATGCTTTCCGTGACCAGGTAGTGATGTTCCACGGGGATGAGCGGTAGTTCGATCCCCGCCAGCCTCCCCACCTCGCGACCCCAGAGTCCTGCGGCATTGACAATATATTCAGCCTGTATATTGCCCTTTTCCGTTCGGACCTGCCATGAACCGTCGGTTTGCTGAATAGTCCCAACGACCGGGGTGTGACGATAGATTTCAACCCCCAGATTCCGGGCAGCGACCGCGAATGCCTGTGTCGCCGATGCGGGATCGACATGTCCGCCCTGTTCTTCCCACAGGACCGAGATGATATCCGTTGTGTCCAGAACCGGCGCCTTGTCGCGGGCCTCTTTTAGAGAAATGAAATGACTGTCGATCCCCAGTCTGCGACAGGCGCTTTGCATCATCAGGTTGCTGTTCACTTCTTCCGGGGTACGGCACAGATTGAGCCCACCGGTAAAATGGAAACCACATGATTGCCCGCTTTCTTTCTCAATCGTCCGATACAGGTCAAACGTATACTTATGGGCCCAGGCGGCGGTGTTGGGACGCGTGACGGTAAACAATCCGCCTGCGGCATGCCAGCTCGATCCGGAGGTCAGTTCCTGTCTTTCAACCAGCGTCACCTCGGTCCAGCCATTCCTTGCCAGATGCCAGGCTACGGAACAGCCGACGATGCCTCCCCCGATAATCACAACCTGTGCGGTATCTTTCATGCTTGCTGCTGACAAAAACGTCTCTTTTGGCCGTTCTCTTGGACCCGGTCAGGTTAAGCGTATCCCGTCAGTGAAAATGTCCCTGACGTTGCTGTTTCGAATATACGCCAAATGGTTCTCAAACTGTATTGACATCATGCTGCAAATGGCATTTATTGTTGAATTTGTATACAGTAAACCATATCGTACCGGACTGGATCCAGTCTTAGTCCACCGACTTCAGGTTTATTCGAAAAGAGTTAACTGATAATGAATCACGCCTACAATCTGGGTGCCTATTTCGATTCCATCAATAGGGGTAGCACCGAGGCCCAGTCCTGGTTCAATCGCGGTTTGATATGGATTTATGGCTTTGATCTGGAAATGGCTTATCGCTGTTTCAAACAGGCAAGTAATCTGGACCCGGACCATGCAATGGCGTATTGGGGATTGGCCTATTCTTCGGGCATCTACTACAACAAGCCATGGGTACGAATGCAGCAAGACGAGTTGGTGGAAAAACTGCAACGGACGTACCAGTTTGCCCGTAAGGCAAAACAGAAGACGGCATATGACTCTGACCGGGAGTCGATGATGATTGATGCCTTACAGGCGCGATATCCCTCACCCAATACCACAACGCCTGCTGACTATAATCGCTGGAACGATGAGTATGCTGACCAGATGCGTTGTCTTTACCAGGTCTATCCGGAGGATGACGATATTTGTGCGTTGTTTGCTGAAGCACTGATGATACGCACCCCTTGGGCACTGTGGGATCTGAGAACCGGCGACCCGTCCGAGGGAGCGTCCACTTTGGAGGCGATTGATGTGCTGGAAAAGGCCATGGTGCGGCGGGAAGCCAGTGGGGCCATTCCTCACCCGGGCGTACTGCACCTGTATATTCATGTGATGGAAATGTCACCCTTTCCGGAAAAGTCTTTGCGGGCCTGTGATCAGCTTCGACAACTGGTCCCTGATTCAGGTCATCTGTGCCATATGCCGTCCCATATTGATGTGCGTTGCGGTCACTACTACGAAGCGATTGTTGCCAATGACAAAGCCATTGCAGCCGACCGTGTCTATCTCAAACATGAAGGCGCGATGAACTATCACACCCTGTCACGGATTCACAATTTTCATTTGAAAATCTATGCGGCGATGTTTCTCGGACAATTTCGTACGGCGATGGATGCGGCGGAAGAATTGATCAAGACGACGCCCGAAGCACTGCTTAGAATTGAAAATCCGGCCATGGCAGACTGGATGGAAGGCTATATCGGTATCAAGGCCCATGTTTTCATCCGCTTCGGACGCTGGCAGGAGATTATCCACCATCCGTTGCCTCACGACCGGGCACTGTATTGCATGACAACTGCAGTCTGGTGCTATGCGAAAGCCATTGCCCATGCCGTACGAAATGAGATCGACATGGCGAAATCAGAACGTCGCAATTTTTATAATGCGATCGAGAAGGTGCCTGAAACCTGTTATCTGTTTAATAATTCCTGTCAATCTGTTCTCAAGATCGCCAGTCAGATGCTGGAGGGGGAACTTGCGTACCGGGAGGGAAACCATGAAGCGGCTTTTGACTTTCTTCGCAAGGCGGTGTATCTGGATGACAATCTGAAATACGATGAACCGTGGGGCTGGATGCAGCCGGCCCGTCATGCACTGGGTGCTCTGTTACTGGAGCAGGGCTACGTTGAACAAGCCCAGCAGGTCTATATGGATGATTTGGGACTGACCGATACCTTGGTCAGCACGTCCCAACATATTGATAATCTATGGAGTTTGCATGGACTGGTTGAATGCCTTGAACGGCTGGGTAAACAAAAAGAGGCCCGGTTGTTTCGTGCTCGTCTTAATCTTGCCATCGCAAGAGCCGATGTTGGGATTAATGCTTCCTGCGCCTGTCGTTTGAACCATCATTGCTGTAATTCATGAACTGAGGGAAACGAAATGATAAGACAGTCATCAGTCAAAGATGTGGAGTGAACTCTTCTGTCATTCATTCACAACAATACCTTCCTGATGGGCCTTCTCCAGAAAATCAATCAAAATCATGCTTTGTTTCTCTGAAGGGATTTTTCTGGGTATTTGAGTTGCAATCCGTAATATCCCGGTTTCCTTTTGAGTCAGCAGTTCTTTTTCCTGTGAGCGTTGCAGCAGACTCTGCCATTCCGGTCCGGAGATGCTCATCACCCTCTTTTGGGCTTCAATGCCATTGTCCATCTTCTGGGTTTGCCGAGCGGATTTCTTTGCTTCGACTAATTCACTCTTTAAAATTAGCCCGACTTTGAACTCTCTTGGCAGGATATGATCAAGTTCGTCAACCTTTTTCTGTAATCTTTGCCAGCACAACTCCTTTTTACACCACTCAGTTACATTGGATATACCTGCTTCTGGATTGATAATAATGTCATTGACCAGTTTTGCAGTGGCTGCAAGTGATTGGTGGATGCTTTCCGGAACAGATTGATCTTTCCACAATGCCATAAAATCGATAGATCTATCCTTCTGCTCGCAATAAAATGCCAGCAATGCCAGTGTATACGCCACGATATTAGCTCTGTATCCACCGTTGTACCAGGGCTGTGCCGACACTATTTTTTCCGTTTTACGAAACAGGATGGCTCGAACAATTGCGCGTTTGTAATAGAATTCATTAAAGATGTCAGGACTTTTGTTCCATTCCTGACCGATTCGTTTTGCATATTGTGCAAAGTTCTTTTGTGCTCCGAGATTCACAAAGGTCGGCTTTTCATCCCATACATTCTCAAATTTGGCGAGATCTGTTTTTGTAAACATCTGCGGTTTCGGATATTCCGCCTGAAATCGTTTCCTCTCTCCTTGAGTAAGCTTACTTTGTGCATCCGCATACTGTCCCCGTGCTCTTTCGTAGAACCACTTTGTTTCCCTTAAAGCGCCATCTTGAGCCGGAGCCCATATGCGCCTTGAAAACTCCTCGATTCTTATATGGAACGGATGATTTGAAAAGAAATCTGCTGCATTCACACGATTCTGAGTGTTGGCATATTCTGAAATTCTGGGGACGACAGTGTCGCTTTCTGATTCGGAAATAACAGACAGTTTCATCTGTACGAAAATCTTTTCCAATGAGGCTTTGTCCTTCCTGTGCGTATGAAACAGTGAAGCGGTCGTCTGACCACCGTTTACGATCTGAAGATCTTTGATGGTTACGATTTCAAGTCCGTTTTCAGTTTTTCTTACATCTACCTCCTGTGCTGTTGCCGTGATCCCGTTGTTATAGGCAAAGAACATTTCGGGTTCGTTCAAAATGGTTGTCCGAATACCTTTGTTGACATTCCCTCTTGCCTGAAGAAAACACCGAACATTCTGTTCCAGTAGTCTGGAGCCGTATCTTTCATATAGATCCGAAAGCACACTTGCCGGCAGAACAACCAGATACGCTTGGTAAGCGCCAGAGCCGAGATGTGCGGGCAGGCAGGAAACGCCGGAACCAGTTAAGGCAGAAAAATCGATATCTAAAATCTCTTTGTGGCCTCTTGAACTTCTTTGACGCTGAAGTCTGGATATATCCCATACATGAAATGCAGTATTGATTCCGTTCAAGTTAGTGTTATCTATTGACTGTATTCGATCACTGAGAATACGCTCTGAAATGAGAAAGAAATTGACTTTTCTGATCTGCGATTTTCTGTCCAGAATCTCCCGCGCCAATCCATATTCCGGCGAGGTCTCCTCCAGATCTAGGTGCAGATTCTTATCGATACAGACTTCGAAGAATTTCATTAATCGCCTGAACATGGCATCAACCTCTGTTTTGGTCAGAGATGCCAGTTCATTCCTGCATTCAAAGTCCGCAATGAAAAGATCAAGAGTCCCTTCATCATCAAACCAATAGCCATCCACCCTGATACCACGTTGTGCTCGATAGTGGCAGAATTCATAACCATCAATGAACCCGGTATCTACCAGTTCGCCACTTACAACATCCATAAATTCCGATAGTTGAAAGCTCAAATTCGCTTCCGCACCAGCCAGGAGGTCTTGGCGAAAATCGTGGAAGAATTCAAGAATTGTCTGGTTCATACTATGCCCTTCCACAGAACATTACTTTTTACAAGAAAGGGATTTATTCTCTCCAGTGCAATACCGTAACGAACATTTGAGACGCCATCAGGTAGCTTGGAGCGAATAAGTTTAGGAAACTCATCGGTAATATAATAAAGTCGTTCTTCGGAAACGATAAATTTGGGGCTGTCATATACATGCAATTCAATGTATCCGGCTTTGGCGAGTTTGTCGTAATACAATTCGAGTACTGCATGATCCAAAAAAATGCCGGCAATCCTCTTTACCAGATCATTGAGTGACATAGACCTGTCCGATTCCGGGTTTTCAGAAAGTCGGAAGATTTTCAGAAAAAGCCTGTCGTTGAGACTATCCAGTTGGTCTTCCGAGGATATGCGTACCGAATTTCTTTCTCTGCCTGACAAAGTTTTAACTTCGATTGCCGTATTTCCAAAGACAAAGTCCTGCTGGACCGACTCTGGTCCCTCCCAAGCAGCGATTGCATCATTCTCAGTATTGGTGTGATCAAGGAATTGCCACAGGAATATGAGTTCTCCAAAGAGACCTCTGATTTCCTCTATGGAAAGGACCCCTCTTTTCCCACCTGCCATAAAAGTTTTCCAGCGTTTTACCTGTGTCATTGCCACGGATAGAGCTGTAGCCGAATCATTAATTTCACACAAAGCGGAGACAAGTGTGTCACACATTGCAGAAAAGATATCCTGATCAATATGTGTTTCGAGACGGATGACCAGACCTGGAGAATCGTTTGTGTCAATGAATCTCAATTCGGATTTTAAACCCCGCACATTTACATGCTGTTTCCTAAATAAGTCGGTCTGATCTCCTGAAAGCAGCACGATAAAAAGACAATGCCCGGCACTATCTTTGCCCCAGTAGAGTGGGACACCTTTTGTTCCAGGTATTTTTCGCACATTGTAGTCAGTGCCGGGTGTTCCTATTTCTACCCATGGAGATGAGTTATTCATCATAGTCATCCTCCTCATCCGGCCTATCAAACGTACCGCCATGGACCTGTTCAACCCACACTTTATTTGCCACGACATTAACACTTTCGGAATAGTTGCCCGGTGGAAAGCTGATACCGTACGCTGGAACGCTAAACTGCTTATTCTTGCCTTTTCCGAGATCAAGAAGATGAATCATAAGCAATGGCTTCTTTCTGATCGCCCTGTAGTGAGTATCTGAAGGTTCCTTATTGTCTTGTTTAGCGTGTCTTTTCGCTTCATCGCATTGCTCGGGACTTAGTCCAAGCTTTTCATCGCCTCTGCTTGCGACCCTGTCTTTTTGCACTCTCCACCACCCGGATTTCAGTGTTGCACTCTCCCTGTTTTGAGGCCCCAGATCAAATGTCCGTACATTTTGGCCGTTTTTCAGTGAAATCAGAAGTACATCACATTCATTGTACTGATCAGAAATAACAGTAAGAAAATTTGCATGCGCAGTTCTCTGTTCCACAAAAGCCGGATGCACACGGAACGAAAGAAGAAATTCTGAGACATTCTCTGATCTGACATCTGGTATATACCAGCCCTTCTTTGTTTCGATGGGCTCATAGTTCTTACCAAATCCTGATTTCCAGTTTTCCTTGATCAACAGCCTGTTCTGCTCGTTGAGATATTCAGCAGTAGGTAAAATATAACTTTCCCGAAGTTTTCCGCTGAAGTTCTGCTTGACTGGAATGATTTCTCCGCTCCGCATCTTATTGCCAGCAGTGACAAGTAACCTGTCAGGATGAGCTCTCACATACAGTCCGAAATCTCTTGGGCTGAGACGGTCTTTTCTCATCTGCTTGATCTGTTGTCTCAATTCCTCAGATGCATCAGATATGTGGGCATACCAGTTTATGGAATCCTCTGATAAAAACACCCTGCACAGATCTTCGTAGCCTGGCCGATATCCGAACCATCTGCCCATCTGCATCAAAGTGTCATACATCCTTGTGTTCCGATACATATAGCTGACACACAGTCCCTCAATAGTCAGTCCACGCGAAAGGCTTAAGCCTCCTATGGCAATTGCAGTCAGACCAATGTCTTCTTTTTCATACTTCCTGAAATCAAGTGTCTCATCAGATTTGCTGTTTATAAGGAAAATACGCAGATGCTCAAAAGTACTGAAGAGTGATTTCTTGATGGTTATCCAAGAAAATCCACAGTCGTTGAACTGTCCTTGAAATACACTTTCTATGTGTGCCATGTGTTCGTTTTGGCAGGACACCGTGTTCGGCATCGCGTAGTTTGCTTTTACGGCTTCTTTCAGGATTTTGACGTACGCGCTGACAAAATCTCTGACTGCCCCCTGTATCGTGACGAAACGCGAGACATTCACCATCATTGAACAGTGTTTATTTCCATGCCCACGGAGATTTCTTATTGTGCGAACAAGAATAAACTGAACTATTGACTCATAGAGTGAGGGTGGTAGATCAACAATCTCGAAGTCTTTTTTATGGGAAAAGGGCAGATAATTTTCAGCATCGCGGATTGTCTGCAGAATAACCTCACTTCTCGCATCATCCAGAAATATTTTTTCCGGACCAAAATACGTTGTAGGTGCATCAAGACAGTAAATAAAATCTCTGGGAAACAACTCTTCTCTGGCCTCATCGTCGTAGGCCTCAGGGTTGATGAAAATATTGGCAAATGGCGTTGCCGTATATCCCACATAGCAGGATTTGTCGAACATGGCGAGGATTTTTCTCAGCATCGAATTTGTACGTGTCGGGTCCAATTCCTCTTTGTTTGTATTTATTGAAGCATTGTCTGCTTCATCATCAATAATGAGCATCGGTACATCTGATATCTTATCGTTTCCCCTGGTATTTAGTTCTTTCAGCCAGCGTTGAAGAGATGTAAGCGTTGAAACGTGTTTCTTTATGACAAGGATAATGGGTTTACTGAAGTCATTAATGCTCCAGCCACTCTGGTCGGCGGTCTGCTTGTTGAAATCCTTGTAAATATTTGTGAGTGTTGCAGGATGTGGATAGTTTTTGGATCCTACGCCGATGATTTCTCTGGCGTTTGGATCACTTGACCGTCCGACGAATCCGGCATCAATCCGCTCCTGCGTCTGTTTTCGAAGATTGTTGTGTATGCCTGCAATGACGATAATAAACTTGTATCCGGCATCTGCCGCCCGTGCAACAAGACCGATATAGTTTGCAGTCTTGCCGGATTGCACATGTCCGATAACCAGGCCCCGTCTGTCCCAGACTCCTTCTGAGACCGGGTTCTGCAAGTGACCGAGTATCTTGGCACTCACATCACTGAGAGATTGAACAACAGCCGGATGCCATTTTTCAGATCTAAGATATTCCTCGTACCCTTCGGAATAAATCCATTTGAGATCGGACTTGAATACCCATTCGTCATCATGTTCGGCTTTAACATCGATCAAAGAGGTGCCTGCACCCATTCGCGTATCAATTGCGATAAGAGCTTCTTCGACAATGGACTCCAGAGTGCCATTGTATCCAAACATCTGACTGAGTTGACGGGCTTTCTGCTCTACATCCTCGCGTGTCGGTGTGTGGTCTAGTAGTGAGAGTGCCGAGATCAGCGTGCTTGTAAAAATTTTTTCACTATCAGTACTACTACTCATTGAGTTCCTCTTTGATGAAGTCGTCTACAATGTTTTGGAGACCGATAAATAACCGTGTTGAATTGACAATCTCTCGAAAAGCCGCAGAGTCAATTACGGTGTCATTTGATATGATGTCTTTCAGTTGCCTGAGACGTTCCAGCGCTCGGTCCTGGTCTTTTTCTGACTGGCTGACATCAAGTGGATGCAGGGAATAATCCGAGTAGATCATTTCCACTGGCAGAGAAGAAACAACCGATTGAATATAAACGTCAAATCGGCACTTCTGTTCTTTGGTCAGGCTCTGCTCAAGAGCAGAGAAAAGCGGGTGTTCGATATTCAGGTCATAACGGACACATCCTCTATCGGCGTATCTTTCCCAAACAGGGGCTCTGGATTCTTCAAAAAGCTTTTTGCCACGACCACGATGAATCCTGGTGCTGCTTTCCGTGACTCTTGTGATAATCTGTTTGATCCTCTGACGCACTTCATGCGGTGGTCTTGCCTTGGACTTCTTGATGTCTATTGTCCATTTCTCATCAAGCGCATTAGGGAAATCAATACAGACCCGCGCAAGCTTCGTTGCTTCCCCTTTCGGTATCAGTCGAAACCAGTCTCCCCATGCCATCAGTCTTCCATTTCGATAGATATAGGCTCCCTGATTTGAAATAAAATTGCTCCTGTTTTGATAATAGTCATATTCTGGTGCAGACAGACGGCTATGATGGGGCAGAATGTAGGGTTGAATTCGGATTTCCTTGCCATCAACTCTGACGATATCTTCAGGCAATACTCTTGTCGCTTTATTTTTTCTACAAAATGGATCAAAGGGTTCAATACAGTGTCCATTGATCGTTATGGAGATTCTGGGTCTGCTTTTGATTTCTCCGGCAAGAAAACGATGAAATACAAGGGCAAGGTGTTTTTCGACAAGATCCAGTTTTTCATTAACAATCTCATCGCGCCTTGCCCCAACCTGATCTTCGAACAGTCGGTCAAGTTTCTGCCAGATGACAGCTGTACCGGTGCCTGTCATATGCTCGATGTATGGAAGTGGCTCTATTTCACTTTCGTCTAGGATAGAGATGATCCAGTCGTCCTCCTGCCCGACGAGATCAAGGTCCCAGTCAGCTCCTACATACTTTGATTTCTGGAAGCTGATGACAGTCAAATGACGACATTGAGAGAAAGAAGATGTTTTGAGTCCCAATCCAAATCTTCCCAGATCCATGGGATTTCTTTCTTCCTTGGGATTGGCTGACCCATGTTTCATAGCCAGAAGAAGGCGGTCCAACGACATCCCTTCTCCATTATCGATAATAACAAGTGAAGGATAGTCACGGGCGAGGTCGCAGAATATATCTATTTTGGTCGCATTGGCCGTAATACTATTATCCACAATATCTGCGATTGCAGTGGCCAGAGTATAACCCAGGTCTCGCATGGACTCTGAAAGGGCGGCGGCGCTGGGCGGCAGTTTGTGTCTAGTCGCCATGCACACTTCCCAGCACTCTTGATGAGATATCCGCAATCGTTTTTCTGTGCTGTTTTTTCAGATCACACTCCCAGACCACAATGACCTGCCAGCCCATATTGACGAGCATTTCCTGGTTTGTCCGGTCACGTTTTACTGTTGCATCGAATTTTTTAAACCAGAATTCCCGCCTTGATTTTGGAGCATAAGCGTATTTACAGTTCTCATGTCTATGCCAGAAACAGCCGTTTACGAAAATAACAGTCCGGTATCGTGGCAACACAATGTCAGGTTTACCGGGAAACCGTTTATCATGCAGTCGAAAACGGAAACCTTCCCGGTGAAGCAGTGAGCGCAGCAGAATTTCGGGCTTCGTATTCTTCCCCGCTATCCGTGACATATTCCAGCTTCTTTTCTCTTTTGTCAGTGTATCAGTCATCCGACATTCCATTCAGGATTTCTTTGACAACCTCTGCAATCTGCATGGCAAGGTAGGGCGGAATAGCATTCCCGACCTGATGGTATTGAGAAGTTCTGTTCCCCTCGAAGTGGTAATTATCAGGAAACGTCTGTAATCTTGCGGCCTCTCTTACCGTCAGACTTCGACACTGTGTCGGGTCATAATGAATAAAATAATGACCGTCTTTTGATATATGAGAGGTGACCGTCGTGCTGACTCTGGATTTAATCTGTACTCTGAACCGGTCAGGAAACATTGTTCCTTCGCAGCCGTTTTTTACATTCTTATGTGCGGGTAGAAGTGCATGTGGAAAATCGGAGAGTTTTGGCGAGATATCGAAAGCCGTCCCATACGACGATACAAACAGATATCGGAGCAGGTCTGTTTCCATGTGAGCCCTGGCATCATGTAATGTTGTTGTTTTCAGACGTTCATCGTCATACCATGCCCTCATGGCACAGGGGGGGCTGTAGAGTTTTGATGATCTTTGCAGGTCTGAAGTCTGGATTTCTTTTATGGCCGATAAAACGGTCTTTTTGATCAGTCTTTCCTTTTTATTTGTCGCAGGCAGCCAATCTGAACCGCTGGCAGAGGCAATAATTCTTTTCCATAAATCGCCGGAATCTTTCTGACGGGAAACACCGCTTCGTATTTTCGGCAGACTGCCAAGCACTTGCTCAACGGTCGGCGGATTTTTCTTTTGTAGGGTGGATGGCTGAATATCAATGTCATCTCGGATACCGAGTATGAAAACTCTGTGGCGCGCCTGTGGTACACCGTGCTTTTCGGCCTTGACGACAAAAGATATCGGGTCCACGTCTTCTTTGATTTCACCTGACTGGGAAAAAGAATATAGTCGGTATTTCAAACCATCTTGACTCTTTCGAATTGCTTTGATCGGACTGGACAGGTCGTTGACTATTTTGTCAACGGCCCGGTCACCGTTTATACGAGCGGACAATAGACCCTTGACATTTTCCATTACAAATACAGGCGGGCAGTGGTCGATTATTATTCGCAGGTATTCCTTGTAAAGAAAATGTCTTTCATCTTCTTCGAAATCAGGATTACCCATCATTCTTGACCGCCCGGCAAGAGAATATGCTTGGCATGGTGGGCCACCTATCAGCGCCCACTTCTTGGATTTCATCAGGCGCTGGGTGATATGGTTCTTTACATCGTTATGATTGTTTTCACCCAGTGAAGCCTTTAAAACAGTACTTTCAGCGTGAGTCCACTGGCGCTTATACTTTTCCCGTAATTCTTCTTTCAAGATATCGCCTGCCAGATAAGAATAATATTCATCTGGCACGTTTCCCCGGTCGAAATATCTGTAAAAGTGTCGCAGCGTCAGAGTCTGTCTTGCGGACTCATCACGTTCAATTGCTGCAACTACTTTAAAGGAGGACCTGTTTCCGTTATGCGGATAACAGAATCCATCACCCAGTCCACCCGGTCCGGCAAAAAGGTCAACAACCGGATATTGTAGATCGTTGACCGTCATTTCCCCCAGATGATTTCCTTGATTTTTGAATACTCACTCTTTTTATGGGCCGCTACTGGATGTTAAATGATCTCCTGCTAATTTCAGGTGTCCGGTTACCACTTTTAGGGTCATGATTTTATCTGTCATTGTTTGGCCCACCACCGGAGCCGAGACTGAGAGAATAGTTGAAAATTGACGGACGGGTAATTTCAAATAAATCTAGCCAACTCAAATCGAAAGTTGTCGTTTCACGAGCATGGCCATGGGTCGACGATGATCGTTGTTTATTTCCCACCAGTGAAATAATGGCGAAAGTGTCCGGTGTGCCGTCACTGTGAGTTTTGATTATTCCCCAAAATCGATACGAAGTCATTAATAAGAAGATCAATCAGCGACTTGCACAACCGGCAAGCTGTATATGCGCGCCGGATTATTTGCGCATAAAATTGGATTACATGCGTAATGTCTGTATGAACAGGTGTACTGTGCCCGGGGGAGAGGGAAAACGCCATCAAGCAGCCGCAACTCGACCTGTTTGCCGATCGCACGAGTTGTCAAGTGTGGCGGGTCAACCCATTCAGAATGATTTTATCCTCCCTAGCGGATAGCCTGCGGGAGCGTCTACGGTCAGTGGCACTGAAGCACACCGCCCTGGTCCATGCGACTGTGTGCCCGTTCAACCCCGCATCAGGCCCTGTTCGCAACGGTGGTCGCCCGGCGCAGTGTACTTGTAAATGACCCGGTCGAGACCGAAAATACGGCCATTCTGGCAAGTTTATGAAATATACGGATTAACGCTTCTTAATGTCTGAAATATGGTTTGTCTCCAACCAGTGTCACCCGATTCATGATCCGGTGTTCAGCGCCGTAATCATGGGATGCATAATGCTGCGTACAACGGTTATCCCAGAAAGCCACATCGCCGACCTGCCATTGATGACGAACCTGAAAATCAGGCAACTGGGAATGATGGAACAGTAGTCTCAACAATCCATCACTTTCTGCTTCGGACAGTTCGTTGATGCGTGCGGTATAGTATTCATTGACATAAAGCGCGGTACGACCGGTTTCAGGGTGGGTTCGAAGCGCGGGATGGGTCATCAGGGGAAAGGCTTTCTTTAATTGATGCAGTCTGTCCTCTCCCCCCTCCCGCATCCTGAAGGTGGCGCCCCATCCCCGCTCAAAGGAATGCTGCGCGGTTAATGACTCGAGCATCTTTTTGATCGGTGCCGACAAGGTATCGTAGGCAGCGTACATGCTGGAGAACAGGGTATCGCCACCGTAGGGCGGAATTTTTTTCGCAGCCAGGATGGAACCCATGGAGGGCGCCTCCTGATAGGACACATCCGAGTGCCAGTAGTGTTCGGCATCTTCAACCCGCCCCTTTGACTCAATGATGGTCAGGCGCGGGTCTTTTTTATCAAAACCGAATACCGGATGGGGTTCTTCAATTTCGCCAAACTGGGATCCCAGTGCTATATGGCGGGTTTTGGTCAATGACTGATTTCGAAAAAACAGCACACCGAATTCAAGCAGGGCACGATTGATTTCTGCAACCGTTTCGGCGGTTAATAGTTTACTGAGGTCCACGTCGCTAACAAATGCACCCAGATGGGGTGAGCGACGCACTACAGTGATTTGCTGATAGCTCATGGTTGCTCCGCGGTCATACCCGTGTTGTCGTTCAATGTGGTCGAGATGTTCAAAGACCTTATACGGTATTGAATCAATATTTTAACAGTGATCACAGATTGGCGCGAGTGATGGTGAGGGAAAAACAGCCGAGGTAGTTCTGCATCACCTGGGTAATCTCAATGGGTTTGCCGAGTCGAAACGCATCGGGTCGGGCCTGTCATGCCAGGTTCAGTGGGTATGGCATCAGTTCGGATGGAACATGCATCAATGGCGAATGAGAGGGCAGATGATTTGCTCCTGGGAAACAAGCATGTTTGTATGTATTGATCTCCATCGGGGAGCAGACTAATATGGCTGTCGGTGTCCATCGTCACTCTGTTCACTGAAGTGTCATCTTGACATCTTGATTGCCTGAGATTCGCTGTTGGAACGGCTCCGACTGGTCAGCCGTGTGCTGTGTAGGGAGCAAATGATCTGTCCGGTGCAAAGCCATTGATTGGGAGGTGTCATGAGGCAGAATGGTTACAGGAGACCAGAGAGATGAGATTTGAAGAAGCGTACGAAGGTTGGACAGGACGGAGTCTGACCTAGGAGGAGTCATCCGGGATACGGTCAGTGAAACCATGACCAAGAGGGCCGCCCCAATGGTGTTGCACGATGGAGAGACCGTCTGTTTGATGAGGTGATGAGCTAATCCATGCTGTATCAGTTAAAGAGTGACTATACCCCCTCGGGTGACCAGCCTTATGCCATTGATGCACTGATCCAGGGGATTGAAGCGGGAGAAGCCTTTCAGACGTTACTCGGTGTGACCGGATCCGGAAAAACCTTCACCATGGCCAATGTGATCGACCGAACCGAAAGACCGGCGCTCATTCTGGCCCACAACAAAACCCTCGCAGCACAGCTGTATTCGGAAATGCGGGACTTCTTTCCACATAATGCGGTTGAATACTTTGTGTCGTACTACGACTACTATCAACCTGAAGCGTATGTCCCCAGTTCAGATACCTACATCGAAAAGGACGCTTCGGTGAATGACCATATCGACCAGATGCGCCTCTCTGCAACCAAGGCATTGCTGGAGCGTGACGATGTCATTATTGTTGCCACGGTCTCCGCGATTTTTGGACTGGGTGATCCGGTTGCGTATCACGGGATGATACTGCATGTCAAAAAAGGGGATCGGATTGACCAACGTACGATACTCAAGCGGCTCGCTGAACTGCAGTATATTCGTAATAATCTGGAGCTGCACCGCAGTACCTTTCGCGTCAGAGGGGATGTCATTGACATCTATCCCGCCGAGTCCGAGCGTCTGGCGGTACGTATCGAGTTGTTCGGCGACGAAATTGAAAATCTCTCCCGCTTTGATCCCCTCACCGGCGCAGTGGAAGAGCATGTGAACCGGGTGACGGTTTATCCCAAAAGTCACTATGTGACTGCGCGGGAGACCATTATCAATGTATTGGACGAGATCAAGCTTGAGTTACGCGAAAGACTGGCTCAGTTACGCGAGGGGGGGAGATTGCTCGAAGCCCAGCGACTGGAGCAACGGACTTTGTATGATCTGGAGATGATGTATGAACTCGGCTACTGCAACGGGATAGAAAACTACTCGCGTTATCTTTCAGGGCGGTCCGCCGGGATGCCACCACCGACCTTGATGGATTATCTGCCGGACCATGCGTTGCTGTTTATCGATGAAAGTCACGCCACGGTTCCACAAATTGGGGCCATGTACCGGGGGGACCGATCCCGCAAGGAAAATCTCGTGGAATATGGATTTCGGCTGCCTTCGGCGCTGGATAACCGGCCACTTCGATTTGATGAATTTGAATCGCTGATTCCACAAACGATTTTCGTCTCGGCCACCCCGGCGGATTATGAACATGACAGGACACCGCAGGTGGTGGAACAGCTGGTGCGCCCCACAGGATTGCTGGACCCGGAAGTGACGATTCGGCCGGTCGAGAGTCAGGTTGATGATCTGTTGTCAGAAATCCACCTCCGTGTCACCCGAAAGGAACGGGTTCTCGTGACCACCCTGACCAAAAGAATGGCGGAAGATCTGACCGAATATCTGCATGAACATCATGTCAAGGTGCGCTATCTACATTCCGATATTGATACGGTGGAAAGGGTAGAAATCATCCGTGACCTGCGAAAAGGGGTCTTTGATGTGCTGGTCGGGATTAATTTGTTAAGAGAGGGATTGGATATTCCCGAAGTATCACTGGTGGCCATCCTGGATGCGGACAAGGAGGGTTTCTTGCGCTCAACCCGTTCCCTGATTCAGACAATCGGCCGGGCGGCAAGACATTCAGAGGGGAAAGTTATCCTCTATGCCGATCAACACACCAATTCGATCAAAAATGCCGTTCAGGAAACAGAAAGACGGAGAAACAAGCAACGCGACTATAACGCGTTGAATCACATTACTCCCAAATCGGTGATCAAACCGGTCAAGGATATCATTGACGGCGTGACCGCCAATGATTCGGCTTGGCATGATTTGCCTGAGGCGCAGTGGGTTTCAGAGGAAGAACAGGAGCACTATCGCCAATCTCCCAAAGCATTGGGTAAGCTGCTCAAAAAACTCGAAAAGGAAATGTATGCCTATGCCAGAAATCTTGAGTTTGAAGCCGCCGCATCAGTGCGGGACCGAATAAATCGAATTCGCAGTGTGACCTTCAAGGACAGCCTCAATCCAACCCAATCAACGGACTGATGACATGCCCCGGCTTGGACAGGGATAACTCTGGCGGAGCCTTCATCATGAATTGCCGGATGATGAGTATATTGCAGCTATTTTTGAAATCAAGGCTTGGCGAGAAGACGGCTAAATGAATTTCCTGGAAACGTTTGGCCAGCAAGGTAAAGGGTCTCAGTTCCGCTGAGTTGGTTTGCACCTGTAATGAGACGTTGAAAGAAACGTTGATGGGAGCGCGAAAGATTACTTCAGAAGCCGATATTCACCAGGCGATTCTGGATAGATGCCAGATGGCTGCCCGATTCAGGAATAACGTACGATAAACAAGGAACGATCTTCTTATGTCCAATGACGAAGATCAAAACAGGTCGCATTTATCCTGAAAATACAGTCATTGCTGAGTCACTCCGGCCACAGAATGGCGGGAGATTACTTTATCGGTGACAGGACACGATCTATCGGGATGGGTTCAATGCCTTCATTTTTCAACAGCGTAATCAACTGAATTAACGGTAATCCGATCAATGTGTTGGGATCGTTGCCGGTCAGTCTTCGCAACAGGCTGATGCCGATCCCCTCGGCTTTCAAACTGCCACAGCAATCATAGGGCTTTTCCAGTTGAAGATAATTTTCAATCTGCTGGTCGGTCAAATGACGATATTCCACTTCAAATGAATCGACAGTCGACTGCATCGAGCCGCTGGCTGCATTGAACAGCGATAACCCGCTGTAAAGCACAATGATGGCGCCGGATGCACGACGAAGCTGGTTGACGGCCTCTTCGTGATCTTTGGGTTTGCCCATGATCCGGTTGTCTTGAACCGCAACCTGATCCGAGCCGATAATCAGGGCATCCGGAAAATGCGTGGCGACCGAGCGTGCTTTTTGCTCAGACAGGCGCTTGGCCAGGTCCATCGGGGTTTCCGAGGGCAACGGGGTTTCATCGATATTCGGGGAAACCGATTGAATCTTGAGATTGAGTTTGTTGACGATCGCCCTGCGGTAGGGGGACGAGGAAGCCAGAATCAGAGGGGGTCTCATCATGGTTATCCGTTACGTTCGATAGACAGCGAGGCCTGTTGCGCCGGGTGCAGGCGATACCCAGTGGGATAATCTCATTTTCCCAGTCTCATCCAGCGACATGAGGAACAGATCGAATAACTCTACGACGCGGTTGGGTTTTTGCAGATTGTATGGATACGATTGATTTCAGTTTGTATTTCTTCAGTGATGTCCACATTAATGGTGTCAATGTTTTCCTTGAGCTGGTCCAGATTCGTGGCACCGATGATATTGGCGGTCACGAAAGGTCGAGTGTTGACAAATCCAAGTGCCAGCTGCGTGGGTGTCAGGCCCTGGGCCTGAGCAAGGTCGACATATTGTTGTATGGCCTGTTTGGCAATATCGGTCTGATAGCGTGGCATGAATTCGGGAAAGCGGTCCAGACGACTGCCCAGCGGAATGTCTCCTTCGATATACTTGCCGCTTAATGTACCCATCCCCAGTGGTGAGTAGGCCAACAGACCGATGTTTTCACGATAACTGAATTCACTGAGCCCGCTTTCGAAAACCCGGTTCATCAGGCTGTAGGAGTTTTGAATCGAGACCACTTTGGGCCGTGCCGTCTTTTCCGATACCGCAATATACTGACTCAGACCCCACGGTGTTTCGTTGGACACACCGATCATTCTGACCTTCCCGGATTGGACAAGCCGTCCCATCGTATCCAGCGTTTCCTCGATGGCGATTTCATCCGGATTGTTCTTGTGGACATAGGACCCATTCCCCTCTCCCCATAAACCCAGTTTCCGGTCAGGCCAATGCAGCTGATACAGGTCGATATAGTCTGTTTGCAATCGTTTCAGACTGCCTTCAACGGCCTGTTCGATCTGTTCCCTGTTCAATCGGGTCTCTTCTCCCCCCCGCACCCATGTCCGATCACTCCGCCCGGTCACCTTGGTAGCCAGGATGACCTGGTCCCGTTTACCGTTTTGGTGGAACCAGTGACCGATAATGCGTTCCGTTTCACCCGCTGTTTCCGCCCGGGTCGGGACGGGATACATTTCCGCTGCATCCCAGAAATTAACGCCCCGATCAAGCGCATAATGCATCTGCTCAAATGCCTCGGCCTGGGAATTCTGTTCCCCCCAGGTCATGGTGCCGAGACAGATCAGGCTGACATCAATATCGGTATTGCCCAGTTTGTTGTATTTCATCGTCAAGTCGTGATTGGTGTGGTAAGGGTCAAAGGTTGGTTTTCCGGCTGGATTGTTTTTGTGCCGTTAACTGGACCGATTGTCGAGACGGCGTCGCAGCCCCTGCTTGTCAATCTTCCCAATCGGCAGCCGCGGCAGTTCGGTCATGATATCGAACGTTTTCGGGATCTTGTAATTGGCCAGTCTTTGTCGACACCAGTCAGTTATTTCAGGGACGCTAAGGTGTCGGCCGGGTTCAATCTGTATGAAAGCGTAACCGACCTCATGATAAAGCGCGTCAGGCACCCCCAATACCGCACACATGGCAACGCTGGGATGTTCTTCAATGCCCATTTCTATCTCTCTGGGGTAGATATTATAGCCACCGGATTTATACATTTCCTTGGTCCGACCGACCAGTTTCCAGTTTCCGTCTTCGCGAAGTTCCGCAATATCGCCTGTTTTGAACCATCCATCGTCGGTAAAAGCCGCTGAGGTCGCCTGTGGCTGGTTGAAATAGCCATTCATCAGCCACCGGCCTCTGGCCTGAATTTCACCGCTTTCCCCAATGTCCGCCATGTTGCCGCGATGGTTGATCAGACGCAGATCATAACGCGGTTCCGGCTTGCCGATGGTGTTGGCGAGGGCTTCTTCACTGGCATCCAGATCCGCATAGGTGACATACGCAGTCAATTCGGTCATCCCATAGGCCATGGCCAAGGTAGCCTTCAGTCGGCGCAGGCTGCGGATCAGGTGTTGCGGCATGGGTCCGCCTCCCCAGACGATATACTCCAGCGAGGAAAGATCGGTTGTTGCAAAACCGGGTTGATTGACAACCAGATGGAACATCGCGGGTGCCTGCAGCCAGAAAGTGATCCGTTCGGTTTCGATGCATTTTAGGATTTGAACGGGATCAAAGCGATCCATGAAGACTAGGGTACCTCCCGCCACCAGTGCATAGCTGGACATCATGCCAATGTTGGCGATGTGGTTGATCGGCATGTTCTGCAGGACACGCAGGTCATCACCGGGCCACCGGCTCAGCTCGATCAGGGCACAGTGCACCAGTCCGTAATGGCTGTTCATCGCCCCTTTGGGTTTGCCCGTAGTCCCGGATGTGAAAATAATCACCGCTGAATCATCGGTTTCGATACGATCCCTGGCGGCCTGCCATGTTGCTTCAGGGGTATCGTGGGCGGTTGCGCAAAAGGCATCAAACGAAATCCCGGTGGTCGGATGGCTGTTATCAAACACGATGATCTGATTGAGTTGGCGGTACGCTTTCTGGAAAATGGATAATTCATCCTCATATCGACGACCATCGATCTGTTCGAAGGCAAACAGGAGTGTGGGTGAGGCCTGATCAAGGATATGGCGAAATTCGTTCAGCTGATAGCGGGGATGTAGCCCGACCCAGATTCCGCCAATATCGACGGTCGCCAGCATGACCATGAAAAATTCTGGCCGCGGGGTGCCGAGCAGCACGACACGGTCTCCTTTTCCGACGCCAGCGGCGATCAATGCCCTTGAAATCCGTTTGACCCGGGTTGCAAACGATCGGTAGTCAATGCGAACATCCTGCCAGACCAAAGCCTCTTTATTGGGGGTGTGATCGGCGTAGTGAAAGACATAATCACTGATTTTATCGAATCGGGGAATCGCGGTTTCAGTCGTCATGAATGAGGTCGTTTGTTCCGGATTGGACAATGCAGTATATTCGAAATTCCAAACGAAGGAGAACCCCCTTGCTGTCGTCAGCCGGTTCGCGGCAATTCGCCGTCAGTCATGATCGGGGCACCGGATCGAAATCAACCAGGCGATGATTGTGCATATCCCAAAACAGACGATTGAACAGTTTCACCAGCACGGCGCGGTCGTCATCAGGGGATTGTTGACCGACTGGGTTGAGGTGTTGCGTCGGGGGATCGAAATCAACCTGCAGAATCCGGGCCCCTTCGTCCGGGATTATCGCGATGGCTCGCGGGGGCGTTTCTTCGGCGATTTTTGCAATTGGCACCGGATTGATGAATATCGGGATTTCCTGTTTCATTCGCCGGCAGCGGCGATAGCACAACAGCTCATGGGGTCGAGGCATGTCAGATTGTTTCATGAGCATGTTCTGGTCAAGGAACCGGCCACCGATATTCCCACACCCTGGCACCATGACCAACCCTACTACTGTGTCGATGGCAGACAGAACTGCAGCTTGTGGCTGGCATTGGATCACGTGTCCGAAGAGACGGCCGTCCGGTTTGTCGCCGGATCGCATGGTTGGGGAAAGTGGTTCACGCCAACCCGTTTTGATCGAACGCCACTGTACCCGGACACCCACTACCACCGGTTGCCGGACATTGATGCCGACCCTGACAAGTACCGGCTGTTGCACTGGGCCGTCGAGCCGGGCGATGTGGTGGCCTTTCATTTTCTGACCGTACATGGTGCACCCGCCAATCAGTGCAAGACCCGCCGCAGGCGGGCTTTTTCGAGTCGCTGGGTCGGTGATGATGCGACCTTTGCCGTTCGCCGGGGAACCACTTCGCCACCGTTTCCCGAGTGTCGGCTGCGACACGGTGATCCACTGGACGGACCGGAGTTTCCACAGGTACGTTGAACATCGCCGGAGTGTGCAGCTATGAGGGTCATTAAGCGCGGAATCGACCATCGCGAAGTGTTTTATCCCACGGCACAGCAGGCCGCCTCGGCGATGGGGAATCATGGGGTCGATGTGGTCGCCACCACGGCGATTATCCTGTATTTTGAAGCGGCTGCCGATCATCTGGCGTCGCCCTATTATGAAGTCGGGGAAGTGAGTGTCGGGACGTCGGTGCAAGTGGATCATCTGGCCCCGGCGTGGATCGGTCAATCGATTGTCGTGACTGCGATTCTGACCAGACAACAGGGCCGTCGTATCGAGTTTGAGTTGACGGCCCATCAAGGCGAGACCTTGGTCATGCGCGGCCGACATATTCGCGCGGTGGTTGACCGGCGACGTTTTGAAACGGCGACAAAAGTGCCGGACCCGAAGAAAAAGCAGCTTGATTTCTGGTTTGATTTTCACAGTCCCTGGTGCTACTTCGCGAGTTTCCGTATTGGTGATATTGCCCGGGAATTTAATGCACAGCTGAACTGGAAACCAGTCCATCTGGCCAATCTCAATGACGCGGTCAAGGGCAGAAAGCCGCTGCAGGCCAATGCGGGATTTGTCTCCTGGTATCAACAGGATCAAAGGGACACCGCTGCCTTGTGCGGACTGCCCTTTGAGCCTCACCGTGACTACCCGAAACGGCCCTCCCGGGCATTGCGCTGTGCGATTTATGCCAATGATTGCGGGTTGGCAGAATCCTTTGTCAAATCGATCATGCGGGGATACTGGTCCGAACAGAAAGATATTTCAGACGTTCCATGGTTAAAATCAGAGGCGGCGCGGATCGGCTTGGATGAGGGGCAGATCGATGAAGTCGCCATGCGCAGCCAGCCATACAAGGACCGGTTAAACCAAAACCTCCAAAGCGCGGTGCAGCACAATCTGTTCGGTTTGCCGGCCGTCATTGTGGACGGAAAAATTTTCTGGGGAAATGATCGTCTGGATTTATTAAGACATTATCTCTCCGGTCGTTTACCAGGTGGAAGCGTCGACGGGTGACTTTTGGGTGTTGTCCCGCGCAGCCATGCTTTTTCTGCCCATGACGGTGGTCAGCACTCTGACACAATTTGCCGAGGGGCCTTTCTTCTTCGTGGATTTTGATGGGTAATGCCCGTGGGATTACTCGATGCAAGCGTACAAGTGGGAGCAGGTGGTTGTGCGGGTGGCGGTTGTGATGCAAGATGCGATAGCGCTAGAGATGTAAGTTCCGTAGCCATGGGTTGTTGTGTAGGTGCTCGGGGTGGTACAAGTGGTGAACGACTCGCCTGAGTGCTCGCTTTTGCAGGTGGCGCTGACAAACACCGGTTTTTTTCCATGAATGGCACAGCCCTTCCGGGCTTCGACATCAATCAGCCCAGGGTCCGGTTCTTCCCCATATCGGCTCACGTACTGGATCACGGCCTTATCCGGATTCAAATCGGAAATGACCGGTACCGGTGGGGTGATTGCACAACCCGATAGGCCGACCAACACGATCGCAATGAAAAGCCGGTAGAGGCGGGATGTCGTTACCACGATTTTTGAATATTCGATTGTATCGTGAAGACGGGGATGGTCTGGGGCGTGTTCAACGAGGCCGTCGGATTGACACCGAACCGTTTGCCGCCTTCAGACACGGCAACACGGGTGCCGGAATCCTAGCTATAGCACCTGATCCAGATCATTGATCAGGTCATCGGCATCTTCAAGTCCAACCGATACCCTGAAAATACCCTCGCCGGCAGCGGATTGATATTTATCCTGCTCCCGTCCAGAGAGTCGATAGGAGGCCTGCATCAGGTCCTGTGTTTCCATGAGATAGATCAGGCTGCGATGGTGTCCGAGTGAGACCGCGTAGTGGAAAATATCCAACTGGGTCATCATGCGCTGTGCCGTTTCATGCGGGTTATTGACTTTGAACGAAATCATGCCCGAGAAATTATCCATTTGCCGGATCGCGACATCATGCTGAGGATGAGAGGGCAGTCCCGGATAGAGAACCAGTTCGACCCTCGGGTGTTGTTCCAGAAAACGGGCCAGTTCCATCGCATTGTCCTGATGGGCTTTCATGCGAATCGGCAAGGTGGCCATGCCGCGTAAAATCAGCCAGGCATTGAATGGACTGATCACACCACCGTAGTGGCCGGCCCCTTCCCCCCGTAATCGGCCGACCAGATCCGTCTTTCCGGAGACGGCGCCGCCCATGGCATCTCCATGTCCGCCCATGTATTTGGTCAGGGACTGGACCACCAGATCGGCGCCCAGTGAAAAGGGCCGGGTGGCGATCGGTGTGGCAAAGGTGCTGTCCACCACCACAAGCACACCGTGATGACGGGCAGTTTCCGAGACTTTTCGAATGTCGGTGATGCGAAGCAGGGGGTTGGACGGCGTTTCTATCCAGATCATTCGGGTATTTGGCTGCATCGCCGATTCGATCTGGGCCAATTCAGCCGTGTCAACCGGGGTGACCTCGATCCCCATTCTCGGTAACGTATCACGGACGAGTTCAGCCGTTCCCGGATAATTGGTGTTGCTGATGACCAGGTGATCGTGCTGGCTCAGCAGGCTGAACAGGACGGCTGTCGAGGCGGCCATTCCGGATGAAAACGCCACACACGCCGGTGCCTGTTCCATCGCCGCAATTTTGGTTTCCAGTTGCTTCGTGGTCGGGTTGGACCAGCGAGTGTAAAGAAAGGGGGTGTCATCCGTGAGATTGTTGGCGGAGAAACTGACTTTTTCATCGACCACAAACGTGCTGGACATCACGATATCCGGTGCTGAGGCACCGGTCTCGGGATTGGGAGACTCCCCGGCGTGGACCGCCGTTGTCCGTATTCCCGGGATGCGTTTGTCAGAGGGCATGTTATGGCATCGTGGTTCAATAACGACAACAGCCAAGAGGGTATCGTATCCCTTGATTACTGTCGACAATTTTCTGATCACGCAACAGGTCTGTAATGCGTGTCGGTTTGATGACACGGCCTCTACATTTGTCAACGGATCCGGCGGGATAAGATGCTGTGTAAGTTGGTTGTCATCAATTCCAAGCTATAATTTGCTGATCAGTCAAAATCAGGTGAAAATCAGACGATGCGTCGACTCAGAAAAGCGAAAATCGTGGCCACGCTGGGCCCTGCAAGTTCGTCGGAATCGGTCATCAGAGCGCTGTTTGATGCGGGTGTCGATGTGTTCAGGCTGAACTTCAGCCATGGCGATCACGACGATCATCGACAAAGAGTGGAGGCTATCCGTCGCGTCGAACGGGAGACCGGACGTCCGATCGGTATTTTGATGGATATTCAGGGACCGAAGCTCCGGCTGGGGACATTTTCCGAGCAGGCGGTTTTGCTTCACAAGGGTGATGTCTATCGGCTGGACATGGAGGCCACACCCGGAGACAGTCGCCGGGCCCCGCTGCCCCATCCGGAAATTTTCGCGGCATTGCAAATCGGCAGCGAACTGATGGTCGATGACGGCAGGGTGAGTCTGCGAGTGCATGAGCATAGCGGGGACCAAGTGCTCACTGAGGTGGTGGTCGGTGGCAAGATCGGCAGCCACAAAGGGGTCAATATACCGGGGGTTGTACTGCCGATTTCCGTCATCACCGACAAGGACCGTCGGGACCTGGCCTATGGACTGTCGCTGGGCGTCGACTGGGTGGCCCAATCGTTTGTCCAAAGACCCGATGATGTCAGGGAACTGCGTGAATTGGTCAAGGGTCGCGCCGCGATTATGGTCAAACTGGAAAAACCTGCTGCCGTGGAACACCTTGATTCCATTTTGAATCTTTGTGACGGGATGATGGTGGCCCGGGGGGACCTGGGGGTCGAATTGCCCCCTGAACAGGTGCCGGTCATCCAAAAGAAGATCATCCGGCAGTGCAGGCAGGTCGGAAAACCGGTCTTGATTGCCACGCATATGCTCGATTCCATGGTGAATGCTCCGGTACCGACCCGGGCGGAAGCCTCGGATGTTGCCACGGCGATCTATGATGGTGCGGATGCGGTGATGCTGTCTGCGGAAACAGCGGCCGGGAATTATCCGATGCAGTCGGTCCGGATGATGGACAAAATCATCGATGAGGTGGAACAGGATCCGGTGTATCGCAATATCCTGGAAGCACAGCGTCCCGCGCCGAGAGCGACCACGGCTGATGCCATTTGCAATGCACTGCAAAGAGTAACCCATGTGCTGTCCTCGGCGGCTACGGTGACCTATACGGCTTCCGGCAGTACCAGCGTGCGGGCGGCGCGGGAAAGACCCCGGGCGCCGATTTTAAGCCTGACACCCGAAATCAGAACCGCGCGCTATCTGTCCATGGCCTGGGGGGTTCATGCGGTGACCATCGATGTTGCCAACGAGGATGCGGAGTTAATGCAGGTCATTGATGCGGCCAAAGAGGTTGCGGTGAGAGAAGATTTCGCGCAGTCCGGTGAGGCCGTGATCATTGCCGCCGGACTGCCCTTTGGCACTTCCGGCACCACGAATCTGCTCCACATTGCCTGGATTGACTGACGCAGACCCGGTGATCAAGCCATCACGGTCTGCATGGTTTCACGGGGCGACGCATTGTCATAAATGATACGAATTTCGGTCCGGGTGCCCGCAGTTTCAGGCTGACCGGGGTATAATCGCCCTTTTCTTTGGTGTCACGCAGGGGCGGATGGCATGACCGGATAGTGTGGTATATTGTATACCAAATGGGATAGTAGAATCGATAATGAATATACACGAGTATCAGGCGAAATCGTTGCTGGCGCAGTTTGGTGTGGCGGTTCCAAGGGGTGATGTGGCGTTTAGCGTGGACGAGGCGGTGACGGTTGCCGCGCAGCTCGGCGGACCGGTGTGGGTGGTCAAGGCGCAGATTCATGCAGGGGGACGCGGCAAGGGCGGGGGTGTCAAGGTGGTCAATTCGATGGCGGCACTGGAAAGCACGGCGACTGAGATACTCGGGATGCAGCTGGTTACCCACCAGACCGGTCCACAGGGACAGCCAGTGAGGCGATTGTATATTGAGGAGGGTTGTGACATTGCACGGGAACTGTACTTGGGGCTGCTGGTGGATCGAAAGAGCAGTCGGGTCACGGTGATTGCGTCGACCGAAGGGGGAATGGATATTGAGGAAGTGGCCGCCAACACCCCGGAGAAAATCAATCAGGTGGTGGTGGACCCCGCAGTCGGCTTACAGCCCTTCCACGCCCGCAAACTCGCTTTCGGACTCGGCCTGTCCGGCAGTCAGGTGCGTTCCGCGGTCCATTTCCTGCAGTCGATGTACCGAGCATTTACCGAATTGGATGCCAGTCTGGTCGAAATTAACCCACTGGTCGTCAAAGGGGATGGGGCGTTGATTGCGCTGGATGCGAAGATGAATTTCGACAGCAACGCGCTCTATCGGCATCCGGACGTCGAAGCGCTGAGGGACAAGGATGAAGAGGATGCGGCCGAGGTTGAGGCTAGCGAATATGAGTTGAACTACATCAAGCTTGACGGTTCAATCGGCTGCATGGTCAACGGGGCCGGACTGGCGATGGCAACCATGGATATCATCCAGTTGCATGGGGGGTCACCGGCCAATTTTCTGGATGTGGGGGGCGGGGCGACGGCCGAACGGGTGACAGTGGCCTTCAAAATCATCCTGTCCGATCCGAATGTGAAGGGTATACTGGTGAATATTTTTGGCGGGATCATGCGTTGCGACGTGATTGCCGAAGGCATTGTTTCGGCGGCCAGGGAAGTCAGCTTGAATGTCCCGCTTGTGGTGCGGCTTGAAGGAACCAATGTCGAAAAGGGGAAAGCGATTCTGGCTGATTCCGGTTTGCCGATCATCTCGGCGAATGATCTGGCGGATGCGGCCCAAAAAGTCGTTGACCGGGTTAATCGAAGCGCACATCGGGAGAACACATAATGTCGGTATTAGTTGATCAGTCCACCCGCGTCATCTGCCAGGGTTTTACCGGTTCACAGGCCACCTTTCACAGCCAGCAGGCGATTCAATACGGAACACAGATGGTCGGCGGAGTGACCCCGGGCAAGGGTGGTCAGGTCCACCTTGGGTTGCCGGTGTTTGACACCGTTATTGAGGCGGTGGAAAAAACCGGGGCGAATGCATCGGTGATTTATGTCCCGCCGCCCTTTGCGGCCGATGCGATTTTGGAAGCCATTGATGCCGAAGTGCCATTGATCGTTTGTATTACTGAGGGGGTGCCGGTCCTGGATATGGTGAAAGTGAAACGCGTGCTGGAAAAATCCGCCAGCCGGCTGATCGGTCCCAATTGTCCGGGCATTATTACACCGGATGCGTGCAAGATTGGGATCATGCCGGGCCACATCCATGCAAAGGGCCATGTCGGCATTGTATCCCGGTCCGGGACACTGACGTACGAAGCCGTGGCACAAACGACGGTGGCCGGGTTGGGACAGAGTACCTGCATCGGTATCGGTGGTGACCCGGTCAATGGAACCAATTTTATCGACTGTCTCGAGCTGTTCCTGGCGGATCCGGAGACAGGCTCGATCATCATGATCGGGGAGATCGGCGGGACCGCTGAAGAGGAAGCGGCCGAATTTATCAAACAAAGTAATATCAAAAAGCCGATGTGTGCGTTTATTGCCGGGGTGACGGCACCTCCGGGGCGACGGATGGGCCATGCCGGTGCCATTATCGCCGGTGGAAAGGGCAGCGCGGGTGATAAGATTGAGGCGCTGAAGGGGGCGGGTGTGGCGGTTGCCGATTCGCCGGCTGCCTTGGGTGTGACATTGAAACGGGTTCTGATCTGATGTTCCCGGTGCGGTCACACGCCGGGACGGACATATTGATTGATGTGACAATGCCAGTTTAGGAGACTCTGTGATATGAGTGCAGTGACGGGTTCCATTGCGAGACGGGGCCATCCGGGTCGTGGACGCAAACGGACGCGGCCGGAACTCAAAGGCCGACAGGTTGAGACACAGGCGGTAGATCAGGTCAAGACACTGGTCGGAACCGGACCACTGAGGCGGGACATGCTGATCGAATACCTGCATTTGATCCAGGACGAGTTCGGTTGCCTGTCCTCCTCGCACTTGGCTGCGTTGGCCAGCTTGATGCGACTGTCCCAGACAGAAGTCTATGAAGTGGCAACATTTTATGCCCATTTCGATGTCATCAAAGAGGGGGAGACACCCCCCCCGAAGACAACCATCCGTGTTTGTGACAGCATTACCTGCCAGTTGGCCGGTGCGGAGCATTTGATTGCGGATCTTGAATCGGGTTGCAATGATGACAACCTTCGTGTGCTCAGGGCACCGTGCATGGGACGGTGTGACAGTGCACCGGTTGTCGAAGTGGGGCACAATCATATCGGTCATGCGCAGGCCGAGACCGTCTTGCAGGCGGCACGATCGGGGTATATCCATCCCCCGGCACCGTCCTATATTTCCTTTGAGGCGTATCTTCAAGCGGGCGGCTATCAACTGCTGAGACGCTGTCTGTCGGGTGCGCTGACCCCTGAACAGGTTATCCAGTTCCTCAATGAATCAGCCCTTCGGGGGCTGGGGGGCGCGGGTTTTCCGGCGGGTCGGAAGTGGGCTATTGTCCGTGGTTATGAAGGACCGAGAATGATGGCGGTGAACGCTGACGAAGGCGAACCCGGCACGTTCAAGGATCGTCACTATCTGGAAACGGATCCCCACCGGTTTATCGAGGGGATGTTGATTGCCGCGTGGGCGGTGGATACTGAAAAAAGTTATGTTTATGTGCGCGATGAGTATCCGGCCATCTTGGCCCTGTTGAAGGACGAACTGAACGTGGTACGGGAGGCCGGTTTGGCGGCGCATGTGGATATTGAAGTCCGCCGTGGGGCCGGTGCGTATATCTGTGGAGAGGAATCGGCGATGATCGAATCCATCGAAGGGAAGCGGGGATTGCCCAGGAACCGTCCGCCCTATGTGGCCGAAATCGGATTGTTTGGAAGACCGACCCTGGAAAACAATGTGGAGACACTGTACTGGGTGCGCGATATTATTGAAAAGGGGCCGAAATGGTATGCGGACGCAGGAACCAATGGTCGTCAGGGCTGGCGCAGTTACTCGGTCTCCGGACGGGTTAACAACCCGGGTGTCAAGCTGGCGCCGGCCGGGATCACCATGAACCGGCTCCTTGAGGACTACTGCGGTGGAATGCAGGAGGGACATGTCTTCAAGGGTTATCTGCCGGGAGGGGCATCGGGCGGCATCCTGCCGGCGACGCTGGCGGATGAACCGCTGGATTTTGATACCTTGCAAAAGCACGGCTGCTTTATCGGGTCTGCCGCCATCGTCGTTTTCAGCGACCAGGACAACATGAAAACGGTGGCATTGAATCTGATGCGGTTTTTCCAGGATGAAAGTTGCGGTCAATGCACCCCGTGCCGGGTCGGAACGGAAAAGTCGGTCAAGGCGATGGTCAAACCCCAATGGGATGTGGATCTGTTGAGCGATTTGAGTCAGGTGATGACGGATGCATCCATCTGCGGGTTGGGTCAGGCGGCAGGGAATCCGATAAACTGTGTCCTGAAATACTTTAAGGAGGATCTCTGATGACCGGGATGATCGAATTCACGCTGGATGGCCGGACCGTGCTGGGCGGTGCGGATGAAACGATCTGGCAGGTGGCAAAACGGTATGAAGTGGATATTCCCCATTTATGCTATCTGGATCAGCCCGGTTACCGTCCGGATGGCAACTGCCGCGCCTGTATGGTCGAAATCGAGGGCGAGCGCGTTCTGGCGGCATCCTGCCTCCGCAAACCCAGTGAGGGCATGGTGGTGACCTCGAATAATCAACGGGCCAGAAAAGCGCAGTCGCTGGTCATGGAATTATTGGTTGCAGACCAGCCGGCCCGTGCGGTCGCGCATGAGAAAAGTTCCCGATTGTGGCAGTGGGCCGACAGGCTGAATATTGAAACCAGTCGTTTTGCGCCTCGCGAAGTGCCCCAACCGGACCGAAGCCACCCCGCCATGCAGGTTGCACTTGATGCCTGTATTCAATGTAATCTGTGTGTCAGGGCCTGTCGGGAAGTCCAGGTCAATGATGTGATCGGGATGGCATTTCGGGGACATCTGGCGCAGATCGTCTTCGATCAGAATGATCCCATGGGCGAGAGCAGTTGTGTCGCCTGCGGAGAATGTGTCCAGGCATGCCCGACGGGCGCCTTGATGGAGTCCAGTCTGGTGGATGCATCCGGAGTGGCAAAATATGCCGATCCCCGGTCGCAGTTGTCTGAAACGCACAGTGTGTGTCCCTATTGTGGCGTCGGTTGCCAGATCACCTACCAGGTGAAGGACAATGCAATCGTTGCGGTGCAAGGCAAAGAAGGCCCGGCAAATCAAAATCGGCTGTGTGTCAAGGGGCGTTTTGGATTTGACTACGTGCGCCATCCTCACCGCCTGACCAAACCATTGATTCGATTGGAAAAATCAACCAAAAGGGGCGATCTTGATCTGGACCCGTCGAATCCCTATACGCATTTTCGGGAAGCGACCTGGGACGAGGCGCTGGCATTGGCCGGTGGCGGATTAAAGGCGCTGCGTGATCAGCATGGCAGTCAGGCATTGGCGGGTTTCGGATCCGCCAAGTGTTCCAACGAAGAGGCTTACCTGTTTCAAAAACTGGTGCGAACCGGTTTTGGAACCAATAATGTGGATCATTGCACTCGGTTGTGTCATGCCTCTTCGGTGGCAGCCTTGTTGGAAGGGGTCGGTTCCGGTGCGGTTTCCGCACCGTTTAACGCGGTACAGGATGCGGACTGTATTATTGTGATCGGGGCCAATCCGGTCTCGAACCATCCGGTGGCAGCCACTTTTTTCAAGCAGGCGGCCAAGCGGGCGACCTTGATCGTGATGGATCCGAGAAAGGGAGGGCTGCATCGTCATGCGACCCATATGCTGCAATTCAAGCCCGGGTCCGATGTGGCGATGCTCAATGCGCTTTTGAATGTGATTGTGACCGAAGGACTGTATGACCGGGACTATGTGAGTCGATATACGGAAGGCTTCGAAAATCTGAAAACACACATACGGGATTTCACGCCGGAAAAAATGGCGCCGGTTTGCGGGATTGATGCCGATACCCTGAGGGTTGTCGCCCGGACTTATGCCACTTCGAAGGCTTCGATCATCTTTTGGGGAATGGGTATCTCCCAGCATGTGCATGGAACCGACAATGCGCGGTGTCTGATTGCGCTGTCCCTGATCACCGGCCAGGTCGGCAGACCCGGGACGGGATTACATCCACTGCGCGGACAAAATAATGTGCAAGGTGCCTCGGATGCGGGATTGATTCCGATGATGCTGCCGGATTATCAGTTGGTCGATGTGGATAATCTTCGGGCGCAATTCGAAGATGCGTGGGGCACCACACTGGACCCGCAGCGGGGATTGACGGTGGTTGAAATCATGCATGCCATTCATCACGATCAGATCAGGGGGATGTATATCATGGGGGAGAACCCGGCGATGTCTGACCCGGATGTCCAACATGCCCGTGATGCCTTGGCAAAGCTGGAACATCTGGTGGTACAGGACCTGTTTCTGACTGAGACTGCATTTTACGCCGATGTGATTTTGCCCGCATCAGCCTGGCCGGAAAAGGACGGCACCGTGACCAATACCAATCGTCAGGTGCAGATGGGACGTCAGGCGCTGCAATTGCCCGGCGATACCAGACAGGATTGGTGGATCATCCAGGAAATTGCCCGTCGTGTTGGGCTTGACTGGCATTACGCTCATCCGCGCGACGTGTTTGCAGAAATGGCAACCGTGATGCCGTCACTGGACAATATTACCTGGGAACGACTCGGCGAGGAAAGTGCCGTCACCTATCCGTGTGAGGCACCGGACAGGCCGGGGAATGATATTGTCTTTTCCGACGGATTCCCGACGGCATCGAAAAAAGGGAAATTAGTTCCTGCGAGCCTGATCCCCCCGGATGAAATGCCCGATGAGCAATACCCGATGATCCTGACGACAGGGCGTCAGCTCGAGCATTGGCACACCGGGTCGATGACACGCAGAACCGACGTGCTGGATCAGATCGAGCCGGAAGCGGTGGCCAGTCTGTCACCGGGTGCGTTGATGAATATGCAGCTTGCAGGCGGGGACAAGGTGAAAGTATCGACCCGGCGAGGTACCATTGAAATGGTGGCCCGGTCGGACAGTGGCATTCCCGACAATATGATCTTCATTCCGTTTTGCTACGCAGAGGCTGCGGCCAATACCCTGACCAATTCAGCGCTCGATCCGATAGGAAAAATCCCGGAATTCAAGTACTGTGCCGCCCGGGTGGAAGCGGCCTGATCGCGATTTACGGCACATTCCGATTGTTTTGACCCGAAAATAGTGCCATGGCCCGATATTATCGAATAAAATCCGGCAGCGTAAAAGTCGAGACTTGGCCTGCGTTGTGAGCAGGCGGTACCGATTGCGAGCGGTTGCTTGGTGAAAGTACGAAGACGGAGGGGAGTAAAACAAACCGTTCAACATGTGTGATTGAAACGCCGCATTCGATCAAGAAAGTATAAACAATCTGGATATTTGAATTCTGATGAGTGATATTGATATCGCGCGCAGCGCGCCTATAAAACCGATTTCCGATATAGCCGACAAACTCGGTATTCCTCATGATGCACTGGCACCCTTCGGGCATACCAAAGCGAAAGTCAGCCTGGAGTACATCGATTCCCTGAAAGACCGGCCCGATGCAAAACTGGTTCTGGTGACAGCGATCACGCCGACCCCCGCCGGTGAGGGCAAGACAACGACTTCAGTCGGACTGACCGATGGCCTGAACAAAATTGGCAAGAAAGCGATGGTCTGTCTCAGGGAACCCTCTTTGGGACCATGTTTTGGAATGAAAGGGGGTGCGGCTGGCGGCGGATATGCGCAAGTGATTCCAATGGAAGACATTAATTTGCATTTCACGGGGGATTTCCATGCCATCAGTGCGGCACATAATCTGTTATCGGCACTGGTGGACAATCACCTCTACTGGGGGAACCAGGCGGGGATTGACAGCCGTCGGGTGACATGGCGGCGTGTTGTGGACATGAATGACCGCGCATTACGGCAGATTACCAGCTCACTGGGCGGAATCTCGAACGGTTTTCCGCGAGAGGATGGATTTGATATCACGGTCGCTTCTGAAATCATGGCGATTTTCTGTCTGTCGAAGAATCTGGCGGATCTGCAGCGCAGGCTGAGCAAGATCGTGATTGGATTCACCCGTGATCGTCAGCCGGTTCGTGCCGAGGCGGTAATGGGACCGGGTCCGATGACGGTGTTGTTAAAAGAAGCACTGGCGCCGAATCTGGTCCAGACGCTGGAACACAATCCCGCTTTTATTCACGGTGGACCGTTTGCCAATATTGCCCATGGATGCAACTCGGTGATCGCAACCCGGGCGGCCATGAAATTGTCGGATTACGTGATCACCGAAGCGGGTTTCGGGGCGGACCTGGGGGCAGAGAAATTTTTTGACATCAAGTGTCGCAGTGCCGGTCTGACACCGGATGTGGTGGTGATTGTTGCAACGGTTCGTGCATTGAAGATGCATGGCGGGGTGTCGAAAGACGACTTGGGAAGCGAAAATGTGCAAGCGGTGAGCGATGGCTGTGTCAATCTCAAGCGGCACATCGAAAACGTCAAGTTGTATGGTGTGCCGGTGGTGGTTGCAATCAACCAGTTCAGCGCCGATACGGCGGATGAAATTGCCGCTGTCCGTGAGGCAACCGAAGCGTATGGCGTCAAAGCGATGGATGCCAGCCACTGGGCAAACGGGGGTAATGGCACGATCGAACTGGCACAGGAAGTGGCCAAAGTGGCGGACAGCGGTGTCAGCCAGTTCAGTCCGCTGTATCCTGACGAGATGCCCATTTGGGAAAAAATCGAAACGGTCGCAACCCGACTCTATCGTGCCGATGGGATTTCCGCCGATCAAAAAACCATCAACCAGATCAGGGAACTCCAGCAAAATGGCTTCGGTGCGCTGCCTGTCTGTATCGCAAAGACACAGTACAGTTTTTCGACCGATCCCAATCGAAAGGGGGCACCGACGGGGCATACGCTGTCAATCCGAGAGGTCCGGCTTTCTGCTGGAGCGGGATTTATCGTGGTCGTGTGTGGAGACATCATGACCATGCCCGGATTGCCGCGCACGCCGGCGGCCAACCGGATTCGGCTTAATGAAGAAGGCAAGGTAGAAGGCTTGTTCTAGTTTGGCCGGGAAAGACGCCGACGGCCAACCGGCATCGGCGAGAGTGCCGGCTCCACCGTCACAAATCCGGTGGGGAGACAGCACGGAAAATGCCCTGTTCTCGGGCCGACCCCCGATTGGAACATCCACCGGGTGCAGTCCCGGCATTGGTTGCAGGGCAATACCGGGAGTTCACCGTGCCTTGCGGCTTGATGGAGCGGGTGTAAAATGTGGTGGTCGGCTGTGGTGCCTTCTAATAGCCTGCGATGCGGTCAACTTCGTGCAACAGTGGTTGATGACTGACCATCCGTCGATAGTTCTCCGCGATATCCCGAAGGCCATCATCAAGGTGCCAGCCTGAAACATGCGGGGTCACCGTGATTTGGGGATGATTCCAAAAAGGATGTGTTGCAGGGAGTGGCTCCTGCCTGAACACATCCAGTATGGCCGCTTTGAGCATTCCCGTGTCCAGGGCGATGAGCAGATCTTCTTCAATGATCAGGTCGCCTCGACCGGCATTGATTAAAACCGCCTCATTTTTCATGCACTGGAATCGTTTCAGATCAAATAAATTGCGAGTCCTGTCTGTCGAAGGCAGAATACTCGCAACATAATCACATTGCTCCAGCAGCATAGGGAGCTGGTCGTTGCCATGACAGCATTCCACTCCGGGCAGGGATTTTTCCGTTCGACTCCATCCAATGACCCGAAATCCGAGCCGGGCAAAGGCTTGAGCCGTTGTTGAGCCAATATGGCCGAGGCCCAGCACACCAACGGTGGTGAGCGAGGTCTGTTTCGGCGCGATCGGTTTCCACAGACAGTGGGACTGGCTCTGGCGATGAAACGGTATATGATGCTGTTCACTCAGGACATAAGCGACACAATATTCCGCAATTTCCTGTGCCGGGCCATGCGACTTCAATCGAGTGACCCGAACATGATCCGGCAACGCAGGGTCGCCGACAATACCCTCCACACCGGCTCCCAGTTTCTGCACCAGTTTCAGGGCAGGCAGAGAGGCCACTACGCCGGGACGGAGCATCGTGGTTGCAAGCAGGGTGACGGAGGCTGCGTTGACCCCCGCGGTTTCACAATAGATGGGGACACCGGGTAAAAGCGGGGCAAGAAAATCTCTGAGATCCGCCTCTCGCATCCATGCCGGATCCCTTATATCAAGGAGAATCGCCATATCGGGTATTGCCTGATGGATTGAGAATACATGTTTGTCTCGAATTGACGGTCAAGTGGAATCACCTGTTTGGGATGCTAATACAGTTTCGGTACGATGTGTTATCTTAAATTGCGTTCGCCCAGTCAGTGTGACCGGCGTATTGTCCGCTATTCGCAGACCATACCATCCTGGTCACCATCATGCATAAAGCGATAGGCCGGGTGTCCCCGAGGGACCGGTGCGATACCGTGTCGTCGTGCTTCGGCACAGGTGATCCGCCCATTGCGGTTGTCATCGTAGCGTGCCAGGGCATCGGTTTCGTCCTGCATTGTACCTGCCTGAGGAGGTTTTTTTGCTGCCCCGTCACAGGTAATCACCATGGCGGTGGAAGCGCAGCCCGCCAGCAGCTGCTCAATGGCAGCCACCTCGCGGGCATCGATGGTCAGGTGGTACTTCTGACGGACCGCAATCGTCTGTTCGGCGAACCAGCAGGCATTGAGCGCCGGGATCCACTCGGCCACATCCGCGGCCCGTTTCTGATACCGATTGACCCGGGGGCTGGCCAGCGTCAGGTTCAGCGGATCGCGGGCGAAGGCGGCCCGTGTGGCGGCCTTTTGGGCACACAGTCCGCTGTCGTGTGCCTCGGACCGGGCGATGAGGTGTTCGATATCGGTCTCGCCGCGGTGGGTAAAGCAGGTCCCGGTATAGGGGCCGTAGATCAGCCCGCCCATTTGTGCAATGAGGTCGGCCTCGACCGACGGTGGGTAGGCGTAATCATCCGCCTCGTAGGGCGAACAGCGATACTCCGGCGCGACGGTCAGGCCCCGCCAGGTGTCTGCACTCCCCACGGTGACTGAACACAACCCGACGGCCGCACACACGGCGAGACACATTTGCGACCGTTTCCGGATTGGCTTGTATCCGCATAGTCGGGATGTGCCTGTCATTGTCGGTTTATTCGTCCTCAGTCACTGACCGCTTGATGATGTCGCAGCGCAAGGCGACAACGGGACCGGATATTGTACCGGTTTCGTGTTTCTCTTGTTGCCGCATGTCCTGCTTGTTCAGTCTGCGGTGCTTTTCGAAGACTCTCTATCCGGTGGCATGGGGCTAACCCGTGAGATGAAATCGGATTGTGACGCACCATTTCAAATCGCCTGAAGAAATCATTGGTTCCCCAGTGTGGACTTTGCCCGCACAGGCCGGATCCGGATACCGTGAAACCGGGATTTGCAGTGCTTGTGCGTGGTGATTCGTTTTCAGAGCCCGGGGCTTGGGGAAGACCCCGACCAGGTCAGGCCCGTAACGGATCGTGCGATGATCTGCCGTGCGGTTATCAGTTCGAATACCGTTTCAGTTTCCAAAATCGGCTTCATTTATCGATAGTATCCCGGACTTGAAGACGGATGCCTGCACCACTTCAAAAGGAACCGGGACGTCATGGGGGCGCCGACGATGACAATGATGTGACGTTCTTCCATTCGCACGCCCCAGAGCACATTTCCTGTCGAAAATTCTGTAAAAGCTAGACGGTTACATACAGCGTTTCAAGCCCTCTGAAGAAATCATTGGTTCCCCAATGTGGATCCTGCCCGGCATAAGCCAGATTCGGATAATGTGAGAACAGGGTTTGAAGCGCAATTTTTGTCTCCAGCCGGGCCAGAGCCATGCCCAGGCAGAGATGGATTCCACTGCCGAAACTCAGATGGGTAATTTCGTTTCGATTGATATCGAATTGATCCGGGTCACAATTGATTGTTGGATCCCGGTTGGCACCGGCAATGGAAAGCAACAGCATCTGCCCTTTTTTCAGCTTGTGCTGGCGCAAGGACATTGATTGCCTGACAAAGCGTACCACCAGCTGAATGGGCGGTTCATACCGCAGGGTTTCTTCTATCGCCTTGTGGAGACACTGTTCATCAGTGCATGCGGCACGCAATTGAGATGGATTCTGGAGCAGGAGATAAAGGCAGTTCCCCATCAGCCGGGTCGTGGTTTCATGGCCTGCGGTTAACAGCATGGTACAGGTAGAATACAGTTCGTCCAAAGAGAGTTTCTCTCCGTCCTGTTCGGCACGGATCAAATGGGAAATGAGATCGGTGCCGGGACACTGTCTTTTTCGGGCAATCAGTTGTGAAAAATAATCTCTCATTGCAATATGGGCGGTGTTTCCCCTTTCCATCAGATCGGGACGCATGACCTGAAAAAGCCCGAGCAATTGATCCGACAGATGCCCAAACTGTTGCCGTTCGTTGATCGGCACCCCCATCATTTCGGCGATGACAATGATGGGCAGTGGTTTTGCCAGTGCCTGAATGACATCAAACCGATTGTTTCGTATCGAAGTTCGGGAGAGCAGGTCTTCGGCCAGGGTGGTTATTTTGGGGGTCAGGGACTGGACATATTTGCGCGTAAAACCCTGTGCGACCAATTTTCTCAGCCGGGTATGATCCGGCGGGTCCTTGTTCAGCATGGAGGGATTGTCGAGAACCGGTACTTCGCCTCCTCCAGAGGAAGACCGGAGCAATTGTCTCAATAAGCGGTTGTTCCGGATATCACTGCCGATGCGGTGATCGCGCAGCAGTGCTTCGACTTCCTGATATCCGGTGACGATCCAGCCCTGATTGGCATATGAGCGCAGGATCGGGTTTCTTGCCCTCAGGGCATTGTAGGCAATATAAGGGTTTTGATAGTGGTGGGGATTATTCAGGCTGTACAGGCTTTTGTTCACATGATAATCGACCCGACGCAAGGACCACAGAACGGCGCGTGTCAGTGTAGCGAGAAAATGACTTGTGACTGTATTCACTCAGCTGGGTTTGATTCGGTCAGTCTGGATCGATCTTACAGGGAGAACCAACGTATTGGGCGGTACATCTTCGAGTACATTGCGTGTACGGCGCTTCTCCACCTTTGAGACATGGTCAATCATACCATCGCCAATGACGGTCCGTGCTGGAAACCGGGCCTTGATGCGCCCCCGTTCTCCCGTTGCTACGAGGGGTGAAAAAACCAGGAAGGTGATGCTGCCGGTTTTCACGGTCAGCGAAAGACAGGGAATGATATTTTCCGATGTCTGAAGATTGCCAGTGGCGCTCGTTTCAGCCCGTTACACCAAGCCCATTCCAGGACCCTTGACGCCAACCCCTCATGCGGTACCTCAGTCCTTCGTGAGCGGTTGTTTCAAGCCTTTTCGACAACGGATTTCCCCTGTTGGGACAAGATGCGAATGCGATGGATTGGCCGGATGCCGCCCAAGGGGGTCGTACTCAAAGCCAAAGTGAGTGATTGCATGTAGAACAGGCAGGCCAACTGGATGGCCTGTGCCGCTGTCAATCGACTGGTTGATCGCGATGGTGGTGCCTCTCATCGGCAAGTACAATTCGCGTGAGGCGGGGGCATGACGAGGTTGGAAAATCAGATCGTCATCCCTTCGGACAGACTGAATTTTATCGTTAATTGGATTGATCCAATTCGATCGATCCAATCGATCGGTGTTAGATTTTATGTGGTATGGTATTGAACTTGGCTGTTCACTAGGCCCACCGAGTGGACAGCGGTCATCCTAATTAATCGTCACTGATTCTTTCGGTTCGGTCATGATAAAAGCCAATTGAATATCAAAAGACAACCTTCGCGTCGCCAGGGGCGGGCAAAACGTCTCGATAAAAAAGCGCATCAATCAGATTTTTATCCGGCAGCGGTAAAGCGCAGGATTCCAACGACCGAGATATGTAACGAAGCAGAACTTGACCGGCTGGAAGAACACGCCGACTGGATTCTCAAGGAAGTGGGGGTTGAGTTCCGGGGAGATCCCGAAGCGATCGAATTATTTAAAGAAGCCGGCGCGACCGTCAAGGGCGACCGGGTCAAGTTCGATCCGGGGCACGCCAAGGCCCTGTGTTCCACCGCGCCAAGTGAGTTTGTCATGCATGGACGGGACCCGCTGCATTCGATAACGGTCGGTGATCTTTCGGTGGCCATGACGCCGGGATACGGTTCCCCTTTTGTGACCGACCATGAGGGAGGGCGCCGTTATGCTACGCTTGCCGATTTTCAAAATTTTGTCAAACTGACCTTTTTAAGCCCCTGGTTGCATCACTCAGGCGGTACGGTGTGTGAACCTGTTGATATTCCGGTCAACAAGCGACATCTGGACATGGTGTATACCCATCTTCGCTATTCAACCAAGCCGTTTATGGGTGGGGTCACTGCACCACACAGAGCGAAAGATTCCATCGAGATGGCAAAAATCGTGTTTGGAGAGGCGTTCATGGAGGATCACTGTGTCATTCAGGGCAATATTAATTTGAATTCGCCTCTGGTACTGGATCATGTCATGTCGGGATCGCTCAAGGTCTATGCCCGGGCAAATCAGGGAAACTTTATTTCGCCATTTATCCTCGGTGGTGCGATGGGACCGGTGACCCAGCCGGCACTGATTGCGCAGGCCCATGCTGAAACCATGGCAGTGATTGCCTTGACCCAGTTGGTCAGAAAGGGCTCGCCTGTGATCTACGGTAATTTCCTGACCACGTTGGATTTCCAGACGGGCGCACCGACATTCGGAACCCCGGAAGCCAATCTTGGTATACTGGCATTGGGGCAGCTGAGCAGGCGGTTGAAACTGCCGCTTAGGGGAATCGGGCATGTGACCGCGGCTAAAGTGGCGGACGGTCAGGCGATGCAGGAATCGTCGGACTCAATGATGGCGGCCATTTTGGCAGGGTCTTCGATTATTTTCCATGCGGCAGGCTGGCTGGAAGGGGGATTGACCATGGGGTATGAAAAATTTGCCATGGATCTGGACCGGTGCGGCATGATGTGCAAAATGTTGCAGGGGCTTGAAATCGATGACAATCAGCTTGCCAAAGACGCATTCTTGCAAGCACAGCCGGGTGAAAATTTTCTGAGTATTGATCATACACTGGCGAATTTCGAGACCGCCAACTATCGGTCTGATTTATTGGGGGATACCGATTCGTTTGAACAATGGACCGAGAAGGGTCGACTGGATACGGCGCAGCGTGCGCATCGAAAATGGAAGGAAATGTTGACACGGTATCAGTTGCCTGAGATGGACCCGGCGACGGATGAGGCTCTGCTTGATTATGTGGCTCGGAAAAAGGACGCAACCGAAGACCAGTGGTATTGAGTTGCCCCGGGTCTGGCTTGTTGTCCGGTCCACTGCAGGAGGGTATTTTTTATCGAATTTCGGAACACTGCTGATGGAGCACTTTACCCGGTTATACCTCACAGACCCGCGCCCATGTTGACACAACGAATAAACCAGTTAAGGGAAAAATTAGAGAACGCCGGTATCGATGCGGCCCTCATTACTGACGATGACAGTATCTACTACTACAGCGGGTATTATGATTATCTGCATATGGATTTTGGGAGACCGACCCTCCTGATTGTTCCAACGGATGGTGAAAGTGTACTCATTACGCCCCATATCGATTACAACATGGCGGTCCAATCGGCCAAGGTGGATCGGATAGAGCCCTGGAACGACGGCAAGGATGATGAGTGGAGAACCCCTGTTTCGGTCGCATGTCAGACAGTGACATGCCTCGGAATTGAAACCCATGCCATTCATCCGCTGGTTCGCGATTACATCGATTCGCTGATGGGAATCAACCGGGTTGTTGATTTGACCCCGATTGTCACCGGCATGAGGATGATCAAGTCGGAACAGGAACTGCAACTCGCGCGACATGCCGGTGAAGTGGCTGTGGCCATGATGGATGCTGGCCGGGAGGCGATCAAGGTGAATGTGCCGGAGTTCGAAGTGGCCTTGGCGACCACAGAAGCGGGTACCCGAAAAGCGGCACAGTTACTTGATCTGTACTATCAGGGATCGAAGATGTCTCCGAATACGCATTTTCTTCAGATCATGGCCTCCGGGCACGATATCACTTTAACCCACCATCGTGCTTCGACAAAAAAACTGGCGTATGGCGATCCGGTATTTGTTTGTTTTTGTGGCATGACCAATTTCCATCGCTTTAAGCTGGGTTTTGATCGAATGTTCTGGATCGGCGAGTTGGGGAATCAATCCCAGCGATCGGCCTATGAAGTCGCTGTCAACAGCCAGAAAGCCGCATTGGAACGACTTCGTCCGGGGGTGATGGCCCAAGAGGTCCATGCCGCCTATGTGGACGTGATACAGTCGGCGGGATATGAATACCCTTTTCGTTGTGGAAGAGCGACCGGGTTCAGCTTTTTGGAAAGACCACAACTGGTCTTTGGAGACAAGACCGTTTTACAGCCGGGCATGGTCTTTGCCGTCGACGGTTCGGTGACGACCGGGGATTTTCGGGCGCAAGTGGGTGACAGCGTCATTGTGACGGAGAGTGGACATGAAGTCCTGACGCCTTATCCGAAAGAGATTGAAGCAGTGGTTGTTTGATTCAGCCTGCGGTTCATTTGATCGGATGACGGCCAAGATCGCCCCACGGCACGGCCAGCCAAAAGCTGTTTCTTCCACGTGTCCGGACCGCATGGGATGAGAGCATGGATGCCACACCGCCTGCATGGCCCCGATCGCCTTGACGACCCGCAAAGTATCCGATTTTCGCTGTGCCTGTGCTACATTGTGCCTACATCCCTGGTGCAGACCTGAATGAATGCCATGACAAGACCACTTTCCTGGCTGGAAGACCGACTCAACGGTGACGGACCGGTGGTGATCATTGACGGGGGCATGGCAACAGAACTTGAAAAAGCGGGGGTGCCGATGGACCGCAAGGTATGGAGTGGTCGTGCGGTCTTGTCTCATCCCGAAACGGTCCAGAAAGTCCATGAAGCCTTTATCGCCTCGGGGGCAGAAGTGGTCATTGCGAACACCTTTGCATCTGCACGGCATATGCTCGAATCGGGTGGTTTGGGCGACCAGGTCAAGGAGATCAATGTAAAGGCCGTCACCTTGGCGCAGCAAGCCATTGCGCATGTCGCGCTCAAACCGGTGGCCCTTGCCGGATCAATCTGTGAATGGGCCCCCGGAGACGATTCCAGATGGAATACGCCCGAGGCCATATACCGGTCCGCCAGGGAGCAGGCGCAGATCCTGGCGGAGGCCGGAGTGGACCTGATTGCGTTGGAAATGTGTCAGCAGGCCGATTTTTCAATGGCCGTCGTGGAAGCGGCTCTGGAAACCGGATTGCCCGTTTGGATCGGGATGAGCGCCCGGCGGCACGGTGGCGGTCAGTTTCTGTCGGTTTTTGATGATCCCGATGTGGAATTTGAAGGCCTGGTCAAAAAGCTGGTCGATTATCCTGTGATGCTGATGAACATCATGCATACGCCGGCTTCAGACGTTCCTGAAGCAACGAAAATCCTTGCCAAGCACTGGCAGGGTCCCATCGGCATCTATCCGGAATCCGGCCATTTCGTGATGCCGAATTGGCAGTTTGTCGATGTGATCTCCCCGGAGGAACTGACACAGGCCGCCCCGCGCTGGGTGCAGGGCAGGGTAAGGCTGCTCGGCGGATGCTGTGGGTTGGGCCCGGAACACATCAGTGCGCTCAGGCAATCGTTTCAGTAGACAGGGACAAAGGGTGTGTTGTGTGATTCGATTGCTCACGACCCGAAGTGACCATGCCCAATTTAGTCAAATCCCTTTCGCCGTGTGATCAGGGCATGGCATCCGGCGAAATCTTCCCTTGAGTAGTCATCACGGGAAGGCGTTGTTATTCAGCATTTTACAATACTAGGGTTTAGATGATGAGTCGAGTTGCGCTAAGAGTCCGTTATATAGAGGGCTGGTATGAAATGGATGGCGAAAAACTGGTTTCGGCCTGTGCGGAAAATTTTATATTCGATGATCCTGCAGAGCCTCAACCGGTTGCCAGGGACGGGCTCATCGACTACATGCATCGATGGAATCAACGGACACAGACCGCAGCAGGTTCAGGCAATCAATGGAAACTGGCCCATGAGGTACGCCAAGACAGCGGCGACCTGCTGACCGACTGGGAATGGTGGGAGGTGGTTGGCACGCGGTTTCGAGGCATGGCCCTGATCATTACCAGTGATCAGGGGGTGCTGCTCGAGAGGATCACCTATTTTGATCGGGACGAAAAAAGAGTCTAACGAAAAGCCATCGTGGGGTTGGGATTGCCTGAAAGGGGTCAAACACGTCCGGTCAGCTGCGCTGCAATGGCGTGCCCAGTTCATGGGGGAGTCTTCCTGCTGAGTGGGCAGGTACGACAGCACTCCCTTTTCCATAGATGGTGATCATCTTTTTCCTGCGGGACTTGTTTTAAAGACGGGCGATGGTCACCGCATACATCAGGGCATAACCGGCCAGGATAACGAGCAGGATGGGTTTGGACTTTTTCAACAGCCGAGGTAGTTTGTCCGGCGCCAGGACATACAAAGAGATGATAATCATGAGTGCCCCCGAGACCAGTGCGGCCAATCCCCAGAATTCGGTGAGGTGCTGCAGTGCATACCAGAGGATATTCCAAAGGCCGGCCAGCAGAACGAGCGTGGCGATACTTTGGCTTAGCCACTTGGGGAGGTGGCGCGAGAGGGGCAGATCAGCCGCTAGAATAATCCCCGCAAACATACACACTGTGACGATGGTTCCCATTGGTAACATGATGGTAGGCCCGTTTTGTGATGATTGAGTAAGGTTGTATTATCGCCGATTTCAGGCCTGATCCCGTATAATTGTGCGTGTTATTCATAGGAGAGGTCAAATGCACTGGGTTGTCTATTTGTCGGGTGAGATTCATACTGATTGGCGGGAAGAAATCAAGCACCGTGCGGTGCAGCAGGCGTTGCCGGTCTCGTTCCTTGCGCCGGTGACGGATCATGAGGCAAGTGATGCGGCCGGTGATCACTTGGGAAATCAGGAGGTCGGATTTTGGCGGGACCACAAATCGTCAAAAGTGAATGCTATCCGGACTAAAAATATGATTGAACAGTGTGATATTGCCGTGATCCGATTCGGACACCAGTACAAGCAGTGGAATGCCGCTTTCGATGCAGGATATTGTGCGGCATTGAATAAACCTTACGTCACGTTGCATGATGCCGAGATTGTTCATCCGTTAAAAGAAGTCGATGCGTCTGCAATGGCTTGGGCGGAGTCGACGGAGCAGGTAGTGGAAATTCTACGGTATGTGACGACGGAGTCGTAATTTGCCCGATAGGTTTCGACGAAATGGCGCTATCATGTACCGAAGTGCACACGACACAATGTCGCCTGGAATTCAACCGCCCATCAGGATGACTCGCCTTGCATGATGGCTGAATGGTTGTCTGGACCCGGTCAGTGCTGCCGTGATGGGATTGAGAGAATCATCTTGATTGATGAGCGTTCATGATGACGGGACCGGGGGTGAGATGTCGGTTTCAGACGCAATGGATGAACGGGTGGAAGGGGGCAGAAGAGGCACAGATCGATGGAATCGATCGGGCAACGGATGCGAACAGGATCATGAGAAATTCGGAGTGCAAAGAAGGGCGCTTTGTCATGAGTGCCCGTCGGTCACAAAAATGTGGCCAGGGCAGAGAAGTCGTTTGTCTGTCATCATACAGGTCGATGATGGCTCTAGCCGCGTGAGGATAAAATGAACCGATATCAAAAACTGATGCAGCGCATTGACCGGGGAGAGCGGATTTTGATCGACGGTGCCACCGGTACGGAGATTGAGTGTCGTGGCGTCCCGCAGATTGAGAATGCATGGAACGGGGGTGCGGTGCTGACCCATCCTCAAGTGGTGCAGGGAGTGCATGAGGATTATATCCGGGCTGGCGCTGAAATCGTTATCTCCTGTACCTTTGGCACGTCCCGGCACGTGACCCGTGATGCAGGCATTGAAGATCAGTTTGAAGACCTGTCACGCCAGGCAATCAGGCTTGCGATGCAGGCACGTGAAAAGACACAGGCGCTGGATGTGCTGGTCGCCGGCGGAATTACGCACTGGAGCTGGACAGGCAATTCCCCGTCATTGGAGGAGTTATTCGACAATACAGCGGAACAGGCCCGTCTCATGGCAGAGACGGGTGCGGACTTGCTGATGCTGGAGATGATGGTTGATATTGATCGATTGCTGGTGTGTCTGGAGGCCGCCTGCAAGAGCACGCTGCCGGTATGGGTCGGGCTGTCGTGTCGGGTTGATTCGGATGGAACCGTCCGCTTGCTTGACGGGGACCCACTCCACGAGGCGTTATTGGCGCTGGAAGACAAAAAGGTGCCCTTGATCAATATCATGCATACCGCTGTCCCGGAGATCGATGCCTGTCTGGAGATTGTGCGAACTCGCTGGTCGGGTCCGGTGGGTGTGTATGCCCATACCGGTACGTTTGTCGCCGATGCAAACTGGATTGACAAGGAGGCCATTTCACCCGAAGCGTATGCCGATAACGCGAAGCGCTGGCTTGCGCGGGGGGTGCAGGTGATCGGCGGGTGTTGTGGTATCGGTACCGGTCATATCGATGCCTTGAAGCGGATACTTTGAGTTCGCCGGCTGTCAAATACATCGCCAGGCAATGTCACGCTATCGATCCGTCCTTTGCTCATGGCCAATAATTGGTATTTCAGGATAGCATCGAACGATTCCGCCAAGGCGATGACCATGATGGTGGTGGCCATGTTGATGTTGCCGGGCCTTGATGCGATCGCGAAATGGTTGTCCGGTTCCATTTCCTCCGGGCAAATCACCTGGAGCCGTTTTTTCTTTCAGGTTCTGTTGATGTCGCCGCTGCTGCTGCGAACCCGGGGACCCTGGCTTACGCCCCAGCTTTTCCTGCATGCGGCCCGAGGGAGCCTGATCGCATTGGCAACCTTGTTGTTTTTTACCGGCCTGAAATATCTGCCGATTGCAGATGCCATCGCCATTTTTTTTATTGAGCCCTTGTTGGTCACATTGCTGTCTGCGGTGCTGCTTGGCGAGGCTGTTGGCTGGCGACGGCTGTCGGCTATCGGGATCGGGTTGGTGGGTGCGCTGGTGATTATCCGCCCTACCTTTTCGCAGGTTGGCTGGGCCGTTTTGTTTCCGGTGGGTACCGCGTTTTGTTTTTCATTTTATATTCTGCTGACACGCACACTGGTGAAACGGGAAGACCCGATCCGGCTGCAGTTTTTTGCCGGTATTTTCGGCTGTTTGATGATGAGCCTCGCCCTGACAGCCGGCACGATACATGATGTTGATATCCTGTCAACGACTTGGCCGACCGCTACCCAGTGGGGTTTGCTGGCAGGCCTGGGCGTGGTTGCAACCATCGGACACCTGTTAGTGGTGCATGCATTTCGAAGGGCGCCGGTGAGTATTTTGGCGCCGTTTCAGTATATTGAAATTATCAGTGCGACGCTGCTCGGTTTCTGGTTGTTTGATGATTTCCCGGACAGGATCACCTGGCTGGGTATTGGTATTATTGTGGGATCGGGGGTGTATGTGTTCTACCGGGAATCAAGAGTCTCGGGCCAGGGTCGGTAGCGGTGGGATGGTGTTTCCATTGTTCGATTGGTGGTTTGATGAATCACCATACCAAGCCATCAACAATCGGCCCCATGCATTGAGCTTAAGTGATGATTCGAATATCCTTAGGCGGGACAGCAGTCGGCCCAGATGCCATGGCAGTGTTGGTCATCGGTCGTGTCCAGCGATGAGGATGGGAAGTGGCCTTGCGGGATGATGCCCTGCGTCGAGCCTGACACCGCATCCGGTGTACTATTTTCAATGATCGATCTATGACAATACTCAAATTACATTCAGAACCGTTGATTGAAGACGGATGGCTGGATGCCTACGGGCATTTGAATGAAGCCTATTACCTTGTTCCGTTCACTAACGCCACCTGGGTTCTCCAGGAACATTTTGGTGTTGGTGTCGAGTATTTTGGCCAGTCCGGCTGTGCAATTTACACTGTCGAGACACATCTTCGCTATCTCAATGAGGTAAGAAAACCCGCTATCATGGAGATTGAGAGCCTGATTTTGGGTTCAGATCCGAAAAGGATATGGTTTGCACATCAGATGGTGGTTGACGGTACGCTCTGTGCGACGGGCGAATTTATGGTGTTGCACTACAATACCCGGGAGGGGCGGACTGTAGGCATGCCCGAAGCGGTTCAGTCGACACTCAGGCAGTCCGAGACGTCAGCTAGGCCAGAGTGGGCGGGGCGGCAGATCAGTTTGCAAAAACGATAAGTCGTTTGTCAGCAATGATGTTCAGGGCACTGCAGGCATAACCGGCTTCAGGCGGCTCCAATAACAACAGTCAGGAATAGTCATCATGGCACATCAGGTTCAGGGCTGTCGACGCACATAGTGTTCTGTTGGCAGGTTGTCTTCAACCCATCCTGCATAGCCGCCCGCCATATGGGCGGCTTCGATGCCGATGTCTTTGAGTGCCTTGGCGGCTAAAGCGGATCGCCATCCGCGATTACAGTACAAAATGATCGTTTTGGCGCTTTCAAAGTAGGGCTTAAAGTAGGGACTGTCGGGATGGACCCAGAATTCGAGCATTCCCCTCGGGATGTGCTTGGAGTCTGGAATACGACCCTCGCGTTCCAGCTCCCGTACATCCCTGATATCGACAAGCAGCACATCGGATGCCCCGAGTTGTTTTCTGACCTCGGTGGGCGTCATGGTCTGCACAGCGTCATCCGCTTGCTGAATCATTGCCTTGAAATCAATATTGGGTTTTAACATAACTGGCTCCGTTTAAATCGGATTATATACATTTCTGGCGTATCATGTCCCTTGATTCGAGACAGGTCTGAACAAGACACGGCCAAAATGATGTGGCAGTCTCACCCTCTATCACCTTTTGGTGGTTGATGGAAAAAATGACCTATTGCATGTGGTGCCGGGCTGAACAGCATTCCCGTCCAATGCGCTGGCCACGTTGTACGGATCGGATTTCCCCATCATCAATGCTGTTGCATGGCGGGGAGCCGGAAAGCCGGGTTGGCAGCAGGTGTATTGTGGATTGATTGCGCCTGTCTGGGCAGGATACGGCGATCAACAGCGTAAGGGATGAAATATAAGGCAATAACAGACCCCCCGATCTTGTTCTTATGGATGGTGGTACGGTTTCGATGCGGCGAATCAGTCAACTGCCCGGACAACCTGACTGCTGACCGTCGATTTCCTGTTGTTCATTCATCCGATTTTTTGATTGACAGGCCGAAAGTTGGGATATGATAATGAGGCTGAGCAACTGCTAAATGTGAGTGTATTCGGGAGCAGGCGATGAGTAACATAGTGGGCGACCTTGGTCGATTTACCGATGATCCGGAGCAGTCCTGGACACTGCCGGGACGGTATTATTATGACCCGGAAATCTATGCCCGGGAGCATGAGCATATTTTTTATCGCAGTTGGCAGTATGCGTGCCACATCTCCTTGCTTTCACAACCCGGTCATTATTTTGTCCGGGACATCGGAGACCAGAGCGTGGTGGTGCTCAGAGACAGCAACCGGGAAATCAAGGCGTACCATAACGTTTGTCAACACCGGGCACACAGGTTGCTGGAAGGCGAGGGGAAAGTGGGCAATCGGATCATTTGTCCCTATCATTCATGGTGTTATCGATTGGACGGAACGCTGGTGTCGGCCAATGGGGCTCAGCGAATGCCGCAGTTCCCCAAGGATGAAATACAGCTGCATGATGTCAAGGTGGATACCTTATGCGGATTTGTTTTTTTCAATCTCGACATGGATGCGCCGTCTATGCGGGCGTGTTATCCAGGACTGGAGGAAGAGATTCTTGCGTTGGCACCCAATGCGCCAAGTCTGTCACGGGCCCATACCCAAAGCTTTGTCCTGCAGGCCAACTGGAAGAACTCGATGGAGAATTATTCAGAATGCTACCATTGTCCGAATCGGCATCCATCATTGACCAATGGAGCTTTGGATATCGGACAGTACAAAATAAAGATCCGTGACGGCTACCACCGACATATCACCACCGATGTGGGGGAACAGCAGGGCTATACCCTGCAACAAGGACACGGTGATGGCCACCATGAGTTTGGCAGCTGGCTGGTCTGGCCCAATATGGTGTTTGAAGTATATCCCGGTGGCAATCTGACCGCATTTTATCATTGCCCCGCCGGTCCGGAGAAAACCATTCAGGAAACCGAGTGGTATTTTCCAGGCACCGTGCCGACCGCGCAGGAACGGGAAGTGATTGATTTTGTGAACATCGTGCGTGAGGAAGATATCCCGATCTGTGAAAGTGTCCAGAAAGGATTACACAGCAAAGGATATCGGCAGGGCAAATTTGTTGTCGATGATGAACGAAGTTATGCCAGCGAGCATGCGGTTCATGATTTCCAGCGAAGAGTGATTCGTGCCCTGCAGACCGGGGCATTGACGGCCTGACGGTTCAGCGTCGGATAACCAGTATTCTCGAATCAATTCCTTCCCGGCGAATATAGTCGGCATCCCGTATCTGCTTGATGGTGAAGCCGTGTTGGGCTGCCTCGCGGTGAACAGCAGGGGCCAGATTCAGCTGCGTCCAGGCGGCACCATTGACGGTGATAATGCAATAGCCCCCCGGTTTGACACAGTTCACGACAAGATGGAGATGGGATATCTTTGGTTTGTCGAAAGAAAACAAGCCGACACAGATCAGTGCGTCATAGGGATTTTCGAGAGTGGCCGGCTGGGTAAAGTCGTGTTGCCATAGCGCCCTGTAGACATTTCTTTTGCTTGAAATGTGCAGCATTTCATTCGAAAAATCGACCCCGTCCACATGCTCGTAACCGAATTTTTGCAAGCACTCCCCCACCAGTCCGGTTCCACAGGCCACATCGACAATGCGCAGGGTTTTATCGGTCACCCACTGCTGAAAGACATCACTGGCGTCTTGATGGGCAACATAGTCGAGGTCATGCACCAGATCATGTTCATAGGTCTTTGCCCACTTGTCATAGTAGTGCTCCTTGTCTTCCATCGCGGCGTAAACACGGGAAAGCCGGGAATCAAACTGGTCTGTGTCGGGTTTATTGCGGGTCATCGGGATTTCAGGAAGAGTGCATGACAGAACAACCGGGTATTCCCTGGAACGGGTATTGCGGGTGCTCCAAAATAGTGATCTGCGGATGCGCGCACGGCCCGTGATCGGATGTCTCAGGCATAAGAGGCAATCGGTTCCCCCAGACTGTGGTAGTCCGGCTCGACACCCAATCCCGGGGTGTCGGATGCGTATAACCGCCCCTGGTCCGTGGCCGGTCCGGGTTGTCCGGTGCTTTCATGGTTGTAATGGTGCAGATCGGTTGAGTTGATAAGAAATTCTTGTGGTGTCGAGGCGGCGAAATGAGCGACTGCTGCGGTGGTGATCTCGCCGCCCCAGGTGTCTTCACTGACCACCGGGATGCGATTGTCGACCAAAAAGTCACGCACTCTCCGGGCTTTGGATAACCCGCCAAGATTTGAAATCTTGAGGCAGACCATCTCGGCAGATCGGTCCGTGACGACACGCTGCGCCATCCCCAGGCCAGTGATACATTCATCCAGTTTCATCGGACGATCGAACTGTTTTCTGACCTGCAGGCATTCTTCGTAGGTCTGGCAGGGCTGCTCGATCACATAGTCCAGTCCCCGGGTTGCCCTGGCGACCTGAATCGCCTCATCAATACGCCAGCCCTGGTTGGCGTCAACCAGAGCTTTTTCGTCCGATTGAAGTAACGGAGCAACGGCCTGGATGCGTTCGATATCCACCCGCCAATCCGCACCGACCTTGATCTGAAACTGGCGATAGCCGGCCTGTCGAAACAAATCCATTTCGACCACGGTTTCTTGCGGTGACTTTTGGGGTACAACCCGATACATCGGGGCACCGTCGGTCAGTTTGCCGCCAAGTAACATCCATACCGGCTGCCCCGTTGCCTTGCCGAGAATATCCCAGCACGCAGCATCAAAAGGCGTCTTGGCATAACCATGTCCCCTGATCGTGTGATCCATCTGTCGTTCAATTCGGGCAAGCTGCCTCGGGTCTTGTCCCAACAGCACCGGGGCCAGCAGTCGTGCCGCTGCCGCGACACCCTCTTGATGTCCTTCCATGTAGTTGTTTCCACAGGGGCAAAATTCTCCGACGCCGGATAAGCCGGCATCGGTATCGATCACGACAATCGTGGAGTGGGCAATGTCGATGGTGTTGCCTCTTCCCCAGGCATAAGTCCCCCCGACATAGCTCAACGGTTTCCGGTAGATTCTGATCCGGGTGATGATCATGATGATTCGATGCACGACAAAGGAAGCGGACGGATCATCATGCCATTGAAACCACGATGTTGCCAACATGCTGTTTTTTCATGAAACAGGTCTGGGCCCGGGCCAGTTCCCCAAGCGGGAATGTTTCTGCAAGGAGGGGTTTGATTCGCCGCTGTTCGATATGTTCGATCAATCGGGCGAAAGTGGTTGGCGGTACAACGGTTGCGCCGGTGAACTGAAGATCCCGGTAAATCAGTTTCCGAAGATCGAAATTCACCATCGATCCTGCGATACAACCGGATGATGAATATCTTCCACCCGGTTTGAGACAGTCGATCAATGGCTCAAACAGATCCCCTCCGACCACATCAGCGACCACATCCACAGGCCCGCCGGCACATTCCCTGATCGTCTCGATCAGCTGTGGCTCCTTGCGATTGAGCACATGATCCGCGCCCAGATCGAGTAATGTCTTTTCTTTCCCGGCAGTGGAAAGGGCAATCACCCGGGCATCCCTTATCTTTGACAATTGGACTGCGGCCGATCCGACACCACCGGATGCCCCGGAAATAACGATGGTCTCCCCGCCGCGGAGTGAGGCCCGCCCAATTAAATTTTCTGCGGTACTGTAGGCACAACCGAAAGTGGCCAGCTGTTCATCTGAATAATCGGTTTCGATACAGTGAATGTTTTCGACAGGCACCACCGTATAATCGGCATAACCGCCGTCCACCTCAGACCCGAGATACCTGGCTTTGGACAGGTCCCGGGGATTCCGGGAATCCAGCAGCCAGGGATCGATCAGGACCCGCTGACCGACAAGTTGCCTGTCCCGGGGATCACAGACCTGTTCGACGATTCCGCATACATCAGCCCCCTGAATAAGGGGGAAGGTAAAGGGCGTATTCCCCCAACTGGCATCGTGACTGGTGAAAGTCTCATACCCTGACTGTACGGCGTCTTCGGTGATACCCTGCCGGACTTTCTTCGAGTACCACGCAGTACGGGTATTGATATCCGTGTTATTCAAGCCGCAGGCCTTCACCCGGATCAAGGCCTGACCCGCCTTGATTGCCGGTATGGGGACGTCGTCCCGATAGTGAAGTTGCTCCAGTCCACCGTGTCCGATGAGGAGCACGGCCCGCATCTGCCCGGTATTCATGACACGCCCTGCATGGCGTTGAAAACCAGCCGGGCAAAATGCTGTAGAACCGGGTCCCAATACGGGGACAGAACACCGCCATCGAATCCATCAGAATAGCGCCCGGCCTGCATTCTTTCGATGATCTGGATATCCTCATGATTGAGATCATGCCAGTTTTGGATGACATGATTCCGGGCGGCTTCATACCGATCAGCACTGGCCCCTTCTCCCAGGAAATACAGTGCAATGGTTTCCTTGCAGCGGTCGACGCCGACAGGAGTGGCGATGAAAACCGCCACCTGATCGGGAAAAATTTCAAATGCGAAGTTCGGGAACAGAACATACCAGGTGCCGGATCGTTTCTTTTGTTCCGTCAAATCAGGAAAATACGGTAATCCCTGGCCGCGGGCGGGATCGGTTTTTTTGAACTCATAGCCACAGTGCAGCACATGATTGTCGTAGGTTGGCGGGTTCCGTTCTGCCATGCTGACGAATTGGTTCAACCAAGGATGGCACGAAAACACGTGATAGGGCTCAATGAAGTTCTCAATGGCCAGTTTCCAGTTCGCGTTGACTTCAAACTCCAGTGTCTGCGCAAAATTGAGCGTGGTAAAGTCATATCCCTGCAGCTGGCTGACGATCGGTTCGATATGGGTCGACAGCGCCGGGGCCTGATTGTCGAAGTTGACGAATATCCAGTCGTGCCATGTTTCGCACCGGATCTCAATCAGGTTGATCGATGACGCCTTCGGGTGGACAACATCATGTTTGTCTCCGCCGTAAAAATGCGGACGGGCCAGCAGTTTGCCCTCAAGGTCATAACTCCAGGCATGATTGGGACAGGTTACCTGCCGACACTGTGATTGCGGTTGAGTGATCAGCTTGGCGCCCCGGTGTCGACAGACGTTGTGAAAGGCATGCAGGCGGGACCGGGTGTCCCTGACCAGAACGATGGGTTGTCCGGCAATCTCAATCGGCCGCATGTCGCCAGGCGCAGGCAGTTTGTGTGCAAAGTCGGCAAAGACCCAAGTCCTGCGAAAGATCCGGTCCTGTTCGAGCAGGTGATATTGCGGGTTGGTATACGCTTCGTTCGGGAGGGTCGAGCCGTGGCGGGTGGGACGGTTCAGCCGGGTTGCAAGTGCCTCATCAAAATAGGGTTTGAACGGGGTCGGGGAAACGCAGGCAGACATTCAGGGAGGTCAGGAAAATTTTCACGGTGTAAAATCCTGCCGCTATTCTTTCACAGGTTTCAGTACAATGTCCATATCATGACACCGGTTATGCGCGAATGTACGATGACCTCCTGACTCCGTTTCGGCTGGGTCCGACCGAGATGAAAAATCGGGTCTTCAATCCACCCCATGGGACCACGCTCGGGCACAATGGTGCGGTGACTGATGCGTTGATTGCCTATCATCAGACACGTGCCCGGGGCGGAGTGGGACTGATCATTTTGGAGAGCATGACGTTTCACCCGAGTTACGGCTTCAAGGATGCTTTCCTGTATGCCGGGTCAGACGACATCATCCCCGGATTGGAGCGGCTGGGCAAAGCATGCCGGCAGTACGATACACCCGTGTTCGGACAATTGTTTCATGCGGGTCGAGCGGTCAGGCTAAGCCACGATGGCTCCAGACCACTGGTCTATTCCGCATCTGACATACCCGATGATCGTTATCGGGTGACTCCCGTGGCCATGCCCAATGAGATGGTGTGGGAGGTGATTGACCACTATTGTCAGGCGGCCGGAAGATTGGTGGAAGCCGGGCTGGAGGGGGTCGAAATTCTCGCCAGCATGGGTTATCTCATTGCCCAATTTCTCAATCCTGCCACCAATCAAAGGGAAGATCAATTCGGTGGGACCGTTGAAAACAGGATGCGCTTGCTCAGAGAAATTCTGTCGGGCGTCAGAAAAAAGATCGGCCAGGGCAAGACGCTGGGTGTGCGCATTACACTGGATGAGAAAACCGAATCAGGTATGGGTTCGCAGGACATGATTCGCATCTGTGAGCGGCTTGAAGCGGATCAGCACCTGGACTATTTCAGTGTGATATCAGGTTCCTCGGCTTCTCCGGCAGGCTGGATTCATGTGTTCCCGCCGATGGCGATCCCACCGGCTTTTGTTGCTGAGGATGCGGCCAAACTGAAGCGGACGGTTTCGACGCCGGTTCTGGTGGCCGGGCGCATCAACCAGCCGCAGACCGCTCAGGCCATCATTGCCGAGGGGAAAGCGGACATGGTGGGGATGGTGCGTGCGCTGATTACCGACCCGGATTTTGTCAACAAACTGTCCCGCGGGGAAGGGGATACGATACGTGCATGTATCGGTTGCAATCAGGCCTGTGTCGGTCATCGTCTCGCACATCATCCGATTTCCTGCATTCAAAATCCGGTGGCGGGCAGAGAGCACCACTACCCGGCAATACACAAGGTGCCGGATGCGAAAACCATTGTCGTGATCGGGGGCGGCCCTGGCGGGATGAAAGCGGCGGTAACAGCGGCACACAGGGGACACCGGGTTTCTCTTTTTGAAAGGACCGGGTCGCTGGGAGGACAGGTCCGTCTGGCGGAAAAGCTGCCGGGACGTTCTGAATTCGGAGGGGTCACCACCAATCTTGTCCAAGAGATTCAAAGCGAGCCGATCGAACTCCGTTTGAATACGAGAGTGACACCACAGAGGATGCATGCACTCAATCCGGATGTCATCGTCATTGCGACCGGTGCGGTCCCGAGGTTGCCGGATGTGGCAATGAACGATGTCCCGTTGATTGATGCTTGGTCGGTCATCCGTGGCGAGGCACGGGTTGGACATAACGTGGTGATTGCCGATTGGTCCTGTGACTGGACGGGCCTGGGGGTTGCCCAATTGCTGGCTGAGCGGGGGCACTATGTCCGATTGGCCTCCGGGGCCAGTGTGGCGGGTGAATCATTACAGGGGATCGTTCGGGATCAATGGATCGGGTGTTTGCACACGCTCGAGGTGGAACTGATCCCGTTCGCCAAATTCTACGGTGCCGAGGCGGGAACGGCCTTTTTTCAGCACATGACCGGGGGAGCGCCCATTGTCTGTGAGCAGGTCGATACGATTGTCAGTTGTTATGCGCCGCAGTCCGACCGTGACTGCGAATGGCTGGTTACGCAAAAAGGACATTTACACCAGGCAGAAGTCATCAAAGTGGGCGACGCCGTGGCGCCACGGACGGTCGAAGAAGCCATCATGGATGGGCTGGATACGATGTGGCGGTTGTAAACAGGGGTTTGGAGTCGTGAACCGGGGGCATTCCTGCATGCCCGGGCCAGTGTGCGAAAGGACATGCGATCTATCCGAGGCGTCATCGTTCACTGCCGGCTTTATCCCAGTGCGCCCCCCGTCATGCGGGCATCAGCGGCTTTGTGCCCGAGTGTGGCCGCCAGTGTTCGCAGGGAATTGTGAAATTCATCCCGACTGATGGAACATTGCTGGAGATGTCGGTGGCTGTGAGTCGGATCGAACGCTGTTCTCCCGTGCAGCACGCGATGGTTGTCAAAGAGATGCAGATCACCGGGCTGCATCATGTAGCAGTGTTTAAGGGCATGGCTGTTGATGAGTTTCCAAAACGCCACCATGGCTCGATAGACCCGTTCAACTGATTCCTCCGGTATATCCTGTGGGGGAATGGTGCGGTCGGTAAATCGAATGCCATCAATATCCCCATCGATGTCGGTCACGATCATTCGACCATGCGCCCGCATGTCTTCCTCCGGAAGGGAAAGGCGCTGAAACAAAACAGGGATACGGGTCAGGATGTCAAACGAGGCAGGGTCGGCGATTTTTAATTGGGTTGCCGCATAAAACCCATCGACCAGGATGGATTTTCCGCCACCGCTTTGGGATGCCGCCAAGCAGTGAAACAGCGACATTCCGGGCGGTGTGTGACGATAGCTCTCATCGGTATGGGGGCCGAGGTAAGCGCCGGTGTTCGATCCCAGGGTGACATTTGTTTCGGTTTTGACATCAAAAACACGGCCATAATTATTGACATGTACCGGCCCAAAGAGCTCGGCGACCTCGGCAATGGTATCCGGGGTGGTCGGTACGTTTCTGAGCTTGATGACCCCCCAGTCGCGCACCCCTATCATCACTGCCAGAAGCGTATCTGCGTCTTGAAGATCAGCAAATTCATAGACCGGAATCTGCCCCGCCTTCTTTGCGTTCCAAAGTATGGGAGGGGGTTTTGAGTGCCGCCGGGACACGCTGTCATAGGCATTTTTCCGGAGTGTCTCGAGTGCGTGACGGGTCAGTAGATCATCATGCCATCGTATCCACAAATCCCCGCTTTCGATATGACAATCGTCGATCGCCAGAACGGTCGGATCGTCCGGCAGCAGATCGATTTTGACACTGGTGTCATTCGGCAAACCGGCAGGACAGCGACCGCTGTGTCTTAACCAGATATAATGATAAGTATGCGAACTGCCGTCACCCCATCGTATTTCCACTTTCCGTTTATTGGGGTGATTGACAACGGTTGTGGCTGAAACGGCGGTCGGATTCATCATACCATCTGACACTGGGCTGCACGGGACATGCCGATCGAAGCGCGATCGCATCGCGGACTGCTCCGCTTTCCCACGCATTCTAACTGACTGCCTCCATAAAAGGGAACAGCGCCATGGCGGGACGGCAAAGCATTGATCGTTGCCCAGAAAAGGTCCGTCCAGTTCCCGTTTGAATCTCAGTGCGCCAGTTCAGTGAAGGTCATGTGCCCCCAAGGCAATCAATTTCATTCAGCATTCGTGGGTAACGCTCTTCCTGGCGAGCATGAATTACCTCGTCCCAAGTTGGCACTTTAGGGGCCATGGAGATCGGTATCTTTCTGATTAACAGGGTAAAAAAACAGACAGCGGGCCACATGACCCTATATTTCTGATTGTTCTGTCTGTCATCGCCGGTCACGGCGATGACAGAAGGCCTACACAGACGGCCTTGTACGCACCCGGTACAGGCCGGGTTTTAACCCGGCCGCCTTGAAATCTCGGCCTGTTCAACCGTCGCACGATTGTCCTGACGGGTAACGATCTTTCTCCGCGGACCGTCTGCACGGTGGTGGTGATGCGCAGCCAGGGGCGCAGTCTTTGACGAAGGCTCTGCCAGCGCAGCCGGGTGCGGATCAGCTGCACCGCATGATAGGCCAGCACAGCAATAAACAGGTGTGCCTGGATGCGGTCTTCCCGAGTATGCCCGATCGGCCGCAATCCCAACTCGCGGAAGACTTCATTTCGGGAAAATATTAACCATAGTGATCAATAATGTGCGTTGTAAAGCCGATGATCACGCCTGCTGCTACGGGGTCTGTGTTGTGAAAGGGCCGATGGTATGATGCGGTTCAGGAGAGGACATGATACGCTTGTTCGGGAGAAACTGTCATATGATGGTGAGTCTTGTGCTGGCGACTCATTCGATGGATCAGGATGGTGTAATCAATCTCTTGTTCTGGATTTATGATGAAAAAAGTGGAACGCTGTGTCATTCCCGCAGCGGGTACTGCGAGTGTCCTGCTTTCACGGGGGCAACGTTGTCGGATTGTCAACACCCAGGGAGGGCAGGTGGTGGATACGTGGGTGTTCAATGCACGGGATGTCGACGAATACCTTTCGATGGAGCACAGTCGGTCAGCCACTTATCACTTGCAGTTCAGGCCGGGCGATACGCTGGTCAGTAATCGTTTCCGTTCCATTGTCACTTATATTGAAGATACCTCGCCCGGATGGCACGATACCCTGCATGCCGCCTGCAGTGCGGGCAGCTATCAGTTTTATGGTGTGCAGGCCCCTCATCCAAACTGTCAGGACAATCTGCTCGGTCAGATGTCGTTCCATGGCCATACGCTGTCACACATTCCGTGTCCATGGAATCTCTTTGAAACCACGGTGATCGACGAAAACCTGTCGTTAAGCGACAGGCCAGCGGCCGCAGCCGCCGGAGATTATGTCGAGTTGCAAGCCGAGATGGCCGTCATGGTGGTCTGTTCCGCCTGTCCTTCACGAATCGGTCATATCAGCGGCGAGCACCCCCGCGCGGCAGCGATTGACGTGCTCACCGTCGCTGACCGGGAATAGGAAAACAGGCTGTTGAAAGACGCCGGAAGGTCCAACGCCGTACTCATTGAGGAACGACTGATATGCACGGTTCACTGAACTTTTCCATCTGGGAATATTCCGCCATTATTTTTGCGGTTGTCGTGATTTCCAAGTTGCTCAGCAAGAAAACCGGGACGGTCGATGTCCTGTGGTTAATTCTTTCGGGGGCCGTGTTGACCAATTTGGGCTTTCTGCCGGGACACAATGAATTTTTTGAAACCATTGGAGAGTGGGGAATCGTTTTTATCATGTTTGCGCTGGGCCTTGAAGAGGATCTTAACCGCTTCTCACAAGGGGTGAAGCGGGGCCTCGGTGTGGCCTTGATCGGCGCAGCGTTTCCGTTCATTGCCGGTTACGGTACGGCCATTTTGTTTGGCTATGAACACAATTCGGCGATGCTCTGGGCCTTGACCATGACGGCGACCGCTGTCAGCTTGACCATGATGAGCCTGCGCAGTGATTTGCTGCACAAATCAACCGCGGCGACCGGCATCATGACGGCAGCGGTGATCGATGATGTCCTTTCTCTGGTCGGGGTTGCGATTCTGGTTCCGATCATTGTGGTGAGCAATGCAGGGGCTGGCGGCGAGACGCTTGGATTCTCTGAGGTTGTCCTGATCCTCGCGAAAGTGGTGTTGTTTTTCGGGATAACGCTGTTTATGGGATTGATTGCGTTTCCTGACCGGGCACCGAAAAAACTGCCGAAGAATCCCGGTTTCTACCAAGTGATCAATTACAGGATCAGCCGCATTTTCGCTGTGGTGGGAGCTCGTAAATTCCTCACTGCCCATCGAGGCGAATTTACGCCGTTGATCATGTTGTTGATGGCGATGCTGGCCGGTGCGGTGGCCCATGTGCTGGGTTTTCATCCCGCGATTGGAGCCTACTTTGCCGGGTTGTTTCTCCATGCCGATTACTTTGTCCACAGCAAAACGGTCAAAACAGTCAATGAAGAAGGAGAAACGATTCAACAGCAGGCGAAGGACAGTTTGTTTAAACAGACAAGTCATGTTGTCGAGCACCTTGCGTTCACTATCTTCGGTCCGATCTTTTTTGTCAATCTGGGCGGTAAGCTGGTGTTTGACATGGAGGTGGTGCTCAGCGCCCTCCCTGCGGTGATTGTGCTGTATCTGGCGGTTGTGATCCTGCAGGTTCTATCGGCCAGTATGGCGGCGCGGTATACCGGCCGCTATCAATGGCACGAAAGTGTCATGATCGGGCTGGGTATGCTCGGCCGGGCCGAATTGGCCTTTATCGTGATCAATATTGCGTTTGTGCAGAATCAGATCATTGATGCAACCCAATTCTATACCCTGATGTTTACTGCATTTTTGCTGAACATCACGGTGCCGATCAGCTTGAAATGGTGGAAGCCGTACTATCTCGGATTTAAACGGTTGCGTGTTTTCGGGATACAGCTTGCGCGACCCGAGCCGGCGCCGCTGCCCAAAGACATGCCGGAGTACCGGGAAATGATGGCAGCGGAAAAGCAACGATATCTCGACGACTGATTGGGGAGCGGCTGTCAGGTGAGCAGTATCTTAAAGACAGGCTGTCGGTAGTCGGTAGATGGACACGATTTGTTTTTCTCCGATGTTTGAACTGCTGGAAATGCAGCGCATGAAAAAAATCAGTGCGGTCGAGCTGCTCACTTGTTATCAGGACCATATCGGACGGTATAACCCAACATTGAATGCCATCGTGACGGTCGATGCAAAACGGGCACGACAAGCTGCGGACAAGGCAGATCGGTATTTATCCGATCGGGGAACCCTGTGCGGTCCGTTGCATGGCATGCCGACCGCAGTCAAGGATATCTTTGCCGTTGCGGGGATGCGAACCACTTATGGGAACCCGCATTTTGAAAACCACGTTCCGAACTATCATGACATGGTCGTGAGCAGGGAATTGGCGGCGGGTGCGGTCATTATGGGGAAGACCAATACGCCGGACTGTGCCTCTGGAGGACGCACCGATAACGCAATTTTCGGGTTGACGCTCAATCCATGGAACCGCACAAGGACTACCAGTGGCAGTGGGGGTGGCGGTGTCGTTGCGCTGGTCTCCGGCATGGTGGCGTATGCTGACGGCAGTGATGTCGGTGGGTCGGTCAGGTCACCGGCGGCCTGGACCAATTGCGTGGGATTCAGGCCGAGTTCGGGCCGAATCCCGGGCTATGCCAATAGCCTTGCGGATGGCTCGACCAGTACAGCCGGCGTGTTTGCCCGGTGTGTGGAGGATGTGGCCCTGTTTATGCAGGGATGTGATGGACCCGGGGGCATTGTCCCGTATCCGACGCAGTGTGATGCGCCTTTTGCAGACGTGACCTGTTTGCCGGAAGGGCTTCGGGTGTTGTGGCAACCGGTGTTTAGTGCCACACAGGTCAATGAGGAAATGCTTGCCGTATTCGAGTCGCACCGTCATTGTTTCCATGCCTCGGGAATAAAGACTCAGGAGGCAGCACTTGATTTCATTGAAATGTATCGACAGACTTATCCTGGATTCAATGCCTTCGTACAGGTCAAGGCGCTCCCTCTCGAGGTCAGAGCGGATGATCGGGCGGGGTTGCCTGTCAAGCGGTCGATCCGCACCCTGATCCATGCTGTTGACGCATTGAGTGTGCCGGATATGATAACACTCTTCAGGCAGCGGGATGAGCTCAAGCAGCGGGTCCGTGACCTGTTTGTACGCTATGATGCGATTGTCTGTCCGACCCATTGCGACCTCGCCTTCATGGCGGACGATGTTGAATCCGCCCATCAGTTTGACTGGGCCGATCTTTTCTTCGCGCCACTGCTTGGATTGCCCTCTGTCTCTGTGCCGATGGGGTGGACCGCTGACGGGATGCCGTGTGGTCTGATGATCACCGGTCCGGCCGGTTCGGACAAGACCGTGTTGCAGATAGCCCATGCGTTTCAGTCAAACACGCAGTACTATCGGCAACAGCCGGATTTGAGCTGGATTGCCTGATGCACAGTGGTGATGAGGGCTTGGCGACGGGATTATCGGGTGCCGACAGGTTGATTTGGCTCCTGTCTTTTCAATGTTCGGATGAGGTAGCGTGCCGGATGCAATGCATTGACCAGTGTCTGGGGCAGCGCGGGTGGTTCGTTGTGGATGATGCCTGCCAGCAACTCGGCGCATAACGGCGATGTGGTCAAGCCCCGTGAGGCATAACCAAGTGAGACAAAGAGACCGGGGTAATAGTCGGGGGGAGGATAACGTTGCCAGTGTTTTCCGTGACGGATGTCAGCATACTGAACCTGATAACGGGCCGGATTCGGCAGTGCTCCAAGGTAGGGATAGCGGTCCGGTGCAGTGACGCGAACCGCCGCATGGGCGCTGTCGATCGGCCCCAGGCGTTGCGTCAGGCCGGGCAAGTGCCGGGACTGTCTGTCGAGATTCTCCCGGTCTGCCCAGGCGTGGGGTTCGGTCTCCGTGTTTTGGAGTCGGTAAGTGGCACCGAAGAGGTGTTTGTCTCCGACCGCAGGCAGGATATAGCCTTCGTGATTGAGAATGACCTTCAGGTCACGGCTCAGCGCAGTTGCACGGGCATACGAAGTCTGACCGCTGATCGGCAGGGAAGGAAGGGGGTTAAGGAACTCGAAATGCCGGTCTTTGCCGCTGGCGATAACCAGCACGGGCGCCTGGACTATTGGTTGATGCTGGCTGTCTCCAATACACCATCTGTCTTTTTCATAATGAATATGGACGGCTTCGGTTTCGGTTATTATCCTGATCGAGTGATGATCAAGCAGTCGCTGACACAGGCCGCTGGGAGAGACCCATCCGGCGGTCGGGAAGAAGACGGCTTTGTGTGTGACAGGGATACCGGCCTGTCTGGAGGCCTCTTTGTAATTCAGGCATTGCAGCATCTTATCGGAGAAGCCGCGTTGGCGCAGACGATGCCATTGATGCTGTGCCCGTTCATTGATCGCTAGATTCATCACGCCACAGGGAGACCAGCATTGCTGATCAGGGTCAAGCATTTCCAGTTGATTCCGCGCATACTGGAAGCAACTCGAAAAAAAATCCTCGGCGATGTTGGGTGCGGCATGCATCTTGGGCGCAAGTACCGCAAGTGGGTTGCCCGATGCTTCCTGCGAGGGCATTGGGTTGCGTTCGATCAGATCGATCCGCCAGCCCCGCAACGCGAGATGCCAGGCAATCTGACAACCGGCAATCCCGGCACCGATGATCACGGCCTGTTTCGCTGCAGGGCGCGGCAGCGTATAGGAAAACCAGGGGGTGGTGGTCTTTCTTCCCGGCGGCTGCTTGATTCGTGCGGTGATCATTTCCCGTTTACTTCCGAATCCCGGTATTTTCTGCACATCGAACCCGGCCTGCCTGAGATTCCTTTGTACGGTACCCGAGGCGGTAAAAGTGGCCAGGCTGGTTTCACCGTGACTCAAACCGGCGACAAGACGGATCGTTCGTTGATTCCACATTTGCGGATTTTTGTCAGGGGCAAATCCATCCAGAAACCAGCAGTCTGCCGGTTGGGTGAGTTCGGCCAGTGCCTGCTGAACATCCATGAAGCACAGCGTCAGGGATACGCCGTGATCGGGAAACAGGATCCGATGAAAGCCACTCAGTACATCGGGGTAGGACGATATCAGTTTCCTGGAGAGGTACTGCAACTCCGGAAAAGCGCGGTGCACCTGCTCCAGCTGTGCTTTATCCAGCGGATGGCTCTCAATCGAAATATAGTGCAACTGTCTTGAGGCGGTGAAGGTGCGTGCCCATATTTGCCAGGTGGCCAGGAAATTCAAACCGGTTCCGAAACCGGTCTCGGCCACAACATGGCAGCTTTTGTGACGCCATCGGTCAGGGAGGCTGTTTCCTTTCAGAAAAACATAGCGCGACTCCTCAAGTCCGTTTTCCCGGGAATAGTAAATATCGTCATAAAGCGGCGAATAGGGTGTCCTGTCATCGTTGATCTGTACCGTCATCATGCATTATCGAAGGGGTCAATACTTTCTGATCACAATTCCTTATAATAGTGCATCAACATGCTTTGTGTGCGGGTGATCAGTCATTGAACTTTTGTGATGAAGAGTGTGTCTTATCGGTGGTATTCGAATTGATCTGCGCACGCACTAATCTAGATCGAGAAAATTGAATGAAGATACTAAAGCGATTGAAGCTGGCTAGTCTGACCTTGGTGTTCGGCACATTGATGACAGGTGTCGCAATGGCGGCGAGTGCAGAGAAGAAAACCATTACCGGCGAAGTGATGGATACCTGGTGTTATGTTTCGCAAATCATGGGGGGATCGGACTTTGTTCTGGGCTCCGGTCACCATGTTTGTGCGGTGTGGTGCGCCGCTGGCGGCATTCCGGTGGGCCTGTTGGACAAAAGTGATGGACAAATATACATGATCATGGGTATCGGGGAGGACCTGACCAGTGTGGCCAATGAGACGGTGCTCGGGATTCAGAGTCGGGAAATTACGGTTTCCGGTTCTGTCTATGAACTGGACGGCATTAAATATCTCATGGTGGATGCCATAGAACAGGATAATGGCGTCGTCAATCTGACCCATGAGGTTCTGGGTATTTTGCCTGCCGAAGCAAATCCTAAAAATTAACGGAGCATGCGAACAATGACGATGAAAAACAGATTTATTTTAGGGGTTGCGATCTTCATGAGCAGTGTGCTGACGGGACCGGCATTCGCCGCCAAGAGCTGGGGTGTGACCGGTGAGGTGAAAGCTAAATTCACGGGAACGGTGGTTGATATCACCTGCCACTTGACCGGCGATTGTCCGGAAAATTGTGGACAGGGGACGCGGCAGCTGGGATTGATGACATCCGATCAAGGGTTGATCATGGTTGCCAAGAATCTGACGCTCTACTCAGGTGCTGCTGAAGAGTTATATGGATTTTGTGGTCAGGAAATTGAGGTGGACGGACTATTTACCGAAAACAGAAACGTGCGTTTCTTCCAGGTTCAAAAGATGCGTCTGGTGGGGAAGAGATGGAAAAAGGCAACGCTCTTTCAAAAGGCTTGGGCAGAGAAAAACGGGGTCAAGACCCGATCACGGAAAGCCAAGCGATGGTATCGCAATGATCCGAGAATCAAGGCGATGATAGAAAAGGACGGTTATCTGGGGTTGGGAAAGGCGAAAGACGCGGAGTTTTTTGGTAACTAGGCTTGGCGATCGTCGCTTTTATCGGTTACAACGGGTTGTGTTTCAGCGGTGGTCCATGCGGCTTTCTCGCTATGTGACGGGATTGTTGCTCGGGATCAGTGCGCTGTCCGTCCTGGCACATTCTGGTGAATCGCATGATCCGGGGATTGATGTCGATATCAATCAGCACGCAACGCCCCCTTCCAGTGAATTTCCGGTCACCTTCGGCGGTGATTTTGAACTGGTGGATCATCATGGTAACGTGGTCACCCAGGAAACCTACAAAGGGCGGCACATGCTGGTGTTTTTTGGTTACATCAGTTGTAAAAACATGTGTTCCATTAGTCTGACGCGGATCGGGAAGGCGCTCGAGCTGATCGGTACGGACGCTGCAAAGTTGCATCCGCTCGTGATTACGGTCGACCCCCAAAGGGATACCCCTGCCGTGTTGAAGACAGCGTTGGCCAAATACCATCCTCGCCTGACGGGATTGACCGGCAGTACGGAACAGTTGCAACACGTGTACAATGCCTATCGGCAACAACCCGTTCCCGTCGCCGATGACTGGGAGGGCGATGCGGTGATTTCTCACTCATCGTATATTTACCTGTTGGATCACGAGGGCAGGTTTAAAACGCTGTTCCCGCCGATCCTCAGCCCACAGAGTATGGCCGATATCATGCGAAAATATGTCGACAAGGTGTCCTGAGTGTCGATTGATTTATAAACGATTCTAACCATTGGAGTTGATAATGAAATTAAAACAAGTGATGTATGGGTGGATGATGATGGTACTCCTTTTTACGTCAGGTGTCGGTCAGAAGGCGATTGCCGAGGACGGGGCGGCGTTGTTCCAGTCGAAGGCCTGTATCGCCTGTCACGGACCGGAAGGCAAACAACCGATCAATAACAATATCCCCAAGCTGGCCGGGCAAAATGCCGGTTATCTGATACAGCAGATCGGGGACATCAAAAGTGGCGCTCGGGCCAATGGCATTACCGCACAAATGAAACCCTTTGCAGAAAAACTGAACGACAGCCAGATTGAAGCGATCGCCGGTTACCTGTCCGGTTTGTAACAGCGCGCGCAGCACCATAAAAGAGGGCAGAGGGCATGTCGGCCGATATCCGGTTTGAGGCTGCCGGTCGTATTATCATCAGCTAACCGCAAGCGACGACCGGTAACGGCGTGGCCGGATGTACTGTCGTGGCCGGGACAATGCCATTACCCGGGGCGGGGTCAGATGCTGTCAGGTGTTTGCCGGTTGATTATTTTCTGGTGCAAGGCCATGTCAATATTTCTGCCGCTGACAACCACCACGGTATTGCCTTGAGTGTGGATGACATCATGCAATATGGCGGCAATGCCGACCGCACCGCTGCCTTCGACGATGAGTTGCTCGTCGAAATAGGCATGGCGGATGGCGTTTGCTATCTGCGACTCGCTGACCACCGCCGTGTCGTCGACCCAGTGTTGAACCATCTGAAAAGTATATCGGTTATCCAGTCCGATGCCGCCACTTAAGGCATCGGCCAGCGTGGGTAATTCCTCCACCTGCACCGGATGTCCTGTGCGGATGCTTTGATGCATCGCACAACCGCGTTCCATTGAGACCCCGACAATACGGGTTGCCGGACGAGTCGACTTGACGGCACAGGCAATACCGGCGATCAAGCCGCCTCCGGACAGCGGAACCACCAGAGTGTCCACACGGGGCAGTTGATCCAGAATCTCCAGACCGATTGTTCCTTGTCCTGTGATCACATCAGGGTGATCAAACGGGGGGATCATGGTCATTCCGTCTTCCTTGATCAGTCGGTCCACTTCCCGCTGTGCTTCATCCTGGCTGTTGCCGATAATTCTTACCTCGGCGCCCAGTGCCCTGATACCATCAATTTTGTTTTGCCGGGCCAGCCTGCTCATGCAGATGATGGCCGGTATTCCATTTTGCCTTGCGGCATAGGCCAGCCCTCTTCCGTGATTGCCGGTCGAAACGCAGACCACGCCCTTTTGCTTCTGTCTGTCAGACAGTGCTCTCATCGCATTGGTGGCACCCCGTAGTTTGAAGCTGCCGGTTGTTTGCAGACATTCGAGCTTCAGATGGATATCACCCCGTGTATTGCTTGAAAGCGATCGAGAGGTATGCAGGGGGGTCCGGTTGATCTGGTGGGCGATATTGTTGGCGGCCTGTTTGATTGACTCGACCGAGACTGGATGATCCGTGGTTGCCATGCGACGGGAGATAAAGCGGGTGACAGGGGAACGATCGTTGATTTTACAGCGATTGTCTGACGTTTTCACGCGAAAGTGTGCACCGTTTTGTCATCGTCCTGATCGATCGGTTGCGGATGCATATCCCTTGGGTGCCGCTTCATCATAGTGGATTTTGCCTTGGTGACGACAGACAGGGTTGTCATTTTCACGCTTCGCTTTGCCTGCCACCGTATCGCGCTACGCTTGTGTCAGTTTTTAGTTGCTCAAATTTGTTGTTATACATAAATATAATGATCGATGATCACTCTGGAGAGACCCATGCATACAACAAACCTGCGCAAGGTCGGGGGGTCCATCATACTCGCCGTACCGCCTGCACTGCTCAGCCTCATGAATCTTGGGACGGGAACGACGGTGACCATCACAGTGGAAAACGGCCGTTTGATTATTGACCCCAAGGCGCGCCCCCGCTACTCACTCGATCAGCTGCTGGCACAATGTGACGAGAATACCTCTCTTTGTGAGAAGGATCGCGTCTGGCTGGATACAAAGCCGGTCGGTAATGAGTTGCGCTAGTGCAGCGGGGTGATATCTGGCTCGTCAGTCTTGATCCGACAGTCGGGTATGAGCAACAAGGAAGATGGCCGGTACTGATTGTTTCTCCGACCGCCTTTAACAAGCTGACCGGTGTGCCCGTCGTCCTGCCCGTGACGACGGGAGGGAATTAGCATGTCGACGTGGTTTCGCCATCTCTCTTCAGGACGTGGGTACCCGAATCACCGGCGTGATTCGCTGTGACCAACCCCGCATGCTCGACCGCATTGTGCGAAAGGGGCGATGCATCGACACCGTTCCCGAACCGATAATGCAAGAAGTGATTGCCCGCCTCTGGCCACTCTGCTTGAATAGAATGCCATGATGCATGGATGCGTCAGGCAGGGGGCTGGTCCGGGACATGGGGAGGTTGGCCGGCTGTCGAAATCCATTACAGTAGCAGCCGGACAACGGCTTGTTTGTTGCCCCGGTTGATGCTTTCCCTTACCATCGACAGTGAGTGATCCCGGCGAGTAATGTGGCAGTACACTTCGAATTGGAGGAGTTTGAACAACGGTTGCAACGAACCGCGACGGCCATGCACAGCCGGGGACTGGACGGACTCTTGCTGTTTGCACCGGAAAGTCAGTTCTATCTGAGCGGATACGATACGTTTGGATTTGCGATGTTCCAGTGCATGGTCGTTTCGCGGACCGGCGAGATCCAACTACTGACACGGGCACCGGATTTGAGACAGGCACAGCAGACCTCGATTCTGCGTGATGAACAAATCCATCTATGGTCAGAAGTCGAAGGCGCCAATCCTGGTTCGGATTTGCTGGCACTGGTTCGATCAATGGAACTTGAAAACCGGCGACTTGGTATTGAAACCAGTACAGCGGGACTGACTGCGTTTAATGGACAACTGGTTTTTGAAGCGTTTGAAGGCAAGGCGACGCTGATCGAGGCATCGGATCTGGTGAGGGTGTTGCGCAGAGACAAGAGCCCGAGAGAAATTGCGTATCATCGAAAGGCCGCCCAATTGAGTGACGATGCGTTGGAGGCGGCAATCCGAACGACGACAGCGAATGCATTTGAAGGTGACATTCTGGCTGAAATGCAAGGTGCGGTGTTCAAGGGGGGCGGAGATTATGCCGGCAACGAGTTTATTATCGGATCAGGTGAGGCGGCATTGCTTTGCCGGTACCAGTCCGGCAGGAGACGGCTATCGCCAACGGACCAGTTGACGCTGGAATGGTCAGGGGCATATCGACGCTATCATGCCGCAATGATGCGAACTCTGGTGGTTGGCAAGGCAAACAGTCAGCAACGGAAAATGCATGCTGCGACCGTCGAAGCACTTGAAGCATGTGAAGCGTCGCTTCAGCCCGGTCGGCCGATGGGCGATGTGTTTGATGCTCATGCCAGGGTGTTTGATGCCCATGGATTTCAGCATGCCCGGCTGCAGGCCTGTGGCTATGGCATGGGTGCGGTGTATAATCCAATCTGGGTTGATTTTCCGATGTTTTATGAGGGCAATCCCCTGTTGATTCAACCGGGCAATGTATTTTTTCTGCACATGATTCTGATGGATTCGCAGGCCGGTTTGGCGATGTGCTGGGGTCATTCGGTGCTGGTTCACAACGAGGGTGTCGAACGTCTCAGCCGATCGCCTTTGGATCTGATCGAGTTGTTGTGACTGGATCGAAGCGCGACTTGTCGGGGTCTCTTGATATCATTGGATTTATCAGAAAATTCAATTCGACGGTATCGCTTGCCGCAGTCATATTTCTCCGGGGGACAGGCAATGCCCACTAGTTTGTCGCAACAGCAAATCGACCAGTACCATGAGCGCGGTTACTTGACCGGTATCCGGGTTATGTCCAACGAAGAGGCGTACAGTCAAAGGGGCCGCTTGGAAGCGTTGGAACGGTGTTACCGGGATAAAAAGCTGCCGCAACCGATTTCGACTTATCTCAGGGTGAATGCCCATTATGTTTGCCGCCAAGCGGCCGAACTGGTGAAACACCCGACCATTGTGGAGGTTGCCTGTGGTCTGCTGGGACCGGATTTGCTGGCATGGTCAGCGGAATTTTTCATCAAGGAACCCGGAACAGACAAAATAGTCAGTTGGCATCAGGATTTGACCTATTGGGGACTCGGTCCGACTGAGGGGGAAGTGACCGCTTGGCTGGCACTGTCGCCATCGACTAAAGAATCCGGTTGCATGCGGTTTATCCCCGGTTCCCATCACCATCGTCTGCTGGAACACAAAGATACGTTTGCCGATCGAAATCTTCTTTCAAGGGGACAGGAAGTGGTGACCAGTATTGATGAGAATGAGGCGGTTGATATTGAACTTCAGCCCGGCGAAATTTCACTGCATCACGGTCGACTGTTTCATTCTTCCGGACCCAATACATCGGCTGACAGGCGTATTGGACTGGCGATTCGCTACTTGCGTCCCGATGTCAAACAACGGGTTGCCAAGAAGGATTATGCCATGCTGGTTCGGGGATGGGACCGGCATAATCACTTTACACCTGTGGCAGGTCCGGTAGATGACTTTGATGAAGATGCGCTGCGTCGTCATGAAACGATTGTGACGTCACAAAAAGAAGCACTTGCACAAGGAGCAAGCCAGGCATTGAAAAGAGGATAACCAGCCCAGCTTTGCAATCGATTCCACTGGTTTGGATGCTGTCAAATCAGGTCACAATTTTCTCAGCGAAACGAGATCGGCTACCCTAGCCTCCCAATTCTAGAAGTATCTTTGAGAAATGGTGTTCAGGTACGCAACTTCGAAGGTTCCAACCGGAAACAGATCATGTCTGATCGCACTATGTACAAGCGCGTAGTCAAGGGAAATATTGCTTCCCTTATGCGTCATTTTGGTATCTGTGAAGATGCGTGACAGTAGAATTGACAAGGTGATTCCTCAGGTGGAACTGCTTCAGTTACCTGCCCCGTTGTTGAGGGGTCTAGAGAATTTACACGTGCGATACTGTTTGCACACAAGGATATCAAAGATTTGAGCAGGGTGGATCGTATCCGCCGCCTGCTACTTGCATGCCTGTTTTTGCTATGTGACTCATCGCAAGATGACCAATGCTACACTGCGGGAAAGATTCGGGATTGTGGATCAAAATTCTGCAGAGGCTTCGCACTTGTTGAAAGAGGTTGTCAATGATGGAAAGATTGTTATAGACGGTTCATCCACTGGGCGTCGACATCGAACATATCTGCCTTTGTGGACCAGCCCAAATATTGAGGAATTGTCTCAGTTTATTTGATAGATATTTGATAGTCAGGGTCGATGTGACCGTTGATATATTCTAACTGCCTATTTTTGAACACAAAATATACATAGTGCAGATATTCGACTGACTCGCGCATTTGCGCAGCTGGATTACCAGTGATTTTTGACAGGTTCATCTGATGTTCGTTTGCTATTTGTGATCGCCCGAGGGGCGATACACTGTGGGAACGAGATGCTGTTACCCCAACAACAGGGCAGGAATGTCATCCCGGGGCCTCGAGTCGCCTGTCCCCGATTAGCGGTGTACTGATTCAGCTTGGAAATGAAAGACATGGCGCAGGGGAATAGACCGAAGGGAAAGTGAAGATCCAGTGAAAAGAACCTATAATGGACCCTATTTAGAGCAAAATCAGGTCCTTTTGAGGGATTCTTCCATAATGAGGAATCTGTCAATATCCCCTTTAAATCAATTGATGCGGGGTTTTTCTGGCAAAGACCTCAACCGGGTTGCCTGATCTCAGATGACATGCAAAGTCTGAACAAAATCTTCAATCAACTATCGTTGGACCGGAAAATATTGATCCTGATTGCGGTCGAGGTCGCCGGTTTCTGTGTTGTCGGATTTGTTGCGGTTTCGCAATTACGTATTGTTGGTGACGAAGCCGAGCGAATGACCGAAACAACACTGCCACTATATGTTTCAGTAGAAAATATTCGAACACAAATTGTAAGCCGAGTACTGGAAACCGAGGGAATCATGATTGCTGCAAAGGTTCCGGCGATGCAATCAGATTTGCTTTCAGGATATTTTGAAGACGAGAACAAAGTTCAGAAAAGCATCAAGGTTACCGAGGAGTTTATTCGACGATCGGTAGTGCAATTGCATGAGAATGAAACCATATTGAGCCGACACAGCGAAGCGTTGTTGCAAAACCTTTTCAACCTGAGACGGGCCGCGCAGGTACACTATGAATGGGCTATCAAGCTGCTTCAGCAGATTGACGCGCTCTCTCTTCCAGTCAATCCGGAAATCATGCAGGGCATTATTCACAGTGAAGCCGTATTGATGGGTCACCTTGGGACACTGACCGACAGAGTCGGAACCATCAGGCGAGAATCGGCCAGACATGCGGTCTATACCGAGCGCATTGCGATTGGTTTCGTCATTTTGACCTTGCTTGTGGCGACGCTGTTTTTTATCTTGATGCTGTTGTTGATAGTCAGACGGAATATTTCCAAACCCCTGCAACTGCTGACCGACACGATCAATGCATTTACCGCAATGCAGAAGGTGGAGGAATCTGAATTTGAAAAAGTGATCATGGCCAGACGCGATGAACTCGGTCGGATGAGTCGCAGCTTCAACCGCTTGAAGCACGATTTGTGGAGTCAGGGTCAGGATTTGCAGGATGCGAAAGAGGAAGCGGAGAGAGCAAACCGGGCCAAGTCGATGTTTCTGGCTGCCGCAAGTCACGATCTACGACAGCCGATGCAAGCAATGCAAATGTATATTGCCGCATTACGACAGAAAATACACAATTCTGATGCACTCGCGGTGGTTGAAAGCATTGATGCGGTATCACTTTCTACGGCCCGGCAACTGAGTGCACTGCTCGATGTGTCACAACTTGAGGCCGGAGCGATACAGCCCAATGTTGAGGATTTCCCGATCCAGGAAGTATTGAGTCGGGTGTTCACGGAGTTTGCACCGGTGGCCCAACAGAAGAATCTGGACTTTCAGGGGGTGCCTTCAAGTGTATGTGTGCGCAGTGACCCGATTTTATTGGAGCGCATACTGGGTAATTTCATGTCCAATGCGATTCGTTATACCCAACGGGGGCGTATTCTCCTCGGAGTACGCAGGAAAGGGAGTAGGGTTGCGATTGAGGTGTGGGATACCGGGCGTGGATTCCCGGATGACGAAGCGCTGAAAATTTTTGAAGATTTTCATCAGATCGATAACCAAGAGCGAGACAGGAGCAAGGGACTCGGGCTCGGACTGGCGATCGCCAAACGTCTGGCAGTCTGCTTGTCCCACCGGATTGAATGTGATTCGGTGGTTGACAAGGGGTCACGGTTTGCGATCCTGGTTGCGCTCAGCAAAAAAAGAGTGATTGAAAAATCGCCCCAAGCCGGGTTGCTTGAGAACCTGATGCATGGTTTGCAGGGGATTCGGGTGTTATTGATCGAAGACGATGTCGAGGTTTTGAAGGCGACCCGGCAACTGTTGGAATCTTGGGGCTGCGTAGTGGTGACAGGACGCAACATCGATGAAGTCATGGCGGTAGTCAAACAGCATGACGCGCTACCACCGGATGTCATTATCGCTGATAATCGGTTGCCGGGTGGAGCGGAAGGTGTCGAGATTGCTAGCCGTGTTCAGAAAATCAACGGCCACACGATTCCAACGGTGATTATGACCGGAGACGTGCAGGAAGATCATTTACGGGATATTTCCGGGTACGGCTATCAGGTTATGTTCAAGCCGGTACAGCCAGCCAGATTACGGTCATTGCTCTCGAACATGGTCAACGTGCAGGCCGATGTCTGATTGATCGGTGGGGGGTGATCTTGAAAATCAGCCGTTGATTCTGGACCAGGTTGCGACGGCCTCGGTGCGATTGGTTACATTCAGTTTCCTGAAGATTCCGGAAACGTGCATTTTTACGGTACCGGTCGTCAATCCCAATTCACTGGCGATCGCATGATTGGATTTACCGGATTTGATCAGTTCCAAGACTTGTAGTTGCCGACGTGTCAAATTCCCCTGGTGGCTTGATGGCCGGTAGTCGGCAGAGTCCGGTGAAGGGCTGGACAGGTTTTCATTCAGGCGCAGGACATGTGGGGGGATATAGATGCCTCCATCCAGCACTAGACGGATGGCGCTGACCGTAATATCGGGGCTGGAAGTTTTCGGGATATAGCCCATCGCTCCGGCTGCCAGTAGCCGTCGGATGGTCTCGGTATCTTCTTTCATCGAAACAATCACAACCGGAATGTCAGGCCACGAATCCGTAATGCGCCTAATACCGGTCTCTCCTTGCATTCCCGGCATCAGCAAATCCAGTAACAGCAGGCTCACAGGGGTCTCTTGTGCGAGAATCTCGGTGACTTGTTCCAGACTGCCAGCCTGCAAAATTTCTGCTCCGGGTGCAGCCATGTCGATCAACAGGGCTAATCCGCCACGTACCAGTGCGTGATCGTCGGCTATCACAATCCGAAGACCGGGTTGAGATCCCGTGCTTGTGGCAATTGTGTCGGTCATGTCGTTTCGTTGTGGGTACAATCCACATAGTTTACAGATACTTTGTGCCGATTCGCAAATCCGGCTGATTGATTTCAGTGTGGGTTGTGTGCATTATTACCGACAGACGATGATAATGACGTGAACAGACTACCCAACAGCCCCACCCTGATCCTGCTAGTGGTTGTGCTGGTAGTCATGCTCTTGCCGATGTTGCCGACGATGGCCGAAGACGGTCCATGGTGGCCAACCGAAATCCAGGTTTACAACCCCGCCTGTACAGACGGCGACATCGATTGCTGGACCGATTCGAGAAACCAGGTTGAGCAACTGCAGCGGGTTGATTATGTGCCGCTGTCATCCGGGCAGGTGGCCAGCAAGCATCATATATGTGTGTCTTTCCCCCATATGAAGGATTCCTATTTTGCGGGTGTCGCTTATGGCATTATTTCTGAGGGCCGGCGTCTTGGACAAAAAATAACGCTGGTCGAGGCAGGTGGTTATACCAATCTGGAGAGGCAACTGAATCAGGTCGAAGATTGCATTTCAAACGGTGCCGAAGCGTTGGTCATCGCCCCTATTTCCAGAGATGGTAATGCCAAACAGATTGATGTGATCAGAGCGAAGGGTATTCCGGTCGTGGTGATCATCACCGGTTTGAATACGGCAGTCGATGCCAATTCATTGCAAAGTTTCTACAACATGGGTTACGTCTCATGCAAGTGGGTAGCTGATCAGCCTCGCAACGGTGATGAGGTCGTCAAAGTGGTCTGGTTCCCCGGCCCACCGGGGGCTGGCTGGTCAGTTGATGGTGATCGAGGATGCCGTGCCGCGCTCAAGGATACACATGTGCGGATACTGGCGACACGATGGGGGGATACCGGCAAGGCGGTGCAGCTGGAACTGGTCGAAAACATTTTGCAAACAATGACTTCGGGGGAAAAGGTGGAACTCGACTATATTGTTGGCACTGCCACCACTATCGAAGGGGCGGTTGGTGCAATCAGGGAGCGAAACATGGAAAAGCAGATCAGGCTGGTGGCGTATTATTACACGCCGGGGATGCATATTTTTCTCAAGCGAAACGCCGTTGCCATGGTGCCATCGGATCAGATGATCACCCAGGCGCGGATCGCGGTTGATCAGTCGGTCCGGTTACTGGAGGCCAAGGACATGGCAACCGGAGGGCGCCCCGAATACAATGATACCGGTCGGATGACCGAGCATGTCCAGCCGCCGTTTTTTCTTGTCACTCCGGACACGGTTGACGGATTTGATACTTCTACGACTCTGGCTCCGAGCGGATGGATTCCGCGGTTTTCCGTAGACTGACGACAGCATGGACAGACGGCCTTCCAGCATGCCTCCGGTTCATAACCAGGCCGGGCCATTGTTGCGACTGAAAAATATTTCCAGGAAATTTCCGGGTACACTGGCTCTGGACCAGGTCAACCTCGAGGTTCGCTCGGGTGAAGTTCATGCCCTGTTCGGCAAGAACGGTGCCGGCAAATCCACCATAATCCAGATTATCGCCGGGGTAATCCGGCCGACTTCAGGAAAGATATTCCTGAATGATGAAGAAGTCGAGATCGGCTCAGTCAAGCACGCACGCGAGCTCGGTATCAGTGCAGTGTTCCAGGAGTTTTCACTGATTCCCCAACTTACAGTCGAAGAAAATCTGTTTCTGGGTTCCGAATCACTGAGAGGGCCTTTCCTTGGGAAATCGAACCTTCGGGAGCAGGCTTGCCGGGTCTTGGATAGTCTGGGATTCGAACTTGCTCCGGATATGCCGGTGATGCACCTTTCGCGTGCAGAACAGCAGATGGTCGAAATTGCCAAGGCGTTCCGCACCAAACCTTCCATCTTGATCCTTGATGAACCGACTGCCTCGCTGACTGAGCATGAAGCCAATCGACTCTATTCGATGATCGAAGCCCTGAATAACGAAGGCGTTGGGGTGATTTACATAACGCATCGTATCAATGAGATTTACCGGATCAGTGATCGAATTACGATATTACGTGATGGCAGACGCATCTCGACTGTTCTGTCGGCGGATACCAGCGAAGACAGGTTAGTGGAAATGGCCGTCGGAAGACGGTTGCAAAATGTATTTCCGAAAATCAATACCTGCGCCGGCAGACTGTTACTTGATGTAGAGGACATGAGTCTGATTAATACGGTAACCCGTGGTGTTTCGATTCAGGTCCATGCCGGGGAGGTGGTGGGTATAGCGGGGTTGATCGGTTCAGGGAAGGCGAAAATCGGTCGGGCCTGCTTCGGACTCGAAAAGATCAGGTCTGGGCATATTTCGTATCTGGATGACCGAATTTATGACAGTGCCGAGCGGATCAATGACCTGAGTCCGCGTGCTATGCTGGATCGCGGAATGTTGTATCTTCCGTCTGATCGGCGGGCGGAAGGTTTGGTGATGATGCAAAACGTCAGGGAAAATGTCTCATTGCCCTCGCTCGGATTACCGAAGTTCACAAGTGGTTTTTTGCTTAAACGGCAAAGTGAGAAAAGTGTTGTAGGAGCAGTCGCTCGGCGATTGAGCCTGAATCCGCTCAGCATAGAAAAATCACTTGAACATCTTTCCGGTGGAAACCAGCAAAAGGTGTTGGTTGCAAAAAGTCTGGTGCGGGATGTCAAATTGTTTATTCTTGATGAACCCACGGTAGGCGTCGATATCGGCGCCCGTGCATCCATATATCGTCTGATCCGGGATGTGTGTGAAGCCGGCGCTGGTGTTCTGTTAATCTCTTCCGACCTGTCAGAGATCGTCAACCTGACCCACCGCAGTTATGTGATGCACCGAGGGTTGATGCGTGCCGAACTAGGCCGTGATGAGCTTGCGGAAAAGACATTGTCGAATTATTTTTTTGAATAGCAGAGTGACCATAATAATGACACCGGAATTATCACATGCAGTCGCCAGAACCCGACGCACAGCCTCGGTCCTGTTTATAAAAGGTGGCGTCTTGCCCTGGTTTCTGGGGATTGCTGTCATCGGATTCAGTCTCTTTAACGAGAATTTCCTGACTGAAAGAAACCTGTTCGGAATTTCCCGACAATCAACCTATCTGGTTCTGGTGGCAATGGCGCAGATGGTTGTGATGCTGACCGCAGGTCTGGATCTCTCGGTCGGTGTGATGTTGGCGATGACTTCGGTGGTTTCGTCGATGACCATGGTTTCACTATGGTCCGGTTATGGCAGCGGTTGGGAAGCGGTGTTCATCGGTTGTCTGGCGGGCCTTGGTGCGAGTGTCGCGATTGGTGCGATCAATGGTATCGGCGTCGCATTTTTCAGGGTTTCGCCGTTTGTTATGACGTTAGCGATGTCGTCCATCGTATTTGGACTGGCACTCACCATTACCGGCGGCACGCCGATTTACGGCGCACCAGAATCCTTTGCCAATGTATTCGGTTACGGTGAGGTGGCTGGCATTTCGGTGCCGGTCTGGATCACTGCATTGTGTGTCGCCGTGATGTATGTATTCATCAATTGGACACCAATGGGACGATACCTGTACGCGATCGGTGGAAACATCAGAGCGGCCAGCCTTTCCGGTATCAATACACGATTTTATCTGCTGGGTGCTTACGTCATTTCATCGTTCATTACCGGGATTGCTGCCTTGTTGTTGACCGCACGGCTTGAAAGCGGTGAGTCCAATATCGGTTCGAACTATCCGCTGCTTTCGATTGCGGCGTGCGCGATCGGCGGCGTCAGTCTGTTCGGTGGTGTCGGGCGTCTGTCGAATGTGGTGCTGGGCGCGGTCTTCATCATCCTGATTCAAAACGGGATGAATCTGTTGCGTATAAACTCCTATCTGCAAATGGTGGTGATCGGTGTTCTACTGATTGTCGCGATCATCGCCGACAATTTCCGCCTGCGACTGGTGATGACCATGGCGGATGCTGATCATGTCCAAAAATCCGGATAAGTCGGGGCCATCATCCGAACGGTGATTTTTGTGAGTCGTCTCCCGGGGAGGATAGGGAGACCTTAGTAATATGGACTATTGACTAGGATATATGACGAATGATATATATATCCAACGTGTATCAATAACCACCTGGCTCCACATATCTGATGAACGAAACGCTGTTACCCACTGACGTTGTAGGTGGCACATTCTGGCTGATGTCGATAGCCATGATCGGTGCAACGATCTTCTTCCTGCTGGAGCGAACCCGGGTCGCAGGCCGATGGCACACTGCGATGACGCTGGTGGGTGTAGTGATGTTGGTTTCGGCAATTCATTACCACTATACACGGCAAATGTGGGTGGATACGGGTACTGCGCCGATTATATTGCGATACGTTGATTGGGCACTGACCCATCCGATGCAGATTGTTTTGTTTTATGTGGTCCTGGTCGCAGTGACGCAGGCTTCCACTGCGTTGTTTTGGCGTCTGCTGATCGGTTCCCTGGTCATGATAATCGGAGAATTTTTGGGCGCTGCGGGCTATATGAGCGTTACCCTCGGTTTCCTGATCGGGTTGATTGGCTGGTTGTACATTCTGGGCGAACTGTATATGGGAGAAGCGGGCCGGGTCAATGCCAAAAGTGGCAATGACGCCACTCATCTGGCATTTAACGGCTTGCGATTGATTGTCACGATCGGCTGGGCGATTTACCCGCTCGGATACTTTATCGAACATCTGGGTGGCGGTGTCGATACCAACAGTCTGAATATCATTTATAACCTTGCCGACTTTTTGAACAAGATTATCTTTGGTTTCGTTATCTATCGGGCCGCAATGAATGATTCGAGATCGCATTCATGACGTTGTTTCCAGTGTACAACTACCGCAGGCACAACAAGACAGGAGCGTGAAATTATGACGGGTGCAGACATTATTGCTGTAATCATTTTGATTGGACTTTCGATTGCGATCGCGGTTTATTTGCTGCACTGGCTATACCGCAGGTCTTCGAAGGAGGTTTCGTTTGTGCGGAGCGGTCTTGGCGGTGAAAAGGTGGTCATCAGTGGTGGGGCGTTTGTATTGCCGATTATTCATAATGTAACCACGGTCGGCATGCGTACATTACGCATTGAAGTCCGGCGCGGCGGTGACAAGTCACTGATTACCAAAAACCGGATGCGGGTTGAATTGGTGGCGGAATTTTATCTGCGTGTAAAGCCTGATCGGGAAGCGGTGTCCACTGCGGCACGCTCTCTCGGCAAACGCACCCTGGAACCGGAGGGACTGCGTGAACTGGTGGAAGGCCGGTTTGTTGATGCTCTTGGTATCGTTGCCGCACAGATGAGCATGGACGATATGCAAGAACACCGCGGTGACTATATCAAGTCGGTGAAGGGACTGGTGGAAGACTCGCTCAGCCAGACCGGTCTTGAACTTGAAGCGGTTTCCCTGACTGGACTTGATCAGGCGGCGCTCGAAGCGTTCAATCCATCGAATGCGTTTGATGCCGAAGGTCTGACGCAGTTGACCGAACAGATCGAACTGCGCAAGAAAAAACGTAACGACATCGAGCAGGATACCCGTATCCAGATCCGCAACAAGAACCTGGAAGCCGAGATACGGGAACTGGACATCGAGAGGGAGAGCGAATTCTCGCGGCTCGCGCAGCAAAGGGAAATCGAAAAACAACGTGCCAGTGAACGCACAGACATCGCAGTGGAACGTGCCAATCAGGAACGCGAAGCGGAAGAGGCGCGAATCAAGGCCGACGAGGAAATCGAAATAGCACGTATTTCCCAGGAGCAGGCCATTGAGGTTGAACGCTCATTACGCGAACACCGGTTGACGGTAGAGGTTGAAGAACGGCGCAGGCTGCGTAACCAAGTCGAAAAGGACACGGAGGTCGAGATCAAGCAGAAGAATCTGGAAGCCGAGATCAGAGCTCTGGAGATCGAGAAGGAGAATGAATATGTCCGCCTGCAGCAACAGGAGGAAATTGCGATACGCAGAGCCCGGCAGAAGGCCGATGTCGTGAAGGAGGAGGCACAGCGTTTCCGGGAGTCCGAACAGGCGCAGATCAAGGCCCAGGAAGAAGTCAAGAAGCTGCAAATCCAGCAGCAGAGAAATCTCGATGCGACGCGTATCGAAAGCGAAGAAACAATCCGGGTGCGGGATATAGAGAAAGCCAAGAAGCTGAAACTGGAAGAACAGGAACGCGATCTGGCGGTTATCAGAAAATCGCTGGAAGTGTTAAAAGCCAATGCCGATGAAGAGAATGCCCGAGCCGAAGTGGTCAACGCCGAGGAGAAGGTCTCTTCAGTGCGTGAACTCGAGATTGCAGAGCGTGGCAAGCAGGTTGAATTGATCAATGCTGCACGACAGGTAGAGCGTGAAGCCATTCAGTTGACTACTCTTGCCAAGGCCGAAAAAGAAGCCTCTGCAGATCGTGAGCAGGCAGAGAAGTATGCGTCACTCGCGGCCAGACTGCGTTATGAAGTCGATGCGGCCGGTAAGCAATTGCTCAATGAAGCAGAAAATATGCGTAGTGATGCCAGTCGCCGCAGCGCTTTGCGCATGAAGCTGGCGGGTAACCTTGAATCGATCATCCGCGAAGCCGTCAAGCCGATGCAGAACATCGACATGATCAAGATTCTGGAAGTCAACGGACTGCCCGGATTCAGTGATGGCCATCCTCAGGGGTCCGGTTCAAATGGTGGCGGTAGCGGTTCTGGACCGGGAGAGGGTGATGGTACAGGTGCCCCCGGCAGCAGTCTTGCCGATAACGTAGTCAATTCGGCGTTGCGTTATCGGGCACAAATGCCGTTTGTCGACAACCTGTTGCAAGAGATTGGCATGTCGCCCGGTGAAATCAGCAACATCAGTAATATTCTTGGCGGGTATAACAAGGAAATTATTGAAGCAGAAAAGCCAAGCGGTGACTCGGCAAAGTCGAGCGGCAAATCTGCCAAACGGTGAAGGCCCTGTCCGGCGGGAAACCCGTTAAATCGGTTTCTGCAACTTAACCGGTTGATTATGTAATTGAAGAGTATGGAAGATGAAACAAGACATTAAATCCTGGGCAGACAAATATGCCAATCTGACAAACAGCGATGAAACCATTGGTGCCATGGCCAAGTATTACACTTGCTCGTTCATGTACGACATGACCGATTGCAAGGTGATTATTGAGATGCACGATGGCAAGGTGAAAAGCATGAATATCGATCCAGGTCCATTGGATGCCTACGATTTTGCACTGCGTGCTTCGGCACAGACCTGGCGGGAGTTTTCCCGGCCGATGCCAAAACCGATGTACCATGGTATCTGGTCGGCCAGCTTTCGCAAGGACCTGAAGATCGAGGGCAATCATCTGGTACTGATGAAGAATCTCCGTAATTTCACGGTGCAATTTGAACTGTTACGCAAAAGTGGCGTACCCGTCTGATGTGATGATTCTGTCAGACGGTAAACTAAAAACAGCGTTTCCAGGAACAATAAAATGGTAAAACACTCACCGGTCACCGGTCGCTACGTAACTATCGATGTCGACGGCCAGGAGTACAAGGTTTTCTACTTGTACAATGGCAAGGGGCAACCGTTGATCTGCCAACATACTGCGGGCGCCCATAATCACCAGTGGCGTGGTTTGCTTGAAGACGAAGAAATTACACGGCACTACAATGTAATTGCCTATGATTTGCCCCGGCATGGAAAATCCGACCCGCCTCACAACACCGAGTGGTGGAAACAGGAATACAAGCTGACTGCTGAGCATTACTGTAATTTTATCGTTACCCTGTGCGATGCGCTGGAATTGAAAAAGCCGATTTTCATGGGGTCCTCGTTTGGTGGCAATGTCGCATTGCAGCTTGCCCTGCGACGGCCAGACCGTTTCAAGGCAGTGATTCCGGTAGAGGCCGCCGATTACGCTCCCGGTTTTTATTTGGACTGGTGGCGCCACCCTCACGCCAATGCGGCCCAAGTCTGTGGCAGTGGAGTCTGGGATCTGATGGCGCCCCAATCACCGGAGATGGATCGCTGGCTGACTTGGCATTATTACACACAGGGTTCGGAAGCGTTCAAGGGGGACTTGTATTTTTACTCGGTGGATCATGATCTGCGTGAAGAGTTAGGTAACATTCAGGGGCGCAAATGTCCGGTCATCATGATGACCGGAACCTATGACTACCTGACACCTCCCGAGGCCACTGAAAATACCGCGCGCCAGATCAAGGGGGGTGTTTACATTGAGATGGAAGATATCGGGCATTTCCCGATGAGTGAAAACTATGATGTGTTCCGGGTATACCTCAAAGAGGCGCTGCGCATCATTCGTGAACGCACAGACAGATGACGTGTCGATAAAACTGTATGGCATGACGTGTGGCTGGCTGACCTCCGAGCTGAGTATGATGCTCGCAGGTAAGGCGGGCAGGATTCGTTTTCCGGTGCCGGCTTATTTGATTGATCATCCGAGCGGTCAGGTGTTGTTCGATACCGGGCTCCACCCACAGTGTCAGCATGACGCACCGGCAAGAATCGGCGCGCTGGCGGATTTGTTCAAAGTCGAATTTCGTCAGGGCGAGGATATAAAGTCTCGTCTTGAGCAACTCGATATCGATGCCGGCAGAATCGAATATCTGGTTAATTCACACCTCCACTTCGATCACACTGGTGGCAATGAACTGGTTCCGAATGCAAAGATCATCATTCAGCAACGTGAATGGGAAGCCGGACACACTCCGGAATTTATCAAGGCCAATGGTTATTCCCCGACCGATTACAATCACGGACATCTGGTTCAGACGGTCAATGGAGAGCATGATCTGTTCGGTGATGGGCGGATCGTTACGGTGCCGACTTTCGGCCATACTCCGGGTCATCAATCGCTCAAGGTTCGGCTTGATTCGGGCACAATCGTATTGACCGCTGATGCCTGTTATCTGAAAGAAACCCTGACCAATCTGCATTTGCCGCATCTGGTGCACAATCGCAGTCAGATGCTCGATTCACTGTTGTTGTTGCGCAAACTGAAAAGAGCGGGTGCCCGCATATTTTATGGCCATGATCCTGAGTTCTGGGCGCAGGTGCCGCAGGCTCCCAGGCAGATTGTCTGGTGATTCGCTGGAGTGATGGCCAGCGCCATAATCCATGCACAACAATGTGTAGTGTAGTTTGTCTGCCGGGCGATCGTGATGACCGATAGCATGATCTGGCTGTTGATGTTCTTGATGCTTTACTGGGCATATTGTTTGTTCTGGGGCATTCGTGCACTGCGCAGGGCGCATACCGCCAGCGATTTTTTCCTTGCCGGACGACAACTGTCGCCGTGGGTTTTTTCCCTTTCGATTACTGCCGTCACCCTGGCAGCGTGGACTTTCATGGGCTATCCCGCTCTGGTATTCCGTGACGGGTTCCAGTTTGTCAATACGGCCTTTTATGGTGTTGCTGCGGCGTTGGCGGGTACGGTACTGCTTAAACGGCAATGGATGTTGGGGCGTCGCTTTGGCTATATGACTTCCGGAGAGATGTTTTCGGATTATTTCGACAGCCATGCGCTCAGAATTGTCTCTGTAGGCATTGCCGTATTATTCGGTGTTCCGTTTGTCGCGATATTGTTTGGTTCATCTGGTTTCCTGATCAGCGAATTGACCGATGGTGCGATATCCCGTGATGTTGCAATGTGGGTCTTGTCAGGCTTTGTGTTGCTCTATTCGGTCACCGGAGGCATGCAGGCTGTCGCGAAAATCGCGGTGGTGCAGTTTGTCCTGTTTGCCTTCGGGATCATTGTGCTTGGCGTATTTGCACTCAAGCTGGTCGGGGGGTTCGATGCCCTCAATATCGGGTTGGCCGATATTGCACAGAAAACCACCGGCCTTTGGGGTCATACCAATGGCTCCGGTGGCGGTGACTATCCCGGATATTTTGTTATTCCGGGTGTTATTCAGTGGACTGCAGGACTCGGTATCGAAGCACCTTCGGGTGGACCCTGGACTGCCATCATGTGCATGACCTTTATGATGTCAGTGATGGGGATTCACGCTTCCCCGGCGATTTCGATGTGGGGTTTTTCGAGTCGGTCTCCACGCGGCTTTGCCATTCATCAGGTTTGGGGGGCCGCATTTTGTATCAGCTTTATCATGGTCTCGTTCGCCACCCTGATCGGTGTCAGCGCACGCCTGCTCGGTGCCGATGCCGAGGTGGATCAGGCCGGTATTGCGAGCGCACAACTGTTACCCGTTATGAGCGACTATGATGGCAGTACCCTGGTACCCCATTTCATAAGGCTGATCGGAGACGGTTGGCCCTGGTTGATCGGCGTGTTCGCGGTTTGTGCGATTGCCGCATTACAAGCGACAGCGGGTGCTTTCATGTCAGCGACCGGCAGTATCCTGACGCGGGATGTCTATCATCGCTATATCCAGTCCGATGCGGATCATGACAAACAAAAAAAGGCAGGACGGCTTTGCACCGGTTTGGTGTTCCTTGCTGCGATGCTGCTTGCAACCTTTTCAATGGACGCGACCCTGTTACTGGGTGGTCTTGCGGTATCCTTTGGATTTCAGCTATGGCCATCACTGCTTGCGGTCACCTGGTTCCCGTGGATTACCCGTCAAGCGGCCACGCTGGGTTTGTTTGCCGGACTGGTTGCTGTCATTATGACCGAGCCGATCGGGCAGAGGCTGGCAGCCGACTCGCTACCTTGGGGACGGTGGCCTTGGACTATTCATTCTGCTGCATGGGGTATGTTTTTTAATATTGTGGTCTGTCTCACCATTTCAGTGATCGGGCGCAACGATGCTGATAGGCCACGACGCGACAGGTTCCATTATTTTCTGAAACAATACAGTCCGTTGATGGTACGCCGGCGCTGGACGAAACCGGTTGCCGGGGTGATCGTGCTGATCTGGATATTTTTTGCAATCGGTCCCGGTGCCGTGATTGGAAACCGTCTTTTTGGAGAGCCTGATGCCGGTTATACGGCGTGGAATTTTGCGATGCCGTCAATCTGGGCTTGGCAGATTATCTGGTGGGCTCTCGGGGTGGGCATGATCTGGTATCTGGCCTATAAGATGGAGATGTCCACGGTTCCCGAAAGAGAGATTGAACGGGTCTCATCGACGCATGAGTTCCACGCAAACAAAACTGATTTTTAGATATTCAAGGTTGGGGAAAAACCATGTTACGAATTACAGGGTATAGCGATAAGTATTCTGTGTGTCCCGGAGACAACATCAAGTTCCATGTGAATTCAGAGAACAACGAGGCCTACGACGCGCAGATTGTCCGCCTGATCCATGGCGACACCAACCCCGATGGCCCGGGTTACAAGGAAGAGGAGATTTCAGCACCTTGCAACCGAACTTGGCCGGGGCACAACCAGCGGATTCATGGTGGTTCCTACGTGATTATTCCTCAGGATGACAGGATGAATCTCCATAGTTTTACCTTGCAGGCATATATTTTTCCGACTACGCCTGACAAGGGAAGACAGGGCATTATCACCAAATGGGCTGAGTCGACCCAATGCGGGTATGGGTTATTCATCGACGATGACGGCTGTCTGTCAGTGGAAATCGGTGACGGTAAGGGGCAGGTGATGCGTCTGTCGAGCGGCAAGAAACTGATTCTCAAGGTCTGGTATCTGGTGGCAGCGACATTCGATGCAAAAAGCGGTCGGGTTACGTTGTGTCAAGAACCGATGGTTACCCGTACCAACGGTGGCCTCGGTATGTCGTTGCTGTATCCCGCCGACGAAACCACGGCAAGGGTAGAGGCAACCAACAGTCTTATTGCCGGTGTCAATGATGCGCCGTTGCTGATGGCGGCATCAACGCTGCGAGAAAGAAGCGGTCGGACGATTTTCGGTGCACACTATCGCGAAGCCCGTCAACCGGTGGAATTGCCGGAGCAGACCCATGTCTATAACGGTAAGATTGATCGCCCCAGGGTTTGCCATGAAGCGTTGTCTAAATCCGAAATCGAAGCGCTGGCATCGGGTTTTCAGGCCTGTTCCGGGGAACTGCGTACCAAGGTCACGGGTGCTTGGGATTTTCATGCCAATATCACGACCCATATTGCATCGACTTGGGTCGTTGACACGTCGGCGAGTGCCCTGAATGGACACGCGATCAATCTGCCCGCCAGGGGAATGACTGGATTCAACTGGTCTGGTGATGAGATTGTTTATCACCACAGGCCGGAAGAATACGGTGCGATTCATTTCCACGATGATGACATTGACGATGCCCGTTGGGACGTGGATTTTGATTTCACGATACCTGAAGGACTGGACAGCGGCGTATATGCTGCCCGTTTGCGCATTGGCGGAAATGATTCCCCCGATACAGAAGATTTCATTCCGTTTGTGGTGCGTCCGCCGAGGGGTACCGCAACCGCGAAGATTGCACTGATTTTGCCGACCAACAGCTATATGGCGTATTCCAACGATAATCTTGGCACCAACTCGGTGGTCGCGCAACTGCTGGCGGGTAAGGTTCCGGTGATGTCCGCTTCGGATCTTTATCTCAATGAACATCGGGAATACGGTCTGTCGACCTATTCGCTGCATTCCGATGGCAGTGGCGTGTGTTATTCGTCGCGTCTGCGGCCGATATTGAATATGCGGCCCAAATACCGTCACTGGCTCTCACCATCGTTGTGGCAACTTAACGCTGACCTGCACCTGGTTGACTGGCTGGAAGAAAAGAATTTCCAATTTGATGTGCATACCGACGAAGACCTGCATCGTGAAGGGGTCGGTTTGCTCAACCGGTATCGGACTGTATTGACTGGCAGTCATCCTGAATATACGTCAGAAAAAATGCACGAAGCATATGACTCCTATCAACTCCAGGGCGGGCGCTGGATCTATCTGGGTGCGGATGGATTTTACTGGATCAGTGAATATCATCCAGACAATGAAAATATCATTGAAGTCCGCAAGGGCGAGGCCGGTACCCGCGCATGGACGGCCAACCCTGGAGAGTACAACAATGCCTTTGATGGTAAGTTCGGTGGCATGTGGCGTGCCCGCGGGCGTATACCCAGCAAGCTCTGTGGCCTGACGTTTACGGCGTATGGTTTCGATGTGTCTTCGTATTACCGACGTGAAGAAGACAGTAAACGACCGGAGTGTGCCTGGATTTTCGAAGGGATCGGTGAGGATGAAATCATCGGTGACTTTGGTTTGGTCGGTGGTGGTGCCGCCGGTCTCGAGCTCGACCGTTATGATCTGGCATTCGGTACGCCGCACAATGCCTACCTGCTGGCCCGTTCCGAAGGGCATACCAACCTGATGTTGCAGGTCAACGAAGAGATTCATTTTGCTGTCCGTGGTTATTATGGTGGCGGGACTGAAAATCCACAGGTCAGGGCTGATATGATTTACTATAAAACCCCGAATGACGGTGCATTGTTCGCGCCTGGCTCACTTGCCTGGTGTGGCAGTCTTTCGCATAACAACTACAATAACAATGTGTCGCGTATTCTTGAAAATACGATCAGGGGATTTCTGAAAGACGGTCCACTGCCTTAAATGGCTCCCTGATCAGACCATGATAATCAATAGAACACGCCAGAAATTATGAATATGCATACGTCAGACATGCCAAGGATGCAGATGATGGAACCACCTACCGGTAAGGAAGTCATGGGCGCTGCGTTGACTCCGTTTAATGATTTGGAGGCCGCTGCATTGGGTGAACTGGATGTGGATAAACTGAATCAACTGGCGGAATGCCTGTTTGTGCTGAACAACCGGCGCTACGGTCCGATTCCGGGTGCCTATATGGTCGTTTGCACCAAGCCGGATAAAGAGTGGTGTGTGGGCCAGCTTAACTCAGATCGGCGCAAGCCGATTATCCTGTTTGAGAACAAGGTCTTTTCGTCACCCGATCAGGCTCGAGAAGAGGCGTTGCGTATCAAGGAAGCCCGGGGTGAACCGGCGCCATGTCGATGTACCTGATTCTTCCTGTTCTGATTTTTGAGAGACTGATTGGCAACAACGAGGTGAAAAATGCTAGATAAACCAACCGGCGTACAAACCGATCAGGGACGCGCCAGTACCGATGATTTTATTACCCGCACTTATGTATTGCCGCTACTGACCGATGAGGCGACCCGTAACAGATTGATCGCAGAACACAGGGCCCATCCTGTCGCCGGACCACCTAGGAACGGCCAGCCGCCGATAGAGCATAGCGAGGATTTGCGAACCGTACTCGATAAATTCAGGCGACAGCCGATGCAGGGGAAATATCTCACCGTATGCAAACGGCCGCATGAAGACTATCGTATCGGCATCTGTTCTGGTGTTCGAGGGCGGCCGGTAGAGATACTCGAAGCGTCATTTTCTTCTGAAGAAGCCTGCGAACACGCGATCTTTCTGAAGCGGATTGCAGACCTGCTGGCCCAATACGGTTGATTATCGTCCATCCAATAGGGATGGGTGTTCTTTACTGTATTGTCTCGCTGCGCCGGATACGGTTATATCTGTGTGCGAATATGTGGTGAACGTGCATACAGAGCGACCATCGGCAGTATCAGCAGTCCGAATACAAACTGCTGGCTTTCATAATCCAGTCCGATTCCAACCAGGAACGAAGTCAATACCTGCAACACCAGTACTCCGATCACGGTAAATCCGTAGCCGCCCCAGCCACCGAGCAAGGAAGTGCCGCCGACCACCACGGCTGCCAGGGTCATGAACAGGTATTGATCTCCCACGCCGATAAATCCACCGCCGCTCCAGCCGAGCAGCAACGCCCCGGTAAACGCCGACACACAACCGCTGATGGTGTACATTCCAACCCAGTAACCCCGTTCGGATATGGACAGGCGCTTAGCCGAAGTACGGCTGCCACCGAGCGCATAAAGGTTTCTTCCCCAGGTCGTATTACGTAATCCGACAATCAGGATGATGGAGGCGAGAATCCAGATCACGACTACAGGCGGAAAGTTCAACCCAAAGAAAACCCCATTCATGGCGGCAATATTGGACAGCCATTTGGGCACTACGCCAAATACATTGCCACCGAACGCAGTCCCGATACTGGTCAAAATCTGGGTACCGCCCGAGACCGCAAAACCGACTCCCAACGTCAGGATCAGTGCTTGACCCTGCAGACGGAAACTCAGCATGCCGTTAATAAAACCAATTCCGGCCCCGATCAGCAGGACAGCAATAAACGCGATCCATGGAGGTGTATTCAATGTCAGCAGATACATCAGGCCGATATTGGAAGATCCGATCACAAAGGGTATCGACAGGTCCAGTCCTCCCAGAAGTGCAACCAGGGTTTGCCCGATACAGGCCAGTCCCAGAAACGAAGCGAATACCAGCATTGACTTGAAATTCAGTGTCGACAGGAAGCCGTCAACCACCAGTGAGCCGATAACAAAAAGTCCGATCAGCACAACGATACCGATGAACGCGCTTTTGTTGGTTTTGACCCGTCTGTTCAGAATAAAGGCGAGGATGAGGAAGGCGATAAAGATCAGCACGGAAGTAATATTGCGCCAATGAAAAAAATCCTCGACGGCAAAGGCACTTGCGATGAATGCGATGACCAGTGCCAACAAGCCCCATGCTCCGCCCTTGTTGCTTGAAATTAGAGCGCGCAGGAAACTCTGTTGATATTCATCCTCGTGCGATTCCTCGGGTCTGGACGACAGGCTATGACTGCGGGTATTACTGATGGCGATACCATCAGGTCGATAGATCCAGCGTACTGAACAGTGATGCCAGCCCCATAAAATCAGTGCAAAGACAGCCAGCGAATAAAACAGGATATGCTGCATTGGCACATCGTCTATCCAACCAAGTACCGCACTGACGACTGCGATAATTGCAGCGATGATAAATCCGAGCCACTTATAAAACGAAAAAGCCGATTTTCTCATGATCCTGCCCACTGGCTGATTGAACGATCACGCTTCTGCTTGATTTTGTAGGTGCTGATAATATGCAGGACATTAGGCGCTGAAAGGATTGCGATCGCAACTACGGCGACGATTTGCCAGAACGGGACTCCGCTGGCGTAAAACAATCCACCCCAGATTAATGCCGACATCACAGGAATCTCCCATAGTCGCCAGAAGCTGCGGAAGCTGCTTTCACCCATCGCAATGTAAAGAAATATGTGCAGCAGTACGATAATCGCGGCACAAAAGGCCAGCTGTCCATGGACTGCCATACCTGGGGCATTTGTGTTGACTCGTACCGGTTCAGCATACTCAATCGTTTCAGGTTGCCTTGGGACTGCTGTCACCGAGAATACTGCGGGGGCGTGATTGCGTGCCGTATCGTCAGTCGCCGTCGGGTCGACCGGATCAGTAAAGAAATATACGCAGACCACCGAGAGTACACCAATCAACACGATGAATACATTCGAAATGTTGCTGAGTCGGTTGTGTACCAAGGGAGCAGTAAGGGTGAACAAACCCACACCGACCAGAATGATGGCATAAATTTCACCGGAAAAACTACTCGCCAGATAACCTCTTCGAAGCTTTCAAAGAACAGCGCGCCGACGGCGATTACTATGGCGGCAGCGGCAAACAACACCAAGGCAGTCCGCTTGGTACGGACGGTCACATGGGGCAGCATCACCAGAATGATTAATGAGGCCAGTAATACCGTACCGATGAGAGTGAGTACCACATAGGTGCCGTGCGAAACCAGGTCGGTCACTTCGGCCGTGACGCGGGTTTCATCGATTTTTTCCATCACCAGGAATTCCGGCATCCAGGAATCCAGTTCCTGAATCTCTGTTTGCTCGTCCGTTTCCACGGATTGGTCTTGCGGGTCAGGATCAAAAATCAACCCGAGGGCGATCACCGCCATGACAACCATGAAGGCAATCATAGGTCCCCTGGGGTATTTGAACAGTACCCGGAAAGCGTAGACGACTGCGACCACGCCGATGACGATGAAAAGGATATAGGTCCCTGGAGAATACGATTCGCCGGTTGATGTGCCGCTGACCTGGGCAACACCGCCATCGGACAGGATGACAATGGCCGAAGACTGCAAACCGGCCAGTGGCTGTATCACCTGATCCATCGAGGTGTGCATGATGACGCCAAGTGCAACAACCGCCAGTATCACGAAAAATATCAGCGGTGACAGGTTGCGTACCCGCTTTTGGATCTGTGGGACGGCTAGACTGATCAGTAACGAGACAACCAGCATGACACCGTATGCCAGATCGGTCACAAAGCTTTGCACCATACCGAAGTTGAAAGTAGACAATACGTAGGTGATCAGATAGATATTCAATGCGCCGAGTAACGAACCGAAGGCACTGCCGCGTCCACCCGCGAGGTTGGCTCCGCCGAGAACCAGGGCAGTGACCGCCATCAGGGTATAGGTTGTACCTTGGGTTGGATCGCCTGAACTGATCAGGGCGGTAAAGGTGATTGCTGCCAGTCCGGCATAGACGCCACTGATGACGTGGGCACCGAGGCGCACCAGATTGATATGTACGCCACTGGTATAGGCTGCACGCTCATCTGAACCCATTAACCGCAAGTGTCCGAAAAAAGCCGTCCGGGCAATGATGTACCAGGCGGCCGTGGCGAGTATCAATATGACCAGAGTCGCCGAGAAAATCGTGGTGCCACTGCCCCAGGAAAACATCCAGTCCGGGGCCACGCCACCTGGACGGGGCAGAATGATCAGATTGAGACCGACCAGCGTAAGATAGCCGCTCAGCGAGACGATGATCGGTTGGACCCGAACGAAAATGATGATCAACCCTTGCAGTATCTGGTAAGCAATGCCAACACCGATGGCATACAGGAAAAAGGCGATAGGTGACTCCATGAAGCCGACCGCATACAACTGAATCATGCCGACATTGATAAAACCGATCAATGGACCAATCGAAAGATCCACCCCGGCACGACCTGCCATGACGACGATAGTCAGGGCATAGGTTGCCAGTATCAATGGCGCGACAACGATGACTGCGCTGCCAATGCCGGTACTGGATATCAGGTTCGGGCCCCTGATCACGGCGAAAATCAATAACGCGAAGAAGATGAACATCGGCACCATCAGATAGGTGCTGGCACCTGAACCGGATGTCCTGATCTCCACCGGACGGTTCGGCGTGGTGAGTTGCATACTGTTCCCCAGGCTCATGTTCAGAAATAACGTATCTTGATCTTTCTTTTACTTTTTCCGGTCGGTTCCGCTTCCACGGTCGATTGTTCGTTGTCGAAATCGACAATTCTGATGAAACTGACATCGGCCCCGGTCAGTGGTGCCAGTGGCTTGTTTTCGTGCAGCGTGTCAGGTCGGGGCACCTTTGGACCATTGACCGCTGATGCCGGGTTGATGACGGGAGTCTGCGGGAGGGTCACCGTGATAACCGGTGCCTGAGGGGGTGCGGTAACCGGTTCCGTTGCGGGCAGTCGGATGGGTTTGTGCTGAGACTGCTGGATGGGTCGATTGGCACGTAGACTGGCCGTCGCGCTGGTGTCGACCTCAAGTGTATTGTGATCATGGATCACCACGCCATAATCTTCACGCGCTCCCTCAATTGAAACCAGTCGGTTTTTCACATCTTGGACGACTTTTTCGACCGGCCGATCGAACGGATCGCCGTAGCCGCCTCCACCGGGATTTTTATTGGTTGCTGTTTCTCCCGGCTGGATTGTTGCGATCACGTTTTTACGGATAATCTCAACGTCATCACCTCGGGTAATTTCGACCCGTCCGACCTTCGATTCAACCATGCCTGAACGCGCATTGGCGGCACCCATCGCAGGCAGACGGCGACCTTCACCAAACATCACGAACGTCATCGGTTTATCGATCGGTTCAACCTGCCAGCAGGTTCCCGAACCGCCACGATATTTACCCGCCCCACCGGAATCAGTCATCAGTGAGTAGCGGTGAATGATGATCGGGTAGGAATGTTCAAGCAGTTCAACATCACCGGAAGTCAGTGCGCCAAAACATGATTGTGGTCCGCAGGCATGCCATCCATCCTGTTGTGGAGTGGCTCCGGCACCGGAAATCAGTGTTGCCAGCACCATGGTGACATATTCTTCGTTGGTTCGGGTGTCCCAGCCGGCAATGTTGCAGCCGTTCGTATGTCCCCAGGATGCACTGACCCTTTGGGGAGCTGCCTGCTCGAAAGCCAGACGCACCGCATCGGTCAGGGTTTCCATGGGCGTGGTTGTGCAGTTGACGTGAGGCGCCGGCTCTGCGGCATTGCACAGGGTACCCTTTTCACCCATGTGTACGGTAACACAGCGATACAGTCCTTCATTATAGGGTGGCGGGAGCTGGGCAAACATCATCATTCCCAGATAGACTCCGGAATATGAATTACCCTCATAAGAGTTGATGAAATAGGGTACCTGGGGCGGACTGGTGATATGAATCTGACAGGTGTCGCCGGTAATCTTCAGATCTGCGGTGATTTCGATATCGCCAAAGTTATGACCGGCGTCTTCCAGAATCGCAGTGCCGCTGTAGTTGCCGTCAGGCACTTCCTTGATTAATGAGCGCATGTGACGATCGGCCATTGATAGCAATTCATCAATACACAGTTTAACCTGTTCGACGCCGTATTTTTCCAGCATGTTGACCAGATTTCTCTCGCCAACCTGACAGGCACCGATCAGGGCATTGAAATCCCCCTCCTGATCTCGACGAGCACGCATATTGGTCAACAGCATGTTCAGTATGTCTTCACGGGGGTTCCCCCGATCCCACAGTTTGATCGGGGGAACACGCAGACCCTCGGCATAAATCTCCGTGGCATCCGGATTGTAACCGGCTGGAACCGGACCGCCGATGTCGGTCAAGTGCCCCTTGCAGACCGTCCAGAAAATGTGTTCTCCCTGATAAAATACCGGCTTGTACATGCACATGTCGATAATATGGCTGCCCATGTAGTCCGGGTCATTATGCAACAGCAGGTCACCGTCGTGCAGGTCATCGCCGAAATAATCTGAAACAGCCTTCATGGCTGGCATCAGCGAGCCAAGATGGATCGGGATGTCCTGTCCTTGCATGATCATCTCAGGGGTCGAGTTGAACATCGCTGTCGAATAATCATGGGCCAGATTGAATACGCTTGAGCGCCCGGTTTTCTCCAATGACAGTGTCATCTCCCGCTGCGTGGTTTCCAGCACTCCGCGTACAACGGACAAGGTAATCGGGTCGACTTCTGACATCGCTAACGGACTCTCGTAATCAGGTATGATGCGCTGCTATGCAGCTCAAGCTGCCAGCCGGGCTGGATTACATAGGTTGCGGTTTCCTCCTCAATCACAGCCGGACCATTGACCTTGTTGCCGGCGTTGATCTTTCCACCATCGTAAATCGGTACACTGATGGCTTTCCCGTCACCCGAGAAAATCAGGTCCCGGTGGTTCTTCAGTGCATTTTCAATCCCTGCGCCACTGTCGAGTTGACCGCGTTCCGGCCTCTTGACACGGCCGTACAGGGTGCTTTCGATGTTGACCAGTTCAACCGGACTGTTCCGCTCTGAATAGGTAAATAGCTGTTCATGACGTCGATGAAAGGCATCAATGACCTGATTGATGGATTGCGCGTCTATTTTGAAGTTGTCGATATCCACGGTGCATTCATGAATCTGGCCGACATAGCGCATTTCCATGCTGCGTTTTATATCAATCTCACCGGAGCCGAATCCGTCCGATTTCAGATGTTCTATGCCTTTGGTTTCGATTTCCTCGAACAACGCATTGATGCGCATGCAGGTCTCACTGCCTTCCAGCCGTACCGGAATGGTTGCCATGTAGTTGTATTTTACATCCGAGATGATCTGTCCATAAGCGCACAGGCCAGAGCTGAGCTTGGATGCGACTACGGTATCGATACCCATTTCTGTTGCCAGTGCCGTAATATGCGCACCAGTGGCACCTCCAGCGGCGACCAGTACAAAATCCCTCGGATCATACCCCCGTTCCACCGAAACCCGACGAATACCATTGACCATGTTATTGTTGACGATAGTGAACATGCCGTGGGCAGCCTTTTCTACCGAAATGTTCAACGGACGGGCAATTTTCTGTTCAATCGCCTGACAGGATTTATCGTAGTTCAATGGCAGACGACCACCGACCAGTCCGGCTGGATTCAGGTACCCGAGGACCAGATTGGCATCCGATACGGTCGGTTCACTGCCACCACGTCCATAGCAGGCCGGACCCGGGTTGGAACCGGCACTTTGCGGCCCCATTTGCAGCAGTCCCATTTCATCAATCCAACCGATCGAACCGCCGCCTGCACCTAGGGTTTCGACCTGGATCATCGGCACCCCGATACGGTATCGCAGAAAATCGATGTTCTTGTTCAAATTGGTGTTGCCGTCACGCGCCAGTGTGATATCAAAGGACGTTCCACCCATGTCCACCGTAATTACATTCCTGTAACCGAACGGTTCGCATATCGTTAGTGCGGCCTGCGGTGCCGAAGCCGGGCCGGAATTGATTGCGTAAACGGCTCGGTCGGTCATGGCCTGACCAATTGCCAGTCCGCCGTTGGACTGGAAATAACGGACCGGGTTGACTGCGCCCAGGACATTGAAATACTCCTCGATCGAACTGACGTAAGACTGGATGATGGGCGCAAGGTAAGCATTGGTGATCGCAGTAGACGTTCGCGTGTATTCGCGTATCTGCGGGTAAAGCTCACTGCCTACGGTGAGAATAACGTTCGGCAGCATTTGCCGAACGATTTCCGCCGCCCGCAGTTCATGCACGGGATTCAGGACAGACCAGATGAATGAGACGGCAACTGCCTCGACACCTTCTTGTTGGAACAGCCGACAGGCCTGCTGCACATCCTCTTCGTGCATCGGTGTCTTGATCTGGCCGTTAGAAATGATTCGTTCACGTATCCCGCATCGTAGATATCGTGGTGTCAGCATCACCGCTGGCGGATATTCAGGATCGTAGCGGTAACCATCTTCTTTGTGCCCCAGTCGTATTTCGATCGAATCCTCATGGCCTGCGGTAGTGATCAGGCCGACTTTCGCGCCTTTATGCTGGATCAGGGCATTGAGTCCAACCGTCGTACCGTTAATGCATAGATCGCACTGTGAAATAATCTCTTTCGGGGTGATGCCGAGATCGTTGGAGATCAGTTGCAGGCCATCTTTGATTGCTTCAGTCGGATTGTCCGGTGTGGACAGCGTCTTGTAGATATCGATTGTGCCGGCTCTCTGATTGGCAAGCACAAAGTCGGTAAAGGTACCGCCAGCGTCGATGCCCAGTCGGTAAGGGGTGCGCATCTGTCTAGTCAAAATAACGGATTTTCATGGTGGTGTCACCATGGTTGCCACGTTTTTTATCAATCTTCCGCTGTTTATCATAGTCAATGATCCTGATCTGTCGGGTCGATGTATCGGTTTTGCCGAACCGTGTTTGCAGGTTGGCTTGATTTTCACTATCGTTGGTTGTTTCAATCGACATCAGCGCATCGAATGCGTTTATATCCTGTGGTGAGTAACCGAACGGCTCAACTGCCTCCTGTGTCCCGATCGGTCGAATTTGATGTCTGCCCGGCTGGCCAACTCCCGGTCCGTCGGATGACCGAAATGACATCAGTCGGTCGAAATGCTGATGGTCAGATCCGGTATAGCCAGTACGGTCTACTGCATCGCATTGCCCGAAGTGACGACGGGTAGGGGGGTGACGAGATAGGGAGGGGCTGGCGACACAGGTTGTCAATCGGGAAAACTCATCGAGATCATTGTCATTGTATGAAACCGGTTGGGCTGCAGATACCTTGAGCGATGGATTGCGCCCCGGACGGGTGTTTGCCACTTTCTCCAGTGCATCCATCAACATGGAAAAATGCGCGGCATCAGGGTCGTCAGTACGGTCGTCATCGCCGGCATCAATTGGTTTTTGCCTGGTTGTGAATGCCATCTTTCGCTATCGTTTGTTCAGTCGTCAGTCAAAATACGAGACTTTGATTGTCTTGTGAGCCGGGTCGGGCGGGTCATCTTCCGGATCATCTTCGTCGAAATCGACTATCCGAACGCGGACGACATCGTTTCCACGTAACGGTTGCGGTGAGGACGACGCAGGTGAGGGTGACGGGAGCGGATTGGTGCTGACCGGCGTTGGATTAGATTCAAGATTCGGTGCGTGCGCCTGCGGGTTGACCGATTTGCCAAACATTCCTTCCAGGATGCCGACCGGTTCAACCTCGGTATCGACGAATGTTTTGTAGATACTGCCGTTGCGAAATACCATTACCCGGGAGCAGAAACCAATGAATTCTTCCAGTTCGCTGGACATGTAAACCACCGAATTTCCTTCCCTCGCGAATTCGCGCAAATGTTTGTACAGATCACGTTTGGTGTCTACATCGATTCCTCGGGCAGGATCGTTCAGGATCAGTATTTTCGGATGCAATGCGAACGAGCGCCCGATAATCACTTTCTGTTGATTGCCGCCGCTCAGTGATGTGATTAGATTGGATCTGAGGCCGGTCTTGATGGACAACCGCTCGACCTCCCAGTCGAATATGGTTGAAAGCCCCATCCAATCGATGAATCTGACCCCCGGTACCCGTGAGTTACCGCGATACAGCGGGATCAGCAAGTTCTCGAAAATACTCATGTTGGGTAGAATGCCTTCGCGCTTGCGGTCTCCAGATACAAATGAAATACCCTGACTTTTGGCTTCGTCGAGATTTCTGATTGCCTGGTAACTGAGGTTGTCGCTGATTTTTAGTTCGGGATAGCCAGCCGCCGCCGGTGCTACGCCAGCCAGGATACGCACAAAATCGTCTTGGCCGTGGCCATCCAGACCGGTGACGCCGACAATTTCACCTTTCATCAGACTGAAATCGACCGGTTGGGCCTCTTCCCAAACTTTCAGACCCCGGGTTTTTAACACGGTTTCACGGCTTGATGTCCTGTGAGCCCGGCTTGATGATATTTCGGCGGCGTCCGAGCGTCCGGTCATCAGACTCAACAGGCTTTGTTCTGAGATTTGGGATTTTTCAAGAACCCCCACGTCACGACCGTCGCGCATGACTGTGGCCCGGTCGCTGATTCTGATCAACTCCGCTATACGATGGGTGACAATGATAATGGCTGTTCCGCTATCGCGTAGAGACCGCATCTTGGCAAACAGTCGTTCTGTGGAATCAAAATCAAGCGCTGCCGATGATTCATCCAGTATGAGCACTTTCGGTTCGCACAGTAATGCACGGCCAATCGTGATCCACGCTTTGATGCTGAGCGGGAGACTGCCTGTCGGCATCAGCAGGTCAACCTCTTCTCCGGCCAGTTCGTGCATCAGGATACGGGATTTTTCCAGTTTGTCCCTGGCCGACATGGCTTTGGTCCAGAAACTGTCGGCGCCGACAAACAGGTTATCGACGACCGAGGCCTCATCAGCAATCATTATTTCCTGAAACACCGTTGCAACTCCCAGTTTACGGGCTTCGGTTGGAGAAGCGGGATGGTGCCCCAGTATCGACACTTTCCCGGTGTCCAGTGGAAGGACACCGGACAGCACTTTCGCAAGTGTACTCTTGCCACAACCGTTGCCACCGACAATGGCATGGATTTCCCCAAAATTGGCACTGAACGAACAGCCGTCCAATGCCTTGGTTACATCAAAAGATTTATGTGCGTCCTTGACATAGATTTCTCCCGGAAATGTAGAAAGCACCTCCGGCTGTTCGCCGAAGGTGCTTCCATCGTGTGTACCTGCTATCGTGCTGTTGCTGGGGTTCATAGACTCCAGTGGTTATATACGCCCCGTATCAGATCAAGGTTTATATTCTTCCGGAGGGGCAGGGTTGACGAAGAACTGATCAAGATAATCTGTTCCTCCCCACGCATCAATACCGACATGCAACCAATCAGTCGAGTTGCGATCACAGTTCTCGTCAAGCAGCGCCTTGATGTCTTCGAAAGTTGATTTCACCGTGGGGACGAGAATGGACTGGATTTTGGGCCCCTGACCCTGCATGGTCCGCATCATGATGTTCCAGCCCAGCTCGATATCGTCTCCGGGAGGCCATGTCTGGATTGCCGCACTAATATACTCTGGATTATTTCGCCAGTAACACAGGGCGCCCAATTCACCGCCTATGGATATCGGTGGAATATCCCGACCAGATTGCAACAGAGCCTGTAATACTCCGGTTTCGCCTGATGATTGTACTGCGATACCGTCCAGTTGCTGTGGGTGAGTCGCCAGCCATTTTTGGACTTCGGCTTGACCGACCTGCGAGGTCCACATATGGGCAATGTTGCCGACCAGCTTGATATCAGGGGACTGCGCCAGTCCATCCAGCACGCCTGCGTTCTGGGAATCGGACGCCGAGGCACCTGGTATCCCTTCAATAACCAGAACATTGCCTTTCTCTCCGATTTCTTCAGCCATCCAGCGTCCGATTTCATAACCGGCCTGATGATAGTTTACCGACGAGTTGATCGCGTAAGGGGAAGTGACGTAACCGGTGAACGAGAAAGTGGGTACCCCTTTGTCGTAGGCGTACTTGATGGTTTGGTTCAATGCCGTCGGGTTCGAGCAGCAGATGATGATCGCATCGACACCTTGATCGACCAGCTGTCGCATTTGCTGTATCTGTAAAGAGTCTTTCAGGTTCGACTGGGTCACGATGATGTCATCGACCAGACCGAGTGCCTGCCATTTGGGCAGTACTTCCTTCAAGAGTCGGGCCATGGCACCTTTTCGCCACGTATTACCGGCATACGTACTGGCATAACCAATCGTCCATGGCGGTTCACGGTCGGATTTCCAGTTTCGATAGATACTGGCCTCAAGTGGTTGTGCCGGGTCCATCAGTTCAGGGTTGTAGACCTTCGCCTTGGTTTCTTCCGGGATTTCATCAAGCCCTTCCGAAAAAGCTGTGGCAGACAGCCCAAGGGCGCATCCGACAGACAGGATTAATTGAAGCATTTTTCTCATCGTTTTGTTCTCCATATCGTTATGGTGTCAAGATAAAGGGTTTATTTGGGTAAGGTTGGTATACCATATCAGATATAACCTAGTCAATAGACTGTATACATCGTCTCTAAAATACTGCATAAAGTTATATTGACCCTGTCGAAACCAGTGTGGGAGTCCATTTTTTCTCTTGCCGGTATAGCTGCACGGTGAATGCCATCAATACCAGCCCAAGTTTAATTCTGGTCAAAAAAATAGGTTAATCAATCAGATAACAGTGTTTTCTTACAGTGCTCCCAAGACAGCAGTCTTGTTTGGAAAAACTTGTAACCTTAGCGGTTGAGCAGATCGGAAGGTGATCGTTGTTATTTGTGTCCGAGTCAGGTCCTAAATGATTGCTTCGAGGGGAGTCACAGTGACGGCGTCCAGTAATTAAAGTACAGTCACAGCAGGATATTTCGAAAGTGGCAACAAGATGACGATATTGGGCCGTGCCTCAGTTTGAGATTAATGTTCAGTCAACAGTACAGCGCATGTGTGTTGATAGATACACTGCGGTCACTGATAATGCATATGCCATTTGTATATGTTGAGATTGAAACATGACGCAGGCAACCATTTTCAAAAACAACAAAAGCCAGGCGATCAGAATCCCGAAGGCGCTGGCGTTTCCCGATGGTGTTGAAAAAGTCAGCATGATCCCAATGGGCAATGCACGATTGATTACACCTGCCGGGACTGCCTGGGATAGCTGGTTTGACGGAGAGAGTGTAACGACTGATTTCATGAATGAGCGCGAGCAGCCGGCTGACTAGGAGCGCAATGCACTCTGATGCTGACTATCTGCTGGATACCAACGTCGTGATTACACGATGAAGAATCGGCCAGCGTCTGTTCGTGATGCGTTCGATGCCCATGGGGTGCAGCTGTCTGTTTCCTGCGTGACGCTGATGGCGTAGAGTTACGGCGCAGAGAAGTCCACTGATCCGGCAAGGAATGCCCGAGTTGTTGAATCGTTTGTCGCTCGCTTGTCCGTGCTGAATTATGATGTGGCGGCTGCGCAGCACACGGATCAGATTCGGGCCGAACTGGCTCCGAAGACGGTTGGCAGATCGATCCCTATGACCAGATGATTGCGGCGGGCCATGCATGCACGCTCCTTTGGCCTGATTCTGGTGAGCAATAATGTTCAGGAATTTGAACGTGTCCCCGGTTTGCGTTTGGAAAACTGAGTTAAATGAAGAAGGCCCGGAGGAATAACACGTAAACAAGGCACAGTTTAAGGACCGGTTGTGTCCTATTATTCTTGCGGATGTATGATTGAGTTGATTCCTTGTTGGTTTTCCCGGCCAATAACTGATTTTGTCTCTTCTGGTTTCATTTCAAGGCGTTTCTCAATGTCATTGGTAACCGCATGAATGGATTGCCCTGACATGATCTACTCCCGTGCCGTACGACTGCCTCATGATATCGTGAGACGTCTTTGCGTTGTCCGTGCAGACGGGACAGTTTTCGCCTGTTTGATCATTTTATCGTGTGGCATGCCATTCGCCAGTGATGGAAAGATGCTCCTTTCCGTCATCTCGGTAAAAGGTGGACTCGTTCGCCTCGACAAGGACTTTCAGCATATGGGGCAGCGCTTTGTTCTGTTCGTTTAACAGTGCAATCAACGTTTCAGCACCCAGCAGATCAATCATTTCAAAAGGTCCTTTTTTCCATCCGAATCCCCAGCGCATGGCTCGGTCCACATTCACGATGTCGTTTGAGATTTCGGGTACCAGGTCAGCAGCGTAACACAATGTCGTCGACATGATTGCCCTGACCAGTCGGCCATTGACACTGTCGCTGTCAAACAGACCACGCAAGGTCTGCTCGCTTTCAGGCAGGGTGACGGCTTGGGAAAGGCGCCACTGACCGGCATCGGTATCGAACACCTGCATCGTCTTGCTACCATCATCGTTGCGGATCAACTTGTAAAACCCGCCGCCACTTTTGCGTCCCAGTTGTCCCCGGTCATAGAGGTTCTGTATGCTGGGTGTAAAAGAGATGAATTGCCGCCCCGCATCATTCTCCGGCAGATTGACCTCCAGATTCTTGCCGACGTTATACATCACATCCAGCCCGATCAGGTCAACCAGGCCATACAGCCCGGTGGGCGGGAAACCCACCGGAGCGGACATCAGTGCATCGACCGTTTCAATTGTCAATCCTTCTTCGGCAATGGCCTTTTCGGCCAGCTGCAAAGCAGACAGCATCCAGAAACAACCGATCCGGTTACCAATAAAGTTCACGGTATCCTTGGCGTATACGACCCCTTTGTTGAGGGTTTGCCCAAGAAATGTTGCCAGAGTGTCGATGACCTCCGGTCGGGTCTCTTCGCCGGGCACCAACTCCACCAGTTTCATGATATGGACCGGATTGAAAAAATGGGTGACCGCAATATCCCGTTTAAGTCGATCAGGCATGTTGGCGTAGATCGCCTGCAGTGGAATCCCGGATGTATTGGTGGTGATGATGGAGTCGTCACTACGAAGCCGTTCAACTTTACTAAACAATTCACGTTTAATATCGACATTTTCAATGATTGCTTCGCAGATCCAGTCGTAATCAGCCACCTTGGCCAGGTCCTGATCGAAAGAACCGATCTGAATATGATCCAGCATTGCTTCATCCTGAATCACGGGTGAGCGACCCGCCACCAGTCTTTGTTTGGCTTGGGCACAGGCAGATTGATCCATGTCCAGCATCAATACCTCGTAACCGGCGTTTGCGCACACGCCTGCAATGCCGCATCCCATGGTGCCTGAGCCGAGTACCGCTACTTTTTTTATTTCAGTCATTTCTTTCGTCACATCAATTAATCGGGTTGAAAATCGGTTTGTGTCGGGGGTTAGATCTTTCCCTCTCGCACTAAATCTCTCAGTTTGAACTTTTGTATTTTACCCGTAGACGTCTTGGGAAGCTCCATAAAGACAATCTGTTTGGGCCGTTTGAATCCCGCCATCTGTGTTTTGCAAAAGGCAATAATATCTTCTTCTGTACTGGATTGCCTGGCTTTCAGTTCGATGAAGGCACAGGGAGACTCCCCCCACTTTTCATCGGGTTTGGCAACCACCGCCGCCGCCGCAACGGCCGGAAATCGATACAGCACTGATTCAACTTCAATAGAGGAAATGTTTTCTCCGCCGGAGATGATGATGTCTTTCAGTCGGTCCTTGATTTCGATATAGCCATCGGGATGGACCACGGCAAGATCACCACTGTGAAACCATCCATCCTTGAAGGCCTCGTCAGTGGCGTGTGGATTCTTATAATATCCCTTCATGATGGTGTTTCCGCGCAACACAATTTCTCCCATGGTTTCTCCATTGGCCTCGACCGGTGATCCGTCATCAAGGCGGATCACCCGGACTCCTTCCATCATCTGCAAACGGACTCCTTGGCGGGCCTTGATTTCGGCCTGTTCGGCAATGGTGAGTGTTGACCATTCATTACGCCAGTCACAATAAACGACATGACCGTAGGTTTCCGTTAATCCATAGACATGAATCACATTGAATCCAAGTTCCTCTGTTTTCTTCAATACGGTACTTGGGGGGGGCGCGCCGGCTGTCATGACCTGCACCGTATAATCCGGGACATGCTGGAGGTGCTTCGGCGCATTGGCCAGCATTGCCAGAATAATCGGTGCGGCGCCGAAATGGGTGATACGGTGGGTTTTGATAGCATTGAAAATGAGGTCGGCGCTGATCACACGGTGGCAGACCAGCGTCCCCCCCATGACCGCCATGGTCCACACATGACCCCATCCATTGCAGTGAAACAGGGGAACGGTGTAAAGATACCTGGGATGTTTCTCGATCTGCCAGGCCGCAATCGTCCCCATCGACATCAGATAGGCTCCCCGATGATGATAGACAACGCCCTTGGGGCGGCCGCTGGTTCCCGATGTATAGTTCAGCGCGATCGCATCCCATTCTGACTCCGGCAGCCCCCAGTCCCGGTTCGGGTCACCGCTGTCAAGGAGTGCCTCGTAGTCCATGCTGCCGAGTTGCTCGCTGGTTTCATCATTCACAGTGGCCTCAGTGTCGATGATGTCGATCACGACAGGGGGTGAACTCAATGTTGCCAATGCGGCTTTGACGGTGGATGAGAACTGGGTATCGGTAATCAGCACCTTACAGTCACCATGTTCCAGGATATAGGCAATTGTTCCTGCATCCAGCCGGGTATTGATCGCATTGATGACGCCACCGGACATCGGAATGCCATAATGGGCCTCAATGAGTTCCGGGGTATTGGCCGCCATCATGGATACGGTGGTTCCCTTGCGGACACCCAAACGATTTAACGCGGAGGCCAGTTGTCTGCATCTTCGGGCCGTCTGTTTCCAGGTATACTGCCTGTTCCCGTAGACAATACTGGGATGATCGGGATAGACATCACTCGCCCGGATCAAGAACGAAATCGGACTGAGTTCAATATAATTGAGTGCCCTGACGGCATCCAGCCGATCGTAGTTTTCTTTCATGGTGATGTATAGATCTGGTGTCCAAAGCGGATTCGTTGCGACCAGAGAGTATCATATTTTCCGTGGCAGGATGTAGCAGGAGAATGTCGTTTCCAATGGAATTAAAAACAGAGTGATTTTTGTCTGTATCTTGTCGAAATTCTAGAATATTGATGCATAATACGCACTTTTTGAAAGATGCGCCCATGGTGATTTCTCCTCGGTTGGTCCTCTCGCGCCGTTTGCGACAGACCCCTTTCGAGCACAGAGTGTTTGAGCAGGGTGCTCAGGCATTTACGGTCTATAACCACATGATACTTTCGTCGGTGTATGCCGGCCCGGAAGAAGATTATCGTCATCTGTGCGCGCATGTGCAGATATGGGATGTTTCAGTTGAACGCCAGGTTGAGGTGACGGGTCGCGATGCCCTTGCGCTGGTTGAATTGGTCACACCGCGGGATCTTTCCAGATGTCGTGTCGGCCAGTGTATGTATGCCCCGCTGGTCGATGAGAACGGCGGTATCGTGAATGATCCCGTGATTGTCCGACTGGCACCGGATCGGTTCTGGATCTCCGTTGCGGATTCGGATGTCTTGTTGTGGATGAAGGGCATTGCCTATGGCAAAGGGATGGATGTGTCGATCTTCGAACCGGATGTCAGTCCATTGGCGGTACAGGGCCCCAGATCCTATGATCTGATGTCAGACCTGCTTGGCGAACAGGTCCGGAAGATGAAGTTCTTTCGGTTCATTGAGACGGAGATTGCCGGCACCCCGGTGGTGCTGGCGCGCTCGGGATGGAGTGGTCAGGGTGGGTACGAAATCTATTTGCAGGACGCATCCAAAGGACTCGATTTATGGGATGCGATATGGACAGTCGGGCAGCAGTATGACATCCGTGCGGGCTGCCCGAATCTGATAGACCGACTTGAGTCCGGCCTGTTGTCGTATGGGAGTGACATCTGTTTGGACAATAATCCATTGGAATGCGGGTTGAGTCGATTTTGTGATTTGGACAAACCGGCCGAATATATGTCCCGGGCCGCCCTGGTGAAAATCCAGGCGGACGGCGTTTTGCGCAAAGTGGTGCATCTGAAAATTGCCGGTGATGCATTGATCTCCCCGCGGTCGACCTGGACACTGCGCAATCACCAGGGGCAATCGGTTGGTTTTGTGACCAGTGCGGCATTTTCACCGACCTATGAAACCAATCTGTCTTTTGCGACCGTGGACCGTGCTTACGCCGCATCCGGTCAGGTGCTGACCGTGGAGATTGAGGGTCAGGAAAGCCGACAGAGTGTCGTGGCCGATGACAAGTGGCAGTAGCCTGCTGCGAGACCCGGTCCGACGGGTCTGAATTTGATGGGTAAACAGGGTATCATTCCCTATCCGGTGAATGACATCAGTATTATTTGAAAGGACAGCGTTTTGTCAAATCTCTCTCTCAAGGATATTTTCTCGACACTGGCCCAGCGTGGTCGGTCGCTGGTCGATCATGAGCGCTACTCGGGCAATCCGCAGGAAAACCTGATCCGACTTTGTACTGACTTGCTGAGTGTCGCCGGAGAAGCCTCGGGTGTCGCGCTGGCGGAGCAGGTTCTCTCAGTCTATCACTCGCTTGACCGGGATCAGCAAAGCCGTTTTTTCCTGTACCTGATGGAGCAGGGCGGGCCGGATTATCATGCCCTGTCATCGTCTATCAGCGCCTATCGGCAATCGGGTAGCCAGGAAGATGCCATTGCCGTGAATCGGACATCCGAACCAAGACGCCGAGAGCTTTTAAGGAGAGTGAACCTGGCTTCGGGCGGAACGGCGGCGCTGGTCAGAATGCGTGTCGACCTGATGGATCAGATGGAGCATGATGAACGGCTTCGGATTGTCGACAATGATTTTCAGCACATGTTCACCTCCTGGTTCAATCGCGGGTTTCTGGTGAGTGAGCGGATCGACTGGAATACCTCGGCGGCGGTGCTTGAGAAGATCATCCGCTATGAAGCGGTCCACGAGATACAGGACTGGGCAGATTTGAGACGTCGTATTGATCCGCCAGACCGGCGATGCTATGCCTTTTTTCATCCGGCACTTATTGATGAACCGCTGATCTTTGTCGAGGTGGCCCTGACACGCAGCAAGATATCGGGGATTGCCTCCGTACTGTCGAAAAAACGACACCCGATTGCAGCCAGTGAGGCGAATACGGCGGTGTTTTATTCGATTTCGAACTGTCAGTATGGCTTGAAAGGGATCTCTTTTGGCCACTTCCTGATCAAACAGGTGGTCGAGGACCTGAAGCGCAGCCTGCCTGGCTTGAAGACCTTCATCACACTGTCACCGGCTCCCAAGTTCATGGACTGGCTGCGCACGGCGTCCGACGAGGACCTGGCCATCGATTCTGATGCCGAGCGGGACTGGTTCAAAGCGGCAATCCGGACCGGCAACTGGGTGGACAATGTACTGGAACAAAAGCGGTTGCAGAAGTTGCTCCTGCCATTGGCCGCACAGTATTTCCTTCTGGAAAAAAGACGCCATAAACCCCTGGATCCGGTTGCCCGCTTTCATCTGGGCAACGGAGCGAGTCTGGAAGGAATCAATTGGATGGCGGATGTATCGGAAAACGGACTCCGGCAATCGGCGGGGATCATGGTGAATTATCGATATATGCTAAGAGAGATAGAAAAGAATCATGAGCGGTATGTCAACCAGCACGAAATCGTCGCATCTAGCCAGGTATCCAGGCTGCTGAAAAAAAGGTAGTGCTTCGAGGCCGGACCGGTGTGGTTGGTCAGGCACCTGCATGGCGAGGCGACAACGTATCAGGGAACATCACAGGCTGATGGACTGACGGGGACAATCACCGGGCAGCTACAATATGAATCGGGTGGTTGGCTTGAGTTCTTCATACAGCAGATAGGCGGTTTCATGCATGCCTGTCTTGAGATAGGTCGACTGCGCGATGGCGTTGTCTTTTTCCACATAGAGACGATAGCCACAAACATCACTACGGTTGGCGGAGAGGTCTTTGACTGTTTGATAAAGCAGGGTGTATACACCGCATCGACGCCATGACTCAATCACGTAGACACTCTGGATCCACCAGAATTCACCATTTCGCCAGTCGCTCCATTCCTTGGTCACCATCAACGAGGCCACCAGTTCATCGTTTGTTTCCGCGACCAGATAAAAGCCCCGATTTTCATCTTCAATCAGCCGCTGCACACCGCACAGTATGACGTTGGGCTGCAGGGCGATCTGCTCTGTTTCCATGGCCATTTTCCGGTTAAATTCGGCTAGCTGGCGGACGTCTTGAAGGGATGCTTTGCGAACGTGTATGTCCGTCTGTGAACGGGATGAAGACATGAGAAATCCTGGATGGGTCAACCGGTCAATGGTCGATTCGAGCATGTCGTCCGATGGACACGGTCATGGTTTTTCGATTTGGCCGACGAACTGATAGATGGCCGAAAAATCCTTGTTGGCATTGCCTTGTGCTGCGAAGGCATCATATATTTTTGCCGCCTCTTTCGCGGTCGAAAGATCGAGCTTGGAAAGCTCAGCGGCATTGAGCGCGAGATTCATGTCCTTGAGCATCAGTCCGGTGGAGAATCCAGGGCGAAAGCCATGACTTGAGGGTGCGCTTGCAACGAGATCGGGGATAGGGCAAAAGGTCGTGAGCGCAAAGCAGTTTCCCGAGGATTGTGTGGCAACTTCAAACAGTGTCTCGTCAGACAGTCCACACTGCCTGGCGAGGTTGAATCCTTCGGCAACGGAAGCCATCTGAATGCCAAGCATCAGATTATTGCACATTTTGGCGGCTTGCCCCATCCCGCCGGTCCCACAGTGGATGATTGATTTCCCCATGGCATTGAAAAATACCCGGGCGGTATCCAGCGTGTCCGGATCGCCTCCGACCATAAAGGTGAGTGCTCCGTTTTTGGCACCGACCGTGCCCCCTGAAACCGGCGCGTCGAGCATTCTCAATGCTCGACGGCGGGCGGTGGCATGCAACGCCTGTGCATCCGCCAGATCAATCGTAGAGCTGTCAATCAGCAGACAACCCGGTTTGACGGCATTGAGCACCTGATTGTGATAAACATCCTTGACTTCGACGCCAGAGGGCAGCATGGTCAAAACGGCATCGACCCCAGTGACACACTGTTGATGATTGTCACACTTTTCAATTCCATGCGGTGTCAAGGCATCCAGCTTGCGGGTCACCAGGTCGTAGGCTTTTACCCTGAAGCCGCCTTGCTTGAGGTTCAACGCCATGGGTGCCCCCATATTGCCGGTGCCAATAATTGCGATAGTCGTCATCAGTTGCCCCATTTGTCAGTGCTCAATGCCGATTGTTAGCATAAGCAGGGTTGGGTGCGGAGTCAATTCCGGACGTTGTCGATTGAAAACGGGCATTGGACGGCCATTTGGAGCCATGGAATCGAAAGCGGTTTCCCGCAACTGCTCGGTTTGCATCTGAGTGTCGCATGCCATCGTCATCGAAGATCTTCTCGCAGTGTATCAAACAGGTCAACGAGACAGACCAGACCCGTCAGCGGAGACGTGTCTTGCGAGGGTAAGACCGGGGTGACGGAAAGTGCAGGTTTCGCGGATAATCGGCAATGACGCGATCAATCCGCGGTAAGTACCGATTTTGTTCTTATTTCAGTCAGACGGGGAGGTCGCGAGGCGGCAGCGCCTCAGCGGAGCGGGCAAAATTGATTTCGGCTGCTTGTCAATGGTTGAGAAGCTGATGATAATACGCTGCCTGTCTTTCGAATATGAGTCGAATGAGTTATCCAGAATATGGTTACATCAGGAAGGGGGCACAGAGGAACGTTGGTTTCTATCTCGCCAGGCACTTCAATATGTTGCCGTTTATCTCGGCGGTCGAGCCATTACGTATTGCCAATCGACTCTCTCGGAAACCACTTTATCAGTGGTCGGTCATCACCGACCACGGTGAGGGGGTCGTTGCGTCCAACGGGATGAGCCAGCCGGCAGACTATTCCATTGTCAATGTACCGGATCTGTCGATGTTGATTGTCTGCGGGCCCTTTGACCCGGATGATTTCACGCATCAACCGGCACTGAACTGGTTGGCCGGTCTGGGTCGGCGGGACATGATCATTGGCGGCCTTGAGACCGGATGCCATGTTTTGGCCCAAGCGGGGCTGCTCGAAGGGCTGCACTGTACCACGCATTGGGAGAACATGGTCCAGTTTGCGACCCGATACCCCCATCACAAACTTTCCTCGGACGTGTATGAAATAGACCACAATCGAATTACCTGTTCAGGGGGTGTGGCGTCGATGGACATGATGCTCTATGTGATAGAGCATCATCATGGTCATGAACTGGCGGCATCGGTTGCTGACAGCATGATTCATCCGGACATCCGTTATGCCGGTGAACCTCAAAGAATGAACTTGCAGGCCAGAATCGGTGTAAACCATCCCGCCTTGCTTGAATGCATTGAACTCATGGAAGCGAATATTGAACAACCGCTGACTCCGAATGAACTGGCGGGTCTGGTCGGTGTCTCAAAGCGGCAACTGGAACGTCTTTTCAGGCGCCATTTGCATATTACCCCAGCCCGCTATTATCTGGCGCTTCGACTGGAAGCGGCTCGGATGCTGCTTGAAAAAAGTTCCTCGAAGATCATCGATATTGCGTTAGCCTGTGGTTTTAAGTCGGCAGGTCATTTCAGCAGTCGTTATGTGTCGAGTTTTGGTATCACGCCCCGGGAAACCCGGAAAAGAAACGGGTAAGAGGAGTCATATCCGGTGGTCAGTTCGATTGGCCGGGGCGCAGAAACAGAATTTGAAGTCGTAAAGCGTGAACCTCGTCAGCACGGTTTCATCAATACTGTATACTTTCTGGTTAACCTCGTCAGGATTGTGATATGTCATCAAGAAGAGCAGGGGGTCGGGAGGCGAGAAAGGCGCTGCGTGCGGCGCCGTTAGCTGCTGCGGACAAGCCGGTGCGACCGGGGCTGGCGGGCGGTCGGTTCTTACCCTTGACCGAGTCGGAGTTGGGCAGGGTGTACGAAGCGATGCTGGACCTGCTGGAAAATGTCGGTTTCAGCCGGGCGATCCCCTCGTGCATCGATATCGTTACCAAGGGCGGCGGACAACTGACGCCGGAAGGCAGGCTGCTGTTCCCAAGATCCATGATTGAGGATGCGCTGAGCGTGTGTGCACGGGATATCACCCTGTATGGACAATCCCCCGAACATGATATGCATCTGTCAGGTGCCCAAGTGTATTTCGGGACCGCGGGGGCGGCGGTTCACGTGGTGGACGAGTGGAAACGGCACGACCAGTACCCCGCGGCCGGCAGCTACCGGGAATCAACCGTACAGGACCTGTATGACGCGGCCCGCTTGGTGGATCATCATGAACATATTCATTTTTTTCAGCGCTGCATGGTGGCGCGGGATATTGAAAGTCCCGCCGCGATGGACCTGAACACGACCTATGCGTCGGTGTCGGGTACGGCCAAACACTGTGGTGTCAGCTATGTGGATCCCGCCCATGCAGAAGAAGGACTCCGACTCCTGCATGAAATAGCGGGGGGAGAAGATCAATGGCGGGCACGACCTTTTGCCAGTCTGTCGTGTTGTTTCGTGGTCCCTCCCCTGCGTTTTGCGGAGGATGCCTGCCGGGTGCTTGAGGTCTGCACACGGGGGGGGATGCCGATTCTGCTGTTGGCGGCGGGCCAGGCCGGTGCGACCAGTCCGGCGTCTCTGGCCGGTGCTGTGGTACAGGAATGTGCCGAGTGCCTGGCGGCACTGGCCTATGTCAACCTGATTACACCGGGCCATCCGACCATCTTCGGCCCATGGCCCTTTGTCTCTGATCTTCGAACGGGCGCGATGAGCGGCGGTTCGGGTGAACAAGCGGTGTTGATGGCCGCCTGTGGACAGGTTGGGCGATATCTGAATCTTCCGACCGGGATCGCAGCCGGCATGGCGGATGCCAAGATCCCGGATGCCCAATCAGGCTTTGAGAAGGGGTATACGCTGACGCTCGCGGGGCACAGCGGTACCAATCTGGTCTATGAGTCAGCCGGTATGCAAGGCAGTTTGCTGGGGTTCAGTTTTGAGGGGTGCACCATTGATAATGACATGCTCGGTTCCATTAACCGCAGCATCAGGGGGGTTGAAATCGATGCAGATAATCTGGCCCTTGAGACGATTACGGATGTCTGTCTGAATGGGCCGGAGCATTTCCTTGGACATCATGCCACCTTGTCACGAATGGAGAGGGATTATGTCTACCCTGAAGTGGGGGATCGGCTGGCACCGGCCGAGTGGATGGAAATGGGCGGCAACCCGGTGAATACCCGGGCGAGACAGTTGACACAGGAAATTCTCGATACGCATTTCCCGACGCACATCTCTGAGGCACTGGATGCCAGAATAAGGCAACGCTTCGATATACGATTGCCGCGTGACCAGATGACCCCCGGGTTGAGAACAATCCAGATCTAAAGAGAGCGAACGTCAATGAATTCCAAGCAATTGCCCGATCAGGCGAGAGTGGTCATCGTTGGTGGCGGGATTATGGGTGCGAGCCTGCTTTACCACCTGGCAGAAGAAGGGTGGTGCGACAGTGTATTAATCGAAAAGGGGGAATTGACATCGGGTTCGACCTGGCATGCCGCCGGACAGTGCCCCAGTTTTATTGCCGATTACAACATGGCAAAAATACACGATCACGGGGTGCGACTTTACCCGAAACTCGAACAGATCACCGGACAATATGTCAGCTGGCATGGTTGTGGCGGCATACGCTTTGCCTTGAAGGCGGCTGAGGTGGAATGGTTTCAACGGGTTGCGTCGGTTGGCAAATTGATCGGGTTTGACTGCGAGATCATCGATCCGGCAAAAATCAGGGAGCTGGTGCCCCATGTCAATATTGAGGGCGTGCTGGCCGGGGCATGGACCCTGTCCGATGGACATGTCGACCCGGCCGGTGTCTGCAATGCAATGGCAAAGGGGGCCCGTCAAAATGGCGCGACCATCGTGACAGGGAATCGTGTTACGGCGATCAATCAACGGGCATCCGGTGATTGGGAAGTGATCACGGAACAAGGTCGTGTGATTGCGGAACATGTCGTCAATGCGGCGGGTTGCTATGCCCGGCAAGTCAGCCAGATGGTGGGGACTGATACTCCCATGATAAATATGAAGCATACTTATCTCGTGACCGACACGGTACCGGCATTTTTGGAGCAGGACAAGGAAATGCCGGTGATCCGAGACCCCTATCCGTCTTCATATTACCGTCAGGAACAGAAGTCTGGATTGATTGGAATTTATGAAATGGCCCAGTCCGAAGAGTGCTGGACGCACCGTGACGGCTGGCCGGAGTGGAATTCGGAAAATGAATTGTTTGATCCGAACTTTGACAACATCATGCCCTATGTCGAACGGGTGATGGAGCGGGTCCCGATGTGGGCAGAACTCGGGATCAAACGGGTGGTTTGCGGTGCCATTCCCCATACCCCCGACAGTAATCCGTTTTTGGGGCCGGCGGCCGGGTTGCGGAATTTCTGGCAATGTAACGGCGCCTCGATTGGTATTGCGGCCGGGGCCGGGTCGGGCAAGTACCTGTCGCAGTGGATGATCTATGGCGACGCAGAAATCAATATGGCGGGTGTTGACCCGAGACGGTTCAGTGATTTTGCACCGGGTGATTATACAAGGAGCATGTCGCATCAGGATTATGAGCATATGTACAAGCTTCACTTGCCAGGCGAAGAGCGTCCGGCGGCCCGCCGACAGCGCACGACACCGTTGTACGAGATACTTGAATCCCGTGGAGCAGTCTATGCGGCGACCAATGGATGGGAGAGGGCGAAATGGTTTTCCCTGGACGGACGGGTCGAAGAGGTGGGATTCCGACACAATAATACCTTCGAGGTTGTTGCCGATGAATGTCGGGCAGTGCGGGAACGGGTCGGGATTTTGGACTTGTCCAGCTTTGCAAAATATGATGTCCGGGGACGCGATGCGGAGCAGTTGCTGAACCGGGTCAGTGCAAATAAAATGCCTGGCCGGGACGGCGGTATCACGCTGACCCATTACCTGTCTCCAGAAGGTCGACTCAATGGAGAGTCAACCGTGACCCGACTGGGAGAGGGACACTATTATGTCCTTTCCGGGGCGACCAGCGAAGACAGGGATCTGGCGATTTTGACTCAGGGGGTGGTTGCCGGGGAGGATGTATCCATTGCTAATATTACCGATGACTGGGGCGTGTTGGTGGTCGCGGGGCCGGCATCTCGGGTCGTTCTTTCCGGTTTGACCCGAAGTGACTTGTCGAACACTTCGTTCAGATGGCTGACGGGCAAGGAAATTGAAATAAATGGGATTAAGGTTCGGGCCTTGCGGGTGAATTATGTCGGCGAACTGGGCTGGGAGCTTCATTGCCCCATGGGGGATTTTCTGCCCTTGTATGAAGCGGTCTGGGCGGCTGGGGAAGCCCACGGCATAGCCAACTTTGGGACCTATGCGGTCAATTCCCTGAGACTGGAAAAAGCCTACAAGGGATGGGGTGCAGAGCTGACCAATGAAATATCGGTTGTCGAAGCTGACATTGAACGTTTCTTTTCCAGGGACAAGGAGGATTTTATCGGTCGTGCGGCAACATTGAACATCATGGAAAGGGGAATTGATATCAAGCTGGTTTATCTGGATGTCGAAGTAGGCGATAATGATATTGTCGGCGGTGAACCGCTGCTCGACGGAGAAAAACCCGTTGGAGTCACCACCTCCGGGGGATATGGACACAGCATCGGCCGAAGCTTGGGATTTGCCTATGTCGATTTGCCCTATGCCGGTGTCGGACAGCCGCTTGAGGTCGAGTTGCTCGGGGAGAGGAGAAAGGTGACCGTGTTGGCCAATGAACCGCTCTGGGACCGACACAATGCGCGGTTGAGAGCATAGCAGGGACTAGAGATACTGCTGTCTCCCGCCTGTTTTTTTAGGTCACTGGTGGGGGCTGGACTTGATCCGGTTGCCGAACACCAGGTGACGAAGTGACAAGACAGTGCACCATCGCACTGGATTTTTAGGAATGAAAGGAAGGATCCTGGTGAGAGCAGACTCGTGACCGTTTGTGATGTCAGGCACGGTTTTCGGTCATCGTTTCTTTTTATCGGTCTTTTTCTTTGCAGATGACGGGTTTGCGCTCTTGTCCTGATTGGCCGCTTGTTCGATTCCCTCCAGCAGTGTTTCATCCAGCTCAGGTATTTTTTCCGGTGCTGTCTCGCCCTCATGCAGTTTTTCGAGTTCACCATGCTGGGCGGTGCTCAAGGCATGCAACTCCCGATGAAGGGTCGCCAGTTTGGTGCTTTGTTCAAGCACTTTTTTGATTTCATCGTGCTCCTTTTCAAGCCGCTGTTTGTCTTTTTTCAGAGTGCGTGCTTCCTCTTCGGCTCGTTTCCGTGCCGTGGATTCGTCGAATTTTTCCTTTTTCAGGTTCTTTAATTTTCGAACCACATTTTCCGGACTGTCAGCCAGTGCGACTTTGATCATTTTCAGCGCCTTGTCTTTTTCCCCAAGCTGGGTCTGCGCTTTTTTCAATTCAGCCGCATTGGTTTCCCGTGCTGCGATGACACTCTTTTCCATACTCGCTTTGGCCTTGATCGCGGTTTCCTTTTCCTGTTCCGACGATTTGACTAGTTTCTCTGCCTGTGTGACCTTCTTTTCCATTTCCATGATCGCGTCATTGGCTTCCTTTCTGATCTGGCTGATGGTGTCTTCCGCATTCTTTCCTTTGGTGATTGCCAAGTCCAGTTCCTTCTTGAATTCATCCATCTTGCATTCTGGATCCAGCCCTAAACTGTCGATTGCCACGCTGATTAACATCTGCTTGCTTAATGCAAGTTTTTTCCATACATCTATCTTCAGTTCTAATTCTGCCTGATCCACGCAAATCTCCCCTTCGAATCTCAAAATTGCCGGAGGCGTATTATATGCAAAAGACAATAAATGTGAATCGAAAAATGAGGATCACCGTCATTTCCGATGACGAGCTGCGCCTGTCGGACCGTTAACACCCGGTCATACAGCTTGTGCCGTTACCAATCAGTTGACAGGGCAACCACCTCCCGTTTGAATGCGGGTACATCCGGGTCGATTTCGGTATCCAGTTCTCGCGCATAACGATGTCCGGCATAGGTTGCCCACGCAATCGGTGCGGGAGCCAGTGCATCACCAATGACCTGAATCGACTTGATCCCTGCATCGGGCCATTTGTCTTTTTGTGCAGACAGCGCCTGCCAGAGCTGATCCTGCGGTAAAGCACTGGTAACCAGTAATGTACTGTCACATTCAAGCTCGCTTTTTCTTCCGCTATAGATGCATTCCACCTCGACCTGATGGCGGCAGATTTTGGTGACAGCATGGGTGGTGACGATGGTCACACCCAACTGTAACAGTTTTTTCTGGATAAAATGTTGTTCCAGTGTATTTGTTGTCCAGTCGGATACCCGTACCGAAGGGGTGACCAGGGTCACCGTGCAGCCCAGTTGAACCAATCGTTCTGCCAATACCCCGCCCATGTAATAGTGATCGTCATCGTAAAGTACGATGTGGCCCCTGGGCAGATAGCCTTCCATGATGTCGTCAGGCGTGATGATATGGGCTGTTTCATCAACAGGCACCGGTGACAGGTGATAGCGGGCCACACCATCCCTTCTCCAGCGTGCCCCGGTGGCGATGGCAATGTGTTGAAGCTCAAATTCAAGCACCTGCCGGGCATTCAGTTCGCTTTCGAAATAAATGCTGACATTGGGCATTTTGGACAGCTGATATTGTCGGTAATCACGGACCCGAATCCAACTCGCCAGCCCGGGCAATTGGCTTTCTTTGGTGACACGTCCACCCAACTCGGTGCCTGCCTCGGCGACCAGCACTTCGTACCCTCTTTGCCCCAGTGCGCGGGCGGCTTCGAGGCCCGCCGGTCCGGCGCCAATGATCAGGACATTGTGTGACGGGCCTTTCGGGTTCATCGTCTCCGGGTGCCAGTCTTTACGCCACTCCTCCATGAAAGTTGGGTTTTGGGTGCAACGACTCAGTCCCCCTGTCATGTCACCGGTGACACAGATATTGCAGCCGATACATTCTCGAATATCATCCTCTCGTCCTGCATCGATCTTGTTAGGGATAAAGGGATCCGCAATGGAAGGTCGGGCGCATCCGATAAAATCCAGGATACCCGCCGTGATTTGTCTGACCATGGTGTCGGGCGAGGTGAATCGACCGACACCGACGACCGGTCTGCAGGTCAGTTGTTTCAACCCCCTGACAAGATGTTCCTGTGCCGCTTCGTCCTTGAACCGGGCGGTTGCGGAGTCATCCGCCCAGTTGCCATGGGTGAAATCCCACAAATCAGGTAAATCGGACAGCATTTCGACGACCTCCCTGAGTTCCGTATTGGTCACACCGCCGTCACCCAGCATTTCGTCCACGAGTATCCTGACCGGAATCGCACAGGTATCACCGATGGCTTCCCTGGTTTCCTCGATCAGTTCCTTTAACAATCGGGCCCTGTTTTCAAGACTGCCGCCATATTCATCACAGCGATGATTGGTTCGTCTGGACAGAAAGTGCTGTACCGCACCAAAGCCATGGGCACCGTATACGTAGACCAGATCGAAACCGGCCCGTTTGGCACGGACTGCCGCCTGACGATGCCATTTTCTCAGATTCCGTATATCCTGCTTGTCCATGGCCTTTGCCTGAACGGGATCATTGGTAAAGGTACCGATGGGGATATTGATCGGCCCCATCGGTACCTCCCTTGAATAGAGGTTCGGTCCGTTCATGCCGTTATAACAAAGCTCGATTCCCGCCAGTGCATCGTGTGCATGGATCGCATCCGTGATTCTTTGCAGCATCGGCAGATCCTTTTCATCCCAGATTCGAAGTTCTATGAAGGGGGCGATCTCCGATGTGGGATGGATTTCTGCCTGTTCGGTATTGATGACGGCCCATCCCCCCTCGGCTTTGATATGACGCATCTTGGCTACCGCAGAAGGATCGCGGTAGCCACCGCCATTGCAGTGCGGCACTTGAAAAAATCGGTTTTTTGCGGTGACCGGACCGATGTCCTTGGGTTCAAAAAGAATGTCGTACCGGCGATCCCGTTTGCTCATGCGTTGTTGATTCATGATTTAACCGGTTTTGCAACAGGGCGGTGTCCTGCTTGGGGTTTGGTATTGTTTTTGTACTGAGGCGAGCGAATCGACAACAAGGCGGGTTGCCAGGGGCTCATTGGATTTGCCCATGTCGTTGTTCCCCATCAGCCATTGAGAAACCCGGTCAGCACATTGACGGTATTGGTGCCGATTTCGTCAACGGCGTATCCGCCTTCCATCACGAACAGCGTTGGCAGCCCCAAGGTGGCCAACGTGGCACCGCAATCCGTGTAGTCTTGGGAGGTCAGTTTGAAAAAACAGATTGGATCCCGTTCGAAGGTGTCGACGCCTAGGGAGACCACCAGGACATCCGGATGAAAATGTCCAATTTTGACAAGTGCATCCAACAAGGCCTCTTTCCATTTCGGGTACCGGGTCAAGGGGGGCAGCGGATAGTTGACATTCAATCCGATACCCTCCCCACGGCCGGTTTCATCCGCATAGCCCAAAAAGTGGGGAAAGGCTTCTTTGGGGTCGCCGTGCAGCGACAGGAAAAGGACATCGCTGCGTTGATAGAAAATATCCTGCGTCCCGTTACCGTGATGGAAATCAATATCCAGTATGGCAACGCGCGCGGCACCCTCATTCAGGAAACCCTGGGCGGCGATGGCGGCATTGTTCAAAAAACAATATCCTCCGTAGAGGTCAGCGGCCGCATGATGTCCCGGCGGGCGACATAATGCAAACGCGGACGGTTGCCCTTGGGAGATTGCCTTTTGCGCGGTCTGGGCAATGGCGGCCGCTGAGGTCGCGGCTTGCCAGGTGCCCGAAGTGATCGCAGTCTCGACCGCCATACAAAAATAACCGAGCTTGCCGTCGATGAAATCCGGCTCCGTCTGTCGCATGCGGCGGGCCGGAATGACCGTGGGAATTGCATCCCCCTCAAACCCGGCCTGGCACCATTGATCCCAGGCTGTTTCCAAAAAAGCGAGATAATCTGCGGCATGTATCTGCCTGACATTATCCATATCAGGGGGATTGGGTGGTGACAGATCGGTGAATCCCTGTTGTCGCAGGGACTCCATAATCTGGTCCCACCGTTCGGGACACTCATACGGCCTCACCAGTTGCCCCCCCGCCAGTTCTCCTTTCGGAAAATGCAGACGATGGTCTTCGTTGCAGATTACTTTCATGTCAAAACTCCAGGGCAGGGGGCACAAAAGGATAAATCGACTGATAGGCACTGGCAATCGAAAAAACGGTTTCATCATCATAGGTTCGCCCGACAATCTGGATGCCGGTCGGAATCCCGTTGGCGGCTCGGCCACTCGGTACAGACAGCACCGGACAACGACTGAGCACATTGAACGGATACGTCAGACTCCAGTATTCCTCCTCTTTGGTTTCAGTCCGTCCATTGATGGTGTAGTCACTTTCCGGCCAGGTGAATGTCGCCGGAATGCCGGTGGTCGCCAAAGTGGGACACACGAAGGCATCATATTGCGTCATCAGGGGACCGAATTGATCATACATTGCCACAGCCGTTTTCATTGATTCATGGTAGTCAAGGAGTGAACTGTGACCGGCCCGTTCCAAAAACCACACCGCATATTCGGTCAGTTCATCGCGATGCCGCTCCAGCAGGGACACCATGGAAGCCGCCCAGTTGTGCGACCAGTAGTGATGGACGGCCTCGATAATGCCGGCTGTCCAGTGGAGATCAACCGGTTCGACCCGGGCACCCATGGAGGCAAGTCGATCCAGTGCCTCGCGAGTGTTGTGGTCCACGTCCCGGTCAATTTCCATAAAACCCAGATCAAGACTGTACCCAATCCGAAATCCGGTCAGTGAGTCGGGCACTCCGGACGGATCAAGAATCACCTTCTCCCTCAGTGTCGCAATATCCCGCTCATGAAACCCTGAGATGGCGTTCTGCATTAAGGCGGCATCGCCCACGGTGCGGGTCATAGGCCCTGAATGGCTGTAAAAATCCAGATTAAACACCGGTATTTCAGGATTTCTGCCATAGGGTGGCTTGTAGCCGACGATCCCGCACAAAGCAGCAGGAATGCGAATCGATCCGCCGATATCGGTCCCGGTGGCCAATACCGTTGTCCCTGCCGCAAGGGATGCGCCTGACCCCCCGGATGAGCCGCCGGGCGTGATCGCCAGATTCCAGGGATTGCGGGTCACGCCCCACAGACGGGAGTGGCATGAACCGAGCAGACAGAATTCTGGGGTGGCTGTTTTGGCGTGAATGATGGCCCCCTGGGAGACCAGTCGTTCAATAATGACATCCGTGATCTCATCCGTTCGGTTCCGGTAAACCAGTGAACCGGACGTTCTTCGTTTGCCGGCGACCCTGAATTCATCCTTGACCGCCAGCGGAATGCCCTCGAGGCCTCTTGCCGTGCCCGTCAGATACCGATTTTCAGCCGCTTTGGCCTGCGAAAGGGCCTCGTCAAAATAGGTATCGGTAAACGCATTGATATGGGGTTCCATTCGCTCGGTCTGATCCCGGATCGCATTCATCAATTCGACGGGCGAGAGCTGTTTGGAACGAAACAGCTCAAGGGCCTCCAGTGCACTGAGATGGCTGAGCGTATTGTCCATGCAGACTGGCTTGATTTCGCCGGATAAAGCGGGCTGACGGGCCTCCGCAGAGGCCCGTGCCGGCCGGGGTTACTTCAGCAGGTTGGTCCAGATACGGTCATAAAGACGAATGACGTCATCCGGGCAGGGCGGGACAAAATCCGGTGCGGGCGCCGCCGCAGGCAAATTCACTTCGTGTGCGGTTTTCAACTCCGAATCAAGATACGGTTCCGTCCCGCTCACACCGGCGGTGTACCGTGCAAAGTTGGTCAGTGTGGCGGCATTTTCCGGCAGCAGCATAAAGTTCATGAACTTTTTGGCATTGTCCAGATTGGGTGCCCCCTTAAGGGCCACAATATTGTCCATCCAGCCGGTAAATCCTTCTTTGGGGTAGGCATACTTCAGGGTCGGTTTTTCGGCTCTTGCCCGCATCCCGAAGCCGTTCCATATCTGACCGACGGCGGCATCTCCCGATACCAGCACTTCTTTGGCGCCATCCGAATTGAAGCTCAGCCAGTGCGGTTTGGCGTTGTTGAGCAGTTCATTGAGCGCCTTTAGCTGTTCGGGGTTGGAATTGCAGGTTTCATAGCCCAGATAGCGAAGTCCGGCATTCAGCACATCGTTGACATCTTTGAGCATATTGATTTTGCCCTGCAGTTCCGCTGGGGGATTGAAGATGATTTCCAGGGTATCGATATCCCCGTCGTAAACGGCAGTATCCACCATAAAGCCCGTGGTTCCCCACTGATAGGGGACCGAATAATGACGACCTGGATCAAAATAGACATCGATAAAGTTGGGGTCCATATGCTTGAAATTGTCGAAAGTGGCGGCGTCGATTTTCTCGAGCATGCCCTCCTGGATCATGATCGCCACCATATAATCGCCGGGTACAGCCACATCATAACCGGTTACGCCCGATTTCAATTTTGCCAGCAAGGACTCGTTTGAGTCATAGGTATCCATGGTCACTTCCACATTGTGTTCCTTGGAGAACTTGTCGATGAGTTCCTGGGGCAAATAATCAAACCAGTTGTAAATATTCAGTTTTCCTTCGGCGATGGACCCGCTGGAAAGACACATCAGGCCCAGTGCAGTTAACAGTGATAGTAGTTTGTTTTTCATGATTCCTCCGATAGGGGTATGGTTCTAGGTTAAAAAAAGTGGTTGTCTCATTCAGCGACTCTCCGGGGTACTTTTCCGTCCAAACAGGTACGACAGCGTGACGAAAACGATGGAGACGACCAGTAACAGGGTCGAGACGGCATTGATTTCAGGCGTCAGTCCGGTTCGGACCAACCCATAAATGGCCAGTGGCAACGTGGTTGCACCCGGCCCGGCAACAAAATTCGTGATAATAAAATCATCCAGCGAAATGATGAAGGCCAGGATGAATCCCGCCACAATACCCGGCAACATCATCGGCAGCATAACATATCGAAACGCCTGCCACTGACTGGCATATAAATCCTGTGCCGCTTCTTCATAATAACCCTCTATGCCTTCGAGGCGGGCACTGATTGGCAAATAGGCGAATGGAATACAAAACACGGTGTGTGCAAGTAATATGCTGCCGAGCCCCAGTGGAATACCGATCAGGACAAAAAACACCAGCGAGGCAATGGCAGTGACGATTTCCGGGACCATGAGCGGCAGGCTGATCACGCCGATACTGACCTCCCTGCCCCGGAAATGGGGATGTCTGATGATGGCCAGTGCGGCGGTGGTGGCCAGTGTGGTCGCCATCGTGGCGGCCGACACGGCGATAATCAGTGAATTGTAGGTTGCCTGTTGAATCAGGTCATTTTGGAATGCTTTCAAATACCAGGCAAAACTGAAACCGCCCCATACGGTGATCGACCGGATTTCATTGAACGAATAAAGGGCAATAACCAGCAATGGCCCGTAGAGGAAAATCAGGCAAACCCAGGTGATCCCGGCAAAGCCGGGATAACGTTTCAGATTGACCGGTTTTGCTGCCATGATGCGCTAATTCAACTGAATGCGATTCTTGTTTTGCTGACGGATATAGATCATCAGCGCGGCCAGGACGATGGTCATCAGAATCACCGCCGCAGCCGATCCGAATGGCCAGTTTCTGGAGCCTTGAAACTGTAATGCGATCAAATTGCCGATCATCAGTTTTTTGCCCCCGCCCAGTAAATCAGGCGCAATAAAAGAGCCAAGACTCGGAATGAATACCAGCAGGGAACCGGCCACAATGCCGGGAATGGTCAGTGGCAGGATGATTTTTCGCAGGATCGTCCAGCGGGTCGCGTACAGGTCATACGAGGCTTCCACCAGCCGGAAATCGAATCGCTCGATGGCGGCATAGAGCGGTAATACCATGAAGGGCAAATAACTGTAGACCAGACCGATACCGACGCCGATATTGGTATAGGCTATTTTCAACGGCGACTCGATCACCCCGATGCTGATCAACAGGTGATTGAGTGGACCCTCGTTTCGAATCAGAAACAGCATGGCAATGGTCCGGATGAGCAGATTGATCCAATAGGGGACGGTAATCAGCAAAACCCACATATAGCGTCTGTCTCGCGGCAGGGTTGCGATATAGTAGGCGGTCGGGAAGCCGATCAGAAAACAGATAATGGTCGTCACCAGTGCCTGGACAAAGGATCTGAAATAGATTTGCAGATACGCGGAGGAAAAAACCAGCGTGTCATCAAAGATGTCACGTTCAAACAGAAACTGGGTATAGGACTCGGTTGAAAACTGCCAGATCACCCCACCGTATGTCCCGGGGGTCAGAAACGAGTAAAGGACAATCAGGCCAATCGGCAGGATCAGGAATACAAAAATCAGCCCCAGAGTCGGCGACAGCAACATCATGCGCTCTCGTTGCTTTTGGACGGGGTGATTCATCTTCTTCGCTGAGCGGGATTCATGGATTGGCCTGCGGATCAGACAGGATGCGGCAATCTGAAGGATCGGCGCGCAAAGCCACGTGATCGCCGGTCTTGAATGGAGCGAAAACCGTATTGTTCTGAATACGGACCAGCACCGCGATGTCGCTGTCAAGCCTCACCCGGTAATGGGTATCTCTCCCGAGATAGGTGATTCGATCGATCAGACCAGACAGTCCGCCAGTCCCGGCGGCAGCCTGCAAAATCAGTTTTTCCGGTCGGATGGAGAGCAATACCGCATCACCTTGTCGGGCAGCTACTGCCCCGACGGCCCGAATGGGCATGCCGTTATCGAGTGTGCAGACCACGGCGTGCGGTTCGACCGTGCGGACTGTCGCAGGCAGGAAATTGGTTTCACCGATGAAATCAGCGACAAAGCGGTTAACCGGATTTTCATAGATATCGAGTGGTGGACCCACCTGCTGTATTTGACCATTCGACATGACGGCGATGCGATCACTCATCGTCAGTGCCTCTTCCTGATCGTGGGTCACGAAGATAAAGGTAATCCCGGTGTCTTCCTGAAGCTGTTTGAGTTCCACTCTCATCGTCTGGCGCAGCTTTAAATCAAGGGCAGAGAGCGGTTCATCCAGCAACAGGACACGGGGATGGTTTGCCAGTGCCCGTGCCAATGCGACGCGCTGTTGTTGTCCACCGGAGAGCTGTTGAGGTTGACGGGTCGCATAATGAGACATGTGGACCAGATCCAGCATCTGTTCGACGGTTCGATTGACCTCCTGCGCCGGTTTTTTCTGCATGCGCAAGCCGAACGCGACATTGTCGGCGACACTCATATGCGGGAACAGCGCGTAGTGCTGAAAGACGGTATTGATCGGACGTCGATTCGGGGTCAGGTGATCGATCCCCTGGCCGAATAACAGCATATCCCCCTGGGTCAAATGTTCGAATCCGGCGATGCACCTCAACAGGGTGGTTTTACCGCATCCTGACGGTCCGAGCAGTGTAAAGAACTCGCTGTTGCCTATTTCAAGGTTGATATTGTCGAGTGCAGTGACCGATTTGCTGCCTGTTCCATATGTCTTTTTGACCCCATTGATTTGGATGGCGGGACTCGGCGGCATCAGGTAGGTACCATGCGATTGGCAAAGAGATAAGGGGCGTGTCTGTCAAACTGGCTTGAGTCGGTTGCGAGTGATCCGTTTTTCGGGTGCTCCAGGCAAGATACTGTCCAACACATGGTATAGAAACCGGGTTGTTTATACAATTCGGGATTCTGAAACCAAGCCTTCAGAAAATCCTTGCCATGCCGCCTGACGCCGTCTATTGTGACCGGCAACCGCCGTGTGCTTTTGCATTCGTGATTCAGTGGTTGAAAAAAAGCGAATGGGTCCGGATCCGGATTGTTCTATACTGCACCGTATTATAACCACATGACGGGTCCATGAAGACGAGCGACTTTTTGGAGGGGATGAGCCGGGCGGTCAGCACGGTCTCGATTGTCACCTCGGATGGACCGTCCGGCCGGTCAGGTGTGACCATCAGTGCAATGACCTCGGTATCGGTTGAGGAGGATGAGCATTCGCTGCTGGTGTGTGTGCATCACCTGAGTCCGGCCTGCGAAGTGATTCGTAAGAACGGTATTTTTTGTGTCAACGTGCTGAAACAGCATCAGACAACCCTGTCGGATGTGTTTGCGGGACGAATCAGAACCGACAATGGAGACAAGTTTTCCTGTGCAAGTTGGCAAACAGGGGTCACGGGAGGACCCCTGCTGCAGGATGCACTGGTTTCCTTCGACTGTGAACTGAAGCATTGTTTTCGATGGGGTGGCCACTATGTATTGATTGGTCACGCAGTGGATGTGGTGCTCAACGACCTGTCACCGGCATTGGTGTATGCCAACCGAAGCTACAGCCAGGCAACCCCCCTGACGGCACTCAATTGTCCGTGGCCGGATGCGCATTCGCAGTATCGGGCATTGAACATTGGCTGTTTCGTGACATTGGGCCCGTATTTTCTGCCGGGGATTGTCAGTCAATTTCATCATTCGAGGCCGGAGGTGATTTTACGATTGATGGAGGGCAATCAGGACGAGTTGATCGCCCATCTGAAGTATCGAACCCTGGAAGTGGTGCTCACCTACCGTTTTGACCTTCCGGATTATCTTGAAACCCATCACATGATCGATATCCCGCCTTATGTCCTGTTGAGCCGGACCGATGCCTTGGCAGAACGAGAGGTGATCTCCTTGTCAGAGCTTGAATCCAAACCGATGGTGGTGCTGGATATTCCGCCGAGCCGTGATTATTTTATTTCTCTTTTCAGTCAGTACGGGCTGAATCCGGATATTCAATACCGCTCTTCTTCATTCGAAATGGTACGGGGACTGGTCGGACAGGGATTGGGATTTTCCTTGCTGGCGACCCGTCCGGTCGGCGATGTGACGTATGATGGAAACGATCTGGTGGTACGCCCGCTGGCCGAGCCGGCCCGTTCGAGTTCGATACTGGTTGTCACGGACAAGCGGAACACTTTAAGTGATGAGGCTATCCAGTTTATCGAACACTGCCGGATATTCTTTGAGACATGGGAGTGCTTTGTCTGAGCGGCCGGGTCAGCCGCAGGCTGATTCGTGCCCGCGGCATGTTGGCCGGTTTTCAGTGGCCGGGTTTCGCCGATGTCCCGGATCAGGGTGGATGACGGGTTACTTTTCCGCCGAGAGATAGACGACCCAGCTGGGATCATCAGCACCTTGATCGGTTGCGCTATAGTCCCCGTTACCCTCACCGGTTTGTTCATCGGTCCCTTCCCAATAGACCGTGACGTTGTTAAAACCCGCATCGTCGAGCATTTCCCGAATCTCAGGTAATGTCCACAAACGCCATTCATAGGTGAACGCTTTTTTGAGCTTGGAGCCATCCTCGAACTTGAAATGGATATGGCACAGCATGTGTCCGTCAATCGGGTTGTATTTTTTTTGATGCCAGTAATAGGTAAAGTCATCGTAAGTGGTTTTTTCCTTGACCGTCTTATATGATTCATAGCCCCCGTAAGCGTCCAGGAAAAAGACACCGTTCTCCCTCAGCCCCTGATGCACACGCGAGAAATAGTTGCCCAGTTGGGTACGGGTTTTAAACAGTTGATAACTGAAATTCATGGCCAGAACGATATCAACCGGAGGACAGTCGGCTTCCATCACATCCTGCCTCAACAGTCTGATCCTCGATTGCTGGATTTCATCCAGGGCGGATATCTTGTTGGACCGACTCCAGTCAAGTACCGCCGGGTCATGATCAAGACCGATTGCACAGTTGGTGTTTCTCCGCCGTACCCATTCGCAACTGGTGTTTGCGGTGCCACAAAAATCCTCTCTCAATAGCGTTGCGTTGTATCCCCGGATCGCGTGATAAAGCCCGTCGACCACGTCAATCTCTGATTCCACGCACTGTACCGCCTTTTCATAATAGACATAACGATCTGCGGTGTCCGCCTTGGTCGGTGTCCGGTTTTTTTCGTGTTTGCTATGGGCACAGGGCTTGATAGGCATGGGTTTGCGCAGCGCATGGGTTTACAATACAACCGGTATTGTAATGGGAGTTTAACCCGATGACCAAGCGAACCCTGATCCTGCTCAGGCATGCCAAATCTGACTGGTACAGCATGGCGTCAAGCGATTTTGATCGCCCGCTGAACAAGCGGGGCAGACGCGATGCACCGAGAGTGGGCCGTTGGCTGGAAGAAAATGATTATCAACCGGAAGTAGTGCTGTGTTCCGCCGCCAGGCGGGCAACACAAACAGCGGTGCTGGCCGGTGAGGCGGCGGGCTGGGACCCCGGGGTAATTGATCTTCGGGCCGACCTGTATCTGTCCGCTAGCCAGACAATCCGTACGATGGCAGAAGATGCCCTTGAAGCGCACAGGAGGGTGATGATTGTGGGGCACAATCCGGGACTGGAATTGACCTTGCTGGAGTTCTGCCCGGAGGTTACCGTCCCGGGCGATGGGAAGGTGATGACGACCGCCGCCGTGGCCATCATCGAATTTGATTTCGCACAGGGCCGTTTGGGACGGCCGCGATGTAGACTGCTCAAACGGCCATCAGAGTTACTGACCTGAATACATGACCGATTGAATTTATTTGATTAAACGTTCGGATGCTAGTGGTGTCCGTATAACCCCGGTTGCAAAATCAGATCAATTTCCTTGATTCTTACTGGAAAGAGCGTTCTTTTGAGTAATGGGTTATGGCTGCCCCAACAATGGCAGTTTCAACAACCAAAATGTCTTTTAAAGGCCAAGTAGTCATTCCCCAGCAGATACGTTAACAGTTGGCCCTGGAGGCAGGTTCCCGATTTATAGTTGTAGGGGATAAGGATGTGGTCATTCTGAAACGGATAGTGGCATCATCGATCAGTGAATTCGATGGTTTGATCAGACAGGCTCGTTCACAAGCGGAAAATGCAGGATTGAAGCAATCAGATATTGACAATGCCATCAAGCAAGTACGGGATAAAGGATAAAAGTTATTATGGATACTAATGTGCTGCTATCCGGAATCTTTTTCAGAGGTCCGCCGTTCCGGGTTTTGAAGCCACGTCCTTATTGTCATGGTCGATACTTGCCTGGCCTCACTCTCACTGCTGCCATTAAACCGAACTGGTTCTAGCCAAACTCGCTCCCAAACATGACCTGTCTTGATTAAAGAGGGCTGCGAACCTCTCCGCAACGCACATTTCGTCCAGGTGATGTCAGCCGAAAAATTCCCTTTTTGCAAGCACATTTGACTGCTTTTGAAATCAAGACCGACACCTCGGCAGCTGACCTGCTCGGCCTGTTCGTTCAACCGGTTTTGTTGGTGCAGCAATGGTCTGATTTAAAGCCCCGGATGGTTATCAGCCGGGGGGGCGGTGTGGATATCAGCCGAACCGCTCCAAATCGCGCTCAAGGCCTTGCAGGCCGATGTCTTGTCATGGTTCTCCGATTCTCAGCTGTTCGACTGTCTTGTCCTTACTGCCCGTGTGCTTTGTTGCTGGTTACAATAACCCGATCTGGTGATGCTTTGGGTTTCCTCCACGATAGTTACAATCGCGGCACGACGATAGTGCTCGCCTTTGATCATCAATGCCCACATGATTCGGGTCATCTTGTTGGCCAGTGCAATCGCCGTGGATCGTCGGCTTGCGGGCCGGCAATCGCTGCAGTCACCGATTCGATACCTTGTCTTTGGATATCCAGCGATGTGTGGCTCGAAGATCGAGAATACCCTCTCCATAATGCAATCCACAAAGAGTTGCAATTTCGATTGCATGGGATAATATCAGGTGCTTGGGAATACTCGTGGCTTAACAATTAAAATTAAGAAGAGAATTGATTAGATGGATGAGAATAAAAGAAAGGCCCTCGAAGCGGCACTGGGGCAAATTGATCGACAGTTCGGCAAAGGCTCTGTCATGCGGATGGGTGACGGTGGGGTCGATCAGAACATTCAGGCCGTTTCCACGGGGTCACTGGGCCTGGATATCGCGTTGGGTATCGGTGGTTTGCCGAAAGGGAGAGTGATCGAAGTCTATGGTCCCGAATCATCAGGGAAGACCACGTTGACATTGTCTGTCATTGCCGAAGCACAAAGAGCCGGCGGTACGGCGGCTTTCATTGATGCCGAGCATGCGCTGGATCCATCCTATGCAGAAAAATTAGGGGTGGATCTTGACGACCTGCTGGTCTCCCAGCCTGATACCGGGGAACAGGCACTGGAAATTGCCGACATGCTGGTGCGGTCTTCCGCGGTCGATGTCGTGGTAGTCGATTCGGTTGCGGCATTAACCCCCAAGGCGGAGATCGAGGGCGAAATGGGCGACACCCATGTGGGCCTGCAGGCCAGGCTGATGTCGCAGGCGCTGCGCAAATTAACAGGCAACATCAAGCGCTCGAATACCATGGTGATTTTCATCAATCAGATCCGGATGAAAATCGGTGTCATGTTCGGCAATCCCGAGACCACGACTGGGGGCAATGCACTCAAGTTTTATTCGTCGGTCCGACTCGACATACGACGGATCGGCGCCATCAAAAAAGGAGACGAAACGTTAGGTAACCAGACCCGGGTCAAGGTGATCAAGAATAAAGTGGCGCCCCCTTTCAAACAAACCGAGTTTGATATCCTCTATAACCATGGTATTTCAAAACACGGTGAACTGATTGATTTGGGGGTACAGCTCGGCGTCGTCGGAAAGTCCGGTGCCTGGTACAGCTATGGCTCTGACCGGATCGGTCAGGGACGTGACAATGCCCGGGAGTTTCTGAAAGAAAATGCGGATATCGCACAGGAAATCGAACGGATCATCAAAGAGAAAAAGGGACTGGCCACAACGGAACCGCTGCCGGCAGAGGACAATGCCCTATGACCGGTCATCCGGATTGATTGACCGGGTGACGAGCCCGCAGTGGGTGCTGATTTCGCTGTGCCCTTGATTTTTCCTGCTTTGATGCCATGACACGATGTGTGCCGGGTTGAATGAAGAACAGTTGTTGCAGTCGGTACGGGACAAGGCGTTCAGGTTGCTGATGCGCCGGGAACACAGTCGTCATGAACTCAGGCAAAAGCTGGTTCGACTGGCTGGCAACGACCTGGTCGAACGTCTCTTGGATGATCTGGTTCGTGACGGCATTCAGTCAGATCAACGATTCGCCGAGATGTTGTGTCGTGCCCGATTTAATGCCGGTAAGGGCCCGGTCAGATTGAAATATGAACTGAGTCAACATCGGATCGATGCGGATATCATCCATCAGGCGATATCCCCTTACGATGACCAATGGGCCGATTCGGCAAGACGGGTGCGTCAAAAGAAGTTTGGTCGGCGGGCCATTAAAAGCCATCAGGAATGGGCAAAACAGGCCCGGTTTCTGCAGCAGCGCGGTTTTCGTGTCGACCACTTTGGATCATTCACCGAAGAGTAATACGCCGTCGTGTGGTGGCAGGCAGGTTGAGCAATGAAAACGAAGGAGATCAGACAGACCTTTATCGACTACTTCGTTCGAAACGGTCATGAAGCGGTGGCCAGCAGTTCGCTGGTCCCCGGCAACGATGCGACACTGCTTTTCACCAATGCCGGAATGGTCCAGTTCAAAGAAGTGTTTCTGGGCCATGAGCGGCGGAATTGTCCGCGGGCGGTCACGTCTCAGCGGTGTGTTCGTGCCGGCGGAAAACACAATGACCTGGAGAATGTCGGCTATACCGCACGGCATCACACCTTTTTCGAGATGCTGGGTAATTTCAGTTTTGGAGATTATTTCAAACGGGATGCGATCAAATATGCCTGGCAGTTGCTGACAGAGGAATTTGGACTGCCGAAAGCACGCCTTTGGGTGACGGTTTTCGAAGAGGACGACGAAGCTGCCGAGATCTGGATACGGGAAATCGGGATGGCCCCCGACCGGGTCATCCGTATTGGTGCCAAAGATAACTTTTGGCAAATGGGAGACACTGGCCCCTGCGGTCCGTGTTCCGAAATTTTCTACGATCACGGTCCTGAGGTCGAAGGGGGGCCGCCGGGTACCCCTGAGCAAGAGGGCGATCGCTTTGTCGAGATCTGGAATCTGGTTTTTATGCAGTTTAACCGCACGGCAAAAGGAACTTTGGAGGCCCTTCCCAAGCCATCCGTCGATACCGGAATGGGGTTGGAGAGAATGGCGGCCGTATTACAGGGTGTGCACAGCAACTACGAAACAGACCTGTTTCAACACCTGATTCGGGCGGCAGCCGGAGTGATCGGCATTCGCCAGGAACATCACCAGTCCTTGCGTGTCATCGCCGATCATATCAGATCGACCGCTTTTCTGATTTGTGATGGGGTGACGCCATCCAATGAGGGCCGTGGATACGTGTTACGCCGGATTATTCGACGTGCGATCAGGCATGGCTATCAGCTGGGCTGCACCGATTCCTTTTTGCATCGACTGGTGCCCTCGCTGATTGATGCAATGGGAGACGCTTTCCCGGAGCTGATCCATCGCAGGTCCCAGATCGAAACAACATTGAAGATGGAAAATGACCGATTCAATGAAACGCTGGAGCAGGGGTTGAAAATACTGGATCAGGAAGTGGGGCTGCTCAAGGGTCGAGTGATTCCCGGAGATCTGGTTTTCAGGCTGTACGATACATTCGGTTTCCCGGTGGATCTGACGGCCGATGTGGCCAGGGAAAAAGGGCTTGACATTGATATTGACGGGTTCGAGTCGGCCATGGCACAGCAAAGAGCCCGGGCCCGGGCTGCCAGTCAGTTTGTGCAGGACGAGCAGATACGCCTTGCAAACGTCACCGAAGCCACCCGGTTTAACGGCTATGGGCCGTTGAAACAAACAGTGCGTATCCTCGCATTGATCAAGGATGCGCAGGAACAGCCTGTCTTGACAGAAGGGGAGGAGGGGATCGTTATCCTTGACGAAACCCCGTTTTATGCCGAGAGCGGCGGCCAGGTGGGTGATGTCGGGAAAATTGCCGTATCGGGAGGGGTGTTTGATGTGTCCGATACCCAATATCTGGCCAACCGGGTGATCGGACACTATGGGAAGGTCCGTAGCGGCCAAATCGCCGGCGATCAGCCGGGTACCGCTGAAGTGAATGGCTGTCGCCGTCGTGCGGCGGCAAATCACCACTCAGCAACCCATTTGCTGCATGCGGCCTTGAAGTCGGTTCTGGGTGGTCATGTCCAGCAAAAAGGGTCCTTGGTCGAACCCGATCGCCTGCGTTTTGATTTTTCACACTTTGAGCCGGTGTCCCCCTCTCAACTGAGTGCCATTGAGTCGCAGGTGAATGCCCAGATACGGGCCAATATCGAGGTGGTGGTGGACAAGATGGCACTGGACGAGGCCAAGGCGGCGGGTGCAGAAGCCCTGTTTGGTGAAAAATACGATGCCGAGGTCAGGGTGATCAGGATGGGGGATTATTCATTTGAATTGTGTGGCGGAACCCACGTCAGGCGCAGCGGAGACATCGGGCTGTTCAAGATTTGTGATGAAACCGGGATTGCCGCAGGCGTGCGGCGCATCGAAGCACTCGCCGGCCTGCAGGCTGAAGCGTATGTGGCTGAGCAGGCTCGGATTGTCCATTCAGTTGCGGCGCTCTTGAAAACCACGCCGGGTGAACTGAATGAACGGATCGCTGCACTGCTAAAACAGCAAAAAGTCCAGCAGCAGTTGATTCGCTCCTTGCAAACCAAGCTTGCGGTTGGGGGAAGCGCGGATGAAGACCCGGTCAGGACCGTTCGCGGAATCCAAACGGTGGTCATCCGTCAGGACGGGGCCGAAGTGAGTTCAATGCGGATGGTGGTGGATCAATGGAAGCACAAGCTCGGCAGTGGTATTGTGGTGATTGTCGGAGTGAGTCAGGGAAAGGTGACCGTGATTTGCGGCGTCACTGCTGACCTGATGAAGCGATTTCATGCGGGACACCTGATCCAGTCCATTATCGGATTGGTCAATGGCAAGGGCGGGGGGAAACCGGACCTGGCCCAGGGTGGCGGGACCCATGCAGAGGGTGTGTCCCGATTGGAAAGCGCCGTCTATCAATGGGTCGAGAGCCATCCGCATTGAAATCGCCTTGTCGGTGCCTGCCCCTGTCAGACGGATCTGACAAGCACTTTGCTTTTGTATCGCGAATCGTTTAAATTTGCCGCCCTTTTGCTATTCAAAGAATCAGAAAGTTGCCTTTAATCGTTGAAAAATATGGCGGGACGTCCGTTGGATCCATCGAAAGGATTCAGGCGGTTGCCCACAATATTGTACAGTCCGTCAAAAGGGACGAGAAAATTGTCGTGGTCGTCTCTGCCATGAGCGGGGAAACCAACCGCTTGCTGGGGCTTGCAAAGGAGCTTGAAGCAAGGCCGTCGGAGAGGGAAATGGATGTGCTCATTTCGACCGGAGAGCAGGTCACGATTGCACTGTTATCGATTGCGCTGCAGGCGCGGAATATTGATGCGAAATCCTATACGGGTTCACAGATTCGCATCCTGACGAACCAGATTCACGGCCAGGCGCGGATCTTGGAAGTCGATTGTGAAAAAGTCAGGTCAGATCTTGACCGGGGACGGGTGGTGGTGGTGGCCGGTTTCCAGGGCGTCGACCGGGACAACAATATCACGACTTTGGGACGCGGAGGGTCGGATATCACTGCCGTTGCGATGGCGGCGGCTCTGAAGGCGGATGAATGCCGTATCTATACCGATGTCGAGGGTGTCTATACAGCCGACCCGAGGGTTGTCCCGGAAGCCACCCGATTGGACCGCATTACGTTTGAGGAGATGCTGGAGCTGTCGGGGGCCGGTGCGAAGGTGCTGCAGACTCGATCGGTCGAATTTGCCGGAAAATACAATGTTCCCCTCAGAGTCCTATCTTCTTTTCAACCGGGGCCCGGCACCCTGATCACTTATGAGGAGCAGTCAATGGAACAACCGTTAATCTCGGGTATCACGGCAAATCTGGATGAGGCCAAAGTCACGGTACGAGGCGTGCCGGATAAACCGGGTATCGCTTATAACATTCTGGGGCCCATTTCCAAGGCCCATGTGAATGTCGACATGATCGTGCAGAATATCGGTACCAATGGTCTGACTGATTTGACGTTTACCGTTGCGGGTGCCGACCTCGACAAGAGCATTGAAGTGTTGCAGCCGGTGGTCAAGGAGCTCGAGGCAGAGGCCATCGTTGGGGATACCGATCTGGCGAAAATATCTATTGTGGGTGTCGGTATGCGTTCTCATGCGGGCATTGCGACAACCATGTTTGAAGCCTTGGCAAACAAATTGATTAATATTCAGATGATTTCCACTTCCGAGATAAAGATATCAGTCACCATTGACAAAGAATATGCGGAACTTGCGTTAAGGACGCTGCACAAGGCGTTTAATCTTGAGCATGTCGGTTCCGAATGACAAATTAGCGCTTGTGTTAAAGGGGAAAATTGTTTAATTTTCCGATTGACGTCTGGGTGCCATGGCTAGTGGTGTTGTATCGGCAATGTCAAAAGATTTGTAATACAAAAGTGGAGTAGAACAAAATGTTAATTCTTACGCGCCGTATAGGTGAATCGGTATATATAGGAGATGATGTGCGTTTAACAGTATTGGGCGTTCGTGGAACCCAAGTCCGTATCGGGATCAATGCCCCCAAAGATGTTCCCGTACACAGAGAGGAAATTTACTATCGTATCAAGCATGAGCAGGGCGGTAATTATGATCAGGGAGATGATTTTGACGATTACCAGCCCATGACGGATGATTCCGATCCACACAATTCCTGATTTCACATCACTGACGGTTTGCGGCACTGCCGTCCTTCAGAAAACTTCCGTAGCGTATGGGTTTTTTCCTTGCCCTGAATTGGAGAGGTGGCCGAGTGGCTGAAGGCGCTCCCCTGCTAAGGGAGTATACGTTAACGCGTATCGAGGGTTCGAATCCCTCTCTCTCCGCCATCGGGCAATCCCCCAGCGTGTTCTGGAGATGATCGGGAGTGTGTGGCAAGCTTTATAATCGGCTTTGCGGATTCAAATTGACGGTGAGAGTCTGTTACGATAGCCATTATCGATTTAGCGCCCGTAGCTCAGTTGGATAGAGTACCTGGCTACGAACCAGGCGGTCGGGAGTTCGAATCTCTCCGGGCGCGCCACTTTGCCAATGACTGACTCATTGCTTCAGGAAATCGGTTTCCCAAATCAAAGACAGCTTGTTCAGTCACATTCATTGGGTTGAGACACTTTATAATAAATTTTGCCTATTGAGCATTATAAGAAGATGTGCTGTTATTCCAGTTTCTGACGTGGAATCGAGAAATAGGGTGATTCTTGTTCAACAAATCGCGATTGACTGGCGATGCCGCCATACTTGGCGCGTGGCATCGAAGAACACGCTTTGGTGTCTCTTCGGTTGTGCAATCGGTGATTTTGGCACCATTGCTTTCTTCCAGTTCACCGGCATTCCCTGGCCGACCTTGGCGATCATGATTCTTGCGATCATCAACGGTCTGTTGACCTCGATTGCCTTGGAGACGTTGATCCTTGCCCGTCAAATGACGATCGGGACCGCATTCCGGACGGCCATTGGAATGTCGATCATCTCGATGGTTGCCATGGAGGTTATGATGAATGTGGTGGACTGGGTACTGACCGGAGGTGCCGTGCTGACCTGGTGGGTCGTACCGATCATGCTGGCAGCGGGTTTTGTTACCCCGCTGCCCTATAATTACTGGCGATTGAAGTTGTTCGGTAAGGCGTGTCACTGAACGGCTCCGCAATCATGATCCTGCAGACCGCTGTTGTCACCGCATCGGGGAAGGACACTTGTCAATGGTCACCAAGTCGTAGACTGTATCAAATGGCCACCGGCTTGCATGCAGGCATAGCCAATATGGCAGTAACAATGTGCAGACAGGCTCGTCTCGCAGCTCCAGAGTACCCGTGCCGATGAGGAGGGGCCTGTCGGTTTTGCTCTTGGCATGGCTTCCGGTTGCGGGGTTTGCCGGCCACGGTCTCGATGGGCGGGATGTCCGCAATGGACAGGTGCTGTACGCGGAGTCCTGTGCTTCTTGTCACGGTGCCAATCTCGAAGGCCAGCCGAACTGGTGGCGTGTCGGCAAGAACGGAGTGCTTCCGGCACCACCCCATGATGAGACCGGCCATACCTGGCATCACGACAATCGGTTTCTGTTCGAATATACCAAATTCGGCGGCCAAGCACTGATGAATGCCCGCGGTGTTGTCGGGTTTGTCAGTGGCATGCCCGGTTTTGGTCACGTCATGAGTGACGATCATATCAGCGATATCCTAGCCTACATTCGCTCGACCTGGCCCGAGGAGATCAGGAAAATCCAGGCAGAACGGAATCCGTCTCACGAATGATGCGGTCTGGAATCCGTGACACAGCCCGGTCACGACGCGTTATCCGATAACAAAACCGGTTCATTGGGGAACATCGGAAGTACAAGGCTGCAGAGGCCATCACAGGTGAAGTGGTGACCAGGGACGCGGGCTGTTCTGGTCTTGAAGATGACAGGAAAGGGTTGCGTTGTGTTTTCAATGCGCTGTTGTGATGAATGTTGTCGAATTAGGGCTTGTTTGGGCTACTTCGGCGTGATAATCCGTTGCGTTGAACCGACATATCAATTTTGTCTGCGGCCATTAGGCTGTATAATCAGACGATATTTCGTGAATCAGTGAGCAAAGTAGTATGGCATTTGCTTTAGATGCACCATTTGCAAATGGCCACTCTTGGGTCGAAAATCTCCATCAAGGTCTCTATGAAACTCGTTACCGCACTTATAAAAGCCTTCAAACTGGATGATGTCAGGGAAGCATTATCGGATATCGGCGTGCAGGGAATGACTGTGACCGAAGTGAAAGGATTTGGTCGGCAACAGGGTCATACCGAAATGTATAAGGGGGCAGAATATATTGTGGATTATATTCCCAAGGTCAAGTTGGAAGTTGCGATTGACTCTTCGCGTCTGGACGAAGTGGTCGACGCGATTGTCAATGCGGCGCACACCGGAAAGTTCGGTGATGGCAAGATTTTTGTTTATGATTTGGACAGGGCAGTCAGAATCAGAACCGGCGAAGCCGACAAGGATGCGCTATAGGCCATATCTTGATGGGTTATCACGGCAAGTGATGTGTGACGGGGCAATGAGAGACCTTCAACGGAAGATGGTCCATTGTTAACCTGCGAGAGGAGTCGTTCCCTTGATGATATGGCGACCGGTCCCGAATCCGGGTCGCCGAAGCGCCATAACCAGCCGGATCGTTCGCCTGTCAGCGTAATCGGGCATCCGGACTTTGAGTCTGTTTTCGGTTGATGCCGTATTGTTTTTGATAATCAATGATTGCCTTCATATGGGCGCGCAAGTGGTTTTCTGTGCCGAGAAAATCGATCAGATCATCGAGTTTGACCAGCGCGTGGACCGGCATTTGAAAGGTTTGTTCAATCTGCTGTACTGCGGATAGTGTTTCGTTGTTTGCGACTTCTTGTCGATCCAGTGCGATAATGACGGCACAAGGGGTGGCCCCTGTCTTGACAATGATATCAACCGCTTCTCTGATGGAGGTCCCTGCGGTGAGCACATCGTCGATAATGACGACCCGTCCACACAGCGGCGCACCGATCAGATGCCCCTTTTCCCCGTGGTCCTTTGCCTCCTTGCGATTGAATGCGTAGCCGATGTTGTGATGATTCATTTGTGCCAGTTGCACGGCCGTGGCGGCAACCAGCGGGATGCCTTTGTAGGCCGGGCCATACAGCATGAAATCCCCGGAGACATGATTTGCGATCAGTTGGGCATAGTATTTCGCAAGCCGAGACAACAGATAACCATTGTTAAACAGTCCGGCATTGAAAAAATAGGGACTGATCCGGCCCGATTTTAGATTGAATTCACCAAATCTGAGGATTGCATTGTCGACACAAAGTCGCAAAAAGTCATCTTTCGAGTCGTGCATTGATTTGAATGTCTAACCGTTTTCCCCCCACTGACTCATGGCCGTGGACAGGGGGTTGTTGGGGTATGGCTATCGTACCGATTGATTATAGCGCTAAAATCCAACATGATGCGGTGGGCTGTTTCATGAATGGGAGATTTCGGGTGATTGACGGTGCGGTGGGTGGACGCCGGTTCAGAAGCGACCGGTGTCGGATGCGCAGGAGAGTGCGTCGGGAGCCGCTCGCATGATCGCGGGTCTGTCATGGGACAATCGGAAAAATAACCAGACTCGTATGAATCAAACCGAAACCGATAGTGTTGCCAGGCTGACCTGGAGTCAGTCGTTGCTGGCTTTTTGTCATCGACGGGTGATTGCCATGTTGTTTTTGGGTTTTTCCGCAGGACTGCCGATTTTGTTGATCTTTTCCTCGCTGTCCATCTGGCTTCGGGAAGCCGGTGTGGAGCGATCCGTGGTGACCTATTTCAGTTGGGCGGCACTGGGCTATTCCTTTAAATTTGTGTGGGCACCTTTGGTCGATACGCTCGCTTTGCCGGTATTGACGCAAAAGCTGGGCAGAAGGCGGGGATGGTTGTTGCTCTCCCAGATATCGGTGATGAGTGCGATTATCCTGATGGCGTCAATCAATCCGGCGAGCAGTCCCAATGCGCTGTTTCTGCTCGCGTTCGCGGCCGTTTTGTTGGGTTTTTCCTCGGCGACTCAGGACATTGTGATTGATGCCTATCGCATCGAGTCTGCCGGGCCGGAACTGCAGGCGATGATGTCATCGGCCTACATTGGCGGTTATCGCATCGCCATGCTGCTGGCCGGAGCGGGCGCATTGGTTCTGGCTAGCTACTTCAATCCGGACAATGCCCTCTATCACTATCAGGCATGGCAAAAAGCGTATCTCATCATGGCCGCCAGCATGCTTGTCGGGATCGCGACAACGTTGATCATCGCGGAGCCAAAACTGCAAAGAGCGGGTTCTGATTCTTTCAATCATTCCAAGATTGTGTTGCTGTTCCTGATTTGCGTCAGCGGGTTTATTGTCAGTTATTTTTATACCGGTGGTTTGCTGGCTGGGTTGAAAACCCTGTTGACGGATCTGTTTGACAACAGGGCATTGAGCGGTCTGATCGTGTCGTGTTTGAGGCTCACGGTCGGGGTGCTCACGGTCTGGTTGATTGCAAAGGTTCTTGTCAGGATGCAGGTCGTTGACCGTCAACTGATCGACCGATTGTATGTCAGTCCGATCGGGGAATATTTCAGTCGTTATGGATTACGGATTGCCTGGCTGATCCTGCTGTTTGTCGGCTGCTATCGAATATCCGATATTGTCTTGGGTGTGATTTCCAATGTGTTTTATTTCGATCTTGGTTTTTCGAAAAATGAAATTGCCGGTGTGGTGAAAACCTTTGGATTATTGATGACCCTGGCGGGTGGTTTTTTGGGGGGTGTGCTCGCGATGCGTTTCGGTGTCATGCGGATATTGATACTCGGTGCCATCCTGTCTGCGCTGACCAATTTATTGTTTGTCCTGTTGGCCAAGACCGGACCGAGCATCGAATGGCTGTATGTGGTTATCAGTGCCGACAATCTTTCGGCCGGGTTGGCGAGTGCCGCCTTTGTCGCTTTCCTGTCTGCGTTGACCAATGTTCGATTTACCGCCATGCAGTACGCGATCTTCTCGTCATTGATGACGCTGTTGCCCAAGACGATCGGGGGGTATTCAGGGTCGATGGTGGATGTGGTCGGATACGAATCCTTTTTTTGGATTACCGCAGTGATGGGGATACCGGTGATTGTGTTGATCTGGTATCTGCGGCATCATGTGGCATTGAAGCCCCCGTCTCCTGACGGGTTGGATCGATGACAACCTGATTGTGACGGTTCGTCGATGCTCAGGGTGTTCACTGGAGTATCAACAGGCCTGCGTCGGTAATGGGAGAGACTACCAGTTTCTGGATCAGGTTCAGGGCAAGCAGTGCCAGAATCGGCGACAGGTCAATGCCTTGGAACCCAGGTAATATCCGCCTGAAGGGTTGCAAGACCGGTTCACTCAAATCCACCAGTATGCGGACAACAGGGTGGTGACCTGATGATGCAAACCAACTGAGCACTGCCCTGACAATAATGGCGATCAGTAATATCCAGATTGCCGTATTGAGACTCTCACCAACACCCAGTACCAGTGCACCGACTAGGTTGATGGCATATCCGGAAACCAGTAACAGCAATGAATTTTTGAGTGTTGCGACCAACAGGACTAGGGCGATCGTCGCCAGATCAATCCCATACAAACCGGGAAGGAAGCGTCTTAAAACGGTCAGCGGTGGGTGGGTCAGGGCAAAGATGACCTGTGACAAGGGATTGCGGAATTCGACGCTTAACAGTTGAAACAAAAAGCGCAGAATGACAACGATCAGATAGAGTCCTCCGATGGTCTCGATCGTAAACGTCAGGGCGTTTTGTACATACGGCATCACAGTTCTCGCAGAGTTTTGGCCAGGGCTTTGGAACGGTCGATCGCAGCAATCATTCCGGCGGACAATATCTTGTCGATTTCCAACGATTCCATGGTCGACAAAGCGGCCTCGGTTGTCCCGCCCGGCGAGGTGACATGTTTTCTTAATTCAACGGGAGGGGTAGCCACACCCGCTGCCATTATAGCAGCGCCCTTGGCCGTTTCCAGTACTAAAGTGCGAGCGGCCTGTTCACTGAGCCCTTCAGTAGTGGCGACTTCGATCATGACTTCCATGAGTTTGTAAAAATAGGCAGGACCGCTGCCGGATATTGCCGTGACGGTATCGATATCCCGTTCTTGCTTTACCCAGACGACTTCTCCGACTGCCTGCATAATCTGCTCGACTGACTGTTTGTGATCGTCGGTACACGAAGCCGTAGCGTAAACACCGGAGACCCCCTGGTTGATCAGCGCCGGCGTGTTGGGCATGACCCTGACCAAAGGCAAAGTGGCGCCCAGCCATTGAACCATGTCGCGGCACTGTATCCCCGCGGCAATCGAAATCAGCAAAGGATGCGTATTGACCAGTTCGGTATTAACCGATTCCACCGCCCGCCGGAGTGTTTGGGGTTTGGTCGCAAAGACCACGATATCGGCATTGTCGATACATTCCCGGTTATTTTCAAAACAATCGACATCGAAGCGGGCCTTGATTTTGTGGCGTTGATCCGGATCCGGGTCTGAGACCCGGATCCGGTCTTTTTCCCAACCGGCGCTGATCAGTCCGCCAATGATGCTTGAGGCCATGTTGCCACCGCCAATAAATGCTACTGTCGTCGAATTCATAATAATGGATGTCATGGTGATGAAAATGAAACCGGGGGAACCAAACGCCTGATCATGCTGACTTTGGAGGCAGGCCAATTCCAGTGGGTGATCTGCCTGCCGTCTAGCGGTCTCTTTGGCCGAAGATGGCGGTGCCGATACGCACTTGTGTAGATCCTTCTGCAATGGCTGCTTCCATGTCATTGGTCATGCCCATGGATAATTGATCCAGTTCGAAACCCTGTTGATTGAGTTGTTGCAGTAACTCCCGGCATTCTTTGAACACGGCCCGCTGTCTGTCAAATTTGTTTTCTGGCCTGGGGAGAATCATTAGGCCGCATAACTTGAGCTGGCTAAGCGGCCTGATCTGCAGGGCCAGCGTATTGACCTGCTCCCTGGAAACGCCGGATTTGTGTGCCTCGTGTTGCAGATTAACCTGGATCAATACCTTCAATGGCGGACGGTCCTTGCGGTGCTGGTTCAGTTTTTCGGCGACTTCAATACGGTCAATGGTATGTACCCAGTCGAAGTGCTGTGCAATGAGCTTGCTCTTGCGGCTTTGAATATGTCCGATAAAATGCCACTCGATCGGTTTTTTTATCTGGGACAAAATCGGAGTCAGTCGGGCTATTTTTTCGATGCCTTCCTGCAGGAAATTTTCTGCAAAATGGGACTGCCCGGCTTTGGCGATTTCCAGTATCTTGTCGGTGGCGTGTCGCTTGCTGACCGCAATAAGACGAACGGAGTGCGGTGTCCGTCCATATCGGGTTTCCCATCCGCGGATTTTATCGAGGGTCTGGAGATACCTGTTCTGCAAATCGAGCGTTTCGGTCATACGTATCAGCATTCAATAAAAAAGGCCAATCCCGAAAGGGTGAGGCATCCATGGTCCGGATACCGTTTTTCGGTTATTTGATTTTACCTCATTGTCAACGGTAAATTACCCGAGGGTCAGATTTTGTGATAATAGTAGGGTATTCGATGGCTGGAAAACTATCGAGAGTCAGACCAGTTGCCCGTATCTAGTGAATGAGCATGCTGGGACGTCTGATCCGGTCCATATTCCGTGTCACGATCAAGGGGGTGTGGGCGAAAATACGAACGCCAAGACGATGGGTTTTCATTGATTCCAGTTGGAAACTGATGCAATAGTGAAACGAATGGCATGGTCCGCCTCCAACCTGGCGGAGGTACGAAGCACGATGAGACTGAACTCCATGAAGCAGACTGACATAGATGAATCGAACTCGCGTCTCCTCGATCACGATGATCTGAAGAACTCGTCCACAAAGCCACCGGTCTTTTGTCGGCAGATGCTGTACTGAATCAGGCGGAGTTGGTTGGGGTTAAAATGGCTCATCGTTGGTTATCCAGCCTCCTGTTGATTAATGTATTCATCAAAAAGAAGGCATGGACCATACCATTATTACTGCTTTGCGCTGACATAACCGGGCCTGATGGAAGAAAAAAAGAAGGAGGTTGTCAAAAAGCGGTGTATGATGTATTGCATCAATAATATGAATTTTTTACATTCCCCTTGGAAACCGTTTAGTACCACACGCAAGACGATCACCGTAACCGATCAGCAAGACAACTGGATCAAAGCCCAGATTAGGGTGGGTCAGTTCACAAACGACAGCGAATATATCCGCGATTTGATCCGCCGAGATCAGGCCAGCAAAGTGGAAATTGACACGATCCGCACCGCGCTCATCAAGGGCGAGGAAAGCGGGGAGCCTCAGCCATTCGATGGCGATTTTTTCAAACAAGAAATGCTTGCTAAGCATGGCGACAAACAAGGCTGAATATCGTCTTGCCCCAAAAGCCGATGAGAGGCCGCTCTTGCACGGTCATGCTGGTTGGAATCAACACTGTCGGACAGCAAATGTATCAATCCCGCAATCATCAAATCGTGGAATGACGGTATGGCTGTCATCGACATCCACATTCACAGCCCGAAGCATTCAGATGGTAAAGTCTTCACCAAGGACCTGATGCTGGCCTCACCCATCAATTGGATTATAATCTCATCAACCTGATCAAGAAGAGGCAGTTTGATGGAAAAAGTCGCACTGATTACTGGTGCAGGCAGTGGTGTGGGACGTGCGGTCTCGATTGCGCTGGCCCGCGAAGGGTATCGACTGGTTGTTAATGGACGGCGTCGGGCGCCTCTTGAAGAGACTGCCGAGTTGACCGCATTGCCCGAAAAGCAGCTGCTGATTGCCACTGGAGATATCTCATCTCCCATTGATGTGGAACGCATCTTCGACAGCACACGGACTATGTTTGGCAGGCTGGATTTGCTGTTCAATAATGCGGGTCAAAGTGCCCGTGGTGTCCCGATGGAAGAACTGTCTGTCGAGGAATGGCGAGCTGTGGTTGATGTGAATCTGACAGGGACTTTTCTGTGTACCCAGTGTGCGCTACGCATGATGAAAGACCAGGCCCCGGAGGGTGGACGGATTATCAACAATGGTTCCATTTCAGCCCAGGTGCCGCGACCATTCTCGGCCCCCTACACGACCACCAAACATGCCATTACCGGATTGACGAAATCGACAGCTCTGGACGGCCGGGCCCACAATATTGCCTGCGGCCAGATCGATATCGGCAACGCTGCGACCCCAATGACCCGGGCGATGGCCAGGGGCGTTCTCCAGGCAGATGGCTCCACTGCCGCCGAGTCCACCATGAATGTCGACAGTGTCGCCCGGGCAGTGGTCTACATGGCCAGTCTCCCGCTGACGGAAAATGTCCTGTTTATGACCGTGATGGCCAATGAAATGCCTTTTGTCGGCCGTGGTTGATTCAATGAAATCCTGTTCCCCTTGTGGAGGCTGTCAGCGGGCGATGAAGCCAGTGCTGTCAGGCAGTTGCCGAATTGGAAGGTTTCGGGAGACAGCAGGCTAAAGCGGGATAGCCAGTGACGGGCATGGCTTCTCGAACAGATTCCGTACTTGACAGCGTCCATTATCGATCTGGGATGGACGAACCGGTAAAGAGAAATCCAGACCATTGAACAGAAAAATACGTCTATGGAGTCAAAGCATGAACGAAGTAATTAAAGAAATAGCGGATGGCCCGACTTCAACAACCAATGCCATTTAACGAACAGGACAGCATAAAATAACCGAACAAACACCAAAGCCACTTTTACGGTATTTCTCTATCCGCTGCCATTTTTTGTCAGAACTCTCGTGCATATGCCGAAGTCCCGGAAGTCTCGATCGCAGGAATAGTGAAGGAGTTTTGTGCTGTCGTCGCTGCCATCGAGGAGCATTACGTCAAATCAGTCGAGTCCTGCTTTCCAAATCCAGCCCAAGATGCCGATACACGAAATTCATGCCGAGCGGTGGTGAGTTCGATCTCAAAGGTGATGAATGAATTCTACACCTTAGGAAGTCGGATGAAGTCGTGGTCCACTATTGGGGCTCAAATTGGAAACCGGTGGAACTATGACGTTATCGACTCATCGTGGAGTTGCCAGGGAGCTACCAATGATGAGGCTCGAATAGCCAGTCAGGAGCCGATCTGTGCAGATGCATTAGATGCCAAGTGCCGGATTGTCGGACTCCTTGGGAATGCGCGTCGGGGCGATAGGCAGCTGACCGTGAAAAGATTGTGAGTGACCGCGGAGGAAATCAAACCAGTTGTTCCGCCAGAGTGGTCAATCGAATGAGACAGAAGGCGGGGGCGGGCAGACTGGGGCACGAAAAAGTCGAGAAAGGATAGCCGGGGTTGGCAGGATACCCTCTACAGTCGACAGGCTGACTATTAGACCAGTCGATCGCGAAGCGCGTAACAAAAACACCCTGAACCGCTATCGATCAACCTTTTCCGTTGATCAGTGTCTTCAGTCTTTCAGCCAACACATCGTCTTGCAATTTGCAATGGATTTTATCAGACAGCCGGGCGTGTGATTGACCTTTATTGAAGGGAATACGGCGTATGTTCGCGAAGAGTCGGGCGAAGTCCTTCCGGTCTTCATCAAAAATTATCTCAACTGCCCGGCTGGGTTGCGTGATCTGCATGGTTGATCTTTGTGCATGGGTACGTCTTTCCACCATAAAGTGGTGAACCAGTGCCCGGCCAAGTACGACGTAAGGAAAGCTGATGTTTTTTATCGGACCGACCACCAGTTTCCTGCGCCCCAGGTGTTGTCCCCTGATTTTGCTTTTGGCCAGTGTCTGATTCCCCAGGCGGGCCATGACACCCCCTGTCACGGCACCGACACCGGCTCCGAATAACAGTGAGGCTCCCCCGAATGCCATGTCGACAATACTGCCGGTGGCGGCACCGCCGACCGCCCCTGCCGCGAGAGCCTGATCATTCGACAGGCCGAACAGTTCCCAGCTTGAGGCTGAGAACAAATCATCATCCACCAGTGAAAGCATCCTTTCCTCGCGCCCGAGCGAGTGATAGTGATATAAACTTTCGACCGAACGACGACATTGCTGTTCGATCGTCCTGAGTGCGGCTAGCAAGGCATGCTTGGTTGTTTCGCTTTCGTCTGCGGAAAAGGAATCAGGGATTTCTTTTCCGATGCTCAACGTCAGCATTTTGCTGATCATGTCAGCCAATAGCGCGGCAACGGCACGTCGTTTGGAAAGGCGTTGCGCTTTCAGGACTTCCACGGCGCGAATGAGTGCATCACGCCAGTTTTCATTGAGTTCTGCAAAGCCGGAGAGCAGTTGAATTTGTTTTTCAAAATCGGCTGTATGGGTATTGAATATCCGGACAATCCGAAAGTACTGGGCAAGTGTTTGCCTCCATTCCTCAATATAACTGCCGCGGGCAGTTTGATTGATCAATGCCATGCTCGGTTGTCCCGTCCATCGCAAGATCTCCATTTCCGCATTATATTCCGCGCCATAGGGTCTGGATCCGTCGACAACATACAAAATGCCGGCACCGGCCATAATGGGTTTCAGTAATTCGCATTCCGCGAGAAAGGTGTCTGATTTGTGATGCTGCCGGATAAACTCGCGGACCGTATCCGATCGGTCAATGATCGATTGGTTTTTTTTCTGCATCCATGCAATGGCGGCTCTGGGCCGTTGAAATCCCGGTGTATCAATCAGCTGATAAAGGGTGGTGCCGTCAATCTGCATCGGATAGGTCATATTACGGGAAGTGGTTCCCGATAAAGGTGAAACGACAACACTTTCATCCTGGGACAAGGTGGAGACCAGGCTGCTTTTGCCTTTATTGGGATGGCCGACGACGGCGAAACAGGGAACCGGTGTCTGTGGAGTCATCTGATCGGTTCTACGTACAGGGCATCATCATCATTTTGCGATAACAGGGTTTCCCAGCTGTTCATGTCAATTGTGGGCACCCTTTCCCCGGGCAAGGGTGTGAGCAGGACAACGATCGGACTGCCGTGTGGTAACGCGTTTCGCAAATGCTGAGTGAAGTCCCGGAATTCAAGCAAGGGTGCTTCCCATCCCTTGACCACGATCACAACACCTTGGGGGGAGGCCGACCCGATTGCTTTTGCCATTTTAAGATCATCAACCGCGGTGGATGTCCCACCGACGACATAAAAACCGGTTGTCGAAATATCCAATTGCTGCAATTGCTGCTCGGCTATATCGGCTTGTGACCACAGAATGACCGGATAGGCGGCACTCAGGAGAATGCTTTTTTTGAGAATCGAGTGCGAATAGGGATGATGGGACTGCCTCTTTTCGGAGGTTGGTGTCTGCGTGGTGACAAACGGAAAGGTCATCCGTTGAACAATCCGTTCCGTTGTCGGGTGATTGAGCATTTCGTGGTACAGATGTTGTCTGAGTATCCAGCTGGACCAGACAGTGGTGATCATCCGCGGAAGGAGTCCGTAGACCACGACAGCGGCAAACAGGAAAAGCCACCATTGTCCCAACTGATAGGCGAATTGTGCCTCGGTCTGGTGCAAGTTGGGGTGCGGGGTCGAAGAGAGCAGATCGTCAAGACGGTAGTAACGACTGACTTCGATCAGTTCAAGACTTGGAACAGCGGCGGAAAACACAAACCGCCAGGGCAGACTGATCCAGTCAGTGAACAGATGAAGCTGTGCTGCGGTAAAACTCAAGGTGGTGTTCCATCCAAAAGCCAGATCAGAGGAGAACGCAAGGAAGAACAGGCAACACAGAATGCCGAAGTTGAAAAACAAGGCAAAACGCTGTGACAGGGCGATGACCAGTTGAAACCAGATCGCTGACCCGATCCCATTTCTCAATGCCTCTGTCGAACCCGGGTCAGTCTGAAATGTTTTTGCCTGTTGCAGTGCGGACAAAAGCAAATAACCCGGATTGAATATGAGGAACATCGTCCCGATCCTTTCTCTCAACGGCGAGGGGATGGTGGTGATACCCCAGACAGCCAACATGATGCATTGGGGTCCGATCAGGACAAGAAACGCCCTAAGGACATTAACCGGTTGATTGCCATCATAAAATAACACGGCTTGAGTCAGCCCAAATCCGCAGCAAAGACCAAGGAGGATCAGGAAAAGTCGGGTGATTCCAATTAATCGTTCCCAGTTGGCCCGCTCGACCCGGGATGGATCCTGTCGCCGGGTGTTCAGCCAGTGAGTGATACGTTGAAATTGGGTCCGTTCCCGGTTCGAAAGGGCGAGTCCGATCTGTCGGTCCCGCCTGGCCAAGGATTGCTCATCCACCCCCTTGTCCTGATCGTAAAAGTAAAGCAGATCAAGATAATTGTGCAATAGGGACTGTTTTCGCACGCTTTACGCCGGATGAGTGGATGATTGGGATTTGGAATTGTCGAACGATTGTCTGATAATAGCGATGCAATTCGAGTTGGTGTTGTGGATGCCGTTGCGAAAGAATCAAATTATAAATCAATACTCGATGATGCGTCGCTGTCGCCGGTCGGCTTTTATTTTAGGAACATGATGAACAAAATCAAGGTTGGGATTATTGGGGGGACCGGATATACCGGGGTGGAACTGCTGAGGCTGCTGGCCCATCATCCCCATGCTGAGGTTGTTTCGATTACGTCCCGTCATGAAGCGGGGAGGGCGGTCGATCAATTATTCCCGTCACTACGCAATGTGTCTGCATTGGTCTTTACCGAGGCAGACCCGGTCCATCTGGCAAAATGTGACGTCGTTTTCTGTGCGACGCCCAATGGCGTTGCCATGCAGCAGGCACCCTCCTTGATCAGGGATGGAGTGCGGGTTATCGACCTGTCTGCAGATTTCAGGCTGCGGGATGTGGCGGTTTGGGAGCAGTGGTATGGCCAGCCCCATCGTGCTCCGACGCTGGTGGAGCAGGCCGTCTATGGATTGCCGGAATTCAATCGAGCTGAAATCAAACAGGCGGTGTTGGTTGCCAATCCAGGCTGCTATCCGACCGCCGTCCTGCTCGGCTACCTCCCGCTGGTGGAAGCCGGTCTGGTGGATCCCGACAGTTTGATTGCGGATGCAAAATCGGGGGTTTCCGGTGCCGGACGGAACGCATTGCTGACCACGTCTTTTTGTGAGGCGAGTGAGTCATTCAAGGCCTATGCGGTTTCTGGACACCGACATCTCCCGGAAATCATGCAGGGCTTGCAAACGTTGTCAAGAGAGCCGGTCGAATTGCTTTTTACGCCGCATTTGTTGCCCATTATCCGCGGTATCCATGCCACGCTGTACGCGCGGTTGAATGCCGCTGGGCGTGGCCTGTCGGATAAAGAACTGCAGGCGGTATATCGCGTGCGGTTTGCAGACGAACCTTTTGTGGATGTCATGGATTTTGGATCGCATCCGGACACACGGAGTGTCCGTGGGGGTAATCTGTGCCGACTGGCCGTCCACCGCCCGCAAGGTGGTACCCGCGTGGTCGTGCTGTCTGTCGAGGACAATCTGGTCAAAGGTGCAGCTGGTCAGGCGATTCAAAATATGAACCTGATGTTCGGATTCGAGGAGACAAGCGGGCTGACCTGTCCGCCGATGGTTCCCTGATCGCCAGGCCGGGGGCGGCCGCGCGTTTTGCGGTTGTAGAGGGTGTGCTGGGTCAGTCGATTGGGGCAGACAGGATTGTTTTCCGGCTACCCGGTGCATGGTGCAAACTTTCCATCGACCGCATGGTCCGGTGATTCCGACTGGGATGAAAGCACGGTGTCAGGGCAGAACAGAGATGTCTTTTCAGTGACACGGTTCCATGGCCTGCGTTACGGTAGTTCAAACGTGATTGGCACCGGACAACAAGCGGTTGAATTCAACAAAAACGATCAATCCAAAGCGATCGGAATCTCCTTCGAAGGTGGGGTAGTCTGTTTCTTATCACACGGTTTGGCGGTGTTTGTCTGTTTTTGTGCCGGGCAGCGTGTCCATTCATTCGGGGAAATCGGTTGTCGACTGCCCAGAGAAAAATCGAATAACTTCCTGTCTGCAAGCTGGGAGGGTGAAATATGAGACAGGCTGCGAAAGATGTTTTCGATCCGCCCGGGATAGTGACTCCATTCCTTCAACATCAATTTGATCTTTTTACGTTGCAGCGTCTCCTGTGAACCACACAGGTTGCACGGGATGATGGGAAACTGCTTCCAGGCGGCATAGCGTTCGATATCGGCTTCGGCGCAATACGACAGGGGCCGGATGACCACATTCTTCCCGTCATCGCTTCGCAAAACGGGGGGCATGGCCTTGAGTCGGCCGCCATGAAACATATTGAGGAACAGGGTTTCGATGATGTCATCGCGATGGTGCCCCAATGCGATTTTGGTGATGTTATGGGCCTCGGCGTAGCCATACAGCACCCCTCTTCGCAGTCTCGAGCACAGGCTGCACATCGTATTTCCTTCGGGAATGACTCGTTTGACCACGCTGTAGGTATCCTGTTGAATGATGTCGTACGGCACGTCAAGCGAACTTAGATATTGTGGCAGAACATGCTCGGGAAATCCGGGCTGCTTTTGATCAAGATTGACCGCAATGATTTCAAAGTTGACGGGTGCCTTTTGTCTGAGTTGCAGCAGGATATCCAGCAAGGTATACGAATCCTTGCCGCCGGAGAGGCATACCATGACCCGATCAGCGTCCGTGATCATGTGGTAGTCTTCAATGGCGCGACCGACATTGCGCCGCAGGCGTTTGTGGAGTTTGTTGAGATCGTACTGCTGTGTCCGGGAGCGGAGCGAGCAGTGAATGGGCTGATGGTTGTTCATCGGCTGATTTTATATCAGAATAGCCTGACAATTCAGGGTGCACGTGGTCTGCTTAATGTGCACAGTACTACCCGGTTGGCACACTATGAGCGGTGGTTTATTTTACATGGGACAGTGAGCAAGTTGATGTCTACGATTGTGAAAGGCGTGTCAGTATTCTTGGTGGCGATCGTGCTATTGATTTTGACCGTGTGGATTTCTTTTGATCTGAAGGATATCAAATCCGCTGTTCAGTCCGAAGTGCAGACCATGACCGGAAGACAGTTGGCTATTGATGGCGACTTGGGATTCGTGCTCGCGCTCTTTCCGACAGTATACATTGAGAAAATTCGTCTTGCCAACAGCCAGTGGGCACGCCATCCTGCCGCAGTGACTGCCGACAGGGTGACCGTTTCGTTCTCGTTGCTGGCATTGTTGGTGGGACGATTGAAAGTCAAATCGATTGAGGTTGATTCGCCTCACTTGTGGATAGAGCGCAATGAGGCCGGACAACACAATCTTGATTTTCGTGCTCATAAGCACGGCCAAAATGAAGACCATTCTGCCGGATTCCCGGTTTGGCTGGAAGTTGCCAGATTGGGTCTCAACAATGGATTGATCACGTATTTGCACAAGGGACGCCGCTGGGAATTGAAACTCGACCGGGCTTTTGCAGAGGCACGGGACATTGATTTGCCGATGCATGTTGATTGGCGCGGTACGCTTCAAAATATTCCGATGAACGCCACCATGCAACTCGGAGACCTCGGCACGGTGATGACCCGGCAGGAAATTCCGGTCTCGGTTGAAGGTATGCTTGGCGATGCCGAGTTTTTTGTATCCGGTACGATCGCCGACCTGCTCGGATGGGAGGGACTCAATCTTTGGGGGCGCACCATGCTTCCGGACCTCAGTCACTTTTCAGGCCTTGTCGGGATCCCGCTCCCCTCTGTCACGGAGATTCAGGCCAAATGGGAATGGATGCAGCCACACAAATTCCGATCCATGCGCATGCAGTCAATACAGGTTTCATTTGCAGAACAGGGCGTGGAAACCCGTCTCCAGGGCACAGTCGAACAGTTTTTCGGAATGAAGGGAATCAATCTCGATTTTCAGTCTCAAGGGACGCTGGACGCCCACCTGTTACCGGAAAAATTGCGAGACGTGCAGGTGATTGTCGAGAGCAAGGGGCGTATCGTGGGCAATGGGCAGGTCTTGAACTTGTTGATCGAGCAGGCCGAAGCGAGGACATCCGGGATAAAACTGACCATGCCGTTGAAAATCATTCCGCTGTTGACCGATTGGGGTGAGTCAATTCCGATCCGGTTTGATATTAATTCATTGTCCGATGTGGGGCGGATACTCAATGCCGAGTTGCCCGAGACCGGGCCAATTGTCATCCAAAGTGTCGTCAGCAAGACAGAAAACGGGCTGTTGCTGTCTGATGTGGCGGTGCAGAACGACGATGACAGTCTCCTTGTCACGTCGATCGGCAAACTCGAGTATCTCACGGGAGACCCCGAAGGCTCGATGGAGACAACAATCAGACTACGGGATGTGGATATATTACGCCACCTGTTTGCTGATCAAAACCCCGGTCTCACCGAAGTGACAGCCAGCGGGGTGATACGCTTCCATGGGGAGGGCGTGTCGATAGAGGGTCTTGGGATTCAGGCGACCGGGGCGAACCTGGAAGTCGAAGCGATCGGGCAGGTGCAAAATCTGCGCCCCTTGTCGGGGGTGGATGTGCAAGTAAATACCCGTGTTGGGCGCCTGCAGGTGCTTTCTGGCTGGCTGGGCCAGGGTCAGGTCTTGCCTGAGACCGGTCGCATTGACCTGCAGGGTCATTTGATCTCCAGTGAGCCGGGTGGACTGGACTTGATCGAGGTACGGGGTGATCTTGCGGGGGGGTCGTCGACGGTGAAAGTCACGGGTGTCATTCGGGATGTGGCCGGTTCGAGGATCGCCGATTTGATGATTGACGGTCATCTTGACGGGTTTGATCTGGTTGCAGGATTGTTTCCGAAGATTGGCTGGTTCGACCGTCTGGAACCCCTGCTCCCGATACAAGGTCGCGTCCGATTTGTCCACGAAGGACAATCCGTTTTCCATCTCAATGAGATCAGCATCAACAGCCTATCGGGACCAATGGCGGTGCTGGGCCATGGCAGCCTGACGTCTTTTTCTCCTTTGGATGGACAGTTTGAACTCACGCTGTCTGGAGAGTTGAACGAACAAAACAGGCCATTTGAAAATCGTGGGGTGCTGGATGCATCGATTTTAAGCGGGGCGCTCCAGGGACGCGCCCGGCTCGATGTCAATGGAGACAGGGCGAGCATCGATGGAATCCATCTTGCGCTGGACACGCCGGATTCCTCGATGGAATTAACGGGACAGATTGACCGTTTGACACCGTTTCAGTCCGATCATATGCGACTGCAACTGGATCTGCCCCGACTCGGGGACCTGGTTGGGGGAGTCGGCCGGATTTTCCAGGTGGACAATGCGGTGAGTGGTGAGATTGTTTTTCGCAATGATCTCCAAGGGCAGCACTATGCGGTTGATTTGCAGGTAGCCGACAGCGACCTGTCAGGAATGATTACGGTGGATGCCCAAACCGGACGTAGCCAAACGGCCTCTCAGAAACAGCTTTCCGCGAAACTGGCCTCGCGTCGTCTGAACCTGACACAGTTGCTGGTTGATGAGAAACGAACGGGTCGACTGTTTTCGACAGACAGGCTGAAGCTTGGATGGATGGATGATCATCAAGTTGATCTTGAACTGCAGGTTGACCACTTTGTCAACGGTGTGCTGACGGTGGACAATCTGGATATGGTCGGCACACTGGATACAAAAGTACTGTATATCAGTTCGACCGCAGAGAGTCGACAGGGCAGACTTTTGCTGGATTTTGAGTTGCTCAAGGACGGGGATATGCCTTTCGTTGACCTGAAAATTATTGGTGAAGATGTGGATACGTCAGCGCTGACCAAGATTGATCGATCAGGGAATATCAAATCAGGGGTGTTTTCTGTTGATGTTGAATTGACCGGGGCGGGTGATTCGATTTCCGAGATGGCCGGAAATGCGGACGGATTTATTGAACTGGAGATCAGGGATGCGCAATTCAAAAATGACAGTCTTCATCTGCTGGGAGGGGATATTGCGTTCGAATTCCTGTCAATTATCAACCCATTTAAGGAAAAAGAGGCATTTATTGATATCGAGTGCGGTGCCACGTATTTTGACGTTAACAAGGGCAAGGCGAGCACCAAACAGGGATTGGCGCTCAGAACAGACAAAGTCACTTTGCTGGGTGGGGGTGACATTGATTTTGGCGATGAGCAAATCAAGTTGCTTATCGCGCCGAAGGCTAGAAAAGGGCTTGGAATTAATACAAACACGTTAGCAAAGATGATCCGAGTCGGCGGTACTTTGAGTGAACCGGTGATCGAAGCAGATGCGGCCGGTCTTTTCAAAAGCAGTGTGGCGCTGGGTGCGGCTATCGTGACGGGTGGGTTGAGTCTGCTTGCCCAGGGTTTGCTGGACAGGACGAAAGCGAATTCAGATGTCTGTGCCGTGGCAGTGGGAAACTAGGTTGCGGTTGATGAGGGCAATGTCCGTACTGTAATGAAATCAGCAGTGGAGCGAAATCGGTTAAAATGAGACCCTACTCTCAAGCCTGTGAAAACAACAAAAAACCCATTCTCAAGGTGTTGAGACGATTGTTTGCGGATCGAAACCGGATTCTTGAAATTGGATCGGGCACCGGTCAGCATGCCGTTTATTTTGCCGAACAGCTGCCCCATTTGTACTGGCAGACAAGTGACCGGGAACGTCATCATGATGGTATACGACAGTGGATAGTCGAGACACAGGTACAAAATATCGGGTTGCCGATCAGCTTGGATGTCATTGCGTCACAGTGGCCACAGACGGGCTATGACGGTGTTTTTTCGGCCAACACCGCACACATCATGTCTTGGGAAGCGGTTGAGAAGATGTTTCATGGTGTTGCGGACTTGTTGTGTGAAGGGGAGGTGTTTGCGCTGTATGGCCCCTTTAACCGGGACGGGGCGTTTACCAGTCCCAGCAATTATCAGTTTCACTGCAGCCTCGTGCACAGTGATCCCTGCATGGGGCTTCGTGATGATCGGGCCATTTATGACCTGGCCCGAAGCAGCGGATTGTGTCCCATGGAAGACAATGCGATGCCCGCCAATAACCGACTGTTGGTATTTTCTAAGAACCACAGCTAAAGCCCGAATCGCGCTCTTGCAGCGTGCCGCTATCCCCGGTTGAGTGAGTGCATGAAGCGGTGGCTTGATCCCGCATGACCGGGCACAGTACCAATGGGTTTGTTGGTCAAGGGAAGTGGACAGAATTGTTCGAATCGCGGGTGGCCTGATGAGCGGCCTTATCGTCGTTACTCGAGAAAACAGCACTGGTGCAATGGTTGTTTCGGGCTGTGTCATTATGGTGCATTTCGAAAGATCAATGTCATCAGATGTCCGGCTTCACGGCGTTCAATGCGTGGCCGACTGCGAATCGTGTCGGGTTTTGCGACTGTTTTGCCTGCAAAGCACGCCGATAAGCCGGACTGATTCGAGTTTATTTCGCAGGATCGGCGCCCTGTCCGTGCAAGAAATCAAATAAAACGGTTTCGTTGCACACTTTTGCGAACCCATATCGTGATCTTGGCATGTAAATTGCTGTGTTGTCTGATGTCATACGTTGACCCTTTAACCAAGGGTCTTTATAAACCAAAGAGGTAAATACTATGTCTGCTGAAAAAGCACTGAAATTTATTAACGAGAACGAGGCAAAATTTATTGACCTGCGATTTACCGATACCAAGGGTAAGGAGCAGCATGTGTCATTGCCGGTGGCGGTCGTGGATGAGGATCTTTTCGAAAGAGGAAAAATGTTCGACGGGTCCTCAATCGCCGGCTGGAAGGGGATTAATGAATCGGACATGATCCTGATGCCGGATGCAGACAGCGTGGTGCTCGACCCGTTCAGCCAGGATGCCACGGTGAATATACGGTGCGACATCATCGACCCGTCGAACATGCAGGGCTATGATCGCGACCCGCGCTCGATTGCCAAACGGGCAGAAGCCTATCTGGCCTCTACCGGGATTGGTGATGCGGCCTTTTTCGGCCCTGAGAATGAGTTTTTCCTGTTCGATTCGGTCCGATGGAAAAATGAAATGAGCGGTGCCTTTTTTGAAATTGACTCCTCGGAGGCCGCCTGGAACAGCGCCAAGGAATATGAAGATGGCAATGTCGGCCATCGCCCTGGTGTGAAGGGCGGTTATTTCCCGGTTCCACCGGTGGACAGCCAATCAGATGTACGGGCGTTGATGTGCTCCACCATGGAAGCCATGGGACTGGGTGTCGAAGTCCATCACCACGAAGTGGGAACGGCAGGACAAGGTGAGATTGGAACCGTGTTCAATACGCTGGTCAAAAAAGCCGACGAAGTACAAATCTTCAAGTATGTGGTCCACAATGTCGCCCACAATCACGGGTTGACGGCGACCTTTATGCCAAAACCGATTGTCGGGGACAACGGCTCCGGAATGCATGTTCACCAGTCCATTTTCAGGGCCGGCGAAAATATATTTTCTGGGGACCAGTATGGTGGGTTGAGTGAGACCGCGCTTTACTATATCGGCGGTATTTTCAAGCATGCAAAAGCGATCAATGCCTTTGCCAACGCGAGTACCAACAGTTACAAGCGACTGGTTCCCGGATTTGAGGCCCCCGTGCTGCTTGCTTATTCGGCGAGAAACCGTTCGGCCTCCTGCCGAATACCGTATGTCGACAGCCCGAAGGGCCGGCGAATTGAAATTCGGTTTCCCGATTCCACGGCCAACCCCTACCTGGCGTTCTCGGCCATGTTGATGGCCGGTCTCGACGGTATTCAGAACAAAATACATCCGGGTGAACCGGGCGACAAGGATTTATATGATCTTCCGCCCGAAGAGGAAAAGGAAATTCCGACCGTGGCCCACGGGTTGGATGTGGCGCTGGAAGCGCTGGATGCCAATCGGGATTTTCTGCTGGCGGGTGGTGTGTTTAGCAATGAAGTCATCGATGCGTATATCGAACTCAAGATGAACGAGGTCACCCGACTCAGGATGTGCCCCCATCCGGTTGAATTTGCGATGTACTACAGCCTTTAGCCTCCTCGGATGCCTCGCGCTTGCGCGGGGCATTTTTTTGGTCGACAATGCACCAATATAGTGCATGCAGTGGAGGGGGCTATGGATTACCAACGACTGGTTGACGGTTTGACAACCAGTATCATTGTCATTGATCAAACTCGTTCTGTTCGTCATCTCAACGAATCGGCAGAGGTATTCATCCAGGCCAGCGCCCACCGTATTGTCGGGAAACCGCTCTCGAGTGTCATCGAAGTGGACGAGGTACTGGATAAGGCGATCGACAGGCTATTCCTGACCCAGGCATCCATCCGATTGCGACAGCACGCCCTTTCCGTGCTCTGTCTGTTAAGGCAGCGAAATGTGGACTGCCTGTTGACGCCGGTCTTTCTTTCCTATCAATGGATGGTGGTGATGGAGATGACCGAAACCGGTGTGATGGACAGCCATCAGTCCCTCATTGATCGACAACAGATCGGTTATACGCTGATCCGGGGTTTGGCCCATGAAATCAGAAATCCGCTCGGCGGGATTCGGGGGGCCGCCCAATTATTGGCGGCTGAGTTGCGAAACGAGGAACTCAAGTTCCACACCGATATCATTATCCGCGAAGCAGACCGATTGTCAGGCCTGGTCAGTCAGATGCAGTCTCCGACGCGACTCAAGATCGAAAAACACATTAACATACACGGTTTGCTGGAGCATGTTCATCAGCTGGTTCGAATCTCGCTGCCGGACCGAATCCGGATCATCACGGACTATGACCCAAGCCTGCCGAATATTGCCGGGGACCCGGAACGACTTACCCAAGCCATGATCAATATTGTCCAAAATGCGGTTGAGGCGATTGAAGATCAGGGAACCATCATCATCAAAACCCGCATCGATCACCGTATTTTATCCGAGGAGATGCGAAAACAGCAGGTGGTGAAAATATCGATCATTGACAATGGTATCGGCATTGACCCCGCCATGACGAACCGTATCTTTGAACCGATGGTAACAACCAAACGCCAAGGGACGGGATTGGGTCTGGCGATCACGTCGGAAATTGTCAGGCAGCATAACGGACTGATTGAAGTGACCAGTGAATCTGGAAAGACACAGTTTGATATCTGTTTAACTGTCGCGGAGACATCTACATGAAGAGAGCAATCTGGGTGGTAGACGATGACCAATCGATGACTTGGGTAATTGAAAAGGCATTGGTGAAACAAGGCTATCAGGTGACGGTATTTTGTGAACCACGATCCCTGCTTGCGGCACTCAGGCAGTCGACCCCGGAACTGATCATTTCAGATATCCGCATGCCGGGCATGAGTGGCTTTGATCTGCTGGCGGAAATCAATACGCTGACCCCGGCTATTCCGACCATCATTATGACGGCCTTCGGTGATCTCGACAGTGCCGTGGATTCGTACAAGTACGGCGCATTCGAGTATCTGACAAAACCGTTTGATCTCAATGAACTGACCGAGCTGGTCGGCAAGGCAATCAAGCCTGATTCGCTTTCAGGAAGCCTCGAAGTGCCCTCTTCGGATGACACGTTTTCACTGCTCGGTGAAAGCCCGGCGATGCAGGAAGTATTTCGCAAGGTGGGGAGATTGTCTGCGTCCAACATGGGGGTGCTGATTCGCGGTGAGTCGGGGACCGGCAAGGAACTGATTGCCAAGGCGATCCATCAGACCAGCCCGAGGAAGGGGCATGCTTTGATTGCCATCAATACCGCAGCGATTCCTACCGAACTGCTGGAATCGGAATTGTTTGGCCATGAGAAAGGGGCGTTTACCGGCGCAGTCCAGCGACACATCGGCCGCTTCGAACAGGCGCATAATGGTACCTTGTTTCTGGATGAAATCGGCGATATGCCCGCGGCACTGCAGACCCGCTTGTTACGGGTGTTGTCCGAGGGTCGATTCTATCGGGTTGGAGGTCGGGAAGAAATCTCGGTGGATGTCAGGGTCATTGCAGCGACCAATCAGCATCTTGAAACACTGGTGCAAAGCGGTCGATTCAGAAATGATCTTTTTCACCGGCTTAATGTCATCGCGTTATCTGTCCCGCCGTTGCGCGAAAGAGTCGATGACATACCGCAACTGGTTCGGCATTTCCTCAAAAAGGCAATGACGGAGTTGGGACTGGAGAAAAAAAACTGTCATCCGGATGTCATCAGACAGATGCAAAACTATGAGTGGCCGGGCAACGTCAGGGAGTTGGAAAACCTGATCTATCGTCTGATTGTGCTGACCGCCGGGAACCAGATCCGGTTGTCCGACCTTCCACCGGAAATCACCCGCCAGTTCCCCTCCGATGCAGACGGGATAAAATGGCAGGTTTTGTTGTTGGCCGAGGCAAGAAAAAAGATGGCGAGGGGAGAAACCGCGCTGATTCAGTCGATGGGAGCTGAATTTGAACGGATGCTCACCAAAGCGGCTTTGGAATATACCGGCGGACATCGAATCAATGCCGCTCAAATCCTCGGTTGGGGCCGAAATACCCTGACTCGGAAATTGATCCATTGGAAGCAGTCCTGACCGCCACGCGGCCTCAGTCGACCGCCCGGATGCCCGAATCTGCAGTGACCGCCGGGTGTGCCAGTGAGGGACTTTGATCACCATGAGGCTTGTTCCGGCTGTTCATTTTTGCTTTGTATCGGTACGGATCAGGTCTGACGGTCCACCTTCCGTTCATGGTGGAAGGGCTTGGGAGAGAGACCGAAAAATGGGTGTCTTTCGGTTTCGGACCCTTGGTATTTTCAATACCGCACCCATATTGGCATCTTGAAGCGGCAACGGTTTTCAGGACAGGCAATCCACTGTTCTTTTAGAATCAAATGGAACACGATATGCTACAATCTGCCGTCTTGTCAGATTTTTTGACACAGTTTTGTTTCAGCAATTTTTTTGAGATAGTAAGCAATGCCTTGGAATCAGCCTGGATCAGGTGGAAATGACAGTGATCCTTGGGGTCAGCGAAATGGTCACGGTGGCCGGGGTGCCCCACCCGACCTGGATCAAATCCTGCGGGATGCAAAAAAGCGACTGGAGTCGATACTCGGTGGCGGGAAAGGCGGAGGCCGTGGCGATGGTGATGAGAACCGCAATGACCGAGGCAGTGGATGGTTTGGCGGCAAGTTCATTTCGATCCTGATTGTGGTGGGTTTTGGCGTGTGGATTGCAAGTGGGATTTATACCGTGGACCAGCAGGAACAGGCGGTGGAGTTGCGGTTCGGACAATATAGCGAGACCAATGAAGCTGGGTTGAACTGGCACTGGCCAGCACCGTTTGAAACGGTTGAGATCATCAACACACAAAATGTCAACACGGTTGAGGTCGGCTACAGGGAAAGCGGGAGAAACGTCCAGTCTGTGCCGAGAGAGGCGTTGATGCTCACCGAAGATGAAAATATCATTGATGTTCAATTTGCCGTTCAGTACGACATCAAAAGTCCCACCGACCTGTTGTTTAATGTGAGTGAATACAGTCCTCGCGAAACCGCCGATACGGTGGTCAGGCAGGCAACCGAAAGTGCGGTACGGGAGATTGTCGGGCGCAACACGATGGACTTTGCCATTACGGATGGCCGAGCACAGCTGGCCGCCGAAACCAAGGGACTGGTCCAGGCCATTTTGGATCGCTATGAAACCGGTGTGAATATTCGTTCGGTGGAAATGCAAAATGCGCAGCCTCCGACACAGGTGAAAGATGCCTTCGATGATGTGGTGCGAGCACGAGAGGACGAGGAACGACTGAAAAATCTCGCGGAAGCCTACTCCAATGATGTCATTCCGAGAGCACGCGGTTTTTCAGCGAGAATTCTTCAGGAGGCCGAGGCCTACAAAGCGGCGGTAATTGCGAAAGCGGATGGGGAGACCTCGCGATTCAAGCAGGTGTTGGATGAATACAGGAAAGCCCCGGACATTACCCGGGAACGTCTTTATCTGGAAACCATGGAACAGGTATTTTCGAATTCAAGCAAGATGATCATCGATCAGCCAAGTGGCGGAAACAATGTGATGTATCTGCCTCTGGATCAATTACTGAGAGGTCGGACTGTTGCTTCAGAGGCCGCTGGCAGTGCCGGAGGTTTCGGTACGCCGTCTTCAGCCATTACCAATCAGGCGACCAGCAATTTGAGGTCAACTGACCGCAATGTTGATCGAGCAGCGAGGCCGTAAACATGGGTATTAAATCACTGATTATTGTATTTGTTGTCGCCATATTGGGTGCGGTGGGTTCCTCTGCCATTTTCTTTGTGGATGAAAGAGAAAGAGCGATCATTTTTCGCTTCGGTGAAATCGTCAATTCAGATGTCGGTCCCGGTGTCAATTTCAAAACGCCGTTTATCAACAACGTGCAGTATTTTGATGCCCGGGTTCAGACGATGGATGCGGATCCGGAATTATATTTGACGGTGGAGAAGAAAAATCTGGTGGTGGATTCCTTCGTGAAATGGAGAATCAGGGATGTGCATCAATATTACACTCGGCTCCAGGGACGAAAGGCCAATGCCCGCTCCAGATTGTCACAAAGGGTGAATGACAGCTTGCGTCAGGAGTTCGGTCGGCGAACGGTACAGGAAGTGATTTCCGGTGATCGCAAGACGATTATGGAAGTGGTCCGCAAATCCATGAATACAGAAGCTGCCAATTTGGGTATTGAGGTCATTGATGTCCGTCTGAAACGGGTTGATCTTGATCCGACCATCAGTGAGCGGGTCTATCAGAGGATGGCGGCGGAACGCGAACGGGTCGCGAAAGAGTTGCGCGCCCAGGGGGAAGAGGAAGCGGAAAAAATCCGTGCTGATGCAGATCGCCAAAGGGAAATTCTGCTGGCTACGGCCAATCGGGACGCAGAACAAATCCGGGGTGAGGGTGATGCGGATGCGACAGCCACTTATGCCGACATATTCAGCCGGGATCCGGAGTTTTACAAGCTGTATCGCAGCCTCAATGCCTACCGGGACAGTTTTAACAGCAAGCAGGATCTGATGATCCTTGATCCGAGTTCGGACTTTTTCCGCTATTTCAAACAACCCACTGCGTTGTCACCGGTGAACTGACATCCCGATTTGCCATCTGTTTGATTGCTTCAAAAGCATCAGGTCAGGTTTGGTATGGACTGGCAGGATCTGTTGGTGGCGTTTTCGCTGTATTTGATACTGGAAGGCATTATTCCTTTTGTCAGTCCGGTGGGATTTAAGCGGTTCATGCAACAGATGACATTGATGCCCGATCGGTCATTACGTTATGTCGGATTCGGCAGCATGATGGTCGGTTTATGCCTACTGTATCTCGTTCGTTGAATTTTTCGGAAGACTGACTCAATTCTCCATGGTAAACAATGTCGTATTGCTAGGCGCCCAGTGGGGTGACGAAGGGAAGGGCAAAGTCGTTGATTTGCTAACAGAGCGGGCAGAGGCCGTGGTGCGTTTTCAAGGGGGCCATAATGCCGGACATACCCTGGTCATCGAGGGCAGGCAAACCGTCTTGCACCTGATCCCGTCCGGCGCCATGCGAGAAGGGGTCGCCTGTTTGATCGGCAACGGTGTTGTCGTCGATTTGGGACAACTGCTGAGCGAAATTGATCGTCTCGATGGACTGGGCATCACCATTGCCCCCCGACTCATGATCAGTCCCGCCTGTCCGATCATTCTGCCGCACCATGTGGCGCTGGACCTGGCGCGTGAAAAAGCGAAAGGAAACCGGGCGATCGGTACAACGGGCCGGGGAATCGGACCTTGTTATGAAGACAAAGTGGCCAGAAGGGGTCTGCGGATCGTTGATTTATATTCTCCCGACCGGCTTGCACAGAAACTCAGGGAGGTGACTGAATATCACAACTACCTGCTGGTCAATTACTTCGAGTGTGATGCGATTGACTATCACGCCACGCTCAAGGCACTGTTGCATCAGGCCACCGCGATCGAACCGATGGTGGGCGATGTCTCTGCTGAGCTTTATTCGCTCGGTCGACAGCAAAAGCGCATCATGTTTGAAGGTGCACAGGGAATGCTGCTGGATATTGATCAGGGCACTTATCCTTATGTCACCTCCTCGAACACCACGGCAGCGGCGGCGGCCATTGGCGCTGGCATCGGCCCGCTTGAGTTGGATTACGTATTGGGTATTGTCAAGGCATATACCACACGGGTCGGTTCCGGTCCCTTTCCGACTGAATTGTCCGACGGGATAGGCCGACATCTGGGGCAGCGGGGGCAGGAATTCGGAGCCACAACAGGGCGGCCACGGCGCTGTGGATGGTTGGACGTGGTGACCCTTAGACGAACCCGGGAGGTCTGCGGATTGAGTGCCTTGTGCGTCACCAAGCTCGATGTCATGGATAAACTGGAGCGCGTCAAGATTTGCACGGCCTATGAGTACCAGGATGAACGCATTACCTTGCCGCCTTATGGCGCCGATGCAATGGAGCAATGTCAACCGATTTATGAGGAAATGGATGGATGGCAGGAATCGACCGCCGGTATCAGGGAGTATGATCGGTTGCCTGTCAATGCCCGGAAGTATCTGCAACGATTGTCCACATTGATGGAATTGCCCATCGACATCGTCTCGACCGGTGCAGAGCGGGACGATACGATCATCCGACGTCATCCCTTTCAATAATTTTTATGACCGGGGCCGTCATTGCTGAGCCCCTAAGTGGAGAGCCAAAATGCATTTGAACGATCAGTCACTTTTTCGTCAACAGTGTTATATCAACGGTCAGTGGTGCGATGCCAATGGCCGGGGGACCATCAATGTAAACAATCCGGCCGATGAGTCCATTCTTGGCACCATCCCGAAGATGGGTGCCCATGAAACCCGCGATGCCATTGAAGCGGCACGGGTGGCTCAGTTGCGGTGGCGCAGTCTGTTAGCTCGGGAGCGGGCAGTCATATTACGCAGATGGTCCGAGCTGATGATCGAGAATCAGCAAGATCTTGCGATGATCATGACCCTTGAACAGGGCAAGCCGCTGGCAGAAGCAAAAGGCGAAGTGGTCTATTCGGCATCTTTTCTCGAATGGTTCGCGGACGAAGGAAGACGGATCCATGGAGAAACCATTCCACAACACCAGGCTGACAAACGGATCGTGGTGATCAAACAGCCGGTCGGTGTTTGTGTTGCGATTACACCTTGGAACTTTCCCTCCGCGATGATTACCCGAAAAGTCGGCCCGGCATTGGCGGCAGGGTGTGCAGTGGTGGTCAAGCCGGCAACGCAAACACCGTATTCTGCCTTTGCATTGTGTGAGTTGGCTGAGCGTGCCGGGGTGCCGGCCGGTGTTTTTAATGTTCTGACCGGGTTGTCCTCCGACATTGGAGGGGAGATGACATCCAATACAACAGTCCGGCATTTGAGTTTTACTGGCTCGACTGAAATAGGACGGCTCTTGATGCGACAGTGCGCTGACTCGATTATCAAGGTGTCCCTGGAGTTGGGCGGAAATGCCCCGTTTATTGTTTTTAATGATGCGGATGTGGATGCAGCGGTCGAGGGCGCAATGATTTCCAAGTATCGAAATGCCGGGCAGACCTGTGTCTGCAGCAACCGTCTCTATGTGCAGTCCGGCGTATACGATGAATTTGCCGAGAAGCTGTCTGGTGCCGTCGAAAAAATGCGGATTGGCTCCGGTTTGGATGAAGGCGTTACGCAGGGGCCTTTGATTGACATGAACGCCGTCAAAAAAGTCGAAGAACATATCGATGATGCCGTCAGTAAGGGAGCCAGAGTGGTTGTCGGTGGAAAACGCCATGCACTCGGCGGCAGTTATTTCCAGCCTACCGTGCTGACCGATGTCTTATCGAACATGAAAGTCGCTAGGGAGGAAACGTTCGGGCCATTGGCACCGTTGTTTCGATTCAACAACGAGTCGGAAGTTATTGAGATGGCCAATAACACGGAGTTTGGACTGGCGGCTTATTTTTACAGCCGTGACTTGGCCAGAGTGTGGCGGGTTGCCGAGGAACTCGAATATGGCATGGTCGGGATCAATACCGGGCTGATTTCTACTGAAGTTGCGCCATTTGGCGGGGTCAAGCAATCGGGTCTGGGACGTGAAGGTTCAACTCATGGCATCGAGGAATACCTTGAAATGAAATATCTGTGCCTCGGGGGTATTCGGTCATCCTGAAGAACAGGTGCTTTCCTGGCAAAACCGAAGGTCGGATCGAAGGGGATGTTACGGGGGGAGGGAGTGCATGCTACCGGTCACAGCAACGCATTGACGAGACGGGTGGTGTGTCTGAGCAAGCCGTACTGTGTTGAACGGGATAAAACGAAGACGCATGGTATCACTGCAGACGGAGGGTGGATTCGAGCAGCCATCGGTTGCAAGATTTACTTGCATATGAAGTTGTATTTGGTCTTGCGAAAAGCAACGGTAGACCGTAAACTATCCTAACGAAGGGTATGCCCTAACTCTTAGCATTGATCAATGTTTAATTCACCATACATGGATATCGCGAGACCTGAAATGTTCCAAACAAATGATAATTTAAAACTAAGTCTTAAACTGACCACCCTCTTCGTTGTTGCAGTACTCGCATCAGGGTGCATGAGTGCGAAAAGCAAACCGGTCGTCGAATCAGAGCCTGCGACACCGCCTGAGCCTGTGGTGGAGCCTGAACCCGTACCCGAGCCGGTTGTCGAGGAAGAACCGGAACCCGAGCCCCTGACAAGCTGGACAGTTAACGAGGGTGATAACCTGTGGGGTATTGCAGCGGAGGAAGAGGTTTATAACGTACCCGAAAAATGGCCGTTAATCTACAAAGCAAATCATGATCAGATTCGGGATGCCGATGTTATTTTTCCGGGTCAGATTCTAGATATTCCAAGAAATTCCTCTCAGGGAGAAATTGATGCCGCCATTGAACATGCGAAGAACCGTGGCGCATGGGCAGTAGGTCCGATAGAGGAATCGGATCAAATGTATCTCCAGACACCCTGACGCAGCAGTCCATGTAATTATTGTGTGACCTGGAAGCTGTCTTGTGACAGCTTCCAGTGTTTTTGGGGTACCCTGTTTGCTTTGTCGGCACGCGGTCAGGTCAGCGGACCATCTTGCGCAGTTCAAATTCGAGGATGTCTTCCGCCCCTGCGGTTTTTAAAGAGGGAATCAGTTCTCTGACCTGTTTTCGATCGACCACAGTTTCGACTGCAAGCCAATCATCACCATACAGTTGATTGATGGTAGGGGCATGCAGACTGGGCAGATGCCGGACCAGTTCGTCAATCCGTTCGGCGGGTACGTTCATTTTTAACAGTACTTTTTCCCGTCCCTGCAACGCACTTTCCAGCAACAGTGCGATCTTTTCTATTTTTTCCCTTTTCCAGGCATCCTCAAGGGCCGCCTTGTTGGCGATAAAAACAGTATGTGTGTGCAGCAGGTCACACACCACACGAAGTCCATGTGCCTTGATGGTACTGCCGGTTTCGGTAATTTCGACCGCAGCATCGGCAAGTCCTTCGACGACTTTGGCTTCGGTTGCGCCCCATGAAAATTCAACGGTTGCCTGGATGTTTCTCTCGGCAAGATACCGCCGGGTGAAGTGAACCAGTTCGGTCGCAATCCGTTTTCCCTCAAGATCCTCGATTCGCTGGATACTCGAATCATTATCGACGATCAAAACCCAGCGACAGGGTTGATCCGAAGATTTGGAATAAATCAGATCACTGATGACGGTGACATCTGCCCCGGTTTCAGCGATCCAGTCCTGTCCGGTTAGGCCTGCATCCAGTATGCCCTGACTGACGCAAGGACCCATTTCCTGTGACCTGATCAGTGAGCAGCGGATTTCCCGATCATCGATCGAGGGAAAATAATTACGTGAACGGCTGTGAATGGTCCATCCAGCCTGGGAAAACAGTTCCTTGGTTGCCTGTTCCAGACTCCCTTTTGGAATGCCCAATTTCAGCAAATTTGACATATTCGATGATTTGCAATGCGGGAGGCGGATTATACCCGACAAATGGATCGCATGGACGCGTAAAGCCGACAGCAGACAGGCCCCCCGTTCATCTTCTTTAAAGCCTGCTTAAGATGTGCTCGACGCTGTCTTTGGCATCCCCGAACAACATCCGAGTATTGGGTTTGAAAAACAGCGGGTTCTCAATGCCGGCATAACCGCTTGCCATACTGCGCTTCAGAACAATGACCTGTTTGGATTGCCAGGCTTCCAGCACCGGCATGCCTGCGATAGGGCTGTCGGGTGACTCGATAGCGGAGGGGTTGACGATATCGTTTGCGCCGATCACCATGACGACATCGGTCTCGGACAGTTCCTCATTGATCTCGTCCATCTCGAGAACAATGTCGTATGAAACCTTGGCTTCTGCCAGCAACACGTTCATATGCCCCGGCATTCTGCCGGCGACCGGATGAATGGCAAACCGGACATTGACCCCCGCCGAGGCCAGTTTGTCGGTCAGTGCCGATACCGGATGCTGGGCATGGGCGACGGCCATCCCGTAGCCGGGGATGATGACCAAAGAGCGGATATTGCCCAGTAATTCGATGGTTTCGTCGATACTGATAGGCACCACATCACTTTGCGCTGACGGGTGGGCCTGATCGGCGCTGGTCTGTCCAAATCCGCCCATGATGACCCGAATAAACGAGCGGTTCATTGCGCGGCACATAATATAGCTTAATATGGCACCACTGGAACCGACCAGCGCGCCCGTGACGATCAGCAAATCGTTAGACAGCATAAAGCCGGTTGCCGCTGCCGCCCAACCTGAATAACTGTTCAGCATCGAGATCACCACCGGCATGTCGGCTCCACCAATTGCCATGACCATGTGGATGCCAAATAGCAAGGCCAGTGCGGTCATTATCAACAGTGGTCTCATTCCCTCCGGCATGTCGGCTGAGTTGACAAACACATAGCCAAGATAGATACAGAGGATCAAGATCACGAGATTCAACCAGTGGCGTCCCGGCAGCATCAGGGCACGGCTGCTCACGATGCCGCGCAATTTCCCGAAAGCGATGACTGACCCGGTAAAGGTGATGGCGCCAATCAGGACGCCGAGGTAAATTTCAATGTCATGAATGGTTTTTTCAATGTCAGTGAATGTATTGTGGCTGTCAAGGTACGTTGCCAGACCGACCAGAACCGCAGCAAGTCCGACAAAACTGTGCAGCATTGCCACCAGTTCAGGCATCTCGGTCATCTGTACTCGAGACGCCAAGAAAGCGCCAATGACGGCACCGCCCAGTATTGCCGGCGCGAGCAGGAGATAATCCTGCACGGCAACACCGAACAGGGTGACACCCACCGCAAGCCCCATGCCCGCCATGCCGAATAGATTTCCCCGGCGTGCGCTTTTCTGGTGGCTCAATCCGCCCAGGCTGAGAATGAAACAGATGCTGGCAATAAGATAGGCCGCGCTGACAGTGCCGGATGACATTCCGCTAGTCCTCCTTTTTACGAAACATGTTCAACATTCGCTGGGTCACCAGAAATCCGCCAGCGATATTGATTGAGGCCAAGAGTACTGCGATCAACGCCAGCGAGACTCCCAACGAGGAGGGCGAGCCGATTTGCAGCAATGCACCGAGAATGATAATGCCGCTGATGGCATTGGTGACACTCATCAACGGAGTATGCAGCGCTGGCGTCACATTCCAAATGACTTGCCAGCCGATAAAACAGGCAAGGACAAATACGATGAAATGGTTCATGAAGGATTCAGGGGCGACACTCCCGACACCGATCAGGGCACAGACCCCCGCAAACATGCCCGCGAGAGTGAACCACCGCCTGTTTTTGGGCAGTTCGGTGTTAGCCGGATGCGCCGGCCTTTTTTCAGGGGCGGAAGCCGGGACGGCAGGGGCCGGTTGCCGTGGGGCGGGCGGTGGCCAAATGACCGTACCCCGGTGGATAACGGTCGTTCCCCGAATGACCTCATCGTCCAGATTGACATGAATCTGGCCATCCTTGTTCGGAGTCAACTCGGTCATCAAATGACGAAGATTGGTTGAATACAGTTGGCTGGACTGGGTGGCCATGCGGCTCGGATGATCCGTATAGCCGATGATCCTGACACCATGACAGTCGACCAGCTGGTCGGGTTGGGTCAATGCACAGTTGCCTCCCTGTTCTGCGGCGAGGTCGACAATGAGACTGCCGGGGCGCATGCTCTTGACCATCTCTTCGGTGATCAGTGTCGGTGCGGCTTTACCCGGGATCAATGCGGTGGTAATGATGATGTCCACCTCTTTGGCCTGTGCCGAGAACAAGGCCATTTCCGCTTTGATAAAAGCGTCACTCATCACTTTGGCATACCCGCCCTGTCCGGTGCCTTTTTCGTCGAAGGCCAGTTCAAGAAATTCGGCGTTCATGCTTTCAATCTGTTCCTTGACTTCCGGACGGGTGTCGAAGGCTCTGACGATGGCTCCGAGGCTGACGGCGGTACCGATCGCGGCCAGGCCGGCGACCCCGGCACCGATCACCATGATTTTGGCGGGCGGGATTTTACCGGCCGCGGTAATCTGACCGGTAAAGAAACGTCCAAAGTGTTGCGCCGCTTCGACCACCGCCCGATAACCGGCAATATTGGCCATCGAGGACAGCGCATCCATTTTCTGGGCCCGAGAGAGCCGAGGGACGCAGTCCATGGCCAATACGGTGGCCCCTCGTGCGGACAGTTTGTTCATCAACGGGGTGTTTTGCGCCGGCCGGATAAAACAGACCAGTGTTTTGTCACCGGTCAACCAGTCTGCTTCATGTCGGTCGGCGACCGGATGGTGTGCCGGAGACTGCACCTTGCAAACCACATCGGCTTCCTGCCATATCGTCGAGGGCTGTTCAACGATGCGGGCGCCGGACACCCGGTAGTCCTGGTTCGAGTAATTTGCGGCCAGCCCGGCATCCTTTTCAATTAAAACCTGGTGTCCAAGCTGCATGAATTTCCGGACTTCGCTCGGCGTACAGGCAACACGTTTCTCATTACGATGTATTTCTTTCGGTATTCCGATCTTCATGATTGAAATGATTGGATTGACGAAGTGGATAAATGTCTCTTATTGTCAGGAATATATTGATTTAGTGCCCGGTTTAACAATCAAACTAATTGATAGGCTCAATAATATAATTGTTAGGATTGGTGGTATGCTATGCGCCCACCTTCATGGAGCGTTATTTGTGTGATTATGGCAAAGAACAGGAAAGTTGACCAATTCAGGGTCGCCGATAGCAGCGGCCTCCCTGTTCCCTCAAGGTTACAATTGATCGATTGCATCACCGAGAACAGGGATCCGGTGGTGTTCGAGACGCTGTGTCATCATTTTTCATTGACAGAAACGCAGCAACGGCAAGCACTTCAGTCCCGACTTCGACGCATGTGTCATCAGGGCGTATTAGGGATTGATCACAAGGGAAGATACGTATTGTCTGAAAGCATGGAGATGGTGACAGGGAAGGTGTGCGGGCATGCCAACGGTTATGGATTTGTGATTCCTGACGACGGTGGCCAGGATGTCCATCTGGATCATCAGCAAATGCGCAGGGTGCTTCATGGAGACCGGGTGCTCGCCGGAATGAGGGAGATGGATTATCGAGGAAGAAGGGAAGGGGTCGTGGTCGAAGTGCTAATCGATACGGAACGGCGTATTGTCGGGCAGTATCTCCGCCGGGCCGGAATGGGTTTTGTGGCATCGGATGACCGTCGGTTTGTACGGGATATCCGGATTCCTGATGCGTTGTCGGGTGGCGCGAAATCAGGCGATACCGTCGCTGTTCGAATCGCCAGACACCCGGTACAACACGGTGATGTGGAGGGAGAGGTGATCGAAGTGCTCGGGCCGGCAGGAGCACCCGGGATGGAGACGGAGATTGCTATTCGAAAATTTGATCTTCCCGATCAGTGGCCTGAGACCGTCATCCGACAGTTGAACGCCATGGGGGAACAGCTTGAGATAGTGACGCCTCATGTCGGACGGATCGATTTGCGCGAGGTGGCGCTGGTCACGATTGACGGTGCTGATGCCCGGGACTTCGACGATGCGGTCTACTGCACACGGACAGCAAACGGTTGGCAATTGCTGGTTGCGATTGCTGATGTCAGCCATTATGTCGAGTTGGACAGTGCCTTGGATCAAGCGGCCTGTGAAAGAGGGAACTCGATTTATTTCCCTGACCGGGTGATTCCCATGTTGCCGACCGTGCTGTCAAATGGCATCTGTTCGCTGTCACCGCACGAGGATCGATATTGTCTGGTTTGCGACATGCAGATGAATCCTGTCGGAGAGATCACTGAATTTCAATTTTATCCTGCAATCATGCATTCCCATGCGCGATTGACCTATGACACGGTGAATGCCATTGTCAGTCAAAAAAAACCTCGACAGCGTCAGAAGTGGCGGTCCGTTGTGCCCCAGCTGGATAACTTGTACGCACTGTTTTTATGTCTTGACGAAAAGCGCAAGCAACGCGGCGCGATCGATTTTGAATTTCCAGAATCGCTGATTGAGCTTGATGCACAGCAAAGGATCAAAACACTTTCACTACGGACCCGAAACGATGCCCACCGGTTGATTGAAGAATGCATGCTGGCTGCCAATGTATGTGCTGCACAATTTCTCAAGGAGCATTTGAACGAAAATACCATCTTTCGCAGTCATGATGGACCCAAGACCGATTCTCTTGACGATGCCAGACGGGCTCTCAATGGGTTTGGTTATACACTTGAGGGGGGAGAGGCGCCGAGCACAATGGATTATTCGAGGCTGGTGAGCGAGGTTGCGGATCACAAAAAACTCTCGTCAGTTGTGCAGTCGTTGTTGTTGAGGACCCTCGGACAGGCGGTCTACAGTACGAAACAGACGGGACACTTTGCGTTGGCATACCCGATTTATACGCACTTTACCTCACCAATCAGGCGGTACAGTGATCTGGTTGTACACCGCGCCATCCGGGCGATCCTGACAAAATGTGATACGCCACGTTTTACATCTTCGGGATACACGATGACCCAAGTGGCTGAGCACTGCTCGGCCACCGAACGACGGGCCGAGGAGGCCACCCGTGAAGTCATTGCCAAGCTGAAGGCACAGTATATGCAGAACAAGACAGGCGAGGCGTTCAGTGGTGTCATCTCTGGGGTCAAGGAATTTGGTTTGTTTGTTCTGCTGGACGGGTATGGTGTTGATGGTCTGGTTTATATTGCCTCGCTGACGGATGACTACTATCATTTTGATCCGGTTCGGTGCCAGTTGGAGGGGGAGCGTACGGCGGTGAGATTCCGATTGGGCGATGCGGTGACCGTCCGGCTCGAACGGGTTGAGTTGACGGATGGAAAAATCAGTTTCTCGTTACTGTCTCACGAAAAAATGGTTATTTCACCAAACCGGATTACCGGCAAACGAAAGCGTCGCATGGTAAAGGCAAAAAATGGGCACCCAAAAGGAAAGCGGCACCGATACCGATAAACCGATACCATCGGACACCGAAAAAATCTATGGAATGCATAGTGTTGAGTCGGTTCTGACACATGATCCGGGACGGGTGATCGAGGTGCGCTATGACCGGGCAAGGTCGGATCACAGGATGAATCAACTGAAGCGATTGCTGGTGCAACACCAAGTGTGCCAGCAGTCGGTGGACAGCCATGAATTGAACCGGCTGACGGGTGGTAAGGTTCATCAGGGGGTGATTGCGTTTGTCCGGCCACGCAAGCGGCAGGGCGAGCCGTCACTGCTCCGTCATCTGGAAGGCGTTCCTCATCCCTCTTTGATATTGATACTGGACCAGATTCAGGATCCGCATAATCTCGGAGCCTGTTTGCGGGTGGCAGACGGTGGTGGCGTGGATGCGGTGGTTTTACCCAAACACGGGAGTTGTCCGGTCAACCACACGGTCACCCGGATTGCAGTCGGCGCAGTTGATCGATTGGCCATTTTCCATGTGAGCAATCTGTCGCGGACGATGACATTGTTGCAACAACGCGGTTATTGGATCACCGGTGCGACCGACAAGGCGACCAGGACGGTCTATGAATGTGACCTGACCGGAAACGTGGTGATTGCACTGGGCTCCGAAGCCATCGGCTTGAGAAAACAGACCATGGTGCAGTGTGACCAACTGGCGAGCATACCGATGCACGGTTCGGTATCCAGCTTGAACGTCTCGGTTGCTGCCGGTGTGTTTGTTTTTGAGGCGATCAGGCAAAGACAATGGTAGCCTGATCCCGTTCGGCATTTCTGTCACTGCCCGCAGTGCCTTTGCACATCATCGTATTTTGCTGTTCATGCAGCAACAGTGTATTGATCTCATTGACACCGGATTCAGCACAGTACCAGCTGTCAGGGCACGATCTGCGAACGCGATTTTGACTCCGACTTCCGATAATAGCTGCAACAAAAAATCAGGAAATTTAAGAATGGTTAAAACATATGAAATGGTTTATCCAACTCAATCACACCAATGAGATTCAACGTATCTGGTCGCTGTTGGCGTGGACCTTGTATGAAGCCTGACATCATGCCAGTTGGAAACACCTTTATCGATATGTAAATGAAGTGAGCTTCCGGTCGAACGAAGGGAATTGCAAGGTGCCCCTCCAAGATCGCATCAATGCGATGCTGGTCATGGTAATTGGTCTACGAGTGACTTGGCAAGAATCAATAGCATGACTTCGCTGGAGAACAAATGGTCAACGGGAGATAATGCGATAATTCCCAAAATTATGATGATTGTTCAGAAACAGGAATATGTGATCTGGAACGGGCGGATCAGTGGATGAAATCTACGCCAACAGCGCGGCAGATACATTTCGACTGTCGCTTTGCAGCAGATTGAAGGTTCGACAAGCGGCCGCCGTGTCCATGACTTCCAAGCCAATCTCCTTTAACATCAACGGTTCGGTCATCCCGGTTTCGGGGAAGCAAAGTGTGCGGCCTGTCCCAAGCAGTATCAGCTCGGTATTCAGTGTTGCAAGGTCTTCAAAGTGCGACTTGCAGAGGTCAGAAACATGTTCTACCGGCCACAATTTAACCGTTTGGGATGATATTATTACACTCTGCTGGTAAAGGGTATCTCCTATTTTGATGCGGAAGTGTTCCCCATGAAGTGTACACGCGGTGATATGGCAAAGGGAATCGGATTTTTGCAGATGGAGTTTCACGTTGATGATGTCCTAATTAGTGTGGCACCCGAAATACGATGCCAATCATATCAATAGAAATCTGATAAAACGAATATTCTCATTGTGAAAGCGGTCAATATTGGTCTTTTGGGGTTGGGGACCGTGGGTAGCGGTGTGCTTGAAATACTCCGGCGCAACGCGGACGAAATTACCCGGCGGGCGGGCAGGGAGATCAAGGTGAGCACTGCTGCGGTCAGAGACAAGGCCAAACCCAGAGGGTTCGATACCAGGGGCATCGTATTAACCGAGGATCCTATCCGTGTCATTGATGACCCTGATATTGATATCGTGGTCGAACTCATTGGTGGGGAGACGGTGGCGTTGGATTCTGTCATGAGGGCGATGGCGAATGGTAAATATGTGGTGACCGCGAACAAGGCATTGATTGCCATTCACGGGAATCAGATCTTTGAAAAAGCGCAGACCGGCGGACTGATGGTCGCATTTGAATCAGCGGTTGCCGGGGGTATCCCGATTATCAAATCGATCCGCGAAGGGTTGGCGGCAAACCGGATACAATGGTTGGCCGGTATTATCAATGGCACGTCCAATTACATCCTGACCCAGATGGAAGAGAGTGGTCGGGATTTCAGCGAGGTGCTGGGTGAGGCCCAGTCGTTGGGCTATGCTGAGGCCGATCCGAGCTTTGATATCGGTGGGATTGATGCGGCTCACAAACTGACCATACTCGCATCGATTGCGTTTGGCATATCGCTGCAGTTTGAAAAGGTGTTTGTTGAGGGGATTACCAACGTGACGAGTGCCGATATTGCCTATGCCAAGGAGTTCGGGTATCGCATCAAACATCTTGGAATCGCGCGGCGTACCAAACAGGGGATCGAGTTGAGAGTTCATCCTGTGCTGATTCCCAGAAAGCGTCTCATTGCCAATGTCAACGGAGTGATGAATGCCGTACTGGTCCATGCTGATGCAGTCGGACCCACACTCTATTATGGAGCCGGCGCAGGGTCCGAGCCTACCGCGTCTGCGGTGGTGGCCGATCTGGTGGATGTGGTTCGTGCCATTACTACCGACCCGGACAATCGGGTTCCCCACTTGGCCTTTCAGTCGAATGCCTTGCAAGATACCCCGGTACTGCCCATTGGCGAAGTCCGGACCGCTCATTATCTGCGCATGTCAGTGATCAACCGTCCGGGCGTGTTGGCGTTGATTACACGAATTCTCGGCGACAAGGGGATCAGTATCGAAACTATCTTGCAAAAAGGGACGTATTTGCAGGCCGAAGCGACCCGGCCGGATGATCGGGTGACGATCCTTCTGATGACCCAGGAAGCATTGGACAAAGACATCGGTGACGCTATTGACCGGATAGAGCAACTTGAGACGGTCTATGGTCAGGTGACACATTTTCGAGTGGAAAACCTATCTTGAGTCGGCGGACAATTGGCCGTGTCACTATCCATCGCCTTTCCCCAACACCCGTGTCCACCAGTCCGGCGATGTGCATACCATCGACGAGGTGCAGGTTGCGTTCTTTATCTATCGAGTTTTCCATGCGGGCCGGTTCGTAGTCTGTGATCGCTAATTTGTCAAGACGCAAGCCGCTTTGCCGGTTTTCGTCGAATGATGAGACAGACTCAGCGTCTGTTCCGCTTCTGTTGAAACGGATTTATGAAAACAGGAATGTTGCCAAATTGTCGCAGGTTGCGGATTCTCTGGATCAACTTTATCCTCCCGGGCTGCTTAAGGATATCGATATTGCCAGTGACATCATTTGTCGTGCGACTGTCCAGGGCAATTCGATTCTGATCGTCGGTGATTACGATGCCGACGGGGCCACCGGAACCGCATTGGGTGTGCTCGGATTACGAGAGATGGGTGTCAGGGAAGTCGATTATCTGGTGCCGAATCGATTCAATGACGGCTACGGACTGTCACAAAAAATTGCCGCACTGGCATTGACAAGATCCCCTGATGTGCTGATCACAGTGGATAACGGTATTAGCAGTGTTGAGGGAGTGTCATTGCTGCGCAAGCAGCAGATCAAGGTCATCATTACCGACCATCATTTACCCGGACTACAGTTGCCGCCGGCCGATGCCATTGTCAACCCCAACCAGTCCGGATGCGGTTTCCCCAGCAAGGCATTGGCGGGTGTCGGAGTCATGTTCTATCTGTTAACCGCTGTCAGAACCCGGTTGAGGCAGGCAGAATGGTTTTCACAACAGGGTCTGCCTATCCCCAATCTGGCAAAATATCTGGATTTGGTTGCTTTGGGTACGGTGGCTGACATGGTCCCGCTCGACAGAAATAACCGAATCCTGGTGGCCCAGGGTGTTGCTCGGATCAGGTCCGGAGGAGCCAGACCGGGTATCGTTGCCCTAATGGAAGTGGCCGGAAAAAGTGTTGATAAAGTGGCCACATCGGATTTTGGGTTTGTCATTGCGCCAAGCCTGAATGCGGCAGGTCGTCTGGATGATATATCGACCGGGATTGAGTGCCTGTTAAGCACATCCAAGGAGACCGCAAGAAGCTATGCCGGTCTATTGAATCAAATCAATTTGGAACGCCGTTCGATTGAAAAAACCATGCAGAAACAGGCCTTTGGTATCCTGAGGACATGGGAATCAGAAAGGCGGCAGACATCCGATGTGGAGAGTGGACCTGGCGTGTGCCTGTTTGAACCGTCATGGCATCAGGGTGTCGTTGGACTGATTGCATCTAGGATTAAGGAAAGATTGGCACAACCGGCGATTGTGTTTGCCCGGGCGGGTGATGGGATGCTGACCGGGTCGGCACGTTCTATTCCTGGGCTGCATATTCGTGATCTGATCGAAAGTATTGCCCTGCAACATCCACCATTGATCGTCAAATTCGGAGGTCATGCGATGGCTGCGGGGCTGACCATCGAGGAACGTCATTTTACGGAGTTTCATGAGTATTTCAAAACGGCTGTCCGGCAAAGTTTTGCCGAATTCGGTTATGAGGAGCCGGTGATATTGAGCGACGGTGAGTTGGATCATGCCGAATTGACACTATCCTATGCCGAATTGCTGAGAAATGCAGCACCGTGGGGGCAGGGATTCCCCGGACCGCTCTTCGATGGTATTTTCGATGTGGCGAAGGCCCGTATCGTGGCGGAGCAACATATCCGGTTTTTGCTCAGGAGTTTGTCCGGTGAAAGCTATGATGCAATTGCGTTCAGAGCGATCAACCCCGGAGAAGAACACACCATTTCCCGGTTAAAAAGGCTACATGTGGCCTATCAGTTGGATGTGAACGAATTTCAGGGACGTCGCGCCTTGCAGTTGATTGTCGAAAAATTTGCCAGTATCGGTGTCTGATGCGCTCCACCTTGCCTAAATGAAGCTCGGGTCGATGCAAAACGACGAAAATGACGCTGTACTGGTGCAGCGTGTTCAAAATGGAGAGAAACGGGCGTTCAATTTATTAGTCTCGAAATATCAATATCGTATCAAACATCTGGTCAGCCGTTTTATCAAGGATCCGATGGAACAGGAGGATATTGTTCAGGAGACTTTTATCAAGGCGTATCGTGCCATCGGCCATTTTCGTGGCGAGAGTGCCTTTTATACCTGGTTATATCGTATCGCTGTCAATACGGCCAAGAACTTTATCGTCGCCTCTGCCCGGCGTCCCCCCGCTCAGGATATTGCCGCTGACAATGCAGTACAAGCCGATTATTCTGACCGTCTGACAGAAATGAACTCGCCTGAAGAAATTTTGCAAGGTGATGAGTTGGTGAAGATAATCAAAGATACGATTGCAGGGTTACCGGAAGAATTGAGAGTTGCCATACAGCTGCGGGAATTTGAGGGCTTGACCTACGAAGATATTGCCGCAGCGCTGGGCTGCCCGATCGGAACGGTCCGTTCCAGGATTTTCCGGGCCAGGGAAGCGATTTCCCAGGCCATATCACAGCTGGATTCTCCTGCTTGATGTATCTGAATGAAGTCGTGATCGTGAATATATAGGAGTGTTTGAATTGGTCGGGAAGCGAAATGCCATCTTGATACCGTTCAGATTGGTGGTTTCAGACAGGAGGCGGTGTTTTCATTTTATTGTGTCGACCAAGTGTGTGGACACAAGCAGGACAGATGATCTGACTTGAATCGGATTGGGCAAACGAGTGTTACAAAAATGTTGAAATATGTCATATCTGGTGAACTATTTCCGCGCCACAGACACTAAATTTGGTAGCAGTGCAATCTGATAGTGCCTACATGAACGAAAAAATTTCATTGTTGATTGACCATGAACTGACAGAGTCTGAGCGCCATGTGATATTGGGAAAGATCATGTCGGATGACGGGGCGATTCGGTGTTGGAAACATTACCATCTGATCGGTAGTGCAATGAGAAATGAGATTACATCGACAGGTGTGGATCTGACAGACCGGATTTGGTCACAATTGGAAAAGGAGCCCACTGTCTTGTCGTCGGGGGCTGAGACACGTCACCGGATCCATCCCGCTGCGAAGACTTGGAAAGTATCTGGCCTGTTCGCTCTGGCTGCCTCCGTCGTCCTGCTGGCGGTGATCGTGCTCAACCCGATCCAGGAGAAACCCGTTCAGTCGACTTCATTGGTGGCTGAACGAACCGAACCCCGGACATTGGAGCAACAGCAGTTTGCAAACGATTTTGGGGTCATGTTGGCGAAGCATGGTGAATTCAGTTCATCGACCGGATTGAACGGACTGGTTGTTTACTCCAAGTTGGTGACCAATCAACCGATGGATCAATGATGGCCCCTGTATCGCGACCACAGCCATCAGACATGAACTCAGCAGTTCGATCAACCCACATGATTTTAAAAAGATTGCTGATGATCTGGGTGACTGTTGTCGCGTTGATCACAGTGAACCTGCCTGCAACAGCTGACGTGTCTTCCTGGATAATGAAAATCAACAAAGCGTCAGCTGAAGTCAATTTTGCAGGCACCTTCATCTATGTCCATGACGGTAGAATTGAGGCCATGGAGGTTGTCCGTCGAGTGACTGACGGGATGATGCAGGAACGGTTGTATTCACTTCACGGTGAGGCGAGAGAAGTTATCCGGGACAGGAATCGTGTATGGTGCTTCATGCCGGATCAGCGGATGGGCATGCATGATCACAGACAGATGTCGAAGAGTGGCTTTCCGAGAATTCTGCCCGGCAGTTTTGCTGAACTGTCGAAAAATTATCAATTTAAAGAGGGCAAGGATGCCCGAATTGCCAATCGTCTTGCCCACCAGCTATATATTCTACCGAATGATCATTATCGTTACGGATACACATTGTGGGCGGATAAGGAATCGGGCCTGGTGTTGCGTTCGGACATGACCAACGAAAAAGAAGAGATTATTGAACAGTATATGTTTGTCAATGTGGACATTGGAGGCCCTATTTCGGATGTCCAATTGCAAGCGATCAGCAACAAAGATGAATTTCAATGGTTTGGTGATTTCAAATCACCGATGTCCACTCCGCTGGAATCGTCTGACTGGCGGGTGAATCAGATGCCTGACGGTTATCGGTTGTCGAAACATATTCGAAGGGTGTCTCCCACAGAAGCCGATGAGGTTGAACACTTGGTTTATACCGATGGGCTTGCCACGTTATCAGTCTTTATTAATGAGGCGAAAGAGGGTCAAAGTGGTATGGGGGGGCTGAGTCGGATGGGTGCGATACATGTGTATCGGGACACCATCAATTATCACAACATCACGGTCATCGGTGAAGTGCCTGCACGGACGGTCCAACTTGTGGCAAGCGGAATTGTTTATCAACCCTGATCCGGGAGAGACAGCAACGAACCACGTTCGGTACCGGATGATAAAGGGATCGGCCTGAAACCAACCGGATGGCACCAAGTGGGCGTGGGTCGGCTCAAACAAATTGACTCATATAATGCAGTTGCTTATACTCATCAGTATTACTGTTGAGTATGAAATAGCAGTGGCTTTTTTGTCGACAGTAAAACGAGGGGAATCGTACCGTCAAATTGATAGCCCTCGGTGGTGCCGGAGTTCTGGCAGGTGTATCGTACAGTACGTTGGATAAGTGTCTTTGGTCTCCAACGAATAGCAGTTCGAGTGATTTAACGAGCCGTATTGGTCTGTTTGTCACGCAACCGATTGAGAGAATATCGGTTCAATGTTCTTTTGCGGTTTCAGGGATACAATAGTCTGTGTTGGCAGATGTTTGATATAGTGTGTTAGGTTTTAAAGATCAGAACGAGGAGATATTGTGCTGAGTTTTGCCGAAGAGATTATGCTCTTGCTTCTTGAGGATGAGGATGGAAAGTTTGTACCTGCTCCGGATCATTATTTTAGATGCGTGTTGTCTGGCGCGATTCTTATGGATCTTGCGTTGATGGGTAAGGTTGATACGGACTTGAACAATCTGACTGTCATTGATTCTAGGCCGACCGGAGACGATCTTCTTGATCCGGTTCTTGAGCTCATAGTGGCAGAGGGAGGGAAGCATGATGCCCGATACTGGGTTGAGCATTGTCAAGGCGCTTCTGAAGAAATCCGTCAAAAGGCACTTGATCGTCTTTGCAAAAAAGGAATTCTGAGACAGGAGGATGATCTGTTCCTTTGGGTGTTCAAATCAAGACGGTATCCTCTTGTCGATGGAACGGCAGACCGTGAGGTGAAACTTCGCATAATGTCGATTCTTTTCAGCGACGAAATTCCCGATCCACGAGATATTGCGATCATCGGACTGATGGATGCAGGGGGGCTTTTCAGATATTTGCTTTCCGACAGGGAGCATAAAGGCGTAGCAGAGCGGATTAGACAGATCAGGCGAATGGATTTGATCGGGCAAGCTGTGACGACTGCCGTAAGAGAGATTGAACGGCGACTGGCACAAGTAACAATGGCGACTGCTCGAATGTAAAGACAGATGCTGTGCTGAATGAGTCGACGATGTCCTTGATCGTCGTAGCAGGTATCAATCGAGATGCATGGCTTGGCACCCGGGTCGAAATTCCCGTAAGGACACCAATACATGATGCGTCACGCTGATGGGCCACACGCCCAACAACATGAGAAGCACCACTTTGCATCACCGAAGTGGTGCCGGAAAGAGGAATCGAACCTCCGACCTACTGATTACGAATCAGTTGCTCTACCGACTGAGCTATTCCGGCACTCTGATTGCGTATTTCACTGAAAGTGACTATCCGAATCAGGTCATTTCCCGTCATCGGAACTGAGCGACAAAGATAATGGCGACATTTGGCTGAAGGGACGGGCCCGCTGACCTGTTTCCGGCTGTGTCGCAAAGTCCGAGCGGATATTACACTGGCGAATCGGGCATTTCCAGCCCTTGTATCGGTTCACCATCTTGTTTTATTTGGCAAAGTAATCAATGCTGCTGGGCTTGAAATTTCCCAAACGTCCCATGCCATCAAGGATTGAGGTTAAATAAGATTGCGCTGTCAGTCGGTTGAGTGCGCCTTGGGCACAGTCAGTCTCATTGTAGTGTTTCGTGATATCTCTGCGTCCAAACGGATTATATATCAAGATAGGGACTGCATCCCCGCTGTGTTCACCACGGACCGAATCGGTTGAATGGTCGGCGCAAACGCCAATGAGCGTGTTGTCAAATTGCATTTTCCCGAGGGCTGCATCAAATGCACTGATAAAGTCTCTTTTCAATAGGGGGTTTTTATCATGGGCCGCAGTGTCGGTACCTTTCAGATGCAGGTAAACCAAATCGTGATTTTCCAGGGCCTGCTTGACAGTATCGAGTTTCAGTGTCAGATCCGTATCGGGTAGCGCAGTGAATCGTGGGTCACTCAACTGGGTAAATTCGAATAAACGGGCAAGTCCAAGAATAGTGCTTTCACCTGAAATAACGGCGACCTTTATATCCAAGTGGGACAGAAGGTTTTTATGAGGTTGATGCATGCCTGCCCCTCTCATGAGAACGCCATTGGCTGAAGGTAGACCCTGGAGAGTCCTTTCCAGATTGATCGGATGTGTGCTTAGTATCCTGTGAGCCGCGCTTGTAAATGTATTCACCGCCTCGGCTGTAATGCGTGCCGATTCATCGTTTTCATGTTGTGGCTGGCAAGGCAGAATATACTGGGTGGTTGTTTTCCCGCCAGGGTCGGTATCACTGATCGTGGCCGATAGTTGCGGACCCCGTAACCGAAGGACGCAGCGGTGCTGGGTTGCCGGGTGCAAACTGGCATGAATCTGATTGCCCACCTCAATGTTTTGCAGTGACTGGCATAACACTTCGACCTGATCACTGATTCGTCCAGCCCTGCGATCAATGATCTCGAAGTGGTGCTGTTTGGGGGATACAGTTGCGAGATTGGCCCGAAACAGGAGATCGCCGGGAAGACGCGTCAGACCGATTCCCGCCGCTTCGATAGGGCCCCTGCATAGCGTGATGGCTTCTGTAGGAGGCATACCAAACAAAATACCGACACCGGTATGTGTATCCACTGGCAAGCCAGCCAAAAGGGGGTCCATCAATCCGGTTTGTCCCCTGGCGGCAAGGAGATCAAGACAGGGGGTATCAGCAGCCTCCAAGGGCGTAGCACCATTGAGTTCTACGCAAGGCCGGTCTCCCAGACCATCCAGTATGAAGATAATGCCCTTTGTTACTGTGTTCACTGGTATTGATTTCTCAAGTGGACGATTTTGTCCTGGTACGTCACCGCGATGGTCTGGATGATGATCTTGATAATTTCGGAGACCGTTTTTTCAAGATGTAGATTATTGATAATCTCGATATCCTCGCTATCGGCTTCCGACAGCAGCACTGTTTGCAGTTGCCAGATGTCATCAATATTCTTTAAATATCGCTGAGCCCGACGTTGTTTGTTTTCGTCTGATCGACCCTTGATATACCGGATAAGTTGTTTTTTATCCAGCACAGACAGCGTAATCGGTACGACAACGGCGTCAGGGTCGGTTATTTGGGAACACAGGGTCGGTCTGATGTGAACGCCTTCAACGATCATCGATACCCGCTCGTTCAACGCACGCTGAATGACCGCCTGACAGGCGACTTCCACCATTTCAGTCTGACGCTGAAAGCCGTAGAGCAGATTATGTTCTTTCTTTGTTTCATACAAGTCGGTCTTTTGTAAAACCTTGCCTGCTTTGAACGAAGATGTATGCAGGGAAGGCGCCAGTTTTTCGGGGATCAAAATTCGCATCACTTCTCTCAACATGTCGGTCGATTGAGTGCGGACGATGCCGAGTCGATTGGCGATTTCGGTGGAGATCGTGCTTTTACCACATCCTGGTACGCCACCGATCAGCAGAAGCAGTGGGTAGCTGTTTCTCTGAAAGTCATCCCAGATGAGATAGTGATCGGCGGATTCCTGATTCAACTCATTTTTGATCGACAGGTAGGTCATCGAAACCAGTTCTTTATTTGAAATTCTTCTGATTTTTCTTCTGATCAGGGTGCTGTGGATTTTCCGGGTGATCATGCTGCATTGTTCTTTTGAAAGGGCGCTGCTTTGCAGTTGCAGCGCATGCAAGCTTCTTGAAAAGGGACGGGAGACACCGTCACTCGTATCAACCAGAAGATTATCGCCTAGCAGTGCTTCTTTATGCTGATACTGGTTCAGTACAGCGGCGGGGTAGTCGTCCATCAAGGTCTCGATGACTCTCGCTCTTAATTCTGCCGTGGTCACGATATCGATCTCGTCGAGGTCTTCTCGTACCTCAGTGGCCACTTGATAGGCATCGACAAAATTCAATCCGGCAGTCTGCAAGGACTTGGTCAACATTCCTCGCAGAAAAGGAATTTTGGTATCGTTTTTTTCGTCAAAAACCAGCAGCTTGGACATGAACTTGTTTAACTAGAATGATAAGCCTTGCGTACTTCCTGTGCGATGATATCAAGTCCTGTAGATACCTGCGACGGATCGGCGGCATAAGAAACTCGGATGCATTCGTGTTTGTGCTCCCAGCTTTCTTCCAGTCCGGGGAAGAAATGGTGTCCAGCGACCACAAGCACCCCTTTGCGCTTCAAGTTTTGATAGAGTGTTTCACTACTGATCGGCAGATCCTTAAACCACAGCCACAGGAATATCGCGCCTTCAGACAGATGTACACGCACCGGCAGGTCAGCCATCTTTTCCCTGATTCGGGCAATGGCCTGACGGGAACGTTCCAGATAATAGGGTTTGATGATCTCCTGGCACAGCGGAATCAGTTTCCGGTTCTGAATTAATCGGGTGACGAGTGTCGGACCAAAACGCCCGGGGGCGAGGTTATAGACTGCATTGGCACGGGTGATCTGCTGTATGACCGATCCGTGTGCGATGATGATACCGGTTCGGGTTCCCGGCAGTCCGAGTTTGGATAAGCTGAGACACAAAATAATGTTATCGCTCCATCGTGGTTGGGCATCGCAAAAAACAATACCCGGAAACGGCAGACCATAAGCACCGTCCAGGATGAGCGGTATGCCACGTGCTGAGACCATCTTCGACAGCTTTTCCAATTCCCCCTCGGTGACGACATTACCAGTGGGATTGGTCGGCCTGGAAATGCAGACTGCACCAATATCGTCGCCAATCACCAGATTGTCGAAATCAAATCGATATTTGAAGAACAGATCATCTTCCGGGTGTTTTGTGATCACCGGCCGGTTCGCGATGAATAAAGGGTGACTCCCCAGCCCGACATGCTCGTATCCAATATATTCCGGTGTTATCGGTAATAATATCCGCCTGTCCGTCCCGTCACGATATTCTCCGGCAAAAAGGTTGAATAGAATGCCAAAACTGGCCTGGCTGCCGTTGGTCACCGCGATGTTTTTGGATTCGACCGGCCAACCGAATTCCGACTGCAGAAACTCAGAGAGTGCGTTCAGGAAGGACTGGTTCCCCTGAGGGGCGTCATAGTTGCCGATCATCCTTTCAAACCGGTTTCCCTCTTTCAGGATATTTTCCATCTCCTGTCTGAAACATTGTTCGACCCGTGTGATCGAGGCCGGATTGCCACCACCAAGTGACAGGAATTCGATGTCTTGGTTGACGGTATGTCCAAGATCATTCATCAATTGAAGGATGCCGCTATCTTGTGTGAAGTGATCAGCGAATCTGGAAAAGTGCATTTGTGATTGGAACAACGATTGGATATGGGAGAAAAAACAAACAGATAAGACGGTATCGAAATGTGTTTTAGGGTTACTGGCTTTTCGGTCAGGTCAAACTACAAACAGTGGAGATAAAATATAATCTTGCACTATCCAACAGGGGTCGTTTATTTGCAACGTCATATTCAAAGCAGAGCCTGTAGGCATATCATACACTAGCGTGCGCATTTGTTTGGCACGGAACCAGACATTGTCTTCATGGCCCAATGGAGACGAGGCACGGATCAATTCTTCGTGCTTGGTATGGTATGTCGTTGAAGTGATGGGTACATGTGATGATTAGTGCACCATGATCGTTGAGATGATGCTATTGTTTTTTAAAATCCCAGAGTCCCACGGTCAAGGTTTCTGTCTGGCGATAACCCGGAGAGGGGAGTTGTAGATGGTGGACTAGATCAAATCGACGGCACCAATGTTCCAGAGACCCGTTGGAAATCCCCAATCTTCTGTGGGCGTGCTGTTCACGCAGGAACTCCATATCATGGGGAAGGAAATCAACGATGAGCAATTGTCCCTGTGGTTTCAGTATCCGCTCGGCTTCCTTAATCACCTTGTCAGGGTCGTCCAGATAATGCAGCACCTGGTGGATGATCACAATGTCGGCGGTATGGGCCTCCAGATGCAACTGACGAATATCGCCTTGTCGGACAGTGCAGTTTGTCACTGTGGCCGTATCCAGATTGGAACGTGCCACGAGTAACATTTCTCGATTCAGATCAATGCCGATTCCTCTTTCGATATAGGGTGAGAAGATTTGCAACATGCGCCCGGTGCCGGTACCCAGATCAATCAACAGGTTACGATGTTGTGTGTTCAGAGACTGGATCAGCTTGGTTTCAACATCACTATCCGCGACCATGCGGTTTCGGGCCGTGTCCCATTCCTGTGCGATGGTACTGAAATATTGTGCTGCGAGTTCCGCATTGCGTGCTTTGATTTCTTTCAGGCGCCGGTGATCTTCCCGCAGTGTTTGGTCCGAAAAGTCAATCAGATTCAACAGCCCTTTGGCAGTGTTGGCGACTTCTCCGCCGTCGGCAATCCGATGAAATACGCGCGTTCCTTCCTGATATCTCTCCAGCAGCCCTGAATCACAAAGCAGTTTCAGATGTCGGCTCACTCTCGGCTGGCTCTGATCAAGGATCTCCACCAGTTCCGAAACAGTCAGTTCGCTATTGCTCAAGATAGACAGTATTCTCAGACGGGTGATTTCACCCGCGGCCCTAAGAACAGACAGTAATTTATGCATATCCATCCTCAAAATGAACGAAAAGAGTCACTATTGGAACCGGTTTGCGGTGAGTCACTTTATTTCAATCGGTTGTTTTCATGGTGGTGGCATGTTTTCCACTGTACTATTTTGATGCTGTCTTTGCACTCTTTTGTTTATAGGCATGACGGCTGTTTATCGCAAAGGGGCTGTACGCAATGCAACGGGAAAGTAATTGGGTTCAGAGAACGTTGTTGCGATGACAGGAGACGGTGCTGGTTCAGCCGCCGTATAACAGGACTTTACCCCGATCGGTCATCGGGTAGCGTGATCAGACCTTGGGAGCGAATAATGAGCTTTCGCCATACATTGGAAAGAGGCCTGCGGTGTGTAAAGAACGATGCGCCAGGGTGGATCCTGAAAATGCCATTTTACCAATGAATTTGATCTAGGCGGTTTTGTCACAAAATGTGATACTGTATAATTCGTCGATGGAACATATCGATTTAGCACTGACCTTTGATGATGTCTTGCTGGTCCCCGCCCGGTCGGAAATTCTGCCTCGTTCCGCTGACCTGAAAACACGATTCACCCGCGATCTGGAGATCAATATTCCACTGGTTTCGGCTGCGATGGATACCGTGACCGAATCGAAAACAGCAATTTGCATGGCCCAGCACGGAGGGGTCGGTGTTATCCACCGCAACGCCGCGCCGATACTCCAGGCTGAGGAGGTCAACCGGGTCAAGAAATACGAAAGCGGGATCATCAGCGACCCCGTGACGGTAGATAAAACGGCCCAGGTCAAGGATGTACTGGAACTCACGCAAAAATACAACATCTCAGGGGTGCCGGTCATCAATGGACCGACCGTCATTGGCATCGTGACCAGTCGTGATCTGAGGTTCGAAAAAAACATGGAAACCTCGGTCTGCAAAGTCATGACGCCGGAAGAGCGGTTGGTTACAGTGCCGGAGGGAACTTCGTCAGAGGAGGTCGAACGGTTACTGCACAAGCATCGCATTGAAAAAGTGCTGGTCGTTGGCGATAACCATGAACTCAAGGGATTGATTACCGTTAAGGATATCCAAAAATCCACTGATTATCCAAACGCCTGCCGGGATCGCCAGGGTCGGTTATTGGTTGCCGCTGCAGTGGGAGTGGGCGCTGACTCGGAGGAGAGAATTGATCGGTTGATCGATGCCGGTGTTGATGTGCTTGTTGTCGATACGGCGCATGGGCATTCGCTCGGTGTGATCGAAAAAGTACGCACTATCAAACGCCAATATGAGCATGTTCAGGTGATCGGCGGGAATATCGCTACGTACGAAGCAGCGCGGGATTTGGTCGATGCCGGTGCTGATGCGGTCAAGGTGGGTATTGGCCCCGGGTCCATCTGTACGACCCGTATTGTCGCGGGGGTTGGTGTTCCCCAAATCCATGCGATCAGCGAGGTGACAAAGGGGCTGGAAGGGACCGGTGTTCCATTGATTGCGGATGGGGGAATCCGTTTTTCAGGGGACATCGCGAAATGTCTAGCGGCGGGTGCGTACAGCGTCATGGTCGGGGGCATCCTGGCAGGTACTGATGAGGCTCCGGGTGAAATAGAAAGTTATCAGGGACGACCGTACAAGTCATATCGGGGAATGGGGTCGCTCGGCGCCATGCAACGGGGGTCGAAAGACCGTTATTTTCAAGATGGGATTGAAAATGCCGACAAGCTGGTACCGGAAGGCATCGAGGGCAGGGTGCCCTACAAGGGGCCGATGACCCAAGTGATTCACCAGTTGATGGGGGGGCTGCGAGCCAGTATGGGGTATACCGGCAGTGCGGATATTGAAGCGATGAGGACCCGTACCCGGTTCGTTCGTATTACCAATGCCGGGATGAAGGAAAGCCATGTACATGATGTGTCGATTGTCAAGGAAGCCCCCAATTACCTTACGCGTTGACGCAGGAAACAGAGCCTATGAATGAGACGGTCGACCCGCATCATGACCGCATACTGATTCTTGATTTTGGGGCGCAATATACGCAGTTAATTGGTCGCTGTATCCGTGAACTGGGGGTGTACTGCGAGATTTATCCGTGGGATATCCAGGCGGAAAAGATCGTTGATTTCAATGCAAAGGGCATTGTCCTGTCGGGAGGGCCCGCCTCCTCCTACGAGCACGAGACGCCGGTTGTCCCCGACATGGTCTTTCAATCCGGCCTGCCGGTGCTCGGTATTTGCTATGGCATGCACACCATGGTGACCCAGCTCGGAGGACAGGTCGAAAAGGCTGCTCACCGGGAATTCGGAGCGGCCAGTGTCAAAACCGTGTCCGATAACATGCTGACCGGTTTGACCGGTGAGCAACAGGATGTATGGATGAGTCATGGGGACCGAGTGATTGCACTGCCCCCTGGTTTTTCCGTATTGGGCGTCACCCCGAGCTGCCCCTATGCGGTCGTGGCGGATCAGGACAGGGGATTTTATGGTGTTCAATTCCATCCCGAAGTGACCCATACGGTGGAAGGAAAACAATTGTTATCGACCTTTGTCCACCGGATATGTGACTGCGGCTCTGATTGGGTTCCTGCCAATATCATTCAGGAACAGCTTTTGTCAATGGGTCGGAAAGTGGGTTCGGACCAAGTCATTCTGGGGTTGTCGGGCGGCGTCGATTCATCGGTGGTGGCGGCATTGCTGCACCGGGCCATCGGGGATCAATTGACCTGTATCTTTGTCGATACCGGCTTACTCAGATTGAATGAAGGCGATGAAGTGATGGCGACATTTGCCGATCATCTGGGTGTCAAGGTGATCAGGATCAATGCCGGCGAGATGTTCTTCAGTCGCCTTGAAGGTGTTTGTGATCCCGAGCAGAAACGCAAAATAATCGGCAACCTGTTCGTTGAAATTTTCGAACAGGAATCACGCAAGATTGATAATGCAAAATGGCTGGCTCAGGGCACCATCTACCCGGATGTCATCGAGTCTGCCGGTAATCACCAAGGTAAGGCGAAAGTGATCAAGTCACATCACAACGTCGGGGGATTGCCGGAACAGATGCAGTTATCTCTGCTTGAGCCATTGCGTGATCTTTTCAAAGATGAAGTACGCAGGATCGGTGTGGCACTGGGCCTGCCGGAAAAAATGCTGTACCGTCATCCTTTCCCGGGACCGGGACTCGGGGTCAGGGTGCTGGGTGAGGTCAAGCCGGTGTTTGTCGAGTTGTTAAGACAGGCCGATGCGATCTTTATCGAAGAGTTGTATCGAAACGATCTTTACCATGAGATCAGTCAGGCGTTTGCGGTTTTTCTACCCGTCAAATCGGTCGGCGTAGTGGGCGACAACAGGGCGTACGACTATGTGATTGCACTGCGTGCGGTGGAAACGGTCGATTTTATGACAGCGAACTGGAAGCAGATGCCTTATGAGGTATTGGAAACGGTGTCCAGTCGGATCATCAATGAAGTGAGGGGAATCAGCAGGGTGGTGTATGATATTTCAGGGAAACCGCCCGGTACCATTGAGTGGGAATGATGCTCTGGTGGCCTGAGCAAGGCATCGACCACAGTCGCACAATGCTTGCCAAGGAAATTGGCTATCTGGATAGTGATTTCCGTCGTAGTGTCGTGACATCAGATCCCGCCCGCCTTGCCAAAGAGGTTGCTGATGGGACTGATCACTACCTGTTTGAGGTTACGCGAGTCGTGGCCTTTATCCATTGGGTCTCTCCACCACTACGACAGGAAGAACAAGGCATGTGGCCAACACTGCACAAGATCTACCGGCCGCTCGCCAAGTTCGTCATCGCGGCCATGCAGGTGACCCAGGTGTTCTCGGTACGCCTGGCGATTCTCAGTTTGGCGACACCGGTGCTCCTGTTATTCAGCCTGGTGGCTTGGGTTGACCGTCTGGTGCGACGGGATCTTCGCCGCTGGGGAGGAGGGTGGGAGAGTTCATTCAGTACCACTACGCAAAGAAGACCATGCTGCCGCTCGTAGTGATCACCTGGGTCACGACTCTGGCACTTCCTTTCAGCCTGCATCCTACCTATATCGTGATTCCATTCGCTGCAATGTTTGCATTCGCAGGGGCAGTGACCGCGAGTACGTTTAAGAAGTACCTTTGAAAAATACGGACGGAACAGGGCAATCTGTCTGATTCAGGAGATGTCAGCTATGGGACCCATACTATCTGTAAATGTTCACGATTCTGGGGATTAACGTACACACGTCCAGACTAGTGAACGTCACGATCACTAGTCTGATGGGATTACTGGAGATATATTGATATAACGTCCATTATTATATACAATATTAGAAATAGTGACCATAAATATGGACGATAAATGAGAAAAACCCAGTTAGACTTGATGGTACCGATTCCGGTGAGGCGGGCGGTGCGCAAGCTTGGGCAGGATATCCGTGATGCCCGGCTCAGGCGGCGTATTCCAACGGCAGTCATGGCCGAACGGGCCTCTATCAGCCGAACAACCCTGAACAAGATAGAAAAGGGTGACCCTGGCGTTTCGCTGGGTAACTACGCCAATGTGCTCTTTGTGTTGGGCATGGCGGAGCGGTTGGGTGACCTGGCGGATGTCAAGACGGATACGGTGGGTCTTGGGCTTGAAGAGGAGCGTTTGCCGCAACGCATCCGTAAGTCGCCTCGGTCTGGACCGAAGAGTAAAGCGTGATGGAAACACAAGTGTACGTCTATGTGGATATTGCTGGTACGCCGCATCTGGCTGGGCGACTGTGGGCGCGTGTACGTAAAGGCAGGAAAAGTGACGCGCTCTAATATGATCCGGGCTGGCTTGAGAATGCAGATCGTTTCTCTCTGGAACCGGCGCTGACGCTGGGTCCGGGTCCCTTTCATACGCCTTCAGGTAAACCCCTTTTCGGTACCATCGGCGACTCCGCGCCCGACCGCTGGGGGCGGATGCTGATGCGTCGGGCTGAACGGCAACGGCCCGAGCGCGCAGGCGAGACGCCGCGCACCTTGATGGAAATCGACTATTTGCTCATGGTCGATGATGAAGCCCGACAAGGCGCCCTTCGCTTTGCCAGGGTTGAGGGGGTCCGTTTCTTGCCGAACATGAAGCGGCGCGTAGACCGCCGCTGATCGATCTGCCTCAATTGCTGTCGGCGGCGGAGCATGTTGTGGGTGACACGGATAGCGACGAGGACCTGCGCCTGCTGTTGGGCTCCGGCTCATCATTGGGCGGTGCGCGTCCCAAGGCGTCTGTTCGCGACCGGGACGGGCATCTCGCCATACGGTTCTGTGGGAAGCGGTTGCGCTTCGGCTTGCGACAAAGGCGGGTATCCCCGTGCCCGACGGGCGAATTGGACAGGTACTGAACAAGCCGGTGCTGTTGCTGCGTCGGTTCGACCGGGAACAAGGGCAGCGCATTCCGTTTCTTTCGGCCATGAGTATGCTCGGGGCCAGCGACAACGAGTCACGCAGTTACCTGCATCTTGTCTACCGCTTCGTCACTATGGCGCCAGCCCGAAACAGGATATGCATGAGCTGTGGCGACGTGTCGTCTTCAATATTCTGATTTCCAATACGGATGACCATTTGCGTAATCACGCCTTCCTCTATACCGGCCCGGACGGTTGGCCCCGGCCTATGACCTCAATCCGGTACCCACGGATATCAAACCACGCGTGCTGACCACGGCCATCAATCTCGATGATGGTTCGGCCTCTCTAGATCTGGCGATGAGTGTGGTGGGTTATTTCGAGTTGGATGAAGGTAAGGCTCGTGTGATCGCCACCGAGGTTGGGAAGGCCATAACAACCTGGCGCGAAGAGGCCGCGTGACGGGGTTTGACGCAAGCCGAGATCGATCGCATGGCCTCAGCCTTTGAACATGAGGACTTGAAGGTGGCGCTTGTATTAGATTAACCCCCAAGTTTTTATTGGGTTCGTTAATACTAGAATGCTTATCTTGTGATTGACCTGACGCTGTGCCCCGACTGAAAGCTAGTGGTGCGAGTGTAACTGCACATCGGTTGGACAGCATTCCTCGTATGGCACGACACCGCTACGGCGTTCGTACCAGCCGCGCGACTGGTTGACAACGCGCACCGCCAGCAGCATCACTGGTACTTCAATGAGTACGCCCACCACTGTGGCTAATGCAGCCCCAGACTCGAAGCCGAAAAGGGCGATGGCTGTGGCTACGGCCAGTTCGAAGAAATTACTGGCGCCAATCAGTGCTGATGGGCCCGCCACGCAATGTGGTGAACGTACCTGTCGGTTGAGCAAATAGGCAAATCCCGAATTAAAGAAAACCTGAATCAGAATGGGTACTGCCAGTAAGACGATAATCAGTGGCTGGGCGATGATCTGTTCGCCCTGGAATCCGAATAACAGCACGAGCGTGGCCAACAAGGCGGCCAGAGAAAACGGGTGCAGGCGCTTGATCGTCTGCGCAAGTCGTACATGGCCATGCTCCTGCTTGAGTAAAGCGTTTCGCCATAGGTTCGCGACAATCAGTGGCACCACGATGTAGAGTAATACAGACAATAACAGCGTGTCCCAAGGCACGGTAATGGCAGACAGACCCAACAGCAACCCCACGATGGGCGCGAAAGCAAATATCATAATCACGTCATTCAGCGCCACCTGCGACAGTGTGAAATGAGGTTCCCCGCGCATTAGATGGCTCCACACGAACACCATCGCGGTGCACGGCGCGGCGGCCAGGATGATCAGACCGGCGATGTAGGAATCTATTTGTTCTGCCGGGAGCCAGGGGAGAAATAGGTAGCCAATGAATAACCAACCCAATAAAGCCATGGAAAAAGGTTTTATGCCCCAGTTGACGAACAAAGTTACTCCAACGCCGCGCCAGTGTTGCTTCACTCCTTTGAGCGCCTTCAGGTCAATCTTGAGCAACATGGGAATGATCATCAGCCAGACGAGTACCGCCACTGGCAGGTTGATATGGGCCGCCTCGAGGTGTCCTATCGTCTGAAAGGCGTTCGGAAATTGATGCCCCAGCCCGATTCCGATGATGATGCACAGCGCGACCCAGAGTGTCAGGTAGCGCTCGAACAGACCCATTTCACTATTCTTCTTCGCATCACTCATGAATTAACCTCGCATGCTCGTGCTTTAAGCGCCCGATTAAGTCCAGTACACGCTGCCGGATGTCGTCGCGGCTTTCCCTGAACGCCATCATGATTTCTCCCTCTGTGCCGGTGGCCTTGGCTGGGTCACTGAGGGGCCAGTGTTCCTTGCGCGTACCCGCCGGTAGCACTGGACAATGTTCATCGGCGTGCCCACATACGGTCACAACATAGTCTGCCCATTCGAGCATTGCAGCCGTGAGTTTGCTGGATTCCTGTGCGGAGATGTCCACGCCGGACTCCTGCATGACCGCAATGGCACGTGGGTTCTTGCCATGGGACTCAATACCTGCCGATTGAACCTGGAGCCAGTCTCCACCGTGCTGACGCGCCCAGCCTTCTGCCATTTGCGAACGGCAGGAATTGCCAGTACATAAAAATAATAGATCCATTTGAATTATTTCTTCCTTGAACGTATTAGGCACAACAAGCCACGCCTGGGCGATCGGACATCTTCGCCAACGCTACTCTGTCACTATTAAAAGGTTTCTGTTCCACAATCCCAGTGGTTGTGGCCTTGATCACCTGACGAGCCCATTTGGGCAGATTGGGATGGAGTTGATAATAAATCCACTGGCCTTGGCGTCTATCTGTCACCACACCGGAATCTCTCAGGACCGCAAGGTGACGAGATACTTTGGGTTGAATGACACCCAGAGCATGGGTGAGTTCACATACGCACAGTTCGCCTTCTTGCTGCATTAACAGCAGACTGCGTAGGCGTGTTTCGTCAGATAAAAGTTGAAAAAACTGGCTGGGTTGAATATTCATGGGGAAAGAATATACGATAAATCGTATATATGTTCAACCGTATATACATAAGTAGTCCCCCGCTTCCTTGCAAATGAAACCCCGCACCTTACGGAATTGATTTTCCGTATCCCATCCTTTCCCGATATCCCACCATGCGCTTCAAGCACAACACGGGGAAGACAGCGATGTGAATTGCCCATGTCCTGAGAGCAGGACTTTTCAGCACTGCCTTACCAACTCAGTTCGCCGTCGCTGATACCGATGGTGAACGTGCGACGCTCGCGAGAATTGCTAATGAGCTTGAGTCGCTCGAACCGTTGATCCGTGAAGCTGAGTCACAAGCCAACCCGGATGCCCGTATCCGGCTCCGCTACGACTGGCTGCGTCAGGACCCGTTAAGAGTACAGTAGGGCATCTAGGAGCACATCGACGCACCTCGGGCCGAGCCAAGAACCTTTCCGCCATTGCGCGGTGACTACCGTCGATGATGGATGACCATGACACCCGCGCAGAACACGGCATTTCAGGCAGGTTCCAGAGTTATTCCGTCGACACTGCTGATCGGCATCGCGTCCGTATTGCTTGTACTCGCGTTTATCTGGGTGGCGTTGGGCACCTTTCGGACTTGGCAGAACGGTCAAGTGGTCTTGTTCGATGTGACCTGGAGTGCACTGCGCGCAAGCATTGTGCTCATGGTGTTGGGATTTTATCTGCGGTGAGGCATTAGCCATCACTACGTCAATAATTCGGGGAGTGGCCCCGTTACCTCGGAGAAAAAGTAATCATGATGAAGTCAATCAAAAAAGGAACAGCAGCAATTGGGCTGCTGGCGATATCTGCATATCAATCGGTGTGGGCAGCCTTGCCGACACCGGTGGCACCCAGTACCGCACCGGCGGCGGGTGACTGGATCTCGTTGATCAAGGGCTATATCAAAGACGGCGGGTTCGTGCTTGGGCTCAGAGATCGCAGCGAAGCGGAGCGTCCCTTGAATCTCATGGTTATGTTCGCGTATTTACCAATAAACGGGATCATTAAATTCCTTCATGCATGTGGGACGCTCATTAATAGTTGGAATTGGCTCTCCCGTTAATGATTGGCCAAGCCAACCTACTGGCATTGAAAGCGTTAGTGGGGCCTGGATGACATTTTCTGAAAGGGGTTCAAATCGCACCTTTGAGTAGAAAGATGGATCACCATATGTGATAGCAACATTCACAGAACGATTTTTCAGTTCATTAAGCCCATAATTGATTAGCGCCTGTCCTACGCCTTTTCCCTGATGTTTAGTGTCCACTGCAACCGGAGCGAGCATATAAACCAGAACAGGCTCATTAAACCGAAGACGAGTAAAGAAAATAGAACCAATAAGTGATTCATTTTCAAATGTGCCGAAACAGATTATTTCTTCATTGTCGACATTGGATGATAGCTCTGAGGCAAGATTGCCAATCAGCTTACCTTCTTCCTCTCCTTCAGATGATGTGAAAACAGAGGTCAAAAGCCCCGTTACTTCATTTTGATAGTTTTTGTCGAGAACCTTATGATTCATACATTGTCCTGCAATCATGTTTCGCTAACATTTTGTACATAACCGCATATCAAACAGACTTGGCACGATACGCCCAAAACGCGATTAGCCCAATAATGGACGCGGCGAATTGGCTGAACTGAAAGCCCATGCCTATATAAATTTACGATCTGTGATTCGGGATGATGATTTTCTCAGAATACGCCATCCCGAATCACATCGCCTTTGCTAATTATCTTGACAGTTTTAGGTTGAACCGGTTCGTTGTCCGGCAGCAGCCCGTTGCCTTTCTCAATCACCTTGGCAGCGACACTGGTCAGCTTGCCTAATGTGTCCGAACCGGCAAGTGCTGTGCTGTCATCATAATAGTCAAACCAGGGCAGGCCGGCTTCTGTGTAATCCTTGGCAGTCGCAGGTTTATGTGGTGGTTGATGCCCGGTAATCATCTGGTATTGCTCACTGTTGGCTAGGTGGATGAAACATCGGAAACCCTTGTCTTGGTCCCATGCGTCAATACCGTATTCGTCCTCGTAGATCTCCTGCCGCATCAAACCACCTGGAGCAAGCCCCATATCCGGGGCAGCCGATTCGCAGACCGAGCGACTGAACATAGGCATATCTAGGTAGTCCATGTCTGCTTCCACGGCGCGCTCAAAATGTTCGATGTAAACGTCATGTTTCATCGGGTAGGCGATGATCTGGAGTCCACCATGTTCAGCCTTACCCGTAATTTGCTCTTCGGCCGTGAAGCCTTCACCCAGGGGTATGGCGACAAACTGCCGAATGAAATCTTCCGAGACGTTGAAACCATCCAGCCAGGGTTGTTCCGGTATCACCGCATAATCCTGCGGATCAGCCGAAAGCCCGTTGCTCCAGGTCTCCCCGGAAATCGCATTGATCTTGCCGGCGGCAATTTTGACAGCGCAGGGGTAATCACCCGAAAAATTGATCCACAGTGCCTCTGACTGATACATGGGGATGAAGACGCCACCATGTGTCCGCCAGCTATCAGGCAACTTGTTGGCAAAGTCATCCACGTGTTCCACTGGGAACCGACCCAGGCCGGGGGGAAGGGGATATTCGCGGTTGTCATCCGGGATTCGCAGGGTGCGCTGAAAATCAATGCGGCACACCGCTTTGGGGTGGACTTCCGGAAATCGGAAGGTCAGTTGGTTGTTCATTAGTTCGATCATTGTTCTTCCTCCACAGGTTACCAGTCGCCATCACGGACATCCCGGGCGATACGCAAAATGGCGTGATCCGGTGCGGACCTGAGCTGGCGGATCAGATCGGCAAACGGTTGCGGGCGCTTACGAATGATTGCCTGCAAATCCGACGATACCTTCCCGGCCATTGCCAGCAATACATCCGGGTCTTCGCCGAGTTCCTCGGCCAATGCCCGGATTTTCACCTCGGACGGTGGTGCCACATCCCCGCGCTCTATCTTGCTGAGGTAGGCGGGTTCCACACCAATTCGCTGAGCGACCTGCCGAACCGAAAAACGCCGATCCTGTGATTTCAGGGCCTCGCGATTTTCACGGATGTATCTTCCAAATGTCATGTGTAGTATATAGTACACATTTGTGATTTTGTCAACCCGGTATCGAGTCAGTCAAGAGTGATGGGCAGGGTGACTTCTTGTAGCGAACCGATCGTGGCTATTGCCTGATTGTTCGTCGGCACTGTCTGGTTACAACCGGCTCGACCCGTTGCAAGGCAGCGTACTGCCCCTAGAGCTGTTCAAAGGCCATCCGTGTGGGTGGTCATTGTGCCAGTAATTTGGCGGCGATGTTCTGTACCTGCTTGCGGAGAAACTGAGGGCGAAATCACATTGTTGGGCCAGAATGTCCCAATCGCTCGGAGAAACCCTATCCGGATTGCTTTCGTCGCCGACGGAAAAAGCCAAATGGGAATCGAGGTGTTCAATCACACGGGTACAAACGAGATCACAAAACGGGGCTCACTGAATTCACCATTGGGTTGATACAGCAGCGACAGATTTTTGGCATGACCATCCGAGTTGTCGGCCAGGACATTGAAGATTTGCCAACGCAGCAAATATTGCAGATCGTTGGCAGGGTTACTGGCCGTGTTTTGGATCAACCGCCAACAGTCGGCAAAGGTGAGACCACCATCCTGCTGATATTTGCGTTCATATCCGAAGCACAGTGCCTGGCAGAAATCTTCCTGATGCAATCTGCCATCTAACGACTTTCGGGCAGGTATCGGTCATAACGCTCGATCAATACATAGTGTGTGTCTGCAATCGATTGCAGCCGGAGTACCACAACAGGCAAACCGATGGCGCTCGTCAACAGGGTTGTAAAGGTCTCGTAAGCTGGTAGATGACGGTAATCAGATAATTCGAATTTCAGATATGACTGGAAGGCGTTTCCTTTTTGGGTGGCCAGAAAGTGTCATTTTCGAGCAGTATAGGGCATTTGTCCTGGGCACCGGCCAGAGACCGTCGTGGTCGCTCCATGTTGAACCAGGTATACACCTGACCACGGCGGGTGATCAGGTCGGCGAGTGCCTCGTCCGAAACTAGATGGTAGATATATTCAGTAGGGGGCGAATGCTCCACTTGTAATAGCGATAGTGCGCCAGCACATTCCCAACCGATGGCTCTTGGCAGATCAAAATCGGCATTGGCAATTTTCAGACTGCGAACAATCCGCTGACGCACGCTCCTTTCTGGAAGCAGATTGGCGAAAAACCGATGCGCAACATCCATTTCAGGGGCAAAATCCTCGGGTTGCAGCGGTAATGTCTGGGAGGTGGAAAATCCACCTTGAGCCAGTCACTCATCGGCGTAACGAAAACCGGTCAACTCTTGCGTATTTCTCCACAGGTGGCCGACGAGTTGCCGATTGCTCCAGATGTTGAGACCATCCCGAGCAAGCATTATTTTCCTCATCCCGTGGAGAGGGTGGCCTCGATGGGATGACCCTGCGGGGTTGAATGATTACTTCCAGGCCCAGGGTGCGTAACGCTTTGAGCACTTTACCGAGTTCGGCGGTTTCCTTGCCGCGTTCGAATTCGGATAAAATACGGGTACTCAGGTGACCCAAGCCTGAAATTGTATCCAGTGTCAGCTGTTATTTTTTTCGGTGTGCCTGTACTCGGTTGCCGAGTTCCCGAGTCGTTCGAATGACGCCGTATTCCAGAGGATTGTTTATCATCATTGCGATTTAAAATATGCTCGTACGGTAAAATATAAGGTGCGCGGGCAGGAGCCAACGAGACGATAGCACGACGGTGGCTTTGGGGTGTATGTCCATGTCGGTATAACCTCCATGATACAAGTGAATTGGGAATACTGTCGATCGAATTATCGGCTAAATTAGCTGTCAAATTGTTGAATGTTCCTTATTGGACAATAGATTGAAGGTGTCTCTGTTCTCGTCTGGTTGATGACAGTGTATCGGGTTCCGGGACAGCGGCTTTCTTGGGAATATGATGTAGCTTAACTACGTCGGTACCATGTGTAGATGTGTGTGACATGAAGATAAAATCGACAAGTAGCCCGATGAGTAAAATCCTTCATCAACGAGTTCAGAATGTCCTCATGGGGCGGTATGATGTTCCGGTCATGAATAACACCGATCGTGCCACTTATATTGAGTGTCTGGTCGCGCTGACACTCGGGACCGATTGGCAGTTAACCTGGAGGGGCGGCTGGGAATGGGCTTCCTGGGATTGTCAGCACCTGTCCGGGGCGCGGCTCGAGGTCAAGCATGCGGCGGCAAGGCAGGCATGGGACTGGGAGAGGGTGCACGGTGATAGGGTTCCCCGTTTCGATATTGCCCCGCGCAAGGGTTACTGGACGCGAGATGGGAGTGTATGGGTAGCCACGCCGGGCCGTTTGGCGGATCTGTATGTTTTCGCGTGGCATGGTGAGAGTCGCTGCGGATATACGGATCAGCGCAATGCCGACCAATGGCTTTTCTTTGTTGTGGATGAGCATTATTTGCCCAAGAATCAAAAGAGCATCGGGTTGAAGAGGCTCGAGGCCATTGTCTCTCCGTGTCGTGTGACGGGTCTCAAACGCGCAGTGGAAGACGCTTGCCCTGCTCCAGGAGCGCTTAAGATGACGCTCGAATAAGTGCCCCCGCCATGCATGTTGTTTCCGGTGACTTGAGGGGTGTGCGAAGGCCGACGGGGCAAATGATATCCGGCAGTGCCACGGTATTGATTGAGTTGCCCACAGCTTGAACGATCGATCTTACGACCGCAACGGGAAACAGGTTTCCGATGCTGTATCGGAATGCTATGCTGTGAGATCATCACATTCGACCAAGAGGGCAGCAGGGTGGTTTCGGGCAAACCCCTTGGAGTCATGAGAGCGGGAAATGATCGTTTGATAATTTGAATCAGGAATGAGAGGCGGTGACTATGTATCTTCCGGAGCATTTTGAAGAAAAAGACGATCAGGAAATTGCACGATTGATAGCGAAGTACCCGCTCGCAATCGTTATTTGCAACGCGGGGGATGAAATCATTGCAAACCATATTCCTCTCATGCCCAGTGGTGAAAATACGTTGCTTGGACACGTTGCGAAGTCAAATCAAATCCATCACCTGATTGAAAATGGATCAAAAACATTGGCGGTGTTCAGTGGGGAAGATGCATATGTTTCTCCCAATTGGTATCCAACCAAACCCCAGACCCATCGGCATGTGCCAACATGGAACTATCAGGCAATTCACGTGCATGGACGTATGACCTTTTTGCATTCAAAAAAAGAAAAAACAGCGGTGGTGGGCCAATTGACAAAATTGCATGAGCAGAGGTATTTTGATAAGGGTGCGTGGAAAATATCAGATGCGCCAACGGATTACATGGACAAGATGATTGAAAATATTGTCGCGTTCAAAATCAGCATAGAGAAAATTTCCGCCAAGTCCAAAGTGAGTCAGAACAAAGCGGCAATTGATTTCAACAATGTCGCAAAAATCATGGAAAATATTGGGAAAAATGAACTTTACGAGAGAATGAGAAGGTACAGCGAAATTGAATATTGAAGTCCATTCGGCGATTAATCTGCCATGATGCCCGAGCGACACTTCCTGACAAAGAACCTGGACGTGTGTTGTTTTTTAATTATCGAATGTCGGGCATTTCCTGTCCCGTCCAAGGGAGGTTGTTTTAGGGTCTGTCACCGCGAAGTGTGCGCCGGGAATGAGAATGGATAATGGTCGACTCGTGTCTTGTCGGATGGGAGTAATTAGGCATCGAATCTCGCTATCAGGTTGACCGTCGATATATGCAGCGTGCGCTGTTGTTGGCTCAGCAGGCCCGGGACAGGAACGAAATTCCGGTCGGAGCGGTTGTCGTGCTTGCAGACGAGGTGGTAGGGCAGGGTGCCAATCAATCCGTATCGGAGCACGATCCCAGTGGTCATGCTGAAATCGTCGCCATCCGGGATGCGGCCCGACGGGTCGGCAATTATCGACTGAACGGGGCGACACTTTATGTTACATTGGAGCCTTGTATCATGTGCGCAGGGGCGATTTTGCATGCGCGGATTGAGCGGGTTGTTTTTGCGGCCTGGGATGCGCGGTACGGGGCTGCTGGGAGTCGACTGAACCTGCTGGAATCAGCCTTCCTCAATCATCGTTGCCAAGTCGAGTCGGGGGTTCTCGATCAACCGGCAAAAGTCCTGTTGCACACTTTCTTTGCGCAAAAGCGGTTGAACAAGGACTGATCACGGTGGTTCTTGATAACGGAAGCATCAGGCACGGGTGTCCATGAATGCCAGGATGTCCAGGAACCGGCCCGATATCTGGTCTGCAGATAGGGGAGGCTGATAAATGGACGCCAGTGTCCCCTGGGGTGAAATGAGGAAGATGGCCCCTGTATGGCTCACCAGATAGTCCTGTTCTCCGGGTTCATGGTCATCAATGGCATAGGGCACACCCAGTTGGCCAGTCAGGCTGTCAATTTGTGCGTAATTTCCGGTCGCGCCCTTGAAGTGGCCGCCGAAAAACTGCAGATAGGTTTTCAGATGCTGGGGGGTATCGCGTTCTCCATCGACCGAGACGAACACGAAATCCATCCGGTTTTCGACATCAGGGCGCGTGGCAAGAATTTTCTCTTTGCTCTGTCGCATCGTGTTCAGGGTAACCGGGCAGATGTCAGGGCAGTGGGTATAGCCGAAAAAGAGGAAATGCCAGCGGCCCTTTAGATGCTGATCGGTGTAGGGGCCCCCATTGTGGTCCACCAGCTCGAATGCCGACAGTTGTTTTTGATCGGGCCAGAAAAAACTTTCGATCTGTGCTGCCGGTTTTTCGGACGGTCCGACTGGCCGATTGAAGCCGAACAGGGAAAGGTATCCGCCAAGCAACAATGCCATCCCGCCAAGCAGGATGGTACCCATTTTTTTATTCATTTCTTTGAATGATAATAGTGACAGCCGATCAGCAGCAAGGGTCACCAGTATACTCAAATTTGTGCTCGTGGACAGGGTCAATTCGAGTCAACTCGGAGATTGAAAACCCCGCTTTCCGGTGGCCGGGCGGTGCCTCCTGTTTGTGATCACAAGTTCTGGATTTAACCAAAAGACGGGGTTATACTGGACAATTCTCAGACAATTTAAAGTTAGGTCTATGGAGGTAGATATGATTCAATTTCCCGAAACTTTCAAATCGGGTATGGTAGGTGGTGTTACTGCCGTGCTGTTGTTAGGTGCCTCATCTGTCTTGGCAGAAGGCAAGCTCAATGTGACCAATTGGGCGGAATATATTGGCGAGGATACTATTGCCAACTTTGCCGCAGAATACAATGTGGACGTAACCTATGACAATTACGATTCGGTCGAGTCGATCGATTCGAAATTGTTGGCAGGAAGCACCGGATACGATGTAGTGAGCCACTCCAGCAGTGCCATTGCCCGGCTGATTCCTGCGGGCATTCTACAACCGGTGGACAAGGACAAGCTGTCCAACCTGAAACACATGCGCCCCGATATCATGGACCAGGTGGCGACAAACTGGGATCCGGGCAATCAGTATATCATTCCGTTCATGTGGGGTACGCATGGCGTCACTTATAATGAAGAGCTGGTGATGGAGACGCATCCGGAGGCGCCTATCGGTTCAATGGAAATGATTTTTGATCCTGCGCACATGGAGAAACTGGCGCCCTGTGGCGTGTCGTTTCTGGATTCACCGACCGATGTGATTCCCATGGCATTGGCATATCTTGGCCTGGATCCGAGTTCGACCAATAAGGACGATTATAAAATGGTCGAAGAAATGCTGCTGAAGATTCGCCCCTATATCAAGACATTTGATAATTATGCCTATCAGAGAATGCCGGAAAAGGAATTTTGTGTTTCGGTTACTTGGGGACCTGATGGCCTGCTGGCGGTTTCTGGCGCGGAGGAAGCCAATACCGGGGTCGAATTGGATTTCTTTTCTCCACCGGGAGCGGGCAAGGCCAATGTCTGGGTGGATGGCTGGGTGATTCCTGCCGATGCCAAGAATCTTGAGAATGCCCATCTCTTTTTGGACTATATGATGCGACCGGAAGTCGCGGCCAATGACAGCAATTTTACCTGGTATGCAACGGCCAACAAGGATGCTTTTGATCTGGTGGATCCTGCCGTGACCGGCAGTCCGGCAGCCTATCCGCCGGCTGAAGCGGTGGAACAGATGTACACCCTTGCGGTGCTGCCGCCCAAAATCGAACGGGTCCGGACCCGGGTTTGGACCAACTTCAAAGCAGGGAACTGAACGTTCACCGGTGTTTTTTGGATGAGCAGGTGTCCTCGCGCCGTGCGAGGACACCGGATACCGGTTGCATCAGTCGTTTAATCATACCGGAAGCAAAAGCGAAGTTCAGTTATGCCTGAAAAAACCAACTATGATGACCGGCCGTGGCTTGATCCGGATGCCGAGCCTTTTATTAAACTGAGGGGTATTACCAAGCAGTTCGGTCCTTTTACCGCGGTCAGCGGTGTGGATCTGGATATTTATAAAGGCGAGCTTTTTTCACTGTTGGGCGGTTCAGGATGCGGTAAGACCACCCTGCTCAGAATGCTGGCGGGATTTGAAACGCCGACGGCAGGCTCCATCTCTATCGATGGCATTGAAATGAATCAGGTGCCGCCTTATGAGCGTCCGGTCAATATGATGTTCCAGTCCTATGCGCTTTTCCCGCATATGAATGTGGAGCAGAATGTGGCTTATGGATTGAAGCGCGATGGGGTTGGGAAAAATGAAATCGCGGACCGGGTTTCTGAGATGCTGTCCATGGTGGAGTTGGCTGAATTCAACAAACGCAAGCCCGAACAACTTTCAGGGGGGCAGCGACAACGGGTCGCGCTCGCAAGGGCGCTGGTAAAACGCCCCAAGGTCCTGTTGCTTGATGAACCACTGGCGGCACTTGACAAGCGCCTGCGGGAACAAACCCAGTTTGAACTGATGAACATTCAGGACAGGCTCGGGGTCACTTTTATCGTAGTGACCCATGATCAGGAGGAAGCAATGACACTTTCCACCCGCATTGCCGTGATGGATAAAGGACGTTTCATGCAGGTCGGTACGCCAACGGAGATATACGAATTCCCCGAAACCTGTTTCATTGCCGATTTTATTGGATCGGCGAACATGCTGGAGGGACGGGTTTCCGGGAGTGACGATGATCATGTTCTGGTGCATTCCAGTGAGTTGAATGGCGATTTCAAGGTGGAGCACGGTACCGACCTAAAAGAAGGGACCCGGGTGTGGATTGCAGTGCGTCCGGAAAAGATACTGGTTTCGAAAACGCCCCCGTCATCGACCAGTAACCTGTTAAAGGGAATCGTGCACGACATTGGATATCTCGGTAATATCTCCACGTACCGTATCGAGGTCAACAAAGGGACATTGATTGAAGTGACTGTACCCAATCAAAGTCGTCCGCGTGATGGTCGACATGTCGTCGATTGGGATGATGAGGTCTATCTGCACTTCAAGCCGGCCAGTGCCGTGGTGCTCACCAAATGAACAAATCGACAGGTCACGGGCGCGTGGTGGTGCCTTTGTCCTGGACCGTCCGACTGCTCGGCAGGCTACAGGAGCGGTGGCGCTCGCTGGTCGTCGCGATCCCGTTTTTTTGGCTGTTGATTTTCTTTCTGGCCCCTTTCTTCATTATTCTCAAGATCAGTCTGGCGGAGTCATTAATTGCCAGCCCCCCGTTCTCTCCGTTGATTGACTGGACCGAAGAGGGGATCATGACCGTTCGGTTGGTTTTCGATAACTTCTCTTATCTGTGGGAAGATGAGTTGTATGTCGATACCTATATCAGTTCGGTCAAGATTTCCTCTATCTCCACGCTGCTTTGCCTGTTGCTCGGCTATCCGATTGCCTATGCGATCGTACGTTCGTCACCGACCACCAAGCATATTTTGCTGCTGATGGTGATCCTGCCGTTTTGGACGTCATTCCTGCTCCGGGTGTACGCTTGGATGGGATTGCTGGCCGATCAGGGTACCATTAACAACTTTTTGATCTGGCTGGGGTTGATCGATAAACCGATCCGTCTACTGTATTCCCATTTTGCGGTCTATGTCGGGATTGTCTATACCTATGTTCCTTTTATGATTCTTCCGCTCTATGCCAATATGGAGAAATTGGATTTGACGCTGAATGAAGCGGCAGCCGACCTCGGGGCAAAACCGATCTCGACCTTCTTTACCATTACCCTTCCGCTGACCGTACCCGGTATTGTGGCCGGATCGCTATTGGTGTTTATCCCGGCCACCGGTGAGTTTGTGATTCCGGACTTGTTGGGCGGGGGGAATGTACTGATGATTGGCCGGGTACTGTTTGGAGAATTTCATTCAAATCATGACTGGCCTGTTGCATCGGCTGTCGCCATTGCGCTGCTGGTGCTGCTGGTGGTCCCGATGATGCTTTATCAACATATCCAAGGCAAGGAATCGGAGGCATGAATGGGGCATAAACGGTCCACCTTTTTGCTCTCCATGCTTTGTTTCGGTATGGCGTTTTTATATGTGCCGATGTTGTTGCTGATCATCTATTCCTTTAATTACTCGAAAATCGTTCCAATCTGGGGAGGATGGTCGACGCGCTGGTACAGCACCTTGTTCCAAAGCGAGGAAGTCTGGGCGGCTTTGGCATTAAGCCTTAAAATTGCCGTCGTCAATGCGACGTTTGCCACGTTGCTTGGAACCATGGCGGGTTTGGCATTGGTGCGATTCGGGCGCTTCCGCGGACGCACCGTGTTCGGTGGAATGATTTCGGCACCGCTGGTCATGCCTGAGGTGATCACCGGGCTGTCGTTATTGATGTTGTTTATCAGTCTGAAGGAATTCATCGGCTGGCCGGACCAGCGGGGATTTACCACCATCACGATTGCCCATATTACCTTTTCCCTTGCCTATGTGGCGGTGATCATCCAATCGCGGCTCTCGGGGATGGGGCAGTCCCTCGAAGAGGCGGCCCAGGATCTGGGCGCCAAACCGCTTCGGGTGATGTTTGATGTCACCTTGCCGATGTTGGCTCCGGGGATGCTGGCCGGATGGCTGCTCGCGTTTACCTTGTCTCTGGACGATCTTGTCATTTCCAGTTTCGTCACCGGACCGGGGTCCAATACCTTGCCGATACTGATCTATTCCCGTATTCGCCTCGGGTTGCGGCCTGATATCAACGCCTTGGCGACGATTATTATTGTGACGGTGGCGGTTGGCGTGATTCTGGCCGGCTGGATTATGATGCGGCAGCACCGCAAGCAACTGCGGGATCAACAGATGGCCAATACGCCCTGACAGGGCGTTACCCTTGAGTGCGATGGGACTCAGCTACAGGGTTGTCATGCCCGGGATGGTCTCATCGCGGATTTTTTCCTGGCAATATTCAATGAACGTGCTCAGTGATCGGGTTTGCCGAAGTGTGCCCAGCATTGCAATGCCCAGTGTCAATGCCGGTTGAGGTTCGGCCAGCGGCACGTAGGCCAGTTCGCTGCCATCAAGCGATGATTGGTTGATGGGTCGTACATTCGCCAGGCTGTATCCATATCCCTTGGCTACCAACCCCCTCAGTACATCGGTTTGTCTGGTTCGCGCATGAATTTTCGGCTTGAGATGCTGTTTTTTGAACAGCGACATGAAATATTCACGACTCAACGGCAGGTCCAGAAGGATAAAGTTTTCGTTGATCAATTGATTCAGTTGCAGTTGTTTTTTGTGTGCCAAGCGGTGTGATCTGGACAGCAGAAGATACGGTTCGAGTCGGGCCAGGGGTGTGAATGCAATGTCACTGTCCAGTTCAAGGTCGTAGGTCAGTGCCAGATCAATCGACCCTTGTCTCAAAAAATGCAGCAGTTCGGTCTGATGACCTTCTCTTACCGAGATTGATACCCCGGTGTGTTTTAGCATGAACTGATGGCACAGATCCGGGGTAATGATCGGTGCCAGGGGAATAAAGCAGCCGACCTGCAGCATGCCGAAAACGGATTGTGACAGCTCGCCTGCGAAACCCTGTAACTGTTCGGCATGGTTGAGAAAGTCTTTTGCTTCCTTGAGAAAGGACTTGCCGGCGCTTGTTAGGGTCATTCCCTGTGCGTGATGGCGAATGAAAAGCTGCAGATTGAAAGTATTTTCCAGCTGCGAAATCGCACTGGAGATCGACGGCTGGGAGACATGGATGTTTTCCGATGCCCGACTGATACTGCCCGCATCGCCGGTGGCGATAAAGTATCTCAGTTGTCGGAGGGTGAATTTCAATGATAGCACAGAGGCAGTCCAGGGAACGGGTCCGTTCCCTGATCAGGTCATCTTGGCCTGCTGGGAGAAAAAGGAGGCGCCTTCGGGAACTTCCGGTAATTCCATTTCATAGTCCGCACATCGGACCCGATTGGTTGATTTGCCTCGAACGATTTCGCCTGCATATCGACTCGGGAGTGGATTCGGTGAAAGCGGAATGGCATCTTCGGCACTGTAGGTGCACAGGAACAGCGTACGCGGATTCGGCGAGAGATTGGCGGTCGAACCGTGCAGTAACCGGGTATGCATAAGACAGAGGGTGCCGGCAGGCCCGAGGCAGCGGACCGACTGGCTGCGGGCCCATTCTGCCTGGGCCTCGGTGACGGCACCGGTGAATACACCGTCGTGCCATAGTCCATACAAAGGACCCTTGTGGGAACCGGGAACGACTTCAAGGGGGCCATTTTGCTCAGTCACGGTGTCCAGAAAGAGGAGTGCGGTGATCAGGCTGTCATTCGAATGAGGCTCATACGGGAAATCCTGATGAAACTTCACGGTCGTACCGCTGCCGGGGAGTTTGGAATTGACCTTGCTGTGATGAAACTTGATATTGGGACCGAGTAACTGGGCCACAAAGTCAGCAATGGCACTGTTTTTCATGACATCATAGTATACCGGTGAGATTTCGATCGGCGAAGTGACCCGTCGCAGTGCCGGCGCATCGTGACAATGCCCTGGCTCGACATCGAATCGGGGCCGGTGGTCAAGGGTGGTTCCATACGGTTCTGAATATTGTCGGCTTTCCTGAACCCATGTTGAAAACACGTCCGAAAGAGCGGTGATCTGGTGGGCCGGCAGCGCCTGTTCAATCAGCAGGTAACCGTGTTGGTGAAAATGTGCGATTTGAGCGTCGTTCAGGGCAGGCGGTTTACGCATGTTTCGTCACCGTTTAGCAAAACATCAAATCAGGGTGTCGTTATCAGCATCCGCGTCAGAGTTTACACATTATTCGTCACCAGGTACACCGTATGAAGGTGCCGAGGGCGGGTCAAGTGCCCGGACAAGATAGTCCTGCATCTGTGGTTTATAGTGGTGCCATAACCTTCTCAAGGTGTTGACCGTATCGGTTTCCTGCCAATCGACTCTCAAATCAACCAACGGAAACGGGGTCTTGTCGACCACATATAACGCTGCAGAATGCACTTCGCCCATTTCCCCGCCGGCATTGTGACCGGCTTCCAGCGCTCTTAGCAACCTTTCGGCAAGATGCTGTTCCGATTCCTGTTCAAAGGTCTCGGTCATCGCCCGAGGGATACGCAAGCTGGACAATAAATTACCGGCAGCGACGCAGTCTGTTCCCTCGGACAGGGCATGGATCCCGAGGATATTGGCACCAGTGTGCCAGGCGGTATGTCCCTGGTTATCGATCACGATCAATTGACGATAGTCCACAAAGGGTCGATTATCCAGGACATTGGCCAGAGCCTGCTCGGCGTGATGACCCCGTGCCAGTTCTGCAAGCAATGCCGGACCAAGTGCCGGGTCGGTGACATTCTGGGTGGCAACGGCACCGGTCCCGGATTGGGCATGCGGGCAGCGTGCGCCGACACAAATGCTTGAGGTCGTGATCGCGACCCCGAACATTCCGCTATGCTGGCAGCGTCCGATAATTGAGAAAGTCATGATAAGGGGTCATCCGGAATGACAGCGGTTACTTCAATTTCCATGACCCATTCCGGCCTGGCCAAGCCGTTGACGATCAGGCCGGTCGAGACCGGAAAGACCCCCTTGAGCCATTTTCCGATCGCCTGATAGACCGCATCACGGTGAATTCGATCGGTAAGGTAGACCTGGATACGACAGATGTCATTGAGTGTGGACCCGGCCTCTTCGAGTAATTGCTTGACATTTTTCATTGCCTGATCGGCTTGTGCATAGGCGGAGGCATCTGCAATGCTCGCAAATCCCTCTATTTCCTGCCCCACCTGGCCCCGGACGAACACCAGGGTACCACGCGCCTTGACAACCTGACACAAATCATTGTCCAGATTCTGGTCGGGATAGGTTTCTTTGGTATTGAATTGACGATAACGTTGATGGGGCATGATCGGATTCACTCGAGACGGGGTAAACGGCTTGTCAGGATTTGCAGGAATGCCATGAATGCCATGGGGTGGGTTAATCGTCGATGTTATCGGAAAGACCCGCTGCCTTTTTAACAAAATCCAGTGGACCATTCCAGCCGAAATTGCGATAAACCGCTGCCAGATGGGCAAAGGGGGGCGACTGTGCGAACAGCTGAAAGGTCAACCGGTGCCCGGCGTAACTGGAATTCAGCAGATCTCTTGCAAAGGCCAGCAGCTTGCGGCGGTCTTCCGCCATCCAATTGTCATTGATCGTGTAAAATTTTGTCAACCATTTTCCGGTGGTTTCGCTTTCAAAAGAAGCACTGTCCGGGGTGACGCAGATCTGTCCGCCACAAAGTTCCCGGGCGATATGCATCATCGCCGGGAGATTGGCACACGCATGGACCCTGCCGGTCATCAGCAGCGACTGATTGGGCATCAACAGATGATTGGGACTGATCTGTCCGGTGCTGATCGAGGCAGTCAGATGGGCATGGATTCCCTCACGATAGACCGCGAGCTGGGCGAGCTTTTCCTGTACGGCGGGTTGTTTGTCCAGTCCGGTTTGCCGCACATTGTACAGGGCTGTCCCAATCATCATGTCGGTGTAGGTCAGGATCCGCTGTACGAAGGGAAAGGCCGAATAGCGATGTAAAGTGGTTCGAATGAAGGCCGCTGCACGGGTATGCTGGTAAAACAGGACGTCTTCCCAGGGGATCAGTACATTGTCCAGAATCATCAGCGTATCGATTTCGTCAAACCGGTTGGATAACGGATAATCCTGCGCAGGCCGCATGCCGGCAAAACCCGCCCGGCAGATGTGCTTGACACCCGGTGCGTTCATTTTGACAATACAGCCGAGGGCATAATCTGAAATCGAGGCATCGCCCCAGTTGGCAATCGTTGGCTTGAGAAAGGCCTGATTGGCATAGGCTGCGGCTGTTTCGTATTTTGCTCCTCGGATGATGATCCCGGCATCGGTTTCCTTAACAACATGCACCAGCATGTCCGGATCCTGGTCCTGTGGCTTTTTGGACCGGTCACCCTTGGGATCGGTATTGGCGGAAACATGGAAAGGGTCTTTTAAAATGGCACGATGGATGTGGCGTTGTATATTCTGGGCAAAGCGCGGATCAATTTCATTGAGAATATCCGCTCCATCCCACAAGGACCACATTTCACCAATGGTTTCGTCACCGACGCGGGTGACCACACCACCGATGTCCCGCATCACTGTATCCACGGCGAGTCGTTTGGCTTCCCAGTGGGCCTGTGTTTTGGGCAGCTGCAAACCCACGGCATACTGCTCGCCGTCTTCTTCATACGTCATGATGTCGCGCGTGGTTTCCTCGTGGGCCATGTCATAGATCCGTGCCCGAATATCCACCAGTGCCTTGAACTGGGGATGGCTGGTCACGTCATCGACACGTAGACCGTCCATGTAGACTTCCCGTCCATCCCGAAGAGAGTCCCGATACTGTTCTCCGGTCTTGATCATAAGGTTCTCCTGTTAAGTGATTGAGTGATTGGCTTGTGATCCAATGATAGTGTCCGTGTTTGCATCTAACAGGTAAAGAAATATTTTAATCAATACAAGATCGCAATTTCCGAATCATCGGGTGGATTGTTTTATAAGGGATCATGCATCGAGGGTCCTGTGATGGATGGCGAGGACGGCAGGAACATTCAAAAAATACGCTGGCTCGACGGCGTGAAGGGTTCTCTTTGTCTGCTCACAGTGTTGTGGGGCCGTCGATACGGTGGCAGGGAGACGAGACGGATAATACGGCGGCAGGCCGGTTTTGTTGACGGTTTGGCCTGGATTCGGGCCCCGGGATCCAGATCGGTGCCGGGGGGAGGGCGTGGATTGGGTGTTAGCCGGGCAGGATGACTTCCATACCGCACCACGCCCCTCGTGTGGCCAGCTTCAACAACACTCGCGGTGAGCTTCGCCCACCACGGCAAGGCAGCAAGCCTTGCCGAAATTTGGCGGCTGCAACTGAACTGTGGTGAAGCCATCGTCGTCCTGATCCGACCGGAACATGCCGCTTCGTTCTGCGCTCATCGGGTGTTTACACGATCCGCATCAGCGTGGCAAAGTCCGGCATCCCGATACCCCCGCCATCACCTCTTTCGGAGAGTCAGCGGTCAATACAAAAAAACGGGCACCCACCCTGATTCTCCGGTATCCCCACGCAAAAAACGACTTTTGAAAGTTCTGTCGAGGGTGCCGGACACGTTCCAATTGGTGGAAAAGAGGCGGTATAATTCGCAGTTCGAGCTTGGTCCGAAAGGGCTTCTTGATCAGGCGAACTGACTGAATGTGACCTCGACATGAGTGATTATTGGCAATCTTTTTTTGAAACCGACCAGCCGATCAAGCATGGATTGCCGGCGTTTACGTATACCAGTACGGAGTTTGCGAAAAAGGAAAATCAATCCATCTTCATGCACTGTTGGGTGTTCGTCGGCTTTGCGCACGAACTGGCCTCCATCGGGGATGTGCAGCCGGTCGAGGTGGCCGGGAGACCCTTCTTTTTGGTGCGTAATCAGCAAAATGAAATCAACGCTTTTCACAATGTGTGTCGTCACCGCTGCCTGAAACTGGTCGAGACGAAAAAAAACTGTGGTTCGCTGATTCAGTGCCCCTACCACAGTTGGCTGTACGACTTGGACGGAGCACTGCAGGCTACCCCGTACTTTGGCGGGCGTGACCGGTCACCGCCGCCCGGTTTTTCGCTGGCAGAGCATGGGTTGACAGCGGTCAAATGCCGTACCTGGCATGACTGGATATTCATCAACATGGATGACGAGGGGGAGTCGTTTGAACAGTTTATTGCCCCGTTGGCCAACCAGCTCAAGGACGTTGACCTGAATCGCATCAAACCGGTGACGACACTGGATTTTGGGGTACTGAAAACCAACTGGAAAGCGCTGATGGAAAACTTTATCGAGCCGTATCATGTCCAGTTCGTGCACCGGACCACGACCAGCCAGCCGCTCAGGGATCATTTTACGATCATTGATCGGCATTGCCTGGGAAGCGGGTGTGATATTGGGCAGGAACGGAGTATCGATGATGCCGGCACCCTGGCCGTGACCTCCCGGTTCTTGACGCTGTTCCCCAACTTTGTCATCGGAACTTATGCGCCGGATCAAATCGGTGTCCATTTGAATCGTCCTCTCGGGGCCGGTCAAACGCACCAGCGCCGGGTCATCTACCTGGATGAATCGAATCAGCCCTCGGCCGCCCAAATAGAAAAAATGCGTTTGCTGTGGCATGATGTGCACCGGGAGGATCACGCAATCTGTGAGCGTTTGCAGGCCGGCCGGGTTTCGGATGTGGCGGCACAGGGTGGTTATCTGTCGCCCTGCTGGGAGGACAGTGTCCGGCAGTTCCAGGAATTGGTTGCAGAGTCAGTGCTGCAGCGATTCCCTTAATTTAACTACTGACTTTGGTTAATCAAATGAATAAATTGCAACCGGATTTTCGACTCGATCATACTATGTTGAGAGTCAGTGATCTCGACAAGAGTCTTGACTTCTATACCCGTATTCTGGGCATGAAAGTGTTGCGGAAAAATGACTATCCGGCGGGCAAGTTCACCAATACCTTTGTCGGCTATCAGGATGAGGATGCCGGCCCCACATTGGAGTTGACCTATAACTGGGATCAATCCGTTCCCTATGATCGGGGTAATGCCTGGGGTCATATTGCACTGAAGGTTTCCGATGTCTATGCGGCCAGCGATTATCTCAAAGCGGAGGGGGTGGAATTTACCAAATTGCCTTCCCCGATGAAAAATGGAACCCGTATTATTGCGTTCATCAAGGATCCGGATGGCTATCCGATCGAACTCAACGAACCGGTTTCCGGGCATTGATCGTTTTCGCGGCGCCATCGGATTGCCGGGGTACAGTGCAACGCGACGAGGCAGGCCGCACCGTGGCAACCCCCGGTCTGATCGCAAACCGGGCTGAGGACGCGCCAGACGGATTTCACGCACGGCCACTGCGCTACTGGGTCCATGTGATCGATGGATACCTTTTGTGATGGACCAGAGGAAGCTGATCGCTGACAAGCCGAGGCAACGGCGGTGACATCATGACGTCCGTGCGGTGAGCGGTTGATGACAAAGGATCCCGACCCCTCGAGATATATCGCAGCGAATGCGCTGGAACTTGCCATTGGGGCCCAAGTCAAGGCGTTTCGAAAGAAGCAGGGTCTGACGGTCCTTGATCTCTCGCGCCAGGCTGATCTGTCTCCGGGCATGCTGTCCAAGGTCGAAAATGGACTGACGTCCCCCTCGCTGGCGACGTTAAATGCTCTGGCTGGGGCATTGAATGTGCCGGTGACGTCATTTTTCCGACTCTATGAGGAAACACGAGAAGCGACCTATGTGGCTGCCGGCCAAGGGCTGGCGATTGAGCGCCAGGGGACCCGGGCGGGCCATCAATATACCCTGCTCGGGCATTCAGGCGGGCAGCAGCCGACCGTGGAACCCTATATTGTCACGCTCAGTGAGAAATCGGATATTTTCCCGCTCTTCCAGCATGCCGGTATCGAATTCATCTATGTGCTGGAAGGCGAGGTGATTTATCGCCATGCCAACAAGACCTATCCGTTGAAAGCCGGTGATTCCCTGTATTTTGATTCCGAGGCGCCGCATGGTCCGGAAGAGCTGATCTCGTTACCGATCAGGCTGTTGACCGTGATCGTCGGTCGGCACGGGATGAAGCAACAGGACTAAATTTTACTAACAGGAAAAAATTATTCACACCAATAGAATTTTTGATGAAAAGCTGGTAATCTCATTGCCGGTTTATTTGAAACGTCAGCGGGGAACGGCATCATGTGCGGAATTGTCGGTTTATATACCAAGACGCCAGCGTTGGAAGCACATCTCGGTGAGATGCTGTCGGCCATGCTGGTGCAGATGACGGATCGTGGTCCGGACAGTGCCGGATTTGCGATTTACCATAACCCGGTGGCGGCTGAGGCGACCAAGATCACGCTGCAGGGAGAAGAGACGGTGAATTGGGAGCACAACCGGGCTGTGCTGCAGCGAAACCTGGCGGGTTTCGTGTCATTATCGCCGGTGGCGAATCATGCGGTCTTGGTGGTAAATATGCCGGGGGACGAGGTGGTTGCATGGATTGAGGAAAATCTGCCAGACATCAACATGACCAGTGTCGGTCATTCGATCGAAATCTTCAAGGAGAAAGGATTACCCGATCAGGTCATCGAGAAGTTTGCCTTGAAAACCATGCGGGCCACCCATGCACTGGCCCATACCCGTATGGCGACGGAGAGTCGGGTGACGACCGAGCATTCCCATCCATTTTCAACCGGGCTGGACCTCTGCCTGGTGCACAATGGTTCGTTGTCCAATCACAACCAACTGCGTGAGCGATTGCGTGGTGAGGGAATTCGGTTCCAGACAGACAATGACAGCGAGGTGGCCGCCGGCTATCTGACCTGGCGATTGAGTCAGGGAGCCAGTCTCAACGAGGCACTGGAGGCGGCGCTGGTCGACCTGGACGGCTTTTACACCTTTGCGATCGGGACCCGGGACGGTTTTGCGGTGTTGCGTGATCCGATTGCCTGTAAACCGGCCGTGTTGGCTGAAACCGATGACTGGGTGGCGATGGCATCGGAATTTCGGGCGATTGCGCAACTGCCCAATAGCGACAAGGCGAAAATCTGGGAACCGGAGCCGGCGAGAATCTACAGTTGGGAGAGGCATTGATATGACCCATTTCGATTTGGCGGAAGCCACGGTGCGTAATCTTAACCAGTACCTGCATCAATCCGAATGTCGGGGAACCCATATTGTGGTGGACAATCCCGGGGGAAAACACAACATTGCCGTTGGGGCAAAGGAGGCCTGCCAGGTGACTATCAACGGTCATATCGGCTACTACGGCGGCGGCATGAATCAATCGGCTGACCTCACGGTCAATGGCAATGCCGGTCCCGGGTTGGCGGAAAACATGATCTCGGGTATCGTGCGGGTGAAGGGAAATGCGTCTCAATATTGCGGGGCGACAGCCCATGGTGGTCTGCTGGTTGTCGAAGGTGACGCGGCCGCGCGCTGTGGAATTTCGATGAAAGGGGTGGACATCGTGGTCGGTGGTTCGATCGGTCATATGAGCGCGTTTATGGCACAGACAGGCCGGCTTGTGGTGTGTGGTGATGCCGGGGCGGCATTGGGGGATTCCATCTACGAGGCGCGTATTTATCTGCGCGGGAACGCGGCCAGCCTGGGAACCGACTGTATCGAAAAACCGATGCAGGCGGAACACCGGGCCGAACTGGCCGGGTTGTTGTCCCAGGCCGGATTGGACTATCCGGTTGATGCGTTCAGGCGTTATGGTTCCGCAAGACAGCTGTATAACTTCCAAATAGACAATGTAAGCGTCTATTGATGAGCCCGGAGAACAGGCAATGACAAAAAGAATTGATCAAAGTTGGTTGCTGGAATCGTCGACCTTCTCCAGACCGGTCATTCGCGAGATTCAGCGGGCGGCCCGGGAGGGGATCTACGACATTCGCGGCTTCGGTGCCAAGCGGAGTGTCCCGACGTTCGATGATCTGTTGTTTCTCGGGGCGAGCATGTCGCGATATCCTCTTGAGGGATATCGCGAGAAGTGCGACACCCAAGTGACCCTGGGAACCCGTTTTGCAAAGAACCCGATTACCCTGTCGACACCGGTCACGATTGCCGGAATGAGCTTCGGTGCGCTGTCCGCGCAAGCCAAAGAAGCGCTGGGACGTGGTGCCAGTGAAGTGGGAACGAGTACCACCACGGGCGACGGCGGGATGACACCGGAGGAGCGAGGGCATTCCACGTGCCTGGTATACCAGTATCTCCCCTCGCGCTATGGAATGAATCCGGACGATTTGAGGAAAGCCGATGCTGTCGAAGTGGTGGTTGGACAGGGCGCCAAGCCAGGCGGAGGAGGGATGCTGCTGGGGCAGAAAATCAGTGATCGTGTTGCCGAGATGCGCAACCTGCCCAAGGGGATTGATCAGCGAAGCGCCTGTCGCCATCCGGACTGGACTGGTCCGGACGATCTTGAGATCAAGGTACAGGAGTTGCGGGAGATCACGGACTGGCAGATTCCGATTTATATCAAGGTTGGTGCCACGCGGACCTTTTTTGATGTGCAACTCGCGGTCAAGGCCGGGGCCGATGTGGTGGTTGTGGATGGCATGCAGGGCGGTACTGCAGCCACTCAGGATGTGTTTATCGAGCACGTGGGTATCCCGACCCTTCCGGCAACCCGATTGGCTGTTGAAGCCCTCAAGGAGATGCGGGCACATCGCGAGGTGCAGTTGATTGTCTCCGGGGGGATCCGTTCGGGGGCCGATGTTGCCAAAGCATTGGCAATGGGGGCCGATGCGGTTTCCATCGGTACGGCGGCCCTGATCGCGATGGGTGACAATGCCCCGGAACATGAGGAGGAATACAACCGGTTGGGAACCAGTGCAGGGTACTACGATGATTATCAAGACGGCAGGGACCCGTCCGGCATTTCGACCCAGGATCCCGAACTGGGACAGCGACTCGACCCCGTTGTGGCGGGTCGTCGTGTCGCGAACTACCTTCGATGCCTGACCCTGGAAACCCAGACCCTTGCCCGGGCGGCAGGCAAGACCCATGTTCGGAACCTCGAGCCCGAAGATCTGGTGGCGCTCACCGTTGAAGCCGCCGCGATGGCGAAAATTCCATTGGCAGGTACCGACTGGATTCCGGGTTCCGGTGGGAAATACTAACCGATATAATGGCATCATGACATGCATGAAGTATCCGAATACTTCAGACTTTTAACAATCAGTGACGTTGGCAGGTATTGAGATGGCGAAAGATTTAGACACAATTGCGAAGAACCAGCACATTAAATATTTTTTAATCAGTTTCGTGGACCTGTTTGGTGTGCTGCGTTCCAAACTGGTCCCGGCCCGAGCCATTGGAGCAATGCAAAAAGAGGGTGCCGGCTTTGCCGGTTTTGCCGCCTGGCTGGATATGAGCCCGGCGGACGGTGACATGTTTGCGATTCCGGATCCGGACAGCTTGATTCAATTGCCGTGGAAACCGGAAGTGGGCTGGTTGGCCAGTGACCTGTATCTGGACGGGCAACCGATTGAAGCTTCCCCCCGAGTGGCATTGAAGGCGCAGATTGCGAAAGCAGCAGCAGCGGGATACCAACTCAAGACCGGGGTCGAGTGTGAGTATTTCCTGATCAGCGAACAGGGTGATGCCATTGCCGACGGACGGGATATTCAGTCGAAACCGTGTTATGACCAGTCAGCACTGATGCGTCGGTATGATGTGATCACGGATATCTGCGACAGCATGATTGAGCTGGACTGGGGGCCTTATCAGAATGATCATGAAGATGCGAATGGTCAGTTCGAAATGAATTGGGATTATGCTGATTGTCTGAAAACGGCGGATCGCCATGTGTTTTTCAAATACATGACCAAGCAAATTGCGGAGAATCACGGGTTGCGGGCGACGTTTATGCCCAAGCCATTCGCCCATCTGACCGGGAACGGTTGTCATGCCCATGTCTCCTTGTGGGATGAGACGGGCCAGAAAAATCTGTTTGAGGATGCCAGTGACGAAATGGGATTGTCGCCCTTGGCCTATCATTTTCTGGGCGGGATTATGCATAACGTCGAGGAACTGACTTCGATCTTCAATCCTACCGTCAACAGCTACAAGCGAATTAATGCCCCAAGAACGCTGTCGGGGGCCACTTGGTCGCCCAATGCGGTGAGCTATGGGGGCAACAACCGGACCCATATGGTCCGCATTCCCGATGCCGGTCGTTTCGAACTGCGGTTGATGGATGGAGCCGCGAACCCGTATCTGCTCCAGGCGGGTATTCTGGGCGCCGGGCTGGATGGCATCGCGAATCAACGTGATCCCGGTACACGATTGGACATCAATATGTATACCGAGGGACACAAGGCAAAAGGGGTCAAAAAACTGCCCCTGAATCTGTTGGATGCCATTCGACTGACTGAGAACAGTGAATCACTCAAGGCGGCACTGGGCAGTGCGTTGATTGAGGCCTATTGCAAGCTGAAGATGGATGAGTGGAATGATTTCACCCGATCCATTGGACAGTGGGAAAGGGAACACACACTGGATTGCTAGTCAATTCCTGGCATTCCGACCCTGATGAATGCGCAGGGTGAGTCGGCTGTCATGGGTGCAGGGAAGTCGGAAAAGTACAAGGACACAAGAACCGGCGGCTAGACACAAGGGTGGGGCACATTGGCTTGTGGGAGCCGCCCGCGTTTGTCGAGGCGGATGTGTGATCAGGTGGTCTATACCGAGCGAGCCACGGTCAACAGGATGATGCCTGTCGAGCAGATTATCGGCAGTCGGGCATTGCTTCATATTACGGCGGTCGGGAAGCGGATGCTCGGAGAATGGGGCGAACAGGGTGTCGCACGTTATGCCAGGCAAACGCAGTTGCCGCGGTATACATCGAACACGATTACCACTCTCGATATCCTGCAAGAAGCGGTTAAGGAAGCCAGGGCGCAAGGGCATGGTCTGGATCATGAGGAAGCTGAACGGGGTGTGGGATGTATTGGTGTCCTGGTCGAATACCGGCAATGCTTTGATCGGTTGGGGCTGTCGATTTCCGTACCGATTGACCGTCCATTCACTGATTGGGCGCCTCTTTTGCAAGAGGCCGCCGAACAACTTTCCCGCAAACTGAACACGCTGCCCGCGCAACTGAATCCAGGCGTATCCATCCATTGCCCCGTCTGACTGATTCCCCGGGTCGTGTTACCGGTGTGCGATCCACCTTAGCCTTCAGTTTGGGGGCACTGTTCTTTTGTTATGCCTTTATCCAGCGGGTTTCCCCGAGTGTCATGACGGACGAACTGATGCGGGATTTTGCCGTTGGTGGGGCGGCGTTGGGATCACTCTCTGCTTGGTACTTCTATACCTATGCCTCTATGCAATTGCCGGTCGGCATGTTGATGGATCGATATGGTCCCCGCAAACTGATGGCCTTTGCCGTCGGGCTCTGTGCACTTGCTTCTGTCGGTTTTTCTGTCAGCGAGTCGCTGTGGATGGCGGCAGTGAGTCGGGCATTGGTGGGAGCGACCGTTGCGTTCGCGTTTATCGGCTCATTGACGATTGCGGGCTACTGGTTTTCTCCCAAACGGTTTGCCATGCTGGCCGGAATGCTTCAAGCCGTGGGAATGTGTGGGGCCGTACTGGGCCAGGCGCCTCTGCGCTATGCGGTAGAGCAATGGGGTTGGCGACCGACGATGGGTGGGCTGGCGATCTTCGCCATCAGTCTGTCCGGACTGCTGTTTCTGTCGATTCCAAGAAGACCCTTGTCCCTCACTGCCAGACACACAGAAACCCTGTCCCATGCATTTGCGGGACTTCGACAGGTCTGTGTCAATCCACAAAGCTGGTACTGTGCCGGGACCGGGTTTGGGCTCGCTGCGATCATGCTGTCGTTTGGTGGTCTCTGGTCGGTGCCATGGCTCAACACGGTCATGGGTTTTTCCAAGACCCAGTCAGCTGCGATTGCCTCTATGTTGTTTCTTGGCTGGGCGATCGTTTCCCCTGTCGTGGGTTGGTTGTCTGATTACCTGGGGCATCGCAAGCCATTGCTGATTCTGGGTTGTCTGGCCAACATGATGCTGTTCATGATCGTACTGAAGGGCGGGTTCGTCAGCGTGTCCGCCTATTCCATTTTGTTTTTCCTCTGCGGTTGCAGCGGGTCGGTGATGACGATCAGTTTCAGTTCGGTCAAGGAGGTCAATTCGCCCGCTTATGGTGCAACGGCAATTGGACTGATGAACATGTGTGTCGTGGGGTCAGGCGCAGTGATGCAGCCCTTGATCGGGTGGTTGCTGGACCGGCAATGGTTGGGACATGCTCTCAACGGAGCACGTATCTATGAAGCAGATGCCTTTACTCAGGCCTTTACCGTCCTGCTTGTGGCAAACGGGGGCGCGCTGGTTTGTTCGCTGCTCCTGCGAGAGACCCATTGTCGACAGGACCAGTAGCAAAAATGTCCGGCGGTTTACGCCGAATGCTCGCGTAAAAAGGGAAAGCGAGAATCGGTGTGGCGAAAGGCGATCACGTAACCGACGATGATACGAGAGCACGGACGTGGCAAAGCTGTGCCTCATCGGGAAGCCAACCAGAAGCGAGTATTTGGGCCGGTGTTCTATTATTCAGGCGCTTGCGTGTTCGATCGAACCGACCCCGAATACCGATGTCGTTATAGGCTCCCGAGAGATCGCCGATGATGAGGGTCAGATAGTGCAAGCGGACTGCCATTGAATCCGGTGTTGAACGACTGCCTGCCATCCATCTAATGTCGTGTGCTCGACCGGGAAACAGCCAGGAGTCGGCGGAGCAACGCCAGCCCCAGAGTGCTTTGCAGTGCTTGCCATTCGTGAGCAGCAGGCGATTCATCCAAGGCCTTGTTGATCTTCATCTCCTGCGTCTCAGCATGACATTATTATCAAGGCCGGTGAATTGTTTGTCGGGGTAGCAAACCCGTTACATCATCCCGGCTGAATGTTGTGATGGCGATTGAGGCAAGCCTCGGATTGTAGAACGGGCTGAATATGGAAATTTATCACAGTCCACAATCTATCCGATTGCCGCTGTTCGGTCAAACGCTGCTTTTGGAATGATCCATTTCGATATATTTCACATCCCATTGATTATGCCCCATTCGGTGTTGACTTCAGTGCCGTGGATGTGACTTTGGGATTGGTGGACAGGATTGTTGATAGCCATTCCGGGGCTGATACCTGTTGTTCCGGGCATTGCCTTTGTCATGATTCAAGTTTTGCTTGGAGATAGCGACAGGAGAGCGGACGATCGAGGGAAGGAGGGTTGACATCGCCAGTGTTAACCTCGACACTGTTCATATAAAACACAACGTATTGAGACATACTGTGAAAAATCGAACGATGGTCCTGTCTCCGAACGATTATCCGTCAACCAAGGCGGAGTTGGAGGCAGAATACGGATTGATATGCCAGGCAACAGTGCCGGGAAGAAAATCCCTAACTTTGCCAAAGCCATTATGTGACCCGTCAACATCCCGTACCGAAAAGCCCGATAATGTGTGATTTCAATTCAGAGCGTCCTCGATTTATGGTGGCCGCCGAGGACGCCGAAAGAATCAGGCGCGAGGGACTTGATATTGACTACTGCGTTATCGGCGAAACTCGACCAACCATTGCAACTTTGATCCGAGACCGGCTTGATAACTTGCGTGAAATGTTTTCGCAGGGCTTGTCAAGTTACTGGCGGAAACGCTGATTTGGGCACTCAGGGATGTCAGCCCCACCGGCTTGCCTGACCGATGTCTTCCCAACCGAATTTCCAGTGCGTGGGAGTAATCAGGGTCTCTTTCCGGGTTTGCAAATACCGGGTGTACCGTGCCTGTTGGCACATGGAAACCGATCAGTTGTCTGACCTGACGGTAATGGGGCTGTCGGATGCTGCTCCGTCGAGGTTGTGAAGTTCCCGCCAGGAGATCAGCCTGTCCTGTCCCCGGTGTTGGGGTTGATCGCCACCGTAGACCACGACGGCCGGACACGGTCCGGCCGACTGGAGATGTGTTCGTACGTGTTGGATACTGCCAAACAAACTGGATGATGCGGTTCCAGCGGATTTGGCTTCGATCAGCAGATCAATCTCCACACCGTTCCGGTCACGATAAAATGCCAGCCTACTGGGTTCGCCGCGGTTGGCTCGGTGTTTGGCGATCTCAGAGACGACCCAAGTCTCGAAGATCGGACCACGAAGTGGATGCGTGCGGAGTTGTTCGGGTGCGCGTATGCCCAACAGCCAGCATACCAGTCCGGTATCATAGAAATGCAGTTTGGGCGTTTTCACGAGTCGCTTGCGCACGTTCGAGTGAAGGGCGGGCAGGCGAAGGCCAAGAAACTGGTTTCGAGTATCCCGAACCAGGTTTTGACGGTCGGCTGTGAAACACCACAATCTCCCGCTAGCGACAGGTAGTTGAGTAACTGCGCCGTTCGACCGGCGCACAGTGCGACGAAGCGCTGGAAAGTGATGAGATCACCCACGTTGGCGATCATCCGAACATCACGCTCGACATAGGTGGCGACATAGGAGCGAAGCCAGTCGAACACATCCAGTTCACTATCGAATATGCGTGGATACGATCCGGTGAAAAGGGTCTCTTCGAGAGTCTTTGGATATCGCGGAAAACGTTCTGTTTCGTTTCGGGTTAACGGAAGCAGATTATACACAGCATTCCTTCCGGCCAGCGACTGGCTGACCGACTTGAGTAAGGAGAGGTTCTGCGACCCAGTGAGAATCCAACGCCCGGGTGCCGGGTCGGCATCAATAATTTCCTGTAGGTAGGAGAGTAGGTTCGGCGCCCTTTGTATTTCATCGAGAATGGCACCTTGGGGGAGCTGAGCGAAAAATGCACGAGGGTCTTCTATGGCGAAGGCTCGAATATACGGTTCTCGCCCGGTTTCGGGGTGGAAAACGTAACCATGCAAGAGGAGATTCAAAGAATCCATGGAGAGCAGTATCAACCCCGGGTCGCTTATTTCTGGATCAGTGGGAATAGGGTCTCAATTCTTCCGATACTTCCCATCATCGATTGCGTCAGGCTCGCCCCGACGAGTGATGATTGAATTAGGCGAGTAAGCACCAGCTTACAGTGCGTTACTCTTTATCCAAAGCCTCTAGAAATTTCTCTTTTTCATTCGGGCGCATGGAAATATTGGTTTCGGCATAGGGAAATTTTTTCTTCGTGACTTCGCTGTGAAATTCGCTCAACGCAGCCACGCGTTCCTCATACATCTGCTTGTGAAGTCGAGCCAGGTTTCCAAAAGCATGGGCATGTTTTGGGGGCTTTTCTTCTTCGCTATCTTCACCGCAAATATCCGATACAAATGACATGATCACATCGCCAGCCATACCAGAGCCGAGTGAGAAAGTTACAATCGATGTCTTGTCATTAACCGCTTCCAGCACTTCTTCAGCGATACATTCGGCCTCAACCGCGAACACGCCGACATCTTCCATTCGTTTCAGTGTGCGATAAATTTCCATCGCTTCATCCGCAGTGCGACCCCAGCCGCGCAACCCCCCGCACCAATGACTGAAGGTTGGAATCAAACCGATGTGGCTTTGAACCGGAATACCTTCTTTCGACAACATTTCCATGACTTCGAAGGAGCGTAACGTGTAATACATATCACCCCCCTTACGCATCATGTCGAAAGCATGATCGAGAATCTCTTTGGGGTCTCCAAATTGCGACCAGGTACTACCGACTCCCATAAAGTGATGCGGTGCGATTTTCCGGCATTCTTCGATCTGACTGTCCCAGACCACCATCAGATCAATGCCCGCTTCTATACAGGCTTTCAGTTCGACACCATCTTTAGGATTGCTCATGCTGAGCTTTTTAGCGGACCCCTTTAATGACTGCAGATCGGCGACGGTATAGTTTCGCGCAGACGGACTGCGACTGAAGTCATAAATTCTTTTCACGATTGTTCTCTCCGGTTGTCGTATTCGAGTAATTTACGTCATTTCCGGATGAACGGAAACAATGAAATGGTCGAATTGATAAAGTGTTAATTGCTTAATTCGTCTGCATATCTGATTGCAGTAACCGGATATCAAATTTTTCGTGCAAGCGTCGATCCAGTGCTTCGGTTATATGATCGGGATAATGTGTCTGCAAAATCTGCCGGATTCGATCGATGGCAACACTTCGAATATCCTGGCTTCCATCGACTGCCCATGCATCGATGGTTCGACGGTCACCGATTTCAAGATAGACGAAATCACTCTGCATATGTTCGAGAGTTTCGGTTCTGCCGAGGAAATGCTCTTCGTCGTGGGCGGCTTCATTGATGGCCTGCAATGCGAGGGTTTCATCATTCACTTCGATTCCAGATAAAGACTTCATGACCACTCCGAGCATGTCGTTATCGATCACATAACTTTGCCAGTGCACAACCCATCAGACTGACCTTGCATCCCGCTGGTCTGGGTAATCAGGTTGCTACCGACATATTGTCATTCAAGGATAAAATGGGGCGTACCAGAAAAGCCCCTCGGCTCTCGGGATCCGGCCATCGTATCATACCGGTTAGCGACATCTTCGATATAGACGGCTTCTGTTGCCACAGCGAAAACATGCTTCCCCGTTTCTGCCAGACAGACATAGGCGGTGTCAATATCCAGCGGACGGGTATCGGGCATATCCCGGGCGATCATCGAACGACTGAAAAAATGGATGCTATCGAGATAATCGACCAGTCGTGCCGCATCGTAGAGGTTACGTACGTGGATTCGCGATAAACCCCGCTATCCAGATACAGGATAAGCGGCACCGTACCACCGGAACCGGCATGGATTTTCGCCACATCAAGTTGCCTATCATGTTTCGGATTTTGACCGCAGAGCGCAAAATTGCGAGGCAAGTCATTGGCGCATTCTCGATCAATTCCAGCGAAAAGTAGAGGCGACCTTCATCATCGAAGTGCCCGCCGGCAGCAGTAATATGGTGGATAACACTATTGGGGGCTTCCGACATACCCGCATTTGACAGAATCGCGCGGACAGTTTTATCGATCTTAGGCAAATCTTCAGAATGCAGCGGTTGATATCGTTCACCGATTGAGCCGCTCATTGATGGGCTCGCAGATCGCCCTGGATTGGCATTGCGATGTCGATGTCGCCCCTTACGGCACTATTCAGAATCTGTCGTGGTTTCTAATTCGCGAAAGGATCAGGTTGCGAAGGGTTGGTTGACAACCAGACTGATTTGGTTTGCATGAAACATCGCATGCCTTCGAAACCGTTTTCGCGGCCATAACCCGACTGTTTGAAGCCACCTACGGGTGACTGGGTCGCGGCATTAAAGTAATTATTAATATACACCGTACCCGCCTCAATGCGATCGGCCATTCGCATGGCCTTGGCCACGTTACGCGACCAGATACCGGCCGCCAGACCATAAATCGTATCGTTGGCGATTTGTATGACGGCTTGTTCATCTGACCAGGCTTCGGTTGATAGCACCGGTCCGAACGTTTCATTTTGAGCGAGATCCGCATCGTTGGAGACACCGGCGAAGATCGTTGGGCCAATGTAATAACCTTTATCGCGACAGGAACTGCGCCCATCGAGCAGCAACTTGTGTCCCGCTTTTTCCGCCGCTTCGATCCGTGACAGCACACGCTCGTAGTGAGGACGATTCGCCATCGGACCGATCTGGGTCTGTGGATCATTCGGTTCACCCACGCGAGCTTTTTTAACCACTTCGACTAACCGCTCGGTGAACTCGTCAATAATCGAATCGTGTACCAGCAGCCGTGACCCCGAAATACAGCTTTGTCCTCCAGCCGGGAAAATGCCCGAAGCAACACCATTGACGGCAAGTTCGAGATCCGCATCGGGCAAAACGATTTGTGGTGATTTGCCACCGAGTTCCATAATGATGGGCTTCACCTGACGAGCGGCTATGCCGGCGACTGCCCGCCCGCCTGCAGTTCCTCCGGTAAAGGAAACCATGCGTACATCGGGGTGATCGATTAGCGGTTCTCCGGTCGTTGAACCAAAACCGGTTACGACGTTCAATACACCGGGTGGCAAGTCTGCTTCAAGCAGTACTTCCATTAAATCCAGGGTTGAACAGGAAGAATGTTCGGAAGGTTTCATCACCACGGTATTACCGGCTGCAAGACAGGGGGCCAGTTTCCAGATCAAAGTGCCAATCGGAGAATTCCACGGCAAAATCAACCCACAGACACCGAAAGGTTCCCATTTCAGGTAATTGTGCATATCACGCATTTCAGCCGGGATCAGACTGCCTTCAAACTTGTCGCACATGCCGGCGTAATAACTCCAGCTGTCTACTTGCCAGGCATCCGGTTTAAGCGATGGCGTAATATTTTTCGCCAGTTTGCCATTGTCCCGGGTTTCTATCTCACCCAGACGATCGGCATGTTTTGAAATGACTTCACCGATTCGTCGCATCATGCGACCGCGCTCGGCGGGTAGCAACTTGCCCCAGGGACCGTCATAAAACGCCGCTTTAGCGGCCATGACCGCCCGGTTGACGTCATTCTGGTTGCAGTCAGGGACTTGTGCCCAGACTTCCCCAATGGTTGGGTTCTCACTTTCGAAGTATTTGCCCGATGCAGGGTCATGCCATTCGCTATTGGCGAAATATTGAAAAGTTTTCAGTTCAGTCATGCATTTATCCCCGGATCTTCGGGTGGTAAAGGATCACGTTCAAGAATCATATCTGCCGCTTTTTCGGCCATCGCAAAAACCGTCGCGTTCAGATTTCCGGTTATTTGTGTCGGCATTGCCGCTGCATCACAAACACGCAAGTTCTCAACCCCATTCACACGCAACTGCGCATCTAATACAGCGTCGGGGTCACCTACCGCTCCCATACGTGCAGTCGAACAGGGATGATGGCCAGTATAAGCCGTCGCACGGATCGCCTCTAAAATTTCGGTATCACTTTTGGCGTCTTTCCAGACGCCCATTTCTCCAGTCAGGTACTGTGATATCGGCTTCTGAGCCATAATCTTGCGCACCACCTTCACCCCTTGAAGCAACTCATCCAGATCCGGTGGCTCAGAAAAATAGTTGGGATTGATCAACGGGTCATCCTGCGGATTGTTACTGGCCAGTCGCACAGTACCAAGCGATCTGGGCCTTTCCAGGTTAATGTCGATTTGTACGCCTGGCTGAGCTGTCTTACGACCGCGTACTAACAGCCTACGACCGAGTCGCTGTAGAAGCGGTGTTTTTTCATCTTCATCCAACGTTAGATTTTCATCGATCACCATCGGGGTCATGTACACTTGAAATTCCGGCAGTGCCTGATCGCGCAGCGCATGGAATAAAACAACCGAGAAAAATGCGCCTGTACCCGGCCCTTTCTTATTCAACAGCCAACGCGCCATCAACCCGGCGGCCTTGTCGAGTCGTTGATATCGCGCCAGACTCAAATCCATTCTATCGGAACCGAATTGCATCGATACATCCACATGATCAGCGAGATTGGAGCCCACACCAGGAAGGTCAACCAGTGGACTGATTCCATGCGAAGTCAAATGATCTTTTGGACCGATTCCGGACAGCATCAATGTTTGCGGAGTACCAAAGACACCTTGGCAAAGAATCACTTCCCGCGTCACCAAAATGTGTTTCCCTGAATCGATTTCAATGCCAATCGCACGGTTACCTTGAAAACAAACCCGGTTAATTCGGTGATGCGTCAAGATGGTCAAATTTTCAGGAGGTCTTTTGAGATAGGCAATCGCGGATGATTGCCGGATACCCCGATAAACCGTGCTGTCGCTACGTCCGACGCCGGTTCTTTCAGCGCCGTTAAAATCATCCAGAAGTTTATGACCGGCATTGACCGATGCGTCGACAAATGCCTGTTCCAAAACGCCAAAATTGGCCGATAATTCCGTTTTGAGAGGGCCGTACTTCCCGTGCCACGCATCGTTCCGATTCCGCGACCCCTGTGACCGCCGAAAGTATGGCAACAGATCAGAATACCCCCAGCCAGGCAGCCCGCTATCGCGCCAGCGGTCATAATCTGCGGGCACTCCGCGCATATACATCATCCCGTTCATGATCGATGATCCACCCAGGGCTTTGCCACGTGGAAAGTAAATGCTTCGCCCGTGCAGACCCGCCTGCGGAACCGATTCAAATCCCCAGTCGAGTTTCGGATTACCAAAGACAAAGCCATTCCCGGCGGGCATACGAATAAACAGATCACGACCGCGCCCGCCCGCCTCCACCAGGCATACCTTAAGTGAAGAATCTTCGGCCAGTCGCGCTGCCAGAGTACAACCCGCAGACCCTGCGCCTGCAATGACATAGTCAAATTCCAACAGTCGTGCCCAAGTCATCAAAAATATTATTCTGCCGGAATAGTAGGTATTGAGCAATGGTGGAACGTATAGACCTCTCGCGGTTGAGTTGATCGTGTTGCAAAGGGGGCGTATTGGTCGTTCAGGCAACCATACCACATAAAATTACCGATAGCCTTTACCGTACTTCCAGAGAGAGCAGGGATGGATTTCCACCGGCAGCGGTGGTATCCACACTGAGCGTGCGTTCCACGGTGAACGAGTGCAGATAATGGGGTCCGCCTGCTTTAGGACCTGTCCCAGACAGCCCTTCCCCACCAAAAGGCTGGACGCCCACCACGGCACCGATGGTGTTTCGGTTCACATAAATGTTGCCGGCTTTGATGGCATCTGTAATCCGATCAATCGTTGATTGGACCCGACTGTGGATACCAAATGTCAGCCCATACCCGAGCGCATTGATGTCATCGACCACCTGATCAATACGATTGGCAGGGAATCGACACAGATGGAGTATCGGACCAAATGTCTCTTCCTCCAGATCAGCGATGCCATCGATTTCAATGATCATCGGACTGACATAAAAACCGGTCAAATGATCCTCGACCGGAGGGCCATCAATGATCCGGTTTCCCCGAGCTTTGAATAGCTGAACATGTTCAAGTAATTGCTGTCGGGCCTGGGCATCAATCATCGGTCCCACATCGGTGTCGAATTCGGCACTGTTGCCGACTTTCAACTCTGCAACGGCCCCTGTCAGCATGTCAGTGATGACGTCGGCCACCTCTTCTTGAAGATACAGTATTCTCAACGCCGAACAGCGTTGTCCAGCACTTTGAAAGGCGGAACGGACCACATCACGCACCACTTGTTCAGGCAGGGCGGTAGAATCCACCAGCATGGCGTTAATGCCACCGGTCTCCGCAATGAATGGAACGATGGCCCCCGTTTGTCGGGCAAGTGACCGTTGAATTGCTTTTGCCGTGACCGTCGAACCGGTAAACGTGACGCCATTGATTTTCGGATGACGGACCAGGGCGGCGCCGATGGTTTCTCCGTCGCCGGGCAGCAGTTGCAAGACGGCCTCAGGGACCCCGCATTGATGCATTATCTGCACCGCACGATAGGCAATCGTTGGCGTTTGTTCAGCGGGTTTCGCGATCACCGCATTCCCTGCCGCCAGGGCTGCACTGACTTGCCCGGTGAAAATGGCCAGTGGAAAATTCCAGGGACTGATACAGACAAACACCCCCCGACCGCACCGCATTATCTGATTGAGTTCTCCAGTGGGCCCGGTCAATGTGACGGGCCGGTCAAATGTACGCTCGGCCTGCTGCGCATAATAGCGCAGAAAATCCACGGACTCTCTGAGTTCGGCGACGGCATCGTGAAGCGTTTTCCCTGCTTCCTGAATACATAAAGACAGCAGTTCATCATGATTGGCCTCGTAGTGATCAGCGACCACTTTAAGGATGTCTGCACGCTTTGTTGCACCCAGTGCGTCCCATTGACCCTGAGCCGCATGGGCCGAGTCGATGGCGACTGGAATGTCCGAGATCACTGCATTGACGACAGTGCCGATCGTCTCTCCGGTTGACGGATTGACCACGTCACTCATGCTGCGGTTGTTTTCAGCGATGTGCAGTCCTGAAATCAGTGGAGTCACACGGACAGGCCCGGTCGAATACTGGGCGGCAATTTTCTGAAACAGGGCGTCCAGTTCCAATGCATCGTGCAGATTGAATCCACGGGCGTTTCGGCGACCGTCATACAGGTCGAGCGGAAGCGGGATGGTCGGGTGGGGTTTGGGTTCAAGGGACTGGATGAGCTCGACGGGGTCGGCGATGATTTGCTCGATCGGGAGTTGGTTGTCCACCAGTCGATTGACAAAGGAACTGTTGGCGCCGTTTTCCAGCAACCGCCGGACCAGATAGGCAAGCAACTCCTTGTGGGGGCCGACCGGTGCGTAGATACGACAGTTGACCTGGTTATGTCGGGTGACTTGGTCATACAGTGTCTCTCCCATCCCGTGCAGACACTGAAACTCATAATCCCGACGAGAACCGGCAAAGTGCAGTATCGATGTGACGGTGTGGGCGTTGTGTGTCGCGAACAGGGGATAAAATGCCGTCGGATTGTTGAGCAGTTTTTGGGCGCAGACAAGGTAGGAAAGATCGGTGGCGCTTTTTCGGGTGAACACCGGATAACCGGCATAACCCTCAACCTGTGCCTGCTTGATTTCAGTATCCCAATAGGCACCCTTGACGAGACGGATCATGATTGTACGGTTTGTTTGCAAAGCCAGGTCGGCGATCCAGTCAATCACCGCCGGTGCCCGTTTCTGGTAGGCCTGCACCACGAATCCGAGTCCCTGCCAGTCGGCCAGGGAAGGGTCAGTGCACAGTGATTGCAACAGGGTCAAAGACGGATCCAAGCGTTCGGATTCTTCGGCATCAATGGTCAATCCGATATTGAACGACTTGGCCAGCCCGCAGAGTTGCTTCAAACGGGGAAACAACTCGTTGATGATTCGCTGGTTTTTCATGACCTCATACCGCGGATGCAGGGCGGATAATTTGATCGATATCCCGGCGCTTTGGTAGGGGTTGTGCCATTGGTCATGCTGACCGATGACGGTAATGGCAGATTGATAGGCCGCCAGATAAGCGGCCGCATCGTCCGCTGTTTTGGCCGCTTCCCCCAACATGTCATAGGAGTAACAGTATCCTTTGGCCTCTTTCTCCACGGCGGTCTTGAGTGCCTGGTGGATAGTTTCTGCCAGGACGAATTGTTTCCCGAGTATTTTCATGGCTTGCCTGATTGCCGTACGAATGACCGGCTCTCCGCTTCTCGCGATCAGTCTGCCGAGATGATCGCCGAGGTTTTGTGCCGTCGATTTGTCGAAAGCAATGAGCTTTCCGGTCAGCATCAATCCCCAAGTCGATGCATTGACGAAGAAGGAATGGCTTTCTCCCAGATGGGACGACCAGTCCCTGTTCGACAGTTTGTCCTGGATCAGTTGATCCGCCGTAGCGGCATCGGGGACTCTGAGCAAGGCTTCGGCAAGACACATCAGTGCGATACCCTCCTCACTGGACAGGGTGAATTCGTGAAGGAAAGCATCCAGCCCGCCATGGTTTTCATTGTTTGCCCGAATGGCCTCAACCAATTGCGCGGCATCCTGATGAATATTGCGGGCCTGTTGCTCGGTCCTTGCCAGTCCCTGCAGCAACTGTGCCACACACTCGGTTTCATCGGCATGATACAGGGTTCTGATCGCCTGTCTTTTGGGATTGTTGTCAGGAAAAGGGGTGGAAAAGATCATCAGCATCCGGTTTTTTTGGATCGACCGCTGTTAATGATATCACTAAAAAACAACGCGTCTGCTCCGTTGCGATGAGGTCGAGGGAAAAGTGATCATGGCGAGGCATTGCGATCTGGTATTGGGTGGCTTTTATTCAATTTGGGTTCCCGATGCGATGGATTTTTCATACAATACCCGCAACAGGTCTGTCGACAGTCTATGGCGGTGAAAGAGGGTCTCCTTGGTGACGATAGGTTGTGAACCCGGTCAGGTCCGGAAGGAAGCAGCCGCAGCAACACATTCGGGTATCGGGGTCAGGCTCTCTGGATCCGCCACCCAATCACCGAAAGGTGACCGTACAAAAGCAGGTTGGCATTGCTGAACCGGATCGGGTTATCCGGAGTCGGTCTGTGCGGTTAACCCCGCACCGTCACATGTCGCAACGTGCTGTTGAGCGGTACCGTCTGTTGGCAGGACACGGGAGACCGGCTCGGATTGGAGTCGACGATATAACGAGCAAAATTGACAATAATGTAATGTGATGAGCTGTTCAGCTTCCCGATGAGTTATCAGGCACTGGCCCGTAAATGGCGCCCACGGACGTTTGAGCAGGTCATCGGACAGGAGCATGTCGTGTCCGCGTTATCCAATGCGTTGAACAATCAGCGGGTTCATCACGCATTTTTGTTTTCCGGAACACGGGGGGTCGGCAAAACCACCCTGGCACGTATTTTTGCCAAGGCGCTGAACTGTGAGCGTGGTGTCAGTGCGACACCCTGTGGTCAGTGCAACGCCTGCCAGAGTGTCGATCGGGGCAATTTTATCGATTTGATCGAGGTGGATGCGGCCTCTCGAACCAAGGTCGATGATACCCGCGAATTACTGGATAACGTTCAGTATACGCCCACACAGGGTCGATGCAAAATCTACCTGATCGACGAAGTGCACATGCTTTCCATCCACAGTTTCAATGCGTTGTTGAAAACATTGGAGGAACCACCTGAGCATGTCAAGTTCCTGTTGGCTACCACGGATCCGCAAAAGCTTCCGACCACGATTTTATCCCGGTGTATCCAGTTTAACTTGCGTTCAATGGAGATCGGTCAACTGACCCGTCAGCTGGAGACTATCTTGCAGGCGGAGCAATTGAGCTATGACCGCGAAGCGCTGCTCGTCCTGTCACGTTCTGCCAACGGGAGTGTGCGGGATGCGTTAAGCCTGCTGGACCAGGCGATTGCGTTTGGGGATCAGAAAGTGAAATCCGAACAGGTCCGGGCGATGCTTGGCATGATTGATGATCACTACATCTTCCAGTTGTTTGAACAACTCAACGCATCCCAACCAAGGGCTTGCCTGGACACCATTGCCGAAATGGCGCTGCGCTCGGTCGAGTTCAACACGGCACTCGATGAACTGTTGACCCTGATACACAATATTTCCCTTTTTCAGGTCAGCCCGGAAGCGGTTGAATGGAAAGGGATCGATTCGGTCAGGTTGAATTCACTGTCGGAAAGCTGTGAAGCGGAAACACTGCAGCTTTACTATCAAATCGGTCTGATGTCGAAAAAGGATCTGCCGCTGGCCCCTGATCCACGAACCGGTTTTGAAATGGCAATCCTGAGAATGATTGCCTTTCAACCAGCCAGGGAGGACGGGCCCCGTCCGTCTGGAGCGGCACTATCCAAGAGGGTGGCCGGGGACCGGGGAACAGCCCGCACCATGACCCCGCACGAAACGGCGTCCGTGGAGGTGGCCGACCGTGGTGAGGCCAATGACGAAACGATGCTGTCGATGCAAGAAGGAGACATGGCCGGTCAAAGTGAGGTGACCCAAGGGAGGGACGGGGGGATTGCCGGGCAACCCGCTGTCCCGCCCGGTGGTGGCAAAAAATGGTCCCTTCAGGGTATTGCCGAGCGGGAAGGCTGGCATGATTTTGTGGAACACTGCGGACTCAACGGTTTGTCGAAGGAACTGCTGATGCATCTGGTACCCAGATCGGTTGCGCAGAAAACGAAGACGCTTGACCTGAGTTTGGCGACGGGCAACCGTTTTTTGTTGAATCGGGAAAGGATAAGCAAAATAGAAAGGTACTGTCGCGAACAACTGGACCTGGAAGTGACGTTTAACGTGGTGACCGAGACGGAAAAAGCGATCCGGACGGAAACCCCCTCTGAAAGAAAGGAACGTGAACAGCGTCAAAGGTTGGCCAGTGCGCGTCAGGCCTTTATGCATGATCCGACTGTGCAGGCATTGGTCGATCAATTTGATGCGGAAATCGTCAGTGATTCCATCAGGCCCCCTGAGGCCTGACCCAAAGGCAGAATTCGGTCGCATGATTTGGGTCCGTACCGTGAACGGGTGGTGGTGGGATCTGCTTGAAAAAAACAGCAAGTGAAAATACGAGGTTCGAGATGAAAGGTGGATTGGGTAACCTGATGAAACAGGCACAGGCGATGCAGGAGAACATGCAAAAGGCACAGCAAGAACTCGCCAACATCGAAGTGCATGGCCAGTCCGGTGCGGGTATGGTCGAGGTCGTGATGACGTGCCGGCATGATGTCAGAAAAGTGACGATTGACACCGCCTTGATGTCAGACGACAAGGAGATACTGGAAGACCTGATTGCCGCTGCGATCAATGATGCCGTGCGCAAGGTTGAGTCAGCGACCGAGCAAAAAATGGGCGGCCTGACGACCGGGTTGAATATCCCGGGTCTGAAGCTGCCGTTTTAGCCGATGAGCGACCCCCGTTCGGTGGAGGCATTGAGGGCGGCACTGCAACGCCTGCCCGGTATCGGACCGAAGTCGGCCCAGCGCATGGCTTTCCATCTGTTGGAAAGGGACAGAGACGGTGCACGTCAAATCAGCGATGCGATCAGCAATGCATTGGCCAAGGTCACGCATTGTATTCGCTGCAATAATTTCAGTGAGCTGGAGTTGTGTTCGATTTGTGCTTCGCGCAGCAGGGACCCGAACCAGTTGTGTGTCGTCGAAACCCCAGCAGACCATGAAGCCATTGAACAGGCGGCTGTTTATCGGGGGATGTATTTTGTCCTGATGGGGCATCTTTCACCCCTGGATGACATCGGGCCGGAGTCCTTGGGGGTTCGTCAATTGTTAGCGCTGATAGAACGGGAAACCATTCAGGAAGTGATCCTGGCGACCAATTTGACCGTCGAGGGGCAGGCGACGGCGGATTTTTTGCTTGATTTGCTGCAGCGTAAAGAGGTGACAGTAACGCGATTGGCAAGAGGGCTTCCGATGGGTGGTGAACTGGAATATATGGATCCTGGCACTTTGAACCAGGCCTTCCAGGATCGTCGGTCCGTTTAAGTGCCGGTGACAGTCCGGTCATCCGATGAAGGAGCCTTCGCCGCCCAAACGGTTTGCCGCATGTATTGAATATTGCGGGTTGCGCTATTGTGGGTGGCAAAGACAGGCCCACACAAAGACGGTACAGGCGGAAGTGGAAAAGGCGCTTTCACGGGTGGCCGACGAGGACATTGCGGTGGTGTCGGCGGGCCGTACCGATACCGGGGTGCACGGGCTTGGACAGATGGTGCATTTTGATACGACTTGCCAGCGTCAGCCCCACCAGTGGCTAAGGGGAACCAACCGGTATCTTCCGAATGATATTTCCCTCCTTTGGACACAACCGGTCGCATCGCATTTTCATGCCCGATTCTCGGCACTGGAAAGAACCTATCGCTACGTGATCCTCAATCGACCGGTCGCCCCGTCCTATCTCAGCGGCCGCGTCACCTGGCATCCGGTGCAACTGGATGTCGAATTAATGCAGCGGGCCGCCCGGCATTTGCGCGGGCGGCATGACTTCAGTGCATTTCGGGCCACAAGTTGCCAATCACGCAATCCGGTGAAGGATGTGCGCATCCTGGAGGTGAATCGGTCAGGCGAGTGGGTCTGGATGGATGTGGTGGCGGACGGGTTTTTGCATCATATGGTGAGGAATATTGCCGGTGTGTTGATGCGTATCGGCGAACGACTGGAAACCATTGAGTGGGCAGGTGAGGTATTGTCCGCCCGTCAGCGAACCCACGCAGGCGTGACGGCAGCGGCCGATGGATTGTATTTCGTTGCGGTGCGTTATGACGGGAAGTATCTGCTTCCACCTGCACCGGCGGCCTGCCGGTTTTGGTAGAATATGATCAGTTCCCGGATGATATGAAGGTTGACAGTCAAAATTAAAATTTGTGGGATTGCTGACAAGGAGATGGCGTCGGTGGCTATTGAGGCAGGCGCCCATGCACTCGGGTTGGTGTTTTATGCGCCGAGCCCGAGACATCTGACAATCGAGCAGGCGGCAGCGATCTGTCACGGGATGGCTCCCTTCGTGACTCGGGTGGGCGTCATGGTCAATCCGGACGCAGACTATGTGCGGGCCATTCTCAAGCAAGTGCCGCTCAATGCGCTGCAGTATCATGGGGAAGAGTCACCCGGGTTCTGTGCCAGTTTCGGTTTGCCCTATATTAAGGGAGTCCGGGTGTCGCAGACGACCGATCTGCGACAGGTGGAACGGGATTATGCGGATGCAAGCGCCCTGTTGCTCGATACCCATGTACCGGACCATTATGGTGGGACCGGACAGCCCTTTGACTGGCAGCGGGCCCGATATGGCGGATGCAAGCCGGTGATTCTGGCCGGCGGGCTGACAGCGGAGAATGTCGGTCAGGCGATCACGCTGACTACCCCCTATGCGGTGGATGTGAGCAGTGGTGTCGAGACCGAACAGGTCAAAGACCCGCTGAAAATCCGGGCGTTTTGTCGTACGGTCCTGAATCATGTTTCTGAAGAGGCGTCCTCACCGTTGCGATCGAGATGAATTGGTTCGAGAAAATACTTCCGCCTAAAATAAAAAAAGGCAGCAAGATCGGTCGCAGGGGCGTGCCGCAAGGTCTCTGGAACAAATGTACGGCCTGTCAGGCCGTGCTGTATGGCGTGGAACTCAAGCACAGCCTTCAGGTGTGCCCGAAATGCAATAACCATATGCGGCTCGGTGCCAAGGAACGCTTGTTGAGTTTTTTCGATGAAGCGCCGGTCCAGTGGATCGGGGAAAACATTCTTCCGGTGGATATACTCAAATTCAAGGATCAGAAGAAATATCGGGATCGACTGGTCGAAGCACGCAAATCCAGTGGATCGACCGAGGCGATATTGGCGGCTAGTGGGCGATTGCAGGGTATTGCGATTACGGCGGCGGCATTTGAATTCAAGTTCATGGGTGGGTCCATGGGATCCGTGGTCGGCGAACGTTTTGTGCGCTCGGTAAACCATAGCCTGGAACACAAGCAGCCTTTCGTCTGTTTTTCCGCCAGTGGAGGGGCCCGAATGCAGGAATCGCTGTTTTCATTGATGCAGATGGCCAAAACCACGGCCGCGATCACCCGATTGAGACGCGAATCGATTCCCTTCATCTCGATTCTGACCGACCCGACGATGGGCGGTGTGTCCGCCAGCCTGGCGATGCTGGGTGATATTATTGTTGCCGAACCCAAGGCACTGGTTGGCTTTGCCGGACCCAGAGTGATCGAGCAGACGGTCCGGGAAACACTGCCCGAAGGGTTTCAACGGGCGGAGTTTTTATTGGAGCATGGGGCGATAGACATGATTCTCGATCGACGAAATTTGCGCAATGAAGTGGCGCAGCTGATCTCCAAGATGGGGTTTGGTGCGCCGATGCCGGAAAGCGAGTTGATCGACGCCGATCAGTTGCCGCCCGGGAAATAATTGTTACCCCAGTCGGGCGAATGAGCTTTGTTGTCTGTGCCGATGGATAGTCGCTGATGCCCCAGTTTGACCGCTTCACCCTGGATGATTGGGTCGAATACACGCAAAAACAGCATCATCGTACGGTTGATCTGTCTTTGGACCGTGTTCGAATGATCTGGGAACAGATGCACGGTGTGCAACCTGATTTTGTGGTCACGGTGGGGGGAACCAATGGCAAGGGGTCCTCGGTCAGCATGCTCGAGGCGGTCTATCGAATGGCTGGAAAGGTCACTGGTGCCTATACCTCTCCGCATCTGGTGTCGTACAACGAACGCATCCGGATTAACGGCCAATCCGCGAGCGAACAGGAAATTTGCCGGGGTTTCCACCACATTGAACAGGCCCGAAGACAAATTCCATTGACTTATTTCGAGTTTGGCACGCTCTGTGCGCTGTGGCTGTTCAATCAGTATCGTGTTGATATCGCGATTTTGGAGGTGGGTATGGGGGGACGGCTCGATGCGGTAAACATGATTGGGAACGACATTGCATTGATCACCACCATTGATCTGGATCATCAGCAATGGCTGGGTGGGGACAGGGAGGCCATTGGCAGGGAAAAGGCCGGAATCATCAATCCCGATGGATGGGTGGTTTGCGCCGACCCTCACCCCCCTGACAGCCTTGTCAGCACCGCCCGTCAACGTAATGCGGTGCTGTTGCAAAATGGACTGGACTATACGGTTGATCAGGATGATATGGGGGTCAACTGGCGTAGCGAGTCGCCGTGGTTGGCGGCGGATTGGCGACGGTTTGAGTCGCTTCAGGTGCCGTTTAACGGAGGACACCAGGTCCAGAATCTGGGCGGGGTGATTGCCACACTGGCGCTTGCTGCCGGCCGCACCGCGATGACCCCGGCGTCATTGCCCGGGGGGCTGGGCCAGGCTGTACTGACAGGTCGGTGCCAGGTCGTTAGCGAGGCGCCCCAGGTCATTATGGATGTCGCTCATAATCAACAGTCTGTGCACGAACTGTCAACATTCCTGCGCCGTTTGTCTCACCCTGGTGGCAGAACGTTGGCGGTATTCGGTGCTCTGGAGGACAAGGCAGTCCGGCAGATCACCCAACCGTTGATGGAGATGGTGGATCGCTGGTACCTGGTCAGCCTGCCGGGTGACAGGGGGCAAAGTGCCCTTGATCTGGAGGGGCAGTTAAAAAAGGGAGATCACGGTGTCCAGACCGTGCTGTGTGACCATCCGGTGCAGGGTTATCTGGCCGCGATGGCGGAGACCGCAAGGGATGATCGGGTGCTTGTCTTTGGTTCATTTCATACCGTAGGTGATATAATTGCCTTCCGAAAAAAAACACATATCAGCAGTGTCGTACCCGTCAGTCGGCCGAAGCGGCAGGCGGTCGCTTGACCGGAGTGGGCAAATGGGTGGTCGACTGTTGATGTCCGAGAAAACATTGGTACTATAACTGATGAGCAGAAGTGTACGCGCAATACAGCCTGAATATCGGCTGACACATCGGCTGACGGGTGCGGTCATTATCGTCGGAATGACGGTCGTTATCAGTTCGATGCTGTTGACGGAACCGGGATTCAGTATTGATGCGGCGGTAGAAAAACAGGCCGTGACAAATGACACGCAGGTTACTTTTCAATCAAAAGTCGCGCCATTGAGTGTTGTTGATGAGGAGACGGCCAATATGACTTCGGGAAAATCAGAGACATCGAATCCGCCTTCCCCGAGTGCGCCTGAGCAAGACAAGCAGTCCGCTGAGACGGTATTGGTGATGACACGCGATGCGCCCGATGAGACGCCTTCCAAGGATATCGTGACCCCCAAACCGGCCGCTGTGGCCGAGGATACCTGGCGGGTTCAGGTGGGTACTTTTGCCAAATCAGTCAATGCCGAGACAATGATCAGGCTACTCAACAAGAATGGGTTTTCACCGAAACACGCGACCTTCGAAACCGGTAATGGTACCGCGACCCGGATATGGCTCGGCCCATATCAGGGAAGGGAAAAAGCAGATGTGGTCAGTGACCAGTTAAAACAGTTGACTGGGGAAAAGGGATATGTGACCCCACAGACTTCCTGAGGTTGTTTGAACGAATTTGAAATGGCTACCCGATATCAAGTTGTCAGCGACGATGAAGTCTCTTCATTGATTGACACTGACTACCGATCAATGGGCTCTGGACGGGTTGATGGGTAACCCGAACACACGCATCGATTCGTCCGACCTGCTTTTTGTCGTGCTTGAGTTCTGGCGATGAGTCTGGTTGACATCGCGATTGTGGCCGTGTTGTTGATTTCCCTGCTGATGGGGATGTTCAGAGGGCTTGTCCGCGAAGTGTTGGCCCTGTTTTCCTGGCTGGTCGCGCTTTGGGTAGCCTATCGCTATGCGGTACCGGGCGCGGATTATCTTGAATCCTACCTCGATCAACCGCAGTTGCGTGTGGTGGCCGCCTTTGCCCTTATTTTTGTGGTGGTATTGATCGTGATGTCGATGATCAGCTATCTGCTTTCCCGGTTATTTTCGGCCACCGGAATTACCGGTGTGGACCGGAGTCTCGGGACGCTGTTTGGCCTGGTTCGTGGCATCGTGATCGTGGCACTGTTGATTTTGGGGGCCACCTTCGTCGATTTCACGACGCAACCGTGGTGGAAGGAATCCCTGTTGGTGCATCACTTTGATCCGGCCACCGAATTTATCAAGTCGTTGTTGCCCGAGGATGTTGCGCAACATATCCCAACGAACGTGATCTGATGTGTGGCATTGTCGGTATTTTGGGCGGTCAACTGGTCAATCAGGCACTGTATGATGGGTTGACCGTGATTCAACATCGAGGACAGGACTCGGCGGGAATTATGACTAGTGATGGCCATCGCGTCTTTTTGCGGAAGGACAATGGACTGGTCCGCGACGTATTTCGTACCCGGCATATGGTCCAATTGCAGGGATTCATGGGCGTGGGTCATGCACGCTATCCGACCGCAGGAAGTGATTCGAGAGCGGAAGCCCAACCGTTTTTCGTCAATTCGCCGTTTGGTATTGCGCTGGGACACAATGGCAATCTGACTAATGCAGAAGTGCTGAGGGAGGATCTGTTCAGGCAGGATCTGCGTCAGTTGAATACCTCTTCGGACTCCGAGATTCTGCTCAATGTGTTTGCCCATGAACTAAGGGAGGCGTTGGGAGAATCGAACTTGCGTGCCACGCCCGGCGATTTGTTCCGTGCCGTCGGTGGCGTATTTAACCGGTGTCGAGGCGCTTACGCGGTTGTCGCTATGGTGGTTGGAGTGGGGCTGCTGGCCTTTCGTGACCCGTGTGGTATTCGACCGTTGGTCTACGGTACCCGGGATGGTGAGGACGGGGTTTCGCACATGTTTGCATCGGAAAGTGTGGCGCTGGATGTACTCGGCTATCAACGTCGGCGGGATATTCTCCCCGGGGAAGCGGTGTTTGTTGATGTTTACGGAACGGTACATACCAAGGTCTGTGCAAAAGAAACCCGCTATGCACCCTGTATTTTCGAGTATGTCTATCTGGCGAGGCCCGATTCGGTGATGGATAATATCCCGGTTTACCAAACCCGGATGCAAATGGGGCAAAGGCTTGGCAACCGGCTGAAGGAATCCTGGGGCCAGCATGATATCGATGTGGTCATACCGGTTCCGGATACCAGCCGGACGGCGGCACTTGAAATGGCACGGGTCTTGAAACGGCCTTTCCGGGAAGGGTTTATCAAGAATCGCTATATCGGGAGGACCTTTATCATGCCCGGTCAGGCCGAGCGCAAGAAATCGGTTCGCCAGAAGTTAAATGCCATTGGCACTGAATTCAAGGGCAAGAATGTATTGCTGGTGGACGATTCGATCGTTCGGGGGACCACGTCCCAAAAAATCATCGAACTCGCCCGGGAAGCCGGTGCACGAAAGGTTTATTTTGCCTCCGCAGCCCCGCCGGTCAAATATCCCAATGTATACGGGATTGACATGCCCTCCCGCCATGAACTGGTGGCCTACAACCGAACCGCGGACGAGGTGTGCCGGGAGATCGGTGCAGATCGATTGATTTATCAGGAGTTGGACGATTTGATTGAGTCAGTACGGCATTGTAATCCACAGATTACCGAATTCGACACCTCCTGTTTCAATGGTTCCTACATTACCGGCGATGTTACGACCCAGTATCTGGCGAACGTGGACCTGCAGCGAAGCGACCATGTCAAGCAAACCAGTGAAAATGAACTGGACCTGTCGGAAGTGACGGATATCCGGGAAAAGCGGTTCTAGCTGGGTCGATTCGGCTTTGCGACATCCTCAAGGCGTGATCTACATGGGCGCAGATTTTCGTCGGACATCAGTGTCTGAATCGCGTCAGTGGCATCCGAACACGTAATGGTTGCCAATGCCTTTAGGTAGTGCTTGACTTGATCGGCTGCGCCCATTTCCGGTGAGTATCAGCGGGCTTCTTCTGACTCCACTTCATTGCGCTGCCTTTTCCAAAAACCAGTCAATGGGGTTCTTTTCGCAGACGGGTAAGCCGGGTCGATAATTGGGGTAACCGGACGGTTACTAATGGGGGGCGTTTGTAGGCAGCCATGCAAATTCAAGAATCTATTGAGTAAACTTACTCAATAAGATTCTTGGATTGAAGAAAAACCCTGTCATTTGCTGAAATGGTCAGGGACGGGAAATGACAGCCAACGGTGTCATCGATGCGAAATTCTCTTGATGAAGGGTTGTTGGCCACAGGGACAGTCACACGCTAGGCAATCTGAAGCCGTCCCGGTGATGAGGTGTACCGATTATCGTTTTAGCAGGAACGTTCCGTTGGCATAGGTCAGCATGCTTTTTTGGGTATACCAGTCGCCCAGTACGTATCGTCGGGCTGGTTCCCCCGCCAGCGTGAATTCATGCACCGCAGGACGGTGTGTATGTCCGTGTATCAGGACACGGACGCCATGTTGCGACATAGCCCTTTCCACTGCCTCTTGATTGACGTCCATGACATTGACCGGTTTGCTTTGTTTTGACAATTCACTTTGTGCCCGCATGTTTTCGGCTGTCTGTACCCTTTTTTCCAGTGACTGATCCAAAAATGCGTTTTTCCATTTTGAGGAGTGCATCTGTGCCCTTGAGGCCTGGTGTTCATGATCGTCGGTACACAGGGCATCGCCGTGGGCCAACAGTACGTCCTGGTCGTCCAGCCTGATTACACTGGGATCAGGAAGAAGCCGACAACCTGTTCGGTGGACAAAATCACTGCTGATCAGAAAATCCCGGTTGCCATGCATGAAATAGACCATGATACCGGCCTTTGTCAATGTCCTGATGTGCGATTCAACGACCGTATGGCCAAGTGATGCACTGGCATCGTCTCCGATCCAGTATTCAAACAAATCCCCGAGAATGTACAATTCACTGAGCAGGTTTTGTGCACCTTTTACAAACTCGGCAAACAAGCGGGTCGACTCGGGCCTTTGTGGCGTCAAGTGAAGGTCCGAGATAAAAGCGATGGTCATCGGGTTGAGGGGAATCAGATCCGGAACTTGGCAATATAACAAGGTTGGTATACCATCGCCACCCCTCAACCGCAGTGAAGTAATCGATTTGCCGACAATGGTAAAAAATACCTATGACACTTCAGTTATTTGACACCTACAGTCGATGTCTCCGGGAATTCGAACCGATCAACCCGGACAGGGTCCGTCTATACGCCTGTGGCCCGACTGTCTATGACTATGCGCATATCGGTAATTTGCGGACCTATATTTTTGAGGATGTATTGAGGCGGGTGCTGATGTTCGCCGGGTACCAGGTCGAACATGTGGTTAACATTACCGATGTGGGTCATTTGACGTCGGATGCCGATACCGGGGAAGACAAGGTCGAACAAGGTGCCCGACGATCAGGAAAATCAGCCTGGGAAATCGCCGAGTTGTATGCCCGGGCATTCAAGCATGACCTGCGACAACTGAATGTGCTTGAGCCGACAATCTGGTGTCGGGCAACAGACCATATCCGCGAGCAGATTGCCGATATCGAGAAAATCGAGCAGGCCGGATACAGTTACCGTACTTCAGACGGCATCTATTTTGATACCTCGAAATTGCCTCGCTACGGTTATCTGGCCCGTCTCGACCGGGAAGGACTGGATCAGGGTGCGCGGGTCGATATCGGAGAGAAACGCAGTGCAACCGATTTCGCGCTCTGGAAATTCAGTCCGGCCAATCAACAGCGGCAAATGGAGTGGGACAGTCCTTGGGGGCGTGGATTCCCGGGCTGGCATATTGAGTGTTCCGCGATGGCTGCAAAGTATCTGGGTCCTCACTTCGATATCCATTGCGGCGGAAAAGATCATATTCCGGTGCATCATACCAACGAGATTGCCCAAGCCGAGATCTGTTACGGGACCCGGTTGGCCAATTATTGGCTGCATGGCTACTTTCTCGAAACGGACAAGGAAAAGATGGCGAAGTCGTCCGGTTCCTTTTTGCGACTGCAGACATTGACGGATCATCACTACGACCCCCTGTCCTATCGTTACTTGTGTCTGACAGCACATTATCGAAGTGATCTCAAATTTACCTGGCAAAGCCTAGACAGTGCAGCGACGACTCTTGACCGACTGCGTGCGACTGTCCATGCATGGGGTCAGGCAAGCGAGCCGGATGCGGCATGGATCGATCAATTTACGGCACAGATCAACAAGGACTTGAATACTGCGAGTGCCTTGGCGCTACTGTGGGACCTGACCAGAAGTCGACTGAATCCGGGTATCAAAAAAGCCACGGTGGCCAGAATGGATGAGGTGCTCGGGCTGAAGTTGATGGCGTGGCAGCCGGCATCACAGACGATCCCGCAGGCGGTGCAAGCGCTGGTCACGCAGAGGCAGACCGCACGTGATCAGAAAAACTGGTCCGTGGCGGATCAGATTCGCAATCAGATCGCTGATCTGGGTTATGACGTCGATGACAGCGTGACCACAACGACTGTCCGACCCAAGCGTCGGTGACACCTATGAGCCGGGCGCGGGACAGTGGACGTCCACCGATTCGAAGTTATGTGCTTCGGGAGGGGCGCATGACGAAGGGCCAACAAAGCGCATTGGACCGTCTTTGGCCAATGTATGGCATTTCAGTGAATCCATCCCAAGGGGGAAGGCTGGATTTGAATCGACTTTTTGGTCGGGTCGCCGAGATACACATCGAAATCGGTTTTGGTGATGGCGGCGCACTGGTTGAAATGGCATCCAGTAATCCACATCAAAACTATCTTGGCATTGAGGTGCACAGACCCGGTGTGGGGCGGGTCTTACGGGCGATTCACGAACGGGGATTAAACAATGTCAGAGTCCTTCATGGGGAGGCAACGGACTTGCTTGGCAACCACATCGCCGATCACAGCGTGCACGGTATCAATCTGTTTTTTCCAGATCCCTGGCCGAAAAAAAAGCACCATAAAAGGCGTCTTGTACAACCTGGTTTTATCGAGTTGTTATCGCACAAGCTGGTGTGGGGGGGTGTCATCCACTTTGCGACGGATTGGGAACCGTATGCCCGGGAAGCGCTGATCCACCTGGAAGCCGCCGAGGGGTTGGAAAACATCACCGGGCCAGGTTGTTTTTGCAAGACGAGAGGGCATCGGCCGATCACCAAGTTTGAAACGAGAGGACAGTATCTGGGCCATCAAATCCGGGATATTGTGATGATTTGTACAAGATCAAGATACGGATGATCGGCCCGTTCCGGCGAAAGGTTACGTCGTGTTCGGTGATAATTGCGGCAACAGCGCATCCAGGGAGTCGACGGGTCGTGAACAGTGAGTACCCGTGCAAACATAGGCTCGTGTTCCCTTGCCTGCCTTTCGACTTGCAAGCACCGGCGGGAGATGCGGGGCGGTTTTGGGGATGCAGAAAATGAGCGGATCGCTGGCGGATCGTGCTTGTGCGGCGAGGACTGACTGCCATTGCCTTGTAGTGGCTTCATCGCCTCGAATCAGGATGATTTGATGGTGTGGGCTGGCAACCTGTAGCGATACACTCAATGCGCCATGGACGGAGGGGGTGGTAGTGAGTGGTCGTGCAAACAGCTTCAGTGCTTTATCGGCACTGATCAGATAACGGGGTTCGCCGATCAAATGACCCAGGATGATCAGGTTGCGAATGGCAACCCCATTGCCCGAAGGAATGGCATCGTCAGCACCAGACTTGGGACGATAAAGTAGCGTTTCATGGTCATGGGAAGTGAAGAAAAACCCTCCGCTGTCCGGGTCTTCGAAATGGGTCAGCAGGGCATCGGCGAGTTGCATGGCAAAACGGAGATACGCAGAATCCCATCGGGACTGAAGCAACTCGATAATGCCGTCAAGCAAGAAGGCATAGTCATCCAGATAGGCATTGAGATGCGATGTGCCGTCACGATGCGTTGCAAGGAGTCGATGATCGCGCCACAGTGTCCCCTGGATAAACCGCAATGATTGTTGAGCGGATTGCAGGAAGTCCGGTTGCGCCAGACAGCGCCCTGCTTTTGCCATGCCTTTAATCATCAGGCCGTTCCAGCCGGTGAGTATCTTGTCATCGAGCGCCGGTCGGACGCGCCTATTTCGTTGCTGCAACAATTTGGTTTTGATCTGCTGTCTGAGGGTGTTCACGGTCTTTTCCGGCACAGACAATGGCGGGTCCAGATCGGGATTGACATTCAAATGCCAGAATCCTTCAAAGTTGGGGTCTCCGTAGAGTCCAAAGTAGTCTTCAGCCAGACGATATTCCGCCTCGGTCAGTATCGCTTTCAGATCGGTTTCACTCCATACATAGAACTTGCCTTCAATCCCTTCGGAATCGGCATCCAGTGTTGAGGCGTAGCCTCCGGCCGGTTGTTGCATTTCATCCATGACCCAGTGGGCGATCCCATTGATCACGGCGGCTGTTTCCGGACGGGGGGATATCAGGTAGTAATCGCTGTACAGTCCCAGGAGTTGGGCATTGTCATACAGCATTTTCTCGAAATGCGGAATTTTCCATTGCCGGTCGACCGAATAGCGAAAAAAACCGCCTCCAAGCTGGTCATATAACCCTCCCAGGGACATTCCGATGAGGGTTTTATGCAGCATGTCCATACTGCGTCGGTTACCGTCTGATTCATCACCGGCGCCGTGTATCAACAGCAGTTCAAGCTGGGTAGGATGCGGAAACTTGGGGGCATTGCCAAAACCGCCGAAGGTGTCATCGTACTGCTCGGCCAGATGATTGACCGCAGTGGTGAGAATGGTCTCAAAGGCAGGAACCTGTGGCAAGGGTATCGAAGGATTCAGCTGTCCCAACGCTTTTTCAAATGACCGGTGATAGTGTTCCATCCCGGCCTGGTTTTCCTGATAATGTGTGGCTATACGCTCGAGCAATTCCCCAAATCCAGGCAGATTGAATCGCGATGTGGGTGGGAAATAGGTGCCCGCGAAAAAGGGCGCATGGCCCCCTGGCGTGAGTGCCACCGTTAACGGCCAGCCGCCCGGGCGTTGTGTCAGCAACTGATGTGCCGATTGGTATATCTTGTCGAGATCCGGTCGCTCTTCCCGGTCCACTTTGATACAGACGAAAAGTCGATTCATGATGTCGGCAATGCGAGTATCTTCAAAACTTTCACGTTCCATGACATGACACCAGTGGCAGGCGGCGTATCCAATGGACAAGAGAATGGGCTTATCGGTTGCTTTGGCCCGTTCCAGTGCGGCCGCTCCCCAAGGATGCCAGTCGACGGGGTTGTGGGCATGTTGCAGCAGATAGGGGCTGGTTTGCGAGGCGAGATGGTTGGGCATGTCAGCAAAGCGCGGCAGTGATCAGTTAAAATAGCACTTTATTCATTTTCTGCCGAAGGGTTGTCAAAACGTATCGGCGGTATGGAAAGTTGTCACTTGATTGTACATCCTAATTTCGATCCCGTTGCCATTTCGATTGGTCCGTTGTCAATCCATTGGTACGGGCTGATGTATCTTTGTGGTTTTGGAGCCGGTCTGTGGCTGGGTCGCTATCGTGCCCGTCGCCCGGATTCTGGCTGGCAGGTTGAAGAAATCACCAACCTGGTGTTTTATATGGCAATGGGTGCCATTGTCGGTGGACGACTTGGATACGTTGTTTTCTATAGCCCCGGTTATTACCTGTCGAATCCATTCGAGGCACTCGCGCTGTGGCAGGGTGGAATGTCTTTCCATGGTGGCGTTGTCGGCGTACTCGCTGCGATCTGGCTGTATGCAAAGCAGACCCGGCGGACGGTTTTGGCCGTCGGAGACTTCCTGGTTCCATTGATTCCGCCGGGCCTTTTTTTCGGTCGGACCGGCAACTTTATCAATCAGGAATTGTGGGGGCGTGTCACGGAGGTGCCTTGGGCGGTCTATTTTCATACCATGCCTGATGGGCCACGCCATCCCTCCCAGTTGTATGAGGCCCTGTTGGAGGGTTTGGTGTTGTTTGTCCTGCTGTGGTGGTTTTCCCTGAAACCGAGGTCCCCGGGCCATCTCAGTGGTCTGTTTTTGTGTGGATATGGCACGGCTCGCTTTTTCGTCGAATTTTTTCGCGAGCCGGATGAACACCTCGGTGCGGTATTGTTGGACTGGATGAGTATGGGGCAGCTTCTCAGTCTCCCGATGATTCTGGTCGGGGTGTATCTGCTATCGAGAACGCACCGTACAGTCGTGGCTTGACCGTGTCTTTCGTGAGTCAGTGACTCGGCGGGGTTTGGGATTGATGGGTCGGTTCAGTCATGCTCCGATCAACGATCAAATGGGGTGGGCGCGTTTTGTGGAAGCGTGGCGGCGGTTTGTTTGTGACGTGGTTGCCGTTTTTTGTGTATCGCTGTTGGGAGGGTGACCACATTTTGGTGATGACTGGCGTTTTTATTTTTTAAACGCGCTGTTTGGCCGATAGTGACCCATCTGTTTCAAATCGGCCAGCGCAACACAGCGCACTAGATCCATTCCATACAAACCCATGACTTCCATGTGATCACCGTTTTGGCGCACGCTCCGGCAGGGTCATTTCTCCCGGTTGATATAAACATCGTGTTGACACTGACACCATGCGTCATTACCTCGTATAATCTGACCCCAATCGAATGTGACCCGGGAATGATGATCATAAGTCATGCGGCTTAAGAAATTACAGGTATCTGGATTTAAGTCGTTTGTTGATCTCACGGATATCCGGCTTCCCTCCAATCTGGTCGGGGTGGTCGGCCCCAATGGTTGCGGCAAATCCAATGTGATTGATGCGGTACGGTGGGTGATGGGTGAAACCTCCGTCAAACTGTTGCGCGGCGAGCAGATGGCTGACGTGATATTCAATGGGTCCGCTTCCAGAAAGCCGGTCGGCAAGGCATCGGTGGAACTTGTTTTTGACAACAGTGAGGGGGCCGCGAAAGGAAGCTACGCACGCTTTGCCGAGATCTCGGTCAAAAGAACACTGACCCGCGATGGATTCTCGATTTATTCCATCAATAACATCAAGACCCGGCGCAAGGATGTGCTGGATTTGTTCCGGGGAACCGGGTTGGGCCCCCGCTCCTATTCGATTATTGAACAGGGGATGGTCAGCCATGTCGTTGAGGCCAGACCGGAAGATTTGCGATTGTTCGTTGAAGAAGCGGCAGGCACATCAAAATACAAGGAGCGTCGACGGGAGACCGAAAATCGCATCCGTCATACCCGGGAAAACCTGGACCGACTGGCAGATATTCGAGGGGAACTCGATAAGCAGCTGCAGCGGTTGAAACGTCAGGCCAGTGCGGCGCAACGATTTAAAGTACTCAGGGAAGAAGAAAGGCAGATCAACGGCCAACTTCAGTTACTCAAGCTAAGGCAGCTGGAACAACAGCTTGGTGATAAGGATCGTACCTTGGCTCAAGGTGAAAACAAACTGCAGTTTGCATTGGCGGCACAGCGTGAAGCGGAAGCGGCGCTTGAGAAACTGAGGAAACAACACGCAGAGACCCAGGATAAAAATAATCGGATTCAGCAGCAGTACTATGAAGTCGGGGCCGACATCAAGCAAATGGAACAGGCCATCGAACATCTGATCGAAACAAGGAAACATCAGGCAGAGGAGATCGACAGGCTGATATCAACCCAAAAAGAGAGCAAAAAACAACTGGACAGGGATATACGGCAACGCAAACAGACCGGGACTGAACTGGATGCGGTCTCAGCGTCACTTCGCCAGATAACGACAGAAAACACGGATGCGACACGGCGACTCGAGCTGGCTGAAACCGTACTGCACCAATGGACTCAGCGCATGGAACGATTTAACGAACAGGCGAGAGGTGCGGCTCAACAGTGCGAAGTCGAAAAATCCAGACTCGCCCAGTTGGATCAGCATCTGCAAAGAACCGTGGATCGCCGAGCCCGAATCGAACAGGAACTGACTCAGTTGGATGGGAGTTTTTCGGATGTTGGACTGGAAAAATTGCGTCGCCAGGTTGCCGAGCATGACAAGTTGTGTGCGACGGCCGAAAATGACTTCCGGGACATTGAGCATTCGATCCTGCAATTGCGCCGTTCACTGCAGGAAAAACGGGATGCGGCAGCGGATATGCGTGCCCAGCACCAGGAGGTCGTCTCGAGATTGAACTCGCTTCAGGAAATACAAAATGCGACGATCCAAGGCGGTGATACGGCTTGGCAACGCTGGCTGGAGCACAACGGACTCGCTGTTTCTTCGAAGCTGGCAGTTGAAGTCAGGGTGATTGACGGTTGGGAACGGGCCGCTGACCGGATACTGGGCGATGTGCTCGGTGCAGTTTGTGTTGACCAGATTACCTGGGAGATGCTGGAGAACCGACCGGATTGCCAGTTTGCACTGATTTCGGGAAGCCATGTCGATGGAGATACCCAAGATGGTGATGGTACTAGGTTGATCGACAAGGTATCGGCGCAAGGGGTTGATCTGTCTTCGTTGATGGGACGCGTATTGATTGCTGAAACGTTGCAAGAGGCGTTGCAAAGGCAACCGATGCTGACAGACGGCGAATGCGTCATCACCCGAGAGGGCGCCATGGTCGGGGTAAACTGGGTGAGCATGGCCAGTGACAGTCAGTTGGCTACCGGCGTGCTGGTCAGGGAGGAAGAAATTAATCAGTTGTCAACAAAGCGGACTGAGATGGAGAATCGGCAGCAGGAACTGGATAACGCAATCGGGGATCTGGTGGCTGAAAGGGATCAGCTGGAGGATCAGTATCAGCGTCAGCGATCATCGGTCAGTAAGCTGCAATCGGACAAGACATCCCTTTACAATCGCCTGGGGCATGAAGAGGCCCGTCATCTTGAATTAGCGCAGCGTGTGGACAGCTTGGGCAAAGAGCTTGCTGATCTGAATGTCCAGGCGCAGCAGGACGAAGCCCAGATCAAGCATTCCAACATCCTGTTGCGTCAAGCGATGCGGCAAAGTGGCGCGTTACAAGAACAAAGGCAGGACATGCTTGACAAGCGTGACCGGTTGAGCGAGGACGTGCTTTTGTGGAAGGAAAAAGTGTCGGCGATGACGGCAGCGCAACATGAACAGGCATTGCAAAATCAGCGCCTGGAGTCGGCACTTGAGTCGATTCAGGAAAGTATTGACCGATCCCAACGGCAATATGATGCCATTCGGTTGCGATTGTCCGAAATAGACCGGACTGTCAGTCAAACCACGGATCCGGTCGAAGGACTCAGAAAGAAACTGGCGACGCTGCTGGACCGGAAAGTGCAAATTGAAAAGCGATTTTCGAAGGTGCGCAATGACGTATCCGCGTTGGAATCGAAGATGGGGGAAGCCGACAAAATGCGGAGTGGTCAGATATTGGAGGTCAATAAGTCGAGAGAGGTGCTTGAGCAGCATAAAATGATGCGTCAGGAAGTCGCTGTGCGTCGGCAGACCCAAGTGGAGGTCCTGTTGGACCAGGGGTACGAGGAAGCCGTACTGATTGAGTCGCTTCCGAAAGAGGCTGAGGTGGATCGTTGGGAACAGACGCTGGCGGACCTGCAAGGGAAAATAAACCGTATCGGTCCGGTCAATCTGGTCGCGATTGAGGAGTTTGAGGAAGAAAATGAACGCAAGAGCTATCTGGACAAGCAACATGCGGATCTGATGGCCGCGCTTGAGACACTGGAATCCGTTATCCGGAAAATCGACAAAGAAACCCGGACAAGGTTCAAGGAGACCTTCGATCGCCTGAATCAGGGTTTCAATGAATTTTTCCCGCGGTTGTTCGGAGGCGGGAAAGCCGAGCTGCAATTGACCAGCGAGGACCTGTTGACGGCGGGGATAACCGTGATGGCTAGACCACCGGGAAAACGGAACAGTACAATCCATCTTTTGTCAGGGGGTGAAAAAGCCCTGACGGCGGTCGCGTTGCTGTTTTCCCTGTTCAGACTGAATCCGGCACCGTTTTGCATGCTTGATGAAGTGGATGCGCCATTGGATGATGCGAATGTGGAGCGTTATTGCAAGATACTGAAAACACTGGCACAGTCCAGTCAGATCATTGTAATTACGCACAACAAGATTACGATGGAAGCGGCAGAAGTGCTGGTCGGGGTTACAATGGCCGAACCGGGGGTGTCGCGGTTAGTTTCTGTCGATATTGGACAGGCGGTGGAAATAGCAGCACAATAGGGAATAAAATAAAGCACCATCTATTTTCCAGGGTTTTCAGATGACGATACAGACCAACCCCAGTTGTTGCCCTCCAGGCGGCTGTGTCTGGTTTGCGGTTGGTCCCTGTTTCCGCTGGAGTTGATCTGGCCAATATTGAACAGAACTCAAGGAATACTAATCGAATGAACACGGTCTGATCGGAAATGGAATCGCAAGTGAGCCTGGAACTCGTCTTGGTCCTCGTGGGGATCTGTGTTGTCATTGGTATCTATTTCATTTCCACATGGGGCAAAAAGGATCGATGGTCGTCGGCAGACTATCGAAAGTCGAATCGAAACAGGCCGTCGGCTAGAAATAGTCCAACGATTGCCGGCGGGATGGACGATGAGCCATCCGGTGAATCGATAGCACCAATACTGGCTGCACGCACAACGCATCAGACCGACACAGATGGGTTGAAGACGTATTCAAAGGACCCTGAAGAGGTGTCAGGTGATGATCCTCCCCTGGTTGAGCAAACGGCATCTGAAACAACCGCAACCAACGCCGGCGAGCCGTCATCGATGGATCTGTCGGAGCGGGTGGACGAGGGGCCTGAAGGGTCGATTGACCCTGACTATGATGATGTATCCCGTGTCGATACCGGTGAAACACGGCCGGTCGAGACGGCCGTACCGGAAGTCGAACAAATACCCTCTGGCGACGAGGAGGTGGCTTCGGAGGAACAAGGTGATACCGAACAAAGCGATACAAAGCAATCTGATGAGGCAACCTCGAAGGACACCGTGGACCCGTCCGTTAGCAAACCCATGAACGACCGGCGACCAGTGAAACCGAGTGACGTAACGGATAGATCGGATCGGCTGGATATGACGATTGATCCGATCTCCGAAGACCGCAGCCCATCGAACGAGAATGATGAGGACGGTATGTCGCGGTTTCAATATAGACCGCCCCAGGGTTTTGAAAAAGTCAGCCAGATTGATTATTGGGTCAGGATCCATGGTGAGCGGGATGTGGGCCGGGAAACGGTGTTGGCAATCTATCGTGAAGGGGCCTCTTCATTTACCCGGAAAAGCAGCATTTTCGGGATGCGTCTGCCGGATAGAGTGTGGCGTGATATTGAGCAGGAATCGGAAGATGTGCGATTTGCAGAGTTGGTGATCACGATTCAGCTGGCGGATCGACGGGGGCCTATTTCCGAAGCGGAGATGGTGCGATTTTCCAACCTGATCTCCAATTTATCGGAAAGGACCGGGAGGGGATTTGCGTTTATGGCGTCAATGGAAAGTGCATTGGAACAGGCAAAAGCTATCCATTCTTTCGTGCGCCACTTCGATTCGACTTTCGTATTGAACATCCTGCCAAAAAATGAAATGGTGTTTGAGGATACGATGATTGATCGGGTGGCGCGCCAGATTGGATTGGAGCGCAGCGCTGAAAATCACTATGTGCGGAACAAGCGGGTCGGCAAACACAAGGTTTGTCTGTATCGCCTGACCAATTTGGATGGCTCCGGCCAGTTTGATTTTGACAATCTCGGCACTGTATCAGTCGACGGTGTGGCCTTTTCCATCAAACCGAGCCATACGCGAATCCCCGGTGCTGTGTTTTCTGAAATGATGGATGCGGCAAAGGTGTTTGCGTCTCGGGTCAAGGGGGAGGTGACCACGCCGACTCATCAGGGGTTGTCCGCAAGTGCGGCCGATGAAATCAGGTCGTCAATCGAAGTGGTCACGCAGGAAATGGAAAAACATGGTATCAAGGCGGGCAGTGAAGAGGCGATCAGAATTTTTTGATTGGGATGGTTGAGGATGCCTATCGACAGATTCTTTCGATCAGGGAGCGACTGGAGTATCACAACTACCGATATTATGTGCTGGACAACCCCGAAATACCGGACAGTGAATACGATCGTCTGATCAACCAGCTTGCTGTGCTCGAAGCGGCCCATCCCCAGTGGGCGTCCAGCGATTCACCGACCCGCAAGGTCGGTGGTTTTGTTGACCGTTCCTTTGGCAAGGTTGTGCACCGGGTCTCCATGCGATCATTGGCCAATGCGTTCGATCGGCGGGAAATCGAACAGTTTGACCAAAGGATCCGATCCCTTCTGGACCGGGAAGATGGTCCGCTGCGCTATGTTGCCGAACCCAAGCTCGATGGTCTGGCGGTCAGCGTGCGATTTGAACAAGGATGGCTGGTTCAGGCGGCGACCCGAGGTGATGGTGAAACCGGGGAAAATATCACACAGAATATGCGCCAGGTCCTGTCGACCGGTACGCAACTGAAAGGACCCACCGTCCCGGCTGTGCTCGAGGTTCGCGGTGAAGTTTTCATGTGCAGACGGGATTTCGAAAAACTGAACCAGTCACAACGCCGAAATGGACTGAAAACGTTTGCCAATCCGCGCAATGCCGCAGCCGGCAGTTTGCGACAACTGGATCCGGCGATTACCCGGTCTCGACCGCTGCAGTTTTATTGTTACGCACTCGGGGAAGTGCGGGGTGCAGATATACCGTTGACTCACTGGCAATCTCTCGCATGGCTAAAGTCATTTGGCTTGCCGGTCTGTGACCTGGTCGAAGAGGTGCAGGGTGTTGAGGGTTGTTATCAATATTATCAAGAAATCCTTGATCGAAGAGACCGGCTTTCCTATGACATTGACGGCGTGGTTTACAAGGTGTCGAGGCGGGACTGGCAAAGACACCTGGGGCATACAGCCAAGGCCCCCCGATGGGCGGTGGCGCACAAGTTCCCGGCACAGGAAGAAATAACACAGATATCGAATATTGAAATCCAGGTCGGCCGAACCGGTGCGATCACGCCGGTTGCCAGACTGGCCCCGGTTTTTGTCGGGGGCGTTACGGTATCAAACGCAACCCTGCACAACCGCGAAGAGATCGTGCGGCTCGGCGTACGCATCGGTGACCATGTCGTGGTCAGACGAGCCGGGGATGTCATTCCCGAAGTGGTTTCCGTGGTGGCATCCCGAAGGCCGAAAAACACCACCCGATTTGTTTTTCCAGAAACCTGCCCGGTATGCGAATCCCCGATTGTCTATGACCGGGGCGGTGTGATTGCCCGCTGCAGTGGCGGTTTGTTTTGTGTGGCCCAGAAAAAGGAAAGTATCAAGCACTTTGCAAGCCGTAGAGCCATGGATATTGTGGGATTGGGAGACAAACTGGTCGAGCGGATGGTGGATGATCAGTTAATCGATAGCGTGGCCGATTTGTATTCACTCACCGTGGAGCAGATCAGAGGAATGGAGCGTATGGCGGACAAATCCGCTGGCAATCTGTTTGCGGCGCTGGAAAGAAGTAAAAAGACCAGCCTGTCGAGATTTTTGTTTGCACTGGGTATTCCGCTGATTGGCGAAACCACGGCCGAAACACTGGCAAACAGATTGCGGGGACTGGACGCGATCATGTCGGCTGGAGAAGAGGAATTGCAGGCTATTCCGGACATTGGCCCGACCATTGCGCAGAGCCTGGTCGTGTTTTTTGGTCAGCATCATAACCAATCGGTGATCTCGAAACTCAAAGAAGCGGGAATTGTCTGGCCGACGCCACAAGCGCATTTTGCGAACGGGGATTCGACATTCAAGCACAAGACCGTGGTGTTGACAGGGACATTGCTGATGCCCCGGGCCCAAGTCAAATCCCATCTGCAGTCCCTTGGAGCGAAAGTGACGGGCAGCGTGTCGGGGAAAACGGATTATGTGATTGTTGGAGCCGATGCCGGGTCGAAAGCGGACAAGGCAATGCAGCTGGGGGTCGAAATACTGGATGAAGCGCAGTTCCGGATCATGGCGGGACTTCCCGGTATCATGCAGGCAGACCCTGTGTCCAGCAGTCCGTCACCGGATCAGGGACACGGGTAGCGCCGTATTGTGGGTTATCCGGGGCGAATCGAACCATGAATGAGCGGAAATCGGGTGACCGCCATGTCATTTTTTATCACAAGGAGGATTGTCACCTGTGCGAAGAGATGGACCGTCAGTTGGCGCAGTTTATTGCCGGACAGTCCGACCGCGTCAGAATATCCGTGGAAAAGCGGGATATCGAGGAGAATCAGACGTGGTTTGACAGGTATCGGGAATATATCCCTGTATTAGTGGTAGACAATGAAGAAGTGTGTCATTATTTCATGGATCATGATGCACTTCAGTTGGCCCTGTCACAGCACTGAAGGGAACTAATCCACATCGTATTTTTATCGGAGAAACCATGACAAACCGGGTAAATGCTTATGATTACTGTGATTCACTGACTGAATTGGCGGCGATTTTTGGCGATCGGCTAATGACCTCTGCGTCGGTGTGTGCCCAGTACGGAAAAGATGAATCTTTTCATGCACTGAAACCACCCAATGCGGTGATTCAGCCTCAAGGCCGGCAGGAAATCCAGCAGATTGTCGCCATTTGTAACCGCAACGCAACACCGGTGATTCCCCATGGGGCGGGGACTTCGCTCGAAGGAAACATCTCGGCGCTACAGGGCGGTGTTTGTATCGATACCGGAAAAATGAACCAGATCGTCCAGGTAAACAACGAAGATTTTGATGTCACTGTTCAGCCTGGTGTGACACGTCGACAGTTGAACCAGTATCTCAAGGATACCGGTCTTTTTTTTCCGATTGACCCGGGCGCGGATGCAACGATCGGTGGGATGGCGGCGACCCGAGCGTCCGGAACCAATGCGGTGCGCTATGGGACCATGCGAGAGAATGTGGTCAATATCGAAGCGGTGATGGCAGACGGTTCGGTAATCAATACCGCGAAACGCGCCAAGAAGTCAGCCGCCGGTTATGACCTGACTCGATTGCTGGTGGGATCGGAAGGCACGTTGGCCATGTTTACTGAGTTGACCGTCAGACTCTATCCCGTTCCCGAAGCGATATCGGCTGCCGTGTGTACTTTCAACAGTATTGAAGGTGCCGTGGACACGGTTGTTGAAATGATTCAGTACGGGATTCCGGTGGCCCGGGTCGAGTTGCTTGATGATCTGACCATCAAGGCGATCAACCGCTACTCGAAAACCGGTTTTGTCGAATCGCCGACTTTGTTTCTCGAGTTCCACGGTTCAGACAGCGCGGTTGAGGAACAGGCGAAGATGACCCAAGACATTGCGAATGAGCATCAGGGGAGCGAGTTTCAGTGGACCAAGAACGCGGAGCAAAGGCACCAGATGTGGCGGGCCCGGCATGATGTTGCCTGGGCGACGAAACAGCTTCATCCGAAAGGACAGATATGGTCAACGGATGTCTGCGTGCCGATTTCACGGCTGGCCGAATGCATCAATCAGACGCGCGAGGATATTGCAAAATCCGGTGTCCTGGCACCCATCGTCGGTCATGTCGGAGATGGCAATTTCCATTTACTGTATCTGGTTGATCATGAGAACCGTGAAGAGGTGATCAAGGCGGAACAATTGCATGAAAGGATGGTACTGCGGGCCATCGCCATGGAAGGGACCTGTACCGGAGAGCATGGTATCGGCTATGGCAAAATGGATTTCCTGAAAAAAGAACTGGGCAATGCCATTCAGCCGATGCGATTGATTAAAAAAGCCCTGGATCCGAATAATATCTTCAATCCGGGAAAAATTATCGAAGTACGCTGAAAGGTCGGATAAACCATGCAAAACGAGTTACCCATCGTGGATGGCCGATGCTATCTGATCGAAAATTTCATCGAGAAAAAGCAGGCAGCGTGTTATTTCGAGGCCTTCAAGGCGCAAGTCGACTGGGCGCAGGTTACTATCAGGCTGTTTGGCCGTTCCGTAAAAACCCCTCGACTTTGTGCGTGGTATGGCGACCCTCAGGCGATTTATCGGTACTCAGGCGTGACCAATGATCCGCTTCCCTGGTTCACCGACCTGCGGGTATTACGGCAAAAAGTCCAGCGACAGACCCAAACCCGGTTCAACAGCGTGTTGCTGAATCTGTACCGGGATGGACAAGACAGCATGGGTTATCATGCTGATGATGAGCCCGAACTGGGCGCGGCGCCGACCATTGCATCGATCAGTCTCGGTCAAAGCAGGCGGTTTATTCTTAAACACCGTTTCAAGAAAACACTGCCCAGTCTCAAACTGGATCTTTCAAGTGGCTCGTTACTGGTCATGTCGGGGAAGACGCAGCAGAATTGGGTTCACGGGATTGCAAAGACCCGCAGGCCGGTCAACAGCCGGATCAATCTTACCTTCCGATGGGTCTGTCTGCCCCACTTCCTTCATCCACTGCCTCCGAATCCGGATGAGTTCGCTCCGTTGGCTCGGACTCCGTCCAAAACCCGGACTACCGCACTTGGGAAAGGTAGAAAATAAATCTACCGTGTCAACTACGGGGAGTGAAAGGTCTTGGGGAGGGTGATCCTTCCGTTTGAATCAGTGGATTGTCGTTGTTTTGATTCGTGTGTCAGGTCTCGATACCCGCCGCGAGCTGGCCGACGAAACCATGGACATTGTCAATGATTTCGTCGGCGGTCATTCCAGTGTCCACCCCTTCGGTAATCCGGTTGACCAATGCGGACCCAACGACGACCGCATCGGCGACCGTGGAAACCTGACGGACCTGCTCGGCTGTTTTTATTCCAAAACCGACGGCGATAGGGAGCGCAGTCTGTTTGCGGATATCTTCGATCGCCTGCTTGATGTCGGACTGTTGGGCTGATCGTGTGCCGGTGATGCCGGTAATGGAAACATAGTAAATAAATCCGGAACTGTTTTTCAGTATCCTGGGAAGTCGGGTTTTGGTGGTGGTGGGTGTTGCCAGGCGGACCCAGCTCAAGCCGGCTGTTAAAGCCGGGTGGCACAGTTCGTCGTCCTCTTCGGGAGGGAGGTCAACGACAATCAGGCCATCAACACCGGCTGACAGTGCCGTGTCAAGAAAACGTTGTGTTCCATAATGGTGTATTGGATTATAGTAGCCCATCAGGACCACGGGCGTGTGATCGTCGTTCTGCCTGAACCGTGAGACCATGTCCAATGTCTTTTGCAGGGTGATGTTTTTTTTCAATGCCCTGAGGTTAGCGAGTTGTATCGCGGGGCCGTCTGCCATCGGGTCCGAGAACGGCATCCCCAGTTCGATCACATCCGCCCCGGCCCCGGACAAGCCATCTAGGATTTTTTGTGCGGTCTCCAGGTCAGGATCCCCGGCAGTCACAAATGTGACGAGCCCGGCCCGTCCTTGTGCCTTGAGTTGTTTGAATCGATTTTCGAGCCGGTTTGTACGGGTTGTCAAGGCAGTCATAGTTTCACCCCCAGTGCCTCGGCGACGGTAAAAACATCCTTGTCACCCCGGCCACAAAGATTCATGATAATGAGTTGGTTTTTATCCATCTGCGGTGCGATCTTCGCGACGTGTGCCAGGGCGTGAGCGGGTTCCAGGGCAGGAATGATTCCTTCCGTGCGACAGCACAGTTTAAAGGCCTCCAGCGCCTCATCATCGGTGACAGAGACATACTGCACCCTGCCGAGACTGTGCAGCCAGGAATGTTCCGGGCCAATACCCGGATAATCCAGTCCGGCGGAAATGGAATGCGCATCAATAATCTGTCCATCCGGGTCCTGCAGCAAAAAGGTACGATTGCCGTGGAGCACACCTGGTTCTCCCCCTGTCAGCGAGGCGGCATGCTGTCCCGATTCGATCCCATGGCCGGCTGCCTCAACGCCGATAATGTTCACCGAAAGATCGTCCAGAAACGGGTGAAACAGGCCGATTGCATTGGATCCCCCACCGATACAGGCAATAATGACATCTGGCAGACGATTTTCTTTTTCCAATAGCTGTGATTTTGCTTCGTCTCCGATAATACATTGGAAATCGCGGACCATTTCGGGGTAAGGGTGTGGGCCGGCTGCGGTGCCGATAATGTAAAAGGTATCGTCTACATTCGCCACCCAGTCTCGCAATGCCTCGTTCATGGCATCCTTGAGTGTGGCCGTTCCGCTGGTAACGGGTATGACCTGGGCGCCCAGCAACTTCATTCGAAAGACATTCGGTGCCTGTCGTTCGATATCCTTTTCACCCATATAGACCACACAGGGCAAGTTAAACAAGGCACATACCGTTGCGGTCGCGACCCCGTGTTGTCCGGCGCCGGTCTCAGCGATGATGCGACGCTTACCCATGCGTTTGGCCAGTAGAATCTGTCCGAGCGTATTGTTGATTTTATGGGCGCCCGTATGATTCAGTTCATCCCGTTTGAAATAGATTTTCGCGCCGCCCAATTCATCCGAGAGACGCTGCGCCAGGTACAGCGGACTGGGCCGCCCGACATAATCCCGGGAATAAAATTGCAACTCAGCCTGAAATTCCGCATCGTTGCGGTATCGGTTATACGCCTCTTCGACAGCCAGAATCAGTGGCATCAGGGTTTCGGCGACAAACCGGCCGCCAAAAATGCCGAAATGCCCCCGGTCATCCGGGCCTGACCGATAGGACTCCGGCCCAGAGGATTGAATTGAAGTGCTCATCGAGTTGGATGTGTTGTAATTAAGTATCGTGATTATACCGCGTGTGAATGAAGGGGAATTATATCCTTCAATGCCCAAAACCAATAAATCTCCCATCAAGGATAGCGACAGAGTAAAATGAGGGCATGCAGATCTACAAGACGTATCAACTCAGGGCCTATGCCACCGATGCGGGTTATGATCATCGATGCGTTGATGCGCCAGTGCTGCCATCTTTACAATGCGGCTTTGGAAGAGCGGATCAGCTGTTATCAAAAAACAGGCCAGTCGATCTCGTTGTATGATCAATGCCGGAGTCTGACCGAAATCAGAAAGGCCGATTCGGAAGGTTACGGTGGCTGTTCCGTTCATGTTTCAAGAGGGGCCCTGATCCGACTGGACAATGCGATGAAACGGTTTTTCAACCGGGTGAAACTGGGCGAGACACCGGGGTTTCCCCGATTCAGACGAAGCAACCGCTACAAGACGATAGAGTTGAAAGAAACCACGTCGTCGATGGTCAAGGCCAACGGGAAGCGGACCGTGATCCGGATCAGGGGCTTACCGACCCTCACGGTGCGACAAACCGGTTTGCCGTCGAGTGATCAACTCAAAACGCTGTCCATCACCCGACGCAATCGCCGGTTATATATCAATCTGACTTAGTCGATACCGTTGAATTACCGAAGACGCATCAGGCGGTGGGTATTGACCTGGGGATTACGGATCGTCAGGTGTGTTCCGATGGAGTGGTTTACCCACGAAGAAAGACTAACACGGAGAAAATCAAACAGATTCAGCGGCGATTGAGCCGGTGTAAAAAAGGCAGCCGGCTTTTCAGAAAACGGAAACACGTATTATCGAATCTTCATGAAAGGGAGCGGATACGCAATCGTAACGAATGTCATCGAATCACCACGGAGATCGTGAAAAGGAATGAGGTGATCATTATGGAAGATCTGAAGATCATGAACATGAAAAAGTCAGCGAAAGGAACGATCGAACAACCCGGTAAGCAGGTCAAAGCCAAATCGGGATTGAATCGTGAAATCAGTCACCAATCCTGGGGATTGCTTCAGGTACAAATGGCCTACAAAGCGGAAGAAGCTGGTAAGCTGTTTTTGAAGATTGATCCCCGCCACACTTCACAATCTTGTTCGGTCTGCGGGATGGTTGATCCGTCCAGTCGAAAGGGCAAGCGTTATGGTTGTACGTCCTGCGGGCAGGTGATGGATGCGGATTTGAATGCATCGATCAATCTCCTGAACCGCGGACTGGCAACCTTGCCGGGTGGGACTATTCCCGGTGCGGTAGCGAGAGCCGCGTGACTGTATACCCCTGATGCTCTTTGGGCATTGAGGTATATAATTCCCAATGAAAGTGACTCAATCAACCGATGGGGAAGAGCCGAGCCTTGCATGTTGGCCGAATGGCGTGAATATATCCCGGATCGGCCAATACAACCGTTATCCGGGTATGGGTCACAGAACCTGTCAAGGAAGCCTATCACAGCGATAGTCCGCACACCTGGTTGTATGAAACGGCCTTATATTATCTTGGGACGCCCGTCCAATTGGGACCGGGCACGGAACCGTCTACAACAGCCTGCATTGTCGGGACAACAATATTCGAGTTTCGATGGACCAGTTGTGATTTTGAACTGAACAGCAAAGTCCATAGCGACCGGACAAAACAGCGACACGGGCATCGTGAAATGGACGCTGACAGCCCTATATCAGATTGGGATCAGATAAAATTTCCACCAAGGCAGCACCCTCATGATTCAATGCTTTGCTGAGTGCCTCATCGATCTTGGATTTGTCCGTCACTCGGATACCGAAGGCACCACAGAGTCGGGCAAATTCAGCAAAATCCGGATTGTGAAGTGAGGTTTGCCAGACTGCCCACTCAGCCGACCGTTGTTCTTTGGTGATCTTTCCGAGTTGGTGATTGTTCAGCAGGATATGTGTGATGTCCATCTTGTATTTCACGGCCGTCGTAAAGTCGGCCAGGTACTGCCCGAATCCACCGTCACCGCTGATCGAGACGATTTTTCGGCCTTTGAGTTCTTCAAAATCCCGGGTTGCGGCCCAGGCCCCCATGGCGGCCGGAAAGGAAAAACCGATTGAGCCCAAGTATCCCGACATCAACACCGATTGGTGATCACATTCAAAGTAGCGACCAAATGAATAGGTGTTGTTGCCAACGTCCACCGCGATAATGGCATCTTTGGGAATGACACGACTGAGGGAATCAAAGATAGATGCAGAGTTGATGCCGTTGCCTGAATCATCGTGTCGACGACTTTTTTTCTCATCACGCCAGATTTTCCAGCGGGTGGCGACTTCAGGACGCTGATCCACCGTGTGTGGTTCATGATCCATTCGACGACAGATCAGCTGGACGGTGGTCGTGATTTCACCCCAGACCGGCAGCGTGACCGGATGGAATTTTCCGAGAGCCATTTGGTCAAAGTCGACTTGAATGATGGGGCGTTTTTCGGTAATCCCGGTATGGTTTGAAAATGAGGCACCAAAGACCAGGATCAAGTCGCATTCGTTCATGAACCAGCTGGCGATCGGTGTCCCGGACCGACCGAGCACGCCCGCAGCCAGCGGATGGGTATCGGCGATCTGTCCTTTTCCCTTGAAAGTGGTCAGCACAGGCGCGTTGAGTTTTTCAGCCAGCTGTATCACTTCGGGCATGCTGTGCTTGGCGCCATAACCGACAATGATGATCGGTCTGCGGTGAGCCTCAATCATTTCGGTGATCCGGTCGATCGATTCTTGTGCCGGCGTGATTTTCTCATTGCCCAATCGTCCCTCCGGATAGCCCACTTTCGATTTGGGGGTGATCGGCAATGTTTGTACATCATCGGGAAAAATCAGGTGTGTCGGGCCGCGCTGGACGAGTGCCGTTTTACAGGCCAGGCTCATCAATTCCCCGTGCTTGCTGGTATGCAGCACCGTTTGACTGAATGCCGCCACAGCCTGGAAAGCCGAGCCAAGATCGATATCCTGAAAGGCACCTGGCCCCAGAACCTGGATATCAACCTGGCCGGTGAGTGCCAGTGCCGGTGCACGATCCACCTTGCAATCCCATAACCCGGTTAACAGATTGGTTGCACCCGGACCGGCAATGGTCAAACTGGCAGCAGGCCGTCCAGAAGCCTTTGCATACCCGGAACAGGCAAAAGCCGCCGCACCTTCGTGACGGATACCGTAGTAGTTCAGATTGCCGGCCACGGCCTGTTTTCGCAATGCATCGGCCAGTCCCAGGTTCGAATGCCCGACCATGCCGAAAACGGACCTGATGCCCCAGTTGACCATCGTTTTCACCATGGCATCGGAGATGGTCGGTGCTTTTTGCGGTTCCTGTTCAAGTGCCAGATAGATGCCGTCTTCGCGCACTGCGACGGGATACATCTGTTGTCCCGAATCTTCGTGTCCTCCTGGCGGTTTTCCGGTTAACGGGTCGAAGTCCCATCCATGCCAGGGACAACGCAACCAGCACTGTCCGTCTGTCCCTATCTCGATCGATCCTTCCCCCAACGGGCCACCTTGGTGGGGGCAGCGGTTATCCATCGCGGCATACTGCCCATTGACATGCGTCAGTGCCATGCTCTTGGTCTCGGCGGTGACGGTTTTTACCCGTCCTTCGGGCAGTTCATTGCGTTCCGCCACCTTGTACCAAGTTACTTTTCTTTGCGTTTTCTCCATCACTGTTTTTCCGGTCGATTGATTGATTCAATGGGGTGATGCCGCCGTATTTCATGTCACTGTAGAGAGGCCATCTTCCTGTCAAGCGTTGTCAGGTCATTGATATTGTGTTGACCACTGTTCGTCCTTGCAATGAAGCTGAAAGCATCAGCGAGCAGAAAACAGACAGTCGATTGTAACAGTCGCCGGTCTTGTGGTGATCAACAAGGCCAACAATTACGTTGTCACACCCTGTTGATCCCGATGACGGACTGCATGACGCCTGACTGTCAACGGAGCATGGGGAGCTTTCCTGTCCATCCTGGTAACGGTTTTCAAAAGCAGCCCAACCGGGTACCGGGATCAAATCACTCCGGGGATGTCGTTTCACGGTTCATCTATCCAGACAAACGGGATTATAATCCCGTTTGGAGGTGGTTTGAAATTGAGGTTACTGTTGACCAACGTCTTCTCAACATTGACGGGATCATCAGGTAGACAGCAGTGCATTCAAACCTGATTCCTGAATCGAACCATTGACTATCTGGAGAAACAACATGGCGGAATTTCCAGCGCATGCAAACGTTGTCATCATCGGGCAGGGGGGGATTGTCGGTGCGTCGGTGGCGCATCATCTGATCGAAAAGGGATGGGTGGACATTGTCGGCATTGATCAGTCCTCGATTCCCACCGATATCGGTTCCACATCCCATGCATCCGACTTTTGCTATCTCACAGCGCACGACAATCTGACATGCTATACCACGCGCTACAGTGTTGAGTTTTATGAAAAGAGAGGCCGATACTCTCGAGTGGGTGGACTGGAGGTCGCGCGCCATGACGATGATGAACGGATGGCGGAATTGAAACGCAAGGTGGGATCGGGCAAGGCTTTCGGTACCAATGTGAAAATGATCAGCGCGAAGGAAACCAAGGTATTGTTCCCGTTGCTCGAAGAAGACATGATTCAAGGCGCGATGTGGGATCCGGACGCAGGTCTGGTGATTCCCCGTTCCCAGACCGTGGCCGGCGAACTGGTTGACGAGGCAGTTGCCAGTGGCAAACTGCGGTCATTCGCCAACACGGCGGCCACGGGACTGGATATTGAAAACGGCTGTATCAAGGGTGTCCAGACCAGTCGCGGTTATATTGAAACGCCGGCCGTGGTGGTTTGCGCCGGGTTGTGGGGGCGTGTTGTCGCTGAAATGGCCGGAGAAGACCTGCCAATCATGCCGGTGGACCATCCGCTGTGTTTTTTCGGCCCGTATACCGAATTTGAAGGGACCGGAAAGCATATCGGCTATCCGCTGTTACGTGATCAGGGTAATTCAGCGTATCTGAGAGACACGGGTGATCCGATGACACCGGAAGGGGGACAGATAGAATGGGGTTATTACGAGGAAACAGCGCCTCGTCTGGTTCATCCGAAGGATTTGCGGAAAAAAGGAGAATCCCATTGGTCGCCATCCCAGCGGGAGTTGCAAATGGAGCAGATTATCGGACCCCTGGAAAAAGCGATGGAACTGACACCGATTCTGGGAGAAATCGGCTGGAACGAACGCCATTCGTTCAATGGACTGCTCCAGGTTACCGCTGACGGGGGGCCTTCTATCGGTGAATCACCCGAAACCCGCGGTTTGTGGTATGCCGAATCGGTGTGGGTTAAAGATGCCCCCGGTATCGGCAAGGTGCTGTCGGAGATGATGACCGATGGGATGACTGAAGTGGACATCCACAGTATTGATGTCGCCCGCTACTATCCGATACAGAAAACCCCGTCGTATATTCATGATCGATGCTATGAAACGGCCTTCAAGATTTACAATCCGGCGGTCCACAATCGGGAACCCTATAGCAAAGGCCGGGATCTTAGGCGGAGCCCCTTTTGGCCAAGGGAAAAGGAACTGGGGGGCTATTTCATGGAGTTGGCCGGATGGGAACGGGCGCATGGCTATGCCTCGAATGAACATCTGCTGGAAAAATACGGCAGTCGGATTCCAGTGAGGGAAAACGAATGGGACAACCGCCATTTTTGGAGGGTATCCAATGCAGAACAGTTGGCCATGTCTGATAATGTCGGCATGATCAACCTGTCACACTTTGCAGTCTATGACGTGGTTGGCCAGGATGCGGAGCGGCTTTTGGAGTATGTCTGTGTCGCAAAGGTGGGCAATGATACGCCGATTGGCAAGGGAGTCTACACCCATTTTCTGGATCGGGCCGGGGGAGTGCGCGCTGATCTCACGGTGATTCGTCTTGCAAGGGACCGGTACCGTGTGATTGATGGTGCCGATGCCGGAAACCGAGATTTCGTGTGGATGAAACGGATGGCGGAGGATCATCGCTGGTGCGTCTATATCGAAGACCGCAGTGATCATTTGGCCTGTTTGGGACTGTGGGGTCCGAATGCGCGTGCCCTGTTGCAGACCATTGCCGACAAGCCGCAGGACCTTGAGGCAGACCGTTTTCCGTTCGCCACGACGAAACACCTCACTTTGCGTGGAATTCCGGTTCTCGCCTTTCGGATTTCCTATGTCGGTGAACAGGGCTGGGAACTCCATGTTCCCTTCAGCTATGGCCTGTCACTGTGGGATATGATCTATGAACAGGGCGCAACACCGGTGGGCGTGGAGACGTATGCCAATACGCGGCGACTGGAAAAAAGTCTGCGGTTACAGAATGCCGACCTGTTGACCGAGTACAATCTTTATGAAGCCGGCCTGGCCCGGCCGAAGGTCAAGGAAGCCGATTTTCATGGCAAGGTCGCTTACCTGGCGCAACGCAAACGGAAAACCCAGCCGGCTTACTTGTGTACGCTGACGATGTCCGATAATGTCGATTCAAACGGTGTAGCCCGCTATCCGGTGGGCCAGTGGCCTATTGTGGATTCTGAAAGCCGGCAAGTCCTGGTGGATGAGCAGGGTCGCCGTTCGTATATGACCAGCATGGCGTACGGTCCGTCGATCGGGAAAAATATCGGACTTGCCTACCTGCCCAGAGCGTATGCAAAAGAAGGCCTTGAACTGGTCATGGAATATTTTGACGAGCCATTTCCGGTGATAGTGGCGGCCGTGGGTTGCAAGGCCCTCTACGACCCCGCCAACGCACTTCCAAAAACCTGAATGAGCCATGTCTGAACGCGGGCCGTTTCAATTCAGGGACCAAACAGGCAATCATTGCCGCGGGGTCGTCACGGGCAGTGATAGGGTGATCCCATCCGCCATGCCAGAACACGAAGCCCAGTCAACATTCAGTCCATACGGGATAAAGTCATGAATAACGAAACATCGTACACGCCGCCGAAAGTCTGGAAGTGGGAAACCGGGGACGGTGGAACCTGGGGCAACATCAATCGTCCGATCGCCGGCCCAACCCACGATCACGAACTGCCGGTCGGCAAACACCCGATCCAGTTATATTCACTGGCCACGCCGAATGGTGTCAAGGTGACGGTGATGCTCGAAGAACTCCTGGCATTGGGATTTGAAGGGGCCGAATATGATGCGCATCTGATCAAGATCGAGAACGGTGAGCAGTTTGGCAGCGGCTTTGTCGATGTCAATCCGAACTCCAAGATTCCGGCCATGATGGATTGCAGCACGCCGACACCCATTCGAGTGTTCGAATCGGGTTCCATTTTGCTTTATTTGGCGGAAAAATTCAGTGCGCTGATACCCCGGGAACCCGCCAGGCGTGCAGAATGCCTGTCATGGTTATTTTGGCAAATGGGGAGCACGCCCTATCTCGGCGGGGGATTTGGGCATTTTTATGCTTATGCGCCAACCAAGATTGAATACGCAATCAATCGGTTCTCGATGGAAGTGAAACGGCAGATGGATGTATTGGACCGGCATCTGGCGGTCAATCAATTCATGTGCGGAACGGACTATTCCATTGCGGATGTGGCCATTTGGCCGTGGTACGGAAATATGGCATTCAATGCGATTTACGGTGCAGCTGAATTTCTTGATGCCCCTTCCTACAAACACCTGACCCGATGGGCCAATGAACTGAGGGAACGGCCTGCCGTGCAACGGGGTCGGATGGTCAATCGGACGTCCGGTCCGCTTGAAAAGCAGTTGCATGAACGCCATGACGCTTCGGACTTTCTCGTCAAAACACAAGACAAGCTGACGGGGGCCACGGCTTAGGGAAAATTCGGTTATTCCGGGCGACCCGTTCCATGATCCCCCGACGCGGTTGATCGGACCGGGTTCATAGGACCGGTTTTCAATGTCGCTGGCCGTCTCGAACGAATAAGCTCGTTGACCGATCAATCGTCTGCCTTGCCATGCCATGCCATGCGTATGCTGGGTGTTTGAATCAACCCGTGAAGTGGTACGGTGATCGGTATTGACGTTCACTCTTGTTGTACACCGACCGCGCGGCATGCATCGCGGTGCGGACTTCAGGCCCAAGAGACGACGAAAGGCCAATCGGAACTTCCGCAATCAGCAACTGATGCTGAGGGCGTTGCTTTCTCCTGAAACCGACAGGGTCGGAACAGACTTGGCTTTGATGTCATTCAAATGTCACTGACAATTTCAATTTTGTCGCTCTGTGCCTCAATGGCCTTGCCTGCCGCAAATAACACGTCCTCGCGGTAGCGGTCAGCAACGAGTTGGACGCCGAGTGGCGTGCTGTCGGTTTTACCGGTGGTCACCGTCATGGCCGGGATACCCAGAAACGGGAGTCCGATTTGTGTCATTTGCGCCGCTATGACACGCTGGAATGCCTGGGGAGACTGCACGTCAAGCTGATCGGGGAAGGGGAGTTCGGCGGACACAGGACAAATGAGGACGGGATAACGCGCCAGAAATTGCTGCCACGTTCGAATCAACGCAACCCGCTTTTGGAGTATCTCCATAAAACGGCCCAGTGTGGGCGGTTCATGCAACGAGATGAGCTGTTCATAGACAAAGTTGGCATCGGGATCATTTTCTGTCCTGATGGCCGCTCCCTGGTCAAGATGGAATTCCGATAACCACAGCTGGAATTGCAGATGCATCGGTTCACGCAATGGCGGACAGTCAGTTTCAACGATCTGCCAGCCGCGATTTTTCAGATGCTTGGCTGCCAAATACACCGCCTCGACGACTTCAGGGACGGTGTCGAGGCCATCGGGATAAGGACACACTGCGGCCACTTTCTTGAAAGCGCCCAGGTTTTTGGGCACCGGAACCCACCACGGGTCAAGATTGCTCGGTTGGGACATGGCGTCAAAGGCCAGTTCAATGTCCCGCACTGTTCTGCCCATGGGGCCGGAGGTAACGGTGATCTGGGGGCCGATATGGCGGTCTCGCAGTGACAGGTTGACTGCCGGGATTCGGCCTATTGTCGGGCGCAGGCCGTGTAATCCACAGGCATAGGCAGGGTAGCGAATCGAACCCGCGATATCTGTTCCGTGCCCGATTGCTCCAATACCCGCTGCGGTTGCGGCTGCCGCGCCACCGGATGATCCGCCGGGTGTCAGGTTGGGATTGTGCGGATTGCACGTATGCCCATGGAGCTGGTTTCGGGTGAACCAGCGGAGCGAAAAAGCGGGTGTGTTGGTTCGGCCAATGACAATAGCACCGGCCTTGATCAGATTCGATACCACCGGGCTGTCGTGCTTGGCAATATTGTGTTGCAAAGTTACCAGTCCATTGGTTGTGGCCTGACCCTTTTGATCGACATTGATCTTGACGGTCACCGGTACGCCAGTCAGCGGACCGGGTGTTTCTCCCCGTCCGATGGCGGCATCAATGCGGTCCGCGGCAGCCAATGCTTTTTCAGGCATCTGCTGGACAACCGCATTGATTTTTGGATTGATTGTATTCAATCGATCCAGGGATTGCTCAATGACTTCTCGTGCAGAGATGTCTCTCTTTAACACCGAAGTGGTGGTCTCTTCGGCACTGAGTTTCCATAATTCATTCATCAGTTCGGTATGATCGATAAAGCGCACAACGTGTGGAGCAGGATGATTCCAGACAACCCAGAGCACTCACAGCGGGCAAGCATTCAATAACCAGACCGCGGCAAAAGGCGCTCATTGCTGATACCAACAATATCAGATTCAATCACCTGAGAGAAGCGATGAGAGAAAATACGCGAGGGTCGGTTATCTTTCGATTGTTGACTGATCAAAACGGGTGCAGTCGTCGCACCCTGACCGAACCGCCATTCAGGCGTATCGAATAGGATCTGTCCAAATGGTTGACCCGCAAAAAGCGGTTCATGCAGACAGGTTGAATGACCGGCCACGCGATAGATGCGGACATCGTGTGGGTCGATTGAACCGATTGTTCATGGCTGGGGCCCCATGGCCCGTTCAAAATGCCCCCCGAGACAACGACCCGAGACCCGATCGGGCCACTAATGTTTTTTGTCCTAGCATAAGATAATTCCATATCGCCTGCCGAATGCCCGTGGGCGATGTCGAATTTTTGGACCATCTAAAGATAATTATTTTGTTAATCTTACTTTTTAAAGTATTCCTAATTTATTGTATTTAAAAAATTTTTATGGTTCTTGTTTTATGAAAAACGGGTGTTTTTGTTTTTGTTGTTTTCCGGATCAGCCACGTGATGATCTCTGCCTGTCGGATGCGTTGATAAGATGATGGCCGCTTGAATTGCTACAGAGGTTGGCCCATAATGCCGCGATACAGATTCATATCAAGGGCATTCTCGCGCTATGTTGATTACCAATCCCTTTGCCGAAATATCGACGCTAATTTCCCCGACTGTGATGCAGGTCTATGTCATCGTCATGATTGTCCTTGTGGCGGCAGGCACCTTGTTCGATGTCTGGCACAAGAAAAGTGCTCGTTATTTTTCCCAGAATTGGAAGCATCAGCAAAGCAAGGGATCGCGACAGGTCGGTACCGGTGAAGTTGCATCACTCGCGGTAAAAACGCTGTGTGTGGAGGTATTGACCTCTGCCGAGTTTTGTTCTGCCCGCCGCCGGATCGCCCACCTGCTGACCATGTATGGATTTGTGGTTTACGTGGTGACTGCGGCGATCATGATATTCCAGTATCCGACAGCAGCCCAGACACCGGCGATATGGCCCTTTTTGTGGCATCTCGGTGCGCTGATGGTCTGTATCGGGGGTTACTGGTTCTGGTTTTTTATTCGCGCTGATGTTGTCGCAGAGGGCAATTCCCCCTTTCGTGTGGTGCGGGCCGATTTGTTTGTCCTGTCGTTACTGGCAAGCACGACTTTCGCATTGCTCTGGTCAGCCACCCAGTCAATGGGTGCGTCACTGTGTGCGACCGTGTTGTTCGGTCTTTATATCCTGTCGACGACGGTCTTGTTCGGTTCGGTTCCGTGGTCTAAATTTGCCCATATGTTTTTCAAACCGGCGGCGGCCTTGCAAAAACGGGTGGCAGAAGCGGATGGTTCAAGAAGCAACCTGCCCGCGCCGGCCGACAAGCCGGAAGTTTTCGGCAGCACCCGCCGACTGCCCCAGCATTATTGATGGACGGACGCATTCATTTCATTCAGTGTGATGATGCATCGATCACGTCATTGTCCCAATACGATTTTTAGGAGATAACAAAATAACATGCCTACCTTTGTCTACATGACCCGCTGCGATGGTTGCGGCCACTGCGTTGATATTTGTCCCTCCGATATCATGCACATCGACAAAACCTATCGACGTGCTTACAACATTGAACCCAATATGTGCTGGGAGTGTTATTCCTGTGTCAAAGCCTGTCCGCAAAATGCCATTGATGCGCGGGGTTATGCTGATTTTGCGCCGCTCGGTCACAGTGTTCGGGCATTGAGAGAGGAAGAAAAGGGGACGATTTCGTGGAAGATTCAGTTCCGCGACGGACGGGAGAAAAATTTTGTTTCGCCGATCCGCACGACAAAATGGGGTTCCATTCCCTCTCCTTCCGAACTCGAAGTGCCTGACGAGGAAGCGCTGAGATCCCAGGAACTCGCGCATGAACCGACAGCCCTCAATATCGAAGGGGGTTTGCCGGCATTAAAACCGAACCAGTTGCGGCAGGGGGTAGTCTAGTGGGATTATTTGGCAGACGTAATAAAACGGTATTGGTCGATTCCGATATCCTGGTCGTTGGCGGAGGTATGGCCGGCTGTGGCGCGACCTATGAGTCGAGGTACTGGGGTCGCGACCTGAAAGTGGTTTGCGTGGAGAAAGCAAACATAGAACGCAGCGGAGCGGTAGCGCAAGGGCTGTATGCAATCAATTGCTACATGGGCATGCAGTGGAATGAGAACCAGCCGGAAGATCACGTTCGCTATGCCCGAAACGATCTGATGGGACTGGTACGCGAAGATCTCGGCTATGACATCGCTCGCCATGTTGATTCTACCGTACACAAGTTCGAAGAGTGGGGGTTGCCGATTATGCGGGATCCCGAGACAGGCCGATATCAGCGTGAAGGCAAATGGCAGATCATGATTCACGGCGAAAGCTACAAGCCGCTGGTTGCCGAAGCCGCGCGCAAGGCGGCCACCGAAATCTACAACCGAATCATGGTGACCCACCTGTTGATGGATGAGTCCAAGCCGAATCGGGTCGGTGGTGCGGTCGGTTTTAATGTCCGTACCGGTGATTTTTATGTTTTTCGCGCAAAAGCGGTCATCGTCTGTGCCGGTGGCGCCTCTCATATCTACAAGCCGCGGTCGGTGGGCGAGGGCATGGGGCGAACCTGGTATGCGCCATGGAGCAGTGCTTCGGCCTATGCCTTGCCGATTCTGGCCGGTGCGAAAATGACCCAGATGGAGAACCGTATCGTGCTGACCCGATTCAAGGACGGTTATGGGCCGGTCGGTGCGTACTTCCTCCACCTCAAGACGTATACGCAAAATGCCTACGGCCAGGAGTATGAATCCAACTGGTATGACCATACGAAGGAATTGGTCGGGGACTATATTGATCGCCATCCGGTGCCCACCTGTTTGCGTAATCATGCTTTTCTTGAAGAAGTCAAGGCCGGGCGTGGTCCGATACACATGGTGACCAAGGAAGCCTTTCAGGATCCACACAAGGAAACGGTCGGATGGGAGAACTTCCTTGGCATGACGATCGGACAGGCCGTGGTATGGGCATCGCAGAATATCGACCCCAAACATATCAATCCTGAACTGACCACTTCAGAACCGTATGTCATGGGTTCCCATGCGACCTGTTCCGGTGCCTGGGCGAGCGGACCGGCAGACTATGCCCCTTCGGAATATCAATGGGGTTATAACCGCATGATGACCGTGGACGGCCTTTTTGGTGCCGGAGACACCATTGGGGGAACCGCACACAAGTTCTCCTCAGGGTCTTTCACCGAAGGGAGAATTGCGGCGAAGGCCGCCGTGAATTATGTCAATGACATGCGAAATGAGAAGTTTCAAGTCGGTGAGAAGCAATACGAGACGTTGAAAAAGATTGTCTTTCAGCCGATGGAGAACTACCAGGTCGGCCGCAATGAAATTGTTGCGGGTACCGTTTCGCCAAGTTACATCCTGCCGCTGCATGGTCTCCAGCGCCTTGAGAAGATCATGGATGAATATGTGGGTGGGATCAGCGCCCATTACACTACGAACACGCCCCTGCTGAATCGTGGGTTGGAGTTGCTCGGAATGTTGAAAGAGGATCTTGATCATCTGGCGGCAGAGGACTTCCATCAGCTTCAGCGGGCATGGGAACTGCAGCATCGTCTGTTGGCTTCCGAATCGGTGACACATCACACCATGTTTCGGGAGGAAACCCGATGGCCCGGCTATTACTATCGTGCGGACCACCCCAAATTGGACGATCAAGACTGGCATTGCTTTACCTTGTCCCAATATGATCGACATTCCGGCGAGTGGCAGATGGAAAAAGCACCCGTATATCATATTGTTGATTAGCGACGGATGTGTTCGGCCATCTTCTGGTTTTCCGGAGACCCGATATTTCAGTTGAATCTACAGCTACTCGGGTAATCCGTCAGCGATAGCGATATCAAAGCCGCCGTGTTGTCGGCTGAGACGCAATGGGTTATTTGGCAAGGGTTGACTTGTGCGTGTTCTGTCTGCCCAGCGCCTGTTCGGCAAACTGAAACAAGCCGAGAGGTAATCTGAAAGACAGTCTACGCCAGGCGTCGGGCAATTGACACGGTGTCCGACGTGTACCCATCTCGGACAGCCATTCCCCGATTCACGGGGTTTTCACAGACCGGGGCAGTGGGTCGTTTGCTGCACGTTGATGGGTTCATATCGGTCGAGTTTGATGCCCCGGGGACGTTTCCAAATGGCAGGAAATAACAGGGAAGTTGTGCACTGTTCTGAAATGCGCCGACACCGGCTAAACAAAATATTGACTGCCCGAAAAAAATCGATTATCAATGGCGTATAGTGTTCGATATGAGGTTTGAATATGAATAAAATTCTGGCACTCTGGGCGACGCCTCGTTCGACCTCTACGGCATTTGAATGGGTGATGGCCAACCGGGGAGATATGCTCTGCTTCCATGAACCCTATAACGAAGCGTTTTATTATGGTGAAGGTCGACGGAGTGATCGCTACTATATTGCTGAGTCGACGATCAAAGCCCCGCCTGAACTGACAATGGATACGGTGCACCGGAAACTCAAGCAGAAGGTGCAGTGCAACCCCGTTTTTATCAAGGATTTTGCCTATTCGATCATGCATTTTGCTGATGATGCGTTTCTCGACAGTTTCACGCATACTTTTTTAATCCGTGATCCCGAAAAGGTTATTACGTCGATGTGCTCGCGCTGGCCGGATCTTGCGTTGGGTGAATTGGGTTATGAGGATTTGCATACCCTGTTCAAACGCATTGCCGATCGAACCGGTTCGGTGCCGCCGGTGCTCGATTCGGATGAATTGTTGGCGCGGCCTGCGTCTGGGATCGAAGCTTATTGCAATGCCGTCAACCTCCCGTTCATTCCCGAAGCCATGAACTGGGAGGATGCAGGAGAAAAGGGTCAGCCTGCAAATCCTACCTGGAATACGGATAAGGATGGTTTTCATGACAAATTGAAGACCAGTACTGGCTTGCAAAAACAAAGTCGCAACTATCCACCGCTTGACTCCAATCCGCATATGGAGCGATTGTTCAGGGTGTCGCTGCCCCATTATGAAGCGCTTTATGCGCATCGACTGAAATTTTAGTGTCATGCAGCATTTGGTTCAAAGTGAATACCGGTAATGTGACGGGAGACCCGTCATGAGTGTTGGTGGATGAATTTGAATGATACAAAATAGGAGGTGAGTATGGAGTTGTCAGACCACCAGGAATATGATGATAATCTGGTCAGTTTGCTGGAGATGATCTGGGGCGAGGGGTATTTGTCCCCGGGTGGGCCTGATGAAGTCGCCAAATTGGTTGAGGGCGTATCGCTTGAAGGCAAAAGGATTCTGGATATCGGTTGTGGTACCGGCGGTATTGACCAATTGCTGGTTGAACAGCATCGTGCGGGCCACATTGTCGGGATTGATGTTGAAGCCTCTGTGATCACAAAGGCCGTCTCGCGGGCCCAGCGACGGGAACTGTACGACCGATTGTCTTTTCAGCATGTCGAGGCCGGCGAATTGCCTTTTGAAGAAGCGTCTTTTGATGTGGTTTTCAGTAAAGATGCAATTATTCATATCGCTGACAAGCAGTTTATTGCGCAGCAGGCGTATCGTGTTTTAAGGCCAGGCGGTCAGTTCATTGCCAGTGACTGGATGAAGAGCGAGGGACCGGTTTCCGCTGAGTTAGCGCACTATATCGAGCTGGAAGATCTCGGGTTTGGAATGGGCAGCCTGACAGAGTATCGTACGGCACTGGTGAACGCAGGGTTTGTTGATCTCCATTTCAATGACCGCAATGCATGGTACCGGGAAGTCGCCAAGCAGGAACATGCCACACTATCTGGTTCGATGTATCGCCGACTGGTCGACAAGATTGGGAAAACGTCGGCCGATCAGGGAATAGCGGTTTGGGAGGCGATGCTGGTGGTGCTTGACAGGGGTGAGTTGAGACCGACGCACTGGAAAGCGACAAAACCCCGGTAGACGGTTATTGCCTGGGCCAGGCTTCGCAAAATACGGACATGCCGCCTCCCGATAATGCTTTCATTTCTGATGCAGTTTTGGGACGCATCTGTTCTGCTGTCTGTCGATACCTAGTGAGCGATGAGAAAGGGGCAAACCCCATTAAGGTCAGGAATCTTTATTTTCTCCATCGGACTGGTGACGGTTCCGGGTCGGTTCTAGTCCCGGGTCGGATATTGCGATAAGTCCGCTACCCATAATCTACTCATCATCCCTGTGGAGAGAGGTTTTACTCGATATTACGGATGAAGTGCAATCGCTGCGTTGTGTAAGTAAGATGACAAACATGTTGACCGACTAAGCCGGTCAGCCATCCCAACCCAATCCGATTGCGCGGTTTGGTTTCTTTGGAAGATCAATGCGACTTAAACTGCTCAGTGGGCAATCCCTGATTTCAAGGCGTAGTTACCGTTGTCATCCCTGACAAACATATCATTCACCTGGGGGTGACCGACCGGTTGACCGGTTTCATCGGGCAGTAGGTTCTGTTCTGAAACATAGGCAACATATTGAGTTTCATCGTTTTCTGCCAGCAGGTGATAAAATGGCTGATTTTTCGCCGGCCGGACAGATTCGGGAATATTCTGATACCACTCTTCCGTATTGTTGAATTCGGGGTCGACATCGAAAATGATTCCCCTGAAGGAATAAAGTTTATGACGTACGACCTGCCCTAATTGAAATTTTGAGGTTACTATCATGAGCGCAGTTATAATAAATCGATCAGATTGTATGTGAGAGAAATGATAGCACCCTCTGAGACAGAATCAATCCCTGTTGTTGATATGGCGTCCTGCTTCTCGGGGAGTGGATGTTCGAAAAAGGCACTGGCAAGAACAATAGGGGATATTTGTCATTCGGTTGGATTTTTCTATGTTGTGAATCATTCCATTCCGGCCGCTGTCTGCCAACGGTACCTGTCGATGACAAAGCGGTTTTTTGCACTCCCTGAATCCATCAAAGCGTCACTTGACAAGGCAAACTCGCCACACTATCGGGGCTGGGAAAGGCTCGGTTCCGAGTTGACGAACAATCAGGTCGATTATCGAGAACAACTTGACCTGGGCGTAGACAAGGCGCCTGTTCCCAATCCCGACCCCTATTATTTACGTTTGATCGGTCCGAACCAATGGCCGAATGAAGCCGACCTGCCGGGATTCAGGAGTGTTGTCGAAGACTTTTTTAATCGACTTTCCTCATTGTCGAAGCACTTGTTGCAACTCATGTCGCTGTCTTTGGATTTGCCGGGAAACAGCCTGCAGGCGGCATTCGGTGATGAGCCTTCTCCCTATCTGAAGTTGATTCAATATCCTCCGGGAAAGCCGGGTCTGCAGGGCGTTGGCAGACACAAGGATTCAGGATTCCTGACATTGTTGTTACAAGACGATGTCGCAGGGTTGGAGGCAAGGTCAATGCGAGGAGACTGGATTGCCATCCCGCCACTTGATGGTAGTCTGGTGGTCAATATCGGTGAACTCCTGCAGGTGATGACAAGCAATTATTTTGTTGCCACGCCCCATCGGGTCATCAATAGCGCAACGAGAACCCGGTATTCGTCCGCGTTTTTTTACAGTCCCGATCTGAATACGCGACTGCATCCTCTTCCCCTTTCGACCGTCTATCTTGACAAGGTGAACAACAGCCCCAGCCATCGCGGAGCGGGATTGATGGCCTCAAGAGAAGAGATGGCGAAGGGGATTGATGGGATGGCGAGTGACCAAATACCGGACATATTCGGTTATAAATACTGGCAGCGCTGGACCAGAAGCTACCCGAAAATTGCCGACAAATATCATGCCGACGTTGCCGAGAAGACGTCGTTATAGTGGCTCCAGCCATAGTGTGATCCACAATATGACTGAACAGGGGAGTTCGGGAATGGTTACGCCAAACGCATCTTGGGTCGGCTCCAACCCGGTCTGTGTCTTGCCGTTTCAGTTATGATGCAGTTGTGCCCCGACTGGAGCGCAAGACAGATTAACGATGATTGATGATCGTCGGTTTTCGGGTCCATACCGGACGCTGGGTGAACGTCGCGGGTTATCGCAAGGGTCAGCATATCGGATTCACTGTGGTTTTACCCTCAGCCGGTAAAGCCCCTCTATCCCTGCGTCACTGGTAAAATAGATATGGCCGTCGGGCCCAATCGCCACGCCGACGGGGCGTGCCCATCTTCTTCCATCCGGCAATTGAAAGCCGGTCAGCAAGTCGCCGACATCCTTTGCGACTCCGTGATCGAATCTGACCATCACCAGTTTCGGATGTCGCCGGCTGGCCGGTCCACCGTTGCTGTTGCTGGTATCGGTTGCCCAAGAGCCGTGCAAGGCGACAATGGCGTTTCCATAGTACGGTTCAAGCAGGGTGCGATTGTCAACAAAATGGATATCCATGGGGGCAATCCGGGCGGGAAAGGTCACGACCGGCAAGGGGATATCTGTCTGCTGACCCGGTGGGGCTGAATCAACACATGAATCCCTGTGGATGGTATGCCCGTCAAACTGGAACCACGGCATCCCGTGAAATGAACCGGGCGTGATTTTTGAAAAATACTCCGGTGGCTGATGGTAGCCCAGATGGTCAGGGCCATTATTGCTGGCATACATCATCTGAGTTTTCGGATGCCAGTCAAATCCCACCGGGTTACGCAACCCGGTTCCGTAGGGCACCAGCGTCGGATGGTCACCCGATTCATCAATGACCAGTATTCCACCGCGGCGCAAACTGACCGGATAGCGGTAATCGAGGTATTCATCACTACAATTTCCCCGAATACCCAGGCTCACATACAGTCGTCGGTCCGGGCCCAGTTTAAGGGTGCGGCTGTTGTGGCCTCCGCCGCCGGGCAGTGACACAAACAGGGCAATGTCCCGGTCATCAAGTTGTCGGGTTTCGGCGGAATAAGGAGCGCGATAGATGCCATTCGTTCGGGCAATATAGATCATGTTGTCGCGGACCACCACGCTGTGAGGATAACGGTCGAGCGTGACCAGCACGTTTGCCTTTTGATAGGGAGGGTCAAGCCAGTACACTTCGCCGGACTTTGAACCGACGAACAAGCGTTGGCCATGGAAAAACAGGATTCTGGGTTGATTGAGGTCGAGATTGAGCGCCTCCAGGGTCAGTACTTGAGGATGGGTAATCTCAAACTGATAGCCTGCCACGCTGAAGGATTTTCTGACGTTTTCGACGAACCCATCGTGTTTGTCTGCAAAAATGGCCTGACAGGTCAAACTTTCGAAAGCAACAAGGAGTCCTGCCAGGAACACGACTTTGCAATACGAAGTGGCCAGCGAGTGGCGTGACCAAAGAGAACGAGTGTTGGTGATGGACATGATCATAAAACCGGACTGGTTGTGCCCATTATGTCTGATTTGACCGAGATGATGAAATACATCAGCAAGGTGTTTTCTTGCCGATGTCAAATGATATCGATTCCATGGTTTGTTATCGAAATTGTATCGGCGGCGGGGAGCGGGGCTGGCCGATCGTGTGGTGTATAATGCGGTCACCGTGCTAAGGGCGGGGCAGGTCAGCGGTCAGGGGCCTGCCCGCATCGAAGCCGGGATGGATAAGGCGTGTACCACACTGCATATGCACCAGACCGCATGCCCGTTAAAGGGCGAACCGAGCAGATGCTTGGCATTGTGATGCTTTATCAGGTCCAATGGTGGTGCTCGCTGCGGTTGTGTGCACCATTGCCCTCCTCCGGGTTCCGTGTTCTTTCTGCAAGATACGCTGCTTGGCCTGGTTGACAGGTTGAGGCCGTTTAAAACATTGTTACCAGAACCCATATATCTCTTTTTACCTCATTAGATATCAGTATGAAGCTAAAAGCCATCATCGAAAACCCCCGTTTTGAATCCGCGATACTGGTACTGATCGTGATTAATGCCATTACACTGGGATTGGAGACAGACCCCGATGTGATGCGCACGCTTGGCCCGTTTCTGACCATCATGGACCGCGTCGTCCTTGCCATTTTTACTGCTGAAGTGCTGGTTCGGATGTTTGTTTATCGGCTGTCATTCGTCAAAGACCCATGGCGCGTGTTCGATTTTATCATTGTTGGCATCGCCCTTATGCCTGCCACCGGCAATCTGTCGGTATTGCGGGCACTGCGTATCTTGAGAGTCCTGCGGCTGATCAGTATTGTTCCCTCATTACGCAAGGTCGTCGGGGGACTGATTGCTGCCTTGCCCGGGATGGGATCAATCATGCTGTTACTGCTATTGGTGTTTTATGTGTTTTCGGTGATGGCAACCAAACTCTATGGGGGTGTTTTTCCGGACTGGTTTGGTTCAATTGGCCATTCGGCCTACTCACTTTTTCAGATCATGACACTCGAAAGCTGGTCAATGGGCATCGTCAGACCGGTCATGACCGAGTTTCCCTATGCCTGGATTTTCTTTATTGCATTTATCTTGTGTACTTCATTTACCGTTCTCAATCTGTTTATCGGGATCATCGTATCTGCCATGCAAACCGAGCATGAAGATCATGCCAATGAGGAAAGAAAAGCATTGCATGCACAACAACAGGTTATTCTTGGCGAGTTGAGATCGCTGAAGCAACTGGTTGAAAAACAATCGTGAAGGACAAGCCGGTTTCCCCGAACATGTCTTGTGCTGCGGTATAGATTGTCTTTGGTAGTGAAGAGTCATATTTAAATGCCCAGGAGTCTGCTAGAATTTTCCTTTTACGATAGGTCTGACGAGAAATGCCATGAATCATGAAGTGATTGTTACCTGTGCGGTTACGGGAGCAGGAGATACCACTGGAAAAAGTGCATTGGTTCCCATTACACCGACCCAGATTGCCACTGCGGCCATCGAGGCCGCTCAAGCCGGAGCTGCTGTTGTACATGTGCACGTTCGCGACCCCGAGACCGGCCAGGGTTCCCGCGATCCTGCGTTGTTCAAAGAAGCAGTGGAGAGAATCAGGGACAGTGGAATCGATGTCATCATCAATTTGACCGCAGGGATGGGTGGTGACTGGGTGCCCGACAGTGAAAATCCCTCCCTGCCGGGTACGGGAACCGACATGGTTGGACCGGAGGAGCGCCTGTTACATGTGGTTGACTGCATGCCGGATATTTGCAGTCTGGATTGTGGAACGATGAACTTCGGGAATGGCAATGATACCTATATCAATACGGCACCCTTTTTGAGAAAGATGGCAAAAACTGTGCAGACATTGGGTGTTAAACCGGAATTGGAGGTCTTTGATCTTGGCCAGATCCGACTTGCCCGGGCATTGATTGACGAGGGGCTGGTGGATGTTCCGCCACTGTTTCAGATTTGTCTGGGCATTCCGTGGGGAGCTGGTGCCGATACTGAAACGATGGCTGCGATGAAACAGGCATTGCCGAATGATGCGATCTGGGCCGGTTTTGGTATTTCCCGTATGCAGATGCCAATGGTGGCCCAGGCGGTGTTGTTGGGAGGCAATGTACGGGTGGGGTTGGAAGACAATCTCTATCTGGACCGTGGTGTCTTGGCCACCAATGCAATGCTGGTCGAAAGGGCCGTGGAGATTATCAATCGGTTGGGCGCAAAGGTGCTTTCTGCTGCCGAGGCCAGGCAAAAACTGGGTTTGTCCTGAACGACGGTTTGCCCGTCAAGCCGTCAGCAACAGCCGGAGGCATTAATCCGGCGTGTCCAGTCTTTTCTTCGTTTTCGCGATTTCGACCAGTCCGTTGTTCAGTTTTTGGCTTAACGACGTGAAATTCTGGTGATCTGTCATCTCGAGGCAGCCGTCGATGAGGGTGTCTTTCAGTTTGCGGGTCAACGCAGGTGCGGCTAATCTTGTCCAGGGGAGTTTGAGGGCAGGGCCGAATTGCTCGAGGCAGTACGCCATTCCGCCTTCACCGCCTCCAATATGGAAAATTTCACAAGGCCCCATCAGTGCCCAGCGGGGACCGGGTCCATTGACTATTGCCTGATCGATTTGTTCAACCGTGGCTTCGCCGTTGGCAATCATATGCAGGGCTTCGCGCCAGATTGCTTCCTGCAGGCGGGTTGCAATGAACCCGGGGACCTCCTTTTTCAGTATCAAGGGTGCTTTCCCGGCGGTCTCGTAGAACTGCCGGGTCCACTCAACCGTGTGCGGGGCGGTCGCTTTCCCGCCAATCATTTCGACCAACGGCAACAGATAAGGCGGGTTGAACGGATGCCCGACAACGGTTCTTTGAGGCGTTGAACAGTCGGACTGGATATCGCTCATGGACAATCCGGAGGTGCTCGATGCAATGACGACCTGCGGATCGACGAGGTTTCCCAGTTGCTGATAGAGTGTCTGCTTGAGCGCCAAGACTTCCGGAATACTCTCTTGAATGAACTCCGCCTCTGAGACCGCTTCTTCAAGGACAGTTGTCCAGCTGAAATGATCCAAAGAGGCATCAGTCGCCAAACCCATTTCGGTCAAGCTTCCCCAGGCAGTTTCCAGCAGATTCTCAAGTGCGGCGATCTCAGCTGCGTCATGCAAGTACGTTTTCACCCGATAACCTTGTGCCAGAAAGTGGGCGGTCCATCCGCCGCCGATCGGGCCGGCACCGATACAGGCGATGTTTTTTACCTCAGTGGGTGATCGGGTCAACATGGTCAGTTTCCCTGGAAGTCCGGCTTCCTTTTCTCAACAAATGCCTTGACCCCCTCTTCGGCATCCCCGGAACGGAGCATGGCCCGGTAGTTGGGAAGCTTATCATGGCGCATGGTATGAAATGCGCTTTGTGTACTCTTGCCGTCTATTGCCCGCAACACCTCCTTGATGGACTGAAGGGCAAGGGGGGCGACCTGAGCCAGTTGTTCAGCCCAATTTCTGGCACAGTCGATCAATTCACTGGGATCGACCACCTTGTTCACCAGCCCATATCGGGCGGCTTCTTTGGCGGTCATGCGTCGTCCCAGATACAGCAGTTCCAGCGCAATATTGTAAGGCACACGCTTGGGCAGTCTTTGGACCGCGCCGGCATCTGGGATGATACCGAGGGGAAGTTCAGGTAACGCGAATTCGACATGCTCTGCGGCGATAATTAGATCACAGGCAAGGGCGATTTCAAATCCGCCTCCAATGGCCAGTCCGTTCAATGCGGCGATCACCGGTTTGTTCAGGTTCCACAGTTCGGTGATCCCGGCAAACCCCCCGAGATCCGGATCTTCATTCTCCCACCAGTTATCAAGTTGGGTTCCTCCGCTGTCGAGCGATTTCAGATCCCATCCTGCTGAGAAAATCCGATTGCCTGCGCCGGTAATGATACACACCTTCAAAGCCGGGTTGTCCCTGAAATACACAAAGGCCTCGCCCATTTTCCGACTGGTGGCGGTATCAATTGCATTCACCTTCGGTCGGTCAATGATAATTTCGAAAACAGGACCGTTTTCATCAAGAATAATGTCTGGGGAGTGATTGGGCATGGGGGTCATCAGGTTGTCTGGTCAAAAAGAGTTTGGGCGGTGTTTTGTTAAAATAGTATATGATTGCGCTTGGTTTGCCGGTGGTGATCGATCCGGAGGGGTAAAGATAATCGAATGATGTCAAAAAGAAAAGTCAATCTCCAACGGTTGTTCAGGCCGCGTCATATCGCTTTTATCGGTGGAACGGATGCCGACTTTTCTGCCCGTCAGTGTGCGGCCTATTTTAGTGGCCCTGTGTGGGGTGTGAACCCCAAACGTGAAACATTGGGTGGCCAGCCCTGTTACCCTTCGGTCGAACATTTGCCGGAAGCCCCCGATGCCGTGTTTTTGGCAACCCCCCGTGATTCGGTGATCGACATTGTCGACCGGTTGCGTCAAATGGGCGCAGGCGGGGTGGTGTGTTATACCGCGGGCTATGGGGAACTGGGCGCAAAGGGCGCCGAGAGCGAACGCGCGCTGGCCTGCGCGGCAGGCGATCTGGCACTGGTCGGACCGAATTGCTATGGCGTCATCAGTTACACCAATCGAGCTGTTTTATGGCCATTTGGCGCAGGGGAATCAACCTGCACGGAAGGGGTTGCCCTGATCATGCAAAGTGGCATGATGTCTGCCAACCTGACGATGAACCAGCGTTCGGTTCCCTTTGCGTATGTGATCTCTGCGGGAAATCAGGCAGTACTGGCGATGGAAGATTATATCGACTGCCTGGTGGACGACCCGGCCGTGTCCGCAATGGGATTATACATCGAGGGAATCGTCAATATCCCGTCTTTCGCCAGGGCGTGCACCCGAGCGCTCGAGGCCGAAAAGCCGGTGGTGGTACTCAAGGCGGGCAGTTCATCGATCGGGTCACAATTGACTGTCAGCCATACCGGGTCCCTGGCCGGGGCTGATGAGGCTTACCAGGCACTGTTCGATCAGGTCGGCGTGATCAGGGTCCGTTCGCCGGCAGAATTGCTGGAGACGCTCAAATTCATGACTGTTTCCGGTGTCCCGAAAGGCAATCGTCTGGCCGCCTTTACCTGCTCGGGCGGCGATGCGGCGCTGGTAGCCGATTATGGCGAGACGAACGGGCTTCGGTTAACGCCACCCGATGTTGTGGCTGCTGATAAACTGGCCTCGTTGTTACCTGACATTGCCACGGTCTCCAACCCGCTGGACTACACCACGCCATTGTGGGGTAATCAGGAGGTCATGCCGACTGTTTTCAGGGCGGCGATGCAATCGGGATACGATGCTGCGATCCTGATACAGGACTATCCACCAAAAGCAATCCATGCAGACAATTCTCACTATGTCTCTGATGGGATCTCGTTCGCTGCCGTCATGAATGAATGCAATATTCCATCGGCGATTTGCAGTGAACTGTCCGAGAACATGAGCCAGGAGATCAGGGAGTCGATTATCAACCGGGGAGTGACCCCTTTGCAGGGCATAGACCATGGATTGGATGCTATCCGAAATGCCTGTGTTTACGGGATGAACCGACGGCGGATCTTGGCTGAAAAAAACCGCACTGCGTTTCGGATGATTCGGTATGTGCAACGCAGTACCCTGACGATTGGAACGGTCGATGAATGGGAAAGCAAACGGAGTATTTCGGAGTATGGTATCGCGATACCGGCTTCAACAATGGTGCCACTGGAAGCGTGGGAACGAGTCGGGACGGTGGCAAAGGAGATCGGTTTTCCGGTTGTGGCCAAGCTTGTCAGCGAAGACTTGGTGCATAAAACTGAATTCAATGCCGTCCACATCGAGTTGTGTGATGAGCATCAGGTGACCTGTGCGGTCAGTGAAATGCTTGACCGTGTTCGCGGTCATAAAGCGGAAATCAATCTAAAGGGAATATTGGTGGAACAGATGATTCAGGGGACGATTTGCGAGTTGTTGATTGGAATTCGACAGGATGAACAGTTTGGGTTTGTGATGGTTATCGCCAGTGGCGGTGTGTTGGTGGAACTGGTTTCGGATATTCAGACGCTGATCTTACCAGTCAGTCAGGCACGTGTACTTGTCGCCCTTCAAAACCTGTATTGTTATCCGCTGTTGTCCGGCTTTAGGGGCAAACCCGGAACGGATATCGAGGCCGTCGTCCAGATGATCCTGAAATTAGCCCAGTTTGCGGAAGACCGGGCCGACCGACTGGTTGAAATGGAGTTCAACCCGGTCATGGTTGGTACCGATTTTATCGTGGTGGCGGATGCGCTGATGAGAGAGAGGACATGATGGGTATCGCAGGTGGTTATGGACAGCGACCTTGGTTCGACGCTGGTCTCAGGATGCTTGCCCGACAGGACGTTGGATTGAATCTCAGCGGTATCCAGTTCGCTGTCGTGTTTGCGATGAGTCAACCGGTATGATCCAGACAGGCCTTGGTTGCATATGACGGAAACGTTTGGGTAACGCCGAGAGACCCGGCATTCAGGTTGACCACCACCGGAGCGATCTTCCAGGTGCCGGGAAGAGGTCGCGGCTGCCTGTGGTCGGTTTTATTTTCTTGAAGATCGTCGGTTTTCAATATGAGGGGAGACACAATGAAATCGCATGCTCGGGTTGTGATTGTGGGAGGCGGCATCGCCGGCTGTTCGACGCTTTATCATTTGACCCGTGAGGGTTGGAGTGATGTGGTCCTGGTTGAAAGAGATGAACTCACGTCGGGTTCAACCTGGCACGCTGCGGCTCAGGTCACCCAATTTGGAGCGAACCAGACGATGGTGGCGCTCAAACGCCATAGCATTAATCTCTATCGACAACTGGCCGCTGATCCAAATTTTCCCATAAATTACCACATAACAGGCGGGATGCGGCTAGCCCATACACCGCAACAGGTGGATACCTACAAGCATTTCATCGGGATGGCGAAGGGAATGGATGTGGATTTTGAGTTTATCGATGCCGCAGAAGCGGGCCGACGCCACCCGTTGATGAACCCGGGTCAATTGCTGGGTGCCTGGTGGGACCCGCTGGACGGGGACATTGATCCTGCCCAGTTGACGTTTGCGCTGGCCCGACAGGCGCGGACAGCCGGTGCTGAAGTCTACCGATTTAATCCGGTGCAGGGTATCGTGCGCAAATCAAACGGCGAGTTTGTTGTGCAGACCCAAAACGGCAATATCACTTGTGAAATGGTAGTCAATGCCACGGGTTATCGGGTCAATGAAGTCGGGAAAATGCTGGGCGTGACTCATCCGGTGACCTCCATGGAACATATGTATTTCTTAACCGAATCGATGCCTGAAATCGAACAGTTGGATTTTCGTGTGCCGATTATCCGGGATCCAGGGGACGATTTTTACAGTCGGCAGGAAAAGACCGGGTTACTGGTCGGGGTCTATGAGCAAAACTGCAAGCCCTTCGGCATGGATGGGATAGATCCGCATTTTACCAAATCACTTTGTCCTTCTGATCTTGACCGGTGTCTGGATAACATGGAAGGAATATTTGAACGGTTGCCGGCACTGACCAACACCGGGATTCATACGGTAGTCAATGGTCCGATAACCTATACCGTGGACGGGGCGCCTCTGGTGGGCCCGATTCCCGGGGTGCCGAACGCGTTTGCCTGTTTGGGGTTGCGGGCAGGCATTGGCGAAGGGGGAGGGCACGGAAAGGTGCTGGCGGAAATCATGGTACATGGTGAGTGTGAGTGGGATGCCTGGTTTCTTGATCCCAGACGATTCAGTCGGTACGCCAATATCGAGTACACCTGTTTGAAGGCGATAGAAGACTATCAGAACGAGTTTCATTACCACCTTCCCCATGAGCATCGACCGGCGGCCAGATTGGCGCGTACCACTCCCCTGTACACCGCATTGAATCACTATCACTGTGCCTGGGGTGTGGTTGCCGGTTGGGAACGGGCTCTGTTTTTCAAACCCACGCCGGATTTTGTCGACGAGCACAGTTATCGTTTTACCGCGACCCGGGATATCGTGGCCCGGGAGGTTGCCGGCATTGTAAGCGGCGTGGGTCTGATGGAAGTGTCCGGGTTTAATCGTTATGAAATCAGCGGGCCGGGGGCAACCGGGTTTCTGGAGCGGATGAGCTGCGGGTCTTTGCCAAAAAGGATCGGCAAGGTCAATCTGTGTTATCTGTTGACCGAAAAAGGCAATGTGCTTTGTGAGGCGACCATTGCCAAGCTGGGAGAGGAATGCTATTGGTATGGTTCTGCGGCGGCGGCGGAGTACCATGACAGGGACTGGTTGATCCAATACATGCCAAAGACCGTCAGGCTGGTCGAAAAGACCACCACGCATACCACGCTGGTGATCGCCGGCCCCCAGTCCAGGGCACTGTTGCAGTCCGTGTCTCCCCGTTGTGACTGGTCGAATGCGGCTTTCCCCTGGTTGCAGGTACGTGGCATGATGGTCGGTCATGCTGAGGTCCTCGCGATGAGCATCAGCTTCTCTGGAGAATTGGCGTTTGAATTGCATGTGGCGAATGAACAGCTGTATCTGGTCTGGCATCTGCTGATGGCAGCTGGCCAATCTTACGATCTGGTTCAGTTTGGCCTGTATGCGACCGAATCGATGCGTCTTGAGAAAGGGTATCGGGGATGGAAATCGGATTTGATCTATGAATACAATCCGATCGAGTCAGGTTTGACCCGATTTGTCAACTTGGACAAGCCCGCGTTTGTCGGTAAAAAAGGGTTGCTTGAACAAATCAAGCGGGGGCCCGACAAACAGTTTGTGTCCATGGTGATTGACAGTGATATTGCGCCCGCACACGGTGGCGACCCGGTATATGCCAATGGCAGACAGATCGGTTCGGTGACCTCAGGCGGGTATGGTCACCGGGTTGACAAGAATATTGCCCTGGCTTTCGTGATGCCGGATTATGCAAAAATCGGGACACCCCTGGAGGTCTCCATACTCGAAGAGTGTTATCCGGCCACAGTGGTTGCGCCGTGTTTGTATGATCCGCTCAATGAGCGTGTTTTCTCCGGACCATGAGGGTCCATCCGTATGCCAAGACAACGAAGACAGACTCGACGAGGGGGGGTGCGCAGTCGCGAGGCGATGCACGAACTGCGTAGCCGGCCCCCTTCGTTTGATCCGTGCCCTCCGGGGCAGACAGGGGGACAATATCGACCGCTCAGCGAGCCCCAGATTGAGGCCATCTACGCGACCGCCTTGCGCATTCTTTCGGAACTGGGTCTGGGCGAATCGCCACCGGTACTGACGCAGCAGGCGCTTGGGCGTGGTGCGACAATCAATCGATTGGGTCGTCTTTGTTTCCCCCGAAGCATGGTGGAAGACATTATCAGCCGGGCGGCCAGGACCTTTGTCTTTTACGGGCGGGACCCCAAACATGACTTCCTGTTGGGCGATGACAAGGTTTATTTCGGGACAGGTGGGGCTGCGGTGCAGACGCTGGATCTTCAAACCGGGCGTTATCGACCGTCGACATTGCAGGATCTGTATGATTTTACCCGACTGGTGGATACACTGAAAAATGTCAGCTGGTTCACCCGATGTTGTGTGGCCACTGACGTGCCTGATAATTTTGATCTGGATGTCAATACCGCCTACGTTCTGCTAAAGGGAACGATGAAACCGGTGGGCACCAGTTTCACGGTGGCAGCGCATGTCGATCCGATCGTCGATATGTTCGATTGGGCCCTGGGCGGGGAAGGAAAATTCAGGCAGCGTCCCTTTTGCAAAGCGCACGTCAGTCCCGTTATTTCACCCCTGCGCTATGGACACGACGCGGTTGAGGTTGCCCTTGCATGTATCCGTCGGGGTGTCCCGATCAACAACATCATTGCGGCCCAGTCGGGAGCGACTTCGCCAGCGACGATTGCCGGCATGCTGGCGTCAACACTGGCCGAGACACTGGCTGCGCTGGTGATGGTCAATCTCTTTCAACCGGGTTATCCGATGATTTTCTCCAATTGGCCCTTAGTGATTGATCTGCGTACCGGGGCATTTGCAGGCGGTGGTGGTGAGATTACCTTGCTCAATGCCGCGTCAGCCCAGCTCTCGAACTGGTTGGGGCTGCCTTCAGGTGTGGCCGCAAGCATGGCGGATTCCAAGGCAATTGATGCACAGATGGGGATGGAGAAAGCTTTGTCCTCGCTGGCTACCGGGCTCGCAGGGGCCAACATGGTGTATGAATCCTCAGGCATGATGGCCAGTCTGCTGGGGGCTTCTTTTGAGGCGTTTCTCATTGATGATGAAATGCTGTCTCACGTCTACCGGGTGATCAGGGGGGTCGAGGTCACCGAGGAAACCCTGGGTTTTGAAGCGATTCGCGAGGCCATCACCGGGGAGGGGCATTTCCTCGGTGGCGTCCATACCATGGAAGCCATGCAAAAAGAGCATTTTTATCCCAAGCTTGCCGACCGGGAAGAACCCCGGACCTGGGCTGAGAAAGGAGCCAAGGATATCTGGCAAAGAGCGCATGCCCGAGTGACAAAAATACTCGAAACACACAACCCGAACTATTTACAACCGGCTATTGACCGGAAAATCAGGGATCGTTATCGTATCGTGCTGTGAAATACCGATGAGTCTGATGTGTTGGCATACCGCCCCATCCTCTCCCGGGAAAGTGTATCAGCGTGTCGATCTTGAGAGGAGGAAGCCACCCATCGATCAGTGCCTGATCGATTCCGTTGGCAACCGCGCTTAGCTCAAACGGCGAATACCGATGGCATGACGCAGGTCAGTGACGAGCGTCTGACTGTAATGACGGGCTTTTTGTGCGCCATCGCGCAGAATTTGTTCGACATGATCAGGCTGCCGGATTAATTCATGATATCGTTCTCTCGGTGCTTTTAGTTCGGTATTGATCAGTTCGAACAATTGTTTTTTCGCTTCCCCCCAGGCAATGCCGTTTTCAAACTCTTTTCGCATATATTCCGTTTGCTGGGGTGAAGCGAACGCCTTCCAGATTTGAAAGACGGTTGCGCTATCGGGATCCTTGGGTTCTCCTGGTTCCTTAAGATTGGTTTTTATCTGGTTGATTTTCTTTCTGAGCTGTTTCTCGGGAACGAAAAGGGGAATCGTATTATGATAGCTCTTGCTCATTTTCTGACCGTCCAGTCCCTGCAGGACCGGGGTATCATGATTGACCACCGCTTTGGGCAAGGTCAGGTGATTGCCGTAAATGTGATTGAATCTCTGTGCGATATCCCGGGCCATTTCGACATGCTGAATCTGGTCCCGGCCAACCGGGACCTCATTCGCCTTGAACATCAGGATGTCAGCCGCCATCAGAACGGGATAACTGAACAGGCCCATGGTCACGGCATGGTCCGGATCTTCATGGTTCTCCAGGTTCTTTTGTACCGAGGCCTTATAGGCATGGGCCCGATTCATGAGTCCCTTGGCGGTGACGCAGCCAAGATACCAGGTTAGTTCCGCGATTTCGGGAATATCTGACTGTCGGTAGAAATAAACTCTTTCGGGGTCCAGGCCGAATGCCAGCCAGGTCGATGCTATTTCCAGCGTGGAATGATGAATCTGCTGAGGGTCCTGGCATTTTATCAATGCATGAAAGTCAGCGAGGAAATAAAATGATCGTGTCTCCGGGTTCCAGCTGGCTTCGATGGCGGGTTTGATGGCACCGGCATAGTTTCCCAGATGGGGAGCCCCCGTTGTTGTAATACCTGTTAGAACGGTTTTCATGTCAGGACACTGATTTACACAAAGCGGTTTATTGTTGATCGGGCACGGGCGATGAATGCACGATACCTTAGGAGCAGACCAGTGTGCTATCGACCGGGAAAGACGGGATGGTGCCGCCGCACCTTATGGACGCTTCTTCGACTGATACCGTTATCATGGAAGATCCAGAGAGACAGGCGTGGTGACCGTATAAACCGGAAAAACCCATCACATTCACGGGTGTGGATCAATCCGTGGCACGGTGGGTATTGGGCGAGACTCATCGGATTCAAGCGCACTGGAGTTGTTCATATTATAACGCTGTCTACCGATAAAGTATCCTGATATCATGCGTGAAACATCATTATCAGGCCGACAGATCGGTTGTGTGCACGGGACGATCGATAAAATACGAACAGGCGTTGCCCGAGTGGTATGGCCGAGATCAAGCGCACTGTTTTTTTAAAGCTTTGTTTGAGAATGAAATATCACAATATCCTGCAGGCGATCGGTCGTACGCCGACTGTCAGGCTGAATCGTCTGGGTGCTGAATCGACTTGTGCCCTGTGGGTCAAGCTCGAGAGTTTTAATCCGGCGGGATCAGTGAAAGACCGTCCGGCGTTAAAAATGATTGAAGATGCCGAAGCGGATGGCAGGCTGAAACCGGGTGATACGATTATCGAACCGACTTCCGGCAATACCGGGATCGGGTTGGCCATGGTGGCAGCGGTCAAGGGCTATCGTGCGGTGTTTGTGATGTCGCAAGACATGAGCGAGGAGCGCAAGCTGATTCTCAAGGTGTATGGGGGTGAGGTGGTCCTGACCCCGGCTGAACAGGGCACCGTTGGGGCGATCAGTGAAGCGAAGCGATTGGCCGAAGAACATGGCTATTTCTTTGTCGGGCAGCACTATAACCCGTCTAATCCGGAGTCCCATCGAAGCACCGCCGACGAAATCTGGCAGGATTTCGGCAAGACACTGGATATCATCGTGTGTACGACGGGGACGGGTGGGACAATCTCCGGGATTTCAAAGTATTTGAAGCAGCGACATCCCGGCCTTGCAATTGTTGCCACCGAGCCGGCCGACTCACCCATCCTGAGCCAGGGTATTGCCGGTAAACACAAGATAATGGGAACTGCACCGGCGTTTATACCGGACACGCTGGACATGCGTTCATTTGATCATATTTTGCCGATTACAACGGAAGAAGCCTATGAAACGGCTCGACTGCTGGCCACGAGAGAGGGCATATTCGGCGGCATTTCCTGTGGTGCCGCGACCTACGGGATGCTGGCGTTGGCCAGGCGAAAAGAAAACCAGGGCAAAACCTTGCTGGCGGTATTACCCGATACCGGTGAGCGTTATCTCAGCACCGAGGTGTGGACCTAGTTTCAGTTCATGGTCCGTGCCTGATAATTCGTGGGGTTGTCACTTCGATCACTCGGACTGAAAGAGGAGAGCGACCGGTAATGACAGGATAAACAGACTGCTGGCAACAAGCACAATCGAAGGGCCGGCAGGGGTATCCCAGGTCAACGACAGCAATAGTCCCAGGAAAATGGCCACGCTGCCGATGACACTGGCGAGCAGTGCCATCTGTTCCGGTGATCGGGAGAGTCTTCTCGCTGCGGCGGCCGGGATGATCAGCAGGGACACGATGAGCAAAATTCCCACGACCTGCATCGAGACAGCGACGACAATGCTTAACAGAATCAGGAAAATGAAACGGACCCGGGATTCATTGGCGCCATCCACAAGCGCCAGTTCACGTTGAACGGTGAGCGAGAGCAATGGGCGCCAGATGTTTATTAAAAGTATGATGACGCTTATTCCTCCGACATATATCCACAGGATATCGGTCCAGGTGATGGTCAGAATGTCACCGAAAAGATACGCGAACAGATCGGTGCGCACGGTCGGCATCAGGGTCAGGACAACAAGTCCCAGCGCCAGGGTAGTGTGAGCCAAAATGCCCAGGGCGGTATCGGATGTCAGCAGTCTTAGCTTCTCCATCAGCAATAATAAAACAGAGACTCCGCAGGCAATGAAGAGAATGGCCAGCGTCAGATTGATTTCGAACAACAAACCAAGTGCAATACCCAACAAGGCAGCGTGCGAAAGCGCCGCTCCGAAGTAAGACATTCTTTGCCAGATGACCAGACAACCGAGTGGACCACTGACGACAGCGACACCGATGCCACCGACAAGTGCCCGTATGAGGAAATCATCCATGGGATTATTTTCGGACGGTTGGTTGGGATTTAATGAGAACCTCTCCGCGTAGATCATGGGAATGGTCATGATGGTGCGGGTAAATGGCAAACTTGCCGGCATCCGCATTACCGAACAGGGCAATGAATTCCGGGTGCTGCTGAACATGTTCAGCGGAACCGGTGCAACAAAGATGCCGGTTCAGGCATATTACCTTGTCGGTCGTTGCCATCACGACATGGAGGTCGTGGGAAATTAACAAGATACCGCATTGACGCTGCTTCCTGATGGCTTGAATGAGGGTATATAGCTCCGCCTGACCGGTGATATCCACGCCAGCGGTCGGCTCATCCAGAATCAGTAGTTGAGGATGGCACAGCAGTGCCCGAGCCAGTAATATCCGCCGCAATTCTCCCCCGGATACCGCTTGCAACGGCGAATCCAGCAAATGCGGGGTGCCGACCTGTTCCAATACTTCGTGTATCTGCTGTGCGGAACGACTGCCCGACAATTGCATGAATCGCCGGGTTGAAATGGGCAGGGTTGGATCCAGATCAATGGTCTGGGGGACATAGCCAATACGGAGTCCCGATTGAACCCAGACCTGACCGGTATCCGGCTTGATCAGCCGCAGTGCGATTTTTGTCAAAGTACTTTTTCCGGCCCCGTTGGGGCCGATCAGGGTGACGACCTCCTCTGAATGCACCACCAGATCAATGTGATCCAGCACCACCTCACCCTGCCGATGCACACAGATGTCCTGAAGATTCACAAGCACAGGGTTATTGTGCTTTGTTTTCATTGATTGGGTTGTCAGTCAGGTGTTATTGCGCCACGCAAGTGGAACACAGGCCCCTGATTTCTACCATTTGATAGCTGGCGTTGAAATCACGGGCAGCCGCTTTTTGCATAATCAACCGTGAAAGTTCGCGGTCTTCCATTTCAAGCACCTGTTGACAGCCGGAACAAATCAGAAATTGACAGCGGTGTTGTCGGTTTGAGGACTCGCAGCCGATATAGGCGTTGAGGGATTCGATTTTGTGTATCAATTGATGTGCAAGCAGGAAATCAAGGGCGCGATAGACTGTGGGGGGTTCCGCATTGTCTTTTTCGAGCTGTAGGATGCTCAGAATCTGATAGGCCCGCATCGGTTGATGGCTTTGCCAGATGATTTCCAGTACCCGTTGACGAAGGATTGTGAAACGGGCCTGTTTTTCCCGGCAGATCGTCTTGGCCCGGGTCAACGCCTTGTTGATACAGATCCGGTGATCATGTCGTTGATTGCGAAAATTGATTTGCCGTTGGCTCATGACAATGGCCTCACTGATAATTTATTGTTATATTATATCATAATATCAGCAGATGAACCTGTCGATAGTGAAATCCATTCCGATGCGGGGTGTCATGTGGTTTCGATTACCTTTTGGCGGTACCCACCGCAGGAGCGTTCCATCAGATAACGGCGTGTGATGCCAGTCAGATTATACGATTTCCTCGGTAACGGGGTTGGTGAGTGATCCAATCGTTTCAATCTCGATCGTGACCTCATCTCCTGGCTGCAGATAGACCGGAGGGGTCCGGGCAAATCCGACTCCCTCGGGCGTCCCGGTGAGAATGACCGTGCCGGGTGCCAAGCGGGTGCTGCCACTGAGGAACTGGATGATTTCAGCGACGCTGAAGATCATGTCACGGGTATTGGAGTCTTGCATGAGTTCGCCATTCAACCGGGTTTTGATGGCAAGGTTGTTCGGATCGGATATGTCCTTTGCGGTGACAAGCGTCGGACCCAAAGGGCAAAACGTGGCGAATGTCTTGCCTCGGCACCATTGCCCCCCACCGGCATGCTTTTGCCAGTCCCGGGCACTGACATCGTTTGCGCAGGTATACCCGAGCACATGGCTCAGGGCCTGTTCGGCGGACACGTTATAACAGGTCTTTCCAATGACAATGGCCAGTTCCGCTTCATAGTCGACCTTGGTGCTGTTGATTTTCCGGGGCAGTCGGATGGGTGCGCCGGGATGTTGTATGGCTGTTGTGGTTTTGGCAAACAGCACCGGATATCGTGGTATGGGAAAACCGCCTTCCTGTGCATGTCGGCGATAGTTCAGCCCGATACACAGGATATCGACCGGTTGAACCGGTGCCAGGAGGTCACCGGTAATACGTTGGCCGGTGTCGTTCAATCCGTCATACAGGTCGCCCTCCGCCAAGGTGTAGTATCCATCGGAATGAGCCACGGCATGACAGATGCGATGATCAGGTAATTGGAGTCTGGCGATTTTCATGATGCTATTCGGGTCGGTGTCACAACAGCGCAGTTATATGTCAGTGAGTTCCACTGTCTGAGGGCATGATGAACCTGGTCCGCATGACGGGCATGGTTGCCCGACTGCCGGTCCGGTGTCAGCCGGGTAATGCCAGCAGTGTCCTGATCGTGGATTCAATTTTCCGCGCATTGTTATCGCCGGCATGGGTTTCACCAATAAACCTCGAATGGATATAACCCTGTTTGTCAATCAGGTAATAGGTGGGCCAATAGTGGTTTCTCATCAATTGCCAGTAGGTGAAATCGTTGTCCATCATGACGGCATGCTGCAACTTGAATTCAGCGATCTTTTTCACGATGTTGGACCTGATTTTTTCGTGTTCGAATTCTGGCGTATGTATGCCGATAACCTGGAAATCTTCTTCCTTGAATCGTTCTTCCAGATCATTTAGCCATGGAAAGGAACGGTAACAGTTCCAGCATTCAAAAGTCCAGAAGTCAATCAACAGCACCTTGCCGGCCAGATCCTCGAGTTTCAAAGGTGGCGAGTTCAACCAGGCTTGAGGGTCCGTCTCACTGAATTCGGGCGCCTTGCGAAGTGATTTGGATTGGGCTTCAATCGATTGGTTGACGGGCAAAATGACGAACGTGACGGACAGGGCGACAAGCGCGACCAGTCCGAAATAGAGGATTGATTTTTTTGTCATCGGGTGTGGCCCGAGTGCACTCGGGCAGTTTTGTAGTGAATAGTCATCGTCAGAGTCGCTTGCCGGCGAATCGTTCGGGCAGCTGCAATGGGCGAATGAGGGTCGGGAAGCCGAGGGGGAACGGCAAGACAGAACAGGATAATCATGGCCGGATGAAACGTGTGTTGGTCGAATGGTGTCTCAATAACTTCTGTTTACCGAGAACCGGGCCAGGGCGATCAGGGCGTTTTTGTATCGGGAGTCGGGTAAAACGGAAAGAGAATCTGCTGCGTGTGATGACTGTTCCTGGGCCTTTTGACGGACATAATCAAGTGAACCGGAAGCTTGAACAATGTTAAGGATGTCATGGACCCGTTTTTGATCACTTTGCAAGATGACACGCTGAATGAGTTTCCGGTCGGTGTCGTTGGCATGACGCATGGTATAAATCAGTGGAAGGGTCAGCCGACCCTCGGCAAGGTCATCGCCGATGTCCTTGCCGATTTGATGGCTGTTCGAGTCATAATCCATAATATCGTCAACGAGCTGAAAAGCGAGACCCAGATACATTCCATACTGACGAAGTGCCTCGAGAATGGCGGTTTGTTGGTTGTGTATGACTCCTCCCAACAAGGCGGACGACTCAAACAGCCTGGCAGTTTTGCGAAGAATCGTCTGCATGTAGTTGGCTTCTGTTGTCTCCGGTGAGTGTGCATTCATCAACTGTAATACCTCTCCTTCTGCGACCGCGTTGGTGGTTCTGGCGAGAATACGCATGACCTCCATATTGTCTGTCTCAACCATCATTTCAAAGGAGCGTGAATAGAGAAAATCCCCCACCAGGACGGCCGCCTCATTACCCCAGACTTCATTCGCTGTTTTTTGTCCTCTTCGCATCGAAGAGGAATCAACCACATCATCATGAAGCAAGGTGGCGGTATGAATGAATTCGATAATCGCAGCGAGGTTGATATGTCCCGTTCCCTGATATCCGCAGGCCCGGGCACACAGCAGCAAGATCAGGGGTCTGAGTCGTTTCCCGCCACTTTGAATCAGATAGGCACTGAGGGTCTTGATCAATGCAATGTCAGAATCCAGTCTTTCCCGGATGAGTTGATCCACTTTTTCCAGATCAGCCGATACCAGCGAAGTTGCCTGATCCAACAAGTCTTTCGACGCGGCCGTTTGAGTCGTATCCGATGTATCCATGTCACTCAGGCGGTTGTTTGGTATTGTTTGGCTACGGGACTTGGAGTGACGAATATTTGCCCGAATAGGGTGTGAATCGTTCGAATGAGTGGATCGATGTGAATGGGGACGAATCGTTCCAGGTAGCGCGCCAGTTCCATAGTATAAATGATTATGTTTGTCAGCATGATGCCGGTGCAATAGGTGCAATAGGCATTGACGCAGAGAATTCGCCTAGATACAATCGCGCGTCTTAAACAATCCCGCTTTTTACTTAAATTGTATAAGAAAAGGTGGAAAGTTTGCCATAATAATACAGCATTTCGGATTCGCATCATGTATGCAGTAGTAGAGACCGGCGGTAAACAGTACAAGGTAATCGTTGGCGATAGATTGAAAGTGGAAAAATTATCAGTCGCACAAGGTAGTGTGATCGATTTGGAGCGGGTTTTGATGGTGAGCGACGGTGAGCATGCGACAGTGGGTGCGCCGGTGGTCGAAATCCCGGTGACCGCGACCGTGTTATCGCATGGGAAAAGGAACAAGATAAAGGTTTTCAAAATGAAGCGTCGAAAGAACTATCGACGTACACAGGGACACCGGCAATCATTTACCGAGATTCAAATCACCCGAATTGGGGATGAGGAAGCGCCTTTACAAGACACGGCATTAGTGGGGTCCACCTTATCGCAGGAAGAGACTATGCCCCAGCTTGCGTCGTTACCTGAGTCGGCGGAGGATGTCGCGAAAGAGGCTGCGGAACCGGTGATCGCTGAATCGGATGTAAATGCCGTGGAACAGGCTACGGAATCCGACAAGAACTGAAAAAGGGTTATTACATAACTAAAGGGTACACAGTGAACAGATGGATTCGCTGGTATCAGTTTCATCAGACAGTATAGGACTTGACTAATGGCGCATAAAAAAGCGGGCGGCAGTTCCAGAAACGGTCGTGACTCGGTTTCCAAAAGACTGGGTGTCAAAAAATTCGGGGGCGAGCAGGTGCTGGCAGGCAATATCATTGTTCGACAAAGAGGGAGTACCTTCCACCCCGGCAAGAATGTCAGGGCTGGCCGGGATTTCACCCTGTTTGCCACAGAGGCGGGCAAGGTTCAATTTGGCATCAAGGGCCCCAGGAATAGAAAAACGGTGAGCGTGGTTACCAACTGACGTTTTTTGAAAATGGCCTTCAAGAAGCCCTGCTTTGGCAACAAAGCGGGGTTTTTCATGTGCATCCAGGAAATAAAGTACAGGGAGACCTGATGACCGGTGCGACCCCAGTCTGTGCGGTGACGGACTGGCTTGTTGGCGCAATCGATGGCGGGACGTGGTAATCTGTTGCGGACCTGTCACGTGGGTGGTTGACCTTGCCACCAGCCAGGGCAAATGGTACTTGTACGTATTTGCCAGCGGAGGGTGGCGGAAGTGTCCTTGTCTCTTGGCTGACTGCTATACGCTGTGTCGGAACGGCTGACTCCGTTTGCGGACTTGCCGGTCCGGCCGGGACCTGCGCAGGCTGGAACAACCGATTCGATGACCACCCAGTTGATGCGACGGAGTATAGTCATACCATGAAGTTTGTCGATGAAGCGGTCATCAGGGTCATTGCGGGCAAGGGTGGCAATGGCTGCTTGAGCTTTCTCAGGGAAAAGTATCGGCCCAAAGGCGGACCCGATGGTGGTGACGGGGGTGATGGAGGCAGTATCTATTTGTGTGGAAACAATGGTCTCAATACGCTCGCTGATTTTCGTTTTACCCGTTTGTATAAAGCGCAAAACGGAGAGAATGGTGCCGGGAAAGACCGCTTTGGCAAACAAGGTGACCGACTGGTGATCCCGGTCCCTTTGGGCACCCTGGTCAGTGATGCCGAGAGCGGTCAATCGATTGGAGATGTCACGGATGAGAACAACCTTTTGTTGATTGCCCGGGGTGGCAGACGGGGACTGGGCAATGCCCGGTTCAAGTCCAGTACGAATCGGACTCCCCGGCGGACCACTGCTGGACAGTCCGGTGACGAGCGGCTCATCCGACTTGAGCTTAAGGTGTTGGCTGATGTCGGATTGGTGGGTTTGCCGAATGCCGGTAAATCGACGGTTTTGGGCCATATTTCCAAAGCCAGGCCGAAAATAGCGGATTATCCGTTTACCACGTTGTTTCCACAACTCGGCGTGGTCGAAATCGGGTTGGGCAGCAGTTTTGTGGTGGCGGACATTCCCGGTCTCATTGAAGGCGCCTCCGAAGGAGCCGGATTGGGAATCCGGTTTTTGAAGCACCTCAGCCGAACCCGTATTTTGTTGCACCTGGTGGATATTGCACCGTTGGACGAGACGGATCCGCTGCATGCGGTCAGGCTGATCGAACGCGAACTGATTCAATTTGACCGGAACCTGTCCCGTATGGAGCGCTGGTTGGTCCTGAACAAGGCTGACCTGCTTAGCGATGCCGAAGCGGACCGTATTCGAAGGACGTTGGTCAAGCGGCTGGATTGGACGGCACCTGTGTATGTGATTTCGGCCGTCACCGGGTCCGGTACCACACCGCTCGTCGGCGATCTGATGTGCCGTCTCAATGAAATCAGTGATCGCGCAAACGGCAAACCGGTCGGAGCAATTGCAAAATGACTGATCGCCAGGCATTAACCGGATCCAATCGCTGGGTTGTCAAGGTCGGCACCTCGTTGCTGACGAGTTTGGGGTCCGGACTGGATCAGGCTGCAATCGGCTTGCTGGTCAGACAGATTGTCTCTTTGAGGCGCCAGGGTGTTGAGGTCGTGTTGGTGTCTTCCGGTTCAATCGGCGAGGGGATGCGCCGATTGGGCTGGTCCGAACGGCCCCGGGAACTTCAGAAGTTGCAGGTGGCTGCCGCAGTCGGTCAGATGGGTCTGGTGCAAAGCTATGAATCGGCATTTGACCGGTTCAATATTGTGACGGCCCAGGTCCTGCTGACCCATGCCGACCTGGTTAATCGTGAACGTTATCTCAATGCCAGAAGTACCCTGCGTGAATTGCTGCAGATAGGGGTCGTGCCGGTCGTCAATGAGAATGACACAGTGGTCAATGAGGAAATCCGATTCGGAGACAATGACACCTTGGCTGCCCTGGTTGCCAATTTGGTCGAAGCCAAGGCGTTGGTGATACTGACAGACCAGACCGGCTTGTTTGACCGGGATCCCAAACTGGATGCATCAGCCTCATTGATTCGGTACGGTCGTGCGGATGATCCGGAATTGCTGGTCAAGGCGGGCACCGCCGGAAAACTCGGCAGCGGGGGGATGGTTACCAAAATTCAGGCCGCCAGGAAAGCATCCCGTTCAGGTGCGGCAACCATTATTGCCTATGGGCGGGAAGAAGATGTACTGATACGTCTTCGCAATGGTGAAAGCATGGGAACCATGCTACACCCCGGCAGTGAAAGGCTGGCGGCAAGAAAGCAATGGCTGGCGGGTTTGCTTCGAAGTAATGGATCACTGGTCATAGACCGGGGTGCGATTGAAGTGCTGACCCTGTCAGGAAAAAGCCTGCTGCCGATTGGCGTGACCGCAACACAGGGGCAGTTTACAAGAGGGGAGATGGTGACGTGTGTGGATGTCAACGGAAAGGAGATTGCCCGTGGACTGGTGAATTACAATACCGAAGAAGTCAATCGGATCAAGGGCCAGCCGAGCAGTCGTATCGAGAAGATTTTGGGGTATGCCGGCGAGAGCGAACTCGTTCACCGGGATAATATGGTCATTACGACCTAGGTTTTGTTATGTCGCAAGCAAGTGAATGGTGTGGGACAGCCTGATTGGTCAGCAGAACCATGGGGGATGAACACAAACGACCTGTCTTGTTTCGAAGCGGGGTTGACCCCGTGAACAAGACTGTTGTGGCCAGATAGAGTAGGGTGAGGATCGGTAACGCAGACAGGTAGTACGAACTAGGCACTCAGTGTACGGAGTCGATTGTTCAATCGGTGTTTGAGTCTGGCCGCACGATTGCGGTGGTGCAATCCCTTTGATGCGGCCTTGTCGATACCCGAAACCGCGGCACGATATGCCTTGTTGGCCTCTTCGAGATTTTTTTCCTCGATTTTTTTCAACAGTTTCTTGATTGCCGAGCGCAGCGCAGAGCGTTGGCTCATGTTGTGGATGCGACGACGGGCACTTTGGCGGGCACGTTTTCTCGCCTGGGGTGAATTGGCCAAAATTTTTCCTCTTACTATAGACTCAACGCAGTGGGGGCGGGAATATCCGAAATTTACGTTCAAATGTCAAGGAGAGGAGACCAGATTTTTGAAGGGAACACCGGATTTCATTGTTTCTGGGCCATTATCCCCAACGTGTTGCATCGAAGTGGTCTGTCCGACCGGCGGTTGATGCATTCAGGTTCTCAAGCCAAGTCACCTATCAGGCCATGTGATAGAATCCACGGGTGAAAACAGACAATATCCATTCGATCTTCTGGTTACCCTTTGAACGTATTTGCACGGGATAGGCTATACAGCCAACGGTCCGGTTAGCAACACGATGTCTGCAAAAATTCTCAAATCCACTTCGGTGGTCAGCTTGATGACATTGCTGTCGCGTATCAGCGGACTCATTCGTGATGTCGTGTTTGCCAATCTGCTGGGAGACAAAGCCGCTGCAGATGTGTTTTTTGTTGCATTTCGTATCCCCAACTTTTTTCGGAGAATTACCGCAGAAGGTGCGTTTTCCGCTGCGTTTATTCCGGTTTTCACTGAATATCGGCTGCAAAAAAACGAAGCCGAGATTCGCGATTTCCTGCAGCTTCTGATTGGACGGTTTGGGTTGATCCTGCTGCTGTTTTCAATCATGGGTGTCATTTTTGCCCCTGTATTGGTGAGCGTGCTCGCCACCGGATTTCTTGAGGACCCGGAAAAATTCGAGTTAACGGTACGATCGGCAAGAATTACCTTTCCGTATCTATTTTTCATCTCGCTAGTGGCGACCGCTGCGGGCATGCTCAATACCTGCGGTCGATTTGCTGTGCCGGCCGCAACCCCCATTTTATTGAACATCTGCCTTATCTTTGCCGCGCTGGTTCTGGTGCCGCGTTGGCAGGAATCGCCTGTTGCACTGTCCGTGGGCGTGTTAGCGGCAGGCGTTGTCCAGCTGCTGTTTCAGATTCCCTTCCTGAAGAGGGAGAAAATAACGATCAAGCCACGATTGAGGACAACGAAAACCAATACAGTGGGGGCTCAGGGGGTGACCAAGGTGTTCAGGCTCATTGTCCCTGCCATCTTTGGCGTGTCAGTGGCCCAGGTCAATGTGCTGATCAATACCCTGCTGGCTTCCTTTATGGTGACCGGCAGTATTTCCTGGCTTTATTATTCCGATCGATTGATGGAATTTCCGGTCGGGGTGTTCGGAATTGCGTTGGGTACGGCCATTTTGCCCAGTTTGTCCGTGCAGCACCGCCAGCAGTCACCGGAGGCGTTTTCGGCAACTCTGGATTGGGCTTCGCGCTGGGTGTGGCTGGTTTGTGTGCCAGCGACCGTCGGACTCGTTATCCTGTCGCGCCCGCTTGTGACAACCATTTATTTTCATGGTGATTTCACTCAAAATGGTGTACTTATGTCGGCAGCCAGCCTGGTGGCCTTTTCGGTCGGTCTGACCGCGATCGTTCTGGTGAAGATTTTGGCGCTGGGATTCTATGCAAGACAGAATACGGAGACACCGGTCAAGATCGGTATGATTGCAGTGGCAACGAACATTGGATTCAGTCTGGCACTGTTCTACCCGTTGCAGCATGTCGGGCTGGCACTGGCAACCAGTATTGCCGCCGTGTTTAACGCAGCGTTGTTATATCGCAAATTGAAACAAGAAAACATATTCTGCCCTGTCCCGGGATGGTTCATGTATTTATCAAAGGTAATGATGGCATCTGCGGTTATGGGACTGGTCATTTGGTGGGTCATGGCTGAACCTGAAAAGTGGTTGATCATGGATATTTGGGAGCGAATCGTCAGGCTGTCTTCGTTGATTGCAATCGGTATCGCGGTTTATTTCGGTGGACTGCATTTGCTGGGACTGGACCTGAAGGCGCTGTGGCGTGAAAAGGAGGCCTGACAGTGGAACTGATTCGCTCAATCGATTCTTCCAGACTGCCCAAGCAAGGCTGTGTTCTGACGATCGGTAATTTCGATGCGGTGCACACAGGGCATCAGAAAATACTGGCTAAGCTGGTGCATCGGGGACGTGAATTGGCATTGCCGGTCGTGGTCATGACCTTTGATCCTTCGCCTGAAGATTTTTTTCTCAAGGACAATCTGTCGACACGACTGACTACGCTCAGCAGCCGTTATTGCTTGCTGCGTGATCATCATGTTGATGTGATGCTGGCCTTGAAATTCAATCAGGCCCTGGCACAGACCACGGCGGAAATATTTATTGAGGACTACCTGGTCAAGCGGTTACAGGTGAAATATCTGTTGATAGGGGATGATTTTCGGTTTGGAACGGGAAGAAAAGGGAACTTTGCGCTGCTTGTTCGACTTGCCGAGAAATATGGCTATCAAATCGAACAGTTTGAAACGGTCAGCCATGCGGGTACAAGAGTCAGCAGCACGTATGTCAGGGAGCTGCTGGCCAATGGGCAGCTGGACCTGGCCGAGAAACTGTTGTCCCGGCGATACGCGATGCTCGGTCGGGTGATACCCGGAGACAAACGCGGAAGACAGTGGGGGTTTCCCACGCTGAATCTGGCGATCAAACACCGTCCGGCAGTTACCGGTGTCTTTGCTGTCAAGGTGACCGGGGCTGCATCGACACCGCGGGCCGGTGTCGCCAATCTGGGTATGCGTCCCACCGTGGGTGGAATGAAGACATTATTGGAAGTGCATCTTTTCGATTTCTCGAAAGAGATCTATGGCCGTCGTATCTGTATCGAGTTTTTCCGAAAGATACGGGATGAACGACAGTTCGATTCCTTTGACCAATTGAAGAAGCAAATAGCAGCTGATGTCGAGACGGCCAGAACCTTTTTTCGTCGTTAGACCGTGTGGTATCAAGACAAGCGTTTCATCGGATATCTGCTGTTGGCAATCGTTATCCTTTGTTTTGATCAACTGACCAAATCGATTGCCCATGAGTCTCTTTATGGCAAGCCGGATATTCAGGTCTTGCCTTTTTTAAAGTGGGTGCTGGTGTTTAACAGTGGGGCTGCCTTCGGTTTTCTCAACAGCGCAGGTGGTTGGCAGAATATTTTGTTTGGCGGACTGGCGATCGGTGTGTCGGTGTTTATCGTACTGTGGCTGCGACAGGTCTATCGGACGAATGGCATGCTTTCCCTGGGGTTGGTCTGCATACTCGGGGGAGCAATCGGGAACCTGGTTGACCGCCTGGTCAACCAGTATGTCATTGATTTTATCTTACTCTATTATCAGAATTGGTATTTTCCGGCCTTTAATCTTGCTGATGTTTCAATCACCTGTGGGGCGCTTTTGCTCATTGTGGACAGCTTTAGTTCAAGCAATAAAAAAGAACGGGCCCCGTGATCGACAGGTTGCATCAGCCGATCCTGACGGTTTGACACTGGTCAAAGCAGGGCACTTGTGACCGTGAAATGTGACTTGGAAAATCCGGGTAAGCCGAAATATTCAACCGGAGAGTCGACAATGCGCACTGACTCTGGCAGGCTGGATTCCGGATGAAGCCGATGAATTAGGTTCAAGATTTACCGTTTAACTTTCTGAAATATAGTTTTTATTTGTCGTATTGTTTAATCTGGAATAGTGTTTTGTGTCGTTGCCACTACTTACCGGATCATCAATCATTGCCGCATAAATTCCGAACATGACCAATACGAATCACTCATTGAAATCACAGTATATTGCGGCCATTGATCTTGGTTCGAATAGTTTCCATATGGTGATCGGGGAGGAACTTGAGCACGGAAACATCAAAATAATCGATCGGGTCAAGGAAATGGTTCGTCTGAATGCCGGACTGGATCAGCAGGGCAACCTGACGGTTGACGTGCAAGAAAGGGCGCTGGAATGTCTCATTCGATTTCGCCATCGATTGGAAACCATTCCCCCTCAACGCATCCGGGCGGTCGGTACCAATACATTGAGAGCGGCACATAACAGTGCGGCTTTTCTGGTGGAAGCTCAAAAAGCGCTCGGCCATCGGATTGCGGTTGTCTCCGGGCATGAAGAGGCCCGACTGGTGTATCTGGGGGCGGCCTTCGACCTGGCCGGGGATGGTCGACAGCGACTGGTGGTGGATATCGGTGGGGGAAGTACTGAACTGATCGTCGGCAAGGCGTATCAACCGATTCGAATGGATAGTCTGTACATGGGATGTGTCAGTTTGAGCCGTCGATTTTTTGTGGATGGATCCATTTCCATGGACAGGCTGAAGCAGGCCCAAAAGGTAGTCCTGCAGGAACTTGAACCGGTGATCACAACCTACAGGCAACTCGGTTGGCAACAAGCCGTTGGCACCTCAGGCACGATCAAGGCGGTTGATGCGGTCTCGCGTGAACTGGGGTTGAAGCAGGATTGGCTTTCCGCAGAAAGCTTTGATCGGATTCGGTCATGGTTGTGTGCCTGTTGCCACGCAGAGAATCTGGATCTTGTATCGGAAGAACGCCGACCTGTTTTTGCGGGGGGATTTGTTATCTTGGCGACGGTTTTCGAGGTATTGGGCATGGAACGCATGGATACGTCTGACGGTGCGTTGCGAGAAGGGGTGTTGTATGATCTGAGTGACCGCCTTCACGACGAAGATTCGCGTCATCTTGGTGTTCAGTCACTAGGTACACAGTTCAATCTTGATGCGGGGCAATTTGATCGGGTAGAAAAGACTGCACGGCTTCTTTTCGATCAGGCATCGACGACCTGGGCATTTAATCTGGAACTCGATGCCAAGTTGTTAAGCTGGGCTAGCCGTTTGCATGAAATTGGCATTGTCATTGCCTACAATCAGCACCATAAGCATGGAGCCTACATTATTGAAAACAGTAATATCAGTGGTTTTTCAAGGGAAATTCAGCGTATGCTGGCACTGCTGGTTCGCAGCCACCGTCAAAAGATTCCCATCGAGTTGTTTGAGGCATTGCCATCGGAATGGCGGCTCCGGTGCCTGCGCCTGACTCTGTTACTTCGACTGAGTATCGCGCTGCATCGCAACCGCTCAGACATCGATCGTGTCAACGTGCACCTTAAGGCAAAGAAAAAGAAAATCATCATTACCGTTCCCGCACAGTGGGAGTTGACACATCCGTTGACCTTGTTTGATCTGGAAACCGAGCAGGCGTATCTGCACGTGACACCTTATCGACTTATACTCAGGATGGGCTGAAAGACGGTAATTTCCATTTCCTGAGTCGTTGTTATTATGGACACGTTGCGCTGTGACTGATGGGAGAGAGGTATTTCGGTTATGATGTGTTTTGACAGGGTGACTGACGACATCGTGGTTGGTGCCTGTCCGACTGATCAACAAGATCTCGAACGACTCCACCAACTCGGGGTGACCGCGGTCTTAACCCTTCAAAGTGATCACGATTTGGCCACCCGACAGATCGATTGGAGGACCATGAAGCATTTTTATTTGCAATATGGACTTGTTGTCCGTCGGGTACCGATAATCGATTTTGATGACCATGATCTGACTGATCGTATGCCCGCGGCTGTCCAGGCACTCCAAAGGATGATTTTGGCAGGACATCAGGTATATGTACACTGTACCGCCGGGAAGCAACGCTCGCCTTCGGTGGTCATCTGTTATCTTGCATGGCATCGGCGCCGAAGCCTGAAACAGTCAATTCAATTGGTGCTCGCCAGCCACTCATGTGCTCCACCCATTGCTGTACTGGAGGTGGTGGATGATCGGTATCGGCAAGAAATTACAGACCACATGATCCAAGTTTAAACTAAACTTCACCTGCTGTTCCCCAATCCTTTCGATGTCAGGGAAGGATTCCACCGCTGGTGTGCAGATAAGGATGCCGGTGCCGGTCTGATTCAGTCTAGCTGTGGCAACACCTGTTTTTTGACAACGTCATGGATTTGAGGCAGGTATGATATGCCTTGGGAGAGGAAAACAATGAACTGATCTAATTTGAAACATCTGTATGCGCTCGACGATGGCGATGTTGTCCCGCCCTATCTGACCGGGCGCTTGTAATAAGCAGGCCTATTTTTAGGGCTGTGTTGAAACCCTGACTATTTTGCCCTTGCTACCAATATGTTCCATGGCAGTGGTATTGACCTGATCTTTCGATGGGTTAGAAAATTCTGACAATGTGCTTAATGCTCTTTCAATCAGAGTTATGGCTTGATCAATATCATCATCAGATGTGTCAAATCCAAGGCTAAATCTGATAGATGCTTCGGACTCATCCGTTGTCAACCCGATGGCTTTAAGTACATGAGAGGGTTCGGTGATGCCTGACGTGCAGGCTGACCCGGTTGAGGCTGCAATTAGAGGTTGAAGTACACTCAGAATATCGTGTGCATTAAACCCATTAAAACAAGGATTGGCATTACCCGGATGTCGAGATTCGAGGGGTGGTCCATTCAATGTAATAGACCAGGTTTGACAGACGGTTGATAAACAGATTACGGCGTATGCGCAATTGTTCACGCAGATTGGTAATCTTATACTCCTTCCTGTGGATCTGAACAAATTTGCTAGCAACAAAGATTGGTCAGTGAAATATTTGTATTATTGCCATGTTGGGCAACGCAACGAGGGGGAACTGGAGAAGTTACGTGCTGATGCCAAGAAAAAAGGAATTGAACTCAAAAAAAGAGCGACCGATAAGCTTAAGACGGTGAAATACAACTGTGCTGTAGAACCCATAATCGGAGTGAATAAAACGGGCACTTGGGATGCAAAGCTCATTATGAGTCGCACACAACAGATCAAGGAACTCACATGGGAGACATTGTTTCCATGGCTTGAATCCTAATTTGTTAGTGATTACACAGAACAGACTTTTGTTATATGAAACGTTGATGATAAGCAGTTGTTCCGATCTTCAACTTGATGAGGTGGATCGCATCTGACAGAGACCGAGTTCTATATTGATATCAGCCATGCAAGGTATGTATTGATCGCACTTGCCGTTGGTCAGTAGAATCATTGGTTGTATGTTAACAAGGAAGTATCCATTCGATCGAGATCAGTCCTGCAAGCGTTCATATTGGAAGATGTCGATGGTTTATAACACGATTGCCTGATCAAAATTATCTCGAAATCGTTCTTGAATAGCCTGCTTGGTGGGTTTGTGGTTCTGGGTTCCGGGGCTTTCAATCTTGATGCCGCCCATGACAGAGGCGAGTTGCCCGGTACGCAACCAGTCCCATCCGTTTCTCACGCCATACAACAATCCCGAGCGAAACGCATCCCCGCACCCGGTCGGATCCTTGTTTTCCCGAATCTGAATGGCAGGAATATGTAGTATGTTGCCATTGTGATAGATATCTGATCCTCTTGCTCCCCGGGTCACGATGAGCGCATCAACACGATCGGCCATATGTTCTATAGTCAACCCGGTTTTTTCCACCATCATTTCAGCTTCATAATCATTCACGACAAGGTAAGAGGCCTGATCAATAAATTGCTGCAAATCATCACCGCCAAACATGGGCAACCCCTGTCCCGGATCAAAGAAAAAGGGAATACCCGCCTCCGCAAACTGTTGTGAATGCTGGATCATGGCATCACGGCCATCCGGCGCAACAATGCCCAATGCAATGTCGGTGGCATCCTTTACCTTGTTTTCATGGGCGTAATCCATGGCACCGGGATGAAAGGCAATGATCTGGTTATTATCGACATCAGTGGTCAAAAAGGCCTGTGCGGTGAAGGTGTCGGGTATCTCACGGACATGGGTACAGTTCAATCCGAGCTGTTCGAAACGCTGTTTGTAGGGGGCAAAATCCTCACCGACAGTCCCCATTGGGACGGGGTCACCACCGAGCAGCTGCAGGTTATAAGCGATATTTCCGGAACAGCCGCCGAACTCCTTGCGAAGATCGGGAACAAAGAAACAGACATTGAGTATGTGTAACTGGTCAGGAAGGATGTGATTTTTGAACTGATCCTTGAATACCATGATGGTGTCATAGGCAAAGGAACCGGTGATTAAGGTAGACACGTTATCTCTCCAGGTGGTTGTTGGGTTGGCGCCATCGGTCAATACGCTCAAGCAGTACTTCTGGTGCGATCAATATAGACATCCTAAATGCCGATTGGCTGTTCATTTCCACTAGCCGTCATTGTGGGCAAGTATTGAGTCAATCAGGTGTTTTTGGATTTACCATCACAGAGTTTGCAAGTCCCGTACAAGGTAAGGGAATGGTCCTGTATGATGAAGCCGTTTTCTTCAGCGACTTTCTCTTGAAGCGATTCAATCCGCTTGTTCAAAAACTCGGTGACACTGCCACATTCGATACAAACCATGTGATCATGATGGTCTGCATCATTGAGTTCAAAAACAGATCGGTCTCCCTCGAAATGGTGCCTGATCACCAGACCGGCATCTTCAAATTGGGTTAAGACCCGATAAACCGTGGCAAGGCCGATTGATTCTTGTTCGTCCAGTAAAACCCTGTAAACATCTTCGGCGGACAGGTGCCGCACCGCACTGTTTTCCATGATCGTCAGAATCTTCAGTCGGGGAAAGGTGGTTTTCAGTCCTGCCTGCTTCAAATCGATGTGATCCGCCATCATGTCATCCGTCTTGTATCACTTGTCAGGCCATTATACATCAGTGCAGCAAGGTCCGCTGCAGATCAGTATTGAACGGTTTTACAGATTCTCGGCAGGTCTCCGGAAAGCCCCATGGCATGGTGGGCAAACCGATCTTTCAAAAGCGAAAAGTGATCCGTCATGTTGACTCCCAATTCACGCAGCTTTTGGATACCCGGAGACCGGTGGGCAAACAGTGATTCAAGGGCCTTCATGCTCGAGAGAATCAATTCGTTTTCGCTACGGCGCCATCTTTCGTATCGCCTCAAAACGGTCCGGTTTCCCACGGACCGGTTTTTGGAACGTGCATCCTCAAGGGTTTGGGCCAGTGCAGCGGCATCCAGGAATCCGATGTTGGCCCCCAGTCCTGCCAGGGGATGGGTCCGGTGGGCCGCGTCACCCACCAGGACGCAACGTCCTGCAAAATACTGTTTCGCGTGATGTTGTTCGAGTGGGAAACTGAATCTTTCAGAGCAGGCGGTTATCCTGCCAAGCTCAGACTGAAACAGGGTTGACAATCGGTTGCAGAACTGTCGATCAGACAGGGAGACCAGTTCCCTGACGTGGTCATTGTCACAGGACCAGACCAACGAACACCGGTCACCCTGAAGCGGTAGCAGGGCGACCGGACCGGTCGGTTGAAAACACTGCCACGCTGTATTTTGATGCGGACTGTCGAGGCTCACGGTAGACACAATGGCCTGTTGCCGGTAATCATGCGAATCGCTTTTGATCTGTGACAACGTCCGAATGAGGGACCGTGCCCCATCGGCTCCGATGACCAGATGGGCGCACAGCCTGTCCTGCCGGCCCTCGATCGCGACCGAGACCCTTTCCGGTTCGGTTTCCAGATGTGATATCCGCGTATTTTCAAAGAGCGTGACCAGATAGTTTTGTCTGAGCCGTTCGACCGCCGAATGGATGACCGCCTGATTCTCGACAATACAACCCAGCTCCGGTTGACCGTTCTTCGCTGCCTCAAAGGTGATATTTGCATCAGTTTGCTGATCCCAAACCCGCATCTTGTGGTATGGACAGGCCCTTTTGTTCAAAATGGAGGGCCAGATACCGATGAATTTGAAAATATTGATGGTCGCCGGGCTGATCGCATTGACTCGCGAAGGCGGTGTGTCAGCTGACCAGGGAGTGAGTTTCGTACTATCAAGCAGTGCGACTTTAAGACCTTGTTTTGCCAGTAGACAGGTGACGGTGGTACCGATCATGCCGGCACCGACCACCACGATGTCAAATTCCTGAGTAGTCATTATCAAATCAGGCGAGTCAACAGCGGCGGAACAGGGATTTTATCCATGGAAAGCGTCACCGGTTGATGTGAGTCGAAAGGGCTTTCCCGCCAACCCCATTGTTCTTTTGAGTAAAAACCGTTTCATTGGAGGTAACAGTTCGACGGTGCCGAGAGCGAGATTCCTGAACAGGGCCAAAGCGTGATTTTCGTTGGAAAACAGCTGGATCAGGCCATGCGTAAAGTAATTGACTCTTTTCGTGTCCGGCACACGTCGGGCGGCATAACGGCAAAGCAGCGTTTCGGAGCCGATATCGGAAATGGTACGGTCCAGCAGCATTTCAGCCAATGTTGCAACATCACGCAAACCCAGATTAAACCCCTGGCCCGCAACGGGATGCACTGTATGGGCTGCATTGCCGACGAAGAGAGTGCGCTGTGATGCCGGTTTTGTGAGACAGTTCCGATGCAACGGATAACTCTTTCTTTCACTGGGCTGTTTGAAATTCCCGGCCCGGTCGCCAAAGGCGATCTGGAGTTCGCTTGCAAATTGGTCATCATCCAAAGATAGCCTCGACTTGAGATTGGATCGAAGCGTGGTCCAGACGACTGCGAAGCGTCTGTTGCCACTGGGCAACAGCGCAAGCGGTCCCTCGATGGTGAAGCGCTCATAAGCCCGACCGTGATGATCCCGATCAGTTGATACGAAGGATAAAACAGCGCTCTGGTCATAGTGATTCTCTTTAGTCACAAAGCCGCATTTGGCGGCCAGGTTCGACCGGCCACCGTCTGCCACCACCACCAGTTTTGCGCTGATTGCCCGTCGTGAGTCTGAACAAGACGAATGTCTTTCGTGAGGACTCACTTCGACCACATGATGTGAATCGGACAATGCGAGATCGGTCACCGTTGCCGGACAGGCGATTTCCAGCCAGTCGGCGTTTTGCATACGGTCCCACAGTACTTGCCCGATCACCCTGGTCGGAACCACATAGCCCAGGGCTGTGGTGCCGACATCCTTGTGCGATAGGTGTGTGATGCCAAAGCGTCCCCGGTTCGATACATGGATATCTTTAATCGGTTCAGCCTGGTTTTCCCGGATGGTTTCCCAGAGACCCAATTGATCGAATATACGCCGGGAACCCTCCGTCAGTGCGACGGTTCTTTCACTATAGCTGGGCTGCTTGCTCGAGGTGGGGGGTTCCGATTCGACAACCAGTGCCTTCAGTCCACTGTGTTCAATGGCTACCGCGAGGCTTGCACCCACCAGACCACCACCAATGATGACCAGGTCAAATTCATCCTCGACGAGATGGCCCGTGTCCGATTTCATTGATTTATTGGGACATCAGGTGTTCGATGTCATCGATTTCCTTGGGTGCATTGATCGAAAGATTTTCATTGCCGGTCCTGGTCACCAGGATGTCGTCTTCGATTCGAATACCGATGTTGTGCCATCTTGAATCGAGCTCCGCATTGGCACTGAGATAGAGTCCGGGTTCCACTGTCAGGGCCATTCCCGGTTCAAGCATCCGCCACTCATCATCGATTTTATAATCGCCCACATCATGCACATCCATGCCCAGCCAGTGACCGGTCCGGTGCATATAATATTTTTGATACGCATTCGTTTCCACCAGTTCCTCAAGGTCGCCGTGCAGGATTTTCAGGTCGATCAGGCCTTCGGTCAGTACTCTGACGGCTTCGTTGTGATAATCAACGATACTGGCACCCGGTCTCACCTTGTCAATCGCGCATTTTTGTGCGCTGAGCACAATTTCATACAGGGCTCTTTGCTCACCTGAAAATGTGCCGTTGACGGGAAAAGTGCGTGTGATATCTGATGCATAGCAGTCCAGCTCGGCACCGGCATCGATCAATAAAAGGTCACCGTCTTTCAGTTCACAATTGTTCTTGACATAGTGCAGGATGCAGCCGTTTTCACCACCGGCAACGATGGATGGATAGGCAGGTGATTCACTGCCACCCAGACGGAATTCGCATTCGAGTTCGGCTTGAATGTGATATTCGAATTTCCCGGGACGGGTCATACGCATGGCCCGCTTATGGCCTTCTGCGGCGATCTTGGCGGCATTTTTCATCAATTTGATCTCGCTTTTCGATTTGATCACCCGCATCTCGTGCAGAATGTGACGTAAATCAACGAATTCACCGGGCACATGAGTCCGGATGCGTTTCTTGCTTCTTATTGCATGGATACTGTTAAGCAGTTCACTGTCAAAATCCGGATAACGCCCCATCATGGTGTAGACTTTTTCCCGACTGTGCAGCAATTCGGGCAGTTTTTGATCGAATTGTTTGATGGGGAATGATTCGTCTGCACCATAGAGATCCATGGCCCCTTCCAGCCCTGCCCGTCGACCATCCCACCGCTCTATCAATGGGTCCTTTTCCCTGCAAAATAACAGGAATTCACCTTCCGGTCTTCCCGGTGCGATGACCGCGATGGCTTCCGGTTCATCGAAATGCGTCAGATAGTAAAAGTCACTGTCCGGACGGAACGGAAACTGGACATCCCTGTTTCTGGATTGGTGTGGTGCGGTGGTGAGAACCGCAATGCCCTCCCTGATAAAATGCATCAGGTCGTGGCGACGCCTCTGGAAAATATCATCCGACATGTTGGGCAACGGTTTCAGTGACTGATTAATGGAGTGGGGGAGCCAAGTTTAATTCGTCATACACGATCTGTACACTGACTCTAAGGTACTCTTCGATTTCAAACAAATATTTTTCGCTCCTCTCTTTGGATTCGGGTACCTGGTAAATATCAATGTGGGTGATCTCCAGCACGTCCTTTACAATCTCACTGACCGATTCGGTCTGGCAGTCACTTTCGGTGACAGCAGTGCCGTCATGACACAGTCCCTGGAGAAACCCCTGGCACCAGTTGGCAAGTTCTTCAATCCGTCTCTCGACAGGGGACTGGTCATCGGGAAGCAACAGCTTGAAGCTGAATTCTTCTGAAGAGAGGTCCCGCAGGATCAACCCGAAAAGCCCCGTCAGGATCTCCCGTTGAGTGCGGTCATTTGTCTGGAACAGATAGATCATGCTGTCCATGCCCGCTTCCTTGATACCCCGGCAGGCCAGTCCACACAGAATGCCGTGTGCTTCTGAAGCACCACTGTCCCAGTCCGAAGATCGCAGTTTTTTGTCCAGATCGCGATAAATCCTTTGCTGGAAAGTCGATGCAGAATCTTGGTCGTTCATCAGCGGCAGAATACCCCGTCGTTGCCCAATGTGACTATTTTACCCGATGTATTGATGAACAAAACGGTCAGCGGTTGTCGGTGGTTGTGCTGAGTGACAGGCCATCGTCCCTGTCAGTGTGTGTCAGGGTAAGGCGAATCGGATGCGGTGAGAGTGATTTTATGTCGTACATGCTTTATTATCCGGTGTTCTGCATCATGATATCGCGGTCGTAGCTAGATGGACAGGATGCATCGGATCATGTGGTGGTTTTGGTGTAATGCAGCCCGACCAGCTGATGTTTGGAGGTAATGAAGGTACATGCACACCGCATGTCCAGGTGCAGTACGGCTTTAGTGGAACGCGACGACATGATGGGCCGCAAATGTGCCCTTGGGCAGTCTTTCGGTGAAAAAAGAGGGAGAGATCCGATAAAACCGCGGATTTTATTTAAAATTGGGATAAACTGGTTCAATGAGACTGATCAGATATTTGACGATTATTGTTGATGACTTTATAGTCCTTTGCTAGTAGTAACGAGTCAGGGTAATGGAAGAAACCATCGAAAAACTTGAAAACCGCGTCATCGATCTCATTCGGATGTGTGAAGAGATCAATCGCCAGAACGAGTTGCTTCGAAACGACCAGCAAATATTGCGACAAGAGTTTAAGGCACTGCAGGAAAAGAATAAGATTGCTCGCAGTCGCGTCGAGCAAATTGTTGCACGACTAAAGTCGTTGGAGCCATAAAAATGCCGATTCAGGTCTGGTCTGTGCGTCCATGAGTAATCCGAAGACAGACACGAAGCACAATGTGAAGGTCAGCATCATGCGACGGGAGATGACGGTCGCCTGCGCCGAGGATGAGAAACAGGGTCTGGTTGAAGCGGCCGCGTATCTGGATAAACAAATGCGCGAGATTGCCACAGGAAGCCAGATTCTCGGTGTCGACCGGTGTGCGATCATGGCGGCATTGAATATCAGTCATGAATTGTTGCAATTGCAGAAAAAAACGGGAGCGCTTGGGGATGCCCACACACGATTGCAGAATCTGTACGATAAAGTGGAACAGGTCATGACAGACATCCGGTCAGACGGTAATCCCGGTGATGGGCCTCCGACGCTGCAGCGAATGGCAGCGGAATAAAAATTAGGCGCACTCCTATAATATCTGATAAGATCATACTGACGTTGCCTACGGTGTTCGAGTAGTTCTCCGAATCCCTTAGAACCTAATGTATTATCCCGGGTGCCGGTCATGAGCGGTGGGCGTGTATGAACACAGCGACGCTGGCGGGAATCCCGAAACCGTTCTTGGTGCCCACTTGAACCTTGCGGTTCAAGGCAAAGTGAGCACACGGCATTGGTGGGTAACGTCTTTGATTTTCGTTGATTACAAAACGATTGTATCGTTATTGATTTTCTGTCTGGTCGATATCAGCGGTTCACACGTCCCATGATGCAGTCGGGAAATAAGACAGGACTCAGAAAACAACTCAGGCAGGCACGTCGTCGACTCACGCCCACACAGCAAAAAGTGGCCGCTGGGGAGCTGTTGGCACAGCTAAAAACGGTGCCGGAGTTCCATGGCGCAAAACGGATCGGAATGTATATCGCCAATGACGGCGAGATTGATCTTGGTGACACCATGAAGTGGTGCTGGGAACAGGCACGGCGGTGTTATGTTCCCCTGATCATGAACCACAATCCGGGCGTCTTGTTGTTTGCAGAGGTCACCGAAAATACCTGCTTTGTTGCGAACCGGTTTAATATTCCAGAGCCATGCGTCACGAAAGACGATATGGTTTCAGCACAGCAGTTGGATCTCGTGCTTTTGCCGCTTGTGGGATTTGATATGCAGGGCAATCGCATTGGCATGGGTGGGGGTTTTTATGACACCACCTTCGAATTTGTCACGTCAGCAGGCGATGCCGGGCCAACACTGATCGGCATCGCCCATGAGCTACAGCAGGTTTTGTCCATTGATGCTGAAAGTTGGGACGTGCCGCTGTCGATGGTGGTCACGGATTCCAGTGTCTATCGGTTCGATACGAGGTCGCTTTTCCAACGGTAAACCGTTATGCTACGGGCCCGGCTAGGGGACCGGATGAAAAGCGGCAATGTGCCGGCCATTGATGAAAAAGCCGAACGGGGGAGGCGGTGATGCAGTACTGGCTGATGAAAAGTGAACCGGATGCTTTTTCAATTGACGATTTGAAGAAAGTCAACGTGGAGCCCTGGGATGGCATCCGCAATTACCAGGCGCGTAACTTCATGCGCGACAGCATGGCCGTCGGGGATAGGGTGTTTTTTTATCACTCCAGCTGCAAGGTGCCCGGTATCGTCGGTATCATGAAGGTGGCAAGCAAGCCTTATCCTGATTATACGGCGTTCGATCCCGATGCTCATTACTATGATCCGAAAAGTGATCCGGAGAACCCGACCTGGATGATGGTTGATGTGGAGTTTGTGCAAAAGCTGCAAGAACCGATCACACTGCGGGCCTTGAAACAATATCCAGAATTGGACGGAATGCGACTGTTGCAGAAGGGAAATCGGTTATCCATTATGCCGGTGGACAAAGTCCACTGGGATTTCATCATCGAGTTGACCTGTTGACTTCGGTCAGGCAATATCCGGATCCCTGAACGATTGACGCTGACCCCGACTCGCTGAAGACCATGGCCTTGCTGCGCTTGCTTTTGTTCAAACTCCTTTTCCTCATCACAGGTGTCATCAGCCTGCCTGTGTTCTCTGATACTACCGGAACAAAAAATATGATCAATTTCACCACCTCGTTAGGCGATATCAAGATTGAACTGTATCCGAAAGCCGCGCCCGAGACCGTCAAGAATTTTTTGGATTATGTCGAAAATGGTCACTTTGACGGATTGATATTCCATCGCGTCATTCCTGGTTTTGTCATTCAGGGGGGCGGATTTTCGTCGGATATGCAACAAAGAAAAACGCGGGCACCGATCAAGAATGAGGCCGATAATGGCCTCAAAAACCTGGCGGGCACCCTGTCGATGGCACGGACCCCGGATCCGGATTCAGCGACTTCCCAGTTTTTCATCAATCTGGTGGACAATGCGTTTTTGGATTTCACGGCCAAGACCCGGCAGGGATGGGGGTATGCCGTCTTTGCCAAAGTGGTGGATGGCATGCATGTTGTGCAGCAGATTGCTGCTGTGCCCACCGGTATGCACGGGGGGCATAGCGATGTCCCGAAAGAGCCGATCGTGATTGAAAAGGCAACCATCGTGCAACAGGACTGACTGCCGGGTAACGTGTTGCGGGTGGCCTGACGGCAATCGAAGATGACGCGCAGTCAGCTGGCGAACCCGGCGTTTGCTGCAGTCAAGAGGGAGAATCGAGCATCGGACCGGCGCCGATAACCCGAGTAGCGGTGCCGCTTTATGGGATGATTTAACCGCGCTTGTTGTGCTCCATTCCCCTCCTTGACCAAGGGGGGTCCGCACGATTTGCCGCCCTGTTATTCCCGACGCGAATCGTTGTCCCGGGCGGGTCTGATCGGTTGTCAGGTCGACCGGTGAGGCAGATGGACTGGCCATGCATGATACCTGACCCGGAATCTTTCTGTCTACGCGCAAAAGGCCGGTCCAATGTGGAGATGATGTCATGAGACAAGACGGAAAACAGGTTCGGCTGTCGGCCACCGATCTCACTCGGTTCACGGCATGTGTGCATGCGACCCGGTTGGACCTTGCCTGTCTTCATGGCGAAGGTCCCGTGCCTATCGGCGACAGTGAAGAAGCCGCCTTGCTGCAAAGGCACGGTGATCGCCATGAAAACGAATATCTTCGACAACTTGAGGCGAAGGGTCAGCATGTTGTCCGGATTGAAACGAAGGATGTGTCCTTTGCTGCCTCGGTGAATGCCACGAGGGACGCACTGGGGGCGGGGCCGGATATCATCTTTCAGGGCGCGCTCGCCGGAGGCATGTGGGGCGGATACGCGGACTTCCTTGAGCGCGTGCCGGTCCCATCCGAACTGGGTGCCTTCTCCTACGAGGTCGTTGATACCAAGCTCAAGCGAAAACCCGCCCCGAGCCACCTGCTTCAACTGTTGCTCTATTCGGACCTCCTTGCGGATATCCAGGGTCGAGCCCCCGAATTTGCCCATGTGCAGCTTGGCACGGGAGAGCGGGCCAGTTTCCGGCTTGTCGAGTACGCCGATTATTCGCACCTCTTGCGTGATCGCCTCGAAAGATTTGTCGACAACCCGTTGGGTACCCGTCCGGTACCCTGTTCACTGTGTCCGCTTTGCCGCTGGCGAGAGGAGTGTGCCGTTGAATGGCGGGAAACCGACAGCCTCTACCTTACCGCCGGTATTACCAAAAGCCAGGTTGTCAAGCTCGAAAAGGCGGGCATTGGGACCATGGGTGCGCTGGCTGAACACAGTGGACGGGTGTTCGGGCTGGCAGATTCAACCGCCGACAAGCTGCGGACCCAGGCGCGGCTGCAGACCGCCAGAAAGACCGGCGATCCCGTTTATCAGTTACGCCCCCCGGTTCCCGGCAAGGGCTTCGACCTGTTACCGTGCCCGGACCCCGGAGATCTGTTTTACGATATTGAGGGAGACCCTTTTTACGCCGAGACCGGATCTGAAGGTCTTGAATATCTTCAAGGGGTTTGGGATGGAAGGGCATTTACTGCGCTGTGGGCGCACGACCTTGCGGAGGAAAAGAAGGCTCTGGCCTCTCTGATGGCCCTGTTTGAAGTCCGTCTCCGGCAATATCCGAATGCTCACATCTACCATTATGCTGCCTACGAAATCACGGCATTGCGAAAACTCGCCACGCGTCATGGAGTGGGGGAAGCACAGCTGGATCGTTGGTTGCGGGAACGGCGGTTTGTGGATCTGTATGCGGTGGTGCATGGTGGATTGTTTGCCTCCGAGCGCTCCTATTCCCTGAAGGACATGGAGGCATTTTACGATATGAATCGTGAGGGAGAAGTGGTGACTGCAGGCGGCTCAATTGTTGCATACGAGCAGTGGAGGGAGTCTGGCGATGCGGCGATTCTCCAGGAAATCGAGGAGTACAACCGTATCGATTGTCTGTCTCTTGAACGGTTGCATACCTGGTTGCTCTCGATTCGCCCCGAGAGTCCCTGGCTTGGGATGGGCTCGGGAGAAACCGGAAAGTCCGCAGAGCAGCAGGCCCAGAATGAAGAACTCCTTCGTTTGCTGGCGACCTCCGGCCTGCCTCCGGCACGCCAGCGGATGCTCTACGATCTGGGGGTTTTCCATTGGCGCGAAAGCAAGCCCCAGGCGTGGTCCGTGTTCGATGCGGCCGCCAAAGACTTCGAGGACCTGAGCGACGATATGGATTGCCTGGCCGGACTGGTCGCGCAGGGAGACGAGTATCCGGTGAAACGCTCGATGGGGCGTGACTATCACTATCCGCCCCAAGAGACAAAACTGCGCAAGGGGGTTGATGCCCTGTTCACGGGGGAGGACGGGTTCACAACGGTCGAAATCACCGACCTGGATCGAAGCGCCAGACGGGTCAGTTTGAAGATGGGGCCGAGTCAGGGTGATCATCTCCCCGACAAGCTGGATCTCCTTCCCGGTTTCGCCTTGAATCCGCGTCCGATTCCCGACGCCATCAGAAAGGTGATCGAGGATCAATGCGATGCCAAATCCAATCGTGCCGCTGACGATCTGCTCTCGTGGCGTCCGCCCCGATTCGACGGTCCCTCCCCGCTGCCGCTTGCAGACACTGAAACGCTCGATGGCATGATCCGGACCGTGCGGGCGATGGACAGGACGGTCCTGCCCGTCCAGGGACCGCCCGGTACCGGCAAGACGTATGTCACGGTGCGGGCGATTCTCGCGCTGGTCCGGGATGGCAAGCGCATTGCCGTGTCCTCGAACAGCCACGAGGCGATACGCAACGTGCTGATGGGTTGTGCTGATGCGCTTCGGACGGATGACACCGGCCTTTGCGTTGGCGATGTGCTCCTCGCCCACAAGATTTCCCGTGATGCCACGCTCCCGGAAAAGGTCCGCTCGGCAATCCACTGTGTGACCAGAAACGATGATCCCGCTATCCGTTCTGCCGATGTGGTGGGGGGGACGGCGTGGCTGTTTTCGAGAAATGAACTGGAAGGTACGTTCGATTATCTTTTTGTTGATGAGGCGGGGCAGGTCTCGTTGGCCAATCTGATCGCCATGTCCAACGTGGCGGACAATCTTGTCCTCGTCGGTGACCCCCGCCAGCTTCCGCAGGTCCTTCAGGGTGCACATCCCCATCCGGCCAACCGCTCCTGTCTTGACTGGATTTTGGGCGAAGGCCAGAATGTGGACCCGGCGCGCGGCATCTTTCTGGCGCAAAGCTGGAGGATGCATCCGGATCTTTGCGCCTACATTTCATCCCAGTTCTACGCGGGTCGACTGAAGAACCATCCCTCGACAGCTCGGCAGTTTGTTGAGGCCGGGGAACTGCCCCGTTGTGGTGTCTGGCGTGTATCGGTTGTCCATGAGGGCTGTGCGCAGACCTGTGCTGAAGAGGTGGACGCCATTGGAAATACGATCGAAAAGCTGCAAAACGGCACATGGACAGACCGAGAAGGCAATTGCCGCCCGATCCGCAACAGCGATATCATCGTGGTTGCACCCTATAATGCACAGGTCAACGCATTATCGGATGCCTTGCCTGGTATCCGTGTCGGCACCGTCGACAAGTTCCAGGGACAGGAAGCGCCGGTTGCCCTTGTCTCCATGACTGCCTCGTCTTCCGAGGAGACCTCCCGGGGACTGGATTTTCTGCTGTCCCGGGAACGGTTGAATGTCGCTGTGAGCAGGGGAAAGGGGCTGAGTCTGGTTTTTGTTTCACCGAGACTGCTGCATACCAGCTGCACGACGGTCGAGCAGATACGCCTGGTCAATGCACTTTGCGCGCTTCCCGATATGGCTTTACGTGCTTGATTGTTGGCGCCTGCGAGTTTCGAGCAGGCGCACTGCCACGTCGAACCCGAGCTGGTCGATCCGTCTGATGGTGTCCGGCCAGGGCGCATCACTTCAGCCTGCTAACCGATGAGGTGGCGAACTGCGGCTGGCAGGCCATTTCTAAAGAGCGGAAATACAACCCTGTTCGGTGTACAATACCGGGCTGACCCAGTGCGGATTCGTGATGATGGTGAGCCGTAAACTATATATCAAAACCTTTGGTTGTCAGATGAACGAATACGATTCGTCAAGGATCGCCGATTTGTTGCGCTATAGCCACGGTTATCAAAAAACGGATCATCCCGAGCAGGCGGATATGATGCTGTTGAATACCTGTTCTGTCCGGGAGAAAGCCCAGGAAAAAGTGTTTTCCCTGCTTGGACGCTGGCGTGAATTGAAGCGGTCAAACAAGGCACTCATTATCGGTGTTGGAGGCTGTGTCGCGAGCCAGGAAGGGAGCATGATCATGAGGCGCGCGCCTTATGTCGATTTGGTGTTTGGACCCCAAACGCTCCATCGACTCCCGTTAATGCTGGATGATGTTCTCGAACAAAGGAAACCGAAAGTGGATATCAGTTTTCCGGAAATCGAAAAATTCGATAACCTGCCTCCTCCGGGGGCCGAAGGGGTCAAGGCGTTTGTGTCGATCATGGAAGGATGTAGTAAATATTGTTCTTTTTGTGTGGTGCCCTATACCCGCGGGACGGAGTTCAGCCGTCCATTCGACGATGTGGTCACCGAGGTGTACGGGCTGGCACAGCAGGGAATCAGAGAGGTCAATCTGCTTGGCCAGAATGTCAATGGTTACCGGGGGCTGTCGCACGACGGTCGAACCGTCGAGTTTGCAGAGCTTTTGCGCTATGTTGCCGCCATTGACGGTATTGAGCGAATTCGTTATACGACTTCCCATCCACTGGATTTCACGGATGAACTGGTCGAAGCGTATGAACTGGTACCGGAATTGGTCAGCCACTTGCATCTTCCCGTGCAAAGCGGCTCAGACCGTATCCTTCGACTGATGAAACGGAACTATACCGCGGCGGATTATCTCGGTTGGGTCAAAAAGCTGCGGGCTGTCAGGCCGGCGCTGTCCCTGTCATCTGATTTTATTGTCGGCTTTCCCGGTGAAGCCGAGCAGGATTTTCAGGCGACATTGGACCTGATCGAAGCAGTGGGGTTTGACCAGTCATTCAGCTTTCTTTACAGTCCCCGTCCAGGTACGCCGGCGGCTGACCTAGTCGACGATGTTGCGGTTGAGGTCAAAAAGAACAGGCTGGGTCGGCTGCAGGCGAAAATCAGCCGTCAGGCCATGGCGGTCAGCCAAAATATGATCGGCAGTGTGCAGAACGTCCTGGTGGAAGGTCCCTCAAGAAAAGACAGTCGACAGATGTGTGGCCGAACGGAGAATAATCGGGTGGTTAATTTCGATGGACTGTCATCCCTCGTGGGCTGTTTTGTCGATCTGAGAATCACCGAGGCACTGCCGAACTCGCTGCGGGGTGAACTGATCAACGAAGGCCATCGGAAAGTTGCCTGAGTCAACCTCATCCCTTATCTCAATGTCTTAAATTAATTTGTTAATCTCGTTTCGATTTGTCAAAGCCCGTTACTTTCCAATTATTGCCGGCTGAAAATGAACGACTGTCCCAAGTGTGTGGGCAACTGGATTGTCATCTTCAGAAGATAGAGCAATATCTTAAAGTCAAAATTACCCAACGAAATAACGTCTTTAGCGTGAGTGGCAGTGAATCACGAATGCGCCGGGCGGAGACGGTGGTGAGGGAGTTGTTTGCCATGACCGAACAAAACAGGCCGCCCCTGTCCAGCGGAGATGTGCATTTTGCATTGTCTCGTGTCAATGTTTCGGACAGACAGGATGACCCCGAGGGTGTCACCGATGGTGTACAGACCCATGATGAAGTGTCGATTCGGTTGAGAAAACTGCTGATACGGGGGCAAAACCCGAGGCAAAAACACTATCTTCGCAACATTCGGGACAATGACATTAATTTTGGTATTGGTCCTGCCGGTACCGGGAAAACCTACCTGGCGGTTGCCTGTGCGGTGCACGCCCTGGCCGAAAACGATATTGAGCGAATCTTACTGGTGCGACCCGCCGTGGAAGCCGGTGAAAAACTCGGGTTTCTGCCGGGGGATATTGGCCAGAAAATTGATCCTTATCTGCGCCCCTTGTTTGATGCGTTATATGAAATGCTGGGATTTGAGCGAGTAGGCAAACTGATGTCAAGAGGCATCATCGAACTGGCACCGCTTGCGTATATGAGAGGACGCACCTTGAACGAGTCCTTCGTCATTTTGGATGAAGCCCAAAACACCACGGTCGAGCAGATGAAGATGTTCCTGACCCGGATCGGCTTTGGTTCAAAAGCCATCATCACCGGTGATGTCACGCAGGTGGATTTGCCCCAGGGACAGTTGTCAGGGTTACGCCATGCCCAAAAGGTGCTATCGGATATTTCGGGAATCAGTTTTTGCCAGTTCCAGCCCCAGGACGTGGTGCGGCATCCTTTGGTGCAGCGTATTGTCGAGGCTTACGACGCCAGCCACAATCGACGGGATTGAGGTTGTCGGTCGAATTGCAACGGGCGGTAGCGGATGGATCTTTGCTGCCGAATGAGACGCATTTTGACCATTGGGTTAAGTCAACGCTAAAGTGTATCGGTAAACCGGCAGTCGGTGTCACTATCCGGATTGTCGAACCGGCGGAAATGACCGAATTGAATGCCCGGTTTCGCCACAAGGAGGGTCCGACGAATGTCTTGTCGTTTCCCTTTGTACAGATTGCGGGCGTTGAAGAGGACTACCTTGGCGATGTTGTTATTTGTGCTGCGGCCGTTCGCGAGGAGGCCAAGGTGCAGGGCAAGACGCCGGAGGCACACTGTGCACATCTGGTAATTCATGGTATTCTTCATCTGTGTGGGTATGACCATGAAACTGAGCACAGTGCGCTCACCATGGAACGGTATGAGAAAAAAATTATGGAAGGGCTTGGTTTTCCTGATCCTTATACTGAAATCGTGACAGTCGAATAAATGCCCAAACCATTCCTATCGCACGATGGTATGTTCGAGGACACTCCGTAGTGAGAAGCCTTTTGGCATTGCTTGCAGGGGTTTTGCACGTGTGCGCCTTTGCCCCGTTTGATTACTGGGTCCTGATTTTCATTAGCATCGGAATATTGTTTTGGTTGTGGCTGCATGCCGATACCAAGACCGCTTTTTGGTATGGGTTCCTGTATGGTCTGGGTCTGTTCGGTGTTGGCGTATCGTGGACCTACGTCAGTATCAGCACACACGGCGGAATGCCATCGATTATCGCCGGCATCTGCGTCTTTGTTCTGGTGGCCATCCTGGCTCTCTACCCCGCTTTGACGGGCGCGGCCCAGGCGCTGTTTGGGCAACGCAAAGCGACGGCCAGACTGACCTTTATCATGCCCGTGATATGGGTTTTCTTCGAATGGATTAGAAGCTGGCTGTTTACAGGGTTTCCCTGGTTGATAACGGGTTATTCCATGCTGGATACGCCGTTATCGAATTTTGCACCGATTGGCGGGGTCTATCTGTTGAGTCTGATCGCCCTGATCACAACGGGCTTATTGGTATCGGTTGTTCGTAACACCACCGTATGGAATACCGTCCTGGTACTTTGTATGCTGGGTATCTGGGGGGGCGGCTGGCAACTGAACCAGACGGCATGGACCCAGGCCAAGGGGGATCCGATTCGTGTTGCGGTGATTCAAAACAATGTGTCGCTGGACGAAAAGTGGGAACCGGTCCAATCCGAGCGTATTATTCAGGGTTATCTTGCAAAGAGTCGCTTGCAGCAGGATGTTGACCTGGTTGTTTGGCCCGAAGCGGCGATTCCAAACTATATTTCAGACCTCGAACCTGGATTCTGGGATACGATTCGCGACCACCCGGCGGATTTCATGATGGGTGTTTTGCATCGGGAACGAATCGATCAGGAGTGGCGGTATTACAATATCGTGGCCGCTGTCAGTGATCGACTTAATGCTGAATCGGTTCCGGTCGACGGGTCACCGTCCAGTCACCGGGTGATGATCTATCGCAAACAGCACCTTGTGCCCTTCGGGGAGTATTACCCGTTATCTGCCCTGTTGGGTCCATTGCTCAGCTTGATGGATATTCCGATGGTGGATTTCAGTCACTGGAATGAGCCCCAATTGCCACTCATCGCTGCCGGGAACCGATTTGCGGTCTCGGTCTGTTACGAAGACGCCTTTCCCGGTGTATGGAGAAGTCAGATCAATCAGTCAGGTGCGTTGCTGAATGTCAGCGAGGACCTGTGGTTCGGTGATTCGCTGGCACCACACCAGCGTCTTCAAATGGCACGATTTCGCTCAAGGGAGAGTGAGCGACCGATGATTCGATCTTCAAACAACGGACTTTCTTCGCTGATCAACTGGAAGGGCGGTGTGGACGAGTTTGCGCCACAGTTTCAGCAACATGTTGTCAAGGGTTCGATACAACCGAGAATAGGCGAGACACCGTATGTGCGGTATGGTGACAGTGTGCCGCTGATATTGGCGGGCATGCTGTTGTGTCTGAGCCTGTTGTTTGGCCGTCCGATCAGATAAACTATCTGCCATTGCAAAGCAAACAACGGTGTCCGGTCAGAAAACGGTGACAGGGGGCCCGGCGTTGAACCCGATTCTCCAAAGGTAAAATACAACGAGGTTGATTATGTCCCTAGAATTAACGCGTTCCCCGACGCTGATCAATGCATTGTGGCACCCTGGGGGACGGGTCAGAAATCTGGCCCTGATCGTGGTCGGTGCGGCGTTGATTACGCTCTCGGCGAAAATCAATATCCCGTTTCATCCGGTCCCGATGACCATGCAGACATTCGTCATACTGGCGATCGGCATAGTCTATGGGCGTGTGTTGGGTCCCTTGACCGTGCTGTCTTATCTGGCACTGGGTGCGATGGGGTTGCCGGTGTTTGCCGGCACACCGGAAAAAGGAATCGGGTTGCTCTACATGTCCGGTCCGACCGGTGGGTATCTGGTGGGTTTTGTGCTGGCGGCCGCAGTCGTTGGTGGACTGGCAGAAAGAGGTTGGGACCGAAAAGGAATCACGACCTTTGCCGCCATGTTGATCGGGAATGTCCTGATCTATGTGCCGGGACTACTTTGGCTGGGCATCCTGTTCGGGTGGGACAAACCGATATTCGAGTGGGGGGCGGCGCCCTTTCTTTGGGGCGATCTGTTTAAGATCGTGCTGGCGATGATCGTTATTCCGGCAAGCTGGAAAGCGGTCAAAATGACCGGTCGTCAGTCGTCGGAATAAGACTTCCGAGGCCGGTGTGATATCGTTTCAAGGGATTCAACGGTCCTTGACGAACGGATTTTCATAAAAGATATAGCTGGTTGAGTAGTCGCTGAATTCAAAGTAGACCTTGTTCTCTCCCGGATCGGCCTTATAGTTCTGATTCAGATCGATGATGCCGTACCCGAACCGATACGGACGGGCGGTGCTGCCTTGGGTCGACACTGCAGTGGAAATCTTGTCAATATCAATAAATCGGTTGACCAGTTTTTCCCCGGCATAGATATCCAGTACACCATGTGTCCCCGTCCAGTTCTGGATTGCCCTGCCAAATTTATTCTGGGACTCCTGCGTACAGGCGAGGACAAAACACGAAGCGACCGTGATCGTAAGGATTTTGAATGTCCGGCCGGGCACCTCACTCAATGAGAACCCGGGTCGGTGTTGAACGAAACGGCGATTGGGCATGCGGTGTTTGGCGTTGCTAACGGATCAAGTAGGGATTTACACGTATGACACTATCCATTATGAAGTAAAATGAGAGACCAATCCAGTTCCACCGTGCCGATTCACAATCAACTGACTGGTGCAGGGGTATGTTTGACCTAATTTTTGAAAAAGAAACATGTTGTTAGATGATTATCAAAAACATGTAGCCGAAAGGGCTGCAATGGGGATTGTTCCAAAACCACTTGATGCCGCCATGACGGCGCAACTTGTGGCACTGTTAAAGCAGCCACCGGAGGGCAGTGAAACCCAGCTCGTGACATTGCTACGGGATCAGGTTCCTGCAGGTGTTGATGAGGCGGCTTATGTCAAGGCCTCGTTTTTGGCCGCGATCGTTCGCGGGGAAACGGACTCTCCGCTGATTGATCCGACCATGGCGGTGCGGTTTTTGGGCACGATGCATGGTGGCTATAACATTGCTCCGCTGATCGAGGCATTGGAGGTGGATGCGCTCGCCGACGAGGCGGCAAAGGCGCTTTGCCACACATTACTGATGTTCGATGCGTTTTATGACGTCAAGGAAAAGTCGGATGCGGGTAATCGCTTTGCCAATAGGGTGATTCAGTCCTGGGCGGATGGAGACTGGTTTACCGAACATGCTGCAGTGGCCGAGAAAATTACGGTCACTGTCTTTCGGGTTCCAGGTGAGACCAATACCGATGATCTGTCTCCGGCGCCTGATGCCTGGTCAAGGCCGGACATACCCCTGCACGCGCTGGCCATGCTCAAGAACCCCCGTCAGGGATTGCCGGAAAATCCACTTGCGACACTTGAGAGCCTCAAGCAAAATGGGTACCCCGTCGCGTATGTTGGTGATGTGGTGGGAACCGGTTCATCACGCAAGTCAGCCACCAACTCGGTCCTGTGGCACATTGGAGAGGATATCCCCGGCATTCCGAATAAAAGGGCAGGGGGTTATTGTTTTGGCGGGAAAATTGCTCCGATCTTTTTCAATACCATGGAGGACTCGGGTGCTTTGCCGATCGAAATGGATGTAACGGACATGAAAATGGGCGATGTGATTGATGTTTATCCCTATGCGGGTAAAGTGTGTCGGCACGGATCAGAAGAGGTCCTCAGTGAATTTGCATTGCGTTCAGAGGTGCTGCTGGACGAAGTCAGGGCAGGTGGCCGTATCAACTTGATTATCGGCCGTGGTCTGACCGCGAGAGCGAATGCATCCTTGGGACGGGGTGACAGTGACCTGTTTCGCCAATCCGAATCACCCAGGGAGAGTGATCGGGGGTATACGCTGGCTCAGAAAATGGTGGGAAAGGCCTGTGGCCTGCCCGGGGTTCGCCCCGGGCAGTACTGTGAGCCACAGCTGACCACGGTCGGCTCCCAGGACACGACCGGTCCCATGACCCGGGACGAACTGCAGGACCTGGCCTGTCTGGGGTTTCAGGCTGACCTGGTGATGCAGTCCTTTTGCCACACATCGGCCTATCCCAAGCCGGTGGATATTGAGACTCAACACAGCTTGCCTCATTTCATGATGAATCGCGGCGGTATTTCGCTGAAACCGGGTGATGGGATCATTCATTCATGGATGAACCGCATGCTGTTACCGGATACGGTCGGCACGGGCGGGGATTCGCACACCCGTTTCCCGATTGGTATTTCCTTCCCGGCGGGTTCCGGGCTGGTTGCCTTTGCCGCTGCCACCGGGGTCATGCCGCTTGATATGCCGGAATCCGTCCTGGTGAGATTTGCCGGACAGTTGCAGCCGGGTATCACGCTAAGGGATCTGGTGCATGCGATTCCCTACGCGGCGATTCAGCAAGGGTTGTTGACCATCGAAAAAGAAAACAAGAAAAATATCTATTCCGGACGGGTGCTTGAAATCGAAGGGCTGCCGGACCTCAAGATTGAGCAGGCATTCGAATTGGCGGATGCGTCGGCCGAACGGTCTGCTTCCGGCTGTACCATCAAGCTGAACCGGGAACCGATTATCGAATACATCAACTCCAACATCGTCATGTTACGCTGGATGATCAGTGAGGGCTATGGTGACCAACGTACGATTTGGCGTCGTATTGCATCAATGGAGGAATGGTTGGAAAACCCGGTTCTGCTGGAAGCGGATAACGATGCGCAATATGCTGAAATCATCGAGATTGATCTCAATACAATTACCGAACCTATTTTATGTGCGCCGAATGACCCGGATGATGCCCGGCGATTGTCGGAGGTTGCCGGTGAACGGATTGATGAGGTCTTTATCGGTTCGTGTATGACCAATATCGGGCATTTTCGCGCGGCGGGGAAGTTGTTACAGAAGATGGGGAAAGTGGCACCCACCCGCATGTGGATCGTTCCCCCAACGAAGATGGACCAAAAGCAACTGACCGAGGAAGGATACTATTCCGTTTTTGCGCAAGCCGGGGCAAGAATCGAACCACCGGGATGTTCCCTTTGCATGGGGAATCAGGCCAGAGTTGCCGATCATGCAACGGTGGTTTCAACATCGACCCGGAATTTTCCGAATCGACTGGGCAAGGGGGCCGATGTCTATCTGTCTTCTTCTGAACTGGCGGCGATCGCGGGTGTTCTGGGAAGGTTGCCCACGGTCGAGGAGTATTTGCAAGAGACCCGAGAGTTAAACACACTGGCAGAAGAAGTCTATCGCTATTTGAATTTCAACGAAATAGCCTCCTACCAGGACGCAGCGAACAGTGTCATTCCTGATCAGCTGCTGGATATACGCCAGGCGCACTGACAAGATGCCCGGTCGAAGCAGGTCCCCCGCGCCGGTCCCCGTCAATTCTATTGATAGGGAGTGCAGTGATGAGGCAAGTGAACAAGGGGAAACACCGGGAGAATGATTCAGGTTCACCTGTCGATGAGGATTTCCCGTCCGCTTTTGCTGCATGACGGTGTGGGCTGATGGGTCCCAAACTGGTTAGGCATCCAGCCCGTGCTCTCGGCATTGATCGGTCGAGAGTCAGTGCCTCGTCACTCGATGTGGTCAGGACGCTGCAGTCAGCGGGTTTCGACGGTTATCTGGTCGGTGGTTGCGTGAGAGATTTGCTGTTGGGCATGAAGCCGAAGGATTTCGATGTATCGACCAATGCCACTCCTGAAGAAGTCAAGGACCTTTTTTCGCATCGGCGTGCACGGATTATTGGTCGTCGATTCAGAATTGTGCATGTCCGTTGTGGACGGGAGATCGTCGAAGTCTCGACCTATCGAACCCAGCCCAACCCCACGTTGAAATCAGGAAAATGGCGTTCACGGATCGGCACCAGACACAGTGGCCGGGTATTGGATGACAATGTCTATGGCACCATCTATCAGGATGTGATGCGTCGGGACTTCACCATGAATGCGCTTTATTATGACCCGTTGAATGAATGTGTCCTTGATTTTTTAAATGGCATTGCTGATGTCAGATCAGGCGTTTTGCAGGTCATCGGCAATGCCGAGCGGCGCTTCAGGGAGGACCCTGTCAGAGTGTTGCGTGTAGCCCGGTTCACAGCCAAATTGGGCGTGCGTACCAGTGCCGATACGAAATCCGAGATTGACAGTAGTGTCCCCTTGCTCAAAGAGGTTCCATCGGCAAGGCTATATGATGAAGTGCTTAAGTTGTTTCATTCCGGCCACGCGATGCAAAGCTGGGAGGCGCTCAAGGGGTTCGGCATTCTCGATGGCCTGTTTCCCGAAATCATGGCAGGATTGCACGGTGCTCCCAATCAGCGGTATGAGGAACTTGTCATGAAGGCATTAAACAATACGGACAGACGAATCGGCGAGGGAAAACCGGTCATCCCCGCATTTCTTTTCAGTGTCTTGTTTTGGCCGTTATACAAAACACGTAAAAGCACCCTGATCAACCAGGGGATGCATTCCAACGAGGCCAGTTGGATTGCCGGGGAAGCGGTCCTGTCTCCATCGGGCAAGACCATTTCGATTCCCGGAAGAGTGATTCATTTGGTCATTGAGATCTGGGCTATGCAGGAGCGACTGGAGCGCCGCAAGCCCCGTACCATCGAACGACTGCTGGTCGATCGACGATTTCGCGCAGCCTATGACTTTTTGATATTACGACAGCAGATTGGCGAAGTGGATTCATCGATCGGTCATTGGTGGACCAAAATACAGGAGTGCGATCACGCCGAACGGAAGAAATCCATATTGGCATTGAGCCAGTCATGCATGCGGCCAAAGGACGGGCGGCGCATCAGTCGTCGGAAAAACCGTAAAACCACCCTCCCCAAACCGACTGACCCGCAACGTTTGACAGGAGTGTGATGTGGCCCAGTATTTCAATATCCACCCTGTCAATCCACAGGGAAGACTGATTCACCAAGCGGTCGGAATTGTCAGGGGAGGGGGGGTGATTGCCTATCCGACCGATTCAAGTTATGCCCTGGGGTGTCATATCGGGAATAAGGAAGCAATGGAGCGTATTCGGCGCATCAGGCAACTTGATGACAGACATAACTTTACACTGGTCTGTCATGATCTGTCCGAATTGAGCAATTATGCGAAAGTGGACAATGAGGTTTTCAGATTATTGAAACGCTTTACTCCCGGTCCGTATACCTTTATTCTCGCTGCAACCAGGGAGACCCCAAGGCGATTGCAAAACCCCAAGCGACGCTCAATTGGCCTTCGGGTACCGAACTATCCGATTGTCATGGCCATGATAGAACAGCTGAAAGAACCGATCATGAGTTCGACCTTGATTTTGCCCGGACAGGAACTGCCACTGAACGATGCGGGTCATATCAGGGAGGTGTTGGAACATGATGTTGACCTGGTTATCGATGGGGGCCCATGTGACTTATGGCCCACAACCGTCATTGACCTGATGTCGGGTGTTCCCGAGATACTGAGAGTCGGCAAAGGGGAGGTGAGCACGTTTCAGTGAATATGGGTGACGTGTGCCGATTCAACCACCCGTGATAACATTCGAAGCAGACCCATCTTCCGGCTATCAGCGATGACAATCACGACAGGTCAGCAAGGGTCATTTATGACACAGGACGAGACCGCGAAAATGGAAAAGCCGGCCACATCCGTGTTGGTCAAAGGTAAAGAATTCGGAAAATGGCCGGAAGATCTCTATATCCCTCCCGATGCGCTGGAAGTCTTTCTTGAGACCTTTCAGGGTCCACTGGATCTGCTGCTGTATCTGATTCGGAAGCAGAACCTCGACATCCTTGACATTCCCGTTGCTCATGTGACCAGGCAATATGTCGAATATGTCGAGTTGATGCAAAAATTCCGGCTTGATCTTGCCGCGGAATATCTGGTTATGGCCGCGACCCTGGCGGAGATAAAATCGAGAATGTTGTTGCCACGCATGGGTACGACGGAAGACGGGGAGGACGAGGATCCGCGGGCGGCCTTGGTGAGACGGCTTCAGGCCTATGAACGGTTCAGGCAGGCGGCGGAGGATATCGACCGTCTTCCGCGTGTTGAAAGGGAATTGTATCTGGTTGGTGCCGGATTTGAGTCTGTCCAGCCGCTCAGGGCAGAGCTGAGCGTATCACTGAATGAATTGGTCATTGCCTTTGGAAAGGTATTGGCACGTGTCGAGCAAAACAGGAATTGGGCGGTTGACACGGAGACGTTAACGGTCAGGGAGAAAATGACGGATATCCTTGATCGTCTGGGCAAAGCCCGTTTCATGCGCTTTGAGGAGCTGTTTGAAATCTCAGAGGGAAAACATGGACTGGTGATCAGTTTTATGGCGATATTGGAACTGGTTCGCGATGACATGCTGGTGATCATACAAAATGAACCCTTTTCACCGATCCATTTAAAGCGCGTGGAATGATCCTGGAACCGAAACGCTGATGGATAATGAACTAAAACAGATCGTTGAGGCGCTTCTTCTGGTTTCGGATGTGCCCCTCAGTATCACTAAAATACAGGAGTTACTTGATGAAGGCACGAAACCTGGAAAGGATGAAATCAAGGAAGTCCTTGCGTCGATTGATGAGGATTGTGAACAGCGTGGCATTGAACTGCAAAGAATTGGAACGGGTTATCGCTTCCACAGCAAGGCCAAGTACGCGCGATGGATCAGCAGGTTGACCGCGACGCGTCCCACCAAAATGTCAAGAGCACTTTTGGAAACACTGGCCATCATTGCCTACCAACAACCGGTGACTCGCGGGGATATTGAACATATCCGGGGTGTTAGTGTCAGCACGGATATCATGCATCGGCTACTTGAGCGGGAATGGGTCAAGCAGGTCGGGGTTCGGGAAGTCCCGGGCCGTCCGGCGTTGTTTGGAACGACACCCGAATTTTTATCTTATTTTAATCTCGCATCGCTCAAAGAGCTTCCTACACTGATGGCGGAGCGATCGCTGGATGATATTGCCGAAGGTCTGGAACATCCCATGCAAGGCGAGATGCCGACCCCATTGGACAAAGAAGATTCATGACATGTCGCACGGACGACCACATTAATCGCTGCGTTGGTGTGGAGGCTTGGATGCGCTTTCGCTGGCTCGGATTGGGATGAGGAAACGAGGTGGTACCGTGAAGCCAAGGCAGCGACATGACTAAAGAAAGTTGCGCTTCACAGAAAGTGCAAAAGGTCCTGTCCGGCCTGGGGCTCGGTTCCAGAAGAAAAATCGAGACGTGGATCGTTGAAGAGAGAATCAAGGTGAACGGACGGATTGCCCACCTTGGTGACCGAATCGATGCCAGCGCACGCATTACTTTCGATGGTCGTCCGATAAACATCCGGTTGAACGACAGGGTTGTTCGTGTCTTGGCGTACCACAAGCCACTGGGGGAAATATCGACCCGTTCAGACCCGCAAGGCAGACCGACCATTTTCCGCAGTCTGCCCAAACTCAAGCGAGGCAGATGGATATCAGTCGGCAGACTGGATGTCAATACGGGTGGATTGATCCTGTTTACCAATGACGGTGGATTGGCGAATCGACTGATGCACCCGAGTCAGGCGTTGGAGCGAGAGTATCTCTGTCGAGTCTACGGTAAGGCCGATAACGAGGCAATTGGCCAATTGAAGACGGGTATCAGGCTCAATCGCCAGCGGGTTCGGTTTCATTCGGTTCAACGAAGAGGCGGTGAAAAGCGCAATACCTGGTATTCGGTGATTGTCAAAGAGGGCCGATACCGCGAAGTCAGAAAACTGTGGGAGTCAGTGGGCTGTCAGGTCAATCGCCTGATAAGAATCAGGTATGGGAACGTGGTATTACCGAGAAATATCAAACCGGGACAGTATCTGGAACTTGATGCCACTGTGATTGCCGGGTTGGCCGGTGCGGTAAAATGTGGTCCGGCTCAGGATCTCTGACCACCGGATTAGCGACAACAGGCAGGTGTCCCTATCCACCTGTGATGCAAGGATCGTTCACTTCACGTACGGTAAAACGTTGTCCGGTTTGATGAATACTTGCGTCAGACAGAAGATATAAATAGCCATCCACAATCTCCGCATCATCGGCAGAGCGAAGATATCGGCCCGATTCTCCCGGATAAAACATTTTCCTTAACGCCGTTTTCACTTTGCCGGGGTCCAGCGTGTTGACCCGTACCTGGTTATTTTCCAGCTCGGCGCTCAGTATTTCGCTTAAGTTTTCGATTGCCGCAAATGTGATGCCGATTCCTCCCCAATAGGCGCGTCCGTATCGTCCGACATCAAGTACTGTAAAGACGACGGAGGATGATTCAGCACGACCTAACAGAGGAAGGAGCGAGCGGGTGATCATCATCGGATAGATCAGATGTTGGTTGAAGGTGGTTTGCCAGTCATCAGTCTTCGCATGAACAACCGGAGCCAGTGGGGCTCCCCACATGGCACAATGAACCAGGCCATCGAGTCGATGCAGCTGGCTTTCGAGGGACTGGGATAATTGTTGGACAGATACATCGGTTGATTTTTTGATATCGAATTCGATCATCAATGGCGCTGTGCCTGTATGCGCTTGCACCTCGTCGTAAAGGACAATCATGTCTCTGGCTTTGCGGTCCAGCATCAGTATACTGGCACCGGCTTGTGCGGCTCCCCGGCAGACGGCTGCCCCGATGTCGCTGGCAGCACCAGTGATCAGGATGGTTTTATCTTTGAGTGTCGATGGGCCAGGGGAAAAATCACGCGGGAATGCTTGCATGGGGTTGTTTGAGGGGGATCAGGGTCAGATACTAGCCTGTTCAACCGCTGGAGACAATCTGCCAAGGACCGGTTATACTGCCCCGGAAGGGAGTGAGCTGGAAATGAGATACAAAGCATAGACAATGAATTCGACTGACCACCTGAGCCCCCCGAGTCGTGGTTTCCCAACCGTCGAATTTGAAAATCGCGTGCAACAGGTACAAGCGTCGATGTTTGCCAGCGAAGTGGACTGTTTAATCTTCACCACTGAACCCAATGTCCGCTATTTTTCGGGGTTTATGACGCAGTTTTGGGAAAGCCCCACCCGACCCTGGTTTTTAGTCATTCCCGCCAACGGAAAACCGATCGCCGTTATTCCGGAAATAGGAGGCAGCGGTATGCACCAGACATGGATTGATGATGTCCGAACCTGGCCTTCTCCCCGCCCGGATGATGAGGGCATTTCACTGTTGGTCGGGTTGATTGAGGCGCTGCCGAAACGATTCGGTCGGGTTGGAATGACCTTCGGTGCCGAGAGTGTGATACGGATGCCCGTTGCGGACCTTGAGAGACTGAGACAACAACTCAGGCATTTTGAGTGGAAGGATTTTTCCAAACAGGCACATTGTCAAAGAATGGTTAAATCAGAACGGGAAATTGAAAAAATACGCTACATCTGTCAAGTTGCCAGCGACGGATTCGAAGCATTGCCATCAAGCATGCAGAGGGGCATGACCGAAACCGAGGTGGTCAGAAAGATGAAAATAGATCTTCTTGAACGAGGTGCTGATACGGTGCCCTATATCGTTAGCGGTTCGGGGCCGGGGGGCTATGACAGTATTATCATGGGCCCTACTGATCGAGTGCTGACGCAAGGCGATGTGTTGATGATTGATACGGGGGCGACATTCGACGGTTATTTCTGTGACTTTGATCGAAATTGGGCGTTTGGTGATGCCGATGAGGCAACACAAGCGGCCTATGAGGTGGTCTGGCAGGCGACCGAGGCGGGGTTTGAAGCCGCCAGACCCGGTGCGACGACATCCGATTTGTGGCAGGCAATGAATCGGGTGATGAGCGAGGGCGGCAGTTTGGGGAATGCTGTGGGGCGGTTGGGCCATGGACTCGGGATGCAATTGACGGAGCGACCTTCGAATACAATGACCGATGCGACAGTGCTGACGCCCGGGATGGTGCTGACACTTGAACCGGGGATGATGTTCAGGCCAGGCAGACAGATGGTGCATGAGGAAAATATCGTGATTACCGAAGAGGGTGCGCAATGGCTTTCCAGAAGGGCCAGTCGCGCGTTGCCGGTCATCGCGTGAGGATAACAGTCTGATTTTGAAACGGCAGGAGATACATTAATGCATAGAGAAGCGATAGCAGAACAGTGGACCACGGTGATCGAAGATCGGCATGAAAGGATCGATCTGGAAGAAATCGCGCCGGCAGGGCGGATCGGTCTTGTTGCATTGGCAACGGATTACAATCTGGAACAGGATCTCCGTCGTATGTTGCCCGAAACGGTCGAGGTTTTTACCAACCGTGTCCGTAATTTCAATCCGATGACGCTATCCAATCTGAAAGCGATGGGGAGTGATATCGAAAGGGCGGCTGAAGGAATACTGCCTGGGAAGGGGGTCGATGTGGTGATCTATGGGTGCACTTCCGGTACGGCAGCCATCGGCTATCAGAAGGTTGCCAAACTGATCAACAAATCACATCCTGATGCGCCTGTGACGACTCCCTTGACGGCAGCCGGTGAAGCATTCTCCACCTTGGGGATCAAGGCGATTTCGGTGCTGACTCCCTACAATCGGGAAATTAACGAAGATATCCTGCAGGGACTCGAAGCGACAGGTGTCGTGGTCAGGAATATGAGTGGCCTGAGTTTTGACAATGATATTGATGTGACCCGGGTTCCGCCGAAACGCATCAAACAGATTGCGCTTCAGGTGTTTGATGCGCAATCCGATGCGTTGTTCGTCTCCTGTACCGCCTTTCGGGCTTCTTTGGTGATCGATGAGATAGAGCAGTGCATCGGCAAGCCGGTGATCAGCAGCAACCAGGCACTGGCATGGGATACGTTGAGATTGCTGCAATGTGCAGAGCCGATAGTCGGTTATGGGTGCCTGTTCAGCACATTGGCGCATTGATGCCGCAATACGGGTGATCGTCCCCCATAACAGATCAGGTCTGTTCAAATTCGAACACGAAATCCCGGATTTTGATTCAGATCACGATGTGTTGGCGGGATGGGCGTCCCGACCTCTTGGTCGGGATACTGTCTAGGGTTTCAGACGAGCCAGTTCCTCAATTACACGATCTCCAAATTCATCCGTGCTGACCATGGTCATGTCGTCATCCGGGTTGTTGAGATCGGGTGTGGAATAACCGCTGGCAAAGACCTGTTGCAGGGCACGCCAGATGTTTTGCGATTCTGTTTCCATTGCAAAACTCATCTCAAGCATCATTGCCACCGAACCGATCATGGAATAGGGATTGGCGATGTTTTTTCCGGCGATATCCGGTGCAGACCCGTGAGAGGGCTCGTAGTATGACTTTTCAGGCCCTACGCATGCCGAAGGCATCAGGCCGAGAGAACCTAAAATTCCACCTGCCTGGTCGCTCAGTATGTCGCCAAACAGATTCTCCATGACCATGACATCAAACTGGCCGGGGTCAAGACAAAGATAGGTCGCGGCGGCATCTACCAGCACATGATGCACTTCCACCTCCGGGTACTCCGGTGCGGTTTCAACGACGATATCGGTCCAAAGGACACTGGATTTCAATACATTGCTTTTGTGGATACTGTGGAGTTTTTTCCTTCTTTTCATCGCCGACTGGAAGGCAATATCGACGATACGCTTGATCTGGAATTCATCATATTCCAGTGTTTCTTTCGCAAAACGCATGCCTTGTTCGTTGATCCCGGTCTCCTTGGCACCAAAATAAAGACCGCCAACCAACTCACGGATCATCAGAATGTCCAGTCCATCCGCGACAATTTCAGGTTTTAGCGGTGAAAAATGCGCAATGTCAGAGGGAAGATAGACCGGTCGGAAATTGGCGAAGGTGTCGTATCGCCTCCGCATGGGTAGCAGGGCACCCCGTTCGGGTTGCTCCTCCACGGGAATCTGTTGCGTTGCTTCGTGACTGAGTCCGATGGTTCCTTTCAAGATCGCATCCGCTTTATCACAGATGGCCTTGGTTTTGTCCGGAAAGCTCTTCCCTGTTGCAAACCAGGCCGATGCACCGAATTCACCTGGCATCAGGTTGAAGTTGATGGGGTTTCTTTGCTCAACCAGATGAAGCACTTTGATAGCCTGGGCCATGATTTCAGGGCCGATCCCATCCCCGGCCAATAAAGCGATATTTGCTGCTGACATATTGACTAACGGTTTTAAGTATACTGAGATTGACTACAGTGGCTCGCTCGATGCGCTGTTCCCGCGGGAACCGGTCCGCTTTACTGGGACTGGTCCACCATGAACTGTACGGCGGCAGTGACGGCCTCGTCGCTGAGTGCCGCATTACCACCCTTCGGGGGCATTACGCCGGTACTGCCCTGGAAACCGTTGATAGCATGGTCGACCAGCAGGTCCATCCCCTGGGCAATGCGTACAGCCCAGTTGTCAATGTCACCCAGCTTCGGTGCCCCTGCCACCCCGGCGGCATGACAGGCGATACAGGCGGTGTTATAGACCGTTTCGCCATTTTCCGGCAGGATGTCTGGTGTGTCGCCGGTACTGGTACTGGTACTGGCTTCCACGATATTGAGCGTTCCCGTCGGTGCTGTCCGTGCTTCCAGCGATTCCGGGGTATTGTGGCTGGCATGAGCCGGTGCATTTGCAAACACAAACAGGCTGCCTGCTAATAGGATGATTCGTTTTTTCATTGTGAATGTCTGACTTTATGCCGGATAGGTCACACAGCGTCTGAATCCGATATTCAAACGCTGCCAAAGGATCAAAGGGCGTGATTATAACGTAATTCGGATAATTCCAAAGTCGTTTTTCGGATTCTCGATTCCAGTTTGGTACGTAATCTATCCAAATGAAGTGACAAAGAAAGCCTTTGATTGTCAGCCGGCTCGATCGAGTCTGTCACAAAAAGGAAGGCGGTGACGGATAATGGTTTATTGGTCTCTCGCCTGTGCAAAGGCGGAGTCGAACCAACGCGTTGGTTCTGCTGTCGGTAACCCGATGGATGAGAGAGAACGGACGGATTTTGTATTTTTACGACTGGAAATTCAGGTTGAGTGAGGTTCAGGTTGTCTTTTCAAGGCGAAAGGCGAGGGATAATCTGACAAGCTGTACATGTCTGAATTTGATTGAAAATGCGTTGATATGTGTATTATAGTCAGTAGTTCATCCTTTTAGGACAAGGATGATTGTGTTGTATTTCGACAATAAATAAATTTTGTACGGTATCAATTGACACTGTGGGAGGAAGAAAATGACACCAGAAGAATTACAGGCGGCGTTTGCGCACGCCAATATGATCAATCTAGAAATTTATTATTTTTGGGCCACCGCCATCATGATTATGATTCATGCTGGCTTTTTGATGTATGAAATGGGCGCGACCCGCGTCAAGCATACCCTGGCATCAGGGACCAAGAACATCCTGGCCTTTGCCTTCATGATTCCGACATTCTACATGTTCGGATGGTGGATCTATTTGTCGATGACGAATGGATTTGTGCCTGACTTTGAAGCGGGTGCCGCCGGTGTGCCGTGGAGTGAGTGGATGGGGCCGAATCTGAACGATCATGCAACGGGGGTCTTTTGGGGCGCCTTCACCCTGTTTGCCTGCACCACTGCCTCGATCATGTCGGGCTCGGTGATTGAGCGGATCAGAATGGCTGCTTTCATCGTCTTGGCGGTGTTGCTCGGTTCGGTGGTTTGGAACCTGTCCGCGTCATGGGGATGGCACTACGCAGGCTGGATGGTGACCAGCTGGGGGTATCACGATATGGGTGCCTCGGGGGTCGTGCATATTATTTCCGGGTTTTTTGCGCTGGGGGTACTGATGAACCTTGGTCCCCGTGTCGGAAAATACAATGCCGATGGCACCCCGAATAAGATTGTCGGTCACAGTCTGCCCATGACGGTTGCCGGTTTGATGATGATTGTGTTCGGCTTTTTTGGGTTTCTTGGGGCCTGTATCATTTTTCCGGGTACGGCGGTCAGTTTTGACGCAGCCAACTGGACCAACATCTATGGCCAACCGACCACTCTGTCCACGATCTGTTTTAATACCCTGATGGCTGTTGCAGGCGGCATCATCGGCTGTTATGCGAAGACGCGGGATCCGTTTTGGATGATGTCCGGTGCCTTGTGTGGCGTCATTTCCGCTGCAGCCGGCTTGGACATGTGGTATCCCGGTCTGGCGTTTTGTATCGCGTTTGCAGGGGGCTATCTCGGTCCGTGGGCGGCCGGTGTGATTGAACGGATGGGTATTGACGATGCGGTCGGTGCGGTCTCTGTCCACGGTATTTGTGGTGTGTGGGGATTGCTTGCTGTCGGTATTTTCATGGGCGGCTATCCGCCGCCGAGCGAATCCATTCCCGCCATCACTTTCATGGGCCAATTCAAGGGGATGGTGGTGATGTGCCTTTTGGGCTTCATCCCCGGCTATGTCGTTTCCTTTATCTTCCATAAAATGGGTATTCTTCGCGCCAGCGATGCGGTCCAGGAAGTTGGTCTGGATGTGGAAGTGAATGGTACGGCGTATCCCGAGCAAATCAAAAGTTAAGTTATTACAATCACAGGAAAAATATCATGTTCAATTCAAGTCCAATCGAAACGTGGGAGGGGGCAGGTGCCTTCTTCAATTACGCCGGGTCTTCCGGTTCGGTATTCTGGTTCTTTGTGATGTGTGTGTTCTGCCTGATACCCCTGGCGGTGTCGTTGCGGGCAGAAAATGCCGCTGAAAAAGAGCACGGATAATTCATTGCTTTAATGTTGTGAAGAGCCACGGTTGGGAGATTTCCCGGCCGTGGCTTTTGTTTGGGGTGACTGGCCGGTTGTGAGTCGTGCCACGCAACTTTCAACCAGGCAGACTCAGTCATGTTTAGGCGCTATTTTCTCACGGCCAGTCCGTGGCAGTTGTGTTTGCTGATGGCGACACCTTATGCGGTGTACAAGCTCACGCGGTTTGGCCACACCCCGATCGAATGGGGATTTCTGGTGTTGTATTTTCTGGCGGTTGCGCTTGGTTGGATTTATTGTGTCGGGATCTCGGCGAACGAAAGACTGGCACCGGAATATCAAAAATCACCGCATTTGTTTCGAGTGGCCACCGTGGTTCCCTTTGTCTACGTTCCCCTGTTTCTGTATCTCCATGTGATTCCGTTGACGCTGGGCGAAATCCAGCGGCCGAACGAGGGATTGATCTTCCTGCATTTTCTGACCCTGTTTTGTGCAGGGTACAGCGTTTGGTATGCCTCGAAGCAGTTCAGCACATTACGGGCGAACAGGCCGGTTCATTTCCTCAACTACTATCCGGTGCTGATGGGCTTTTGGTTCGGTTTTATCGGTGTGTGGTTTCTGCAGCCAAGGATTGCGGCCCTGTTTGCCGATAACAACTAGCTGCTTGCTGCCCGAGGAGGACAATCTGGGGAACGAGACACGGCATCGGGAGAGAGGCATTTGCATCTGCTGGGGACAGGGTCGCTGCGCCCGGTGAATTTTGCGGTGACCGGTCAATAGGCACCCAGCAGGTCTTTTTTAGCTTGATTCAGATGGGAAACCATGATTTGCATCGCGGTCTCAACGTCCCGGCGCTTGATGGCTCTCAGCAACCCGGCATGCTGTTGGTTGTATAAGTCGATTTTGCGGGGAATCAGGATATTTTTTTTTCGAAGGTTCCACTGTGTATGACTTCGGACATCATTGATCTTGTGGTACATCCAGATTAACAGTGGGTTGTGAGTACAATGAGCCAGCGCCAGATGAAATGCTTCATCGGCAGCAGAGAAATTGTTGGGATTGTGGCGACAGGCCAAGATACGTTCAAGCGCCTCTTCCAGTTTGCCCAGTTCCCGGTTGTTGGCGTGGCTGACAACCAGTTTCACAATGTAGGGCTCCATGGCCAACCGGGTATCGATCAGTTCTAGTGGACTGACTTCCTGGATGATGTCTTCTTGTTGGGATTCCTTGTTATAGCAGACGAAGGTTCCGCTGCCGAATTTTTTTTTCACCAGAGTGGCCTGTTCCAGTTGTTCGAGTGCAGCGCGGACAGTGCCCCTGGCCGAAGCAAACTGCTCTGCCAGGACGCGTTCAGAAGGTAGTCTTTCATTAAAGCTATAGTCGCCGTTCAAGATGGCATCACGCAGCCGGTTGAAAATACCGGCGGCCCCCGAGGTTACCTGTAGATGTGAAGGCATGATGGATTCCGCAAACTGAAAGATTCCCAATGGTGTATAATTGGTATATTATTTAATGATAATTCATCCCATTTGGTATTGCAAACCACGTCAATTTGGTGGTTTAATTGATCAATTTATCAGTTAAACTGTATTAATGGTATACAAGATCGGTCTGTTGATAAACCAATAATATACCATATAGAAAAAACAAATTACTGCTGAGGTCGATCATGGCATTTCCCCTGCATAGTGAGTATCTGGTCATCGGTGCCGGTATTCATGGATTAAGTACGGCCTACCATCTTGCGTTGGAATTGAAAGCGAGGGGAAAAGGCGATGGTCGCAACATCCTGGTGATCGACAAGACATCCATCGGTGCCGGAGCCTCGGGGATCGCCTGCGGGGTGGTCAGGAACAACTATTATCAACCGGCGATGCGTGAATTGATGGCGCAGTGTGTCGAGGTCTGGGAAAGTGATACCAAGGCCTACAGCTACCATCCGGTGGGTTATATGCAGATCAGTCCCCAGAGTATGTTCGAGGATGTGGCCTCAATCGCGCAACAGCAAAGGGAAATTGGCTACGAATCCGTTTTTATTGAAGGCGAAGCGGCCAGCAGACAATACATGCAGGGGCTGTTCCATGACTGGCAGGCACAATCGATTACCTCGGTTTTGCATGAAAAGAAAGGCGGCTACGCGAACAACACCAAATCACTGTACGGGCTGGCGGGGAAAGCCGAGGCGGAAGGCGTCAGGATCCTAACCGGTGTCACTGTGACCGGCTTTGACAGTGACGGGACGCAGGCCATCAAGTCGGTGATCACCGACCGGGGATCGATTGGCTGTGATCAGCTTATTGTGGCTCCGGGGCCTTGGGCCAAGCAGCTTTGGGACCTGCTTGAATTGCCCAGGACTGTCGATATCAAGGGGGCTGACGGACAGCTCCATGCGGATGTCCCGATGTGGGTTTACTGGTCGCTCCAGGAGGGGACATTGGGGGTGGATCCCAATTTGCAAAAAACCAATCAGGGTGACATGCCCCCGGTGATCCATGTCGATTCGGATGCCCCGCTGTATTCCTGCGTGGACGGGTCACTGATCACCGATCGGATGTGGGGTATCTATTACAAGCCGGACTTTCATTTTAACGGGGTACAGGGAGGCGCGGCGCCGTTTAAGGTTGAAACCCATCCCGACAAGGTGAATGTTGATCCGTATGGGGTGGATTCGCCCGAGTTTGTGGTCGGGGATGACTTTGCACATATGTGGACATCGGCGTTGGCGCACTGTCAAAAACGTTTTGAGGGCCAGATCGGAAAGTACAGCAAGGAACCTTCCGGCGGGATCGGTGCCTTCACGCCGGACAGTTTCCCGGTGTTTGATCGATTTCGGGAGAACTGCTATTTCATTGCGGATTCCAACCATGGCTACAAGATGATCGGAGTCGGCAAGCTGGTCGCCAGTGAGTTGCTCGGTGGTGCGCATTGCCTGCTCGAGCCGTTCCGGTTTTCACGTTATCGGGAAGGGAAACTGCATCCGGTCTCAAACAGCCCTTTCCCGTGGAGTTGAATCCGTTGGTGATCGGTAATGACCGCAATAAAATTGAATCCCGTGGTTGAATTGAAGACAATAATCGTATTCGGAGAAAAATTGATTCTCCAAACAATCCATTAAAATTTTTTAGGAGGATGAAGCATGGCAAATGAGAAAGTAACCCCCAAGCGCTCAACGACCGGAGCACAGACTTCGACTGATCTTGAGCGCCACGTCAATGCCGCAGGCCGGTCCGCGCAAGTCGAAGCCGTGCGCGAGAAGATCAATGAACTGGGTATCGAGTATATTTATTATCAGTTTATTTCGGTGACCGGTCGAATTGTCGGCAAGGGAATCCCTGCAGATCACTGGGAGCGGGCTGCGGAAAGGGGGTTTCAGCTGGTCTATGGTTCCACGGCCAATCTGTTCATCGACCGTCATGGCAATTATATTGGCTATGGGCCGGAGTCTGCCGAACTGGTGGGGATCCCCGACCCGGAGACCTTCTGCCAATTGCCTTGGGACAAGCGGGTTGCCCGGGTATTTTGTACCTGCTTTCGCAATCGCGAGGAAAAACACAATCCGGGCGGGCACCTTGATTCTGATTGTCGCGGGAATCTGCGCATTTTCCACGATCAATTCAAGGAAAAGTTCGGGCTGGAGCTGAGAGCCGGAACTGAACCTGAAATGATGTGGCTGAAACGGGGTGCCGACGGCAAACCGGACGGCGGATTCTCCAATCCCTATTGTTACCATATTGACCAGTTTGAGTCATTGCGCCCGGTTTCCATGCAGGTGATTACGTATGCACGGCAAATGGGGCTGGACATGATCCAGGGTGACCATGAGGATGCACCGGGTCAACTTGAACTGAATTGGCAGTTCGATGATGTGTTGCGCAATTCCGACCGGTTGGCCACCTATCGCCAGATCTGTGCCCAGGTGGCACGGGAGCACAATCTGATTGCCTGTTTCATGACGAAGCCGTTTATGGGTGTTTCGGCCTCCGGCTGTCATACCAATGTGTCCTTGTGGCGAGGCGGTGAAGAGCGACTGAACAAGCTCGGCCAAGAGTCATTGCCAGGTATGGCGGACAATTTCACCTATAAGGAAGGCGGTGAAAATACCTTTATGCCGGATACCGATGATCCGCAGATGCCAGGCAAGATTGGCCTGCAGGCGATCGGCGGCATCATGCACCATCTGGGTGCCCTGACCGCCATCGGATGTTCCACGGTGAATTCCTACCGACGACTGTGGGATACGGGTTTCTGGGCACCGGTGTTTGCCGATTGGGGATTTCAGAACCGGACAACCGGCATGCGGGTCTCGGCACCAGGTCGATTTGAGTATCGGGCGGTCGATTCAATGGTGAATCCGTATTTGATGGGCGCAGGATTGCTCAAGGCTTTCGACGATGGCATCAGTAACGATCTTGATCCGGGGCAGCCGGAAGAGCGTAATATTTACGAGGCGATGGAAGCGGGTAAAATCGTCAAGAAATTGCCGATGTCGTTGGGCGAAGCCCTCGACAGGCTGAGTCAAGACGAAGTCGTCAAATCCGCGATGCCAGGCGAAATGTACAAGGTGTTTCACTGGTACAAGAATGATGAGTGGGAAAAGTTCATGGCAACGACTACGGACTGGGACATCGAGGAATATATGGATTGCCTGCCCTAGTGGGTTTTGACCAAGACAAGCGGTATTTGTTGGATTTGGGTGAAACAAAGTGCCCGGGTGTAGCCAGGGCGCTTTGAATCCATTTGCGTGAAAATTATCTTAATAAGAGGATTGTGAGCTATGTGCGGTATTGCAGGACTTATCCATCGGGGGAAGCATTCGGCTGTTGGTGCCGAGATGACATCGATGCTTCAGTCATTGAAACATAGAGGTCCCGATTCCACCGGTTTTGCGCTGTATGGTGTGCCGCAGGACAATCAATACGTGATGCGGGTTAAAGTGGCAGAGCAAGAGGATATGAAACATGGGTTTGATATCCACCAGCAGGTTGTTGAACGGCAACAGGAGATTGATAAACGACTCAAGAGCCTGGGTGTCAACGTGGTTGATCGGGATGCAGTGACCGAATACTCCCACCGTTATCTTTTTTCGTACGATGGTGACATGAGAAAGCTGGCGGATTATGTGGAGGACATCAAGGATACTGAAATCCTGTCGATCGGACGAGGACTTGAACTGATCAAGGACTTGGGAGATGCGACGCTGGTATCGGAGCAGTACGATCTGTCCGGGTTCCAGGGAACCCATGGCATCGGACATACCCGGATGGCGACCGAGTCTGACGTTGATATTCGCTCTGCGCATCCGTACTGGGCCTATCCGTTCAATGATATCTCCGTGGTCCATAATGGACAGCTGACCAATTACTGGACTTTTCGTCGTGAGATGGAGCGACTTGGCCATCGGTTCATGTCCAACTGCGATTCTGAATTGATTGCGGTCTATATTGCTAACCGGATTGACCGGGGTGATGATCTGGAAGAAGCCATGACTCGGTCGGTGGATGAACTGGATGGTGTTTTTACCTACCTGGTGGCCACCAGTGATCAGCTGGGCATGGCCAAGGATGTCATGGCAGCCAAACCCATGGTGTTATATGAAAGTGAGGATTTTGTCGGGCTGGCCTCTGAAGAAGTGGCGATCCGAAGTGTTTTTCCCAACGAAATTGAAACGGTTGATCCGTATGAAGGGGAGGTAAGAGTATGGCAAGCGTAGAGCACAAGTCGCATGATATGGGGTTGCATATCGAGCAACTTGCCGGGCGCACACAGCAGCGTTTTTTCAATGCCACCGAAGACGAGAATTATGTTTATCCGTGGGCTTATGAAGTGGATTTCGATAAAGCCGCCGAGTTTGATGCCATTGAGATGGAAACGACGCAGATCAACCTGAAAATCAGAGAGTTGCTGGAGTCCGGTCATGGAACCATTACGGTCAAGAATCCACGTGCCCGGCACGGTGTCGGGGTTGGTTTTCTCAACCGGGTCAATCTCAAGTTCGAAGGTAGCCTGGGTTACTTTGGTTGTGGTCTGATTGATGGCCCCAATGTGCATATTACCGGGAGAGTGGGTTGGTCATGTGCAGAAAACATGATGGCAGGCACGGTGTTGATTGACAACAATGCCGGGTCAACTTTCGGTGCGGCGATACGGGGCGGTGACCTAGTTTGTCGGGGCGATGTGGGTTCCCGTACCGGTATTGATCAGAAAGGCGGGACGATCATCGTGGGTGGCCGGACCGGTGCGTTCTCTGGATTCATGATGCAGCGCGGACGGATGATTATCTGCGGTGATGCCGGAAAAAACCTGGGTGATTCGATGTATGACGGAACGATCTTTGTTGGCGGAAAAGTCGAAGATCTTGGTGTTGATTGCGTACCGGGTGAGATGACTGATATTGATCTCAAGTGGCTAACATCGAAATTGGCAATGTACGATATCGAACCGGCTTGCGGCGTGTCCAACATGAAAAAATTCATCTCCGGCAAGCAACTCTGGAACTATGACAATTTGGAACCGACAGAGAAGAAACTGGTGCTTTAGCACTGATGAAACGACAGATAGGGGATAATCATAATGTCTAAAGTAAATAGAGATACAAATCTTCTCGGAGAAAGTTTTATTTTTCCTCCCCGGGTCATTGATGATATTCACATCAAGTCCGAACTGGGACGCTATCGCATGCGGGGGTTTTCGTTATTCAAAAAAATTCCGACATGGGATGACCTGACTTTCATGCCGGGGACGTTGACCCGTTTCGTCATTGAAGGCTATCGTGAGAAGTGCCTGACCCAAACAATCATTGGACCCAAGGCAAAAAGACCCTTGGTGCTGGATATTCCGGTCTATATTACCGGGATGAGTTTCGGTGCCTTGTCATATGAAGCAAAAACAGCACTGGCCCGCGGTGCGACCATGGCCGGGACGGCGACTTGCTCCGGCGAGGGCGGCATGATACCGGATGAGCGCCGATATTCTGAGAAGTGGATGTATCAGTGTATCCAGTCACGTTACGGCTTCAATCCGAATCATCTGCGGTTGGCGGATTGTGTGGAGTTCTTTATCGGCCAGGGCTGCAAGGTCGGACTGGGTGGTCACCTGATGGGGCAGAAGGTCACCGATCAGGTCGCTGAAATGCGTTCTCTCCCGGCGGGAATTGACCAACGTTCCCCGGCACGGCATCCTGACTGGTTGGGACCGGATGACCTAGCATTGAAGATTAATGAAATTCGTGAAGCGACCAATGGCGAGATCCCGATACAACTGAAACTGGGTGCCGCCAGGGTGTATGATGATGTCCGAATGGCCGCAAAAACGGGGCCGGATTCGATTTACATTGATGGCATGGAAGGAGGAACCGGAGCAGGGCCCCATCTGGCAACGGAAGAAACCGGTGTCCCAGGTATTGCGGCTATCCGGCAGGCGCGTCGTGCACTGGAAGATGTCGGCAAATCAGATGAGATCTCGTTGGTGTATGCCGGCGGTATCCGAAATGGGGGCGATGTGGCCAAAGCACTGGCGCTGGGTGCCGATGCCGTGGCGATCGGCCATTCTGCCTTGATGGCATTGAACTGCAATAAAGCCATCCCGGAGGCGGATTTTGAAAAGGAAATGGGTGTCGAGGCAGGCTATTGTTACCATTGTCATACCGGCCGTTGCCCTGTCGGTGTGGCGACTCAGGATCCCGTTCTTCGTCAACGTCTCAATCCGGATGAAGCGGCAGAGAGAGTCTACAATTTCCTGCATACGCTCACGATCGAAGCGCAGATGCTTGCACGGGCTTGTGGGAAAACGAATATACATTCTCTGGAACCCGAAGATCTGGCAGCGTTGACAATGGAAGCGTCTGCCTTGGCCCAGGTTCCGCTGGCTGGCACACAGCATACGGTTGGGCAACCCGATATGACCCGTTTTTAGGAGATGATGATGACTGACAATGATGTAGACAAATACATAACTTCCGACGGGCTGGATACCAGTCGGGAGAAGGATATTGGTCAACATATCGGTTACCGATATGACGTCAATCTGGTCCCGGATATGGATCGCTGCCCCCCCTTTTTGAAAAAATACATGGAAATCATGGGCTGGAGGGACCTGAATTGGCTGGAAGATGTCCACATGGGTTACGAAGAGGGCAAACCGGCCGTCTTTGATCGCAATATCAACGGTTGGGTGCAGGTTCCCGAAGACATCGACCTGCCTCACAACCAGCAGGATCGGGACATGATTGCCAGGGAGTTGCTGGTCAAGTTCCAGATGTCAAAAGCCCATCCGATGGTCGACTTGATGAAAGCATACAAAAAATTTTAATCTCGACCACAACACCTGACCAAGAAGCGATATGCTTTACCGGAGTGGGAAGGCGGTGTGGCGCGACTGGTTGATCTGACGGCAGGTCTGTTCGGATGATGGGGCGGTTGATCCGCGAAGCCGGCAGGGCAAGTGTTCGTTTAGGGTTGCGTGTTCTGCGTGCAGGTAATGGATGCGCATTGGAATACATCGATCACTCTCCTGCACCGTGGCTGGGCGGGAATATTCCCGGTGCGGTATCGAGTGTCGCGTGACTATTTGCCCCTGACGCCCCTTTGGGCATCGAAATATATCATTCCGCTATCTATCGTATCGTACTCTCAGGCAGTGAATTCGTTTCCAGAGTCAGTGGTGGACCGCTTGAACTGATTTTGCCCGGATAACCGAGCGCGGTTTTCGATAGGGTATCCTGCTCTTGCTGTCATTTTTTCTGTAGAGCAAGTTCATCACGAATTGAAAAACAGATAAAATATCGTGGTTGGTTGATGCGACAACAAAATGCAGAGCAGTGGCCCAGTCAATCTGTGGGCGGAAAGCCTCCTTGTCTTTTGATTTGTTACGTTGGTTGGTTCAATTTGATCGGATCAGTGACGCTTGCAGGCGGACTGAATCCCGATTTTCCAATGATCAAACGCATCTGGATTTTATTCCGGTAATGGCAATGTCGATTCTTGCTCTATACTGGCGATGGTATTAACAGGCGTCCATCCGTTGTACAGTCACTTTATTGGCTGGCAGTGTCGAATACGGCAGCATTCGGTGCGCCGGTTGCAAGGCAGACCATCTGTCGGAATGCAGCCCAGTTTACAGTGCGGTGAGAACCACTATCGTGCCGTCAATGTGTTGATCATCAAGTCACAACCGCGAAAACTGATTACTGAATTCAAGTTCATGGTCCAGAAAACCGAAGACCCGAGAATACGGTATGACAATGCGATCAAATTCTTGTCCGAATATTATTACCAGCGGCCCAATGAATTTGATCAGGAATTAACGGCGGTTTTCTCATTGAACAGCGAGATCGTCGGCCAATTGGCAGACAACCGGCAATGCAACTTGACTTTTGAACAGGGAACGCAGCAATTCCAGTTATACTGTGACACTCGACTGATCAGTGATGAGGATGACAAATATCAAGTCACCTATTGGCACAATTATCTGTTTAATCCCCATCTGCCCGGAAAAGTCGCTGTGATCGGGTTCCAGCCAGATTGGGAATGCAGTCGTGCCTCATCGTTGCTTCATGCGGTTTAGACCGCTTCATCACAAGAATGCAGAACAATGACCCGGTTAAGTGTTAACTTGAATAAAATCGCGTTGCTTCGAAATGCCCGGGGAAGGGATTATCCCAATGTGGTGAACTATGCGGAAAAATTCATTCGGCTCGGTGTGCAGGGTATTACTGTCCATCCGAGGCAGGATGAACGACATATAAAACGAACGGATGTGTATGATTTGACTGGATTGACAGGACAATACGAGGAAGTCGAATTCAATATCGAGGGCTATCCGTCTGAAGATTTTCTCCAACTGATCGAAGCCGTCAAGCCGGATCAGTGCACCCTGGTACCGGACGACCCGAATCAACTCACGTCAGACCATGGCTGGGATGTCATGCGTTCGCGGAGTCTTCTGGAATCGAGTCTCGACAGATTGAGCCGGGTGCAAGTCAGGAGCGCATTGTTCCTTGACCCGGACAAAAAACAGATTGAGGCATCGGCCAGTCTGGGATTTGATCGCATTGAGCTTTACACCGAAAATTATGCCCATGCATTTGCCGGGGGTGACTTCCAAGCCAGTTTGGAAACATACCGGCAGTCTGCACAATGCGCACAGTCTTTGGGTTTGGGAGTGAATGCCGGCCATGACCTGGACCTTGCCAATCTGTCCGATTTTCTCAGTATCAAGGGAATCCTTGAGGTCTCTATCGGGCATGCGCTGACTGTAGAGAGTCTTGATTTGGGAATGGCGACGGTTGTCCGTCGTTATCTGGCCATTTGTGGTCAGCAGCCAACAACACAGGGATAGCCCCTGATTCGGACAAACTGGACACGAAGACAGGCAAGATCAGCGGCGGTCAGGTATTTCAAGGGGTGGCTTCGACGCCGTTATTTCTCAAACAGTATGTCCGCCAGGCGGTGACGTTGTAACGTACCAACAATTTCATTGCGGGCATTGATCACCCGGATGTCTTTATCCTGTCTGAGGACTTCACCCGCTATTGTCGACAAAGTATCTGTTTCATACACAGTCAACTCCGGATGCGTGTTGTCACCAGCGTCAGTCATGATGCTTTTGACCGACAGCAGTTTGTCTCGTGGAATATCTTTCGTGAATTCGGCAACATAATCGGTTGCCGGCTGCGTAATCAGTTCTTCAGCAGTGCCGACTTGCACGATCAGGCCCTCATACATGATGGCAATGCGGTCCGCAAGCTTGATCGCCTCGTCAAAATCGTGGGTAATGAACACGATGGTCTTGTTGAGCATCGACTGCAAACGAATGAATTCATCCTGCATTTCCTTGCGAATAAGGGGATCCAGGGCCGAGAAGGGTTCGTCCAAAAACCACAGGTCGGGCTCGACGGCCAGAGAACGCCCGATTCCCACTCGTTGTTGTTGGCCCCCCGACAGTTCCCTGGGATAGTAATCATCGCGACTTTTGAGTCCGACAATTTCAATGACTTCACGGGCCCGTTTTTCCCGTGTTTCCTTGTCAATACCTTGCACTTCCAGGGGAAATGCGATGTTCTGCAAAACGGTCCGATGGGGCAGTAGCGCGAAATTCTGAAAAACCATGCCCATCTTATGCCGTCTGATATCGATCAATTCCCTGTCATTCGCTTTGAGCAGGTCAATCCCGTCAAACAGCACTTTTCCGTGGGTCGGCTCAATAAGACGCGAAAGACAACGTACCAGCGTTGACTTGCCGGACCCACTCAAACCCATAATAACGAGAATTTCACCCTCATGGACATCAAATGTCGCGCTTCGGACGGCAGGAATATAGCCGGCAGATTTGATGGCATCGCTACCGGGGTTTCCATCGTGTTGGTTAAAGAATTCGATGGGATTTTTCCCGTACAATTTCCATATGTTGTCACAGGCAATTTTTACTTTTTCAGTCATGACGGTTATTTCCCTAGGACAAGTGCATGATCTCTATAACGCCAAAATCGGAAGTTCAAAGGGATATTAACCCATATTTGGTGTTGTCTTCAGTAAAATCCCGCCGTTTCGACAACAGGCCTTTGAGTCTCGACAAGGGGGACCTATACCTCTGGCGTATCGATAACGGTGAGATTGAAATCTAAGGTTCTGTCTGACCCATGTATTCACCGAATGTCAGGTTGTACGGGAGCGAACTGAGGTTGGGTTGGTCTTGGGACAGGTTGACATGGGCTGGATACTTGTTGTTTGTGTGATACAGTTTATCTGCACAAGAGATACGGACCCACACCGTATGATGTTTTCCATGCAAAGAATGAACCATTTTTGTTCCAACGGAATTATTTTTCGACAATGACACAAAAAAACAAATAAAATATACGTTATGAACTGTATTGTTGTGTTTCCTGCTTTTTTGCCTTGCACGTTGGTTGGAACGGATACCATTTATTTCAGCGTCACTTGGCGCAGCGTCATCGGCTGACTATGAATCAAGGCATGCTTTTTGTCGTGACATGAATATTGATCTTCGTTCTATCGTTCAGCTTCGCGCGCCGGGATTGGGGGCGCAATGGCTTGGTCGGGAGCGCTACATCGTTCGGGCAGGTGGTGTGCTGGCCTTGCCCGTGATGCGCGGGGATGAATTGGAGGTGGTTGATCCCGAGGGTCTGCAGCGTGTTCAGGTCTTTGCATTTAACGCTTTGGGGGAGAATGCCACCTCGCAACTGGGGATGATTGCGGCGACCGAAAGTGATGCAATGCAGAAAATTTTACACAGTGATAACCCGGCCGCCAAAAAAATACGGGACAAAATGCGATCTTATGGCATTGAGCTGAAAACAGAAAAAGTGGCGGAAGTATTGTCGGACAATACGATTGCAGGGGCCAGCGTCAAAATGACCGGGGAACAGGAACTGATCTGTTTGGTCGGTGTGCCGGGCGAACCGATGTCTGTAGAGGGGCAGAATCCCCCGACCGATATCACTGTCTATGTTGACCGGGCCAATCCGGGAGAACTGCTGGCCAATGATCTGCCGGACCCATTGGCGGATGAAAAACAAAGCATTCGGATTGATGCCTCGACTGCCCGGAGTTATGAAATCAAGGCGGGGGAGTATATACAGGTCATTGATGTTGACGGTCGCCAGTGTTCTGATTTCCAGTGTTTCGATCTCGCGAAACTGGATGCCGGGTTGGAGCGCTGTCTTGATGCGACCACGACAAGAGCGTTAATGGGCGTAGCCTATCCCGGACCGGGATTATTCTCCAAGTTCTATGATGTTGACTTCGAACCGGTGCTGGAAGTGGTGCAGGACACTTGTGGCCGACACGATAGTTTTGGACTGGCATGCACCAGCAAATATTATGATGAGGTCGGTTATCCGGGGCATGTCAACTGTTCCGAAAACTTCAATCAGGTGTTATCGGATTACCCGATTGTGCCAAGAAAAGGATGGATGGCGATGAATCTGTTCTTTAATACCTTTTTCGATGATGATCATCAGTTCATGTTCGATGACCCGTGGTCCCGACCGGGCGATTATGTCTTGTTGAAGGCGTTAAAGGACATGGTCTGCGTTTCCTCTTCCTGTCCCTGCGATATTGACCCTGCCAACGGATGGGTGCCAACCGATATCCATATCAGGACCTATACCAAGGAAAATCTATTCAAACGAGCCATCGCTTTTCGCAAAACACCCGAATCGGAGCCTGAAATGACAAAAGAAACCGCTTTCCACTCGCGAACTGCGGCATTAACGCGCGATTTTACCGAATACAGTGGGTATTGGCTGGCGAACAGCTTTACCAATCACGGGGCGGTGGCCGAATACTGGGCCTGTCGGGAGAAAGTCATCGTGACGGACCTGTCACCGCTCAGAAAATACGAGGTAACCGGTCCCGATGCCGAACGATTGTTGCAAAGCTGTGTGACCCGGGATATCAGAAAGCTTGGAAATGGCCATGTCGTCTACACGGCGATGTGCTATGAGTCCGGGGGCATGATTGATGATGGGACTGTGTTCAGACTGGGCAGGGATAACTTTCGCTGGATCGGCGGCACCGATGACTCGGGATTATGGTTAAGAAAACAGGCAGCGGAACAGTCCCTTCGTGCATGGGTCAAGGATTCGACATCGCAGTTATGCAATCTTCAGGTCCAGGGACCCAAGAGCAAGGAAACACTCCAGAATGTGATTTGGACCCGTCCGGATCAGGCTTCACTGGAAGAGCTTGCCTGGTTTCGATTTTCTATTGCCCGTATCGGGGATGCGAACGGTGCGCCTATCGTGCTCTCGCGCACCGGCTATACCGGTGAGATGGGCTACGAGATTTTTTGTCACCCCAACGATGCCGAGTCTGTCTGGGATGCCATCTGGGAAGCGGGGCAGGCACATGGAATTGTGCCATTGGGACTGGAAGCGCTGGACCTGCTTAGAATTGAAGCCGGTCTGATTTTTGCCGGTTATGAGTTTTGCGATCAGACGGATCCGTTTGAGGCCGGCATCGGATTCACGGTGCCCCTGAAGTCAAAGCAGGACGACTTTATTGGGCGTGAGGCACTGGTTCGCAGAAAGGCCCATCCACAACAGAAACTGGTTGGTCTGGAGGTGAGCGGTAATGAACCGGGTGGCAACGGTGATCACGTTTTTATCGGAAAAGAACAGGTTGGGGTGATTACCAGTGGTATGATTTCACCGACTTTGGGTAAAAATATTGCCCTTGCCCGGTTGAAGGTGGATTATTGCGCGTTGGCAACGGAGGTGGAAATCGGCAAACTGGATGGACATCAAAAACGTCTTGCCGCCTGGGTCGTCCCCTTTCCACATTTTGATCCCGGGAAAGAGAGAGTAAGGGGAAATTACGGTTAATACAGCATTGAAATGGTGTGGAATTTCTGGTTGACCTTAATCACGTCAACGCATCGCCTGATTGATATTGAGATAAACGATTCTGGAGGAGAAAAGAAACATGTCTAGAGTGGCAATTATAGGTGCAGGGCCTTGTGGCACTGCTCAACTGAGAGCGTTTGCTTCAGCCAAGGCAAACGGAACCGATATCCCCGAGATCGTCTGTTATGAGAAACAGGAAGACTGGGGAGGGCTATGGAATTATACCTGGCGAACCGGTCTGGATGAGTATGGCGAACCGGTCCATTGCAGCATGTACCGCTATCTGTGGTCGAATGGCCCGAAAGAATGCCTCGAATTCGCGGATTATACATTTGAGGAACACTTCGGGCGACCCATTGCCTCTTATCCGCCTAGGGCCGTACTGGCGGATTACATCAAGGGACGTGTTGAAAAGGCCGGTGTGCGTGACTTCGTCCGATTCAGGACAGTCGTAACCCATGTTGAGTATTCTGACGAGAGTGGACTGTTTACAGTGACCGCGAAGAACTTGATGGACGATGTCGTCTCGTCCGAACAGTTTGACTATGTGGTTGTCGCCAATGGGCACTTTTCCACTCCCAATGTACCGTATTTCGAGGGGTTTGATACATTCAACGGGCGAGTACTGCATGCTCACGACTTCCGCGATGCGCTGGAGTTCAAGGGCAAGGATGTCCTGCTCATCGGGACGAGTTATTCCGCCGAGGATATTGCATCCCAATGCCATAAATACGGCGCCAGGTCATTGACCATCAGTCACCGTACTGCAGCGACCGGGTTTCACTGGCCGGAGAGCTTTTCAGAAGTGCCGTTGCTGGTCAGGGTTGAAAACAATACCGCTTATTTCAAGGACGGGACAACCAAGAAAGTGGATGCGATTATTCTGTGTACGGGGTATCTGCATCATTTTCCGTTCCTTCCGGATGGGTTGCGGTTGAAAACAGATAACCGTTTGTGGCCTTTGAATCTGTATAAAGGGGTGGTTTGGGAAGACAATCCCAAATTGATGTATTTGGGTATGCAGGATCAGTTTTATACCTTCAACATGTTTGATGCCCAAGCCTGGTATGCACGCGATGTTATTCTGGGCAGGATATCACTGCCGGCAAAAGCGGAAATGATGCAACATAGTGCCACTTGGCGGGCTCGTGAGGAGTTGCTTGAGGATGATGAGCAGATGATCTGGTTCCAGGGTGATTATGTTCAGGAATTGATTGATGAAACTGATTATCCGAGCTTCGATGTTGAAGGGGTCAACAGGACATTCATGGACTGGGAGCACCATAAGCATGATGACATCATGGGTTTTCGCAACAATGCCTATGCCTCACTGATGACGGGGAACATGCAGCCAACACATCATACGCCGTGGATGGAAGCGATGGATGATTCCATGGAAAGTTATCTGCAATCCGGTTCCTGAAGCCGGTTGCATCACCCATCAATGCCGTTTCAAACGGCTTGTCGTCGTGTGGTTCCCAACATCCGAGTCGGGCCTTTGAGACTGCACCCTGTTTTATGATCGAATCGGGGCTGTTTCGAAAGGAAGTTCAGTCTTATACCGGAAGACTCAATTTGGCCAGTCGACCCCCATCGACGATAAAAGTCTGACCGGTTACAAAGCTCGCTGAATCCGAGGCGAGCCAGCAGACCATGGCCGCGACCTCGTCGGGCGTTCCGGTTCGTTTCAAGGGATGCAACTCGGCGATCCGTTGCCTGAAGTGCTCCGGCTCGGGCATTGCGTTGATGAACTCGATATTCAGGTCCGTATCGATCCAGCCGGGTGCGACCGTATTGCAGCGAACACCGCGGGCTCCCTGATCAACCGCAATGCTTCGGGTCAAGGCATGCAGTCCGGCCTTAGAGGCATTGTAGGCTGCGTGGCCGGGGTTGGAGCCGAGTGCTTCGATCGACCCGATGTTCACTATGTTACCCCGGGTCTGGCACAAGTAAGGCATTGCATATTTACACAATAAAAACGGCGCTGTCAGGTTTAGTGTCAGCATTTCATTCCAGAGGGATAGCGGCATGTCTTCAAGCGTATTCTCGCTCATCATGCCGGCGTTGTTGATCAGGATATCCAGTTTGTCATATTTCTGCAGCGTCTGCTCGATGACCGACCTGCAGTGTTTGCTATTGATCAAATCCGCTTCAATCGATGTTGCTCCGGCAATCGTGCAGGGACGGCGTTGTACGGCAACCACGTCGGCCTGTTGATCAATCAGTTGTCGGGTAATCGCTGCACCGATACCACTGCCCCCTCCGGTGACAATCGCCACTTTCCCCGATAAAGTCATCAGTAAACCGGCTTTGCGCCGTTCACTTCAACCACGGAACCGCACATATAACGCGCATCCGAAGAAGCAAGAAAGGCGATCACATCGGCGATTTCGTCCGGTTCAGCGATATGTCCCAATGGGACGCTGTTGTCGAGTTCGGTGAGGGCTTGATTCGGGTCCATTCCCCGGATTTCAAAGCCGCTGGCAAGCATCGGCGTATTCACCTCATTGGGGCACACCGCATTGATACGAATGCCGTCACCGGCATGGTCCCGCCCGAGACAGCGGGTCATGGCCGCAACGGCTGCCTTGCTGGTGCAATAGGCGAGGTGGTTCGGGCCCGGGTAAATACCCCAGCATGAGGCGACATTGACAATCGCACCTTGCCGGGACTGTTTCATGATCCCGATCGCGGAACGGCAGATACGAAAAACCGCTTCGAGGTTAATTTTGATCGATAGCGCCCAGTCTTCATCGGAAGTTGAGAGAATGTTGCCCCGCCGCATAACCCCGGCGTTATTGACGACGATATCCAGCCGTCCGGCCAGTGCGACCGCCTTCTCCGCCAGTCGGTTGCAATGATTTCCATCCGTCAGGTCACCCGGCAGCGTGTGGACAATGCCGTCATATTTTTGAACCAGCGCGATGACCGGTTCGAGAAGTTCTGGATGGATATCCGAAGCGATGATGATGGCACCTTCACGAGCAAATGCTTGTACCGCGGCCAGACCGATACCACCGCCAGCCCCGGTAATCAGTGTCACATTATCTTCGAATCGACCCTTCACTTGTTTTCTGTCTGAAAAACAGGCATCCCACTCGGTGGGACCACGCAGGATGACGAATTTTCGTCGAATTCATTCGGTTACGGACAACTCTGCTCATCGACATGACCGGTTCCGGTATGGAAAAATAGGGACGCGGGTCGCTGCCAACCCATGCAAGTCGACCTTCGTCAATGAAAGAACCAGACAGATCATTTGTTCCCCGATTGACACCCAATAAAGAACTTGCATACTGTCATTACTTGCCTATATAGTGAATCGTTCTTGGTTAAAGGTCAATCATGAATCACCCCATTTATCAGCCTCCTGCGAGTGGTATGTTGGCGGAACATACCCGGTTCCCGGGATATCCGCTTGGGTATCCACCCCCCGCGCTGGTGCTGATGCCTGGAGGTGCAGTGAGCCTCGACCTTCGCAAGGATGACTTGATGCAGATACAGGGTCAGGGAGGGGAGGTGGAATTGTTCTTGGCTGCCCTTGACAAATCGGGACGCGATGCGTTGGGCCGACTCGGGATACCGGATATGGGGGGTTGTGAACAGCTAGATGGTGAAACCGAAAGACCGAATTGGTCGCAGGTCGACACAAGAGACATCACGCATCATCTGACCGCATTTTACCGCCATCTCAACGATCTTCGTTCTGTTGCGGTTCGTATCCCAGTGGAAGGACTGGTACTGCAGGCCGATGATCATGTCACCGGATTGCTTTTTTACCTCGAATCCGATCACGTGCTGATTCATGCCCAAACCCGAGGTCAGGTGGACATTCGAATCAGCCGACAGCCGGCGGTATCCGACGAAGCACCTTATCTGGGGCATCCGAGGGAGGAATTTCTGATCAAACGGGGGACTGCGCTGGCCTATGAGGTCGCGAAAGATGAATTGATTCAGGTGATTGATCTTGAGGGAAAGCAGTGCTCCGATTTCATGGCAATGAATGCATCTGCACTGGCGCGTGGCGTTGAATGGCACATCGATTCGACGGTGACACGCTCACTGGTGGGGGGCGCTTGGCCTGTCCCTGGCCTGTTTGACAAGTTCTTCGATCAGCAAATGACGCCCCTTTTGGCAGTGGAACAAGATACGGTGGGACGTCATGATACGTTTGCGCTGGCGTGTACTGCCCGGGGTTACGAGAACCGGGGTTTCCCGGGGCATGTCAATTGTTCAGACAACATTTCTGCTGCCTATGCGTGCTATGGTATTCGGCCGCGCAGAGCTTGGCCGGCGATCAACTTTTTTTTCAACTCCTGGATATTGCCTTCGGACAATCGTATCCGATCCGATGAAGCATGGTCGAGAGCGGGGGATTACGTTGCAATGCGGGCCCAGACGGATCTGGTTTGTGTCTCGACGGCTTGTCCCGATGATGTGGACCCGATCAATGGTTGGAATCCTACCGATATTCTGGTCAGGGTCTACCCGGCAGGGAGCGCATCACGCCCGTCTGTCGCCTATCGACCCGAACCGCATTCAAAACCCATGCTGACCCTGGAATCGCCGTTTTATTCGTGTACCCACCGTTTGACGGATCAGTTCGAGGTAGCGAGGGATTTGTGGTCACCCCGTTGTTTTGATGCTACGGGGGCCATCCAGGAATACTGGGCCTGCCGTGAAAAGGCCACATTACAGGATATGTCGGGTCTGCGGAAGCTGGATGTCACCGGACCCGATGCGGAGTCTTTGCTGCAATTGGCGCTGACACGCGATGTTCGGCGCTTGTCCGTCAATCGTGGTTTGTATGCCTTGCTTTGTGATGAGCGCGGTGCAGTGATTGATGACGGAACGCTGTTCAGGTTGGCACCGAATGTGTTCCGCTGGTGTTGTGGTCTGGACGACAGTGCAATCCATTTGCGTCAGATTGCCGAAGAAAACAATCTGTCGGTCTGGATTACCGACCTGTCCCGTTCGCTTTGCAATCTGGCGGTGCAAGGACCGAAAAGCCAGGCCATTTTGTCTCCCCTGATTTTCACCCAGGGACACCAGCCTGCATTTGACCGGATGCGTTGGTTCGGATTCACCGTCGGTCGCTTGCAGGATCGCGAGGGACCCGCGTTGATGGTCACACGCACTGGATTTACAGGGGAAAAAGGGTATGAGATATTCTGTGATGTGCAATCGGCACCGCTGGTTTGGGATGCGGTCATTGAATCCGGCACGCCGCTGGGGATGGTGCCGATGGGCACGGAGGCACTTGAGTTGCTTCGGGTGGAAGCCGGGTTGATGGCTGCTGGGAGGGAGTTCGGTGGCCCGGAAACGCCCGATGAGTGCGGTTTGACGTTTGCGGTGGATACTCGAAAGGGAGCGTTCATCGGTAGGGGACCGATTGTCCGCAATATCGAATCACCACGCAGAAAACTGGTCGGCCTGGTCTCCCGGACCAGTGAAACCGGTGCACAGGGCGACGGTATCTATATCGGCCGGCGACGTGTCGGCGAAATTACCAGTGCCATACGGTCTCCAGAGAACGGTCAATCAGTTGCCATGGCCCGCGTGGTTGTTGAAGCGCTGGATGATTCGGGTAAACTGGAAATCGGTCGACTTGACGGGTTCATGAAACGCATTCCGGTCACCGTGACCGGCTTGCCGTTTCGGGACCCGGAAAGGAAGAAGCCCCGTACATAACCCGAAGCAAAGCGCAGTATGTACGGAATATTGTCATTTTCATTATTCATCAACTCTTTCAATCAATAACCACGAGGATTCATACTTATGAAATTAAAACTCACATCAACACTATGTGCTGCCGGGATGCTGATGGTGTCCGGCATGACCCATGCAGCGGAAAGCGTCAATATCGGTACCCCGGCCTGGACAGGGGCCCAAGCCATCGCGAACCTGATCAAGGTCGTCGTGGAGGAGAAAATCGGTGGGACGGCGGAACTCGTACCCGGGTCCAACGCCACCATCTTCCAGGCAATGGACCAGGGGAAAGGCGATATTGATGTGCACCCCGATGTCTGGTTGCCCAATCAGGAAAACTTCACCAAGGAATATGTGGACGACAAGGGAACGGTGATATTGAGTCAGAATGCCTACCAGGGCAAGCAGAACTTCTGTGTTTCGAAGGCTTTTTCCGAAGCAAACAACGTGACCTCGATTTTTGATCTGGCCCGTCCTGAGATTGCTGCACTGATGGACGGCAATGGCGACGGTAAGGGAGAGATCTGGATTGGTGCGCCGGGTTGGGCATCCGCCAATGTCAACGAAGTCAAGGTTCGGGATTATGGACTGATGGATTTCATGGAACCGGTGCGTGCTGAGCAAAGCGTGATGGTCGCCGAAGTGGGGGATCGTATTAAAAAGAATGTCGGCTATGCCTTTTATTGTTATGCCCCCCATGCCATCTGGTACATGCATGATGTGGTCACGCTTGAAGAGCCGGCATTTGATCCGGAGAAATATGTCATGGTGCAACCGAAAGAGGATCCGGACTGGTTCGAAAAATCCAAGGTGATGACCGAAGATGCGCTGAAAAGTGTTCAGGTCGCTTTCTCAAAATCGCTTGGGGGTCGGTCTCCGATCATTGCCGAATTCCTTGCCAACATGAGTCTTGATACCGAGACAGTCAGTTACTTCGCGTACGAAATTGCCGGCAAGGGGCGAGATGCCGGGGAAGTGGCAAAAGAGTGGGTAGCTGCCAACAGCGAACGGGTCGACAGCTGGCTGGGCCTTTGATCACCCGACCCAACGGTGATAACGCCTTGTGGCAGGAAGCGTCGGTCTGACGGCTGGCGCTTCCGTTATGGTTGCCACGGATAGATAAAGTGCGTGCTGATTCAGGGGCGGAGGAAGCCGGTGCCATCCGGGTAGAGGGTGTCTGGAAGATTTTCGGAGACCAGTGGAAGTCCGCCTTGTCGGATATCCAGTCCAGCGGGTATTCCAAGGCGGAAGTGCTTGAGAAATACAACTGTGTCGTCGGTGTGGCGGATGTGAGCTTTGAGGTGACCCGTGGTGAGATTTTTTGCGTCATGGGCTTGTCAGGCAGTGGAAAGTCCACTCTGGTACGACATATCAACCGATTGCTCGAACCATCCGCCGGTCGTGTCATGGTGGGGGGGCGGGATGTCATGGAGATGGAAGACGCCGCCTTGCGTCAGTTTCGTAACGAACACATTGCCATGGTTTTCCAAAACTTTGCACTGATGCCCCACCGCTCGGTGCTCGACAATATTGCGATGCCTCTTGAGATTCGTGGCGTCAGCAAGAATCGTCGTATGGAGGCCGCAAAGAAATCACTGGCTTTGGTGGAACTGGGAGGATGGGGCAATAAATTTGCACACGAACTGTCCGGTGGCATGCAGCAGCGTGTCGGTCTGGCCAGAGCGATCGCGGCAGACCCTGAAATCCTGTTGATGGACGAGCCGTTCAGTGCACTGGATCCGCTGATCCGCCGCCAGTTGCAGACCGAGTTCATGGCATTGGCGTCCGAGATGCGCAAAACAACTGTTTTTATCACCCATGACCTCGATGAAGCAGTCCGCATCGGTCATCGCATTGCCATCATGCGGGACGGTGCGGTGGTTCAGATCGGCCGGCCGGCGGATATTGTGATGCATCCTGCGGACAGCTATGTCTCGGATTTTGTGGCCGGGATCTCCCGACTGAAAGTGGTGCGGGCGGAAACGGTCATGCAGCCGCTGACGGAATACGAAACGATACATGGTTCATTGCCGGAGGGTGTACCGATGTTCCAGTTGGAAGATAACCTGAGTGTGCTGATTCGAGCGGCGATTGACAGTGACCTGCCGATTCGGATTAATGACAGCACCGGGTGTGCCCGGGGTGTTATCACGCGGTCTGATCTGCTGACAACCGTGATTGAGGGCACTGAAACGTCATGAACCAGGCCCCAGACGAACGGCACTCATCCCCCTCCGGTACCTTGCGCGAGGATCCGGTAGAACTGGCGCGGGAGTTTGTCGGCTCGGGACAGGATTATTATCTCCGTGTGTTTGATCAACTGGGTAGCCAATCCGGGCTACAGTGGAGTTTCAACTTGGTGGCGGCACTGGTGGGACCGGTCTGGTACGGCATGCGGGGTCTTTGGAACTGGTGCATGCTGTTTGCGGTGCTTGAGACTTTCGGTTTTATCCAGATCGCAAGAGGGCTTTTCGGCGATCTGGCCGCAGAGGCCAGAGCCCGGATGGAGAGCGTGCAGGGGACACTGGAATTCCGTCGGCAACAACTGGAAACGGCGATTGAGAATGAAGCGGCCAACGTCGATGTTTTCAAACGGGCCATCAATTCGCTGGAATCCGGCATCATGGAATTACAGCAGGAAGTGATCCGGATTGAGGAGAACGCAATCTATGTGGCACTAACGGGGATGTGTCTATTGGCTGTTGTCAAGCTGATGGAGGGATTGATCGCCAATCCTGTCCTTGAGCGTCGCTTTTCCGACTGGCTTTCCGACCGGACCGTGATCCATGGAATCAGTTCCCTGCGTACTGGGTTGAGTGCATTTTTCTTCATCACCGTGGTGATTGCCTGCGTCTTGCATTACAGCTTTCCGGGCCGCCATCTACTGTTGATGGAATTTCCGACCAGTCCGGAGTATCGCCTTATCGCCATAGAGGGCGTCAAACAGTTCTTTACGTGGACCGTGCTCAAGGGAGAGTGGTTTTTTGCGCTCATTACGCTGGGTATCCGCACCTTGCTGGATGCCCTTGAGGTAGTGTTCGTGGAAACGCCGTGGGTGGTGATTGCCAGTTTCATCGTGTTGTTGACCTGGCTTTCCGCAGGCCCGCGTACTGCCGTATGGGCTGGCGCGTTTCTCGCCTATATGGGGCTGCTGGGTTTCTGGGAGAAAGCCATGACTACACTGGCGCTGTTGGGAACGGCCGCGCTGATCAGTATTTCCATCGGTATTCCCGTGGGGATGTTTTGTGCTCGTCGCCCGCGGGTGTATGCCATTTTGCGACCGATCATGGACTTCATGCAGACCATGCCGGCTTTTGTGTTCATGATTCCGGTGATTGCCTTCTTTGGCACGGGTAAGCCGGCTGCGATTGTGACCACCATGATATTTGGGGGTACGCCCGTGGTGCGGTTGACGGTGCTGGGTCTTCGGGGGGTTCCGGAACATATCCGTGAAGCGGCGATCGCCTATGGTGCCTCGAAATGGTATCTGTTGCGCAAGGTTGATTTGCCACTGGCGGCACCGTCCATCCTTGCTGGGGTGAACCAGACCATCATGCTCAGTCTCGCCATGGTGGTCGTGGCCTCGCTGATCGGGGCCAAGGGCCTGGGTGAGGATGTGCTGGAGGCACTGCAGTATGCCTCAGTGGGGCAGGGCATTCTCGCCGGCTTTTCGATTTTATTCTGTGCCATGATTCTCGACCAGATTGTACAAGGCCGTCGCAAGGGACAGTGACGCGTTATCGGTATCGTCGAACCGGTCAGGGGCCAGCCGCCGTAGTCTTGTTGCACGGTTTTCTCTGTGGCCCGGCCTACTGGCGGGGCATTGAGGGAGCGCTTTGTGACCGTTTTGAAGTAATCGTGCCCACCCTGCCGGGTTTTGCTGACCACGCGGCGGCACCTGCCCTGGACCGCATTGCCCACTTTGTGGATTACCTGTTGGGACTGATGGACCACGCCGGGGTGGAACGCTTTCACCTGCTGGGTCATTCCATGGGTGGCATGATTGCCCAGGAAACGGTACTGACAGCAGAGGCACGCATTGACCGGTTGATCCTGTTTGCCACCGGTCCCATTGGGGAGATGCCCGGGCGGTTTGAAACGCTGGAAGAAAGCCGGCAGCGGGTTGAATCGTGTGGCACTGCAGCCATGATCGAAAACACGGTGTCTACCTGGTTCAAGCGGGGCCGGGAGGATACGGCTTTCGCCGACACCGTGGTGACAGCCCGACAGGCTTCTTTGGATGCGGTCCTCGGCGGTTATCGGGCAATGCGGCGCTGGCGGGGCCTTGAACGGTTGGGGAATATCCTGAATCAGACGTTGATTGTCTGGGGCGATGACGACCGGTCTTATCGGCGGGATCAGGTGGACCTTCTTCAACGTGGCATCCCGAATGCGCGACTGGTTGTGATACCCGGTTGTTCCCACAATGCCCATCTGGAAAGTCCACAAGTGTTTCGTGATCACATGATTCACTTTCTGGGTGAAGATGACTGAAGCCGTTTTGTCGGTGTTCCATCTTCAGGCCGATGGAACAGGAGTCAAAGTGGCACAGTGTCAGTGGATGTTAAGAGGATGTTTGGTAACAAAGTGTGACAAAATGAAGCGGATAACGTAACGGGATGATACCGCCAAAGTCAGGAGAACTGCATTAATGGATAGTATTCAGCGATACGGGAAAGTACGGGCAACCGGGTATTGCCTGGTGACTTGACAGCATTTTGTCGGCACGAGTTGCCATCGACTCCCCTGTATCGGTGAAACAGAGATACTGGTGCGTTGTTTTGCAATAGGTCACTATTTCTTTAATACCAACAATTCGTAAAAACTATTTCAGAATTCATCGATTTTCGAGAAACCAATACAGCCCAAGCCTGTTTTTGCTGTTCTGGTAGTGCTTTAAGAAAGGAAATTACACAGATTAGTTGACAAAGACTGAGGCTATTGCCCAATCAAAACGCAAATGAGTAGTGACCATCAGGAGACAGTGTTAAAACGCCAGCAGAAAGAACATCTCTACCAATGAATGCTTTATAATGGACTATTGCCCTCATGAAATTCGGGGGCTAGATCAGCACCTAATCCGTTCGGTCGATACGGCTTTCTCAAACCGGTACTGTCGACACCCTCTGAAGAGGCTTCTCATTGATTGGCAGATGGATTAATCCGGCAAGGACACCGACGACCACACCCGCCCACCACATTCCATCGTATGAGCCGGTCTGGTCAAAGAATCGACCGCCAAGCCATACACCGGTGAAGCTGCCGATCTGATGGCTGAGAAACACCACCCCGAATAACGTTCCCATATACCTGATGCCGAACACTTGTGCAATGATGCCGGTTGTCAGGGGAACGGTCGATAACCACAAAATCCCCATCATGGCCGCGAACCAGTACATCACCAATTCTGTTTTGGGCAGGAATAGCAGGGCCATAATGACCAAGGCTCGACTGAAATAGATAATACTCAGGCTGTATTTTTTACTCCATTTCTGACCGACAATGCCGGACAGAAACGAGCCGACAATGTTCATCAAACCAATCAGTGCGATGCAATAGGCCCCGACCGTGGGATCGAGTCCGATATCTTTGATATAGGCGGGAAAGTGAACGGTAATGAAAGCGACATGAAAGCCACAGACAAAAAATCCCAGTGTCAATAACACATAACCACGATGACTGAGTGCCTCAACAAAGGCGTCTTTTAATGTTTGATCCACAGACTGTTTTTCCACGGAAGTCGGAGGACCAGTCGGCAGGCAAAGCGCCAGAGGGATCATCAATAGCGTCATACAGGCCAGTATCAATAACGTGGTGTGCCAGCCATACGCGATGATGAATCCCTGGCTGAGGGGTGAAAACAAGACCTGACCGAGTGAGCCTGCGGCGGTTCCCACACCCAGGATGAACGAACGTCTTTCTGGACCAACGACCCGAACCATGGTGGCCATGGCCAGCGTAAAAGCAGAAAAAGCGATCCCCAGACCGGCAATCACCCCGCCGGTCATGTGCAAGGCAAATGTACTTTCGGCCGCCGACATGCCATAGATTCCGATACAGTAGCAAATGGCCCCGAAAACAATGACCCGAATAGAACCGAATTTGTCGGCTAGGGCACCGGCAAAAGGTAACCCGACACCCCACATCAGGTTCTGTAGTGCCATGGCCAATCCAAAGGTTTCCCGGGACCAGTCGCGGGAAACCGTCATGGGCTCAAGGAAAAGGCCAAACCCTGAGCGAATGCCAAAACCGATCAATGAAATAAGACAGCCGGCAATGATGACGACCAGCGGTGTTTTCCATCGGTGTGCAGCAGGTGAGATCATCGAAGAATTGAACAAGAACTATTTTGGCCGGGGTCAGACGGACATCGGTTGCCCGAGCCCGTACTGGAAGCGCTAACGGTGCTTCCAGTTGGGTTTTCTTTTTTCGGCAAAGGCTTGCATGCCTTCCGTCTGATCCTCGGTCGCAAATATGGCATGAAACTGTCGGCGCTCGAATAGCAGGCCTTCGGCCAGTGTTGTTTCCAACGCCCGGTTGACGCATTCCTTGTTGATCAACAAGGCGGGCAGGGATTTGGACGCAATGGATCGGGCGGTCTTCATGACTTCCTCCATAAAGTGATCCAATTCAATGACTCTTGATACCAACCCCAGACGCTCCGCTTCGTCGGCGTTCATCATCCGTCCTGTCAGGCACATTTCCATTGCCTTGGATTTGCCGACCAGGCGAGTGAGTCGTTGGGTGCCCCCTGCCCCGGGGAGAATGCCCAGGTTGATTTCCGGTTGGCCAAACTGGGCATTGTCGGCTGCCAGGATGAAATCACACATCATTGCCAGTTCACAACCGCCGCCCAGTGCATATCCGCTTACCGCGGCGATGACCGGTTTTCTGCAGTGCATGACGGCCTCCCAATGGTCGGTAATGAAGTTTTGCGTATAGCTTTCCATATACGTCTTGTCCTTCATTTCCTTGATATCGGCTCCGGCAGCAAACGCCTTGTCATTACCGGTGATGACCATGACGCGAATCGATGAATCGAGATCAAAGTCCCTGATTGCTTGAGCCAGTTCAATCATCAGTGCTGATGAAAGGGCATTGAGTGCTTGAGGGCGATTGAGCTTGATGAGTCCCACGGCATCATGGGTTTCAACGAGAAGATGGTTATAGGTCATGAGCTTGTGATTTTCGAGGCTGAACAGTCAGGTTATTTTGTCTGGCATACTGGATTCAAAGTATATAAGATATTGAGATCAAATTATCCAAAATCATCCGGGAATGACAAAATCGAATGCGTTTGAAGCGGTGTATCAGTCTGCCTGTGTGGACCCTGAAACGTTTTGGGCAAAGGCGGCTGAGCAGATACACTGGTACAAAAAGTGGGACAAGGTTCTGGATGATTCCGATGCGCCGTTCTATCGATGGTTTGTCGGAGGGGAAACCAATGTTTGCTACAACGCCGTTGATCTGCATGTCGAACAGGGGCGAGAAAATCAGTTGGCCGTCATTTATGACAGTCCGATTACTCAAAGCCAGCGTACTTTGACCTATGGCCAGCTAAAGAGTCAGGTCGCGCGATTTGCAGGCGCCCTGGAGTCTCAAGGGGTGGTGAAGGGGGATCGGGTGGTCATCTATATGCCGATGGTGCCAGAGACACTGGTGGCCATGTTGGCCTGCGCCCGAATCGGTGCCGTGCACTGTGTGGTCTTTGGCGGGTTTGCCTCGAATGAACTGGCGGTCAGAATTGATGATTGCCAACCGAAGATGATCGTCGCGGCGTCGTGCGGGCTGGAGCCCGGACGGACAGTTGAATACAAGCCCCTGCTGGACAAGGCCATCGAGATTGCCCGCCACAAACCTAAATGCTGTATCTTGTTACAACGTCCTGAGGCGCGTGCAGCCATGGGCAAGCGGGATATTGACTGGAACGAGGCCATGGCCTCGGCGCATCAGGCTGACTGTGTTCCCGTCGAAGCGACCGACCCGCTTTACATTCTCTACACGTCCGGGACAACCGGACAGCCCAAAGGGGTGGTTCGGGATACCGGCGGCGGTATTGTCTCTTTGAAATGGAGCATGAAAAATATCTACAATGTGGAACCGGGAGATGTGTATTGGGCCGCCTCGGATGTCGGATGGGTGGTTGGCCACTCTTATATTGTCTATGCCCCCTTGTTTGCAGGGAATACCACGATCGTGTTTGAGGGGAAACCGGTGGGGACGCCGGACCCGGGGGTGTTTTGGCGCGTGATCGGCGAGCATCGTGTCAAGGTGCTGTTTACCGCTCCAACCGCGTTTCGGGCAATCAAGAAGGAAGACCCGAATGGTGAATACCTCAAGCAGGCGGATATTTCCTGTTTGCAGTCCCTGTTTCTTGCCGGTGAGCGGACCGACCCTGATACGTTGAACTGGGCGAAAGACAAACTGGGTGTGCCGATTATTGATCATTGGTGGCAGACAGAGACCGGTTGGTCCATTTGTGCCAATTGCCTGGGCATTGAACCGCTACCGATCAAGGACGGATCCCCAACGCGCCCGGTGCCCGGTTGGGAGTTGTTTGCGTTCGATGAACACGGTGATGAAGTACGCCCTGGAGAAACCGGCGCGCTGGTCGCCAAATTGCCGCTGCCACCGGGGACCTTTCCGTCTTTGTGGAATGCACGTGACCGCCATTTCAGTTCTTACCTGCAAACCTATCCCGGCTATTATGAGACCGGTGACGCCGGTTTCATTGACGACGACGGATATGTCTTTGTGATGTCGAGAACCGATGATGTGATCAATGTTGCGGGACATCGGTTATCGACGGGTGCCATCGAAGAAGTACTGGCCTCACATCCCGATGTTGCTGAATGTGCTGTCATGGGGGTCAATGATGATTTAAAGGGGGAGCTTCCGCTGGGTTGCCTGGTACTGAACGCTGGTGTCGAGCGAGAGTCGCAGGCCATTGTGGGAGAATGCATCGGGCTGGTCAGGGAAAAGATTGGTCCGGTCGCGGCCTTCAAGCTGGCGACGGTCGTCAAGCGGTTGCCGAAAACCCGGTCGGGAAAGATTCTTCGCGGCACGATGAAAAAAATTGCGGACGGCGACGAATGGAAAACACCTGCGACGATTGATGATCCACTTATCTTGGACGAAATTACGGTTGCCTTTCAAGCCATGGGTTATGCGATCGGACCGCGTTGATCCGGGTGCGTCCGCCTAGCGCTGACCAATGAAACATGCCTTCATTATGGACCCGCTTGAGTCGGTCAAGCCGTGGAAGGATACGACCTATTTCCTGATGCGGGCCTGTGTGGCGCGGGGACATCAGGTCTGTTTTTTGGAACAGACCGCATTGCAGCTGATCCATGATCAGTTGCATGCGAATGTACAATGGCTTGACGTGAGCGAGGATCATGCACAACCTTTCACGGTGATCCGTGATGAATCCCTGATGCTCGCACAGACCGACGTGGTCTGGCTGAGAACAGACCCGCCCTTTGATCGTCGCTATTTCTACACCACCTTGTTATTGGACCGTCTGCCACCCACGACACGGGTGGTGAACCGTCCGTCTGGCGTTAGAAACTGGAATGAAAAACTGGCGGCGCTGGTTTACCCCCAGTATACTCCCTGCACACGGGTCACCCAGGCGATTGACGAAATCAAGCGGTTTTCTGAAAAACACGGCCGTATCACGGTGAAACCGGTCGATGGCTTTGGCGGGAAGGGGATCGTTTTTTATGAACCGGGTGATGATGACGAAAAACTGATCCAGGCAACGCATAATGAAACCCATTGGGTGATCGTCCAGCAGTATCTGACGGCAGCCTCATTGGGCGACAAACGGATTTTGCTGTTGAATGGGGAACCACTCGGGGGGATCCTGCGACTTCATGCCGAGGGCAGGGAACTCAACAATCTGGATGCGGGCGGGACCGCTCACCCGGCCGAATTGAATCAAGCCGACCTTGAAATCTGTGCCGCGATGAAACAGGACTTGTGGAGCCAGGGCGTCTTTTTTGCCGGTATTGATATCATTGGTGACAAATTGATTGAAATCAACGTGACCAGTCCTACTGGCCTTCAGGAATTATGCCGATTCAGCGGAAAGGATTTTCATCATCAGATCATTGCCTCGCTGGAGGAAAATCAGGCAGAGCTTTCGGTCATGGATACGGATTGATCATGAAACAACTGATTCTTGAATCGCTGCAGGAGTCCAGGTCGGTGCTTGATCTGTTCATCTCGGACACTGACAAACTGGAGCGGGTGGAACAAGCAGCGCGGTTGTTGATCGATACGCTCAAAGCAGGGCGGTGTATCTACAGCTGCGGCAATGGAGGGTCGATGAGCGATGCCATGCATTTTGCCGAAGAACTGACCGGACGTTATCAGCAGGATCGGCCGGGTCTCAGCGCAACGGCGATCAGTGACCCGGGTCATTTGTCCTGTGTGGCCAATGACTACGGTTATGATGCCGTTTTTTCCCGATATCTTCAGGCAAGGGCGCGTGCCGGTGATTGCCTGCTTGCGATCAGTACCAGTGGACAGAGTCAGAATGTCATTAACGCTGCTTCCTATGCAAAATCCCATGGTCTGTCAGTCATCAGCCTGACTGGTCGTCCCGGCTCGGCATTGGGCCAGCTTGCGACCGTGGACGTCTCGACAGTAGAGCGGAGGTTTGCGGACAAGATACAGGAATTGCACATCAAGATCATTCACATCCTGATCGAGTTGATCGAACGGGAACTGTTCCCCGGGAATTACTGAAAGAAGAGCCGATGAACTCGCTGGATGTTGCCAGACTGCGTGGGGAGACCAAGGGGTGTGAACGGGTCATCCACTTCAACAATGCGGGCGCATCGTTGCCGCCTGATGCGGTTCATCATGCGGTTGTTGGGTATCTTGAACAGGAGCGATTGATCGGCGGGTATGAGACGGCCGCGATGTATGGAGAGGCGCTTGAGTCGTTCTATAACCATTTTGCGCGATTGTTGAATTGCCAAGCACACGAAATCGCCTTTGTTGAAAATGCTACTCGGGCGTGGGATATGGCCTTTTACTCGATTCCCTTGGGCCCCGGTGACAGGATCATTACGGCCAAGGCGGAATATGTCAGTAATTTTCTGGCTTATCTGCAAGTTGCCCGGGACAAGGGGGTGACGATTGATGTGGTGCCGAACGATGCGACAGGTCAACTCGATACCGGGGCACTGGAAAGTATGATTGACGAACGTGTCAAGTTGATCGCCATGACCCATGTGCCCACCCAGGGTGGATTGGTCAATCCGGCGGTTGAAGTGGGAAGTATTGCGCGAAAACATGACATTCTGTATTTGTTGGACGGATGTCAATCGGTGGGACAGATGCCGATTGATGTCAATCGAATTGGCTGTGACATGTTGTCCGGTACGGGCCGAAAGTATCTCAGAGGACCAAGGGGTACCGGATTTTTATATGTCAGGGGGCGTCGTATTCAGGCACTTTCACCACCTTTTATTGATCTGCACGCTGCAAGATGGACCGCAAAGAATCAATTCGAGATCAGAACAGATGCCCGTCGGTTTGAGAACTGGGAATGTTTTTTTGCAGGCAAGGTCGGGTTGGCAAAAGCGGTTGAGTATGCCCTGTCAATCGGGCTGGAATCGATTTATCGCCGAATTCAGCAGCTTGCCCATTATCTCAGGGAATCGATTGGATCCATACCGGGGTTTCATGTGCACGATCTGGGCAGGGAAAAATGCGGAATTGTCACCTTTGCACACGATGTGCTGTCGATCAGTACGATCCAAGCGTCATTGGCACGTCATCAAATGAATATTTCCGTTACCTCGGTCACCAGTGCCCGACTGGATTTTGAGGATAGAGGCCTGCAGGAGTTGGCAAGAGCCTCTGTGCATTATTTCAACACGGAACAGGAGGTGAACTGTTTTTGTGAACAATTGGATGGGTTGGCGAGGCGACAATAAACGAACTCCGGTTCCATCGGATTGTTGAATCAAATGTACTGGAAGACACGGATGGTCATTTTCCCGCGCGATGGGGTCACAGGGTTTAACCCGTACTATTGCCATGATGGAGGATTCCACAAAGACACTGACCAAATTTATGTGAGGCGCTAAGCCGGGCTCAGCACAATCCAATGATGGAGAGATACCCTCTGTAGGAATTATCGGGCAGGAGCGGATGGTTTAATCAACGAGACATTCCGGTCCGTGTTCCGACTCCAAACTTAAACCGTAAGACGGGTCAGGCCGATATTTTCAGTACCAAACACACTTTTACAGCGTTTGATTTCAGCTTGTGGTCCGCTCGCCTTATTGAAATTGTCAGAGAGTTTAACGGTCATTTTACCATTTGCCCGGGTCGCCTTGCAGACCAGCGAAATGGTCCGGAGTTGTTCATTCATTTTCGGCGCACAGTCCTGGAAATCATTGGTCAGGTGCGTTCCCCAGCCGAAACTGAGTCGCACGCGGCCTGAAAAGTGATGATAGACCTTTTCGATGGCAGCGACATCAAGTCCGTCCGAGAATATGAGCAGTTTGTCTTTGGGATTCCGGCCTTTCGATTCCCACCAGGCAATTAATTCTTCACCTCCCTCTATCGGTTCTTTGGAGTCGATACGAAACCCGCTCCAGTCTGCAACCCAGTCAGGTGCATTGTCCAGAAACGTCGTGGTTCCGTACGTGTCTGGCAGCACGATGAGCAAATTGCCGTCATAAGTCTGTTGCCAGTTTTCCAGGACGCGGTAGGGCGCGGCCCGCAGTTCATCGTCCGTGTTGGCCAGTGTGGCCTGTACCATTGGCAGTTCATGTGCATTGGTTCCAATGGCGTCAAGATCAAGCTCCATTGCCAGCAATATGTTGCTTGTCCCGATGAAGGCTTTTCCCAAGCCCTCCTTCATGGCGGCGATACACCATCGTTGCCATAAGAAACCGTGGCGTCGACGTGTTCCGAAGTCCGCTATTTTGAGTTCGGGCAGGGCCTTTAACCGGATCACTTTTTCCCATAACTTGGCCTTGGCACGGGCATACAGGACATCCAGTTCAAAACGGCCCACATCCGACAAGGCAGTACGCGACCGTAATTCGCTGACAATCGACAGCACGGGAATTTCCCACAAGGTCACCTCGGCCCAGTTTCCGCTGAATTCAATCCGGTACTGGCCATTTTCAACGCTGAGATCGTATTCCGGCAACCTGTAGTTGCTGAGCCAATTCAGGAATTCTTCGCTAAAGAGCCTTTTTTTTCCGTAGAAGGTATTTCCCGCAAGCCAGATATATTCCTTGTTGGTTATCTTCAGGGTCCTTGCATGATCGAGTTGTTCAGTCAGTTCCGTCTGATCAATGTCGTTTGCCAATTTGACCGATTGTGTTCGGTTGATCAGCGAAAAGGTGACCGGTATATCCTGTTGCTGTTTCCAGATGGTTTGCAGCATCAGCAGCTTGTAAATATCCGTGTCCAGCAAGCTCCGCACAATGGGATCCAGCTTGAAGGTATGGTTATAAACCCTCGTCGCGATATCGGTCATGTGAGGATAGATCATTACCGGTAGACTGTGTTAACTGGGGGTCTGTCTGGCGTATTGAATAGATCGACTGAATCAGACAGACAGCCACTTTGAATGACAAAACCTGGACAACATTATACTGTGAAATCAAAAGGGCATGAGCGTTTCTTTCAGCAGATGGTACTGTAAAATGCGCATGTTGGAACGAGTGATACCCAATCACGGCGGGTTGGATATATCGTCACCGTTTGCCCGGCTTGTCCTCATGGGCACTGTTGTGGCCTGTCATCGGGGATGGCCCTGCGACAGATGGCATGTCAAGTGCTTTGGCGCAGCCTGCTGACTGTGAGTGAGGCGGTTTCGAGCGTCAGGTTATTTCCTCAACACGGCGATTGTGTCATATAAAGTGACCGGACTGCCTGTCAGAAGTGGGCCAACAATTCATGCAGGGCAAGCCTCTTTGAGCATTTTCATGTGCACCTGGTCGCTGATTTAGTCTGCTTGTGAAATAAGGGTTGGGAGAGGGAATACAGGGAGTGTAAAATCCCTTCTTCCTTTGTTTTGAGTGCTTGTTGGATAAAAATGGAAACAGCTTCCACATTGAGTAAAACCACGGTAGAGGGTAAATGGGAGTTCTGGATTGACAGGGGAGGGACCTTTACCGATATTGTTGCGCGTCACCCCGCTGGAGAAGTCATTACACACAAGCTGCTTTCAGAAAATCCAAAGCAATACAAAGATGCCGCCATCCAGGGTATACGGGATATTCTCGGCACCGGCCAGGCCGATAGGTTGCCGAGTAACCACATCGCTGCGGTCAAAATGGGAACCACGGTTGCGACCAATGCGTTATTGGAAAGGCAGGGAGAAGAGACGTTACTGGTCATTACCAAAGGATTCAAGGATCAACTAAGAATCGGTTATCAGGCCCGACCGGATCTGTTTGCACTGCATGTTGAACTTCCCGAAATGCTTTACCGCGATGTACTGGAGGTAGAAGAAAGAATCGACGCACAGGGACAGGTACTGATTGAATTGGATGGGGAGGCCGCGAAGGCGGGGCTGAAGAAATACTATGAGGCGGGGCTGCGCTCGGTGGCGATCGTCCTGATGCACGGATACCGCTACCATCAACATGAAACCCGTTTGGCGGAAATTGCCGAAGAGATTGGTTTTCAGCAGGTGTCCATCAGCCATCAGGTCAGTCCGCTCATGAAGCTGGTTTCTCGTGGAGACACCACCGTTGTCGATGCCTATCTGTCGCCTATCTTGAGGCGTTATGTGCATCAGGTCGCTTCCAAGTTGCACGGCCTGGAAGAACACGGCGGCAAGCTGATGTTTATGCGCTCCAACGGAGGGTTGACGGATGCGGCTGTGTTCCAGGGAAAGGATGCCATTTTATCGGGCCCTGCGGGCGGCGTGGTGGGCATGGCACGGATTGCGGAAACAGCGGGGTTCGACAAGGTGATTGGATTCGACATGGGAGGGACGTCGACTGATGTCAGTCATTACAATGGCGAGTTTGAAAAAGCGTTCGAAACACAGGTGGCCGGTGTTCGCTTGCGGGCACCGATGATGCTGATTCATACGGTTGCCGCAGGAGGCGGTTCCATTTTGCATTTTGATGGTGCGCGCTATCGCGTGGGGCCGGATTCGGCAGCGGCCTATCCCGGGCCAGCGTGTTATCGAAACGGCGGGCCGTTGGCCATTACCGATTGTAATGTCATGGTCGGCATACTGCAGCCAGACCTGTTTCCGAGTGTTTTTGGTGCCCGGGCGGACCAATCGCTGGATGCAGAGATCGTGACACATCAATTCCAGACACTGGCGCAGCGAATCGAAAACGAGACGGGAGACCGGCGTCTGCCTGAAGCGGTCGCTGCCGGCTTTCTTTCCATTGCCGTCGAGAATATGGCGAATGCGATCAAAAAGATTTCGGTGCAGCGCGGGTATGATGTCTCGGAATATACCTTATGTTGCTTTGGCGGGGCGGGTGGCCAGCATGCCTGCCTGGTCGCGGATTCGCTGGCGATGAAAACGGTTCTCATTCATCCGCATGCCGGCGTGTTGTCGGCTTATGGGATGGGATTGGCGGATACGGTCGTGGATCGTCAAAGAGCGGTTGAAGCGGAACTCACGGAGGGTCTGGTGGGGGATTTGACTCGGCAACTGGATCAGTTGCAGCAGCAAGGCGTCAGCGAGATGCGACGCCAGGGAGAGGAAGGCAATCACCTTGTTTACCGGTATCTTTTGCATGTTCGGTATCAGGGGTCTGATACGGCACTGATTGTGACACATGGCAGTCATACTGTCATCAAGGCCCAGTTTGAAGCACTGCATAAAATGCGTTTTGGCTTTGTCTCGCCCGGGAAAAATCTGATTGTCGAGTCGATAGAGGTTGAAGTGATTGCCCCCTCCCGATCAACGACCACGACGGACCCCATCGAACAGGTGATCGGACCGGCTGTTCCCGCTGCGGTCAGGGATTGTTATCTGGGGGATGGCTGGCAGCCGACACCCTTTTATTACCGGGAAGCATTGATCGTTAACGAAAAGATAAATGGGCCGGCGGTTATTCTAGATCCAACAGGAACAATCGTGATTGAACCGGGATGGCAGGGGATACGCAGGCACGACAACAACCTGGTTCTGGAACGCTATCTGGCGCGGGAAGACAGGAAAGCAGTCGGGACGAAAGTCGACCCGGTCATGCTGGAAATATTCAACAACCTGTTTATGTCCATTGCCGAGCAGATGGGGTCAGTACTGGAGAATACGGCGGCCTCCGTCAACATAAAGGAAAGACTGGATTTTTCCTGCGCCATCTTTGATCCTGCGGGCGGATTGGTGGCCAATGCGCCGCATATGCCGGTTCATCTTGGATCAATGGGAGAGAGCATCAAGACAGTGATTCGGGAACGCAGGGGAGACATGGTCCCGGGTGATGTCTATATTCTCAATGCCCCTTACAACGGCGGCACGCATTTACCGGATGTGACCATTATCAAGCCGGTATTCAGTGATCAGGGCGAACTGCTGTTTTATGTGGCGTCTCGCGGGCATCATGCTGACATTGGGGGCAAGGCACCGGGGTCGGCACCCGCGGACTCGACGACGATCGAAGATGAGGGCGTGGTCATTGACAATTTCAAGCTGGTCGCCAATGGCGCATTTCGGGAACAGGCCATCTATGATCTGCTGACCCGCGGCAAGTGGCCTGCGAGGAATCCCGAAATGAATATCGCGGATTTCAAGGCACAGCTTGCCGCCTGTGAAAAAGGGGCACAGGAGCTTGGACAGATGACCCGACATTACGGCGTAGAGACCGTGCATGCGTATATGAGCCATGTTCAGGATAACGCAGAGGAGTCAGTACGTCGGGTACTCGATGTCCTGGAGGACGGTGCATACACCTACAAAATGGATGATGGTTCCCGGATATCGGTGTCCATAAGGGTGGACCGGCAAAACAGGAAAGCGGTGATCGATTTTACAGGGACAAGTACTCAGCATCCCGGTAATTTCAATGCGCCGACAGCCGTGGTTCGGGCGGCCGTATTGTATGTGTTTCGCTGTCTGGTCGATGACAACATTCCATTGAATGAAGGATGCCTCAAACCAATGGAAATCATCATACCGGAAAATTCGATGATCAATCCGACCTATCCGGCCGCAGTGATTGCTGGCAACGTGGAGACCTCCCAATATCTGGTCGATACCTTGTTTGGCGCAATCCGTGTGGTGGCCGCTTCTCAGGGAACCATGAATAATTTCATCTGGGGAAATGATCAATTCCAGTATTATGAGACGATCTGTGGTGGGACGGGTGCGACGCCTGACCATCCCGGCACCGATGCCGTACACAGTCATATGACTAATTCAAGATTGACTGACCCGGAAGTGCTCGAGTGGCGTTTCCCGGTTGTTTTAAACTCGTTTGAAATTCGCAAGGGTTCCGGCGGAGACGGGAAGTACCGTGGCGGTGACGGGGTGATCCGACGGGTGGCATTCCGGGAGGAAGTGACGGCCAACATTATTTCCGGTCACCGGAAAGTCCCCCCTTATGGGATGGCCGGGGGTGAAAACGGGGCAGTCGGAAATAACTGGGTTGAACACGGCGATGGTTCGATAACGAAGCTGTCCGGGACCGACCAGATCACCTTGAAGCCGGGTGATGTTTTTGTGATTGAAACGCCGGGCGGCGGGGGTTATGGGATGCGCCAGACGCAGTGATCGCGCAAACGCGCCTCGAGCGACCGCTACTTGAAAACCGCTGGACCTGTCTTTTGATTGACCACAGGCACAGATAAAAAAACAGATGCCGTAGTGCAGTCCAGCCGATGTGCCATACTTGTCTTTGACAACGGTGCTGACGCATGTTCGGTCAGGCATCTTCCAATATCATCTCGGCTGCTTTTTCTGCCACCATGATGGTTGGTCCATTGGTATTGCCGGAAGTTACCGTAGGGAAAACGGAGGCGTCTGCGACACGAAGTTTTTCCATTCCGTGGACACGCAATCGATGGTCGACGACGGACTGTTCGGGGTCGATTCCCATCATGCAGGTGCTGGTCGGATGAAAGACGGTGTCACAGTTGTTTTTGATGTGTGCTATCAAGTCTTCACGGGTTTTGACCTGATCGCCGGGTTTGGTCTCTTCCAGAATAATCCGCTTTAATGAATCGGTTTGTGCGATCTGGCGCAAGTAGTGTGCTCCTTCCAGTATTTCCTCCACATCCTCATCCGTGGACAAGTAATTGGGCATGATTTTGGGATGGTCCAATGGGTTGTTGGAGCGGATTTCGATATAACCCCGACTGGTGGGACGGCACTGGCAGATCGAATTGACGAAGCCTGGCCATGGATCGGGCTGCATAAGGGGTCTTTCCCCACGGGGTGCTGTCGTATAGGTCAGTGCCGCGAAATAGATCTGGAGATTGGGCCTGCTTCGCGTACGGTTGCTTTTGAAAAACCCTCCCGCCTGATTGACACTGAGAGAAAGCGGCCCTTCGCGAAAGAGGATGTATTGCATTCCGGCTAACAGCTTACCCCACCACGGAGAGAGGCGATTGTTCAGTGTTGGCACCCTAGACTTATAGTAGTGCGTATAACCAAGATGCTCCTGCATGTTTTGACCGACAGCCGATAATGGTTTGACGAGGTTGATGCCATGCGCTTTAAGCAACCCGGCCGGCCCAATACCGGACAGTTGCAGCAACTGGGGAGAGTTGATGGTCCCCCCGGAGACAATAATTTCATTTCGGGCATAGACACGTTGTGTTTTGCCGTTTCGCTGATACTCAACGCCGGTTGCACGTTTTCCCTTGAACAAGATACGGGTCGCATGAGCATGTTTTTGCAACAAACAGTTTTTTCGTTTCAGCGCTGGCCGTAAATAGGCCCGTGCTGCTGACATGCGAAAACCGTTCTTTGTTGTGACCTGATAAAGCCCGACACCTTCTTGGGAAGCTCCGTTAAAATCAGGGTTATAGGGTAAACCATATTCCCGGGCTGCCTGGAGGAAGGTGTGGCACAGCGGATGGTAATTGTGACTGACATCATTGACATACAGCGGCCCACTATCCCCGCGGTAATCATTCCCGCCTCTGGAATTGGTTTCTGATTTTTTGAAATAAGGCAAGACATCTTCCCAACCCCAACCCGGATTACCCATTGCCTTCCAGTCATCAAAATCGCCATGTTGTCCACGAATGTACACCATGGCGTTGATTGAACTGGACCCGCCGACCACCTTTCCGCGTGGCCAGTACATCTGCCGATGATTGATTCCGGGGTCTTTTTCGGTCTGATACATCCAGTTCACACTGCGGTCATAAAAGGTTTTTCCGTAACCGATGGGGGTCTGAATCCAGAATCGGTTATCCGAGCCACCTGCTTCGAGAATCAGCACCTGGTTTCGATTGTCGGATGACAGACGGTTCGCCAACACGCATCCGGCGGAACCGGCACCAATGATGATGTAGTCGAACTCGTTTTTCATGTGTTACTTGATAAGCCCGTACAAGGCGACTAAAGTCGGGCTAGTTGACAACAGAGTTCATCAAGAATCAATAGACGCCGCCATTTTTTTGACAATCATGTTTCAGCATCTGTTTTCCCCCGACTACAAGGACCAGCCCTATTGGTGGGATATGACCCCCCGACCGCCCGCCCTGTCAACGCCCTTGCCAGCCAAGGCGGATGTGGTCGTTATCGGTTCGGGATATACCGGACTGTCTGCAGCGATTCAAACGTCCCGCGGAGGAAGGGAGACGGTTGTGGTGGATGCAAAACCGATCGGTTGGGGTTGCAGTTCCCGTAATGGAGGACAGGTCAGTACCAGTATCAAACCCAGCTACAGTGAACTGACAACCCGTTTCGGGAAAGAAGGTGCCCTGGCGATTCTCAGAGAGGGGATGAATGCGCTGCATTGGGTGAAGGCGTTTACCGAACAAGAGGGGATTGACTGTGATCTTGAACAAGTCGGGCGGTTTGCCGGTGCACATAGTGCACGGCAGTTTCGAAAACAGCAAAAAGAGTTGAGCCTGTTGCCGCATGCACTGGCAGATGACAGTTATCCCGTGTCCGAATCGGAGGTGCGTCAGGAAATCGGGACGGACTGCTACCATGGAGGCATTGTGTCAACCAAACATGCCTCTTTGGATCCGGCCAAATATCATCAGGGACTTTATGAAAAGGCAGTGACATCGGGTGTTATTGTGAAATCCGGGTGTGAGGTGACCGGTTTGCATCGCCACAAATCGGGTTACGATGTGCAGACATCAGAAGGAATGATCACTGCAGCACAGGTGATCATTGCCACAGGGGGTTATACTGGAAAAATCACGCCCTGGCATCGGCGTCGTATTATTCCCATCGGCAGTTACATCATTGCAACCGATGAAATTGATGCGTCATTAATGGACAAGCTGATGCCGAAAAACCGGGTTATTACGGATACCCGGAAACTGGTCGTGTATTATCGCAGTTCGCCTGACCGCAAACGTATCATCTTCGGAGGTCGGGTTTCTGTTGGCGAGACCGATGTGAGAAAGTGCGCCCCGAGACTGCATCGGTTGATGACGGCCATTTTCCCGGAATTGAAGCCTATCAAAGTGACCCACTGCTGGATGGGATTTGTCGGCTACACGTTTGACAGCCTGCCTCACTTGGGGAATCACGACGGCCTGTATTATTCCATGGGCTATTGTGGTTCCGGGATTTCCTTGTCCAGTTATCTGGGCATGCGGATCGGACGACAGGTCCTGGGATTGCCAGAGGGACGGACTGCGCTGGATGAGGCACCGTTTCCCACGCAGTTGCTGTATACCGGAAAGCCCTGGTTTCTGGTGCCTTCGATCAGCTATTTCAAAATGAAGGATCATTTCAGTTGACATTTTCGGCGATTGCCGCACACCAAAATCCTTATCTGGATGAGCGGTGACCGGATATGTTGCTGACCTGTTGCCGCAGATTCCGCCCCTCACAGGCATCAATCTGCGGTAATAACGATGCCATACGGTTCAACCGTTTGTGCCGGGAAAGTGGGTCGAATGATAATGATTTGATGGTGGTTGGGTAAAGACTCCGTCCGACCTCCCGCTAATCGGCGCAACCCTATCGAACCGGATTGTATGATCCGAAAAGCCGTGCGTCTGGTCAGGCCTGACGCTTGTTACATCCGCATGATGTGAGGTTCTCTCGCAGCGGGACGAAACTGCGGTACGATTACGATCAAGCGGATTGATTTGTCGGTATGATTGCACCCCACAATACCGATCCGGTCTCCAGTTTGAATCATCCGGTTGACTTTATCCAGCCGTTTTCGGTGCCAAATACACCGGGAGTGCGATGACGCGTGACAAGGGATATCACCGAATCTCCTTCGCAGACGGTTGACTGCGGTCTGCCGCATGGACTGGACGGACGGTGTCCCCTCACCAGGTCCGGTTTATTGTGTCGGTGAGGAGCCGTTTCCGGTCGTGGTGGCGTGTGGACAGGCCAGAAGATGATCAGACCCTGTCGGCATCAAGGCTGGTCGCGAACGGGAGCAATCCGGTTGGGAAATGGGACACCGACTTGCAAACTTGCAGCCCGATGTAAAATCCTCCATTGAAGGCGGTTCACTTGGCATGATCAGGCGATTGCGTTCTTTCTGAATCTTCGGATCCGGTACAGGGATGGAATTGACCAGGGCTCGGGTGTAGGGATGACGACTGTTGTTGAACAAGTGATCGGAACGGATAACTTCCATGACAGTGCCCCGGTACATGATCATAATCCTGTGCGAAATATGTCGCACCGTGCTGAGGTCGTGGGATATCATGATCAGTGAAATGCCCAGTTCATTCTGGAGTCTTTGAAGCAGGTTGATGACTTGGGCGCGGATGGATACATCGAGTGATGCCACCGGTTCATCGCAGATGATCAGCGCCGGTTGGGTAATCAATGCCCTGGCGATTCCGACCCGCTGACACTGTCCTCCCGAAAACTCATGAGGATACCGGTTCACCAGGCCAGGAGCCAGTCCGACCCATTCCATGGCTTGACCGACCCGTTGTCGGATTTCTGCTTTTGTCGTTTGTGGAAAGTGCACTTGTCTGGGTTCGGCAATAATCTGTCCGATGGTCATGCTGGGGTTGAGCGAGGCAATCGGATTTTGAAAGACCATCGATATATCTTTTCTGATCTGCCGTCGTGTTGCCGGTGAGACCTGCGCCAGATTCGTTCCCCGCCACAGGACTTGTCCTCCGGAAAGGGGGACGGTTCCCACCACGGTTCTGATCAGGGTGGTTTTCCCGGAGCCGCTTTCGCCAACGACACCGAGTGTTTCGTGCTCTTCGAGCTCCAGTGAGACATGGTCAACGGCAATGGTTCGGACCGGGGGCTTGCCCCAGAAACCCGAATTGCCACGCACCGTAAATTCCACGGTGACTTCGTTGATCTGAAGCAAGGAGTTCATGGGACGGTAGCAAGATGACAGGCATACGAATGACCCTCGTGATGTTCCATGCTGGGTCTGGTATCGACACATTGTGGCAACCGGTGCCGACATCGCAGATGGAAAGGGCAACCGGACGGGCGTAACAACGGATCCGGTGGTTCTCCGGCGATACCCTGCAAGACCGATCCGGTCCGATCAATTCTGGGTATCGCGTCGAGCAATGCGCGGGTATACGGATGGCAAGGGTGGGAGAACACCCTTTCGGTGGGACCGGTTTCGACAATCTGACCGCTGTACATGATGGCAATCGTGTCACTGATACTCGCCACTAGTCCCATGTTGTGCGAAATGAGCATGATCGCGGTACCGTGAGCTTGCCGTATGCGCTCCAGCAATTGGACAACTTGCATCTGGACAGTGACGTCCAGTGCGGTCATCGGTTCGTCTGCAATCAGCAGTTGGGGATGGCGCAGCAGCCCCATGGCAATCATGATGCGCTGCTGCATGCCCCCGGAAAATTCATGAGGGTACCGGTCGAACCGGATTTCGGCATCGGAAATCTGAACGTGTTGCAGCATTTCAATACAGGCTTTCCTGGCTTGGGACCGACTCATCTTGTCTTTTCGCGGCAACCCTTCCATCATCTGGGTCGAAATGCGTAGATAGGGGTTGAGTGAGGTCATCGGGTTCTGGAATACCATGGCAATTTCCTCGGCACGAAGACGGGACAGTCGATGTTCAGGCCAGTCGAGAATTTCTTTGTTTTTCCAGCAAATCGAACCTTCTGTCGTGACATTGCGGGCGGACAGGCCGAGGATGGCAAGCGATGTCTGGGTCTTGCCGGAGCCGCTTTCGCCGACAATAGCCAGCACCTCCCCGGGATGGATGTCGAAATTGACGTCATCAACGGCTATCACCGGGCCCGTCGGAGTCCGAAACGTGACCGAGAGGTTCCGCACTGACAGGAGTGCCGATTCAGTTCCGGTTTCTTGGATCGAGTGCATCGCGTATCCCGTCTCCGAGAAAGAAAAAACCGAATTGGATGACCATGAAAAAGGCAAGCGGGAAGCCAAGCTGCCACAGTACGCCATATTGCATTTGTGATGCGCCTTCACTGATCAGTACACCGAGGGACGTGTTGGGCTCTTGAATGCCCAGCCCCAAAAAGCTGATAAAGCTTTCGAATATGATCATGTTGGGAATCAGCAGTGTCGCATAGACGATCACGACCCCCATCAGATTGGGCAGGACATGGCGGAACAGGATGCGTGGTGTCGGCACTCCAATGACAATCGCACTTTCGACATATTCCCGGTTCTTGATGCTCAGGGTCTGTCCACGGACGATTCGTGACATGTCAAGCCAGGAGACCAGCCCGATACCCACAAAAATCAGGATGATCGACTGTCCAAACATCACAAGCAGAATGATCAGGACAAACATATACGGAATCGACATCAGCACATCGACGATTCGCATCATGATATTGTCGGTGTGACCTCCCATATAACCTGCAAGGGAACCATACAGGGTGCCAACCACGATGGCAATCAGTGCGCCGACAATGCCGACCATCAGGGAGACACGTACGCCATAAGCTGTTCTCACAAAAAGATCACGTCCCAACTGATCGGTCCCGAAATAATGGCCGGTTTGCAGGGAGGGCTGACCCGCGATGTCCACCTGTCCGAGCACATTCCAGTCAATTTCTTCGCTTGTCCATGAGGAAAATATCGGGCCGAAAACGGCGAATATGCCGACCAGTATCAATGCGATGAGACTGGCCATTGCCACCGGATTTTGCAAGACACGATCACCTGCATCCTGCCAGAGTGATCGTCCGATGCCGGCAGTTGTCATCGAATCCGGATGGGGGTGGGCGGTCAACATGAGGCGTCTGGATGCATCGGCCTAGTAACGGATTCGGGGATCAATCCAGGCATAGAGGATATCCACGAGCAAATTGAACAGTACGGTCAGGATACCGCTCACGATAGTGACTCCCATAATCAATGGGTAGTCGCGATTGATCGCCGCATTGACGAAATGCTGTCCGATACCGCCGGTGGAGAAGTAAATGTCAATCACCACCGAACCGGTGATCATGCCGACGAAGGTGGGGCCAAGATAGGAGATGACAGGAAGCAGGGCCGGTTTCATGGCGTGCCTGATGATCACTTGCCAAAAGGGCAGGCCTTTTGATCGTGCCGTGAGAATGAAATCGGTATTCAGGGTTTCGATCATCGAGGACCGGGTCATCCGGGCGATCGAGGCCATAAAGCTGGTGGCGAGTGCAATGATCGGCATGATCAGGTAGGGCCATTGGCCACCTTGCCAGCCACCGCCGGGAAGCCAGCCCAGCCCCAGGGTAAAGACAAGGACCAGAATCGGTGCCATGATAAAATTGGGCAATACCTGGGCACCCACGGAGATGCCGACAGCCAGGATGTCAAGCCAGGTGTTGCGATACACTGCGGCGACAATGCCCAGGCTGATGCCAACCAGAATGCTTGCCACAAAGGCCAGCGAACCGTAGGTCAGGGTGACCGGAAATCCCTGCGCAATGATTTCGTTGACCGTGCGGTCTTTGTAGATATACGAAGGTCCGAAATCAAACTCCGTGACGATGTTCCAGGTATAGCGGACAACCTGTTCCGGAAAGGAACGGTCAAGACCATATTTTGCTTCGAGGTTGGCGAGTATTTCGGGTGGCAGCGGTCGTTCTCCGGAAAATGGGCTGCCCGGTGCCCAATGCATCAGGGCGAAGGACAGGACGATCAATACCACGATGGTCGGAACCGCAATGCCGATTCGCTTCAGTATATATCCCAGCATTTGCCTGAAAGCCGTGTTCAGTCAGGATTGTTTACCCGATAGAGGTTTTTGGAATACCAGTACTGCTGGACATTGTCGAAGGGCCAGCCCCGGATAGAGGGATTGAGCATAAAGACACTCGTATAATGATAAATGGGGATAATGGCCATTTGTGCTGCCAGAATGTGTTCCACTTTGCGGTAATTGGATGAAGGATCATCCAGTGTTCTGGATTGTGTCATCAGTTGATCCACTCTGGGGTCAGAGAATCGGCCATCATTGGCACCGGACGTGGTGGTCATGAGATCCAGAAATGTTGAGGCTTCGTTATAATCTCCGCACCAGCCGGCCCTGGCCAAGTCGAACTCCTGATGCTTGCGACGTTCCAGGAACGTTTTCCACTCGAAATTTGACAGCACGATCTCGACCCCGAGCTTTTGCTTCCACATCTGCGCGGCGACCGTGGCGATTTTCTTGTGTGACTCCGATGTATTGTAGATCAGTGTCAGCTTCAGGGGTCGATCGGGTCCATAACCTGCTTCAGCCATCAGTTTCCTGGCCATATCATCACGCTCTGACTGGGTCATGTTGGCGTAATCAATGTCCGGTGCTTTGAATCCGGCCGTTGCCGAATGGGTAAAGTGGTAAGCCGGGTTCTGCCCCCCCTTGAGCAGGCTGTTGACGATGATATTGCGGTCCAGCGCGTAGGACAATGCTCTTCGGACCCGGGTATCGTGCAGTGCCGGGTGGCCGGATTCGGTGTGGTTGAAGGTGTAATAGTAGGTGCACAGCGACGGGACGGAAACCGCTTGGCCGGGGTACTGCTCGTTGAGATTTGGAAACTGTCCGGCCGGGATACCGGTGCGGTCAATCTCGCCGGCAAAATAGCGTGTCAACGCCTGGTGCTCGTCATTGATGATCAGCCCGGTTACCTTTTCGATGATGGTTTTTTCATTGTTCCAGTACAATGGATTTCGGGTGCGTGAATGGAATTCGTTGGGTATATGATCGGTTAGCCTGTAGGCACCGTTTGAGACAATATTTTCCGGATGTGTCCAGGCAGTTCCATGGGTCTCGATGGTCGGTCTATGTGCCGGAAAAAACGTGGCATAGGTCGTCATTGCCGGAAAGTAGGGGACCGGGCGCTCCAGTTCCACCACCAGTGTCAGCGGGTCAGGTGCGCTAACGCCGAGCGCATCAGGAGGCAGATTGCCCTTGAGTATTTCACTGGCGTTGCGAATCCCTGCAAGCTCGATGTACCAGGCATATCCCGAGCCGACAGCCGGGTCGACAGCCCGTTGCCAGCCATAGATAAAATCTGCGGCTGTCACGGGGTCGCCGTTTGACCATTTGGCATTGTTTCTCAGGGAAAAGGTAAAGGTGAGATTTTCATCGGAACGGGCAAATCGCTCGGCAACGCCTGGGACCAGATTGCCCTTGTCATCCTGGTTCAAAAGCCCCTCAAACAGATCACGCAGAATGTCAAACCCGCCTGAATCCCGATTCAGCTGAGGGTCCAGTGTAGGAGATTCATCCAGCATGCGGTAGGTGAATGTCTGGTTGTCCGACAGCCTTTCTCCCGTCCTCGGGTGGTAGGACAGTGCGTCGGCCCGGGCAAGCGGACTTAGACCCAGCCCCAAAGCAACGGCCACCATCATCAGTGCAACACAGATTCCCGTTGTCATGAGGCGAGAGCGGGGAATGAGAGGTGTCCGATAGGTCGCCATGGATTGGACTGTTGTGATGGCGGGTGGTGTTGAGGGCATCGTCATGGAATGGTTCCGGTGTTTTTATCAGGTCGCCTTGCCGATCGTTCAGCAACTGAAGCACTCATTGGCAGAAAATCTGCAACGCATTTGAAAATGAAAAAGACAGCCACTGCCCAGGCTGGGGTTGGCCGTCGGACATCATTGACCAATGAACCCGCAACACGTGTGCCACTTACGGGCTGCATCTCCATCGTGCGATGATACCTGTTTTGGGGTACGTCTGCATCGGGGATAGTCATTCGAACGAACCATCGGTAGTTGTACCCGTGTCGAATTGATGCCAATCGAATGACGGCAACGCCGTCACCACTGTCCGTTTCCAATGTTGTCATTGTCTTGATGACTGCGTTGGTCATGCCCAATGGGGTTTTCCATGACCCCGTGTGAGTCACATGTCCGCCACAAGTGAACAGGAAGATCCCCTAACCGAATGCCTGTTGCCCAGGACAGTCCGCTGTCATGTCGGTATCGCTTTGTGTCGTCAAGTCGACCGCTTCGGAATTGAAAGCGACGACCGTGGTTCCTCTGTCTTTATCGAAAGAACCCTTCAAAAGAACTTCTTCCAGTCCAGCGGCCGGCACCTGTCTGGAGATAGCCCTTCACGCAAACTGCGTGCGCCACCTGCATCGAAAATAAATGACGATCCGGATATAATGGGTTATATGGCTAAAATTATCGCATTTGCAGGGAGTATCAGAGTAGATTCCTTCAATCAGAAACTGGTTGCACTCGGAGCCCGCAAGGCAGAGCAAGCGGGCGCGGTGGTCACCCTCTTGAACTTGGCGGACTATCCGATGCCGATTTTTGATCAGGATCTCGAAAGCCGACACGGTATGCCTGAGAACGCCCGAAAATTCAAACAGTTGCTTGTGTCACACGATGGTTTCCTGATTGCATCCCCCGAATACAACAGTGCCTATAGCCCGTTACTCAAAAATGCGATTGACTGGGCCTCGAGAAAGGAATCGGATACGGAAATACCTCTCGTTGCCTTTAAAGGGAAGTGTGCGGCCATCATGTCGACTTCGATGGGCGCATTGGGCGGACTCAGAGGATTGGTCGTGCTTCGTATGCTGCTCGGTAATCTGGGTGTGACCGTGTTGCCGAATCAGATTGCGCTCCCGAATGCGGTCAGTGCTTTCACTGAAGCGGGGGAATTGGTTGACGATAAACGACAAACGGCCCTGTGCAACCTGACCGGACAACTGGTGGCCCTCGCCAAAAGAATCACCTGATGCGATCAGGGTGACTTTAGCAGGTTGTTGAGTGCGCCAGTCAAATGCGGGTATTGATATTCATAATGCACTGCCTGCAGCCGGGACGGAAAGACTTTTTGTCCTCCCAATAACATATGGCTGGCTTCTCCAAGTGCTGCCTTGATGAGCCAGCCAGGCATGGTCAGGAAAGCGCGGCGATGCAGCGAGGTCGCCAGTGTTTGTGTCAAAGTGGCATTGGTCACCGGTTCCGGTGCGGTCAGATTATAGATGCCCTCTGCGTCAGCGTGGTTGAGCAGGGCCAGCATTGCTCCGACCTGATCATTGATGTGTATCCAACTCATCCACTGTTGTCCATTGCCTAACCGAGATCCAAGAAAAAAACGAAATGGCGGGATCATTTTCTTGAGTATACCGCCCGCCTGGCCGAGGACCAGTCCGGTGCGGATGATACAGGTCCGCACCCCCAGCGACTGGGCGTTAAATGCGGCAGATTCCCATGCGTGGCACATTCTTGCGCCGAAATCAGCCCCGTTCGGGCTGTCCTCATCAATCGCCAGGTCGCCGGTATCACCATAATACCCGATCGCGGACCCACTGATGAGGATACCGGGCCTGCGATTTGCCGCCGACATTCTTTCAATCAGTTTTTCCGTCAGTAGAATTCGGCTATCCCAAATCAGCTGTTTCTGACGATTAGTCCATCGTCGATCAACGATCGGGGCTCCCGCCAGGTTAATAACCGCATGATACCTGTCATCTGCCTGCCACTCATCCAGCGAGGTCATGCTGCGCACCTGTTCTCGATAGCGTTTTGTCAGCGTGTCAGGTTGGCGGGACAGCACGGTGATTTGATGGTTCTGCTTTAGCAGTGCGGCAATCAGGTGTTGGCCGATGAATCCGGTGCCACCAGTAATCAATAATTTCATCGTTGGATTACCGTTGGTGAATACCGGAATGACGTGGCGATAGCGGCCTGTTTGCTGAAATATTCCCGAAAGATCGGATAACCTGTATTTTATCGCAAGGGTCAGTGATGGCTACACGGTGCGGTTTTATGATGGGACAGTGACGTTCCTTTTTCGATGCATGCGGGGTTATGAACCACTTCGCCAAACGGACCGGGTTTGCCCAAGAAAGCATTTTGTGTGCTGGATGACCGGCCCACTTCAGCAGTGGATTTAAGTTTTTCATCGACTCGGATTGATTGTCTGTTTCCCACTGCGACCGATTGATCGAGCCCGGTACTGATAACGGACCATTTGGGAACAGACTACCATTGTTGCCGTTCGTGTCGTTTCGATCTTTGAGCATATTGATAGGCGAACTTGTTTCTCAGGAGGGCGCTCGGGTCATCCGGAATTTTGCTCAACCATTGTTCCAACAACTGCTGTTGTTCACTGATCGGTGCTTGTGTTTGCGGTAGTGACCTCTCATGTAGACTGGCCGTGTCTGAAGCATCCTCATCCATGGGGATTTGACTCAAAGAGGGTTGTTGTTCGTTTCCGTCGACCGGGGTCTTGTCCTGTTTCGAATGGTTGCGGGCTTCACTCTGTGCCTGGTCGGGAGGCTGGGGCAGTTGTTCCATTGGGAGGTCGCTCTCGTTATTCGGCCCTGGGTTGGTTCGATTTGGCCCGTTGTCGGGCCGATCAGTCTGATGTTCCATCGCTTGATTTTCCTGCTTCCGGATGTCTTGTTCTGCCAGCAATTGTTCGATCAGTTTCTTGTTGAATTTTGCATCCTCCATGGCTGGAGCGAGTGTCAATGCACGATCATAAGCCGTGATCGCTTTTTTGAACGAGCCTGCTTGGGCATAGGCATTGCCCAGATTGTACAGGGTATCTGCATTGTCTCCTGCATCAGAAAAAGCCGTGATTGCATTTTCGAAATCATTGAGACGATAACTTGCGACACCCCGCCAGTTGTCGGGGGCGGTCTCCGGAATCTCGTCATAACGTTCCTGGTGAAAGTGATCTGCGGCCTGCTGGTCTGCTCGTTGCCATAATGCAGCCCAGGAAAATGCGTGGCATTGCACCGACCAAAGCAAAGGGACAATAAACAGCAGGCGGATCATCATTAACAGCCGGGTTGAGCCGCCTGACATCGTGTCATCCATCTGAGCAGCAGGGCCTGGAGTTGCTGCAGATCGACATCAATCTTTTTCTGGTAGGGACCTTCAGCCAGTATTCGACCGACACCCTGTGTGAAGTCGGTGCCACCAGTGGATTGGTCAAGAAAAACCAACCAGCTTTCTCCCGACAGGCTGGCTACACGCTGACTCCCGAACCGATACACCGCGAACCGGCGAACCAATTGTGACATTTGCTGTAGCACGGCGACTTTTTCATTGCCAGCGACGTTGACAGGGATATTCTGAAGCAGCTTGCGGGCGTGTCGAATGGGGCGATGCCGTTCAATGAACCGGGCACTCCAGAAAATAGCCAGCGTCACCGCAACGACCAGAAAGAGACACAGAACCCACCACCCTGGCGCGGGCGGCCACAGTGCAGGGTCAGGGGGAAGATGAATATCTCTGAGTTGTGCAAGTGGATCGTGCTGTCCGTTCATTTCTGTCGCCGGATACCAATACGTTGGCCCACTTGTGGCGGCATGGCATCATGCCGGCTACGTTGATAGGTCATTTTGATGTTGTCGTGAATGATCCTTGAATAGGGTACAGACCGACGCTGTAGATGATCGACATTGATATAGAGTGTTTCACAAGTCGCTGCAATCGTGCCGTCCTGTGATTTTATCATCTGACAAAATAGATGCATTCGCTTGTTGTCGAAGTCCAGAATTCTTGCGGTGAAGCTGATTTTTTCTCCCTCGAACAGTTCAGCCAGATAACAATAGGTGCTTTGTAATGCAAAGGGTCCCATTGCGGCTGCATGAACCTGTTTTTCCTCTATGCCGATCTGTTGCTCTAAAAAGACATCGACCGCCTGATCGAAAGCAAGTGCATAATACGCGACATTCATGTGACCGTTGTAATCGGTCCATTGCGGTAACACCTTGAGTTGACAAAAGCGGTTGGATTCCAATCAGGTTGTCCTGTACGTATCAGACGAAATTCGCAGTGTAGCGCATTCACCCACCTGAATCGACGTGTTGGGCATGCACTTTATTGTTCATTCCGTTGACGTGGCATATAACGGTGCAGCTTTGAGAAAGGATGGCTCCCTGCTATGATCAAAATCGGACAACACATAGATACGCCTGCGAGCGATGGAAAGAATCGATTATCGACAGCTGGTCAGCCAATTGTCCAAACAACAAAGACAACGACTGACCGAAAAGTCTGACGGGGCCGGCCTGCTGTATTTGGGGGCGCATCTGGGAACAATCGTTGCCTGTGGTTGGTATGTTGCATTGAGATTGCCCTGGTTTGGTATCGTGATGTTTCTGGAAGGCGTGTTGATTGTCTTTTTGTTTATGCCACTGCACGAGACCATACATCGAACCGCATTCAAGACGGCTTGGCTAAATGATGCGGTCGCCCTGTTTTGTGGTTTTCTGGTCTTTTTGTCTCCGACCTGGTTCAGGTATTTTCATTTTGCACATCATCGACACACACACGACCCGAAACGGGATCCTGAACTGGTCAGGCCCAAACCGAAAACCCGATTGGGATACTGGATATATATGCTGGGTCTGATCGAGACGATCGAAAGAATCCGCAGCCTGATAAACAATGCATTCTTTTCCAACACGGATGGATTTGTGCCTCTTGAGGCACGAAGACGGGTTTGCACTCAGGCACGATTATTTGTAGCAGGTTATCTGGTCGTGCTGGCCAGTAGTGTGGTGATGGGCAGTTCGCTGTTGTTGTGGGTGTGGATATTGCCGCTCTTGCTGGGCAATCCCCTGTTACGGGGTTATCTGATGGCAGAACATACCGGGTGTCCCCATGTCGCCAATATGTTGGAAAATACGCGGACCATGTTTACTCATCCGATAGGACGATTCGTTACATGGAATATGCCGTATCATGTTGAGCACCATGTCCATCCCGGTGTCCCGTTTCACAAGCTCCCCGCTTTTCACCAGATCATCAGGCCGTCTTTGGTGCATACCGAAAAGGGCTACGTCCGTTTCAATCGAAAACACTACCGGCGTCTGGCCTCCCCTGTCTGGCATCACAGGGATCGATGGGCGGGCTAGATTCACGGTATTGTGCGTTGTCCAAACCGGCGCGGTCGGGGTATGGCGACAAGAACAAATCGGGAAGTACAGTATTCAACCGGTGTGATATCGGCAGTCAATCCGGTCGTCTTTGTCCGGCCCCGTGATTTGCCAGCGAACCTCAATCCAGTCGGCTTGGAGGGTCAGGGTGGCGTGATAGTGGTCATCTTTGCATTGATGGGGATGTATTGACTGCCAGATGAATTCGCTGCGGGGCTGCAGGGTGACCAGGAAGACAGGATGCTCGGTACCCTGTCGCAGATGGGACAGCTGGAGTCGGTCAATACACCGCTGCCACTGATAGGCATTGAGAAAGGGTATCGGTTCCATCTCACCGTTATCCCATGCCCCCTGTTCATGAAAAATCAGCCGATGACTGTTTCCATGGTTGACGGTAACCTGCCCTTTTCCCTTGTGGTTCCGGCCACTGTGAACGCGGGATTGGGACTGGATGTGGAAAGAACGGACTGCGGACAGTTTCTTCCACAAGTGACTGGTGAAACCGGCGGTTATAGATTCAGAACGACTTTCGGTGCAGCGCATTTTCCTTGAAGCAGTTCACGAAAAGCGGTTGCTCCCGATGACAGAGGGCGTTCCTCTATCCACTCCAGACTGCCCAGGGCACCGCTTTGAATCTTGTCCAGGGTCACCTTGAGGTCAACCGGCGTATAGGTATAGCAACCGATGAAAGTGATTTCCTGCAACGTCATACGACGCACATCCATTTCCCCGATATTGTCTGCGAGACCAATATGCACCACGGTAGCGCCGGGCCTGGCGGCGGTAATGGCCATCTTGCGTGTTTGTTGACTGCCCACGGCATCAAATACCAGTTGATAGTAGTCGGAGGAGGGCGTCTGACGGGTGGGATCAAAAACAGTGCAGTCGCTACAGGTCTGGACGGTGGTTCGGCGCAGGGCATTGGTTTCGGCCAGATGAATGTCTCCAACACCCTTGTCCTTCAGTATCAGGGCGGTGAGCAGACCGACAGACCCGGCTCCGATGACCAGGGCGCGGGACTCACTGATCGGGCGTGTCAGTGCTTTTTCAGCGAGTGAAACCGCATGTAACGCTGTGGCACCCGGTTCGGTCAGGGCAGCCTTGGAAGGCGGGAAAGCGGGGTCCACCTCAATCAGATTACGTTCGGGGATCGCGATTTTCTCGGCAAAGGCACCCGCCCGATACATGCCGATCAAATCTCTTTTGGTGCACAGATTTTGCTGTCCCGCCAGGCATTCTCTGCAGCTTCCGCACGTGATCAGGGGATTCAACACGACTTTCTGACCGGGTTGGGCTCCCTCAAGGACGGTGCCGACGGCTTCGTGACCAAGAATAAGCGGCGGGACCCGTCTTGGGTCATGACCAAGATAAGCGTGCATATCCGAGCCGCAGATACCAACCGATTCAATGGAAACGAGTGCATCCCCGTCGAGCGACCGAGGCTCGGGTTCATCGCGAAAGGTCATCTCTTGATTGGCAGTATAGACCAGGGCTTTCATGATTCCAGTCCGGTAAAAACAGGTTTATCTGGCGGTAAAACCGCCATCGACATACAGGGTTTGCCCGGTGATATAACGGCAGGCATTGGACGCAAAGAAGATGGTCGCCCCTTTGAGATCATCCAGTTGCCCATTTCTGCCCACCGTGGTCTGCGCGGCGAAGTGTCCTGCCGTTTCGGCGTCGGCGAAGACGGGGGCCGTGAGTTCGGTTGGAAAAAATCCCGGTGCAATGGCATTGCTCATAATACCATATCGAGACCAGGCTTCGGCCATGGCTCGAGTGAGTTGGCAGATGCCTCCCTTGGAGGCGCCATAGGGTAGACCGTTGGCAAAGGCTCTGGATGACTGTAGGGAGGCAATGTTGAGGATTCGGCCATACCGCTGATTTTTCATGTCTTGTATGAATTCCCGGGTAAAGAAGAACGGGACAGACAGGTTCAGATTCAGGGTTTGGTCCCAAGTCTCAAGGGTGACTTTTTCTACAGGCTGTCTCGGATTGATACCGGCTGCATTGATGATCCCGCTGATCGGCCCGAATGGCTGTCTGCACCGGGCTGCAAGATCGCCCAGGCTTTCCCGATAGGTCAGATCACCGGTCACAAAAGCAGCCTGGTAACCGGCCTCGGTCAATTGATCGGTAACCTGGATCAGGGCGGTTTCTCTCCTTGCGATCAGGATCACCGAAGCCCCCGCTTCACACAGAAACCCGGACATGGCGCGACCGATACCGGAACTGGCGCCCGTGACCACAAAGGCATGTCCCTCAAGGCTGAATTCGGTAATCAGAGAGGCCGGTTTCACACTGATACGGTATGACGGGATGGACTAAGCCCGTCTGCCAAGATCAAAGGATTCGTCTGGAAAATATTTACCCAACCGGTCATCCCCTGTCATGGCATGACCATCCATACCCTCTGCACGGGATATCCGGGCGGTCACTGCACCGACTTCCCGATTAGCCTCTTTCGTCATACGTTGCCAGGTCAATACCTTGATGAATTTGCTGACGCTGAGTCCGCCCGTATAACGGGCCGCTCCCTTGGTGGGTAAAATATGATTAGTCCCTGAACATTTGTCGCCATAGGCAACGGTGGTTTGCTCCCCGAGAAACAATGAACCGTAGTTGCTCAGATTGTCGAGCCACCAGTCAAGATTTTCACACTGCACCTCGAGATGCTCCGGTGCATACCGGTCACTGACCTGAACGGCTTCATCGGGGGTATCCACCACCACAATTTCACCATAGTCACGCCAGGCACGATCAGCCGTCGCACGGTTTGGTTGCGGCAACCGGTTGATATAATTCGGCATCAGTTCGACCACCCGTTCAGCGAGTTCTGCGGAGGTGGTCACCAGCCAGGCGGGCGAATCCAGGCCGTGTTCAGCCTGCCCGACCAGATCAGAGGCGACAATATCGGGATCCGCTGTCTGGTCGGCAATCACCAGAATTTCGGTAGGGCCGGCAAAGAGGTCAATGCCGACTCTGCCGAACAGGATTCGTTTGGCTTCCGCGACAAAACGATTGCCCGGACCGACCAAAATATCAGCGGCATGTCCGGTAAACAGCCCAAAAGCCAGGGAGGCGATACCCTGTACACCGCCCAAGGCCAAAATGGTGTCAGCACCGGCAAGGTCTGCTGCATGGAGAATGGACGGATGAACGCCTCGTTCACCGTGCGTCGGTGAGCAGGCGACGATATGCTTGACTCCGGCCACTTTCGCTGTGGTCACGCTCATGATTGCAGAGGCAATGTGTGCGTAGCGCCCGCCGGGAATATAACAGCCGGCGGTATTCACCGGAATCAATCGCTGACCGGCGAAAAGACCGGGCGAAAGCTCGTTTTCGAATTCCGTCATGCTGGCAAGCTGGCTTTCGGCAAAGCGCTTGACACGCGTATGGGCAAATTCGATATCCTGTTTTTCCTGTGCGCTCAGGCTGTCTGAGGCGGCCCGGATGTCAGCCTTGCTGACAATGATGTCCTTGTCCCAGCCATCCATCTGACGGGCATATTCACGGACTTTCTGCTCCCCGGACCGTTCTATCTCCCGCAGCATTTGCTGAACGATTTGATGCGTGTCGTCCTCTCCGGTCGTCGGTGTCTTGTTGGCTTTTTTTAAGATATGGACAGTCATCGTGCACCCGTCATATCGATGGTCAGGGGTTGGCAGCGAAATACTCGGGCAACCACAGGGCGATCTGCGGGAAAAAGATGATCAACAGCAGACCGATCATCTGGATTACCATGAATTGCATCATCCCCTTGTAGATATCTTTCAGGTCCCACTCCGGCACCACACCCTTGAGAAAATAGGCAGACAGCGCCACCGGTGGAGAGAGCCAGGCAGTCTGAAGGTTCACGGCGACCAGGATACCGAACCAGATCAGATTGAATCCCAGCTGATCGACCAGCGGCAACAAAACCGGGACAATGATCAGGACAATGGGGACCCACTCCAGCGGCCACCCCAGAATAAAGATCAAGGCCATCATCATGAACAAAATTGCGTACGGGGAAAGCTCCAGAGTCAGCAGATACTCGGTTAACATGGTCGGTGTCCCCAGTCGGGAAAACACCGCTCCAAAGAAATTGGATGCTGCCACGAGGACCAGAATCAACGCCGAAATTTCCAGGGTTTTGATCAATGCGTCACTAAAGCTTTTTCGGCTGATTTTGCGATAAACGGCTGCCAGCAGGAAGGACCCGAACGCGCCCATCCCGGCCGCTTCGGTAGGCGTGGCAAATCCGAACAGGATGCTGCCCAGTGCAAATCCGACCAGTGCGGCAGGGGGAACCAGTCCAAGGGCGAATTCTTTCCAGACGTAGGCCATCGACTCGGGTTGCAGGTCTTCGGGCAGTGGCGGACCCAGCTTCGGATTGATCTGACAACGAATCAGCGCATAGCCGGTATACAAAAACGCCAGCATGAAGCCCGGAATAATGGCGGCCGCAAACAGGTCGGTCACCGGGACTTCCAGAATCGGCCCCATCACTACCAGCATGATACTCGGAGGGATCAGAATACCGAGTGTACCCCCTGCGGTAATGGTGCCTGCCGCCAGTTGGACATCATAACCCGATTTGTTCATGGTCTTGGCAGCCATGATGCCTAGTATGGTGACCGACGCACCGACAATACCCGTTGCCGCGGCAAAGATCGTCGAAACGAACAGCACGGCGATATAAAGCGCGCCTTTTGTTCGCGAGAGGGTTAACTGAACCGCCCTGAACAATCTTTCCATCAAGCCGGCCTGCTCCATCAAAATACCCATGAAGATAAAGAGCGGTACCGCTGCCAGGGTTTGTTCCAGCATGACGCCGGAAAACTGGAACGTCATGAGATAAAAGACCAATTCGCCGAATCCCCACAGCCCAAACATCATTCCGAGGAAGATCAGGGTAAAGGAGATCGGGAAACCGATGAAGATGGCAAACAACATCACGCCAATCATGACCAGGCCAATATATTCGGGTGCCAGATTGGCGATAGATTCAATCATCAGACTGGCCACCTCCCACGGGTTGCTGCATAGAGACTTTTCAGGAATTCAGAAACGCCCTGGATCAACAGGAACAGGATACCGATGGGCAGCGCACTTTTGATCGGTCCCATATAAGGCATCCAGGCGGTGTCCATACCTCTTTCACCGCGCACGATTGAGGTGGCGGCGTAATCAATCGACATCCACATGAACACGATCAGTCCCGGGAAATAAAACAGCAGATACAAGGTGGCATCGACTATTCCTTGTGTGCGGGGTGACCAGTTTCGGTAAATGAAATCAGCGCGGATATGCACGCCCTTGGACAGGGCATAGCCTGCACCCAGCATGAACAGCGCACCATAGAACATACGACTGATGTCATAGGCCCACATGGTCGGGGCGACAAAAAATTTCCGGGCGATCACTTCATAGACCATGGCAAGACACATCGGCAGCAACAGCCAGCAGACAATCTTGCCGATCCACAGGCTCATGGTGTCAATCCAGCGAATTGGATTCGCCATCCAAGGCGGCATGTCCTCGGGCAATTTATCCGGGTCCGCAGAACGGCGCTCGGCAATCAGTTCATCCGTGATTTCCAATTCATTGGGATCGATGTCGTCAGCCATGAAAGTAGTCTGAAGGGAACAATCCGGCTATCTTAACAGAAGGGGAACCATTTAACAGGATGGGTTTTCAAAATGACAGGGGAAAAACGAACCGTCCCGGTTCGATAGAGATATCATGCAGTCATCTGGCGGACCCGAGAGTCCGCCAGAACATCAAATTAATGAAGAATTACGATAGACTGCCGTTATTGGCCTTTGGCGAACGCCTGACCCAGCGCCGCATTGGACGTTTGGGCACCTGCCCAGAACGGTACAGCGATTTCCGCAAACGCTTTCTGGGAATCCCAGACGGTTTTGAAAAAAGCGTTCTCAGCGGCATTTTTCTCAAGACTGGCCTTGGCTGCATTCATGTAGGCCGGGAAATAATCGGCTGGTGTATCGTGCAGGATCACGCCATGATTTTCGGTCAGATCTTTGAGCGCTTTACCATTTTCGTAAATTCGATAGCTGAGCGAACGGATCAGTGATGCATCCGCCGCAATGTTCATCGCATTTTGCTGTGCCGGTGTCAGACTGTCCCAGACATCGCCGTTGATGTACATGTCGGCGTTGACCACGACCTGATGCAAGCCCTGCAGATAGTAGTGTTTCAGCACTTTCTGGAAACCGAATACACTGTCAGGCTTCGGGCAGCACCACTCAGCGGCATCAATCGTTCCCTTTTCCAGCGCGGGCAGGATATCACCCCCGCCCATGGCGACCGAGGCGACCCCAATATCCTTGTACGTTTGGCCGGGAATCCCAGGCGGGGTTCTGAAACGGTATTTTCTGAAGTCGTCCATGCTGTTGATCGGTTCCTTGAACCATCCCAATGCCTCCGGGCCGACCGGTTGCAGCATCAACCCATGAATATTCAGCCCCATCTCATCCCATAACTGGTTATACAGTTCGCGACCACCGCCATTCATGAACCATGAGATAAAAGCGATATTGTCGATCCCCACACCGGCACCGGCAACCGGAGATCCGAACAGCATGGCCGCCGGGTGTTGACCCGACCAGTAATGTGTCCAGGCAAAGCCGGCTTCGACCAGTCCCTTGTCCACTGCATTGAGAATATCCCGACCGCTGACGATGGCACCATCAGGCAGAACCTCTATCTGGACCTCTCCATTGGTCAATGTTGCCACATTGTTGGCAAAATCCTTCACCATGACAATTTCATCTGCCTTGGTCGGCAGCACAGATTGGACTCGAATCTTGATTGTTTCTGCGTTGACCAGACCGCTGCCTAGCATCGCTAGCCCGACCAGTCCACCAGAAATCAGTTTTAAGGGTTTATACATCACTTCACTCCTAAGTTTAGTGTGGTTGTTGGAAATTTCATGACCTCATAACACAGTCTGCTACCGATGATCACCTATCTGCCGTTCTGATGCCGCTCATTCGCGATCCCCAAACAGCCCAAGGGACAGGTTGCCCGATAGACGACCACCCGAGTGTCTATTTTGATATTGTCAGGAAAGTTGCTGGTAGCTTGAACATCTTTGTTATGTATGACTCATTCTGACAGAATATTACGGAGTGTGCAATCACTTCGAATCGTATTGGCTTTGTGGGTTATAACGGCCGATTCTGGAAACGGCAGGTCCTGTTACGCGGTATGCCTTTAAAGACCGGTCCCGGTCTTTAAGTGATTGCACGGCTTAATTTAGGTCACCACCGCCAATTTGTCCGTCATGGGTATCGTCTGCCTTTGTTTTCTCTCATGGGGTGTTTGCCATTCAACTCGACAATGCCTGATCCAGTGCCAGCAGAATTTTCTCGACTTCACGGGTATCGCTGTAATGGACGAGGGAGAGTCGAACCACACCATCTTGTGTCTCAATCCCCAGATCTGACAGCAGTCGATGCGCATAAAAGTGGCCGTTTTCGGTGCCGATCTGCTGCGCCTGCATCGTGGCTGTAATCTGCCCTGCGCTGTGTTTCAGCGGTACGAATGCAATCGTGGGGGCACGATCATTGTCGGCACAGGTGTGCTTGCCAAGCAATCGGATATCGGACCGGTTCGACAGATAATCGAGTATCGGGGTCGCAAGGTTGTTTTCGTGCTCGACAGTCAGCTGGTGAATGTGTTGCAGTTTCTCGTTGAGGCTGGCGGGTTGTCGTTTGAAATGATGATCATAGACCGCATCAAAATAATCCAGTACGCCACCGCAGCTGGCAACCTGTGCATGCTGGGGGCCCGCCGGATTGAACAGTTTACCGCGATCATCCGTGTTGAAATAATGGCATTGTGGCACCAGGATGTGATGGAGGTCCCGATTGACATACATGATTCCCTGATGCGGACCGAATACCTTGTACAGGCTGAACGCATAGGCATCGATGTCTAACGCCTTGAGATCGCTGATGTGATGGGGGGCATAGGCGACTGCATCAATGAAAACCCGGGCATTGGACCGTTGTTTGATCCCGGCCGTGATGGTCTCGACGGGATTGTTGGTGCCGATAATATTGGAGCAATGGGGGAAGAAAACCCAGGCAGTGCGCTCTGTGAGCAGCGGATACAATGTTTCCGGATCAAGCAGCCCACTTGCCCCGTCAACCGACCATTGTCGGATCCGCACCCCTTTTTCGGCGGCTTTCCTTCGCCACACCCCGCTGTTCGCTTCATGATCCTGATTGGTCACAATAATCTCATCCCCTGCCTTGAGCGTGGCGCCAATCGCCTGGGCCATGACGTAGGTATTCATCGAAGTGGAGGGTCCGATGGTCAATTCCGATTCCTCAATGTTCAGTGCGGCACTCCAGCCCTGTATTGCCCGATCCATTGCCTGACCGGCCTGATGGGATGGCTTGTATTGCGCATAGGGCTGCACCCGGGTATGCCGGTTATAGTGTTCCATCACCGCATGGACCTGATCGGCGACATAGCTGCCGCCTGCATTGGAACAGAAAACGAATTGCGGATCATCTTTAAGTTGAGCGAACTGGCTTCTCACAAAATCGATATCAAGGGACATGACAGGTTGACGGGTCAGTGTTACAGATTGAAATTCAGAGGCAGACGGGAGCGGGCCATCCGACGGGTCAGGCAGTTTGATGCCGCGTGGCAGTGGTTTTCATCCTCCGAAACCGGGCCGGGCCATGACGAGATCGGCAAACAGGTATCATGTCGGTCCGACCCTCAGTGCGTGTCTTTCAAGATCAGTTCCGCACATTTCTCGCCAATCATGATGGTCGGGGCATTGGTATTTCCCGAGACGATACGCGGCATGATTGACGCATCGGCGATACGCAATTTCTGCACCCCATGTACATGAAGTTCGTGATCGACAACGGCGTCTTTGTCCCTCGCCGGCCCCATTTTGCAGGTGCCGACAGGGTGATAAATGGTCGTGGCGGTATTACGGGCGTGCTCAAGCAGCTGTGCGTCGGTTTGAATCGCACTGCCAGGGTCATATTCCTCCGTGATAAAGGGGGCCAGTGCCGGCATCCGGGCAATGTTTCTCGAAACCTTCATTCCGTCTATCGCGACCCGGCAGTCCTCATCCGTGGAAAGGTAGTTGGGCTCAATATTGGGATGATCAAGTGGATTGTTCGAGACAATGCGGACGGACCCGCGACTGGAGGGTCGCAATTGACAGACCGATGAGGTAAAGGCAGAGAATCGATGTGTGCCTTCACCCGGATCATCCGAACTCAACGGCTGGAAGTGGAACTGGATATCCGGTCGAGCCACACGGTCGTTCGACCGGGTGAAGATCGCGACCTGGCTGGCGGCCATGGTCATCGGTCCAGACCGGAAAAGCAGGTATTCGATACCCATCATCATCTGGCGCAGGGGATTACTGATTTCATCATTCAAGGTAGGTTGTCGACATTTATAGACGGCCCGGATCTGAAGATGGTCCTGCAGATTCCTTCCGACTCCCGGCAAGGCTACCTCGGCCTGAATGTCAAGTGGTTGAAGGTCCTGTGGATCACCGATCCCCGACAGTTGCAAAATCTGCGGCGAACCGATGGCACCGGCACACAAAATGGTCTCTATGCTTGCCTTGGCATAACAGCGTTGATTGTCCTGCAGAAATTCCACACCTTCCACGGATCGTTCTTTCAGCATCAGGCGGGTGACATGACAGTGTGTTTTGACGATCAGGTTGGAACGGCCGATTGCCGGTTTGAGATAGCCGACAGCGGTGCTGCACCGTCGTCCTTTGCCACTGGTCAGCTGGAAATACCCAACCCCTTCCTGGGTGGCACCGTTGATGTCGTTGTTTTCAGGAATACCGGCCTGTCTGGCGGCCTGAATAAATGCATCCGTTATCTTTCTCCTGATTCTTATATCCGAGACCAGGATCGGTCCGCCGGTCCCATGATAGGCATCAGCCCCCCGTTCCTGATGCTCTGATTTCTTGAAATAGGGCAGGACTTCAGCGTAGCTCCATCCCGGATTGCCCGCAGCAACCCAGTCATTATAATCCTCCGGCTGCCCCCGGACATACAACAACCCGTTCAAAGAACTGGACCCACCCAGCACCTTCCCCCGGGGCCACTTGAGTTGTCTGCCATTGAGTCCCGGATCCGGGGCGGTGACGTAGCACCAGTCGAACGCCGGATTGTGCATGGTTTTGAAGTAACCGACCGGGATGTGGATCCAGGGATTGGAATCCCGTTTTCCGGCTTCCAGCAGCAAGACCCGTTTCCCCGGGGACTCACTCAATCGGTTGGCGATGACGGCCCCTGCGGAACCGGCACCGATGACGATATAATCGTAATGCTGTTCGGAATCGGCCATGAAAGGGTAAAGTTCGATTGGGAAAAGTCTATTATGACAAATTTATCTCGAACAAAACACGGGGTGATTTGCTGAAAGCGAATGGAAACTGTGCTTTGGCCATGTCACCGTCATGACCCGGGTGCTGACCGCAGACCGTGCCGTTGAAGCCGAGCCACCCGGTCAATGAGTACACGAGAATCCAAGCAGCAAAGGAGATCGACATCACGACTTTAAAACGATCAACGAAGACCGCATATTTGTTTTATAATGTGCGCTTTATCCATTGATTCTGGCCCATGCAGACTGATTTAACCATTTCCGATAACGCAGTGACGAGAGTCAACCAATTGCTGTCGACCAAAGACAATCCCAATCTGATGCTAAGAGTTTATATTCAGGGCGGGGGCTGTTCCGGTTTTCAGTATGGTTTTCAGTTTGATGCTCAGCAGCAGGATGATGATATCGCGATCAAATACCAGGGAATCAAGATTGTGGTCGATATGCTCAGTCTGCAATATCTCTCCGGCGCTGAGATTGATTATAAGGATGATATTATGGGCAGTCGGTTTCTGGTGAATAATCCGAATGCGAGCACCACCTGTGGTTGCGGCTCATCTTTCTCGATCTGAAGTATCCAGTAACATCACAATCACTGTTTTTTGGAGACAGGCTCTTGAGCTTGAGCCCAACCGTCCCCATATTGCCGCCAACTTGTGCAAACTCCCAACAACGCTATTAGATGATGAACAAAGCAGAACATGAGGTGATCGAACAAACAGGGGTAACAGAAGAAACGCAGATCAATGGGACAGTTGATAATACTCGATCTCACCGCAATCAGGACTGCCAGGACGAGGATGGCCATCAGGAGCTTTCTGAAGAGGCGCTGTCGGATGCAGACGCGCATTCGGAGGATTCCCAGCAAGCAGTGCAACCGGACAGTGAAAATCACTCGATGGAGACATTGCTTGATCAACTCAACGAGGCGAACGAGCAGATTGAGGAGATGAAGAGTGGATTTCTGCGTGCCAAGGCCGATGTGGAAAATATTCGCCGTCGCAGTCAAAATGAAATTGTCTCGGCGCGGAAATTTGCCATTGAAGGATTTGCCCAGGAATTGCTGAGCGTCAAGGACAGTCTGGACCAGGCAGCCAAAGTCGAGTTAGATCAGACTCAGGGTGAAGCCGTCACACGGATGAAAGAGGGTCTGGAACTGACGCTCAGGCAACTGGAGACGGTGTTCGGTAAATTTTCAGTCACCGAAGTGGATGCGGCACCTGGCGTCAAGTTCAATCCCGAATTTCATCAGGCGATCAGTATCGTTCCCGGCGGAGAAATTGAACCGGATCATATTGTCGATGTGATGCAAAAGGGGTTTGTCCTGAAGGACCGCCTGCTGCGCCCTGCAATGGTGGTTGTGGCACAGCCAGAATAGCGGATCGCCAAAAACCCTTGTTATTCAATCATTAAACCTTATATCAGAATCAGTTTAGTATTCAGCCTTACCAGAGGATCACAAAATGTCAAAAATTATCGGTATTGATCTAGGGACGACCAATTCCTGCGTATCTGTGATGGAGGGGTCGGCCCCCAAAGTCATTGAAAACAGCGAGGGCGATCGGACGACCCCCTCTATTGTTGCGTTCACCAAGGATGAAGAGGTCTTGGTTGGGCAATCTGCAAAGCGTCAATCGGTCACCAATCCGCAAAATACGATTTTTGCGGTGAAGAGGCTGATCGGGCGTCAGTTTCAAGAGAAGGTGGTACAAAAGGATGTGGACTTGATGCCCTATAAGATTGTCAAGGCAAAGAATGGGGATGCCTGGGTTGAGGCGGGCGGCAAGCAAATGGCCGCGCCCGAGATTTCGGCGCGTATTTTGCAGAAGATGAAAACCACGGCCGAGGATTATCTCGGCGAAGCGGTCAGCGAAGCGGTCATTACGGTGCCGGCCTACTTCAATGATTCGCAGCGTCAGGCGACCAAGGATGCGGGTAAGATTGCGGGTCTTGAAGTCAAGCGGATTATCAACGAACCCACGGCGGCTGCCTTGGCGTATGGAATGGACAAGGCCAAAGGTGACCGCAAGATCGTGGTTTATGATCTGGGTGGAGGGACGTTTGATGTGTCGGTCATTGAGATTGCCGAAATTGAAGGGGAACATCAGTTTGAAGTGTTGTCGACCAACGGGGATACGTTTCTCGGCGGAGAGGATTTTGATCGACGCTTGATCGACTATCTTGCCGATGAATTCAAAAAGGACCAGAGCATGAACCTGCGGGGGGATCCCTTGGCGATGCAGCGACTGAAGGAGGCGGCCGAGAAAGCGAAAATTGAATTATCCTCAAGCATGCAGACCGAGGTCAATCTGCCCTACATCACGGCGGATGCCAGTGGTCCCAAACACCTCAACATGAAGTTGACCAGAGCCAAGCTGGAATCGCTTGTCGAGGGGTTGCTGCAGCGCACCCTGGAGCCGTGCAAAATAGCACTGAAAGATGCCGGACTGAGCGCTTCGGAAATCAATGATGTTATTTTGGTTGGTGGCCAGACCCGCATGCCCAAGGTGCAGGAGGTGGTGGAAAATTTCTTTGGCAAGGAGGCGAGGCGGGATGTCAATCCGGACGAAGCGGTGGCCATGGGGGCGGCGATTCAAGGCGGTGTGCTCGGTGGTGATGTCAAGGATGTTCTGCTGTTGGATGTCACGCCGCTGTCGCTTGGCATTGAGACACTGGGCGGGGTGATGACCAAGCTGGTTGACAAAAATACCACGATACCGACCAATACCAGCCAGGTTTTTTCTACTGCGGAAGACAACCAAGGCGCGGTCACAGTGCATGTCCTTCAGGGTGAACGTGAAATGGCCAGTGGTAACAAGTCGCTGGGTCGATTTGACCTGACCCAGATTCCGCCTGCACCCAGAGGGATCCCGCAAATTGAGGTATCGTTCGATATCGATGCCAATGGGATTCTCAATGTATCGGCCAAAGACAAGGCGACGGGGAAGGAAAACAAAATCGTGATCAAGTCCAGTTCCGGTCTGTCTGATGACGAAATTGAAAAGATGGTTCGTGATGCGGAGGAGCATGCCGATGAAGACCGCAGGGCGAGAGAGTTGGTCGATGCGCGCAATCAGGGTGAGACGATCATTCATGGTGTGCAGAAATCCATGGCCGAGCTGGGTGACAAGCTTGACCCGGGAGAAAAGACCGGCATCGAGTCTGCGATTGGTGAACTGGAAGCGGTTCTGACAGGCGATGACATTGAGGCCATCAAGGCGAAAACAGAGGCATTGACGCAGGCAAGCCATAAACTTGCCGAGCAGATCTATGCTCAGACCCAGGCAGAACAGCCACAAGGCGATGCCGGAAATCAGCCCAATGCCGACTCCCCGGACGATGATGTGGTCGATGCTGAATTCGAAGAAGTGAATGAAGATGACAAGAAATCCTGACCCCGTGTAACTGCCAGAAGTAACATCGGAGCGGGATCATGATCCCGCTCTTTTGTGTGAGCCGACTATGTCAAAGAGAGATTACTACGAAGTTCTGGGGGTCAACCGAAGTGCCAATGATGATGAGCTGAAAAAGGCTTATCGGCGGTTGGCGATGAAACATCACCCGGACCGCAATCAGGGTAGCCCCGATGCGGAGCGTAAATTCAAGGAGGCCAAGGAGGCCTATTCGGTCTTGGGAGATACCAAGAAGCGAGCGGCTTATGATCAATTCGGCCATGCCGGCGTCGACCCGTCCAGTGGTATGGGTGGAGGAGGAAGTGGATTTGGCGATATTTTCGGCGATATTTTCGGCGATATTTTCGGGGCGAGTGGCGGAGGCCGGCGTCGCAACCGCGGTTCGGACTTGCAGTACAATCTTGAGTTGACGCTCGAGGAAGCCGTCCAGGGGACTGAAAAGAAAATACGCATCCCCAAGCTGGTCAGCTGTGCGACCTGCAAGGGATCGGGGTCGCGACCGGGTTCGACCCCCCAAACATGCGGAACCTGTCATGGACAGGGGCAGATCCGGATGCAGCAAGGTTTCTTTTCGGTCCAGCAGACCTGTCCCCAGTGTAAGGGACAGGGTCGGGTCATTGCCGACCCCTGTTCATCGTGCAGCGGACAAGGAACGGTACGTGAAGAAAAAACACTGTCCGTCAAAATTCCGGCGGGAGTGGACCAGGGCGATCAAGTCCGGTTGTCCGGTGAAGGTCAAAACGGTGGGGCGGGGACCACACCGGGTGATCTTTATGTGCAGGTCATCGTCAAACAGCATCCGATATTTGAACGGGATGGTGATAACCTGTATTGCGAGGTGCCGGTGAGTCTGACCAAGATGGCACTGGGCGGCGAGATTGAAGTGCCGACCCTGTCCGGACGGGCAAATCTGAAGATCCCTCCGGAAAGTCAGTCGGAAAAGACCCTCAGGTTGCGTGGTAAGGGCGTGCGTAATGTACGCAACGGGAATCAGGGAGACCTGTATTGTAAAGTGGTCGTTGAAACACCGATCAACCTGACCCGACAGCAGAAGGAACTGTTGCGGCAACTCGAAGACAGTCTGGTCGCCGGTGGCCATCGTCATTCACCGCGCAGCGAGCGGTGGACGGACAAGATAAAATCCTTTTTTGATGATCTCGTGACATGACATCGGGCACCGGGTTCAGGTCTTGCAAGTAACCTCCACCGAGTTGCCCGGGGTCGTGGTGCTTACACCGACCGTGTACCATGATGATCGTGGTTTTTTTGCAGAGACGTTTAACCAGTCGACCTTTGCCCGGGCCGGGCTGCCGGAACATTTTGTACAGGACAATCACTCCCGTTCCAGTTACGGGGTTTTGCGCGGATTACATTATCAATACCCCCAGTGGCAGGGTAAGCTGGTCAGAGTGGTCAGTGGGGAGATATTTGATGTTGCGGTGGATATCCGATGCGATTCGCCGCATTATGGGCACTGGGTGGGCGTCTATCTGGATGCCGACAACAAGCAACAACTATACGTTCCTCCGGGGTATGCACACGGTTTTTGCGTGGTCAGTGAGGTGGCCGATGTGATCTATAAGTGCACGACGCGGTATCACCCCGCACAGGATGCCGCGGTGAGATGGGATGATCCGGCGATTGGAATCGACTGGCCTGTCAGCCAGCCTGTGGTCTCCCACAAAGACAAGACGGCGCCGTTGTTGTCGCAGGTGCAACTGACATGAGGGTTTTGATTTTCGGTAAAAACGGACAGTTGGGTCGACAGCTGGTACAGGCCTTCGCCGGGTATGACAACCATGATGTCATCCCGGTGGGTTCGTCAGAGATCGATTTGTCCCAAACCGGGGCAATTGCCCCGTTCGTGACCCGGATCGGCGCTGACTGGGTTATCAATGCGGCCGCCTATACTGCCGTGGACAATGCGGAGGATGATGCTGAGCGGTGTTTTTCCGTTAATGCGGCCGCTCCTGAAGCAATGGCTTCGGCCTGCGTCGCGATGGGTTCGAGACTGATTCATTATTCCACCGATTATGTGTTTGATGGCTGTGCCGGTGCGCCTTACAAGGAGACACACCAGACCAATCCGCAAAATGTCTATGGTCGCAGCAAGCTGGCGGGAGAGCAGGCAACACTGGGACAGTATCCGGATGCGATCATTCTGAGAACCGCTTGGGTCTACTCGCGACATGGACACAATTTCGTCAACTCGATGTTGCGACTGGCCACGGAAAGATCACACATCAATATCGTCAGTGATCAGTATGGCAGTCCGACTTCAGCGGCTGATCTGGCACAGGTGACCCTCGAGATCGTCAGGGGCCTTGAGGCAGGCAGGTATGAGCATCACGGGGGCATTTTCCATGTAACCGGTTCAGGACAGGCCAGTTGGTATGAATTCTGCCGTCAGATCATGAAAGCGTCATGCAATGACAGGGTCACGGTCCACCCGATTGTCTCGAAGGATTATCCCACTCGGGCGGCTCGTCCCGGTTATTCGGTATTGGATAACCAGAAACTGTGGGATATTTATGGGCAACGGCTGCCGGACTGGCGTGTCTCGCTGCAACAGTGTTTTTAAATCTGTCGGCTCGGGTAACGCAATGCCCGGTTGCCGCCGGTCGACCGCCTGATGTGTGAATCACGAAGTGCTGCGGCGCTAGCCGAACAGGGCCTTTTCCACCGGAAGATGCCGGATTTTGTGCCGAGAGCGGCGCAGCAGGAAATGGCGCGCTGTGTCGAAGAGACGATCGCACACCAGGGCTCCCTGGTAGCCGAGTCGGGGACCGGCACCGGCAAGACTTTTGCCTATCTGGTGCCCTTGCTCCTATCGGGTAAAAAAGCGATTGTTTCCACCGCGACCAAACATCTCCAAGAGCAGATATTTTCAAAAGACCTGCCTCTGGTGGCCCGTTTGTTGGGACAAGATGTCAAGGCCCGGCTGCTCAAGGGCAGAGCCAATTACCTGTGCCGTTATCGACTCGGGCAATATGTCCAGCAAACCGATCTGATCGCAAAGGAAACCCGCCACTCATCGGCAGTGATCGAAAATTGGGCTGTTCGCACGACCACCGGAGACATCAGCGAGGTCACCGGGGTCAACGAGGACTCACCCATATGGAAACAGGTTACTTCCACTGCGGAAAATTGCCTTGGTGGGCAGTGTCCCGACTACGACCGGTGTTTTGTGAAGAAGGCGCGGCACAAGGCGATGGAATCGACCGTGGTGGTGGTCAACCATCACCTGTATTTTTCTGACCGGACGCTCAAAACGGATGGATTCGGCGAGTTGCTTCCGAACCACGAAGTGGTCGTTTTCGATGAAGCACACCATATAGCCAAAACCGCGTCGCAATTTTTCGGTTTTTCAATTTCGAATTACCAGATGCTGGATTTGATGAAGGATATCGTGACCACCGGAGAGAACGAGGGAAGCGGGGTGAATTTCTCGGCTACGACGTCATCTGTGGAACAGTTGATCACCCGATTGCACCACCATCTGACCCATCTCAAGTCTCCGGCGATCGAGTTTTCTGCTATCCAGACCGAGCAGTCCGAAGCTATTTTGGATGCGATACAGCGTGGCCTTGACAAGTTGGAGCAGGCTCTGGATCAGGCAAAGGGGGTGGGAGAGGGCGTTAACCGGTGCCATGACCGGTGTCTTGAGTTACAAAACAAGCTGGATCAATGGTGGCGAGGGGCCGGCCGACAAACCATTCGCTGGGCATCCGTATCCGGTCGCCGTTTCAGTCTTGTCGCGACTCCGCTCAGTGTCCGGGACCCATTCAGGGAACTGATCGCGGTGCCGAAGATCTCGTGGATATTCACTTCGGCGACCTTGGCGGTGGGAGAGGATTTTTCGGCTTTTTGTGCTCCGCTTGGTTTGGATGAGGCGGAGTTGAAACAATGGCCGAGTCCGTATTGTTTCGAAAGCCACAGTCTGCTTTATTTGCCTCCATCGATGCCGGATCCGCGTACGGCAGAATTTGCGGATGCGCTGACGGAGCAGATTCATCTATTGACCGAAGCGAGTCGCGGGCGGGCCTTTTGTCTGTTTACCAGTTATGCCATGATGGAAGGGGTGTGTCGCCGACTCAGGCCACTGACCCGGTTTCCGGTGCTTGTCCAGGGTGAGGCGGCGAAACAACGATTGCTGAATCAGTTTGTCCGATCGCCGGACTCGATATTGCTGGGAACCACCAGTTTCTGGGAAGGCGTGGATGTTAAAGGCCCATCGCTCAGTTGTGTCATCATTGACAAATTGCCCTTTGCCTCACCCAGTGATCCGGTATTGAAAAGCAAGTTACGGGACTGCGAGGAACGGGGTAAAAATCCGTTTATGGACATTCAGGTGCCTGATGCCGTGATCATGTTCAAACAAGGTGCAGGACGGCTGATCCGGTCAGAACAGGATCAGGGTGTGCTCGTTGTGTGTGACTCGCGGATCAAAACCAAGCCCTATGGGCGATTGTTTCTCCAGAGCCTGCCACCGATGCCGAGAACGGATTCGATTGAAGCGGTGCGCGGGTTTTTGAGCGACCTCTGACCATGAATATTCTTGCTATTGAAACGGTCACATCCGCCTGTTCGGTGGCACTTTGCTATCAGAATGAAGTGTCTCAGAAAAGGGTTATGGATCCGACCGGGCATTCAAAACATGTCCTGAACATGGTTCGGTCATTGTGTGCGGACTTTGCAATCCGTCTGGGTGACCTGGATGTCATTGCGGTGGATGTCGGGCCAGGATCGTTTACCGGGGTGCGGATCGGTATCGGTGTCGCGCAGGGATTGGCTTATGGCGCGGATATTCCCACGGTCGGTATTGAATCCCTGGAGGCGTTGGCCGTGACGGCTGACAGGGCGCTGGTGGTGCCGGCACTCGATGCCAGAATGAATCAAATCTATTTTGCCTGCTATGAAACGGAGGCGTATTCGGCGGTGCCGAAAGTGGCTTTGTCGGTCGGCTATCCCAATGAGATTGATCTCGACCCGCAGGGCCGGACAGTGATTGGTCTGGGCAGTGGGTGGGACCGCTATGAAGATCAGATGCGGGCGTGTTTTCCCAACGGGCAGGTCAAGTACTGTCCATCACGATATCCGGAAGCCCGGTTTGTGGCGGGCATTGCCGAGAAGAGAGGACCTGAACATCATCTCTGTGCGACCCAACTGACAGCCTGCTATGTCCGCAACAAGGTGGCCCATCCGGGTGCCGTCACCGCGAATGACAGCGGTTCATGAAGTTTCGGTGAGACGCAATGTGGTATTCAGCCCAGCAGAATTTCCCTGACGAATCGCGTACCGAAATAACCCAATACCAAGAGGATAAAACTGGCGACGGTCCATTTTGCGGCACTTTCCCCCCGCCACCCGAAGAATCTACCGCATAACAACAGGCACCCGAAACTGAACCAGGCAAGCACCGACAGGATGATGTGGTGATTAAAGACAAGTAGTTTTCCATAGTGTTGCCATGTCAGCAGGCTGCCCATCAGGAGATTGACGGTGAGCAGTAAAAATCCGGCACCAATCATCCAGAACAGATTCGATTCCATGGTTTCCACGGCCGGCAAAAACTGAAGCTGGGTCACCGGACTTGGCTTGTGTAACTGTTTTTCCTGGATGAACAGCAAGACGGCTTGGGCAAATGCGATGCACAGCATGCCGTAGGCGGGTAGCGCGATGATCACATGCCAGGTCAATCCATGCGTCAATTGACTGGAAACCGAGATTTGTCCTGGATTGACGTAGCCGGCAACCAACCCGATCAATCCAATCGGAATCAAGATAATGCCCAGATTCAAAGTCCGCTTGAAAAACGACAACAGAAGATACAGGATGACCGACATCCAGGCGGTCAAGGATACGATCAGGCCAAGGGACAGGTGGGTACCGACGGAATCAGACCCGCTGTAGAGTGTTGCCGTATGGAGCATGATACACAACGCAACGCAGGCACGCAGGATGCGTGTCTGATTGACCGGGGGCAGTCGGGATGACCGGATCTTGGCAAAGGTCACTGCACCACTGGCAAAATAGCAAAATAGCGTCATTAGGAATAAAATGCGCATTTTTCCATCGAGTTGTTGTATTAAGATTGTGCCACGTATCCGTTAGCGAGAATTATACACCTAACGGTTGTTTCCCCGTGGTGTTATGGTGATAACACCCGATCACTGATTTTCAAAGAAATGTTTAGTCAACTCAGCGATAAGCTTAAAAGTGCTTTCAAACAGCTCAGCGGTCGAGGAAGACTGACTGAATCCAATATTGTTGAGGCAATGCGTGAGGTGCGGGTCGCCTTGCTGGAGGCCGATGTTTCTCTGGCAGTGACCAAGTCATTTGTTGCCAGTGTCCGGACCAAGGCGGTGGGCCAGGAGGTCTTGGGCAGCCTGACGCCGGGACAGGCGGTGATCAAAGTTGTCAAGGATGAACTGGTACAGTTGATGGGCGCAGAGCATCAGGGACTGAACCTGTCGACCCGCCCGCCGGCAGTGGTGTTTGTTGCCGGATTGCAGGGTGCGGGCAAGACCACTACGGTCGGCAAGTTGGGCTGTCTGCTGAAAGACCGCGAGAACAAATCCGTCATGGTGGCCAGCGCGGATGTCTATCGGCCGGCGGCGATCGAGCAACTGAGAATACTGGCCGACAGTCATGACCTCGATTTTTTCCCGAGTGACCTGTCTCAAAAACCCATGGAAATCGCGACCCAGGCAGTCGATCAGGCGAGAAAGACGGGGATGGATGTCGTGATATTGGATACGGCCGGACGTCTTCATGTTGATGAAGTGATGATGGATGAAATCAAGGCATTGCATAAGGCGGTGAATCCGGTGGAGACACTGTTTGTCGTTGACAGCATGACCGGTCAGGATGCGGTACACAGTGCCAAGGCTTTCAACGATGCCCTTGCGCTGACCGGTGTGGTGTTGACCAAAACAGATGGAGATGCGAGAGGCGGCGCGGCGCTGTCGGTCAGGGAAATCACCGGTAAGCCGATTAAATTTATGGGAACGGGAGAAGCCATGGATGCACTCGAACCGTTTCATCCGGACAGGGTTGCCTCGCGCATTTTGGGCATGGGAGATGTGCTTTCTCTGGTCGAGGAAGTGGAGCGCAAGGTGGACCATGACCAGGCACAGAAACTGGCGGTCAAACTGAAAAAGGGAAAGGCCTTTGATCTGGAGGATTACCGGGAGCAGATGATTCAGATGGAAAAGATGGGGGGGATAACAAGCATGATGGACAAGCTGCCCGGCATGAATCGAGTGCCGCCCAAAGCACTGCTCAATCAGTTTGGGGACAAACAGACGAAAAAAGCGGTGGCCATTATTGGTTCCATGACCCCGCATGAGCGGAAATTTCCGGCCGTGTTGCGCGGCACCCGAAAAAAAAGGGTGGCGGCGGGGTCCGGTACCCGGATACAGGATGTCAACCAGTTGCTCAGGCAATTCATGCAACTGCAGAAAGTAATGAAAAGAGCACAGAAGAAAGGCGGCATGAGAGGGGTCATGAACCAGCTCAGGGGTAATGGAATGCCCGGGATGCCATTTTAAGGACACGGGTCGTCAGTCGGCGTCACAAGGCCCGTACCGGCCAACAGGATCAATTGTGCAAATGTTTGGAATCTTGGATAGAAAATCGCTATACTCGTTGCAGATCAGTTTTGATGAGTCCGTATGTCAATGCGGGCTTTTTTTTCGGTATGAGGACAGATGGTGGCACAGACTTTAACAGGAGCTGATATCCTGGTTCGTTGTCTACAGGACGAGGGAATAGAGTATATTTTCGGCTATCCGGGCGGTGCGGCGCTGCACATATATGATGCGATTTACCGCCAGGATCAGGTCAAACACATTCTGGTGCGTCATGAACAAGGTGGCGCGCATGCTGCAGACGGTTATGCGCGTTCCACAGGCAAACCGGGTGTGGTTCTGGTGACCTCGGGACCGGGTGTCACGAACACGGTGACCGGTATAGCGACGGCTCACATGGATTCCATTCCCATGGTTGTCATCAGTGGTCAGGTGCCCTCCGGATTGATCGGTGATGATGCTTTTCAGGAAGTTGATACCGTCGGCATTACCCGGCCCTGCGTGAAACATAATTTTTTGATCAAGGATGTTAATGACATTGCAGAGACAATGAAGAAGGCTTTTTTCATTGCGATGTCCGGACGGCCAGGTCCGGTGGTGGTTGATGTGCCCAAGGATGTCACCGCCCATGTAACGCAATACACCTATCCAGCGACGGTCGAGATGCGTTCTTATCGGCCAAAAACAAAAGGGAACACCAAGCAAATTGCCAAGGGTATCGAGCTGTTGTTGCAGGCCAAGAAACCGATCATCTATACCGGTGGCGGTGTTGTGATCGGAGATGCATCAGCTCCCTTGCGGAAGTTGATTGACCTGCTTGGATATCCTTGTACCAGCACCTTGATGGGGCTGGGTGCGATTCCTGCTTCCAGCCCACATTTTCTGGGTATGCTCGGCATGCACGGGACCTACGAATCCAACATGGCGATGTATGAATGTGATGTCATGTTTGCAGTGGGGGCCCGATTTGATGATCGCGTGACTGGTGATCTTGAGAAATTTGCACCTCATGCCCGGATCGTTCAGGTGGACATCGATCCATCTTCAATTGGCAAGAATGTATCGGTTGAAGTGCCGATCGTTGGTGACTGTGCCAACGTACTTGATGAGATGACCGCCAGGTTGACAGGTCGGCTGGATGAAATTGATCGTCGCTGTGTTGATCTTTGGTGGAAGCAGATCAATCAGTGGAAGGGGCTGGATTCGCTTGCCTACGGTGGCAGTGACAAGGTGATCAAGCCACAATATGTGGTTGAAAAAACGCTCGAACTAACCGATGGGGATGCCTTCATCACGTCGGATGTGGGGCAACACCAAATGTGGGCGGCACAGTACTATACTTTCGAAAAGCCTCGACGGTGGATCAACTCGGGTGGGTTGGGAACCATGGGATTCGGTTTGCCCGCCGCCATCGGCGTGCAGCTTGCCCATCCTGACGAAGTGGTGGTCTGTATCACGGGCGATGCCAGTATCATCATGTGTATTCAGGAACTGTCAACCTGTCTGCAATATGGCTTGCCGATCAAGGTGATTAATCTGAATAATCGGTATATGGGCATGGTCAGGCAATGGCAGGAATTTTTCTATGACCGTCGCTATTCCCATTCCTATATGGATGCGCTGCCGGATTTTGTCGCGCTGGCGGAGAGTTTCGGGCATGTCGGCATGCGGATCGAAAAACCGCAGGATGTCGAAGCGGTGCTGGCAGAAGCCCTGTCGATGAAGGACCGTTTGGTGTTTATTGATGTGGTGACGGATCATACCGAGAATGTCTATCCGATGATCGCGGCCGGCAAGGGGCATAACGAGATGGTACTGAAGCCCGAACAAGGCGACAGTCAACAGGAAAGGGAATTGGCATAATGAGACGGATTATTGCGGTTTTGCTCGAAAATGAAGCCGGCGCGCTGTCTCGTGTGGCGGGATTGTTCTCGGCCCGGGGATACAACATTGAATCATTGACGGTGGCCCCCACCGATGATGCCTCCCTTTCGAGAATGACTATCGTGACCAGCGGGACCGATGCGGTCATAGAGCAAATTACCAAACAACTCAACAAACTGGTTGATGTGGTCAAGCTCAGTGACCTGACCGAAGGCCGTCATTTGGAAAGGGAACTGATGCTGGTCAAGGTAACCGCGATTACCAGCGAGCAAAGACAGGAAATGAAACGGCTGGTAGATATTTTCAGAGGTCGGATCATCGATGTGACCGAGGCCACCTATACCCTGGAGATGACGGGCAACAGCAGTAAGGTGGATGCCTTTTTGGAAGCCTTGTCGCTTGTCGATATCATCGAAGTAGTGCGTTCTGGCGTATCCGGGATCGGGCGCGGCAAACGTGCCCTGAAAGTGTAAAATTATTGCCATTCGATAGTACCCGTGTTGACCTGCTCTTCGTCAAACAGGCGGGGCGGATGGCAAAGACGAATGAATCCCTAAACCAATTGATCCAGGAGAAGAAATGAAAGTATTTTACGATGAAGATGCTGATATTGAACTGATTCGCAAAAAGCGGGTGGCCATCATCGGATACGGCTCACAAGGACATGCCCATGCCAATAATCTCAAGGACAGTGGCGTGGATGTGGTCGTCGGTCTGCGCGAGGGTTCCGACAGCCGGGCCAAGGCCACCCAGTCGGGACTGGCGGTTGCGAGTGTTGCCGAAGCAGTTTCCCAGTCAGATGTTGTCATGATGCTGTGTCCAGATGAACTGATGGGCACGATCTACCGTTCGATTGAGGCGCATTTCAAGCAAGGCGCTACCTTGGCCTTCGCCCATGGATTTAACATTCATTTCGGTTATATCAAGCCGCGTGATGACCTGAATGTGATTATGATCGCGCCCAAAGGCCCCGGCCATTTGGTTCGGTCCACGTTTGAACGAGAAGCCGGCGTGCCTTGCCTGGTGGCGATCGAACGGGATGCCACGGGTGATGCGTTGTCTATCTCACTGGCTTATGCCTCCGGCATCGGTGGCGGGCGGGCGGGTATCATTGAGACCACGTTCAAAGAAGAAACGGAAACCGACCTGTTCGGTGAGCAGGCGGTGTTGTGTGGTGGAGCCACCTCATTGGTTCAGGCCGGGTTTGAAACACTGGTCGAAGCGGGGTATGCCCCCGAGATGGCTTATTTTGAATGTTTGCATGAGTTGAAGTTGATTGTCGATTTGATGTATGAAGGCGGTATTGCCGATATGCGCTATTCGATTTCCAATACCGCCGAGTTTGGTGATCTGACCCGGGGGCCCCGGATTGTGAATGAGCAGACCAAGGCGGAAATGAAGAAAATATTGAGTGAAATCCAGTCTGGTGAGTTTGCCCGGGAGTGGATGGATGAGAATGCAGCCGGCGGCCGACGGTTTCCTGAACTGAGACGAAAGGCACAGGAGCATCAGATCGAGGAAGTGGGCAAGCAGCTTCGGTCCATGATGGCCTGGATTGGAGAGAACAAGATTGTGGATAAATCGAAAAACTGATGTGTCCACTCCATGTCCACACCCTTTTTCCGTGTCCCGGTACGCCCGTGAGACCGTTGTGGTGTCGGGCTAATCACCGTGATTCCCTGAAACACGATCATCGAAATCCGAACCCGTCATGAAACGTGTCCACTATCCGATCATTGCCAAGGAAGGCCATGTGCATATTGCGATTGCGCTGGGCTGTGGCTGTTTGGCGAGCTGGTTGTGGGGGGTCGGTTCCGTGATTGTCTGGTTGCTGGTCCTGTTTGTTGTCCAGTTCTTTCGGGATCCCAAAAGACGCATCAGTACCGAGAAGGGGGCGGTGATCTCTCCGGCCAGCGGCAAGATCGTGGCGGTTGGAAAGGCGGAAAATCCTTATCTGGACGGGGTGGAGTCGCTACGGGTCAGTGTTTTCATGAATGTGTTCTCGGTTCACTCAAATTTGATTCCGATTGGCGGCACGGTCAAGGGCGTATGGTACCACGCAGGCAAGTTTCTCAACGCCGCCTTGGACAAGTCATCGTCTGAGAATGAGCGCAACGCGATATGGATACGGACACAAGGAGGGGATGATATAATCTGCGTTCAGATCGCCGGATTGATTGCCCGGCGGATTCTTTGTTACGTCAAGAAGGGAGAAGAGGTCGAGATCGGACAACGGTACGGTTTTATCCGTTTCGGATCCCGGGTCGATATATATATGCCTTTAACCACCAAACTGACCGTCCAACTGGATCAGAAGGTCGAATCCGGAAATGATGTGCTCGGGTTTGTAACTGCCGGCAATGCAGGGTAGAAATTGAAAGGTAATGGCAGAGAAAGACGATTCGACTCTCGGTAATAAGGGAATCTATTTTCTTCCGAGCCTGTTTACCACTGCCGGCCTGTTTTTTGGATTTTATGCCATCATCCAGGCCACCCACGGTAACTTCGATAAGGCAGCGGTCGGCTTGTTCATCGCCATGATTATGGATGGACTGGATGGCCGGGTGGCGAGATGGACCAATACGGCGAGCGACTTCGGGAAGGAATATGACAGTTTGGTTGACCTGGTGGCGTTTGGATTGGCTCCAGCCCTGGTGATATATTTCTGGTCGTTGCAGTACCTTGGCAGGATCGGTTGGCTGATTGCGTTTTTGTATGCTGCCGCCACCGCGCTGAGACTGGCCCGATTCAATACGTTGACCATCAAAAACGACCGCTATTTTTATGGCCTCGCCTGTCCGGCCGCAGCGGCCTTTGTGGTCTTTTGGGTATGGAATTTTTTTACCATGGAAACCAGCGGTCAATCGATGCCCTGGCCCAGTGCGGTGGCGACATTGACCATGGCCGTATTGATGGTCAGTAATGTCAAGTTTCGCAGTTTCAAGGATTTTGATTCGAAAAATAAAATTCCCTTTGTGGTGTTGATCATTCTGTTGCTGGCGTTTGTGCTGGTGTTTTTTGATCCACCCCGAGTGTTGTTTCTGATGTCACTGGCATATGTTCTGTCCGGACCGGTCGGATGGTTGCTCAGGCGGCGCAAAGGGATCAAGGAGAATCCGGCTTTCCTGCCCGACGAAGATGAGGAAGCGGGAGGCGGCACCAAGTAGACTGTCCAATGTGACGTCGGATTGGGTTGTCTGAGGAGCAGTGCATCAAGCCGGGTCACTGGTGTGTCAAGGTGTCCGTGTCGGGTTGCGTGTTCTGGTTGCTGTCTTCTCAACATGGTGAGGGGGGAGGGGTGTCAATCACCTCGGCGTGGCCATAGGCCATGGACCACCCGGTGCTTGCTACAAAGGGTGTCTTGATGCGCTGAACAGATGTTGTCAATTTCAAAATACACTGTGTTTTTGAAACCCGGAAGCAATCTGGTTTTGTGGGCTATACTGTATAGATAGGGCTGGGTATCATCGTGATTTCGCAGGGCTGCTGCCAGTTGTTTCCCGTGCTCCAATCATTCATGTCGAACATATCCATTATGACCAGACAGCTACGTTTGCTTAATCAACTCGGAGTCGATGTCTGGGTGCATCGAACCACTGACAGGCTGTGGTCAGCCGACTCGGCTGTGCCGGTGTCGCCGCCGGAAACAGATGACATCCCGGGCAGGGATTCTCTTGTACCCACTTCGCTTGAGGAAATTGAAAAGGCAGTCAGGTCCTGTGAAAAATGTCAGTTGCACCAAACCCGCACCCGGACGGTATTCGGCAGCGGGTGCCCGGATGCCGATTGGCTGTTTGTTGGAGAAGCGCCCGGTGCCCAAGAAGATCGGCAAGGAAAGCCTTTCGTGGGACGGGCAGGAAAACTGCTCGATTTAATGATTGCGGCGTTGGGTCTGCACAGGTCTGAAGTCTATATTGCCAATGTACTCAAGTGTCGGCCGCCCAATAACCGTGATCCTCGTCCAGATGAGGTTGTGCAGTGTGAGCATTACCTGCAACATCAACTTGCATTGGTCCGTCCCAAGATCATTGTCGCACTGGGCCTGACTGCCACAAGAGCGCTACTCAAAACCAACCGGGGCTTTCGGGAACTGAGAGGAAGCGTGCATGCTTATGGCGATCAAGACATTCCGTTGGTCGCTACCTATCATCCGGCCTACCTGTTGCGAAACCCGGGACAAAAGTCAAAATCCTGGGAGGACCTGTGGTTGGCCAAGACCAGCATTCAGGCGAGTTGAGCAGGGAGTCTGGTCCGTTCGGTCCCTGATCACCGACAAGACGACAAGCCGGTTATCGGAGAATAATCAACTCCTGACCCGGATAAAGAGGCGTATTTTTTGATATCCCATTCCACTGCAGCATTTCGGAGAGACTGACACCGGAAAGTTGCGCTATGCTCCACAGCGAATCTCCCGGTTTGACCACATAGAGGGTATCCCCATCCTGCGGTGTAATGTTGACAAAGGTCATTTCCCGGTAGTGGTGCCGTCCCGTGCTGAGAGGGATTTTCAGCATCTTGCCCGGATGGATAAGACTTGAAGACAGTTGATTTGCCGACATGATGGCCTTGACGGTGACACTGTATTGTCGCGCAATTTTGTCTAGGCTGTCGCCTGTCCTGACTTGGTACCGGTTCCATTTCAATCTTTCCTCGAGCGTCATCTGATTCAGTTTGGCCAGCAATTGATCAGCTAATTCCAACGGCACGACCAGTTGATGTGGGCCGTCCGGCGGCGTGACACCCTTGGTATAGCCCATATTGAGAAGATGCAGATCTTTTTCAAATATCGGACTGAGTGAAGCGAAAACAAAGAGATCGACCTGTGATTCAGCGTTAATGATTCTCAGCGTTTGCCGGTTGGGAATGGGACTCAGACGAATGCCGTACTTAGCCGGCGTCTGGAGAATATTTCGAACGGCGAGGAGTTTCGGTACATACTCCCGGGTCTCTCGACTCAGGGGCAGGAAGCTGTAGGATGTGGGAAGGTTCCGTTTTCGATTTGTTCTCATGGCGTTTCTGACGGCACCTTCTCCGGCATTGTAGGCCGCAAAAGTCAATTCCCAGTTACCATCGAACGTTTTCGACAAATAGCCCAAGTAATCCAGTGCCGCCTCCGTTGACCGGACAAGGTCTCTTCTTTCATCGACCCACGCATCCTGCCTGAGACCAAAACGGGTTCCGGTCGACCGCATGAATTGCCACATTCCGGCGGCTTGGGAGCGGGAGGTGGCATCCGGCCGAAAGGCACTTTCGATGATGGGCAAGATGGCAACCTCACTGGGCATCCCTCTTTTTTCAACTTCTCCTAAGACATAGGGCAGGAACCAATAGGCATGTCTTGTGAGGCGCTCGAAATTGGCAGGATGCTGACTGTACCATCGCTCGAATTTTTGAACGGATTGCTCGATTTCATTCAGATTGCCAAGACCAAAACCGTGACGAAGCCGAGACCAGATATCGTTGAACACAGGCTCTTGAGAGCCCAGTGGGGTGGTTGCTTTTCGCTGAAACAAGTGCTCTTGTGGACTGATCAGACTGCCCAGATCAGGCGTATCGCGATACGTCGTACTTTTGGGTTCTTCGAACAGCGGCCTATCATCGCTGCCGGTCTCTATCGTGGTGGCTGAAACGGCGGGTATTTGCGATGCCGGGAGTGCCGATGGGCCCGTTGCCACCGGCAACTCGGCAAAGGCGCTACCTGTCACGATCGCGACGGCCAGCGCACAAACACGCCGGGGAACCACACGCATCAGAAAAGTGCGGGACCCCCCGGTCTGATCGCCTGTCCCTGTCAATGACACTTGATATCGATTTGGAGCCATAATGTTCCGGATGGTACGGATTGATCGGCACAGAGTCAACCTCTTTATATCAATATAAGATTAATAATATATTTTATCTGATTGAAATATAATATTTTCAATATCAACATTATCAGAAGCCATCTGGTTGATGACCCGTATTGACCTTTTCGGCATGGTGCGGTGGCCAAGTCGTTGGCCGGTGTGTCTTTAAGCACGGTCTCTGATTGGCCAATGTACCCGTTGAGGACAGGTTTTTGTGCCTTCTGACTTGGGTAGACCGACTGAAATATTCAATGACACTGCTTTATAGCGTCGAACCGGGATGAATCAGTGAATCCCTGGTGCCTGTTGGCTCACTGCGCATCATGTCCATGGAATCAGAATGTGCTTTTTGAGTTTGGAGGGGTTCAAGTGGCCATGCCTGACCATTACAAAACAAGATAGCACAGGGAAGTGGTCATCCAATACCGCGCTCCAATCTGAAAATAAAATTAAAATCAATGAGTTGTCGAGATTTTATAACCCAAGACCCATGCATTGAAAATCGGGAATTCGAGGCGGTGTCCCAACGAAAACATCGAAATCGATTGATGGAGGGGTCGATTTTTTCCGCTGATCGAGCAATGGCAGACATCCCAGTCCAGTGGTCCGTGTCTTGTCATCAGGGTGTCGGAGTACTAACGGCGGGTCTGTGGTGGGCTATCTGGATTCCGGTTACTTTTAACTTATAATACCGATACCATACAGTTATAGAGGTTAGTCATGAGATCGCCTGTGAGGATTGCGGTTACCGGAGCTGCCGGCAACATTGCCTATGCGCTCATCTTTCGTATTGCAGCGGGCGATATGCTCGGTAAGGATCAACCGGTTATTTTGCAATTATTGGAAGTGCCCCCCGCGATGAATGCATTGCAGGGGATTGTCATGGAACTCAACGATTGTGCCTTTCCGTTGGTGCAGGGGCTGATTGCATCCGATGATCCCCAAGTGGCTTTCAGCGATGTGAATTATGCCTTGTTGGTCGGGTCCAAGCCCCGTGGACCGGGCATGGAACGCAGTGACTTGCTCAAAGACAACGGGAAAATATTTTCGGGTCAGGGCCGGGCACTGAATGATCATGCCTCACGGGATGTCAAGGTGCTGGTGGTCGGCAACCCGGCCAATACCAACGCATTGATTGCGACCGCCAATGCACCGGATTTGTCTCCCAGTCAGTTTACTGCGATGACGCGTCTGGATCATAACAGGGCAAAATCCCAGATCGCTGAGAAACTTGGGGTACACCATGAACGGATTACGCGCATGACGATTTGGGGGAATCATTCGGCGACTCAGTATCCCGATATTTCACAGGCAATGACTGATGGACAGCCGGTCATCGAACAGATTGATCAGACTTGGCTGGAAGAGTCTTTCATCCCTACTGTTCAACAGCGTGGTGCGGCGATTATCAAGGCGCGGGGCGCGTCGAGTGCTGCTTCGGCGGGTTCTTCGGCGATTGACCATATCCGGGACTGGGCACTGGGGACACCGGATGGCGATTGGGTGAGCATGGGGGTGGTTTCCGACGGCAGCTATGGTATCGAAGCGGGTCTGATGTATTCGTTTCCGGTGACCTGCGCACAAGGGAACTATCACATCGTTCAGGGGCTGGAAATCAGTGACTTTGGCAGGCAACGAATGGAAGTGACTGAAAATGAACTGAAAGAGGAAAGGGCTGCGGTCAGCGACTTGCTGTAAAATATGACTGACCGCGATATCGGGTCTTGTGGGTTTTTGTCGGGACAGATATCGGCGAAGCGGGCCCCATACCGCTCACTTGGAGGGTCGTGATGGTTCTTGTCATCGTGCATGGGGCTGCAGCCGTTCGCAGTGATGATATCGTCAACCATATTCATTGACTCCGATACCGGAACCGGGGATGGACACGATCCCACGGGGACCGAAGAGGGTGATTGAATGGCCATTTCCGTTGTTATTCCTGTTTTTAATCGTGCCCACCTGATTGGTCGTGCGATTGATTCGGTGTTGGCGCAGAGCTATCCGGTGAAAGAGATCATTGTGGTGAATGATGGCTCGACGGATCAGATTCTTGAGACACTGAAGGCCTATGACGGGGTGGTCCGGGTGATTGACCAGGCGCATCAGGGAGTCAGTGCAGCCAGAAATGCCGGTATCGCCAGTGCGATTGGAGACTGGATCGCCTTTTTGGATTCAGATGACGAGTGGTTGAAACATAAGCTCCGGAGGCAGGTGGCCGCGTTGCAGGACAATCCGAACTATAGGATCTGTCATACGGATGAAATCTGGTTCAGGCAGGGAAGACGGGTGAATCCCGGGAAAAGACATGCTAAACCGGCTGGTTGGATTTTTGAGCACTGCCTTCCGCTTTGTTGTGTCTCGCCCTCCTCGGTCTTGATCCAAAGGGCATTATTTCATGAAATCGGCCTGTTCGATGAATCACTGCCGGCCTGTGAGGACTATGATCTTTGGTTAAGACTGTTCAACCGCTATCCCATCCTCTTGGTTCCGGATCCATTGTTGATCAAGTACGGTGGACATGCCGACCAGTTATCCAAGGCCTATTGGGGAATGGACCGTTTCAGGGTGCAGTCACTCGTCAAGATACTGGAACAGGCAGAGATGGGTGCTGGACAAAAACGGCAAACGGTCAGTGTCTTGCTTCACAAATTGGCTGTTTTGGCCAAGGGCTGCCAAAAGCGGGGCAAAACGGAACAGATGATGATGTATCAAGCCCTGATTGACCGGTGGCGTACCGCGTTATGATCAATATCGTGTGTGCGTTTGGCGCTGAGGCGCAACCCATTGTCAACGGATTGGGGTTGCAGCTGGCGGACTCGAAGCTGCCGTTCCCATTGTATCAAAACAAGGAGACTCGGCTCATTGTCTGTGGCATGGGCAACGACAATGCATTTGCGTCAACCAGTCGATTGATTGTATCACCGCACGCCCTGTGTGGCGGGAAATGGCTTAATTTTGGGGTGGCGGGCTCAGCACAATGGCCAATCGGTACCTTTGTATTTGCAAAAAGTGTTTGTACCCGTGATGACTCGGAGCCGTGGTCGCTTGATCACCGGTCACCACCGGGTTTCACCACGGCCTGTATTTGCAACGTTGAGACCGTGGAAAAGCGATATGATGTGCCGTATGTGTATGAGATGGAATCATTGGGTTATTTAAATGCGTTAAAGCATTATCAACTGGACCGTCAGGCGTTGATTCTCAAACTGATCACGGATGGTCCTTCGGAGCATGACCGTCTTCGTGTGCCTGGTATCAAGGTGGTCCTTCGGCAATGTGCCATCGAACTGGTGAATATCGTGAAAACCATATGAATCAACCTGACCGGTTTTGCTGCGTGTCGATTGCCCCGGTGAGTTGGGTATCGGATCTGCGGACAGATATTGCATGACCGTGTCGGTACCGCCGATGCGGTCGTTGGTTGTCAGTCCGACAACACAGGCTGACGCTGCGAGGGAGTTTGGTCAAAACGTGATATGGTGTAGACATTTTGTGTGATAATAGGTGGTGTCGATTCCGTTCAACCTCAATCATTTTAAAACCTGATGCCTTCTTTTGATATCGTATCTGAAGTGGATTGGCAGGAAGTCAACAACGCGATCAATCAAGCAAACAAGGAAATCGCCAATCGTTATGATTTCAAAGGGAGCGATGCCAGGGTGGAACAGCACGTTCCGACGCTGACGCTCTATGCCGATGACAGTTTCAAGATTGGCCAGATGCTGGAGATATTGCAGTTCAAGCTGGCAAAACGGACGGTTGATGTCGGTTGTCTTGACAAGGGAGAGGTGAAAATCAGTCCGACCGGGAAAGCAGTACAGGAGATAACGGTCAGAGAAGGTGTCGATATTGACCTGGCGAGAAAAATTGTCAAGTTGATCAAGAATCGGAAATTGAAGGTCCAGGCCGCCATACAGGGAACGCAGGTCAGGGTTTCGGGCAAGAAACGGGATGATTTGCAGCAGGTGATCGGGTTGCTCAAAGATCAGGCATTCGATCTCCCGTTGCAATATATGAACTTTCGGGACTGAACCGGTCTAATCCACAGATCAAAGAAAACGGGGCGAGTGGTGATGAGAAAAACGATATTATGGCTCTTGACGATGGGGTTAGGGGGAGGCGGTATGTCGGCCAGCGCACAGGATAATTCGCTGGAAACCAATTTGAAGAAATTGTTGCCGGGAGGAATGACCATTCAATCGATCCAGGATACCCCGATGCAAGGCGTGTACGAGGTGACGGCAAACAACCAGACGCTGTATGTCTATAGCAAGGGCTCTTATTTGATGATTGGTGATGTCTATGACATGGACCGTCGAGTGAGTCTTGGAGAGGAAAAACAAAATCGGAAAATGAGTGCCGCAATCGAAGCCCTCTCCGAATCCGAGATGATTCTCATGGGTGAGAAGAAAGATCGCTATGTCACCGTGTTTACTGATACCGACTGTGTTTATTGCCAGCGCTTTCATCTCACTGTTTCGGAGTTGGATGCAAAAGGTCTACAGGTGCGTTATTTGATGTTTCCAAGAGCCGGGTTGGACTCAGAAAGCTATCAGGAGGCGGTCTCAGTGTGGTGTGCGGATGACCAGGCCGCTGCGATGACGTTAGCTAAAGCGGGTGGGACGGTTGAAGAAAAACAGTGTGACAATCCGGTCGCGGACCAGTATCAGCTCGGACAAGAGATTGGCGTACGCGGGACGCCGACGATGGTGCTGGATAATGGCAAGGTGATTCCGGGTTATCTGCCTGCAAATGAGTTGCTTGTCGAAGCCGGTATGACCGATTAGTCCTGCGTTGTCAGCGTTGTTTTAATCTCGCTCAATCGACTGTCGGAAAAGAAAAGGGTGGCTGATTGCCGATTGACTTCTCCGCCTTCGCCTGACTTTCTATAATAAAAATAATCCCATCGGTCCTTATGAAAGGGATCATTGATTAATGGGTAACCAAGCACCCGGGTCACTTCGTACGGGGTCATTCCAATTTTCAGTTTTGAAATCATCTCTGCGGTGATTTCATTGCCCTGTTGGATGTCGACCCGATAGACGCATCCTGTGAGCAGAATGAGTGTGAGCAGGAGGGAGCAAAATCTGATGATCATTCGATTTTCTATTGGTTGAGGTATTTCAGAACCGCTATTTCATCACAATTTCGAAACTTATGACAATTAATGCATGCTCCCCAGACCTTTTCGGGCAATAGACTCATTTCGACGGGATGAAATCCCATTTTTTCGAAGAAACCGGTTTCATAGGTCAGCGCCATCAGCTTGGTCAGTCCAAGCTTGGTGGCTTCATTTTCAATGCACTGCACGATGCGATATCCCAGACCCAGGCGTTTATAGTCCGGGTGAACCGCAAGGCTTCTCACTTCCCCGAGTTGCTTGGTGTAGATGAGCAATGCACCGCAGGCGATCAGTGTGCCCTGATTCCGGACTACATGGAAGTCCCGCAGTGACTGATAGATATTGCTTTTAGGTCTGGGTAACAAGATACCTTGGTCACTATAGGACTTGAGCAGGGTAAAAATACCCGGAACATCATCCAGTTCAGCAGGACAGACGGTTTGCGGCAACTTTAAAGCGTAGGGGTTCATGCGGACCTGAGCATTGCCTCGGCATGTGCCAGGGATTGGGGGGTCAGCTTTTCGCCGCTGGTCATGCGGGCTATCTCGTCGACTCTTTCAGTATGATTCAATTTTGCAATACGGGTATTTGTTGATTGACGGACTTCCTTGCTCACCCGAAAATGATGCTCCCCTTTCGCGGCGACTTGGGGAAGATGGGTGACACTGATGACCTGTTTGGACTGACCGAGGGCACGAAGTTTACTGCCAATGATCGCTGCAATGCTACCCCCTATCCCGACATCCACTTCGTCGAAGACAAGAGTGGGTATCCATGCTCGTGTTGCCAGTATTACCTGGATGGCGAGCGAAATTCTCGACAGTTCGCCTCCGGAGGCAATCTTGTTCAGTGGACCTGGGGGCTGTCCCGGATTGGTGGTAACGGTAAATTCAACACTTTCCAGCCCCTGTCGGGCCAGTGTGTCCGACGAAATCGGTTGAAGGGAAATTTCAAACACCCCGCCTTCCATTCCCAATTCTTGCATCATCTGTGTGACTTCCAACGACAGATGCCGGGCCGTTTGATGTCGGTTGTTGGAAATTTGTGTGGCGATCGACTGATAGTGTGCGATTTCCCTTGTCTTTAGCCTTTCCAGCCTGTACAGCTCTGTGGTCGGATCGTTTAAACGGGAGAGTTCCTGCTTCATGTTTTGCAGGTGTTCACCCAGTTGATGGGGCGAGACATGGTGTTTTCTGCCCAGATGGTGATAGATTGCGAACTGTTCTTCAATGCGTTTGAGTTCCTGCTCGTCAATTTCCATCCCTTGATAAAAAGTCCGAAGCTGTCGGGCCGCTTCCTCTACATTGACCTGGGCTTCGTCCAGCATGCGGGCTATGGGAGACAGGGTGTTGTCGAACTGACTCAGTTGGGTCAGTTGCTGACTGCATTGCACCAGCGCATCGCTGATATTCTCATTATCCGCTTCGTACAGTCGAAGTCCGATGGACCGGCTGCCCGTTATCAGTTCTTGTAGATGCTGGGCCCGCTTGTGGGCGGTTTCGAGTTCGACCCATTCCTGCTCGGAAGGGTTGATCGCGTCCAACTCCTGAATTTGAAACCGGAGAAATTCAGCCTGCTGTTGATTTGATTGGCTGAGTGTATTGAGATCATCAATCTTGTTTTGTACCCCATGGAGGCGATCAACGACCTGCCCGAGTGCGTGAACCGATGAAGTGTTTTCCGCGACCAGGTCGAGCAGGCTTTGCTGTACTGTGTTTCTTAACAACGAGTGATGTTCATTTTGCCCGTGAATGTCGATCAGCTCCTTTCCAAGATCCCGCACTTGGGAAACGGTGGTTGAACGGTCATTGATGTAGACGCGACTGGACCGGCCTTTTCTGAGGACTCTCCTGATCAGGCAATGACGATCACTGTCGAGGTCATGTTTCTTGAGCCAGACCAACGCCTGATGTTCGGGCGGAAGGTCAAAACCGGCCTGTAACTCGGCCGTACTGTGGCCGTGCTGGATGAAACTGTCATCGGCACGGCCCCCGAGAAGGAGACCGAGGGCATCGACAATAATCGATTTTCCGGACCCGGTTTCCCCGGTAATCGTGGTGAATCCGCTGTCAAATTCGATATCCGCCTGGTCAGTGATCACGAAATGACGGATTTTCAGCCAATCTATCATCCATTCCAGCCGAGTTTGGAATGCAGTGTTTCAAAATGGTTATGATCATCTATCCGGATCATGTTCAGTTTTTTGTTCGCTTTGCGAATGGTGATGGTTTCGTTACCGGCCAACTGGGTACTGATCAAGCCATCGAGGGCAAGGTTGGCCGGTGTTTCTGAAATTTTCAAGTTCGAAATTTCTATCGTTGCATTTTCACTCAATATGATCGGACGGTTACTGAGCGTGTGCGGGCAGATAGGGGCCAGACTGAGTACCGGTAAATTGGGATAGATAATGGGCCCCCCGGCAGAGAGAGAATAAGCCGTTGATCCTGTCGGTGTGGCCAATATGACGCCATCACTCCTTGGGTGGCTGACAAAGCGACCGTTGACTCGGATTTCGAACTCGATCAGACGCCCTGTATTCCCTTTGGAAATCACCGTATCATTCAATGAAACCTCGCTGAACATGATTTTGTTGCCCTGGTGGACCGTGGTTTGCAGCATGGTTCTGGGTTCAAGATGGTAATTGCCATCCTGAATGGCTTTCAAGCCAGATGCCATATCCTTCAGTACGATATCGGTCAAAAACCCCAATCTCCCCAGATTGACCCCGATAGCGGGCACTTCGTGTTCGGCGAGCATGCGTGCGGCATTGAGCATGGTACCATCTCCCCCGACGACAACAGCCATATCCAGCAGGCTGGACAGAGGCTGTTGATATTCCTCAATTCTCTCCCCGGGTATCTCCAGCGATGTAGTGCTCCCGAGCAGTACTTTCAGGTGATTCTGTTCGAGAATACGACGTACTTCAGTGATCGCGTCTGCGATACTGCTGTCGTTGAATTTACCGAACAAACCGACTTGTGTAATTTTCACGTGTGTTACAGATTCCAGGGTGACCGTCTATTATAGAGAATTCTATACAATAGTCACTTGTCCCCATTGAGGCGTATCGTTAGGGCACCGGGAAAATTCCCGCCCGTCTGGGTTGCGATCCCTCGCTTGAACAGGCGGGCCCTGAACGGAAGGCAGTCACTGTAGCTTATACCGGGCGGTGGATTTTGTCGCATCAACCCTCCCGTATTCCGCCTGCCATGTTCGGACGTACACTTTCAACCCAATACCTGTTCGATGCTTTGAAAACCGGCTTTCTTGAGTATTTCCAAATTTTCGGCTTTCCTTTTCCCATTGCCGTCCGCTTTGAAATGGGTGTTCTGATAAGATGAGATAACTGCCTCAGGCAGTTGATGCTGCATGGCACCCGCGACAACATATGCCAAATACCAGTCGAAAGGGATTTGACCGGAATCCCTGTGTTCTTCTGGCGCACAATAGGTAAAAGTGGATTTCGACAGGCCATTATCCGTCATCGTGACACTGAGTCGGGGTATGAGATCATAACCCTTTCCCAGTCCTTCGGCCTCGTTCAATTTGTTGCGATCAGATTCCTTGATCGTGAATACAACACCATACTGGCATCGGTCATGCGCTGCTACGATGGTTGCTTTCCCTGAGCTGTCCAGACGACTTCTCTTCGAGAAATCCAGAGAATAGCCCTCCACAAAAGCGGTCCCGATCACCTTTGCCGATGGACATCGATCAGCCACGGTCAGTCTTTCTGTCAACATGTTTGATCCGTAGGCAAAATAATTCAAATAGCCGCCCATTGGTTTGACCCTTGATACTGGGGAGTTGTCAAGGCATTTGGATTTTTTGGGCCAAACACCTATCACACCATAATTAAAAAATAAAATACACGAATAAAAAACTGACAATATACGCTCATTTGTGAGGAATGACAGTGGTGCACTTGGGCTGTTGATAGGGGGAGGGTATTACTGGTGATGCCTTGCTCAAATTTGCAAACAACAAGCTCTTCCCAGACCTGAAAAAGTTATCGTCTACAGAACTCAAAGCCCAGCGCGGGCAAGTTGTGAGGGCGTATTTGAAGATGCACAATCAGATGAAGTCTGACCATTTTTTACGCCAAACAATCAACATGATTAACGATATCGATTTTGACGACCGTACAGACAGGCAACATTTCGACGACATCTACGAAAATATGCTCAATGTTCCCAATCCGCAGGATGATTACCCCAGAAAGTTGCCCCGATTACTTCGATAATGGCAACTCCACGCCTACTAGTGTGAACTTACAAGGGATCGCCTTGGCCGGTGTCCCGGTATGCCTGACCCCGACATACCTTGCCGGTCGCGCGGTGATCGCTGCTGACCCGAAAATAATGCCCGGGTAATGCTCAAGGACATTGACACCATGGTTGGGACAGTCCTCGCCAAGGTAGTTGGCAAAGGGCTGGCTGAGCGAGAGGAAGTAACGGGCGATGGGACGGATGGTCTGGTTCGGACTTGGGGAAAGCTCATCGTCGCTGGTGTCTGCGCCATATCCGTGGTCGATCAAAGGTTCGTCTGAAAGACCTGGATGGACTAGAGAATCTGACTGAGAAATTCTTTCGTTCTTGGATCCTTGGCCTCGGTAAAAAAGATGGCCGGAGGGGCATGCTCTACGATCACACCCCTGTCTGTAAAATAGATATGGTCTGCGACTTCTCGGGCAAATCCCATTTCATGCGTCACCAGGATACAGGTCATTCCGCTTTGTGCAAGGTCCTTGATTACCGCCAAGACCTCTTTCACTGTTTCGGGGTCCAACGCAGCGGTTACCTCATCAAACAACATCACATCCGGATTCATTGCCAATGATCGTGCTATGGCTACCCGTTGCTGCTGTCCGCCTGACAGTTCGCCCGGATAGCTGTCCTCCTTGCCCTGCAGGTTGACCCGGTCCATTAGCTCTCGGGCGCGCTGTTCCGCTGTTTCCTTGGACTGTTTCAGTACCTTGACAGGGGCCATCATGATATTTTGCAATGCGGTCTTGTGGGGAAACAGGTTATATTGCTGAAATACCATGCCCACTTTCTTGCGCAACTCAAGTTTGTTGAGTTGCGGGTCATGGACGGCCCTCCCTCCGACTAGGATATGCCCTGAATCGATTGGATTGAGTGCATTGATACAACGAATCAGCGTTGATTTGCCCGAACCGGAAGGACCAATGATGCAGATCACTTCTCCTTTCATGACATCCAGGGAAACGCCTTTGAGGACTTCAAGCTTACCAAACGACTTGTGCACGTCCCGCAGGGACACAATCGGTTGGTCCGGACTCCAGTTCGTGATGCTCATATCGAATTACATACCGGTTTTCAATGTTTGACAGCGAATTGACGCTCCAGATACAACGTCCATTTGGCAATGGGGTAGCAATAGAGGAAAAATATCGTCAGAGCGAAGCCGAAAAATGGCAACAACAACTCGGGATGATTGTCCTCGGATTCCATGGCCTGACGTGACAGAGTTACCAGTTCTTCTACCCCAAGCAATGAAACCAAGGGTGTCGCCATGGTGAGAATGGCATACCAGTTCATCCAGGGTGGAATCATTTGCTTGAAGCATTGGGGCAATATGATCTGCCAGAGGGTTTGATGACGGTTAAAGGCAAGTGATTCAGACGCTTCCCATTGTCCTGTTGATACTGACTGAATCCCTCCCCGGATAATTTCGGAAATATTGGCCATGATTGGCAACGCCAGACCAAATACCGCTTTCATCCAGTCTGGGATCAGATAGATTTCCCCACGCCATGTAATCTCGAAGGGAAAGGCCAGCATCACAATGAACAGCAATACCAGCCAGGGTGAATTGCGAAACAACTGTGTCAGGAACCAGCTTAGCCCGGAAAGCAGCCGTATCGGTGAGACCTGGCCCAGTCCGAGCACAATGCCTGCAATAGTGCCTATCAGCATCGTGAAGAAACTGATCAGGATGTTGAGGGTAAATCCTTCGCGGACCAGGAAGGGGAGCCAGCGCCACAGCGCCTCGAATGCTTCGGTATAGCTATATCCTCCCTGTGCCAAGGCAACCACAGGCCAAGCGACCAACAGTAGTAAGACAACCGCCAAAATGGTGAGGTCGAGACCCTCAAGCCAACGACAGAATCCGAGATCCGAAATGCCACCCTTGGGAGTCAGTCGAAACGGTTTGAGCACCGGCAAATCGGTTTCACTAACTTGGCCGGAATTCACACCGGGTATCCGTTTCAAAGAAAATCTCATTGGCCGTAACCGGGAATCCGGGCGACCCGCTCCCAGGTATTCATCGCCGTCACGAGGAGACCTACCAGTACGATATACACCATGAACAGGACGACCATACAGGCATACTGCGCCGTTGAATAGTCATTGTAAATACTCACCATCTGATAGAGCAGTTCAGGTACCGCGATGGCAAGCGCCTGGGTCGTGGTCTTGACCAGATTGACCAGATTGTTGTTGAGTGCGGGTAAGCTGACCCGAAATGCCAATGGAAAAACGACATAGATGAAGGTTTGCAAACGGCTCATACCCAGGGATTCGGAGGCTTCCCGGGTTGATTCGGGAATGGCTTCAATACCGGCACGAAAAATCTCCACATTGAATGACCCGGCAAAGAACGACAGCGATATGATGGCCCAACCGACATTGGAGATGATCGGTATCTCAAGCCACCCGTCAGGCGAATAGGTCGGCGTGAACTGACCCATGGCGAAGTAGAAAAATAACAGTTGGATCAGCGGTGGCGTATTGCGAAAAAACTGGATATATCCCTGCACCAAATTCCGCACCAAGCGGGATCTCGCACCCTGGAACCAGGCTCCGATTAGACCAATGACCACGGACAGAATGACACAGATTACTGACAGTTTGCAGGTCATCCACAGTCCGTCCAACACCCGGTCAGTTTGCACCGGGTCATAGAAAAAAATGAAATTCCAGCGCGGATGGTCCGCAGACAAATCGAAGAAGAATTGCTGGAATGCATTCATGACATTTCAGTTCGGGTCTGAAAGGCACAACAGGCCAACAAACCGTCTTTTGAAGCGATCAATGGGATGTCCGTTCCCCGATGGTTTCAATGGCAAGGTACCCTGTGCAGACACCGCACGGACCGACCGGGTGTGGATGCATCCCATGTCGGTCTACGACTGTTTCAGGGCATCCGCAAGCCTATCACAAGGAAGGACAGCCCATCCCGGATGACGGTTTTTGCTGGCCGTCATCCGGTGGCGGCGGACACGCCAAGAGCGACCGGGTATTGATCAGGGAGTCGCCGGATTATTCCTGCAACCAGTCCGCATGTCGGGAGTTTTGATCCACCAGATACTGAGTAGCCTGAATCCCCCACTTTTTCTCCAGTTCGATCAACTTGCCTGACTGATGCCAGTTATAAGTCAGGCCGGACATGAAATTGCCAAAAACACAATCTTTCTCTGCCAGCGGTACCGCAAGCCCCCATGGGTTGTCGTCTTCGCTGCTCAGTGGCATCTCGAAATCATTCCAGTTGCCGGAAGAAAGATCAGACATGATGGAAGAGTCATCGTAGACCCAGGCGATGCACTTCTTGTCTCGAAGGGCCTGTTTGGCTTCTGCATTTCCAATAAATGCAACGATTTCTGCACCATAACGCTCATTCACGATCTTGTTGTAGAATGCGCCCTGCTTCCCGCATACCGGTTTGCCATTGAGTTCCTCCCATTGTTTCAGACCCAGTGCCTTGGGAGACATCACATTGGTACCGGAGGTGTAATAATTGGGCTGAGTGATGCCGACAATCTTGCGTCGGTCCTTGCGATCCGACATGGTGGCAATCATCATGTCGATCTTGCCCTGCTCCAGGAATTGCATGCGGTTTGAGGACTGTACTGCCACCGTTTCGAGCGCAACCCCCATTGCATCAGCGACAAGTTGCGCCATATCCACTTCCATGCCCACGATATTGCCGCTTTCGTCACGGTAACCCCACGGTTTGTAGTCTGCCTTGACACCCACGGTCAGTTTCCCCCGGTCCATGACCTTGTTCCAGACATCATTGGTACATTGAGCATAACTAGCCGTGATGGGACCAATCATCAGGGTGGTCGCTGCACAGGCCACCAGTAAATCTTTTTTCTTGATTTGCATCGAAAAACCTCCAAGCGTTGATTATCTTAAATTACGGTGCCTTTGTCATAGCGTTCTCAGGCACCCGCATCGTGTCTCATTGGAAACAAAAAATATATATGAAATCGGATTTGATAGATAGGGTAACCAGTGTCATTGGCTCACATCAGCCAATGGATCCGTTACGGTCAAAAACCGTTTCTTCTGTCGGTTAGACCGGTACTGATGGGGGTGGACAAAGTTCGCTCGTTGAAGCGTATCGAATGGAACATTTTCGCGACTGGGCTTGAGTTCGTAAGAGAACGTCTGGTGTCAGCGTCTTGAAACAGCCTGCCCCGGAGGGCTACACTTGTTATTCGTCGACCATCAGGCGATGAAAACATGGCCACGAAGGCGGCAGCAGGTACCACGCAATGATTCGAACCCGCATCCTACGACACAAATTAAAAAAATCCACCTTGACATGCGGACCGATAGATTGATAGCGTGTAGCTGTATACACTTGAGCTTTACGTCGGATTGGATTTCATCAGCCTATGCATGACCAATGTGAATTTGACTTGAATGATCGGGCACAATCCGTCCTCAAAAAATTAATTCGTCGGTATATCGAAGAAGGGACCCCTGTCGGTTCAAGGACACTTTCCAAGGAAACCGATTTGTCGTTGAGTCCAGCCACCATCCGTAACGTGATGGCGGATTTGGAGGTGATGGGACTGATCCATGCGCCCCACACCTCGGCCGGAAGGGTTCCGACTGAAAAAGGCTACCGGGTCTTCATCAACAGTACACTGCAAGTTGGATCAATAGACGAAAAATCTCTCGGGGAAATGGCTGAACAGCTTGCCGGGGGAACGGATTCGAATGTCATTTTGGCCAATGCGACAGAGATGCTGTCCCAAATAACCTCCTTTGCAGGCGTTGTCTCACTGCCAAGCAAGCGTCATGTTCAACTCCGACAAGTCGAGTTTCTTCATCTTTCTGGCAACCGGGTACTGGCGATCCTGATCACCCAGGATGGACAGGTGCAGAACAAGGTGCTAAATACGCGCCGAAAATACAACGATTCGGAATTGGTCGAGGCGGCAAACTACTTCAATGCGAAATACTCCGGCCAGTCACTCAATGGTGTGCGAGAGGACTTGATCACTCATCTGCATCAGGATCACAAAAGCATGCACCGGGAAATGCGAACCGCCGTTAGGATGGCGGGCCAGCTGTTCGATCAGGCTGAGGATGAAAAAGCGGGCAGTGTTCTGGTCAGTGGTGAAAACAACTTCCTGTCGATTCCGGACTTTTCTGAACTCGATACGTTGCGACAGTTGTTCGACACGTTCAAAACCAAACAGGTGCTTTTCGATCTGCTTCAAAAAAGCATGTTTGCTGATGGGGTCAAGATTTTTATTGGCGAGGAATCGGGTTATCGACTGTTCAAGGATTGCAGCGTGATTGCGGCTCCGTATGAAATAGATCGACGCCGAGTCGGCGTACTTGGCGTCATTGGCCCAACTCGAATGCAGTACGATGAGGTCATCAGCGCGGTTGATGTGACCGCCAAGTTGCTGGGGAGTGCATTGAGTACGCAGGCCCATGTAATCTGAATAAGGATTATGGTCAACGGTTGAAAGTGTCCACTCTTGACCAAGTGTTTGAGCAGATCAAACCGCTCAAACAGCCTCCTGTCGATCGGTGGCAACCCTCAACAAGGAGCGAGCTCGACATCCGTATTGCGGCAGACGGGCAATGGTTTTACAGGGGGTCGATAATTCAAAGACAGCGAATGGTGAACTTGTTTTCAACGCTGCTTCGACTGGATTGTGATGCGCAGTTTTATCTGATTACCCCATCGGTCAAGTACCGCATCAAAGTTGAAGATGCTCCCTTTGTGGCCGTTGAACTCAAACAACAGGGGGCCGGGATGAATCAGCAGCTTTATTTTCGAACGAATGTCGATACCATGGTGCTCGCAGATGCGCAACACCCAATTGAAGTGGTTTTTGACCCGGACTCGGGTGAACCTTCTCCCTATGTGGTCGTGCGGGAAAATTTGAAGGCCAAGATCACCCGCCCGGTCTTTTATGAATTGACGGAATTGTTACAGCCTGCGGGTTCTGCGAAGGCGGCTGACAGAGCGGACCGTCTTGCCGAGAAGAAGGAGCGGGATTGGGGGTTGTATAGTGGCGGGACTTATTTCTCATTCGGGAAAATTGAATAATTGATCAGGCCGGAGACGGTGAAAGGCACCGTTTCGGTACGATCAGACGGTTTGCCGATTTTCCGAATGCGGATTTTCTGCTATTCTGGAGCGATACAAGCGGTTCGCCGGTTTCAAGTGATCGGTGAAACGATTCACTAATTGACAAAGACAAGACAAATGAGTTGGCAAAAGAAAATATTGCGTGTTGATCTGACTGCGGGGACCGTGACCTCGGAACCGCTTAACATGGGTTGGGCGAACAGCTATTTGGGTACCCGGGGTTTGGGTACAAAATATCTTTGGGAGGAGATGGATCCTGCGGCCGATCCGATGGGACCGGACAATGTGTTGATTTTTGCGACCGGACCGCTGACCGGTACGATGGCCTCGACCAGCGGACGCTATGCGGTGATCACCAAAGGCCCGCTGACCAATGCGATTGCCTGCTCCAACTCCGGGGGCAAATTCGGTGCCGAGTTGAAATATGCCGGTTACGACATGCTGATCATCACCGGCCAATCGACGAAACCGGTGTATCTTTCCATCAACGATGAAACGGCAGAACTGTATGACGCCGATCAAATCTGGGGAAAAACGGTCTGGCAGGCGGATGAATGGATACGCAAGCAGCACCAGGACATGCAGATAAAGATTGCCGCGATTGGGATCTCCGGTGAACAGGGGGTCCGCTATGCCTGTGTGGTCAATGATCTGCATCGGGCTGCCGGTCGTTCCGGTGTGGGGGCGGTGATGGGAAGCAAGTACCTCAAGGCGATCGCGGTGCGAGGATCAGTGGGGGTCAAAAATGACAATCCGGAGGCGATGATGGCGGTCGTCAGTGACGTGAATACCGAGTTGCACGGGAGCGGCAATCGGCGTGGTTTGATGCGTTATGGCACCTTGGCGATGATGGACAGCATGCAGGAGTTTGGCGGTCTGCCCACGGAAAATTTCCGGAAGGTTTCGTTTGCTGGCGTGGATAAGGTGAACCACAAGGCGGTCACGCTGAAAAATCGCAATGGGCACACCAATCTGCTGGCCAATGCGGCCTGTTTCGGTTGTACGATCGCCTGCGGGCGAATTGCAAAAATTGACCCCAATCATTTCAGCGTCAAGGATCGTCCGCAATACTGGATCGCTTCTGGGGGGCTGGAATACGAAACCGCCTTTGCATTTGGTCCGGTCGTCGGGGTGGATGATCTGGATGCGCTGACATTTGCCGGATTCATGATGAACGAGCACGGGATGGATCCGATTTCTTTTGGCGTGACGTTGGCGGCGGCGATGGAATTGTATGAAAGGGGGGTGCTCACGAAAGCGCAGACGGATGGCATTGATCTCAGTTTCGGCAGTGCCGAGGCATTGGTGGTCATGTCAGAGAAGACCGGGAGATACGAGGGTTTTGGCAAGGAACTGGGACTCGGTTCGAAACGGTTATGCGAAAAATACGGACATCCTGAGTTGGCGATGGTGGCGAAAGGGCAGGAGTTTGCCGGGTATGACGGACGGGCCATGCAGGGCATGGGGCTGGGCTATGCGACCAGTAACCGCGGGGCATGCCATCTCCGTCATGATACGTTCGAACAGGATTTTTCCGAAGCGGGAACCACCGGAAAAGCGCAAGCCTGTGCAACCAGCCAGGATTTTGTTGCGATGGTTGATTCATCGGGCCTGTGTCTGTTCACCACGGGTACCTGGGGTTATGACCAGTTCACCCGGATGATAAATGCCAGTTGTCCCGGTGAGTGGACAGAGGACAGATTAAGGGAAACCGGTGAGCGGATATGGAATCTGGAAAGATTGTTCAATCTCAAGGCAGGATTGACACGTGAGGATGACACGCTCCCGCCGAGAATGTTGAACGAGCCGGTTCCAAGTGGTTTTGCAAAAGGGGGGGTGGCCGAGTTGGATGTGATGATTCCCCAATATTACGAGATTCGCGGCTGGGACCCAAACGGGGTTCCGACAAAAGACAAAATCGACTCTTTAGGGTTGAGCTAGGTGATGCCGGGCTGTGGGCCCGGTTCGTCACAAGCCGCGGTGATTGTGGCGGGTCAGTGCCACCGCCGGGGCTGTATGTGGATGAAAGAAGTTGTATCCAGCCCTTTGCATGGCCCGCGCGCAAGGAGGCTCCCGAGAGGAGGATATCGAGGCCTCTGTCTTGTGGACACTGCCCGGTTTCACTCCCCGTCAATAAAGGATTCGCTGATGCCGACCGTATTGAATCCTCCATCCACATAGGTAATTTCTCCGGTAATGCCCGAAGCCAGATCGGAACACAGGAACATGGCTGTATTGCCGACCTCCTCGATAGTGACTGCCCGGCCCAAGGGGGCGACTTTCTCAAAGTGCCCCAGCATTTTTTTGAAGTTCTTGATTCCGGCGGCGGCCAGGGTCCGGATCGGGCCGGCAGAAATGCCATTGACCCGGATACCCTGATGCCCCAGCGATTGCGCCATATACCGAACGTTCGCTTCAAGGCTTGCCTTGGCGAGTCCCATCACATTGTATCCGGGCATGGATCGAACGGAGCCCAGATAGGTTAATGTCAGCATGGAAGCATCTCGACCGGCCATCAGTGGCAGACCCGCCCGTGCCATTGCAGAGAAGCTGTAGGAACTGATTTCGTGGGCGATGTTAAAGCCGGCCCTGCTGACTGCATCCAAATAAAAACCTTCCAGTTCTTCACGGGGGGCAAAGGCGATCGAATGGACCAGGATATCATATCCATCCCAATGGTTCCCCAATTCGAGATACAAGGTCTCGATCTGCTCGTCACTGGCCACATCACAGGGCAATACGATAGTGGACCCAAGCTCACTGGCCAGGCGTTCGACTCGCGGCTGGAACTTTTCATTGGGGTAGGTAAATGCCAACTCTGCGCCTTCCCGGTGCATCGCCTGTGCGATGCCCCACGCGATGGATCGATTGCTGGCTACCCCCGCAATCAGCGCCCGTTTGCCAGTTAAAAGCCCCATAAATCACCTCTTTTGTTAAACTTGTCGTTCATCGTGTTGCACTCAGTTCGTGAGATCAGAAATCACGGACCTGTTTGCCACCCGGTTTTACCCCAAGCATTGTTCGGTGTCAAAAGCAAATGCAAAACCATCGGGTATCCATTGTCAGTGATCAACCTGAGGCGGACCAGTGCATCGAGTTGTCGAACAAACTGAGGGCACCGGTGACTGCTTCTGTCCACGAGGTGATCACACCGGTCATCCTTCAAATCAACTGTGGGAAACTGTCCCTGGGACTGGCGGACCCAGCGGGATTCAATCCCATTTCCCTCGATTTTAACCGAATTCGGTACCGACCGGATTCGGATCCCCTGCTGCGGGCCATGGGTAAAAAGGCCCATACTGTGATTGACGCGACAGCAGGGTGGTGTGCAGATGCGCTGCAGATCGCAAGATCAGGTCGCTCAATACTCGCCATCGAACGAGATAGGCTGGTCATGACAATGGTGCAGGATGCTTGGTCAAGAATGGATCCCAATGGGATTCAACGCAACCTGACATTACTCGAAGGGGACAGTATTGAAGTTCTGCAATCGTTGGAATCGAAGGTTGACGTGGTTTACCTCGATCCGATGTTTTCGTCGAAGCCGAAATCTTCCCGGCCAAAAAAACCGCTTCAGGTGTTACAGAAAATTGTCGATCATTCGGTTGATGAGCAGCATCTTCTCCATCTGGCATTGAAAAAAGCGACCCAGCGGGTGGTGGTTAAGCGACCTCTCCATGCGAATGCGATACAATCGGGTAAAGTGGGTGAGATCAGGACCAAGTCAATCCGATTCGATCTCTATAAGCCCCAATGCTCGTAACAGAGCATGGGTTGTGAATGAATCCAAGCTTGGTTGGCACAATGGACCGACGTGTATGATTGGAAGAGGGCGTCGGCCAAAACGAAATGAACCATCCGTGATACGACAACAACATGTCCGGTATTAACATCGGAGTGCTTAATAACAATTAGCGGAACTGAACGAATCTCCCTTTCAGTGATTTGTCACTTTGCCGTAGGGCTTAAGGAAAACAATGCATCCAAAAAATTTAGTCTGGATTGATCTTGAGATGACGGGATTACTCCCCGATCAGGACAGAATCATAGAGATTGCCACGATTGTCACGGATTCTCAATTGAACATATTGGCAGAAGGCCCGGTCATTGCCATTCATCAACCATTGAAATGTCTGATGGAGATGGATGAATGGAACACGAAAACGCATACTGGCAGCGGACTGGTGCAACGGGTGAGAGAATCCCGTTATGACGAACCGGCGGCAGAAGCAGAAACGCTGACGTTCATAGCCCGCTATGTCAAGAAAAACCAGTCGCCACTATGCGGAAATTCGATCTGTCAGGACAGACGGTTTCTGGCCAGGCACATGCCCAAGCTTGAGGCTTATCTGCACTATCGGAATCTGGATGTCAGTTCAGTCAAGGAATTGGCAAGACGCTGGAGACCGGGGTTGCCGGAGGGTTTTAAGAAACGAAATACGCACAGGGCGATGGACGATATCCAAGAATCCATTGCCGAACTGAAATACTATCGCCGGACTTTCTTTAACCTGACAGACTCCTGAGTGGGTTGGGCAAGGAGACATTCAGGGTGTCACGGAATCGTTTGCCAGGGTCAATACGCTGTCGATACAGACAGGTCGTTTCATTTCTGATTTGGATATCGGCCGACAGTTTTGTGTGGTCGGCCACAACATTGCAATGGCGATGCGAGAGGCGGGTGCCAGCGAAATTGAAGGATCGCTCATTGAACTGGAAGACAACTTGTATACCGTGATTGGTACCCTGGGTTATACGGAGGAGAACTACGCATTACCCGTCACTATTGCGGCAAATGAATCGGTGTTCATTCCCATCAGTACCGCGAGTCGACTGGTGTCGACAACCAACATTGATGCCATTGTTGCCAGGAACCGGAAGGATGTCAGTCATGAATTGGTTGCCGACGAGGTCAGTGGTTACTTTCAAGGCAGGGACCCTGATTTGAGGGTACAGGTTGTCAGCGCAAAACAGCTGATCATGCAGATGGAATCACAAATGCAACTTTTCACACTGTTGTTGGCGGCTATTGTCAGCATCTCTTTGATTGTCGGCGGTATTGGCATTATAAATATCATGCTGGTTTCGGTTACCGAACGACGGCGCGAGATTGCCATTCGCCGAGCGCTTGGTGCACGGCGCGGGGATATCCAAAGTCAATTCTTGATTGAGTCTGTGATTATGACGATGGTGGGAGGTGTGCTGGGTATAGCGCTTGGCCTGGTCGCTACATTTGTGACTTGTCAATTTACGGGATGGAATTTTTCGATCTCATCGCTATCGGTAGTCAGCGGATTTGGGACTGCCGCATTGGCCGGCTTGTTTTTCGGATTTCAACCGGCCTGGCAGGCTGCATGTCTGGACCCCATTGCTAGTTTGCAAAGTGACGGTTGACGCATCGGGAATATGAATCCAATCGTCCTGCTCCTCAGTCAGGAATCGCTTTTTTGTCTGGGCGGCGCTGGCAACGGCATATGGGCCATCCGCTTTATCCTGACGCGAAGCGGTTGCTGATATACCGCCGATGGGGGCGGCTCCAACGGCAGCCGCAACCGGTTGAAGAAAGTCGAATTGCAACGGTTGGCAGAGGAGTTGGGGTTGTCGATCTCGGTCTGTCATTGCCCACGGCGCTCCGGTCTGCTGGGACTAATCGGAGTTCTGGCGGCGTTCGAGCCAGACCGCCCGCGCCGTGATCGGCGCCACGCCGGCAATCAGGGTAACCCGAGCCACCAGCAAAATATCATTCATTCTCGTTTCTCCCAGATACCGGGTCTCTGCCCTCTATCTCCTTGACGAATTCACAAAAATCGGCTGTCGATTTATTGCAGATGGCAAATACGATTTCCCAGTTGATGGATTCATAATTGTGAACCGCTATATTCCTGAAACCGACAGCTTTTTTCATTGATTCACAGGTGGTCGTCGTAATCACGCCGAGCTTGTTGAGGGTAATAAAAACATCGCCCATTGTGACCGGAGCGGCTTCCCCGGAAGCGCCGATTACGTGACTGCCGATGTCAACACAGAGTTGAACTGCACGGGTCAGATTGAGTACCAGAATGTCCTGCAGATCCGGTTCCGATATTAAACTTCCGATTTCGGGAGGGGTTTTGTCCTGTATCCTTTGAATGCACCTGCGCAGGGACTCCAGCTTTTCCGCAACGATTACCCGGTCCATGCGTTTCGTCTCTCAGTCAGTATTCTCTCCCGAAGAGGAAGAAAATCGGCCGTATTGACCAAGTGTTTTGTCAACAGTTCAGCATAAGCAGTATTATCGCCCAGCAATCTTTTCCCCTTGAATACCTGCCCCGTGACCGGTTCGGGTGCGTAAAATAAATCAACGATATCCACCGGACGGCCAAATGCTGCGCCGATCGCTTCAATAATTCCGAGTTTGTCACTACCGGACAGCGGCGTATCAAACAACAGTCCCAAGTCGATGTCACTGCCGGGAGCGGCTTGCCCGGTGGCCTGGGAACCAAATAACATGGCCAGTTTGAGATTTGGGTAGCGAGTGAGAAATCGGGTTAATTGTTCATCGATAGCAGCCATTGCGATATTATAACCTTTCCACTGGATTCTCGCATTTGCACGAATGGCCAGCCTCAATCCCCCATCTGCAATATCAGAGCAAAAATTCTGACGAACCTGCCTGGTCCCATACGTGATCTGTACTTAAATCACCCTCGCCCTGAGAAACCGGCGGTTGACGGTAAGGGCTGCTGAGGAAAGTCGAATTGCGACGGTTGGCAGAGGAGTTGGGGTTGTTGATCTCGGTCTGTCATTGCCCCTCGGGAACCCGCATACGGGCGTGGCTGGCCGCGGATCAACTATGAAATCATCGTGAGCCTCATTGCAGCCACGGTGGCGAAAACTGGTCTGGCCATTCAATCCGAAGTGGATGACACCGATTATCCGACTGCGATCAAGGTCACCGACGAACAGATGGACCGACTGTCAATCCGTCGTGCAGACTTTCATGGCGAGTGGAACTATACCCCGCTTCCTTCCCATTGATATGGGCAGGTTGTTTTGACGAGAACCTTGATCTGGTGGGACATCACTCAAAAACGTCAAAGTGAAGATTGATATCAAACCCGTTAGTGAGCAGATCAGCACTTGACTGCAGTAAATAAAAAACGGTTAAGACAGAAAAAATAGCTGCCTTCCTGTCCCATCTGTTCATGGTCGGTGATCCATTTTTGTCCTTCCTCGCGCGTGATCATGTTTTGTTTATAAGCATACTTGCATAGCCATTCCAAGGAGTTCACGGAAAAAGAAACTGTTGAGAAGCTGGTATTGAGAAGCGGGATAGCTTCTGTCTTGATTGCAACGAACCCCTGTTGTTTGAGCAGATGGGGTATCCTGGGTGGTAGATTGGGATTGGCTGCGGTCCTGTCCCAAGACCGCATGATCTTCTCGGTAAGATCAGGATAGTTGCCACTCATGACCACGCCACGCCAATCTGTTTCAATGACCGCTATGCGGCCTCCAGGCTGCAACACACGGTACATTTCACGGAGTGCCTGTGACGTGTTTTCGACATACAGCAGAACCTGGGTACAGGTGACGGCATCATAGCGCTTATCACTGGCGGAAAGGTTGCAAACATCCCCCACAGAGGCCGTGACCTGGGGTAACGTCCGACAGCGTTTTAGTGTGTAATCAATCATGGGCTGGCTGATGTCTATGGCATCAACAACACCCTGTTCACCGACCAGCAATGCCATTTCATGGGTCAGGAACCCGGTCCCGCAGCCAATGTCCAGAATCTGTTCCCCGGTTTTTATATCGAGCGCGGCGAGGGTACGTTGTCTCTGGGTGACGATTTCCGGTGCGATATACGTTCGGTTCAAATGGTCTGGTTTATTGATTCTTTTTTGGTCGGTTGTGCTCATAACATTCAACATTTAGGTAAAAAACAGTCTCCTGCCGCCATTGATTCGGTTGGCATTGAGGCGGCACGGTGGTTATTTTGCAGCTATAGGTGTCATCGTCCCGATTGGATTGCTGCACCGTGAAGAGGGCCATATGCCATGTCATTTATCTGTCACCGGATAAAGTCATCAATCCTTTTGGGCAACGAATCGTAGCTTCCAGATAGGGCGTCTGATTGGCCGGCAGCGCAATGATCTCGACCAAGTGGTCTGCCTGTATCGATGCCAGATGGCCTTCAAGCCAGTGGGCATAGGGGTGATAAAGACGTAAGGATTCAAGACGACAACCCATATCCTGCATATGATTGGCAGGATGGGCAGAGGTGCCCCATTGAATGAGTGTCGGCATCAAGCCATCGGCCGGGAGAGTGCCATCAGCAGGCAAGGTCACCTGCCAGTGAAGCTGATCTCGACGCATGGCAAGACCGGGCGGGTAGGGGAAGGTGGACTGTTGAACACATTTGGCAAGATCAGTGGTATTGGCCACCCACGTGATCAGCCCGGGTTTTCTTTGGATTGCCTTCCTGCTGTGGGCGTTGTCCATACTGAACCAGCGGGGTCGGTCAGGTGGTGTCATGTCAGGGTCTATGGCGATGATTTCAAAGTACACGTTGTGTCCCAGTTGCATGACACAATTGTGGGTTCCCATCTGGTGATGTTGTCCTCCTTTGGGAACCTCAACCCCCAGCTTTTGCCTGACATAATCAATGCCAATGGCAAGGGTGTGCGAACAAATGACGATGTGATCGAGTCGGGTTGTCATGACGAGTTGATCGTTTTCAATTTACGGATTTGTCGGTTCAGGGCCCACTGAACATGTTCCCGAACCAGTTCTGATCGGTCATACTGTTTTTGGTGCAGAGCGACGATGTTTTGATCGGAAGGAGAGGCGTTTCCCAGTGCCACGGCAATATTTCTCAGCCAGCGAACATGCCCAATCCGGCGAATGGCCGATCCTTCTGTTTTCTTCTCGAAGGTCCTTTCATCCCAGTCAAACAGATTGATCAGATTTTCATCGTCGAGCCGATGACGGGCCTGAAAATCCGGTTCAGCCGTGATTTTCGCGTATCGATTCCACGGACAGGCGAGTTGGCAGTCATCACAGCCATAGATTCGATTTCCCATCGGCTTTCTGAATTCAACCGGAATGGTGCCTTTTAGTTCGATGGTCAGATAGGAGATACATCGGCGAGCGTCAAGCTGATAAGGTTCGACGATCGCTTTGGTTGGACACACATCCATGCAGTCCCGGCAACTCCCGCAGTGTGCCGTGGTGGGCAAGTCCGGTATCAGTGGAATATTCGTGTACAGCTCGCCGAGAAAAAACCACGATCCCTGTTTCCGGTTGATCAGATTGGTGTGCTTGCCGATCCATCCATGTCCCGATTGTTCCGCCAGAGGCTTTTCCATGACGGGTGCACTGTCACAAAACGCCCGATAGCCAAATTTGCCATAATGTGTTTCGATCCATGTCGCAAGTCTCTGCAGGCGTCGGCGGATCATCTTATGATAGTCCCGTCCCAGCGCATAACGGGAAACATAACCTTTATCGGGCGTGTTCAATACCCGCTCGGCGTGTCGCATGGAAACACTCAGGTAGTCCATGCGAACCGTGATCACGCTGGCCGTGTCTGGAATCAGTGTTGACGGTCGGCTGCGTTTCGATCCATGGGATCGCATATAATGCATTTCCCCATGGAATCCCTTTTCAAGCCATTTTTTGAGTCGGGTTTCGGCGGTTTCAAGATTGATGCCGGCAATGGCGGTGTGATTAAAGCCGAGTTCCCCTCCCCAAGACTTGATCTGCCTGGTTAGCAGTGATCTATCGATTTCGGGATCGCTCATGGGGTCATAATAGCGACCGAATATGGCGGAAACGACGGTTTCTCGGTGTTCCTATGTGGGGCTCGGTAGTCACCAGTTTAACTCATCTCTTAGCTGTTGCTCGGCTGATGGTTTCCTCAGCCCCACTGGTTCAGACGCTTGCCTTCAAGTGCGACCGTCAGAGCAGCTCTGCGGTGAACCTCCGGGCTGATTTGGAACATGACTTGTCCAGAATATGCCTTCTGGGGTTTTTTCCCGATTCTGGCACAGGTTTCCAGATAATCTTTCACAGCCTCCTGAAATGCTTTGCTGAGGCCATCCACCGTATCTGACTGAAATCCCACGATATCGTGGATTCCGGCGATGTGCCCCGAAAACAGATGATCATCGTCATCATTGTCGATACGAGCGGTATAGCCCTTAAAACGCATGGTATTCATCATGGTGTCACTCCGATTCGTTTTAGGAATATACGCGCATCTCTTGCCTGGTAGCGCTTCGCTCCGGTGGCAGGATGCGGACGGTGAAACGCCACCACTTGATCGCCTTTCTCGAATCGTACCTGTGGTCCTCGGCCCTCGATCAAATTTGCCCCTACAGCCAGTAACAAACCTTCGACCGCGGTCCACTCGATATTCGACTGGACAGGGTTGGCAAATACAGCGGCTAGCGTTTTCCAGCGCCTGCTGTTCTGTTCAATTACACAGAATTTATGATAGCAGTATTTGCAATCATATTGCAAAATATCAATGGTTTTCAGCGGTATTTTCGATAGTTCGTTTATTCCGCTACATCGGTGGAAAAACACGGGTTTCATTTTTGTGGATTGTCCCCTCCGGTAAAAGCACTGTTGGATAATCTTCCCAATAACGGATGGTGCAGTAGGAACAGTCGTCATGCTTGCAGCCGTCATATGGATTTTATTTACAACTGCACACATTGTAGATATGCCGTGTGCGGTATGCGGAACATCTTTTCTGTAATGCAACAGAAAAGTCCATGCGAAATCATACAAGTTTTCCTGCCGTTTCTTGGTGCGATTCTTGACATAGCATGGTTCGGTCTTCTCATGCGCATACACCGCTTTCGGTGACAAGAGGACAGACATCTTGTGGGATGCTTGGGTGGAAAGTCGGAGTCCTCGAGACGGCACTTATGGACATCGGAGCCTACTGGTAGAGATGGCGCATGGCTGATGGTGGTTAGGAACACAACACAGGTTTGAAATGGAGAAAGTTTGCTGCCGACCGGCATTGCGCGTTCCAATTGGGTAAGGCGTGAAACCTCAAACTGAGACCCCCGTCTTGGTAGTGAGTGTTCTAAGCCGTGTGTGTTTGATATATACTGTTCTGCCTTGTTAGAGTGCTGAGAGAGGATGGTTAAGAGGGTGCTCGACAATCCTGAAGAGTCGTGTCCCTTCAAACGAAAGAGACATTCTTTACCGAGTCGCTTCATTAATTCCGTGTGCTTTTTAGTGATCACTGTATCTACATGGTTTTATGTGTTACGAGGTGTTGTTCAGATGTTTATGGACAAGTGCCTTATTGGATGGTTATCTGACTGATTAGCATGTCTGCGAATATCGGTATTGTTGGCGCGGGTCTCATGGGGAAGCTGTTGGCGTGGCAATTTCTCCGGAAGGGAGCCACGATCACACTGTTTGATCGGTCGACCCGGGACAATCGACGCAGTGCAAGCGCAGTGGCTGCGGCGATGCTCGCTCCGTATACCGAAGCGGTGTCGACTGATTTGCTGGTGCGTGATATCGGTCAGGTGTCGTTGAAATTATGGCCGAATCTCATCAAGCGTCTGGTCCAGGACAGTGGTCAATCGATCCATTATTCCACCAAGGGGACCTTGGTGGTATCCCATTTGCAGGACCAAGGGGATTGGTTGAACTTTAACCGGATGGCACTTTCCCGTCTTGGAAAAGAGGTCTTTGAGATCTGTGACCGGACAAGGCTGATGCAACTGGAACCCGAAATCGGCACTCGATTTGACCAAGCGAGCTATTTTTCGGATGAGGGAGTGCTTTGCAACGATACCCTCATGACGGCCTTGAATACCGTCTTAACCCACCGCAACCTGACATGGCATGAGTGTCGAGAAATACAGTCGATTGACACACTGGATCGTCATGCGGCGTTTGACTGGATATTCGATTGTCGGGGGATGGGTGCCAAGGATCACTTGCCGGGATTACGGGGAGTACGGGGAGAGGTCATCCGGGTGTATGCCCCCGAGGTCGGTATCAGTCGTCCCGTACGATTGATGCATCCTCGTTATCCACTGTATATTGCACCCAAGGACCATCATCGTTTTGTCATCGGTGCCACGCAGATTGAAAGTGATGCGGATCACCCGATCACCGTGCGATCCGGTTTGGAGTTGCTGTCGGCCGTATACAGCTTGCATCCGGGGTTTGCAGAAGCGCATATTACCCATATGGAAGTCGGGTGTCGCCCCGCGTTTCGTGATAATCTGCCGGCCATCCGGGTTCACAGGCACCGAATAGCCATCAACGGCCTGTTCCGACATGGTTATCTGTTTGCACCTGCGTTGCTTCAGGACTTGGATCACTTTATCACGGGCAGACAAGAGGAGATGATGTTTCCTTCGATTTTTACGATTGATGAATAATGCGAAACGACCGATTGAACGTGAGTGTCAATAATCAGATGACCACCCTGGCAGCGCTGTCTACACTGGATGATTTGCTCAGACAACTTGGCTACGATCCTGAGACCTCGCTGTTTGCCGTTGCGGTGAACAAGACCTTCGTGCCAAAGGAGCAATACCCGCTTCTCCAGTTGCAAGACAAGGACCAGGTTGACGTACTACAACCGATCACCGGCGGATAAGAAAGCCAATGACCGACGTACCAGCATCGCTCACTGAAAAGAGGCCGGTTAACACAGACGATGGCTGGATAGTGTACGGGGAACGACTGCACAGCCGGCTTTTCATCGGCAGTGCCCTGTTTCCGTCGCCGGACATGATGCAACAGGCGATCAGGGTGTCCGGTGCGCAGGTGGTTACCGTTTCCTTGCGACGTCAGTCTCCGGAACAAAATAGCGGTAATGCGTTCTGGAATTTGCTCAGGGAACTGGATTTGAAGCTGCTGCCCAATACGGCAGGTTGTCATTCGGCGGCCGAGGCGGTGACGCTGGCGAAAATGAGTCGAGAGTTGTTTCAGACTGACTGGATCAAACTCGAAGTGATTGGTGATGATTATAACCTGCAACCGGACCCGGTCGGTTTGTTGGAGGCGGCCAGAAGCTTGGTCGATGATGGGTTTAAAGTGTTCCCTTACTGTACCGATGACCTGGTCTTGTGCCAGCGATTAAGGGAGGCGGGCTGTGAAGTGGTGATGCCTTGGGCCGCTCCCATTGGAACCGGACGGGGGGTCATGAATCCTTATGCCCTGGAGACCATTCGGGCCCGTCTGCCTGAGACCCTGTTGATTGTCGATGCCGGGATCGGCAAGCCCTCCCATGCCTGTCAGGTCATGGAGTTGGGGTACGATGCCGTGATGTTGAATACTGCGGTTGCCAAGGCCATCGATCCGGTTTCGATGGCCACCGCATTTGGTGCTGCCATCAGCGCGGGTCGGACCGCTTATGTTGCGGGCACGATGCCGGAGCGCCAAACCGCTGCACCGAGCACCCCGACGATCGGAACACCGTTTTGGCACCAAATGGACAACTAGGCGGTGGACGGAGATGGTTCTGGGATTTTCTCCTGCTATGTTGCTGAAGTGTGACAAGAGCCTTTCTTTTTGGGCGCGGGGTTTTTCAGGAGGATTCCATCGGCCAACCCTTCGTCAGTGATATGTCTTGCCTGTTCGATGTGTCGAGTACGAAATCGGGCTGACCGATGAAAAATCGAAAGGTGTGTTTTCCCCGTTGTGACACTGACCGTCTGGGCATCTATCCGGTTGTCGATAGTATCGAGTGGATAGACCGTCTTTTGAAACTGGGAATCAGGACAATTCAATACCGTGCCAAGGACAAGCCGATAGCCGTCGTTGAATCGGAGATTGTGAATGCCGTTCAACAGGCAAGAAAATACCGGGCGAGATTGTTCGTCAATGACTATTGGTGCTTGGGCGTGAAACACGGCGCGTATGGCGTCCATCTAGGACAGGGTGACCTGGACAGTGCGGATTTGTCACAAATCAGCAAGGCGGGTCTGCGACTGGGTGTTTCGACCCACAATTTGTCAGAGGTTTCGCGAGCAATGGATATTGATCCAAGCTATATTGCGTTGGGCCCGATTTTTGCTACCACCAGCAAGCAAATGCCATTCAAGCCACAGGGTGTGGCGGCAGTCGTCAAGTGGGTCGAGATGCTTGGGCACAGGTGGCCATTGGTTGCGATTGGAGGAATTGACCATGAAAGGGCAAAGTGCCTGAAGGAAACGGGTGTGGGGTCCGTCGCGATGATCAGTGCCATCACGGAGGCAGAAGATTATGTCAAGACGACAACCGACCTGCTCTGTCTTTGGTCAGATTGAAAGCCGTAACCGGCACTGATCCCGCGTGTGTTACGTCCGGTCAGGCAATTAGCCCCTGAGCGACTTTACTGCCGGTTTCATTCGGGGTGCACTGTGTCAAGGCCCTGCTGCCAGAAGGCAATTTCCATTCGTGTCGCGGTGTTGAATATTTGCGTAAGTGTTTCCCAGCGAGATGAATCGTCGGGTATCTCGGACAACAGGTCGTCAATGAAGACGCGAAGCGTGCTGGAACCGGACTGAAATGTTTCCCCGCTGTACATCTCAATCCAGCTTCGATATCGGTTACCTTCCAGTATCGTTTCATTGCTTTGTGCCAGTAACCGACCGATTTCAGCATAACCCAACCCGCAGGGGGCCAGGGCAACAAACAGGTCGACGAGATTCCCCTGATGTCCACAATCAAGCACATAGCGGGTATAGGCGACCGTTGCAACATCTTCCGATACCTGGTTCAGGTCGTGTTCAGACAGCCCATATCCATGACAATAGGTGATATGGAGTGAAATTTCGTGCTCAATCAAACCCTTGAGAGCAGGTAGACTGGCCCGCATCTGCTCCAGGCTGTTGCTTTTGTAAATTGCCAACGCAAAGGCTCTGGCGTAGTGCTTGAGAAACAAATAGTCCTGCTCAAGATAGTGCCGAAAACAGTTTTCAGGCAAAGTGCCGTCAGCCAACTGCCGGACGAAGGGATGATGGAGATACCGATTCCAATCGGTCGCGCACTGCGCTTTTAAATAACAGGTGTCTTTCATTATATCGTCCGTTAGGGAGTGAGGTAGGCGGAAGCGAGCGGTTTTTCCCCGATAATCCCTTTTGTGACCAGAAAGTCCGCATAGTTTTCGTATCGGGCGATATCCAGGGCAGCGGGTCTCAGTGCGAACCGGGACAAGGTGTCAAACCACGCCCGACGATTCAGTTCGGTATCGAGCTTTTCAGGGCTGTAGGCCTTGAATAATTCCCAAGCATCTTCCGGGTGATTGACGATATACTGGGTGGCCAATTCCAATGCCCGATTCAGACGTTGGGTCATATCCGTGCTCAGTGCCCCCTTCTTGGCAACGATCACCAATTCATCATAAGGTGGAACGCCTTCTTCTTCCACGAAAAAGGCCCGGCCCTCGAAGCCTTCGATGGCAAGCTGGTTGAGTTCAAAGTTCCTGAATCCACCATAAATGGCCTCTACTTTGCCGGAGGCCAGGGAAGATGAGAGTGTCCATCCGACGTTAATCAGTTCCACGTCGCTTGTTGAGATGCCTGCATTTTCAAGCATGGTGCCGATAGTGACCTGTTCCAGACCGCCACCGATGGCATATCCAATCTTTTTCCCCTTCAGATCTGACAGTGATTTGTAGGGTGAGTCGGCCAGTACGGTAATGGTATTGAGGGGGGTTGCAATCAACGTCGATACCCAAGTCAATGGCAGATTTTCAGAGACATCCACGATCAGATGCGGCTGATAACTGACGGCCAGATCGACGTTACCGGCTGCCACCAGTTTTGCGGGCAGACTGGGGTCGGTCGGTTCCTGAATGTTGAGTTGAATATCCTGGTCGTCAAATAGCCCCTTTTGTTCGGCAACAATGATCGGACCATGATCCGGATTGACGAACCAGTCCAGCATCAGGGTGAGTTGGTCTTGTGCGTGGGCGATATTTTGAGTGAATAAAATAAGCAATAACAGGTACAGTATTTTCATTTTATTAATGTGGAATGATGTATATATTGTTGATTTGAAAGAAAACTAGCGTTGTTCCCGGTGCCAGGGTATCGCCATTTTCAGGAGGAAATCGGTCGAATAGTAGAGGATCTGCGAGAACACGGCCAATACGAACAGAGCTGAAAACATGTCTGCGATCTGCATCCGGGCATTGGCTTGCAGCATGAAATAACCTAGCCCGCCACTGGAGCCTACCCACTCTCCCACGATCGCGCCGATCGGAGCCACCACTACGGCGACTCGAAAACCAGAGGCCATGGTCGGGAGTGCGGCGGGCAGGCGAATTCTAAAGAGCAGCTGCAACCGGCTGATACCCAGGGATTTGGCAAGGTCCATATAACCCGGCGGGGTATGGCGCAACCCGTCAAAACAGGTCATCGTCACCGGGAAAAAAATAATCAATGCCGCCATGACAACCTTGGACCCCATGCCATAGCCCAACCACAGCACAAGAATCGGTGCAACGGCAAATACCGGGACTGCTTGACTGGCAACCAAAATCGGCAAGAGCCAGAGCCGGACGGGCGAGAATAACAGCATTTGCAGGGCAAAAAACAGCCCCATGGTCAGCCCCAGGCACAGACCGAGCACGATCTCGGAAAAAGTGATCAGTGCGTGATTGAGCAAAACAGGGTAAATTGCGACGATACGAAGAAAGACCGACTGCGGTGAGGGAAGAATGAATTCGGGGACGCCGGTCACAATGACCACAAGGGACCAGGCAAACAGCAGGACCAGAATAATGACGGATGGTCGCAGCAGATACTTCATCCCGTGACGCCCAGTTTCTGAAGAAGCATCGCCTGATATTTGCCCAGTTCAGCGTTGACAGGACGGGGGATCGAGGTGTCGGGACACTGTAATTTTTGCAGCTGACCGTCCAGCAGATACAGCTGTTCTCCCAGTCGTATCGCTTCCTGGGGGTCGTGGGTGACAAGCAGCACCGTTCGATTTTTGAGATATTCGGCGGCCAGTGTCTGTAGTTTCAGCCGATTCACTGCATCCAACGCCGAAAAAGGCTCGTCCATCAGTACAAGCGGACGATCCAGCATCAGGGTGCGGGCCAATGCCACCCGTTGCCGTTGACCACCGGACAACGTGTCGGGTTTTTTGTAGGCGACTTCAGGCAGACCCAATTGTGTCAACAGATCGAGCCCCTTGTTCAGCACCGACGGACTCAGTCGGCCATTGCGTAATCGGTATTCCAAACAGACATTGTCAATGGCGGTCAGCCAGGGCAACAGCAGGTCCTGCTGCGCCATGTATGCCACCCGGCCTCGAATTGGCAAACCATCCCCGGTCTTGATGTCGGCCTGGAAGCGATGTTGCGGGTCAACCAGGCCGGCGATCAATCGCAGCAAACTGGATTTGCCACATCCACTCGGCCCAAGTAGGCAGGTCCACTGATTTTCCCTTAACTGAAACAGGTCGATATCCAAAGCGGGATTCGCCTGGCCGGTGAAGTGCAGGAAAACCTTTTCAATGTGAACAGCGATACCCATAAGTGGTTGCCGTTCAGGGGGTGTTGAGCGCAAAAAAATGGTGGACCGGACCATGTCCCCGCCCGATATCCAATCGATCAGCTGCCGCGATCGCACGACTGATATAGGTTTTCGCTTTTTTTACAGCATCAAAAAGTCCATCACCTTGTGCGAGGTAAGATGCAATGGCCGATGACAGGGAGCAGCCGGTACCATGGGTATTCCGTGTATCAGTACGGGGTGCAGACAAGCGTTCCAACTGGTTTTCGTGAACAAAAATATCAGTACTGTTGCGGGTCTTCTGATGTCCTCCCTTGACCAATACAGCCGCTGTACCCAATGACGTCAATTCGGTGGCAAGGTGAACCAATCCCTGTTCTGTGTTCGGCAGGTCGTTTGGGTCATGATCCATCAAGGCGATAGCTTCCGGCACATTAGGCGTGATAATCGATGCCATTGGAATCAGCAGAGATTTCAAACTGTCGATGGCTTCTTTTGGCAACAATAGATCGCCACTTGTCGCCACCATCACCGGGTCCAGTACAATATGTCTGGGGCGATAATCATGCATTGCCTTGGCAATACATTCGATTGTTTTGCTGTCTCCCAGCATGCCGATTTTTACTGCCTGAACATCCAGGTCACAAAAGACGGCGTCCAACTGCTGGCGAATAAAGGCCGCTGGGACAGTGAAAATAGCGGTTACTCCCAGTGTATTTTGTGCGGTGAGTGCCGTTATCACCGAACAGGCATAACCGCCGGTGGCGGAGATTGCTTTAATATCCGCCTGTATGCCTGCGCCACCGCCACTGTCTGAACCGGCGACAGTCAGGGTGATAGGAGTGTGTTCTCTCATGGCTTATCCTATAGGACGCGGGATAAGCAGAACCCATGCGGGAATATCCGCAGAAGGCGCGCCAGTTCCCTACGCCAGTGTTAACTGGATCAGGTTCGACGGGTCAAGATCTTCTCTTTCTCAGCCAATGGCTCCCCGACCAACAGGGTTGTATCATACGTTAATGAGATTCTCGGGGTCAACCGAAAGCGCTGATGGAACGGGTGCACCGGCGCAAATTCTCTCGGGACCAGCAGACCGATGACCTTTACTCACAGGTCGGACTGATGGCTATTGTTCAATAGTTTTCACAACGAACCCTTGTTCTTGCAAACCAGAGGCAACCCTGTAGATATCCGAAGTCAAGCGGCAGTAATGCCTGACGACCCAATCACATGAGTATGAAGGGAAGGGTGAACTTAGTAGTGTGTGTCAAATAAGGATATCGACTGTCCTGACTGCCCGCTCACAAGAGTGGGTCAAGGTTCTGGAATATCGTTGACAAAGCCCGGGACATGATAGCCACGCTTGACCGCGGGTCTGCCCGCAATGGCACGGTACCATCTGAGTACGTTTTCATACTCGTTTAAATCGATATTCTGCCAGTGAAACCTTGAAACCCATGGCCAGGTTGCTATATCTGCCAGCGAATAGTCACCTGACAGATATTCATGTTCTGCCAGCCTGTCATCCATCACGTCATATAACCTTCTCGCTTCACTGGCGAATCGTCCCTCGGCATAGATACTTTGGCCGGGGTTGAATTTGACAAAGTGGTGAACCTGACCAAGCATGGGGCCGACACCACCCATTTGAAACATTAACCACTCGATTGTACGCCAGTGCGCAACGCCACTTGCCGGCAGTAGCTGGCCGGACTTTTCGGCCAGATAGAGCAGGATGGCACCGGATTCCATCAGGCTGAATCCTCCATTGTCATGGTCGACAATGGCCGGTATTTTGTTGTTGGGGCTGATTTTCAAAAAATCATCATCGAACTGTTCATCCTTGCCAATGTCGATGGCATGGGTGGTATACGGTATTCCCGTCTCTTCCAGCATGATCGAGATTTTCCGTCCATTGGGAGTGTGCCATGTATATAGATCAATCATGCAGCGCTCGTATTGTATGAAATGGTCATTTGGTCAGGATGACTCAACATCACTGGCTCTGGATATTCTAGATGATAGCAAACTGTTTTGTCATACTTTTGTACAGTTAATGGGCGTCAGCGAAATGTAATCACCACTGTTTCTCATGATTCGTGACCGTCAGTCCGTCTTGATATCGTAATCGGATTGAATCTCATCCAGAGTCCGGTACGTCCTTGTTATTCTGAAGTGCCTGTGACTTGTTCGGCGATCAGGGATATACAGCCTGTTCGGTCGGTATCATGAAGCCGGGATGTCGTTTTCAGTTCCGGTTATCTACCAGCGTGCCATGATCTCGACCCTGACAACATGTTCGGTCCTGGTTCCGCAGTCTTGCCGTAGCGCACGGACCCCGAAGGCCGGTCGGACCGGCGTCCAGCGCCAGCCGACGACGAGGTTATGCGCCGAGTGCGATCGACCGATTCCGAGATGGGGCAGACGGGTGATCTCTATGGTCATCTGCTCAATCTAGCTCATGGATACGGGTGCTGGTTTTCGTTCCGATTGAGGGTATCACGCTGCCGCTAACTGTCTGTAGATGAACGGTTTCTTGGGGTTTTAAAAAAAACTTTACCCTACGCGGATGGCGTCATTTTGGGTTTTTTTGTTCCATCAGTTGTCACAAACGCCGGATTTCACCCCATAGATACCGGGGCCGGTCAGGGCGCCATGAAGACGGCGGTTCCTTGAGGCTCATTTCCCGTTGGACTCCACGGGTGCAAAGCCGACCGTCATGTGGTTCAATCAGAGGTCCTCAATAATCCGAGAGGTTTTCCCCATGACAGCCAGACAGCGCAGTATATTGTTTTTGTGGAACGATATTGATGATCTGACGGACCTTTGTCGGCTGGATAGGGTGTTTCCTGCCTGCCCGATGGAGCGGTGATGGGTGCCCTTGATGTCTGCCGTCATCCGAGACGAACGGGTGCTGCTCGAGACCTTCGGCGTTCTGGTCTCGATCGTGTTTATCCTGATGTACGGGTTGATGGCCGTCTTCCTCGATGTTCCGATAATTTTTGTCGAAGCGATTTTCGGACATTGGGCGCTCAGCTGGGACCTGATCGCCATATCGCTGTTCGGCATGATCGGGTTGGCCGGTGTCATCGTGAACGACACGCTGGTGCTGCTCGACCGCTGCAACACGATTCGCCGCGAGAACGAGGCGTTTCCCGCGATCGTCGCCGCTTCGGTGGCCACGCAGGGCTGCTTTCGCGCCGTGTTCCTGACCACGTTGACCACTGTGCTGGGGCTGTCTCCGCTGCTCTACGAGCAAAGCGACGAACTGCTCTACCTGATGCCGTTCGTCGTCAGCCTGCTGGGCAGTCTTGTCGCGGCAGGCACCTTCACCCTGTTCGTCCTGCCGGCGCTGGTAACGTTCGTCGAGGGCCACAAGGAAACCTGACTTCAGAAATCATCGCCGATTCCCGACACTTGACGGTCGCGCACCGAAGGTTCGAACGATCGGGCGACTGTCGCTTCCATGCAGGATTGAGTGTCGATCACATGGCCAGCCAGCCGCAAACTAGGTTTCACCACGCCTCGGTCACTAACCGGAGTGAGATCGCCATCCACTCTCTGCACGCGGCGGTCGGGCTCAGCATTGGGGCCATCGCGATCCATCCTCAGGAGGACCCGTTCTCTCCACATCGGATCAGCCCAGGAGGTCAGACATGAATGTCAAAGGGCAAACGGCAATCGTTACCGGGGGCGCATCCGGATTGGGCGAGGCAACAGCGCGGGCGCTCACGGCCGCCGGTGCCAGGGTCGGCATTCTCGATATTGACGAGGAGTCGGCGCAAAAGGTCGCATCTGAGATCGGCGGCACCGCCGCGGTGTGTGACGTGGTCGATCCCGCGAGTCACGAAGTAGCCATCGCGACAGTGCGCGAGCAGTTGGGGCCGGCACGCATCTTGGTTGCCTGTGCCGGCATCGCTCCGGGCGCCAGACTGATAGGGCGGGACGGCAAGGCAATCCCACTCGAAAAAGCCACCCGCGCGATCCGCGTCAACCTGATCGGCACGATCAACTCGTGTCGGCTGGCTGCCGCCGACATGGCCCTCCTGGATCCGATGGACAACAAGGAGTGCGGCTGTATCGTGACCACCGCCTCGATTGCCGCGTTCGAGGGGCAGATTGGGCAACTCGACTATGCCGCATCGAAAGGCGGGGTCGCGGCGATGACGATCCCGCTCGCGCGCGAGCTTGCCGGTAGGGGCATCCGCGTGAACTGCATCGCGCCCGGGCTGATGGACACGCCGATGATGGGCGGTCTGTCAGGCCCGGTGAAGCAGTTCTTGCTCGAAACCACGGTTTATCCCAAGCGATTCGGGGACGTGGACGAATACGCCGCACTCGCCCTTCACGTCGTGGAGAACACTTTCATGAACGGTTCGGTGATCCGGTTGGACGGCGCGCTTCGAATGGCACCGGAGTAGCGTACGCCGCTAACGAGGTGGCGCTGGATACGTTCAAGGCCGAGCGGCTGGGAATACGCATCTGCCTCACGGGCCTGATGGACAACAAAACTGTGTTCACGCTAGACTACGCTCATACCTGCCTCTTCGGATTATTCTTTATACGGTTGGTAGAGATATCTAATTTTACTTATGTTATATCTAGCAAATATCAGACGATTGACCGACCGTCGTAGAACAGTTGTCCCCTTGTTGATTTACCGCATCACACCATGACCTTGCCGAGCACGAATAATGGCGTTGCCATCGTCGGGTACAGCTATCGCATGCCCGGTGGCATTCAGTCGGATTCCGATTTCTGGACCCTGCTGACCGAGCGTGAGATCATCCAGGAGCCGATCGTTGATCGTTACGGAAGAGGTCACCTGCCCATCGGGGAATTTTCGGGGCCGGGACGGCTTGCGAGCCCTTACGAGGGGCTGATTCGCGATGACGACGAACTGCTTTTCGACCGTACGTTCTTCGGCATGTCCCACAACGAATTGAGACAGACCGAACCCCAGGTAAGAATGCTGCTCAATTGCGCCTGGGAAGCCATCGAACATGTCGGCTGGGACCTTCATTCGCTGCGCAACAGCGCCACCGGAGTCTTTATCGGTTCGCAGGTTCCGGCCGTGTCCAACTGGCGGCCGCAACATGGTGTGACCGAGAATTCCGTGTCCGGTATCAGTCTCGCAATGCTGGCCAATCGAATCTCCTACCACTTCAACCTCATGGGTTCGTCGGCCACGTATTGCACGGCTTGCTCCGCTGGCCTGACTGCCTTGCACGCGGCGATGAACGCGCTCGCATGCGGTGACTGCGACCAGGCGCTCGTTGGCGCTGTCACCTATCTCGGCAGCGCCCGGATGAGCAGTGGCTTCAATCTCATGGGAGTCATCAGCCCGGATGGCACTTGTCATTCATTCGATGCGAAAGCCAATGGCTACATGCGCTCCGAGGGATCGTTCGTATTCGCCGTCAAGCCCTTGGCGGCTGCCGAGCGGGACGGAGACCCCATCTACGCGGTGATCGAGGCGACGACGGTGAACGCAGCCGGTACGGCGGACGGCACTGTAGGAATTGCACCGGGTCGGTTCATCAGCGCACCGACGCGTCATTCCCAGATCCTGCTGATGTGCGAGGCCGCGGCCCGCGCTGGCCGCACACCATGTGAAATCGACTACGTCGAGGCACACGCCACCGGAACCGCTGTCGGAGACCCCATCGAGGGTAACGCCATCGCGGAGGCGTTCAGCGGTTTCGAGCGCGAGGCTCCGCTACGGGTTTCCAGCGTCAAAAGCAACGTCGGGCACATGGAGGCCGCTGCCTTTCACTGTGCCCTGCTCAAGGTGGTCCTGATGATGCGGCGACGCATTTTCGCACCGGTATCGAAGAGTTTTCAGGTGCCGAATTCGGAGATCGACTTCGACTCCTGCCCGATGCGGGTGCAGACGGGGTGCGAGCCGTTCCCCGAGCATCCGGTCGTCATGGGGATCAACTCGTTCGGCTTCGGTGGCGCCAACGGGCACTGTGTGGTGCGCGAGTACCGGCCGTCGCAGTCCAGGCTCTGGTCAGTGCCTCTGGCGCCCGATGCGGGATTCATGATCCCACTCTCGGCGCGTACGCCCAATGCGCTTTTGGAAAGCGCGCGACGCTTGCAAAAGACGATTGACACGCAACCGTTGGACCTGTACACGCTTGCCGGCAATCTCAGCCGCCGCCGCACCCGTTTCGCCGCACGAACGGCGTTCGCGGTACGCAGCCTGCCTGATCTGGCCGGTGCACTGGATCGTTTCGCGGAAGAGGGCGATCCCATCGGCACCGCGGAGGAGGGCGCGCAGCGACTGGTCATGGTGTTCGCCGGGCAGGGGACGCAGTGGGCCGGTTGCGGGCGCGACCTCTACGAGGCTCATCCTGTCTTCCGCCGTTCCGTCGACGCCATTGAGGGGTATTGGCGAGAGCATGCTGACACCTCATTGCGCGAGGCTTGTTTCGCGGCCCCGCAAGAGGAACTCGACGAGGTTCAACTCGCACAGCCCGCTATTTTCATGATCCAGTGTGCGCTGGTCGAATTGTTCAAGACGTGGGGCGTCTATCCTGACTGCGTGGTAGGCCACAGCTCGGGCGAAGTGGCCGCGGCCTATGCCTCGGGCGCGCTCTCGCTCGCTGATGCAACGCGCCTGGTTTTCCACCGCGCCACCCTGCAGCAGCGCGTGGCGGGATCCGGCCGCATGTTGACCATCGGTCTCGATCGTCCGGGCGTGGAGAGCCTGTTGGATACCCTGGAGATTCCCTTCCGAATCGATGGCCACCGCCCTGTCCGGGTTGAGATCGCCTGCGAAAATGCGCCAGCCAATACGGTCATCTGCGGCCGCGAAGACGACCTTCAGCCCATAATCGAGGAACTGGATCGGCGCAACCTTCAGCACCGCCTGATTCCGGGCAACATCGCTTTTCATTCCCGGGCGATGGACGTGGTCGAGGGCGATGCTGTCGAAGTGCTTGCCTTTCTCGACGGCCGCGCCTTCGACGTTGACGTGCCTTTTGTCTCGTCGGTAACAGGTATCGAGACAGAGCGGTTGGACAGTGCCTACTGGTGGTCGAATATCCGCCAGCCGGTCCGTTTCGCCGCGGCGATGGAGACCGTCAAGCGCAACCACCGACCGGACGTGGTGCTGGAGATTGCACCGCACTCGGCTCTTCAGCCTATCGTGGCTCAATGCGTGGAAGACATCGTATCGCCGCCCACCGTTATTCCAACGTTCATGAGGGATACCGATACGTGCACGAGCTTCCTCGAAGCGCTGGGCGCTCTCTTCAGGGCTGGTATGATACTGGATTTCGCCGCCCAGTATCCCCGGCCTGAGCCGATCGTCCACCTGTTGCCGGGACATCCAAGGGATGAGCAGAAGACCGTCGACAACAGGCTGGACGACGAATTCTTCCTGCAACAGGGCGACTACGCGCACGGCCCGCTGGTCGGACACCGGATTCCCAGCGACCATCTCCTGTTCGAAGCGCGACTGTCCGAAAGAGCCTTTCCATGGCTGGCGGAGCACCGTGTTCATCATGCGTCGATCATGCCGGCGGCCGGTTATATCGAACTGATTTTGCAGGCCCTCGGTGGTGTCCCGGTCCATTTCGACATGCTTGAGTTCCTGCAGCCATGCCCCATCCCGAAGTCGCCTGTCAGGCTTCAGACAGCCTTGTATCCAGTCCCCAATACGTCCGGTGAGTACACTTTCCAGATTTCGACGCTGCCATACGAGATCGACCCGAAGAGCGAACTGCATTGCCGCGGAAGGGTGCGCTTGATCGAAGCCCGGCCTGTGCTGGATGCACCGGACACGCTTGAGGATATCGACGTCTCCCGCTACGAGGCTCTTCGCTACGCGGCCGACGATGAGATCTACGAACGTTTCGAGGTGGTGCTCGGAGATACGTACCAGTACGGCGCCCACTTTCGAAATATTCGGAGACTCAGGCGCGAGCGGGAGACCGGCCGCCTCTTGCTGGATGTCAGGGTCGACGAAGCGCTATGGGCGGACGCAAGAGAAGAAGGTTATATTTCCTTTCCACCCCTCATCGACGGCGGACTGCAGTCGTTTCTCTACGATTTGATGCTCGGCGCAGATCGTTTCGCCATTCCCCTGCGCGCCGAAAACGTGACGTTTCTGGGTGCACCGACTGTGCCGAGCCTCGTGTGCCAACTGACCTATCCCGGTGGCAAGCGGTACGAAGTCGACGACAAGGGTCAGTATGATGTTCCCAATGGCGAATGGGTTTCCGGCCGGTTGAACTTCTACGACGACGCGACCGGTGCCCTCGGCCTTCATGTCGAGAAGTACATTTCCTTCATTTCGTATCCCAAACGGATCGACCAGTCGCACAGCAAGCATCGCATCGTCTGGCAACCCAAGTTCCTGGCCGATGGTGGCACGATTGCGGAACGGTTGCCCGAGGGTGAGATCGAGCCATCCGTCTTGCTTGCAGCGCTCGATCGCTGCGATGATGGTGATGTGCGCGTCTGCCACGCTCTGGAGTTTGCGGGCTCTAGGGAACCGGAGCAGACCGTGCTCCACCGCTGCATCGACCAACTATCGCGGGAAGAGGGACAAAGCGAATTCTGGCTCATCACTGACGAGAAGGAGGCTGCGCGGGCATGCTTCGATGCTTTCCATACGCAAGACGCTGCGCTGCGCTTTGACTGCCTCGATCCAGCTGCGCGCCAGGTCTCTGTGCTCGACCAGGGTCTGCTGCGGCGGTCCGCGGCTGAGATCCTGTTTCTCCACGGCGATGGAGATGCTTTCACAACCGATGACTGGCAGTTCTGGCAAGAGGTGGCAGTCGCGGGAGGTCTAGCTCTGATCTCCCACGAAGACGGCGCGATCGTCGAGCCCGATGTGGGCTGGACCACATTGCGTACGGGTCGCCGAGCGACTCTGCTGCAGGCGCCGTCGTCCCGCACGGACAAAGCGGGCGAGCTATCGCCGGCGGGTTCGCGCTGGGTGTTTGGGGAGCCGTGGAGTTGGGCAGGAGCTTGGGTAGCCTTGCTCGATGATTCGGCAGTCCATTCGATCTCTTGCGAGACCCTCTCGTCAGACAGTCCCTTCGATCCCGAGGCGTACCCGGATGCGGTGGAAGTAGAAGCGATCGATTTTTTCTGCGATTGGGATCCGGGCGATCCGACCGGGGAGCGGATCGTCTCGCAATTCGTTGCCCTTGTTCAGTCGCTGGTTCCCTACAGGCTAGACCGGGCCAAGAGCCGGTGCCGCGTCACCGTGGCGACCCGCAAGACAACCTTCGACGCGGAGGATGCGCGCGGGAGCGCGCTTTGGGGGACGGTGCGCAGTATGGCGATGGAGATCGTCGAGGAGGCCAGGCTCGACTTCCGGCTGGTGGACTTGAGTGCCGCCGACGATCTGGAGACCCTGGCATGGCTTGTGCGGCACGACCTGCGCGAACGCGAGTTGGCCGTGCGTGAGGGCCAGTTGTGGGTGCCGCGCGTCGTGAGCAACCGCGATGAATATCCACGCGTACCCGCTGGCGAGGATCCGCCCTATCGACTGTTCTTGGACAACGCGGGACAGATCAGCGGCCTGCGGATGAAGACGTACGACCCACCGCGTCTGGGGCCGCACCACGTGGAGATCGACGCCGCGGCTGCAGCGCTCAACTTCCGCGATGTCATGGTGACGCTGGGACTGCTGCCGGCATTGGCCTACGAGCGTTCTGCGTTCGGCCGGGAGATCGGTATGGAGGCGAGCGGTACGGTGCGTCGCGTAGGTATGGCGGTGGAGGGGCTCGAGCCTGGCGATGAGGTAGTCTTCGTCGACGGTGGGTGCATCGCCAACCGCGTGGTGGTCGGCCAGCACCGTGTCTTTCTCAAGCCCGCCGGCCTCAGCATGGAGGAGGCCGCATCGTCGCTTTCGGTCTACGTGACCGCCTACTACGCTTTGATCCACTTGGCCCGGCTCCGCAAGGGGCAGCGAGTCCTCATCCACTCGGCCATGGGTGGTATCGGGCAGGCCGCCGTTGCGCTCGCCAAAGATGTGGGCGTGGAGATCTACGCAACGGCAGGCAGCGAGAGCAAACGCAGCCAACTGCTCGCACTGGGAGTCCGAGCGGCGTTCGATTCCCGCACCGAGGAATGGTACGAGGGGTTGATGAAGGTGACCGGTGGACAGGGTGTCGATGTCGTGCTGAACTCTCTGGCAGGCCGTCATGTTCTGCTGTGCCTCGAGGCCTTGCGGGCGGGCGGCTGGCATTGCGAGATCGGCAAGGTTGACATCTATGCCGACAGTGCGCTCGGCCTCCGCGTCTTTCGCAAGAACCTGCGTTTTGCGGCCCTCGACCTCGACCGACTGATGGTCGACGATCCTATCCTCTCTCGTGAGCTCTCCGAGGTCTGCCTCGACCTGCTTGATCGCGGCGTGGTGCCGCCTCTGCCGGTTACGGTCTTCTCCTACGGAGACTACGCGAAGGCGCTTCGGTTCATGACGTCAGGACAGCACCAGGGGAAACTGGTACTCAAGGCACCGTTGGCGCCCGCAGTTCCGGACTTTCCGATCGACGACCGCCGCCCGCTACTAGACCCCGAGGGAACCTATCTTGTGACCGGCGGCCTCGGTGGGTTCGGTCAGCGGCTCCTGCCCTACCTTGTGACGGTCGGTGCCCGCCACCTCACTTTGATAGACCGCGACCCCGACCGCCGTCGCAGCGAGTCCTGGCTGCGTCGCTCCACGACGCTTGCGGACATAGGGAAGGGGGTCGAGATCGACATCGTTTCGGGTGACGTGGCAGACGAGGCGGACGTGCGCCGCTGCGTGTCCAATGTGAAGAGGCCGCTCAAGGGAATATTCCATCTCGCTGGTGTTCTGGACGACTGCCTGTTGGCAGACCTGTCGCCGGAGTCCGTGGCCCGGGTGTTCGCACCCAAGGCGCAAGGTGCGCTCAATCTCCATCGTGCCACGCTCGGCCTCACGCTCGATCATTTCGTCATGGTGTCTTCCACGTCGTCGACTTTCGGCAATCCGGGTCAGATCAATTACAGTGGAGCCAATGCGTATCTGGATGGTCTCGCTGCCTGCCGGCGCCAGCAAGGATTGCCGGCACTCTCCTATCGTCTGGCGGCAGTTGCCGATGCGGGCATGGCCGCGCGCAACCTCGGCATCCTGCGCTTGATGAAGGCGGTCGGTATGCCGCCCGTGAGCAGCCACTTCGCTATTGCCAACCTCGACTATGCGCTTCGCACGATGGGCGATAGTGACCACCTGATTACCGCACTTTTTAAACGTCGGTTCTGGGGCGTTGACTCTTCCGACTACATGCGCACCGGACGGCTGATGAGCAATCAGGATGCGTTCGAGGTCGGCTCCGAAGAGCGGCTGACGGTGGATGGCGTCATGGCGCAGATCGCTGCCAAGGTCGCCGAGCTTTGCGGCCATGACGAGGGTGGCTTGGAGGAGCCTTTCTCCAGCTTCGGCCTGAATTCGATCTCTGTCGCCGAGTTGGGGGCGTTTATTCAAAGCGAGTTCAACTTCCAGGCCAGTGCGCTGGAGCTGATGACCACAGCCTCTTGTCAGTCGCTGGCACACGCCATCATCTTCGGCAACACAACGGATGAGGGAACCGAGGTCGAGGAGGGAAGTGACTCGATCGGTGCCGCACCGTGTTCGCCACAAGCCCTCCGCATTCGCAAGCCCTCCGCATTCGCAAGCCCTCCCGAGGATCATTTCCCGCCGGTGCCCTGTTCCCGAGAGAGCGGTGAGACAGCCGCATCCCTCCGGTAGTGCGGTTGGGTGGCAGGAGAGTTGACTCGGTGGTGGCGTTGTGGATGCCGGGGTAAGACCGAATGGCCGAACGACGACTAGTTGACCGGCTGGTGCCGCCTCTCATCGGTCGGCTGCCGCCGCAGTGCCAGAGTGACGTGGATGAGTTGCGCCGTGTCGTTCATACGGTGCTTGTGCGTGAGGCGCCGGCCAAGGCCGTGGCACCAACTGGCTTCAGAGAAGTTCTGCTGACAGGGGCAACCGGTTTCGTAGGGCGTTTCCTGCTGCGCGCGCTTCTGCGGCAGAACGATCGGTTGATCGTGCACTGCCTGATCCGTGCCGAGAGTCTCGAGCACGGGTTCGTGCGATTGCGGGACGCGCTGGAGCAGGCGGAAATCTGGGAGGAGACTTTCGAAGAGCGGGTGCGGGTGGTGCCAGGGGACATATCCCAGCAGCGCTTCGGTCTGAGCGAATCCATGTTCTGCGAACTCTGCCAGCGGACCGACGCGGTCTATCACGTTGGGGCCAACGTCGACCTGGTCCTGTCCTATGCCAACATACGCGAGACGAACGTGCTCGGCCTGCGTTCCGTGCTCGATCTGTGTTTGAGCACACGCCTCAAACACCTGTTCCACTTCTCCACGATGGGGATTTTCCCGGCTTATTTCTGCGACTTTGGTGGAGAGTATCGCCACAGCCATATCGACGATCAGAAGTCACCCGATCTCGCGGACATGAAGAAGACGTTTCCGCTCGGCGCCATCGGGTATCCGTGGAGTAAACTGGTAGCAGAGCAAGGTGTGCTGTTCGCGCAGGCAGCTGGCATGCCCGCCGCGATCTTTCGCCTTCCGCAGATGGGGCTTTCTAGCACGGGGTATACGCGGGGGAACGACTTTCCAACGCGTCTGTTCGCTGCGGCGACTCAAGTGAAAAAGGCGCCGCATGGCTTTTCCATTCAACGAAATGCCGAACCGGTCGATACTGTCAGCGAGATCTGCACGGCGATCTCGCTTAATCCCAACCGCCGCTTCACCGTCTACCATTGCTGCGATCCGGAGCCTCCTTACGAAGATCTGGAGGTCGCCGATCTAGGTTATTATTGGCAAAGCGTTCCTTACGCATCCTTCAGACGTTCGTGCCAGGCTCTCGGCGACGAGTCTCCGTTGCGCGGCCAGTGGGTACTGCTCGACTATTTTGCGCCTTACTGGTTCAGCGAGGACAGGGGTCGCCGCAGGCTGCCGATCAGCGATTGCGCCATCCGGGAAGACTGCCCCCACCCGATAAAGTGGCCTGCATTGCTGATCCGTCATGCGCGATCCTACGACTGGATCAGACGTCATCGGGACGGATGGCCCTACCCCATTTCACATGGTCGCTTGGACTTTGACGATCTCATGGGGCAGGCCGAAAAGTACGCCGAATGTACGGGCGTCCCCTTCGATCGAATTTACCCCGAGTGGATGCGCGCTGGTCTCCAGCACCTCGTGGAGGCGCTGAAATTACCGGAGGCCGGACTGCGGGAAACGCGGCTCAGCCATATTGTCTACGGACTGACGCGCGCACTGCGTAACAACGCGGCGCTCGCCCGCGAACAGCACCAGCACCCCGAGATCGAACGGGAGAAAATCACGCAGCCTATCTTCATCGTTGGTATCAACCGGACTGGCACAACTTTCTTGCATCGCCTGTTGTCGCGCGACAGCCGATTCTGGGCATTGAAGCGCTACGAGTTGACGGAGCCGGTGCTGCCCAACGGTGAGTATGCCACCGTGGCAGGTACCATCGAGGACCCCCGCCGGACCTATGCGGAAGAGCTGTTAGGCGCGACCAATGTCGCCGATACTTTCGCCGGGGTCCACCGTACCGATATCGACGAGCCCGAAGAGGATTTGTGGATCCTCTGGCTTACATTCTCATCCTGGATATTTGCGGCCGCGTATCACATACCGACCTATGGCCGTTGGCTGGCCGAGACCGAATCATGCAATGCTTACGCCCATCACCGACGCGTCATGCGGCACTTTACCTGGCAACGGCGCAAGCGCGAGCCGAGCGGGCAGCGGTACTGGCTGTTGAAGATGCCCTTCCACCTCATGGAATTGGAGGCGCTGGCGGAGACTTACCCGGATGCTGTCTTCATCCAGACCCATCGCGATCCTATCGAGTTCATGGGCTCGTGGAACAGCATTGTAGAACGGATACGAGGCTTTTCCACAAAGCAGAGGCCACCGTACGAGACCGGGCCGGAGCAGTTGGCGTTCATGAGTGACATGCTGAACGATGCGATGCGGTTTCGGGCATCCCGGCCGGCGCTTGATAGGCGTTGGGTCGATGTCCGCTATACCGATCTGGTCGATGACCCGATGGCGGTCATCAGTGAAATCTACGCAAGGTTCGGCTGGTTTCTTGAGCCCGCCGCTGTCGACAGAATGCAGCAGTGGCTTACACTCCAAGAGGAGCAACGTCGTCAAGAGCCGCGGCACGAGTACAGGCTTGAGGATTACGGTCTCACGCGGGAGGACGTGAACGAGGCGTTCGCACCTTATCGGGATTTTATCGTCACCCGCGGGTGCGGTTGAACATGTAAGCGACACAGTGGTATTGCTGACTGGTGTTTGTGTGGCTTTGATCCGCTGACCCATCAGGGCCGTCCGCGACACTGGGTGAACAAGCGCGGCGTGGGCCGAATCGTGCATCAGCCGATACGTCACCGGATTCCGGGGGCATACGCCAGGGCCGTACCTAGGAGAAGGTCAAGCGTTGGTTTAGCAACGGGCTGCAGCTAATTGCAGATACCCGGTATGAATGGCCAGTGTCGTTCCGAATCACCCCGGTCTCGGAACAGCCGATGATGGGCGAGGGGATACAAGCCCTGTTTGTGGACTCACCGGCCCTAGCGGCGCGGTACCGGGGCGTTAGTGCGGACCGGGATGATGACTAGGCGGACTTCAATCAGGCACTGTGGGATGAGCATGCCATCCGGCCGTGATCGATCGCAATGTAATCGTCTCCTTTTGCATGACATCTCCTCAATGGGAAAGGGGCATGACTAAATTAATATACCGACAGCCTGCTGCCCTCCGGGATTCGGCTGTCCCGTAGTCTTGACTGTGAAACACAGTTCGCGCTTTGCGTAAAAACAAGCCTACAATGTCTGTCGTCGAAGTACTATTGCCCCACCTCAGGCTTCCTTGCGCCCCTCGACAAGCATTACCAGTGCCGGGAGCAAGAACAAGGTGAAGCCGGTCGCGGCGATGAGTCCACCCAGCATGCTGACGACGAACGGCACGAGAAACAAAAGCTCATCGCTTCGTTCATAAAGAAGAGGAGAGAGCCCAAGTACTGTGGTCAGTGAGGTGAGAAACACGGCACGGAATCGGTCGCGGGTGGCTGCAGCCACTGCAGCGATGGCGGGTAGTGTTTTATTTTCGTGCCTGATTGTATTGTACCGATACAGCAAAACCAGCGCATCATTCACGATGACCCCGGTAACACCGATCATTCCGAAAATCGAAATGGCGGTCAGATGCCAGCCAAGCAACCAGTGCCCAAACACGGCGCCAGCGAAGACGATGGGGACGCCGAATACCACGACCAGAGGTTTCCAGTAGCTGCGCAGAAAAGATGCCATCAACCCGTACATCACGAGCAGGATGATGGGAACCAGTATGGATAGCGTGGACAGCATTGTTCTTTCATCCCGTGCCCCGGCATCAGGCGAGATGACGAGATCGGGATACTGCGCCAGCAGTCCGGGAAGAAAATTCTCGGATATGATACGCCTGGCCTGGATCGGCGTGACATCAATCAAATCTGCACGGGCATTGACAAGAACTGCCTGCCTTCCGTCGATGCGAATGAGTTTTGCAGGTTCACGTTGTTCAGTGATTCGTGCCACGGTGGAAAGAGGTATCTCCTGGCCGCCGGGAATCATGATGCGTTCTTTGGCCAGTTCCCGGAGGCTTTGTCGCCTTTCGGGAGGATAACGGACCATGACCTTGATCTCGTTGCGCCCTCGCTGGATGCGTTGTACTTCTAGTCCATGGAAATTGGCCCTCAGTTGCCGACTGATCATTGCCGGGGACAGACCGGCAGATTTGCCGGCCGAAGTCAGTTCAATATCGAAATGACGTTTTCCGGGAGACAGACTATGCGACAGTGCGTACAGGCCCGGTATCTGACTCATAAATGATTGTAACTCAGCCGCTGCCTGGCGGAGTTTTCCCGGATCATCATGCACCAGCGTGTATGCTACCGAAGGCTTGAAACGAAACCGGGTTGTCTGGATGGAAACTTCCTCTAGGTCGGATGTGGAACCGATATTCTGGCGCCAGATCCGTTCAATGGCATCGGCAGAGGCTTGGCGCACAGGTCGATCATGAAGCTTGAGTGTGACCGTGGCGTGATTGTTCCGTATGGTTTCATCTTGGCCCGGTCGGGATGTTGCTACATCGCTCAACTCCCCGACCTTAAGGCCAATCGATTTGATCGATGTGCCTTCCAGTTGTTGGTTGATAGATTGGGCGGCTTTTACAAAGCGTCGTGCTGCAGTCTCGCTGGCCTCGAAAGTAGCCCCGGCCGGCAGTACTAGGTCCGCCTTGATTGCACTGCCGACATTGGCAGCACTGTCGAAGACGATCACGGGCACGTTATCGGATCGTACGAGCCATATCGCGGCAGTTACAAACAGCGCACTGATGAAGAATGTCAGGAAGATATTACAAATGGCCCAAGAGATGGTTGGTACAACGATTGCATCCCGCAGTGCATCGATTCGGTCACGTACTTTCTTCTGGATGGATTTCAGTGGGAACAGGCTCCAGTGCCGATCATAAGATAAATGGGCAGGCAGGATACAGAATGTTTCCAGAAGGGAAATGGACAGTACGAATAGCGCAACAAAGAAAAATACCTGTACGATCTGTACATTTGTTGACGTGATGAAGACAAATGGCACGAATGCCAGTAACGTAGTGAGTACTCCCACACCGACCGGTCCTGCAACCGCTCTGGTACCGGATATCGCGGCCGCGCGTGCACTTTTGTTCTTATGCCGTTCCGCTGCGATACTTTCTCCGACCACCAGAGCATCGTCAACGACGATGCCGATCAACAGAAAGAATGCCATCAGTGTTCCCATGTTCAAAGTCAGGTCTGCAATATCGAAGAACATCAAAGAAGCGACAATGGAAAGGGGAATACCGACGGTTATCCAGGTCGCCACACGCAGATCAAAGACAAGGACGAGGCAAACAAAGACGAGAACGATACCTATGATGGCGTTCCGTATGATGTCGGAAAACCGATCAGAAATCGGCTTTGCATTGTCATTCCAGACCGAGACCTTTACCGATGGGGGCGGCTTGTGATTTGCCAGCCACTCCCTGACAGATTTCGAGGTCTTGGTGAAAGACCGCCCCTCGGTCACCTCAACTCTGAGGAAGACAGTCGGTATCCCGTCCACTTCGGAAATGATTTTTTCATCAACGAAACCATCGCGAATTCTCGCAATCTCACCCAGCTTTACGATGGAGCCGTCCTTGCGTGTAATCAGGGGGATATCCTCAAAATCCTTGCCATACTGCTTCTTGCTTACCACATTGAGCACCACGTGATCCGCATCGGTTCGTAACTCGCCGAATGAGAGGTTGATGGATTCCCGACGTATCTTTTTTGCCACCTTGGCAATGGTTAGATTGTTTCGACGCAGCTCCTCTTCGCTCATCTCAATCGCAATTTCCCTGTCACGGACACCCCTTGGCCGGACCTGGGACACCGTGGGAAGTGTCATCAGTTCGTTGAAGATGTTTTCTGCGGTGGTTCGCAAGCTGTTCTCGGTCAGCAAATCCGACGATACGGCAAGCGTCAGCACCTCGTAGTTCGGTTTCTTAAGTTTGATCTGCGGCAAATCCGCGCTGGCTGGCGGGAAATTGTCAATACTGTTCACTGCATTTTTGACATCGGACAAGACCGTTTCAGGGTCTGCCAAGGTCTCAAGCTCAACTTCAATCTTGGCGAAGTTCTCCGAGGCCACGCTGACCACGCGAGCAATGCCTCCAATTCCGACCAGTCTTTCTTCGATACGACGATTGATATCCTCTTCAATATCCTTGGGCGAGGAGTCGGGTGAAACGACTGTGACGACAATGGTACGAAGGTCAATCTCCGGGAGTTGCTGGACTGGTAGCATATAGCCTGCAATGACACCGCCAAAGACAAGAAAAATCATCAACAGCTTGGCGGCGACGGGATTTCCCACGAAATATTCGATGGGCCCGTATTTCACGATATTTCCCTTTTCAGTTGGACCCTCGTCATCTGACACATCAATGCAAACCGGTCTATGGCGAATCAGGTGCCGGGCTGGCCGTGACTTTCAGGCCTTCACTGGCTCCCGCCAAAGTGCTAACGACCACGCCATCACCCGCATCGAATGTTTCGACAACCCATCCATCGGCCATGTGATCTACGGTCACCGGCGTTACGGCGCGCAGCGCGCCGTCGGCAACAATCCAGATGCTGTTATGTGCCCGACTTGCCGCCTCGGGCAAAATAAATACGCCATCGCGTCGAGAGCCAAAAATCACGACTTCCGCAAACATGCCCGGCACAGGAAGTGATTCTTGCGGTGTCTTCGTTGAGAATTTGAGAAATACTTTGGCAAGGCGGGTCTCGGGCGCAACGACCGAGGAAATGCGCGATAACTCGGCATCATAAGTGCCTGTCAGCGTGTTGACTCTTGCAACCCGGCCAATTGCTGGATCAAATCGAGCCAAGTCAACCACTTTGATCGGTACCCTGACTTGCAGTGCATCTGGACGATACACGATTCCAAGCACAGACAGTAGTTTGCCAACCGTTTCAGGCGGTCCGACCAGATCACCCACCTCCAGTTCGGAAGATATGACCCGGGCGGTGTAGGGCAGGCTGATTTCGGTACGCGAAAGCCGCAGTTTTGCCAAGGCGAGAGCGGCATTTGCCTGCCCGAGCCTGATTTTTGCCTGCCCGAGCCTGATATTTGCCTTGGCAAGTGGCGGACTCTCCCGTAACGCTGAGTCCCTATTGTCTTTGATCGCCTGGACAAGGGCTTCGGTAGATGCAACTGCCATTTCGGCGGCCTGAACTTCCAGTTCGTATTCGGTTGGATCGATTTTCACGAATACCTGATTGGCTGGAATCGTACCGCCGTTAACGAAGTCCGGTGATACCCAGATCACACGCCCGACGACTTCGGCAACCACTGTCAATTTCCTGTCGAGGGTAATGGTCCCGGTCAGACCGATCTGCTGTACGTATTCGGTTGGTTCCGGTTCGACGGTATAGACAACCGGCTCGATTTCACCGTAAGCGGTGTCCGGGTCACGATCCACCCGGGAGGGGGCTTTGGCGAAATACAGAGCGATCGCGACGATGAGGATGAGAAGGATGAACTGAGTATACCCGAGCCAGCGTCGTTCCCCGGAGGATGTGCCTACAGCGTCTGTTGATCCTCGTGCCATCGTTTTTCTCAACCAATCTACTTGTTGTTTGCCAAAGCGCCGCAGCAAGCTCTCAAGGACCCATGATCCCTAGGTGTTGTTACGGACACCTGTTGACGCAAGTATATTATATTAAGTGTTTTGCACTGTGTCTATTTTTTGAAATTTGTGCTGAAGGGTGACAATCCAGTTTTTGTCTTCATTTGCGATAGTGATCACTGATACATCGGTATGATCTTGAATTACAGCTTATAATTTGAATATGCAGCGATCTGTTTCATCAGGACAAAGTCGCTGATACAACCTCCGCCGGGATGACATCGATCAACCTCATGTGACCAGTTCCACGGGATGAACCGCATCAACTCAAACGCCTTTACCTTTAGTTGAAACGACGGTCCGTCACTAGGATCAAATCCAAATGGCAGCCTGTCGGAACCGTGTTGGAATCAAATCGCCAGTCGGGGCTCCGGTCTGGTTGTCGTTGCATATTAGCGGGAGACCGACATGTGATTTCCGGTGAGTTGAGTGCCTAATATGGCGTGTTTGCTTGCATGCCATTGACAGCAATTGTGATAATCGGAACATCGGATTGTTTCAAAAGACGATCAAAACCAATCATTCGACCGGTGGAGACACGAACGATGCGTTGCATGAACAACCTACTATGATCCACAATGAATTGAGTCAGTCGTTGTACACTGCGACCCAGGTCCGCGATATGGACCGGTTGGCAATCGACCGCTATGGATTCGATGAACTGACCTTGATGGAAAGGGCGGGCAGGAGTGTGTTTGAACAAATGATGTCGCACTACCTCGAAGTACGCACAATGGTTGTGGTTTGCGGTTCGGGGAATAATGGCGGGGATGGCTATGTGGTTGCGCAGTGTGCATTGACCGCAGGTATTGACGTTCAGGCAATCGCGCTGGGTGAACCGAGAAGCGAGCAAAGCAAGGCCTGTCAGCAGGCATATCTTATGGCGGGTGGACGGATGGCGGACGAATGGTACAAGGGTTTGCGGGAAGCGGATATTGTCGTCGATGGTTTGTTCGGGACCGGTCTGAATCGATCACCCTCAGGACGCTATGCCGAGATCATCGGGCTGATCAATCGACTGTCTTGTCCGGTTGTTGCAATCGATGTTCCCTCTGGACTGAACGGTGATACCGGTAATCTTTTCTCGCCATGCGTATCGGCTTCGTTAACGGTCAGTTTCATCGGTTTGAAGATTGGCCTGTTCACTGGGCCCGGTCGAGCGGTGAGTGGAGAAATCCGTTTCGATACGCTGGGACTATCCGACCAAATCCATGCCCATTTTGAACCGGTTGGTATGATAATGCCTCCTCCTGTACTGGATGAGCGCCCTCACCATGTCCATAAGGGCGAGTGCGGTAGAGTGGTCGTCGCCGGTGGGGAAGCGGGGCTGCTTGGAGCCGTGTTACTGGCGGGCAAAGCCGCGTTGCGCTGTGGGTCGGGGTTGGTGACGGTATTGAGTATACCGGCCCATGTGGATATGCCGGCGTTATATTGCAGTGAACTGATGAGCACCAGTCTGGAAAACGAGCAGGTGGGCAGGGACATGATCGAGCGATGTGATGCCATTGTGCTTGGACCGGGGATGGGGAGAGGATGTTGGGGGGAGTCACTGTTCGATACGTTGATTGAGTCCAACAAGCCAATGGTGCTGGATGCCGATGGGTTGTACTGGCTGGCTGAAAAGCCGCATCGGTCGAACAGTTGGATATTGACCCCGCATCCAGGTGAAGCCGGAAAATTGCTTGCCTGTTCGTCTGCCGATATCCAGGCGGACCGACGAAAGGCGGCCTTGGCGATTGCACGTCGATATGGCGGAATTTGTGTTCTGAAGGGACCGGGCACGATGGTTGTGGATGAACAGGACCATGCCCAGATATGTCACGAAGGGAATGCCGGGATGGCGAGTGCGGGGATGGGCGATGTGTTATCTGGTATTATTGGCTCGTTGCTGGGACAACGATTGACACTGTTTGATGCGGCGGCCTACGGTGTGTGGTTGCATTCCGGCAGTGCCGACCGTAAGGTGAAACAGGTCGGCACGCGGGGTCTGCTGGCAAGTGATGTGATCGAAGAACTTCCTTTTGTGATTGAACAGAGGACAGATCGGACAATTGTGGCGGAAAATTGAATTGAAAGATGTTCTGTCGTCATGCGGTTATCTGGTTTTAGTGATCGGAAGAGGCCTGGCAGGTAGAGGCGCTGTGAGAGATCAGCGTCGCGATCGCAGTTGTGCGCAAAGCATGACATGTCACACCAGACCACTGGTATCATGACTGTTTTCAAAATCCCGACCGAAAGCGACATGATCAAGTTGGGTGAGGCCTGGGCACACGCGATCAATCCGGGTTCGGTACTGTTCTTGTGTGGTGAATTGGGAGCGGGAAAAACCACCTTGGTAAGGGGTGTATTGGCCGGGCTGGGGTATAAGGCACCGGTCACCAGCCCGACCTTCACGCTGGTTGAACATTACGATCTTGGTCAGGGTCCGATTTATCACCTGGACCTGTACCGGTTGCGTGACCAAGAAGAATTGGAATCAGTCGGAATTCGGGATATGCTGTCTCCGGACGCCATTTGCTTTATCGAATGGCCGGACAGGGCAGCAGGGCTATTGCCTGCCCCGCATTACAGGGTGGATATCCGTTATCAGGGGAATGGCCGACGGGTCGAACTGACGCATGATGATCGCATTAAGTCATTGACATGATACGCCGTTTTGATCCTTTTTTCTGGCAGTTCATCGTTTTGGCGGGACTGTATGTGTTCTGTCTGGAATTTGCCGGTGCCGTTACGGTCAACGAGGTGCGGATGTGGCATGCGCCGGATCGATCAAGAATCGTGTTTGACATGGACGCACAACCTGAATTCAGGGTCTTTACATTGGAAAATCCCGGTCGGGTTGTGATTGACCTGTCCGAATCGAAATTGATCGGAAGCATGCCGTCTCCCGGAACCACCGGGCCATTTTTGAAACAGATCAGACTGGGCTATCCCGAACCGAAAACAATGCGACTGGTTTTCGACTTGGATAAGCCGGTACGGTATGACATCCAGTTCTTGAAGCCGATTGATCATTATCAACATCGACTGGTGGTTGACTTTTATCCTTACGGGGCAGTGTTGAAACCGGCCCCCAAGGTGAAAAAGTCGAATCCGTCGATCCCCCGTCAACCCGACCAGGATATCCTGGTTTTGATCGACCCGGGTCATGGTGGCGAGGACCCCGGCGCAGTGGGTCGGAAATCATACGAAAAGCGCATCGTATTGGAGATTTCAAAAAAACTCAAAGCGTTGATCGACAAGCAGCCCGGCATGCGAGCGGAATTGACCCGGACCGGTGATTATTATATTCCGTTAAGGAAGCGAACTCGGATTGCCCGTAACAAAAAGGCCGATCTGTTTGTTTCTATTCATGCCGACGGCTTCAAGAACAAAAAAGCACGTGGGGCATCGGTTTATGCGCTCTCCCAAAGCGGTGCGACCAGTGAAACAGCGAAATGGTTGGCGGATAAGGAAAATGCCTCTGATCTGGTAGGGGGGGTCAGTTTGTCGGATAAGGAGGATGTGGTGGCCGAAGTACTCCTCGATCTGCAGATGACCAAAGTGGTCAACGAAAGTATCCGTTTTGGCCGTGAAGTGCTCGATGAGTTGAATAAAATAGGCAGGCTGCACAGCCGCAGGGTTGAACAGGCGGGATTTGCCGTACTGAAATCACCCGACATTCCTTCAATCCTGATTGAAACCGCTTATATGACCAATCCCCAGGATGAAAAGTTGTTGAATAATTCAAAGCACCAACAGAAAATCGCTCGGGCGATCGTTTCCGGCATCCAGCGTTACTTTGAAAATACGCCCGAACTGTATAGTGGCACGAGTGTCAGTGGATACCGTCAGACAACCAATTAAACAGCTAAAGGAGCAGTTGATCAATCAGATTGCTGCGGGGGAAGTCATTGAACGCCCGGCATCCCTGCTCAAGGAGTTGCTGGAGAATAGTATTGACGCCGGGGCGACCTTGATTGATATCGAGGCAGAAAAAGGGGGAATCAAGCGATTGACCGTCAGGGATAACGGGTGTGGTATTGCCAAAGACCAACTGGGACTGGCGCTTTCCCGGCATGCAACCAGCAAGATTGCCCGGTTTGATGATTTGTTCAGGATCAACACGCTCGGATTCAGAGGAGAGGCCCTGCCCAGTATCGCTGCGGTATCCAGATTGCGTATCACATCGCGTGTGGTCGAAGCCAATTCGGCCTATGAAGTGGAGGTCACCGGTGAAATGGCCGTTTCACCCCCTAGGCCTGCGGCGCATGCGCCGGGCACGACGGTGGAAGTCCTTGACCTGTTTTATAACACGCCCGCAAGAAGAAAATTCTTACGTACTGAAAAAACAGAGTTCAAGCAGTGCGATGAAGTTATTCGTCGTGTTGCATTGAGCCACTTCGATGTCGACATCCGGTTCACTTATGACGGCAAGCCGGTTTTTCAGACGTTAAGCGCGGACAGTGATATTACCCGGAACAAACGGGTTGCTCGGCTGTGTGGGAGTGCTTTCGCCGAACAATGCATCTATTTTGAGGAGGCGGACGGCGGGATGGCATTGTCAGGCTGGATGGGGTTGCCGACCTATTCCAGAAGCCAACGCGATCTTCAGTATTTTTTCGTCAACGGCCGGGCCGTCAAGGACAATCTGATTGCCCATGCGGTGCGCCGGGCGTACCATGATGTGATGTACCACGGAAGGCATCCTGCCTTCGTTTTATTTTTTTCAATGCCTCCCGATCAGGTTGACGTGAATGTGCACCCGGCCAAAAGCGAGGTGCGATTCAACGATACCCGATCGGTGCATGACTATATATATCGGACACTGCACCGGGCCATTGCACAGCTTTCACCGGAACAGGGCGAAACACGGTTTCCACTTTCGACACCGGGGCACAATCCGTCGGTTCCCCCTGTATTCAGCACGCATCAGGGTCATGGTCAGCGGGCTGCCCAGCAGCAATTCAGGCATCTGGTTCAAGAACAGCTGCTGGCCTATGAAGCCATGTCAGGTGTGCCAGGGACAGCGGTGGAGGACCGGTTTCAGGGAACAGGCGGGGTTGTGCCAGATGTCGGGTTGGAGTCAGGTGTTGCGGTGCAAAGGCAAGACATACCGCCTTTGGGATTTGCCATTGCACAGATAAAAGGGGTCTATATCCTGGCGGAGAACAAAGAGGGCATGGTGATCGTTGACATGCATGCAGCCCATGAACGCATTACCTATGAATGCTTGAAGCGGGAACGAAGTGAACAGTCGGTTCGTTCCCAACCCTTACTGGTCCCCGTCAATCTGAATGTCAGTACCCATGAGGCAGCGCTGGTTGAAACATATGGAGAACATTTCGTGGCACTGGGCTTTGACATCAATCGACTGGGTGAGGAGCAGGTCGTCATCCGAGCGGTTCCCGAGTTATTGGCACGTGTTGACCTCGAACGTCTGGTCAGGGATGTCCTGTCTGATTTGCAGACAATGGGTCGTTCCAGTCGTATTGAAGAGGCGAACAATGAAATTCTGTCGAGTGTCGCCTGTCATGGCTCGGTCCGGGCGAATCGCCGGCTGACGATAGAGGAAATGAATGCGTTGCTCAGACAAATGGAAGTGGTGGAACGGTCTGGGCAGTGTAATCATGGTCGACCGACCTGGATGAGTGTTCCACTGGCGGAACTGGATAAGTGGTTTATGCGTGGACGATGACGGCGATCCTGTAGTCTTTTTGATGGGGCCGACCGCGTCCGGTAAAACGGCGCTGGCAACGGCGTTGTTCCATCAGTTTGATTTTGAGTTGATCAGCGTGGATGCCGCCCAGGTTTATCGCGGAATGAATATCGGCACCGCGAAACCGGACCCAAACCACCAGGCATTGGCTCCGCATCATCTGATTGATATCAGAAATCCGAATCAAGGCTATTCTGCCGCGGATTTCAGACGTGATGCGTTGGCGTTGATGGATGACATCCACGCCAGAGGGAGGGTGCCACTGTTTGTGGGTGGAACCCAGTTTTATTTTTCAGTGCTTGAAAACGGTTTATCGGTATTGCCCCCATCGGATGAGACAGTCCGACGGGAGATCGCGCAGCTGTTGGAAAACAAGGGCTTGCCATATCTGTATCATCAACTGGAGACCGTCGATCCGGTGCTTGCAAAAACAATCCGTGCTACGGATACCCAGCGTGTTTCCCGAGCGATTGAAATCTACCGGCTGACAAAAAAGGCGCCATCGAGGGTGATGCAGGCTGCCAAGACGGAAAGGTTGCATCAGCCACTGATCAAGATGACGCTGTTCATGAGCGATCGGTCATTGCTTCACAGTCTCATTGCGGATCGGTTTGAGGGGATGCTTGAAGCGGGGCTGATCGATGAGACGGAAGCGTTGATATCGATGCTGGATCACCCCCATCAGTGTCCTGCCATGAAAATTGTCGGTTATCGACAGGTGTTTGATTATCTGGAGAAGAAAATCAATGCTAATGAAATGAAGCAAAATGCGATTGCTGCGACACGGCAATTGGCGAAACGACAACTGACCTGGTTACGCCAGCAGTCCAATGTGGTGTGGTTTGATGTCAATCAAACCAACCTGTCACAGACTGTTTCCGCCTACTTGAGATCACATTATCTGTTTCGTCGGCATGGTCGATAGCTTGACCGTTTCCCCATCGTGTGTTCAGGGAGGGGGCCTTCGATGGGAATTCGTACAGTGTGTCGGTCTGTTCGAAGGTCGGATTAAACAGATCGGAAGCCGCCGGTCAAGTGACCCAAAGGAATATCCGGATGATGGGTGTCTGGATGATGTTGATCCGTCGTTGATATGTCAGTAGTATTGTGTCAATACACTGGCGAGAGCCGAATCGGCAACCTGCGCTGAAGTGTCGGCTCGATCGGATGATCAGATGCCGTGACGGCAAAGAATCGCTGTTGTTTTGCCCCGCTTGCACTGATTTTGGCCCGTTCACTTGGTACTCATTATGAAAGACAGCCCGATTGTCTCCACGGTCGACTTTAACCAAGAAGGCATCCAGCACGGCTTTCTCAAGCAACCGCATTCGGATGATCGTTCAGCTTGGGGGGCGATCATGACCCCCTTGACGGTCGTTCGAAATGGGCAGGGCCCGACGGTGCTGCTGACGGGTGCAAACCACGGTGACGAGTATGAGGGTCCGACCGCCCTGTTGAACCTGATCAATGACATCAGACTCGCCGAGGTGTCGGGCAGAATCATATTCATCCCGATGATGAATTATCCGGCGTTTAGGGCGGGAACCCGGACTTCTCCGATTGATCACGGCAATATGAACCGGGTTTTTCCAGGAAAACCCGATGGCACCGCCACGCAGAAGATGGCGGACTACTTCCAACGGATTCTGTTGCCGATGGCAGACTATGTTATGGATATACATTCAGGGGGAAAATCATTGAGTTTCGTGCCGTTTGCTGCAGCACATGTGCTTGAGGACAAGGCACAACAGGCGCGATGTGAGGCCGCAATGAGAGCATTTTGTGCACCTTACAGCGTGATGCTCCTTGAATTGGATTCCGTGGGTATGTATGACACCGCAGCCGAAGCACAGGGCAAGGTGTTCGTGACCACCGAATTGGGTGGCGGCGGGTCCACGTCAAGTCATACCAATGACATTGCGCTGACCGGTGCCATCAATTTTTGTATTCATGCCGGTGTCCTCGACCGGCCACCGGTTAGCCGACCTTCGATCGAGCTCAATATGCCGGGTGCAGCCTGTTTCATCACGGCACAGCACTCAGGATTGCTTGAACTCGTCGTGGACCCCGGAGATCCGGTTTGTGAAGGGCAACTGGTCGCGAAAGTACATCAAATCGAACGCACGGGGCTTCCGCCGGTGGAATATCATTCCGCCCTTGATGGTCTGGTCATCGGCCGCCATTTTCCCGGGCTTGTCCGGTCGGGAGACAATGTTGCAGTGATCGGGGTGCCAGAATAGCGACAGACGAGGTTGCGACAGCATCGAAAGAGGGGGTGGTCGCAAGCACGGTTAACCGAACTACCAGGGATCAAAGTACGTATTTTCATGGCATGCCGAGGGAAAGGCTGAAAGAAGAAAATACATTAAAAATCAATTATCTATTATGATAAAACAGGGTTTGAGTATATGTTTTTGGTTCATCATACAAGAATTTTGTGATAGAATTTCAGTGATCACGAGATGTACGATAAAGCAGTGTGTGGACTAATTGGTACGTGCGTCAAAGTGCAGAGGCTGGTTCTGTGTGGAATGCAGTTTGTGTTTGGCTGCGGAATCAACGACATTATAAGACGACAGTAATGCTTTCATATCGGTGAATCAGATGGCTCAACAAAGAGGAGTAGCCCTTCAGGATCCTTTCCTGAACGTGTTAAGAAAGGAACGAATCCCCGTTTCAATATTCTTGGTCAACGGTATCAAACTGCAAGGTCATGTCGAATCGTTTGATCAGTTCGTGATTCTGCTTAGAAACAGTGTTAATCAGATGATTTACAAACATGCGATTTCAACGATTGTGCCCGCTCGGCCCGTGAGAATACCCTATGACAGCACCCAAGGAGAGGACGATGGCTTACCCTACTGACAACAGGAAATCGATCTTCTGTTTTCTTCGTTAGACAATCAGCTGTCCGGGCCCTCAAACGGATACAGGGTCATCATTGTCAGGCAGCTTCAAAGGCGCCTCGGAACAGATGAACAGCCATTGCGTGAACTGCATGCACTGGCGGAGTCTGCCGGGGCAGCCGTGTGTGATGTATTTCTGCCGATCCGGTCAAAACCGGTGGCAAGCACCTTCGTCGGTAAAGGGAAGGCGCAGGAACTGGCGGAACGGGTGTGTCATCTGGCCGTGGATCTCGTGATTTTCGATCATGAAATCAGTCCCATCCAAGAGCGAAACCTGGAACAGGTCATTTGCTGCCGGGTGCTGGACCGAACGGGACTGATACTGGATATTTTTGCACAAAGGGCGACCTCCCGCGAAGGCAAGTTGCAGGTCGAACTGGCCCAACTCGAACACCTGTCGACCCGACTGGTAAGAGGGTGGACCCATCTGGAACGGCAAAAAGGGGGGATTGGACTGCGTGGTCCGGGGGAAACGCAACTGGAGACTGATCGGCGTCTCATCGGCAAGCGAATCAGGACCCTGTCGCAGCGCTTGCAGAAAGTGGAGTCCCAGCGCCGATTGCAAAGACGGGCGAGACTCCGGACACCGGTTCCAACTCTCTCCCTGGTTGGTTATACCAATTCAGGAAAATCGTCCCTGTTCAATGCAATCACCGGAGCGGAAGTGCCGGTGGAAGACCGACTGTTTGCGACCCTGGATCCCACAATGAGACAGGTGATAGTGCCGGGTTTTGGGCCGATTGTGCTCTCGGATACGGTGGGTTTCGTGAGAGACCTGCCACATAGCCTTGTGGCTGCGTTCCGCTCAACGCTGGAAGAGGTGGTCAGTGCTTCGTGTCTGCTTTTGGTCAATGACGTTTCTGACCACGAAGAGATGGAGTTGCGGGAGCAGGTGGTGTCGGTACTGGAGGAAATTGGCGCAGGTGCTGTTCCGGTGATTCATGTCAACAATAAAATAGATCTGATCAAGGAACCTGCGAGAATCCGGCGCAATGCCGAAAACTGGGTTGACAAGATCTGGGTTTCGGCAGCCACAGGCGAAGGTTTGCCCTTGCTCATCAGTGCTATCGGAGATTTCCTGAGCAGGGGACAACAGGTTTATCGGTTGAATCTGCGGCCTCAAGCGGGGGGGTTGCGCTCCAGGCTATATCATCGATGCGATGTGCTCGATGAAAAAGTCGACGAGGAGGGGGCTTACACCATGACCGTCAAAATGAAGCCTGCAGACCGGGGATGGATGGAATCACAATCACGCTATATCGGTCTGTGGAATGATATTCCGGTAACAGAATCGAACTGAGACCCACTGTCGATCACGGGTTGTCGACAGTCCATCCATTGGGAAAGGCGACTGTGGTTCCGCTCTGTGGGACGACTGATGGAGATGTACCGTTCAAACCCCTTGTGCGACACCGAGACAACAGGGCCTCCTGTTTTGCCGGACTTAGGCAGTAATGCAAAAGCACTCGGATCACCCCGGCTTGTGATCGTAAAACCGCCTTTCGGTCAGTGCAAAATCGACAGCGAATGCATTGTCTTGATGTGTTAAAATCGGCTCTTTTTAAGTTCAGTGATTGACGACTTTCTGATCATGGTGCGATGCACCTGTTCAGCAGTTTGTTAGCGATCTTGTCAATTATGATGTTGTAAACAACGAGTACGGTTGCGTGGCAGTCATCCAGACCCCTTTTGCGAAAGAAACCTTTCCGGCTAATCTTGAAAAAGAGATGAGAAAGTCGTATCTCGATTACGCGATGAGCGTGATCGTGGGTCGTGCGCTGCCTGATGTAAGAGACGGTTTGAAACCCGTTCACCGGCGGGTGTTGTATGCGATGTCGGTATTGGGCAACGACTGGAACAAGGCATACAAAAAATCAGCCAGGGTCGTCGGGGATGTGATCGGGAAGTATCACCCTCACGGTGATACCGCGGTTTATGACACCATTGTCCGCATGGCCCAGGATTTTTCGATGAGATATATGCTGATTGATGGCCAGGGAAATTTCGGATCGGTGGATGGCGATTCGCCGGCTGCCATGCGTTACACGGAGATTCGGCTGGCACGCATTTCCCATGAACTTCTCTCGGACCTGGACAAGGAAACAGTCGACTTTGGCCCCAATTATGATGAGACTGAAACCCAGCCGCTGGTGTTGCCAACCCGGGTGCCGAATTTATTGATCAACGGGTCTTCGGGGATTGCAGTGGGTATGGCGACCAATATCCCCCCCCATAATCTGTCCGAAACGATCAATGCGTGTCTCGCGTTGATTGAGAACAGCGAGATCAGTGTCACGGAACTGATGTCACACTTGCCCGGCCCGGATTTTCCAACGGCCGGTGTTATCAATGGGTGGGCAGGAATCCGGCAAGCATACGAAACCGGCCGCGGACGTATCTATGTCCGGGCCCGCACCGAGATTGAGCAGTCGGCAAACAATCGGGAATCGATTATCGTTCATGAATTGCCCTACCAGGTCAACAAGGCACGTCTGATGGAGAAAATTGCCGAGTTGGTGAAAAACAAGCGTTTGGAAGGGATTTCTGCGATACGCGATGAATCCGACAAATCGGGTATGCGGATGGTCATTGAAGTGAAACGTGGAGAACAGGCCGAAGTGGTGTTAAACAACCTGTTCAAGCATACCCAGATGCAATCTGTCTTCGGGATCAACATGGTTGCCTTGAGCAAGAATCAACCGAAACTGTTTGGTCTCAAGGCACTCCTTGAGGAGTTTGTGCACCACAGACGGGAAGTGGTCACCCGTCGCACTCTGTATGAATTGCGCAAGGCCCGGGAGCGTTCACATTTGCTGGAGGGGCTGGCGGTGTCATTGACCAATATCGATTCGGTGATTGCGCTGATCAAAGCCGCCAGACAGCCTGCAGAAGCTAAGGCGGCGCTGTTGTCGAGACATTGGCAATCGGCTGTTGTCTCCCAGATGCTGGCTCGCAGTCATGCGGACATCTCGCGACCGGAAGGGCTTGATGCGGCCTATGGTATGACCGAGTCGGGGTATCGCTTGTCACCGAGACAAGCACAGGCGATTCTTGATCTCAGGTTACATCGGCTCACTGGTCTTGAGCAGGAAAAAATCCATAATGAATATGCCGACATCATCGACAAGATCTTGTCACTGCTCGATATTTTGCAAGATCCGGACCGGTTGATGGAGGTGATTACCGAGGAACTCGAGGCAATTCGGGATCGCTTTGGCGAGGACAGGCGAACCCAGATTCTTGATCAGCAACTGGATTTGTCCATGGAGGACCTGATTCCAGAGGAAGAGATGGTGGTCACCATTTCCCATGCCGGGTATGCAAAATCACAGCCGGTGGCCGACTATGGTGCGCAGAAACGAGGCGGAAAGGGGCGTATCGCGACCCGAACCAAGGAGGCAGACTTTGTCAGTCGGATGTTTGTCGCCAATTCTCACGATACCATACTGTGTTTTTCTAATTCCGGGAAAGTCTACTGGCTAAAGGTGTTTCAATTGCCCCAGGCCGGGCGACAGGCGCGAGGCAGGCCATTGGTCAATTTGCTGTCACTCAGTGCAGATGAACAGGTGACCGCCGTTTTACCCATACAGAACTATGAGGAAGGCAAGACCCTCATTATGGCGACGGCCCGGGGTATCATCAAAAAGTGTCGACTGCAGGACTTTTCCCGTCCCCGCGCCGGCGGGATCATTGCCGCCCGCCTAGCGCCACATGATCATCTGATCGGGGTGGCGTTGACGGATGGTGATCAGGATGTGATATTGATCAGTGATGTGGGTCGGGCGGCCCGGTTCTCGGAAAAGGATGTCCGGGTGATGGGTCGAGTCGCCCGAGGAGTCAAAGGGATTCGACTGGCACCGGGACAACGGGTGATTTCGCTGCTGGTGGTGACGAATGAAGAAGGCAAATATTCCAATGAGCCGGTGCTGTCGATTCTGACGAGTACCGAGCACGGATACGGTAAACGGTCGCCGGTTGTCGACTTCCCTTGTAAGCGCAGGGGAGTCAAGGGGGTTATTGCGATCAAGACATCCGTACGGAATGGTCAGGTCGTGAGTGCCTTGGCTGTGACCCACAGTGACGAAGTGATGTTGATTACAGAGGGTGGCATCCTGATCCGGACCCGGGCATCGGAAATATCGCTACAGGGACGCAATACCCAGGGAGTCAGATTGATCTCCCTCAAACCGGATGAGCGGTTGGTGTCAGTCAGCAGGGTCGTTGATTCGGATACCGAGGCCGAGGACGTATCGGTTGAACGCCCCCTTCACTAGATCGCTTTTTTTCAGATGACCCGGTGGCAATTGCATTGAACCAGAGTATCGAAAAAGCACTGGGTGTTTATCGGGACAAGATAGACGAGATTGATGCACAGATTCTGGATTTGATGCATCAGCGGATTACGGCAGCACAGTCGATCCTGGAAATCAAGTCGCAAGTTTCAGAACCGGTATTCTATCGCTCGGAGCGAGAAGCACAGGTGTTGCGGCGGCTGCAGGAATTAAATGCCGGGCGGATTGAGAAAACGGCGATCGAACGGCTGTTCAGGGAAATTATATCGATCACCCGGTCGACCGAGATAGCGCTGACGGTTTCGGTTCTCGGGCCGTCGGGCACTTATACGGAATCGGCGGCAAGGCAGCATTTCGGCAACAGTATTGAGATTGTCCCGCTGGCGACGATTGATGAAATATTCCGAGCCACCGAAACGGGTCACACCCAGTTTGCCGTGGTACCGGTTGAAAACTCGTCCGAGGGTGGGGTGAATGCCACACTGGATCGACTGATCAATACTTCCCTGTCCATTTGCGGTGAGATTAATCTGGAAATTCACCATAATCTGATGGGCCGGGACAGCGAGGCCACCGAGGTCAAGACTGTTTATGCGCACATCCAATCGCTGGCGCAGTGCAAACGCTGGCTGAGTACGCATCTGAAGCATGCCGAATTGACACCGGTAAGCAGTAATGCAGAAGCAGCGAAAAGGGTCTGCGATGAGCGTAACGCACTGGCGATTGCCGGCACGACCGCTGCGGAATTGTACGGTCTTAAGATACTGGCCAAGAATATTGAAGATGAACCGGGAAATACCACCCGGTTTCTGGTGTTGGCCAAACAACCGACGCCACCGAGTGGCCATGACAAGACCAGTTTGTTGCTGTCCTGTCGACATCGTCCGGGTGCGTTGTTCCATCTGCTCAAGCCGTTATCACACCACAAGATTGACATGACAAAAATCGAATCCCGGCCTTCAAGAACCGGTCTTTGGGAATATGTTTTCTTTATCGATATCAAGGGGCATGCGGAAGAGGAGGTGGTGTCGAAAGCATTGGCACAGCTCAAGGAGGAAGCCGGGCTATTCAAGCATCTTGGCTCTTATCCGATTTCCCGTTGAAATGGTTGTGTCCTGCAGTTGTAGCCCGGTCCAAGTTCGAGTGTCTTGTGACGGACCGGTCGTTCGGATTTAACCACGTATGACTGCGCACTTGTTTGTTCCCACTATGGCGGTATTCGGGGTCGGCCTGATCGGCGGTTCGCTGTCGATCGCGCTTAAACGGTCCCAATCAGTGGGCCGGGTCATTGGAGTGGGACGATCCGAGGCAAATCTGCAAACGGCATTAAAGCTCAATGTCATTGATGATATCGAGTACGATCCGATCAAGGCGGTCGAGGCGGCGGACCTGGTGGTGCTGGCCACACCGGTGAACACCGTTGCCGAGTTGCTGACCCGGATCCATCCGGCAGTGACGGAAAAGAAGGTGGTTACCGATGTGGGCAGTGTTAAATCGGCGATTGTGACGACAGCAAGAGCCTGTCTGAAGGAACGATTCAGCCGATTTGTGCCCGGGCATCCCATCGCGGGCAGAGAGAAATCAGGGGTTCGGGCGGCGAAGGCGGACTTGTTTGACGGACACAAGGTTGTACTCACCCCATTGCCCGATACGGATCGTGATGCGTGTGCGCTGGTCGGCGGGTTGTGGCAAACCGTGGGTGCCGAAATTCGGATCATGGACGTCGCCGTACATGATCGAGTGCTTGGCATTACAAGCCATTTGCCCCATGTGCTTGCCTACGCGATGATGGATTTTCTTGCCAGTTCAGACGACCGGTCCGTCTGCTATGAAATGGCGGCCGGCGGCTTTTATGACTTCACCCGAACGGCGTCGAGTGATCCTGAAATGTGGCGCGACATCATGCTGATGAACAAGGCGCCGTTACTGGCCCATCTGACGAAATTCCAACGTCAGCTGGAATCTATCGCGATGTTGATCGAACAGGGCGATGGCGCGGCATTGGAGACCCTGTTTGCCGCGTCGAAGCAGGCTCGGGCCCGGGTGACGGACGAACGGGGCAAATCGGATACCGCCATTTTGCCGGATGATCTGGGATGAAATTTTTCTCATTGCCTGTTGATGCGCTGGCAGGCCAAATCGGTGTGGCCGCGGATAAATCGATCTCTCATCGGATGGTGATTCTCGGCTCGATTGCACAGGGTTGGACTCGAGTCAGCGGCTTGCTGGAAAGTGAGGATGTGTTCGCAACGATGACCGCGTTTAGGGACATGGGAGTCGCGATCAATCGTATCGGCCCCGGAGATTACGAGATACAGGGCGTGGGTCTTGCTGGTCTGATGCCGCCTGAAGATGTGCTTGATCTGGGTAATTCCGGCACCGCCTTTCGGCTGTTGACCGGATTGCTGGCGGGACAGCCGTGGCCGTCGCAATTGGTTGGAGATGCATCGCTGTCTGAGCGTCCGATGAACCGGATTATCCGCCCGCTGGAGAAAATGGGAGCATCGATCTGTGCTCGTGATGGGCGGCCACCACTCACAATCCATCCTGTTTCACGACTTGAGGGTATCCACTATACGTTGCCGGTTGCCAGTGCCCAGGTAAAATCCTGCTTGTTGCTGGCAGGCCTCTATGCACAGGGTGAGACGGTTATTACCGAACGGATCACGACCCGGGATCATACCGAAAGGATGCTGCGGGGATGGGGGTATCCCGTTCACCGGCAGAACCAGTCGATCAGATTGGGCCAGAACGGGGTTTTGCACGGCGGTGAATTCAGTGTGCCGGCCGACCTGTCGTCGGCGGCGTTTTTCATGGTCGCCGGCTTGGTTGTTCCGGATAGTGAACTGCGGTTGACGAAAGTGGGGGTAAATCCGACAAGAAACGGGGTGCTTGCGATCCTGTTGAAGATGGGAGGGTGTATTGAAAGTCTCAATGAAACGGAGATCGGCGGAGAGCCCGTTGCCGACCTGCTGGTCAAGAGCTCTTCTTTGAAAGGTTGTGATATTGGTGGCGAGGAAGTTGCCTTGGCGATTGATGAGATTCCGGCTGTCGCCATCGCGGCAGGATGTGCCGAGGGGGTGACGCGTATTCGGGGTGCCAAAGAGCTCAGAGTGAAGGAAAGTGATCGTATCCGCAGTATCGTGAATGGATTGAGAGCACTTGGAGTCACCGTACAGGAATACGACGATGGACTGGATATTGAAGGTGGTCGGTTTTCCGGGGGGCAGGTTTCAAGTGAGGGTGACCACCGGATCGCAATGGCCTTCAGTGTGGCAGGCGCAGTTGCAAGTGACCAGGTCGAGATTCTCGATTGTGCCAATGTTGCGACCTCTTTCCCTGATTTTCGCACGTTGGCCAATCGGGTCGGGATGACGATTGATGTGTGCTAGTGTCCCCGTGTTGACGATTGACGGTCCGAGTGGCTCCGGGAAAGGCACGGTTGCCCAGCACATCGCCAAACGGTTGAAGTGGCATTACCTTGACAGTGGTGCACTCTACCGGGTACTGGGTTGGCTGGCAGACCAACAGCAAGTTGCGCTGACGGATGAGTGTGCGCTGATCTCACTGATCGATCAAATGGAGATTGAATTTGAGGGTGGACAGGTCAGGTTTGCCGGAAAATCGCTGGAATCGGAGATCCGAACTGAATCGGCAGGGGGGCGTGCGTCCAAACTGGCGGCGCTCGGCGGTGTGCGGCAAGCCCTGCTGACGTGGCAAAGACAATGTGCAAAGAGACCGGGTTTGGTTGCAGATGGGCGGGACATGGGAACGGTTGTTTTTCCGAAGGCGGACTGTAAAATCTATCTGACCGCCAGTGTCGAGGCGCGGGCTCAAAGGCGTTTTAAACAGTTGAGAGGTAAGGGTTTTGCTGTTACCATAGCCGATCTTTTGCGGGAGATTGCCGAGCGGGACCGTCGTGACATCAACCGCAGGGTATCACCGTTGAAACCGGCTGCAGATGCAGTCCATCTTGATACTACCGGGCTGGATGTGCAACAAGTGGTGTCCAAAGTCATGCAGGTCTGCGTGTCCGTATCGAAGAAAGGCGGTGAACGATAGTGGTTCGGTTGAGGTCGAGTGAAGTCGCACTCCTGGCAAGGTTTGCGCAAATGCGTTGTATGGACATCTGTCTTGAATCGGATGAGTAAATCGGATTGGGGGGATGACTGACGTTGGACTGCGACGTCGTACTAGGTGAGTCTTGCTGTTTTGTGGTTGGCAAGGCTTGAAAGTAAACAGTTTAATTTATTATTAATTAGTAACAGTCTCAACGATGTTTGTGTCGATGACATCGATCTGTTACTGGGTCAAGTAAATCATCATGACAGAGAATTTTGCGGCATTATTAGAGGAGAGTATGGCCAATGTGGTCATGCGACCTGGTGAAGTCATTATCGGTGATGTGGTGGAAGCCAATGATGACTATGTTGTCGTCAGTGCCGGGCTGAAGTCAGATGCCGAGATTCCGGCGGTCGAGTTCAAGAATGCAGCCGGTGAGTTGACCGTCAAGGTTGGCGATCAGGTCGAGGTTGCGCTTGAGGCGGTGGAAGACGGCACGGGAAATACCAAGGTGTCCCGGGAGCGGGCGATGCGGGCACGGGCCTGGGATGAGTTGTTCAAGGCGTACGAACAAGATGAAATCGTCACCGGCATGATCACCGGCAAGGTCAAAGGCGGATTTACCGTCGATGTCAATAATCTGCGGGCTTTTCTGCCCGGGTCACTGGTGGATGTTCGTCCCATCAAGGACTCTTCCTACATTGAAGGTCGGGAACTGGAGTTCAAGATTATTAAGCTTGATCAGTCACGCAATAACATTGTGGTATCAAGACGGGCCATCGTAGAGCATGAATTGAGTGAAGAGAAGGAAAAATTACTCGATACGCTGGAAGAGGGCCAAATCGTCAAGGGGATTGTCAAAAATCTGACCGATTATGGGGCGTTTGTCAATCTGGGCGGTCTGGATGGTTTGCTGCACATCACTGATCTTGCATGGAAACGGGTCAGGCATCCGTCAGAGGTGCTGAATGTTGGTGATGAGATTGATGTCAGGGTGCTTAAGTTCGACAAGGCACAATGCCGTGTTTCACTCGGTTTGAAACAACTCGGTGAGGATCCGTGGCTCGATTTGGGACGTCGTTATCCGGTTGATACCCGTCTTTTCGGCAAGGTCACCAATATCACTGATTACGGTGCATTTGTGGAATTGGAAGAAGGGGTCGAAGGACTGGTTCACTTGTCCGAAATGGACTGGACGAACAAGAACATTCATCCCGGCCGGGTGTGTCGTCTGGGTGATGATGTCGAAGTCATGGTGCTTGATATTGACCCGGAACGGCGCAGGATTTCACTGGGGATGAAGCAATGTACCCCGAATCCATGGGAAGAATTCGCTGCCACGCATAAAAAAGGGAACGTGATGACGGGACGGATTCGCTCGATCACGGATTTCGGGATATTTATTGGTGTTGAAGGGGGGATCGATGGACTGGTGCATCTGTCTGACCTGTCATGGAATCGTCCGGGTGAAGAAGTCGTGACGGAATATAAGAAGGGTGATGAGTTGACCGTGGTGGTGCTTGCTGTGGATGCTGAAAGAGAAAGGATTTCCCTTGGACTGAAACAGGCAAGTGAAGATCCTTTTGCTGCCTATGTGACAGAAAATGGGAAAGGCAGTACCGTGAAGGGACAGGTCAAGGAAATTACAGCGAAGGGGGCAACCATCGAGCTCGCGCCCAATATCGAGGGCTATCTGCGTGTCTCTGAAATTTCGCGGGACCGGATTGAAGATGCCAGAACCGTTCTCAATCAGGGTGATGAAATTGAAGCAAAAATCACCAGTATAGAAAGGAAAGACCGACGGATCGTGCTGTCAATCAAGGTACGTGAGATGGAGTTGGAGGGAGAGGCAGTTCAGGAATACGCGCGCGATTCCAGTATGGGGAGTGTGTCCTTGGGTGACAAGCTCAAAGCGCAGCTGAACAAGCAATCTTCCTGACAGGGGGGCCAGTAAGCATGTTGTTTGACGATAAGAAGGCACTGGTACAACCTGCTTTGACCAAATCGGACCTGGTGGCTGATATCACTGCTGAGCAAGTGCACTTATCAGAACAAGATGTTGAACTGGCGGTGAATACGATTCTCAAGCACCTGTCTTCCGGGCTGGCGGTTGGCAATCGGGTCGAGATCAGGGGGTTTGGCAGCATGACATTGCATTACCGCCCCCCGCGTATTGGACGAAATCCAAAAACGGGCGAAAAAGTGATGGTCCCGGAAAAATATGTGCCGCATTTCAAACCCGGTGTCAACCTCAAAAAGAGAGTGGATGGAGGCAAGTAGAGGATAGATCAGTGAAAAAGCTACTATACGTTGTTTTTATCATTATAGCTGTTTTTATTGGTTTGACTTTCACGTACATGAACAATCGGACAGTCACCATTCAGTATCTGTCTGCAACCATGGAAATGCACTTATCGATGTTGATTCTTTCGATTTTTACGATTGGAGTGATTACCGGGTACAGTGTTTCTTTTCTTGTGACATTGAAAATGAGACGGGCCCTGTCGAAAGCCAGGAAGGAGGTCAGAAATCTCGAGTCGATCAGGCATTAGGCGAGAGCCTTGAGTCGGCATTCCAACCGCATGCTTTTGATCGACAGCTGATGGACCCGGCCTGGCTATTGTTGCTGTTACCCATTGCTGCGGCAGGTGGATGGATCATGGCCAGTCGGGCCCCGGGGTCGGATGCGGTTGCGGGAAACACGAAAAAACTGCCTGCTGTCTATTTCAAGGGACTGGATTTTTTGCTCAATGAGCAGCCCGACAAGGCGCTTCAGGCGTTCCTTGAGGCGGTCGAGGTCGACAGTGACACGATTGAGATACATATGGCGTTGGGCAATCTTTTCAGGCGGCGGGGTGAAACGGAACGGGCTATCAGAATCCATCAAAACCTTGTTACGAGAGCTGATTTGGATGCCCGATTGCGGTCAGCCGCGTTGTTCGAATTGGCACAGGACTATCTCAAGGCTGGCCTGTTTGATCGTGCTGAAAATCTGTTTCAGGAATTAAAGCAGATTCCGCAGTACCAGGAGTCCGCTTGTCGATTTTTACTGCAGATTTATGATCAGGAAAAGGAGTGGCTGAACGCAATCGCGGTCACCGAGGACCTTCAGCGTTTCTCTGAACATGACTATTCCGAGGCGCTGGCACAATATCATTGTGAACTCGCTGAAAGTGCGATGATTCGGGGGAGTTATGAGCAGGCCGAACGAGATCTTGATGCCGCTTTTGAATGTTATTCACACTGCGTCAGGGCGGTAATCCAGTCAGGCCGGATTGCATCAATGAAGGGCAATCACCATAATGCCATCGGCATATGGCGGGAACTGGAGCACTGGGCACCGGAGGCCCTTGGTGAAGTGGTTGAGCATATTGCAAACAGTTATCGCGTGCTTGGAGACAGCAGATCTCTGAGACAGTTTCTGCAGTCAGCGCTGCATAAAAATCCAGACCCCCGTATTATCACAATGCTGGTGGAATTGACCCGGCGTGAACAAGGAGAAGCGCAGGGACACGCTTTGCTGGTCGATCTGGTTCGTCAATATCCGAATTTCGAGAATCTGTCCCAATTGATGACACTCAAAGGAGAGCGGAACCTGGCGGCGCGTGAAGGGGAAACACTCTCACTGCTGGCTTTACTGCTGCCGCAGGTCGTCAGCGTGGCCCGCGAATATCACTGTCGACAATGTGGATTCAACAGTCACTCGTTGCACTGGCAATGTCCTGGCTGCAAGGCGTGGGGGTCGGTACAAAAACGCATCTCCAATCGGGTATCCGGGAGTGCTGTGCGAAGCACCGCGGGCTGATCGCCGAGCGACCCGAACCGATCATCATATACCATCCCTTACAAGCATGAAGATTACCGTAGTAGGTACCGGCTATGTCGGATTAGTGACCGGCGCCTGTTTGTCTGAAATGGGCAATCATGTCCTTTGCATTGATACCGACAAAGACAAGATAAAGGCATTGCAAAGCGGCCAGATACCGATCCATGAACCCAGGCTCGATGTGCTGGTTGAGGCAAATGCGGCGGCTCAACGCCTCAAATTCTCCACCGATATTGGCCAGGGGGTCGAGCATGGCGAGGTCATCTTTATTGCGGTCGGCACCCCGCCGGGTGAAGATGGTTCGGCTGACCTTGGCCATGTGCTTCAGGTGTCCAGATCAGTCGGTGAACTGATACAGCGCTACAGTGTGGTTGTCATCAAGTCCACGGTACCGGTCGGTACAACCCAGAAGGTGTATTCCGTGATTAATGAAGTGCTCCAGACACGCAATGAAACGATTCCTTTCAGCATCGTTTCCAACCCGGAGTTTTTGAAAGAAGGAGCCGCCGTAGAGGATTTCATGAAGCCAGACCGGATTATCATCGGTACCGATGATGAGCGGGCACTGAACCTGATGAAGGTGCTCTATGCGCCGTTTAATCGCAATCATGATCGTATGATCACCATGGATATTCCTTCTGCGGAGTTGACCAAGTATGCTGCCAACGCCATGCTCGCAACCAAGATTTCTTTCATGAATGAAATGTCAAATCTGGCGGTCAAATTGGGTGCAGACATCGAGTCGGTTCGACAGGGGATTGGCTCGGACCCCAGAATTGGTTTTTCGTTTATTTATCCGGGATGTGGTTATGGGGGATCCTGTTTTCCGAAAGATATACGGGCGTTGTCTCGAACTGCCAGGCAGAAGGGGTACGATGCAAGACTGCTGGAGGCGGTAGAGGCCATTAATACAGACCAAAAGAAAAAAACCGCTGAGTTGATCACGCAGCATTTCGGAGAAGATCTGAACGGTAAATGTTTCGCCGTGTGGGGGTTGTCATTCAAACCGGGTACGGATGATATGCGTGATGCGCCCAGTCGGGTTTTGATTGAGGCATTGTGGGAGAGGGGCGCGAGGGTACAGGCATTTGATCCTGTTGCAACCGATGAGGCAAGGCGGATCTATGGAGAGCGAAAGGACCTGTTATTATTCAAAGATAACTGCTACGACGCGCTGACGGATGCAGATGGATTGATCGTGGTGACCGAGTGGGGGCTTTTCCGTTCGCCGGATTTGCCGCAGATCGTTGAGAAAATGAGAGGTAACGTGGTAGTGGACGGAAGAAATATATTTTTTCCTCAGGCGATAAAAGAAGCGGGACTGATTTACTATGGAATGGGTAGAAGATAAGCTCGAACGGCTTGCAGACATCCGCGTACTTGTGGTTGGAGACGTGATGCTTGATCGCTACTGGTTTGGCTCGGTTGATCGGATTTCTCCTGAAGCTCCCGTTCCAGTGGTTTCGGTTGACAGTACCGAAGAACGTATTGGCGGTGCGGGAAATGTTTCCTGTAATGTGACCGCATTACGCGGGCAAAGTACGCTACTGGGTATCGTTGGAAAGGATGAGGCGGGAGAACGGGTTGACGATCTTGCCCGTGCGTGTGGCGTGACCTCGGCACTTGTCGTCGATGAAAACATCAAAACCACCATCAAGTTGCGTGTGATATCCAGAAATCAACAGCTGTTGCGGGCTGATTTTGAAACCTCACCGGGTGTCAATGCCTTAAACCGGAGCATGAAACAATTCGAGGAACTGATTGATCAGCACGACATCGTGGTACTGTCGGATTATGCTAAAGGCGGACTTGGCCGTATCGAGCAAATGATTGAGATGGCCAATCGGCATGATAAGCCTGTGCTGGTGGACCCGAAAGGGAGTCAATTTGAACGATACAGGGGGGCGACCATGATCACGCCCAATCTGAAGGAGTTTGAAGCTGTCGTCGGTGAAGCGGACAGCCGCGAAGAAATGGGACACAAGGCTGCTGCCCTGATTGAGGCACTGGAGATCAGTAAACTGCTGATTACTTTGAGTGAAAAGGGGGTGGTTCTGTTTAATCGGCAATCGACCGCCATGCACCGCGTGGCAAAAACACACGAGGTGTACGATGTCAGTGGCGCAGGCGATACGGTGATTGCTGTTATGGCAATGGCATTGGCGACCGGTCTGAATGATGCGGATTCGCTGGAACTGGCCAATACTGCCGCAGGTATTGTGGTGTCCAAACTGGGTACGGCGACCGTGGGAATGGAAGAACTCAAGGTGGCCTTGCAGCAGGGAAAGGAGATGCAATAATGTTTATTGTCACTGGCGGAGCAGGGTTTATCGGTTCGAATTTGATCAAGGCGCTCAATGATCGGGGGATTGATGATATCCTGCTGGTCGACCATCTCAAGAATGCCGACAAGGTGGTCAATCTGTCGGATTTGCGGATTGCGGATTATATCGACAAGGCCACATTCCGACACATGATGGAAGACAACTGGGAAGGTAATATTGATGTCATTTTCCATCAAGGGGCCTGCTCAGACACGATGGAGACCGACGGTCGCTATGTGATGGAAAACAATTTCACCTACTCAAAACTGCTGTATCATTTCTGCCAGCGACATCACGGACGTTTGATCTATGCCTCTTCCGCTTCCGTCTATGGCGCCAGCACCCGTTTTGCAGAAGATCCAGCCAATGAGTCGCCTCTGAATGCCTACGCATACTCCAAGTTGTTGTTCGATAACTACTTGCGTCGTCAGCGCACCGGGACAGGGATGGCTCAGATCGCCGGCTTGCGCTATTTCAATGTGTATGGACCGCGAGAACAGCACAAGGGACGCATGGCCTCCGTCGGCTGGCATTTTCACCAGCAATATCAGGCCTCCGGCAGAGTACGTTTGTTCAAGGGATCAGGGGGCTATGGAGATGGTGAGCAACGCAGAGATTTTGTATCGGTCGATGATGTTGTGCGGGTAAATTTGTTTTTATGGGACCATCCTGACATCAGTGGTATTTTCAATGTCGGTACGGGTCGGGGACAGAGTTTCAACGAAGTGGCCTTAGCGGTGATTAATGCCTGTCGGGCATCCCGCCAGCAGCCTCAGGTTGGCTTGCACGAGGCAATCGAGAGCGGCGAAATTCAATATGTACCGATTCCCGATGTGCTCGTTGGAAAATATCAGAGCTATACCTGTGCGGATTTATCGAGACTGCGCGAGTCGGGGTATAACCACGTTTTTGAGACGATTGAACAAGGTATCGGGAAGTATGTCAAACTCCTGTCCGATGCATCCTGAAGACGGACTCTGCCGGTATTTGAAATGAATGAGTCGATGAGGGGCACTACAATCGTGGTCACTGGCGGTGCGGGGTTTATCGGTTCGGCGGTCATTCGCCATCTGTTGAATGACGCTTGTTGCAGCGTGGTCAACGTTGACAAATTGACCTATGCGGGAAATGTGCAGACACTGGAGTGCGAGTCGGACCATCCCCGCTACCATTTCGAGCAGGTCGATATTTGTGATGCACAAGCCATGACGGCGATTTTCGACCGCTATCGGCCCCATGCCATTATGCATCTTGCGGCGGAATCCCATGTCGACAGATCAATCGACGGACCGGCAGAATTCATACAGACCAATATTGTCGGCACCTACCGACTGCTTGAGGTAACCCGTCGTTACTACGAACGACAGTGTGCCACAGGACAAACTGATGGGTTTCGTTTCCATCATATTTCAACCGATGAGGTTTTTGGCAGTCTGGGTGACGAAGGGGCCTTTACCGAGCATTCTCCCTATCAGCCCAACTCCCCCTACTCGGCCAGCAAGGCCGCTTCGGACCATCTCGTGAGGGCATGGCATGCAACGTTTGGATTGCCAGTGGTGCTCTCCAATTGCTCAAATAACTATGGCCCTTACCAGTATCCGGAGAAACTGGTCCCTGTCATTATATCGAAGGCGATCAGCGGGCAACCCATACCGGTTTATGGTCATGGCGAGAATGTGCGGGACTGGCTGTATGTGGATGACCATGCCCGTGCACTGGTGAAGATACTGTGTCACGGGAAGCCGGGTCGAAGCTATAATGTCGGCGGTCATGCGGAGCGGACCAATCTCGATGTGGTCAAAACTGTTTGTCATATATTGGATCGTCTGCAACCAGCCGGTCAAAATCGTTCGTATGCTTCACAGATCACCTATGTCACTGATCGTCCCGGGCATGACTATCGTTATGCGATTGATGCGACCCGGGTAATGACCGAATTGGATTGGCGGCCGCGGGAGTCATTTGACTCGGGCATGCAAAAAACGGTTGAATGGTATTTGGTCAATCAAGCGTGGGTGGATGCCGCGCTGTCACGCAATCCGCAACGGGGCCAGCGCTTGGGTGTGCGTGAGACACGCGCAGGAGGGTTGCTTCAGTGAGAGGTATCATCCTGGCGGGTGGTTCCGGCACACGGCTTTGGCCGACCACAAAGGCGGTTTCGAAACAGCTGATTCCGGTTTATGACAAACCCATGATTTATTATCCCTTGTCTGTCTTGCTTCTCGCGGGGGTCAGGGATATATTGATCATTTCGACCCCGGAAGATACACCCCGGTTCCAGCTGTTACTGGGAGGGGGTGAGCAGTGGGGTGTGAATCTGTCATATGCTGTTCAGCCCAGTCCGGACGGGTTAGCGCAAGCCTTCATTATCGGTTCCGAGTTTATTGGGAATCAACCCAGCGCACTGATTCTTGGCGACAATATATTTTATGGGTACCAACTCACTGATCGATTGGAGTCTGCGGCGGGCATCAGGCAAGGTGCGCGTGTCTTCGCCTATCAGGTCAAAGACCCCGAACGTTATGGTGTGGTGACATTCAACAAGGAGGGCAAGGCTATTGATTTGGCAGAAAAACCGATACGACCGAAGTCGAAATATGCAGTAACCGGCTTGTATTTTTATGATGAAACGGTTGTCCAACGGGCTTTGAACCTGAGGCCGTCGGCAAGAGGTGAGTTGGAAATCACTGATCTCAATCGGAGTTACCTGGATGAGGGGCTGTTGAGTGTGGAAGTGATGGGTCGGGGAATGGCCTGGCTGGACACCGGTACCCATGATTCTTTGCTCGATGCGGCCAAGTTTATTGAGACCATAGAACAACGGCAGGGCATGAAAATCTGCTGCCCCGAGGAAATATGCTGGCGGATGGGCTATATTGACAATGAGCAGCTAGATACGCTGGCAACCCAACTCAACAAGAACGACTACGGCCGGTATCTCAAGCGATTGCTTGATGATGAGAGGCCGTCGGTTTAAGGAGAGGATGGATGAACCCAATCCTGTTGTTATCCGCCTGTCAGTCGGATGACTGAAGTCGGCCTGAACCGGAGTCATTGATCGATGTCGAGCATGCGACTGTCAGCGGGGAAGGCGGATGCCCCCCAGATTGTGCTTGTCACCGCCTTCGATGGAACGCAAATATTCACAACGCTGATCGCAGACCACACAGGGAGCGCCCGATGGGAAGAACAGGGGCAGGCAACCGGTCCAATCGATGCCGATTTCTCGTCCCGGATGATTGAAACGCCCCACTGATCACATGTTGCTCGCCTTTTCCATGCACGGTCTTTATTGATTCGATCAAGTACATGAAACCGTATTTGGCCAGTGTCATTGTGGTGAACTACAACAGTGGTGCCTATCTCAGGCGCTGTTTCTTGTCGGTTTTGGATTCGGTCTCGCCAGTCGAGGTGATTTTGGTCGACAATGGTTCAAAGGATCACAGTATGCGGTTGGTCAGTGAACTCCAATCTGATATTCATCGAATTGAAATCATACGAAATCGTGCCAATATCGGATTTTCTCGGGCGGTCAATGTCGGTCTCGTCCAGGCGTCTTGTGATTATGTCCTGTTGTTGAATCCCGATTGTGTGATTTATCCACAGACGATTGACAAGTTTTGCCAGGTACTGGATACCAATCAATCGGTTGCCATCGCCGGTGCCCTGGTGTTCGATGAGAATGGCTGCGAACAAAGAGGTTGCCGGCGTAATGAGCCTACTTTTACCCGCAGTCTGATCACGGCGCTTGGATTGGGAAAAAAACTGTCCGGGGTGGATCTCACCTATCAGCCATTGCCCATTGACCCACAACCGGTGGATGCGGTTTCAGGAGCGGCGATGATGATTCGCCGTCAGCCGCTTGAGGCAGTGGGGAGGCTGGATGAGGACTACTTTTTACATTGTGAGGATCTGGATATTTGTCGAAAGGTGCGTGACGCAGGTTACCAGGTCCTGTTCTGCCCCCACATTTCAGTCTTTCACAAACAGGGCGTTTCAGCCGGCACGACCGCCTTTCAGGTCGAGAAATCCAAACATCGTAGTATGTTGATCTATTATAAAAAGCATCGGCCAAAGCGTGTCGGAACGCTGGGATTATACGGGATGACACTGTTGGTCATGAGTCATTTGTGGATGATCAGCCTGCTTCGTCTGGGTCAATCCTGTTTCAAGAAAATGTTGTGGTGGAGACAGGTGTTTCCGATCGATGAATTGTCCCCTGATTTTCCAGGCCAACAGCGTCGCCCTGTTGTATTGATTACCGGGTTGGGGTCGGATGTAGGTGATTTCCTGATTCCGCTCTTGCCCCGTCATTATCAGACGATTGGGATCAATCGACAGCAATCGCAGCCCGCTGACCGTCATCGCTATCTCCATCGTTTTGCGCCCGAGTATTTTGCCAAGGTGCCTGCCGATGATCTTGGCGGGATAGATGTATGGATTAATTTGGCACCCATCTGGACATCCAGCGAATTGGCAACGGTCTTTGAGCGTTTCCGACCGCAACGGATCATTGCCCTCAGTTCGACCAGCGTGATCAGCAAACGGGATAGTGAAGACCCGCGAGAACGTCACATCGCACAGAAACTGAACAGCGGTGAGCAGTGGTTGATGCAGTTTTCCGAAGCGTTCAATCTGGATCTTTGTATCTTTCGCCCGACGCTGATATATGGTGGAAGTAGAAACAAAAATATCAATTTTATTAAGAAAATAATCAAGTTTTTTCGTGTATTTCCGATACTTGAAAAGGCCGATTCCTTGCGTCAGCCTGTGCATGCCGAAGATATTGCTTGTGCTTGTGTTCAGATGATGCAGATGCCATTGACCGGTCTGGCTAGACGGTATGATCTCGGGGGTGCAGAACAGTTGACCTATCGCGATATGATTGTGCGAGTATACGATTCACTGAAAATGAAACCGAGAATGATTGAAGTGCCGCTGCCACTGGTCAAATGGTGTCTCCGTCTGGTGCGGTGGTTGCCGGGACTCGGTTTTCTTTCTCCTGCAATGGCCGGCAGGATGTCGAAAAATCTCGTTTGCCCCATTGATGCGGCCAAACGGGATCTTTCCTTCCAACCAAGAAATTTTGAACCGTGATGCACAAAGAGGGTAAGCTGTCTTCGTGAGCATGGAAGACGTCGGTGAATTTGCAGTTGGGTTCATCATGCTCCGGTCTTGGTTGACACAGATGACCACGAGGGTGTTCACATGGGGCGAACGATGAAAAAAATCGCACTGATCGGCGGCAGTGGCCTGACCCAAATACCCGACCTTGTCGTGGAGGACCGTCGTGCTGTTGATACGCCATATGGGTTGCCATCCGCCGAAATTGTTGTCGGACGGCTGTTCTCAAACTCGATTTTTTTTCTGCCCCGACATGGACGCATACATTCGATTCCACCACATAGAATCAACTATCGAGCCAATCTTTGGGCACTGCAACAGTTGGGGGCTACGCACATCGTTGCCTTGGCAACGGTCGGAGGAATCAATGCGCAGTATCAATGTGGCGGACTGGTTCTGCCAGATCAGATCATCGACTATACCTGGGGGCGAGAGCATACGTTTTATGACAGTGACCGTTCCCAGTTGCAGCATATTGAATTCGCGTACCCCTATAGCCAGCCATTAAGGAACTCGTTACTTCATGCTGCCAAGTCGGCCGGGGTTACGCTGGTCGACGGGGGAACCTATGCGGCGACGCAGGGCCCGAGACTCGAAAGTGCCGCAGAGATAGACAGGCTCGAAAACGATGGTGCCGATATTGTCGGTATGACCGGGATGCCTGAAACGGCGCTGGCCAGGGAATTGGGCCTGCAGTATGCCTGCCTGGCTCTGGTCGTCAATCCAGCCGCAGGCCGGGGTGATGCCATCACGCTGGAGATGATACAAGCATCCTTTCGAAAGGCATCGAAAAAAGTGTTTTTACTTTCGCGATATCTGAAGATATAGCGTGGCAATCTGGCCCTATCTCATTCAACCGTTTCCGTTTCAACGGGCCAGACCCCCAATATCATGCCAAAAAGGGGATGATCAAAATAGTGTACTTCCTTGAATTTCAATCGTCTTTTTTCTGAAATGAAATAGTTTTCAGGTGAAGGGTCGTGCTCACCCAATAATAATCCATTAGCCCCGGCATTCAGTTCCACCACTGTGTCCGAAAGGCCATCGGTAGCCAATTCGGTTTCTTCCCCTTCGATTAACCGGGCCGGTCGGTCGAGCGTGAGCTGCAAGTCAACATCAGCAAAAATCAAGGTGGTCTTATAGATTCTGACAAGGCCGGCAGACAGATGAGAAGGCCGGTTCTTGCTCTCATCGACCAACGAAATCAGGGGTGCATCCTGATATACACTGGCGGCTTGTCTCCAGTGTGCTGATTTGAGAATATGATACCCGTTGGCAATGAGACTGTTTTCGGCCGTCTCCAGGTAGGTGAGCGAGTCACTGAGTCCGATTTCGGTGTTGGCCTTGGTTTTGAGTGTTTCCAACTGCGCCTGTCTTGTTTGCAGGCGGTCGGAACGCATGACCTGTTGATTCAGTTCATTCTCGATAGATGCCCTTTCGAATACAACGAGTTCGACGTGATAATCCCTGGCAAAGACGGTTGTGCCGCAAAACAGGCACAACAAACCGGTGAGGATGGTGAATCGATGCATGGTTCTGAACAAAAATCCGTCTTCGCAGTATAGCATAAGCCCATCATCCGATTAGTGGATGGCTAAACCTGTTCCTCGCGAGTCAGTACGGTTAAAACGGATTCAATTTTTCTGATTCGTTCATCCGCATCGGTAAATTGACCCTTTATCCTAAATGCGTTCGGACCTGATAATTGATAGTGATGAGGAGATTGCTGAATCATCTGAAAGATGATGGCAGGATCAATCATTGGGTGTTCACCAAACTCGATGGTTCCCCCTTGCTCGGTCATCTCGATTTTTCGAATGTTGCGCTTTTCCGCCTGTAATCGAATCGAAGTCAGCCTGAAGAGATTTTTGGCCGATTCGGGTAGTAGGCCAAATCGGTCAATGGTCTCGATTTGCAATTCATCCAATTCCTGATCAGACAAGGCGCTGGCGATGCGTTTGTACAGGATCAGTCGGGTATGTGCATTGGCCAGATAGTCTTCAGGAAACAAGGCAGGGGCTTGTACGTCAATCACGGTGGCTGGATGTGAGTCGTTACTCTTCGATTCCACCGGGATTTGGCCGGACTTTATGGACCTGACGGCTTGAGCGAGATACTCACTGTACAGTGAAAATCCGATTGTATCGATCGAGCCACTTTGGGTTTCACCGAGCAACTCCCCCGCACCGCGAATTTCGAGGTCGTGTGAGGCGAGTGCAAATCCAGAGCCAAGATCTTCCATGGAATCAATCGCATCCAGCCGTTTTTCGGCATTTTTTGTGAGTAGTTTCCGATCCGGGATGAGCAGATAGGCATAGGCTTGATGATGAGATCGACCAACGCGGCCGCGTATCTGATGAAGCTGTGCCAATCCGAACCGGTCTGCACGATGGATGATAATGGTATTGGCAGACGGAATGTCAATACCGCTTTCGATGATCGTGGTACACACCAGAATATTGAATCGCTGGTGGTAAAAATTCTGCATGACGTGCTCAAGCTGGAGATCTCCCATTTGGCCGTGTCCGAAATCGATGCTGGCTTCGGGGACCAATTCAGCGAGTTCCTGCACCGTTTTTTCGATGGTTCTGACATCGTTGTGCAAAAAATAAACCTGTCCACCCCGTCGAATCTCCCTCAGGCAGGCTTCCCGGATCAACCCCGGGTTCCATTCCCTGATAAAGGTCTTGATAGACAGGCGATGATTGGGTGGTGTGGCGATAATGGAAATCGATCTTAATTTCGACAGCGTGATATTCAAAGTCCTTGGAATCGGAGTCGCTGTCAGCGTCAGGATGTCAACCTGACTTTTAAGTTGCTTGATCCTTTCCTTTTGTCGAACACCAAAGCGATGTTCCTCATCGATGATCAGCAAGCCCAGATTCTTGATATGCACATCGTCCTGGAGCAATCTATGTGTGCCGATAACGATATCCAGTAACCCCTGTTTCAGACGCGACAGTATCTCCGAGGCGTGTTTTTTGCTGTTGAATCGCGACAAGGTGCCAATGGTGAGGGGTGTATCGGCGAATCGATCAGCGAAGATCTGGTAATGTTGCTGCGCCAACAGCGTTGTGGGGACCAGAATGGCAACCTGCCTGTCGTTGCTGGCGACAATATAAGCCGCCCTGAGTGCCACTTCAGTCTTGCCGAATCCGACATCCCCACAGACCAGTCTGTCCATTGGTTCCTTGACACTCAGATCAGCCAGTACTTCACTGATAGCTTGTGCTTGGTCCGGCGTCTCTTCGAATGGAAATCGACTGACAAAGGCCTGATAGTCATCTTTGGGAATGTCAAAGGCCACCCCTCCCCTGGCCGTTCGCAATGCTGCGACTTCCAGTAGTTCTGTTGCCACGTCATAGGCTTTTTCTCTGGCTCTTTTTTTGGCGTTTTCCCACTGGTTGCTGCCTAGTCGATGGATCGGTGCGGTATCAGGCGACCCGCCAATGAACCGACTGATCAGATTGAGAGAGAGAACCGGAATATAAAGCTTGTCATTGTCTTGATATTCCAATGTCAAAAATTCGGTTTCTTCTCCTGCGATGTTGAGATTTTTGAGCCCCCGATACCGTCCGATACCGTGCTCGCTATGCACAACCGGGTCTCCGATATTCAGTTCGGCCAGGGATTTGATGATGGATTCGGGGTCGAGGGACTGGGCACTTCTTCTTCTGCGCTGAAAGACCCGGTCACCATAGAGTTGACTTTCGGTGATGACTTCAATCTGAAGGAATGTACTTTTCAATCCCCGCTCCAGCATCGCCACGCTCAAGCCGATATTCATGTTCTGAGATTGGTAAAAATCCTTGAAGTTGTTGTACGCAACGGTGTGCAGTCCATTGGCGTGTAGCAACTCTCGCATTGCATCCTGTCTACCCGCGGTTTCAGTCACCAAAAGAATACGATGACTCGAGTGAGTGAGATGATTCAGCAGAGGCTGGTAGGGGGCGTGTTTCCTGGGATCAACCGGAAATTGTTGATGATGATCAAAGGGGGCCACCCAGAATTGAGCACTCGATTTTTCGCGATGATGAATGATATGTTTGCGTGATTTGATGTATTGGGCAAGTTGATCAGGCGAAATATATAGACTGTCAGGAGGAAGGACTTGACGGGAAACGGTGTAGTTGGCACTGACGTAACGATCCTGTATTTCTCCCCATAACGATTGGGACACTTGTTCTATATCCTGTTCCAGAATCAAGATGTGTTCTGGTGGCAAGTAGTCAAATAACGATGCAGTGTCCTCGAAAAACAGGGAAAAGAAAAACTCGGTACCGGCAGGGGTGTGGCCCTTGCTGATTTCGCTATAGACTGTCTGTTGTCTCGGATCCCCCTCAAACTTGAGGCGAAATGCGGCACGAAAGCGTTTGATTGCCTGTTCGGTCATCGGGAATTCCTTGGCCGGTAGCAGTTCAATCTTATTGATATGGCCGGTGGAACGTTGTGTCGATGGGTCGAAAGTCCGTATCGATTCGATTTCGTCATCAAACAGATCCACTCGAAATGGATTGTCAACGCCCATTGGAAAGAGGTCAATCAGGCCGCCCCGAACCGCAAATTCGCCGGGTGAGGTGACCTGATCGACCGAGAGGTAGTTGGCGGATATGAGTTGCCTTCGCAAGGCCTCGATGTTGATTCTTTGTCCTGTTGTCAGCCAAAGGGAGTGCCCTGACACATATTCGACCGGGGGAAGCCGTTGCATCAGATTGGCGCAGGTTGTCAACACAATCCCGTTTTCAAGATGGGGTAAATTGGCAAGAATGCGCAGTCGTTCTGATATGATGCTCGGGTGGGGCGAGAAGACATCGTAGGGCAGGCACTCCCAACTCGGGAAGTGCAATATGGGTAGTGGTTGTTCCTGAGACAGGAAAAAATGCAGTTCTGCTTCGAGAATCTGAAGTTGTCTCGGTTCATCGAGTACAATCACAAGCGGATGTGCTGATTGTTCTGCGGCCTTGGCGATCGCAAGACCAAAGGCCGAGCCGGGCAGATTGCTCCATCGCGCGGGGTTGCTTTTTCCCGGGAGAACCGGATTGAGCGCGGGTATGAGCATTGTGCAGGCTAAAGAGGATGATTGTCGTACATCGAGTGTCGCGGATTTTAACTGTCACGATATTGAAAACATAGTAAAAACCGGAGAATTACCCGACGTGAAGGGGAAACAGCCCAAAATCTGGGGGATTGTGCCTGCAGCCGGATTCGGCAGTAGAATGAAAGCGCCGGTCCCCAAGCAGTATTTGTTGCTCGCCGGAGAACCGGTACTGGTGCATACGCTCAGGCGGTTATGTGCCGTCAATTGCATTGACGGGGTCGTCATCGGTATTCGCCAGAAGGATGATTTCTGGGAGCGGTGCCGATTTGATCACGACAAACTCATCGGCATTGCCAATGGGGGGGCGGAACGGGCCGATACGGTCTTGAATGCGATTCATTTTCTGGTGCAATCACACGTTGCTGCCCCCGGGGATTGGGTGTTGGTCCATGATGCGGTTCGACCTTGTGTGCGGCAAGATGACATACAGAAACTGGTGAATTGTCTGACTGAAAACCCGGATGGTGCACTGCTCGGTATCCCGGTCCACGATACATTGAAGAAATCCAATCGTGACAACAAGATTACCGAAACAGTTCCACGCGAAAGTTACTGGCGGGCGGTGACGCCGCAAATCTTTCCCCTGGGTCCGTTAAGACAGGCACTTGAATCGTGTATCGCGCAGAACCAAGCGGTTTTTGATGAGTCCTGTGCTATGGAGTACATGGGGAGACGGCCTCAATTGATCGAAAGCCATTCGACGAATATAAAAATTACACTGGAATCGGATTTGCGTACTGCGGAAGCGATTATATCGGGAGCAACGACATGAGAGTGGGAAACGGTTATGATGTGCATCCACTGGTCGAGGGCCGACCGTTGGTGATTGGGGGTGTCGATATTGATTGGCCGATGGGACTGGCGGGACACTCTGATGCCGATGTACTGTTGCACGTCATCTGCGATGCCTGTCTTGGCGCAATGGCCAAAGGGGATATCGGACAACATTTTCCGCCTTCGAAGGTCGAGTATAAAAATGTGGATAGCCGTCAGTTTGTTCGCCGGACAAGGGAAATAATGGTTGAGGAGAAATGGCAGGTACTGAACCTTGACTGTATCATTGTCGCTGAAAAGCCGAGATTGTCACCGTATATTCCGGCGATGCGTCGACATATTGCTTCGGATCTCGGTATTGCATTGAATCAAGTCAGTGTCAAGGCGACGACCACGGAGCGACTGGGATTTTGTGGAAGGGAAGAGGGGATAGCGGCCTATTGTGTCGTGTTACTGCAGTCAACGATGCGCAAAACAGCGGAAACCTAAAACCGCGACGGATAACCGTCGCCGTGATGTTCAGGCGGATGGGGTGGCAGCGATACCGCAACTGGAATTTGGCGATACAGGGTGACTGTCCCGTGTCCCATCCGGACCAACGGACAGGACGGGTGACCGGGCTGACAGACTCTCTTGAAGGGGCAAGTTCATCATGCCGGCCTGTTCGTTAGCAGAGTTCTAGCCTGTCATACTGCCTGTTTAGGATATCGAGAGATTACCCATTCGATCGGTTATAACGGGTTCAACATGCCGCCCAAGGGACGTCCACCGACGAGGTGCATGTGGAGATGATAGACTTCCTGACAGCCGTGCTGCCCACAGTTGATGAGTAACCGATAACCGTCCTGTGCAATCCCTTCTTGTTCGGCAAGCTGTTTCGCCACGACAAACAAGTGCCCCAGTGTCGACTGATCTTCAGATGTGATGTCGTTGACTGAAGGAATGATCTTGTTCGGTACAATCAGGATATGTGTCGGTGCCTGGGGGCGGATATCCCGAAAGGCGGTGACTTCATCATCCTGAAAAACAATGTCGGCCGGTATTTCCCGGTTGACAATTTTACTGAAAAGCGTTTCTTCACTCATAAAAATAACTCCCAAGGATTGAAGTGTGTAATTGGATTGAATCAGACCGGATAGCTGTCGGCAACAGGGATACTGAAGCGCTGTCAATCAATCGGTCATTGTGACCGACCGGTCCACTGTCATAATTGCAACTCCAGTGTTTTTGAGATGCCATGCAATACGGTGTTGTGGACACCGCACTGATTGAGGTGATCGACGGTCCTCAATATGTATTCACTGTTGGGACCCTTCTGTCCACAGGCGTTTTTGACAATGGCCACCGTTTCGTCGATCGTCAATTGCGGGGCATACTGGGAATGCCATGGTTTGCTGACAAAAGTCAGCGCATCGGCAACGGATCGATCTTCAAGATAGAGTTTCTTGATAATCGGCTGATAGGCATCGCTGATCATTTCCCGATCATATAAATACTCGGCTGTTTGCGAGCGGTGTTTTTCATCAACCAGATAGGCCATTCCGATACAAGACCCCCCGCGGTCCAGACCCAATACCAATCCTGGTTGGGTATGTGTCCCCCGGTAGCGCGTGGACCACAGGCAAAGTCGCCGGTGATAGCCAAACAATTGTGCCTTTTGGGAACGAATAAACAAAAAACCGGGATCCCACATCAAAGATCCATATCCGAAAACCCAGAAACCGGATTGAGGGATGGGCAGCACATTATTCATCGCAATGGGCTTGACCGCAACGAATCCAGAATCATTCATTCACCCTGCCGCCAATACGCTGAGATTGAGTATTCGGGAACGTCGGTCTTTCACCAATGAAAATATACGTCACCGGAAAAAGTCATAATCCGGAACAGTTTCGCAGACAACCCAATTTAACGTAACCGATTCAGTTCGCTCACCAATACGGACAGCATGGCGAAATCCACGCTGACTTCTTCTTTCAAATGCGAGAACATGTCGCTGAGACTATTCACTGTTTTACGGTTTTTTGATATCCAGCGCTCCAGGGCTTTACCGGCCGTACCGCCCTGACTCAAGACGCGGGAGGTAATGGCCGCGTGTGTCACCCTGAGATCATCTGACAAACTGAATTGTGCCCGTTCATGCCATGTGCTCGTGACCGGTAAAGCCACAATCGCGTGTTGCAGCCAGTTCAATCCCAGTTGATCGGACACCTGGAAATAAACATCGCGTACCGTGCCCGCTGATTTCCCATGCACTCTAGCAATATCAATGATATCCATTGCATGCGATAAAGTCATCAGTGATGCGATTTGTTTCGACAGGGCAGGGGGCAGCCCTCTTCCCGTATAGTGGTTTACTGTATCGAGGAAGCTTTCGGCTACAGATGCCGTCGACTTTTCAACATCACGGCATAATTTCTGATAGGGCTTGGCGAATTGAGTGACCGTCTGTTCGATGTCGAACGGGCCCTCGTTATTTCTGATCAACCATGTCATGGCGGATTCCATTGCGGTTGCACACTGTGTCAGGCATTCCATCTGCAGCTGGGCGCTGACCTGATTGTCCAGTTCACGGACCTGTGTGTTGATCGCTTCAATTGACAGGATGCCTCTCGCAGTGACATAGGCACGACAGATAGATTCGACGCTGGCATCGGTCAGGTCGGCCAGTCGCAAATGGAACGAGGGCCCCATGATACCGACCAGTTCATTGGTCAGTTGCGTTGAGATGATTTCCCGTTTCAGTCGATGTTGCTGGATCAGTTCAGGGTATTTCCGCGTCATCAGTTTGGGGAAATAGCGCATGATTTCACTCGACAGATAGGCTTCATCCGGCAAGGTGGTATGCAGCAGATTTTGATAAAGATTCATTTTGCTGTAGGACAGCAGGACGGCGATCTCTGGTCGGGTGAGATAGTTTCCGCTGTCCATTCTTTCCTTTAATGTTGCATCATCCGGAAGATATTCTATTGCCCGGTTCAGCAGCCCCTTTTGTTCGAGCAGGGCAATGGAACGAGATTGTTGGGGCATCAATTTTTGGCTGAAAGATGCTTCGATACTGAGAATCTGGGTTTGAATGTAGTTGTTGTTGAGAACAAGTACCCCGATTTCATCCTCCATACGAGCCAGCATGGCGTTACGTTGCTGCATCTTGAGATCGCCCCGCTGCATTGCCGCATTCAGCAGTATTTTTAAATTGACTTCATGATCAGAGGTATCGACCCCGGCCGAGTTGTCTATCGCATCGGTATAACAAAGCCCGCCACGTTGAGCGAATTCGATCCGACCGAGTTGCGTCATGCCTAGATTCCCTCCCTCCCCGATCACCTTGCAGCGCAGTTGATTGGCATCTACACGCAGTACGTCATTATTCCGGTCCTGTGCATCTGCGTGGGTTTCACTCGACGCTTTCACATAGGTCCCGATTCCCCCGTTCCACAGCAGTTCAACCTCGGATTTGAGTATGATATTGATGAGGTCATTGGGAGCATATTGGTTCTCTTCAGCACCGAGTGCCAACTTGGCCTGTTCAGACAATTGGATCGATTTTGCATCCCGTGAGTAGACAGCTCCTCCCTTCGAGATCAGTGTTTCGTTATAGTCCGTCCAAGAGGAGCCTGGCGTATCAAAAAGGCGTTTGCGCTCCCGGTAACTTTCAGCCGCATCCGGATTGGGATCAATAAAGATATGCAAGTGATTGAATGCAGCGATCAGTCGAATATGTTTGGACAACAGCATTCCATTGCCAAATACATCTCCTCCCATATCGCCAATACCGACCACGGTGAAATCAGTGTTTTGTATGTCCTTGCCTCTCTCCCTGAAATGACGTTTTACCGATTCCCATGCACCGCGCGCGGTAATCCCCATTTTTTTGTGGTCATATCCCACGGAACCACCTGATGCAAAGGCATCCCCGAGCCAGAAACCGTATTGTTCTGACAGGCCGTTGGCAATGTCCGAGAAAGTCGCTGTTCCCTTGTCAGCGGCCACCACCAGGTATGGATCATCCTTGTCCAGACGAACCACGTCTTTCGGCGGGACAATCTGATTGTTCCGGAGGTTGTCTGTCAGATCGAGCAAACTGCTGATAAAGATCTTATAGCAGGCAATCACTTCTTTTTGAATAGCCTGTCGGTTTCCATCAGGCAGTTGTTTTGCAACAAATCCTCCTTTTGATCCAACCGGGACAATCACCGCATTTTTCACCCGTTGTGCCTTGACTAGGCCCAATACCTCGGTACGGAAATCTTCGGGTCTTTCCGACCACCGAAGTCCGCCTCTGGCTACCTCTCCACCACGCAAATGGACGCCTTCGACACGTGGCGAATAGACAAATATTTCAAACTTCGGACTCGGTTCAGGGATACGGGGAATGGAACCGGAGGAAAGCTTGAACGAAATATACGATTTTGTCTGGCCGTTTTCGTGTTGTTGGAAGTAGTTTGTTCTAAGCGTCGCCAGCACCACGTCAAGCAGCGCCCGAAGGATGCGGTCTTCATCGAGTGTATGCACCTGTTCGAACAGGCCTCGCACCGTCTCCAGTCGTTGATCAGCGGCGTGACCGGTCGAAGTCGGATGATAACGCTCGTTGAAATAGTTGATAATGGCTACCACCAGTTCGGGGTTGGAAACCAGTGCATCAATGATATAGTTTTCGCTGTATCGCAGGCGAATCTGTTTGAGATATTTATAATAGGCTCGAAGAAGGGCAATCTGTCGCCAGGTCAGATTGGCAATCAAGGTCAGCTGATTGTAGCCGTCGTTTTCGACATGTCCTTCGGAACATTGAATGAAGGTTGACTCGAACTTCTCGCCATTGGTCGCAAGATCAAACGGTTTTCCATCCTTGCGTACGATTGCGAAATCATGAATCCTGAAGCTTTGTCCGTTGACCGTATTAATCCGATAGGGACGTTCCCCAAGCACCCGTACCCCCATGTTCTCAAGCACTGGCAGGACATCGGACAGCGGAATCGAATAATCGATGGAATAGATTTTAAAGCTGGCCTGTGTCAAAGATGTCCCGGGTGACTTCTCCTGTTCAGAATGTCCCAAGACGGCTCTAATTTCATCTGGCTGCAATTGATTGCAGATGTTAATGTCAACAACGGCGGTCTCGGTTCCAAAATCGTCCTGGTAGTTGCTGCTGAATCCATCTCTGAATATATCCAGGGTCTGTTTTGCTGTTTCATCCCCTGACGTGGCCCTGATCGATTCATAGAGTCTGTCATTCCAGTCCCGGGCAATATTCTGAACCGCCTGTTCCAGTTTGCTTTGGGTGATTTCCTGTCCGGAAGACCGGCTGCGATGGACGGTATAATGAATGCGCGTCAAAATCGAATCGGAAAAATGAACCTGAAATGACACCTCCTCCGCCTTCAGGCTCTTTGCTAGGTAAGTCTGTATCTGCTGGCGTAATTTGCTGTTGAAAATATCCCGTGGCACATAAACCAGACAGGAATAGAAATGACCACAGATGTCTCTGTGAAGATAAAGACGGGTCTTGCGTCTTTCCTGCTGGTTGAGCAGAGACATGCATAAAGCGTATAAACTGTCCCGATCCAGTTGAAAGAGTTTTTCTCTGGGGAGTGTCTCTAAAATGGTGGTCAGTTCCTTATAGGCGTATCCACTCCTGCGAAATTCACTTTGCTCAAGCACGTAGGCTGTCTTTTCCCGAAGGTGTGGAATTTCGCCGGTTGGCAGTCTGGCGGATGAACCGGATAGAAAGCCAAGCATACAACTGACGGTTGTTTGTCGGGTCTTGTCTGGGGTGGATCTGGTTCCATGATCAAACAAAATACAGTCCATATAATTCGCGCGATGAATGGTCGATTGTTGACAGGTCTTGGTGAATACAACGGGTGATGTGGGGCTAAATCCGATAGGGGGAAGTAATTTCAGCGCCGCATCGTCATCATGATGCTTTGCTGCCCGAAGGACGCCACGTGTTGACTCGGGGACCAGATTGACCGTTTGATTCTCTCGGGACTGTGTCACGCTTAACTCGCAATATCCCAGAAAGGCAAAATGATCCTCGGCCATCCATCGAAACAATGCACTGTATTCATCCGGCATCGCCGCATCCCGCTCTGAAGCGGACACCTCTGCAAGTTCGAGTGCGCCTTGTCGCATGTCTTTCCAGTCATGCACGACGACATTGATATCGAAGATTACTTGCTCCAGTGCTGCGATGAGTGGCTGATGTTCATGTTCAGGGACATAGTCAATGACAAATTGGATATAGCACTCAATGAACCACTGGTCGTTTGAGAGCGCATCTTCATGTTGATACCGTTCGATGGCGATCAGGGCATGCTGTGCATCACGGGTTACTTTGAAAATCGGATGTAGCAGTCTGATCGGATTTTTTCTGAGACTGTTCAGTTTCATCATCAACGAATTGATAACAAATGGTTTTTCGTCAATCACAATATTGATGACCGTTGTGCTGATATGCTGATTCGACCCAACCCCATCGGGGTGTTGGTTGCAAATGTCGATCAGTGTTTGTCCAGGTTGCCGGACATGACCGAGCTGTTTGTGTCGCAGTGCCAGATTCCTGAATTCCAGAGCCCGTTCCTCAACAAAATCCTGACGGGACAACCGCTGGTAATATGCCTTTAAAAAATCGATTTCCTCAGAGGATTGTTCTCCCTTAAGCCTGTGAGCGAGGGTAGAGAGAAATTGCTCGGTGACGGTGTTTTTCATGGCATGTGAACCGTAAATGACAAGTCTGAATTCCGGAACATTATAGATTCATCAACAGTAAGAAGATAGTTGTGTTGCCGTTCATTAATCAATCAGACCAATCCACTGGTCAGGCTATCTATTGACTGATTGATAAAATCTGTTATGTCGTTGAGGGTCGTGCTCCATCACCGCCTTGTTTCCCTGGGCGTCCAGGCCAGCTCTGTCACGACGAAGGATCGGTTGTTCAATGACCGCTGTTTGAATCACTGGAATCCCCGGTTGCCGAATTGCGAATCTCAGTGAACCTGTCCTGTCGTGCCATACTACCGCTTCATGCAAGGCTATGAGTCAGACCGGCTCAGCCCCTATCGGAATTGTCTTGCCGCTTGGCGATGTCAAAGCAACCGGGTTATACTTTGATTATGTTATAGAATGACGGCTAAATATTTAATATGCCATTGAATTATAATAATAATTTTATTTCTATTCTATTTTCCCTTGAAACAAAGAAAAACAGGTTTGCATGGTGAATGTACTGGTTTTTGATATTGAGACGGTGCCGGATACAAAGACGGGGGCTCGTCTTTATAACTTAAATGGACTGGCTGAGGCGGATATTGCAAAGGCAATGTTTGCCAAGCAATGCCAAAAGACTGGGCGTTCCTCTTTTTTGCCTTTGCATCTGCATCATGTGGTTGCCATTTCGGTGATACTTCGGTCCGGTAATCGATTTGATGTCTGGTCATTAGGGGCCGAATCCTCTACCGAGGAGGAGTTGATTGCCCGTTTTTATGACGGGGTTGAGCGATTTTCACCCACGCTGGTCAGCTGGAATGGGAGCGGATTTGATTTGCCCGTCTTGCATTATCGATCCCTGATCTATGCCACGGGTGCCAAACGTTATTGGGATAACGGAGACGATGACCGGGAATTCAGATTTAATAACTATCTCAGCCGGTTCCACTGGCGTCACATTGACCTGATGGATACGCTGGCGAATTTTAATTTGCGCGCCGCAGCGCCACTGGATGAAATCGCGCTCATGCTCGGATTCCCGGGTAAGTTGGGAATGAGGGGCAATGCAGTGTGGGATACGTATCTTGAGGGGAATATCAAGGCCATTCGGGATTATTGTGAGACCGATGTGCTCAATACCTACTTGGTCTATCTCAGGTGGGAACAGGTCAGAGGGAAGTTGACAGAAGCTGCGTATCAAGAGGAATGCGGCAGGGTTAAGAAATGGCTGGGAGAGTCAACCGAGTCCCACTTTGCCGAGTTTCTGTCGGCTTGGGAAGAGCAGCATTCCGGGGACTAGCCATTGTCAGACAGGCTTGAAGGATGGGTCGAAGATGTATCTCATGACGGGAGTGGGGTGGTCAAAATCGAGGGTAAGGTTTATTTTGTAGATGGTGCATTGCCCGGTGAAAGCATCCGTTTCATGGCCAAAAAAAGGAGACGAGGGAAATTTCAAGGTTATTTGCTTGATGTCCTGAGCCCGTCACAAGACCGTGTGGAGCCGAAGTGCGGTTATTTTGGTGTATGCGGAGGGTGTTCGTATCAACACGTCAGTACTGCGGCCCAACTGCAAACCAAACAAAAAACCCTGTTCAACAGTCTTGAGAAATTGGGCAATGTCACGCCACGGGAGACGTTGCCCGCGATCCAGTCGGGACCATGGCATTATCGCAGGAAAGCGCGCTTGGGGATACGATACGTGCCCAAGAAGGGAGGCATACTGGTCGGGTTCAGGGAACGCAGAAGTTCGTATATCACCTCGCTGCAGGTTTGCCATACCCTTGAACCACGCCTCTCGGCTCTTTTGCCTTCGCTGCACACGCTATGCAGTCAACTCAGCAATTATCACCGCCTTCCCCAGATTGAGGTCGCGGCAGCGGATAATGCAGTGGCATTGGTCTTGCGTTGTTTACAACCTTTTTCTGACCAAGATATGAAGTGCCTGAAAGACTATGCTGAGCAAAGGCGGGTGCAACTGTTTGCTCAGCCAGGGGGGGTCGATTCTGTGGTCCCGGTTTGGCCAGAGCAACCCGAAACCCTGCATTATCGATTGGATGAATTCGGGTTGACAATGCAGTTCGATCCGCTCGATTTCATACAGATTAATGGCATTACCAATGAACGGATGATCACGGCGGTGACCCAGCACCTTGCGCCACAAGCCGATGATCGCATTCTCGATCTGTTTTGTGGCCTCGGTAATTTCACCTTGCCCCTGGCAACGTCAGGGGCCCTTGTAACGGGGGTGGAGGGGGAGTCTGCATTGGTAAACCGTGGTCTTGAGAATGCGGCTCTCAATGCCCTGCCGAATGCCCGTTTTGAGAAAGTCAATCTCAATGATGAGAACCTTGATCATGTGTTTCAGGGGAGACACTTCAACAAAATACTGCTGGACCCCCCTCGTTCGGGGGCATTACAGGTAGTGAAGCAGCTGGTTCCGAGCGTACAACCTAATGAATGTCTTTACGTCTCATGCAATCCGGCGACACTCGCAAGAGATGCCGGTATTATGGTGCATGTAAATGGATACAGGCTGGACAAGGTGGGTGTGATTGATATGTTCCCCCACACGACCCATGTTGAATCACTGGCACTTTTTTCCAGACGGTAGTCTTGATAGGCGGGCAATCGAGGGAAGATCGGTCGCAACGCCCCTGCCTTGTCTTTACTCTTTCCGATTGCCGATATCATCCGGAATTGCTGTTTCTGCCGCAGTCAGCGATGAAGCAGGGTTTTTGGCTTGAGGATGGCGGCGTTTCGAAGGTTTACCATCGGGATTGGCCGGAGCATGACTGACCCCGGGATTTTCTTTTTTCGGCACGTTCTTTTTGTCCGCTTTGCCACGATCCCGGGTTGGTTTGGCTGTTTGTGGGTTGTCCGCTTGGCCTGTGCTTTTGTCGCTCGTGAGTCGCGTTCGCTTGGGTGGACTTGGTTTTTTGTTCGCCGTGGATTTGGCTGGCTGTTTCCGCCCCCTGCCCCCTGCTTGCGCGGGTTTGTTTCCTTGATTGGCGTGTCTGGCCGTTTGCGGGGTTCGTGTCCGCCTGCGACCCTTGGTTTCTTTTGTCCGGTTCCCGGATGTTTCCTTATGAGACGGTTTGTCCGACGGTTTCTTCTCCTTGGGTGTCTTTTCGTGCTCGGTTTCGTCATTCCGTCCAAATAAAACCTCGGTTATCCGTTTGATCACCCCTTTTTTTGAATTGGCTTCCTCGACAGACTGTTTCTGGGGAAGAGGGGGCGCACGATGACTGATATGATCAAGTTGAATTTTTGCTTTCTGTCCGGGAGAACGCTTGAGACCGACGGTCAAGTCATCCTGGTGTTTTTCCAGTTCCGGTTTTTGTTTGTAGCTTGCAAATTGTGACAGTTGATCCATCTCCTCGCTTTTCAGACGTCGTATTTCGAAATCCGGGGTCAACATTGCTTCAGAAGGAAGGATAATAATTCGGGTTGCCAGTTTTGTTTCAAGCTGATTGAGTTCATACCTTTTTTCATTGATCAAATAGGTTGCGATATCCAGCGGAAGGATGGCCTGAATCGCCTCGGTGTTCTCTTTTAGCGCATCTTCCTCGATCATTCTCAAAACACTCAAGGAGGTCGACACCACATTTCGGATGGTGCCGATACCATGACAGCGAGGGCAATTGCCGTAGTTGGCATCACTGATCGAAGAGCGTAATCGCTGTCGGGACATCTCCAACAGCCCAAACCGGGAAATTTGACCGATCTGAACACGGGCCCTGTCGGGCTGTACACCGGCTTTGAGGCGGGAGACCACTGTTTGCTGATGGCGTTGACTACTCATATCAATGAGATCAATCACTATCAATCCTCCCAAGTCCCTAATCCGCAGTTGACGTGCAATTTCTTCAACGGCTTCAAGATTGGTTTGCAAGGCGGTTTCTTCAATGTCACCGCCTTTGGTTGCGCGGGCCGAATTTACGTCAATCGAAATCAATGCTTCAGTATGGTCAATGACCAATGAGCCGCCAGAAGGCAGATTCACTTCTCGATCAAAAGCGGATTCGATCTGGTTTTCGATATGGAATTTCGAGAACAGGGGAATGCTTCCGCGATGTTTCTTGAGTCGTGTCGAAGAGTGGGGCATCACCTGGTTCATGAATCGGTCCACCCTGTCGTAAATCTCCGAGTCATCGACAACCACTTCCGAAATGTCGGCTGCTAGGTGATCACGAATGGCACGGACAATCAGGTTGCTTTCCTGATAGATCAGGTATGGAGCCTTGATTTCCTGGGAGGCGGTGTTGATGGTATCCCACAGCTTCAGCAAAAAGTCGAGGTCCCATTGCAGTTCCTCTGTGGTGCGTCCGATACCTGCCGTTCGCGCAATGAGTGCGTGGTCGGTGTTGACTTCAAGTGTTTTCAATGCTTGTTTGAGTTCGGTCCTTGCCTCTTTGACGATACGTCGTGAGATGCCTCCTCCTTTCGGATTATTCGGCATCAAGACGAGGAATCGTCCAGCAAGACTGATAAAAGTGGTCAGTGCCGCTCCTTTGGTTCCCCTTTCGTCTTTGTCTACCTGCACAACGACTTCCTGTCCTGCTTTGATGACCGATTCGATTTTAATATCGGACATCTGGGTCCCAGGGTCAAAGGAGTTGAAATAGTTCCGATAGATTTCCTTCAGTGGCAGGAAACCGTGTCTTTCGGCCCCATAATCAACAAAGCATGCTTCAAGACTGGGTTCAACCTTGGTGATGGTTGCTTTGTATATGTTTCCTTTCTTTTCTTTTCGAATCGCTGATTCAATATCAAGGTCAATGAGTTTTTGACCATCCGCAATAGCTACCCGCAACTCTTCGGGATGAGTTGCATTAAATAACATTCTTTTCATTATTATTTCCTAATTCGTGCGAGTGTGGACAAAAACAAAACACGATTGCATGACCACACTCTCTTAATTTCGCCCTGTCAAGGGCAAAATAATTTCAATTCACTTTGGGAATGCGTTTAAGCTAATGAAGAGATGATGGCGGGTTCGGTGTTAACCGGACCGTATGCCGATTGCATCAATCCGAAGACGGATATCCGGTATGACGCTGTATAACAAATCCAATTTCATTCAATTGCAATCCGGAACCAAGAGAGAAGCTCCCGGGATCAAGTCGCAGCAATGACTGCAGGCGGCAACAGTCTTGACCCATCAGTCAGATTCAATGACAGGTTGACTGATATATTACGTCATTAAAATATGATGATCTGTTGGACTGGTAGATTTCAAAACCAGTGAGATGCCGAATCTCTTTTCTTTCCATCCCGTGTGATTGCGTACCCGCACAATACACCGTTGTTAATGAATACCGGATGTTATCATCGCTACGAATCGTCGACAGCCCTATCCGCTTCCCTGGGTTGATTGTCAATCTTGTGCTCTCTATGGTTCTTCGAAACAATATTATACAAACCGACCGATTACACAACGTATCGGCCACTCTTCATCTAAGCTTTGGACATTCCCGCCCAATTCTTTATTTTGGGGTGACTCTGTTTGAGGTGCCCCAGAAAACTTTTCTTAACTTCAGCCAAGTCAGAAGAAAACAGACTGCATTTCCCTCAGTGGCCACATGTGTCGACTGCCCTGTCGCTTAGCCCATGCAAACCTGATTTCCTTTCATCCCAGCCTGACAGAATTTGAGTCTATCAAGTTGTGCCGGTTAATACAATGCTTTGCGTTGACATGTCAACGCAAAGTAATTGAATTCATGAAACACAATGTGTAAACTCCTGCGCTTTCGGCAGGCGCGTAGCTCAGTTGGTTAGAGCACCACCTTGACATGGTGGGGGTCGTTGGTTCGAATCCAATCGCGCCTACCAGATTGATTGATGATTCCTCAAGCAACATGCGCCCTTCGGTAGCGGGTGCCACTGGAAAATTAGATTATGCCTGAGATTTTACTGCCCGACGGTTCGACAAGAATCTTCCCCAAACCAGTTTCGATTGCCGATATTGCGGCCGATATCGGCCCCGGTCTTTCCAGAGCCACTGTCGCTGGCAAGATAAACGGACGCTTGGTTGATGTGTCAGAGATCGTGGCGGATGACAGCGAGATCATTTTACTGACCTCCAAAGATGATGAGGGACTGGATGTTGTCCGCCATTCTTGCGCACATTTGCTCGGACACGCACTGAAGCAACGCTGGCCTGATATCAAAATGGCGATCGGTCCCGTGATAGAAAACGGATTTTACTATGATGTTGATTTAGCGCATCGAATCACTGAGGGGGATCTCGATGAGATTGAACAACAGATGAGGGGACTGGCAAAAACCAACTATCCGGTGATCAAAGAGGTTGTATCCTGGGACAAGGCCTTTCATACTTTCGAAGAGAGAAACGAACCCTACAAACTCGCCATTTTGAAGCGGGATATTGATCGCAGGGAAACACCGGGACTGTATCATCATATGGAATATGTTGATATGTGTCGTGGCCCGCATGTGCCGGACATGTCATTTTGTCATCACTTTAAACTGACAAAGATAGCGGGTGCTTATTGGAGAGGAAAGGCCAGCAACAAGATGTTGCAGCGAATTTATGGGACCGCATGGCCAGATAAAAAACAGTTAAAGCGCTACTTGAAACAGATTGAGGAGGCTGACAGACGGGATCATCGTAAACTGGGGAGGCGTTTGCATCTGTTTCATATGCAAGAAGAGGCTCCCGGCATGGTGTTTTGGCATCACAAGGGCTGGCTGGTCTATCAGCAATTGGAACAGTACATGAGGCAGGAGCAGCATCGTCGCGGCTATCGGGAAATCAAAACTCCACAGGTGGTGGATTATTCGCTTTGGGAGAAGTCGGGTCATGCCGATAAATTTGGCAGTGACATGTTTTCGGTTGAATCGGAAGGCAGGGAATTTGCGCTTAAACCGATGAATTGTCCCTGTCATGTACAGGTTTTCAACCAGGGATTGAAAAGTTATCGCGATTTACCCCTTCGCTATTGTGAATTCGGTTCTTGCCACCGCAATGAATTATCGGGGGCGTTGCATGGATTGATGCGGGTACGCGGGTTTGTACAGGATGACGGCCATATTTTTTGCAGTGAACAGCAAATCCAGTCAGAAGTCTCGGAATTTATCGATTTTTTACATGATGTCTATGCACATCTCGGATTTACCGATATCATTTATCGACTCTCTACACGACCCGATGACCGGGTTGGCAGCGATGAGAGTTGGGATAAGGCGGAATCGGCATTGGCCAGTGCGCTGGACCATAAGCAGTTACCCTGGGAAGAGTTGCCGGGAGAGGGGGCTTTCTATGGCCCGAAGGTCGAGTTTTCCCTCAGGGACAGCATCGGCCGGGTCTGGCAGTGTGGCACGGTGCAGGTTGATTTTGCCATGCCCGGACGGTTGTCTGCACACTATATTGCGGAGGATGGCTCCAGACAGACACCGGTGATGCTGCATCGTGCCATACTCGGTTCATTTGAGCGATTTGTCGGGATACTGATTGAACATTATGAAGGACACTTTCCCGTTTGGCTCGCACCTGTTCAAGCGGTTTTGCTAAATATTTCCGAGAAACAGGAAAAATACCTGCTGGAGACCGAGGAAACTTTTAAAAAACAGGGATTCAGGGTCGAATCCGACTTGAGAAACGAGAAAATCGGATTTAAAATCCGCGAACATACGTTACAGCGGGTTCCCTATCTGTTGATTGTGGGTGACCGCGAAGTAGAAATGAACACACTCTCTGTCCGGACAACTGACGGAAGAACGTTGGGAACGATGTCTGTTGAGGCGGTTGCCAATCTTCTGCATCAATAAAGGCATGCGTTGACAGAGCCGGGTTGTCCAAATTTTAATTTTTAGAGGATTTAGATTATAGCCAAACAAAAAGCACTGCATGTTAATGAACAAATTACCAGTGATCCGGTTCGAGTGATTAAAAGCGAAGGGGGCCAATTAGGGATACTGTCGATTGAACAGGCGTTGCAGGTAGCCGAGGAGGCCGGATTTGATCTGGTCGAAATATCGCCCAATGCTGACCCGCCGGTCTGTCGTATCATGGACTATGGGAAATATCTCTATAACGAGAGTAAAAAAAGGCAGGAGTCGAAAAAGAAACAGAAGCAGATTACGGTAAAGGAAATCAAGTTCCGACCGGGCACCGATGTGGGGGACTATGATGTCAAGTTGCGGAAATTAACAGAGTTTTTGACGGTCGGAAATAAAACGAAAATTACCATGCGATTCCGGGGGCGGGAAATGGCTCACCGGGAATTGGGTCTGGAGATGCTGGAAAAAGTAGCTAAAGACCTTGAAGCGGTCGGAGAAATTGAGCAGGCGGCCACCATGGAGGGCCGTCAGATGGTCATGGTACTTGCCCCTCGTCGCGGTTAATCGACGCGACACACCCGGATCAGCGGGCTGATGATGAATGCTGGTCTGATGTTCGTGTCGAAAGACGGTGGAAATCGTTCCACATAACTATTTGCCAAGAAGTAGTCCAGTCCAGAACTACCATTGCAAATCAATTTAGAAATGATGACGTTGCATGAGCGAAAGCGTCGATGTCATCTTGAATACTGGAGACAATATGCCAAAACTGAAAACAAATCGTGGTGCACTGAAGCGTTTTAAGAGAACGGCCACAGGCAAGTTCAAACGGTCACAGTCACATCTGCGCCATATTCTGACCAAGAAATCGACCAAGCGGAAGCGACAACTTCGGTCAGGGGCGCTGATCAATGCAGCCGACCGCGCGTCTGTCAAGCAAATGTTACCGTACAGCTAGGGAGAAGAGGACATGCCACGCGTCAAACGAGGTGTTGTTGCCAAAGCAAGACACAAGAAAATTCTCAAGCAGGCCAAGGGATACCGGGGTGCCCGAAGCCGGGTCTACAAAGTTGCCAAACAGGCCGTTGACCGGGCCGGACAATATGCCTATCGGGACCGTCGACAGCGAAAACGCCAATTCCGGGCACTTTGGATTGTCCGCATCAATGCGGCAGCTCGTGAACATGGATTGAGCTATAGTCGCTTTATTTCCGGACTGAACAAGGCATCGGTTGAACTTGACCGGAAGGTGCTGGCGGAACTTGCCGTGAATGACAAGCGGGCATTTCACGCACTGGCGGAGCAAGCCAAACAAGCCCTGGCCAGTTGATCTTCGTCGGCCGGCCCATCGGAGCTGAACGAAGTGCAGTCGTTGGAGTAGATGGATTTTTATATTGAATCAGTTCAATAAAGGCTGCTATCTGTTTGAAATGACATATCTGATAATTTATTTCAATGGATAGTGGCGAGCTGGCGAGGTTGCGGGAAACGGCCAAACAGGCGATTGATGATGCCTCCACGCTCCGTGCCTTGGAGGCGTTGAGAGTGCAGTACTTGGGCAAGAAGGGTGAGATGACGGTACAGCTAAAAGCAATCGGTCGTCTCCCTCAAGAGCAGCGTCGTTGGGTCGGACAACAGCTTAATGCCATTAAGTTGCAGATACAGGACTGGTTGACAGAACAACAGACCCGGTTGGAAGAAAGGACCTTTGACGATCAGATCGAAGCAGGCCGGATTGATGTTACCCAGCCTGGACGGCAGCAGCACATCGGTTCGCTTCATCCGATTAGCCGTACTGTCGAACGGATACAGGCTCTTTTTTCCGGACTCGGGTTTGAGGTCGCATTTGGCCCGGAAATTGAGGATAACTATCATAATTTCGAAGCACTGAACATTCCTGCCGATCATCCGGCCAGGGCAATGCATGATACGTTTTATATTGACGAGGACTTGCTGCTAAGAACACATACTTCCCCGGTTCAGATACGCTATATGCATGCCACTGTTCCTCCCTTGAGGGTCATTGCCCCTGGCAAGGTATATCGATGTGATTCAGATGTCACCCATACTCCCATGTTTCATCAAGTGGAGGGGTTGGCCATTGATCAGGATATTACGTTTGCCGATCTCAAAGGTGTATTGATCTATTTTCTGCAGGAATTTTTTGAAACGGATCTTGATGTGCGATTCAGGCCATCTTATTTCCCGTTTACCGAACCCTCGGCTGAAGTCGATATACGATGCATTTTTTGCCGAGGTCGCGACAGGCATTGCCGCATCTGTAAGGCGACTGGCTGGCTGGAGGTGTTGGGGTGTGGGATGGTCCATCCGGCCGTACTCCATGAAGGCAAGATTGATGATCGGTTGATGACCGGTTATGCCTTTGGGCTGGGTGTTGAGCGATTGACGATGTTACGTTACGGCGTGAATGACCTGAGGCTGTTCTTTGATAATGACCTTGATTTTTTGCGTCAGTTTTAGTCGGCCGATACAATGAAGATCAGTCTGTCTTGGTTGAAGGAGTGGGTCGTTCCCGAATCCGCTGCATTCGTGTTGGCCGAAAAACTGACCTATGCCGGTCTGGAAGTCGAGAGTGCGGGGTTGGCCGATTGTGATTTTGATCCTAGGCGGCTTGTTGTGGGTGAGATCACGGCGGTCAAGCCCCATCCCCATGCGGACCGGTTGACAATTTGCACAGTCCATATAGGGAGGAAACGACCCGTCAGAATTGTCTGTGGTGCACCGAATGTCTGTGAGGGAGCGAAGGTTGCGGTGGCGTTGAAAAACGCCCGGTTACGGGATGTCACTGTCAGTGATCGTGTTATTCATGGCGTGAAGTCGAGCGGCATGCTGTGTTCAGCGGCTGAACTCGGTCTGTCAGAGCAGTCCGATGATCTGATGATATTTGATGCAGAGGCGCCGGTAGGGCAAAAGGTCAGCAGATACCTTGATCTTTCGGATTTCCTGTTTGGGTTGGAATTGACGCCCAATCGGGGGGACTGTCTCAGTATACGGGGAATAGCAAGAGAAATATCCGCACTGGAGCAAGTGCCCCTCAATTCGGAAAAGACAGATAAAGCCAAGAAAATACGATCCGTCAATCAATCTTCTCTTAGTATTGCACTGGACGCACCGGAGGCCTGTCCCAGATTTGTCGGTCGAGCAGTTTGCCATATCGACATGAAGGCAAAATCCCCTGACTGGATGGCAAGTCGTTTGAGAAAGAGTGGTCTCAGGAGTATCAATGCGATCGTTGATGTGACCAACTATGTGATGCTGGAGTATGGACAACCGATGCACGCATTCGATCTTGACAGACTCCATGGTGGGCTGAGTGTTCGTATGGCGAGGCCGTGGGAGAAACTGGTGCTGCTGGATGATCGGGAAATCACACTGCGGCCTGACTTTCTGGTGATTGCCGATGCGAAGCGGGCGGTGGCACTGGCCGGTATCATGGGTGGTGCACATTCCGCGATCAGTGAAAACACGCAAAACGTCTATCTGGAGGCGGCTTTTTTTGCACCGTCTGCCATTATTGGCAAGGCGCGTCATTTTGGATTGCACACGGAAGCCTCCCATCGGTTTGAACGCGGCGTCGACAGTCGGCTGCAACAAGATGCAATGGAAAGGGCAACCGAATTGCTTGTGGCGATCGCTGGCGGTGAGCCTGGCCCCGTGAGCCATGTCGTCTCGCGTCAACACGTACCGAGAAAAAAATCCATCCGACTCAATACACAGCAAATCACACGGACGCTCGGTGTGATGATTCCACCTTCCGAAACGAGTGCCGTGCTCCAGCGGTTGGGAATGGAGGTGAGGACCGCCCCTGGTGGATGGAGAGTGACCCCACCGAGTTGGCGATTTGATCTTGTCGGTGCCCATGATCTGGTTGAAGAGGTGGGACGCTGTTATGGATATGACCGGATAGAACCGACAATACCCACGGTGGAAGCTCTGGTCGGCCAGCAACATGAATCCGCCATTCCTGAGTTTCGGCTAAAGCAGCAAATGGTTGCACGGGGTTATCGGGAAGTGGTCACGTACAGTTTCGTGAATTCAGCTATGCAAGACACGTTGCTTGGGACCACCTGCAGTGTTCCATTGCGCAACCCGATCAGTGAAGCCATGTCTGTGATGCGCAAAAGCCTCTGGCCCGGTCTGCTGGAAGTGGTTCGCAATAACCTTAATCGACAGGAGGACTGTGTGCGCCTATTTGAGGTGGGACATGTTTTCGTGATAGACGGGGATACCGCTAAAATCATCGAAACGGGGAAAGTCGCGGCAGCTATTACAGGCCTTGCCGCTCCCAAGCAATGGGCGACACTCCCTCGTGATGCGGACTTTTTTGACCTGAAAGGAGACCTTGAAGCACTCTTCTTCAGCCTTGGTATTCCGACAGACCGTTTGCAGATTGAATCAGGGACACATGCGGCACTTCATCCTGGTCGGACAGGTGTTATTCGGGTTGAGGAACGTACTGTCGGATATATGGGTCAACTTCACCCGATTTTCCACAACGTGTTCGACATTGACCAACCGGTTTTCCTGATGGAAGCGGACCAGTCGATCTTCACAGAGTCCGCTGTTCCGTTATTTCGCAATCTTTCACGCTTTCCATCGGTTCAACGTGACATCGCAGTATTGGTTGACCGGGATGTCGAAGCGGATAAACTGCTTCAGTCCATTCAGTCAACCGGGGGAGAATTTTTGCGCCGGCTGGAGCTTTTCGATATTTATCAGGGTGAGCAGATTGAAAAAAACAAGAAAAGTTTTGCTTTCAGCTTGACCTTCCAGTCTGAATCAAGCAATCTTATATCCTCGGAAGTCGACTTGATTATAAACAAAATTCTAAAAGTCCTGATGGCTGGATTCGGAGCGACGTTACGGGCGTAAAGTGCTACGAGAGTACGGAAAATGACAATCACCAAAGCAGAACTGAGCAATATCCTGTTTGATGAGGTAGGGCTCAACAAACGGGAAGCGAAAGATTTTGTAGAGATTTTTTTCGAGAAAATCCGTCACTCACTGGAAAACGGGGTCTCTGTCAAATTGTCCGGTTTTGGCAGCTTTACATTAAGAGACAAGCCTTCAAGGCCGGGGCGGAATCCCAAAACCGGTGAGGAAGTTACCATATCGGCGAGACGGGTTGTGACATTCAGGTCAAGTCAGAAACTGAAAAAAAGTGTGATTAAAAACTCGTTTGAATTAACCCAGCGACTGGGGCGTCAGTGAAATGACCATGTTGGATCCCAGTGGTTTTGAGTTGCCTCCGATTCCCACTAAACGCTATTTCGCGATTGGTGAAGTCAGCAAGCTATGCGAGGTCAAGCCGCATGTGCTGCGGTACTGGGAGCAGGAATTCCCGAGTCTCAAGCCGGTCAAGCGAAGGGGCAATCGACGCTATTATCAGCGTCATGAAGTAAAGCTTATCCGTACAATCAGGAAATTACTGTATGTCGAGGGTTTTACTATTTCTGGTGCGCGTACTCGAATTGAACAGATGGAATCAGAGAAAGAGACCGAAGTGCTCTCGATGGACGCCGGCAAGGCCACGGCCAAGATGATTTCCCAGTTGATTGACGAACTGAACGAGGTGACTGAAATACTTGCCTGATCGGTTGGTTCTCGGATCGGCTCTCTGTCTACCCACGTTCTTTGGAACGGTTACGGGGTGTAGCGCAGCCTGGTAGCGCACCGCAATGGGGTTGCGGTGGTCGGAGGTTCAAATCCTCTCACCCCGACCATTGATCCAGTATGGTGATATCGGATTACAAGGAGACAGGGCATGTGCGGGTACCAGACCCCATCCCGGTATCCCGCATTCGCGGATGCGGGTAGCCTGTCGACGTTAACGAATCGGCTCAACTCGTCCGGTCGGCTCGGTTTGTCCAGTGATGTTCAAGGATTTGCGGCACACGGTGCCAACGCAAGTACCCGCAGTGGTTTTTCATTAATCGATGGGGTATGGTGTGTGAGGATATCTGATGGCAGACTTCAATCCCCATACGGGTCTGTCTGCATTCGACTCGGATGGTTTTTTCTACTGATAGCAAGCGTGTCATGATGCAAAAACGATTTGGCCGATGCCTGTCCATGGTGTTTTTTGTCATCAGCATGGGCCTGTCGGGATCCTCCCAAGCCGCACTGATTCCAGGGATGGATGTTCCGTTGTTTGAGGATGCCGTTGAGAGGTGGCTTGAGGATAATGATGTCGACAGTCTCCCGATGCTTTCGAATTTGGCACGACAGAATAATACGGCGGCCCGATTGTTGTTGTCTCGCATCGAAATGACGGATCGGGCTCCCTCTGACTATGTGCAAGGGCTTTCGCGGTCACAGCGACTTGCCCTGTTTCGCTCAGAGGTCGACAAGCAGGCTGTTTTTCACAGGAGTTGGTTAAAAGTGGAGAGTGATCAAGGCACCCCCTTGGCACAAATTCTGTTTGACGGGAGTGCATTGGGCATTAGCCTTTCGTCGATTCGTCGCCTTTATGAGGTGGGGGAGCGGGAGGCCGCAGAACACCGGGTCAAGAAAATGGCAGCGGACGGTTCGCCGGATGACAGACGGGCACTGGCCCGTTTTCTTCCGCGGCATGCTGAACTGGCCCCTTATCTGCGTGCTTTTCGATTGGCACGCGATGGATTGACGCCTTCAAAAACCGCGCTGCAGTCTATGATTGCCGCTGTTCATGGGGTCGAACCGGAAACCATTGCTGTCGGGGACAATGCAAATCTGCGGTCTGTGCTGCAATTTGTCGGTGTTGGTTATCAAGCTGGCGCGAGGACGCTGAACTATGGCGCAGACAGCCCGTATTACAATGACATCACCCAATGGATTCTGAGTGCACCCCAAACGGTTCCCTTTGCAAATGTCTGTCGTGCCGCCTGTGCTGAAGCGGATATTGCGGCCTGTGCCAATACCGCTTTTGGTCTGGCCGGCGGCTATTACCAGGCCATCCGGCTTGACAGTCCTCTTGAAACGGTGATCTCCCAATCCCGTTTCTTAAACAGTCAGCGGGCCAAAAACATGCTGCTCAGGTGGATTGCCGCATTTCGATCGGAAAACGGGAAAATGGTATTTACACCACAGGAACTCAAGGTGAAAAGCCGTTGTCTGGCCGAGGCAGTCGCGAGGGAAAACCCGTAGCCTGGTATCAGGCGTCAGGTGGGTCGTCGATTTTGTCTCGGTTTTAACCTAACGGGCCCGTTGTCATCAATGGTTTGAAATTGTCGAGGCAATGGTGTGAAACGACTTCGAAATGGATCAATTCCTCTGGTATGGGCAGCTTGGTTTGATTAAAATGCACCGGCTTTTGACATTTTAGTCCCGACATGTCCACTGTTACCCGATTCCCCCCCAGTCCGACCGGTTATTTGCATGTCGGTGGGGCCAGAACCGCGCTGTTTAACTGGTTGTATGCCAGAAAAACCGGCGGTGAGATGGTGCTCAGAATAGAAGATACGGATCAGATTCGCTCAAGCCAGGAAGCCACCGACATGATCCTTGATGCTCTCAAATGGTTGGGGCTGACATGGAACCGGGGCCCTTGTTTCCAGACCAAACGATATGCCCGTTATACCGAGGTGATCAATCAACTGCTGGTACAAAAGGATGCGTATTACTGTTTTTGCAGTAAGGAAAGGCTGGAAGCGGTGAGAGAAAAACAAAAACGGTGCGGTGAAAAACCGAAATATGATCATCATTGCCGACAGCTGAATCGATTGCCAAAGGAGACGGAACGTCCCATTGTTCGATTTAAAAATCCATTGAGCGGGTCGGTGGAGTTTGATGATGTGATTCGGGGCCGAGTATCTGTTGCAAACAAGGAGATGGATGATCTGGTTATCGCCCGGAGCGATCACTCGCCGACCTATAATTTGACGGCTGTGGTTGATGATATTGATATGGGTATCACGCATGTGATCAGGGGGGATGACCATACCAATAATACCCCGAGACAGATCAATATTTTTCAGGCGCTGAAGGCATCCGTGCCGGTATTTGCACACGTGCCCCTGATCCACGGACCGGATGGGCAACGACTTTCCAAGCGTAACGGTGCGCTCAGTGTGCAGGAGTATCGTGACATGGGCATCTTGCCTGAGTCACTGCTTAACTATCTGGTCCGTCTTGGCTGGTCGCATGGTGATCAGGAAATTTTTGATCGGGATGAAATGATTGAACTGTTCGACCTGACCGAGATCAATAAGTCGGCGGCGACCTTTGATGTGGATAAATTGCTTTGGATCAACCAGTACTATTTGAAGTCAGCGAATAAGGAGCGCTTGGCTAAAGAACTGGCCAAGCGCCTGAATAACCGGGGCATCGGTTTGTCTTGTGGTCCCGATATTCTAGAGGTGGTTGAACTGGTTCGCGATAGGGCAAGGACGTTGGAAGAAATGGTGGATAAGATCGTGTATCTGTATCAGGATTTCGAGCAGTATGATCTCGCGGCAGCAAAGGCGCATCTGCGGCCGGTTGCCTTGCCATTGCTTCGTTCACTGAAGGAAAAACTGTCACAACTTTCCGACTGGCATCGGGATGCCATCTCTCAGGCAATCCAGTCGGTTATGCAGGAACAGGATGTCAAGCTTGGGAAAATCGCGCAACCCCTGAGAGTGGCGATTTCGGGTTCCGCTGCCACCCCCCCCATTGATATTACCGTTGAACTGGTCGGTTGCGAACGTGCTTTACAACGGATCAGTGCGGCGTTGTCCTTTATGGAGCACAGAGCGAAAAATAACGCTTGATTGAGCAGGAATGTAATCGTAGAATACACGCCCTCTTCGGGGCCATAGCTCAGATGGGAGAGCGCAACACTGGCAGTGTTGAGGTCGGCGGTTCGATCCCGCCTGGCTCCACCAGTTTCCAACGGAGCGTTGTCCGTGTTGCTGGAAAGTAAGAGATCACATTCAGTCCTGTCCCCATCGTCTAGTTGGCCCAGGACACCGCCCTTTCACGGCGGCGACAGGGGTTCGAATCCCCTTGGGGACGCCATGTGATCATCAGAAGTCCGGCTCTGTGCGGTTTCTGGTTGTTCACCAACAAACGTTTTGGTGACTACCCGTCTGCATTTTCGATGGTCCGTCATGCGTCTTTGCAAAGGCTGTGCAGTGGCTATGCGTTGATAATCCGCACAGGCCGATGATCACCTCGCCAGTCGATTGACCAACGGATATTGATGATTCGTTGCAAGGCAGGCATTGATGGTCGGTTGAGAGTCCTGACCCTGTCTGTACCGAAACGAGGGTTAATTAATTGTAATGCAGTGATTCTGGATTTGGACGAACTACGGGTTCGATAATTGGTCAATATCCACAAAATCTCATTCTTTCAATTCTAATGTTCATGTGCAGACTGTTTCTCGTTATTACCCTTCTTATGAGCCCTTTTGCAACAGCCCAAGAGATGATCGTCCAAAGTGCGCTTGATAAGAAACTCTATCGGGCACTGATATTGGACAATGATCTGAAAGTATTATTGATTTCGGATCCGAATGCCGATAATGGTGCCGCGTCCTTGGATGTGCATGTCGGGAGTAGTGCCGACCCCAGCGACTGGAACGGGTTAGCCCACTTTCTTGAGCACATGCTGTTTCTGGGCACAAAAAAATATCCTGAGGCAGATGCCTATCACAGTTTTATCAAAAACAATGGGGGACGTAACAATGCGTATACGTCCTCTCACCATACCAATTACTATTTCAGCATCAAGCCCGACCTGCTGCTGCCCGCGCTGGATCGGTTTTCCCGATTCTTTATTGATCCGACTTTTGATGCACTGTATGTCGACCGGGAAAGAGCGATTGTGCATTCAGAGTATCGGGCACGCAGAAAAAATGAAAGCCGCCGAATCTGGGATGCGGAAAAACGGTTACTTGACCCAACGCATCCTGCCGCCAGATTCTCGGTGGGGTCGGAAAATACGCTGAGAGATAGGCTGTCTTCCAGCGCCAGGGACAAACTGATCGCATTTTATGAGCAATACTATTCTGCAAACATCATGACGCTGGTGGTGCTGGGTCCCCAGTCACTGGATCAATTACAGCAGTGGGTCACAGAGCGTTTTGGTTTGATATCCAACAAGCACATCCCGGTTCCGGTTTTTGATCAACCCTATATGAACGCTGAGCTGATGCCTGCACGGTTGAACATTCTCCCGGACAAGGAAAAAAACAGCCTCAGATTCCAGTTTCCCATTCCCTCTACCATGAAGGAGTACCGATCCAAACCCGTCGGCTATATCGCGAATCTGTTGGGTCATGAAGGGGATGGTTCGTTGTTGAATTTGCTAAAAGAGTTGGGGTGGGCAGAGCGTTTGAGTGCCGGCACAGGGTATATGGATGCAGTGAATGGCACCATCATGGTGTCCATTGATCTGACAGAGGAGGGCCTGAATCGCATCGTTGAGATTGGCGAGTTTCTATTCCAGTATATCGCCCTGATCGAAAATCAGGGTATCGAACGCTGGCGATATGACGAAGAAAGCCAGCTGGCCGAGATATCATTTCAGTTTGCGCAAACGACCAGTGCGGGTCATCTGGTGCAGTCGCTCTCATCCCGATTGCATGACTATCCGGTCTTTGATGTTCTCAAGGGGCCCTATCGGATGGATGAATTCAAGGTGAATCTTATCAAGACAATGCTGACCCGGCTGACACCGGAGAATGTCAACTTGACGGTGGTTTCCAAGCAGGTCGATACCGAGATGCAGACGGAGTATTATGATGTTGACTATTCGATCAAACCGCTGGAAGCGGCCATTGTGACTCGATGGGTGTCGAGTCGTCAGGGTCAAACACAGGTTGATCGTCGACTGTCTTTGCCGCAAGCGAACCCCTTTATACCACGACGCCTGAATGCCCAGCCCCTTGCGCCCATCTCGGAAAGGCCCGTTCTTCAGCAAAATACCGGTAAATTATCAGTGTGGTATCGGGCAGACTCTGAATTTGACGCGCCAAGAGCGAGTTTTTATTTCAATGTCATGTCCCCTGTGGCCAATCAGAGCGCCCGTCATCGGGTGATGACCGAGATATTGGTTCGCCTGTGGAATGAGCAGCTCAATAAAGCGATCTATCCGGCCTATTTGGCCGGTCTTGAATATTCATTGTATCGGCATTCCCGTGGTTTCTCTGTGCGAATAGATGGTTACGAGGATAGGCAATCAACGTTGTTGGAAATGATCGTTGGAGCGGTTTCACAACCTGAATTTGACAGTGATAAATTGGCATTGATCAAGGCAGATTTGAAACGCCAATGGATAAACAGTCAGAAGGCATCACCTTCAGATCAAAGTATTCGTGAAGTGTACCAGCTGGTGATACAGCCTTACTGGACGGAACAAGAGCGCCTTGCGGTGATCAACAGTATTTCTATTGAAGACCTGATGACCTATCTCAAGGAGTTTATGAGTCGAGTGAAAGTCGTGGTCCTGTCACATGGTGATGTCACGTTGGAAAAAACACGCGAACGTACCGCATTGTTGGAAGCACTGTTTGAAGAGAGTGAGATCATTGAGACGATTCAAAAGCCGTTGCCACGAAAATTGTCGGATGCGAAGCCCTATTTGCGATCCTTGGAAATCAATCATTCGGATTCTGTTTTAACAATTTATTTTCAAGGTGAAGCGATCTCTATTACGGAAAAAGCAAAAATGGTACTACTCGGGCAACTGATTGAATCCCCATACTATCACCAGCTTCGTACGACGAATCAGGTCGGATATCTGATGTTTGCGACCTCCTTGCCGATATTGGAATTACCCGGATTACTGTTGTCGGCACAAAGCCCCACCCATTCGCCGCTTGAGATAGACCGATTGATCTCACAGTTTTTGCTCGATTTTAAAGTCATGCTCCGTCAGATGGATGTGACTGAATTTGATCAAGCCAAGCAGGGATTGATCAGTCGCATCTTGAACAGTGATAAAAGGTTATCCGAGCGAAGTGCCCGTTACTGGAGAGAGATTGACCTGGGAGAGTGGCAGTTTGATTTAAGAGAGTCACTGGCTGAACAGGTGGACAAATTGTCGCAGGAAGACATCTTGGTTTTTTTTGAGGCAGTCATGCTGGAACGGCCCCGCCAATTACGGATTCAGTCAGCCGGATTGGCAGACGGAATCGCTGATGAGCTGATCGATTCGAAGGGTCATGTGGTCATCGGGAATGTGTCTGACTTCAGGCAACATTAAGCGTCAGACATCGGAAAAATGATGTTTCAGACAGCAAAGTGACTTTAGCAGTGTCAATGAGCCAAAAAGCCCTCACGCTGGTGCAGTCAGTGACAAGCAAATTAAGGCAGTCCGGGCAGTCTCTTGCGACGGTTGAATCGTGCAGTGGCGGAGGACTGGCGTACCTGCTTACCTCGTTGCCCGGCAGTTCCGACTGGTTTCAGTGTGGTTTCGTAACCTACAGCAACGAAGCAAAGCATCGGATGGTTGGGGTGGAATTGGCTTTGATCGAAAAATATGGTGCGGTCAGTGAACCGGTGGCTTGTGCCATGGCCGCAGGTGGAGTTCGGTGCAGTTCAGCGAGTTATGCCCTTTCCGTTACCGGTGTGGCCGGTCCGGGCGGAGGGTCGCCGAGCAAACCGGTCGGCATGGTTTGTTTTGGGTTTTCCAATCAGGACCACGTTGTATCGGGAACGACACGCTATTTCAAGGGCAGCAGACAACAGATACGGAGGCAGTCGATCGAGTACGCGCTGACCTATTTTCTGGAACGGCAGGCCCTGTGAATGCTCGTTGCTAGTGAAGCATTCGCGAAAGATGGTTTACAATCACGACAAGTTGGCCCAGTATCATTGAATGTCAGGCAGTGTATCAGGGTGCGATGGGTTTGACAGGGAATGAATCCGAGTGATCCGGGTCTCATTGTTTTGAAGGATTGTTGTCTAAACTTTGGTGTGTGAGTTTGATCAACCCTTGGGGAAGCCGAAGCAGTCATGAGTCTGGATTATCTCGAATTCGAAAAACCGATTGCGGAACTCGAAGAGAAGATCGTTGAATTGCAGCGAGTCAGTTCAACGAGCAACCTTGACCTGGACCAGGAAATTGCCAGGCTCCGGTCTCGTCATCTTGAATTGACCCGAGAGGTCTTTTCGAAACTGGGCGCATGGCAGATTACACAGCTTGCCCGTCACCCGAGACGACCGTATACCATGGATTACATTGATCGAATCGTGGTGGATTTCCAGGAACTCCACGGTGACCGATTGTTCGCAGATGATTTGGCCATCGTTGCAGGCATGGGTCAGATAGACGGGATCGATGTGATGCTGATCGGGCACCAAAAAGGGCGCGACACCAAGGAACGAACCCGGCGGAATTTTGGCATGCCGAGACCGGAAGGATATCGCAAAGCGCAGCGGGTAATGAAACTGGCCGAGCGTTTCAATCTTCCCATCGTGACGTTTATTGACACTGCAGGGGCTTACCCCGGTGTCGGGGCAGAAGAGCGAGGGCAAAGTGAAGCCATTGCCAGGTCGCTGGAATTGATGGCAACATTAAAGACACCGATTGTGTCTGTTGTGATTGGCGAAGGCGGATCGGGAGGCGCCTTGGCCATTGGCGTTTGTGACCGACTGCTGATGTTGGAATATTCGACCTATTCCGTGATCAGTCCAGAAGGATGTGCCTCGATCCTATGGAAAAGTACAGAAAAAGCGGCTGAGGCGGCCGAGGCGCTGGGGATGACGACACAGGCGCTTTCCCCGCTTGGTCTGGTTGACGAAGTCATCAAGGAACCGTTGGGTGGGGCGCATCGGGATTACGATCAAATTGCAGAGGCCGTCAGAAAGTCGATTCTGGGTGCGTTGCAGTTATTGTGCCGTTCAGACAAGGACCAACTGATTGACAGACGTTATCGACGCTTGATGGATTTCGGTCAATTTGAGCAAGGCAAATAAATTTTCAAAAACCGCTTTTTCGATTGAACAATTGCGCCAGGTGCTGTTTGTCGAACTGGCACTCCCGCACAACACCCGTTTCGCAGTGGCCTGTAGTGGAGGATGTGATTCGGTGGTACTGCTGCACGCGATGTCTGTGATTGCCAAGCAGGCCAATATTGAGGTCGAGGCACTCCACTTTGATCATGCGCTCAGTGATCAGTCGGCAGCCTGGTGTCATCAGTGTCGGCAATGGTGCCACCAGTTCGATGTGGGATTCAAGTCACACCGATCTACAACATGGAACTATGACGGGAAGAATCTCGAATCGGCTGCTCGTGAAGCACGGTATACCTGGTTTGAATCGATACTTGAGCCCAATCAAGTATTGTTGACGGCACATCATGCCGATGACCAGATTGAAACGGTACTGCTGAATTTGTTTCGTGGCCGCAGTTCGCAACGACTCGCCAATATTGTCCGCTCCCGCCCACTTTCCTATCAATCGGCAAAACGGGTGGTACGCCCCTTGCTGGGGTTTTATCGATATCAGATACGGGACTATGCACACGGTCATCGGCTGCAGTGGATCGACGACCCCGCCAATCAGGATATCCGGTACGACCGTAACTATCTGCGACAGGAGGTGATCCCGTTGATCGCACAGCGGTGGTCGAAGGCCGGAGAGTGCCTGCTTTCAGCAACCGCTCGGATGGATCGGATCGTGGCGATGAAAACGGATTATATCGAAACGGTTTATCGACAGTGCCTCCGCCCCGAACGAAAGCGGGTCTTTTGCTTGACTGCTCCCCTGTCATTGGAGGTTCTGCACAGGTTTAATGAGAATGAATGCCTTGAGGTCCTGCGACTGTGGATACACAAAGCGGGCAAGCGATCACCTTCGGACAGGCAGTTGGCATCAGTCGTGTCACAGCTGTTGTCACAGGAGACCCGGGGAGGCACGTTCGAGTATCGGGATTATGCCGTGAGAAAGTTCGATCATCTCCTGTTTTTTACCGAACGGTTCAAAAAGGTTGCCAGACAGTCGGTATGCTGGGACTATTGCCGCCACCGGATTCCGGAGGTTGACATTGAAATCGCGACCCGAAGGGTCTCTCATCATGGGATTGACCCTGGCAAAATAGACAAGCGGCGACATCGGCTGGTCTGGAGACAAGGTGGGGAACGGGTGATCCTTTGTGGACAGGATTATCATCATTCCCTGAAAAAGGTTTATCAGGAAAAAAGGGTTCCGCCTTGGGAACGAGACTTGCTTCCCTTTATTGCCGATGGATCAACCATTGTCTGGGTCCATGGTATAGGGGTGATGGAAGGGTTTCAGTGTGAAGTGGACAAGGTGGGCCTATTGCCTCAATTCAGGCGACTTTGAGATTGAGTTTTGGTCGGGTGTTGCGTACACTATTCTTCCGTCCGGGAGAGGGTTTCTTGTTTCTTTTCCCATACTGATTCAGCGTCTTATTGATAAACAGGCTGACCCCAATATAAGGAACAAGTAGGTTGGAGCTGGTTGTGTATGGCTAAATTTGTATTTGTTACAGGCGGTGTGGTTTCTTCTTTGGGGAAAGGCATCTCGTCAGCCTCTCTGGGGAGCGTGTTGGAAGCCCGCGGCATCCATGTCACGTTGCTCAAACTGGATCCCTATATCAATGTTGATCCGGGCACGATGAGTCCGTTTCAGCATGGCGAAGTCTTTGTGACCGAAGATGGTGCGGAAACAGATCTTGATCTGGGTCACTATGAAAGGTATGTCCGCGTCAAGATGAGCAAGGATAACAACTTCACGACAGGACAAATCTATGAACGGGTTATCCGCAAAGAACGGCGGGGTGACTATCTCGGCGGAACCGTTCAGGTCATTCCCCATATTACTGACGAGATCAAATCGTCCATCATTGATGCGGCGGGGAATTCGGATATCGCCTTGGTCGAGATTGGCGGTACCGTTGGTGATATTGAATCCCTGCCTTTTTTGGAGGCGATACGACAAATGCGCGTCGAACTGGGGAAACAGAACACCCTGTTCTTTCATCTTACATTGGTGCCCGAAATTCAGGTCGCCGGGGAAATAAAGACCAAGCCGACGCAACACTCGGTCAAGGAAATGCGATCGATCGGGATACAGCCTGATATCTTGTTATGTCGTGTACGGTTGCCACTTCCGGAATCAGCGAGAAAGAAGATCGCACTGTTCACCAATGTGGAAGAACAGGCAGTGATCTCAGGAGTGGATGTCGACAATATCTATCGCATTCCAAAGCTGTATGTTGAACAGAAACTCGACACGATCGTCACCGATCAGCTGGGTATCGTTGCCAGAGAACCGGATATGTCAGAGTGGGACCAGGTGCTTGAGTGCAGCCTCAATCCGCTCCATGAGATCACGATTGCCATGGTGGGTAAATATGTCAGTCTGACCGAATCCTACAAGTCGCTTTCCGAAGCACTGGTTCATGCAGGCATCCAAACCCGTACCAAAGTCAATATTGACTATATTGAATCGACCGAGGTGGAAAAGAACGGCATTGGCCTACTCGGTGAGGTGGATGCCATATTGGTCCCCGGTGGATTTGGAGAGAGAGGGATCGAAGGGATGATCGAGGTTGTCCGTCATGCCCGGGAGAATCGGATTCCCTATTTGGGAATCTGTCTTGGCATGCATGTCGCGACCATCGAATATGCACGCAATGTGGCGGGACTGGAAGGGGCTCATAGTACTGAATTTGACAAGAAGGCGAAACACCCGGTGATCGCATTGATCACGGAGTGGGTTGATGACGACGGTGTGCTTGAACTGCGGGATGAATATACCGATCTGGGCGGCACAATGCGATTGGGAGCACAGGATATCATTTTGAAAGAAGGGACCACTTACTGGAAGATATATCGATCAAAAGTGATCCGGGAGCGCCATCGACATCGCTATGAATTCAACAATAATTACATGGAAACATTACAGGAGCACGGGTTCATGTTTGCCGGGCTTTCGACCAATGGACTGGTCGAAATCATCGAACTGTCGGATCATCCCTGGTTTATTGCCTGTCAATTTCATCCTGAATTCACGTCATCACCCAGAGATGGTCATTTGATGTTTTCCGCCTATGTCAATGCAGGATTGGAATACCAGCGAGTGCGCGAAGCGACACGATGAAAGTACTTGACTTTAAGGTGAGTCCGACAGCACCTTTTTTTCTGATTGCCGGGCCTTGTGTCATCGAATCGGAAGAAATGGCACTGTCGACCGCTTCAGCATTGAAGGAGATGACCGACAAACTCGGCATTCCGTTTATTTATAAGTCTTCATTTGACAAGGCCAACCGGACCTCGTCCGCTTCCATCCGTGGGCCGGGCCGAGAGAAGGGGCTGGCTATTTTGGCCAAAGTGCGAGAGCGCATCGGCACGCCGGTACTGACCGATGTGCACACCGTGGAGGACGTTCTTGTGGCGGCAGAGATCGTCGATGTCTTGCAGACACCGGCCTTTTTATGCCGACAAACCGATCTGATTCAGGCAGCGGCGACATACGGCAAGGCGGTCAATATCAAGAAAGGCCAGTTTTTGTCTCCCCAGGAGATGCAACATGTTGTTGACAAGGCACAGGCAGCCAACCAGGAGGCCGTCATCATGGTCTGTGAGCGGGGTGCCAGTTTTGGCTACAACAACCTCGTCGTGGACATGCGTGGACTCGAAATCATGAAGACAACCGGTTGTCCGGTAGTGTTTGATGCCACTCACTCGGTTCAGCTTCCCGGTGCGGCCGGCGGGAAATCGGGCGGTCAAAGAGAATATGTTCCGGTCTTGTCCCGGGCGGCGGTCGCAGTCGGTGTCGCAGGATTGTTTATGGAGACCCATCCTGATCCTGACAAGGCATTCAGTGATGGACCGAATGCGTGGCCCTTGTCAAGGATGGAACGCTTGCTGGGTCAACTCATGGAAATTGACCGGGTTGTCAAGTCCCTGTGCTATCATGATTCATCTCAGTGATCACAGGATGAACCGAAAACACGGAGTTGTTTGACCTATCCGGTGCCATCAGCGGGTCTGGTCATCCTCTCCTTAACTTATAAATCAACATGTCGTACTCAAACGAGAAAATCACGGATTGTCTGGCGAGAGAGATTCTGGACTCACGGGGCAATCCGACCATTCAGGTGGAAGTCACGCTGGCAGATGGATCGGTGGGGTGCGCCTCCGCACCGTCAGGGGCTTCGACGGGCATATTGGAAGCGTTGGAGCTTCGGGATGGGGACCCGCAACGTTATCTGGGCAAGGGGGTTTTAGGTGCGGTGAACAATGTCAATGTGAAGTTGAAAGCGGCCCTGCTGGGATCACCGGCCTCAGAGCAGCGTATCATTGATCAGACGATACGGGCAGTGGATGGGACGGACAACAAGCGCCATCTTGGGGCAAACGCCTTGGTGGCTGTTTCTCTGGCGTGTGCGCATGCCGCCGCGAACAGTCGAGGTATGCCTCTGTTCAGGCATCTGGGCGAGATAGTGGGGAACCATGATTTTGTTTTGCCGGTCCCCCAGATGAACATCATTAACGGTGGGGCCCATGCAGATAATGCGATTGAGTTTCAGGAGTTTATGATTCTACCGATCGGCTTCACTACTTTTTCTGAAGCACTGCGCTGCGGTGTGGAGATATTCCATTCACTGAAGTCGGTGTTGCTTTCAAGGGGGATGAGTACGGCGGTGGGCGATGAGGGTGGGTTTGCACCCCAATGTAATTCCAACGAAGAGGGCATCGATTTGATCATGCGGGCCATTGAAAAAGCGGGATATCGGCCGGGAGATCAGGTCATGCTCGGGATCGATGCGGCGAGTTCCGAGTTTTGCAGGGAAGGAAAGTATGTGCTGGAGGTAGAGGGTTTGGCGCTGACTGCTGAACAATTTGCTGATTACCTGGGAGAGTGGGTCAGGAAATATCCGATTATCAGTATTGAAGATGGAATGGCAGAACAGGACTGGGAGGGCTGGGCTAGGTTGACAGGGCGTCTTGGTCAACAAATCCAGTTGACCGGAGATGATTTGTTTGTGACTAACACGGAAATTTTGAACAAGGGTATTGAACGGAAGATTGCAAACTCGATTTTGGTTAAACTGAATCAAATTGGCACATTGAGCGAAACGTTGGACGCCATTACAATGGCGCAAAATGCGAATTATTGTGCGACGATTTCACATCGGTCCGGGGAGACGGAAGACACCTCAATTGCGGACCTTGCCGTTGCAACATCGGCAGGGCAAATAAAAACCGGTTCTTTGTGTCGTTCGGAACGGGTTGCGAAATATAACCGGTTGCTGAAAATCGAACAGATGCTGGGAGAGAAGGCGGTTTACGCGGGACGCAATGCGTTCGCCAACTTTAAGATACAATAAAGCGGAAATGAGCGGTTCTGATGCTGGTTAATTTTATTTTATTGTTGCTGTTGTTTGGCCTCCAGTATGCGTTGTGGATGGGGGACAAAAACGTATTTGACTTGCGACGATTGCAAAATACGGTCGAGGCGGTTCAGATAGAAAATGAACAGTTGTCGAGAAGAAATGACAAGTTGCTCGCCGAAGTCATTGATCTCAAGGAGGGCGGGGAGATGGTCGAGACATTGGCTCGCTCGGAACTGGGTCTGATCAAGGAAGGAGAGACCTTTTACCAGATTGTGGATTAGAATTTTTTTGGCGAATCGACTTCAATCAATCAGTCGATAGCCTTTACCGTAAATTGTCACGGTTACCCGCTCGTCATTCTGGTATTACTTTATGCCATTTCATTATGATCGATGACAGTAAATTCCAGCGATCTCTCAAGCGTCTTGAGGAACAACATGAGAATTACCGGAATCTTGAGCCTAATCTATCAGCGCTGACTCGTGAAGGGATTGCCAAGTCCGTGATTCAGCGATTCGAGACCTGTTATGACGGCTTGTGGAAAGTACTCAAGAGGTAGCTAAATAAAATGTCGGGGAATGCTGATCCACCCAACAGTCCCAAACCCACTTTCCGACTGGCGCATGAAAACAATCTGTTTACATCATCTGTGGAGAAATGGCTACAGTATGCGGAGGCGCCTATTGACACGACACCCGACTATGAGGGAGAAAAGGCTGTGGCCTGTCTGGAACTGATACCCGAGTTCATTGACCATGCCATCGGACTCTACCAGACCATGACTGCTAAAACATGGGAGTGATGCCCTCTATCGATATTACACCAAAGCCGCATGAAATGATCTCCAAGCGGCTGGAACGACATCTTCCGGGGTTACAGCTTGGGCCTATGGGTCTCGGACAAAATGAACTACGCCTTTTTCAGCTCTTGATCTTGTGGTTTTTGCTGACTCTGGACAACGCCACTAAGTTGGAGAATTGAGGGAGGCTTTTGAGGAGAGCAATTTACCGTTTAGGGTGGACCTGTTTGTGTGGGATGATATTCCGGACTCGTTTCGTGAGAATATTCGTGCATATCATGTTGCATTAACCTCGGGGTGTGGGCAAGCTCTTACGGCCACTTTGCCCTGAAGGAGTTTAAGTTTTACGGCTCGAGTAAAAGGGGGTGCGGCAACGCCCCCTCCGGCTCGGTCTGCATCTTGATATAAAAACGCTTGACTCAGGGGGTGAATTCAACGCGTTGGCATTGGACGGGTCAGATCAGTTGGAATCTCATAGGGTAGTGGGACACGGTGGATGGATGGCCCATCGGCTGAGCCGGTCGTGAGGATTCCGTTGTAAACTGAGTTGGCGGGCACCATGGCGGTAAAAATATGTTGTCGTTTGCCAATGGATACGGCATCAATGATTGTCCCTGCCTTCTGATTGGGTTTGTCTTCACTGAAGACCGGCGTGCCGGCGCCAGGACACTCATCATCCTCAATTTTCCCGACAAGCATGCGTTGTTTCAGTTTTCCAAGGTATCGTAGCCGGGCAATGATTTCCTGTCCGGGATAACAGCCTTTTTTGAAACTGACCCCGTTAACCAAATCCAGATTGATCATTTGCGGTATGAATGCTTCGGTTGTTTGAGCGAACACTTGAGGAATTCCGGACAGAATGTCCACCATTCGCCAGGTTGAATAATCACCACAGGTCCAACGGTGACAGATTTCCGAAATCGGGGCAGGGTCCGTCTCGGTGGAGACAATCACAACTTGTCGTTTGATTATTCCATCGACCGAGTAGCGTTCAATGCTGTCAGGCAATGTATATTCTGACTCGAGATGGCCTGCAAGACAAAATATCCTGTGATCCACCGCCTGTTCGATCACCACTTTGGCTCGCAATACATACATCCTGAGTCGGGTGACCAGTTGTTGACCGATCACATGGGGTACCAGCATCCAGAATCCGTTGTCGTGACGCATCAGTCGTAACAAGGCCAGAGCACGTCCTTTGGGATTGCAGTACGCATGGAACTGACATTGATCAGGCCCCAGCTCCGTGAGATCGTTACTCAATTGCCCCTGAAGAAAGTCTTCCGCCTCGTCGCCACTGATTCGAAATAGACTTAACGGAGAAAGATCCATCAGAAAATGGCTGTTCGACTCACTCATCGTGTGATAGACAGACGATGCCGGTTCAAACACCGTCGAATCATTAAACTGTTGCCATTGCTTTGCGTAAGATTTCATCGAATGATAAAGGAAGTGATTGAATGAATACGGGACGGATTGACCGGTAGGGCGGTGCTGATCACGGGTGAAATGGTTTGCAGTTAATACGAGCGAGGCAGGCCCAACACATGTTCGGACAAATAACTCAGGATTAGATTGGTCGAGACAGGTGCGACCTGGTAGAGTCGTGTTTCGCGGAATTTACGCTCTACATCATATTCTTCGGCAAATCCAAAACCACCATGGGTCTGTAGGCAGGCTTCTGCGGCTTGCCACGAAGCATCGGCAGCGAGAAGCTTGGCCAGATTCGCCTCTTCGCCGGGATTTTCACCCTGATCATACAATCGGGTCGCTTCTCGCAACATCAGTTCAGCGGCACGCATTTGGGAATAGGCCCTGGCTATTGGAAATTGAATGCCCTGGTTCTGACCGATCGGTCTTTCAAAAACAAAGCGTTCCGTGGCATACGATGTAGCCTTGTCAATAAACCACTTGGCATCACCAATACACTCTGATGCAATCAGGATTCTCTCGGCATTCATGCCGGACAGGATATAGCGAAACCCGTTTCCTTCCTGTCCAATCAGGGATGTTTCGGGGACCACCATCTCATCAAAAAAAATTTCCGTTGTGGCATGATTCATCATTGTTTTGATCGGACGAATTGTCAAGGAGCCCTCGGCAACCGCGCGCATATCGATGAGTAGTACCGACAAGCCGTCGGTCTTTTTTTGAATTTGATTTTTGGGTGTGGTTCTGCATAACAGCAACATCAGATCAGAGTATTCTGCCCTGGAAGTCCATATTTTCTGACCGTTGACAACATAATGATGCCCCTGTTTTCTTGCGGTGGTACGCAAGGAAGTGGTATCTGTTCCACTGCCCGGTTCCGTGACGCCAAAGGCCTGCAGACGAATCGACCCGTCTGCGATACCCGGAAGGTAGTTTTCCTTTTGTTGTTCTGATCCATGTCTTAAAACGGTTCCCATGGTGTACATTTGGGCATGACAGGCCCCGGCATTACCACCGGAACGATGAATCTCTTCCAAAATGGCGGCGGCGGCAGAAAGGGGCAGGTTGGCGCCACCGTACTGTTCGGGAATCAATGCAGCAAGGTATCCCGATTGTGTCAGTGCGGTGACGAATTCCGTTGGATAGGATTGTTCCCGATCACAGTTTCTCCAATACGGTCCTGGAAAACGAACACAGAGTTTGCGAACGCCCTCTCTGATTTCGGGATGGTCAAGTTCGTATTTCATGTCATGTTTTGTTGTTCTTCATCGATGGAATTCTTGTTATATTGTGATCCTGTCATGATCGACTGCCACCCGCCATGAATAGCTGTTTGAGAAAATGATGTACTCCGCCAGGTGGCTTGGAGAGTACCACCGGCATTGCCCAGCGAAGTCATTTCAACGAGAAACTCGATTGCAATAATGATAGTGTAACGGGTGAAAACAAAAAATGCATTCTTGCCCCGGCCCAATCCATTGTCAGATGCATTGGACCGGTTTTATTTTGGGTGAAAATGATATAGATAGTACAAAGCATGGTGGTTGCTGATAATGAATCGTTCAAAATAGAGAATTGATATGTTTACGAAAAACACTGTGGTTTACGAAACGTTAGTTGTCGAGGAGCCCCACCAACACGTCATGCTCGTGACGCTCAATCGACCTGAAGTGTCCAATGCATTCAATACCCTGATGGGGGAAGAAATTGTGCATCTGTTTGAGCAATTGCCTCTGGACCCCCAGCAGGTCCGTTGTCTTATTGTGACCGGTGCCGGGGAAAAGGCATTTTGTGCCGGCGGCGATCTCAAGGAGCGCAATGGCATGAGTGATGAAGTATGGGGTCGACAGCATCTGGTTTTTGAGCGCATGGTCAGAGCAATCAAGAATAGCCCGATACCGGCCATCGGTGCGATCAACGGTGCCGCTTATGGTGGAGGGTGCGAAGTCGCTTGTTTAATGGATTTCCTCTATGTCGCCGAGCATGCAAGATTTGCCTTGCCTGAAGCGATGCTGGGGATTATGCCCGGTGCCGGAGGAACGCAAACCCTGTCACGGGCGGTCGGTGAACGAAGGGCCAAGGAAATCATGCTGTCTGCCACGTCTTTTTCAGCCCAGCAGGCGCTGAAATGGGGTCTGGCAAATGCCGTTTTCCCGGGTAACCAGCTTTTACAGGCGTCCTTGGATACCGCACAAAAGATTGCAACCAATGCACCCGTGTCAGTTCGTCAGATCAAACAGGCCATTCATCGGGGATTGCAGATGTCGCTTTCAGACGGTCTTGCCTTCGAGATAGAGGCCTATAACCGCACGGTGCCTACCGAGGACCGTCGAGAGGGTGTGTTGGCCTTTAACGAAAAGCGCCGTCCCGTCTTTAAAGGCCAATAGTCCACGCCCGTTTTCGCTGGGCGTGTACGTTGTGACGGCTACGTATCGTTACTTTGCATGATGGACAAGCTCGTATCCATCCACTTCGGCCGGGGTATGGCAGTCGTTATTGTGTGCTCTGCCAAAGCGGCAATGGCGGCATAGCGCTTCAGATCGCCAAAGTATCGGTAACGGTCTCATCATGTTTGATGGGTCAGGTGATTGAGCGCATCAATGAGGGCATCGACCATGCCGGCGGTAGTGGTTTTGTGACATCCATGGGACATGATGTCCACGGTACGATAGCCCATTTTAAGGACTGTATCGATGGCGGTTTCGATGAGGCGTGCATCGGCCTTTCGATCCAGGGAATATCGCAACATCATTGCTAGACTGAGTATTTGGGCGAGCGGGTTGGCCAGTCCCTTTCCGGTAATGTCCGGGGCCGAGCCATGGACCGGTTCATACAGCGCTTTTCGATAGTGACCATTGGTGTCGGGGTGCCCCAACGAAGCAGAGGGTAGCATGCCGAGGGAACCGGTGAGCATGGCGGCACAATCAGAGAGTATATCCCCGAAAAGATTGTCCATAACAATGACATCGAATTGTTTGGGGTTTCTGACCAGTTGCATCGCGCAGTTATCCGCATACATATGTTCCATGGCCAGTCCTTGTCCCTCCTTTTCGTATAACTCGGTCATTTCTTCGCGCCACAGAACGCCAGAATACATCACATTGGCTTTATCGACACTTGTGACTTTGTTTTGTCGTTGCCGCGCCAGTGCAAAAGCAAGCCGACCGATCCGTTTGATTTCAGAGCTGCTGTAAAGATTGGTATCGAAGGCTGTTTTTTCACCTGAGGACAGCGTCTTGGTCCCCCTGGGCTCTGCAAAGTATACGCCGCCGGTGTTTTCCCGCAAGATCAGGATATCCAGTCCCGTAATGAAATCCGGTTTGAGTGTCGAGGCATCTATCAGTGATGGAAAAGTGATCGCAGGCCGTAAATTGGCAAACAGGTCCAATTCCTTTCTCAATCTCAATAGCCCACGTTCCGGCTTGTTTTCAAAAGGCAAATGGTCATATTGTGGTGCCCCGGCTGCACCAAATAAGATGGCATCACACTCAAACGCATCCGAGAGTGTTTCATCGGTTAATGGGGTGCCGTGTACATCCACAGAGGCACCTCCGATCAGTCCATGTTGTATCTCAAAGTCGACATTTCGATGATCTGCCAACCAGTGGATCAGTCGGAGTGCGGCATCGGTGACTTCCTGGCCGATCCCGTCCCCGGGCAGAATCATGATTTTATGTTTTGTGGTCATTTGAAGGTGGGTTGAAAAAATCCGATTTTACACGCTATTAAAACAAAGATATGATGAAATTACTTGTATCGGACAACCGCAGTATCGATTGTATTCACTAGCCGCGTTGTACGCACTTTGCCGGGGAAGCCCATGCTGATATTCACAGAGGAAATTCTCCTTCTGCTTGGCGATGAAGACGACCTGTTCCGGTCAAGGAATATGCCTTCGAATGCGCCTTGGCGGGGGCCATGTTGATGGATCTTGCCTTTGCTTGCCGCATCGATGATGAGGTGGTTTTCGATACCGCTGCTTTTACAACGTGGCATGTGATTTTCCGGGTCGGTCGATCAATGGGGAGTGAATTTTGAACGCAGGCAGGTTAAGACAGGCAGAATCGGAATTTCTGGCACGTTATCCCGGTGGGTTTGATCATCCTGATATGGTGGCAGTCGGAAAGAAACACAAAGTGCCCCAGATGATCGAAATGACCCAACTCGCCTTTCAGGAGGGAAATTTTGGTCTGCCGACGGTCATTGTTGCCGGTCTGACTAAAGTAATCAGCCGGTCGTCTCTGGTTTCAGTCTTTGAAAAATCAAAATTCAAGCATTTTGTAAATACACTGACGCCGATGGAACACGAATGGCTGGTGGATGGACTTCAAGAGCAGTTGTATGGACATCAGCAAAACGGATTTGAAATGGTGGTTGATCTCCTTGGAACCAGAAAACTGGCCAAGTGGCCATTAATCTCGGTTTGCCCAATGTATTTTCGACCTGATCACGAGGTGTTTGTGAAACCCACGACCATCAAGACCATGATTGATGCCCTGGAGTTGCATGAACTGCAGTATCAACCAACACCGACATGGGCATTTTATGCGGCTTTACGAAGCCGGATCAGCGAAATGAAATCAATGGTGGATGATTCCTTGTCTCCCAATAATGCCGCCTTTACCGGATTTCTGATGATGACATTGGGAAGAGTGAAGGGTAGATAACCGGTTGTCCAGACTCAAGGACAGTCCGCCACGGAGCGTATCTCGGTTTTTTTGTACTAACGGCGATAAGGTCGAATAGAGCAGGATGAGTGAACGGGAGCGGTTGTTCGGTTCAGAGACATGGAAACCCTTGCCTGTATCCACCAATAAAACCGCCTTCACACCGGGTCACATATTGACCGGCCTGATCAATCGGGTAATTTTGTCGGATTTCCTCGAGACTCATGCATTGACCGGTGGACCATCGACCGCCCTCAGTCTGACGGTATCTCGGATAGGTTCGATATTTTGCCGCAGGGCCGATAACGAAGAGTGGACATTGCAGCCTCCATCCTGTCAGTAAGCAATTTGAGGGCGACCCAACCGATAGTCGAAAATCATGTCCTGTGAGACGTGGGATGACCGACTTTCGATGAGATGGATAGCGAATGTCAATCTGTATCGTCTTTGAACAATTCCAACTTGATTTTGCTTTCTCAGTTAGAATATCATCCCATACAACAGGGCAATGCTAGATATTTGGTCTCTTAATATTGAGTTTATATAGAAAAAATATACTCATTTTTTTAATTAAATAAAATTTAATACTACAAAATTTAAGATGAAAGAAAATGGTTTGCAAAATCCGCGTAAATTGATTGAAAAATTACGGCAAAGTACGACGGGCATCGATGTTCAATACCCGTTGGCGAATGGGAAAACCAGCAGACGTATTTATTTGGACAGTACTGCCAGTACGCTGCAGTTGGGGGTGGTCAAGGATGTCATGGAAAAATTTCTTCCCTACTACGCCAATACACATACCAATGTCCACTTCAACGCGAAACTATCGACACGGGAATTCGATTGGGCCCATGACATGATGCTTGAGTTCGTCGATGCCGACCCGAAGGACTATGGCTGTTTTTTCGTCGGCAGCGGGACCACCGGCGGCATCAATCGTATTGCCCGGACGCTCAGTCGCAAACGGCCTGACAGAGATGTGGTCATCACCAGTATCATGGAACACCACTCAAACGATTTGCCTCACCGCAAGCATTTCAACAAGGTGGTGCATATTCCGGTTGTGGTAACGGAACAGGGATTGGGATCAGTTGATTTGAAGCGACTCGAGGCCGCGCTGGAGCAATATGGTGATCGAGTCAATTATATCTCCGTGACCGGTGTTTCCAATGTCACCGGCATCATCAATCCCATCTACGATGTGGCGGAGCTTGCCCATCGTTACGGAACATTGATTCTGGTCGATGCGGCTCAAATGGCGGCACATGTTCCAATCAAGATGAGTGGTCATGCCAATCCGTTACGGAATCTGGACATGGTAGCGATGTCGGGTCATAAGATTTATACCCCCTCATCACCCGGTGTGGTGATTACCCGTCGGGAGTTGTTCAGCGGTGTCGAACCGGTCGAAGTTGGCGGTGGAATGGTGGACGATGTCTATGTCGAGCACTATCTGTCGACCGAAAATTTTCCTGATCGGGAGGAGGCGGGGACACCGAACATTGCCGGTGCCATTGCATTGGCTTCCGTCCTGTATACCTTGAAGAAGATCGGTATGGACGCCATCGACGAGGAGGAGTCGGAGTTGGTGGCTTACGCGGTATCGAAATTGACAAAAATTGACCATGTCGTTGTCTATGGGCACACCGATACCCGATCATTCCGTCGTACCGGAGCCGTCTCGATCAACATTCAGGGGATGCACCATTCATTAACCGCAGCCATCTTGAATGATTATTTCAATATTGCAGTGAGAAATGCGTGTTTTTGTGCCCATCCTTATGTCCGAGAAATGATTTCCGATGAACTGAGCGAGCAGATGGACGGACTTTCGAACGAAGAACTGGAAGCGTTAGCGGACCTCCATCGTGGTATGGTGCGAGCCAGTTTCGGCATCTACAACACGCGCGAAGATGTGGATGCGCTGGCCGATGCGTTGACCGAGATTGTGGCTCATCAGGAAAAATATAGTGCACAATACTATCAGGCTGAGTGCAGTAACTACTTTCATAACACCTTCAAGTTTGACAGTGTACCGGTCTTTTCGACCGAAAAGGAAGTCGATGCCTGGCTTGCGAGCTGAACAGGGCTATCAAGAACGAGGCCGGCGAATCAATATTTCCAGATATCGACATCAGCGCCGGTAGCGCGAATGTGTTCGGCCCTCTCGCTTAAATAACGCTGGAAGCTGGGTTGTTGTTTGAATCCATCTGATGCCACGTAATCCAACGCACCGAGGATGTGAAAGGTTCGAAACATACCGGTCAATGCAATGACCTGATTCCCGCCAGTGTCGAATAAGATGATCGCAGGTGTATAACTGAGACCGAGTTCGTTGGCCCATTGTACTGCTGAAGTGACATTCCCGTCGGGTTTGGTGACGGGCATGTCCGACCATCGATTAAGCTGCACCATGTGAAACTGTTCAATCAATTTTGCTGCTGACGGATCCTGGAATGTGTTGCTGTGCAACAGATCGCAATTTTTGCAGTCGGGTTCTTCGAACAGAATTGCAATCGGCTTGTTCCCGACCAGCGCCGAAAGGTCGTAAGGGGGGGAGAGCAGCCAATCCGCCCGGTTGAGAGCCCCCGTTCTTTTGGCTTTCTCGACTTGGTTGACATAGTTCGCATAGCTTATCTCCCGCTCCCTTTTTTCCGATACGTAGTCCAATGCCATAATGAATTTCCGGGGTGGAAGATAACCATCCAGCCGCAGTATCACCTTGTTCTCTTCGTTGAAAAACAGCAGGGTAGGGGTAAACTGGACTGCCAGCGCTTGCCCCAGGGTTTTTTCTGAAAATACCTTGCCTCCGATTGGAACGACCTCCCGATCACCCCACAGGTTGAGCGCAACCAGGTCAAAACGGCCTTTGATTTTCTCGGCGATCACCGGGTCAGCAAAATTGTGTTCGACCAGTTTGTTGCAGTATGGACAACCATCTTGGTGAAAATAAACAATCAGGCGTTTGTTCTGTGCGGCGGCTTCAGCGATATCCTCTTCGAAATCAAGGAAGCTGTCTTTGAACCAGTCTGGGTGCGAGGTTTCTTTCGCACCCAGAAATTGACCCATTTGGGTTTCGGATGAGTCTGCCCGGACAGGCAGTGTCGGGACGATACCGAGGAGAACCAGCAGCAAGAGAAGCAGAACGGGACGAAACGGGGCAGTACTCATCCTCCAGGGACCGAAGACGAAAAATCTCTGGGTATGCAAAGTCTCCATGAGGATTGTCAAGCGGTTCAATTCCAGCTAATCGGTGGCGTATTCGTTTGGATGAATTAAGAGTTTATTTTGAGTTTGTCATCCTTATTCTAGAATGTGTCAAGATGACATGCAAGATGGATGATCCAATCTGCAACGGGTCGATGATCCTGTCCAGCAAAGAAGATTCAGGCGCTTTCCCCGAGGGAACGAAACGATTCTATCTGAAAACAAAAACAAGATTCTTTGCTCTTGAAAGGTCGTTTGTTAAGAACCGAAGGGAAGCCAATAAATCGGCCGTTATCAGGAATGTGGGGTTTGTCTGCTTCAGGGGGAACGGGTGATACGGGCGGTATGAAAAACCGGGAGCCGGAAACGTCTTCATTACCGTTGGGCATGGATGTCCATTCAAACTAGGAGAGACTGAGGACCGATACGGCCATACTGTAAGAGACGATGGAAGGTGAATCGGACGGTCCTTTATCGATTATTGGATACTTGTTCGAATAAACAGTATATTATTTACTATCCCTTCTGGCGGGGTTCTTGGTGTTAAGGTGAAATTATATACTGTTGAATTGAATACGGTCGCCATCATCCACAATCGAGGAGGTCAGATGTCAAAGTCAATTGATGCCAGATCCGTGCTGTTGCTTTTATTTGCAGGGGCACTTGTTTTCTTATTGAGCGATTCCCTAAGAGCCGAGGATGAGGCAGGACCGATCAGAGCGGATTACAGCCTGGATCAGGTCAGCGAATCAGTGTATGTGATACACGGTTCGGCTGGATTGCCCAGTCCGGCTAATCAGGGACTAATCAACAACCCCGCTTTTGTGTTGACAAGTGCGGGCGTGGTGGTGATCGATCCCGGCAGCAGTGTGCAGATCGGGAGGATGGTTCTGGACAAATTGCAGTCGGTGAGCCTGTCACCGGTCGTTGCGATTTTTTCGACGCACATACATGGTGATCATTGGCTGGGTAATCAGGCGATCAAGGAGCGGTATCCGGATGCGGTGTCTTATGCCCATCCCACGTTAATTGAACAGGCAAATGCCGGGCAGGGACAGTTCTGGGTTGATCTCATGTACCAGATGACCGAAGGTGCCACGGGGGGAACACGGGCTGTCATTCCCGATCATTCTGTGAGTGATGGTGAGACGATTTCAATTGGGGAGACCGACTTTACCATCATACATCAGGGCAAGGCGCATACCGAGACAGATATTGCGATCCTGGTTCAACCCGAAAATGTCCTTTTTACCGGCGATACAGTGTTTAACCACCAACTAGCGTTGATGGATGACGGACATTTTGAAGGATCGATCGGGATGCTGGATTATCTGATTCAGCTGGAGCCCCGGGTGGTTGTACCCGGCCATGGGGACACCGGAGATATCTCTGTTATCAACAATATGCGGCGCTTTCATGAAACACTTTATCAGGCTGTGGAAACCCAGTTTGAAGCGGGGTTGACCGATTTTGAAATGAAGGAGGCGGTCATAGAACAACTTGAAGAGTTTGTCGATTGGGACGGATTTGACACTGGCATCGGCCGGATTATCAGCCTGATTTATCTGGAGATCGAAGAAGCCAACTTCTAGCCGATGTGTTGTGCGGCGTGAGCTTTACAGATTATCCGTATCTCTCAGTCAGTTTGTCTGTTTACCCGAGTTGCTTGAGTGACGATCCGTTGACACAGTTCGACATGGTCTGATTGCTTCCTTAAATTAATGTAACCGCTGTTTGATATGCTCAGATGAACAAATCGATGCCACCTCAGGCCCGGATGAGGGAATATCTCCAATTGGTCGCGACAGGCCCGGAATTAAGTCGGTCCTTAAGTGCAGATCAAGCCAAAGATGGGCTGACAATGATTCTCAACGGTGATGTGGATGAGGTCAGGGCCGGTATATTTCTTATCGCGCTGCGGATGAAACGGGAAACTGATGAGGAAAATAGCGGAGCATTGGAGGCATTGAACAGCATGCTCATCTGTACCGATAGCCGCGCCTCCAAGGTATTGTCGGTGGCCGACCCGTTCAATGGCTATCTTCGAGGGTTATTGGTTACCCCGTTTTTGCCTGCGGTTTTTGCGTCCTGCGGGCTGCCGGCTTATGTGCATGGTGTACACTCGGTCGGCCCCAAGTACGGCATCACGAGCCACATGGTGCTTGCGGCAGCCGGCAAATCGGTGAACAGGCCAGTGAGCGAGGTGGCCGGCGCACTGGACCATCCTGACATCGGGTGGGGCTATCTTGATCAAGCACAATATATTCCAAAGTTGCATGATCTTGTCCGACTGCGCGATACCATGGTCAAACGAACCTGTATCTCAACGTTGGAAGTGATTTTGAAACCGATTAGCGGGGCCCGTCAGACTCACCTGATGACAGGTTTTGTTCATAAAGCCTACCCGCCCGTCTACTGCGCGCTGGCAAGACAGGTAGGGTTTGATTCGGCAGTGATTGTGCGTGGTGTTGAGGGGGGGTGTATCCCCTCACTGAGCCAAGTATCTCGCTATTTTGGTTATCGGAGGGAAGAAAGCATGCGGCTTTATAAATTATCTCCCAAAGAACTGGGTATTCATCAGGACCAGCGGACAGTTCCAATCGAGGAGGATCATGCGGAGCTGATGCAGCACACGGGTTATCAGTGTGAGGCCCGCTTAAAACCGGTTGTCGAGCACAATCTGGATGTTGGGTTGCAGGCATTGTCCAATCAGCCCGGACCGATGCTTGACAGTTTGATTTATGGTGCTGCCATTGGATTGAATCATACCCGAATTTGTTCCAGCTTGGCCGAAGGCGCTGATAAAGTGCGCCGTATGATCAAAAGTGGTGCGGTGCTGGCGCGATTTAACGCAGGGTGAATGCAAAAAAACGGTGCCAGTCTTGCCTGTCACAGTGACACGAGGCCAAATTAGGAGAATGGATTTAAAGAGAGAACCCTTAAACCCTAAACGGGTACCTGAAACATCCAATTATCCTTTACTGTCCGGCGAAATATCCCACAAGATGGAGTGGAGTCGCCCGTGTCAACGCAATTCCTAAGATGTCGTGTTTTCTGCAATTTCACCATGTCCTCTTTATCCTCTATAGGATTCGGTAGCAGGGCAAGACGGAAAACGCTTAAGGGCGAAGATAGACAAACCCCTTGGATTGAAGTTCAGCAATCCTTACGACACCGCCTTCATCACGCCGGATGAAATCGGGCAAGAGATCCGACAGGGTGTAATCCAGAGCATTCATGGTATTACCACAGGCATTGAAAGTCACTCCATCGGACTGCAACGTATCGACCATGCTGGAGATTTGCGGGTTGGTACTCTGGTGGAAAGGCTTTAACCCCGGCCCGTGGGCCACCACGACGATCTCGACATGATCGGGTCCACCGACTCCACGAATGTGATTTTTGATATTACCCAGCACAAATGGCACCTTTTCTGCCTCTGAGACATGGTAGACCACTTTCATGGCTCCACTGGCGGTTGCCAGGCCCGGCAGAACGGCGAGCATGGGAACAAGGGCGATGAGTGCAATAAGGAGTTTTCTCATTTTGTTTATCTCCGATGGAACGGGTTTAACCGTCTTGCGCGGGACGGTTGTGCAAGACGGATGAATGGCTGGACACGTTTTGCCCAAACAGCCTTTTGTATTTTGGTCAGCTAACTGCTTGGCTATGGATGCAATAATAGTACACATGATGTGCAAGGTAAAATTATGGGACTCATACGGAAACGGTAACAAAATAATACTCCATTGGGTAAAACGCCCTCATCATTCAAGAGGCTGAATCAATTGTATAAGTAGCACGAGGCAAACATTACAGAGAGGGGATTCCCTTCATTGAACTGTTTGAAATGTTTCCCGATGAAAAGTCCACCGTTGAGTGATTTGAATCCATTATCTGAGCCGATGGCTGGATGTGTCCAAAATGCGGAAGTGAATAAGACCCGCGAAGCAAGCTGCCGATCCCACTTCAGCGTTTGTCTCGATACTGTAATGCAGGGTTCCAAGATTCTCCTCCAGAAGTGGGTTTTCTCCATGAAACGGTACCGCGATCTCAAGATCGGACAGGTCGCCGCATTGTTCATGCTCCACCACATCCGGGAGGCATGAACGACGATGACAAGTTTGACGGCCCTAGTAGAGGTCGATGAAACCGGCTTCGGTGGCAAGCGTTAGAACATGAGCAATGCCACGCGCAAGGAATTGAATAAAGTTGGCATGGGCCGGGAAACTGTTGGCAAGACTGCCGTTGTGGGTGTGAAGGATCGTGACACCGATCACGTTGGGCAAGTCTGAGAGAGAGTGGAAGCAGGGTCCAGATTTCGGTATACTGCTCTTGACCGCGCAGTTTGGGGGAAGGGATGATGCATTGGGCGCACATAAGTATTGGCGCGTAACGGGGTTTGATTGGGCCACTCTTGAGTATTCCGGGTATCTATTATGGTCGCAGTAACAGTTTCCACAGATCAGGCGATTGAGCCGTCACTTCGGAACGCTTTGCCATATTTTCTGCCCATCACGGTCTTTCCCCTGATTTTCGCAGCTGCCATGTACGGTGGCTGGTGGATTGCGGGGCCATTCATCTTTTTCATCATCGCCAGCCCACTGGATCTTGCCTTCGGCCTGGATGGGCGGAACATGAATCCGAGGGCGACACCGGAAACCCGGTTGATCTGGTACAACCTGTCCGCTTGGCTTTGGGCGTTTCTCTGGCCGGCGGCTTTCGTGTTCACTCTATACCAGATCTTCTTTGGTGGACACCTATCTCCTTGGGAAACTGCGTTGCTGGTGATTGTGCTGGGTGTGGAAGGTCAGGGCGTATTCATTGTCGGGCATGAACTGGTTCACCGCCGCGCAACGTGGGAGCGGTACGTTGCTGAATTTCTGCTTGCTTCTGTTTCGTACCCGCACTATGCCACGGAGCATTTCTACATTCATCACGCCTATGTCGGCACACCGAAAGACGTGGGATCCGCACCCAAGGGACAGAGCTTTTGGGTGTATTTTCCTCGCGAGTTGGCAAGCAACATTCTTGGTGCCTGGAAGGTGGAGCGCGGGCGGATGGCGAATCGGCAGTTGCCCATCTGGCATATCAGCAATCCCTTCTGGCGGTACGGTCTTGAAACCGCTGCGTGGTACGTGTTCGTCTACGCGATGGGGGGATGGTGGGCAGTCCTGATCTATATGTTCCTGTGTCTCGGGCTCGTGTTCTCGATGAAGATAAGCAACTATGTCCAGCACTACGGCTTGCGCCGGGTGCGTTTGCCCAATGGCCGATTCGAAAGGGTCAGCCCGCGGCATTCTTGGGGTGCCGACTACAAGTTCAGCAACTGGATGTTTTTCAACATGCAACGCCATCCCGACCATCATGTCTCGGCCGGCAGGCGCTACCCGCTGCTGCAGCATCACAGTGAAGACGAATCTCCTTTGATGCCGGGAACCTACGGTAAGATGTTCGGCTTGGCCCTGCGCCCGAAACGCTTCTTCGAGACGATGGATCCGCTGGTGGATCAATGGCGGGCTCACTTTTATCCCGAAATTGAGGACTGGAGCGCCTACGACAGCCCGGTTTCCGAAAAGCGGCCGGAGGCATTTGATGCGGTCATGGAGATTTACAGCACCGCTCCCCGCCTTGCCAGGGCAATCGAGAGGGAACCAGAACTACTCGACAGCCTAAAGGACAAGGAGTTTACCGATCTGGATATACCCGGGGGATTCGGGCCGGATTCGGAATTTGAAAGGATTGCCCGCAGCGGTCTTGTGCGCGTCTACTGGACCCACGAGTTCGGCGTTGTGGAAATGAAGGAACAGATCGCCGAAATACCGGTAAAGGACGCTGCCGATGCCGCAGAGATGGTTCGGGACTGGTCGAACAACAAAGTGTTCCAGGTCGGTATGCACACGTTGCGCGGTAATCTGACTCCGACCGAGGCCGGGGTCGCACTGGCCAATATCGCCGAGTCCTCAATCAACGCCGTTCTGCAGGCCGTCGTGGAAGATGCTGCCGACCGTGACCCTCGCCCGGACGAAGGCGGGATAGCCTCCGTCATCCTAGGCAATCTGGCCAGTCGGGAAGCCACACCCCGCACCCCGCTTGAGATCATATTCATTCACGAGGGCGGTTCCATTGGCCGTCATGAGGCTTTGTGTCGCCAATTCCACGAGGCTCTTCACATACTGACCCGGGCCAGCCTGCTGTTTGAGCCGACTCCGGGGAAGAACCATGATCGCGACGTCTATGCGTTTGACGACTTTGTGAAACACTACCGGGCCGCTTCGACCAGCGAACTTCTGGGTTTGCTCCGGGCGCGGTCGATTTTTACCCATGGGGAGCCCGGTATCGGACAGCGTTTCGATGATGCTCGATATTCCCTACTGACCGATGGCCCGGCACGGGATGCGCTGATCCGGGAGTTGTGCAACGGGGCAGGCAATGAAACCGGAACCGGATATTCACTGATCTCCAGCATGCAACGGGGGCTCCGTGATGTCGAGCGCGCCGCGCGTCTGCTGCAATTGACCCACCTGTCGGAGATGCCGGGAAGTCTGAATACCTGTAACGCGGCTTCCGTATTCCAGTCGAGCCGGGCACTTGAAGTGATTTCCGGTGAAGTTGCGGAGCAGCTCTCCGGGGCTGCTGTCATGTGGCGGAACCTGTACGGTATTCGACAGCTGATCATGGAGGATGACACGCCGGTCGAATCCATGGCGGACAAGATCAGGATGGTCTTTGTCCGGTGCTGCAACCAGATCAGTTTCGATCAGTTGACCGAGGCGGTCCGTGAAGCAAGTGCCGCCACCGAGAGTGGCCTGAGCGCCATCATCGCCCGGGAAAGCTGACGGAGCGATCAGGCGCAGCCATCATACCGGTACAACAGAACGAATGCAGGCCATGACTTCCTTGGGTTTCGCTTGCGGGTGCGGCTGTGCCGTGGAGACTGTTATGCTGAAACCATCGGGAAAATACATGTGTGGTTATAGATGAGCGCGGGCGGATGAAGGCAACTGCCGCAGACGGCGGTGACATTGAACGGCCGATACTTACACCGTACCTCGAGTACCGCGCAACCGACGACGGGTAGGGTGATCGTGGTTTCTGAGATCTTCAACATGCTGCTATACAGGTAGGTCTACTGGGGCTCTCCTATCACTGCTGGGTGGCAGCCGCCCGCATGAAAGCATTCTCGGGGCCCTTGACGGGATACATCCGGAGGCAGACGTGCACAAGGCTCGGGCCTCCCTGGCCACCAAGGACTACATCGTATCGGATGATCATGGCATTGACCGGGGCAAGGCGACATTTTGGTCCTCGCTTGGTGCCCCCCGGTGGGTCGAGGAGTGACTGGGTGCCACGGGTGTGGCGATTCATGGCGACTAGGGTCGTCTCGCAGAATGGCTTGAAACCACGGGTGCTGTTGCCGGATCCGACAGACCCGCCCTGTCCATTCCATGTACCTTGCCTTCGACTATCTGGATGACGAAAATGCCGAGATCAATCGGTCTCACCTGGAGTTCGGTACACCATGGATTCTGATCAGGCCCAAGGGCATGCGACCCGTCTTCTGTCCTACGGAGAAAATCCCTGCTGAACCTTTTCTACCGGTTACGGCACAACCGGGAAGTCCATTCTTTATTTGCGAAATCACTGCAGAGAGGAGGCGGCCTTCCGTTGTTTCAATGCAGCCGAACCTGCGGCTCTGGATGCCGTCTGCGAAGTAGTTGCCATCAAGATCGCCAAGTGGCTGTGCTCGAGAATGTGACACCGCTGCAATGTCGTCCTGCCCCTGATCCGGTTCGACCTGAAGGGGGAAACTGAACTGGTTCCCTGTGTACTCGCTCACCCAAGACCGGCAACGCTATCCGCCAAGTGAGTATTACACACGAAAGTTGCATGCCTGAGTCGATTAACACCGCTTACGTCATCTGGCGGCGGACCAGGTCTTGAAAGACACCTTCGGTGGCCATCAGTTCTTCAAAAGCGCCTTCCTGGACCACTTTGCCGGCGCACATAACATAGATACGGTCTGCTTGGCGCAGGGTGGACAGGCGGTGGGCGATCACGATTCGGGTCGACGTTAGGGCAGCCAGATTCGCCATGACCCGGGACTGGTTCTCATTGTCCAGCCAGTTGGTGGCTTCGTCGAGCAGCAGGATACGGGGATTGTGAATCAGCGAGCGGGCAATCAGTATGCGCTGGCTCTCCCCGCCGGAGGTTACGCTACTGCCGACACCCACGCACGTCAGCATGCCCATTGGCATCGCCTTGATCGCCTGATCGACAGCCGCAGTGCGGGCTGCCTGCCAGGCATCCTCGGCGGTGGCATCGGCAAGTCCGCCCACCACGTTATCCCATATGTCTTGCGGGTGCAACTGCACCTCCTGTGGCACCACGCCGATCTTGCGACGTACCTGCTTGGCATTGAGGTGTTTGAGGTCGCGTCCGTCATAGTATACGGCCCCTGCGGACGGCTGCTCCAAGCCAAGCGCCAGTCGAAAGAGCGTGCTCTTGCCTGCACCGGATTCCCCGGCAATGGCAATGAATTCCCCAGGGCGTGCATGAATCGTCACGTCATCAAGTATCCGTGGGCCCTCGGGGTCGTACCGGAACGTGACATGGTCAAACGCAAGCTCGCCCCCCAGGTATTCCACCGGCTCTCCGGCAGCACTGGCTTCCGGAGACTCGGCCAGCAGTGGCTGGATCTGATCGAGGGCGGGTAGGATCGCAGCAACTGCACTGAATGACTCGCCCAAGCGTGCCACGGCCGCCTGGAACACGAGGAACACGGTGTAGACCACGAGAAAGTCACCGAGCGCAAAACGCTCGTGGCCCAGCAACGTCACTGCCAGAAGCAGTACCGCGCCGGCGAGCAGCGGCAGGGCTGCGCTGAAGGCCTGCAAATGCCCCTCCACGACTGCCAGTTCCAGCTCCGCCTGCTTCTGCTTGCGGTACTCTCGTGCCCAGACGGCAAATGCCGAACCCTCCGCGTTATCCACACGGAGCTTGGAAATTCCATTGACCAGCTGGAACAGCTGGCCTGCCAGCCGGTGAACCGAACGGATCACCTGCCTGTTCGGCGAAATCAGACGTACCCCCAGGACGATCGTCACAAACAGCGACGCTAGGGCGAAGGCAGCGGTCAGGCTAGCCAGTGCAGTATCATAGTAAAGGATCAGGGCGAACACGGGCAGCAGGAAAAACACCGACAATACCGTATTGGCAATAACACTTTGCCCGGCATCGCGCAAGATCTGGAACGTCATGCCGCGCATCGCAATATCGCCGACTGAGTAGCGGCGCAGAAATCCTGGTGGCAAGCGCAGCAGACGATCCCAGAATGCGGACTCGATGCGCGAAAAGGCACGCCCTTCGATACGCATCAGGGACAGACCCTGATAAGTGTGTAGCAGAGCACCGATCAAGGCGAACACCGCCAGCGTTGCTGTCACCGCATAGAGCAGGCCGGTATCCCCTGCCGGAATCACCTCATCGGCAATATAGCCCAGCATCACGGCTGGTAGCAGCAGGATCAGCCCGACCAGCACGCCGGCGGCCACGAAACGGGTCAAGCTTGACGAGAGTCCTGTCTTGCCAATCTGAAAAAGCGCACGCAGACCGACGCCTGTCGTCTCCAGAGACGGGTAAAACAGCCAGGCATCCTCGCGCAGCAATGCGGCGTGCCTGGCATTTATCCGCAGGCTGCGCCGCTGCACGGGGTCGACTTCCCGGTATCCTCCAAGCGCTCCGGGCACCAGGGCCACTGGCTGGCCGTCGGCAGCCCGATACGCAAGCATGCTGCCGCTGTCCTCCCTCCACCACCGTTTTCCGTGGTCCAGACGCACCTGCCTCGCACGCACACCAGACACATCCATGATCTCACCGAGACCGGGCGCGTTCTCTGAGACAGTGTGTTTTGGCGGCCATTTGAACTCGATCCCTTCGCGGCGGCCGATGACCTGCAGTACCTCGCGCAGTGCCGTACTGCCAGCCTCCGTTTCTCGCCGATCTCGCAACAGTCCGTACAGGTTGAACAGATGCTGCCTGGCACCCTCTTCATCGTTGCGACGGTTGCTGACCCGTGCCCGTTCCAGAATCACCTGGTCTGCTACGGCCAAGACCCGGTTCAAGCGCTCAAGCGTCAGGGCCAGGCGATGGAAGCTCTCCAGTCGCGTCAACAACAGCTTCTCCTCGGCCAGATGCTTCGAGGAGCGAACGGAAATCTGGGCAGGGGCGTTCAGGGTGACCCAGCTGTCTGCAGTCAGCGGGACCGCGGCGACTACTTCCCCATCCGATGACTCCTCCGGGTCTACCAGCCCCAGGTACAGGCCACCACCTGCAGGCAGGTCCATGACCCATTCCAGGCCATGGTGCACTGACAGCGTACCCGCCTGAACCTGAAGCTCCTGGCCGGATTTGAGCCATTCGTCAGGCCGCGGCCGATACGGCACATTGCGGGTCAGCGTGGCAGACAAGTCGCTCAGCCAGGTATCGACGTGCCTGGCCAGTTCCTCATTCGGGATTGCCCCCAGGCTGGCCACCGGCAGGCGTCGCAGCACCGTGCCGGACAGCCCCTTGGCCACCAGTCTCAATGTCGTGTTTTCCGACTGGGGAGCGATGCCGAACAGAAGACGTCCACTGTCCGCGCGCAGCAGATGCTGAGGCGCGGAGTGATCTGTACCCTTACGGGTTTCCATCAGAAAAAGATCAACCATCCCGTGTTCGATAAACCAGGCACAGTGCGGATCGTCCAGATCAAGCGGCAGGTTGCCGGCACAGGGGAATGCAACTCCCGATTCTGCAACCAGTTCGGTCAGGCTCAGTGGCTTGGAATCCGCCATGGTGATCAGCCTGCCTGCACCAGGCGGCAATAGATGCCTTCCCGGTTCACCATCAGTTCATCGTGGGTGCCGCGCTGTACTTCCTTGCCCTTGTCGAGCACGATGATCTGATCACAGTCACGCACGGTGCTCAAGCGGTGCGCGACGATCAGACAGCTGACACCTCTTCGGCGCAGGGCATCATCGACATAGACCTCAGTAGCGGCATCCAGGGCACTGGTTGCTTCATCCAGGATCAGTACCGTCGGGTCTCCGACCAGCGCGCGGGCAATCTCCAGGCGCTGGCGCTGGCCGCCGCTGAAATTGGCTCCGCCCTCATCTATCTGTGTGGCGTAGCCCAACGGACGGTTTAGAATCTCATCGTGAATACAGGCATCCCTGGCCGCAGCAATCAAGGCGGCATCGGGGACCGCCGGATTCCACAGCGTGATATTGTCACGCACACTTGCAGCAAAGAGCACAACCTGCTGGTCCACCATGGACAGGGAGCGGGATAGGACTTCTTTAGGAATTTCATGGCGCGGATGACCATCGAACAGGATCTCGCCCGACCAGGGTTGACATAACCCGGAAATCAGAGACAGAATTGTCGATTTTCCGGAACCGCTGGGACCGACCACCGCTACCCGTTGCCCGGGTCGGATGGTCAGGTTGAAGTCCTTGAGCAATGGCGGGTGGGCCCGGTTGTAGCCGAACGTCACATCCCGCAACTCGATCAGGCCGGTCAGCTGCAGCCGTCCGTCGAGCCGGGTGATACCTGTCTCAGCCTGATTCCGGCGCTTGGGCTCTTCAGTCTGCGCGGTTTTCGTGATGTCCTCCAAGCTTATCATGGCGGACTCCAGTGCCTGACGTTCGTCGGCGAATGCAACGAAGCGACCGACCGGTGTCAGAAACAGGGCTGCAACGATATAAAAAGCAGCCAGTGCACCCAGCGTCATGCTGCCGGCCATCACTTGCGTCGATCCGACTGCAAGCACCGCCACGCTGCCCAGCGCCGCAAACAGGCCCGGCATCGCGGCATTCACATGGCTGAACTCGGAGAATTGCTGTCGTGCAGTCAGTTCACGTGCCTGGTGGCCGCTCCAACGGGCAAAGAAGCGATCATCTGTGGCGGTCATGCGCAGCATGTCCCTGTGATGCACCATCAGTGCCCCGATGCCAACCAGCAGCCCTTGTTCACGTCGCAGGGTATGGTTCTTGTCGATCCTCATGCGCGTGATCACATGGACCAGGGATGCATTCAGTATGGCTAGCCCCAGTACCACGCCCGCCAGCAGCAGATCGTACGCCAACATGACCGCCAGGAACACCACGCTCATTGCGATCTCGATCAGCAGACCAAGGACATGTTCGGCCAGTCCCTTAGCAATCTTGTCAATGGATAGGATACGTATGGTCAGGTCGGCCCCCAGTCGGTGATTGAAATACTCTATCGGCAGGCGCAGTAACTTCGAGAGGCAACGGTTTCCCGCAATCACGGAGATACGAATGGCCAGGTGATTCAGGCAACGCCGTTTCAGCCAAGTGACGACATACACGAGTACGGCGGCCAAGGCCATCGCGGTGGCAATCGCCATTCCCCAGGATTCACCTTTGCCCAGCACCTCGTCCACGAATACCCCGAGCAAGGCGGGGGCTACAAGGGCCAGCACGGCTAGCATCAGTCCGCACGAGAGCGTGTAAGTGAAGGCTCCCCAGGCACCTTCGAGCCACTCGGGAATACGTTGCAGGATGCTGGGCCGTGTACCGCCAGGCTGGAATCCCGGTGTACGTTCAAATTCCAGCACGATGCCCGAATAGTTCTTGCTGAGATCTTCCATAGAGACCTTGCGGCGCCCGGATGAAGGGTCGTTGAGATAGGCATAGTCTCCCTCGAACCCTTCCAGGATCAGGAAATGATGGAACTCCCAGAACAGGATTGCCGGCAACTGATGAAGCTGGTCGTGTGGAACCATACGGCCTGTGCTTTTAAGACCGTAATGGCGTGCGGCGCGCAGTATGCCGGCGGCCGTAGACCCGTCCCGGCTGACTTCACAGCGTTCGCGAAGCTCCGACAGCGGTACCCACCGCCCGAAATAGGCGAGCACACTGCCAAGGCAGGCTGCACCGCATTCGGTCACGTGCATCTGCAGGAAAAGCGGAGTGGTGATGCGTTTTTTGGGCTGATTCTTTATAGACATTCTCCCCCCCTTTTTTCGCCGGACCTGGCCCTGAACAAGGACATTTAGTCTCCTCTGGAGCCGAAAATCGTGTTCAGCGGATAGCGACCAAGCTCGATTCGCACACGGCACTTGGTGCCATCGGCTACGGAAAGATCACTGGTTTCATGCAAGGCGATATCCACCCGCTGCATCGAATCCGAAACCGCCGGTCCCATGACCGCAAGCCAGTTCGGCAATAGGTCGGGACTCACGGAGGCGACTTCACCGTGGCGTCTGTCGAACTGGCCGGTTTCATCCACGAACTCCACCCAGGCCTGCATTCCGGGCCGGATCCGCTGAGCGGTATGTGCATCGACCCGCAGCACTGCCTGCAAGGGCAGGCTTTCTGCCTGATGCAGCAGGGCTACGGTCTCGCCGGGCAGCAGGTATTTCCCGGGTGCGGACTGCAGGGACAGGACCTCGCCCGCGATATGACTGACGATCCATTCTCGGGAGTTCCGCCTTGCCTTCATCTGCAGCAGTGCCACATCCGCGGCCTCGTGCTGCGTACGCAGACCGCTACCTGTGCCACTGAAGCGACGCACATCATCGGCAAGGGCTTCAATCTCGCGGTCCAGTTCGGGCATGCTCTGTTGTGCAATCGCATCCCCAGGCGCGACCATATCCCCGGGCACAACCAGATACTTCATCAGATGACCAGGTTCGCTCGAGACAACCTCATGACGCATACCGGACTTAATCAACAGCCCGTCCACGGTGAGGCTGCGGGCAACGCTGCCAAACGCTGCCCAGGCGACCACCGCCAGCAGACCCAGGCCAATAAAGGCCAGCATGGCACGCTCGTGGGGGGCCGTGATTTTCAGCAGATGGTCCAGTTGCTGGCGCTGATTGCGGTTTGCAGCAGGATCTTCTTGGAAAGGATTGTTTAACATCAGGATAAAATCTCTGGGTTTCAGGCCGACAGTTTAATTGTTATCAGACAAAAACTAACAGAAAACGTTGCAGGGCGCTACAATCATATGAAATATGAAATTCTGAACCGGAAGTGTGCAGCAAACCCGGCTATTCTCCCTACCCCCAGGCTGACGTCTGGCTTTCTCGCACAATAGCGCTCAAGCACAAAACTTCCGTGCGCCCACGCCTCGCAGAGGGTCCTGAACTGGTCGGTCAACTTTTGTATACCGGGAGAATTGATACCGGACAGGCGCAGACCAGTCAACAGGTTACAGGAATTCTTGACCAGCTGCAGATTGTCGGCATCCTTTAATTTCTCACCGTACGTGGTCCAACTCTCAAGTCCATGCACAGCAAAAGGCTCACACAATGGCATGATGTATTTCTGGTGGGTTTTCGGATCCAGGCCGTCACGCGTCATCCAGTCCATCGCCACGATCCGGGCACCGGGCCTGAGAATCCGGCTGACTTCGTGAATGAATCGGGCCCGATCGCCGTAATGACAGGCACTCTCAATGTTGACCACGACATTGATCGAGGCATCCTCAAAGGGCAGGCTTTCCGAGTAATCCGTATATTCGAACCGGACGCAGTCAGCAAGCATGGCATCCACTGTCTTTTCTCTGGCGATCTCAAGCTGCATGCGATTAATATTGACACCAGTGACCCGGTATCCCTGGGTTTTGGCTAGGTAAATGGGAGTCCCGCCTACACCACAACCAGCGTCCACGATATGATGGCGCGCTTGGATCTCGGCAGGCTCGCCGACCGCTTTGACCATGCGCTGCAGGGCACGCGCCAATCCCCCGGATTCCACCATCGACTCGCCGGGAGTCGGACACTCTCCGGGCTCGAACAGTCCGAAGTGAATGTGGTCACGGTTCCAGCCACTCAGATAGATGCCTGGCGTGTTCTCATCGTAGTAGCGACGGGCTTTCTCGGAGGAACTTTTCCGATCCGGGAAGAGCAGTTCTGGATTCTTACTCAATAGGCTTGGCCTGATCCTGCAGGGTAATTCATGCGAAGGAATTATATAAGAAGAAGGCAGATCGGAGAATACTTACGGTCATACCATTCCGCCTGCGGGTGATTGACGCATACTCCTACCCACTGAGACAGAGGGCCTGGAAGATTGTGAAAACTGAAGATTTTCCTTACAATGCCCGGCTATGGATAACCGTAAGCCCTCACCAGGACATACCCCCCCGTTGACTGAAGTATCCGTGCCCCAGTATTACACTGCGCTCACCGATCTCGCCGTCAATCACCCTGCCGACCTGCTCGCGATTCACTACGGACTGTGGGGCCCCGATACCACCTCGGATGAGGATGCCTTGGTGCGGGCCAACCAGACTCTGGTGCGAGGCTGTGACCTGGGTCCGGGGATGCGCGTACTTGATGCCGGCTGTGGTGTGGGGGGCTCGGTAATCTGGCTGGCACAGGAGTATGGTGTGCACACGGTGGGCCTGACCAACTGCGAACCGCATGTTGCCCTGGCACGTGAGCAGGCCAAGAAACGCGGAGTCGATGACCTGGTCGAGTTCCATTACGGCGACTTCATGGAAATGCCCTTCGAGGATGCCTGCTTTGATGCGGTGCTGAATCACGAGACCTACTGTTATGCCCCGGACCACTTGGCCTACCTCGAGGGAGTGTACCGGATACTCAAACCGGGCGGACGCTGGCAGGCGGTGGACGGCTTTTTGAGCGACAAGAACCTGACGGAGCGTGACCAGGCCATCCATGAAGAAATGCAACAAGGCTGGCGCACCGAACCGTTGCCACGCTGGCGCGATGTGCTGGCCACGTGTGAGGCAGCCGGGTTCGAAAGCATTGGGGATGAAGACCTCGATTCGGAAGTGATACCCGCTGCCGAGCGGCTGGTCCGGATATGGGAACTCTTCGGAAACCTGTTCACCCCACCCAGCAAACGCTGGGCGTATATGCAATTCAAACAAGGTGTGTACAGCTATCTGAAAGGGCTCGAAGAAGGGGTTTTCACCTACCGTTTAATTCACGCCAGCAAGCCAGGAGGATACCAGTAAGGAACCGTGCCCGGTCATCGCTCCGGTGCTGGGCGTATCGGCGTGTGCCGTCTGGAGCCTGACTATCGGCAAGATTTGTAGATTCCGGATACGTTGATGGCCTCACTTTTCACGGATATTTCCAAGACCTTGCGGTGGCCATCGTACTGACCTACAAAATGATGAAATCTGGGCTAGGGGAGATGTTCCATGACCCGAGCGAAAACGAATTTTCCAGAAGACATGTCCAACGCCTTTCTGGGAAGAAAAGAAGTTTGACGATGCCGTCGGGACGGACCCGGTTCAAGTTGAAAACGGCCAGAATCGACATTGTCGCAGCGCAACAAACCGCTTACAGAGATCGGTTGTAAAACGTTGGGACAGCAGTGGTGCATAACGAATAGGCTTCGGGAGATAATATGACAATGCAGTACGTATCGAAGGCTCGATAAGCTTCCCGATATCCGTACCCTGTGAAATGATAGCTAGTGCCAGACAGAAAACCCGGAATTTCGCAGATTTTTCGATATGCATATATTTCGACAGCGATTATTCATTAGTCTGAATCTATGTAATTTGCGGAACCAGTTAGAGTAGATACAGTTGATTGCCATGGCCTTTTAGCCTGATTCCGGACATTGACCTACATTCCCTCTGTCGGCAGGCACCTTTTCAGCGTTGGCTGATGAGGGTCGAGCCGTCGTGCAGTCCGCCGTCTTTGTCGCTCGGCCTCACGAGTCCGGTCCCGGATCATCCGGTCAATGCGATGGGCATTGTACGCGAGAACCAACGGCGCCACTGTCCGTTCGAAGCCTCCACCCCATGGTTGCGAACCCGGTCCAGACCGCGGTGCTCCAGGTTGCGGATCGCCGACTTGATTGCCGGATGCTGTTACCAGGCAGCCCGAAACACTGCACGAGTCTCCCGGACTCGATCCGCCTACATCTGGTGGCTCTTGTGGGGCAGGACGTTGTCTTCCAGCAATTCATCAGTCGACGCCTATTCTCCGGTCTGTGAAACCCCTTGTCAAAGCTGCACAGCCGCAGATCCGGAGCGGGTGCTGCCGACCAGAGTGATTCCCATATCCGCAGACGGGCGCGCCTCGTGTAGCGGCAACTCGAAACCGTGGGGAAACCCGGCGAAGGTGACCGGAAATCCGCGTGCCAGTGTCAGCACCCGTTCCCGGTCATGGCCCGCGATCAGCTGCGTTGGAATGCGTCCCCGTGACTGCTCCAGCAGATCGCCCAGGGAATCCGCAATGGGGGTCAGGCGTTCTTCGGTAAGCGATGTTTTTTGACGGACATCGATCATGGTGGCTCAGGCGATTACCGCAACAGGATTGAGTTCGTCTTCGGTGTGAGGCGTGTCCAGCCAGCCCATCTCGATCGGCACGTCATACAGGCGACCCGGTGCGAAGCGCTCCCAGAAGTGGCGTAATCCCGGGACAATCACCCGGGCCACCGGCATGCCGATATCCGGGCGGGTCTGGTCCAGCACCAGAAACTCGAGGCCCTTGGCCTCCACCAGTGCACGACATCGCTCAATGTCCTCGCGCACATCCGCGGTCTCGGGAACGGCGTAATCCGAGCGTGCGCGCGGGGCCGTTTCGGGATCGGGTACAAGATAGGGGTGTTGTGCGAGCTTAGCGTTCTTCCACCACGACAGGGACATCGGGTCATCGACTCCGTAACCGCTATTGTCCCGGTCCGGGCGGGGGACCCATGTCAGGCACTGGTTCATCTCACATACGGCGCGCAACGCGGCAATATGGGGATCGATATGCGCGCCGGCACCGTACAGGATGTCCTCCGTTGGTACATCGACGCGTCGCGAGACAGCCACGCAGGTGGGGATGCCCAAATCGCTGGTGACGTCCAGTACCCACAGGTCACGGTGCAACTTGCGGTAGTAGCATGGCGCATTGGCAAGGTAGGGATCATCGAAGCTTTGCAGATCGATCACCGGACGCTGTAGCCGGTTATACCACCAAATGGCAAATGCATCACGTTCCACCAGTTCAAAAAATCCCTGCAGTATGGCCTCCTCAAGCGTGTTTCCAGACGCACAGCCGTTCGAATCCGCCCGGAAGTCCGCGACCGAGCGCTGCTCCGTGGTCATGCCGTAGAGCATTGAAGTCGGAAGGTAGCAGTACCGGTCTCGTGTCAGGGACCATACCGGTGACCAGTCGATCAGAACCTCCGGATCGAAGCGGCCGGGAACTACGTTATAGGGGTGTCCACGGGCATTGATTTCATCCGCGTGATCGAGCTGGTATTCGCTGAACAGCTGAACCCTGTTCGGAGCGATGACATCGGCACCCTGACCCTGATCGACAAATTCTGAATACCGTTTTCGGGTGCGGATCTCTTCGCCGTGAAATGCGCCCGAATAGCGTTCAACCGCCTCACAAAGTGCGCTGGCTTCGGACTGCTCGGGCGTGCTTCCCTTACCCGCACTCTTGCTTCGCAGGCTTCGCCTCAGAGAACTCAGCTGCTTGACACGAAGTGCCAGATTGCTGCCGGCCCAATGGACGTGGAGCCAGTGATCGTGGACATCCGTCGTACGCTCGACCCAGGTGACCACGCCGCTGACGGGGCTGATGAGGTGTCGGTACCGGGCCAGGGTCTCCTCAGGGGGGACCGAGCGCAAACCGCCGCTATTGTGAATGTTCTTTGGGCTCGGCTCAAGGCGCACCGGTGTGGGCGAGCGGTGCGGGTCGTTGTACCTTGTCTCACCGCACACCGTGCACTGCGGTCTACGGCGCACCGGATGCCTGGCCGTGTCCAGCCGCGCAATATCCAGCGTCGACGCATGTTCATGTATCGGTGCCAGCTTCTGGAACACAAGCCACTTAGCAATCTCGGCGGCGATCAGTCCATGGATAGCCTCCAGAACTACGGGTTCGGTTGCAAAGGGCCGGAAGGCGGCCTCATTGCCCACTCGGTTGCGCAGAAAAGTGTGGACTTCCTGCTGACCCTGCAGCCGATAGGCGAGGCAACTCCAGCAGGGCCCGGAGCCGGTCGGTTGAAATACGGGACCGAACAGGGCATGCACGCCCTGGGGCCGGATCAGCATCCACGGTACGCCAGACTCCCTGTGTGCCTGGTTGATATCCGCATGCGATGCATCAAGGTAATCCTGGGTGAGGTAGACGCAAAGTGCTTCAGAGTGTGCGCCCACCTCCACGCCCAGGGACTTGAGCTTCCGAGTGAGATGCCGGTCCCTGTCCCCGGTCACTGCCACCTTGCCCGCTGCCAGGCGTTCCTCCGCCCATCGAGGAGAAGCTCCCAGCGCACTCCAGTAGGCGGCGCGCTCGCGGGACATGGTATGTTCGCCCGATACCAGATATCCCCGGGCAGTCAAAAAGTCGAGTGCGGCCGCAACATCGTAGGCCATAAAGGGCCTGTCCAGGGCAGCCACAATGTTCTGGTGTGAGCGGCTGCCGTTGAGCAGCGGCAACACATCGCAGTAGACCTGTCCATGCAGCAGCGTATTGAAGGATTCGGAGACCAGCAGGGTCTGTTCCTCGTCGATGATGTAATATTCAAGGTGCGGCACCAGCACCGGCACCCGGATACGACCGCGGTCTGCAGCACTGACTCTCATCAGCAGGCTGTGGCACGCCCCGGCCGGGAGGCACTGCCTCGACTTGTTTCTTCGAATCCGCAGTTCCTATATCCCGAGTCGCCATAGGCTTTACACAAGTGATGAATTCCACTGGCGACCCGGCCTGCTGGCGACCCCACCCATGCGGCCACTTCGGGCGAGCAGGGCAGATTATGCGTCTTGCAAAAAGATGTTGGGTCACCTGGTACATGGCGGATGCCAACTGCGATGCACCGGGCAATGCGGGTCGATATGGCTGTCAGTAATGAAAACATACGCTGTCGCATAATGCAGCACGCAGATGTTATCCAGCACGAGCCTTGTCCAATGTGAAATGATGAAGGCGGCGATATTGAAATCATCGGAGAATGAAAATTATTGTACAGGCGCGTATCCAGTCGAAGATGGGCCTCGGCCAGTGCAGTAGGCGATAGACCACAACCGCTTCAATGAACCCCAAAAGAACATCCGGCTGCACCCTTTGCGATACGACTGCAACGAATTCTCAACCAGTGAAACCAGAATCCGGGAGCGACTAACTTGGAGCGTGTTTGTATTGTATTTTGACCCTGGTGCGTCAGTCAGAAACAAATCGAAAACGAAACACAGTGTCCGGTCAGCTTGGATTGTATTGGAAGTGTAAGTGAGCAAGAGGATTGAATTTGAAGAAGTCTTTCAGGGCGCAGAAAAATGATCGGAGATGATGGACACATCCTCTTGTACTAAGGCCGGGGATGTTTTGATCAATAAGCGATGAATATCAGAATGTAATGTCAACCGGTTGACCTATCTCAGGCAACGGGCCTGTCGTACCGATGGTTAAATGGATCTTACCGGGTTCGGTGATGGGATCAAGTATGCTGATCGTGCCCTCTAGGGATTGATCCAGATAAGTGATATTGACTTGATCTCCGGTTGCCAGTGAACGGGGTTCAGTCATTGACACTTCGGCCTTGATGACCTTGTGTTCGCCGGCAAACAGAAAAGCAGGTGTTGGCTGGTTTTCAGTCAGAATGCGTTCTCCCGGATGTACATATCGTTTTAACACAATACCGTTTTCTGGCGCGGTGATCACGCTTTGGCGCAATCGAAAACGCTGTGTTTCGAGTTTGGCCCGGCTTTGTTTTAAAATTGAATTTGATTGTAGTCGGGCAATGTTACTCAGCTCAAGGTCAACAGTCGACAGCGACCCTGATTCATACAATTCCTTGTCTCGCTCGTAGGCCCGTTGTATTTCTTCCATTTGTGCCTGATTCAACTCAAATTGGGCAGCGGCGGCTTCAACCTGCATTGCAAGATGCGTGTTGTCGAGTTCAAGCAAAATGTCGCCGGAGGTCACGTGGTCTCCTTCGACAACATGGACCAATTTCACTTCTCCGCTGATGCCGACATTTAATTCATAGATGACAGCATGCGAGACGTTTCCTTGAATCGACTGGGCATGAGCAACCGACAAACTGGTCAGCACGACAGGGAATAAGACAAAAGAGAATTGGAGAAAGCGGATTAGGGTGTTTTTCATCGACGCAATCCTCAGTCAAAAGTGGTCGGAGTACTACTTGACAATACATCAATCTGCTCCCACACAAAGGCATGTTGATAACGAGCAGCGGCTAGTTTGTACACGGCGTCGGCGAGTGCGGCATTCGCCGTTCCGATACTGGAACGAAGTTCCATCTCGTATTGCAGTCTGACTTTGTCGAGTTCCAGTTCCCGGTACAGTAGGTTGCTTTCTGCTGACATTATCTCGAAACGCAACAGTTCCAGTTGCTGGATTAGACCGAGTGTCTGCTCACGAAGTGTGTTTTCCAGCAAGGCGATTTCGGACTCTTGTTGCTGAATATCGGCCTGGAGTGTGACTATTTCCGCGGTTACTTTTCTCGGTGGTGTCAGTGGAATCGTGAGATACAAGGAGGCACGAAACTGATCCCTGCTTGAGAACGACCGTTTCTCATACTCTGCGGCTTGGAATCTTGTGCCCAGTGTTGGGCGTTTTGAATGGGCAAGGTAAGAGGATTTGTGCTTTAGTGACTGCAAGGTCAGTTTTTTCGCTTTCAGGGTCGGATTGTTTCCCAAAACCTGTGCCAGCAAGACTTCATAGGAAGGAATCTCCCGTTGATATCGGGACAGGTCGGGTTCGACCAGTTGGTCAGGATACGCATCGGGGCGATTCAGTACCAATGCCAGTCGAAGGCGTGCGTTACGACGGGCATTGGAGGCTTCGGCTCTTCGCGCCAGTGCTTCAATATATATGGATTCCAGTTGGCGAATATCCACCTCGGCGAGTTCGTTGTATATTTCAAATCGCTCCCTTGCACGGTCATAAGTCAGGTAGGACAAGGTCATAAGCTCATCTTTCGTTGCATAGGCATAATCCGAAAGAATGACATCAAAAAAGGATCGAATGACATTGAGACGCAAGGAGGCGTGAGTATCCAGCCGTGTCTGTTCCAAGGCGGTCAACTGTGATTGTATGGACTCCTCCAGTGCGTCGGTTCTGCCAAAAAATGACAGCGGCTTGTCCAGCGTAAGCAGTATGCGACTGTCGTCGGTATAATTGTGTCCTGGTACGGCGATGCGGTCGACTGCCCTCAGGTCGAATTCGATTCGGGCCTGTAAGGCAGTGAGATTGTCCAAGTCCTTATTCTGTGCGATGACACGGGTGTTGTCTGCCCTGTGTCTCAACAAGGCCGGATTGTCGTCGTCGATCATTGAAAGTGCACGGGGCAGGGTCAGCACTTTCGGAAAATCGGGTTTGGATTCCTGTGCCAGTGTATTGATACAAAACGAACCGGCTAGCAGCCCGGCAAATAGACCGATAATTGAACTCAGCACTCTCGGCAAATGTAAAACCGTGTTCAACGTACTCTTGGAAAAGCTATTAATTTGACGATGCTTAAGTGGGTTGGTTTTCTCGACGGAACTGATTGAATCGGCCTGACTGATAATGCCCTTCTACGACAAATCGACCTAACAACAGAAAGTCGTGTGCATTCTTGAGTGTGCCGGTATAGCGGGTCATCAATTCACCTTTCCGATCAAAAAAGACGAACACCGGGGTTGCCCGAACTCGCAGATTTTTGAGTGCAAAATCCTTCGATGTCAATTCTTCTCCCTGAAAACCGATGACCGGAATATCTCCTTCGGCATCAAGTGTTAAGACACGGAAGTGTTCCTTGAAATAGTTTTGCACCGCAACCCGGTTGAGGACTTGCTGTTTCATTCGTACACACCACGGACAGTCCTTGGTCTCGAACATGACCAAAATACCCGTTTTGTCTTCTTCCTGCACGATGGCCAGTTCTTCTTGAAAATCATCAAAAGAGACATCAAAAAAATCTTCGGCTTTGCCGATTGCTGTTTCATCAATCAGTCCATTCTCATTGGCTGGTCCAGCCAGACTGAAGCACAGCAACAGCATAAATGATAGGGTTTGGGTTATAAGTTTCATGGCGAAAACCCTCGTTGGCGATAGACTCAATAAAACACTATACCATGTTTTTGAAAATTTCAAACGCTGTTTGAGCGAGTGCGATTAGTAAATATTCAGGGAATCATATACTTGACACACAAATCTCATCACGGATGAATCGGATGCTGGAATTTTCAAGCAATCCACCCGCCAACCTGCATTACGCCATGCGTTGGCCTGGGCTCGGAAATTCGTATTGTTGCGCCACCATTGACGGCCAGCCGTCTTTGCACAATGCGGACAAGGGCTAGCTGCCTATCATCTGCTCGATTTGAGAGAAGGACAACGTAATCGTCTCGCTGTCCACTTTATCAAGGCATGTGGTCAATGCAACGTACCTTCTTGCTGGCCTTGCCATGGTCACTCGCGACCAACATATGCTGGATTATGCCTGTGAGGGCCATGTCAAGGCATTGTATTGCTAGCGAGGTATGGATCATGAGCACTTACAATCGATTTGCGGTCAAAAAAATATTCAGTCGGTGCATACCCAGGTTGTCGCAATATATTTCGTGCCGGCTTGCAGGGTTTTACCCCGATGCAGGTGGGTCCAAAAAGGAGGGAACAGCATCAGTACACCGGTTTTTGGCTGAACAGTGAGTTTTTGAAAATAAAATTCGGTTTCTCCGCCTTCGGAAACATCATTCAAGTACCAAATAGCCACGAGTTGCCGCTTGGTAAAATCCCCCGGGCCACTATCGATATGCCAGTGGTAGTATTCACCGATTTCGGTTTTCTGCATGTGGTAGCCGACGTCATGTAACCGATTGACCTTGAAAAAGGGATGTAGCGTGGCAAGCAGATTCAATGCTTCGAGGAGAGAACGTTGCAGTGATTTGTCGATTGTTTCCCATTGAGGCCGTCCACTGATCCGCAAGTCCGTCGATCGTTTGATCGAGGGTTCCAGTGTTTGTTGTTGCCCAATGCGACCGGGCATCTGCTGATCGGGATTTTGGTTGAACAGTCGGATCATCTGACGGCAGATTGTGCGGTCGAGCGCATTGTCTACCAGAAAAACAAATGACCCGGGTGCCAGTTCACGAAATTGCGGTGTTGTCATGGTATCGGGCAGCCCTCATGATCAAAGAAGCGGGTTTCTTCGACTTCTCCTTCACCGTTGATATCAACCGTGCTGATGTTCGGCAGACGGGAGACGAGATAGGTCGCCATGAGTGTCATGGAGGACTGATTATCCGTATGGAGTGCGGTCAGCAGTCGATTGGATACAATTTGACAGCGTTGTTTCCTGTCAGGTGCAAGGATGAAATATTTTCCAAGTTGCCATCCCCGAGCCATATCCTGATCCATTTTATCCAATATGGGTTGAGCCGTCTCTACCATCTGCGGTGTAATGGTCAATTGCCGGTATTCGTCATTAATCCGTATCGATAAACACAGTAGATTCATGGGACAATATGATCCAGTATCAAGCATGTTGTATCAAGCATATATCATTTGGTTGTGAAAACGGTGTTGTGAGCAGGTATGAATCAGGTTCTGATTGAGCAGAGTCCTTCTCCAATGAAATTGGAGGTGCTGAACGTGGACGACTGGGCCGTTGCACGGGACCCCGAAGGTGTTGCCGAGCGATATTATCCCCAAACGGAAATGAGTTATATCGTTGACGGGGCAGGGACGATAACAACGCCAGAGGGCGATGTTGTGCAATTCGCTTCAGGTGACCTGCTGACCATTATGCCGGAGACTCATTGTGTCTGGTATATCACCGAAGCGATAGAACGTCACTATAACAAAGGGTGATTGGTTGGCAACGAAGAATCTGCTATTTTTCGACAGGGTCGACATGAATATTGATGAAACCTTATAGATCACGGCTGCGACATCATGAATAGCAACTACTACGACACGATTTCCAAACTGGAAGAAAGCAATATCTCGAGGGACTATATCCTGGGTTGGGCCAGCGGGTTTCTGGGTAACCCGAAAATTGAAGAACAGCGCATCACCGATGGTTGGGAGGCCGGGTACCAGGATGGTCAGGCAAAGCATATCGATCATTCACAAGACTGGCCCTCGAAACAGAGGGTCGATGGCCGGTGAAATAGCAACAGTCTGACCGTGTCAACCCGATGGCAGGGTTTGCGGCGGACTTCACAAGCGGTGCCCCGGATGAGTGGAAAAAATCTAATAGCCGGATGCCCGTTTCAGTTTGTTGAATGACTTTCTGAATAGGTCATAGATTTCAGGACCATCAACGTCCATCACCTGATCAATGACCCATTTGTTCATCTGCGAGTGGCCCATGATGTCACGGATTCGGGCACCAAGGAGTCGGTATATCTCATAGCCGGGTTGCTCATCAGTAAAACGAAAGCCGGCCATCGTTGTCGTTGTTTGGTTGAACCGGTCGACAAACGGCGTTGTGTTCGGTATCTGATCGAGAATATCCCGGGTATTCTCATCATAATGTCGTTGACAATCCCGCACGAGCGTCGTCAAAAAGGTTTGTCGCTCTTCTCCCGCCAGTTGCAAATACATCAATCGGTCTGCACAATGCATCAGGAAAAACAGGTATTCACGAATCACATCAATCCGTTGGTGATCGTTGTCGTAGAGAAAATCCTGTTCATGCAGGTTTTTTGCCGCATTGAGGGAAAGACGCCAACAGATGGCGGACAGTGCATTGGCCAGTTCGCTGAGGGAGACGGACTTGCCCTTTTTTTTCCATCCGGTTCGAATCCTGGCTTTCTGCATCTTGGAAAGGGGTTGATTGACAGATTCTCATTTTATCAGTGTAATGCGAACTTGAATAAGCGATTTGCCATGGATCAAACCCATTTGCCGATTGATACAAGTGCGCTGATACGATCGGTCCAGCACAACTGTGATGTTGCGGACGCCCACTATGCCGGTCATGAGACATTGTGTATCTATCTGCTCAAGATGCGGGATTATTATCGATGGGCAGAACAGGTCCCCTTGGATCGTCCGGTTGATCGCCATGTGTTGGGTGATTGGATCTCGGCCAAGGAAAGCCGATGGGATGCGGTGCAAGAGCAAGCGGTCGATTATGTCCCGATCCCACTGGGGGAAAAGGCCGTTGATCGATTTGATAGCGAATCGATCAATCAGGTCATTAATCCCTTGGGACTGGTATACGGTGGGGGACTGGGTCGTCAGGCGAGACCTCTTTTCTTTCTGGGGAAATTGATGAGCGTTGAAAAGACGGATCGTTTTCGTATTCTGGTGTGCGGAGAAGAACTTGCCCGAACCTTTTCAGCGCCCCCGGCGATGTCGCATTCAGACAGTGTGTATATTCGCAGGGATGCGCTTCAGCGCTATCTCGCCGGATTGGTGGAGGATTGGCATTGGAAAAAACAGGATAATGCCATGGGACAGATTATTGCCGACTATGCCTTTGATGCAGATCCGGCATCGGCACTGGAGCGGTTCGTTGACAATGAAATGGAAAATTTAATCCTGCATGAGATCGGAGAGCGGGTTGCCGGGGAGTTGATTGGTCAGGGTTGGCAGTCCATGGTGTATCGCATCGACAATCCCGTTGTGGAGTTGAAAGTGCGTGCGGTACGGGATAATCTGGCCGACTGTCTCTCATTGCTGCCAGCTTGCCTGAGCCTGGGAGATCAGGCTTCACTGGATTTTTTCTATGCCAATATGACGCCGTTGAGAAAACAGCTGTTTCCGAGTTTTTGTAATGCTTACCAGGCAGCCAAGCGGCAGGGCAACCACCAGCCCATTTCCAAAGTCGTGCGCGAAGGCCAAACGCACTGGCTCAGTACCAGTCAGCAGCTGATCAGCAAGGCGGCAAGTGATGCTTCTCCCATGCGATATATCAAACACATCGAATGCACACTGGACAACTGTGTATTGTGATGCTGATTGAACTGCCCGGTGTTTTGAACAGCGAACAGCTCGCGTTCGTGCAGGCGCAGCTGGCACAGGGAGAATTTGTCGATGGCAGGTACTCCGCGGGTGTCCAGGCGCGAAGGAACAAGTTCAATCAGGAACTGGCCAGTCCGGTCGATGCGTTGAATAACATCGTGATGGGTTCCCTGGTTCGTCATCCCCAATACCTGCATGCCGGATTGCCCTGCCGGGTGGCAGCGCCCTTTTATTGTCGTTATCAGCAGGAGATGCACTACGGCCTGCACACCGATGATCCGGTGATGGGAAAAGCAGACAGTCGCTACCGGTCGGATATCGCGATTACCTTATTCTTGAATTCACCGGAGGATTACGATGGAGGAGAACTGGTGATTCATACCACGTTTGGCGTTCAGCATGTCAAGCTGACAGCCGGTGATGGGGTGATGTACCCTGCCTCGTCGCGCCATGAAGTCAGCGCGGTGACCCGGGGTGAGCGTCTGGTGGCGGTGACCTGGATGCAAAGTCTGGTTCGGGAACCGGAGAGGCGCGAACTGCTCTATCAACTCTATCTGGCCCGTGAGACATTGCTGGCAATGCAACCGAATGAACCCGCAACGCACCAGGTGGATCAATGTTACATAAACCTGGTCAGGATGTGGAGTCAGCCGTAATCCCAATCAGTATCGATAGTCGACCCATTCCAGGGCGGACCGATCAGCAGATTGTCCTAAACATCAAGACAGGTTGGGGTTTGAAATGGGTTTATCGGCGTGACCCTTTTTCTGCATGGGCAAGATCGACCAATTGATTCGCCATCTCGCTATAGGTTTTCTGGTAGCTGCCAAGGTCATCGTTTCCCGTGGAATTGTAGTATTCCGTCAGATCGATCCCTGCTGATTTTTCCTTGGCGATGAATTCTTTTTGCATCGCTAGCATTTCGTAAATGAGTTTCTTTTTTTCGCTCATGAGGAGACTGCCTCCTGAATAGTGGATTCAGTTTAAGTTCGATATCTGACGACTATTTTATCAAAGCGGACGCCGGTTGAACATGAGCGAATGGGTGAATATCGCATGCAGTCAAATTGACATGCTTCCCAGTGTGATGATCCACTGAAGTCGACAAGTACCGGTGGCGATGGATGATGTGTCGGGTGGTCTATATTGCGACATGCAGATCGCCGACCTGCAAGATTCAGGGCGAAAATGTGATGGGTCGAAGACACGAAAGACCAACCCAGAAGGAGATGAAAGGCGACGAGATCGTGAGACAGTGTTCTATTTCAGGTGTGTGGCGAATATCTCGTCATAGCCGGGCAGGGCCTTGTCCAGAGCAACATGCAGCAAGATGCATCAAAACAGGGTTTTCTGAGTCATATCGGAATAGCCAATACGACCAACTGCAGGTAGTTTGAGCGCGAATGGGGAGAAATCGACGCCGACCGTCAGACCGGCCAGATTGAGTTCGATGCCTTCTTCCGGTGCCACGAGCAAACCCAAAAGGCCGCCGAGAGAAAGTTGCAGCCCTTTCCCGCTGGGAGGGGTTTGCAAGAATCGGTTATCGGTCGGATAGTCTTTGCCGATGGCCGTTGAGGGTAGGTCCAGCGAGAGTTCCGGTACGGTGCGCCCGAGGTAGGCGGTAAAGGTATTGCTGTTGGGACCAGGCCAGATAGTATAGCGATTGGTATAGGGGTATTTATGGGCAGCGAGGTGTAGGCGATCAATGAGTTTGTCCACCTCGGCACCACCGCGGATTTCGCGTAGCAGATGCGGTCGGTTACCATACCAGTACTGATCAGGGTCACCACGACGGAATTGAACGCTCTGGTTGCCCCAACGCAGGGCAAAGCCCATGACTTCCATTCTTTGATAGAAGCGTTCATTCGAGCGTTTGGTTGTGACCCAGGTATGCACGCCCAGCGCACCCCGCCAACGCACTGCCCGGGCAGCGTAGACTTGGATGATCGCATCCGTCGTGGTAACCGGGTCCGGAGCCTGGGCGCTGCTGTCCCGGCTTAGGGACCACCAGGGCGTTGACCGATTTGGATCAAGAGAGTAGACCGTGAGTTGGTAGGCCACAGGCAGGATATAAAGCACGATCAAAACCAGTGTTCCCCACAGCAGAGACCGCACTATGGGTCGCCGTTTGGAAAATCTGCTTTTCATCAAGGGGGTTGTCCCGTATCGCGTCAATTTTTCTGGATCAGCCGGGCAAGCAGGGAAGGGAGACGTATTGGCCGATGGCTATCAGATGATCTTTCTATTAGACCTGTACTGATCACGAAGTTCCCGATCATCATGATACGACCCAGTGCGGACGGTGTGCTATCAGGTCATGACAGGTCACAACAGCCGTTATAATCTGCGCTGTGATGACTGAATTCGATTCCCGCCTGATTGATGGAAGCCGGCCAATGACGTCCGATTCCCTGCTTGCCCTGCTCGATGCCGAAAACATTCGGCATCATACCGTAGAGCATGCGCCGATGTGGACGGTCGAGGATGCAAAGGCCATTCGGGTGCCGTCACCGTATGGCCATACCAAGAACCTGTTTGTGCGGAACAAGAAAGGTGAAATGCGGCTTCTCACCCTGCACGAGGATCGACAGGTGGCGTTGAAAACCATGGGTGAACTAATCGGTATTCGCCGATTGTCGTTCGCAAGTGCCCAGCGTCTGATGCACTATCTTGGTGTTATTCCAGGAGCGGTAAGCATGTTCTCCGCTCTCAACGACGTAACCGGGAAGGTGAGCTGCTTTATCGATGAAGGACTGATGCAGGCCCCCGAGTTGCATGTCCATCCACTGGTGAATACCCGTACCACAACAATCCGGCGTGAGGATTTGCTGTCATTTCTAGCGGCAAGAGGTCATCCATTTCACGTGATCCGATTCGATTGACCATGTCTGCCCGGTCAGAGTGTCTTTGATCGATACTGTTCCGGTTTCATCTTGCCTGGGTATGGAGCGATGGCGACAAGGAAAAACCAAGGATGAATGTGGTAGAAAAGTCAGAGATAACACCTGGTTGTGTGTTTAAATTACGGCGTCTACTGTCGCACCTCCACCGTCAAGACAACGATTGCTGCCGGGCATGGCATACGGTAAAGCTAATGTCCGCAGTTGGTGCCTCTTAATCATTGGAACGGGAATGCAGCCACCCTATGTTTTGCCGTTTCAGAATCAATCGACCGGGTCCAGCGGAGATCATTGAGCATAAATGCGTAGTGGCCTAACGGTGATAATCTGGGGTTTGTTCGGAACCTTGTTATTTACCCTGGTTTATGCTTCAGCAAAGTTAACCGGCGGGGAGATATCGGCATTTCAAATTTTGTTTGTCCGTTTTGTCAGTGGGTTTTTTACGGTGGTAATCATCATACTGGCAAACCGATGCAACACCAATGATGCATCTTTCAGGCAGTATGCCAGTCAACGTCCACGCTATCATTTTCTCCGTTCTCTTTGTGGTTCAATGGGCGGGGTCTGCATAATACATGCTGGAGTACTGTCACCCATCGCAGATGTTACAGCACTTGGATTAACTGACGGCTTAATTACAATGCTGCTGTCAATACTGATTTTGGGTGAGACGGTGAGGAAGATACAATGGATAGGCGCATTTTGTTGTGGCATTGGGGCTGGCATTGTAGTTTATGGGTCCACCGCGGGAGTTTTGTTTGAAGCTTTGAGCATCGGTTTGTGGTTAGCGTTGCTCGGTGCGTTTTTGCTCTCTGTGGAAAGCATCCTGATCAAAGTTTTTACGTATACTGAAAAACCGCTAACAATTCTTCTGTATGTAAACTTTTTTTCGCTGTTTCTGATGGCCGTTCCAGCATTTTACAATTGGCACTCTCCCAGTGCAGCAGAAATGATTTTCATGATTTTGCTCGGCCCTATTGCCATCTTGGCCCAGTATTGTTGGGTCGTTGCCTATAAGTTGGCAGATGTTGCCTTGGTCACACCGATTAACTATACCTGGATAATCTTTGCAGCCTTGCTCGGGTATTTCCTATTTGAAGAGGAACTGGGGATGCATGTTATCGTCGGATCGGCATGCATTGCTTTGGGAGGAACCATATTGTCGAGATTGCCAGAATCAAAAAAGCGGTATCCGGGGCGCTATACCGTGTGATGGGAATTGACAGGACAGCAAGTGATCTGTATTTTGCGTCGTCGGTGCGTCATTGGCATACCCCAAGCGCCAAGCACAGTAGGGGCGCTATCAAACGTGATCCGCCCCCATCTTGTGCATGGCGAATAGTTGTGATGTTTCCAGAATGACTGCTTGCCATCGTTTTTGACAATCCTTGCTGTTACCACAAGAGATGCTTGGGAGACACTATTCTCCGGGACCGGGAACCCAGTGATTGAAATTTATCAATGTCACCTGTTTAAACTCCCGTCTGATATTGACCTCCTCCCACCACAGAAAGACTTTTGTGGGGAATAAAAATGCCGCAACCGAACTGACGGCCCTCGCCGAAGCCATGCTGTTGCAGATAAATCGATTCGTCAGGCTGGAGGTCACTCAGTAATACGCTGCGTGCGCTGATTTTTTCAGTTGGTGTGACAATGCAATGAGAGAGACCACAGAGCATCTTTTTGATCCGAATATCGTACCGACGGAAATGTTTTGATAGTCTCTGCGTAAAGTCCAATTCGGTTTCGTCACCAAGATTGATCACCGACCGTGAGAAGATCGTGTCACTGATGACGAGTGGTTTGCGTTTTGATGGTCCCACTTTTATAGGAAAATCCGGTATGTCGAGGAGACAGCCGCTGAGTGCCTCGGTGTCCGAAATCCGGTCTTTGGTGATGCGCAAATTGAGTCGGGTGCGTTTGGACAACTGTAGCCGGCTGTTCGCTGCAGGAGGACGTATCCAGCCGTTACCCGATGCTGCGCCATGGATCGAATGAATGCCAAAACGAGGGTCGCCTTCTATCCAGGGAAGCTGTTCTCTTATCGCGCCATAGAGATGCCAGGCATGATCGACAGGCAGTTCCGGGCATTGGATACGAAACGAGATATCCAGTACATCATCCGGAACGAGATGGGTTTCCCGGTTGTTGTTTTCCTGCCAAAGCATCTTTCAGACGGATTTCAATTGGGAAGATGAGCCTGCAAGGCTTCACGATCGATCCACCATTGATCCTGAACCAGCACGTCAATCACATTACGCATCCGAACCAGGAAACGCTCGGGCTTGTCCAGTTCGAGTTTTGTTATCCACTGCTCAAGATCATTTTGGGAATGGACGTGACCGTGGCGCCGGGCGACATCGCTCAATAATCGGTTTGCCGTTAAGATCGTTTCCGAATTGTTATTCTGATGGCTTCGCAGCTGCACTACGTACACCGCCACTGCCGCTGCCACGGCGGCTCCGTCGGAATCGGTCGGGGTATCGTCAATCACATGTTGCAGTTGGGAGACTGTGAGCGTCGGATCAACCGGAAAGGTGATACTGAGCCACAGGGCATGGCCTAACGCGGCCAATGAGTCCGGTCGGTCACATCGATAGAGCAGATCGCATATGGTGATGGCGGTGGGCCAGTCCTGTTGGGTCAATCGATTGGATAACAGCGGGAACAGTGTTTCCCAAGCGATCTCACGATCTTCGAGTTGAAGCTGTGTACGGGCAAGCTCAAGTGTCAAGTCCATTTTTTGATCTGCGGTACGATCGGGCATCTCCATTTTCCATTTTAGTTGAGTCGCCTTTCGTGTCAACGCTTCAACGGAGGCTTCAGCCTCTTCCTGAGACTCTGCCCCAAGATCGATCTGATTCGGATCAAGATGACGCATGTCGGATCAGTCGCAGCTCATTCGCTCTTTGAATCGAATGCGATACAGACAACGGCGCAACAGCGCCGAGTCTCCATCGCGAAACGCGCTACGACAATGAAGTACGTTGTTCGCAATCAGACCCTGACCGGGTTCTAACCTGACGTTGATTAGCCATGGATTGTGTGAACCAAGCGCGGTCTTCAAATAGGTCAATGCCGCCAGGAGATCATCATCTTGCCGCCATTGAATCTGTTTTTTTCGTTCCGTATATCGCATATGCAGCTGTCCGGTCACGGTGTCGGTTTCCATCATGGCACCGGTAAATGCCCTGCGGACGATTTCCCCCTGTTGAATATTGGCCGGAATGGTCAGACACCGGGGATGTCTTGCCGACTGTATCCATCGGGGATTTTGATCCCGTAAAAGAATATATGCTATTTCGGGATCAAGCAATACGTTTTTGCCGCCGTGCAGCGCGGGCTGTTTGCAGTGCAGAACGAACGAGCGCACCTGATTGTCCGCATGGTTATAGTAACCATCCGTATGCCAACCAAGCCGTCTGTCGGTATACGGAATATAGTGTCGTTGCGTCGTCCTGATGTTTGTGTCTGTTTGCTCGATCTGTGTGACATTCTGTTCGTTGGATGCGGGGTTGGGAATGGAATCGATTAGCCCGAGCTGCTGGCAGATCGATTGATAAGCTTGGTTCCCGTATTTCTTCCACGCATATTGATAGATGAAAAAATTATTGTTGGAGACAATCCGTCCGATTCGGTTTCGTTCCTGTTCACTGAGGTGATGCGGGTTATGGATTCGGACCAGGCAGTCCCGTACGGTTGTTTTGTAGTGCTCCAGTTTGACTGCACGCCAATCCTGATACATCGTCTCATCCATCTCCAAAAGGGGGATGGCGCGAGCGAACCGAGTGGCAGGGGAGCCGGGTTTCATCATTGTACGCTTGACTGTCTGTCGATAATGTCTGGCTGGAGATTGGTGTATCTACCTTGGTTCATTGGGCGTTGCCTTTCTCTCACGTCGGTTCCGCTATTGGGAGCGGTGTCTTTCCGGTTGTGCCGCCGAGTTGGTCAGAAGCCGGGTCGTCCATGGATTTCAGGAAAAGAGTTTCAGTGTCAGGCATGCTCAAATTTTTTCATCAATCCCGACAAGGAAATCATTGACACCTCTTTCCCCACCGGAAATTCATCGTCACCACCGTAAAGGATATAATTCCCTTCCCATTCACCTCTATCAGATTCAGGCCATTTATTCGATATAACGAATCCGGCCAGCCAGGCTTTCCGAGGACTGACACATCAAATCCATTGATGCCGACCCAAGCGGCAAGAACTGATCGGCGCGACGACCCCGCTCCCGGTTTTTATCAATCAGCTCTCGTAGTACAGGAAACAGTTCAGGACTTCGTTGTATTTCATCCAAAATCACCAGTTTATCGACGTGCAGGCCTAAATTACCGCCAGGGTCACTGAGCTTCAGCAAATCCTCCGGTGCCTCCAGGTCAAGGTAAATTGCGTCCATCTCTTTGGCAATGATTTTTGCCAATGTTATCTTACCCACTTGACGCGCACCAAGCAGTGCAACAGTCAGTGTCCACGTCAACATATCTTGTATTTTAGGAATTCAAATCCGAATTTACACTATATTAGGCTTGATTATTGACGTGCTGTTGAAATACCTGCTTTGACTGCCATGGGTTGGTCGGGTTTGCTGCGGTTGTGTGGTCTGCCCCCTTTGTAATGACGACATATTCTGCTTGGTCGATCTGACAGGAGCTTATACCTCCATTTAGATAATCTTTCCGGATCTGTTATCCTATTTGGGTACTGGAGGAATCCGTTGTGATCGTTAGAATAGAATTTGCCTTTTAACCGATTGTGCCCCGTATCCTGACAACACGGGACAGGGCCCCCAAGCCAGGGACCGCTAAGGAAGGTAGCGACGAGCAGTGACAGGGGCAAAGAGAACACTGACAGATGAGGAGCGAAACCGCATGAGTGAGCACAAACACGAAACGCCGATGCTCGATGAGTTGGAAAATGGCGAATGGCCCAGTTTCATCTCCGGCATAAAGCGACTGCGTGATGACCATCCCGATCAACGAATCAATGGGGTTGCGAACGATCTTCTGGGTCAGCTTGAGCATTCGTATGAAACACGCAAGGGATACTGGAAAGGGGGTACCGTCAGCGTGTTTGGCTATGGGGGCGGGATCATTCCCCGATTTTCTGAAGTTGGTAAACAATTCCCCGATTCCAAGGAATTCCACACCCTGAGAGTTCAGCCGCCCGCCGGCAACCACTACAGCACAGATATGTTACGTCAACTGGCCGATAGCTGGGAGAAATGGGGATCTGGACTGGTGACGTTTCACGGTCAGACCGGTAATATCATGTTCATCGGGACCTCGACCGAAAACACTCAGCATTTTTTTGATGAAATCAATGACTATGGGTTCGATCTGGGCGGGGCGGGTCCCTGTGTCAGAACCGCGATGTCCTGCGTGGGTTCGGCCCGTTGCGAGCAGTCCTGTACGAATGAACATCGCCTCCACCGGGAACTGGTGAATAATTTTACCGACGATGTGCATCGCCCGGCCTTGCCGTACAAGTTCAAGTTCAAGGTCTCCGGTTGTCCAAACGATTGCATGAATTCCATTGAACGGGCTGATTTTGCGGTGATCGGCACCTGGCGGGATGATATCAAGGTCGATGAACAGGAAGTCAGTCATTTCATTGAGGCCAAAGGTCGGCAATATGTTATTGACAACGTGGTGACACGGTGTCCGACCAACTGTATGACCCTGACGGATGATGACCGGCTTGAAATCGACAATCGTAACTGTGTCAAGTGCATGCACTGTCTCAATGTGATGAACAAGGCGTTGTCTCCTGGAGATGACAAGGGGGTCTCGGTGCTGATTGGTGGCAAGCGGACATTGAAGATAGGTGACTTGATGGGGACGGTGGTCGTCCCTTTCATGAAGCTTGAGAGTGACGAGGACTATGAGCGGATCGTTGAAATTGCAGAGGAGACCATTGACTTCTGGGCGGAACATGGACTGGAACATGAACGCTGTGGTGAGATGATCGAACGGATCGGATTGGTGAATTTTCTTGAAGGCGTCGGTATTGATGTGGACCCCAACATGATTGCCCATCCGAGGGAGAGTTCCTATGTTCGAATGGACGGTTGGGATGAGGAAGCGGAAAAATGGTTTGAGCGCCAGCGGGAAGGGAAACGGCGTGCGGCTCAATCCGCCTGATGAGTGAACTTTAGACCAGATCGGGATAAGACGATGTCGTTATCATTAAAAGATATGCGCAGGCCCATTGAATCGGGTTGTCCGGACGGTATGCAGTACATGCATCCGGTGATGGTGAAAAACTTCGGTCAATGGCAGTATCATGAACATCCCCGGCCGGGTGTATTGGTGCACCATGCAAACAGCGGTGATGCGATCTGGACGGTCAAGGCAGGCACCCAGCGGATTCTGGATGTCTATACGTTGCGAAAACTGTGTGATATCGGTGACCGATATGCAGAGGGGCATGTGCGTTTTACGATCCGCAGTAATATCGAATTCATGGTCGCGGATGAAGCCAAGGTGGATCCGTTGATTGAGGCGCTGGAAAAAGAAGGGTTTGTCGTCGGCGGAACGGCGAACTCGGTTGCCTTCATTTCCCACACGCAGGGATGGTTGCATTGTGATATTCCCGGGACGGATGCATCGGGGGTGGTCAAGGCCATGATGGATGAACTGATCGATGAATTCAGAAATTGCCGTATGCCCAACCGGGTTCATATCACGACATCCTGTTGTCAGATCAATTGCGGCGGCCAGGGTGATATCGCGATCAATGTACAACATACCAAACCCCCGAAAATCAATCACGATCTGGTCGCCAATGTCTGTGAACGGCCATCGGTCGTTGCCCGCTGCCCGGTGGCGGCCATTCGACCGGCGATCGTAAACGGCAAGCCCAGCCTGGAGGTCGACGAGAAAAAATGTATTTGCTGCGGAGCGTGCTATCCACCCTGCCCACCGATGCAGATCAATGATCCCGAGCACTCGAAATTGGCGATCTGGGTCGGTGGCAACCATTCGAATGCGAGGAGCAAGCCCAGCTTCCAGAAGCTGGTTGCCGGCGGCGTACCGAACAATCCGCCCCGATGGCCTGAAGCGACCGCGATCGTAAAGAAGATTCTCAAGGCTTATCAGGAGGATGCGAAAGACTGGGAACGGATCAATGACTGGATTGACCGGGTGGGTTGGCCCCGTTTCTTCGAACTGACCGGATTGCCATTTACCAAGTATCATATTGACAACTGGCGCGGCTCACGAAAAAGCCTCAATGCTTCGGCTTACATTCGTCTTTAAGTCCCCATCAAGATGAAATTTGCGATCCTGGTCAACGAAGGACCGTATACCCATCAAGCCAGTGACAGTGCTTATCACTTCGTGAATGCGGCGTTGCAGCTGGGACATGAGGTGGTTCGTGTTTTCTTCTACCATGATGGGGTCAATAACGGTACGCGACTCACCACGCCACCGCAGGATGACCGTCATATCACTAACCGCTGGTCCGAACTCGCTCAGGCGAAGGAACTTGATCTGGTGGTCTGTGTAGCGGCCGCACAGCGCCGGGGCATCGTGGATGCCGATGAGCAAAGGCGCCATGGCAAGGATACCAATAATCTGGCGGATGGATTTCGCATCTCCGGGTTGGGTCAATTGATCGAGGCCGGTATTCAGGCGGACCGGTTGGTGTCGTTTGGTGATTGACGAGGAGGCAGGCGATGAATGAATCGGCCACCGCGGGGCGTGTCAAGAAATTCCTGTATATCAATCGGCGCGCACCGCATGGGACCAACTATGCCCAGGAAGGACTGGAGGTGGCTTTGATTGGTGCTGCCTTTGACCAGGAAGTCTCCATCGCATTTCTTGACGATGGCGTCTTTCAGCTTAAAACCGGACAGGATACCAAATCGATCGGCAGCAAGAACTTCAGCGCAACCTATCGTGCCCTGGGGGATTACGAAGTGAAGCGGGTCTATGTAGAAAAAGAGTCCCTGGTTGCCAGGGGACTCACCGAAGGGGATCTGATGGCGCTCATGTGGGAAGACGAGGATGATGACTGGGCAGAAAAACCGCTGATTGAAGTGGTCGAGTGTTCGGTGATGAGAGAGATTATTGAAGCCCATGACGTGATTCTTAATTTTTAAGGTGAAAACAGTCGATGAGTGAACCGGTTTTTCAAATGAATGGCGATGTACCCGCATATGCGAGCGGAGCGTGCATCCGATGGGCAACCATATTATCGGGCTTTAGGGCTTGATGCTGCACACTGTCAACAAATCGCCGTTTGAGAAGAACAGTCTGAAAACGTGTCTTCGACTCTCCGGGGCAGGGAGCCATATCCTGCTGATCGAGGATGGAATCTATGGGTCCTTGAAGGGAACGGACATTGAGTCGGATATGCTCAATGCGATGCAAGATCGGACGGTCTATGTGCTGGAACCGGATATCAAAGCACGGGGAATAGCGGCCTCATCATTGATCCCCGGTATCGAAATCATCCAATATGAGGGATTTGTTCAACTGGTCGCGGAGGCGCCCAGGGTGCAGTCATGGCTTTAGGGGGAAGCGCACTTTGCGCTGTTTCCTCCCGGTATATCATTAACTATCAACGAGAGTGTTTATTATGACCATTGAACTTAACGGCACGGCCTACGAGACTGATGAGGAAGGCTATCTTGCCAACCTCAGTGACTGGAGTCTGGAATTGGCAGAGGCCATGGCCAATGAGGATGGGTGCGACCTGACCGACAACCATTGGGAAGTAGTGAATTTCCTGCGTGACTATTATGAAGAGTATCAGGTTGCGCCAGCGGTCAGGGTGCTGACCAAGGCGATCGGCAAGCGGCTTGGAAAAGACAAGGGAAACAGCAAGTATCTGTATGAACTGTTTCCTTACGGCCCGGCCAAACAGGCGTGCAAATATGCGGGATTGCCGAAGCCGACCGGTTGTGTCTGATATAGCAGGATTTCGTCTGTGTCAGCCTGACCGTGTCTAAATTCAGCTGCTGAACGAGACCCCGGCGTGTCGGTCGTCGCTTATCTGTATGCCGCTTTGTTCTATCTGGCCACGGCGGTCCTGGTCATCGGTGTGGCCAGACGGATTCACCGCTATGCGACAACCCCGGCGCCTTTCAAAATTCCGACCACACCGGCGCCGGTCACACAAGCCGGTGTGGTCGCTCGACTGTTCAGGGAGGTCGTGTTGTTCGAGAGTTTGTTTAAAGCCAGCAAGTGGACCTGGTTGTTCGGCTGGGTCTTTCATTTTGCGCTTGTGCTGTCATTGTTACGGCATCTTCGTTATTTCACCGAACCCACCTGGTTTGGCGTGAGTCTGCTCCAATCGGCGGGTATCTATGCAGGTTATGCCATGGTTTTCGGTCTGTTGGGACTTTGGGGTAGGCGGTTGTGGGTCGATCGGGTGCGCTATATTTCCACGCCATCAGATCACTTGATGTTGGCCTTGATCCTCGGCATTGCGATTTCAGGTCTCTTCATGAAAACGCTGTGGCATACCGATATCGTGGCATTAAAGGTGTTCATGCTGGGACTGATGCAATTTGATGTGCGCCCCTTGCCACTGGATCCGCTGTTGCTGGCCCACCTGGCCATGGTGATTGCGCTGATGATGGTCTTTCCGATCAGCAAGCTGCTTCATGTGCCGGGACTGTTTTTCAGTCCAACGCGAAACCAGGCAGACAATCCGCGAGAGCGGCGGCACGGGACGGCGGTGGGAACGTGAAAGCCAGTTTCGATATCCCGGTGATCACCAACCCGCCCCAGATACCGCCCATCCAGGTGGATGCGATGGCGCATAGCAAGCCGTTTATTGCCAAGACCGAGCACCAGGAGGCACTGGGATTCCCCGGTGAACTGGTCGAGGACTGGCACGACAAGGCCATCAGCAAAATGGGCGAATTGCTCGGCAAGTATCGTTCCCTTCAGGTGTTTATGGATGCCTGTGTCAAATGTGGGGCCTGCACCGACAAGTGCCATTATTATCTCGGGACGGCGGACCCGAAAAACATGCCGGTCGCACGACAGGATCTCATGCGCCAGGTGTATCGGCGCTATTTTACGTTTGCCGGAAAATATTTCCCGTGGCTGGTGGGTGCGGTTGATCTCACGGAGGAGGTACTGGAAGACTGGTACAAATATTATCACCAGTGTTCCGAGTGTCGTCGTTGTTCGGTGTACTGTCCGTACGGTATTGATACCGCCGAGATTACCATGGCCGGACGGGAAATTCTCGCCACCGTCGGCATCGGACAAAAATATGCCAACGAAATCATCGGCAAGGTATACAAAATCGGCAACAACCTCGGGTTGCCCAAGCCGGCACTGGTCAATACGCTCGAAGATCTCGAAGAAGAGATCAAGGATGAGACCGATGTCGATGTTCGTTTTCCGGTGGACATGCCTGGGGCAGAAGTACTTCTGGTGACGCCTTCGGCCGATTTTTTTGCCGAACCGCATGTGGACGGATTGATCGGCTATGCCAAGGTATTTCACCAGGCGGGGATCTCGTGGACGCTGAGTTCCCATGCGTCCGAAGCGGCGAATTTCGGACTGTTCATCGGCAGCGATAACAATATGCAGAAAGTGGCGATGCGGGTTCGTGAAGCGGCGTTGGAACTGGGCGTGAAACGTATCATCATCGGCGAATGCGGGCACGCCTGGCGGGTGGCCTACAGTTATTGGAATACACTGATTGGTCCGTTTGATTTTCTCGATCCGGATTATCCGGTCCCCCAGCATATTTGTGAAGCGACCTACGATCTGATTCAGCAAGGTGCGTTGACCTTCCACCGGGAGCATAATGACGACAAGGTGGTGACGTTCCATGATTCGTGTAATGTGTCCCGCGGTTCGCGTATGGGGAATATGCCGGGGGGGCAATTTATTATTCCCAGGGCGTTGATCAACGCATCGTGCAATCATTTTGTCGATATGCGGGAAGATGCCATCCGTGAAGGGACCTATTGTTGTGGCGGCGGCGGCGGTCTGTTGACGGATGATCTGGTGGAGCTTCGTGTCAAGGGCGCACTGCCCCGGGTGCAGGCATTACAGGAAGTCATCGAACAACACGGTGTCACGCATATGGCGGCGATTTGTGCCATCTGTAAAAGCCAGTTTACCAAGGTCTTGCCCTATTACAGTCTGGGAATGGACATGATTGTCAGCGTCCACCAACTGGTCGGAGAGGCACTGGAACTGGGTACGGAGCGGTGAACAGAGTCGATCACGTTCAGGATTTTCAACAGTTGGCTACCACGCCATTTTAAGGAGACGATGTCATGTCGAAAACGCTTTCGGAAAAATTGACTTTTCGGGCCTTTAAAGATGGGGATCATCAATGGACTGACTGGCAGGAGTCCATTTTCAGTGCGGACCATTCCCACAAGTGCCCAACGTATGTCCACCGTACTCCGCCTTGTCAGGGCAGTTGCCCCTCCGGAGAAGATGTTCGTGGTTGGCTGCAGATTGTCCGCGGGATCGAGAAGCCGCCTCAGGGGATGGAATGGGAAGAATATGCCTTCCGCCGCTCGACCCATGCCAATCCGTTTCCCTCGATGATGGGACGGGTGTGTCCTGCGCCCTGTGAGCAGGGATGTAACCGCAATGATGTCGAAGATTTTGTCGGTATCAATGCGGTGGAGCAGTTTATTGGTGATAATGCGTTTGAAAAAAAATATACCTTTGAAGCCCCCCCTGCGGGTCCCAAGCGGGTTGCCATCGTCGGTGGCGGTCCTGCGGGACTGGCTGCCGCCTATCAGCTGCGTCGGCTGGGTCACGGTTCAACCCTCTTTGATGAGCATGCCGAGTTGGGCGGGATGATGCGCTATGGTATCCCGGGCTATCGAACGCCGCGAGATTATCTGGACCATGAAATCCAGCGTATTCTGGATATGGGGAGTATCGAGGTCCGACTGTCGGTCAAGGTGGGTCGTGATGTCTCGGTTGAACAGATCGAAAAGGACTACGACGCTGTATTGTGGTGCGTTGGCTGTCAAAATGGCCGACCGCTTCCGGTGCCAGGCGCGGAGGCGCCCAATTGTGTCACTGGTGTCAAGTTCCTCGAAGTCTTCAATGAAGGCAAGCTCAAAGTCACGTCGGACCGGGTTGTCTGCGTGGGCGGGGGAGACACCTCGATTGATGTGGTCTCCGTAGCAAGACGACTCGGCAAAATCAAAAATATCAACAAATCCCAGCGACCTGAAGCGGTTATTGGAGGCTATGTTGCCCATGATGCCGCTGTCGCGGCGATGCGCGAAGGAGCCGACGTGACCCTGACATCCCTGTTTCCCAGGGAGGAAATGACGGCGACCGATCATGAGGTGGAAGATGCGTTGCACGAAGGGGTTGACATTCGCTACAGCGTTATCCCGGTCGAGGTCAGGCAAAATGAAGAGGGCCGGGCCGTTGCGCTGCGGATGGCGCAGTGTCGTGTCGAGCCGAGCGGCAATCCGGTCGTCATTGAGGGGACCGAGTTTGATATCGAATGTGATCTGATTGTTTCTGCCATCGGTCAGGGGGGCAATCTGGACGGTCTTGAAGAATTCGATAATGGTCGGGGACTGATGAACGCCGATAAGTTTTATCGACATACGGAGCGTGTGGGTCATTTTGTCGCCGGGGACATCATCCGGCCGCATTTGCTGACGACGGCGATTGGCCAGGCCTCGATCGCTGCCTCCAGTATCCATCATTATTTTAACAATCATCCGTTGGCCAAGCGTCCGAAGGTGGATGTGCATCATTTTGACTTGCTGGATAAATTACGCGAATCCGGACTCGGCCCCGAGCAGTATGACCACCGTCAGGAATGGGGTACCTGCGATGCCGATTATGCGATACATAACTTTGAAGATCGAAGTGCGCATGAAATCATCTCGTCAGACAAGCTGTTTTTGGGCCACTTTGAGTATCAGGCGCGTCATCATCGAACGGCCAGGGGGCCCGACAAGGAGCAGGTGCTGAATCACTTTGAAGAACGCCAATTGGGCTTCGATGCCGAGACGGCGCGTCGCGAAGCCGACCGTTGCATGAGTTGCGGAATGTGCTTTGAATGTGACAACTGTGTGATCTATTGTCCACAGGACGCGGTGTTCAGGGTTAAAAAGGATCGAGTGACACTGGGACGGTATGTTGATACCGATTATGACCGCTGTATCGGCTGTCATATCTGTGCGGATGTTTGTCCGACCGGCTACATCGATATGGGGATGGGGGAGTAATTGATCCGGAACCGGTGTTGTGTGATTCTTTTTTGCGGCGCTGTCGGGTGGGCCGCTCAGGCGGTGTTGGCAGGGGATTATCTGTCATTGCCCCGAGGGAAGGGCGAGGTTTGTGTCGAGCCGACAGAGTTGATGCGTAAGGAGCATATGACCTTCCTGTTGCATCAAAGAGATCAAACCGTCCATCAGGGGATTCGCACCAAACGACACAGTCTGACGGGATGCATTGACTGTCACGTGCAGTCTGACTCTCAGGGACGGTTCATTGCGGTGGATGCGCCGGGACAGTTTTGTCAGGTCTGTCACACATTTGCCAGTGTTGAAATGGATTGTTTCGAATGCCATCGAACAACGCCGGATGATGACGCGATACAGATGAAAACCCGGTTGTTCCAGTCACCCGGTCGACGCGTCAAGGCGATCGCATTTTCTTCGGTCGGCAGGTAGAACAAAAATGTGGGCACGGAACAGATTGCATGCCGACACCCGAGAACGGTTGATGGGGGGGTGTTCCCGATGACGAAGCTACAGCACCACGACAGTTTGCCAGACAGCGACCTGGCGGGGTTGTCGGATCATGGTCTGCGGCGACGTCAACTGCTCACCGGAGCTGCTTGCTCGGCCGGACTGATGGTGAGCGGAGGGTTCAGCCTGGTTGAACTGGCGATGGCAAAATCGGATGACGAGGCAGTGACAAGCCTGACCCGTTGGGGATTGTTGATTGACACTGAAAAATGTGCAACGGACTGTGATGCCTGTGTCACGGGCTGTAACACCGAACACCATCTTGAGGGGTTTGACCGACCTGAAACGGATGCCCAGTGGATTCGAAAACTCGAATTGACTGATCGGCAGACAGCGCATGTCCGTTCGTTGCCGATGCTGTGTCTGCACTGTGAAGATCCGCCTTGCGTGGATGTCTGTCCGACCGGTGCATCATTTAAAAGGGCGGATGGGATTGTGTTGGTGGACAAGCATATCTGCATCGGCTGTCGTTACTGCATGCTGGCGTGCCCTTATAAGGCACGATCTTTTGTGCACGAGAATCTCAGTGATCAAGCCTCTTATTCTCCCCGGGGCAAGGGAACAGTGGAAAGCTGTACCTTCTGTGTCCATCGTGTCGACGAGGATCGCCTTCCGGCCTGTGTCGAGGCCTGTCAGGGGGAGGGGCATGGAGCGATGGTATTCGGGGATATGAATGATGAGAACAGTGAGATTGCGGTCAAGTTGAAAAATGAGCCGAGCCGACAGATTCGGTCTGACCTGGGGCTCAATACCGCAGTGCGATACCAGAATATCTAGGACAGATGGCAGTGATTCAGCGGTTCAGTCTGCTTAAAACGACCCGACCGAGTTATCGGTTGGTGTTGTCGGTATTGATTGTGGCGATCGGTGCCGGATTGTTTGCCGCACACCATATGGATCATGAAGGGCATTGGGTCACAGGCATGAATAACCAGATTGTCTGGGGGGTGCCGCATGTTTTCGCGATTTTGCTTATATTGGCGGCATCGGGGGTACTGAATGTGGCCTCACTCGGTTCGGTGTTCGGGAAAACACTTTATGTTCCCTGGTCCCGATTCTCCGGATTACAGAGCATTTGCTTTTTGGTGGGTGGGTTGAGCATCCTGGTGCTCGATCTAGGTCGCCCGGAGCGGTTGATCGTGGCGATGACCTATTACAATTTGAAATCCATTTTTGCCTGGAATGTGGTGCTGTATGTCGGGTTCATAGGGGTGGTGACGGTGTATCTATGGACCCTGTTCGAAAGAAATATGAAGCAGTATTCCCGCCAGGTAGGCCTGTTTGCGATGGGCTGGCGATTTGTGTTGACCGGTGGAACCGGTTCGATATTCGGATTTTTGGTCGCCCGGGAACTGTATGACTCGGCCATGATGGTGCCGATGTTTATTGTGCTCTCCCTGGTTGTCGGCAGTGCACTGTTTATGTTGATCAGTGTCGTTATCGCCCATTGGTCGGATATTGAGTTTGCGCCATCGTATCTCGCGCGGCTCAATTCGCTGCTGTCGCTCTTTATTGTGCTGGAACTGTTTCTGGTGGCGGTTTTCCATCTGACCGGACTGTATGCCGCAGAGCATCAGGGTATCGAAACCTTTATCTTGTGGGGTGGCAGTTTCTATACCTTTTTGTTTTGGGGTGGACAGGTTGTCGCAGGCAGCCTGATCCCGTTGGCATTAATCTGGTTCACCGCCACCAGCCAGACCATGAAAGGGACGGTGTGCATTGCGCTACTGGCGGTCATCGGCGCAGTGGCACAATTGGTGGTGCTTATTCTCGGCGGTCAGGTCTATCCCCTTGATCTGTTCCCCGGTCACGATGTTTCCAGTGCTTTTTTTGATGGCGTGATTGCCCACTATGAGCCTGCCTTACCCGAATTTTTGCTGGGTCTCGGTGGGATGGCCCTTTCCTTGTTGCTGGTGATCGTGACGATGCGCGTCCTGCCGTTTTTGCCTGTCATGCCGCCCGATTCGGTGAAACAGGTGATGAGGGCAGCGAAGCGGTGACCCATATTCTGATTTCTGCCACACGCAAGTCATCGGGCAAGACCCTGTTTTCAATCGGTCTGTGTCGCGCCCTGCTCAGGTGTGGCCTGCGGATACAACCCTTTAAAAAAGGGCCTGACTACATTGACCCGATGTGGCTTAGTGCGGCCAGTCGGCAAGATTGTATCAATCTGGATTTCAATACCATGACGGCGCAGGCTCTGATTAATATATTCGGATGCTATGCAAAGCGATCCGATATCGCGCTGATTGAAGGAAACAAGGGCCTGTTCGACGGACTGGACCTGCACGGCAGTGACTGTAATGCTGCCTTGGCGATACTACTGAAAGCACCTGTGATCATCGTGATCGATGCAGAAGGCATGACGCGGGGGATTGCACCTTTGATCAGTGGTTATCAAGCGTTTGATGCGCGAGTGGAGATTGCCGGTGTGGTGCTCAATAATCTCGGTGGTTCCCGACATGCCTCAAAATGCCGCAACATGCTGGAACATTATACAGACCTCACGGTTTTGGGCGCGATTCAGCGCCAGGCCTCGATGCGGATTCCGGAGCGTCACCTCGGCTTGACCACCGATAAGGAAATCGCCAACGTCGAACAGAGAATTGACACGATTGCCGGTGTGGTGGAGGATCAGGTTGATATTGACCAGGTGGTGCGATTGGCCAAGACGGCTTCGCTACCCCTGTTTGCCTCTGCACCGGTGCCAAGGAAACCGGGCTCGGCTGTTTGTATCGGGATAGCCCGGGATGCTGCGTTTTGTTTTTATTATCCCGATGATCTTGAGACTTTTGTGCGCTGCGGGGTGAAGCTGGTTTTTTTCGACACCCTTCGTGATGCCGAGGTGCCGCCGGTGGATGCGCTGGTGATCGGGGGTGGTTTCCCTGAGACACATGGTGATGCGCTGGAAGGCAATACCTCGATGAAATCGTCGATCCGGCGGTTTGTCCGATCCGGAAAACCGGTGTATGCCGAATGCGGCGGGTTGATGTATCTGAGTCGTGAAATTCAGTGGGCCGCCAAACGCAACAAGATGGTTGGTGCAATTCCGGCAGATACCCGGGTACATCCCCGACCTGTCGGCAGGGGCTATGTGGAACTGGAGTACACCACTGATCATCCATGGACACAGGATGCAAATGGGAAGCCATTGCAGCGACCCGTTACGGTCAAGGCCCATGAATTCCATTATGCGAGTCTGCACCGACTCGACAAATCGATCAGGTTCGGCTATCGGGTCAAACGGGGGCAGGGGATTGACGGTCAGCATGACGGTTTGATCTTCGGTACTGTTTTTGCGAGTTTTGCGCATATGCGCAACAGTGAATCCAATCCATGGATTCATCGGTTTGTTGCGGCTGTCGCGACACAGAAAACACAAAATACCGGCTCATGTGATTGGATCGCAGCCGAATCGAGTTGACAAGAGGATGATTACGATCAGCAAAAGGGCCGCAAGGCAGATCAAAAAATCGATATCGCTGTCAGATGCCGAGGGGATGTCGCTTCGCATTGCCGCGAAACGGCTCGAGGATGGTTCCTTTGACTATGCCATGGGCTTCGATGACTCTGACCACAATGACAGTCATCATCGCTCGCAGGGTATCGATATTGTGGTTGCGCCGACCAGTACCGAATTGTTGAGGGATGCAAAATTGGATTATGTCCAACTGGACGATGGTGAATTTCATTTTATTTTCAGCAATCCAAATGATCCTGCACATGTTCTTGCTGATGAGCACTAGTGTTTCGTAGCAAGGGGTCACTGCGACTGTGTGGTAAACCCCCCTTAATCATATTATAGTTACCTAGATGTATCGACGACCTGCCTGAAAGATGAAGCTGAGCCTGTCTTCTAAAATACCGACGACCGGTGAACCTTCCTGTTTGGTCTCACCCCGATCAAAATGGTATCGGCCAGGATGGGGATTGACCTGCAGACAAATCATGTTACCGCTGTTCGCGGTGACAGGTGTCATTCTGATTGCCGTCATGCTGCATGGAAAATCACTGATCGAGTCATCCGACAGACAGTGGACAGAGTGGGGGTATGTGATCGTGCCGCTGGTGATGCTTGTCCTGTTGGGACGGGCCATCCAGTTTGTTCATCAGTCTTTGTTAAGCCCGTTGATTGAGATCAGACAGTGGTTGTCGCGCCTGATCATGGGAGATATGTCCGCACGTATGCCACCGTTGTCACCGGGTGAGTTTAATGCGTTGGCGGACGATCTCAATACCCTGACCCGGTGGACCGAAAAGCTTCATGGTGATCTGCAATCCGAGGTCATTGCGCAAACCGATAAGGTGGCCCAGAAGACACAGGCGCTGGAATTATTGTATGAATTGGTGACCTCAGTGAATGAAGCGTATGAGGTTAATGATTTGCTGAGCCATTTCATGTGTCGACTCGGGGATATCTATGAAGCCGAATCCGGTGTCATGAGGGTCCTTGAGGGCGCCGAACTGAGACTGGTCGACAGTTACGGTTTTGGTGGTCCAAGCAGTGATTATCTGGTGCCGCGTGTTCCGATTGGTGCGATTGTGCAGAAAGATCGATTCGGCCGGGCGATGGTTGACATACGACATGAGGCAATCAACCAAGAATCGGTCGTTAACCGATCGGGAAAGGGGGTCGAGGGATACCGCCAGATGATCTCCATTCCATTACAGTATCGCGATTCGGTTCTGGGTTGCTATCAGATGTTTGTTCATTCTGAGCGACAGCTAGAGGAAGAGACGACTGCACTGCTGGGGAGTATTGGGCGCCATCTGGGGGTTGCGGTTGAACAGTCCCGTCTGGATCAGGATGCCAGTAGACTGGTCATGGTCGAAGAGCGTGCTAGGGTGGCCAATGAATTGCATGATTCCCTTGCGCAGACTCTGGCAAGTCTGCGTTTTCAGGTGCGGGTACTGGATGAAACGCTGCATCAGGGCAATGAACAGGTCACTTGGGAAGAACTGGAAAAGCTGGAAGATCAGGTCGAGGAAGCAAACCGTGAATTACGGTTGCTGATCGGTCGTTTCCGTGCACCATTGCAGTCACGAAGTGTCGTGATTTCGGTGGAAAAAATAATTCGCAAGTTCCGACAGGATACAGGGACAGCGGTTTTCTTCCAGAATGAGTGGTCGGATGATAATCTGCCCTCGGTGATGAGGGATCAGATCGTCGGCATTGTTCAAGAGGCCCTGACCAATGTCAAAAAACATGCCGACGCAAAGACGGTTCGGGTGTTGCTGCGCCACCACAATGGACATTATCGAATTATGATCGAGGATGACGGTGTGGGATTCGATGAATCGTTACCGGAAAGGGGACAATCAGGAGAACATATTGGCCGTCAAATTATGGCAGAGCGTACGGAAAGCCTGGGAGGGACGTTGAGAGTGGATTCCGAGGCTGGAGAAGGGTGCAGCGTGAGTCTTGAGTTTGATTGGACTCTCGGACCTGAGAGTGAAGCGTCGGAATCACTGAGCGGAGTGCCATCATGAAGGCCGTTCTCATTGACGATCATGCGCTTTTTCGAGCCGGTCTTGAAGGACTTCTCAGACGCCGAGGTGTCGAGGTGATTGCCTGTTCCAATGCACACCAGGGTATTGAGGCGACAATGACTGCAAAACCGGATGTGGTGATGTTGGATCTTCGCATGCCGGAACTGGACGGGATCAACGCGTTGCAGATGCTGCGTAGCCGGGACAAGTCAGTCCCGGTGCTGATTCTGACGACCAGCGATGAGGCCGCTGATCTCAAGGAGTGTCTGTGTCACGATGCCAGCGGATATCTGCTCAAGGATATGGACCCGGACGAACTGGTTGTGGCGCTGCGCAAGGTTATCGCCGGGGAACTGGTGGTTGCGCCGGAATTGGCCGGGACACTGGCGGCGATTATTCAGAACCGGGACGAGATTGGTGCTGATTCATCCATCTCTATCTTTGCCTGTCTTTCACCCCGTGAGATGGAAATACTCCGTCACGTGACGGAAGGACAAAGCAACAAGGTTATCGCGAGGCACCTTGGCATTTCGGACGGTACGGTCAAGTTACACGTAAAATCCATCTTGAGGAAGCTTGGGCTTCATTCCAGAGTGGAGGCAGCGGTGCTGGCGGCGAACGAAGGGATATTTTCTCACAATCGCTGATCGGGATCATTCTTACTTCAGTACGGGAAACCATGACAGACACTTCAAGCGAACAGTTGCAAATGAATTTGAGCAGCGGTATTGCGGCATTCGAGGCTAAAAATTTTGTTCAGGCCTTGGCCCTGCTGGGTCCGCTGGCCGAAAAGGGACATGTTGAAGCACAATATCGATTGGCTATCATGTATCAAAATGGCCTCGGTGTCGTCATCAATGAATTGTTGGCCATGAAGTGGATGGTGGCGGCCGCGTATCAGGGTTATCCGCTCGCGCAGCATGGCCTCGGGTTCATGTACCTTGAAGGGGATTGCACCACAAGGAATAGTAACAAGGCGATCGAATGGTTTACCCGGGCGGCTGAGCAGGGGATGGCGGGATCGCAGGCCGCGTTGGGGATGATGTATAAAACCGGGAATGGGGTGGATCAGGACATCGAACAGGCGAGAAAATGGTATCATATGGCCGGTTTTACTGACAGTGAAATATCCCTGCTTCAATAGTGCCCAGTGCGGACCGGGTCGGAAATGGTGCACGGCATGGTTGGTCTCGGGAAACGTATTTATGCTACGTCAAGACAGGTCGGATACGCGCGAGGATATCGAGCGGTGCCGCGCGCTCGTCGAGGCGAAAGGCATGGAATTCCTGGTGCTCGACCAGACGAGGCCGGATATCGGCATGCCGGTCGTGCCGGGCCTGCGCGAGGCGCCGTTGTGAGGATAGCGAACTCAATCCGGTGCCGGTCATTGCCTGAGAGGCAGTCATGAATTTCGAGGAACGTCTGACCATCACCCAGGAGCATCTGGCCGCCGAAGCGGATTCCCTCGCGATCCTGCTGGAGCGGCTGCGAGGGCATATCTCCCCTGCGCTGATCGGGGACGGCGAGTGGGAGCGGCTGTTGGGTTGCGCCCGGGAACTCCCGGCGACCATCGTCGCCTTTCCCTTCGGTTTCGAACTCCCGCTTCACGACAGCCGGCCGGGCGCGGATTTCGGTGTTTCGGTGGTAGGCGGGACCGGACCGGCATCGTTCTTCAAGCAAAAGGCAGAGCGGGAGACCGCGAAGGTGTCTTCCGGGGTCGCGTGGCTGTTGGACGAAACAGATGCTGAAGACTCCCTTTTGCGCGAGGTTGTCGGGCGAAAGATGATGCTGGAATACGATGTTGCATCCGCACCGGACGGCGCGCTCCCCGATCCGGGGATATTCCTGCGCCCCGCCGGGCGCCCGATTACCGGCGACGGGGCCGACGGTCGAATTCGGGATATCGGTATTGTGCTCGACGCGACAGTTTCCGCCGCCGGATGGGTCCCGGACCCGGGCGAGCAACGCCAGGCGGAATGTGTATACCGGGCCCAGACCGCAGATACGCGCATCGAATCCTTTGGCGCCTTTCCCTCGCGCGAAAGGGTGATCCGGCTCGCGGTTACGGGCTTTCGGACATCGCAGGACGTGATGGCATTCCTGGACCGCGCTGGCTGGGCCGGCTCGCGTTCGGCTGTTGCCACCGCCATCGCCCCGTTCGAGGAACGCGGCAGCTTTGTTGAGTTGGGAGTCCATCTGGACGTGCATGGGGACAGCCTGGGGTCGAAGCTCGGATTGAGTTTTCTTGCCAAGGAACGCAGGGCAAGCGACCCGCGCTACTGGTTGGACAACCCGGACCTGTGGACCGCATTCAAAGACGGTCTGCACGAGACTGGGCTTGCCGTTCCGGCAAAGCTTGCGGCATTGGAAGACTGGTCGCGCGGACTGACAACCCTGTTCGGGGACTCCGGGATGTTCGTGCTCCTGCGCGGTATCCATCATTTCAAACTCGTGCTCGAGAACGACCGGGCCGAGCAGGCCAAAGGGTATGCGTTCATGGTGTTGATCGCGGCACCGCAATCGTGAGGCGTGGGCTGACCGAAATCCGGAATTCCGGCCCTGACAGTCTTGCGAACAACAGGTTAAAAAAAGATATTGAGTGAGAAATTAGAGATGTCCGCCTCCGATAGATCGAACGCAGCCGAACGATATTACGACGACAATACGCCGGGTATCTACCTTAGAGGGTGGAATCGAGACCATATTCATTTCGGGCTGTTCGAGCCGGGAGAGTGCCCTGGTCCCGGGGAAGTTCTTGCGGATTCGGAGGGCTTGGCGCGTGCGGTTACACGCATGGTCGATGTCATCCTCAAGCCAGCAGCTATCGAGAAAGGTCATCATGTATTGGATGCTGGATGTGGAGTAGGTGGAACGGCCATACATTTGGGTAGGACCAAAGGATGCATGGTCACTGGTGTCAATATTAACAGGATGCAATTGGAAATAGCTGGACAGAAAGCTTCCGATTCCGGCCTAGAAGGTCGGATCGATTTTCAATATGCCGACTGCTCCCTGAAGTTGCCATTTGACGATGAATCCATCGACATTGTAGTCAATATTGAGAGTGCATGTCATTATAGCGACCGAAGTCAATTTCTCCGGGAAACAAGCCGGGTTCTCAAGCCGTCGGGAAAGATCGTGGCAATGGACTGGATGGCACGCGACGGATTAACAAAAGAGGAATATGACAAATATATTGTGCCCTTGTGCCAGCCGTTCGCCGTGTCCGGTCTGGAGAGTCAATCCACATACTCCGAGAAATTACGCAGCGTAGGTCTGGAAATCCTAGAATTTGAAGGTTTCTATGGCAAAGATGCAGACAATATAAAGCTGGTGGAGTATGCTCATAACCTCCTCGTAACTTTGCAATTTGCCGGCGTTGAAACATCAGGAATTCGTAGATTGTCCGACCAATTCGGAACTCTTAGCGCCGCTTGGAAGAGCGGGAATTTCGAACTCAGGCGATATTGCGCGCAGAAGCCGGCATAGACGAGTGGTCGGTTTTCAGCAGGTCTTTAGGCTGGTCTGGCGGCGGACAGGAAATGATAGGTAAACACGATGTCCCGCAGGCCCCGGTCGTAGCCGACGGTTGCTTCCATCAATTCCCTGGACGCCGCGTTAAGCCCGCCGGACCGGTGATTCATCAGAGTCAGCAGCAGCCACCCGTCGCGAAGCAGCTTCGTAGCCGTCGTCGCTTCCGACGACAGGTTCGTTTCCCAAATATCGACGAAGCCCGCGTCGGGAAATGGCAGGTCCATGAAGTCCCCGTAGCGGAAGTTGACCAGGTGCCCGACTCCGCGCTGTTCTGCATGTTGCGTTGCCACTGCGATATGGGGTTCGCAGATCGTCAGTCCGGTGACACTGACGCCATAGGTTTTGGCCAGTGTGATCGCGGTGCCGCCGATGCCGCAGCCGACATCCAGCAGGTCCCCACCGAACTTCTCCATGCGTTCGGTCAGATCGGCGTAGTGCTCGGAAACGGTGGTTTCCAGTTCCATTCCAATATCCGGCGAATGCTGCGTTCGACTGGTGTGCGGTACCCTTGTAAAGCTACAAGGCTTTACAAGGGCAGGACCCGCTCGATGATGGCATGGGGAGTGCGCTGCCGGAAGACCGGAGCCTGAGAAAGATGACAATCATGAAGAACGGACTGTAATGATCGAACAGGACCGCATACCGAACCTGAGCAAGGAACCGGCGGCCCGAGACGCAAGGTCGTACGATTTCGGCAGGATGACCGAGCGAGTCCCGGCGGCCGTGGCGAGACCGAAAAGCGTGGAGGAGGTAACGGAACTCGTCCGCTGGTCGGCTAGTGAAGGAGCCCGACTCGCCGTTCGAGGGGCAGGGCACTCCCAGGGCGGGCAATGCCTCACGGACGGCGGCGTGGCGGTCGACACGGTCTGGCTGGGTCGCGTCGAAACCGACGGCCCAGACCTGGTGCGCGCGCAGGGAGGAGCGCAGTGGGGCGCGGTCGTCGATGCGTTGCGCGGGACTGGTACGCTCCCCCGGGTCCTTGTGGACACGGCGGAAGTCAGCGTTGGCGGTGCGCTGTCTGCAGGAGGATTCGGTACGACCTCCCATCGATACGGGGTGCAGGCCGGGCAGGTCGAGCAACTCGAGGTCGTGACCGGAACCGGCGAGCGGGTGATATGTTCGAACGATCGGGATTCCGACCTGTTCGACGCGGTCAGGGGCGGACAGGGCCGGTTCGGCATCGTTACCGATGCATGGATCCGGCTTCGAAAGATCGGGAAGCGAATCCGGCAATATGAGCTGCGCTATCGCGACTTCGACCGGTTCGCGAACGACTTCGACCGGGTTCTCGACGAAGACCGGTTCGACCATCTGCGCGCCGAAACCCGGGTCCATGACCGGGACATTGTCATGAGCGCGGGCGTCGAATATGACACAGACCATGACGAAGGCCGGGCGCTAGAAGGACTGGGTTACGACGAGATCGTGTCCCGTAACGACACGGCCGATGTTGGGCTCGCCGGAATGTATCCGAGATGGGCTTTCAGCCGGAGGATGCATCATCCGTGGCGGGACTGGTTCATGCCTTGGGAAACCCTGCGAACCGTGCTCGTCCAACCGTGGCTCGACCCGGACTGGGTACCGCGCGCGCCGGATATATGGATCGGTGTTTACCCGATCGTGACCGGGGCGATAGATGCGCCGCTGTTCATGCACCCGAAGGGCGAGCGCATGTTTTCATACTCGATTCTCGCCGTGTTCGACGGATACGAAGAGGCGAGCGACCTAGCAGGGCGATTGCGGCAGATTGATAGAACGCTGATCCGACTCGGCGGAAAGGCCTACCTGTCGGGTGCTGTGGGCTACGGACCCGCGGAATGGGCGGAGCACTATGGAGAGAAACTCGACGCCGGAATGCGATGGAAGCGGGAATTCGATCCGAACCGGGTGTTCGCCGGCAACGGTTTTCCCTAGCCGCCTTAGCCTGCCGAAGCGGACCGGCCGGCACTCCCGTCCACGGCCATCACCAGCGCCGGCAGGAGCAGCAGATCGGCAACCAGCGCGAAACCGATAATCAACGCCGTGAGCAGCCCCACCTGTGCTGTCGGGATGAACGGCGACAGGAGGAGGATCAGGAAGCCCGCCACCAGCACGGACGTGGTCGTGACCAGCGCCCGCCCGGCGGTTTGGAAGGCGTAGCGCACCGCGTCTTCCGAGGAATGGCCGAGCTCCCGCCGCGCGCGGCGGTATTTGCTGAGGAAATGCACGGTGTCGTCCACAACTATGCCGATCGTCATGGCCACCACTACAGAGAGCGCAAGGCCGACCTGCCCAACCGCCAGCCCCCAGACGCCGAAGCCCATGACGGCGGGCGCGAAATTAGGCACGAGGCTGACCAGGCCGAGGCGAATCGAGCGCAGCGCCGCGATGAGCAGCACGGAAATGCCGAGCAGTGCCGCGGCGGTGCCGAGCAGCATGGCGTTGATATTGCGCTGTCCGATATGCGCGAAGAGCAGCGCGGGGCCGGAACTGTCCACCCGCGCGATTTCAGGCGCATTTCCTTTCAGCCAGGTCTTTGCGCGCGCATTCAGCGCCAGCACATCGCGGGAGGAGAGCGTTTTTGTCGTTACCGTCATGCGCGTGGCCGACTTGTCGGTGTCGATCCGGTTGTTCAGGTCCAGGCCCTGCGGGAGGGAGAGCTCGTAGAGCAACAGGTATTGGGCGGCCAGCTCGCGGTCGGCCGGCAGCCGGTAGGCCTCCGGATCGTTGCCGTGCATGCTCTTGTTGATCTGGCGGAAGGTATCGGTGACAGTCTCGACATGCCGCGTTTCCGGCTGTTTGCGGTACCACTCGGCGAAGGCCGAGACATCGGAGAGAAATGCGGGCTCGGTAACGCCGCCCAGTTCCGGTGCGTGCAGCGAATACTCGAGCAGCGTGTTACCGCTGAGCCGCTCGTCCAGGAAATCCGCATCCTGCCGGAACTCGATGCTCTCATCGAAGAAATGGATGAGCACGTCGTTCAGGTCGTTGCGCGGGATTGCTGCTCCCAGCGCGAGAACAACCGCCACCGAACCCCACAGCACGGTCTTGCGGCGGCGGATTACGAATTCCGCCATGGCCGCCATCGTCGGGTCATCTCTCCGGTCTGCGCTACGCCCCCGCATCGGCAGGAGCGACAGCAGTGCCGGCAGGAAGGTAACCGACAGCAGGAAGGAGGCGACAATGCCGAAGGCTACGAAATTGCCGAGATGTCGATAGGGTGGCACCTCGGAGAAGTTCATAGAGAGGAACCCGAGCGCCGTGGTGGTGCTTGCCAGAAATACCGGATACAGGTTGATTCTGACGGATTCGACGATCGCTGCGTTTTTCGAATCGCCGGCCCGCAAGCGCTGCTGCAACGTCACCAGCAAATGCACGCAATTGGCGACCACGATCATCAGCACGATGGTCGGCGCTGGGGACGTGGGCGGCGTGAAGGGCAGGCCGGCCCAACCGCCCAGCCCCATCGACGTCACAACGGAGAAGACGATGACCAGCCCGGTCGCCGCAACGCCCGAAAGGCCGCGGGTCATCAGGATCAGCACCAGCGCCATGATCGCGAGGCTGGCGGGAAGAAAGACCTTCTGGCTATCGACCGACGCTTGCGAGAAGGTGTGGTTGATCATCACCGTCCCGACCGTGCGGATTTCGATACCGGGAAACCGTTCCTCCGTCTCGGCCGCAAGATTGCGGGCGAATTCGGCGACCTCGGGCACGCGGACAGTCTGGTCTTCCTCCGGCAGTTCCACGGTGACATTGACCGCGCTGACGCTCCCGTCCCGCGAGATGAGGCTGCCCTTGAGACGGGGGTCGGCGAGAGCTGTGGTGCGGATCCGGTCCCGTTCCGCCGCATTGCCCAGCCCGGCGGGGTCCACAAGGTCGCGCACAAACAACTCGTCGCCGACCGCCGTCGTATGCTGAAAATTCGCGAGTGAATCGACCCGTTTGGAATAGGGTGTGTGCCAGGCCCGCTCGGTCAGCCAGGCAGCGGCCGCGAGAGCCGGTTCCGAGGCAGCGTCGCCAGCCTGGGGAACGACCATGAAGAGGACATTTTCGCTCTTCCCGTAGGTGTTCTCCAGCGCTTCGTAGGCGAGGAGTTCAGGATTATCCTGACTGAAAAAAATACGGTAATTCGTTGAAAAATTCAGAAAAGCTCCACCGACGCCGGCAGCCAGAATCAGGACCAGGCTGGCCGCGATAACAGGCCAGCGGTATGCAACGACCCACTTGGCAAATCTCTCTTCGAACGGCCACATCGCGCTACCGGGCGTATCTGCCATGAAAGGACTCGCTGGCCGTATGCGCTGTGGGCAACAGAATACACCCGGGTCCGCTTAACGCAACGAACCCGCGCAGGAGGGTCACCGAGCGAGCTGCACTCGGAACCGGACGGTCGTGGAAGCGGTCGGGCCCGGCACTCAGCCGGGCCCGACGCAACCGGCGTCGGTCAGATACCGCAGCAGCAAAGGCCGGCGGAAATCGCCTCGAGCTGCTCTTCGTTCAGGGTCGGATCCGGCGGCAAGGCCAGATGGACGGTGCGCATGTCGCTCTCGTGCACCACGACCTGGATACTGTCCGGCACCGTGATTCCAAATTCTTGATTCATCACGGACTTCGGGTCGGCTATGAGCTGAGCCCGAAATGCCGAATCTTCGGCGGCGCGAGCCGTAAGGTGAGCCCGCATGTCTTCAGAGGTTTTCATTGTCTATTCTCCGTTCGTTGCCGGTCCTCGGTTTACCCAGTGTGTTTGCATCCTGCTGGACCGGGGCAGGAATGATGTGGGTATTTCATTAACACTAAACAGTTGCCACCCAATACACGTCAAAATTGCCACCTTAGATCGGAGCGTAGCGACACAATGAATGACAGGTTCAATTGTATCCTACCGGTGGAGGGATTTCTACTCCGTGGAGTCCAACGGGAAATGAGCCTCATCAACCGGCGTCATTCAGGTGCCCTGACCGGGCCGATGTCCTTGGGGTGAAATCCGGCGTTGGCGTGCAACCGACGAGCCAAAAGCCCCGCAATGACACCATCGGTGTGGGGTAAAGTGTATTTTAAGATCCCGGAAAACCGTTTATCTACAGACAGTTAGCGACAGTGCAATTTCCTCTACTCCGCGAGATCAAGGACGGTCGTCCGGACCAGGACCTGACGATTATGCTTTATTGTTGAACCGAAGCTCGTTCAATGTCGATTTAAGCGCAGACCACCAGCCTTCGTCATCGTACAGGTAGTATTGTATTTTAAGTGTGAAGACACAGCCGAGAATGATAAATAAAACCGATATGAATGATCCAAGGGCGAGTGTCGACAAGCCGGTCAGCCCTTGGCCAATGGTGCATCCGAGCGACAGTACACCCCCGAATCCCATCAAAACACCACCGCTCAGGTGCATCATCAGATCGGCTTTGTCGTTGAAACTCTCAACACGGAATGTCCCGCTCAGCAGACTGTAGAGGAATGAACCGAAGATTAATCCGACGACGACGGAAATACCGAAGTTGATGGTCGATCCGGTATAGGTCATGACATAGGTGAGTGTATTGCCCACCGGCGCAATAAATGAAAAGCCTTCCAGAGGCAGTGGATCGAAATCATCCTGCCCCAGCACACCGGTTATATACCAGGCACCGGCGATGAGAAGGCCAATGCCGATACCGGCCAGCAGATTGTCGAAACGACTTCGTATCTGGCGGTCACTGAGTGCAAAGATCAGCGCAAATCCACCGAACAGCGTGGTCAGAAAGAGGGCCACAAGATCGGGACTCACATTGATCCAGCCACCGATCAGATCGGGGAGGCCTTGACTCGGGATGTTGTTTTGCGCGAGATCAATGACCGTGGAATCATTGATCTCCAGCCGTGGCAGGGCAAGCAATCCCCGTAATGTGGCATAGGCGGTGATTGCCAGTACGAGCAACAATACCAGCGATTTAAGATTGCCTCCACCCACCCGAACTAGGGTTCGTTGACCACAGCCGGAACCGATTGTCATCCCGATTCCGAACAAGAATCCACCGAGGATATGACCTAACCAGGTAAAATTGGTGGTCAGGTAGATTGAGTTTTTCAGATCAATCAGCCCGATGCCCTGCATCGTCTGTGTCAAGACAAGGGCGATCCCCATTGCCATAAGCCACACTCTAAGACGGGTCAGGGAACCCATGTTGACCCAGTCGCTGATGGCTCCCATGGTACAGAAATTGGTTCGACTCGAAATGGCACCAAAAGCGGTTGCGGCAAGAAACCCAATCAGTGCAATCTGTTGATAGTGTTCGAATTCCATGGTGTTACGACATTGGTTTGGCCTGCATCAGATGATCTGGACCCGCCTTTATATCCGATCCGATAGATTTAAAGTTGCCCCACCCGATTCCATGCGTCTCACTTACTCTTTTCCACGGACTGTTCTTTTCGGCATTTGTCATTCGGCCCCATCGGTCAACCGGCGTGCTGGCAATACGCGGGCTATGCTTTTTTCATCACAAAGTGAAACTCGTTGCCGACTTCTTCGAAGGACAGTAATTGATGTCCGGTTTGGTTCGAAAATGCCTCGAAATCTTTCACGGAGCCCGGGTCTGTTGCCAGAATCTTGACCACTTGTCCGGATTGCATGCCGTTCAGTGTTTTTTTCGCACGTAAAATGGGCAGGGGGCAATTGAGGTTTCGGGCATCGAGTTCTTGGTCTACTTCGGTCATGGCTGGGTCCGTGTGATAAACGGTTAATATCTAATGAAAGAAAAGTAGATTTTAGATCAGAGTCGTTACCCAATGCGATACCCTTGGGGGATAAACTGGTTTTTCCTGCATATCTCCAATGGAATGTGGCATCGAAGAAACCGGTTTGCGATTGGATTGTATCCTTTGGTTGTCTGCCCCCGTGCATCCTTGCCGGCTTGTCCGGACATGATGGTTGCAAAACAGCCGCGATGTTACCGTTGCCGTGGAGATCGTGGTGATGAACAGGGCGATTTTCTGATTCCGGGCTTTCCGGCGAAGATGGATGAGCACAACAGTCCGCCTCGGGACTGTTCGCAGCGGATCGACAAGCTGATCCATCAAAGTGGCCCCGGTCTTTGAATCTGTCCGGCAAAACAGTGGTTCGTGTTCACATCGAAGCACCGGGATTTGGGAATAAAATTTTTATTTTTCAACGATCGGGTATACGATACGTATCCTATCTGACTGAATGCTATCAATTGGAAGAGGTTTGTTATGATCAATGCGGATCGTCGAACATTACTCAAGCTATTTGGATTTGCGGCAACCGGATCGTTAGTCCCCGCATCACTGAACCGTTTCATCAAAGAGGCTAGCGCAGAGAGTCTGGAGACATTATACGATTTGCCGATGCGAGGTAATGTCCGTATTTTGCATACCACAGATATTCATGCCCAGCTGTTGCCGGTCTATTTCCGGGAGCCGAACGTCAATCTGGGTATCGGGGAGGCAAAGGGCCGGCTACCGCACTTGGTGGGTGAGGCACTGCTCGACAGGACCGGATTTTCAAAACAAAGTATTGAAGCCTATGCCTATACCAGCTTGGATTTCGAATCCAATGCCAGGCGATATGGACGCATGGGTGGGCTGGCCCATGTCAGCACACTGCTGAAGCAACTCAGACAGCAGGCAGATGGCGTTACCAATACGCTGACGCTCGATGGCGGTGATCTCTGGCAGGGGTCAGCGACGGCATTATGGACCCGGGGACGGGATATGGTCGATGCGTCCAATCTGCTGGGTGTCGAGATTATGACCGGGCACTGGGAGTTTACCTATCATGAGATGGAGCTGCTGGCCAATCTCCAGCGTTTTAACGGGGAGTTCCTCTGTCAGAATGTTCGTATCAAGGAAGACAGTCTGTTTGATGACGCTTATTTTGAAATGGTCGCTCAATTCGATGGGATCGGTCTGTATGACGAAGACAACGCAGTGGCTTTTAAACCATATACCACCCGGATGGTCGGGGGCAGGAAGTTGGCGGTGATTGGCCAGGCATTTCCGCGTACCGCCAATGCCAATCCGCAAGGATTTATCCCGGACTGGTCATTTGGCATCCGTGAGGATGACCTGATACGGCTGGTCGCGGTTATTCGGGAGAAAGAAACACCCGATGCCATCATTCTGCTTTCGCATAACGGCATGGATGTGGATCTCAAGCTGGCCAGCCGGGTGTCGGGTATTGATGCCATTTTCGGCGGGCATACCCATGATGGGGTTCCCGTACCGGTTGAGGTGTCCACACCGGAAGGAGGACGTTGTCTGGTCACCAATGCCGGCACCAATGGCAAATTTGTGGGTGTGATGGATATGGATGTCAGTGAAGGTGCGGTTCAGGGGATGCGCTATCATCTGGTTCCGGTATTTGAGGATCTGCTTGCGCCGGACCCGGCCATGAGCGCCTATATTTCGAAGTTGCGTGGCCGACAGTATGATGATCGTGTTGTTGAATCTCGGGCGCCGGCGTACCGGGTGAATCCCGGTCGTATCGGCAAAACCTACCAGGCCATTTTGCAAGAGCGGCTGGCGATTGCGGACCGGACGCTTTATCGGCGGGGTAATTTCATGGGCACCTGGGATCAGTTGATCTGTGATGCATTACGTCATGAATACAAGGCAGAAATCACCCTGTCACCCGGATTTCGTTGGGGAACCAGTGTGCTCAAGGGAGAATGGGTCACCATGGAAGACGTGATGACCCAGACGGCGATGACGTATGGAGAGACTTATGTGCAGGAGATGACCGGCGAGGCGGTGCTCACGATTCTTGAGTCGGTTGCGGATAATCTGTTTGATCCGGACCCTTATTTTCAAGCAGGGGGAGACATGGTCCGTGTCGGGGGGCTGGACTATGTCATTGCGCCCGACCAGCCGTTGATGCAACGGATTGTCGAGGCGACACTCGATTCGGGAGAAAGACTGGATGTTGCCAAGACATACCGAGTTGCCGGGTGGGCCGTTGTCGGACCTCATCCGGATGGCCGGTTGATCTGGGATATCGTGCGGGACTACCTGCTGAGTGAAAAGGGCGATGACCATGTGATTTCGATCGCCAAAATGAATTATCCAACGCTGGTTGGCGTGTCTGACGATCCGGGTGTGGCCGATTACGAAGGACAAATCATCTGATGTGATTTGTGTGTCTCCTCGATCGATACGGGGTAGTCTGCTCTGTGACGGGGATGATAGATGCCAGTCAGGTCAAGCCGGTCAGGCGAGAGGTTATGGGTTTTATGCGAGGGCCTTTTTGAGTCGTTTGAGGCAGTGTTTGGGCCACAGTTTGCTGGGTTGATAGTACGCTTCGCTGAGCGGTACGTTCTGGGGCAGGTGGACCCAGGGCTGTTTGGTGGAGGTATAGATGTGGATATCGGGCGGGCAGGCCAGGGGGTTGTCGAGGGTGCCGACCCTGACGAAGCAGATAGCCGGTCCGAGGCCGCCGTAATGGCTCCACAGGGCGGTGTTGCAGCGACGGCAGCGGGCGATGGTCTGTCCCTTGCCGCTGGGGGTGGGGGTGTGGTTGTTTTCGGTGTGGCCGTGTGTCACGGTGAGGTGCTGGGTTTCGATGAGGGCATTGAGGGCGAAGGCGGAGCCGGACTGTGTCTGACAACGGGTGCAGTGGCAGCAGTGGACGAACAGGGGGGAGTGGTTCAATTGGTATTGGGTGTGGCGGCAGGCGCAGTGGCCGGTCAGTCGGATTGGGCTGGTGTGGCTCATGGTGTCGGTGCGGGATCGGGGCTGTGGGTCATGTCAGCAGTTTGACGGTTCACCGGGGTATTGCCTGGCGGTGCTGTGACCGAGTGTAGCCGAGTCCTGGGGCATGGCTCAAGTCGAAGGGTGGACGTATTCCAAAAGGATGAGAAAAACGCGTGATATCGGTTGAAATACCGGGCGGTTGGATGTTTTGGCAAGAAACACTTGAAAGGCACTTGAAAGTCGGGTTGAAAGTCGGGTTGTATAATGAGACAGGATTTATTAGTATTTGCCGGTGCATTTCAGAAATGAATGTGCTTGATTGCAGTGACAACACCTAAATCTGGAGATATAGATATGATAAAAAAAGCTGCTGTGATCACGCTGTTGACCCAGTTCTTGTTCATGGGCTCGGCGCTGTTCACTGTTCCATCGCAGGCGGATGATGCACTGATCCAGAAAGGCAAGGAACTCGCCGTGGACCGAAGGATGGGGAACTGTCTGGCGTGCCATGTGATGGACAATGGTTCACTTCCAGGGAATCAGGGGCCACCGCTCGTTGCGATGCAGGCGCGTTTCCCCGACAAGGCAAAGCTCAAAGCACAAATTTTCAATCCCCTGGAACTGAATCCCGACAGTATTATGCCGCCTTTCGGGTTGCATAATATTCTAAGTGACGAAGAGATCGACGCTGTTGTCGAATACCTGTTAACACTCTAAAGGGGGCGTGACTGATGATGAATAGAAGAGAATTTAACAAAACACTGATTGCTGTTTCCGGATTGGGAGCTGGCTTGTCGCTCGGTATTTTTTCCGGATCGGCGATGGCCACCGCTTGGCCTACGTCGGCTTTCGAGGCTGAAACCGTTGAGGACGCGGTGAAGGGGTTGTATGGTACTGCAGAGGCCGAAGTCAGTGAAGCGATCACTTTCAAGGCACCGGATATTGCTGAAAACGGTGCGGTTGTGCCGGTCAGTGTGTCGGCTGATATTGCGAATGCCGACAGTGTTGCACTGCTGGTTCCTGAAAACCCTGCACCGCTGGCGGCGACCTTTGAATTGGTCCAGCCAGGCAAACCGAGTGTCAGCACCCGGATCAAAATGGGGAAAACCTCTCCCCTGATTGCGATGGTGCGTGCTGACGGCAAGTTATATACCGCGACCAGTAAGGAGATCAAGGTAACCATTGGTGGTTGCGGCGGTTAGAGGAGGACAGAAAAATGACGATAAAATGTAAAGCTAAAATGGTCGGTGATGTGGTTGAGGTCAAGGCGCTGATGCGACATGCGATGGAGACCGGGTTGCGCAAGGATTCTAAAACCGGTGAACCCATTCCCGCACACTATATCAGTGAAGTCAGTTGCTCCCATAATGGAGACGTTGTATTCAAATGCAATATGGGACCGGCTATCTCCAAGAACCCTTATCTTTCCTTTACGCTCTCAGGCCCAAAGAGTGGTGATTCTCTGCAATTGGCATCGGTTGATAATATGGGCGAGACGGATTCTGGAGAGGCAGTGATCAAATAGGTATTTCGTCCATATCACAACGATACAAAAAAAATCGGAGTCATTCTATGAAAAAACTAATCGTTGCATTCACCGCGGCACTGATGTCTCTTGGGGGGGTTGCGCTGATCAGTGCAAATCCCGAGAGTGATCTGGCGGCGTTCCAGAAATACTTTACGGAGCGTTTCCCCGATACACCAAACGAGGATTTTATCAACGGTGTGTATTCCATTGATCCACCATCCCGGGAACAGTGGGTAGAGATTGAGGAATTTGCGCCCTACGAATTGGCTATTGATGCAGGCCAGACGGAGTGGGAGAAGCCCTTTGCCAATGGCAAGACCTATGCGGACTGTTTTGGAACGGCGGCGGTACGGGGCAATTATCCCTATTGGGACGGTGAGCGTAAAGAAGTGATCACCATGGAGCTTGCGATCAATGAATGTCGTGTTGCGAACGGTGAAAAACCCCTTAAGTATAAACGGGGAAAGATCGCCAATCTGTCCGCTTACATGTCGTATCAGTCGAGAGGGCAGAAGATTAATGTCGTGATTCCGGATGATCCGGAAGCGTTACAGGCTTATGAGCGCGGCAAGGAGTTTTATTATAGCAAGAGGGGCCAACTGAATTTCTCCTGTTTTGATTGTCATGGAGGGGGATCGGGGAATTATGTGCGGGCGGACAAGCTCAGTCCGGCACTGGGCCATGCATCCCATTGGCCGGTTTACCGTTCGAAATGGGGGGGAATGGGAACCTTGCATCGACGTTTTGGCGGTTGTAACAGACAGGTCAGGGCAAAAGCATTCAAGGCACAGGGTTCGGAATATCGTGAACTTGAGTTCTTTTTGACCTATATGAGCAATGGACTGGACTACAATGGGCCGGGTGCCCGGAAGTGAGGAGTATGATCATGTTAAAGAAACTGTGTTTACCTGCTGTCCTTAGCCTCGGATTACTGTTCTCAGCCGTTGGTCATTCAGATGATTTTGCTGTCGCTTGGGAGGCAGCGGACCAGGCTCGAAAAGAGGCCGGCAAAGTCGGTTATGAATGGCGTGATACCGCCAAATTACTGAAAAAGGCCCAGGCGGCGGCGGAGAAAGGGGAGATGGCGAAAGCCATGAAGCTGGTCGCTCAGGCCCATGAACAGGCAGAAGATGGCATTGCACAGGCGGCACGCGAGTCTGAATTGTGGATGGCGAGGGTGCCTCAGTAGTTGATGATGTGTGAAAGGGGGTGTTCATTGAACGCGTCCCTTGACGTGCTTTTTGTTCCGTAAACAATGGAACCGCTTACTGATTGGCGGCAGGTCTCCCAGCAGGCCCGGGTTGGACAAATTCCGATTGTTGTGATGGTCGATCAGAGTGATTGTCCGTATTGCCGTCAAGTGGAAAGTGAGTACTTTGCGGCCCTTCTGGCAGGGGGCAAATTTGATAATGAAGTGCTTTTTGGCAAGATTTCAATTGACGAGGGAGAAACCATTTTGGTTGAAGGAAAGTCGGTCTTGACACGGGAGTTTCTGGCTGGCTTGGATGCGGACAAGCTGACGCCAACCATTTTGTTTCTGGATAGCAAACGCCGCGAATTGGTTGAAAAAATGGTTGGTTTCACGACACCGGATTACTATGGATACTACTTGGAAGCCGCCATTCAAAAAGCAAGAGAAAAAGTGAGATCCCAGCCGTAGTGTGAGGTGACCATGATGTTTGAAATTGATCATTGTTCGGACAGTTGATGAAAGTAATGTTCAGTGATGCCGATTTTCCCAATGCCCCTCACGACTGGAATATGCGGCAGGCGACTGAGCGGGCATCGGAGGTGGGAATTGAATTAACCGACGATCATTGGCAGGCGATCATCGGTTTGCAGGAATATTTTTCCAAACACACCTGGGGAAACCGTCGCGAGCTGACCGATGCGTTGAATGAGAAATTCTATGCCAAGGGCGGCATGAAGTATTTGTACCTGCTGTTCCCGGGCGGGCCGGTTGCGCAGGGATGTGTGATTGCCGGCCTGACACCGCCTCCCGGCAGTATCGACCGCTCGTTTGGCAGTGTTGTCTAGATGGCCCGCATGAATCGGTTTTTGATCTGAACGGCCTTGAGGGGAATTTCAATGCCGGTTCGATCATTTCCCGCTTGAATCAGGTAGTGAATAAACGGATTTTTTGCCTGTATCATCTCAATCAGTTTTTCAGGTGAGTCGGTTTGTCCGGTGCGGGCAATACCAATGGCATTGGCAACGGCAGACAGATTCATCCCCTGTGAACTGAGCGTTGGCTGATTCCCGGTGGAACCCCAACTACCGTTGTCCAGGCAGATAATGGACAGGTTGGGGAGTTGGTGGTGATGCAGGTCAAACAGCTGGTTCGGACTGAAAAAGAAGGATCCGTCACCGTCAATCACGTAGATATGTCGGTCGGGCAATTCCATTGCCAGACCGATACCGACTTCCGTGGCCGACCCGAGCGCGCCCAACATGTAAAAATTGCGATCCCGATCTGCACTGTTGAACAGTTCCTTGGCGGGGAATCCAATCTGGCCGATGAGAACATCCTCATCGTTGATGGCCTCTAAAATGACATCAATAGCGCCTTTGCGGTTCAGTGTCGGTTGACCGCGATACACCGGTTGATCTACTTTGACGGCATTGAGAGCCGGATGCCCAAAAACATGGTAATCAGGGCTGTTGTGTTCCCATACTTCAGGTGAAAGAAGGAAGACCTTGACTTTGTTTTCCTTGAAACACCGGGCAATATCGACATTGATCTCCTTCAGGTCCTCGGCTGATCTGATGATGCAATAGTCCACCTCAATGGCATCTAGCAGTGCTTCCACCTTCGAGCCGAAGATTATCTGCGCCTCAATCGGTTCCTGATAATAGCCCCTCCAGGAGACAAAAATCGGTAACGCTTCGTGATACAATTTCTGCAGGGTATAGAGTTCAGTGATCAGATTTCCCAGTCCGGTATTTTGAATGAACATGGCAGATCGTTTTCCTGCCAGACTGCGACCGAAGCACAGCCCAAGTCCGGCCGATTCCCGGGTAATATCGAGTACTTCGATATCATCTGGAATGTGCCTCATGATAGCGTTTAACTTGTTACAGGGGAGATAGACGACTTTCTGTATGTCGTTTTCGATCAGTGATTGCCAGATTTTTTGTGTATTGTTCATTTGTGTTTGAATCTGTGTTCAAAAAGCCATTTAGGTGTCCCCTTGCCGGTCTCCGACGTTCATAGGTCCTGTCGGACAGTGAATCGATGGTGGTCTGCTCCACTCCCTGTACGTGACGAGGTCGTGATCTGTGCACTGGTGAGACATGCTCCGTGATGACGGAACGATATCAGATTGAAGTCTTGCTGTCAGTAACTTGGCGACGAGCCAGATGGACATCACCGGCGTGATCTCGATTTGTCAAGCCGGTCTGAAGCCAGTATGGTTTCCATTCTTCGGCTGATCAACTATCCAAATCTGTCACCGTGAGTGCAGTATCATCGACACAAACGGTAGCCTTCCGATGGGCGCAATCGATCGGCAGCCCCGATCGCCTTGTGCTAACAAGAAAATTTGGCATCCCGTCCCGGTCGTTCGCGGACAGGGTTGTTTGACAAAGCGGTTCCGGGGAATTGAGTGCCAATGATCAATCCCCAACCTCTTGGGTATCACTTCTGTGGTATGGTTGCGCTGTTGTATGCCGACCCAAAATTTGGGTGGTTCCGGTCCCGGCGTTTCATTTTGTAAAAGCAGGCAGAGACTGTTGTATTTAAAGCGTGATGTCCGAAATCATTGAATCCATTCCCGCTCATTGGTACTACGACAAGCGGATTTTCGATCAGGAACTGTCCCATATTTTTGCCAAGCAGTGGGCATTTGTTGCACCACTGTCTCAATTGTCAGTCACAGGGGCGTATGTAACGGCGAATGTTGCCAACCGTTCGATCATTGTGGTCCGTAATGAGGCGCGGTCACTGAGCGGTTATTATAATCTTTGCAGGCATCGGGCCGCCCGGTTATGTGATCAGAGTCACGGTCAGGTTTCACGCTTTGTCTGCCCCTATCATGCTTGGTGCTATGGGCTGGATGGCGAACTCATAAGCGCACCTGGCTTTGATATGAATCGCCAGATGGATCCATCGAAAATGGGGCTTCTTCCGATTCGGGTCGACAGCTGGAATGGATTGGTGTTCGCTAGTCTTGATCACAATGCGCCTGACCTGCGGGACTGGATGGGCGAGATTGTGTCGATTGCCGCTGATTATCCTGGTGTAGAGGAAATGGAATTTGCACAGCGTCTGCATAATCATGGAGACGTCAATTGGAAAAATTACTGTGATAATTCAGCCGAAGGATATCATCTTGCCACGGTGCATCCGGGACTGAACCGGGCACTGGTCAAGGACAGGACACATATACAGCCCTATGAAAAGGGCCAGTTTGTCGGTTTCAATGTGACTTACCGGGAGGACGTAACCGGGGAATCTTCGGGATTTTGGGTGTGTAAATTCCCCGGATTGCTGATGCACTTTTCAAAAGCCAGCTTTAACATTGAAAGAATCACCCCGGTTGGTTCCACTCAGACCCTGATTCAACGGTGGTTTTGGTTTCTTCCTGGTCTCTTGCCAGCAGAACGCAAGGCAATGATGGCACTTTCAGACCAGGTCATGCGAGAGGATATGGCGATTTGCGAAAACGTGCAAAAAAATCTGCAAGCGGGTGTCTACACCACCGGATTGCTCTCTTCGAAGCGGGAATGCGGGACCATTTTTTTTCAGCAGTGTGTTCGAAATGCGCTTGGTAGAGCGGATAATGAATGAAGGGTTGGGACACCAGATGAACGGGCCGTTGAATAACGTTGTGGTACTGGATCTGACCCGGGTTCTTGCGGGACCCTATCTGACCATGGTTATGGCAGACATGGGGGCCCGGGTGATCAAGGTCGAATTACCCGATTTGGGTGATGATGCACGCCATTTCGGACCCTATATCAATGGACGGTCCGCTTATTTTGATTCAATCAACCGCGGCAAGGAAAGTATTGCCCTGAATCTCAAGTTACAGGAAGACAGGGCAATATTCGAACGCCTGGTACGGCAATCTGATGTATTGGTCGAAAATTATCGTGCCGGAACGATGGAGAAACTGGATTATGGATGGGAGCGTCTGCAGGGAATCAATCCGCAATTGATTTATGGCGCGGTTTCGGGATTTGGCCAGACCGGGCCTTATCGACATCGCGCTGCCTATGACATGGTGGTTCAGGGCATGGGTGGCGTGATGAGTTTAACCGGAACCGACGATTCCGGACCCGTACGGGTGGGGACTTCGATTGGTGATATTACCGCAGGCCTGTTTGGTCTGTCCGGGGTACTTGCTGCCCTGTATGCCCGAGAAAGGTCGGGCCGGGGAATGATGGTCGATGTAGGGATGCTTGATTGTCAGGTAGCGATCCTTGAAAATGCGATCAGCCGCTATTTTTCCAATGGAGAGGTGCCTGGCCCGCTGGGGATGCGCCATCCTTCGATCACCCCCTTTGCCGGATTCAAGGCAAAGGGCGGGGAATCTATTGTGATTGCAGCCGGTAACGATATCTTGTTTCAAAAGCTCTGCGGGGTGCTCGATTGTCACGAACTCATTACGGACTCCCGATTCGCGACGAATGACATGAGAACGGTGCATTTTGAGCCACTCTTTGAAATAATCGAGAAATCGTTATCTCAAAAATCGGTCGGTGAATGGCTCGTTTTGCTGGAGCAGGCCGGTGTTCCCTGTGGACCGATCAATAATGTTGAGCAGGTGGTCAATGATCAACATGTCCGTTCGCGAAACATGATTGTGACCGCAACGGATACGGATGGGACAACCATGTCGATGTCAGGGAATCCGGTTAAATTCTCGGGCTATGAAGATCATGCAAAGCGTCGAGCGGCACCGGCACTGGATAGTGACCGGCAGGATATACTGGCGTGGCTTGTGCAAAGGGAGCGTGAGGCGGTACGGACACATTGAACGGTTGCGTGAGTGGGAGCAGGTAAGCCGGCCTGTCCCAAAGCACAAACAACGGTGATTTGCTGATCAGTCCGTGATGTCATCCAGCATGAGTAATACCGGCCCACATTCGTGAAATGCCCCGGTCAGTGCTTGACCCAATCGATGGGCTCCCGGAACGATGTGCGCTTTCCAGTGGCAGGCTTTGGCCAATGAAATAAAATCAGGATTTTTCTGGAAAACACCGATCCGGCTGATTCCTGCTTCATCCATATCATCGCAAATTTGTTGTAGCGCATTGTTATTCCACAATAAGATGACAATATTCAAGGTCAGTTCTGATGCCAGTGTCATCTCCTGGAGGGTGTACTGCAATCCCGCATCACCGACGATGACCAAGGCTCCTTTGCTTTCATCGGCCAATACCGCACCGATTGCCGCGGGCAGGGCATAGCCCAGACAGCCATACCCGGTCGGATGAAGCCATTGGTTCGGTCGCGACATCGGGAGATAATCGACGGCAGTATAGGCGAGTTGGGTCATGTCGCTGACGATGGTGGTACTGATGTCAACATGCTCATTGATAATGCTCAGCACAGCCCAGTGCGCGCGTTCCTTTTCGGTCAGGTCAGTGTGCACATTTTGTCTTGCACAGGCACATAGATTATTGACAGTACGGATGGTTTCCGGGTTGGGTTTGGGTAATTGCCGGACAATTTTGCCTGCCACCTCAGCACTGTCGCCCCGTATCAAAAGCGCATTCTCCCGATGTTGCAATACGTTCGGGCAAAGATTGATCCAGATTTGTTTGCCCGGCAGACGCAGCGTGTCATTCCAGTGGTCGGTTTGTGCCAGTTCCGTACCGATAAATAGGGCCAGATCGGCGGTTTCAAGAAGACGCTGGACAGAGGGTGCTCTGAGCTGTGCGCCAATTGTCAAGGCATGTTCGGCCGGGAGAATGCCGCGCCCGGCAACGGTCATTATCACAGGACAATAGACGGTTTCTGCCAGTTGCCGTAACTGTCGGTTTGCACGGGCAGCCCCGCCACCTGCCACAATGATCGGGTGTTTTGCCTGTTTGATCCATTGTGCGGCCTGCACGATGCAAGCATCGCCGACCGTAGGGATGGTTACAGGTGCCTGCCGCTTCCACGGCGTCGAGACGCGTTGAGTGATCAGCGACAACGGAAGACTGATATGTACCGGACGGGGTCGTTTGCTGGTAAAGATGGTAAAAGCCTTTTCGATGAGCAACGGAATTTCATCGACTGTCTTGGCGGTAACACTCATCGCTGTCAATGGGGCCGAGACAGCGGATTGGTTGGTGATTTCATGTAATCGACCCCGATTAATATCATCCGGATCGGGGTCATTGACGGGTGAGATAACAAGCAAAGGCACCGAGGCCATATAGGCCTCACCCAAAGGTGTGGCGAGGTTGGTTACTCCGGGACCGGTAATCACAAGACAGACTCCCGGTTTGCCGCTGACCCGGGCATATCCATCGGCCATGAATCCACCACCTTGTTCATGGCGTGGTGAAATATGTCGGATTTTTCCGTGCCCCAACCCGCGATACAACTCGATACTGTGTGTGCCGGGAATACCGAAGATCAATTCCACGCCATATTCTGCGAGCAAATCGATCAGTGCCTCGCCTGCGGAATAGTGCTTCACGGTCGGTTCAGACGACACCATGATTTCGAATCTGTTGTTTGCGCATGGCGATATAATGATCGAGTTGGTCGATGGCTGCTTGAGCCATCATCGGTTGTTGGTAATTCTCAAGCAGTGTTTTCCAGATTTCATTTGCTCTGACCGTAGCCGTCTTTGCGCCTGACTCGTGCCAGTTTTCGAAATTCTGCCAATCGGAAAGGAAGGGCTGATAAAAGGCGGTACGATAGCGTTCCATGGTATGAGCGGTTCCAAAAAAATGACCGCCATGACCCGCTTCCCTGATCGATTCGAACCCAAATTCCTCATCGTTGATTTTCATTGGGGTAAACGCTTCGCAGAGTGTCTGCAGCATTTCGGCATCAATGATGAATTTTTCCATGGAGGCGCAGAGTCCTCCCTCCATCCACCCGACCGAGTGGTTCACAATATTGGCATGAGAGAGAAAACAGGCCCAGATGGACATCGCGGATTCGTAGGTTGCCTGGGCATCGGCGCAGTTGGATGCGTTGACATTGCTTGAACGATAGGGCAGCCCATAATGCCTCGCAAGTTGTCCTCCAGCCAATACGCCTTTGATATATTCCGGTGTACCAAAAGCCGGAGAACCGGATTTCATATCAACATTCGAGGTGAATCCGCCGAACACCACCGGGCAGCCCGGTCGAACCATCTGGACAAATGCAATGAGACCCAGTGCTTCAGCGGTCTGCTGGGCCAGTGCACCGGCCAGCGTGACCGGACTCATGGCGCCGGCCAAGGTGAATGGCGTGACGATACAGGGCAGGCCATGATGTGTCATTTCCATCAAGCCTGCCAGCATTTCCTTGTCGACCACCAATGGAGAGTTGACATTGATCACTGTGATAAGCCCCGGTTTGTCAGGCATCTGGTCAATGGATATCTCCCGGGCAATACAGTTCATCTCGACAGCATCCCGGACACGCTGTTGCCCGATGGCACGGGCATTCCATATCCGATCACAGTAGACGATCTGTGCACGGTAAAAGTCAAGATGGCGGGTGTCGGCGGGCAGGTCCATTGCTTCCACGGACGATCCACCAGCGAGATGAACCACATTGAGGCAATGGGTCAGTTTGATCAGGTTACATTGATCCTGATATTTCCCGGGGCGTCTGCCTTGGTCCAGATCGGAAATGTTCGGAGGACCGCTGACCGGGGAAAAATTAATATAATTCTCACCGACCGTCACGTTCTTTTCGGGATTACGGGCATGCAGTGTAAAGGAATTCGGGGCAGCGGAAACATGTTGCCGAATGATCGTCGGATCAAAAGTTACCAAGCCACTCTCAAAATCCACATCGGCACCGTGCTCGCTCAGGATTTTTAGTGCCTGTGGGTACTGGAAACGTAATCCCTCCTCCCTGAGGATGCGCATCGCCGCAAGATCGATCAGGTGGATTTGTTCTTCTGACAATATGTCAAACGGCGGGTAGGGGTTTTGAATTTTTTGCCATGGCAGTTGTTCAATCCCCGAAGCGCTCTGGTCGGGTGAAGCGTGTGTCGATTCAGCACGTCTTTTATTTCGGTTGCGTCTCATTGTGTCGAGTGTCAAAACAGCTTGGTCTGTGGTCCAGTGTAAGTGTACCGCAAAGCGATAACAATAATAATTTTATGATGGGATGTTGGCCTCATCACAACCCGCAGTGATCCACTGTCGGGTGAGCCGGTGATCGAATTGCTTCAGTGGTCAGACGTTGTTATCACTCGCTTGTATAACGGGTATTGCCGAAAACGTTTTGGTGTTGCGCCTGCTGCTCGCCGTTTCCACGATGTTTGATACTGTCTCAATGATGTTCCCTGTTAAATACGGACCATCCTTCAAGAATAGCTTCCTCAGCCGTTCTGGGTGCAACACAGTCACCGATCACAACGAGGTCAAAAGGATCATCCGAGAGTTCGTTTTCAAGTTGGCAAAAGGGCTGTCGCGAATCGCAGATAATCAGACTATCAACCTCTTCGACAAGGACCGGATCATTGTTCAGGCAGTGCTGAAAGTAAACGGTTTCACGATCGGCACCGAACAGTTTCAGCCAAGGTCTGATGGTCACACCGAGTCTGTCCAGTCGCCCCTGGTGATAGTACCGGGAATAAAGGGGCATGGCTTCCCCGGCCAGGGCCCCTGTTACGCAGAGCGTGACTTGATGTCCCTCCATGGCGAGTTTTTCAGCCAATCCCATGCCCGACCAGTCACATCGCCAATCGGCAATCACTACATGTGTTCCGAGGCTGCCTTGATTTTCAATCAGGGACTGATCGGTAAAAAACGGCATATCCCGAATCTCCATTGTCTCGGGAATCCGGCTGATCGAACCGGTCGCCAGGATGACTTGATCCGGTTCTTTTTGCCGAATGGTATCCCGGTCCAAGGCCTGATTGAGACGAATCTCGACCTTGTAGCGTTCCAGTTCGGAAAGCAGGTTTGTAATCAACCCGCCAAATTCGGTGCGGCCGGGTAACTGTTGAGCCAGATTGGCCAATCCACCCAGACGATTGGATTGCTCATACAGCGTTACGATGTGGCCGTGTCTTGCGCCTTCAACCGCCGCTTTCATCCCCGCCGGTCCACCGCCGGCAATCACAACATGTTTTACCCGATCCAAGTGGCAAACGGCTTTGGTTTCCAGTTCTCGTCCACTTTCAGGATGCTGGAGACAGGAAATACCAACGCCCTTATTGGCATGTCCGATACAGGCCTGATTACAACCAATACAGGTACGGATATGGTCTGTCTGATTGTTGAGAATTTTTAACGGAAGGTCGGGGTCGCAGATCAGTGCTCGGGTCATGCCGCACAAATCAGCCTGGCCCTCGGCCAGAATCTGTTCTGCGATTTGTGGCTGATAGATACGCCCTGTCACCAATATCGGCTTGTGAATCTGTTGTTTTAACCGCATCGCTGTTGGCAAAGCGTCTCGGTGATCGATTCCCATCGGAGGGGTAATATAAACCGCACCGCCTGCGGTGGCGGATGAACCATGCACCAGACTGTAATAATCCGGTGCCGATTCGGGGTGGTTTTCCAGCATTTGACAAATACGCAACACCTCATCGTCCCGAAGTCCGTCGGGTGCATATTCATCGCTGGCTATTCTCAGTCCCAGTATGCCATCGCCGATCGCCCCCTTGACTGCCTGCAGTACTTCCTGAAGAAAGCGCAGCCGGTGTTTCAAATTGCCGCCATATTCATCGTGTCGCTGATTGCTGTGCCCGCTGAGAAATTGTGCCGGGAGATAGCCGTGACTGGCCACGATTTCGACTCCCTGCAAACCGGCCTGGATCAGCAATTCGGCTGCTTTGGCATAACCGGCAATAATATCTTCAATCAATGCCCGTGACAGGGTCCGGGGAACGATATGGAATCGATCGGTCGGGATAGAGGAAGGCGCATAGGCCACCACTTGGGTGCCGTCCGAACCGGTCTTGATTTCTTTTCCCGGATGGAAAAGCTGGCCGAATACCGTGCTGCCGAAGGCAGCGCAGGCTTCGACCACCCGGGCATAATGCGGCACAACCGATTCGTTGGTGGCCATCAGGTAGTTGCCGGAGAATCGGCTGGTTGGATGTACGCCGGAGACCTCGAGAATAATCAGTCCTGCTTCCCCCTGCGCTCTGGCACGATGATAGGCAATGAGTTTTTCGCCGGGGGTTTCATCGGCCAGATAGGTGTGATGCCCGGTAGAGACAATCCGGTTTTTGAGCAGCACACTACCGACCTGTAGCGGACTCATCAAGTGGTGGAAATCAGTCATTTTCCCCTTGAAACAGATCCTTTCTCAAGCTGTGGAACGCCATGGGATCCACCTTGACATGGATGATTGCCGGATGTCTTTGTTGGAGTGCCCGCGCAAGAAAAATGCTTGTCTCACCGGGATAGCGGACACAATAGCCATCCGCACCACATTGCCGGGCAATTTCAGCATAATCCGGGTTAATGAGATCCGCACCGAGATAGCGTCTTTCGAAGTAGTCACGCTGATAGGCTTTTTCTGCACCCCAGGCGCCATTGTCGATGACTACCGCAATCACCTGTAGGCGGTTTTGAACAGCCGTGGTGATTTCACTCATAGTCATCCCAAATCCACCGTCCCCAATGACACAAACGACCGGCCTGTTGGGCGTTGCCGCTGCCGCGCCGATCGCTGCTGCATACGCGAAACCCACCAGCCCAAAATCAAGGGGTGTGATCAATCCGGGGCACGTCTCATGCTTCAGTCGATCCGCTGCCTGCAAACACATGGCTCCCGTGTCCAGGGTGACGATCGTGTCATCCTTCAGGGTATTGCGGATTTCTCCGAATACCCGCAGCGGCTGCAGTGGTAACGAGTCCAGCTGTGCCTCCTGTGCCCGCTCCGTGTTCAAAGAAGCCTTCAATACGTTATATCGTGCTGACCATGTCTGTGCCTTGTCTGTCTTGGGTCTGTGTTTAACGGTATCGCGCAATGTTTCCAATACTGCGGCGGCGTCGGCAGACACGCCCAGTTCAACCGGAAAGTACCGCCCAATGGAGGCCGCATCAATGTCGATCTGGATGATTTTTGCCTGCGGATTGATATATTCATTAGAATGAAACGTGGAGTTGAAAGCCAATCGGGTGCCAATCGCGAAAATGCAGTCGGCTGTCGAGGTCAACTGTTTGGCAACGCGGTTGCCTCTCGGTCCACTTTGTCCCGCATGAAGCGGATGACTGGTCGGCATCAAGTCAGCATGACCGGTCGAGGTGACCACCGGGATCTGAAAGTGCTCTGCAATTTCCTGAAGCAAACCATGCCCCTGACTCCATTTCAGCCCGCCACCGGCGAAGATCACCGGTCTTTCTGATTCGGTCAGCAGATGGCAGATGGCCTCAATCGTTTTACTGTCTGCCACTGCATTGGCCAGCCGACGACGGTGTACCCACTGGCCCTGAAACACACATTGTTCCGCAAACAGATTACGGGGAATATGAATGACGACCGGTCCTTTTCGACCGCTCATTGCCAAATCAATGGCATCACTTAGCAGTTCTGGAATACGATCTGCGCTCGGAACGATCATGCTGCGCTTGCAGATGGGTGTAAACAGGCTGTGTTGGTCGAATTCCTGGAAAGTGTCACGTCCCAGATGTGTCTGGCTGATCATGCCGGCGATCGCGATCACGGGCGCATAGGCGAGATGCGCCTCGGCGATCCCCGTCACCAGATTGGCGACACCAGGCCCCGCCTGAGCGCCCAGCACAATGCCGGGTTGGCAGGTGATACGGGCATAGGCATCGGCCATATGGGTCGCTGCACGCTCGTCCCGTGCTCCGATATATTTGATCTCATCCCGTTGGTGGATTGCGTCATAAAGCTCCAGCATGGAGCCACCGAGCAGGCCAAACACCTGTTCGACCTGATGGTGTCTGAGGGTGTGCCATACGGCCACGCCGCCATTGTCAGAAAAATGCTTCATCTGTCTTCAGGCTGCCTCCGGACCGGGATCAATCATGATGGAATAGCGATCGCGAATCCATTGATCGGCGTTATCTGGGATATAACAGGGGCGATGGGTTTTCAGCAAGTCATCCACCCATTCGATTGCCCGGCTTCGCATCGTTCTGTTTCCTTGTTCCTGCCAGGCTGCGGGGGTCTGCCTGTCGGCAATCACCGGATACACATAGTCCGACTGCATTCTTTGCAGTGTCTGTTGATGTCCCAGATAATGTCCTTCACCGGCGACCACCTGGTGAATGACTTCATTGGAAAGGGTATCGTCAGTGACTTCGACACCTCGAATACTGCGCAGTACTCCACCGAGCATGTCGTTATCAATCACCAATGCATCGTGCGAATAACCCAGCATACTGGCGAGTGACCCACAAGAATGGGTAATGATGTTGCAACCGGCCTGGGCGGCCAGCGTGACTGACAGGTTTTTCTCGTAGCCCGCTTGGGAGTCATGCATTTTTGCATCACTGTAACCGGCGATAGAACTGTTTGGCAGGTCATAAAACCGACCCATCTGGGCCGCCGCCGCCATGACCACGGCCTGTTCTCCCCCCCCACCGCACATGGCCCCGGTACGCAGATCAGACACCAGGGGCTTGGGCGCGAAAATCAGTTGTGCCTGTGGATCAACCAACCAGCCGAAAACCATGCCGGCCAGTGATTCAGCGAGTGCCTGGGTCAGGGAACCTGCCAGAGTGACCGGACTGGTCGCACCCATCTGACCGGCCGAAATCAACTGTACCGGAAACCCATGGCGAATCGCTTCGGCGACTGTCTCACAGGTTTCTCTGGAAAACCGCATGGGAGGGACGACATGGGTTGCCATAATAGTGACGAACGGGTGTTGGCGAAAAGCCTGTTCGCTGCCAGCCACCTGATAGCAGCAGGCGGCGATGTGTTTCATGTTCACCGGGTCGGAAACACTCATGCAAACGTGTTTCCGCGTGCCACTCAAACAGGCGTACAGCGTATTGATATCCAAGCTCAGTGTATCCTCGGCATCCGTACAGACCAGCGGTCGACTGAACAGATGGATATGCTCCAGTTTGTCCACCACACAGGCAGACTCGTATAAATCCAAACTGGTGGCGGGACGAAACTCACGGGTTTTGGCATCGGCAATCAACGGAGCACCACCGCCGGTCCCGGTGTGGACCCGATTTCCATCAATCGTCAGCGGCAGCGCGTCGTTTCGACCATAAAGTACAAGGGGTTTTCGGACAGTTTCAATCATGGATCGGACAAGATCTCGGGGAAACAATAATCTGTCGGTATGCATCAGACCACCATTCCCGGTCACTTGGTGAACCATTTCGGGGGTGGGATTGGAAAGTCCCAGTGTTTCGAGTAATGCCATTACCGATTCGTCCATCGCGCGGGTTTCCTGATTGTCGAGGGGCCGATATCGTCCACCCACCACACCGGGCCAGACGCCCTGCACCTTGTTGGGGGAAAGTCGCTGCTGTTTTCTTGCTTTTCTGCCGCCCCGCTTGACCATCTTGTTTACCTTGTTTATCAAACGAAATTCAGCAACAGGGTCATCCGTGCTTTTTCTGCCCGGTCAATATGGTACCTGGCGAGTTTCTCGGCGCGGTCGGCCTTTTTGTCCCCAATGGCTTTTAATAGTTGCCGATGTTCCTGTAACGCCTCAGCCGGACGGTTTTTTACCGTGAAGGTGGTCCCTGTTAATAATGTCAGACCGTTTTCCATTTGATCCAGGCTGGAGACCAGATAGCGATTATGCGCCGCTTTACAGATGATCTGATGAAACTGTCTGTTGAGTTGTGCCAGTTTTACCGGTTGTTGCAGGCAAGAAGCGGCCTGCTGGTGAATCTGCCACAACAAATCCAACTCGGCGGCACTGATGTGTTTGGCTGCCATCCTTGCGGCGGCACCTTCGAGAATCCGCCGCATGGCATACAGTTCGGCAATCTGTTGATGGTCCAGTTCCGCCACGACAGCACCGCGCCATGACTCGAAGGTGACCACACCGTTCGACTCCAACCGACGAAGCGCTTCCCTGACGGGTGTCCGACTGACGCCAAGCCACGTGGCAACCTCGGCCTCGCGAATGCGTTCTCCTGGTTGATACCGGCCCTCCCGGATGGCCTGTCTGATACGATGACTGACAAAATCAGCCCGTGAACCACAAATGGATTGCTCTTTGCGTTGGGAGGCTTCCCTTTCCAGTGCAGTGTTTCTAGTGTGGATCATCGGGTATCGTCTGATGGGCGGCTGCCCTGCCGGCAATGCGGCCAAAAACCGCACCGGACGTGAGCCCCGTCCCACCGGGATAGTTATGATAGAAAAGACCGCCCACCAGTTCTCCGGCCGCATACAGCCCCGGGATCGGATCAAGGTCAACATCAAGGACCTGAGCCTCATCATTAATTCTCAGACCACCGAAGGTAAAGGTAATCCCGCAGGTCACCTGGTAGGCCTCATAAGGGCCGGTATCCAGCGGATTCGCCCAATTGCTCTTGGGTATTGTCAACCCTGACGTGCCCCGCCCATCCCGGATATTGGGATTAAATGTCACCTCTCTTTTCACTGCGTTATTGAATGTTTCAATGGTCTTCAGTGCCTGCTGATGGTTGATGCCCGGCATTTTCCTGATCAGCTGTTCCAGGGTATCGGCTTGCAACCGGGTCACCTGTTTTATACGGTATTCATCCCGTAGCAGGTGCATGACTTTCCGGTCGAATATCTGCCAGGCAAACTGGCCTTTTTGTTCGAGGATACGGGCGCCATACTTGGCATAGGTATAATTGCGAAAGTCAGCACCCTCATCCACGAAACGGTGGCCATCCGCATTGAGCATAATGCCAAACGGGTATGAGTGTTTCTGAAATCCATCGCCGACCGCAAGATCACCGAATTCCGGTGCATTCATATCCCAGCCGACCGCATGACAGCCTGACCAGTGCCCATAGGAGGCGGCACCAATATCGAGTGCCATTCTGATGCCATCACCGGTATTGAACCGGGTACCGCGTACCCGCGCAAGGTCCCAGCCCGGTCCAAGGTAGCGTGCTCGCCATTCATGATTGGCTTCGAACCCTCCACTGGCCAGTATCACCGCATCAGCTACCATATCAAAATATTCGCCCCGATGTTTTACCTTGATACCACGTACTGTGCCCTTGTGCTGTATCAACTCAAGTGCCCGACAGGCATGGCGAATTGTAATGTTCTCCTTTACAGCCACCCGGTTCAACGTGTCCATCAACCCCGGACCGCCGCCGTGGGTTTCCACTGTCAGACCACCCCAAAATTTGAATTTGCCATTTTGCCTGAATGCCTGGCGACCATAAATGGGCAGGAATCGAACTCCCTTTTGTTTCATCCACATCAGGGTGTCTCGACTGCGATAGACCAGTTGCTCGATTCGGTCCGGATCACAACGATACTGGGTGATACGCCCCATGTCATCGAAAAATTGCGCTTCATCGTATTGACCAAAATCCGTATATTCGATTTCATTTGCACTTAAAGAGGGTATCAACGCCTGAATATCCGCGACATTACGATAGGCAAAGCGCATTGCGCCGGCAGTGAAACGACTGTTGCCTCCGGATAACGCTTTTGGCGCGCGTTCCAATAACGTAACGTCACCCCCCGCTTCCCGTGCCGATAGGGCAGCACACAGCGCGGCATTGCCGGCACCGACTACAAGGACTTTGTTAGACATTCAGGACAGTAAAATGAAATTGTATGCAAAAATATACAATTTCATTTTACCTTGAGTCAACAAAAAATCGAGCCACTTCAATCTCCTTGTCGAACAGAGTGACAGGGAGTTATCAAAATAACCCGGTATCACAGGTCGCCTGCGAAGACGAACCATGTTGCTTTCGATGGGCAATCAAAATGGACTCATGCAGCGTGAGTCACATCGGACCGGTCAGGTCGTGACGAGTCAGGCCGGGCAGGGGCTGACACGATTGTTGGTATTCAATGGTGTATCAACGATCTCCCTGTCCCATCAATCGATCTGCCAGGTATTTCGCTGTATCTGCTTCGTGTGTTTCATCTGGCATGTGCCAGACCTTTTTCGGGGCGATCGCTGTATCGGAACTCTGTGACTTGGGTTGAGGATTCTTTCGTCGATTCCACTGTGTCGGACTATCACGCATCACAGACTCTATAGACACTCCGGAAACGGGTCATGTCTGTGAGGTGATTTTCCCGATAGGTTGCCCATCAGACAGGGTATAATGTGTTCAGGATGAGCATGCCCCAATCGTTGACGGCACCCTCCCGATATCGGCGTTCCAATGAAAAAGTAGCCCACCAGGGTGTTGTACGTTTTGCTGAACACGGGACTGTTCATGGACTGTCCCGGGAAGTTTGGCAATGACTCTGATATTCAATACGATGAACCTGTGCTGTAATGCTGTCTTTTGTGAACCCTGTCGTACTGTGACAGGTTTTGAGGGCAGATATCCGCTGTGCAACGGTCATCATCGGTTCAACGGTCTCGATACTTTTAGCCCTGAGCGGTTATCCGGTATCCAAGCGATTGTGGATCGATTTATCTGAACATGCGCAATTCCAGTTTCATTCGGGCGGTGGCAGTGGCCCTGATTGCGATCCTTCTGTTCGATATCCAGGGAGCGATCATTAAAATTCTCGGTAGCCATTATTCGATTCCCCAGATTGCCACATTTCGCAACATTTTCGGATTGATTCCCTCGTTGCTTCTGGTCTACCTGACCGTAACCGTAACCCGGGGTTCAGCACGCTTCCGGTTACGCCAGTGGCCACTCGCGATCTTGCGGGGCGCATCGATCGCAGGTGCGCAATTCTGTCTTTATCTGTCCCTTAGTCTGATGGATTTTGCGATTGCGACCACACTTGTCTATGCAGGGCCCCTGTTTATCACGATACTGTCCGTCCCCTTGTTGCACCACAGAATCGGAGTCATTCGCTGGCTGGCCGTGATCATCGGATTTATCGGCATCATCCTTATCATGCGACCACAGGGGGATATTTTCCAATGGTTTTCAATGCTACCGATCTGCGCAGCCTTCTTCTACGCCTTTTCAAGTGTGCTCGTCCGGTTGTTTGACGACAATAGTCCGACGGCCGTCATCAACCTTCATACCAATGCCAGTACGTTGGTGTTCACTGTCCTGATGATGATTATCACGGCCTCGTACATCCCCATAACCACGCTGACCGACTGGATGTGGATGCTGCTCATGGGTATTGTTGGCGGAATGGCCGTATTTTCCCTGATTACCGCATACCGTCTGACACTGCCTAGCAACCTGTCGCCATTTGAATACTTCGGTATTCTGTTTGCTTTTGTGATTGGCTGGTTGGTTTTTGATGAAGCTCCTTTTGATCGTCTTATTCCGGGAGTGTTTCTGATCGTTGGCGGTGGGTTGCTGATTTTTTGGCGCGAGCGGCACATCGCGGAATAATTGGTTTTACAATGGCGATCACCTTCACAGTTGGTTTGAATCGAACGGACATCTTAATCTGCGGGACCGGCTTGGTGCTTCGGTAGCGACGAAGGTCGGATCAAGATATCCACCGACAGGGGTGATGCCGTGTCTGCTCTTTATATCGAACGGGTTGGCCGTGTGGACTGGTTGGGTTACTTGGCACAACCGGACAGGCAGGCACAGGGAAGATCTGCTTTTATCTTCTGCCACTTGTGAAGTTTGCTCATGCGGGTTGTGTCTTTGGTATGCATTCTGGAGCGGCTTTCGACAGTCCATCGAAATAGCTATAATAGGCGTCCACGGATGTTGTTTGAGTGGCCAGTGCGCTGCAATCGCTGCCCCAGAAAGGCCGTAAATTGCCTGTCCAGCAGACTTCTGGCCCGTGCAACATCAGCCGATTCTCATCGTGTTTGACGTGTCCGTTGGGTTGCCGTTATCAGTTTGTCATCATTCTGCCATGCCTGCGTTGGATTCAGGCACTGTCGCAGGAGCATAGGCTGTACCCGATCAAGAATCTGGGAAATACGGCAAATAGTTATGTTGAAAGCGGATTAATGGAAATTGAAAATAAACCGCTATTGTCTTTAATTAAGAACTAAAATGACTGAAAAGACCACTGGATTTTCCGTTATGCGCGGTGTTGTATTTAAACAAGATATTCCAAGAAAATAACGGGAAAAATTAACAGAACAAGTCTGTTTTATTCCCATGACCGGCTCCGAGTCGATGGCAGGAGATTCAATGTCTATAATGTCAGATATCGATGCAATCAGATGGCGCAGGAAAAACAGATGTTGACTGTTGTCCTTCGACATCTGTTCCAGAGGTACAAGACGCGGGTTCGTGCTCCATGATCCGGTTTCGTTTCAGTTTTTCGCTGATCGTGGTTTTGGGTCTGCTTTGCACCAATGTTTCAGTGGTCTATGCCACGGTATCCAAGGCGGACATGTTGAAAAACTATGCGATGTTCAGTCGACAGCAGAAAGCGGAAGCATTGCCGTTTACACTGATATCTCGCGACAAGCGCGGTATCATCAGTGCAAGCGTCAGTACATTCCTGCCTGATATTCCCTATTCCCTGTTTGTCGAACAGCTTGCAAAAGTGGAAGAGTGGTGTGAATTCATTCCCCTCCATCTCAATATCAAAAGTTGTACATTTCAACAACAAGATGGTTCATTCAGGCTCAATCTTTATATTGGCATCAAGGACTACTTGACGCCGGATCAGGCATCACGCCTGAATATGCAATTTCACGCGATGGAAAAAGACGAGGTGTTTTTGATTCAAAGTAGCGCAAAAGATGGGCCGTATGACAGCACTGATTACCAATTCATGGTCAGGGCTATTGGAGTCGATGAGGGGGTTTATCTTGAGTTTGATTTTTCCAGTATGCCGGGCTATGTCGCCCGGTTGGCGAAAATCTACTTTTCCACCATCGCCAGAAATAAAGTCGGATTTTCAAAGGTGACCACCTGGACAGGGAAAACCCGATATATCGGCGGGCAGAGGGGTGCGGCCGAGCGCAATGTAGTCCGCTATTTATTGGCAATCAAGACGTATTTTTCCACACTGAATGTGCCCGAGAATGAGCGGTACGAGCGACGTTTGAAACAGTGGTTTGATGCGACCCAGCAATACCAACGACAGTTGTATGAAATGGACCGAGAAACCTATCTGTCAATCAAGCGAAAAGAAAGGAAAAACCAGTTTGTGCTGATGGAGTCACTAAAGAACAACATCTTTCCGTATTTCGAAAAAGAGACAAGAAAAACCCGATAAACGCTCCAAAAATGATACTGGACGGGGAGTACAGCATGAGTACAATGATATTATTTGGATTTGCCCCGAATGGCTCGGAGGCTGTGAGCGGGTACTGATGTGGCCGGAGTCTTTTATTCAGGAGCAGGGGTCCAATGATCGTTCTGATGCTTGTGTTTCTCTGATTGGATATTACTGACGATGAGCATGCCATTTCTTGACTGTCGTGATGAAGTCACGGCTTTCAGACAGACGCCGGTCAACCGTCGGGCATGGCTCGCTTCGGAAATTTCTTCTCGCGATTGGGTGATTCCCGTTTCCCGGGCAATGCTAAGGGAAGTGCAGGCGTTGATGGCGTTTATCCAAGCCAATCCACTGCAAAAATGGCAACGCAATGTCGAAGAACTGTCTCTCCCGCATTGTCGTGAAACGATGGGCAGAATGAAACAGATTCTTGACGACGGGGTGGGTTTTGCGGTGCTTGACCGATTACCGATGGATGACGGCCCGGTCGAGACACTGGTCGAAGTCTATTGGCTGCTGGGTCAGTATATCGGTCGTCCTGTTGCACAGAAGTGGAATGGTCAGATGATTTATGATGTCCGCGATACCGGTACCCGGTTTGGATATGGGGTGCGGGGGTCCCATACCAGTGTCGAACTGGGCTTTCATACGGATAATGCGTTTGCGAAAATGGTTCCGGACTATGTCGGATTACTGTGCCGATACCCATCAAAAAAGGGGGGCATCAGCCGTTTTTGCAGTCTTTATACGGTGCACGATCGGATGTATGAGCAATATCCTGATGCACTGATGAGACTTTATCAGCCGATGTATTTTGATCGACAGAAAGAACACTGTGAATCGGCGCCCAAGGTCAGCTTGGCTCCTTTTTTCAGTTGGTCCGAAGAGCGTCTGAATGCAAGGGCCAATTCGTCGCTGGTACGCAAGGGCTACGAAGTGGTCGGCGAACCGATGGACTGCGCACTGAAAAAAGCGCTGGATGCCATTGATACCGTTTGTACCAGTGAGGACATCTGGTTTGAGGGACCGCTTGAGCGCGGACAGGTACAATATCTGAACAATCATGAGATTGGCCACTATCGAAGTGAGTTTGAAGATCATCCGGACCCTGCCAGGCGTCGACATCTGTATCGACTGTGGCACCGGGAGCGGGGAACCGCCTGTTACGATGGCGGCCGTTTGTAGCCGCAGCGCCTACGGCAGTCGGGCTGCAAGCAGTCGGGGTATGTGAGAGGGTGTGGGAGCGACTTCGATCCCACCGCTTTCAAGTGCCGCCTTTTTCCCGGCGTAGGAACCCTTGTTACCCATCACGATGGCACCGGCATGCCCCATTTTTTTGCCCGGTGGTGATGCGGCACCGGCAATGAAAGAGACGATGGGCATCGTGAGGGAAGATGCGGTGTGTGCGGCGGCTTCCTCCAATCCTCCACCGATCTCACCGACAATGACCACGGCCTCAGTTCGTTCGTCTTGATCAAATGATTCCAGTGCGTCGGTCAGGGTGGTTCCGACAACCGGGTCCCCTCCGATACCGACAAAGGCGGAAATGCCAAAGCCTGCCTGAACCAGGGTCAAACACATCAGGGTGCCCAGGCTGCCGGAGCGTGAGACGACACCAATATTACCGGGTCTGAATACCCGATCATTGAAGGCCGGCATGAATCCGACAAAATTCTCGCCCGGCGTCACATGTCCAGCAGTATTGGGGCCGGCGACTTTGACACCCACCTCCCGTGCTGCTGACAGAAAGTACATGACATCCTGCACCGGGACATGCTCGGTTAGGACCACTATTTTTTTGATACCTGCACTAATCGCGTCAAGGACGGCGTCCTTGACGCCAAGAGGCGGGATGAACAATACCGAAGCGTCTATCTGAGTTGACCGGGCGGCCTCGACCGCAGAACCCCAAACCGGCATCGAGAGATGTTCGGTACCCGCTTTTCGTGGGTTGACCCCGCCAACCACCCGGGTACCATAATCGCGCATTTTGCCCGCCCAGAAAGTACCCTGTTTCCCGGTGATGCCCTGCACGAGCAGTGTTTCAGTGCCTCGAATAATCATTGCGCTGCTTTCACCGCTGCTTTCACCGCCGCTTTCACCGCATCATCCATCAGATCGTAGGGTTCGACGCCAAGACGGGTTTTGATCATGTCCACCGCGACATCCTCACCGGTCCCATGAATGGTAAAAAACACCGGAACCGTCGGATTGATGGCTTCCCAAGCACGGACAATGCCTTCAGTCATGACATCGGTCCGGGCAAAGGCCCCGCAAAAATTGATCAGCAGCGACTTGACATTGTGGTTTGACAAAACCGTTTCCAGCGCTTCCTTGCCAAGGCTATAGGCCTCACCACCGATTTCCAGAAAATTGGCCGGCTTGCCACCATAATGTACCACGGCATCCATGCTGGTCATGGTAAGCCCTGCACCATTGGCAAGGATACCGACATTACCGTCGAGTTCAACATACTTGAAGCCGATGGTTTGCGCCCGTGCTTCCAATTCGGTGAGTCGGTCCGGAACGCCCTGTTTCGCGAGCGACCGCTGCCGTTTAATGGCGGAGTCATCCAGTGTGAATTTGCAATCTGCCGCAACCAGCTGTCCGCGTTCGGTGACGGCCAACGGATTGATTTCAAGGAGTTCTGCGTCATGGTCAATGTAAACCCGATACAGTTGAGACAGCAATTCAAGCAGTACGTGTTCATCAACAATACCCGCCAATGCAGGCAGTGCCTGACGAGTTTGCTCCAAATCAAAGCCTTTGCGTATATTGACCGGCAAGCGCATCAGTTTCTCGGGGTGTCGGATCGCAATTTCTTCGATGTCCATGCCGCCTTGCGAAGCGAACAGGATCAACGGTCCCTTGCTGTCCGGATCGGTCAGAATGGCCGCATAGAGTTCACACGAAATTGGAATCTGTTCCTCAACCAGCAGTTTTTCAACGACCTCTCCTCCAATGTTCATGCCCAGAATGTTTTCAGCATGCAAGCGCACTTCGTCGATTGTAAAGGCCAACTGGATACCGCCGGCTTTTCCTCTTTTACCGGTAGGTACCTGGGCCTTGATGACGCAAGGGCCGATCTCCTGCGCGATTGAAACGGCTTTTTGTACCGTCGTAGCCTGCTGTCCCTCGGGAATTGAGATGCCCGCCATGGCAAGCAGGCTTTTCCCGGCACATTCCACGAAGTTCATTGCGTTATTTCCCGTATTTATCCCAATACTGACCGAACAGGTCCTGCTCGGAGGGCCTGTCTTCAGGAATTGTGGTCACGACATGAGTTGTATTGATAAAGTGACTGTAGTTCAGATTGTCCGAAAGTGAATTTCCAGCCCAGGTCCCACAACCCATCGACAGGGTAAAGTTGAGGCCATTGTCAAAACCACCCCCGTTCCCGAAGGTATGTGCCTGATTGACCAGTACCCGGACTACCTTGGTTTCTTTGGCAAGGGAATGAGCATTTTCGATATTGGCGGTATGAATACCGCAAGAGTGACCCAGGCCCTTGACCTCCAGTAACTGGTTCACCTTGTCTTTCGCATCGTCAAAGTCCGTCGCCCGGTAGACCGTAAGGACCAATGAGAGTTTTTCATCAGATAGCGGATGTTCACACCCGATTTGATCGTCCTCGACAAGGAAAAATCGGGCATTATGGGCTATTGCGGGTAAATTGGCCGCTATGGCCAGTACATCAGCATCTTTGGCGATAACATGCCTGTTGAGATGACCATTGACCCACAACGTATTAATAATCTGTTGTTTTTCCGATGGGGTGGTCCGATAACCTCCGGCATTTTGTAACGCGGTCATGGCGGCTTCATAGACATCGTCCAGGATGACAACCGAATTCTCAGAAGAGCAGGAGGTTGCATTATCAAAGATTTTGGAGGCACTTATTTTTTCGGCGGCAGATTCAAGATCTGCTGACGCATCGATAATGACCGGCACATTACCCGCTCCCACGCCAATGGCTACCGTGCCACTGGAATAGGCCCGTCTGACGTTGTTTTGAGAACCGGTACATACCACAAGATCCGCCGCTTCCATTAATGTCTGGGTCAGTTCTTTTGACACCGGCGCCGGTAGTATCTGCACCAAATCATCAGGATGGCCTGATTTAGCGAGTTCAGTACGCATGTACCTGACGGTCAGTGCCGTCGTTGCATAGCCTGCAGGGGAGGGCGCGATGATGACGGCATTGCCGCCCTTGAGAGCCATCATCGCCTTGTTGACGGGGGTGGCCGCTGGATTGGTCGAGGGGCACACAGCCGCAACGATGCCGACCGGTTTTCCATACTTGACAATTCCTTTTTCAGGTATCGATTCAATTACCCCGGTCGTTTTGACACGTGACAGGTCGCGTAATGTCCCAAACGTTTTCCGTGTATTTTTGAGTATTTTTGAATCGACGTTCCCCAATCCGGTGTCTTGAACAGCCAATTCCGCAAGTTCACGGGCTCGATTGGGTTCGTAAATGGACCACGCCAGCGCGGTCACTGCATCGTCAATCCTGCCTTGATCGGTGTTCTCAAACTGCTCCATGGCAACTTGGGCCCTGTCGACCAGGTCCTGAACGATCATCGTCACCTCATGTGGTTCGTTCTGTGCTGTTTGTGGTAGCGTCATGGAGTCATATAGATGAGTGGCAAAAACTGGGAGTCTACCGAGAAACGAAATCGAACTCAAGATGAAAACAGGACGGAAGATCGCACGTCTTGAGTCGGTCGGCGAGTCGGGGCTACATTCGGTATTTTCCCCTTTAACTCCAAGCGAGCAAACCATGGGCATGAAAGCGGCCGCCAGCGCCACGTCCTTACCCGAACCCGCAACCTACCAGGATGTGCTCGATGCGCCGCCGCACAAGGTGGCCGAGATGATCGACCGGACTTTGCAGATGAACCCGCGGCCGACACCCAGGCAGGCCTTGGCCCGTTCAGGGATTGGAGCAAGGATCGGCACACCGTATAACTATGGCGATGGCCGACCGGGTGGCTGGTGGATCATCGACGAACCGGGCGATGGAACAGGGAAGAAAACGTGATATCTACGCCCGTGAAGGGGTCGCCTACCTCTGGTTCGTCGATCCCGATGCGCGCACGTTCGAGGCCTTTGCGCTGAAGGAAGGTCACAGGGTTTTGCTGAAGACCCTGACGGATAATGACCCGGTTTCGTTACCGCCTTTCGATCCGATCAGCTTCCGCCAGGGTGATCTGTGGCCGGATTCGTGAGGCGGCGACTGATCACACACATTAAGACGTTGATCATCGAGCCGCTTTCGGCGCCAGCTCCGGCCCCTCGAGATTCCCGATAGAACCAAATATGATAGACTTCAACGCTATATTTCACCAAAACAACAACGAAAAGTGACGACCCGTCTTGATCAGGATGCCGGTTTGCGTTATGAGGCCGATGAGAAACCGCCGATACCGCTTGCGTTCGGTCTTGGGCTTCAATTGGCCGTTCTCAGTGCGGGAGGTATTGTCCTGACGCCTGCGATCGTTGTTCGGGCCGCCGGGGGGGGTGAGTCATATCTGTCATGGGCGGTTTTCGCCGCTGTCGTGATCAGTGGCGTCACGACGATCTTGCAAGCTGTGCGAGTGGGTCGTTTGGGGGCAGGGTATGTCCTCACTATGGGGACTTCGGGTGCCTTCATTGCGATCTGTGTAACTGCGCTTGCAAAAGGCGGTCCGGGGATGCTTGCTACACTGGTATTGATCTCTGCACTGTTCCAGTTTGCGCTGGCTGCGCGACTGTCACTGTTTCGACGGATTATCACGCCGTCTGTCGCGGGCACGGTTATCATGCTGATACCGGTTACCGTGATGCCGATCGTTTTCGGCATGTTAGATCAAGTGCCGGAAGGGAGCCCGGAAGTGGCAGCACCAATCAGTGCTCTGGTGACGGTGCTTGTTGTCGTGGGTATCGCGCTCATTGCGACAGGTGTATTTCGTTTGTGGGCTCCGGTCATCGGGGTTGTTGTGGGTTCGGTGACAGCGGGATTCTATGGGTTATACGATATCAGTCGGGTTGTGGAAGCACCGTGGCTCGGATTCCCGGAAAGCAGCTGGCCAGGACTCGATCTCAGTTTCGGGCCGGTGTTCTGGTCTTTGCTCCCGGGATTCATTTTTGTGACCCTGGTAGGTGCGATTGAAACGGTAGGTGACGCTGTTGCGATTCAACGGGTGTCTTGGCGTCAGTCTCGGGCAGTGGATTTTCGTGCGGTACAAGGGGCAGTGGCCGCAGATGGTATGGGTAATTTACTGTCCGGTCTTGTCGCAACCGTTCCGAATACGACCTATTCGACATGCGTATCGGTAACCGAACTGACAGGCGTTGCCGCGCGTCGTGTGGGGGTTGCGCTTGGAGTGGCCTTTCTCGCCGCCGCCATTTCTCCCAAAGTGCTTGCGGTCGTTCTGGCGATACCCAGTCCGGTTGCGGCAGCTTATATCACTGTACTGCTTGCCATGCTGTTTGTGTTGGGCATGAAACTTGTGGTTCAGGATGGACTCGACTATCGCAAGGGACTGGTGGTTGGTTTTGCTTTCTGGATGGGGGCTGGTTTCCAAAATGGCCTGATTTTCCCCGAGTTCTTCTCCGAGTTTGCCGGCGGTCTCCTTGAAAACGGGATGACAGCAGGGGGCCTTATCGCCATTTTGATGACATTGTTTATGGAATTGACGACATCCAGACGAGACCGAATCCAAATGCCGTTCAATATTGAGGCGCTCCCGATGATCAGAAAATTTGTTGCTGCGTTTGCCGCGCGCAACCGCTGGGATGAGGCGATGTCAAATCGTCTTGAGGCCGCCTCCGAGGAAACATTGCTGACTCTGCTGCATCAGGACGAAGAAGAAACACACGTGCCGCAGCGTCGTATGCTACTGACGGCGCATCGGGAAGCCGATGGCACCGTGTTGGAGTTTATCGTTGCGCCGGGTGGTGAGAATCTGCAGGATCGGATTGCGTTGATCGGTGAACGGGTAACGGAGCCTTCGGTTGAACGTGAGGTCTCGTTACGGCTGCTCCGGCATCTGGCCTCCTCCGTACATCATCAGCAATATCATGATACGGATATCGTTACAGTCCGTGTTGATTCCCAATGACGGTTTATCGGTGAGCCATGTAAAGAACCACTGGGTTCGCCGCCCGGTGGTGATGATAAATCGAGTTTACATGACGATAGACTAGACCCGGATACGTCCTGTTTCAACCAGAAATTATGAATATCCAATCGTGTGTTTGCCATGGCACATGAACATGAGACGGCTTCCATTTGGCGGGGATTTGACACTGGATGGGGCGCGGGTATGAGCGACACCGACAGTATGGTGAAATAGTGATTTCCCGGTACGCATGACGATACATGCTGATTCGGACAGGTGATAATTGAGGAACTTCAATTCGGCGTTATCGCATGGTGTGCGTTTGCGCTGGGATGTGGTGGATTGATAAAGGGTTCGCTCGGGGTAGGGACGCCCTTGTTGACCGTTCCGATGCTGGCCATGGTATTGCCTCCTCAGGTGGCCGTAGTCACAATGGCGATTCCGGTAGTGGTCGCCAACCTGTGGCAGGTAAAGGAAGCGGGTCATTTGTCAAAGACGGTCAAACGGTTCTGGCCTGCCTTCCTTTCTTTGTTGGCGGGTACCTGGGTGGGTGTGACCGTTCTGGTGGATATTGATGAGCGGGCACTCCTGATTCTGGTGGGAACAATCGTCATCCTGTTTACCCTGTTTCAGGGACGGTCCAGAAAAATCACCATCTCCAGTCGATGGGAACCACTCGCTGGAGTCGGTTTTTGTGGCGCAAGCGGTATTATCGGTGGTCTGTCTTCGATGTTTGGACCCATGTTGATCCTGTTTTTGGTTTCACTGGGAAATTTGAGTAAAAACCAGTTTGTCGGCACGATCAGCTTTCTCTATGTGGCGGCTGTGGTACCATGGACCGCGATCATGGTACTTCTTGGGGTATTGAATGGACCGCTGGCTTGGTTTTCCGCGCTCGCAACGGTTCCACTGTGTTTGGGTATGGTTGCAGGCAGGGCAGTCAGGTCACACATAAACGAACGGGTGTTTCAAAGGTTGGTGTTTGTCATTTTGCTGATCTCAGGAATGGCGATGATATTGAGAGGCTGGAATTTTGACTCGACAATATCTTGACAGTTGGATATTATTCGAGTAGCCGAAATTCATGTATATGGGTGCCCTCTAAATCTGTACACTTAAAACCGAGGAAAATAGAATGCAATTCAAAAAGAATCTAATCTCTGCAGCTGTGATGTCGATGTCAATGGCGATGGGTGCCAGCACCGCATTCGCTGCTTGTGCGACCGATGGATTACCGGCAAGTGTGGCGGGGCCGGATGGTTTTCCTGAGCGGGCGCTCACCATGATTGTGCCGTATGGCCCGGCAGGAGGGTCGGGGCAGGTGGCCCAAGCGATGGCTGAGGCAGTGAGTGAGTTGACCGGAGTATCCATCAATCGGGATCACAAGCCGGGTGGTTCGGGAACCGTCGGCATGACGGCCTACATGGCGGCACCTGCCGATGGATATACGGTTCTGGAACACATTGATGATGCATCAAGTGCGCATGCGTTGGATTCAAGTCGTCCCAATCCGGCGTCGGACCTGATTCCGTTGGTGACATCCCAGATTACGTTTTCTCAGATTTATATTCGGACTGCCGAAGACCGGTTTACCGACTGGGCCTCATTTGTTGAGTGGGTCAAGGCACAAGGTGGTAAAGCGACCATTGCCAATGTCTCCAAGGAAGGCTCGATGGAAAGGGTGACCATGAAATTCATTACAGATGCGACCGGAATGGAGATCCAGCAGATTTCTTTTGATAAGGGCGCACCCCGATATGGGGCACTGGCGGGTGGTCAGGTCGATGCGCTGTTTGAGCAGCCCGGTGATGTGCGCAAGTTTCTTGATGCGGGCACTTTCAAACCGATTCTGACGATTCTGAAAGAGCCTCCGGCTGCTTTTGCAGATGTGCCGAGTCTGACTGAAGCAGGTTTGGATTTTGAACCCCTGTACCGTTTCCGTGGATTCTACGTACACAAAGATGCACCGGCGGACCGTGTGGAATGGTTACAGTGGGCGTTTCAAAAAGCCTATTGTCAGGACAGTTATCAACAGTATAACGAGAGCAAGTTCATGACGCTGATTGAAAGCTATCGTGATACCGCAGGGTCCCAGGAACTGATTACCAATACCATCGGTCAGTATCGGGATGTTTATAAGTCAATGGGACTGGAGGTTAAGTAATCTGGCCTTTTGATAAGACTTGTACCCAAGGCCCCACCGATCGTGATCGGCGGGGCCTTTTTATTGACAGACCGTAGTGGAGGTGGATGATGGGCAAGCTTAGGGCAGGACACATTGTTGAGGCGACACTGTGGCTTGGGTTCATGGCTTTTCTCTACATCTATTCATTTGATTTTGATCGAGAGATTGAAATTTACAAGTACGGTGCTTCTGCCTGGCCCAGGGCGATCCTGCTTCTGATTGCATTTGCTGCCATCGGTCAACTGCTGTTTTTTTGGAGACGGGGAGAGCATATTGTCTCCAGTACCATTGGCAAGGCCAGCGATGATGGTGCTGAAACGGCTGCGCGTGACTCCACCCACAATACCGTTCGCTGGTATGTCTGGACGCTCTTGTTGCTGTTCATCCCATTTGTGTATCTGAATCTACCGGAAGGCATTGCCAATGCGTTTTCCCTGGAAAAATCCGGCCTGCATGTTCTCAAATTAATTTGCGGTGGGATCCTGGTGGTGATCTATGGTGTAGCGATCCGGGGCAATCAACTCGGAGGCATGATTGCCTTGCCGATCCTGTTTGCGGCATTTCTGCAGGATTTCGGTTTTTATGCCATGGCGCCGTTTTTTATCTTGGCGGTCATGTATCTGATGGGAGAACGTCGTTTTAAATGGATGGGGTTGATTATGGTGTTGATATTCGCGATTCTGATCATGATGTTTGTCAGCCTGCTGTATGTTGGACTGCCGACCGGGAATATCAGTCCGTTTTATGAATTTGGCACAACGATGGTCAATATTTTTCAATAAGACCGGGATAGCTTGATGGACGTGATCAACAATTTCATCGGTGGGACAGTCACCTTGTTCAGCGATCCCGTAGGCATTCTGATCTTCTTGGGCGGGGTTGTCGGTGGCATGCTGTTTGGTGCCATCCCCGGGGTCAGCATGCTGACACTGGCCGCCATATTGCTTCCCTTTACGGCACACCTCTCTCCGGAACATGGCATCATGCTGTTTTCCGTGATCTATTGTACCGGTGTCTATGGCGGGGCGATTACCGCGATCCTGTTTAATATTCCAGGTGCACCAGAGAATGCGCCGACCGCATTTGATGGCTATGCCATGACCCTGAAAGGACAGGCGGGGAAAGCGGTCGGCGCGGCCGTGATGTGCTCGGCCCTCGGTGGCGTGGTGTCAACAGTCATCATGATGATCGCTACTGCACCGATTGCCAACTGGGCGATTTCTGCCTTTGGTCCCCCCGAAATTTTTGCTTTGGTTTTTTTCGGGCTGGCGGTGGCATCATCGGTCGGTGCAAAGACTTTCTGGAAAGGCTGGCTGTCGGTGTTGGTTGGCCTGTTAATCGCGGTGGTTGGACTCGACCCGGTCGGTGGAATCGAACGCTGGGATTTTGATATGCCGTATTTGCTTGCCGGTATCCATTTCATCCCCATGATACTGGGGTTTTTTGCCGTGACCGAGATATTTGTGCAGGCAGAAAAAAAGGCCTCCGGTTCCTACAAGGCCCCGGAACTGAGTGTCGATTTCCCGAGTCTGGCTGAACTGTTGGCACACAAGTTTGCGGTCATTCGTTCTATCGTGATCGGGTTTTTCTGTGGCATATTGCCGGGTATCGGAGCGACCTTGGCCGCATTTATGGGGTATAACGAAGCCGTCCGATGGTCCAAGGATCGCAACGAATTCGGAAAGGGAAAAATGGAAGGTGTCATTTCATCGGAAACAGCCAACAATGCTGCGACCGGAGCTGCGATGATTCCATTACTGGCACTCGGGTTGCCCGGTGGCGCGCTGACCGCGATGATGGTCGGTGTATTCCAGATGCATGACATGGAACCGGGCCCCCTGGTGTTCCTTAACAGTGCCGATTTGGTCTGGGTTGTCTTTGCCGCCATGTTTTTCGCCAATGCATCGATTCTTCTTATCGGCTATATGGAAACCAAAACCATCATTAATCTGCTTCGCATTCCCTTTCAGTTCCTGGCGCCGTTGATTTTGTGTCTCGCAACCGTGGGGGCGTATGCGGTAAGGGGGCTGACTATTGACGTTCTTGTCATGTTTGTTGCTGGCGCGGTAGGTTTTTTCCTCAGACGGTCGGGTTATTCCGTGGCAGGCATCGTATTGGGGCTGATCCTGGGGCGGATCGGTGAACAGACGTTTGCACAGGCGATGCAGATGCTGCATTTTGAGTGGCTGGGGTTTTTCGGGAGACCGATTGCATTGGGTTTGCTGATCGCGGGGATGTTGACATTGGCAGCCAGTATCTACGGTGCTTTTTTCAAAAAAGCAGATTGACACCTGTTGGTGGCCTGACCGGATACTCCGGGTGATGTGCAAAGTCGGGGGCTTTGCCAGGTGCTACTTGGTATCCCGTTTTCCCGCAGCCTCTTTTCCGTAGCGGTCACTGAACGAATCCTGAGATGCCGTTTGGCAATCAAGCAATGGGACTACCTGATTGCAAGGAGTCTTTGTGCAAGACATTGAGGGAAAGCAAGCGCACTTTATGATCCGATTGTTTGAAATGGCTGTTATGTTTCCGCAATACCTGCTCTTTATGCTTATCCCGCTTTTATCGTAACCGTGTCAATCGGGTTGACCTGGATTGCACACTGGATACAGGAAAAGCACGAATCAGTCACCGATCAGATAAAGAATCGAAGCAAAAAAGGAGGGTTTTGATGTGCCCGACCCTCACGTCTTTTCAAAGTACCCTATGATCCATAAACACTAGAATCCAATGCCCAATATTCTCTTTGCCATTGCGCCGATCTTTATCCTGATTTTATTGGGTCATCTCCTTCGTCGTGGAGGCATACCCAGCATTGCGTTTTGGAACCTCAACGACAAACTGGTCTATTGGGTGCTTTTTCCGCCATTCCTGTTTTACAAAATGGCAACCATGGATCTGTCTACTGAGCGATTCAGCCTGCTCTCTTTGGTGATTTATGCCGGTTTTGTCAGTGCCGTGTTGTTTGGATTGGTTGCAGGGAGACTGCTGAGGATGAAACGTCCTTTATGGACATCGGTGCTGCAGGGTTGTGCCCGTCACAATACGTTTATTGCCTTGGCCGTTGCCGACCGACTTTTCGGAGCCGAAGGCATCGCCATTGCAGCGATTATTACCGCACTTTTGATTCCGGTCACCAATGTGTCGGTGGTGTCGTTGATGGTCATTATGCTCAGCGGACGGGATCAAAAAAGTGTTCTCATGGTGATATTGCGTGATTTGGCGCGTAATCCGATACTGATTGCCGTTGCGCTGGGTATTGCTATCAATTTTTCCGGTGTCCAGTACATTCCGGTTGTTTATGACATCGCGGTAATTTTGGGAGGTGCTGCACTTCCCATCGTACTGCTCAGTGTTGGAGCTAATATACGTGTTCGAGCCATGAAAGCGGCGGCAGTGCCCACACTGTTGGCCGTGGGCGGTAAAATGGTTCTGTTTCCCGTCGTGGTCGGGTTGATGGCCTACTGGGTGGGACTGGATGTCCAAAGCACTTTGATTGCGATCCTGTTTGGTGCGGTACCGAGTGCTGCCGGGTCGTATACCCTGGCCCGACAAATGGGGGGTGATGCGCCTGCAATGGCGGCAATCGTCACTATTCAGACCGGTGTTTCCTTTGTTACCTTGCCGGTGACGTTACTGATTGCCCAGCATTATCTGGGCCCTGCCCGCGTCATGCTGTCGTGAGGCGACAAGAGGGGACGACGGTCGCAATATCAGATCAATGGTGCTGTACGTGTGTTTTCTTGTTCTGTTGTGGGTGTTGGCGGATTATGGTTGAATCGTGCCTTGTCAGTTCAGGGCTGGGCAGGTATCTATGCATCCTATATGGATGCCGGTCAGACAGTTGCAATACAACCGCAGGTCCTCTTCAGGGACTGGTGGTCGATAGTCGAATCCGATATACGATTGATATGCCAGCACATCGGGATACTGCAAGGGCTTTATAGCCTTTCCTTGATGGGGGTGCGTGTTTATCACCATCCTGGTACGGAAGGTGCCGAAATCAGTTTGCGGACAACCGCCATTGCGGATCAGCGGGATTGTTTCGGGCAACGGGGATTGTCAGAAGGGCGCACTGAAAAAACTGGGCTAAATCGAGTCGTCAGCTGTTTGTATCGTGACTTGTCCCTTCGCCGGTTCGATGAAAACATGGTCTCCGGAACGAATCAGACGGGTTACGTCTCCCGCTTCGAACCGGTCACACAGGGTTAGATTGGCCAACGCGGCACCTTGGGCAAGGATGGGATTGACGTGGTTGAATAATATCGCCTTGGGTGCCTTATTTCTGGAGACCATTTCATACAGCATCCAGGCAGTGGCAACCCCCCCTTTTGCGGTATTGACAACCAATATCCGGTCAACATAACTTTGACCATACAAGGCATGTTGTGGACGTGAAAAAACACCTTCGATCCGGTCAAGGTCATATCGGGCGGAGAAATTGTCGTTGGCTACCAATGCCTCGCCGCTGACTGTTACGCCGATGCCACGGTGACATTTGAGAATGCGGATGCTCATGGCATTTTTCCACTGACGGCCGAGTCGACACAGTCTCTCATGCTGGCCAGCGTCGGCTGATAACCGTAACCGCCGATAATATTCACCAGCTTTGCTGAATTGGTCAATAGTCGCCGCCATCCATTCGCATACCCCATTTCCCTGGCATAACTCTGATAAAAACACATTCCCTGCAATACCAGTCCGCCTGCGTGTTCTATTTTTTCAACCAGTCCGAACCGAACCGCATCGACATAGACTGACGGCGATGTAACGACCAATAACATGGTTTCGGGATGAATCTTTCGGTTGCCAAGCAATTGGACAATATCACTTATTTCAAAAAGGGAAAGCTGCGGAGCGGAAAAGACCACCACATCGACTTTTTCCCCACTGGCATCATAATGGTTGAAAAAGTCGGTGAAATGTCGTTCTTCTATTCGTTCGCAATGCAGTGACAACGGATCGCAAACCAGCGAAATGTCCGATGCTTCAGGGGTATAGCCGACCAGATGGAAAAGCGGAATCGAGCCGAAGCTTGCCATGGCAGCACCCATGTGTTTCAACTCGTCGGACCGGGGAGGGAGTTCAATGCCTTCAATCACGGGGATTTCCCAGTATGAACCGACCTGTTTGCCGACAATAGCCCCTAGCGCACCCCATTCTGCCAGATTTCGGGGTTGGTAGGTCACCTCAAACCGCCTGGTTGCCCGGCGATGGCAATCCAGATGCAGTCCATATCGGGGCGTGCGTCCGGTCAGTCCGGCGGCGAGTGCGGACGGTCCACCCTCAAAGTTGGAAAAGGCACCGAGTACACTATTGCAGTAAATCACGACACCGGTATCACCAAAAGCCAGATGTTCACCTCTCGTGGGGGCCGAGATGGTCTGATAGTTGATACAGGTATCGGTCATGAGGATACCGAGCGCAGAAAACGCATTGATCGCCCGCTGTTCGAGGAGTGCCATTTCGTCTGTCTGCTTCAATGTCTGATAGTGATTGAAATCAATCCCTCTGGGATCCGTGATCATCGGAATTCGAACACGCCGGTCCGCTTCCGAGAGACTCGCGAGCGTTTCGATAAACTGAACACCGGCTTCTCCCAAAGACTCCGTGTCGGCCATCATGTGTGCCTGCGTGACAGGGACAAAGTCGCGTGCATTGAAAAATTGACCGACCTGAATCATATGTTGCATAGCCCATTGCCGGGCATAGCCCATTTCACCATTGAGCATGCATTGTTCTTCTTTATTCAGATTCATGTCCGCAAAGTTGTTCTTGAAATGTATTCAGAAACCATAGTCGTCATGCTGCGACCTGCAAATTACAGGGCACATGAATTCGCAATCAAGAACAATCCGTTTGCGGTGACTGAAAAGGGTCATGGGCGAGGCAAGGGAACAGATGAAATAAGTGACCGGTTGATCAGAATCAGCAAGGGTTATCAAGCGGTATTTGTAAAAGCAGTTTGCCCCGTGTCTGCCGGGTTTCCATGAGATGGTGCGCCTTGGCGGCATCTTCAAGCGGTATGGTCCGATCGATTCGGACCTGCAGGGTTTTGTCGTTGACTGCCTGAAACAGGGCATCTGCACGTTGCTGCCGTTCGCTTGGACTGGCGATGTAATCGGCAAGGTGCGGGCGCGTCAAAAAGACAGACCCAGATTCGGCGAGCTGCAGTGGTGCAATAGGCGCTGCTTGTCCGGAACTGGCGCCGTAATTGATACAGTATCCTCGTCGCTTGAGGCATTGAAGACTACGGTGAAGGGTGGCTTTGCCAATCGAGTCGTAGACGACATCGACTCCTTCTGCCTCGGTGATACGGTGGACTTCATCGGCGAAGTTCTGATGACGATACAAGATACAGTGATCTGCCCCGAGTTGTTTCACAAGTGCTGCTTTTTCTTCATGACCAACCGTCGCAATGACGCGAGCCCCACGTTGCTTGGCAAGTTGGGTCAACAGTTGACCCACACCGCCTGCCGCGGCATGAATCAGACAGGTATGGTTGGGGTTGAGCAAAAAAGCGGAATGAGAAAGATAGTGGGCAGTGAATCCCTGCAGCATCAGTGTACAGGCACTCGCAAGCGGGAGGGAGCTCGGCACCCGAGTCAGTTTCTCCGTTGGTACTGCAGCGTACTGGGCATAACTGCCACGCACCAGGCAGTAGCAAACCGTTTCACCGATCACAAAATCGGTGACTTTTTCACCGATGGCGATGATTTCACCGACCGCCTCCATGCCAAGCGTCATCGGCAGGGGGGTCTGATAGGTTTGTGACTTCGCATAGGTCCCATCGCGCATGTAGATGTCGATGAAATTGACGCCTGCATAGTGCAGTTTGATCAGTGCTTCGGTTGCCTTGGGTTGGGGCGTCGGAATCTCATTGCACTGAAGTTGATCAATTCCACCGTAGTGTTGAATCTGAATCGCTTTCATGTGGTTTGGGGGAGTGCAGTGTGACAGGACTGTTTGATGATGCCTTTGTCAGACAGTTTTTGAATGTCCTGATCAGAATACTGGAATTCTTTTAATATGACTTTGCTGTGTTCGCCAAGTATCGGTGCAGGCAAGGTCACGGCACCGGGTGTTTCAGAGAATTTCACCGGCAAACCGATGGTTTTCACCGATTCGGCCACCGGATGGGTTTGTTCGACAATCATTTCCCTGTGAAGGGCTTGAGGATCTTGATGCATTTGGGTGATCGTCAGGACCGGTCCCGCCGGAACTCCGCCAGCGGTGAGTTTTTCAAGCCAATCAGACGTGGTTCGGGTCTTGAACAGGCGATTCAATGTGTCCACCAGGGCATCGAGATGCCTCATACGCTGTGCATTGGAGTTGAATCTGTGATCGGATTGCAGCTCCGGTGCACCAATAATATCGACCAGTCTCTCCCAGTTGGCCTGGTTGGCGGCACCGACGTTAATCCAGCCATCAGCGGTTGGAAAAGCCTGGTAAGGGGCATTGAGCGGGTGTGCGCTGCCCATTGCGCCAGGGGTCTGTCCGGTGGCGAAAGCAATCGCGGATTGCCAATAGGTTTGAGTGATCCCCGCTTCGAACAGCGATGTTTCAACCTTTTGGCCGACCCCTGTTTTGAGCCGGTGGGCATAGGCTGCCGCGACCCCCAGAGCGCCCAGTATGCCAGCGGTAATATCGGTGATGGGCGCACCGACCTTGATGGGAGGGCGTCCTTGTCCCTCACCGGTAATCGACATCAGGCCCGACATCCCCTGTGCGATAAGATCGAATCCCCCGTGTTGGCGATAAGGACCGGTACGCCCGAATCCGGAAAGGGCAAGATAAATCAATTGAGGATGGTTCTTTTTCAATGTCTCGTAACCAAGTCCCAACCGTTCCATGGTGCCGAATCGATAATTTTCAATCAGCACGTCGGATTGTCGAATCATGTGCGACAATACCTTACGTCCCTGTGCCTGTTTGAGATCCAGTACGATTCCCCGTTTATTCCGGTTCATCATCATGAAGGCCGCACTTTCACCGTTGATCGTTGGCGGAACCATTTGACGGGTATCGTCCCCTTCCATTTTCTCCACTTTAATGACATCGGCACCCATATCGGCCAGCATCAGGCCAGCCACCGGACCGGCCATGATATGAGCCAGTTCGATGACCCGGCAACCGCTGAGTGGACCGCAGTTTACTTTCCTTCCCATTGTGGCTGCCGTTTGTTCAAGAATGCCTCCAGTCCCTCCTGAAAATCATCACTGGTATAACAGCGGACAATCCAGTCCCGGTCCTGTGGTCTGTTTTGAGCAAGACGACGCTGAATTTCCTTGGTCGCTCGCAAGGTCAATGGTGCTTGCCGGGTCAGTGTTTCGGCCACTTCGAGCACTCTGTTTTGCATCGCCTGATGGTTGTCGAGCACTTCGCAGACCAATCCTATCCGGTACGCCTCGGTGGCATCCAATAGTCGGGAAGTAAAAATCATTTCCCGGGTACGACCGGCACCGAGCAGGGCGGATAACCGGGCAAGGTTGGCGGCAGACAAACAATTGCCCAACGTGCGGGCAATAGGTAGTCCGAATTGCAGGTCGTGACTGCAGATCCTGAGGTCACAGACACTGGCGATGACGGCACCGCCGCCGGTGCACGCACCGCTGATCGCGGCAATGGTCGGGATCGGACAGCGCTCGATTTTATCCAGCACCTCATCCATTGTCTTTTCATACTCGATGGCCTGTCGTTGTGTTTTGAAATCCCTGAACAAGGCAATGTCCGTTCCGGCCGCGAAGGCCTTTTTGCCAGCACCAGTGATGATAAGCACCTTGACCCCTTGTGGGGGAGCGGTACAAAGATCGGCCAGTTGCCGATACATCGAGAAAGTCAGCGCATTACGGGCTTTGGGACGATTGAAGGTGACCATTCCAATTGAACGGTCGGTCTCAAAGATCAGTTCAGATGAAGGATTCGGTTTGACCATCGCCAACATCAAAATGAACGCATTGTTTGAGAGACGGGTAGCCGTTCTGTCCTGTTTTTCCGGGTACCGGGCGCTGCTTTCCCGGCCGCTTTTTTACTCCGACCGATGTTCATTTGGCGGTAGCTGCCAAATAGTCCATTGCGGTATCAACCCCGCCGGGTTGATAGGGGACGCCAGCGACAGACAAGCCCATTTCGATGCCACTTAACGCACCCATCAGCATCAGGTCGTTGCAATCGCCAAGGTGCCCGATCCGAAACACTTTACCGGTTATTTTACCCAAGCCGCTGCCCAAGGACATGTCAAACCGTTGCAATACGACCTGGCGAAAATGATCCGCATTGTGTCCGTGCGGCAATCGAACGGCGGTGAGCACCGGGGAGTGTTCGTCCGGTTCAAGACATTGGGTTTCAAAGCCCCAGGTAGCGACCGCCCGTCGGCTTGCTTCTGCAAGACGCTGATGGCGCGCAAAGACCTGCTCCAGGCCCTCCTCATGCAGCATGTCAATGGACTCTGCCAGTCCATAAAGCAAATTGGTTGCGGGTGTATAGGGGAAAGCACCGTTTTGGTTTGCTTTGATCATCTCACTCCATGCCCAGTAGGCGCGAGGATACGCATTGTTTTTTGAGACTGCGAGCGCTTTTTCACTGATGGCATTGAATGCCAGTCCAGGCGGGAGCATCAACCCTTTCTGCGATCCCGCAATGGCGACATCCACACCCCATTCATCGACGCAGAATTCGGCACTGGCCAGTCCGGAAATGGTATCCACAAGCAGCAATGCCGGATGATGGATGGCATCGATGGATTGGCGTATCTCGGCGATACGAGATAGCGCACCGGTCGAGGTTTCATTGTGAACAATACACAACGCCTTGATTTGATGTCGTCGGTCTTTTTTCAAGCAATCTTCGATCAGATCAGGATCGGCGCCCCTGCGCCAATCCGTTTCGATTCGTTCGGTCTGGATGGACAGCCGTTGTCCCAACTGTGCCCATACGCTGGCAAAATGGCCGGTTTCCACCATGACCGCCTTGTCACCAGGGGTAAGGGTATTGACCAGCGCGGCCTCCCAGGCGCCGGTCCCGGAGGAAGGAAAGATCACCACCGGTCCACGACACTTGAAAATCGACTGCATTCCCTGTGTCGTTTTTCGGGTCAGCTCAGCAAAACCGGGGCCACGATGATCCACCGTGGGATAGTCCATTGCCCGAAGAATCCGATCAGGGACAGGGGAGGGACCGGGAATTTGCAAAAAATGTCGACCTGGACGACGCATCGGATTCCTTGAAGAGAGCCTGTTGATCTGCTTGAACGCGATCACTGCAAAGCATAGTATTGAATGACGAAACAATAATGATGTCAACCGGGATGCCGACCGATTTCTCAAGCCACTTGCGCCACCATCTTGCTCCCCGGTTGCGCGGGCAACTGTATACCGACCTGTTTAGCCGGGGGCGCTATGCAACCGATGCTTCGATGTATCAAATGATGCCCAAGGGTGTGGTCATACCGAAAGATATTGATGATGTTCGGGCTGTCATTGATTTTTCGAAATCGCACGGAGTGCCCATTTTGCCGAGAGGGGGCGGAACCTCCCAATGCGGGCAGACAGTGAATGAGGCACTGGTGGTTGACAACAGTCGTTACCTCAATCAGGTCGTGGCGTTGGATGTGGAAAATCGCCGTTGTGTCGTTGAACCCGGCATGGTCCTGGATGAGTTGAACCGAATGCTTGCACCGCACGGCCTGTGGTTTCCCGTGGATGTGTCAACGGCCTCCCGGGCAACGATCGGGGGAATGACCGCCAATAATTCCTGTGGCAGTCGCTCCATCCGTTATGGACTCATGCGAGACAATGTACGGTCGGTCGAGACAGTAATGGCGGATGGAGAAGTCGCCTGTTTTGGTGTGATGCCGCGCGAGGCACCGTCGCAAAGACAAAGGTCACTGGTTCAATCCCTGTTGGATATCGGTCGGCGGGAGCACGAAGAAGTGGCGCGTTGTTTCCCCAAAGTGATGCGCAGGGTCGGGGGGTATAACATTGATGCGCTCGTACCGGCGAATTCGCCGGTCAATCTGTCTCATCTGCTGGTGGGTTCCGAGGGGACCCTGGGCTATTTCAAAGCCATCGAACTGAAACTGGCGGTCTTGCCGCGACATCGATTGCTTGGTGTATGTCATTTTCCCTCGTTCCATGATGCCATGGAATCGGCACAGCATCTGGTGAGACTCGACCCGGTTGCCGTGGAACTGATTGATCGGACCATGATCGATCTGTCCCGAAATATCCCAATGTATCGGGACATCGTGGATCAATTTGTCCGAGGTGAGCCCGAGGCCATCCTGCTGGTGGAATTTGCCGAGGAGAATGCGGATGAAAACAGACGGCGACTGCAGGCACTCGGTGAGGTGATGGCTGATCTCGGATTTGCATTTGACCATTCACCCGCCAAGCGGGGGGGTGTGGTCGAAGCGATTGATTCGGCTTTCCAGAAAGCCATTTTTGAAGTGCGCAAGTCAGGACTCAATATCATGATGTCGATGCGTGATGATCGCAAACCGGTCTCATTTGTCGAAGATTGTGCCGTGGAACTGAAGGATCTGGCCCAATATACCGCCCGATTGACTGAAATCTTTCATAAGCATGGTACCCAGGGAACTTGGTACGCCCATGCGTCCGTTGGTTGCCTTCATGTCAGGCCGGTCTTGAATCTCAGGCTGGAGAAGGACAGGAAGGCGATGCGCGCGATTGCCGAGGAGTGTTTTGAGATGGTACGGGAGTATCAGGGATCGCATTCGGGGGAACACGGGGATGGCCTTTGTCGGTCTGAGTTCCATGAGAAAATGTATGGATCCCGCATGATTCGGAATTTTCGGGAGATCAAGCAACTGTTTGATCCGGAAAACCGGCTCAATCCGGGAAAGATTGTTGATGCCCCCAAAATGGATGATCCGACGTTATTCCGCTATCCACCGGGTTATGTCGTACCCGAGATGAAAATGGCCTTGAACTGGGATGGTTGGACCGGTGCGGGAGGCGGGTTCCAGGGTGCGGTTGAAATGTGCAATAACAATGGTGCCTGCCGCAAGCTCTCTGGTGGATCGATGTGCCCTTCCTATCGGGTGACCCGGGATGAAAAACATCTGACACGGGGGCGGGCGAATACACTGAGACTGGCGATTTCCGGGCAGCTTGGCAAAGATGCTCTCACCTCCGCTGAAATGGTCGATACGATGAGATTGTGTGTGAGTTGCAAGGCCTGTAAAAGGGAGTGCCCCACGGGTGTGGATATGGCACGCATGAAAATCGAAGTGAATGCGGCTCGATTGAAAAGTCAAGGCACCTCGTTTCATGATCGGCTCATTGCAGAATTACCCCTGTATGCCCCTCTTATCTCGAAAATGCCCTGGTTGTTCAATGTCCGCAATCAGGCAAGATGGATTCGTTCCTTGACAGAGCCCGTGACCGGGATCTGCAAGGACCGTATGTTACCCATCTGGCGAACCGATATCTATCGGCCACTTCCTGAAACAGGTCCGGTAGATGGCAGACCGGTTATTTTGTTTGCGGACACATTCAATACTTATTTTGAACCGGATAATCTTCGTGCAGCCGCTAAGGTGCTGACCTCCTTGGGTTACCGAGTGATTTCGCCGATGACTCATGGGCGACGCCCGGTTTGTTGCGGGCGGACCTATCTGACAACAGGGATGGTGGACAAGGCGTCTCGTGAGGTGACGCGACTGTTAGCGGTTTTTGAACCATATCTTGACAGCAAGGTGCCGGTGATTGGACTTGAACCCAGTTGCCTGTTGTCGATGCGTGACGAGCTTCCCGGATTGATGAACAGCCCCTTGGCAGGCAAACTGGCAAAAAACTCCTATCTTCTGGAAGAGTTTCTGAGCAAGGAGCAACCGGATGTCCGATTCAACCCAATCGACCGAAAAGTATTGCTGCATGGTCACTGTCATCAAAAAGCGTATAACCTGATGAGTGATGTGGAAAGGGTGTTGCAGATGGTCCCAGGGTTGGACATCAGCACGATTGAATCCAGTTGTTGTGGTATGGCGGGGGCGTTTGGTTATGCGTCTGAGACAGCCGATATTTCGAGAAAAATGGCAGAGCTTGACCTGTTGCCCGAGATCAGAAACGCCTCGGATGATACACTGCTTATTGCCGATGGGATGTCCTGTCGTCACCAGATTGCGCTTGGCGTTCAGCGTGAGGTATCGCATGTCGTACAAGTACTTGAAATGGCATTGCCAGAGTGAGTCAATTGTTAGGATGATCCTGTTATGAGTAATCCATATCATCGAAAACCAACACAATCAAAGAATAGTGATGTCACCGACTGTTCTTCAAAGTGTTATCAAGGGTGTGGTTTGCGTCAGAGGGAGGGGCCTTCGAGTACTTGTTCGGTTGCGTACGGGGTCAGAGGGGTCTTTGTCTAATCCATATAAAACTATTGATAGTTTTATTGAGAATCAGTTCATGACCAGTATTGCAGCGAACGATCTCAAGACCAATGGTGTGTCTGTAGTCGAGTTCGCGCTCCAGCAAGATGGAGCGGTCGTGATGACGGTACGTGGTGAACGCACGTATGTTGCCCTCAATTTCAATACCTACAACAAATTGCGTGAATATGAGTGATCGAATGGCGCTTGAGATGGAGATTCAGAATGAAAAGATTATTCTGATCAATATCGGAAACCATGACTAAGTTTATCGATCAAATTAATTGTCCGCCTGTTCTTTCAGACGCACTGAAAGTGATACAACAGCATCCACCATTTGGTTGATTTAGGGTGTCGAGGGTAGCGGATACAACGCTCCGCGTCTTTGAACAGAGCATGCAAGGCGTCGATACACTCCGAGATCGGCAGGTGAGCGAGATTGGCGAGGATTTTACGCCGGATGCGTTTGTCCTCCCGCTACATATAGCGGAAGCGCAATGACGAGTCTTGATCTGTTGGTGTCCAAGTCCGATCAAAAGACATGTTCAAGTGAATTGGATTTTCGATAATGCCAGACTATCTCTGCAGCGTCTGTAGGGATATTCAGGGACTGATGAGTCTCTGATCTCGAAATTGACCAATCCCTTGGTTGTCAATGGCAGAAACTATAAGATTGTCAGATCTGAAAATTATCGTGGTCAGTGTGGACATTCAGATTCGACCAATGCAACCCAGAAATCAGCCCCTGTGCAAAGTATTTCATCATTGAAATCGTAGTTCGGATTATGGAGACTGCAGCCACCCACTCCTTTTTCTCCATTGCCAAGCAGAACATAGGCCCCGGGTTTCTCCAACAGCATGTAGCCAAAATCTTCGGATGTCATCACTGGACGACTGTCAACGATCACCCGTTCTGGTCCGACAACTGATTCGGCGATCCGGGTGGCGATGTGCGCTTCTGTGACCGTATTGATGGTCGGAACAAAGTTTCGGGCATAGTGAAACTCAACCTGTACATCGTGGGCCGCACAGATTCCGCGCACGATACGTTCCATGGTATGTTCAATCCGATCCTGGACTTCCGGGGTCAGTGAGCGTGTATCCCCTTTGATTGTGACCTGTTCCGGTACGACATTAACGGTCCCGTTGGTGAGAAATTCGGTAAATGAGACCACGGCATGTTCCATGGGGTCTATTTTCCGTGAGACCAGCGATTGCATGGCAGTGACGATTTCCGCGCCTGCGACAAGAGGATCTTTGCCAAGGTGAGGCATGGCCGCATGACAGCCTACACCATTGATCATGATCTTGAAATTGTCTTCGGCGGCCATTACGGAACCTGCCCGGATTGAGAATGTGCCCGTGGCAATCGAAGGAAAGTTATGTACGGCATAGACTGAATCGATGGGGAAACGCTCAAACAGACCGTCACGAATCATGGCTCGCGCCCCCTCTCCATGCTCTTCAGCCGGTTGGAATATAAAGACGACAGTGCCGTCGAATGTGCCCTGTTTTGCCAGATGGCGGGCCGCACCCAATAACATGGCGGTGTGCCCGTCATGGCCACAGGCATGCATTTTCCCTTCATGTACGGAACAATAATCAAAGGTGTTTTTCTCGGTGATTTTCAGCGCATCCATATCGGCTCTCAATCCGATGGATCGATTGGTGGTACCCTTTTTCAATACACCGACGACACCGGTACTGCCAATACCGGTATGGACATCAATCCCCCAGGATTGCAGTAATTCAGCGACTTTTTTGGCTGTACGGTGTTCCTCGAAGGCCAATTCGGGGTATTGATGGATGTCATGGCGCCATGACAGCATATCATTAAACAATGACCGGGTAGGGGAAGAGAGTCGCGTCATATCGAATGGATCATCAAGTGGTAGAGTCGGGGCTGTCTAAAGCAGGACATGGCTATTTGTCTTGATAGTATCCATAACCACCGACGTTGTGAATCTTTTTGTATGGCCCGACTCAAAAAACAGCGTTCGGGTCAATCGCTGGTACTCGGACATATCACTGACATTGAAGATCAAAATAAAATCCGCTTTCCCCCGTAACATACTAACCATGCCGGACTTGCGGGCAGGCAGCAAAGGTCTGTCGCATCGCGTCCAGAGCATGGACCTGTTTGCGGTCCGCAATGACCTGCACGATGAGGGTAAGCAGATGCCCGAGGCGCTTGCCATTCAATACGCTGACATCGCTTTGTATGCAACCGCTATTTCGAAGCCGTTTAAGACGATGGGTCACCGCAGGGGCAAAGAGATCGACCGAATTGGCAATTTCCCTGTGTGAGGTCAGATTACAGTGTTGTACGATCGCCAGTATTTTCTGATCGATTTGATCAACGGTCGTCATTGACAGGTTGAATCACGATATTGTTACGATTAGTGCATTGGGGAAGTAAAACTTAAACACAAATAACCCCTTATCTGTACTACTATTTGATAACAACATTTTCAATATGAATGATATCGTGATGCCCACCATGTTGATGAACCCGGATATTTTGGATCAGGCTGTGCTCGACCGTACAGTCGGCTATGCCCGAAAAAAGCAACTCGTGTTGCCTACGTTTGCCGAACTGACGCGGCCTCACAAGCAATTTTCGGCAATGGATGAAGCGCTCAGGACAGTCCCTGTCAACGAACCTCATCCCCTGAATCTGTTTCGTATCCACTGGTATAATGCGCATGCAGGTGCGAAACTCTTAAATCAGCCGGCATGGCTTGAAATTCCTTCCAGTCTCAGTGGTGTCAAAGCGCGTATCGTCGTGGTATTGGGTGATACGTTTCCGATGATTGCCGCACATAAGGTTCTGGCTGCGTATGCCTGTCTGGCAACGCGACTGGTGACCGGTCGCTTTGATCCGATGGAAAACAAGGCGATCTGGCCATCAACAGGGAATTACTGTCGAGGGGGTATCGCGATCTCCCGTATACTGGGATGTCGTGGGGTGGCGGTCTTGCCTGAACAGATGAGTCAGGAGCGTTTTGACTGGTTGGGCCAATGGACGTTAAGGCCGGACGAGGATATAGTCCGGACGACGGGCTCTGAAAGTAATGTCAGGGAAATCTACGACATGTGCGATGAACTGGAAAAGGATGATTCCAATGTTGTCATCAACCAGTTTAACGAATTTGCCAATTATCTATGCCATCGAACCGTTTCAGGACCAGCATTCGGTGACTTGTTTGATCATGTTGCAGGAAACCGGGATCGCCTGTTCGCGCTGGTTGTCGGCACGGGTTCGGCTGGGACGATAGCGGCCGGTGATCATTTGAAGGAGTGCTACGGAACCCACATTGTCGCTACCGAACCGCTGGAATGCCCGACCATGCTGAATAACGGCTATGGAGAACATACGATTCAGGGAATCGGGGATAAACACATTCCGCTGATCCATAATGTGATGAACATGGATTATGTAGTCGGCATATCAGATACCGGTCCTGAGTTGTTGAATATCCTGTTTAATACCGAACAGGGGCATGATTATCTGTCCCGGCGCACGGGGGTATCCCGTGAATTTTTGAATCAGTTCAGGCATGTTGGGCTCTCCGGGTTGGCTAATATTCAAAGCGCAATCAAGCTTTCGAGGCATGCAGGCCTAGATCAGGAGGATATCGTGCTGTGTGTCGCAACGGATGGTGCATCGCTGTACCAAAGCGAGCGGGAACAAACCACAAGTACACATTTTTCCGGAGCGGTCGGCATGACGGAAGCGGCTGAAATCTTTGGACGATGCCTGTTAGGTTGTGAGCCTGCACATGTGCTGGAACTGGGCAGTCAGGAGCGACAGCGCATTTTCAATCTGGGTTACTATACCTGGGTCGAGCAGCGTGGCATCATGATCGAAGAGTTCGACCAGCGCCGGAAACAATCATTCTGGGGTAGGGTATCGGATCAAGCCCCGATTTGGGATGAATTGATCACGGAATTCAATCGCCGGGCAAGGTAACAGGTCAGCCTTTTCAGCCCCGATTGACTGAAATCTGTCAGAATCTCGCATTGTCTGTCGATCAGCTATTCGTAAATCAATATGGTGAATACGGATAATCCCGCGCCGACACCGATCAGCACCTGTTTTTTGACCAGGAAGAAGACAGCCAGGCCGACAATCAGACTGACCAGCCGAATCCATAGGGATACCTCCACCAGCGGACCGACCGGGATCAGGATCATGCGACTGATCAGGGCGGCCAGCATCGCGTAAGAGACGCAGGTGACCCATTGGAAGGCGGCGCCTTCCGGATTGATGCGACGGGAAAAGAGGACTCCCAGAAAGCGCCATAGATAGGTAGCCAGAATCGCCCCCAGCACCAATAGCCAGAGATGATGGTCAGCAGTATTCATCTGCTTCGGCCTGGTGTCGTCCGATGTATCCAGAAGGCCACTGATCCACCGACAAGGCCCGCGGCGAGCAACCCCCAGTCTGATGACAAAGAATGGAAAACCGGACCCAGGGGAATACCGATTATGATCGCGATAACGGCCGGACGCAGTTGGGTCCCGGCGATCATGATCGCAAAAAAGAGTGGGTTCAAAAAGAGTAACCCGAGAGCCGCAGAGCGGTTCATGGCTTCAATACCATAGTAGCCAATGGCGGTACCGGTCAAGCCGGCTATCATGCAGATTGTTGCGAACAGGACATAGTAGTGCACACGCATTCGACGATCGATCTGGGGAAAGGCTCGCAGACCCGCCACCCATGAATTGATGGACAGCAGTTGGACTAACACAAAGAGCCAACGGTCTTTGCCTATCCCTTCTCGCATGAGAGGCATAAAGGAAACCGCCATGGGCATAAATCGTGCATTCGCCAGTGATGATGCCAGAATCACAAACATCGCTGCTGTGCCTGTCGCATACAGTTCCGCCAAGGCAATCTGTCCCGGGAGACCCCAGATTCCAGCGGTTGTTGTCAGCGCCATACCCAGTGAGAAGCCGCTTTCCCGGGCAAGGGAACCAAATCCGGTCATGCTGGCCAACAGCATGATGGCAGGAAATCCAAGCGCATCGCGGATCGCCATTTTATAAGTTGGAACGAGAGGCTTTTGCATGACAGAAGAAATTTGCTTTGAAATCCGTGGAATAATCAGGAGGAGTCAATTGACCCTCAAGTCGGTTAGTCAACGGGTCAGGCGGAGGAAGAGGGTATGGCGGTCAGTCCGATCTCAAACAGGCAATCACCTCGCCTTACCTGTGCGGGCACCCGTTTGCAAATCACTTTTCCGGCCGTCTGAAAGAAAACTTCAGCAGGAGATGACCAGGGTGTTCCCGGATCATGAATCAAGGCGGCCAATTGTCCTTTTCCAATCTCATCGCCGAGATCGACCATGGGCTCAAATATCCCTTCATGGAGTGCATAACAGTAGCTGTCGTGTGCAGTGACATGCAATATCTCCATGTTGTGACATGGATCGGCTGAACGGGTAGGCCCCCTTTGAGCATCAGGCAGGTCAAGCACTTCAATATGGGACAGATAGTGAAACAACCCCTGGTATAATCGGTTCAGTGCCCGATGGTTGACGGTACCGCCTCCGGCCACTTCCGCAGTGATGTGCGTGCAGCCTTGTCGAATGGCTGCAGAAGATGAATATGGGCCCATACGGGGTGAGTCAAACAGCAACGCTTGAGGGAATTGCAATGATTTCAGCAAATCCAGATTCCGACGATGCTGGTCGGTATCCGTGTTGATTCCCATCAAAAGAGAAGGGATATAGACCAGTGAACTGCCACCGGAATGAATATCCAGTGAATAGTCTGAACGGGAGAGTAATTCAGTTTCAATGTAGTGAGCGATGATTTGTGTCGGCGTTCCGTTTGGATCACCCGGAAAGCTGCGGTTTAGATTCCCCTGATCAATCGGCGAGGTCCGCATTCCGGCTTTGGCAGCCGGAAAATTGGCCATGGGCAGAACGATTATTTGTCCGTTGACATGATTGCACGATATGTTCTTGATTAGTTTGCAAAGTGCAATTTGACCTTCATATTCATCGCCGTGGTTCCCTGCCATAAGCAGGACAACCGGTCCATCACCATTGCGAATGGAGATGATGGGAATGGGTATCCAGCCGTATGCGGATCGATGGACGGAATGGGAAAGACGGAGAAAGCCCTGTTGTTTTCCAGCAGCTTGCAAATTGATTTCCGAGGTAATTTGAGAAATGTTCATCAGAGGTTGTATTTTATGATCAGTCAGTGGGTCCGCAATCCCCAAAGGGCGCAAAAACATGGCGATTGTCCAGGATTAACCGAATACGGCGACTGAATTCTGTCCACACCAGGTTATATTGACCATTATCGTTTTGAGACTGTTCAGCCCGATCAAGCGGACTCATCGCACGATGAATGCTGAGTTGAATATTCTTTTGGAGATCTTCTCGTTTTATCCGTTGTTGTTCTTTCAGCGTAGCATGCCTGAGGTCGATTAACATGATCGTGTCGTGTCAACAAAGGGTTGCATGGTATGCCGGGCAGATAGTGTATTGCATCGAACTTATCCTGTATTTTTCTTTGGTATGGTTGTGTCATGACGCGCACTTTCCATCGATAAAGTAAGGATATCATTAAATTCCACCGAGCTATATCGGTGTTCTTCGGTGGGTTGCGTGAAACGTCGATGCATCCACCAAATGCTGATTCGATTGACGACATCACTGCCTAGCTAAGGTTTACGGTCAGGCCGTAAAAAACAGTGATGTCATAGCTTGATGTCGGGAGCCGTACGGTGCTGTTTGATAGGTCAATGCTCCATCCGGCATGAAGATCAGTTTATAAACTATTATTAATTATTCGGTAACGTTCAGTTAATGTGAATTCTGCATAATAATCAAAAAGTAGGAGTAAGCTCCGGAAAGATAATAGAAAGTTGCTTTGAAATGGTATTTGGTGACGGGGAGGACGAGGCATGACTGACAAGAAAAATGTGCTGATACTGGGCGCGACCGACCAGTTTGGCGAGCATGTTGTTCAGGAACTGGCATCAGGTGACAATGCACTGTTATTGTGTGGTAACGATCAGTCTTTCCAACAGCGGCTTGCCGAAAAATATCCCGACCATGTGAAGGGGCTTACCGTCATTGACTCTCATCGGAATCATAAGATCGTTCAATCGATGGTAGAGCGGGTCGGTAGTTTGGATGCGCTGATCTATCTGGTTGCGGGTTCCAATCAAAAGTCATTTCTGGAACAATCTTGCGATCAAGTCAAAGAAGCGTTCAACGCGACTTTGACAATGCCGGTCTGCTTGCTTCAGGCACTCTATCCCTATTTGAGAAAATCGGCTGACTGCAAAGTGGTATTTGTCGATACCGAAGTGTTTGTCAATCAGGCGCAGTGCTCCTCAGTGGCGCATCTTGCAGGCCATTATGGGCTATGGGGGTTTTGTGAGGGGATCAAGGCGGAGTTCCAGGCGAAAGGGATCGAGGTGCAAAGTATCTCCGCACCGGCGATTTTCTATTCAACAAGGGACCAGGTTGATCCGGAGGTTGGATCGCTTGGCGATCACTACTACAAGGCGGTGATACGCAAAATTCTGGAAGTATTGAAATCCACCGGGAAGGTGCCAGTTCGCTCTTCGCAGCCTGCTGGCAGACCGGTCAGTCTCGGTCATGCCGGGTAGACTGCTGACAGACAACATGGCCGAATAACCGACTGCCTTGAATCGGTCAGCATATCGGTGTGTTATTGTTCTAACGTCGCCCCGCCCCACAGATGGGCATATGCTTCACAGTGGATTAAAACCGATGCATAGTCTTCGAGAGAAATATCGGCTGGTATTTCGTATTCCTGGGCGCCTTTGGGCGATTTTAATGGACTGACAAGAACGGATGAATATTTGACCTTGCTGCCCTTGATGTCCTTGAGGGCGATTTTTGAAAGAAAAATCTTCAGATCAGGGCCTTTTCTGGTTTTGAAGTTTTCATCCAGTACCAAGACGGTTTTGTCTGCTTTTTGAACAATCTTCCAAGTGCCATCAATATCATAGCCTTTATTTGTCCAGCGACCGCCATAGCCGCCTGTGTCATCAGCAAACAGGTTCGTGTTCATTCCCAGCAGTATGGACAATATCACTATGCTGATGGTGCGGGTGGGTTTGAAATTCATCGTGTCATCTTCGTTGTAGGGTGTTCTGGTTGAGACAGGCGCATCAGGAGAAAAGTTCCTCAGGGTGGATGCCGATTGGTTCCACTAAAGAACGTTCGCTGTGTTGTTCATCAATTGGGTTCATGTCGTTCCGTCATTTTACAGTGGACCGGTTGTCCGGATGGTGCAAAACACGGTAAAGCACGGTGTCAGCGGTGAAACAGAAGCTGTTCAATGGGCTCAATGGAAATGCCTGTTTTACCTGTCGAGTGCTGACATTTGGAAAAGAAGCGGGGTAGAATGCCTTGCGATATATGAATTAAGAATCGACATGCCACGCTCTGCTTCCCAAACGTTGTCTGACTTTGCTGCTGACCTGCACTATGACGATATTCCGGAGGATATCATTTTTCGGGCGGAAGAACTTTTTTTGGACTGGTATGCGTCTGCCATTGCAGGGTGTAAGGCACCACCGGTCAGGGCCCTTCACGCTTTTGCCACCCAGATGGGCCCACAGAGCGGCTCTTGCCGACTGGTTGGGTATCCAGAGACAACCAGTCCCTTATTCGCGGCAATGGTGAATGCTGCCGCCTCGCATGTAGTCGAACAGGATGATTTGCATAATCAGTCAATTCTGCATCCGGCGACGGTGGTTTTCCCTCCTGTCCTTGCTGCAGCCCAAGCCCATCCAAAGTTGTCCGGTAAAGCGTTTCTAACCGCGGTGATCGCAGGTTATGAATGCGGAATCAGAGTGGGTCAGTTTCTGGGAAAATCACATTATCGAATTTTCCATATGACAGGAACCGCAGGCACGGTCGGTGCCGCGATGGCGGTCTCCAACCTGCTGAGACTGACCCGGTCACAAACGCTTCATGCGCTGGGATCAGCGGGCACTCAGGCGGCCGGGCTCTGGGCGTTTTTGAAAGATGCGGCGGATTCGAAACAACTGCATACCGCAAAGGCTTCAATGGATGGATTGCTCGCGGCCTATACCGCACAACAGGGATTGACTGCGGCAAGCCAAGTGCTGGAGGGGAGACAGGGGATGGCTGCCGGGATGCTCGGGGAAGGCGATGAAACGCAGTTGACCGATCGCTTGGGTGAACGATGGGCCATCATGGAAACCTCGTTCAAATACCATGCGTGCTGTCGGCATACGCATCCGGCGGCAGATGCGTTACTTGCGCTGAGAAACAAGCATCAACTGGACTCTGGAGAGGTGAAACGTATTGTTGTGTATGTCTATCAGGCAGCAAAAGATGTATTGGGTGCGGTTGACAATCCAATCACGATTCATCAGTCAAAGTTTTCGATGGGCTTTGTGCTGGCGTTGATTCTGAGGTACGGTTGCGCTGGAGTAACCGACTTCACACAAAATGCATTGGAAGATTCCTGGAACAGACGTTTGCATGATCTTGTTGAAATGAGAGTGGACCCGGAAATTGATGCCGTCTATCCACAAAAATGGTCTGCTCGTGTTCATGTCGAAATGCGCAATGGCGATCACTACGAATCTTTTGTCGAGAGACCGAAAGGTGACCCCGGCAACATACTCAGCAGAGCAGAACTGGAAACCAAGGCCGTTTCTCTTGCACGCTACAGTCAGATCATGGAGGTGGCGGAGATGCGTGCAATGATTGATCGTATTTGGCGGCTGCATGACACAGCCCGTTTCGGAGATATGTTCTAGCATTCCTTGCGCTCAACGACTTGAGAGTACCGGGCTGTCGCCTGGCAAGTTGAACTGTCACCTCTGGTTTGCTGCGATTTTCAGGACGGTTTTGTCACTGGGCGACTGAAGAGTACCGGGTCATGGGGATCAATCTATTTCGTGCTTACCCGGCCCCCCCAAATAGTTTGATTTAAAAGAATTATTGGCGGATTGAGCCGAAGATTCTCTCAAAAGGGGCGGTTTTGGATAAAATACGGCCATTAGAGGCCCTTTTTATCGACTCTTCGTCTTTTTCCCTGCTCTCTCCTTGCCATGCGAAACGTGCTCCACTTCTTCGAAGGAAAGTCGTCTGTATAGCAGGAAATCTTACCCACTCGAATTGGGGAAGAGCCGCAAAAAGGGGGTTTTCCGATGGACGCTATTTCACTTTGGAAGCCCTGACTGTGTTTCGTCATTCCCGCCTCGAAAAGGTTCCTGTGTTATCGGCCAAATCGATCATGTCGGCACGGTCTTGCTGAGACAGTTGTGGAATGCGTCTAGCGGCAGCCCTTGTGCATCATTGATGTGTCACCGTCGGCGCGTATTTCGACCATACCCAAGATGCATCGAACCGCGTTAAGAGATATTTTCTGCACATCCTGCTTTCGTTACAAATGAACGCAAAAAACACATTGTAATTTAGGGGGAAAATAATAAAATTCCTTCAAATTTCCTTACGCTCGAAATGCAGAGCTGTCTGCGAGAGGTCATGATTTGTAAATGATTTTCGTATAGCCGATTGAATGCCCATGTATAAACGACGAAAGAAAGGAGCTTGGTATGGAATGCTGGAAACCAGTAAATCAAAAACCGTTCTGATTGGTGATGCGTCACTGCCGGCAGCAGAACCCGGAAAGATCTATCTGTACAACACGGAAAAGAAGGCGATCATTGAATACGTTGTTGCCATTGTCGAAAAGAAAATCAGAATACTGACCGACACAGAATTGGCAAACATGAAGAAGAGATATCACAGGCAATGGCTGGTTTCCAAATCGGCATTCGTCAAGAAACGGGATAGAGTGGCCTCCCGCTCTGCGGTATCGAAAGAGAGTAATATCAATGCAATACTGTCAGATGTCGATGCCACTTCGTTTGCGATTGATGAGGAACTTGATGATTTGTAGCCTGGTGTCCGGTTGATGGGCATGGTCAGATTTGTTGCCGATTCTCCCGGTCATGTCGAGCAGGTGCTGTCATTGGTGGGTCAGGTTTGATTCGATCATTGAATTGCCCGCGGATTGTGTGGCATTGAGGATTCCCGAGAAACAGTCATCCGATGCTGATGATGCTTTCGGCCTTCAAAGCGGCGTGTCAGGGTGGCATTTTATTTTTCGATTAATCATTATTATTTTATATAAAACAATATTATATAAAATAATATTAAAGTTATATATAAAAATAGAGCGGACAATAATACGGAGTGTTGTTTCAACAAATTCAATGCGTGACTGCCCGGACATGCTACCATCCACGGTGGTTTCCCCGGTACAGGTGATCAAATGAAATTTTCCAGTGCGGTGACCCGGCTTGCGGGAGAGGGGGCGGCTGCTTGGGAAGTACACTATGAGGGTCTGGCCAGGTTGGAAGCAGGCGAAGACATTATCATGTTGAGTGTTGGCCAAGAAACTGATCAATCAACATCGACACAGATCGTGGGAGCGGCCAAAGCAAGTCTGGACAAGGGGCGACACCACTATGCACCGGTCAATGGCAACCTCGATTTGAGGCAGGCGATAGCCCAAAGACATTGCGCATTGACCCGCCAATCCGTGACGGCAACCCATTGTGCCGTCTTTGCGGGTGCCCAAAATGCCTTGTTTGCTGTTGCACAGTGTCTTTTGGAACACGGCGACGAAGTGATCCTGATTGATCCGTATTACTCAACCTATCCGGCGACTTTCAGCGCCTCGGGTGCAACGCTGGTCAGTGTCCCGGTGAAACCGGAAAATCATTTCCAGATTAACCCCGATGACATTATTGCACAGGTGACTTCGCGAACCCGGGCGATTGTTCTGAATTCACCGAATAATCCAACCGGTGCGGTTTATACGCAAGCGCAGTTCATGCCGTTGCTGGAAGTCTGTGTCCGGGAAGGGATTTGGTTGATCAGTGACGAAGTCTACCAGGAAATACTGCCTCAAGATGAACGGTGCAGCCCGGCCGGGCTACCAGTACCAGGGGCAGAGTCGATTTGTGTGACTGTTTCAAGTTTGTCAAAATCACACAGAATGACCGGATGGAGATTGGGTTGGGCGGTCGGCCCTGAGCAACTCATGGATGCGCTGTACAATCTTTCCATGTGCATGTCCTATGGACTGCCCCAGTTTATTATGGATGCGGCCGTGGTGGCACTGGGTTCAACTCACACGGCGGATGAAATCAGCAAAGCGATGTCCTTGAGGCGGCGGTTGGTCCTGGAACAACTCGATCATGTTGCGGGTATGGAGATTTTCAGTGCAGGTCGAGGTATGTTCGTGGTTCTTGATATACGAAAGTTGCCCCTGTCAGGCAAGGCGTTTGCCAGAGGTCTGCTGGATCGGCAAAAGGTGGCTGTCTTGCCCTGTGACGGGTTTGGTCAGTCTGGCAAGGATCTCATCAGGATGAGTCTTTGTGCACCAGAGGAACAACTGGTCACGGCCTGTCAAAGAATAGTCGAATTTGCAAATTTGACTCGAATTCCTGCTGGATCGAATTCCGTGTTGAGTTAGTCCCGATTCCGTTTGCAATGAAAACACATGTCCAGGTTGTTGTCATCGGAGGCGGACTTGTCGGTTGCAGTATTCTTTACCATCTGACCAAGCTGGGTTGGACAGAGGTTGTCCTGGTCGAGCGGAGTGAGTTGACCTCGGGATCAACCTGGCATGCAGCTGCTGGCATTCACGGGTTGCACGATAACAATAACATTTCCCGCCTACAGTATTATACGATGAAGCTTTACAAGGAACTGGAAGCGGAAACGGGACAGTCTTGTGGTATCCATCAGCCCGGGTCAATCTATTTGGCATGCACTGGCGACCGAGTACATCAATTGCGAATTCAAGCCGCAAAGGCCCATGCGTTTGAAGCTGAATTTTATGAAATCTCCGCCACAGAAATCCGTGAACTGCACCCCTTGATGGAGATTGATGATGTCAAATGCGCCATGTTTGAACCGCTGGGCGGATATGTTGATCCTGCTGGGGTTACTCACGCTTATGCCCATGGCGCAAGGCAAAGGGGGGCTGAAATCTACCGTTTTACCTCCGTACTTGAAACCAGTCAATGTGCTGATGGAACGTGGGATGTGGTAACAGAGAAGGGGCTTATTCATGCTGACATTGTTGTTAATGCGGCTGGCCTGTGGGCGAGGGAAGTGGCAAAACTGGCTGGATTCGAGTTACCGCTGATGACCATGGAGCACCAGTATTTTGTCACCGAAACGATTCCTGCTATCGCATCGCTTGATCGGGAGTTGCCATCTGTGGCTGATCGGGATAAAGAGTACTATCTTCGTCAGGAAGGGCAGGGATTACTGGTTGGGGCCTATGAGAAGGCGGGTCGGTTCTGGGCAGAGGAAGGGACACCGCTGGATTTTGGGCATGAACTGCTGCAAGAAGATCTGGAGCGAATTTCGGATCACGTGATGAGTGCCTGTGATCGGTTGCCGGTGTTAGCGGAAGCGGGGATCAAAAAAGTCATTAATGGACCGATGATCTGGTCACCAGATGCCTCCGCATTGGTAGGGCCGGTCAGGGGATTAAAGAACTATTTTGTCTGTAATGGCATTATTCCAGGCTTCAGCCAAAGCGCAGGTCTGGGCCTGACACTGGCCCAGTGGATTGTCGAGGGAGAACCGCAATGGGATATGTTTGCCTGGGATGTGACGCGTTTTGGTACTTGGGCGAGCAAGTCATTTACCCAAGCCCGGGTGCTGGACACCTACAGTTCCCGTTTCCGGATACACTTTCCGAATGAAGAACGCATGGCCGGACGTCCTTTGAAAACCCGTCCGGTTTATGGAATGCAGCAATCCATGGGGGCGGTGTTCGGATTTTCGTATGGCTGGGAACATCCTCAGTGGTTTGCCAAAGAAGGGATGAAACAGATGGATGAGTTCAGTTTTGAACGCCCGCGGTGGTTCGATGTCATGGGAGAGGAAACACGGGCAGTCAGAACATCTGTCGGGGTAATAGATACCTCCAATTTTGCCAAATATGAAATTACCGGACCCAAAGCATTGCAGTGGCTCGACCGGATTGTAGCCAATCATGTTCCCAGGGAAGATGGACGTATTTGTCTTACTCCGCTGTTGAGTTTGCGCGGAGGGTTGGCAGGTGACTTTACCGTTGCTAGGTTGCGCCATGATCGTCTGATCATGATTGGGTCCGGTATTGCCGAAGACTATCACTGGCGACTGTTTGATAAGTATTTGCCTGAGGATGGCATCACGTTTGCTTCGGTGACCGCACAGATGACCGGGTTCAATGTCGCGGGACCGAATTCACGGATTGTGCTCGAACGGTTGACTGGCGAGTCTTTTTCGAACGCTGCCTTTCCTTTTATGCGCAATAAGGTGATGATGATCAATGGCTATGAAGCGTTGCTGTTTCGCCTTTCATTCACCGGTGATCTTGGTTATGAGATCTACGTCAATGAAATCAATCAGTTGGATTTGTATCGCTCAATTCTCGAACAGGGACAGGATTTGGGTATTCGACCGGTGGGGTCCCGTGCTTTGGGCTCCATGCGTATTGAAAAGGGGTATGGTAGTTGGGGACGCGAGTATTCTCCTGAATGGTATCCGACCGAGTCGGGGATGGCCGGGTTGGTCAAGACGGACAAACCCGAATTCGCCGGTCGTGAGATTTACCTGCAAATGAAGGATCAACCTCCGCGCCAGCAATTGTGTCATTTTGCCATTGAGACCAAGCCGGGAAGTACCGGGGCGGATGCATGGGGTGGTGAGCCGATTTTCAAGCAAGGCCAGTATGTCGGCCGGGTCACTTCCGGTTCGTACAGTTTTACCTGTCAGACCTCGGTGGCTCTGGGTTATGTCGATACCGTCCATGCGACTGCGGCTGGCGGTGAGTTTGAGATCGCTATTTTGGGGCTGCCCCACAAGGCAATCTTGCTCGATGAACCCCTTTTTGATCCAAAGGGAGAAAAACTGAGAAGTTGACCGTCCCTAGGGTGGTGACGGTTTGCAGCAGTGGACCCGGATACGCCGATGCCACGGGTGATACACTGGCGATGGTTATCGGATCTGAATACCGCCGAACTGGAAAACAACGGCGATCAACACCGCGTGAAATAGTGGAATCAGGCTGACGAGCAGGCCCTGGCTCTGATACTTTTTTCGATACAGTCTGACAGAGAGGAAAAGACAACCAAGGAGCATAAATGGATATAGGAGCATCAAGATTCGAAGTAGGTTTTCATGCCATACTCCAGGGACCGTGCCTTCCCCGTAAATCAGTATAAATGTAAACGGAGTCAGGGGAACAAGAATGACCCCCGGTATGATCGAAAGAATATTACAAACAACAAGCAGTTTCTTTTTCGTCATGGGACCTGGCTTGTGGAGTGAAGGAACGAAGGCTGATTACGATTCAGTCGATCGGGATTCCATCTCGTCGAGTAATGCCTGCGGTGTCGTCGCAGTGATTAGCAGATTACGGTGTCGGGGTCGAATGAAACCCTGCTTGACAGCCGTGTCAATGAAGTGACACAGCGCATCGTAATAGTGGTTGACATTGAGCAATCCGCAGGGTTTCGAATAAATTCCGAGTTGGTTCCAGGCCAGACTTTCAAACAATTCTTCCATGGTGCCGAATCCACCAGGCAAGGCAATAAAGCCATCCGATAACTCAGCCATGATTTGTTTGCGCTGATGCATCGATGAAACCGTCAGCAGTTCAGTGAGTCCGCCATGAACAACTTCGTTCTTCTTTAAGTCCATCGGGATGACACCGATCACTTCGCCATTGCCGGTTAACATGGTATCTGCGATTCTTCCCATCAACCCGATACTCGCGCCTCCGTAAACAAGTCCGATGTTCTGATCAAGCAATACTTCCGCCAATTTATCCGCTGATCGAAGGTAACTGGATTCATTGCCTGTACTGGATCCACAATAGACACAAATACGTTTCATTTTTTCTCTTTATCCCCTGTTTGTTGACAGTCTATTTTATATGATTCCCTGAATTTGATAGCGACCTTCAAAGGCCAAAATAAAGCGAGATACTTCATCAGACATCAGTTACATGATAATCACCCGTCAAAAGAATTGTGCAATACCGTGGTTTTATCATAGCAATGACACACAGTCTGTACGAGTATCAGGGGGGTCGCCTTATTGTGAAACCGCAGAGTATCCTGAATGACTGAGGTTCAGGTCATTTGATCTGTAGCGTTGGGATAGTCTGATGTGGCGATATCAATCCTGAGGCTGTGATGACGAACATTGGCTGGATACTGGAATCGGTTGATGGATCGGACATAGGTGGAAGATCAATTTTGCGGCTTCGAATTGAGCGAAGCCGTTTTCAGGGTTAAATGAGAGGGTGAAATTAGTGTATGATCTAGGTGGTCACAGGCACAGTCACAGTGCATAAACGGTCCGCCCCTACATATATACAACGATAGAGCATCGCAAGAACCGAGGTCAACCATGCCAGATTATCCAACACTACGCGAGATGGGGATACTGAACCCCAAGGAAATAGATCGCTATTCCCTACAGACAGTCAACAACTTTGATATCCTGCGTATTGTTTACAAGCGAACAAAAGGGTCAATACTACCGATCAGCAAGCGATTTCGTTTTCCACGAACTGAAAAAGTCAATCTCGGAGGGGGTGATGCCCGGGCAACGCAGGTGTATTACGAAGTATCGCCTGTGGTCCATAAGGCGATGGTCGAGCTTGATATGATCGTGAAATCGAAAAGGGACCGTGCTCGACAACTTGCGGTGATCAAAGAGGAAATGCAACGGCTGGAAGAGGAAAACAGTTCACGTATCGCCTATATCAAGTCATTGATCGATGAGCTCTGATCAGTTTTCTCGTGTGCTGTTTCGATAAAATCAGGTTGATTGGCTTTTCGTCTTAATTGATAACGTCCGTTCTGTCGACTGGGCTGTTGTGTCCAAGATTCGGTTTGCAGTATGTCACATCCGAATGGCGGCAAGCCTGTTTCGACTTTCAATTTGCTCAATGGTAATCATCCCATTGCCTATTGTTTGCTATCCTCTTTTTTTATTTAGATAGGGTAAAAATCATGACTAGAGTCGGCTTTATCGGATTGGGTAATGTCGGTGGCAAGCTGGCGGGCAGCTTGTTGAGAAACGGGGTTGATCTGACTGTCAGGGATTTGAATCGATCGGTTGTTGAATCATTTCTTGAACAGGGAGCGAAGTGGGCAAAGAGCCCCAGGGAAATGGCGGAAATGGTCGATATCTTGATCACCTGTTTGCCCAGTCCTGCGGCCAGTGCGGACGTCATGGAAGCGCAGGATGGTGTGTTGGCCGGCCTCGGAGCGGGTAAGATCTGGGCTGAAATGAGTACTACCGATGAGGCAGAGGTTCATCGATTGGGGGCCATGGTCAGGGCAAGGGGGTCAGACCCCGTTGATTGTCCCGTTTCAGGGGGGTGCCATCGGGCGGCGACCGGGAATATCGCGATATTTGCGGGTTGTGAGCGAAATGTGTTTGAGCGCATGCTGCCGGTACTGACAACGATGGGACGACGTGTGCTGCATACCGGACCACTGGGGTCGGCATCCATTCTTAAAGTCGTCACCAACTATCTGGCAACGGCCAATTTGTTGACACTTTGTGAAGCGTTGGTCACATCGAAAGTGGCCGGGATGGATCTGAATACGACGTATGAAGCGATACGTATTTCATCCGGTAATTCTTTTGTTCATGAAACGGAGAGCCAGGTCATTTTAAACGGCAGTCGAGACATCAATTTCACGATGGATCTGGTCTGCAAGGATATTGGTCTGTTTACGCAACTGGCGAAACGAGGCAATGTGGAACTTGAACTAGCCCCAATTATGGAGACAATTTTTGAAGACGGGCAGCGCCGTTATGGACCAAGGGAATACTCGCCCAACATCATCAAGCGATTGGAAGAAAAAACCGGCCTGGATATTCTTGCCCCGGGATTTCCGGCAGAAATGGTTGATGATGAGCCGGAAGATACGGGGTATGAGGTGAAAGTCAAAGACCGGTCATGACAGCTTTGATGTAGCTGACAGACCTGTTGACATGACCGACCACCTTTCACATATCCAGGGGAGGACTTTGTCGGTCGTTTTAGTGAGAACGGGACATCAACAACGGGAACGGGGTGCTATCGTTGTTCATCGTTTGCTGTAAGCTACCGGAGCGCTATCTTCACGCTTGATAGATTCGTCAAACAGGTCACTTTGCATAGTATTCACTTGCCGAATCGCTCATGGGTATGTTGGTTGTGTCGCTGTCCGAAAGACCGCATTCGCTGCGACTGAAACTGTCCATACTCTGGATAGGATCTAACAGGGAATTTTGATCACTTGTCCGCTGTCTGTTTGTGAATCATTGACGATATGCCCTGTCGATAATTCAAATCTGGCAAAGCGCAGATCAGTCCGTGGTGTCATCATTCAGAATCATTTTTTGCATCTCTGTCGACTTCTTTATAACCCGAGTATAGACACGTTTCTTCTCTTTGGAAGAAACGTTGCGTATGAATTCTGAAAAAGTAGAAGAACGCTTCGGCTTGATCTTGGCAGTTGACTTCATCCTCGAGATCATGTCCCCTGAAATGCATGTTTTTGTTGCGAAAGCAGGGAAAGCATGACTGCTACTAACCGTGCTGCGACGAGGGCACCTCGACCGTTTATATCATTGTCCGGCATTAATTCCAGCAGATCAAAACCACATACGCAGGCAATATTCGAAACAGATTCCAAGATTTCCACTACCTGCCAATAAGAGAATCCCCCGGGAGCAGGGCCGATAACGGCCGGGACAACACAAGGATCCATGACATCGATATCCAATGTAATGAACAAGTTGCTGTCTGTTGGTATGGCATCGAGAATGGTGTCGATGCCGTGTATCAGGTACTCTTTCATTGGGACAAAGGTTACACCCCATTCCAGCGCATCATGGTAGTCGGCAGGTCGGGCACTGCCTATCCCCCTGGCGCCGACTTGAATGATTTCCTTAATCCATCCCATTTCCGATGCCCGGCGCATGTTGCTTGAGAGTCCCATCCGTTCGCCGTTGACATTATCACGCCAATCAATATGGGCATCCAACTGGAGAATCGTCAACGGACCTCGGTTGTGGTATGCCTGAAGAACCGGGATCGGGACCGAATCATCTCCACCGAGTACAACAGGAATGGCCCCGCCATCAAGAATTGACTCTGTCGTTCGGGTAATCCTTCTACAATTACCAGCAGCATCATTTTCGTCATAGGAGAGATTTCCCCAGTCAATCGCGGTGAATGATTCACTGAGCAGTGTCCCCTGCACATCGAAGTCATAATGGTCTAACACACCGGGCCAGCCGAATGCGGTGCGAATGGCGTCCGGCGCAGAAGCACAATACGCGCCAACGGATTGATAGGGCGTGGCACAAGGTGCACCAAAGATGATGGCATCGGCATGGTTTGTTTCTCCTTGCGTCACCATGGGCAATCCCAGAAAACCACCGGAGGGTGAACCGCCGAACATTTTATTCATTCTGGGTTGTGCGTTATTCATGATTTGCCTGATGCGAACGGGAAGCTATTGATCCTGTCAAAACGGTACTCTGCGTCATGTTGATCATGCCAACATTGGTGTGAGCAAATCGATGCTATCATGTTGTCGGAAGTTGTCGCAAATGATTTTCCATTGTGCCTTCCTGCCGCAACGAAGGTGTTTAGACAGCTACATAAATTGGGTTCTTTCCGTTAAACTGCACTGTTCTTGGTGATTATTTGACGAGGTATGCATGGTCGGAATGACCAGAGATGGCGTGGATGAAGCCACTATGAAGAACTGGTGGGACCTGGCTGAACGGGAGCTGAAATCACGGCGGCTTGAAGATTTGAACTGGCAGACTCCCGAGGGCATTGAGGTCAAACCGATCTATACTGCTGAGGACCTTGAGCAGATCGGTTCTCTTCACAATATGCCGGGAATGGCACCGTTTACCCGGGGGCCCAGAGCGACCATGTATGCCGGGCGCCCATGGACCATCCGGCAGTATGCCGGGTTTTCAACCGCAGCGGAGTCGAATGCATTTTATCGGAAGAATCTGGCAGCGGGACAGGCCGGTCTATCGGTTGCTTTTGACCTTGCGACACATCGTGGATACGATTCGGACCATCCTCGAGTTGAAGGGGATGTCGGCCAATCCGGTGTTGCCATTGATACGGTAGAGGACATGAAAATCCTGTTTGACCGAATCCCGCTGGACAAGATGTCGGTTTCGATGACCATGAACGGTGCCGTACTGCCGGTCATGTCGATGTATATTGTGACGGCACAGGAGCAGGGGGTCGAACCAGCGCTGCTTTCAGGAACCCTCCAAAACGACATCCTGAAAGAATTCATGGTGCGCAATACCTATATTTATCCCCCCAAACCATCGATGAGAATTGTCTCCGACATTATCGGTTACACTGCTTCAAATATGCCACGATTTAACCCCATTTCCATCTCGGGCTACCATATGCAGGAAGCCGGTGCGACGATTGTGCAAGAACTCGCCTATACGTTGGCAGATGGTATTGAATATGTCAGAACCGCCATTAAAGCTGGAATGGAAGTGGATCAGTTTGCACCGCGATTGTCTTTTTTCTTCGCGATCGGAATGAATTTTTTTATGGAGATAGCCAAATTACGTGCGGCTAGAACATTGTGGGCAAGGCTAATGGAACGACATTTCGCACCGAAAAATCAAAAATCAAGGATGTTGCGGACGCATTGCCAGACTTCGGGTGTCAGTTTGACCAGTCTTGATCCCTATAACAATATTATCCGCACAACCATCGAGGCCATGGCAGCCGTTTTCGGTGGTACCCAGTCACTGCATACCAATTCTTTTGACGAAGCGCTAGCGCTTCCAACGGAAAATTCGGCAAGGATTGCACGCAATACCCAACTTGTTTTACAACATGAAGCACAGTTAACCCGGGTTATTGATCCGTTGGCCGGCTCGTATTATGTGGAAAGTCTGACAAACAGCCTGGTACTGGAAGCGGAAAAGCTGATCGATGAGATTGAGCAGATGGGCGGGATGACCAAGGCGGTGGAAGCCGGTATTCCAAAACTCCGGATTGAAGAAGCAGCCGCAAAGCGACAGGCAAGGATTGACCGGCAAGAGGAAATCATTGTGGGCGTCAATCGATACCAGCGGGAACACGAGAGCGAGGTTGATATACTGGTTGTGGATAATGCCGCAGTGAGAAAGCGTCAAATTGCACGCTTGGACCAAGTCCGTCAAAATCGCGATCATCAGGCTTGCTCGAAAGCGCTTGAAGTACTGAGACAGCACGCTGAGCAGGAGACGGGAAACTTGCTGGCCGATGCCGTTGACGCGGCCCGTGCCCGTGCTTCAGTAGGGGAAATCTCTGAGACACTGGAACAGGTCTATCACCGTCATCGGGCGGAGATCCGGTCGATCGGTGGCGTCTATAGCGCAATGTATGCCGACGATGAAAAGTTTAAACGGTTACAACAGGAAGTGACGGCTTTCGCCGAACAGGCAGGTCGTCGCCCCCGTTTGCTGGTGGTCAAACTGGGGCAGGATGGACATGATCGCGGTGCCAAGATCATTGCGACCGCTTTCGCCGATATGGGTTTTGATGTGGATATCGGCCCCTTGTTTCAAACACCGGCAGAAGCGGTACAGCAGGCTATTGAGAATGATGTCCATATTATCGGCATCTCCTCACAGGCAGCCGGACACAGAACGCTGGTTCCTGGGGTCATGTCTGCGCTTAAAACGCATCAGGCGGAGGAGATTGTTGTGATCTGTGGCGGCGTCATCCCAACCGATGATCATGCCTTTTTGTATGACATCGGTGTGTCGGCGATATTTGGTCCCGGAACCCATATTCCGACCGCAGCACAAATCATTCTTGATCTTATAAATAAATATTAAAAACAATAATTTAAAGAGTATATTGAATGTAGAAATATGCACCAGATAATTGATCAGCTTGAACAAAAGAGGGCATTGGCAAAACAGGGCGGTGGGCTGCACCGTATTGACATGCAGCATGCCAAAGGGAAACTGACTGCGCGCGAACGGCTTGAGATATTGCTGGATGATGGCAGTTTCGAGGAATGGGATATTTTCGTTGAGCACCGATGTACTGATTTCGGGATGCAGGGAAAATCGATTCCAGGTGATGGCGTTGTGACCGGTTATGGAACGATTAACGGTCGATTGGTCTTTGTCTACAGTCAGGATTTCACGGTCTTTGGCGGTTCTCTTTCTGAGGCGCATGCAGAAAAAATATGCAAGGTCATGGATCAGGCGATGAAAGTCGGTGCGCCTGTCATCGGGATCAGCGATTCGGGCGGTGCACGAATACAGGAGGGGGTGGCCTCGCTGGGCGGGTACGCCGAGGTCTTTCAGCGGAACGTGATGGCCTCGGGCGTGATTCCCCAAATTTCCCTGATTATGGGCCCTTGTGCAGGAGGAGCGGTCTATTCGCCCGCCATCACCGACTTCATCTTTATGGTTGAAAATACCTCCTATATGTTTGTGACGGGTCCGGATGTGGTCAAGACGGTCACTCATGAGGAAGTCACCGCCGAGGATCTCGGCGGTGCCGTGAGTCACACCGAACGGTCGGGTGTCGCTGACCTTGCTTTTGAGAATGATGTCCATGCCTTGTTGATGACGCGTCGGTTTTTCAATTTCCTGCCCTCCAACAACAAGGAACGGCCACCTGTCAGAACGACAGCCGATCATCTGGCGCGCGCCGAGTATTCCCTCGACACACTGGTGCCGGATAATCCCACCGTTCCGTATGACATAAAGGAGTTGATTGTCAAAGTCGTCGATGAAGCGGATTTTTTTGAATTGCAACCCGATTATGCAAAAAACATTGTGATCGGATTTGGTCGAATGGAAGGCAGTACCGTCGGTTTTGTGGCCAATCAGCCCATTGTGCTGGCAGGTTGCCTGGATATCAACGCATCCATTAAAGGCGCACGGTTTGTGCGATTTTGCGATGCATTCAACATTCCCATCGTCACGTTGGTGGATGTGCCGGGATTTATGCCCGGAACATCCCAGGAATATGGCGGCATTATCAAGCATGGGGCGAAATTGCTTTATGCTTATGCGGAGTGCACAGTACCCAAGATCACCCTGATTACCCGTAAAGCATATGGCGGTGCCTATGATGTCATGGCATCAAAGCATTTGCGCGGTGATGTCAATCTTGCTTGGCCCAGTGCGGAAATTGCGGTGATGGGACCGAAAGGCGCGGTCGAAATCATTTTCAGGGAAGAGGCCAACGATCTCGAGAAGCTTGAACAACGGACCGAAGAATATCGTCACAAGTTTGCCACGCCGTTTAGTGCCGCTCGGCGTGGGTACATTGATGATGTGATATTCCCACATAATACGCGTAAACGCATTTGCCGCTCCTTGGCCATGCTGTATCAGAAAAAAATGAAAAATCCATGGAAGAAACACGGAAATATTCCTCTTTAATAACAATAATATAATTGAGAATGTTCAAAAAAATATTAATTTCTAACCGAGGTGAAATCGCCTGCCGAGTCATCAAAACCGCCAAGCGGATGGGGATCACCACGGTCGCGGTCTACTCGGATGCCGACCGGTCTGCCAAACATGTTGCCGAGGCCGACGAAGCGGTGCATATTGGTGGATCGACTGCAGCTGAAAGTTATCTGGATGGTGAGAAAATCATTCAGGCATGTCAGCAAACCGAAGCGGATGCGGTGCATCCAGGATATGGATTCTTGTCAGAAAACCCCCAGTTTTCAGCGCGCTTGGCACAGTCGGGTATCTGTTTCATCGGTCCGGGAACGGATGCCATCATGGCGATGGGTGACAAGATTACCTCGAAATTGCTCGCTGAAAACGCGCGGGTCAATACCATCCCCGGTCATCCTGATATCGTCAAAGACAGCATTGAGGCGGTCGGTATCGCGAATCGTATCGGTTATCCGGTCATGATCAAGGCGACGGCAGGGGGTGGCGGTAAAGGCATGCGGATTGCTTATGATGAGTCACAGTGCCATGAGGGATTCGAACGGGCAACCAGTGAGGCCGTCTCCAGTTTTGGAGATGGAAGAGTGTTCATTGAGAAATTTATTGAGCAGCCGCGACACATCGAGATTCAGCTCATTGCGGATCATCACGGTAACGTGGTGACCTTGAATGAGCGGGAATGCTCCATTCAAAGACGGCATCAAAAAATTATTGAAGAGGCGCCATCCCCTTTTCTGGATGAGCCGACTCGCAAGGCGATGAGTGTACAGGCAACGGCACTGGCAAAAGCCGTTGGCTATCACTCTGTCGGTACGGTGGAATTCATTGTCGATGCGAAAAAACGGTTTTATTTTCTGGAGATGAATACGCGTTTGCAGGTGGAACATCCGGTCACCGAGTATATTACCGGTCTGGACCTGGTTGAACTGATGATTCGGGTGGCCAATGGTGAATCACTGCCTGTCCGGCAGGAAGACATAAAGATCAATGGTTGGTCAGTGGAGTCGCGCATTTACGCAGAGAGTCCCTTTCGCAATTTCTTGCCGTCAACGGGAAGATTGGTGCGCTATCAAGCACCGATGGAAAGTGATCGTGTTCGAGTGGACACCGGTGTCTATGAAGGGGCCGAAATCTCGATGTTCTATGATCCGATGATTGCCAAGCTGGTGACTTGGGGGGAAACCCGTGAAAGTGCAGTCGACGAGATGCAAAAGGCCTTGGCGCAGTACTATATCCGGGGTGTCGAGACCAATCTGCCCTTTTTGGCGGCGATTATGGGGCATGCGCGCTTCCAGGCGGGCGTACTGTCCACTGACTTTATCGCAGAAGAGTTCCCGGATGGCTTTCATCCGTATTCCCGACCCGAATCCGGTCTTGAGGAGATGATCTGTGTGATTGCCTCGATTCATGATAGATTGTCACGTCGTGCAGCAACCACGTCGGGTCAACTGCCAGGGTATGGGCGCAACATCGGCTCGGATTGGGTGATTATCTTCAATCATGAGCAGCATGCAACCCGTGTTTTGACCGAAAAGAGCGGATGGAAAGTACGTTACGAAGGTAAGGAGTATCGGGTTGAAGACCGCTGGCAGGCAACCGAACACCGATATCGCGGTTCGGTCGATGACAGGCCGGTCTACCTGCAGATAGAAAAAGCCGACCATCGCTATGGCATGACTCATCAGGGACAATATTTCAAGATCGAGGTCCTTACCCCACGCACCGCCCAACTTCAGGGATACATGCCGATCAAAAAAGACCCTGATCTTTCGGCATTCCTTCTTTCACCAATGCCCGGATTGCTGGTTTCGCTCACCGTCAAGCCGGGCCAGAAGGTCAAGGCTGGAGAGGAAGTCGCCGTCGTTGAAGCGATGAAAATGGAAAATTCCCTGCGTGCAGAGCATGATGCCTTGGTGGCCAACATTCTTGTTGAGGAAGGCAGTACACTGGAGGTGGATCAGCCGATTATGGAGTTTGAGTCGCTGTGACGGAAGCACCGATGTTAAATGATTGACTGTGATTGATCTTGCTGCGCTTCGAAGCGGTGACCGGCGTATGCTGGGGAAGGCTATTACGCTACTGGAGTCCACTCGTCCCGACCACAGGCAGTTGGCAGAGGAACTTCTCCAGAAACTGATGCCTGAGACCGGTCATTCGATACGGATCGGGATCACCGGCAGTCCCGGTGTGGGCAAATCCTCTTTCATTGAAGTTTTCGGGAGCCATATCATTGAGCAGGGTCACCGATTGGCGGTGCTGACCGTGGACCCGAGTTCCAGTCTCAGTGGCGGCTCTATTCTTGGGGACAAGACCCGAATGGAAACACTTGCGGTTAATCCGTTTGCCTTTATCCGATCTGCTCCGGCCGGAAGCACGTTGGGTGGTGTTGCCCGTCGTACCCAGGAGGCGATACTGGTTTGCGAGGCGGCAGGTTTTGACGTTGTGCTTGTCGAAACACTGGGTGTCGGTCAGTCGGAAACACTGGTGGCTGATATGACGGATGTGTTTCTGCTCATGTTATTGCCGGGTGCCGGTGATGACCTGCAGGGTATCAAGAGAGGGATTATGGAACTGGCGGATATTGTGGTGGTGAACAAGGCAGATGGCGAGATGAAAAACAGGGCAATACGTTCCGCTGCAGAGATAAAGCAGTCACTTCAGCTGATCCAGAAAAGATTGGCACAGTGGGATGTGCCGGTTGAGATGATCTCTGTTTTGGAAAATGTCGGGATCGATACCATATGGAGTCGGGTGTGCCAATATCAGCGGTTGCTCAGTGATGGACCACTCAAAGCGAGAAGAGCACTTCAATCCCGAAAATGGTTCTGGAGCGAAGTGAGGGAACGACTGATAGAGGAACTGGAAACGGATGATTTGTTGAAACATCAAACACAGGTGATCGAAAAAAAAGTCAGTGAAGGTGATCTTCTTTGTTCAATCGCAGCGAGAGCATTGGTGTCGTCTTTTATAAATCGACAGCATTCAGGAAAAAAATATGATCGGTAAACTTAATCATGTGGCCATTGCGGTGCCTGATCTGGATCAGGCGAGTTCACTCTATCGGGATGTGTTGGGTGCCTCCGTTTCAGGGAAAGTGAGTTTGCCCGAACACGGTGTGACAACCGTGTTTGTCGAGCTTCCCAATACCAAGATTGAGTTATTGCAGCCACTCGGTGAAAATTCACCCATTCAGCGCTATCTTGAAAAACATGCTGCCGGTGGGATTCACCATCTGTGTTACGAAGTCGAGGATATTACCCGGGCGGTGACGCAGTTGACGGAACAGGGATTGCGCCTGTTGGGCGATGGAAAACCGACCATCGGTGCTCATGGCAGGCCGGTGGTTTTTTTGCATCCCAAGGAGATGTTGGGAACGCTGATCGAACTGGAACAGGTGTAGATGGCTTGAATGACGTATCGGGAATCACCGGGAGTCCTTTTATCAAGGCAGTATTCGGGTTGGTTCCCCGTTCATTTGAATCGAGCGCTACGCATCTGAAGTAACGGGGATCGGCCGTCAGTATCAAAAGCTCACCGATGACGAATATCGATAACCTCTATTCGAAAAAAAAGAAACATATTATCGACTTTGCATTCGATGAGCAGGTCGTCAACGTGTTTCCTGACATGATTCGACGATCCGTGCCGGGCTATGAGCAGATCATCGCCCTTTTAGGCGTCATTGCTGAGCACTATGTCGTTCCTGATTCCAATGTTTATGATCTGGGGTGTTCTCTGGGTGCCGCCATGTTGTCAATTCACTCTCGTATCAATGATCCCACGGTCCAGTTTATCGGTGTTGACAGTTCGGGTGAGATGACCGCCCGATGCAAGGAGAATGTCGGTCGCGTGATTCGGGAGGACCAGTATTCCATTTACCACCAGTCGGCGCAAGAGACCCGCATACACCATGCAAGTCTGGTGGTGATGAATTTTACCCTTCAGTTTCTTCCTGTCGGAGACCGACATTATCTGGTGGAGAATATCCATGCTGGCCTGATACCCGGGGGGGCATTGGTTATTTCGGAGAAGCTTGCACTGGGAAATGACGCAGTGGGGCAATCGCTGAAAACACTGCACGAGCAATTCAAGCTTTCCAATGGCTACAGTCAATTGGAAGTCAGTCAAAAACGGACTGCACTTGAACAGGTCATGGTACTGGACCCTACCGAGACGCATTTACATCGGCTCAATGCAGCAGGATTCAGTTATGTATTTCCCTGGTTTCAGTGTCTTGGATTTGGATCATTCATTGCGATCAAATAGTGACGTTTCCGCATGTTCACAGCAGAAATTTTGTGCCGCGGTATTGACGCTACCCCGCTGTCGTCACTTTATTCTGACTTGCTGGGGAGTACCCGGCAGACCTTCAGTGGAAGAAGGCATGGTGATGTCCAACAATGGCAGGATGTTCTAGAGACATTACCTGCGATCAGACCTTCAAGGATTGACTTGAATGAAGCCTGCATTACCGTTGGAACAATGCACGATTGCAGCGAGTCGGACAGGGGTCGACTGAAACAAAAACTGATGCAGTTGCATCCCTGGCGAAAGGGTCCTTTCAATCTGTATGGTGTCCATATCGACAGCGAGTGGAGATCCGACCTGAAATGGTCAAGAGTGGTTGCGGGAATTGACTCATTGGAAGGAAAAACAATACTGGACATCGGTTGCGGAAATGGCTACTACCTGTTGCGGATGCTTGGAGCCGGTGCATCGTGTGTTCTGGGTGTTGATCCCACTCAACTGTACGTTGCGCAATTTTGTGCCGTGAGACACTATCTTCCGGCGTGTCACGGGTTTGTGCTTCCCCTCAAAAGTGAAGAGTTGCCATTTAAGACAATACGACAGGCAATGGGTGGATTTGATGTCGTGTTTTCCATGGGTGTTCTTTACCATCGTCGACAGGCGGAACAGCATCTGCAGGAAATCAAGCATTGTCTGAAACAAGGTGGTCAACTGGTTCTGGAAACATTGGTTCTGGACGGTCAGGATGAGATGGAATTAATTCCACAGGGTCGATATGCCAAAATGCGCAATGTGTGGTCGATCCCGACCGTCTCAAAATTACAAAAGACACTGGTTCGCGCAGGATTCGCAGAGATTTCAATCATTGATATCAGTCATACATCGGTCGATGAACAAAGAAAAACCGAGTGGATGCCATTCCAATCGTTGAGCGATTTCCTGAACCCGATGGAACCCTCCCAAACAGTGGAAGGCTATCCGGCCCCGCTAAGAGCCATTCTCTGTTGTCGGGTTGACTGATTCACAATGTCTTAGCCTCAGGTATTTTGGGATAAACCGGATAAAACAAGGTGATACGCCTTTGACATCGTGGTAGAAATCGGTGCGCACGGTCTGGACGGATTAGGCAAAAAGATCAAATCAGGTTATCTGTTTGCCCCACCACTGCCATGCCTTGTTCCGAAATATCCACTGTAAAGCGGTAACCTGGCACTGGCAGCTGGCTCATAGATCAAACGTATAACCCCTTCATGTAATGGACAGGGGTTTTTCTGCGGCTTGTCCATCTTATTATACAACTACGGATATTTGCAAATCGTGTCTTGACGGTCAGTTACGATGACTCACTATTTTAGTTTATCTGGGTCGGAGGCTCGTAATTTAAATATCATTCAAGGCGAACCGGATAATCTGGAGCATAACGACAGAGCAACCAATTTCACGCTTACCGGTACTCAGCGACCGGATTGCCAAGGACACTGGGGATGGGATCAACACCCAGTCCGGAACAATCATTGACCTGCATGGTGCCATCTTGCTGTAAAATCGGATTTGTGACTGTGGGCAAACTGGCCAGGTCTCCAATATCCCAAATGCAAAGCAATTGCCTCTGCGGCGTTGAATGGGCCAGATGCACAATCGCTGCCTGAGTGATACTGCTGCCACCGGTACATTGAAGGTAGAGCGGAATCCCCAGTGAGATGCATAGATTTCGAATTTCCATTGAGCGGGATAATCCTCCCACACGGCCAATTTTCAAATTGACCGCATCGCAAATACCTTCATTCCAGGCATGCATTATTCCAGTCAGGCTCAGTGCGCATTCATCCAACACAATCGGTCGACCACACGACTGTCGAACGATTTTGCATTCTTCGAAACTGGCACAAGGCTGTTCAAAATAGATATCAATCTTTGAGGTGGCGCGCATCACCCTGATTGCCTCGTCCACCCGCCATCCTCCGTTGGCATCGAATTTGATTGTTTCTCCGGGTTTGAGCCTGTTGCCGAGTCCCTTGATATATTCGATATCGATCTCAATATCTCCCCTCGCTTTGCAGGAAAATTGCTTGCATTGACGCTGTCGCAATACAGCAAGCCGCTTGTCAAGGGCGTTACCGTGTTCGATTGGAATCCCCCCTGCGACGGGTACCGTTTCAGTTAGCCTCCCCCCGAACAGTTTGTAAAGCGGTTGGTCAGCGTGTTTGCCCAAAAGGTCCCAACAGGCCATATCGATCGCATGTTTTACGTAAGGATGACCCAGGAGGTTTCGATCCATGGTTGCGAGCACCACACTGGGAAGTGAGGGGTCGAGGCCGATGAGGGAGGGTGCGAGCTCGGCGATACCCGCCCGGGCCCCCCGTGAAAACGCCTCAAGGTAGTTTGGTCCGAATGGACAGGTCTCCCCCCACCCCATCAGGCCATCGTCAGTCTCGATTCGTACGATCGTTGAATCCATTGCTGTCCACGTCCGCCCTCCAGAAAGCCGGTATACTCCTTTATCAAAAGGCAAGTCGACCTGAAAGACAGAAATCTTGCTTATTTTCATTTTGTCAGCTTACTCGTAGCTCGCAACCGGTTCTCCCAATACATCGATATTGGGCCTGATTCCCAATCCAGGCTTATCGTTCAGATGCAACATGCCCTCTTTCAATCGCGGAGCGTCCCTTGCCGTTGACGGCAAATGATGGAGAAATGGATAGGATCCCAATAAGAAACGAGATGGTGTCGCCGCCGCCAATTGAGCCTGCGCAGCACGGGTGATTTCGGTTCCGGCGGTATCTTCGATTCGCATTTTAATTCCATGATGGACGCAGATATCCCTCATTAACCGTGCTTTACTCAGACCGCCTGCATGAGTCACCTTAATCACCAATCCGTCCAATGCCTGGTCCTTGATGGCCTTGGCAAGGTCATGGGTGGTATCAACCACCTCATCCAGTATCATCGGCTGCGGGCACTTCAATCTGACCGTACGGCATTCTTCATACGTGGCACACGGCTGTTCAATATAGCAGTCCGCAAATTCCGGACTTTTATTCAATGCAGCGATGGCACGCAGCGCATCCGGTTTGGACCAACCACGATTGGCATCAACCATAAAGATTTCTTCTTTATTCCCATCGGCAAGAATGGCTCTGGTGCGCTCGACGTCCTCAAGGGGATCGCCGCCAACCTTCACCTGAAAATACCGGAATCCCTCCGAGCGTTTTTGTCGCGTATAGGTCACCATTTCTTCCGGTGTGTCGAGCGGGATGGAAGCATAAGCCGGGATCGAAGACTGGTGGCGTCCACCCATCAGCGCACTGATTGACAGGCCAGTGGATTTTCCCAACAGATCCCAGCAGGCAATATCGATCGCCGCTTTGGCGTAGTCATGACCCAAAAGCGACTTGTCCATCAACTGAACTATCCTGGCGATGTGCGAGGGATCTTGACCGATGAGCACGGGTGCCATTTCTTCGATTGCGGCACGTACCCCAAGTGCGAAGGCGGGTAAGTAGACTGCGCCAATAGGACAGGTCTCTCCGACGCCTGTTTGCCCTGATCCGGTGGTCAAAATGACCACAGTGCTATCCAGATAAGGTGGCTTTTTTCTTCCAATCCATACGCTGCCGAGCGGTTTGAACGGGACCTTGATGCGGTATACGGATAGGTTTTTGATTCTCATTTTCCCATATCTGATTCAACGGCGTACCTTGTTGTCAACAAGACTATGGATCGGTCATTGAGCGTTATTCGGTCGGGTTAAAGTTCGTAGGTTGCAACCGGAGTACCCAGCAGGTCCTCATCAGGCGCAACCCCAAGCCCGGGGCTACTGTCCACCGTCAACACACCCTCAATGCTCCGGGCACCTTGTCCCGGTGCAACGTCGACCGTCAACATGTCCTGACATGCCCAGCTTCCCAGTCGAAAAGTCTCCGGAATCGTTTGTGCCAGATGCGCCGCTTCGGTATCGGCCAATACCGACCCGCCGGTCGCCATCACGTAACACTGGATACCGTGTGCCAGCGCGATGTCCCGTATTCGCCTTGCCTTTGTTAATCCGCCGACACGATTGAGTTTGATATTGACAGCTTCCGCTAAATTGCAGGACACGATTCTCGTCATGTCCGCAACCGTATGCAGTGCTTCATCGATACTGATCGCCGCTTTGGTCAAGGGTCGAATGGCCGCAATATCGTCAATGGTTTCCACCGGCTGTTCGAAGGTTACGCCCAATCCGGGCAGGGCATTCATCACAATGATGGCTTCTCGACGAGACCAGGATCGATTGGCATCAAACAGCATGTGTTCATTCGGCAACCTGTTTTTTTCCAGGTGATCAATACGAGAGAGGTCGAGTGCAATATCACCACCAACTTTTGCGGAATGAACCTGATATCCTCGACTTCTATATCTTTTAACCCGGTCCAGCATTTCATCCGGTGTGCCGGTTGAAATGGACGATGCAACTTGCGTTCCCCTTTCATACCGGCCACCCAGCGCATCGGCAATGGATTGCCCGGTTACCTGACCGAGAATATCCCAACAGGCCATATCTATGGGCGCCTTCGCATACAAATGCCCGGGCAAGCAAACATCCATCGCTCGTTCCACATGTTCGATTTTACGAGGATCTAACCCAAGTACGCTCGATGCCAAAGTTGCTATCCCCGCACGGACACCCGGTCCGTGGGCCGGTAGGTAGGTATGTCCCCAAGGCGTTGCCTCACCCCACCCGATCACTTTGTTGTCCGTTTCAAGCTTGAGAAAGGTCGCATCCAGCTTTTCGAACCTGAGCCTGCCACCGGAAAGAAAGTAGGGTTCACTTAACGGCAGATCAATCTGGAATACAGAAATTTTTCTAATTTTCACTTTTGTCTGTTCCTCACTAACCCGACACACCGGTCGATAGGACCTGTTGAGATTCCGCAACATAACCCAACTTAAAGGCGACCAATCGGAACTGTTCGTGGAACTGCTCTCTCGATACGTTACAAATTGTAAGCTTTCGGTTTTTATCACTAAATCCTGTTCTGGCGTGCATCACCCTGTGATTGTCAAAAAGCACCGCATCGCCAGCTTCCAAGGTAAACCGGGCTTGATTTTTTTCATCAAACATCAATTCACACAGGCGCTGATTGGCCGCGTAGACCGAAAGAAACAAGTCGCTCGGCACATCCAATGGTGCCGCGGATCGAGGGTGAAATCGAAAACCAATGATGGTTCCATTTTCATCAAGGGTAAATACGGGTGCTCGTGCTCGCTGATCGATATGACTGCCATGCACTACACGATGATATGATTGAGGCTGTTTGGCCAGCAAGTCAAATTTATCAGGCTCGGACTGTCTCAGTATCTCCCCCAATTTGAATCCATCAACCAGTATCGATTCGCCGCCTGATTTTGCCGGTCGGATGCAATGCAGTACATTGACACCGGTTGGATTGCCCCGATAGGCTTCATCTGTGTGGGGCGGTACGGGAAACATCGAAGTCCCTGCGGTCTTATGGGTATTCCCGGGTGAAAGATCGAAAAATTTTCCATAAGCCGATTCCGTAACCTGCCCGATCAATCCTGCAACAGCCTCAATGCCATTCTCGGTCGGTGGCCCTCTTTTGACCCACACAAATCCATAATCACGAAGGTGTCGAAGTAATTCCAGCCGTGTGTGGTCGCAGCGCACTGATTCTCGGTACTCGACACAGGGGATCGACGCAGTGATTTGTGCATCCCACAGTATTGGCTGATGAAAACGAAGGGTGCGAAAATGATCGGAATAGCCATACTGCCTCAGCCAGTCGGTGTGGTAGCTGGACTTGTGATCATCATTGGCCCAAATGATGGTGAGGACATTGGGTCCTGTTGTTTTCAATCGTTTGGGTTTGATATCTAGCGGGACATGATTTGGATGCAAGAAACGGTTGCTTGAATAGCTATCACCGCACCGTTGACAGTAGCAGCAATCACGTAACCACACATAATGAAAAAAACCGGTTATGCCGTCTGGCCAACGGACATTGATGCCGGTGTCGTGTTGCGTATATGAGCACGCGTTTTCTGTCGGAGTGTTCATTCACGTGTTGTTTTTTTTGTAATCATACATTAGTACCATGCAAATTAGGCATCATTGATTGAAGCGTTTGTTTGAAAATATCCACCGTTCGTTCTGTTATATAAATCTCCCTACATAAGACCTCACTGACAATTGCGCATTGATTTTGAATTGACCAGCCTCGAACCACCTTCAGGAGGGAAATCAGACCATGACCGAAGCAGGGCGACTGCCCACCGTATCCTCGAAGCCTTCGCCGAGGAGGATACTCATCACGGTTTGAAGAGATGAACTTGATATGGAAAATATTGAAGGATCGTCGAAGATCACGGGTTGTGGCATCGGTATCGCTGTGCTACGAGAGGGTGTCGGGTGAAGACGGATCATGGTTGAACAGCAGTCAAGATTGTGGATGATCGGGGTATTGAGAGCTTGAAAATTGTGGGGTTGGCGTGATCGGCCCGTCTTCCCAAAGATCGACCCAGGGTGCCCGTAAACAGGGCCGGATGTTTCCCCACATCACCGCTTCTCCAGAGATCATGGCGGTTTTTGCAGGTGTTGGCATGTCGCTGTTCGGTTCAGTGCTTTGTGACGATTACACTCATGAGCGTGATATTGACGTACTTGTTGCGTTTGAACCGGGTAATGTCCCGGGGTTGCAGATTTGTTGCATGACATCAGAATTGTTGTGCCTGTTGGGGCGACCTGTGGACCCGACCTGCGGTTGAGCGAAGTTCGAATCATATCCGTCGGAAGGCGATTCTGGAGTCGGCAGCGGTTATCTGTGTGGCAGGATGATTCCTACCTGCTTGATATGCTTGTCGCTGTGCGTAAAGCCGCCTAGTTCGTGCAAGGTCTTCCCTATGGGAGTTTCTTGCAGCGCGAGTTGCACCAAAATGCAATCCTCAAAGTTCCGGAGGTCATTGGCGAAGCTGCTTCTCGCATCAGTGAGGCTACCGAGAAAGCACATCCAGAGATACCCTGACCTAATAGTGTCGGTCTTCGAAACCGAATCGTTCAGGTCTGTTTGGAAATCGACTTAGGAGTGGTTTGGCACATCGCCAATGATGAGGTTCCAGTACTGACCACGCACTGGACGCATTATGCCAGAGGAAGCCGAGTAGTGGGTCGTTCGACTATCGACCGGCTGATTGTCCACTCACCTTCTGAAGTACCGATTCAGTATTTACACTGTGACAGAAAGACACGACCTGTTCGACAACACGACTGTTCGATCGCATAGGCGAACACCGAACATGGCAAACTCGGACCAGGAAAATCTTTGTCTAAGTCGGTTTCATGTAGACTACATTGATCAACGAAGAATCGTCCAGAACCGATCGTTTTTTTTCGACCCAGATTTCAGGTGCGATGACGGGAAAAAGGACTGCATCCATTTCACAAACCGTATCCGGCACATAGGTAATATCAAGTAACGTGAGATGATCGAATGCCGCGTGGTAAATTTGTCCTCCGCCGATAATCCAGGTCCGCTGTTCCTGCGTTGCCGAAAGCGCTTTTTCAATCGAGGTGTAGCATTCGACATGATCGAGCGGGGCTCGACTGATAACGATATTACGTCGCCCCGGTAATGCACGACAGTGGATCGATTCCCAGGTAAGTCTGCCCATGATCACCGTGCAGCCCATGGTCCTGCGCTTGAAATGCCGCAGGTCAGCCGGATAGTGCCACGGTAGCGTACCATTCAGGCCGATGACCCGATTTTGGGTCATTGCAGCGATGGCTCCCAAAAATGACATGGATTTTGGCTGGCGCTCTAAACAGCGACTTTAAAGGTGATTGCCGGATGGGGATGGTAGTCGTGCAGAACAAATTTTTCCATGACCTGGTCCGTGTCAAGCGAGAGCAGCGGTTCAATGTCATCCAGTGAGCGAATGGCGGGATCAATTTCAAGTGTCGGCAATGGACGAGGCTGTCTTTTGAGTTGCTGTCGCAGTCCCGGAATATGATCATAATCGGCCATGGCTCCATCGTCTTTTGACGTGTAGATATGGGCATCAATCAATGTATGGCCAAATATTCCGACGGGAATGTTACTGAATCGGGACAACAGCGCCAGTAAAAAAGCGTATCCTGCAATATTGTAGGGGACACCGAGTGCAATATCACAACTGCGTTGGGTCAGGTGCAGGCAAAGATAAGGTTGTTGATTTTCGTCCAGTTGCACATTCACGATCCAAAAAGCATGGCAGGGGGGCAGGGCACTGGTTTGCGCATTACCGGGGGCCCAGGCGGTGACTGCCATTCTCCGGCTCATGGGATTGTGTTTTAACTGATCCACGATATAGGCGATCTGATCATTGGTCTGCCCTGGTGCCAAGGGGAAATTTCTCCAGAAATGACCATAGGCACTCGGCACGTTTCCCTGTTCGTCCGCCCACGGGTCCCAGAATTTGCAGTTATGCCGTCGCAACAGCGCGATGTCCGTTTTCCCCGATAAAAACCACAAGTTTTCTATGACAATATTTTTCCATGAGATTTCCTTGGTCGTCAGCAGGGGGAATCCTTCTCGCAGGTCAATCGCATAATTGAGATTAAAGGTGGAAATGGTGTCCACACCGGTCCGATTCGGTTTCCGTTGTCCCTTATCAAGTACTTTGCGTACCGTCTCCAGATATTGTTCCATCAGTACTTTATCGCGGCAAAGAGGGCTATGATGGACATTCGTTATGCCGGCTGTTTTCTCGAGAAGTAATATTCCAGCATCAGGCGCGCGAACCGGGCCGATTTGACATACCATTTCTCCTTGTTGATGCAAAGTGCCGCAAAGGCGATCTGTTGCCCCTGTCTTTCTGCAAAACCAACAAACCAATCGTATTTTCCCTTGGGATGCAAGCCGCTCAAGGAGCCGGTTTTCCCGCCCACGGAGATATCGGCGAGAGGTCCTCTGTGGAACCGGTGGAATGATTTTCGTGCCGAGCCTTTTTTGACGGTGGCCATCATCATTTTTTTCAGTTGGTTTGCGGTCGACGCCTTCATGGCCTGAGAGACGGCCGGGTCTTCATGGACGTAGAGCGGGATCCCATTTGGCCCTGTGACGGAAGAGACTAAAACCGGAGCGATCAATTTCCCACCGTTAACGGCTGTGGAGGCGAGCACGGCGGCATGGAGGGGGGAGAGTGTGTTTCTTCGGGTATAGCCTGATGCCATTTCAGCCACTTGCCAGGCATCATTGACATCAAGATCGACAACACCGTTATCAAACTCGATATCGGAGGCAAAACGGGAATTGAATCCGAGTCGTTCAGCCCAGTCGAGCATTTTCTGTCCACCAAGGTGAACCGCACCGAGCCGCCCGAATGTGGCATTGACCGACTTGGCAAATGACTCGGACAAAGTGGGTTTCCGGGTCCACTTGTTGTTTTTATGATTGAATATCTGTTTCTTGTATAACGAAGTGGATTTACCATTAAACGGAATAATGGTGTTGTGATTGGCCTCCCCTTCTTCGATCGCAGCGACCGTAGTAATGATTTTTGAAATCGAAGCCGCCGGGAAGGTGTTCATCAAAGACAGGTTTCCATATTCCACCCCATCTCGGCTGGAATCAGTCATTGCCAGTATATGGCCTGTGGCCGGGTCAATGGCAACAAAGACACCGTAGTCGGGGTTATATCGTTTAAAGAGACGATCAGCTTCGGCTTCAAGGTCGGAATCAAGCGTGTATTGAATCGTCAACTCTTCATTGAGCTTGAAGCCGGGTATGCGGATTTTCTCAGGCAGTGATTCACTGACAACGGATGGCGTAATAATATCCGAAAGCACTTCCTCGCTGATGCCCCAGTTGTCCCCTTTGTCTGTTTTCACCACACTGAGCACAATCGGCCAAGTTGAAAAAAACACAAGAATGATGAGGGAGGAAACTTTGAACCCGATATATTTGATCACGATGAGGGGAGTGTTTCAGATGCTTTTTGAGATCAACACGCGTTCCTGGTGCCGACAGGCGGTTTCAAGCTGTCTCGGTGAGTGCCGAAATCGGAGTGTTTCATGCTTCAGTGAATGTCCAACAGCAAATCTTTTGCCTGGTTTATCTGTGATGCCAAATAATCCGACCCGCCACGGTCAGGATGGTATTTTTGCATCAGTTTTCGATGTGCATCGATGATTTCCTGTTTGCTTGCCCCCGGCTTGAGTCCAAGAATTTCATAGGCCTTATCGATACTCATACTGGTTGTTTTGCGTGTTCCGTCACGCCGGTTTTTCTGGTTGAAATAGCTGCGGCCGCTGGAGACATAATCCCACGCCCTCTTGGCGATCAGAGCCCTGTTTATCCAAGGGACAGCCGCGCTGAACAACGCAAACAGCCATGGAATACGTCCGGTAAAGACCAGTATCAGTAATGCAATTCCAATGCCATAGAGCAGACCGGTCTTTAGCGATTGATTTCTTTGCTCGGGACTGGCACGCCGATACCAGCCGAGATACCACATCAATCCGACGAGTATTGCCAAACCCAGAAATAGCCGAATCGCCATCGCCTGTCAGATCAAAATTATGTCTATTTTATCCAGATACACGTATAGTACAATAAGTCGGTGTCCGGGTTCAGTATCCGTATGGCGAATCAGACAACCAGCCCATTTTGTTGATCATACGCGATTGGACAGAGCAAACCAATATCGTCGGTATCACTCTGTTCAAATATCCATACCGTCAGTGCACGGTCGGAATCGCCTGAATGCCGCGTCGTTCATGTTGATCAATCGATGGGCTCCTTTGTATCATCAGATTCTATTTGCATCCGCGTCATCAGACAGAGGCTCCCGGTATCATGCATGAAGATATAGAGGATATTATGGACTACTGGTTTGGTCACGGTTCGACCACCAAACAGATCAGCGAACAACAAAAAGCACTTTGGTGGTCGAAACAAGATCGGATCGATAAAGAGATTACGGATCGTTTCCACGGGGTGACGCGACAAGTTGCGACCGGGAATCTGAAGGAATGGGAGCACAGTCCACGGGGGTTGCTGGCATCCATTCTCTGCGTTGACCAGTTTCCCCGAAACATGTTCAGAAGCACCCCGGCCGCCTTTGCCTACGATCATATCGCTATTCGACTCGCAAATCGGTTATTGGAGATGGCGTGGGATCAGCAACTGAGAATCATTGAACGGACCTTTGCCTATTTACCCTTCGAACACAGTGAGAACATGGATGACCAGAACCGCTCCGTGACACTGTATGCCGACCTGCTCCAGTCAGTCGCTGGAGAAGAGCGCGAAGTGATACAACACAGTTATCAGTTTGCGCTGAAACATCAGGAGATTATCGCGAGATTCGGCCGTTTCCCGCATCGGAACCGCATTCTCGGGCGCCGCTCAAGTAAATCGGAAACGCAATTTCTGCAACAACCCGGTTCGTCATTTTGATCTTTGTGGGTCTGGTACGGGGGAATACCGGGCGGTTTGCCTGAACGCCCTGGCAGCGTGACTAGACTTCCAATGTATGATCCATTTCAAAGGCAGGTTGGTCGCCGAGACAATCGCCAACAATTTTCGCAGGGACGCCAGCCACGGTACAATGATCCGGCACATCGTGCAGAACAACACTGCCGGCACCAATTTTGGCCCCTTCGCCGATGACTACATTACCTAGGATTTTTGCGCCGGCACCGATGAGGACGCCACTTTTGACTTTGGGATGACGATCACCGGTGTCCTTTCCTGTGCCGCCTAATGTCACTTCATGCAGCATCGATACATTATCCCCGATGACGGCCGTTTCACCGATGACGAGTGAATTTGCATGATCAATCAGTATACCGGACCCGATGATGGCCGCAGGATGAATGTCTATCCCAAAAACACGGCTGACCTGACTTTGCAAGTAAAGTGCCAATGCTTGCTTATGGTTATTCCACAACCAATGTCCGGTACGATACCATTGGAGTCCCTGATACCCCTTGTAGTATAGAAACGGCAGCGAGAATCGATCACAGGCCGGGTCTCTTTCACAAAAAGCCAGCAAATCAAGTTCTGCGGCCTGCACGATGGTCGGGTCACGGGAAAGGGACAGGTGAACGACGTCATGTAGTTCATGGTAGGGCAGAGCCTGACATGGGAGCGTTTCGCATAGCATCGAACACAGGGCAGTTGAAAGCAGCTCATGGTTGAGAATCCGTGTCGTCAGAAAGGATTTCAAAAGAGGTTCGTTCAGCAATTGCTGTTCAGCTTCGTTTTTCAACGCAGTCCATACCTCCGACGGCTGAATCGAACTCATAGGCGCAGAAATGTTCATGGTTTCGAATTATAGGGAATACGCGATCAAAACGCTGTGCTTTACCAACAAGATCGCACTGAATCCAATAAGAAACAGTGGCAGCAGCCGATACCCGGTCATCAGCCCAGTGGCAAAAGAGTCGAGAGGGCGAGGCAACAAAATATCGTCAAGTCTGCCGGATGTGTCGTCGGCGGCGAGTCCCTTTGCTCAGGCGAGCAAAAGGTGGGAATAGCCCGATGTGTGGCTTGTCTTTTTGTTTGGCGGCAGCAAAGAGTGCGTGGTATGACGACCAGCCAGTGCCACTGGTTGCTCGATTTTGAAGAAAAGCAATTAAAAAAAGTGGCACTTCCTTGTGCAAATTGACAACAGTATGAGGAAAATGTCTGTATCAGGAACGCATGGGGACGACGATAAATCGAACCTGCTTGTCTCTTTCGACAAGAAGAAGAACGGAACTTTTGTCATCAACCAGATATTCTTCGATCACGTTATTGATCTCTTGTGGAGAACGCACCTTTGTTTTACCGATCTGCTTGACCACATCACCTTCCCGAAGTCCCTGTCTGGCGGCGGCCCCATCAGGAGCCACTTCGCTGATTACCACGCCATCTGTGGATTTATCGAGATTGTATTTTTGCCTTGTTTCATCATTCACCTGAGCGAATGCAAGTCCCAATTTTTGGGTTAGAACCGGTGTTTCCCCGGCAGAAGAGGCGATGCCCGTCTGGGGAGTCTCAGTGATCGACACAGACAGGGCAATGAGTGCGTCATTTCGCCAAATTTCAATGGTCACATCGGCCTTTGTTTTTGTCAGCGCAACCAGTTTCGTGAGGTCTCTTATCGTGCTGATCGGCTTGCCATCATAACTGAGCAGAATATCACCAGGCTCAATGCCAGCCTGCTCGGCAGGACTGTCTTTAACCACCTGGGTAACGAGTGCTCCTCTGGCTTTGTCGAGCCCCAGGCTTTCTGCGATATCGTTACTGACGGTCTGAATGTGTACACCGAGGAATCCCCGCTGGACAATGCCGTGTTGTTTCAGCTGGGAGATGACATTGTTTGCCAGCGATGAGGGGATGGCAAAACCAATCCCAACGCTACCGCCATTAGGAGAATAGATTGCGCTGTTGATGCCAATCACTTCTCCTCGCGTGTTAAACAGCGGTCCGCCCGAATTGCCCTTGTTGAGGGACGCATCGATCTGAATGAAATCATCAAGGGGACCCGAACGGATATCACGGCCGCGGGCAGAAATGATGCCACTGGTCGTTGTGCCACCCAATCCAAACGGATTGCCGATCGCGATGACCCAGTCTCCGACTTCTGCGGTTTCAGAATCGCCAAATGCCAGATAGGGGAGGGGTCGATCGGAGGTGATCTCCAGTAAAGCAAGATCCGTTTTCTTGTCTGCGCCTTTCAACGTGGCCGGCATGCGGGTGCCGTCATCGAACACGACTTCGATTTCTTCTGCTGCCTCGATGACATGATAATTCGTTACAACCAGTCCCGATGGATCAATAATGAAACCAGACCCCACTGCCGTGGTCTTTCGTTCATAGGGCGGCATCTGTTCGTGTTGTTGTCGATTGGGCTGATCGTCCCAAAAGCGCCGGAAAAAATATTCCAGCTCAGGTGGCAGGCTGTACGGTTTGCCCTGTTCGCGAAATTTTTTTGATGGTCCGGTGACCGAAATGTTAACGACCGCCGGCTTGACGGCGCGCACTAATTCTGCAAATCCGTCATTGACGTTGATCGTAGACAGTTTTGCGGCGACATGCGCCGGTGCGGGGGTTGCATATAAGGGTGAGACGAGAGAAAGGGTTAGCGAAAAAATCACTCCGGCTGCGACTGTAACGACAGACTGTTTGAGTGATTGGGAAGTACTGCGTTGGTTCATTTTATGTTCAATAGCGGTTAGTTTGAACACAAGATAACAAAGCCGTACTTACCATAATATGTACATGGAATTAAATTATTGTAATTTTCGTTTGGGAACTTTTTTTAAAAAAAGTAACCCGTTCAAGTCGTGGTTCGTTGGCTGAAAACAATCCGCCCGTTAATCAGGGTCGTGACGACGGCACCTCGCAATGATTTTCCGATGAACGGCGAATTGGTTCCGCTGCTCATCATGCCGTTTTCTTCAAGTATCCATTCCCTGTTCGGATCGTAAAGGCAGATATCGGCAGTTGAACCGACACTGAGTTGGCCTCCATCCAATCCCAGAATCCGCGCCGGGTTGCTGGTCAGGGCCGCAATTGCCTGATGCAGTGAAAGTTGTTTTTCATTGACCAATGCCAGTGTCAAGGCAAGCAGGGAGTCAAGACCCGCAATACCGCTGGCGGCTTCACTGAAGGGCGCCAGCTTCGCATCGTTGCCATGTGGCTGATGGTCTGAACAGATGGCTGAAATTGAGCCATCGGCGACCCCTTGAACCAACGCATCGCGATCCTCCCTTGTTCTCAATGGCGGCATCACTTTGTAGCGGGTGTCAAAGGTATTGATATCCGTTTCGCAAAGGTGCAGGTGGTGAATCGAAGTGCCGACCGTCACCGGCAGACCTCGATTTCGGGCCTCTGAGATCATTTGCAAAGAACGTTTGCAGGAAATCAGGTCAAAGTGGGCTCGTGCACCACTGGTTTCGATCAATGCAAGATCCCTTGCCACACCGACCGTTTCTGCCGCGACTGGTACCGCTGGCAAGCCGAGGCGGGTACTGATCTCTCCTTCATGAACGCATCCGTTTCCTTGTAGCCACGGATCTTTGGGCGTCAGGAACACCGGCAGATCATAAGTTGAGGCGTATTGCATCGCGCGGCGCATGACCAGCGTGTTTTCCACTGCCTGCAAGGCATTGCTGACGCCGACACAACCGGCATCCATGAGCATTGCCATGTCGGTCAGTCGCTCGCCTTTCAATCCGACAGTAAGCGCACCGAGCGGTTGTACTTTCGCATAGCCACTGTCCTCTGCCCGATCACGAATCATATGTACCATGGCAGGTGTATCAATCACCGGAAAGGTATCTGGAGGACAAACCATTTGCGTAATACCGCCACTCACGGCAGCAAAGGTCTCACTGGCAATGGTCGCCTTGTGTTCTTCACCCGGCTCTTTCAGACGAGCGCATAAGTCGATGACACCAGGAATCACATGCAGGTCGGTTGCATCGATTTGCTGTTCGACCTCAAAAAGTGCGGGACGCTGGCCAATCGCGCATATCACCGATCCGTCAATATAGAGGTCAACTATATCGTCGACATTGTTGGCAGGATCGATAATCCGCCCGTTGACAATCGCACGTTTCATTTGTTCTCCCCGGTCCCTCCCATCAACGTCGCCATAATCGACATGCGAACCGCAATCCCATTGGTCACCTGATTAAGAATCACTGACCTTGGTCCGTCGGCTACGGTGGAAGCAATTTCAAGCCCCCGATTGATCGGACCGGGATGCATGACAATGGCATCACTCTTGGCGTAATCCAGTTTTTCCTGCGTCAGTCCATAACGATTGAAATATTCCTGTTCACTCGGGACCAATTGCCCGTCCATGCGTTCCCGCTGCAGCCTGAGCATGATGATGACATCGATATCCTCCAGTCCTTCACGCATGTCGCCCGTTGTGGAGACGCCCATGTTTTCTATTTCAGTCGGGATCAAGGTACGGGGGCCGATTAATCGGATTTCCTTCGTATCAAGTACCTTGAGGGCATGAATTTGGGAGCGGGCAACTCGTGAGTGCAGGACATCACCGATAATGGCGACTTTAAGCTGTGCAAACGACCGTTTTCTCTGACGGATGGTAAACATGTCCAGCATCGCCTGCGTGGGATGTGCATGTCGCCCATCACCGGCATTGATCACCCTGACATGATCGGGCAGGTAATGGGCAATAAGATGGGGTGTCCCGCTGGCAGAGTCCCGGACAACAAACAAATCGGTGTGCATCGCCTCAAGCGTCCGAACCGTATCCAAAATGGTTTCCCCTTTCGTGGTGGACATCCGTGCCGCGCTCAGATTGATGACATCGGCCGACAGCCTTTTGCCTGCAATTTCGAAGGTGGTGCGGGTACGCGTACTGGGTTCGAAAAACAGGTTGACCAATGTCTTGCCCCTGAGCAGTGGGACCTTCTTGATTTCTCTTTGTCCGATATTGATGAAAGATTCAGCGGTATCCAGGATATCAACCAGCATTTTTTTCGATAAACTGTTGATGGTCAAAAAATGTTTGAGCCGGCCACTTGAATCGAATTGAATGAGGTCATCCGGTGGAATCATCGGCACTCCCCCCGGTGGTGATCTTGATTCCAAGACGGTTTTCTGATTTTGTCAGCTTGACCTGTTGATGCGCCTGCAATGTCAGGGAATAGCCGATGATGTCCGCCTGAATGGGCAATTCCCTACCCGGTCTTTCGATCAGGACACCTAACTTCACCGTTGCGGGTCGGCCATATGAAAAAATCTCATTCATGGCTGCTCGAACGGTCCGACCGGTATAGAGCACGTCATCGATCAATATGACATGCCTGTTTTCGATTGAGACCGGAAGTGTTGATGACTTGATTTGCGGGTTGAGTCCGACACGGCTGAAATCATCCCGATAAAACGAAATATCCAGTGTGCCCAGTGCATCGGGAGGATCCAGCTGTGCGTGAATTTGTTCGGCGATCCACACCCCACCGGTATGGATGCCGATCAGCAGGGGATCTGGAAGGTTGTGCGAAGAAATATCCCCGGTCATCTTGGCGATGAGGGCGGGTATGTCGACTGCAGATGTCATCAAGTGGGATTTTCCTCGAAATAGGTATTGAGAATCAATTCCGCTGCCAGGCTGTCTCGATTTCTTTTTTGCCTGTGTGTTAGCGATCGCCGCTGCTCCGTGGTTTCCCGCAACAGGGCATCGGCCATGGATGAGGTCAGTCGCTCATCGATGAAAACGATCGGTATATCGAGTCGTTTTTCCAGCTGAAGGCCAAAGCTACGCACCATTTTTGCCATCTCGCCTTCGATGCCATTCATCATCAAAGGAAGACCAACAACCAGGCGATCAGGGCGCCATTGACTCACCACGGCCGCAAGCTCCCGCCAATCAGGGTTGCCGTTTGTGGCAGGAATGACGGTCAATCCCTGTGTCGTTTTGGTGAGGGTATTGCCGGTGGCAACACCGATTCGTTGAAGGCCGAAATCAAAACAGATCACTCTATTGGCCGGATTCATATCTAATGTGGCCGTGTGGTGGATGGTGCCAGTCAGGCATGACCCGCTTGCGTTGATAGTTTTCGAATGTCAATGCCGATCAATTCTGCCGCCTGTTTCCATTTTGACTTGATATCGTCGCAAAAGAGGATGTCACTGTCTGCCGGTGTCGAAAACCAGGAATTCTGCAATATTTCATTCTCAAGTTGCCCGGGTCCCCAGCCGGCATAACCGAGGCTCAGTATGAATTTTTCCGGGCCATTCCCCCTTGCCATGGCGGACAGGATATCCCTTGAATTGGTTACGCACAGGTCATCATTTACCTGCAGGCTGGATTCCCATTGCTGACCGGACTCGTTGTGAACGACAAGTCCGCATTCCTGATAGACCGGCCCTCCGCAATAGACCGGCATGTTGAGACATTGACCGCCATCATACGGTAAGGACAATTGCTCAAATACATCGCCCAATTGACGGTCGGTTAACTTGTTGACAATGATTCCCAATGCCCCATTTTCGCTATGCAGACACATCAAGATAACAGATCTGGCAAAGTATGAATCGTCCAACGATGGCATTGACACCAAGAATTGATTTGACAGGGAGGGAAATTCGTTTGGAGGCTGTGCCATAGGAGTCATTCGAATTTATCTACCCTGCAAACCCAATCCCAACAGGCCATGTTGAGTCCTGACCTGTTTCGGATTTTGTCGGAGCATTTCTCAAGTTCTGGACACCTTCAACCCCGTCTCCTGTCTCTGCATGATAGAAGATATACGGTGGTCAAGGCATCTTGCAGGTTCATCTATCAGATTTCATCGTACTTCATTATTATAGCTTAACTTCGATACCCTTGTGCTAAGTATGACACGGTCATTCTTCGAGTGCTGGCATGACCGGTATCGGGTTTTTCAGCGTGTTCTGCTTTTGTAGCGAGAGAGAACACTTTGTGGCACAGAGCAAAAACGGGTCGATGATCAGAAGACGGCGCGGATCCCGTTATATCCCGCAGCACCGGGTGCCGCTTGTCAGCGACTTCAATCAACCGCATTAAAACCCCAATCTCAATGCCCATCGTTCCTGTTTCTTCGCAAAGACAAGGGCCGGCAGGTAAAGCTAGTGCATAGACCGTTATGAGAATGTGATGACACCCTGCAACAAACTCAAATCAAAGCCCGATTCAAAAAACCATTTGAAATCGGGCCTCATAATATCCCTTTTCATTCTTTTTTGACACGCATCGCCTGCGAACCTTGCCGCAACTTGGCTTTGTTCTCTTGTCCGAAATGAGCTTGCACGGGAGCAGACATTTACGAATGAGGAGCCGATTGATAGAATTCAGGCCTATGAGATTCATTCATTCCTGCCATTCGTGCTCGTATCGTCTGTTTCATAAGCATCGAGTTCCATAAGACTATTGATTATGCCAGATACCGGGCCCTTGGCATTGTTTAGGCAGCTTGAAAGTGCAAGCCAGGGAAGAGCTGTTCTTGGAGCAAAACAGCTTATTGTCGAGACTTGGCGGGGTGTGGTGTTCACGATCGATGAACTGAATATGGTGGTACCCTTTATCTGGCTACAGGAAATCTCGCCGGTCAGTCCGATATGGTCATTGCCGGCGGTTCCGTCTTGGATGAGGGGAATGACCCATATCGGAGATGACGTGTATACTGTTGTGGATTTTGCAGATTTCATCGGAAGAACCCCGGTCAGCGTGACTGAAGATTCCAATTTGCTGGTATTGTCCGATCATCGTTTGAAATGTGCCTTGTTATTAGACGGCAAACTCAGTATGCGGCGATTTAATCATAACATCCCCAAAGGGAACTTGAATGAGGTTGAGCCGGAACTGAGGTGTTATCTCAGCTTTGTGTTGATAGAAGATGATCGGCTTTGGTACGTTGTTGATATTGAATCTTTGGGGCAATCCGACACGTTTGTCAATATGGGGAGACCGGTACTGCATGAAACTTAATGACGCTGCGGATTGCGCGGTCGACCCCGCTGACAGGTCGGCGACATGTGCCTTGATATCTGTTTCGCAATACTCTGAATTACAAGGAAAATCGAAATGACTGAGATCAAAGAAGGCGCCACAGACGATGTGATCAGAGATACCTTTGGTCAACTCGATCCATCAAAACAGCGTATGCGTGATGCCGGGACGAACAGGGTTGATCTGAGTCTGGAAGAGGAAGATTTGACATTGGGGTTGCCCAGTGAGTCTGCCTTGCCCGGATTTGAATATATCCAGGTGCTTGAAAAACCGATTTCGGTTGAGGCGAAGGAGATGGTGGAACAGGGAATTCGTTGGCGGATATTTTTCTGGCTGGGTATCTTTCTGTGTGCCTGTGCCGCTTTTGCTTACACGGAATATCAAAAATGGCAGGATGCGCAGCAGCAATCCGAACTGTTCGATACGATCCTTGATCTTAACGTGAATGTGAGTGCAATAGGTCATCGGGCGTCATTAGTGGTCCATGGCGCAGACGATGTATTGGATACGATTGATGCCCTTCGAAACAGCGTTGATGATGAGATTACATGGCTTCGATTCAGGACAGTGACGCCTGAATCGTCGCCAATCACGGTTGCCTTGCAGGCTGAGGTCCTGGCCATTGACCGGGTATGGCAGATATTACTGCCCTTACTTGATGTGTTGCAAAAACATCGTGACGAGAGTGAGGCGCTCAAGCAATCGGTCGTAACAAGCCATGAACTGCAACCGCAACTGCTGGAAAAAATAGATGCACTGCTCAGCGGTCTGGCGGATATCAATGTGGCCGTCGAACTGATTGATCTGGCACACCAGCAGCGATATCTGACCCAGATGATCGGAGCCAGTATCAATCAATTTGCGTCCAGTGGCCCCGGTTGGGAGAGTGTGCCGGATCAACTGACTGATGCAGCCCGGCAGTTTCGAATTGTCAACAGGGTGCTTCGTGAGCAGATCAGCGAGAGCGGGGCTGAATTGGTCAGCGAAGTTGATGGATTATCCCGCCAATGGATCGGGAATGTCGATCGGATAATGTCGCAAATGGCGTCGACCATTGCCCTGAGAAATGCCGCTAGCAGGGTCAGTGAAGTCAGTGATGAACTCAATCAGTTGTCCCGTAAACTGGGTCTCAACCTGCGTTTCCCGGATATCCCCAGTATGATGACGCAAGATTCGATTTTATTGGGCGTGATTGCCATCGTGTCATTATTGTTGTTTGTGGGGTCGATCGTTCGAAATCAGCAGAGGAAAACCGAACTCAACGCACAGCGGATGCGTCGTTCCAAGGAAGCCCTGGTTTCGTTATTGCATGATACTCGTCAACTGGCTCGGGGAGATCTTCGTGTGGCATCAAAGGTAACCGATGATATCAGTGGGGCGATTGCCAGCTCGATTAATACGACCGCTGAGAAGTTAAGGGGGGCGATGGAAGAAGTGACAACAGCGGTTTCAGAAATCAACAAGACGGGAAACAATGCCGAGTTGTTGGTTGCCCGTTTTCAGTCAAACAGTGATACCCAAATGGAGAAAACAAGGACGCTGGCCCAGGAAGTGGAGGAGACCCTGTCCAAACTGAATGAAGCGGTTTCCCGTTCGTCCCATCAGGTGCGTCATTCGTCCGGATTGACTCAAAAAGGACTGAATACCTCTCAGAAAACGGTACAGGGTCTTGCGATCATTCGAAACCAGACACAAGACACTTCGAATCGACTGAAATACATTGGTGAAAGTATCCGACAAATGAATGAAATGCTGCGTCTGAGTCAGGATATGGCGGAACAGACCAATGTTCTCTCCCTCAATGCCTCAATACAGGCCGCCATGGCCGGTGAGGCGGGTCGGGGATTTGCGGTGATTGTTGAAGAAGTCCAAAGGTTGGCAGAACGTTCGGTACGGATATCCAATGAAATGACGGAACTGGTACGGACCATTCACCGTGACGTGAATACGGCAATGCGTGTAACGAGTTCGACAACCCAACGCGTGGTCTCGGATGTGAAACTAGCCGAAGAAACGGGTCGGGTATTCAATGAAATCCAGTTGGCGGGTGAAACGGTGCTGAAGACCATTGATGAGGCTGCTGATCCCGTTGATAATGAATACAGGTTGACGGAATCGGTGATTCATCAGATGGAGGATCTGGAGCGGATCAAGGAAGCGTCGGACCTGGATATTCCTCAGTTTGTTGCCGCACTCGAAGAGATGCAAAATGTTGCCGAACAGCTTGAGCAAACACTGTCCGGTTTCAGACAGTCCTAGTTCTCGGTACCAGGAACGGACGGTTAGGTGGAGAGGCATATGCGGCTACATGGGTCACAATCGGTTTCTGATGCCAGTAGTCCACATGAAACGGTGATATGAAAATTGCCCTGGGACACATTGACGCGAACTGGTGTGACATGTTGCCTGATATGTCGGAACGGAGGGTTGACGGGTCGTCTGAATCATTGATCAATCTCGATCTGGAATCGGGTGTTTCCAATGCATTGTCTTGGCGATGGACCACCAGGCGACTGCCTCGCGATATCAAACCGATGCTTTCATGTTGGCGGAAGTTGTCTTCTGTTGATCTGGACGACAGGCCGTAGTGATGGAGTCCAAGCTACCACCACAGGTATTGAGTGTGGCCGATGTCGCGGTGGTGGAGGACATCGTTCAGCGGGTTGAGACGATTGCAATCCATTTCGCTGCCAGCAATCCGTTGGATGAAGCGGGCCAGATTGAGATGCAGTTGACCGAGCTTCACGACAGGTTCATTGCCTTGAACGCCAAGCAGGCCGCTCGATTGATCGATACGACCCGTGTCAAGATCCGGAGTCTTTTTAGCGAGGGCAATGAATTGGTCGTTGAGCAGAATCTGGTCGGGCTCAGTCGATTGTTCACTGCGATTGGTGAGTATGCCGAACAATTGCGCCATGGAAATTATCCTGCATTGGCGTGCCTTCAAAACGCCCATGATGTTTTGGAATCCATCGGACCGGGAAATGTCGAGACGATAGACCGGCCAAGCTTGCGCCGGGAAGAGAAAAACGGGCATTCAGACGCAGATGACACAATCCGTTCGGTATCGTCCGGCAAGAATGAGCAAACGGAGCAGGGTGTTGACTCGCAGAGAAGGACGCTGGGCCTGCAGGGTCAAAGACCGGGTTACAAGGCGATCGTCTCTGTCCTTGACAGTATCAACAACGCGAAAAAAAAGTGGTGGAAGGCACCTGAGGATAATCAGAATTTATTTGATTTGCTGCATCTCTTTCGCCAGATGAAAGTGTATGGTGTCAGCGCCGAGCGGGACCGGCTGGTCGAACTTGTCGGTCTGGGACAGGAACTGATAGAGAGGCTGATTGAAGATCGAATCGTCTTGAGCGCAGCGGTGCGCACGTTTGTTGATTCATTACTCGGAGCGATTCAGGCGGCTGTCGAGGGCCGGGTTGAACAAGAGATTGCGATCAGCGAATGGTCTGCCATGCTGGATGCACTGCTGACGCAACAGACGGCTGTCAGGGAAGCCGCGGCAGACCTTGATCAGGAGGGCGAGCATTCAGTCCTTTCGATCGACGAGTTTGGGACGTGCCATGTTGAGACAACTGATTCCGTGGGACAGTCATCTTTTTCTACGTTGAACCGTCAGTGTTTGGCACAGCTTCAAAACAGTCTTTCAGTATGGCGTTCCAGCGGGTTAAACGATGAGTTGCTAGCGGCGATCCGGATTGGCTTTGATACGCTGCATGAAGAGACCGAGATCAGTGGTTTCGGTGATATCAAAGGATTAATCCGGCGTGTCGTAATGCTCCTCGATCAGATCGATGGGACGAATACTGAGAATGACTGGAGTATTTTGAATCTGCTTGAAGAAGCCCTCGACATGTTGTCTGTGGCGAGAGATTGTGATCCAGAGGATGCAAAGAATCAGCTCGACTCTTTCAATAAAATGCTGGAATTATTGGACCAGGAGGAGCAGGAAACAGCCTTTGGTTACCCCAACGTTGCAGATCAATCGATGTCCGAAACCTCAAGCAAGGCGCAGGAAATTCCCTTTGAGGATGGCAGGCCGGTTGAGGGGTGGTCTGAACCGGAATCGTTTCTTGCGACAGACCCCCTGTTTGATGATATTCCCGCCTTCCTTCGGGGGATATTCGATAGCAGTGCACAGGGCGGGGAAGATGCCGCATTGGACAGCGACGGACTGATGGACTCGATCGAGCAGATTTCCTTGGACCAGTCCGCCGTCGAGTTGGCATCGAATCGGCCTCATCATGATGATGAATTCAAATCGTACGACACCCGTGACGTGATCGAAAGGGAGGAAGATGATCCCTTTCGGTTTACGGCAAGTGTAACCAGTGCATCCGAGCAACCAGCTGACGAACAGGATCCGTTTCCTTGGGCAACGTCACTCGATCTGGTTCATGGGCTACAAGATATTGAGGAAGAAAAACTGTTTGGCCTGATTGATCATCGGAGTGCATTCGGTCTGCATGGCATGGAACTGGAAACGGTGCTGGATAGGACAAAAAAGGCATTACTGGGTGTCAGAGGGGACATGGAAAATATACGCGATGAACTGACGGAGCATGAACGACAGATGGGGTTGCAAATACATTCCTTGTTGGATTTGCCGGCTCCGTCAGCAGAAATGGAGTGTTCGGGGCCTGCACTTGACCAATATGCCTGGCTACAGGACAAGACACGGAGAATCAAGGGTCAGCTTGTGCGGTTGACCCATATTGAGCGTGCGTTTGACGATAAAGTCTCAATACTGGATAAGCGATTGTCACAACGTCGGTCCCAGGAAAGACAGGTGAGCAGGATCGGATTTGCACCGGTGCGTATTCCTCTGATCGAGGACAAGACGTTCAACAGGTCGGGTATGGGTTTGGTGGAAGGGGAGACGCAGAGCGATACGGTCATGTTGCGCCGGGATGACGACAAGGGAACCGAACCGCAACCAGATTGGGTTGCCGACGGGGCATCTGACAACAACACACAAACAGGGTTGGTGTTACGGGTTCCTGTCATGCAGGCGATGTTGGTAAAGCTGGGCGTCTATCGGTGTGCCATCCTTTCGGGGATGATCGAACGAGTGGACGAATCAGCGGTATCCAGGCTGGTAGAGATCGACGGACAGCGCCATATTCAGTTGGAAGGGAAACCTGTTCCCCTGGTTGATTTGTGCGAGCGAATGGGTATCCAAAGTCTGCGTTCGAAACACAACAGTATTTCATCACTGTTGATCCGTCGGAAGGAACAACTGATGGCCTTTTCCGTGGATGCATTTTTGGAAACGGCAAGTATTGTCTGTAAGACACCTGGAACACAACTGAGGTCCATTGGGGGTGTTGTCGGCGTCACGTTACTGTCAGACACCAGTCTTGCTTTAGTGCTTGACCCGCTTCAATTGATTGATCGACAGGTTTCCCCTGACACCCTCGAATTAAAGCAGGTGACCCAGCCTGTTTCACAGACCATGCCAACCAAGGCGAACGAGGCTATCCGACGCATACTGGTGGTCGATGATTCGGTGGTGGCCAGACGGGATATGCGACGGATGATTGAAATCATGGGTTTGGAAGCCGTGATGGCCAAAAGTGCAACAGATGCGTTGGCTGTACTGGAAAGAGAGCAGGTCGACATGCTGTTGGTGGATGTCGAGATGCCGAACATGAATGGTTATGAGTTACTGGTGAAATTAAGGGAGGATAGCCGTTTTCAGAACCTGCTGGTGATCATGATCCTTCTGGAGCGAGATACTCCATATCGAGTAATGGCACTCGATCTCGGGGCGGACGACTGTATTATTCGGCCTTTTTCCTCCAGTGAACTAGAACAGGTGATTGACGATATCACGTATAATAAAGCCCTCTGAACGATGCAGGTACTTGTGCTAGATAACCGGGTTGGTCTGCTGCTCATTCCGGTTGGGATGGTAGCCCGGATTCTTGACAGTTCGCTTCAGTGTCCGATGGCACATCGGCAATCTTATATTGCCCATCAAATTACTTGGTTGGAGTATTCGATGCCGTTGATAAACAGTTCGCTACTGTTCGGGGCGACACCAAGTGATGACGAGACATTCAGTACTGCGGTGGCATTATGGCCATTGAAAGGATTTGAAACCGATGATTTTTTTGCGTTTACCAGTATCAGTTCACCGAGGATACGAGTGATGGATGAGACCGTCCGAATGCTCCCTTCTTCCAAGGTTGAGGAGGTCCACTATGCGTCAGGCCTTGTCGAAGTCAATAATCAGCTGGGTATTATTCCGGACCTCAAAGCAGTACTTCGGGATATTTTCTGATCCCCGTATTTGTCGAAATTGAATCCACAAAGATGGTATGACCGAGTTCCCTACGATCGCTGAACTGTGTGACATTGTTCGTGCCGCCGCCCGCAATATAGAACGACCTGGGTGGGATCGTGTCAGCCCAGAAACTAAGATAGACGGCAGTTATGTCACGGTGGTCGACAAGGAGATCCAGAACCAGCTGTTTCGCATTCTCAGTCAAAAATGGCCCCAGTTCGGCTTTATTGGTGAGGAGATGGAGCATGTTGACCAAGTTCGGGTCTGCAGACAAAGTGAGCGGGGCTATTGGGTTCTGGACCCGTTGGACGGCACCACGAATTTTGCGGCTGGATTTCAGTTTTACGGTATTTCCTTGGCGCTGGTGATAGAGGATAACCCCGTTCTCGCGGTGGTTTATGATCCGATCAGGGATGAGTGTTTTTCAGCCCAAAAAGGGAAAGGAGCTTATCTCAATAGTGAAAAGCTCTTTTGTTCCGGAGACCATCGTCTGGAAAACTGTATTGCCAATATTGATTACAAGCGGTTGGTTGGAGAATTGGCCGTGCAGTTGGTCAGAGCACCTCCGTACCGTTCACAGCGGAATTTGGGTTCTGCGGTGCTCGAGTGGTGCTGGCTGGCATCGGGGCGGTTTCACCTGTATCTCCATGGAGGTCAAAAACTTTGGGATTTTTCTGCGGGATATCTGATATTACGTGAGTCGGGTGGGGTTGCCACTTCCTTGTCAGGGCTGCCTCTGGACTGTAGCAAACTGAGAAAACGCTCTGTTGTTGCGGCAATATCAACCCAGTTGCTGGATCAGTGGATCGATTGGATTTACCGGAACAGTGATGTGCAACAGTCCTCACCTCTTTGAAACAGATGGAGTCGGGATGGGGCGTATAATAAGAGCGAGATCACGGTTCATCCGGTTTGTCTCGATGACCGCGGTAAGTGGGGTGATGGGTCCGAAGGCAGGTATCACCTGGCTGGGCGATACCCGGGATATTCAGGTTGTGGCTGTATTGTCCGACCGGGCCTTTCGATCGGCTTGTTTGGCAGCAATGAGACAGAGAGTTGGCCAGAGGGTGGACCCCGTCAACAGATTAATACGATGAAAGACAGGGGGGTTGCATGACACAGATTACCCAGCGGATGAAAGCCAATGCGATTCGTGCCCTGAGCATGGATGCAGTTCAAAAAGCGAACAGTGGTCATCCGGGTGCACCGATGGGCATGGCGGATATCGCCGAAGTGCTATGGAGCGGTTTTTTGAAACACAATCCGAGAAATCCGCAATGGATTGACCGTGATCGGTTTGTATTATCAAACGGCCATGGATCCATGTTGCTTTATGCCTTGCTCCATTTGACCGGTTATGCGCTTTCCATGGATGAAATCAAGCATTTCCGGCAGCTTCATTCGAAAACACCGGGACATCCCGAGTACGGTTATACGCCTGGCGTTGAAACCACGACGGGGCCACTGGGTCAGGGCATCGCGAATGCGGTGGGTATGGCCATTGCAGAAAAGAATCTCGCCGCCGTTTTCAATCTCCCCGACATGGCAATTATTGATCATTATACGTATGTCTTCCTCGGGGATGGCTGTCTGATGGAAGGCATCTCTCACGAGGCCTGTTCCTTGGCCGGCACGCTGAAATTGGGTAAATTGATCGCCTTTTATGATGATAACGGGATTTCTATTGACGGAAAGGTGGAGGGGTGGTTTACCGATAATACGGTCCTGCGTTTTGAATCCTATGGCTGGCAGGTCATTGCGGATATTGATGGGCACGACCCAGTGGCGGTCTGCGCAGCGATTATGAAAGCGCGGGGTGAGCCGGATCGCCCGACGTTGATTTGTTGTAAAACCATTATCGGGTATGGTGCCCCCAATAAGGGCGGAACGGAATCCTGCCATGGTGCGCCACTCGGAGATGTGGAAATAGAACTGGCCAGACAACAACTGGGGTGGGATTATCCTGCTTTTGAGATTCCTGACGAAATCTATCAGGCTTGGGATGCCACTGAACAGGGGCAGTCGGCAGAAGCGACATGGCAGGAAATGTTTGAACAATACCGGCGTTGTGTTCCGGAAATGGCCGGTGAGTTTGAGCGTCGCATGGTTGCCAGACTGCCCGATCGTTGGAATGTACTGTCACGTCGACACATCGGGATCATTGCGCAGCAAGGAGAGACCATGGCTTCGCGTAAAGCATCCCAAAAGGCGATAGAGCTGTTTGCCCCGCTTGTTCCTGAACTTATCGGTGGCTCGGCGGACCTGACCGGCTCCAATCTGACCACCTGGTCCGGAACGGCCGCACTGCATGAACAGGCGGCAGGGAATTATATCTATTATGGTGTCAGGGAGTTCGGCATGTCGGCAATGATCAACGGGATGGCGCTACATGGTGGTTTGAAACCTTATGGAGCAACGTTTCTGATGTTTTCGGAGTATTCCAGAAACGCCCTGCGTATGGCGGCACTCATGAAAATACCCAGTATTTTTGTCTTCACGCATGATTCAGTGGGGTTGGGTGAAGACGGTCCGACGCATCAACCGGTCGAACAACTGGCCTCATTGCGGTTGATTCCGGGCATGTCGATATGGCGTCCTTGTGATGCCGTCGAGTCAGCCGTCGCCTGGCAACAGGCGATTGAATCTTCAGACCGGCCGTTTTCGCTTGTCTTTTCAAGGCAAAGTCTGCCGCATCAACACCGTACCCCTGATCAACTCGAGATGATCAAGCGGGGCGGTTATGTCCTCAAAGATACCCCTGGCGATCCGTCGCTTATTATCATTGCAACCGGGTCGGAAGTGGCTTTGGTCATGGCCGCGGTGGAACAGATGCAAAGAGATGACATCCGGGTGGTCTCCATGCCCTCAACAGATCGGTTTGAGGACCAGGATGAGACGTATCGCGAAGCGGTTCTGCCGTCATCGGTTGGCAAACGCGTTGCAGTGGAAGCGGGGGTGACCGACAGTTGGAGAAAGTACGTCGGGCGAAATGGCGGAGTAGTTGGGATTGACACGTTTGGAGAGTCAGCGCCTACCGGTGATGTTTTCAGGTTTCTCGGCATGACGATTGAGAAAATCATCGAATCCGTCTTGCGTGTGCTTGCTGACTGACCAAAGTTGCTCAGCAAACACGGAGTCAGGGACAGGGGAGCGGTTGTTGGTCGATCAATCAATTATTAATTATTTGTACGGTATTTATATTAGGGTTTATTCATAATGACAATCAAAGTTGCAATTAACGGTTACGGTCGAATTGGTCGAAATATCCTCAGGGCGAAATATGAATCAGGCAATCGTGACATTGAAATCGCTGCGATCAATGATTTGGGTGATGCGAAGACCAATGCCCATCTGACGCAATATGATACGGCTCACGGACGGTTTCCAGGGTCGGTTGAAGTGCGGGATGATCATATTGTCGTGAACGGGGATGTGATTCGGGTTTTCGCCGAGCGTGACCCGTCCAAGTTACCCTGGGGCGAGATCGGGGTCGATGTCGTACATGAGTGTACCGGCTTTTTTACCTCAAAGGAAAAAGCGGGTGCACACCTGGCGGCGGGTGCAAAAAAAGTCATTATCTCTGCGCCAGGGGGCAGCGATGTCGATGCAACGGTTGTTTTCGGCGTCAATCATCATACCCTGAAACAAACAGACACCGTCATCTCCAATGCCTCCTGTACAACCAATTGCCTGGCCCCGATGGCAAAGGTGCTCAATGAACGTATTGGCATTGAACATGGTTTGATGAATACCATCCACGCCTATACCAATGACCAGGTTCTGACGGATGTCTATCACAGTGATTTAAGACGGGCACGGTCGGCGACCAGTTCAATGATTCCGACAAAAACGGGCGCAGCAGCGGCTGTCGGACTGGTATTGCCTGAATTGAATGGGAAGCTCGATGGGTTTTCTGTCCGTGTTCCGACCATCAATGTCTCGGTTGTTGATTTGACCTTTGTGGCGGCGAGAGAGACCTCTGTCGGGGAGGTCAATGAGGTCATGCGCAATGCCGCAGATGGCAAAGTACTCGATTATGTCGATGCGCCACTGGTATCGGTTGATTTTAACCATGTTGCAGTGTCTTCAACCATCGATGCGGGGATGACCAGGGTAACCGGGGGAACCCTGGTCAAGGTCTGTTCCTGGTACGACAATGAATGGGGTTTTTCAAATCGCATGCTTGATACCACGATGGCATTGATGGCAGCCAAATAGGCGATTGCCATGCTTTGCATGCGGGATCTGGATCTCTCGGATCAAAGGGTCTTGATACGCCTGGATCTGAATGTTCCCATCGACCGTGGTGTGCTGACTTCGGGTAAACGGATTGATGCCTCACTGGAAACCATCCGAATGGCCTGCGAATCCGGTGCCAGAGTCTTGCTGATGTCGCATTGGGGACGGCCACAGGAAGGCATTTATGATGCTGGGTTTTCACTTGCACCGGTGGTCGACTATCTGAGTGCCCAATTGAACAAGAAAATCGGCTTTAGTACCGATTATCTGTCGACGCCTCCCGTACCGGAACGGGGTGAGGCGGTGTTACTGGAAAACATCCGATTTAACGTGGGCGAAAAATCAAATGATCCTTGTCTCTCACAACAATATGCCGGGTTGTGTGATATTTTTGTGATGGATGCGTTTGGTACCGCACACAGAGCACAGGCTTCAACACTGGGGCTTGCGACGTATGCCAATATTGCCTGTTGCGGTCCGCTGCTACAGGCTGAGATAGAAGCCCTGGACCAGTCTTTTGAGACACCGGTGCGTCCAATGATTGCCATCGTTGGCGGTGCAAAGGTCTCTACGAAGTTGACGGTGTTGGAATCCCTGTCCGGTATCGTCGACCAGCTTATCCCCGGGGGTGGCATCGCCAACACGTTTATTGCGGCATCGGGTTATCAGGTCGGTCGATCATTGATGGAACCGGATCTGATTGTGCAGGCTCAATCGTTGATAAGACAGGCCAAGCAACATGGTGCCGCGATACCGATTCCAACGGATGTGGTGGTCGCGAAGCGCTTGTCCGACCAGGTCGACGCCACGGTCAAATCGGTCAGCGAGGTCGCTGAGGATGATATGATCCTCGATATTGGACCAGCGACGACACGGCACTATTGTGAGATGCTGGTCTCGGCGGGCACCATTATCTGGAATGGACCGGTGGGTGTCTTCGAGTTTGAACAGTTTTCCTTCGGAACAAGCGCATTGGGTACAGCCATCGCCACATCGCCGGCCTTTTCTGTTGCCGGAGGAGGGGACACGGTCGCTGCGATTGAAAAATTCACATTGGAAGACCGTATTTGCTATATCTCAACGGGTGGCGGTGCCTTTTTGGAATATCTCGAAGGAAAGACCTTGCCGGTCATTTCCGCGCTGGAGTCACGGAGCCGTTCGTAAAGTGGCACCGGACCCGGGCATATCGATATCGCTGAGAACCGGCGTGGCAACCATATTTGCCTGAACGGTCCGTTATTGCGAAGCGGGTTTGAATTGAACCGCATGTTCGACTGCATCACACAAGAGACAGCACCCGCCAAGACAGATCAAAATAGCTGGAGATAACCATCAATGACCATTCTTATCGCAACATACAGTATGACAACCAATCCCAGATAGCCTATCCATCGGTGCTTTTCAAGAATATCGGCGATCAAGGTCGCCGCCACGGTCATGAAGGCCACAGAAAGCGCCAGTCCAAAGACCAAAATACCACTGTGCCCATCGGCAACACCCGCAACCGCCAATACGTTGTCGAGCGACATCGACAAATCTGCAATCACAATTTGCCAAATTGCACCCATCAAGGGAGGATTTGTACCTTGATCAGCGACCTCGACCGTCGCCGTATTCTCTTTGTGTGGGTGGTGTTGCCTCAGATCCTGCCAGAGCTTCCAGCAGATCCACAAAAGCAGCAGACCGCCGATCAGTAAAAGCCCCGTTATCTGGAGGAGCTGGACCGTAATAAGTGCAAACAGAATTCTGAGAACAACCGCTGCACCAACACCGTACAGAATGATTTTTCGACGATAGTCCTTTGTGAATTTGGCAGCAACCAGTCCGATCACAATCGCATTGTCTCCTGCCAGTACAAGATCGACCAATATGACCTGGGCAAGCTTGGAAAGTTGATCTAAGAATTCCAAAGGGGTCTCCTCAACAAAAGTCTGTTCTTTTACCGCTTGGTGGAAATTAAAGCAAGCATTATTTTTGTGCAAAGCGCGCCTTTCCGAGGGGGTTCCACCTCCCAAACCGATCAACATGATTTGGCAATGGCTTCATTATTACTGACTGTCATGAAAACGTGGATGGTCGGTGTCGAGAGGGCCTTGGACAACGTCACCGGAGGAAATAATCTGCTGCAGAATTTCAGCGCAGCAGTCGGTTCGTTGCCTTCCGGCACATGGCAGTTCGGCCCCCTGCGCCCATTGTAGCCGCACCAGGACAAAATCAACGAACGACAGCCACCCGGCACGCCGCCGAAGCGGAGGCGGTCGCAAACATTGGAATGTCAACTGCCATTTTTATGTTTATTAGACTGTTTGAAAAAGTCATATATGGCAGTTTACATGTATTCACCAAACGCACAACGCGCATTGTGTTCGCTGGGCAAAAACCTGAAAATCGCTCGGCTGAAGCGCCGAATCTCCATAAAAGGATTCGCCGAGCGTATTGGCGTGTCTCGTGTTGGGAGAGTTGGACCGCATAGCAAATTTTCTCGACGCCAGCGACGATAGGACCAGATTGTTGCTGGAAAACGAGAGGCTTCCCAAACGGGTCCGCGGCAAGCGCAAAGCGGTGGTGTCCGCAACCAGCCCGGACCGCAGCGCCACGCAATCTGGCGACGATAGAGGCGTCGGATTCTGATGCCGGAAGCGATTGTCGCCCTCGGTGGGGAGAAGCAGGTCGTCGGATGCTTGCGGTTCGAAACCGATGGTCGTCGCCAGCACTCGGAATTTCAATACTCGAACGAAATTGCCCTTGCGACCACGATTCCGGGATTCTTGCTCAAGCTACAGCCCGGCCTTCATGGCCCAGAGTTCCTCTGTAACGATAGACAACGGCAACCCGTGCTCATCGCGGTATCCCATGGCCTTCTTGATCTTATTACCGTAGGTTTCGTGCTTCCAACTGGGCGTAACATATGTTCCCAGAACCAAGTAGTCGAGTCGTTTGGTCACGTTTTTCTCGCTGATTCCGCCCCGCTTCTCTACCTCAGATTCGCACTCTCGGCGTGTACCATATGCACATGTACCGGTGAACAGAAAACGTTTGCCGAGGAACAAGATGTCTGGCTCTGGCTGGTCGATAGGGAGGAGTGAAGACTTCATGAACTCACCACCCTCAGACCTATCGCCGGAAAGAGTACGGAGCGCTGAAAACAGCTCAGTTTGCTCATCCGAGTCGAGCACACCATCCTCTAACATCGTGGATACACGATTAAAGAGGTATTTGAATAAAGGGTTGTCCTGGATTGTGAGCCTATTTAAGACAAGCCACTCGTGCAGGAATTCCGCTTCGACCTGATTCACAAGGCCATCGGCCGTAATCCCTTTGGCCAATCCGATCAGTGTGTTGATTTGACGATCTTGTACCGGGTTTTTATTGAAACGCATAAATACGTCGGTTTCAATCTCTATGTCAGTCATTGCCAGGAGCCTAGTAAGCCTGCGTTCTTATGGTTGTCTCATCATACCGCCTTGACAGGTCAGTCCACCAGTAGATGAGCTTTCCGTTTCTGTCTTGTACGGACGCTTGGAAGAACTCTGCTGAATCGCCATACGCTACCTTGGCCTCGTTTATGGCCTCTTCGCAGTCTGGAAGCATCCCCATCAGTCTACATCGAAAATTCGTCGTGGTCCAGGGAAAAGGATTTCCTTTGCATCCTCTACTATTCGGCGAGCCAGTCGTAGATCTCCCGGACCGTCGAGTCGAGAGAATCCGGGTCCTTGCCCGCAGCACGAATATGGGCGTTTCTCTCCTCCGAGTCTATCCTCTCGATGGAATGGGCACCTGCCTCACTATGATGAAGCAGAAGAGAGGAGGTGTCTATTCCATCGAGATGAAGCGCGCGAACTTGCCGGTGCGGCGGGGTCTGTGCCCGCCCCAAAGTCAATGTCGCAGGCGACGGCAATCTCTGGATCGCAAAATTCACTTCCAAAGGGGACACCAGACCGGTTGAACGGGCGGAAGTGGCGACGCTGAAGCTTGTGTCCCTGTGCCGCCTGCGCGCAGCCCAAGCCCGGCTCGCGCTTCGCGACAGCGACAGTCCGATTGCGCTCATTCGTCGGTTCGACCACCGCAGCGAGGCGCGCATTCCCTATATGTCCGCGCGCACCGCGCTAGATTGAGCAGGGTAGGGAAGGCGGTTTTTACACGGACATCACCAATGTGATACGGCAGATTTCCAGCAAGCCCGTCGAAGACCTGCGTGAAACGACACCGAGTTGTGCTCAGTGGCTGGACTGTCGATGTTTGGGCAAATCTAGACCGAAACCTCAATCAAATAACGCTTTCGGCCAAAGTGCGCCGGCGCAGCAAACGACATGTCAATATCGGTTTTGCTGGCCGCCATTTGCAATTTTTGGTATTGACCTGAAACGGATAATACTGCTCTTGTTGATTGTTTTGACGGCTTGGGTTATGCCGGGTTTGGGGGAACGGACGGGTGGTCGGACTCGAGAGGGTGCCGTGCAGCGCATCCATTTGTGCGAGCACCACAATATCCGCCTCGGTATAGCGCCGGATGAACGGCTTAGCCGGTCGGCCTTGCTGAGGGAGGGGTAACCCAGCTGTCGCAGTGTCTCGGCGAGCCATTGATAGATCTCTTCACGGGACGGGGGTTCAAAATCAAACGTGGTGGCACCGTCCAGAAACGAACGGATCTCATCCACCGATGATCCAAAAATCGCCGACTTGAGGCTCATTTTTCATTGGAAATACGCCCTACCTTTCAGGCACAATACGCGGATGATCCAATCTCGCGACAAACGTTCGAGGTCCCGTTCCCTCTCGAACCTCGCCCCGGACGAGGTGAAATCCGCCGTCGAAGGGTATACGGCGATCTACGACGCCGGCGAGCAAAGCCGGAAAGAACAGTACCGCTCGCTCGTAAATCACTACTACAACCTGGCGACCGACTTCTACGAGTTCGGCTGGGGCCAGTGCTTTCACTTCGCGCCCCGGCGTCGTGGCGAAAGCCTCAAGGCGTCGCTGCTCAGGCACCAGCAATTCATCGCTGACCGGTTGTCCCTGAAACCCGGGATGGAAGTCATCGATATCGGGTGCGGGGTCGGCGGACCAATGGGCAACCTGGCGCGCCGTTCCGGGGCCAGCATCGTCGGCATCAACAACAACGCCTACCAGATCGAGCGCGCCAAACTGCACACGCGGGATATCCGCGCGCTGTGCAGCTTCATTCAAGGCGACTACATGCGGATTCCAGAAGGGGACGATTGCTACGACGCTGCATTCGCCATCGAGGCGACGGTGCACGCACCCGACGAGACGGCGCTATTCCGGGAGATTTTTCGCGTGCTGCGGCCGGGAGCCTGTTTTGCAAGCTACGAGTGGTGCCTCACCGACAGGTTCGATGCGGGCAATGCCGAGCACCAGCGGATCAAGAACGACATCATGGCCGGGAATGGCCTGCCCGATATTCCCGGTATCTCGGACGTTCATGCTGCATTGCGTGCAGCCGGGTTCGAGCTTCTGGAGGCCCAGGACCGCACATCCGAATCAGATCCCGAGATGCCCTGGTACCGCACGCTGCAGGGTCGCGACCTCACACTTTCGAGCATCCCGCGCACGCCTCTCGGTCGCGCCCTGACGAATTTGGCGCTAAGGGCCGGGGAGCCGCTGCGGCTGTTTCCGAAGGGGTCCCGCGCAATCAGCACGCTGCTCAACAGGGCGGCGGATGCGCTGGTCGAGGGCGGCAGATCCCGTATCTTTACGCCGATGTTCTTCGTTCTGGTCCGCAAGCCGCATGGTTCGGGGACTGCATGACATGATGCTTCCTTACAAAAGTCACCGGGGCCGCAGATAATTCGACCAGGCGAGGTGTCCCGACCGTATGCATTCACACACGTTTGATCACCGCGTGCGCGTGCGCGTTCTCATCGAGACACGAAGTATCATCGACAGTTTGCTGATGCTCAACTTCGCAGTGTGCTGGGCGGCGCCGGATCATGCGCCCGGTATGTCTGCCGGTGGGAAGTGCATGTGGACTACTTCGTAACGGCGATTTTCTCCACGGCTAGGCTTGCCATATCCCTCGGCGCGTTGACGTGGTGGCTCGTCGCGGCCTACTACTTTGCTTGGGTGGACTTTGGGGGACGTACCATGGCCATCGTGTACTCCTTTGCGCATCGCGAGGGCCATGCCGCGGGCCGCCTGTACCGGCCCTGGATCGCCAACTCCGCGGGAAACATCTTCGAGAACCGGCTTGGTGTGTGGTACGGCATCGTGTTGCATATCTTCTCGATGGAATGGAGACATTCTCTCAATGTAATGTTTCTGATCAAAACGCCCGTCTCCGGGCACCTACCTCACTATGATGAAGCACAAGAGAGGAGGTGTTCATTCCATCGGGAAAGAAAAATCCGAGTGTGTTGATGCCCTCGGATGGCAGAGTCCGCCCATGGTTTGCCAGAAGGAGTGGGTACGCCATCTTTGTTCAAGTGATGAGCAATCGCACGCGGACTCGTGCCCTTGGCAAATTCCCGAAAGATTCGTCGTACGACATTCGCTGCTTTCAGCTTGATTTGCCTTTCTCCCCGGACCGGCCGGTGCGCCGCCGACACCACGGTGATGACTTCCATCGAAGCAGAAGGCTACGTCAACCCCGGCTGGCAACGCTGGGTGCCCGTGCTTGATGCAATCAAGTGCATGGAGCAACAGGCCTTGGATTCATAGGGAAAACTGGTTTGCGCAGCCGATCAAAAGCAACGCTTTTGAAAGCCTGAGTGACTCGACATGAGTGAGGGCCAGCGTTTACGAAACGGAGCTTCGTGCGCAGTCCCGAACGACACCGAACTGTGTGCTCGGTGGCTGGACTGTCGATGCTCGGGTAAATCTAGACCGAAACCTCAATCAAATGACGCTTTCGACTAAAGCGCGCCAGCGCAGCAAACGACATGTCAATATCGGTTTTGCTGGCCGCCATTTGCAATTTTTGGTATTGACCTGAAACGGATAATACTGCTCTTGTTGATTGTTTTGACGGCTTGGGTTATGCCGGGTTTGGGGGAACGGAGGGGGAACTGTCAGCCGTTGCGATGTCATCGCTGATAAGGGAACCCGCCCAGGCAGTCAACGAACCGAGTACCAGCCAGAACACCGCATTGGCGATGGCTGTCGCATAGACAAAATCAGTCGCAAGTGCTTCAAGTGCCCTTGCAGATTCCAGCGTCTGACCAAGGAACATCGGACCTTCAGGATGTGGTGCGCCGATCAGGTAGGGGACAGCAATGACCAGTGGTGCCAGCCATCGCCACGGTGCGTGCGCCAAAACAAGTCCACCAAACCCGGTTGCCGTACAGACAACACAGATCAACCACCATATCTGGCGGTCTTGCAGATCGGCGGCATTTTGTAGCGGGATTTCCGGCGGCAAACCAAGTGACGGCGCTAACCAGAATATGGCATATCCGGCCAGGCTCCAGCCAAGTGCCCTAGACACCGTAAGACGATGCCGTCTACTTGGAGACTGGACTTGCACAACCAGCATCAAAGACAGCAGTATCAGCGTATAACCAATCGCTGTTAGTGTATTGGAAAATGCAGTAAACACAGTTCGCTCAATGCCATTCTCCGGCAACCAGTGCGCATGGCCATCAGCCTCCGTTGCGGTGCCGACTGATACGCTTTCGTACGATTCTGCAGCAAGGATGATCGGGACAACCTGTATATGTTGGGCCACAGTCAGCACAACCCCAGCTACTACCCCAATCAGAATGGCATAGTAAACAACTTTTCGAAAGACCATCGGACGAGCCCGGAATCAGCGACGGCTTGACGACTTAATGGCAAGGAAAGCCATGTGCATGACGGGCATCATGGGCCGCACCATGCACAGCTCCCATGTTTGCAAAGCCCGCTCCATAAAGAATGATTATGCCCAGAATGAACACGCCTGCCAGTTGACTCAGCACACGAATACCAACAGTGGGCACGCTGATTGCCTTGGCCGTTGCTAAAGTACTCATTTTGTCTTTTCCCCCATTAACTTGATTATAGAAATGTAGATGATTGAAAAACATGGATCACCGTGTTGTATCCGGTTTGGTCTTTATGCCAATTGCCACGTTGGACAACCCGCACACAGTCACTGTCCAGCATGTCGCCGATGATGCCGATTGTCAATACTCGCGGTCGGATAGTCGTAGGGCAGTAGTGTACCATGCGCATCCGCGATCGAAATGCCGTCGAGACTCGAAGTGATTTCGAGAGACCCTGCCGGTAGCCGCACGATCTAGGCGACACCGGGACTGGGAAAATGTCTCCAGAATCAGAATCCGTCGAGATCGCAGGCCCCCGCACGAGCAAGACAATCAACCACTCTTTCATCACCCTCTTTACTTGGTGTATCAAGACATCAGACATTGAAACCACAGACGAAAGTCCATCGCACTGCCCGTATCTCTCCAGACATTGACACCGATTCTATCACCTGGTCATGAACCGTGCATCTTGTTCGCAATCCATGTTTCCAGCCACCAGTTTTTGATGGGTATGACCGGACTGTAGCCCTTGACAGGCAAATGCATTGGCCGGATGGTGGCTTGCTTGCCAAATGAATACGGGATAGTCCATTCTTCAGACCCGGCTGCACACGGATGAACCTGTCATTGGGCTGGAATCAGGAGTCAGTGAAACGCCAAGACCCAGAATCCAGTCGTTTTTTGATCATCCGCGAGTCCGGCTGATTGATTTGATCACTGTGGATCAATGCATAGATATTACGGTCAATATGCCCTTTGTTTTCGACCACGACGAACTGCCCGCCGCCACCGGAAATCCGCCGGTTGGTTGGGTATCGAAACAAAAGCTTCCTGAATCCCCGATACCCGAGATCACTCAATTCGCGGTTTGACTGACAACAGAAGTGGTACAGGCCCGGTAGGGTAAACTGCCACTGCCGTCCGGTCGGGGACTGGCTGAATGACAGGCTGTCGGCATGGGGGGCGGAGCTTGTCGAATCGGGCATGCTCTTTTTTGCCGATAGCATGTCCTTGAAAATCTCGATCAGCTTTTCATGTTGATCTGAACTCATTGAATGAACCGGTTGTGATGTCCGAATCGTCGTTGACTCAGGGAGGCTGACCGGTTGACCGGCACTTCGTCAACCGCCGAATCGATATATGATTGCCAGCCTGAAGATGCCGGCCCTGTTCTCGGTTTTGTAGGGACACGACCTTCGCGGCAACCCCGGTCCACATCGGTTATTGCCGGAGCGATTGACATAATGGGTATCCTGTCCGAAATCCATCTGCAATCCTTCGAGCCGCAATGTCCATGCATCGGACAGAGGCGCCTCGACACCGAGGCTCGCCACCCAGCCGCTTTGCATTGAACTGCTACGAAAAGAATCGTCAGGGTCGATCCGAGTCGTCATGTTCGGACCAAAATCAATATCGGTCACCGAATTCTCAATCCGGGCAACTGCCAGCCCGCCTGAGACGAAGAACGTGACGGGGCCGAAAGAGCGCTCCAGTCCCATGCGCGCCGTCATAATTGATCGAAATTCCGCTTTGGCCGTCTCGTCCAGACCATATGGGTCCAGTCTGTTAGAGGCCGCTGATATACCGCCTGATGCAATATCCATTTCAGTCCTGAGCAATACACTACCCAGATCATGCTTTTTGCCGATCAATATACCGCCGATAGACCCGGTATTATCATAATCGACAGTCCATCCGTTCTGCCCCCAATTCGCAAAACCATTGATATCAATGATCTGATTGGCGATTTGACTGCGACCGGCGAAGACACCGGCATAAAATCCACCTTGAGCAGATGTGTCATGGTCACTCTTGGCGGCGCGTGCGAGATCAGGAAAAGCCAGCGACAAGAAAGCCGACAGTATCATAACCGCATGAAACCATGTGATGCCCCACCCAAAGCTCTGTTTCATTGCCGTACTTCCCGGTCTGGTTTTACCGATGTATGACTATAGCAGCTGTTGTGTCCTGACTTCAATTTTCGCGATTCATTCATGATGCGTTGAAAGGGAAGGAAACGATTTAAAAGATAGCGGCCGATTTCTCATTCCTGTCATGAACGGGTGATGGGTTTTTTACACCAGGAATAGGGATGTGATCGCCTGTCCTGAGGGTGTTTCGGCTGGTTTGTTTCAACGCTATCAATGGAGAACAAGGCCGACGGCGTATGCAATAACCTGAGACATGAACACATGATTGCGGTATTTCGTACGACTGGTCAATGATTTTCTCATTCACTCACATATTGAAGATGCCGACCAGATTCGCCTGATTCACGGCAGTAGTATGACTGCTGACACGACAATGGATAATATATGGTGCTGAGATGACATCACGGCCCAAGTCGGCGATAATGGCAAGGTACGGAACAAACGGTTCCACTCCTTCAGTCAATCCCGACATCATGTCGACATCAATGACCACCACAGAACCATGACGTACTCGTCAGACATTGTCATGTGATGTGATTGTTTAATCACTATCTGCTTTATGAGAAAAAATATCCTGTTTTTGGCGATATGCCAAGCCTTGATGCTCTCTTCGACATCCATGATGATGGCGAGTTCAGCCTTGGTAGGCACGCAAATCGCTCCCACTGACCGACTGGCGACGCTACCGCTTGCCTTGTCATTTGTCGGCGTATTGACCATGTTGATTCCTGCCTCATTGCTGATGCAACGCTATGGAAGGCGCATTGGCTTTACGTTGGGCGGGTGCAGCGGGGTCATTGCGGGTGGGTTGGCGGGCTATGGTATATACAACAGCAGCTTTATTTTGTTTTGTGTCGCGTCCTTTTTATTCGGTATCGCCAGTTCATTCGCCCAGTTTTATCGTTTCGCAGCAACCGAGGTTGCCACGGAGCACTACAAGAGCAGGGCCATATCATGGGTTTTGGCAGGTGGGTTGCTCGCTGCCTTTATTGGACCTACCATCGCTCGATATACAAAGGATTCACTGATCGGTCCGTCCTTTTCGGCCTCGTATGTCTGTATCAGCCTGTTATCTCTTGGCGTGATTGTCATTCAGCTGTTTTTGAGGATCCCCAAACCGGCCCTGGACATGACGGCTCAGCCCAAACGACCGTTGTTCCAGGTATTCGGTCAACTCACCTTTATTGTTGCGGCCACCTGCGCCATGATTGCTTACGGAACGATGAATTTGTTGATGACCGCAACACCGCTGGGGATGGATCACCATGGGATGGACTTTGCTGCGATCGCGACCGTTATTCAGTGGCATATTGTCGGTATGTTTGCGCCCTCGTTCTTTACGGGTCATCTGATTCATCGATTTGGGGTATTGAGTGTCATGTTCGCGGGGGCGATTATGCTGTTTATCTGCGGATTGATCAGTATGTCCGGCGGCGGCTTCTGGTATTTTTTGTCCGCACTGGTTTTACTGGGCATTGGCTGGAATTTTCTTTATATCGGGGGGACAACACTGTTAACCGAGGTGTACAGGCCGTCAGAAAAGGGATTGGTACAGGGCGTCAATGACTTTCTGGTGTTTTCCGCTGTGGTGGCTACCGCGTTCGGTTCAGGTTATTTGCATTTTATGTTGGGATGGGAAAAACTGAATCAAAATACGATACCGGTTGTGATGGCGGCAGCGTTGATGACAGCGTGCCTGTATTTTTATCGGCAACGGTCCGCCCGCTGACTCACCGGAACAGCCAAGGTCATCGATCGTGCTTGTCGGCGATGATGAGTCTGGTGCCAGAAGCAAGGTCGTGCCATGTCTGGTTTTGCCGATGAAAGGCACTCGACAAATATCCCATACCGAAGCTGGCCCAAGAAAGGAGTGCAAATAAAAAGCGAAGCAAGAGGATCCGCCATGGAATGACGGCGGTTTCGCCTTCGAGTTTAATTTTCCAGGTGCGCATGCCCAGTGTTTGCCCTCCGTTTCGCCAGAACCACCCGAAGTACAGGAAACTGATGGTGAGAAGGTAAATCAGCTTGATGGATTTTGACAGCAGCGGGTTCAGTTCGTCTGAAAGCAGGGGGACGGGTTGCCAGGCAATAAAAATAATACAAAAGAGCAGAATGGCATCATAAAAAATGGCGGCGAGTCGTCTCAGTAACGGGCAGGTCCGCTGGCCCGCGCAGGCTGAAACCGGTTCTGGCGGTTTATCATTCACAAGACAAAAAGAGACAAAGAGAAAAGAAAGCTCGCTTCTCGACTGAAATCCAATCTTACCCAGCCGTGATACGGGCGTATTCCATGAGTGACCGAGATTTCAATCCGACCTGTCCGAAGCAATATCCAGGCACAAGCCAGGAGAGACCTGAATGGCATGACCCGCATCGGTCATCGTGTGCGGGTAGCGGACCGGTCATGATAACCGGTCGCACTGGATTACGATGACCACATTTAAGTTGCCGAGGCCGCTGCGATCGAATCAATGGACGTGGCCAGTGTCGTTGTGAATGCGGTTTCAGTCTGTTGGATAGACAGTCCCTCTGTCAGCGCCCTGGAAAAGCTGGCGATCATGCCATTGTTTTCACTTAATCTTTGATTGGCAACCGCTCGACTGTAGCCGCCGGACAAAGCAACAACCCGGATAATATTGGGATGTTCGACGCAGCCCCGGTAGAAATTGGCTTGTTCGGGTAACGTCAATTTGAACATGACGCGCTGTTCTTGTGACAGCAAATCAAGCTGGTTCATCAGGGCATCACGCAGGTAATGCTCTGCCTGTGACTTCTCAGGGGAATGAATATCGATTTCAGGTTCGATAATCGGAATCAGTCCATGGGCAATAATTTGCTTGCCGACATCAAACTGCTGCTGAACGACTCGTTTGATTCCTGCTTCATTCGCCAGCTTGATGACTGATCGCATTTTGGTGCCAAAGACACCGTTGTCCACGGCTTTTTGCAATAGAGCTTCCAAGGTGGGCATCGGTTTCATGACCTGAACGCCGGCTTGTTCTTCAGCCAGTCCCTTGTCGACTTTCAAAAAGGGAAGAATATTTTTTGATTCCCAGAGATAACGGGCAGTCGGCAGACCGTCTACCGTCCGGTCCATCGTGTTTTCAAAAAGAATGGCGCCCAGTATCTTGTCCCCGGTAAAGCTTGCATTGGTCATGATGCGGGTGCGCATGTCATGCACTTTGTCAAACATTTCAGCCTCCCCGTCATATGCATCCTCGTTGACGCCATACAGTCTCAGGGCTTTGGGTGTGCTGCCACCGCTTTGGTCGAGCGCTGCGATAAAACCTGCCGCATTTTGGGCTTTTTCGGATTGTGAGTGAGAAGAGGTCATCTGAATTCTTGAAGAGGGAATGAATAGACCGTATTGTCCCGAAAAAGCATCGTTGTGGCAATACATCGCCACTGAGAGATATCGGTTCCCCACGTGGCCGTGTTGCCCGGTCAGTGCCGCATACCCGGAATCAACTGTTCGGCATGATGTTAATGGGGCAGTGGTGCATTGTGACCGCAAGCACAGAGGCGTACGGGGTTCGATTATTGATACACCTGACCCCTGGAGGTCAGAATCCGGACAAAGTCCGTCACAAAATCATCCAGGTGCTTTTGGGTTAAAGAGAGCATCAGGGCCATGAAGCCGCGAGGCGCGACATAGTATCCCCGTTCAAGCAAATCCAGAAAAAGGAGTTCCATGACCTTTGGGTTTCCGGATCGGACATCTTTGATGTTGGTGATCGGTCGACGGGTCGTGTGGATACCCAGCAGCGAACCGATGCCGGTAAACTGAATGCAGGCGTGGTACTGCGTGGCGACCTGGTTCAGTCTTGTCCTGAGTTGATCTCCCTGTTCATTGATTTTTTCCAGTGCTGCGGCTGTGAGCACTTTTTCCATGGCAGCCACGCCCGCTGCCATCGTCAGGGTATTGTTGTTGAACGTGCCGGCATGCGGCAGGCTGTCGTGATGTCGTGGATCAAAAATCTGCATAATGTCAGATCGACCACCAAAGGCACCGAAAGACAGGCCGCCTCCAAGATATTTTCCGAGTGTGGTCATGTCCGGTATGATGTCATGTCGTTGTTGCCATCCCCCGATGGACAGCCTGGAGGTCATCACTTCATCGAAAATCAAAACGATTCGGGCAGCAGCGGTCTCTTCGCGAAGCATTTGCATGAAATCAGGTGACGCCGGAATACATCCGGAAGCGCCTTGCATGGGTTCAACCAACACACAAGACAACGTATCCCTGTTGGCCCGGATCATTTGTCTCGCGGTGTCGATCTCATTATAGGGTGTTATCAGGTAATCAAAGGGTACGTTGACGGGGGAACTGCCTGATCGAAAATACAGCAGGCCACCGTGGTAGCCCCCTTCGAAGACCATGATTTTGGGACGGCCTGTAAAGTGACGGGCTGCCGACAGGGCCAGCAAGTTTGCCTCAGTCCCGGAATTGGTGAATCGTACCAGGTCAATTGATCGAAACCGGGAACAAACCAATCGGGCCAGTTCAATTTCATGCAGGGTATGGCCGCTTAAACTAAGTCCATTGTTCAATGCCTCCGTGATTGCCTGGATAATGGTGGGATGACTGTGACCAAACAACCCTGCCGTATATTCCCCGAGCAGGTTGACATATTCGAACCCGTCCGCATCGGTGATCAGGCAATCCTTGCCGCGTATGATACGAAGTGGCACCGGTTCGTGGAACAGGACGGTACGGGTATTGCCGCCGGGCATGAAGGACGTTGCGTGATCAAAAGACTCGATGCAACGGGGTCTTTTGTTCAAATAACACGCCTTCGCATCCTCAAGAGCGTGATCAAGTCGGACAGACATGGTCGGCGATTTGCTATGTTGGATATGGATTGTAGCTAAATGTATCGCGTGTGGGGTCGAGTCGCAACCGATGGTGGAGAGGGATCGCTGTTGAGACTGTACGCCTTGCGGACCGGTCCCGAGTGTTATGGGGTTTTTCCAGGCAGTGGACGGAGGGAGTAACTGCGAGAAAACACGATCCGGTTTTCCGGATGATGGAAGTCGAAATCCTCAAGAATTTTGAATTTTTACTTGGAAATGGGCTGTTTGTCCCTATATCAATCCTACGATGTTAAGTCTCCGAGAGATTAACATCGTAACTTGTAATAACCATGTATTGCTTCCATAGGAGAATATATTATGACTACGATTGATTTGACCCCGCTTTACCGCAGCACCATCGGCTTTGACCGTTTGGCTTCCCTTTTGGATACGACTTTTCGAAGCGATTCGACCTCGGTGGGCTACCCGCCTTATGATATCGAGGTTCTGGATGACAACAAGTATGCGATCACCATTGCCGTTGCGGGTTTTTCCGGCAAAGAACTGGATATTCAGGTCGAGAAAGGCATCCTGACAATTCGTGGAAGAAAATCCGAAGTGAAGTCCGGTCGCAAGTTTCTCTACCAGGGAATTGCAAACCGGGCCTTTGAGCGCAAATTCAATCTTGCTGATTATGTTGAGGTGATCGGTGCCGATCTGAATAATGGCCTGTTGAGCGTGCGTTTGGAAAAACAGGTTCCAGAAGCAATGAAACCGAGGTCGATTCCGATTGGAGAACGCGATATCCTCGAATACAACCGGGAGCAGGCCAAAGCCTCCTGATCCACATGGCTTCTGATTTTGTCCCGGCTGGAAGGCAACGGTCCGGCTGGGACGAACCCACCTTGCCGGAGTCATCTGGCACCACTCCTGATCTTCCGATTTGGTATGCTGTCTCAAGGACACGTCGATGGCTTGTATGGGGTATACATGGCGTGTTCGACAGACCCGTCCTTTCAGTTCGCAGGATGTCTCAATAAATTGTTTGCCGATAGCCCAGTCTCAATGGCCACAGGGACAGAATACTTGAGCCGGATGGGTACCAAACCCCGTTAAAAGCGGAAAGCGAGAGCAGGAGGATGTTGGCGACGTCACGGTGCATGTTCCAAGTGATAGACCGGGGGAAGTCGCTCCTCATACAGTACTTTTCAGTGTATTTTATAAAAGCAGTATGCTGTGTTTGATAAAATGGGTGCAGTACAATGCTGATTGTTACTTCTCGAAGACGGTACAATGGTCAGTTGCAAAGCGTGTCTTTATTCCCGGCTAAATCGATTTCTTGAACCTGTTTTTTGTCAGTGGTGAGTATACCGGAGATCAACGGAGTCAGTGTCATTGTTCCGGTTCATAACGAAGCGGACAACGTGATCGGGTTGTTGGAAGAACTGGTCCGGATTGATCTTCAAAAGCGTGCATTGGAGTTCATTTTTGTCGATGACAACAGCAGTGACAATACTGCAGAACGACTCAGTCGATTTGCCCTGAAGGAAGAACGACTCCGGGTCGTGCGACATCAAGACAATTACGGACAGTCGGCGGCATTGCGGACCGGTGTCACAAAGGCCAAATACAATTGGCTTTGCACTTTGGATGGTGATGGACAAAACGACCCTGCCGATATTGTCAGGTTGTTGGATTGTCTTCAGAAGCAGGCACCGGATGGCCGTGTTGTCCTGATCATTGGTGACCGGTCCCATGCGCGTCAGGACAATCGGGTACGGCGCGTGTCGTCCCTCGTTGCAAGCAGGGTGCGGGCCTGGCTGTTGGGCGATGTAACCCCGGACTCCGGATGCGGTCTGAAACTGATCAGCAAAGAGAGCTACCTGTCTTTACCCTATTTTGATCATATGCATCGGTTTTTGCCGACGCTGGTGTTAAGGGAAGGCGGGCGGGTTCATTCGGTTCCTGTCAATCATCGGCCACGCTTGGCAGGCCAGTCACACTACGGTGTTTTTAACCGGTTATGGGTGGGTATAATCGATATCCTGGGTGTGATGTGGTTACAGCGACGTGCGGTAGTGGTCCGACAGAAAAAGCATCGTTAATCCCAGTTTGATCACGAGGAGATTTGCTTATGGGTACACCAACGGTATGGCTGGTGGTCGGTTTTATCGGTCAGGCTTTTTTTTCAATGCGCTTTCTGATTCAATGGTTTCACAGTGAGCGGCAAAAGAAAAGCATTATTCCGGTCGCCTTTTGGTATTTCAGTATTTTGGGGGGAGTGACGCTACTGGCGTATGCGATCTACAGGCAGGATCCGGTATTTATCCTGGGGCAAGGGGCGGGTGTGTTGATCTATACCCGAAATCTTTTTTTTCTGCACAAGGAAGGGCGTCTGATTTCTACCGAGTAGTTGGGCCGTCCCGTGAGGCGTCCGACGGTGATAAGCCAATACTGGGCACGGATATGGCGTGACGAGGACAGTCGATGTTGCCGGACAGATGTCGGGCTGATTATTTTTGCCGCTTTGGTCATCATCGGGGCCGGGTTTGGTTTACGTGATCCCTGGCCAGCCGATGAACCCCGGTTTGCCGTGATTGCAAGAGACATGGTGATCAGCGGGGAGTGGTTTTTCCCGCGAATAGGTGGCGTGTACTATGCCGACAAACCGCCGTTGTATTTCTGGATATTGGCTGGTTTTGTCTGTCTCACGGACTCCGTTCGCGGTGCGTTTTTGCTGCCGTCCCTGTTTGCAAGCATAGCGGTGTTGCTGCTGGTCTACGACCTGGGCCGACGATTGTGGCATCGCGGCATCGGTATGTTGGCCAGCCTGTTGCTGCTGCTGACATTCCAGTTTACGAATTTGGCCAAGGTGGCCCAAATCGACATGTTGTTGTGTTTCTGGGTGACACTGGCACTGTATGGGTTCATCCGGCATCTGCAGGCCGGTCCCTCCTGGGGTTGGTACTACCTTGGGTTCTGTTCTGCCGGTCTGGGCGTAATTACAAAAGGAGTTGGATTTCTGGCGCTGTTTGTGTTCGTTCCCTACGGTCTCGCTGTCTTGTTGCGCATGGAGGTGGTTAAACCGGGTTGGTCTTGGCGATGGTTGATCGGGCCCGCATTGTTTTTCGCTGTCATCGCGACATGGGTTGTGCCGATGCTGTTTCATGTGAACCAAAGCGACGATGCGGCCATGCAGGTCTACCGCGACCATATTTTATTTAAACAAACCGGAGAGCGCTATTTGCAGGCCTGGGATCACCGCCAGCCTTTCTGGTATTTCTTTACCCATGTCATTCCGTTTTTATGGCTGCCGATCTCGCTACTGTTGCCGTGGCTGCTTCCGCTGTGGATCAAGGCAATCCAACAGCGGGAATCGCGCTGTTTTTTGTTGTTTGGATGGATTGTTTGCGTGCTGGTTTTTTTTACTGCCGCCAGTGGAAAAAGAGGGGTTTATCTTCTTCCATTGTTGCCGGTAGTGGCCCTCATCACGGCTCCCTATCTCGGTCAACTGTTGCGACAGACCGGGGTAAAACATCTTTTGTGTTTCGGTTTACTGTTCACTGGCCTGGCCTGTCTTGGGATCGTCGGTTATTTTTTACTGCTCAATCCGGACGCAGGGGTCGCATTGGTCGACCGCTATCGCATCGAACCGTGGTGGCCGCTGGGCTGTGTTGCGGTGATCGCACTGGCGGCCAGCATAATCACCAGAGCGCGCCACAGTCTGGTTGGCTGGGGGATTTTCCTTTGTGGCTTCTGGTTAACGTATAGTCTGTGGATAGCACCCAGAGTCAATGAGGTAAGAAGCGGTTCAGCCTTTATCAGTGAGGTGAATGGATTGATTGGCGAGGAGGCTGAATTGGCGCTGGTCAGCTGGAAAGAGCAGTTTCTTCTCTATCTGGACCGACCCATTGTTCATTTCGGTTTTCGCCGATGGAAAGAAAAGCCGCTGATCCTTCCGAATGGCCTGGCGGTACGGTCGGAAACACTCGAAGCGGTCCATTGGCTAACGCAGCGCCAAAATCGGTTGTTGTTGATACCGGGGGAGGCGCTGCAGCACTGTTTTGATGAGCATACCCTCCTGTCGGCGGGCTATGCACATCGACAACATTGGTTTTTGGCAGGCCCGGCCAGTGTCAGGGCAAGCTGCAATCTCAAATCGCCATCTAGCAAGCCATTTTATTATGATCGAGGCCGAATTGGATTATCGCAGCACAGCAACGGACCGGCAAAAGCAGATGTCATGCCGGCTATCGCGAGAGGGGATGATTGACAACGAAAGGTTCTTTTCTCTTTTCTAAAGGGACACAAGTCACTATAATTTTCATATAATCATTATAATCATTCTATTTTCCAGACACTTAATCACACGATCATTGTATGCGCCGTATTGGCTCAGTGTGTCGTGGAGTAAATCCATAATAAACAAGCCTTATGTCCCTCTCCCTTGCCTATGACAATTTTCTAGGGCGCAGCCCAAGATGGTTCAAGAACGCGATTCTTGGTTTTCTGGTTTTGGCCTGGCCCCTCAAGCTGATGCTTGGACTCACCGTGATCGGGTGGTTATTTATTGCAATGTTCATCCTGAGTCTGGCGATGGCATTGAAATGTTATCCACTGCAAAGTGGGGGACTCCTGGGTCTTGGGATTCTCGCGCTGGGCTTAACCAGCCCTGATACGGTATGGCACGAGATACAGTCCAACCTCGGGGTGCTGGCGCTGCTGATTTTCATGGTCAGTTTCATCTATTTCATGAAGCCATTGCTGATTTTCATTTTCGCCAAGTTGATCATGAATATTCAAAGCAAATGGCAGCTTTCCCTTTTGTTTTCCTTTTCTGCGGCCTTCTTGTCGGCTTTTCTGGACGCCTTGACGGTGACCGCGGTGTTAATTACCGTGTTCGTTGCCCTGTATGGCGTGTATGAAAAGGTGCATTCACTGCAAGGCGAACGACATAGTCATCACGATGGCGTTGCCGATCATCCCACACTGGGTGGCGAAGTACTGGATAAATTCAGAAGCTATGTCCGGAGCCTGGTGATGCATGGTGCCGTGGGAACGGCACTCGGGGGGGTCTGTACACTGGTTGGAGAACCGCAGAACCTGCTCATCGGAGAGAAGATGGGCTGGGAATTCATTGAATTTGCCCAGCAGATGTCGCATGTCACCATTCCGGCGGTGATTGCCGGCTTGATTACCTGTGTCGTTTTGGAATGGGTCGGAAAATTCGGGTATGGAGAGAAACTGGACCCGAGAGTGCGGGATATTCTCGGTGACTATCTCACTATGGAAGACGAGAAACGAACCCGTAGTGACAAGTACGCCTTGATCGTTCAGGGTGTCAGTGGTATTGCGCTGGTGATCGGTCTGGCATTGCATATTATGGAGGTCGGTCTGATCGGGTTGTCCCTGCTGGTCTTTGTGACGGCCCTGACCGGGATTAATGAAGAACATCGTATTGGCAAAGCGTTTGAGGAGTCCTTGCCTTTTGTTTCGTTGCTGTGCATTTTCTTCGTTGTGGTGGGGATGATCCATGACCTGCATTTGTTTAATCCGGTTATCGAGTGGGTGCTGCGACTGCCCCTGGACCAGCAGGCCAAGGCTTTTTTTCTGGCAAACGGTATTCTGTCGGCCATTTCCGATAATGTTTTTGTTGCTACTGTCTATATCAATGAAGTCAGGAATGCGTTTGATGCAGGCATAATCAGCCGGGAACATTTCGATACCCTGGCGATTGCCATCAACACCGGTACCAATTTGCCTTCGGTTGCGACGCCCAATGGCCAGGCGGCATTCCTGTTTCTGCTGACGTCCGCACTGGCCCCTGCGATCCGTCTTGGATATATGACCATGGTCTACATGGCACTGCCCTATACCGTGGTGCTGACCATCGTGGGTTATCTGGCGCAATAAGCGGAAGGCGTCGTCACGGCAAGCTTGCCATCAGCGTCTGCTTCAATCGTCATGGCGGCTTCAACTGTCAATGCGGTCCGTTAAAGTGGCCGACACTGGTTTTTGTGTGTGGGCGGGTTCATCCAACCGGGTTGAAACCGGGCAAGTCAATGATGCGTGAGGGGGAACGCCTGAGCGGAAAATATGCCTTGGTGACCGGCGGGCGGCAGGGGATCGGTCGAGCCATTGTCAAGCGGTTCAGCGCAGAAGGCGCAACGGTGATGGCCTGTGGGCGGGGACCCAAACCCCCAGGATGGCCCGAAGAGGTGCATTGGTGTACCGCGAATGTCGCCAGTCAAGACGAGGTTGCCGCGTTGGAAAGTCACATCAGGGAGACATTTGGAACCCTCTCGATTCTGGTCAACAATGCCGGCGTACAGCTCGAAAAAACCATACTGGAGACCACGGATGCGGATTGGGACTCATTGATGGGTGTCAATGCAAAAGGCGTCTTTTTGACCTGTCGGGCGCTGATTCCACTGATGGCGGAACAGGGTTCCATTATCAATATCGGGTCGATTTCTGCTTCCACTGCCGATCCGGGGTTGGCGATTTATAATGCCTCGAAGGCGTTCGTACAGGGCCTTACACGCTCGATTGCGATTGACCACGGACCGGCAGTGCGTTGTAACGCGATCAGCCCCGGGTGGATCATGACCGACATGGCCGAGTCGGCCTTTGAGATGGCGAATAATCCGGAGATGGCGAAACGGGATGCATTGATGCGCCATCCGGCAGGTCGATTCGGACGGCCGGACGATGTGGCGAACTTGGCGGTATGGCTGGCTTCCGATGAGGCGCAATTTGCAACCGGGCAATGTTATACGCTCGATGGTGGCATGACGGCCGGGTCGCCGCTCAATCCGAACCTGTTTTAGCTTCGAACCGGTACTTTGTACTCGGTGTTCCTGACCGGATGGATGCACTGTCCGGACACGGATAACCCGGATGGATTGAAAACGGGAGGATTTTTAATCGGTCGGGTGATCATCGGACCGTGTACCGGGAGCTTGACTGGCAGCGGTATAGGCATAGGTTCGCCTGATCGCACTCATCAGATACTCGCCCGATTTGACGGCCGGATAACGAGGCGGGTTGTGCCGGTCATGACAAGAGGGAAGACATCGGATCATCGCATGATAGTTGGTATTGCCAAAACAGGCGATTGAGAGTCGCTCTTTGCCCGATGTGTTGAACACTCTATGGCGGGTCGCCCGAAATCGGTCATTGGTCCACCGTGACATCAAATCACCGATATTGATCACCAGCGCGTTCGCCAGGGGGGTGACGGATCGCCATTCACCCTGCAGCGATTCGATCTGCAGCCCACCGATATCGTCCTGCCACAACATGGCAAATGCTTCATAGTCACTGTGTGCGCCGATGCCACTGACCGGGGACTTTCCGGATGATTGCGTTGCCGGATAATAATTGACATTCATAACGCTGGCCGGTTTGTGGGTCAGTGCTTTGAAATAGTCAGGTGACAGGTGAAGTCCGATCGCAAACAGACTGAATATGCGGTCGGCCAACTGCAGAAACCGGGTATAGAGATGATAAATCTTTTCCTGAAAGCCAGGCGGAGAGAGTGGCCAGACATTGGGGCCGTAGAGTGTGATGCCACTTTGGTAGTCGGGGTCGGATTCATCAAGTTCCAGGGCGACTTTATACGCTTCGCGGATATCACCGCCCTTTGCGACATCCGGTGCGACATCATGGTGACCGATATAGCCTCGATGATGGGGCACCTTGCTGATGTGTACGGCCGATTTGATCTCACTGGGGCCCCGAAAGAAAGCCAGGGCGACCTGTTGCGCCTCGAAAAATACCCGTTCGGGTATCATGTGCCCGACGATATAAAAAAACCCGGATGTTTCGCAAGCCCGGATTGCCTGATCGGCAATGGTTTGACGGTCCGTATCGGAACCGGAAGCAAATCCGGAGAGGTCGATAATCGGCAGGTCAGCGGGCTTGATGCGATCTGGCGACGGTTCGGTCATGTTCTTTTGACAAGGTGAAATAGAAACAGGCTATGGCGAACGGAAAGAGTATAATACTGGTAAATCCCCGATGGCAGGGGAAAAACGACTGAAAACACGGTGAAAGTCCGATGATGATGAAGGGACATCAGCAGATTGCTTTACCCGGCATGTTGCCGGTCGAAGCGCATCTCTCGATTCTCTGATGATGTATCAAGCACGAATCAAGCGAACCTGGTGAGAAATTGTATTGTTTTCGTTATGCATGAGTTTCCAGAAAAATTATTGTGCGGATACCGCGACTTTAGGCAGGACCGGTATCGGGCGCACCGGGCCAGATATGCTGAATTGGCACAGGCAGGACAAAAGCCGGGGTCTCTGGTCATTGCCTGCTGTGATTCGAGAGTGGCGCCCGAAACCATATTCAATAGTGGGCCGGGGGAACTGTTTGTCGTGCGGAATGTCGCCAACCTCGTACCCCCTTATACCGTGGACGGTGTCTTCGATGCGACCTCTGCGGCCTTGGAATATGCGGTTCAATCCCTTCGGGTAAAACATGTCATTGTCATGGGGCATGGCCGCTGTGGCGGCATTCAGTCGGTGCTTGATTCTCATCCAGAACCCCTTTCTCCGGATGACTTTGTCGGAAAATGGATGGATCTTGTCTCTTCTTTAACTGGACAGATAGAGCATCTGGCGTCGCGGATGCAGACCGATCCGCAAACCGCACTGGAGCGTATCTCCATTCGACACTCGATTGCCAACCTGCGTACCTTCCCCTGTGTGAAAAAACGACTGGAACAGGGTGAAATCCATCTGCACGGTGTCTGGTTCGATATTTCCTGCGGGGAACTGTGGGTGATGGATCAAAAAAGTGGCGACTTTGAAAGGACGTCCATCGGACGCCTGTCAGATTGAGTGTCTGAGCCAAACCTGTTTTCAGGGTAGGCTGGAAGCGGGTTGGATGACTGCCTGTCTCATCGATCAGGATGGGCCGCATGTTGGCCGGGAGAAAGGATCGCCTGAACGCATCGGGATGGCTCGAAATCGGATGGCCGGGTAAGTTGGTCCTGGCGCGTTGTGACTGTTGCTGCAATGAGAGCACGGCAGTCTTGTTGGTAGAGGGGTTGACCGATACCCTGAAGCGCAGATTGACCCCTCATGACCAATTTTCAAGTTGGAACGGGACTGTTGGCCCAAGACCACCACGTGGTTGTCCCTTGTGGTTGTCAACCCCTGGCATGCAAGCTGATGATGTTATCCGATGCCGGAAGTGTCACAATGCGGTCATTCTCAAGATAATCGTCATGAGGTGATGTTGGCCACAAGTACTTCTCATCTGTTTTATCAGAACCGACTGCCTCGTCCACTGTTGGAGCGTGCCAAAGGAGTGTATATGTGGGATGTGCATGGCAAGCGTTATCTGGATGGATCATCGGGCGCCATGGTGTGTAATATCGGTCATGCAAATCCGGTGGTATTGGAGGCGATGCGTCAGCAGATGGCTAAGTCGACTTTCGGTTATCGCCTGCATTTTGAAACTGAAGTCGCCGAGAGATTGGCTGAACGGACGGCAGCGTTGATGCCGGAGGGCCTCAACAAGGTGTTCTTTGTATCGGGTGGGTCGGAGGCAGTTGAAAGTGCATTGAAGCTGTGTCGTCAATACGCCCTGGCGATCGGCCAACCTCAGCGTTACAAGATTATTTCCCGTTATCCCAGCTATCATGGCGCAACACTCGGCGCGCTCGGTGCCACCGGCTATACGCCCTTGACCGCGCCATTTGCACCGATGCTGGTGGAGTCACCACGGATTGCTTCGCCAACCTGTTATCTGGACAAAGACACGCTGACGGAAGAACAAAGAGGCTTGCGTTATGCCAATATGCTGGAATCGGAAATACTGAAACAGGGCCCCGATACGGTACTGGCGTTTATCGTTGAACCTGTCGGTGGCGCGTCGACTGGCGCACTGGTGCCGCCCAAGCGATATATGGAGCGCATCAGTGAAATATGCAAGCAGTACGGGGTATTGCTGATTTACGACGAAGTCATGACTGGCGGTGGCCGAACCGGTCACTATGTGGCGGCGGATCATTGGCCGGCCAGCCCGGATGTTTTAGTGCTCTCAAAGGGATACGCTGCCGGATATATGCCGCTGGGCGGTATGGTGGCCCGGGATGAAATGGTCTCTGCCGTACTCGATGACGGGGGATTTGTTCACGGTCACACCTATGCCGGTAATCCGCTGGCATGTGCGGCCGGTCTTGCGGTTCTGGACGAATTGATGGCGCAGCGGATGATGGAAAACGCCCGGCATATGGGGCAGAGTCTCAAGGCGGAGCTCAACGGGTTGATGCGTGAGTATGCATTTGTCGGTGATGTAAGGGGGAAAGGTCTGTTATTGGCCTTTGAACTGGTCGAAAATACCCGGACGATGAGACCGTTGCCGACATCCCTGGAGGCCCATGCTGAATTGGTGGATATTGCCTATGAGGAAGCGTTGATTATCTATTCGCGCCGAAGCAGAGGTGGACTGGAAGGGGATCATTTTCTGGTGTGTCCACCATTGATCATTGACCAGTCTCATGTTGATGAAATCATGGACAAGCTTCGGCGCAGCCTGACCCGATTTGCTGTCGCCAATGGGCTGGATGTCTAATTTAATTTAATCGCTCTCGTTTCGATGTCAAAAATTATCATCACCTGTGCCGTCACCGGCTCGATTCATACTCCGACCATGACGCCCCATTTGCCGATCACGCCACAAGAAATTGCCCATGAGGGAATCGGTGCGGTTGAGGCGGGTGCCGCTATCTTGCATCTACACGCAAGAGACCCGCAGACCGGCCATCCTTCGGCGGAACCGGCCCTGTTCATGGATTTTCTGAATCGAATCAGACAGCGTACCGAGGCCATTGCCAATCTGACGACCGGCGGCAGTGCACAGATGAGTCTGGATGAGCGTCTGGCCGGACCCAAAGAGGCCTCGCCGGAGATGTGTTCTTTGAATCTGGGATCGATGAATTTCGGTCTGTTTGGTGTGGCCAATCGATATCAAAAATGGAAATATGAGTGGGAGAGAGCCTATCTTGAAGGATCCCGGGACCGGGTGTTCAAGAATACTTTCCAGGATATCGAAACGATTTTTGAGCAAATGGGCAGACAACGGGGCGCAAGGTTCGAGTTCGAGTGCTATGATGTCGGACACCTCTATACACTGGCTCATTTTGCAGACCGTGGACTGGTTGAGCCGCCTTTCTTTATTCAGTTTGTTTTTGGTGTGTTGGGGGGCATTGGTGCCGATATCGATAATCTGGTGCATATGAAACACATTGGTGACAAATTGTTTGCAGACCAATTCCTTTTTTCGGTCCTTGCAGCGGGAAGGCACCAGATTCCATTGACCACGGCGGCGGCCACCATGGGTGGACATGTGCGGGTGGGGCTGGAGGACAGCATTTATATCGCCCGGGGGCAACTTGCCCAATCCAACGCCGATCAGGTACGGAAAATAAGGCAGATCGCGGAAAGTCTGGGTCGGGAAATCGCAACCCCTGGACAGGTTCGAGACATGCTTGGCCTGAAGGGATTGGAAAACACCGCCTTTTGACCGGGTGTGATCACATGGCCAGTCATTATCACTCAGTCCGTCACGGTCGATGCAGCGAAGCATCGTGCTGTTCTTGGAGAGGGTGATGACGCAACCAGTGCGGTTACTGCTCAAAACGGGCATCCTGATTTCTGTCGGCGGGTTGGGTAAAGTGCAAGAAAGATTTGTGATAAATGTACTGCGAGGGAATGAGTCGTCTTATGGTTGTCGTGTCAGTGGGGTTGACGAGAGAAGGGGCGTTATCTGAATGAAAGTGATTCTGCATCCGGATCAGAAGTTGCATGACCCCCGGTATTTTCTGGCCAATGGGGTCCGCAGTGCTAATCCGGAACAGCCCGAGCGGGTGGACCGGTTACTGGCGGGCGCAAAATCGGCCGGGTTCGAACTTGTGGAACCAGCTGACTACGGTTTGGCGCCGTTGTCTGCCGTTCACTCCCCCGAGTATATTCAGTTTCTCAAAAACATCTTCCGTCGCTGGCAACGTATGCCCGGTGCCTCACAGGAAGTCATTCCCAATCTCCATCCGGCAAATCGGGAGGGTGTCTATCCCAAATCAGCCATTGCGCAGACGGGCTATCATACGACCGATACAAACTGTCCGATCTCTGCCAAGACCTATCAGTCGATTTGCTGGAGTGTGAACAGTGCGGTTCATGCGGCATCACTGGTCTATCAGGGAATGCCGATGGCGTATGCATTGTGTCGTCCACCTGGCCATCATGCGTTTCGTGATTTGGCAGGCGGTTTTTGCTATTTCAATAACACGGCGGTCGCTGCACAATGGCTATGCCATCATGGAATGCGGCCTGCTGTGGTGGATGTTGACTTGCACCACGGGAATGGCACCCAAGGTATTTTCTATCATCGTGATGATGTGCTGACGGTCTCAGTCCATGCCGACCCCAGTCGATTCTATCCGTTTTATTGGGGGCATGCCTGTGAACGGGGTGCAGACCAGGGTATCGGATACAATCTCAATTTGCCTATTGCGCGGGGCAGTCGTGATGAGGTGTTTTTGCAAGCTCTGGAGGCTGGTCTGGAACGGGTCGCTGTCTTTGGTCCGAACGTATTGGTGATTGCTTTGGGTCTGGATGGATTCGAGGGGGACCCGATTGCAGGCCTATCCATTACCACCCGGGGATTCGAGATGATCGGTGCTCGTTGTGCGGGATTGAATTTACCCACAGTGATCGTGCAGGAAGGGGGTTATCTGTGCCCGGCATTGGGTGATAATCTGACGGCTTTTCTAAGTGGGTTTAAAGCCGCTCACCGTGTGCAGGACCATCAGGGTCTTCTTCAAAATTAAGAACAGGACGAACCTTTCCTAAGGATGCCGTTCCTACGGAGAGCGAAGCTATCTATGACGGGGAGTTTAGAGCGGATGGGCGCTCGAAGACAGCAAGACGATCAGAATAGGTAGCGATATTACGGGTCAGTGCGGATCGTTGCCAATTTCGATATGCGTTCGCTGGAGGGGGAAATTTTCGATGTCGAAGGGACAGAGCGGTATTCAGGTGCTGCACCACCTCGTCAATCCTGACCAACGAGCAGCTTCACCATTACTGATGGGAAAATCGAAAACGGTCAGTTCACGGCGACATTGACCGGGGATGACAGCGCCGATGAAGCGACAGTCCCGTCGTTCGATAGCGTGCGTGGCATCATAGGGACAATCATCGGCAGGTTCTTCGGACCGAATGCCGAAGAACTCGGTGGTGCGGTCAGTGCCTCACGCATGAATGATGACCCGAGTGACCCGATCCTTTATGGTTATATCGGTGCTAAGCGAACTGATGCTGGCACGAAACACTCGGGTCTGACGAGTCTGCAAACGGGCACAGTCCGTGACTTCATTAACGGCGTTGCCATGACCCTCAGCTCGGGCAGAACACCTGGCCGGGGAATAAACGGCGCGCATCTATTCATTCCTTCGCTCCATCAAGTCATGCCGAGCATTTTATTATTCCTTCGAGGGGAGATGGAACGAAATAGATTGATTTATCGGCTGATCATACGTAATAGCACGCTATTGGACCGGAAGTGACTCGGACTGACTACACTGGGCTCAGGGCCATTGCATGTTCAAAGTTGGCACTGGTGTTGTAACCAAGGAGTCGGGTGTTGAAGGATTATTCGGCCATCAGGGAAAGACGGCGGCCGGCGAGGATCAAAGCATTGCAAACAAGGATCATCAGCACGGTCAACAGAACGTATTGGTCGATTCGTCCGACGGTGTGAGATATACCACGAGACCGAAATTATTCAGCCAAAGGTGCGTTGTTTCGGTTGGGGAGAGGCAGCTGTCGCAGGCAACTTTTCGATTCTTTATTTGATGTTCGGTGTTTTCGTCAAGGAAATGAGAAGCCAGTATGTTTTAGGTAAAGCTCACATCGATGAGGCCTGAAGAGCAGTTGTTTCCAACAGTGCATCGAACTAGAATCAAGGTTACGATGTAATTGAATTCCGACGATTGACCTATGGTTTAGTCGTCGAGTCAGAATCGGTTCTGATATGAATCATTTACGAGGAGAATTTATTTTTTGCGGAGAAAGTACGATGAGAAAACTATTGGTCACAACAGCAATTTCGATGGCATTTTCGGTGACTGCAGTGGCAGAAGATGTCGTCAAAATCGGGATGCTCCAAGGGTTTACCGGGCCGACTGAATCACTGGTGGCACCGATGGCGAAAGGGGGTGAGTTGGCGATTGCCGAAGTCTCCGACAGTGGACTTTTTCTTGGCGGCACGAAAGTGGTTTCGGTCCGAGCTGACAGTACCTGTATTGATGCGGCAGCCGCAACCGCTGCCGCCGAGCGATTGGTTACATCAGATGGGGTGGCCGCGATTAACGGGGCGACCTGTTCAGGTGCAACGACGGCGGTGTTGAATAATGTCGCGATTCCAAACGGCGTGGTTATGGTGTCGCCGTCTGCAACGTCACCGGCGCTGTCGACGCTGAAGGATAACGGCCTGTTTTTCCGCACGGCACCATCCGATGCGCGTCAAGGGCAGATCATGGCGGTGGTGTTGGGCAATCGGGGAATCACTTCAGTGGCACTGACACATACCAACAATGATTACGGTAAAGGACTTGCTGACAGCTTCAAGACGGCATTTGAGGCGGCCGGTGGCGAAGTGACCGTAACCGCCGCCCACGAGGATGGCAAAGCCGACTACTCAGCGGAAGTGGGCACCCTGTCGGCGGCTGGTGGGGAGGTGTTGGTGGTTGCCGGTTATATTGATCAGGGCGGTAAGGGGATCATCCAGACTGCCTTGGACAGTGGGGCGTTTGATACTTTTATGCTGCCAGATGGAATGGTGGGCGATTCGCTGACCGACAATTTCGGAACGGATATCAATGGGTCCTTTGGGACGGTCCCCGGTACCGACAGTCCGGGTGCGACAGTGATGGCTGACTTGACCAAGGATGCTGATTTTAACGGAACCGATTCGTATGTGCCTGAATGTTATGATGCCTCTGCGCTCATTTTGCTGGCGATGCAATCTGCCGGATCCAGCCGCAGTGCCGATTTTAAGGATCATGTGATGGCCGTAGCCAATGCCCCGGGAGAGAAAATCTATCCGGGTGAACTGGCCAAGGGGTTGCGCATTCTGGCAGATGGCGGCGAGATAGACTATGTCGGCGGCACGGCGGTTGAACTGATTGGCACAGGTGAATCATCCGGTTCCTATCGTGAAGTCGAGGTCAAATCAGGAAAATTTGAAACTGTCACCTATCATTGACGCCGACTTCGCCAATCCAATTAAAAACGGTCAAGCTATTTGGCCGTTTTTTTTGACAGGGCCCATTGTGCATTATGATCAGAGTCGAAAATCTGCATATGCATTTTGGAGGCATCCGTGCCGTTGACGGGACCTCGCTGACAATCGAACAAAACTCCATCACCGGACTGATCGGTCCGAACGGCGCGGGTAAAACAACGTTATTCAACGTGATTGCGGGGGCCTATCGACCGACCTCCGGTCATGTCTATCTTGATAACGAGGAGATCACCGGGCTGCCGCCTCACGAGTTGTTCAAAAAAGGGTTGCTTCGTACATTTCAGATTGCCCATGAATTCTCGACGTTGACGGTACTTGAAAATTTGATGATGGTCCCGGACAAGCAGCCTGGAGAACGGTTGATTGACGCCTGGTTCAGGCAGTCCCAGGTGCGTGACCATGAACGAAAAGTCAGAGAAAGAGCCCGTGAGGTCATTGATTTTCTTGAGATTTCGCACTTGGAACGGGAATTGGCAGGAAATCTTTCAGGGGGACAGAAAAAACTCCTTGAACTGGGCCGCACGATGATGGTGGATGCCAAAATCGTTTTTCTGGATGAGGTGGGCGCGGGTGTCAACCGGACCTTGCTAAAGACAATAGGCAGTTCGATTCATCGGTTGAACCAGGAACGCGGATATACCTTCTGTATGATAGAACATGATATGGAATTCATCACGCGGATGTGTGATCCGGTGATCGTGATGGCAGAGGGTCGGTTGCTGGCTCAGGGAACCGCAAAGGAGGTGAAATCCAATGAGGAAGTGATCGAGGCCTATCTTGGGACGGGTTTGAAAAACAGGCGCAGGGAAGCGCAATGAAATTCCTGTCTGCTCTGAATATGACCGGCGGGTATGGTTCGGGAGCGGATATTATCCATGATTGTACGATTACCGTGGAAAAAGGAGAGATCGCAGTGGTGGTGGGGCCCAATGGCGCAGGCAAATCCACTGCAATGAAGGCCGTATTTGGCATGCTCACGCTGAAACAGGGGTCAGTGGTGCTTGATGGGGTGGATATTACCGCGTTAGCGCCCCAAGAGCGCGTCGGGGTCGGAATGGGGTTTGTGCCGCAGACAAATAATATTTTTGTCTCATTGACCGTCGAGGAAAATCTGGAGATGGGGGCCTACATACGAACCGATGAGATTACCCAGACCTTGCAGCAGGTCTATCGTCTTTTCCCTGTTCTGGAGGAGAAACGACTGCAGCCGGCCGGTGAATTATCCGGCGGGCAAAGGCAGCAGGTGGCCGTTGGACGGGCGTTGATGACGCAGCCCAAACTGTTGATGCTGGATGAACCGACAGCCGGGGTTTCACCGATCGTCATGGATGATCTGTTCGACAAGATACTGGATATTGCGAAAGCCGGGATTGCCATCTTGATGGTAGAGCAAAATGCCCGTCAGGCATTGGAAATTGCTGATCGCGGGTATGTGCTGGTGCAGGGACGTAACCGTTTTACGGATACCGGACAAGCGTTACTGGCCGATGCCGAAGTACGCCGATCCTTTCTCGGGGGATAGTTTGGACATACTGAACGCATTCGTATTATTGGCCAATTTCGTCATTGTTCCGGCAACGGTCTATGGCGCCCAGCTTGCGCTGGGTGCACTGGGGGTCACATTGATCTTCGGTATTTTGCGTTTCGCAAATTTTGCGCATGGTGAACTCATGGCATTCGGGGCGATGAGTACGATTTTGCTGACTTGGTTTTTTCAGGACATCGGCATCCGTTTCGGTGTCTTGCCCACGGCATTGCTGGCCCTGCCTTTCGGTATTTTGATTGCGGTTGGGATGTCGTTGATCATTGACCGGATGGTCTATCGATTCTATCGAAAAAAGCGGGCGGATCCGATTATTATGGCCATTGTATCGGTCGGGGTGATGTTCGTGATGGCCGGGGTGATCCGTTTTATTATCGGACCGGATGATCAGAACTTCTCCGATGGCCTGCGATTTTTGATTCGTGCTCGCGAATTCAAGGAAATCACCGGACTGAATGAGGGATTGGCGATTAAGGTGACGCAGGTCATTACGGTGGCGATTGCCGTGATTGTGGTGTTTGCCTTGTTCTGGTTTTTACAGAAAACACGGGCCGGTAAGGCAATGCGTGCCTATTCAGATAATGAAGATCTGGCGCTATTGTCAGGCATTGATCCCGACCGGGTTGTCATGATTGCCTGGATGATTACCGCCGCACTTGCCACTATTGCCGGTGTTCTTTATGGCCTTGACAAGAGTTTTAAGCCCTTCATCTACATGCAGATACTGCTTCCTGTGTTTGCCTCTGCCATCGTCGGCGGCATCGGACAGCCCGTGGGGGCTATTTTGGGTGGATTCGTGGTGGCCTATTCGGAAGTCACGATTACCTATGCCTACAAGAAGTTCCTGGGTTACCTGTTGGGGAAGGAGATTGCCCCTGAAGGTCTGGTCCAACTGTTGTCGACAGACTACAAGTTTGCCGTGTCGTTTATCATTCTTGTTGCGGTGCTGCTGGTGAGGCCAACCGGTATTATTCGGGGGAAAGTATTGTGACCGTCAGAGGGTATGCCTGTTTCGGCATCATGGCACTGATGCTGGTTGCGGTCGGCTTGGGTCAGAGCTGGAATGTGGCGTTGGGTATTTTGAATTTGTGCCTGGTGTCTGCGGTGATGTCATTGGGAGTCAACATACAATGGGGGTATGCCGGACTGTTTAACGTCGGCATCATGGGGTTTGCGGCATTGGGGGGATTGTCGGCCGTATTGATCGCCATGCCACCGGTGAAAGAGGCCTGGGCCGCGGGAGGCATCGGAATCGGTCTGTCCGCGATGGTGTTGCTGACAACAGTGGCTCTCGTCATGGCAGCAAGACGGTTTGTTTCTTCCCGTTGGCGAGGGTGGGTGACGCTGCTGATCGTGATGGCCGGTCTGATGGTGATTCGCAGTGTGTATGATCCGGCCGTCGAGCGGATTGAGTCGGTCAATCCGGCGCAGACCGGCTATCTGGGAGGGCTGGGACTGCCTATCGTATTGTCCTGGGTCATCGGAGGTGCCGTTGCGGCGGGTGCGGCATGGTTGATCGGCAAGATTGCTTTGGGTCTTCGTGCTGACTATCTTGCGATTGCCACGTTGGGGATTTCAGAAATCATTATCGCAGTTTTAAAGTACGAGGAGTGGTTAAGCCGTGGTGTGAAAAATGTGACCGGTCTTCCAAGACCGGTGCCTTATGAAATCGAACTGATGGAACAAGGGTGGTTTGTTGGGTTGACCCATTGGTTGGGTTCCGATCTGTCGGATACGGCCAGTGTTTTTGTCAAACTCTGCTATGCGATGTTGTTTGTGATGGTGCTGGCGATTGTTTTGTGGTTGTCCGAGCGCGCACTGAAATCGCCCTGGGGGAGGATGATGCGTGCCATCCGAGACAACCGGGATGCTGCCAGTGCGATGGGCAAGGATGTGACCAGGCGTCATTTGCAGGTATTCGTGCTTGGTTGTGCTGTCTGTGGGATCGCGGGGGCAATGCTGACCACGCTGGACGGGCAATTGACGCCATCGGGTTATATTCCGCTTCGCTATACTTTTTTGATCTGGGTGATGGTCATTATTGGCGGGTCGGGAAATAACTGGGGGGCGGTGCTGGGCGGCTTTATCATCTGGTTCTTGTGGATAGAGGCGGAACCGCTGGGGAATTGGCTCATGCAGCTTGTTACATTCCCAATGCCGGATGGTTACTGGCTGAAGGCCCATCTGATTGGCAGTGCCGCCTATATGAGATTGATCATGATGGGAGTGTTGTTGCTGGTTGTCATGCGATTTTCGCCGAAGGGATTGATACCGGAAAGGCAAAACAGACAGCCATGATATCAGTCGAATGTTGCTGGACGACTCAAAGTTGTTCATCCATCACGATGACATTTCTCAAACTGGTCCCGGTCAAGGTTTCTTCAATGGCTTCGTTGATCTGTTCCAGGGGGTATCGGTTTGAAATCAGTTCATCGAGTTTCAACCGATCCTGTCGATAGTGTTCAAGTAGCCAGGGAATATCGGTTGTCAGTTTCGTCTGTCCCATAAAACTGCCCTGTATTGTTTGCACCTGGCCGGATAGCTGGAGTGGATAGAACTCGCTTTTCACATCAACCGCAGGCATACCGACAATGACCCCCATGCCTCCTCTTCGAATCAGATCATAGCTCTGGTCGATGGCGGCTTTCGCGCCAACCGTGACGAACACATAATCCGCTCCCCGTCCGTGGGTCAGGGCAAGGACCTGTTCTCGAAGGGTCTCATCGTTTGCCAGTAATCCGTGTGTTGCACCAAAATATCGGGCCGCTTTCAGCTTCTCGGTTTGTATATCGACGGCAATGATGGGTTGAGCCCCGCAAAGCCGTGCTCCCTGGATTGCGTTTAATCCGACACCACCGGTGCCCAGTACCACAACACTGGAACCCGGCCTGACTTTCGCCGTATTGGTGACCGCGCCCACACCCGTGATCACACCGCAGGCAAGGAGTGACGCCGAATCCAATCGAATATCGTGAGGCAGTTTTGCAACCTGGGATTCATCCACCACGACATACTCGGCAAATCCAGCGGTTTTCAGGCCTTGAATCACCGGCGTCCCATCGGATAGCGACAATACTTGATTCGAGTCCCGTGCCACCGCTTTATGACACATCACCGGTTCTCCCTGATCGCAGTAAAAACAGTGTCCACAAGACTGGATGAGCGTCACAATGACCCGGTCACCTACGCAAAGTGCTCTTACATTTCGCCCGACCTCCACAACCTCGCCTGCTGCTTCATGCCCGAATACAGCGGGCAACTTGCCTTTCCAGGCACCCTCAATATAATGGATATCGGAATGACAGATAGCGCAGGCGCCGATTTTGACCTTGACTTGTGTGCCTTTGGGCTCGATGAGGTTAATCTCCTCGATGACCAGAGGCTGACCATGTTCGTAACATACCGCTGCGCGCATTGGCAATATCTCGTGATGAAATCAGTGACTTGATTCTCTGGAATCAGGGGATATCCGAATCTGACAACAGGATTGTTTGACCGTATTTAAAACCCGAAAAATCGGTCTGCTCCGTTGATTTTGTGATAGCGATGTTCCCGTTTGATTGATATTGTTATAAAAAAATAATATTAAATACATATATTTATATTATTTATTAAATTAATCACATTAATTATTAGGCTGACGAATCAATATTAACAATCTCTATTCATTTCATCAAGCGACTGCGACAGTGACAGCGACCGAGAGGTGGTGGCGATACAGGATATGTCCATTCTTAAGGGTCGTTAATTTTCTTCATTTGAGGTCATATCGCTTCGATCCAAAAAGAGCATCGATGTCGAATGCGCCGATTTTATCCTGCCTTGGCAGATTCTAAAGTGCAGCGGATACCAACATCTGTTTGCCCCGACGGTCGGTTATTCTAAAGAGCGTATGTTTCCAGAAGGTCTTATTGCCGCGGAATCTGTTAAGATTGCGCACTTCTGGAGGTTCCTTGTCTCCAATGACCACGATTTTACGGTAAATCACCAGTAACCTGCTGTCGGGTTGTTCAATTTTCCCACCAGATAGCAATGTACTGGACCGGGAATACCTTCAGGTCAACCCCCATGCATCATGGCGTAACCAAAATGTGATGGTTCGTGTTGACTGGCTTGTGTGCAGTACCTGTTTGAGGTAAGCGTATTTCTTAATCAATCGACGTATCGGCAGGGTGTGTATGAAACAGACGAAAATGAGATGGGTAGACAGAAGTCGCTGACAAGTGGTACCCGACAACCGAAGTGGCGTATGTCGCAGTTCGCGATACGCTTGAAAGATTCTTCCCACTATGTGGGAATCGTCTGGATGATCGCAGCTGGTGTGCTGTTTGTTGCGGTTGCTGTCACGGTTCGTTTCCTTGGCACCGACATGCCGGCGGTTGAGGCGGCATTCATCCGGTATGTCCTCGGGCTGCTTTTGCTCACGCCCGTGCTGATCAAAATACAGTGGCGGCGTTCAATCCGTCGCAACATGAAACTGTATATTGCACGGGGACTTGTTCATGGATTTGCGGTAATGCTGTGGTTTTTTGCCATGGCAAGAATCCCCATTGCCGAGGTTATGGCGATTGGTTATGCCGCACCGATTTTTACAGCACTCGGTGCGGTCGTTGTTTTCAAGGAGCGCATACGCATTCGACGAGTGATTGCCATCAGTGTCGGTTTTATCGGAATGCTGGTTATTTTAAGACCGGGATTAACGACGATTAGTATCGGTGCTGCCGCACAACTGCTTGCTGCGTCCTGTTTTGCCATTTCGTTTCTTTTTACGAAAAAATTAACCCAAACGGAGGATTCAAGTGAAATTCTGGTGATGCTGTCGATTTTCTGTACGTTGGCACTGCTTCCCGGTGCGCTCAGTCAATGGCAGCATCCGCAACTGGACCAACTTTTCTGGTTGCTGTTGACCGCGATTTTCGCGACGGCGGGTCATTATGCCCTGACCAAGTCCATTGCCAATGCACCACTGACAGTGACGCAGCCATTTTCTTTTTTACAACTGGTGTGGGCCGCGATCATCGGTTATTTGTTCTTCCGGGAGATTCCGGACATCTGGGTCTGTGTTGGTGGAATGATGATCGTGGGTGCCATCAGCTACATGACACATAGGGAGGCGGTGGCCAAACGCCGGGGAAGAATGTCCGTGACCTCCCCGGTGTCTCTGTAAAGATCGGATTTACCGGTAACCCGGTGGTGATTCTATCATGGGACACTATGGCAAGAATCAGATTTTCAGTGACTTTAACGATAGTGCATGAAAGCGCCAGGCCAGCAGTGATGCGGTCACAATCAGACCCAAGGCAAGCCCCCACCATAATCCAGCGCCGGCCATATCAAAATAAAATGCCAACATTGATCCGCCACCGATACCCAGCACCCAGTATCCGAAACTCGCAATCCACAGGGGAGCCACACTGTCTTTGATCCCCCTTAGAGCACGTGCTGCGATGGCCTGAAGGCCGTCGAAAACCTGGAAGATTGCGGCAATAAACAGAAACTGGGTAGCGAGTAGCGAGACAGTGATGATGTCTGATCCGTGGTCAGAAACAAACAGCGCGACGATTTCATTGGCAAAACCAAAAGGAATCACCATCAGGACAATCAGCACGCCGACTCCCAAGCCCATTCCCAAAAAGCCGGCACGCCTCGTGTTCGCAGAATTGGCCTGACCGGCATTATAAGCCACACGGACCATGGTCGCTTCGGCGATGCCCAGCGCAACTACGAAAGGAATCCCGACCCATGACATGACAATTTCATAGGCCGCCAGGGTTTGGGCACCAATGACACCCGAGAGAATGGCACAGGCAGTGAACAGGCCTGCCTCCAAAAACACCAGCCCGGCAACGGGCAACCCCAGTCGGATAATCTCTCTACAGATTGCCGGATCATATTTCCACCGCTCGACAAATAACCCATATCCCCGTAACGAGGGGGTTTTATAGACATAAAACAATAAACAGAAAAACATTAACCAGGATACGATGTTGGTCGCAAGTCCCGCACCAGCGACCCCCATAGCAGGCAATCCGCTTCCGCCATGCACCAGCCAGAGCGTCAGAAAATAGTTGATCCCAACGGCTCCCACCGTGATCAACATGACAATCCGTGCTTTTGAGAGCGCTGCCACAAAATTCCGCAATACGGAAAACAGCAGGACTGGCAGCACGATTCCACTCAACTGTACCAGGTAGGGTTTCGCTAAAGTAATGACTTTCGGGTCCTGATGGGTCCACCGGAGAATCATGTCCATGTTCCAGATCAAAATGGTTGCAGGTATTCCAATAACCAATGAGATGATAAAACCCTGTCTTACCGCAAGGCCGGCCGCTTTCTGGTGGCCAGCCCCTTCGGCTTGAGCGCACAGTACGCCGACGATCGAGAGTAGACCCATCAGGATAACCAGTATCTCAAAAGACAGGTCTCCCGCGATACCGACCGCAGCCAATTCATAATAGCCGAGTTGCGCCACCACCAGTTTGGTCGTGACAAACATGGCGAACTCGGCGAGATAAGCGGCGGTCAACGGCAACGCGATGCGCAGTAACTTGCGGGTTTCGTCTCTAATTTCAGCGTGCGGGAACATGTGTTGGCCGGACCGGAATCAAACAGGGGAGTATAGGGTATTACGTACTGTAGCGATGCAGTGTTCATCAGGACCGGCATTTATTGAGGTGTCCCATACTTTGGAGATCACCGCGTGAGTCAAACAAGGAGCAAGGAGGAACATGAAACAAACATGTCGACAGTGGTTCCAAAAGTAGTAATTCGTTTCAAACGGATTCGTCTGAGTCAAATCGATGGGATCAATCGAATGGAGCTGTATGCGAAGTGAGAATGCTGCCAGGGCAGAGGGGCAGCTGCCGGCATGAAATGTTGCTCCGTAGCTGGTGGGTTGATTGACTTAACCAAATAACAATCAGGTACAGCGTAACTGAGATCATCAACAACTCTTTGATGTTGAAACTTTGCGGATGCCCCATGCATGAAAATTATCAAGCAACGCGATGCCACTGAAAATGGTCACATGGTGGCTGGGCTCGGTCACACAGCGACAATCAAGCCGGCATGAAGAAAAATCCACTGACCGTAAAACGGCTTATTGGTCAAGATGACTTTGCTGTGCCTGTGGTGCCTTGGTTGCAATCAGGTTCGATTGCTCGGAATATGATCTTGCTGCCGGTACTGGCTCGTCACTTTGACCAACGGTCACCTTGACTTTCAGACTGGATTCGCCATTGCTTAAATAAGTTCCCTGGGTCGGGGCCGCATCGGCATAATCACGGCCTACGGCAATGCGTATATGCCGATGATCGGAGAGGCTATTATTGGTTGGATCGATCCCGACCCACCCCATCTCCGGGATCAGAAACTCTCCCCAGGAGTGGCTGGCACCGGCAGGCACCTGCTCGCCCGAAATGCCCTCAAGATGAAGGTATCCTGACACGTAGCGACTGGGAATCCCCCAGCAACGGGCAATGGCGAGCATGACGTGCGTGTAGTCCTGGCAGACCCCCTGTCCGGTTGTCAGAATCTGCTCAATGGGTGAGTGCACATCCGTACTGCCCGGTTCATATTGGAATGTGGTATACAGTATCGCAGCCATTTCCAAAAGAGAAGAAAGCGGACTGCTGCCACGATGGATACCGTTCGTGTCGACAAAGGTTTGCAGGGCATCGCTGGGGTAGACGAAACGACTGGGATTGAGATACTCCCAGTGGTGAACAGGGTCTGCCATGACTGCAAGCGCCTTCCATTTGTCATTATCTGTATCGTCCTCCAGGGGCGGTGCCGCACAGGTCTCGACCTGTGCTCGCGAGTGTATGACGGTCTGTGTGTGTTCGCGGTGCAGATTGATCATGTGGCAGAGATTGCCGAATGCATCTTCAAAAGAAACAAGGGCTGCGGCAGGCTTTGTGTGCAACGTGAATTTCAGTACCTTTTGCCCGTTGTCTTCCCGCGGATGCAGTCGAAGCAGCATAACGCTTTCATATGCCGGTTCGGTATAGTGGAAGTGGGAGTAATGCTCGACAAGAAACCGTTGAGGTTGCGCTATGCTCATGACCAAGGACTGTCCTCAATGACATAATTGAAGTAGGTTGCCTCGACGTTTTCATGAAGACGACAGCAAGAGCGGTGGATTTTCTGCAGCGCCCTGCGGGTTTTATGATCATCTTTCATGTCCCGGTCGGGCCAGTCATAGTCGATATATGCGGCCATGCGTCCTTCCAGTCGACGGAGTTCAACCGCAGGTCGCCGGGGAGAAATGGCATCAAGCGAATCTGAAATTTGCCCCACTGCGTAGCGGATGGAATGTGAAAGCCGGGGATCAGAAACCAGAAATTCCACGATATTGCCAGGTTGGCACTCCAGGGAATAACGATGATTGTATGCTAATCTTGCTTCACAGATCCGTAATATCGAGGACCAATCGGATTCAAACAACGTTTCTTTGGTCGGGAACAGGGCGATTTGGGCATCTAACAGCGCCGCAAGCAACTGCGCCCGTTCGATAAATCGACCCAGTTGAAGAAAATACCATCCACTGTCACGGTACATGCTGCAGTCTGCAATGCCTGAAAACGTTCGGATGGCATCTCCGGTCTGGAAATAAAACTCACCCGGTTGATTATCCCAAATATCCGTGATACCCAGTGGGCTCATCTTTAGATAAGCCGTATTGAGGCAATACCACATGTCTTTGCCGATGGCGTTGCGGACCTGTCGGGCATTCTCGCGGGCTGCCGCCATGCAATTGCGGATGGCATCGGGATTCTTGGGCTCGAAAGTCAGATCGTCAGCCAATGTATAGGAGTCCGCCAGCATGAATTCTTCATCTCGCAGATTTGGCTCGAGGTTGCCTCCTGCCGGTGAGCGGTTCAAGCTGGCATACAGGCGTCGCCACATGCGATCGATATCTTCCACGGGCCGATCTTCCAGAGCCTCCAGTTGATCCGCCAGCAGACGACAGCCATGCTCTGCACGCTCAAGGTATCGACCTATCCAGTAAAGGCCTTGGGCTGTCTGCGATAACATGTTGTGATGATTACGAGGACAGTACCCAGAAATCTTTACCGCCACCCCCTTGACTGGAGTTGACGACCAGGGACCCGGGAGTAAGTGCAACACGACAGAATGCTCCCGGGACCAGTCGTGTCTTGCGGCCATGCAGAACGAAAGGCCGCAGGTCGACATGCCGCGGGGCAACACCCTCGTCCGTCAGGCAAGGTGAACAGGACAGATCCAGAGTCGGTTGAGAGATGAAGTTAGCCGGATTTTTGCGTATCTCTTGTGCATAGGCGGCTCTCTCTTTGGGTGATGCATGCGGGCCGACCAGCATGCCGTAACCGCCCGCCCCACCGACCATTTTGACGACAAGATGTTCAAGATTGTCCAATGTGAATTCGAGGTCTTTGGGTTCCCGACAGAGGTATGTTTTGACATTGGCAAGCAGGGGATCTTCGCCCAAGTAGTAACGAATCATGTCAGGCACATAGGGGTAAATGCTTTTGTCATCCGCCACGCCCGTACCCGGTGCATTGGCAATAACGACGTTCCCCAATCGATAGGCATAGAACAGGCCCGGTACACCAAGTTGTGAATCAGCGCGAAATGCCAATGGATCAAGGAAATCATCATCCAGTCTACGATAGATGACATCGACGCGCTGCAGGCCGCTGGTCGTTCGCATGTAGACGAACCCATTATGGACCAGCAGGTCCTTGCCCTGGACAAGCTCGATGCCCATTTCCCGGGCCAGAAACATGTGCTCATAAAATGCCGAGTTATAGACCCCCGGTGTCAGAAGCACGATACAGGGATCCGCAATGTCCGATGGGGCCAGTTCAGTCAGGGTTCGACGAAGTAAAAGACCGTAATGCTTGATGCTGCGAACACGATGCTGGCGAAACAAATTACGGAAGCTGGTCTTCAATGCTCTGCGATTAGCCAGCATATAAGACACACCGGACGGCACGCGCAGATTATCCTCCAAGACCATAAAACCATCGTGGGTGCGAACAAGGTCTGTTCCGCACAAAGAGACATAGGTCCCATGGGGCACTGTCACGCCCCGCATCTGGATGCGGTATTGTGGACAACTGTAGACCAGATCGCTTGGCAGGACTCCGTCATCAAGAATCCGGGCGGAACCGTAGATGTCGGCAAGGAACAGGTTGAGTGCTTTGAGTCGCTGTCGCAACCCCTGTTCGATCGAATCCCATGTCTTGCCATCGAGAATCCTTGGCAGCAAATCGATCGGGATTATCCGTTCTTGAGCCCCTTCTTCTCCATAAACGGCAAAGGTGATTCCTTCGTGTAAAAACGACCGTTCAGCCCGTTCCTGCATGGCCTTGATCGTGGTACGTGGCGTGACATTCAGGGCCTGCCACAGTTTTCGACAATGCTCATGGGGAATGCCACTGGCCTTGAACATCTCATCATAGCAAGCAGGGTTGATGGGATAATCGGAAAAGAGATGCCCGTCTTCAGTCGGATTCGGTTCGGATGTCTCGGTGTTCATGCGCCCGGATTTTCAGAAGTCTCTGTTGTAATCAAGTTAGCCTCATTTTCTGACGATCCGTACGGTGACGGACATATGCTGCTGTGTGTCTCTTTCCTCATCCCGATGAACTCTGATGGAGTGGCATTGCATACTGTATTATCGACTTGACCGCACTTGGGGGATAACACCGTGCACGGCATTCAGGTTTGAACTGGCATGACTGCTGACTTCGTCCACTCTGACATGGCTAATCCGTCTTGATGTTCCAGCTTATCGTTACGAAGATCATGATTTTCTTGTATTACTGAATCCTGGCGAAACCTGATGGCATCGTCATCGACTTAACGACGGATATCCTCATTCATCCGTTGATTGTGCGAATATACCTTCTTTCTAATACTTTCCCGATGGTTTCGTCGCATGCACGGTCTTGGGTCGCATCACGCCTTGATCGGCCCAGAACGCAAGCACAATGGGTAAAGGATACCCCATGGCTCAGTGATAAACAATGCGAATCAAGGCGAGTCTCTGGCGGGTGTGAGCAGGCTGCGCCATGCAGCCGGTTGTCTCCGGGTTTATCCAAATCTGGGCGAATATAATATGCCGCTGTTGCCTTTATGCGACCTGGTATGTCCCGGGCATGGAACGAATGTGTCCGAAGGTTGCGATGGAGGCGATATTCTGATGGATCTTATTGACCGCATCGACAATCAAATGCTTCATTAGCCCGGAGGTGCCCTCTACGGCGTAACGCCTTGGGTTACAATGCAGTGAAAATGATGACGGAGGTTCCTGTCGAAGTGCAAAACAGGTACTCTTTTCCCTCAGCGACAGCTACTTTTGTATGCCGTTTTTCAGGACGGACCCGTGGTATTGCCCTGTGTCTTGTACTGGGCTTCGGCCAGTCTTTTGAACCGGTGTCTGGGCAAAGTCTGGAGATGCATGATGCTGGCTTGTCGAAGGAACAGGAATCAGCCCCAACCGTTTTCGATAGCCTGTTTTCCGGTGTTGGTGAAAATGGCCGGCTCCATCACATTCCCTATCCGTTTTTTCGTGTGATAGAGCGTATCGAAAAAAGCCTTGGTCAATCACAAGACGGTGATTCGAATTCGGTCAGGACCGTGTTAATTCCACTCAGCCGATGCATTAATCGATATGCTGCGGCGCCGGACTATTTCAGATCGCCCCGGATTGTTGTGGCTGTCGACTCAGAAAACCGTTCTTCATCCAGCGACCATTTCCCTTATCTGAAGGATCGTCTTTTTCTGGGGTATCAGTCCGCTGCAAAGGCGATAGAGGTGATCTCGTACAACGAAACGACGGGGCAATTTGAATTTCAAACCGTGACTGATTACGATCTCGATTCCAACCCGGTGGTGAATTCCGTCAATCACTCACGGTGCCTGGGTTGTCATCAGAATGCCGGTCCCATTTTCTCCCGGCCTCCCTGGGATGAGACGGATAACAATGGGGACCTGCTGCAAAAAATAGCAAATGCACAGGGCCATGATGATGAGGAAATTATTCTCAATTCCAGAAGTGAGGCGGGTGCATTCGACAGCGCAACCAATCGGGCCAATTTATTTCCCTTGTATCAGAAATTCTGGGACGAGGGTTGTCAGTCTGATTCGTGGCGCGCAACCATTCGGTGTCGAGCCGGACTCTTGAAACTGGTCGTGCAAAATCGTTTATCGGGGCGGGGTGCAATATTCGCTGATGATGATCTGATCTCGAGTTACCTGCTGCCGATATCGGCCATCAATTTTGAGAAACGTTGGCCAAAAGGATTGTCCGTCAACAGTGCCGATATCGTGAATCAAAATCCGCTGGTGGTCGGTGAAAGGGAACATCTGAAGTCGGCTGATAACTTGCGGTTTGCTCGAGCTTCACGGGTTCGTCTGAACCTGAAGAATCTGTCGAGGCTGATTGACGGATTGGGGCAGTTTGTGCCGAGTACGGAAGTCAGAAAGCTGGATCAACGCCTTTTTGAGTTGGCTGCTCAGAAAAATGCGCCAACCCACGAAATGAAAGGGTTATGTCAGCTGATCAAACCAACTGAAGCCATTGATATCGGGGAGCAGCAACGTATCGCAAGCCTGTTTGTCCTGTGCAAGATAAATGGCGGTCAATTGGAGGGGCATTATCAATTGACCGGTGAACTCCGCATTCGATCGGGTGTGATTCAATCGCAGTCCGGATTCGATCGATTGGTGTTGGGCGGGGATCATTTCGTTTCCAGTGTGACGCACCGGGGAGGTATGATCACGGCGAAAGGAGACCGCTGGTGGGTTCGACTCGGATTGTTCGAAGCCGGCACCCTGCTACATGCCCGGCTGCCAAATGGTGATATGCTGGACCATCTTACCTTGAGTTGGTCCAAGTCAGTCAATACGCATTTTCCCTCTCAAACGACAACAACAGCCGGTGAGGCGAGCCTGGTTACGCTACGAAGTGGGGCAATGATTTCAGATGCCATTGGCAGGATGATTCAAGAGGCCGAGCAAGGTGAGTTCAATGGGTTTTCCTCAAGAACATTCCGGGGGCGGATTTTATTTAATGAATTACTCAAGTTTTTACAAATAAACTAATGATATAAAATATGATTATTTACTCATCTTCAACAAATTTGAGCGACTGATAGGCGGTTCGCATGGCGTGTCTCCGCTTCATCGGGGAGCGGATAAAGCGGTTCAGTGCTGCGACCAGTGTTTCCCCGTTTTTTTCCGATAGAAGGCTGATTTCCTCCCTGACCGCCAGTGATGTCTTTAACCAGTGAACCGAAACGATGTACTCGCCCTGTCCATGGTCAAAAAGTCTATCCAGAATTTCCTGGAGAGTTTGTTGCGTACCCGAGGTTGATAGCCATTGATCCACCACTTGGTCAAATAACACTGCTGTTGCGTTTCTGCCGTTAAAACAGGCCATTTGCAACAGGCCTTGTGGCCATAACTCAGGATACCGGGTACATTGTTTTCGTACTGCATTGGCAAATGTCAGTGCATGGGTCAGATCAAGCCAGCCGATATTGCCTGCAACCGTAACATGTCGTTTATCCTGTCGGGTGATATCGAAATTGAGCAGATTGATGGCATTGGCTAGCAGCAGTGAAATATAAATTTTTTCCGGTTCGGCACGGCTGCAGTCGACCGTAATGGACAAGGACTTGTTGATACCCTGCTTGTACCATAGGTTTGCCGCTGGTGTGACGCCATTGTGCCGCCCCCATGCGTTCAGTGCCGGGGCATAGCCTCGAAACTCGGGGATCCGATCTTCACGTGTTGCAAAAACTAGGCTACGTGTCAGCGATAGCAGTAATGGCTCAATCACATCCGGTCCTAATTTTTCAATCAGATATTTCGCTTTTGTCACGTAGATAAGTGAATGCCCGAAGTCGTTATAGTGGGCCAGTGCTGCCCGAGTCAGGGCATGTTCAAAATCACCAAACGTGAGTTGTGCCTGCAGACCGCCACGGACAAGGGACACTGCGGTATTTTCATTTTCCATCTCTATTGCTTCGAGAAAAGCGGTTTCACTAAAGGGAGTGCGCTTTGTCGTGAAGGGATAGGACTGTTCCCGCAGGACATCGAACGAGACATGGGCGATACTCTCCAACAGACAGGTCAATTGAATTTCAGCATCGTCGGTCTCCAGATAGAGCGCTAACCAGTCCGCCATCCCGGCATAGGCATGTGTCCAGCCGAACTGCATGCGTTCCCACGACCATTTTATAACAATCCTCAAGGCATCCAGCGGATTCCCGCCGATGCGTTGCAGGCGGGCGATCTCTCTGCCCATCCGGTCGTAGGAGTGATCGTCAAACGCATCCCTCAGATTATTGAGAATGGTGTCGTAGCGCTCTGAAAAGGGCGGGTCCGAGAGATTGATCCATATTTCCTTTCCCCGGACTTCGATCGGGTAGGTCCGCAACCGATCGCCTCCCAGAAGGTTGTTGCCTGTTCTCAGATCAAATTTCCAGTTGTGCCAGTTGCAGGTCAAGATACACTGTCCTGACAGGCTGCCCTCTGTCAGCGGGTAGCCTTCGTGAGGACAGCGGTTGTTGCAGGCGAGAAATCCCGTTTCAGTTTTAAACAATGCAATTTGCTTGCCCTGGAGACGAACCAAGGTAACGTGCTGATCCTGCATGTCCTGTAGGGTTTTGGCAAAGAACCAGTGAGAGTGGTGCTCAGGAGCGGGCATTGTTGATTTGTTCATGGTAAGCATTGTAGGCATCTTTGTTTACATGTAAACAGGGGAATGTTTGAATGATTGTCATGTCCTGTCCCGTATATTGAATTTCGGGTTTCATTATGGTGTCTTGATATGAAGACAGCAGGTGTCCTTATCAGGTTGCCTTTGGCACTCCTTTGAAAGTCAGGCTACAAAAATTGATACCTTGTCCTTGCCGTTAGAAAACAGTTAAATCATATGAAGCATTTGTCTGTTGTGAGCTGGAGAATTTGATTGTGCGCCTTCAGTTCCTGATGATGAATCAATCGAACGTTTCGGCTTGATAATCATCAACACGGGTATGGGCTCATGCTTTACAATGCAGATATTTTGCAAACCATGGTCCCTCGAAGTTCCAAGCGTGCCGGATTTAGCGACAAAAAATGAGTTAACGAGAACTCGAAATCAACGGAAACAGCGCCGTAGACGGGAGAGGCAGGCAGAACGCAGTCAAGCGCATTCGCGCCTTGTTCCAACAACAAAAGGGCGAGGAGGGAGGTATGTTCCGTTAGCGATGTCCTCGCGATTGCGAATCGATCAGACCGTCCGTGAGATATTGCGGACCATCGGTTTGTCGGAAGCGCCGGATATTGTCATAGAGCGAGTGGCAAAAGCCGGTGGAAACGAAACATCCGCAGGTCGGCTTACTTTTTCAGAATCCTTGATCAACAATGCGCTGCAGGGACTTTCCAGGGACTTTGTCCTTTATGGTCAAAAAGCGGGGCATGAACTGACTCTGTCGGGGCAACGAGTCCATGTTGGTTCGGGCGGAGCGGCTCCCAATATCATGGATATCAATACGGGTAAATATCGGGAATCCCTGTTACAGGATCTATATGATTGTGCCCGATTGGTGGACGACCTTGAACATATCCATTTTTTCAGTCGTTCTCTGGTTGCCCGTGATATGCCGGATTTGAAAACTCTGGATATCAATACCGCCTATGCCTGTCTGGCAGGCACCTCAAAACATGTTTGTGTGAGTGCATCGTTGCCGGAACATGTGCGTGAAATCGCCGATTTGTGTTTCAGAATTGCGGGGAGTCAAGCAGCCTTTGTCGAAAAACCGTTTTTGTCCCTGATGATCAATCATGTTGTGCCGCCGCTGCGGTTTGATCCCAACTCCTGTGAGATCATGGTCGAGGCGGCCCGTCTGGGTATCCCGATGCATGCCAACACCTTTGGACAACTCGGTGCCTCCAGTCCGGTCACCATGGCCGGTTGTGTTGCACAGACGATTGCTGAAACGCTCGCTGGCATGATACTTGCCTGGTTGGTCAATCCGGAGGCAAAAGTCATTTTCGGGACTCGACCGATGATTACGGACCTGCGTACCGGTGGAATGACCGGTGGCAGTGGTGAGCAAGCCATTCTCACGGCAGCAACCGTACAAATGGCTCACTACTATGATCTGCCGAATTCGACCATTGCCGGAGCGACAGACAGCAAGATCGGCGATGCGCAAAGTGGTTATGAAAAAGCCTTGACGGTTTTATTGGCTGCACAGGCCGGCTCGAACCTGATTACACAGGCCTGTGGCATGCAGGCCAGCCTGATGGGGGTTTCATTGGAAAGCTATGTGATGGACAATGATATGCTGGGAAGTATTCTCAGGTCTCTTTCCAGTCTCGAAGTAAATGATACCACCTTGGCATTATCCACAATAGACAAGGTGGTTCACGGGGAAGGGCACTTTCTCGGACAACCCGAAACACTGAATCGAATGCAGTCAGATTTTCTGTATCCGGATGTTGCTGATCGAAGAACGATCGATGAATGGGAGGCAGATGGCGGTTGTGACATACGGGATGTCGCCAGAGAAAAAGCAAGGGAAATATTGAATCGACATTTCCCGGATCACCTTGCCCGATCAATCGATCAGAAAATAAGAGCGAAATTTGATATCAGACTGCCCCGATCACAAATGGGGTCAGTCCGTTAGAGTGTTATCCGCCGGCTGTGATTTTACGGTTTCGATACGGTGATCGGGATTGATGTAAAGGGAAACAATAATCTGTAGCGTATTGCCATGGTGGACAGTGCGGGCCGTGGCGTTGGCATCGTAGGCTGGTTTTGGTCTTGCCAAGGCCCGCGATCAGAACAACCGGTTCTCTCGCGTCAGCTTCCCGGCCGGTTGTTTGGCCAAGAGGGAAACAAGCCCGTGTCCATTATCCAAGCGTGAATGTCCTGTCATGTTCCAAGGCCGGAATACGGAACCGGGCCTCGTTGACCTGGGCCAAATCCAACTCGGCCAAAATGACATCCGGACCATCCTCGACTCCTTCTGCGAGGATTTGCCCCCAAGGATCGATGATCAGCGAGTGGCCATACGTTCTGGCTTTACCATGAACCCCGTATTGGCAGGGTGCAATGACAAAACTGCCGGTCTCGATGGCACGGCTTCTCAACAGTACCTGCCAATGGACCTGCCCCGTGGTATAGGTGAATGCGGCCGGAACCGTTAAAACGGACGCCCCATTTTGTGCTAGCAGACGGTACAACGCGGGGAATCGAAGATCGTAACAAATGCTCAGTCCGAGCGTGCCGAACGGCGTGTCACTCACTATCGCTTGCTCACCGGGCCTGAAAGTTGCAGATTCCTGATAGACTTCGCCATTACCCAGTGTCACATCGAACATGTGAATTTTGTCATAACGAACAACGATCTCTCCTTGATCATTGATCAGATAGGATCGATTTCGGTGATGATTATCCTGATCGATGACCGCAATGGAACCCACCAATATCCAGACCTTCATCGTACTGGCAAGAGCCCGGAAGGTGTCCAGCGCAACATGATCGGGTTCTTTTTGTGCACCGGTTTTAAATAATTGACCGTCAACATGCAGGTGTGAACAAAACTCGGGCAGACAGATCAGATCAGCACCCTGTTGATGTGCTTTTCGGATCAACGAAACGCACTGGGCGACACTTCGGGGAGTATGGTCCTCAGCACAGTTTTGGATGCATGCGGCGACGAAGGTCCGAGTCATGCGCCAGCCTCATGGTTTGTTGACAGTTTCATCGTACTGAATAAAGAAACTTGATCGGGATGATCGGACAGATGAAAACGGGTTATTGAATCAATCTGTTTTTATTCAAACAGGAGATCCCTGATCATACCATATCGATCAATGGCGTCATTTCATCGAAATGACTTCGGCCTATACCCGTTTTATTGGTTGTATTTGGACTAGATTGACGTTTTGTTTCACACGATACGCATTCGCCAGTTTCATACCTTATTTTGTACTGGTGGTATTGCCAAGTTTCATATTCAACATGCGCAATGTCGCCTGGATGCCAGCAAAAACCTGATTGGCATCAACCCCACGGGTGCGGATTTTACGTCCCTGATCCAGCCACGTGATAAAGCATTCGACCAGCGCGCTTGCCTGGCCGCCTTTGGGAATGCGGACTTGGTAGTCGAGCAGTTCAGGGAATTCAAAATCATGTCGATCCAGCACCTTGCGTATCGCCATAATAAAGGCGTCAAATCCACCGTTGCCCGTTCCGGTCGCTTTGTGTGTTTCATCAAACAATTTGACACTGATACTGACGACCGATTCCAGATCAAGGACGCTGGTAATGGAACAGTTGAGCAATTCCAGATCCCGTGCGCCCTTGCTTTCCAGGATATCGGCAATGATCAGTGGGAGGTCCTCGGGTGTGATGATGGCCTTGGAATCGCCGAGCTTGACGATTCGTTTGAGTACTTTTGCCTGATCCGTTTCGGACAGACTGATGCCGAGTGCTTCAAGATTCTTTTTTAATGATGCTTTCCCACTCATTTTTCCGAGCGCGTAAGACCGGGCACGGTTAAATCTTCCCGGGCTGAGTGTGGTCTGATAGAGTCCTCCTTTTTGGTCGCCGTCGGCATGGATACCAGCGGTCTGGGTAAATACATCGGCACCAACGATCGGGGTGTTGTCAGCCACCTTCTTCCCTGAGAAATTTTCGACCATTTGACTCAAGGTGTAGATTGCGCTTTCGTCAATGGCCAGCCGGGCATCCAGCTTGTCTCTCAAAACCAGACAGACTTCCGCCAAAGAGGCATTTCCCGCCCGTTCACCCAGACAATTGACAGTACAGTGTATGGAGGTCACTCCCGCTTTCGCAGCCGCCATACAGTTTGCGGTTGCAAGGCCATAATCGTTGTGGGGATGAAAATCAAAATGACAGTCCGGGTAGCGGTTTTTCATATCTGAAATACTGTCATAGACCTCTTGGGGGGACATCACGCCGAGCGTATCGGGCAGCATGTAATGCACAATGGGCAGTGTTTGCAGGGCATCCATCATTCGAAACACATAGTCGGGGCTGTCGGCATACCCATTGGACCAGTCTTCAAGATAAATGTTAATCAACAACCCTTGTTCTCTTGCATAGGAGACGGTTTCACGTATGCCATCAAGATGGTTGGCCAATGACAGTCCGAGCTGTTCTCTGCAGTGTTTTTCACTGCCTTTGGTCAACAGGTTAATGACCTTGCCATTGACGGAACGAATCCAGTCGACACTGCGTTTGTGGTCGGTGAACCCGAGCACCTCAATCCTTTCAAGATATCCTTCCCGCGCAGCCCACTCATTGATTCGTTTGACTGCTTCTTGTTCACCAGCAGAAATACCCGCCGAGGCGACTTCAATTCGATCCACCCTGAGTGAATATAAAAGTGCTTTTGCGATGCTGACTTTCTCAGCCTGTGAGAAAGACACGCCCTGGGTTTGTTCTCCGTCACGAAGTGTGACATCCATTAATTTGACGTTGGGACCACTAGCTGGCATGTTGTTGTATTTCAATGGTAAAGAGACAGATTATTGATCGGTTCAGCAGGTAAAGTCCATGCCAATCTGACGATCAAAGGGTCAATCCGTGCTGGTGCGGGCAAAGGAGGGTGGAAATATGTCGATACTCTTGATTGGCACAACGGCTTACCGGTCAGTTGACGATGAAGAGACGATCAAGAAATTGTATGTGGTGCGTTTGGTGAAGGGGAGCAGACCCGATTACATGGATCTGGTTGAGCAAGGGGCGGGGGAAGGCGTTCTGGTGCCAAGGGTAAGAGCCCCCTTTGTCGATGATGAACGGTGTGTCAATACCCGTATCCGGGAAACTGTCTATACAATCACTGTCACGTCGTGCCGATGCGGTGCGAAGACTTGACCGACACCCGCTGATGATATTCTGTTTGAGAAGGAGGCGCGCCAGTTCTCTACTTTACTCATCATCAGTTGATTTTTCGGGCTGCCTGTAATCCATTCGGATAGCGCCTGTATGACATCATCAAGTTCAATCAGTAGTACGGGTTGGGTGATCAACCCGTATTATTCGGCCTGTCGCCCCGTGATCAGTTCGCCCGTAAAAGGCATTTTCTTAGCCCGTTCGATATCTACCGGAGTCGCAGCTTGTCACGCTGCGGTTAATACTGAAACGGTATTGTGGCTTGTGTGAGAGCTGATGCATGGCCTGTGTCGTCAGCCAGTTGTCACGGCGGATCAGGTGATGGCAGAGGTTGTCAACGCTTCCCTGGCCTGGCGTCGCTGTTCATAAAGCCCGAGCGCTTTCAACGGAAAATATTGTCGATAGAGAGCATAGTCCAGAAGTGCTGTACGGAAAAAGACCCCGGCCATATCCTGCTTGGGCCATGTTCCATCTGTATTTTGGGTGTTGAGCAAGAATTGGGCGCCCCGTGAAATGGCAGTCCAGTGTAAATCGTTAGCTTCTAGGAGCGCAGTTAATGCCCACGCAGTTTGGATCACCTGACTTTCCTCGTGTTCGACGTATTGGCCACTCAAACAACCGCTGTGGTGTTCGCCCCATCCCCCGTCGTCTCGCTGACGGTCCAGTAGCCATCGGCAGGCCAAACGCAAAGCCGGGTCACTGGGGTGAGTACCGGTGGCAATCAGGCCTCTGATGCCGAAAAAAGTGCCGTAGATGAACTGGATGCCCCACACACCGCGCCATGCCCCATGACTGGTCTGGTTTCGGCGAAGCCAGGTTGCCCCCCTTGAAATGGCATGGGTCACCGATGGGTTCTCGAATTGCCGAAACAACGCCTTGCAAGCGGCGAGTGCCGTGAGACAAGATGCCGTGCACTCGACAAATGAATGTTCTGTCATGGAATCGCCAAACATCTCGGATGGGTTCAACCATTCGAGACCAATAACGGAGCGTTGTGCCTCATAACTACCAAAGCCGCCATCCTGATTCTGGCCGCGCAACATGAACTGAACGGCATCGTTCAGTACGGTCGTGTCCGCCGCCTCGCGTTGGACGGCGAGAATCCCGAGCACGGCCTCTGCGGTGCAGTCAGTCACCGGCCAACCATGCCACTTCCCGGCAAAGCACCAGCCTCCCTTCGGGTCTGTTCGATAGGCCTCGCAAAAACCGGCAAAGCTGTTTCTGATCTGGTGCCGGCACAAGAAATCGGCGCCCTGTCGAAGCGCGTGACGAACTCCGTCAGGATCGGGAACCGACGCCAGTGCCTGCAGGCAGAAACCGGTGTCCCACGAAGCACTTCTTGCTCCGGTCACTCGTGCTCCATACTCCTCATCCTCCCATATCCAGTCTTCCAATTTTGCAAACGCCTGTTCACAGTCGGCATCATTGGGATCTTGTAGCCATAGCGCGAGAATGTTGAGGAGACCACTGACTGGGGAGATACTTGTATGGTTGGTGGTCTGCAACTCCCATCGAATACTTCGGGTGATGGCTTCCAGACATCGAGTGCGCAGCTGCTTGCTGTGAAACCGTTCAAATAGCCGCGCGCAACCATATCCAGCGCGCAGCCACCGACTGGGACGAGTATATAGGTCGGCGTCTCGCAAGCGATTTCGACCGGCAGAAAAATCGACCTCGGCAAAGCCCCGGGGGAACAACTCTTCTCGTAACGAAGCTATTAAGGGCGTTACAGGTGTTTGGAAACGATGGGGATAAATCGCCGCCATCGCCATGTAGATAAGTCGAGTATGGCAGTACCAGTTGGAGGGATGGAGTGCAATCCAGCGAGGCAAACCATATAGTTCCGGGAGAATGGCATTGACCCCTTTCCATGAGTAAAGATTGCACAGTGCCAACCAGAATTTCCCCCAGGTGGGTATCCCCAGCACATCTTCTGTCTGCAGGAACGCCCAGGCTGGTTTGATCAGGGGATCCTCTCGTTCAATACCGATTACCCTCAGTGCGACGTAGACCAGTGTCGTCACAAACAAGGAAGGTGGTGCATGTTCGTGTAGCCCCCACGTGTGGTTATCAAGGCGGGTCTGTTCGAAATACTGCAGTACCCGTCGGCGTCGATCGGGGTTTAGTGGCCGTTCCATGAGGTGACACAGGAGTATGTACTGTGCAGTCAGCATGGGACACCAGATCATTTCACCTTCCCAGGCACCATTTTTATCTTGCACATCCAACAGGTATTTGCTGGCTCGTTTCACTGCCAGGGATGCGTCAATTGCCCCCATCTTATTGAGGCGGGCAATCGAAAGATCATCCTCTCCCGATGGAATGGAACTCAGGAAGACGTGAGACAGAGCATCGCGAACCTGTACTTCATTATCCCCCCCCCTGTTCTTTCTCCCTTTCCTTATCTTCCAAACACTGCACAGGAGCCACCAGAGCCGAATGAAGAGGGCATGACAGAGACTGCGGGCGCGGCGCCAGGCCAGTCGGTCTAGGGACCACGGAATCTCTCTGACAAGGGCACGGACAACGGTCAGTCCGAATACGAAAGACAAACGGAAGACCGATGTGGTTTCACAGGAAAGTAAATCGATGGTTCGGTCATTGCCCGTGGGTTTGGAGCGCCAGTCCCGGTATACCGCATGCCTCAGTGCCACCGATTCAATTCGATGATCGATGAAAACCTCATACAGTCCCATGGCGAGGAGTTGCGGCGTGCGGGTTGTCTGAAATCGCTTGGTGCTGAACTCTCGAAAGTTATCGCACTCGGCGAGCGCCAGCGCATCACCGAAACCAAGGGTCATTCCAACTGCAGTGAGGGGATGATAATGTCCCGCTGCATCGCCAATAAGTACTCTGTACTGATTTCCGTAGGTAATGCGCGGTCGCAATTCATTGGCGGCTAAGCTGAATTTTCCCGCCCTCAGCATCGTAACGAATCCCGGTCTGAGTATTTCCGGTATCACACTGGCATATGAGTCTATCAACATGCCAACCCGGTCCATAGTGGTCCAGTGGGCCAGGGGAATATCGACAATAACACGGACACGACACTCTCCGAGATCGTACGCCAGAATGGGACCCGGTCCACCGAGCACCACATGTCCATATTCTTTGAGTGGCAATTCTACTCCATCGATGACGAGTCCGATCATTCGTGAGCAAATTGGCTGCCTTTTTGAATATCCTAGCGATTGACGAACGACCGAGGCGCGCCCATCAGCGCCCACAACCCGTGCGGAGGTGATCGTTTTCTCAACGCCGTGATGGGTAAAAGTGACCTGCCTATCTTCAATGGTACGAGCTCGTGCATGAAGAAACAAGTCGATGTCCGGCACGTTACCTATCGTTTGATGCAGGCACGAGACGAGTACGGAATGTTCGCATGCCAAACCGCGGGACTCATTTTGATAGGGGAGTACGATCGGTTCTGAATGGTCTTCCGGGAACACCACAAATCCCCTGCCTGTGTTATTCTGAGGCAGTGTACCTAGGTCGACTCCGACATGGCGTAACATTTGAACAGCAGGGGGATGGAGCCATTCACCGGTCAATCGTTTGGATGCATTGGGATTGGCTTCAAGCAGGGCGACTCGAGCGCCCCGTTGTGCGTGTGCAAGCGCACACAGACTGCCGACCGGACCGGCGCCAACTATGGTGACGTCGTAGCTCTGTGTCGCACTACCGTTCATCGGAAATTGCTGGGTTTGGAAGCGACATTGGTAACAGAGCCGACAAGGTTTACGGGGAGAGTTACCCTACGACCGTCGACCGGTGAGGAAAATGAGGAGTCGAGACCAAAATCGAAGCGATCAATCAGGACGGTCCAGATCGATTTGAACGGTAGCATCGTAAAATGTTTACCCATGCACCGATCTTCCCTGCCACCAAACGCGATCACGGTATAGTGATGTTGTTTGTCTTCACGATCCAGAACAGCAAATCGATCCAGAGAGAACTGCTTCAGGTTGGCAAACACAGGGGGTAACCGACAAGAAACCGATTGGTCACTCCATCGCCAAAGTGTCTGTAGGTGCAATTTGCCCTGCATACCGCATGATCGGAGCACCTTGCGGATCATCAGTACCGCATCAAAGATGGATGCAACCGCTCGGACTTCCGTACGACGTGTTCCAACACCACTTGGCCAAGGAGCGTTCACCGTAGATTTCGATTCTGCACCACGGCAAACGAGGCGTTGAACAGTGCCAGTGCGATGAGCGAAGGTCGGTAGCCGAACAATTTCAAATCGATTCCGGACAAGGTTGGGTTGCACTCCAGATCAAAGAACATCCTCGGAAAATACCGGGAGGTGTCTGTACCTTCAGTTTGCGGATGGTCGGGTAATACAGCCATCTTGAAAGTGCGAACGCCAATCGGTTGGCGACTACAAACAAAGAGGTGAAATGAGTGTACAGGGCTGAAAGGGTGAACCGACCGAAAATCTGGGCGAAGCCCGATACGGCGACCGTGAACAGAAACAATGTGAAACCATTGAGCCGATAAAGATGAAATTTTCCGTCGCGGTCCGAATCGGTCATCTGACGCCCAGATGGGCGAACCGAACTGATGAACAGAATACCGGGAAAGATCGATACCATGACTGTCGACTCAAACAGAGTACCGTGCGAGAGCGGGGGCAATATAGTAATGTGACTCAGGTATCGGCATTGTCCGTTTTCGCCACACGGGTTAAATACGCCTGCCAATTGCGCACGGTTACTTTCTGAAAGGCCCGAACCACGGGATTGAACTCGATTGGCGGGGCATCCCAATGTTGCTCGTAGCCTTGCTGTTCGGCTTCGACCGCCAATCGGTCCTGGGTGAGCAAAGGTTCGATGAGCAGGCGATTCGATATCTTCAGGACTGTGGTCATGGCAAAACGGGGAATACGGATCGGCAGCAGGGGGATTTTCAGCGACCGGAAGTAGAACAGGAAGAATACTCGGGTAGTACGCTCATCGATAGGCAATACGAAAAGCCAGTGTTTGATCTCGTCATCGGTGTTTGACCACTGGTAGGGATACTGGAAGCAAAGATCCATATGATTGGTATTAAGCCGGGAATGATCGACAAACAGTCCAGAGATGCGTCCTCGCCCGACCTGCACATCATAAGAGAGGTGTACGTTGCTATCGATCGTCTCGCAACGGGTGAGGGTGGCATTCTCGAAGGGGCGATATTGACGGTGCAGATGAGCATGGGTGAAGTCACTCACGTTGTCAATCACCATTGAGTGATGGGCTGACCAGGTGAAGTTGAGCGGAACGCAGGCCCAGCGCATGGAGCCTTCGAGTTCGGGGATATCGGGAATCTGACGCAGCGATGCCTGCTCGGGGTCACCGGGGAACAGCCAGATCAGGTTGTAACGGACCTGAACGGGATAGGCTCTGACCGAAAGTTCCTCGAAATTTGCCTTCAAACGATTCTGATGATCAGCAACTCGCTTCCCGTCTCCACCATACTGCCAGCCATGGTAGGCACACACAAGTCGGCAGCCTTGTACATCGCCGAGAGACAGTTTAATCTGGCGGTGCGCACAACGGTTCTCAACCGCGTGGAACGTGCCGTCCGTTCCCCGAAACAGCGCAATGGAGCGTTTCCAGAAAATAACCTCAATTACAGTGCCTGGCTTAACCCGGTGAACTTCTTCAACGGCATACCAATAATCCGGGTCCATCCCTGCGGCGCGTGCTTTCTGACGTAAGTTGCAAGCTTCCTCAAAGCGCGGTGGCCCACCCGGTGGATTCATGGTGAGTTTCCATTAGCGGTTGCCGGCATACCGTGATTTCTCATGAGGTTCTCCCCTTGTTCGGTGTCATTGATGGTGGTGATTTTGCACACGGATTCGTGATCGTGTTGCGACGGCAGTGGAAGGCGTAGGCCTCATGAACGGCCGCGCGAATACTGGTTGGCTGATAACCGAGTTCCTGCCTTGCCTTGCCGGTATCGGCGTGACGACACTGTTGTAACAGGCGGATGGCGCCGGGTGTGAAACGTTGGGGAAAACTCGGATGAAACCGACTCAGATAAAAGCTGGCCACTTCTGAAAAGATGAGCATCATGCGCACTGGTATTCGCCTGCGTGGCCTCGAAATACCAGAGACCTCCTCGAACAGGTCGAGGATCTGGGAGATGGTCTTGTACTCACTGCTGAAGATATATTTTTCACCCGAGCGTCCGTGATGCATGCACAACAGGTGCCCTTCGACAATGTCTCGTGCTGCAACAAACTCGAAACCGCCATCAACGTAAGCACGGAGCCTACCGTTGGCATAATCGCATAAAGTTCTGCCCAATCGCGAGGGAAAATAATCGCTGCCGCCAACCACGGCACAACATGTGGCAACCACGACATCTTGTCCTGCTGATGCGGCACGCCAGCATTCGTGCTCTACGAGTGACTTGCTACGCTCGTAGGGCATTGTACGTTCCATGGGGTAAAACTGCATCGTCTCGTTACAGGGCATGGAGGGATCATCTAAATTGTAACCGACTGCGCTGAAAGAACCGGTCACCACTACCCGGCCAGCTCCTACCTCACGTGCCGCCTGCAGTACATTGCGGGTACCGAGAACGTTACACTCAAATATGGTACGCCGATGGGCTTGATTGCCTTCAATGGTTGAAATCATGGCAGCACAGTGATAGATACCTTGACAACCATCAAGCGCATGTCGGGTGGTATTCAAGTCCCGAATATCCGCAAACGTGCGCTCAACCGAAAGTCCATCCAATGCCTCGTTGTTGTCTTCCTGTCTCAATAATACCCGTACCCGAATACCCTCATCAAGCAACCGACGCACGAGATTAGCACCCACATGTCCAGCCGCACCGGTCACGAGAACGGGCCGGGTTGATGTGTCAGAAGATTGATGTGACTCTGACTTCATACTGGAGTCTTTAGCCTAGAGTTTGAATGGTTTGGGTGCCGTGCATCATTCTGGAATGGTCCTGCTCAGTAGTGCCTGCACCTCTGGCGTAACAACAAGGCCTGCATCGGTACATCGTTCACCTGATAGTTTCATGTTATGCTACGCGAAGTAAGTCGATACACTTCTGCCTATATTATTGTCTCTATTGTAATCTATACTTCTGAGTCATACCGACGGCACTCTTGACTGATTAGGTTGTCTGCTGACCCCCGCTCCATTACGCAGAAAGCGACAAAACAAGTATACCTATTATAGTGTTTACCAGAAACCCCTAAGTAGTTTGATTTAAAAGGACAATTGTCAGATTTCTGGTCCGAAGATTCCCTCAAAAGCAGCGGTTATTGGTAAAATGCAGCCATTATAGGCATTTTTTGTCAAATCTTCGCCTTTTTCTCTTTCCCTCTCCTTGCCCTACGAAACGTGTTTCACTTCCAGACCGAGATCGGCGCGCTGTCGATCGAAGATAGCCGCCTTGATCCGACGTCGTGCGATGACATCCCCGCGTTGCTGTTGGGACTGCAGTGGCTGTATGCCGATCAAACCACCCGACAGGTGCTGTGGGGGATATGGGTCATGGGGATTTTGAAACAGGGACTGAACGGTAACTTTGACCGGCTCCATGAATGGGTCAACAAGCATTCGGATATCCAGGCGTTCTTGGGTCACGGGGCCTATACCCCGTACAAGCGATCGCCGGTGATTAACAACGTCAGCTTGTTGTCCTCCGGGGACGGGTCAAGGTGAGCCAATTAGTGGTGGCCACCGGCCACCGGGGGTCAAAAAAAGCCTGGAAAGCCGTGGGTCGCGCGCGGTGATTCCTTATGTGGTGGAGACGACTGTCCACCATCCTGCTGATGTGAGCCTGCTGTACGATGCGATGCACGGTCTGATCCGCACCACGGGGGGCGGCTACGGGCGCAGGACGGGGGGTTGGCACCCGTAGCCATATCGGTGACGGGGTGTCAAGCAGGCGTTCAACAAGGTGCGTCGATGGCGCCCGTCCGTAGCGGGCAGTCCGGGTGACGGCGTATCTGGCGCGTTGTCAGACCCTGTTGAACAAGGCGCAATCCACTAAAAACACCCGTCTTCGGGCACCTGCCCCATTATCATGACGCACAAGAGAGGAGGTGTCGATTCCATCGCTCTCCGTGTGGAGTAAGGTGTCTTTTAAGACCCCGGAAAACTGTTCATCTACAGGCAGTTAGCAACAGTGCAATTCCCTCTTTTTATTACACATTTAAGAATTGCGTTGACAACATTACAGAATTGTGTTGACACGATTTCGAACACCCGACTAAACTTAATGTTACTGATGTAACCTTCAAGTGGAGTTGTCGTAGACATTATGACGGATCGTTCTTTGCATATTCTGCAAGAGTTCCTTTTGGTGATTCTCAACGAGAAGACCGGCTACTTCTACCAATTGGATGGCTGGAATTTGAACTGTGCTGTCGTCGGCGTGGTTCTGGGAGATCTTGCCTTGCAGTCACGCATTGATACGGACGAAAAATCACTTATTCTTCTCAACTCCACCAAAACGGATAATCCCATTCTGGATCTATGCTTGGAGACAATCGCATCACATTCGAATTCGCACGAATCGGTGCGTTATTGGATAGAACGGCTTGCTGTCCATTCGAACACCATTATCGACGATACCTTGAAGTCTTTAGTTGATTTGGGCGTTCTGAAGCTCCATGAAGGCGAGTTTTACTCTATCGACGAATCCATTCGGCATGGGGGATTGAAAGAATCTGTCAAGGGCGAAAGAGAAGACCTCTATATCAAAGCACGTGTTCGAGAACTGATTTTCACCGATACGATTCCCAACCCGGAGGATTCCTTCATTGTCGGTCTTTTGAACGCGTGCAATATTCTGCCTCTAATTTTCGAACTCGATGAGGAAAACGAAAGACGTATTGAGTGGATTTGCAATCTGGAACTGATCAATCGGGAAATTTCTACTGCCGTTAGGCAAACCATCGTTACACCGAGGTTGCGACAATCACTCCTCACAAAGAAAATTCCGAGGGTTCCTCTCAAAAGTATGCTTTCAAATCGACATTTGTGGGACGGTAATCTTCCGGCATTCTTTGGGAATCTCGCCGACCAATATGGTCCGGTCTTTCAAATCGGCCTACCGTTTCAAGAAACGCGAACATTTCTAGCTGGACCCAATATCAATAAATGGGTATCCCGAAATGCTCGCAGAGTGCTGACGTCCGGGCAATTTTTCCGCGAAGTGGAAAAGGTTTGTGGAGCAAACAGTTTGTTCCCGTCATTAGATGGTGCCTACCATTTCCAATTCCGCAAGCTGATGGCGAAAATCTACTCGACAGAAAAAATCCATGAAAGACTGGATGACATATGCCGACTGAGTCGACAATTCATGACCACTCAGAACTGGCAAGCCGGTTCGGAACTGGACGTACAGCGAGATACCCGATTAATGATTAATTTGCAAATGTTTCATATGCTTCTCAGTACGGACGCACAAGATATATTTGAAGAGTTGGCTAGCTGGAATGAAAGAGCAATCATCTGTTACGTCGGTGACTTCCTGCCAAAATTCTTGGCACGCACTCCTGCCATGAAACGTCGTTTTCGGCTTTACGATAAACTCTTGCAACGCATCGAACAAAATCATATTCCTTCTCAGCGAGAAGGGGCTATCCATGGACTGGGAGACGAACTGATTGCTATACACGGCAGCGACCCACAATTTATGCCAGAACAAAACCTGCCATTCATGTTAGCGGTGATACCCGTGTTTCAAAGTGTTTATCTCGGGGATAGTTTAGGATTCGCGCTTTTTGAAATGGCTAGGCGACCAGAACTTGCTGCGAGAATTCGCGAGGAAGCAAACGAAGTTTTCAATAGCGGCTATTTAGAAGGCAACAAATTTTCGCCGGACAAATGCGACACTACACATCGCTTCCTCAAGGAGTGCTTGCGAATGTATCCGATTATCTCGATGATGATTCGTAATGTGGCGAATTCTTGCACTGTGGAGAATTATTCACTGCGACCTGGAGAACGCTTGTACATCGTACAAACTGCGGCACATTATATGAGTGATAGTTTTCCAGACCCTTACAAATTTGACATTGACCGTTATCTGCCGTTGCGCAAAGAACATAGGGGCCCTGGATACGCTCCATTTGGGCTGGATACCCACAGGTGTATGGGGCAGGCATGGGTGAATTTTCAGTTAGTGGTTACCGTGTTGAATATTGCATATCATTTCGAGTTCGAGCCGTTGCCCATAGACTATCCACTCAAGATTAACCCTTTACCAGGACTGTCAGTTACCAAGAAACTTAAACTGCGCATCGCAAATCAGTTGCGCGAGTTGCCGACTTGAAGGATTTGTCCTGCTGTAGGTCTGACTGGCAAGACAGATGCGGAGTTGCAAGGAAGGGTTTGGTTGTCACACGTGAAGAAACCCGGTTTCGTGTTTCACGGAGCACCACGCCTGACTGGACGAATCTGCCAAAAGGCCCCGGAGAATTTTTTGAGGTGGCGGCCCGGCACTCCGGCTTGGTCTCATCCCCCGTCTCATCCTGATTGACGCAGAGGCCTAACCCAACTTGGCAGTGCGCCGATGGAAAGGCGCGTTTTCCCGGTGGGTGCGAATCCTACACCAAGCCACCGGATCCTAAGGTAGGTGCGCCAGTTCGCTACTTTACGTGGTATTTTGCTTTATCGAGAGCCATAAGTAGCGGTGGAAACAATAGAAAATCCGCCACTAGTGCAATGATAACCATCAGTCCCACCAGCAAACCGAGTGTCTGATTGGTTGATAGTCCTGATATGCCAAAGACCAAAAATCCCAGTGCAAAAATAAATGTTGTGGTTAGCAACGGCCTGCCAACCAGCTTGAAAGTTGGCACGATTGCCTCTGCAGGTGATTTGCCCTCTGCACGTGATCTCCGGTATTTGGACAACAGATGGATGGTATCATCCACGACGATACCAAATGCTATGGCGGTAACAATCGAGGCCGCAATACTCACGGTTCCCACGATATAACCCCAAGCCCCCATCGCTATGATTGCCGGCAGAAAATTAGGCACCAAACTCAGCAACCCCAAACGTAGGCTTCTAAATTCCAAAATCAAAAGCAGAGAGACAATGGACATTGCAATGAAGGTGCCGATTAACATCTTCACAATGTTCCTCATCACCGAGTAAGCGCCGACAATGATAACGCCGGTTGCTCCGGTTTGCATTTGCGGTGCGTTTTTCTGCAACCAGGCTAAAGCTCGATGGTCTAATTCGATTTGCTCCTTGGCCGACATGCCTTCGATCACAACTGTCATACGAGTTGCCGAACGGTCAAAGGTGATGAGATTGTTCAAATCGAGTCCAACCGGGAGAGAGAGTTCATAAAGAAACAGATACTGTGCTGCAAGGTCAGAGTTATCAGGAAGGGTATAGAAACCGGCCGTATCACCGTGCAGATTATGATTTAGCCGCTTCATGATATCGGCAATCGAGGTGACATGGGCGACTTCGGGTTGTGTGCGAAGCCATTCAGCAAATAAATCGACCTGATGCAGGTACTTTGTGTCAGTGATTCCTCCTTCGCGCCCGGAACTCAGTGAATACTCAAAGTAATCCAGCCCGGAAAAGTTGTCGTTGATGAAATCCGCAGACCGGCGTAACTCGTAGCTATCGTTAAGCAGTTTGACATTGTTATCATTTAATTCGATTCTCAAGACCCCGATTACACTCACGAGTGACAGGATTGCGAAAATCCAAAGCAATCGAATACTGTTGGAAACAACAAAATTACCCAAACGATCGAAAAACTCCACGCCGAATTTTTGTTTAGACGGTGCCCGTATTGGCATCATTGACAACAATGCAGGCAAGAGCGTGATCGAACAGGCAAATGCACACATGGCGCCAAATGCAACGATATTTCCCATAACCCGAAAAGGAGGCATTTCCGAAAAATTCAGACTCAGAAAACCGATCGCGGTCGTGACCGAAGTGAGAAAAATTGGGCGGGCATTGGTTTGCAGGGAATGAACAATAGCGGCCGTGCGCTCCATTCCAAGGAGCATCCCATTTGTCATTCCTTGAATCAAATGGATGGAGTGTGCGACGGCAATTGCCATCAGGACGAATGGTGTGGCACCGCTCTCTGCATAAAATTTCAAACCGGACCAGCCAGCAAATCCGAAACTCGATGCCATCACTGCAACTAACATTATAAAAATTCCACAAACGCTCCAAGCCGAACGAAGTAAGAAAATGGCTACCAGCGCCATCATAGCAAACGCAATCGGTGCGAGAATGGACATATCTTCTTTCAGTGCATCACGCACTGCTCGGTCCAACAACAGTTCACCATAGATATGGTATTGAATATCAGGATGCACAGCGCGCTGCTTGTTGACGAGATCGTAGAGAGTGTCGACCACTTCATTTTTTGCCTGTTCTCGTGCCTCATCGGGAAGTGCCAGACTTACGACCAACCCGGCCAGATGACCGTCACGAGAGACAAAACGGCCGACTGTCTCCTGTGTGGTGAGCGCAATCGCTCGAATCCGGTCGATTTTGCCATTGTCAAGTAACCCAGCATCGTCGACCAACGGTTTGACTATTAGGGTGTCGTCTTTCCCTTCAGTATGCGAATAGTTGGTTATCGAATCAATACGTGTAGAATAGGGCGTTTGCCACAATACTTTCGTTAGTTGCTCAATCGCACTGAGTGCCTCATGCGTGAAAATGGTGCCGTTTGATGGAGCGACAACGACGAGCACGCCGTCGGACAAGGCGTAAAGTTCTTCGAAATTGTCCAGCTTAACCAAATGTGGATCATTTTCACTGAAGTGATTTCGGATATCCACATTGACGATAATCAGGTGTTGCACTCCCGCGGTGAGAACTGCGATCACGATGAAAGCGATGGCTATCGTCCGCAAGGGCCGTCCCACAACCAGGCCGAAAAAATCGGATTTGAATTTAGATATCATGGTGCAAAACGCACCCGTTGGATATTTCAGCGAGGCCATCGACTTTCAAGAACTGACGACATGACCCGTCCGAAGCGATGCCAAGGACGGACTTCATCGAAACGCCCCGTGCATACAGAGGGAAATCCTTCGGTAATAGGGGGTAATCCAAGAGTGCTGTACAGACCCCCCGTCTTGTCTTGCCTCGGCCATGTGCTGTTTGAATGACTGTTGTTAGCAAATGAATTGTTCGCTTTACCTCCGCGACGAACACAACGCGGTGGTCTTTGCACAGTTTACCATCAACTGTCCCTTGGCATGGCTATCGGATCCCATGATGGGATCGTCAGACTGTCATCAGCAAAGAGCAACAGTTCCCTGGTCCGGGCCTTGACGTCATGACAACGGCAGACCACTGCGTCAGAGGCAACCTGACTATTGAAACCGGGTTCGGCAAGCGCAATTTTTATACCCATTTGTGCTAATGGGACATCCCATCTGGATATCGTCAGAACTGGATTAATAACCCGGTGTGCCTCCTGTTTTGCATACTCCAGGGCATTCCGTATCGGCCACAGTCCGCATCAAAATCTCTGCATGGTTCTGACAGTTGAATGATCCGTTCAGCGTGCTATTGGCCGAGTCACTAAAGCGTTTCGGGTGTCCAGAGCGTTACCTTATTCGTTTCAGTGCCGTCCGAGTAAAGTCACCGGCATCCAGGCCAGTAGTGAACTCATAGTTTGACCAAAGAAGTATGGTGCTTTTTCCAGTGAGAGTGTTTGTCATCGTCACCTTGCCACTTCGCCAATATTGGTTAAGATATTTCTCGTACTCTTCTACTACCATCGTCTTGAAATGCTCATCCCTACGGTCAAAGAATTTGATCTGTATGGTGCGCAGTTCTTCTCGGTCAAGCCACACTAACTGGCGGGAGTATCCGGAGTCTTTGCTGGTCGGGATGCGCTCCAGCACAATGCATTCGAGATCGCCACAAGACTCTTCGCCGAGGTGCCGGTGAGTATACTTTTCCACCTCGACAGCACCCATGTCCTCGTAGGAAAATTCGCTGCCCATGAAGGAACCCGATTGTTTCGATGAACTAATGCTCTTGACCCGTTTCAATGCGGGAAGATAGAGCCATTGCTGGTCGGGCTTATCCTTATGGGAGTGGACGAGAAACGCAGTCCCCTTGACGTCATGCGGACGGTCGAACACGAATATGGTTCGATCACCGTCCCCCTCCACTTCAATCACCTTCAGACGAACCTCGCGTCGACTTTCCTGTCCGCGTTTGTTACGCAATATCATGTCAAGCTTGGCGGTGAAATCACCGAAACCTTTCTGACGCTCACGAGCTTCGGTTGCGATCTGATGCCCCATTTCCTCGGGATCATTGGCGTGAACGGCAATAAGATCGATGCCCCCGTAAAACAGGACAAGAGAAACCCCGAATGCGACAAGCGGTATCTGAAGGAGAGTGAGACGAAACATTTTCTTCCCTAGTTGACGGTTATGCATAGAGCGAGGCAATACAGCAATTCATGACGACACTGAAGCAACTGCTGGAGCGTCTCATGATTTCATGCGTTGCCGTCCGGAACTGGGTCAACAGTACATACATTATAACACGATTGCTGTCTTGGTCACGAAATCATCCTGATTACGGTTAGTGTGGTGAGGTCAATTTCAAATGGAAACAAGGCTTGGGACTTTCGTTTGCCAGTATGGTTTAGAAATTGTAGTCCAGATTCATTCTGATAAAGCTGTCTCGCCGTACCGGGTACATGGTGTCATTTGTGTCGTTAACATTCAAATAGGCTGACATCTCCAAATGCAAGAACCAGTGATCTGTGAGTCTTCGCTTGAGTTCCGCACCGAGTACTCGACTGCTATTTTCGAGGGAGTCAAAAATACTGATGGTCAATTCGGTGCTCTGCTCGTCGTTCAATCCGAGACGTGCGGCAAGAAACACATCATTCTCAAATACGTTGGGTGCCCATTGTCCTCGTCCGTCGTATGTCCACTCGGCAAGTAGGCTCAGGTCAGAATTCGATCCCCCAACGGCATTGAATGTATATTCAACACCAGCAACGGTTGCGATATAAGCCTCTTCTTCGTAATTCAAGTCTCGAGTCAAACGGCGGTTTTGCGCGCCAGTGCGATGGATGGCTTCCAGCTTGAGAAGCCAGGAGTCGGTGGTCAGCTGCGCATCCAGTCCAAATTGGCGAATCTGCTCGTAATAGGGTACCAGGATGAACTCGGAGTCGATCAGCACGGGTCGCAGTGTGGGCTCTCGACTTGTCCCGTCGAAGAGGCTGACCCCGACATCAAGTGGTCCGAATCGACTACTGTAGCGACCGGCGAGATCCACATGCCACTGTTTCGCTGCCGATTCGTAGACGGCCTGATCATGGTCAACCACAAGCTCAGGGCGCAATCGACCATGTCGACCGGGATAAATGCGCGGGCGGTGCCACGTCACACCAAACAACTCGAGTGCACCCCAGTCACCCGACCAAGTGACATGGGCCATTGGCTGGCCCAATTTGGTTTTTTCGTTTGGATGTTCAACAAGATCCGTCTGGTTGATGATGTCAACGAGGGGACGTGATTCGACGACACCCCAATAGACACGATCAATGCCTAGACGTACTTCCCATTCGCTGTTACCGACATCACCATATATGAGATAATAGGCTTCCCGGAGATCGATGTGTGTGCGGTTGGAATCACCGGCATCGTATCGAGAAAAAAGAGTCAGCGTCATGCTCCGGCCCGCATCATCTTCCATATAGGCCGTTTGTTCCATGGAGAGACCGCCTGCATATGAGCGCTGTCCGAAATGCTCGCCACTCTCTGGATACAGCCGGGTTTCCATGGAAAACCGGCCGGAAATCTCGACCTGATCGGTGAAGCCGGTATTGGCAGACACGACACCCGAAAGCATCCAAAGCAGCCCCCACAGTCGTATTGCCACGTGGCTGGGTGGATACGCAATCAGCATATTACCATCGCCGCCTGCTCAGCGATATTGAATGTCGGCCATCCGGTCTTGTTCCAGACAAGACAACCCGAGCAACCATTGTTACACTGTCTGCAAAAGATCAACACCGTGATGTACGGTACTTGTAGGCTAGAAGGCATGAACCCGTTATCCTGTCAGTATTCGTTTCGACACCGTACACCGTCTGCACATAAGGACTATTTGCTGACAGGGCGTATGCTGTGGGTTCGTCACTGCACGGCCAACGGTTCAAAGTCATGACAGGCACGGTGCTGATAACACTAGCCAACCGGTTTGCCGGGTTGATTTGTTTCCCCTGTTGTCTTGTTGCGTCGTTGTTGCCATGAGCCGATGTGGTTTAATCCCCTCTGCTGACTGCTTTGGATGCGGTCAAAAGGATACTGGGCCACTCAAAAACAGAAGAAACATAAATCTCTATCGTGTCGATTCTGTCGGACATACTCTAACTTCAAATTAACTCGATTATATGAGATGGAGGGGTTTTAATCCAATCCAAGAGCGCTTCGTCATCCGCAAGCACTTGGGCTACGGGCAACTCCACACTCGCCGCACCCGCCGTGAATCGCCACGCCAAGGGCGGGCGCGACGAATGGATGCCGGACCGTAACTGGTGCTGGTTCGCGGAACCGGTGGTATCGGTCAAAGCGCCGTCACGGTGGGCAGACAGGAGGCAGAGGCGCTCGAATGTGTGCGGTCCGGCTGCGTGTCGGTGCAGATGGAGTTGTCGGCCACGTGCCAGGCTTTGCCGGCAGTACCGGCACCCTGGGCCGGACATACCATGGGAAGATGATGGCAACGAGTACACGCGCCATTACCATCGCAGCCCCGACCGCATCGAATCGCAGACTGATCCGGAGCAGTTGCAACAACTATCGACTATGCATCCTGCCCTTCGACCGGCAAACCCAAGCCACGGGTTGTTCACCAAGATGATCACCCCACGCAGTCTGATTATCGAAGTCCACAAAATAGACTCAAGTGAAAAAACAGAGTCGCGATTTTAAGACCGGGAAATTGCGTTTGAATCTGGGCGCGAAACGTCCGCACAAGCCAATACCGATATAAAATAATTTTCCCACCCGACAATAATTGTCATTGTGTCATTGCTTGCTGCCCAGGATTGGTTTGCCTGAATCCCGTTCGAAGACAGCCTGTTTGAACCCCGCTTCTTCGGCTCTTTGCTTGAAGTGGAGACCCTCTGGAGAATGTCTTGCGATACCATCGAATAAAGTGGCCAGCATTTGGGTATGGCCCATTCCCATTTGCTCGTATGCCTGGTTAACCAACATTTTCATCATCATCAGTTGATTTTTCGGGACTCCTGCAATCCGTTCGATCAGGGCCTGTACGGTGTCATCGAGTTCAACCAGTGGCACGGATTGGGTGATCAAGCCGTATTGTTCGGCCTGTCGACCGGTGATCAGTTCGCCTGTAAAAAGTAGTTTTTTTGCCTGTTCGATACCCAGACGATAAATCCACATGGCGGTTGTCGGACAGCCCCAGACTCTGGCGGGCGGATAACCAATTCGTGCTGTTTCATTCATGATAATGATATCACTGCAAAGGGCAATATCGCTGCCACCGGCGATGGCATCACCGTGTACGCGCGCGATGACAGGTTTGGAACAGCGCCAGATCGACATGAATTTCTGGTTGCATCGCCCCATGAATTGATAATCAATCATCGGGTCCCAAGGCATGTCCTGGATGGCCGGGTTTTCTCCTTTTGTTTCCGCATACAATGTCAGGTCGTATCCCCCGCAGAATCCTTTACCTGCGCCAGTCAGGATAATGACATGGATCGACGGATCCTGATCTGCCTGCTCAATGGCGCGGGCAAGCTCATCGGGCAGGGTCAGGGTAATTGCGTTAAATTGCGCAGGGCGGTTCAGCGTGATTCTTGCGACCCGACCGCTCGATTGGTAAAGGACATCGCCGAATTTCATGATGATTGCCTGTGAGCGGTTACAATCGGAATCAGGCAATCCCCCTTGTCGAGCGGCAGACGCCGTCGCATCATCCGCCAAGGGGCATGATGAAACAGCGTTGTTCGAGTGAGCGGGTGGCCTGACATTGGGTTCATCCTGCGTTTGCTTTATTTGGCCAGGTATCCTCCATCAACCAGGTAGACACCACCGGTGCAGTAACTGGCGGCGTCCGAGGCCAGAAAAATAGCGAGCCCGGTGATATCTTCAGGATGTCCAAGACGATTGAGCGGAATTTTCTTTAAAAAACGATCCAGGATATCCTTGTCCCCCCACAGTGCCTGGCTGAACTTGGTCTTGATCAAACCGGGACAAATCGAGTTGACCCGTATATTATCCTTGCCCCAGTCTTGGGCCATGGCCTGTGTCAGACTATTGAGTCCTGCTTTGCTGACACTGTAGATGCCAATAAATTCCTCCGGGGTGATTCCACCGATCGAACTGATATTGATAATGGAGCCACCGCCCCGTTTTTTCAAAATGGGATAGGCGGCCTTGCATAATTCGAAGGGGCCTTTCAGGTTGACATCCATGATCTTGTCGAACGCTTTTCCCTCTGTTGTCTGGACAGGGCCAAATACCGGATTGGCTCCTGCATTGTTAATCACGATATCCAATCCTCCGTAGTGCGCCACCGTTTCGTTGACCAATGCCGAGATGGCTTCAGGATGTCCTACATTGGCCGCAATGGCGGTCGCTTCATAGCCCTCCGACCGAAGGGCGTGCGCCACTTGATCCACGGCTTCCTGTTTGCGGCTACTGACCACGACCTTTGCCCCAAATTGGGCAAGACCCCGGGCCAGGGCGCGCCCGATCCCCTGACTGGCACCGGTCACCAAAGCGATTTTATTGTCCAATTCAAACAGTGAGCGTCTGGCGTGAGTCATGGTTGCTTTGTTGTTTCGATTGACCGGGACAAGCTCACTGGCCTGTTGGTCGAGCGGGGCTTTGGCGGGATGTCTCCCATCGCCTGATCTCGACCAGCGTGGTATGAGCACTGCTTCCCTGACCGATACGCGATGTGCCGAGATCACGGGTCAATACGTTTGGGTTCCCCTGAACATCCTGTCCTTTTTCATCAGGGTTATACCAGGCGCCGGTGGACAGCGAGATGACACCTTGGCGGATATCGTCCGTGACCTGGGCCCGAGCGCGGCACTTGCCTCGCTGATTGAACACCAGCACGAGATCGCCATGATTCACTCCTCTTTGTGCGGCATCTGCCGGGTTGATGACGACCGGCATGGGTCTTTCCCCGGGAATGTCGGCCAAGGCGCACTCCATTTGACTGTGCAGCTTATCGCCGGGCTGGGGGGAGACCAGATGCAGCGGAAACTGTGCGGACAGCGCGGCCCCCAACCACTCTTCCGGAGGATGCCACACCGGGTGCCCGGGGCAATCGTGATAGCCAAAATCGGCGATAGTCTGGGAGAATATCTCAATTTTTCCTGACGGTGTATCAAGCGGAAAGTCCCGAGGGTTTTCCCTGAATGCAGCAAAGGGCGTTTCCGCATAGTCACGATGGCGAATCGGCAAGTCAATCCAGTTGCGCCGCTTGAGTTCATCATAGTCAGGGACCGCGACACCATCATGTCGTGACTGAACCTTGAACTGGTCATACAGATAACGTAACCAGCCCTCACTATCGCGATTTTCGGTAAATTGTGCCTCGACACCGAGTCGTTGGGCCAAGGCACCGAAAATATCGAAATCGTTTCGCGATTCTCCGACCGGTTGAACCAGTTGCGGCATGTGAAACAGATACGAGTCCCCTTGTGCCCGGCCAATATCCTCTCTTTCATAGGGGGTCGTTGCCGGAAAAACAATATCAGCCCGCTTTGCGGTCGCCGTCCACCAGGGTTCGTGGACAATGATGGTATCGGGTTTTTGCCAGGCCCGGTTTAAACGGTTGAGATCCTGATGATGATGGAAGGGATTGCCGCCACACCAGTAAATGAGTTGGATATCCGGATAACGAAGCGACTGGCCGTTAAACTGAAAATCGGCACCCGGATTCAAAAGCATGTCGGTAATCCGTGCGACCGGGATGCACTCGGAAACCGGATTCTCACCCTGGGGCAGGGTCAGTCCCCCGAGCCGTTTGACGGAGACGCCCACACCACCGATGGCACCGTATCCATATCCAATGCCCCCGCCCGGCAGACCAATCTGTCCCAGCATGGCGGCCAACGTGGCGGCCATCCAGAAAGGTTGCTCGCCGTTCTGTGCCCGCTGCAATGACCAGGAGACCGTGATCAGTGTACGCGTCGAGGCCATCGTGTGGGCCAGATCACGAATGACCGAGGGCTCTATGCCGCATAATTCGGCAGCCCATTGCGGTGTTTTGGGCTGGCCGTCCGAGTCGCCCACAAGATAGGGGCGAAAACGGTCATAGCCGACGGCGCATCGGTGGATAAAATCGCGGTCAACAAGTTGTTCACTGTCCAGGACATAAGCGATGCCCAGCATCAATGCGGTATCACTGCCAGGCCGGATTGCCAGCCAGCGGGATGGTCCGGGCGTGTCGGTGCGTTGTGGGCTGATATTGATCTTGTGAATCTGCCTTTTTTCGAATTCCCTGAACCAGCTGGCGGTTTCATGATGCGTCACGCCTCCCATGCTGACCTGGGAGTTTTTCGGATTGATCCCTCCAAACATCACCAGCGTCTGTGTGTTTTCAGCAATCATCGGCCAGGCATTCTGGTATCCCCAGGTGAATTTCAGAAAATGCATGCCAAACACATGCGGAATTATGGCTTGGGCAGCTGCGGTACTGTAACTTGCAACGGAAGAGACATAACCACCGATCGAATTTAAAAAGCGATGTACCTGACTGAGTCCATGGTGGAACCGGCCTGCACTGGCCCAGCCATAGGAACCACCATAAATGGCGTTGTTTCCATAAGTCAGTCGAATGCGATCCAGCGCCTGTGCCGCCATGTCCAGTGCTTCATCCCAAGGCACTTCGATGAATCGGTCACTGCCCCGCAATTCACGTGCCTTATCCGGCTGACTCAACCAGCCTTGGCGGATACTGGGCCGTCGAATACGTGAACGATGCTGCACGGCGGCAGGCAGTACTTGGGGGATACGGGAGGGATTCGGATCCGCTTCAAAGGGAGCCACATCGATGATCCGGTCATTCTCCACGGTGACACGGAACGCGCCCCAATGACTGGTCGTGACTTTGGTCTGTTGTTGCGGCATCAATATTGCTGATTGTCAGAAGTGTGTTGGCGAACCCGCCTTGTCAGCCAGGGTATTCAAGGAGGGTACGAACCAGTAACTGCTGGTGATTGCACAAGAAAATTCAATGATTTTATCATGGAGGCCATCCGGCCAGACGCCATACATGCGCTCCAGCTGAATCTGCAAACGGCGTTGCTGGCACGCAAAAGCAACAAAATACAATCCATGCTCACTAACTGTTCCATAGGGTGTGCTGCGTCGGTATATCTTCAATGGGGTACCCTCAAGGGTGACATCCGTCCGACTGACATGGGAATCGACCGGTTGTGCATCTCCCTGCAGTTCAATACTGTCCCGTTTTGTTCGGCCGATCACTTTTTCTTGAGCCTCCTCGCTCAAGGCATTGAAGGCATTCAGGTCATGCCGCCAGCGCTGGGTGAGGGCAATGCTCCCACCGCCACCCGGTTGTCCATCGGGAATCAGGGCCGCCTGCTGTCTTGCGGTCGCTATCGGATTCGCGCTGCCGTCGATAAACCCGGTCAAGTCCCGCTTCTCATGTCGTACAAAGGTGGGCACATCCACCTTCAGGTCGCCCAGAGCGCCCAGTTGCCGATGAATACGCAATGCCGTATCCAGGTTGCGGTCCTGTGAATGGCCCTGTAACCAGAACCAGACATCATTTTGAGTGCTGACGGCACAGTAGGGCGTGTTGCCACGGATAGAGTCAAAATCATGACATGCTGCTGGCGACTGTCCGGGATTGAATGCTGCCCAGACAGAAGGGCGAATGCCGATGATAAGGTATTCCCCCTGCGAGGTTGCTTCGGACAGAGTATGTGCGACTGTGATGACAGCAGGCAAATCCCGTTCAGGATCATTCAAGCCATATTCAAGATGATGGTGAAACGGGGTTGACTCATCAAATAAACCGGGTTGAGCGCAGTGCATCGTTTTTCCTGACCAGCGGACTGATTATCGGAGGATACGATTCTATCACGTCCGACTTGATCTCACGGAGTCGGCATCGGCGAGTGCAATCCGTTACGGATGAAATCCTGATTTCGATGGCACCCGCTTACGTGCTTCCACCGCAACCGTCTGCGGGTCTGCGCCAAGTGCGATAGCCGGGGGCTCTCTGTCAGGCGACTTCGGAGATGATTGCCTCGCGGGTCGTATTGAACGAGATGTTTAATGCGACGAGCGTTGCCTTGAGCATGGAACTGACCGTATCTTGACTGGTGGCGACGCCGACATGGGAAACGCCATTGACATCAAGTTCCAGGTAGGCGATTGCGTCTGCCTGTGTGCCTGCCGACAGTGCATGCTCGGCATAGTTCAGTACACGCAGACGGTTCCCGGTGTATTTTTTCAGCGCCTCGATAAACGCACTCAAGGTGCCGAATGCTTCGCCTGTAATCTGCTCCGTCTGACCGGCATGCAGTAATGATGCCGTCAGGGTATCGCCGGTTTCTTCCCGGGACATGGAAAACTTCTGCAATGCCAGGGGCTGGGTATGTACCATATAGGTGTGCTGGAAAAGATGCCAGATTTCTTCGGTGTTCAGTTCCCGTTCTTTCATCTCGGCCAACTGCTGGACTTCCTGACTGAATCGGATCTGTAGCCAGCGAGGCAATTCAACCCCGTAATTGGCCTGAAGGACATAGGCGATACCACCTTTCCCGGATTGGCTATTGATTCTCACCACATCCTGATAAGTTCGCCCGACATCCCGAGGATCAATGGGCAGATAGGCCACATCCCAGGTGCCATCCCACGGGGCTTCAAGACATTTTTTAATGGCATCCTGATGGCTGCCTGAAAAGGCCGTAAAGACCAGTTCGCCCGCATAAGGATGACGGGGATGGACCGGCAAGTCATTACATTCGGTGACGCAGCGGACGATGTCCGGCATCTGTGAAAAATCCAGCTTCGGATCAATCCCCCGACTATAGAGGTTCATGGCCATGGTCACGATATCCATGTTGCCTGTCCGTTCGCCGTTACCCAGCAATGTGCCTTCAATCCGGTCGGCCCCGGCCATGACAGCCAATTCGGCTGCCGCCACCGCGCAACCTCGATCATTGTGCGTATGAAGACTGACGGTCACGTGTTCCCTGGACGGAAGATGGGCGCAGAAATATTCGATTTGATCGGCAAAAATATTGGGTGTTGCGGCTTCGACGGTTGCGGGTAAATTGAGAATCACCGGTTGTCCTTTTTCCGGTTCCCAGATTCGGCAGACCGCTTCACAGACCTCAACGGCATAATCGGGCTCGGTCTGGGTGAAACTTTCCGGTGAATATTGGAATATCCATTCCGTTTGAGGGTAGTCCTCGGCATACTGCCTGACCAATCGTGCCCCATTGACTGCGATCTCCTGTATTTCCGCTCTCGACATCCTGAAAGCCTTGTTCCGCTGTACTTTCGACGTTGAGTTATATACATGTACGATCGCTTTTTTGACTCCTACCAGTGATTCATAAGTGCGTTTGATCAGATGTTCTCGAGCCTGGGTTAATACCTGGACGGTAACCTGTGGCGGAATACGGTCTTCTTCAATCAATTTGCGAGTGAAGTCAAATTCGATTTGTGCAGCGGACGGAAACCCGATCTCGATTTCTTTGAACTGGCAACGAAGCAATGTATTCCAAAAACGCAGCTTTTTGGGAATCGTCATGGGATCAATGAGTGCCTGATTGCCATCACGCAGATCGACGCTGCACCAGATGGGTGCCCGGGAGAGTTGCCGATCGGGCCATTGGCGCTCGGTCAGCGTCGGCGCAAAGTCAAACGACGGATACTTTGTGTGATCGAATCGGGTCATTACCTGCGTTCAAAAGGATATGTTCACGTAATAGTATAGACAATTGCAGTGAGTTTTATTCTTCAATTTCACCCATTATAATATAAATAAATAGATATTAATTCCAAGTTAAATAAATTTGTTAGTATTATTCACTAAAATAAAGACAATGAAACTAGATAATATAGATCGGCAGATTCTTAGAATTCTGCAAACCAATGCCAGAATCAGCAACCTTGAATTGGCCGATAGAGTCAATCTATCTCCTACGCCGTGTGCCAGAAGAGTCAAACGCTTTGAAGAGGAAGGTCTCATTGTGGGAACGGTCACATTATTGGATCAAGAGAAAATCGGGTTGAATCTGACGGCATATATTGCGGTCAACATGGAACGTCATACGCATGAACAGTTTGAAATCTTTGAACAGAAAGTCAAGCAATTTCCCGAAGTGGTCGGCTGTAGTGTCGTGACGGGACGTGCGGAGGATTATTTGCTGAAGGTGGTCGTAAGGAACATGAAGCATTATGAAGAATTTTTGCTGTCTCGACTGAATCGATTGCCTGGGGTGAACAATGTTCACTCAAGCTTCGAACTCAGGAACGTGATTCCGGCGAAGGGACTGCCGGTCTAGCAAATTAATGTCCGACAGTCCGTCCGGTGTGTTCCGACGCATCTGCTCGACAACGACCTGTCAAGATCGTCGACTCGACAATTGTGACGACCGGGACACCTGATCATGTACCGGCCGGCGCATTTCCCGGGCCCGGTGTCTCATATGCCATCATACCCGGCTATTTTCCACAAACCGGGTTTCAGATGGCCGCGTCGTTGATCTGGGCGTCGATATTGCGGATTGATCGCTGTTTGTTCTGAAGGGCGGACGGCGGCAATCACTGATAGGGTGCGGTACTGCGTTTACTGGCACATTTGTCGCTGCCGGATATTTCCCAGCAGGTTTCGCATGATTCGGTATCGCCTGGCCGAACGGAAGGCTGTTGGTGGATCAGCCCCGGGAGTGATCCCAGCACACAGATCACCCTTCAGGCCTCTACCACTGGACTCAGTCCGATCACTCACATGACGGGATCAGATAAAAATCAGTTTTCCACGCCGGAAAGATACTGGGCAATCATTGATATCTCGTCATCGGTTATGCCGATAATGCTGCCTTGCATCACTGCAGATAATCCGTTCACTCTCAAGCCATCACGAATATCCATGATCTGTCGCGCCAGATAATTTTCACCGAGCCCGGCAAGTCGTGGATAGTTCGGTGCGATCGGTGTGTTACCGTTAACGCCATGACAACCGAGGCAATTGTATTGCTGATATAACGATTCCCCGGTCAATGTCGCGTCATTGATGACAGGCGGTTGATCCGTTGTATGTGCCACAGTGGTTTTCTCGTCGACGGCCAGTTCAACGGAGTCCTGAACGTAGCGATGAATAATATATTCGGTAATCTGTCCGACCTCGTTTTCCGTGATGATGAGGCCGTTTCCGATCATCCGCTGTACTAATTCAATGGCCTGTGAACGGTTTTCAGGCGGTGCCTGTTCAATCTGTGTCAATGCGTGGCATTGTGAGCATCGGCCTTCGAACAGACTTTTCGCGGTGACGGGATCAAATTCGATATCGCCATCCGCTGCTTTCATGTGGTCCGCCATGTCGACCCCGGCCTGTTGGCTTTTTACCGCCTCCATTGCCTGATGGCGCCGCTGTGCCAACGTTGATTGCAGGGTGGGGGAGATGGCGATGAGATAGGCCGTGACTTCCATCTGATCACGTTCATCAATAGGATTGAGTACCGTCGAACGATTGGCCATCCGCGAGACAGTCTGTCTCCAGCTGTCTGGCGTGCGGGGGCGCGCAAGCGCTGTGCGCAGATCATGGCACTGGGTGCACTTGGTCACCAGCACTTGACGGCCGTTATTCAGACTTTCCCGCGAGGCGAGTTCGTCTATGAGCGCGACATCTTCAAATCCAGCCTTCGGGAGCTGTTCACGGACTCGTGCAATCCGTTCCATGGTCACCGTGTCACTACTGTCGAGAGCGGCTCGGTTCAGATAAGCTTCCCTGAGTGAAAAAGGCAATGCAAGAAAAATCAATACGATGGTACATAACAACAGGGCAGTACCCAAAAAAGGCACCAGTTTGGCTTCCAGATGTTTGAAAAACCGGACGATCACTATTTTGATGATCAACAGCGCCGCGATTGACATGCCTAATGCCAGGTGGACGACACTACGTGCTGGCAATTCGATTTGATAGGCCCATAGCCGAGGCACCATCTGCCACATCAGGTAGAGATAGATAAGAATGTAAAGATAGCCCAGCAGACGATGAATGGTGACAAGTGTGCGTGGGGCCGTACTTTTGTGGGTTGTCTTGTCGTATGGAAACTTCCACAAATAAAACATCAGGAAGGTCAAGGCAAAGGCCGTTGCCAGGAAAACAAGGCTGATAACGCTGTTAAGAAGAGTCAACATGAAACGGATTGATGTTGGTCAAGGGCTCGAATGTCGCTTGTTGTAAGGACAGGATGACCGTCTGGGTATTGGTAATGTTGCTGTATGATGAAGCAATCGATTGTTGCCAAGCAATGTATCGTCAATATCATATAATCCCCGGGTCGGTTTGTATATCCCTTCCCGGCTGCCGACGGGTCGTCAAGGTGTGCCGGAATCCGGTGGATCCTCGAATTGACCAAGTCCACGTTATCACTGTGGACCGTCATCACGATACATATGATGGTGAAACATCGTGCCGACTCAGGGAACAAGACAAAACGTCATACTGCGTCGATATCTTGAGATTGACCAATCGGTGAGACAGATATCTTCGGGTGATGATTTGATATTTATCGACTCTTTCAACTGCCAATGCACCGGTTAGCTGCTCTGAAGTACCCGTCGGATGGTGCATAAAGTGTCGCCCTAATAAAAAACATCAGTATCTCCGGAAGACATGTTATTTCCAGGGTAAGGTGTATAATACACCTATTTATACACCTTTTACATTAATCGTGGTTTTCTCCGATGCGAACCAACATTGTTTTGGATGATGATTTAGTCCGCGAAGCATTTGCTCTCACCGGTCTTCATACCAAGCGCGAATTGATCCATACTGCGTTACAGGCATTAATTCGCAAACACACCAAAAAGGATCTCACTGATTTGGCGGGTAAAATTCAATTGCAGGACGATTTTGACTATAAAAAACTCAGGGAATTGAGTCGTGATACTGATTGATACCTCAATCTGGATTGCCCTATTCCGGGACAGGACCGGCAAAGAAAAATCCAAGCTAAAAAAATGGACGGCCGGTGATGATGTCGTATTGACCCGGTTTAATCAGCTGGAATTGCTCCAGGGATGCAAGGATGAGATAGAATGGAATACACTCGCCAGGTATCTTGATGTCCAGGATTATGTAGAGACAGCGACTACAACGTGGCCTGCGGCAGCCCGGATCTATGTCGATTTACGTCGTCAGGGCAAGACCGTGCACAGTCCAATCGATTGTTGTATTGCCCAGCTTGCAATCGAAAGCGATGCGTTGCTTATTCACAGGGACGTCGATTTCGTGACAATCGCTACGATAAGACCATTGAATCACCTCAAAATTTAACGTTTGTCTTAACCGACTGGGCAGGAGCCGATCAGCTACACGCAATGGATGAAGATCCTGATCATCGTCATCAGTTTCTTGGGGGAGTTCTTTAGTCGTTGTATTGATGTCGGTCGAAGTCGGAAAGGTTCGACTTCTTTCCGGCATTCAAGTGCCTTCTTTCGTGTCGCTCATGCCTGTTATGCGCCCCACTGGTGAACTAGTTTTCTCACACGCTCTGCGAATGCGTCCTGATGATATTCGACAAAGGTTGACCAGGCACAGAAAGAGCTCGGATCGGTCACCCGATGGGGAAACAGGATACCATTGAGGTGATCATTTTCATGCTGCCAGGTACAGGCCGAATAACCCCGAACCGCAAAAGACAGGGGTTCGCCGTGCCGATCATAACCCGAGACGGCAATTTCCAGGTGCCGGCTGACGTTTGCCCGGAGACTGGGTACGGACAAACAACCTTCGTTCGATTCAAACATGGCGTCGGACAGGAAGGTGATTTCAGGATTGATGACGACGGTGAGTGGCACACGCGGCTTATAGGGATATCGTGGATTGTGGCTGACCTCGACGACAAACATCCGATAGGGCATGCCAATCTGATTGGCTGCGAGACCGGCCCCGTTTGCCTCCCGCATGGTGTCAATCATATCGTCAATTCCGTGTTGTATTTCTTGGGAATGGATTTGATCGAGATCCACTTTGCGGGTTCGCGCGGCAAGCACCGGATGTCCGATCTGCAGGATATTCCGGATGGCCATGTTCAGTATTCCCCCTCAGTGAAACCATAATAATGGCACAAAACAGCGGTATCGTTCTGCAATAGCGGATTTGGATTTCGGCCCTGCAAAATGGCAGGATGCCATTGGTTCGGGGTGTGGGAGATCGGCTTTGACATAAACCTACGACACAATGGACAATTCCAGGGGATAGGAAGTCAGATTTTTAAATCCGGATTCAGTAATCACCACCTGATCCTCGAGCTTGATCCCGCAGGGTCCGCCGACTTCACCAAAATACACTTCGACGCATAAGCACATTCCCGGTTCCAGAACGCCCTCATAGCCGCACACATCCCAATCCTCAGGATAGCGAAGTGCCGGGTATTCATCACACAGACCAACGCCGTGATACATGACACCATACCTTTGTTCGCGGTATTTGTCGGGCAGTTTCTGCCCCTTTTCCATCAGTTCCCTGAAAGTGAGCCCCGGTTTCAGCAAGGCCATGTTGTGTTGGATGTGATCGACTGCTTCACGATAGATGTTTGCTTCATAGGCCGTCGGTGGCTGATTTCCTACCTTCCAGGTTCTGGACAGGTCGGCGCAATAGCCGTAAGGCCCCACCATGTCGGTATCAAAAGCCAGTATGTCACCATCTTGCAGTGTGCGCGGTCCGCATTCCTGGAACCAGGGATTGGTTCTGGGCCCCGAAGAAAGAATCCGGGTTTCGATCCACTCCCCGCCACGAATATGGTTACCTTTTTGTAATATGGCCCAGGCGTCCACTTCGGTGATTCCGGGCTCCACCATGGTCTGCATTTCCAGCATGGCGGCCTCACAAGAAGCGATGGAACATCGCATGGCATTCAGTTCGTCGGCGTTTTTCACCTTTCGCGCATGCTCGGTCACGATTTGTCCCTCTGATACTTCGAGGTTCAATTTTTCAAGTGCCCTGAGACCGACGATTTCGATCTTGTCAACGGCCAACCTGCGATTGCCCGCGACGTGCTCGCGCATCAGTTCCTCGATCTGCCGGGCAAACAGTCCGGCATGTTCTTCTGAGCGATGGGCACTTTCAAAATAAAAAAAACTGGCTCCATGTCGAACCTCTTTGACCAGCGGCAGATGCGCAGAGAGGTGATCACTGGAGTGAAAATCCCACAGTGTCAGGTAACCATCCGCGGTGACCAAGCAGGCGCGACAGGGGTTGTGGGTGACCCACAGTTGCATGTTGGTGGTGTCCGTGGCATAGCGGATATTGAGCGGATCAAACATCAACAGCCCGCCGAGGTCCCTGCGGTTGAGTTCCCGCACCAACCGTGAAAGGCGATACTCTCTGAGCGCAGCCAGGTTGGGCGGAGTGAGTCCTTTTGATGCCCATTCCTCAAAAGCCAGATCGGTGGGACCGGTTTCAACCCGGTTTCCATCGTTCACTGTCCCGTCAGGCAGAGAATCGGTCGCTGATATACGTCGTCTGTAAGGATCTATCTTTCGATCAGAACCGAGGACAAGGGGGTCATTCAACATCATCATTCCCGTTCTTTGGTCTCAGTGGTACGACGTTCATGGAACAACAAACCGGTTTCTAATACGTCTGTCCCCAGCGATATTCTGTGGAACTGTGAAGTGTATAACCGAATGATCAGATTTGGAAAGAGTCCGAACCACAATTTTGTCAGTCAAGGTGACAGGATTCGGTTTTGCGTGGGAAACGCTAATGTGGAAATCTCGACTGGAACTCGGTATATTTCCCTTCCTCTAATGCGGTGACAAATCCAGCCTGTTAAACCGTCGACGGTAACATATGAAGACATCGCCCCTTCATCCTCGCTATGGGCTCAGGATTGATGAGTTGGACTTGCGTTGTGTGACGGCAGGATCGGGATATCCTGGAATCAGGAAGGCGTTTGAAAACTCTTCCTTGCTGTATTTTGCCAATCAGTTCATCAGCGACAAGGAACATTTACGCCTAGGGGCACTGTTTGGCCCCAGAGAAGATCGGTCTTTGGATTCCAATCGGACCTTGCCGGCGATCTCGCTGGTTACCAATGTCAAGAATGACGCGCAGCTCTATTCAGAAGAGGAAAAACACCTCCTCGATCTGAAATCGAATATGCTGTGGCACACCGACAGTACGTTTTTACCGACGCCGGCATTGGCCAATATTCTGATCGGCAGGGTGATACCGCCTTCCGGGTCGACGACGCAATTTGCTTCCACACGCATCGCTTGGGAAGAGATGCCAACTGAATTGAAGACCAAGGCAAGCGATATTTATTTCAGACATGATTATACGCATTCAAGAAGACAGGTCGATCCTGATCTTGCCATGGCAGAGAAATTTACCCACTGGGGAGAGCAGATATGGAAATCTGTCTGGAAAAATCCACACAATGGAAAAGAAGCCCTCTATATTGCGTCCCATGCCTGTGGGGTGGTCGGCATGGAATCGAAAAGCGCATTAAGGCTGATCGGTGACCTGATTGACTGGGTGACCCAAGAAAAATATGTCTACACTCATCACTGGCAGAAAGACGATGTGTTGATCTGGGATGAACGGGCAGTGTTGCATCGGGGCCGCCCTTGGAACTACCGTGAAGCCAGAACATTATCCAGTATCTGCATCTCGGCCACCAAGGCCGATGGATTGGACAGCGTCCGATACGACGCATCAGTCACATCGGTTTCTCACGAGCGCTTCGGATTGAGGATTGAAGCATGAACTTTGACGACATCACCCTTGAAACGGCACGACAGTCAACCGGACTCAAGTGGAACTATTATGACAGGGACGTCATTCCTTCGTGGATCGCCGACATGGATTTTCCGGTGGCCGACCCGATCAGGGCATTCGTCCGGTCGATTGGGGAGCGCGGTGATCTGGGCTATTCTCCATCGGCACCGATTGACCCGATCTGTGACCTCTTTGCCGAACGTATGCGAAATCGATACGGCTGGACACCTGATCCGTCGCAGATGGAGGACATGGTCGATATCGTGCAGGGGATACACATCGCCGTCACTGTCCTTTGTGACGAACAGCAACAGGTGATTGTCAATACTCCGTCCTATCACCCCATCCTGACCGCCTGTCACAGCATGCAACGGGAAATGCTGCTCAATCCGATGTTGAAAACAGCGAATGGCTGGGAAGTGGATTTTGATCGGCTTGAGCATGACATCACGCGTAGAACACGTCTGCTGATGCTGGTGAATCCACATAATCCAACGGGACGGGTTTTTCGTCGGGCAGAATTGCAGCAGTTTGCGGACATCGCGCTACGTCATGATCTGGTGATTGTTTCTGATGAGATTCATTGTGATCTGACCTTTTCGGATGCAGAACCCCATATTCCCTTCGCGACCCTCGATCCCGAGATTGCACAGCGCACGGTCACTTTCAATTCAGCGACCAAGTCACATAACCTCGGCGGTGTCCGCTGTGCCGTGGTGCATTATGGCAGCAAAGCACTTCGCCGGCAATTTGATCAATTACCCGCTAGACTGAGAGGGGGAGGCAATGCAATCGGGCATGGCACCACGTGTATTGCTTGGCAGCAGTGTGATGATTGGCTGATGGCTGTTGTTGCCTATCTGCAATCCAATCGGGATTATCTGATCGATTACCTTGCCCGCGAGATGCCGGAGGTGCATCACATCTCAAATCAAGCCACCTATCTTGGCTGGTTGGACTTGAGCGCACTGGGCCTGCCTGAAGATCCGGCAGAGTTCCTGTTAAGGAGGGCACGTGTGGCCTGTTATTCCGGACGACTTTTCGGTCCGGATGGGGAGGGTCATATTCGGCTCAACTTTGCCACTTCGCGTTCGATACTGCAAGAAAAACTCCATCGTATTTCCAGTGCTGTCGATGCCTTTCGAGACAAATGATCCGTTGTCCGGTACCGCTGGCAACCCCCCTTCATCATGATTAACAGGGAAACCGTGCTCGATATCGAAAACCTGTCCGGTCTTGAAATTCTCCAGGCCATCATTCGCGGAGATTTGCCCCATCCGAGTATCGCGAACGTGATTCCCATGGAGTTTGTTCGAGCGGAAAAGGGCAGGGTGATCTTTGAAGCGATTGCCACCGAGCAGCATCTCAATCCGATGGGTGGCATTCATGGCGGCTTTGCGTCAACTGTCCTGGATTCTGTGACGGGCTGTGCCGTCCACAGCATGCTGGGAGCCGGTGTGCCCTTTGCCACCATCGAACTGAACATCAAGATGATGAGACCGATTCCCCGAGGTGCCCGACTCGTTGCAGAAGGCAGGTTGATCAATCTGTCACGCTCTTTGGGAAGTTCGGAAGGGACGTTAAAGGACGAACAAGGCAAGCTGTATGCACATGCTACCAGCACCTGCATGATCGGACATAAAGCGGGTCATGGCCGGTCGAGTGTGGCCGGTGATGATTAAAACGTTCGTCAAATGGTGTTCTACCCCACCCGATCGACCTCCGGTCCCGAAGACATGTTCGGCGGTCGTCCGTGATGATGGAAACCGGTGACACGGAATATTCTGATGCCAGTCCTTGATTGGATGACCGGACACATCAGGTGTTTTCCAATAAATTGAAAGGGATAGCTGTCCAGGTGCTTTGTACGCAATCAGTGGTATGTGCTGTGACCCCTTTCCCCGGCGTATGCAAAACAATTCAATACCATTCGTATGGTGACTCACCAACACGGTGATTGATGGCTGCGTGTGCGAACGGTCTATCGATGTATTGGTGATTAACCTGTCGTTGTCCCTGTTCCCGGGAATCAACCGCGGGGTCACTCATCGGCCATGCCTTGCCACAACATTTCATAGCCCAATTCCCAAGTCTCTTCACAGAACTCCGCCAGTGAGTCAAATTTCTCTTTGAAAACCGCATCGGCATGGGATTTTTCATGTCGTTCGAATGATTTCCAGTAGGTTACAATGGACAGGTCCCCGAATTTGCGATCGTCTTCACTGTCCGAGTTTCCAACTGACCCTTTTTCGGAGATGAATCCGGTATAGCTGAAGACCTGTCCGGCAATGAACCCCCCCGACTCGGTGCCGTAATTGTTTTTGACGACATTGCACATTTCGCCCAAAGCGAGTTCGACATCGTCAACCGTGACGCCAGGTTTGAGCTTGATGGCGTTAAACAGCATGACACAACCAAAGGGAATTTCGACTGGATTGAACATGGTTAGATTCCAGAAGGTGATTGACCGACGAACAACATACCATTTGTGAGCGAGCGCGACAAATATGTCATTGGGATCAGTGACGAATCTATCCGGTATCTCTCCTGGTACTTTTCATTATACTCAATTGGAGTATCACGAGGTCGAGATCGCCTAACTGGCCTGGCTTCTTCAATCCCTATGGAGTATTCGGGGGAACCCCGATCAGGGTTGTGCACGGACTGCCATGGGCATCTGGTCATGAATCGTATTCACGATTGAGTGTCCGTTTTCTCAGGGAAACGAGCAAAGCGGTCTGCATTTATTCACTATACCCGCAGCTGTTTCCGTCCATCAACGAGGATCCAGTCCGTGACAAATTGAGAAACGGCGTCCAAACCGGCAGATCAAAGCAGGGGAGTCAGGTCATAATGCCGTCGGGACCGGATAATAGCAAGAAACGGAAGGATTAGGTCAATGCCTGATAAGCGGCATTTCTGAAATCTCTTCTCCCGGCGTGGAGCATGGAGGGGATGAATTGTTGCAGCAAAATACCGATGATGTCTTCCTTTTTATCGATCCAGCAATACGTATCCGCGACCCCGCCCCATCCAAAATCACCCTGTGATCCCAGGGCGCCGGTAGCGGAAGGGTCCAAGGTGATGCTGTAACCGAGGCCAAAGCCGTAGCCCGCCAAGGATTCGGGAGTGACACCGTTATATCTGACCGGCAAAAGTGATCGAGGAAGATGATTCATGGTCATCAGTTCAACTGTTTTTCGACTCAGGATGCGTTGTCCATCAAGCTGCCCGCCATTGAGCATCATTTGTGAAAAAAGCCAGTAGTCGCGTGCGGTCGACAGCAGCCCCATCCCCCCTGAGTGCAACTGAATCCGTTCGGAGGAGGTGGCGTAGACGAATGGCGAAGGATGGTTTGGCTCCAGTTGCGCCAATGGGTCTGATTCCGTTGCACCGTAAAGCGTGGCCAGTCGATCCAATCGTCCTGCATCGATTTGGAAAGTGGTATCTTGCATCCCCAAGGGATCAAACAGGTATTTTCTCAGGTAGTCGCCAAGTGGCATGTCACTCATCAACTCGACCAGGTAGCCACAGATGTCGGTCGCAACACTGTAGTGCCAGACATTGCCTGGCTGGGCCATCAGGGGAATAGCGAGTATGTCACGGATCACCGCTTCGGCCGGGATCTTGAAATCCAGTGTATCCCATAATTGCTTGTATAGTTTGTCCACCGGAATTGTTTCCGGCTCGAAACCGTAACTGAATCCGGCTGTGTGTGTCAGCAGTTGACGAATGGTGATGTCACTTTCCAGTGGATCCAATGTATTCTTGTTGCGGTAGACCTGAAGGTGTTTCATTTGTGGTATCCAGTGGCTGGCCTTGTCCTCCAGATGGAAATGGCCTCGTTCAAACAACATCATCAGAGCCACGCTGGTAATGGGTTTGGTCATCGAGTAGATACGAAAAATGGTGTCTTCCCTGATCGGTGTTTTCTCGACCAGATTCTGGTACCCATACATCTCCAGATGATGGATTTTGCCTCGATAACTGAGCAAAGTAAGCATGCCGGCCGATTTGCCCGCTGCGACATACCGCTGCATCATCTGATTGATGTGGATCAGTCTTGCCGGATCAAAACCGCCTTTGGTCGAATCACCTGCCATCTCGTTCATGTGCATTGAGTTACTCATTACTGCACTGTGGTGCAGTAGAGTTTTCGTCCTGCTGAGACACGTGCATAACCATCGGCGATATGTAACGCCTGTCGACCCTGGCGAACGATGATTGGTCTCAAGCCCAGTTTCGCACCACTATCGATGATATCCGAATGGGGAAAGGAGGGAATGATCTCGATACCCTCCAATTTCAGGATTTTACAAACCAAGTCCGCACCATTCACGATGGACTATCCAGATTGGCCGATGGGAATATGCTGGTGCATGGATTCTTCTGTATCCGACGTATCAGTCAACCGTCAAGACAGTCTGCATTGTGTGGTTCCCCGGCCTTGAGAAGATGAACGAGATGATGCAGCATAACTGTTTCTGGGGGTTGATAGTCAGTCACCGCAGTTTGGCAACAGAACCTGGTTAAGCGCCTGTTCAAACTGCTGTACTGTCCGCTCAACCTCGTACAGCTTATCCAGTCCGAACAGCCCCAGACGAAAAGACTGGAAGGTGTCGGGTTCATCACATTGCAAAGGCACGCCGGCGGCAATCTGTAGTCCGGCTGCGATAAACTTTGAGCCATTTTGAATCATCTGATCATCCGTATAACTGACCACCACGCCCGGGGCCTGGAACCCGGCTGCAGCTACGCTTTGTATCCCCTTGTTTTCCAATAAAATACGGATACGATTGCCCAAGTCATATTGTGCTTCCCGTGCTTTTTCGAATCCGTACTGTTCGGTTTCGCGCATCACGTTGCAAAAACGCTTTAATCCATCGGTCGGCATTGTGGCGTGATAGGCATGACCGCCCTGTTCGTACACTTCCATGATATCAAGCCATTTGCCGAGGTCACAGGCAAAGCTGGAACTGGTGTTTTCTCGTGTATGGAGTGCGGCATTTTGATTCATCATCACCAATCCACAGCAAGGTGGTCCACTCCAGCCCTTTTGTGGTGCACTGAGCAGTACGTCCACGCCACAATACTTCATATCGACCCAGATAGCTCCTGATGCAATACAGTCTAAAACAAACAGTCCTCCCACGGAATGGACCGCATCGGCCACTTGGAGAAGATAATCATCGGGAAGCAGCATGCCGGACGAGGTTTCCACATGGGGTGCGAAGACAACCGCCGGTTTTTCTGTTTTGATGACGTTGACAACCTCATCGATGGGGGCGGGTTCGAATGGGGCTGAGGGACTGTCCTGCGTCTTGCGTGCTTTAAGAACGATTGATGCAGACGGAATATTGCCCATATCAAAGATTTGAGTCCATCGAAAACTGAACCATCCGTTGCGAAGGACAAGACATTTTTGGTTGGCGGCAAACTGGCGGGCAACGGCTTCCATGGCGAATGTCCCACTACCCGGAACGATGGCGGTGGAATCCGCATTGTAAACCTTTTTCAACGTGGCAGAGATCTCACGCATGACGTGCTGAAAGGATTGCGACATGTGATTCAATGCACGATCAGTGTAAACCACCGAATACTCCAACAATCCTTCTGGATCAACCTCAGGCAATAGTCCCGGCATAATATTTATCTCAATGAAAAGTAATCTTTTAGAATGATAATACCCAAAAGGGGGTTTATATGGATGATAATACGACTAAAGTCAATCACCAGTAGAAAATTCAATCTAATATACGCTAATTTGATTAGCGGTAACATTCAAAGTCAAGACGAATGGCGGACAGTCACCCCGTTCAATAGGTTACTCGGAGGGCTGATCACAGCGTGAATCAATGTTGGCAAAATATCATCACAGAGCCGATATGATCCCGTTGACTGAGAATGCCGATACCCAGCGTCAAAGACTGTCAGAGAGCATTAGAGTATGTCCAGCATTACCGAACGACTAAAGAAAGAACGGACTATTTTACTAGATGGGGGCGTCAGTACCGAAATATATAACCGGGGTGTCCCATTAGACCCCAACGTGTGGAGTGGACTGACCACGAAAACACATCCCGACGAAGTGCGGAAGGTACACGAAGATTACATTCGTGCCGGCTCGGAGGTGATTACGGCCAATACCTATTCGACAGCCCGGCATGTGCTGGAAAGCATCAATCTTGGCCATGAATCCAAAATACTGAATTATAAGTCGGTACAGATTGCCCGGGAAGCGAGAGACAATGCAGCGGATGCAGCGGTCTGGATAGCGGGGTCGATGTCCAGCATGCCGCCGTTGACCAGTAATCAGGAAGTTGCCGTGAGTCGGTATGTCAAGGACAGTTATCAAGAATTGGCAGAAACACTGGCGCAGGCGGGCGTGGATCTGATTATTGCAGAAATGATGAGAGACATTGAAAATGCTTCGATCGTGATTGAAGCGGCGGTCGCGACGGGGCTTCCTGTCTGGGTCGGCTATAGCACGATGATGGCAGACAATGGCCTTGACGTTAAGGGGCTTCGATGGAAAAACCGGGATGATCGGGCAACCCATGATTTTGCGGATTTGGTGAAGGCGCTCAGTCCGCTGGGCGGACAGGCTGCGGGAATCATGCATACGCCGGTCAAAGAGATTGAACCGGCTCTTGCCGTATTGAATCGATACTGGTCCGGACCGACACTGGCTTATGCGGAAACGGGTCGCTCGGTTGCCCCGGATTGGGATTTTGAGGAAATCTGTTCACCTGATGAATACACGGTGAGCATCGGACATTGGATCAATCGCCAGGGAGTCAAGATCGTTGGCGGTTGTTGCGGGACCGGTCCGGCGCATATACGGGCACTGAAAGATTATCTTTCAGAAAACGGACAGGACTGAATAACACATGAGGACTAGGGGGGTTGGCTGGCGATGCCACCGCTTTGTGATGGGTGACAGAATGTGATCTGGCATTTTGTCTCAGTTGCTTGGGCATGAACAGGATTTTTACGAAACGCTTGATCGATGACCGCGAGTGTTTCTGCTTCATGTCAAAATCAGTTAATCGGTGTTTTGTTTTGTACGGGAATCTGCGATGAAGGTTGGATTTATCGGATTGGGGCACGTGGGTGCCAAGCTGGCGGGTAGCCTGTTGAGGCGCGGGTTTGATCTGACAGTAAGGGATGTGGACAATGCGGCGATGGCGAATCTGGTGGACCGGGGTGCCCAACCGGCAGACTGTGACAGAATGCTGGCGGAATACTGTGACGTGGTGATTACCTGCTTGCCGTCACCGGAGATTTCTGCCGAGGTTATGGAAGCGGACGACGGAGTGATCGCGGGGCTGGGGAACGGGAAGATCTGGATGGAAATGAGTTCCTCCGATGAGCAAGAAGTGAAGCGCCTAGGGGCATTGGTTCATGCGCAGGGGGCAGATGCATTGGATAGCCCGGTATCAGGAGGCTGTCATCGGGCCGTAACGGGAAACATTGCCATATTTGTCGGTGGGAAACGCTCGGTTTTTGAACGGGTGTTGCCACTTTTGAGCGCCATGGGCAGACAGGTGCTCCACACCGGCGAACTGGGAACAGCCTCGATTATGAAGGTGACGACAAATTATTTGGCGGGTATACAGCTCCTGTCGACCGGGGAGGCATTTATGGTTGCCAAAAAAGCCGGTGTCGACCTGTCTGTTGCCTATGAGGCCATCCGCATTTCATCAGGCAACTCGTTTGTCCACGAAACGGAAGGCCAGTTGATCTTAAATGGAAGTTATAACATCAACTTTACGATGGATCATGAGGTTAAGGATATGGCCTTATTTGATACGCTCGGCAAAAAACATGATGTGCCACTGGAACTCTCTCCCTTGTGTGTCGATATTATGCGTGATGGGTTGCGCCGATACGGATCGCGCGCCTGGTCGTCAATGGTGGTCAAGCGCCTAGAAGAGGCATGTCAAACAGATTTGAGGGCACCGGGTTTCCCCGCCTCTCTTGTAGACGATGAGCCTGAACAGGTCGGTAGCGAGGTTGTTGTCAAGAATCGAATGCCTGCGTGAGAGACAGGCATCCATTAATGGGTTTTCGGGAAGATCGAGTCTTGCATTTCGAGGGACGATCGAACTGTACGGACCGCGCACCGGGGTCTTGACTGTTCCCGATGGCCTATCGGATGACAGCATGGATCTGATTCGATCCATAACCCGGACAGACAATGCCGGAGGTGATAGATATGGCTTTGGGGAGAGCTTTTGCAGGCAATCTTGGATGCTTTGTCGCCATGGTGCTGTGGGCGGTCGGGTTTCCCTCCGTCGAAGTGCTGTTGGAGAGTTGGGGAACCCTTTCACTGATACTGCTAAGAATGCTGATTGTGGTGTTCTTTTTGTTGTTGGTCTGGCTTTGGGTCGATGGATGGCAGGTGCTGAAGTATGCCCCTTGGCACCGGGCGCTTTATGTTGGCGGAGCCGGATTTGGTTTCGGGTCAATCTTGTTTTTGCTTGGCCAGTCTCTGTCTGATCCGGTAATACCCGCGATTGCAGCGGCGTTGATGCCCATTGCCGCTGCTGCGATCGAGGTCATTCTTGACAAACGGCGATTGCACCTTTCCTTGATCGGGGGGATTGTCTTGGCAATTATCGGCGGCTATCTTGCGACCGGCGTTAAACTGAATCAGGGCCTGTTCGGCATCGGGGTCGTATTTTGTCTTGTCGCGGTCTTCCTGTTTGCCTGGGCGACGAGGTCCACAACGCGGGACTTTCATATGCTGTCGCTTATCGGGCGGACCACCATCACCCTGTGGGGAGGGCTGGTGGCCGTGTGCCTGGTCTACGGAGTCGCCAAGTTCGGAGGATTTCCAGGTACCGAGTTTGGTGTGACTGATTATCATCACCTTGGCCTGTTATTTATTTTTGCACTGCCCTCTTTTGCTGTTGCCCATCTCTTGTGGATATGGGGTGCAGGTAAACTGGGTATTTTGCTGGCTTCCCTGCATATGAACGCCGTTCCGTTTTATGTCATGGTGCTTGTGGTGTTGTTTCTCGATGGTTCATGGCAATGGTTGCAGGCAATGGGGGCGGCCATTGTAGTGACCGGAGTGATCATCGCACAGACGGTCAATCGACGGCCCAATACGACGTCGAATTAGCTGTTGTCTTTATTGGTTTTTGCGGTTCGTTTCCCGTCATCTTCCCCGACTTTCTGCAACAGGGAATCCACCCAAACGGTCACATGGTGCCATCGGGACCAGAGCGCGCCGTCGTGGGTAACGGCAACAGGGTTTCCAAAATCTGCTTTGAGACGGTGAACCGGTCCCTATAGAACGGAACCGTGTCAATGTACCAGATACGGGGCGGTTGATCGGGTATTGACTAAAGACGGGCCAATCCGGTGCCCAGTGTTACGCAGAGATACCACCAATGACAAAGGAGAGGCGGCGGGCAACCTCGATTTGATTCGGTTTTGTTACACCGTACAAAGTAGGGTGCGAATCATAGGTCGCAAGGGGATTTGCGTTAAAATAGCCGGTTCTTGAGCTTCCTCCAGAAACGGGATTATCGGGTGACGATGCAACAGAAAATAGCACAAATCACGGCAGGTCTCCGACACTGCGGATATATCGTCGATGATGAGTTGGCAACCTCGCTTGCATTGGTGGAAAACCTGGAACGACCGCTATTGATTGAAGGAGAGGCCGGGGTTGGCAAAACATCCATCGCTGCTGCATTGGCCGATATGAAACAAACACAGCTCATTCGTTTGCAGTGTTTCGAGGGTATTGATGTGTCGACTGCACTGTATGAATGGAATTACTCGCAGCAATTGCTGAACATCAAGCTGGCCGAGCAAAGCAACAGGGAATTGACTGAATTGGATATCTACCAGGAACGATTTCTGCTTGAACGGCCACTCCTCAAGGCAATCAGGCAACCGGTGCCTCCGGTGCTTCTGATTGATGAAGTTGATCGTTCGGACGAAGCGTTTGAAGCCTTTTTACTGGAATTGTTATCCGAATTTACGGTGACCATACCGGAGATAGGAACCATTGCGGCCGCAACGATTCCGGTTGTTATTCTGACATCAAACGGGACGCGGGAACTCAGTGATGCGTTGCGTCGTCGCTGCCTATTTCATTATGCGAGTTATCCCTCCTATTGCCGTGAACTGGCGATTTTGAAGATGCACCTGCCGCAGTTGGCCCCCTCACTACGCAAGCAGGTCGCCCGGTTTGTTCAGGTTGTCAGGGAATGGGATATTGGGAAACGTCCCGGTGTGGCTGAAACCCTGGATTGGGCTCGGGCACTTCACGGGTTTGATGTCGAATCATTGACCCGTGGTGAGAATACGGTGGACTTGATTCTTTCCTGCCTGCTGAAAACCCCTGAAGATCAACGGTATGCACGTGAACTGCTTTGCGGTGAGAATCAAAATATAGAGACACTATTGATCAATCGGGGGTAGTCAGGTTGATCGGGATCGGGACGGTGTGAATGGAGATCAGTGGCAGACTCGTTCAGTTTGTGCGCTATTTACGAGCGGCCGAATTTGATGTCAGCACGTACGATGCGCTTCAGATGGGCCGTGTGCTTGAATTGCTGGGGCAACCGAACCCAGAGTTAACCCGATTGGCTTTTCGGGCACTGTGCTGCCGCAGCCGGTCCGACTGGGTCGAATTTGATCGGAGGTTTCGCCATTTCTGGCTGGGAGTCGGGGAGCAGACCAAAGAAACAGCACAGATCTTTGCGGAAACCAGTTCGGGAAAGGGCTCGTTACGACTGATCGGTCTAGGCGGTACGACAGAGCAACCCAGTGATCTGTATGATCCGGGTAAGGGGGGTGCGGCGGGTGCCGGTCAACAGAATTCGCTGTCCAAGGCGGATTTTCGGTTTCTCAAGGATCAGGCGGCAATGAAAAGAATCGAAAGACTGGCCGAGCAGTTGGCCGGACAGATTCGTCCCCGTCCCGGTCGTCGAAGGGTATTGTCATTGAAAGGCAGCCGCCTGGCATTGGCAAAGACACTGCAATGCAGTATCCGAACCGGTGGTGTGCCACTGCGTCCCTGGTTTTTCAAACAACGTCCTGAGTTGCCGAAACTCGTCATACTACATGATGTTTCACATTCCATGACCTTCAATAATCCGCTGCTGATTCGTTTTTCACGAGGCTTGGTTCGGAAACTGGATCATGCCGAAGTCTTTGTATTTCATACTCAGCTTGTACCTGCCACGGATATTTTCCGGGAACCGACCTTGCAAAGAATGAGAAGCCAACTGGAATTGAGCAACAAACTATGGCTTGGAGGGACCTGTATCGCGGATTCCCTGCTGGAGTTCAGGGAAAAGTATGCAAAGCGGATGGTCTCTCCACGGAGTGTTGTGATTGTGATCAGTGATGGTCTTGATTCCAATGAACCCGGTCAACTGATCGTGGAATTGAAACGGCTCAAACGTCTATGCAGTAAAGTCATCTGGATGAATCCGATGCTGGAAAGAGAGGGATTTAATGCAAACAAGGAAGCCGTGTTAAGCCTCCGCAAACAGGTCGATCACCTGTTGCCCGCACACAGTCTGGATGCACTTCGACGCAGTGTAATGACGATCAGAGCCTAGAGGCATCTTGATCCGATTTGACACGACGCTTCGCTCTTTGGACCGTCGGTACGGGCACCCGCCTGAGTGGACGGCGGAACCGTTAGATAATGCCGTGTTAAATCGTGCCTTTTGACAAATCGATTTCGGGCATAAGATCCCGGCAATCGCTTTATTCAAAACCAAGTGGGTCGTATGCGCAGGCATAGGGTATCCGGGGTACCTGAAACTGACCGAGACTTTTTCTCGAAGTGTGTCCGGTGTTCTTGCTGACGAATCCACGGATAATATTTTATGCCGTTGTTGCCTTGGAGTAACCATCGTCAATGACGACAATACGAATCGATAGGGACAGGTGCCATTGACATGAATGGACGGAACCGAGGAACGTCTTTGATTTGCTTTTGAGTGTCCATGGGAGTAGATTCTGTCTGAACACATATTTATTGATTCGGAGATTTCCACATGAAAGATGACATCAGCAAAAGCGATGCACAGCGTATCTCGCCACAAACACTGAATTTCCATGAGCTCGACGACGCTGACAAATCAAGGGTAGAGAAAGCGGTCGCGCGAGGTTACTCCAGAAGAGAGGTGTTGAAACTAATGGTTGCGACCGGCGTGACAATGGCCGCAGCAGAAAATTTGCTCCTTTCCGGTCGTGTAGCTATGGCAAGCACACCCAAGAAAGGGGGGACGGTCAAGGCGGCGATGAGTTTGCATGGACCAGACGATCAACTGGACCCCATCCTGTTTACTTCTGCGATTGATTATTCAAGGGGCAGGGCGCACTACAACAGTTTGTGTCAACTCGACAATAATATGGTTCCCCAACCGGAGTTGGCGGAGTCGTTTGAGCCCAACAGCAATGCAACAGAGTGGACTTTCAAGTTGCGTAAAGACGTGACCTTTCATGATGGGTCACCGTTTACTGCAGACGATGTCGTCTGGAGCATGAGTCGGCATTCCGGTGAGGACTCGGTTTCCGTCATAAAAGCGATATTGGAATCGGTGAAGGAATGGAAAAAAATCAACAGTCATGAAGTCAAGGCAATACTACATACACCGAATGCGGACCTGCCCGTTCTGACGGGAATCTTTCAATCGAAGATTGTCAAAAATGGCTCAACCGGCGAGGGTAATGGTACCGGTCCTTTCACGATGGAAGCCTTTGAGCCGGGTGTCAAGTCAGTCAGTGTCCGGAACGAGAACTACTGGCGTGAAGGTGCGCATCTTGACGCAATCGAAATCACGGCAATTACGGATCCGGTGGCCCGGGTGAATGCGTTACTGTCAGATAATTTTCAAATGGTGGTTGATATCGATCCAAAATCGATCAAGCAAGTCGAAAATGCCGATGGTGTCCGCTTGTCCTCCTTGCCTGCGGGAGCCTATAACGGTATTTGTGCCCTTAAAAATACGGCACCCGGTAATAATGCGGATTTTGTCAGGGGACTTCAATATATTCAGGACCGGGAACGTATTGTCAAAAGAATTCTAAAAGGGCACGGTTCGGTGGGGAATGATCAACCCATCATGAGTGCGTATGGCCCTGATTTTTGCAGCGAATTACCACAACGGGAATTCGACCCGGACAAAGCCAAATACCATTTCAATAAGTCAGGGATTTCCAGCGCGGAACTGTATGTCGCACCGGTAGGTGCTGGTATCGAAGACACCTGTCTGCTGGCGCAGGCCAATTGTGCCAAAATCGGCTTTGACCTGAAGCTTAAAAAAGTGCCGAATGACGGGTACTGGGGATCAGTATGGCGGGTTGAACCGCTGAATGTGACCAGTTGGAATATGCGTCCGACGGCGAATGCAATGCTCTCCATTGCCTTTGCGCCGGGTGCGGCATGGAACGACAGCTATTGGGATAATGTCCGTATGGGAGAATTGTTGAATTTGTCGCTTGCGGAAATCGATCCCGATAAACGCCGCGCTATGTACTGTGAGATGCAGACACTGGTAAACCAGGAAAGTGGCATGGTCATCCCGATGCATATCAATGTGCTAGATGGTGTCAGCAACCGTATACAGGGGTTACCCCAAAATCCACTTGGCAATCTGGGAGCATCGGAGTTCCCGGAATTCATATGGCTGGCTTCCTGATATCAAATGAAACAGCCTGCGCGATATGTGCAGGCTGTTTTTTCAAGAAAACAGATTTAAGAAAAGCCATAAATTATTGGTATGTTTAGTGATAATGATGGTTATCCCAAGATAACCTGAGGCAAGATATTCTTCGTTGCCGTTGCTGGTCTTAAATTACCTGGTGAGTCAGTCGGGTCGGGCTATCTGGGATATCGTTGCCTTCCGGGAATCACAGCCCGTACACCGCCTTGGGGGTTTTCAACATCGCCCTTGAACCTCGGTATGATGTGAATATGCAGGTGTGCAATGGACTGTCCGGCCCATTTCCCGACATTAATGCCGATATTGTAACCGTCTGGTTGATACTGTTTTTCAACAATTTTCTTTCCGGATTCGACCAGGGACCATAGCTCATTTCGTTCCTCTTCGGTGATATCAAAGTAATCAGAAAAATGACGGTAGGGAATCACCAGAAAATGGCCTTTATTGACTGGGTGACGATCCCATGCTACAAAACCCAACTTGCCTTTGATGAGCGTTCTTTCTCCGCTTGGAGAACAAAATTTACAGGGCTGTTCTGTGGTCATGTCTGTCAAGTTGGTAACGGAGATCGGGGGTACCGAATTTTGCCATAACCAGATTATGTATCAAGCCTGACAGATCGCTCATTGGCAACTGCCTCTTCAACGCCCCGATGTAACCATCGATATTCCTCCCTGTTCCAGGTGGCAATGTGTTCCCCTGTAAGACCGCTCAGGGATGGTGTGTTGATGAACCCGTGTTTTGCGAGCATGATTGCGGTCAACCGCACGCCCTACACGACTGCTTTCACCGCAATCTCTTGTATAATGGGGGTGCCTGCGGTTGGGTGATGGAAGTCCAGATCAGGCGTGCGTTTTTGTCCCATTGAAACAAGTCGGAGCGACAGCGCTATCCCTTGAAATTTTATGCGGGCTATTCAACTGCTCCGCTCCACCTGCAAACAACGATCGTGAAAATTATCCGTCTATCAGGATCGGGGGCCCCGAATCGATTGAAGACAGGAATTGGCGCCCCAGAGAGGATTCGAACCTCCGACCTGCCGCTTAGGAGGCGGCTGCTCTATCCAACTGAGCTACCGGGGCAGGGAACAGCCAGAACTATGAAGCCGATTGGCTGACAGGCCAGTTGCGATGTCACCAGTTAATAAGGAGCATCGAGACTGAATATTGAACTGGTCAGGTCAATTTCTATGACAAGCCATCCAATGCCTGTTTCAGATCGCTGATCAGATCATCCGCTGATTCGAGTCCGGCTGATAATCGTACCAGCCCGTCGGTGATGCCGGCCGCCATACGTTCCTCTCTTGGCATGTCGGCATGGGTCATGGTCACTGAATGGGTTACCAGCGACTCGACCGACCCTAGGTTTTCAGCGAGACTCCATAACTGCAGGGTATCCATCAATTGCTTGCCTGCCAAGACACCCCCCTTGACTTCGAACCAGAGCATGGATCCATGGCCGCTGGCCTGTTTGTCGGCCAGTGCTTTTTGTGGGAAGGAATCGAGACCGGGATAGGCGACCTGTCCTACCATCGGATGGGTTTCCAGAAACTCAGCGATTTTTCGAGCATTAGCGGATTGCGCCTCCAATCGCGTACTCATGGTTTTACAACCCTGGAGCGTATAAAACGCAACCATCGGTGTCATATTCGATCCAAGACAGTTTCGAACAAATTTGATTGATTCGAGCAACTCGTCGTCTTTGGCGGTGATGGAGCCACCGACACTCACGTTATGGCCCTCCATAAACTTGGTGGTACTGTGTAGCGAGACATCGGCGCCGAGTTCCAAAGGGCGTTGGTAGTATGGGGTGAGAAACGTATTATCAACCACATGCGGTATCTCTTTGGCCTGGGCGATTTCAGAAACCGCCGCAATATCAGTGAGTTTCAGGGTGGGATTTGCGGGTGTCTCCGTGAAAATCAGTCGGGTATTGTTCCGAATCGCTTCCTTGACATTATTGGGTTCGGAGGTATCAACGAACGTGAATTCGACCCCAAATCGACTGAGCACTTTTGTCGAAACCCGATGCGTCCCGCCATAGACCACATCGGATAATACCGCGTGATCCCCTTGATTGAGCAGTGCCATCATCGTGGCGCTGGTTGCCGACATGCCTGTCGCAAAGCAGGCACTGCCAATACCGCCTTCAAGATCGGTAATTCTGTCTTCCAGTGCGGTCACGGTTGGATTGCCGGACCGGCTGTAGGAATAACCCTTTTCGAGGTATTGATCAACCGATTCCTGAACATAGGTTGTCGACTGGTAAATCGGCGTCAAAATAGCACCGGTGACTGGGTCGGGTCGGACACCTGCATGTACTTCTCGCGTTTTGAAATGGGCTTTCCGTTCGGTGTTCATAGGTGGATTATTGTATGTGTTTCAGGTTAATTGTCGGTTCGGTACCGGATGACAAGAGGCGAATTCTATCATCCCGTGCAAGCAGGAAAAAGACACCGGACGCACTGGAAGCACACAAGGCAGCATTTTCCGATCAATTTCTCTCTCATCGCTTCTGCATGGGACATCAAAATAAGACTTTCAAGCAACGGGAACCCATCCAGCAAGAATCCGTGTAACGCCGATCACTTCAGTGGAATCAGGATCAGCATTGCCCGCCACAACAGGGCGGTTGGTGGTTCTGCCGAAAAAAATAATCGGCTAAAAATGTATCGAAATCGGTGACATCACGTGCCTCTATTTCGGCCTGTTGGTTCAGCGACCTCTCTGCTTGATGTGCCAGGTCACGATGCGTTTCCGTATTTTGAGGGGATTGCCGAAAAAGTGTTTCATGCTGTTCGGCCATGCCCATCGCAAACTCATAAAAACTGATCCTGTTTTCCTGCATTCGGGTAATGATTCGTGCCGACGGAGTGAATGCCGGCTCATGAATTTTTTCCACCTGGCGGTTCAGTGAATCAACATAGCCTCTGTCACGTGTCTGGGTAGCCAACAGTTCGGCGATGGGTCTCATCTGTTCCAAAACAAGCAGTGCAAGTTCGCTGAACGGTTTCTCGGTCCCGCCAATCTGTAAATTAAGTCCTGGTTTCCGACCATGCATCACAACCCGATTCCGATTGTCGGCAGTCATCGCCCATTCCCGATCGTCAATCCGAGGACTGTCTGACAAGAGGCAATACATCAATAACGTATCGAAAAAGTGGATACAGGCTTTGTTGATGCCGATGGGATCAAACGGATTCAGATCGAGACTTCTTACTTCCACGTATTGCACGCCACGCTGGCGCAGTGCATTGGAGGGACTTTCTCCTGATGCGGTGACCCGCTTTGGACGAATCACGGAATAAAACTCGTTTTCAATCTGTAGCCGGTTGGCATTGAGCTGTTGATATTTCCCGTTCACTTTGATACCGAATTTTTCATAGTCCGGATTGACGGTCTGAATGGCGTGCTTCAGCGATTTGACAAAATCATCGACACCGTTGTAGCCAATATTGATTGTGGCCTGTGCATTATTGCTGTACCCCAGCCCGCTCAATCGCAATGACGTTGCATTGGGTGCATACAGACTGTGAAGATCAAAATCATTCAGTGCATGCTGCCGCCCCTGCAGGAAGGATTTGCAGACCGCCGGAGAGGCACCAAAGAGATAGCATCCAAGCCAGGAAAGACGGTGAAAATTACGTATCAGGCCGAAGTACTGGTCGGATCGCTGTGTCTGTAGCTCGTGCTCGTTATCGGCTTCCAGATAATCTTCCCAAAAGCGGTCAGGAAGAGAAAAATTGAAGTGAATGCCCGCAATGGTCTGCATGAGTCGGCCATATCGATGACCCAGACCACGTCGATAGGCCTCTTTCATTTTCGCGACATTCGATGTTCCGTAGCGGGCGATCGGGATTTTCTGTTCACTCTCGACGATGCAGGGCATGCTGTTGACCCACAATTTCTCACCGTCAAGATGCTGATAGGTGTAATGATGGATATCATACAGTTCCTGGAGCAGTGCTTCAGGGTCGGTATGGACCGGGGTCACGAATTCCAGTAATGCCTCAGAATAGTCGGTGGTGATGGATGAGTGGGTCAGTGCAGAGCCCAGTGCCTTGGGATGGGAGGTCTGCGCAAGCAAACCGTTGTCGTCCACCCTGAGGCTTTCTTTTTCCAGACCGCGCTGTAGTTGATCGAGATGGGTCTCTGCGCCTTTTCCGATCAGCCGTTCCAGTTTTTCCTCGGTATGTTGAAGCACAGCATCTATTCCAGATTGAAAAAACGTAGAGTGGCGGTATTGCACGATAAAATCAACCGGTTATTGCAATTAAAATGCGCGGTCAGAACCACAATCACAAGATGATGTCGTGAACGGCCGGTACCGGATATTGAACGACAGAATCTGGCCAGCGGTCTCAAAATCCGGCACAGGTAACACGGGTGGTGACTGTGTGATTCGGGGGATTGGTTGTTTTGTGTTGTTGACAACATACTCAGCGGTAACGCGAATCTGCTGAATCCACGACGTTATTGCAGGGGAGGGATGCGCACGGGGAGTGGTTTCTGTCAAAACGATCCGGAGGTTCAGGGCATGCTTGACGAAGGAAACAGGATCAACCGATTTTGATGATAAAATAAAATTTCATTTCCATTATCTGCCTGGTTTTGAACAAAGAAATAGCTGTCGCACCGATGATTGAGGTCACCGACCGTCATTGCCGGGCCTTTCTTCGATTGTTTTCCCGGGAGATCCGGCTATACAGTGAGATGATCGTCACCGGCGCCCTTCTATACGGTGACACGGAACGGTTCATTGCGTTCGACGAATCGGAACATCCGCTGGCGGCCCAACTCGGTGGGAGTGATCCCGACCAACTGGCCAACTGTGCCAAATTGATTGAACAATATGGCTATGATGAAGTGAATATGAATGTCGGTTGTCCCAGTGACCGGGTTAAAAATGGCCACTTTGGTGCCTGCCTGATGGGGGAGCCTCAACGGGTTGCGGATTGCGTCGCCGCCATGAGTGAGGCGGTTTCGATTCCGGTCACGGTCAAAACACGTCTCGGCATTGACGACAGGGACAGTTATCCGGAACTGGTGCATTTTATCCGTCTGGTCTCCGAATCAGGTTGCCGAAAGTTTATTATCCATGCACGAAAAGCATGGCTTAAAGGATTGAGTCCGAAACAAAATAGGACCCTGCCGCCACTCCATTATGACTGGGTCTATCGCCTGAAAAATGATTTTCCGGAACTCCGATTCATCTTGAACGGAGGGGTGACCAGTCTGACCCAGATCGCTTCTCATCTGCAGCAGGTCGATGGCATCATGATTGGCAGGGCAGCCTATCATCATCCCTGGATGTTGCGGGAAGTCGATCCGTTTCTCGCGCGATATAACGGAAAGGAGGATCAGGCCGGTTACACACCGTCATCTCGTATCGATATCGTCAGGGCCTATCTGCCTTATGTGGAGAAACAGCTTGCACAAGGTGTTTATCTGCGCCATATGACCCGACACCTGTTCGGTCTGTTCCATGGACAACCGGGGGGTCGGCTCTGGCGGCGTTATTTGTCAGAGCAGGCTGTCGGCAAGGCGGCAGGCATTGAGGTGATTGAAGGAGCACTTCGGTTCGTCGACCCACACCGAAGGGAGATTGAGACTGCATTACATAAGGTCGGTGAGACGGCCGCAGCATGCGGTCGGACAGGTCTCTTGCAAGGTTTGGCGTAAGTAGTCTGAATGAACGCGATGAAGGCGATCAGGGTGCCTGCACTCATGCATACAGGGAGACGGTCAGCACGGCTTGTCGAAACAATGGGTCTCATGCTGGATGCGGCGCTTGTCGATGTTGCTGCAGTCCTGCAAGGAGAAGCACTATAGGAGATGACGGGATCCGGTTTTCTCCTGAGGGGGTACGGACGGCTGACAGAAGAGATTTATGCACTGGATTTCGAGATTCTCTTGAGAAGAGAAGCATTGAAATAGCAACTGAGAAATCTGATTAATGAAAGTAATGTGCAATGCGGTTTATGATACGTTGTCAGATCAGAAATCAGAGAATCCGCAAAACAAATTGCTGAAGAGTCATTTTGACGCATGGCATAATGGTATCGAGGATGCATGGCAGTGCCGACTGATAAAGATGATTCAATGATCCTGATTGGGCAGAGGAATGAATCCTGAAATACTGGTTCGATTGACCGCTTTTACCGGTATTCTGATTACCATGGTTATCTGGGAACTGATGTGTCCCCGACGTGGTCGGGTGATGAGAAAACAACGATGGCCTTCCAATTTTGCGGTGACGTTGATCAATGCATCGATGCTGGCGGTGCTGCCGATCACAGCGGTCGAAGCGGCATTGTATGCCATTTTCAATAAAATCGGATTGCTGATCTGGTTCGAGATACCCTTTTGGCCCAGCGTCATTCTCTCGGTATGCCTTCTGGATATTGCCATATATTGGCAACATCGCCTGTTTCATCGATTCGAGTTTTTATGGAGAATTCATCGAATGCATCATGCTGACAGTGCCATTGATGTTACTACGGGGTTACGGTTTCATCCATTTGAAATCGTGCTTTCAATACTGATCAAGGCCGCGATCATCATTTTGCTTGGTGCCCCGGTACTGGCGGTGATCATTTTCGAAATTGTTCTCAATGGCAGTTCAATGTTTAATCACAGCAATCTGCATTTACCGAAGTGGGTAGATCGATGTGTCCGGTGTGTTTTCGTCACACCGGACATGCACCGGGTCCACCATTCGATGCGGGTAGAAGAGCACAACCGAAATTTCGGATTCTGTCTGTCGTGGTGGGACCATCTTTTCTCGAGCTATACCGATCAGCCTCAAAAGGGACATTTGGAAATGGACATCGGACTGGCCCAGTTCAATGCGACTGAATCGGCCCGGCTCGGTCATATGCTCAGACAACCGTTTCGATAGGGGACACATACGCCACAACAATCCCCTTTACACTGTAAAATAATAGTTTGGAGGTCTGCAAGACGTATCAACTGACGCTTATACCCGCGATACGGGTCATGATCAAATGAACGAAACGGATAATCGGGCAATCCGGTAGGCAGTTGATGGAACAGCAGCCCGGGCTGGATTGAAGCTCAGTGCCAATCTTGGGGATTGCATCGATACCATGTGTCCGGTGTGATGGCGAGCACTGGTGGCATCGGTATTCGCTGTGCTCCTTTGGGTATAAAAATATATAATCCCCTATTCGATAACGGTGTTACATTATCGATCAATAGGCCTACATTGCAAGATAACATGATCGTACATCGACAATTGTTGGAAGTTCTGGTCTGTCCGATTACCAAGGTCTCGCTCTCGATTCTGGAGCGGTCACGCCTTGAAAAACTCAATCGTCTGATTGAGGCGGGGGCAATCCAGTCGGTCGGCGGGGAACAGCTCAAAGAACCGCTCAAAGAGGCCCTCATCACCGATAATGGAAGCACCATTTATCCGGTCGAGGACAGTATTCCGATTATGCTGGAGGACCGGAGTATTTCCTGCCACCAGATTGACAATTGGCAATGATCCGCTAATTCTTGGTGCGTACACCCACCGATCGCAGCAATTTTTTGTGTTGCTTTGTTTTCAGCCTGGATTGTGCAAAGTGAATCTGTTTCAGCTGGCTGCCAATGCTGTCCGCAGATTGATGTTGCCGTTTCACATAGGTTCCGTCTGACTGCATTTCCCAGGCATTGCAGTCATCATCAAGCAGCGTATTTAACACTACCCGCAGTTCGTTCTTTAAGGTGGTTTTGGACACTGGAGTGACCACTTCTACCCGACTTTCCAGGTTGCGCTTCATCAGGTCTGCGGACCCGATCAGATACTCATCCTTGCCCTTGTTGTAAAAATAAAAGATTCGACTGTGTTCGAGGAATCGCCCAACAATACTGATCACCGAAATATTTTCCGACAGTCCCGGTACACCGGGTCGCAGTCGGCAGGTATCCCGCACAATCAAATCGATCTTGACGCCAGCGATGGATGCTTCGTAGAGCGCCCTGACAATGTCCTTGTCCTCCAGCGCGTTCGTTTTGATCTGTATCAACCCCGGATGCGCTTTGGTGTGATTTTGAATTTCTTGCTCTATCTTGGCCAGCAGGGCCTTTTTCAACAGTTTTGGAGCTGGCAGTATCCGGTGATAACGTCGTTTGGGTGCATATCCGGTCGTCAAATAATTGAACAATTCCGTGACATCCTGGCCGATGTCTTCTTCGCAGGTCAGCAAACCGAAATCGGAGTACAGTTTTGCCGTGCCGCCGTGATAATTACCCGTACCGATATGCGCATAACGCCTCAGCCCATTGTAATCCTGCCGGACCACCAAAATGACCTTGCAGTGTGTTTTCAGCCCAATCACCCCATAGGTCACGTGTATACCCGCCTCTTCCATCCTTTCTGACCACATGATGTTCGCGGCTTCGTCAAATTTGGCTTTGAGTTCGACCACAACAGCCACCTGTTTCCCATTGCTCGCCGCTGCCACCAGCAAATCGATAATACGGGTTTCCTCATCGGTACGGTAAAGGGTCATCTTGATTGCCCTGACTTTCGGGTCGTGAGCGGCTTCATCAAGGAATCGGACCACCGAAGTGGTGAACGATTCATATGGATGTTGAAGTAACAGGGAATTCAGTTCACGGAGAGTATAAAAGATGCTCTTTTGCTGATCTTTCAATCGGTGATGATTGACCGGAAGATGGAGTGGATCGTGCAACTCGGGTACCGGAAGGGTTGCCACTTGCATGAGGTCACGCTGTGCCATCATGGTATTGGTCACAAATACGTCCTGTTCGTTGTTCAGTCTCAGTTGGGCGGCCAGCATGTTTTTACGATCATCATCCATCCCGTTGTTTACCACCAGCCGAACAATCGGGGCGATACGTCTGTCACGCAATTCCAGTTCAATCATCGACAACAGGTCATTGGCTCCGGATTCCTCTCGTTCAGCACTGGCATTTCTTGCCACGAAAAAGAAATCATATTGAATATCATGGGCTCCCGGAAAAAGCAGGTCCAGATTGTGTGCCATCACCTGTTCCAGGGGAACAAAATGATGCTTCTCGTCCACTTGGATTAATCGCGGGATGCCTGTCCCGACTGGAACTTTGACCCGGGCCAATGAAACAGCCGTGCCATCCGGGGACGGCAGTGTCACCAATATGTTCAGTGACAAATTGGAGATGAAAGGAAAGGGGTGGGCCGGATCAAATATCTGGGGTGTCACCAGCGGAAAAATATTTTCCACATAATGATCCCTGAGGTGCTCCTTCTGTGATGTCTCGAGTTCCGGGTAGTCTAGAATACGAATGTCATGTGCCAGCAGTTCCTGGAGTAATTCTGGCAGTATGGCGTCACGACAGGATTCAATTTCATTGACAAGTTGACAGCATTCGTCAATCTGTTGTTGGGGAGAGCGGCCATCAACCGTCAGTTCCGTAAAGTTGGCGGCGACCTGCAGCTTCAATCCACCGACCCGCTTCATGAAGAATTCATCAAGATTGGAGGCGAAAATGGCGCAGAACTTGATTCGTTCGAGCAGTGGATTGGAACGATCAGTCACCTCATGCAAAACCCGCTTGTTGAATTCAAGCCAGGTAAGCTCCCGATTGAGGTAGAGCTCGGGAAGATCCAGATCAGGGAGGGACAAACTGGCTTGCTGTTCCGTACATTCGCTGGAACCACGGTTGTCTTGTGACTTTGGGCTCTGGGTCATTGATTTACTATCACTCCTTTGGAAGAACAGTCGGGCAAAAGGAGTCTCTTTATGGTAAAGGTGATGTTGGGATATTATAGGGAATTATATACTTATATACTTCGATGCCAAAGGGGGCAGCTGGAATACAGATTTACGCGACCCTTGCTACTGCACCGGGAACTCCCTCCAGTCTGGTCGCAAGTCCCTCAGTATCATTTAGGGTTGTTTCGATAGTGGGACAACGAGATCGACATTGCATGAACAATCAATCACCACCTCCCAGATCTGGAAATATCCTCTTTATCATGTGTGATCAGTTACGTTTCGACTACCTGTCCTGCTATGGGCACAGCTCTCTCGAAACGCCTAATATTGACCACCTTGCCAAACGCGGTGTTGTATTCACCAATGCTTATTGTCAGGCACCGCTGTGTGCCCCTTCGCGGGCAAGTTTTTACTCTGGCCGATATATGTCCAGTCATGGTGTGATGGGCAACGAGGATGCAATGCAGGTGGATGAGAAGATGCTTGCAGATTATCTCAGACCATTGGGTTATCGGACTGCTGTTGTAGGCAAAACTCACAGCCACAAAAACCGCTCAGTGCTCAAAAGCCTGGGAGTGGATATGACCTCTGAGTACGCGAAGGCTTCGCAAACAGGCGGATTTGAGCCTTATGAATCACATGAAGGTCTATATCCGGACCCGATTCTTCCGGAATTTCATGGTTATACGGATTACCTGCGGTCACTGGGTTATGATGCTGAAAATCCATGGGACCGGTGTGCAAACAGCGGCCTGGATGCGGATGGAAATTTGCATTCGGGCTGGAGGTTGCGCAGTTCCAAATATCCGGCGGCAATAAACGAAGAACATTCCGAAACTGCGTTTATCACACAAAGGGCGATGGATTTCATGGCTCAGACAACAGATCAGCCGTGGTGTCTTCATCTGAGTTATATCAAGCCTCACTGGCCGGTTATCGCGCCTGCGCCCTATCATCAAATTTACCACCTCGAGGATATAAAGCAGGTCGTTCGCAGCGCATCGGAACGTCAGAGTCCGCATCCGGTTTATCAGGCGTTCATGCAACAGGAGTACAGCCAATCCTATGCATGTGATGAGATACGCGAAGCCGTGATTCCTGCCTACATGGGACTGGTCAAACAAATCGACGATCATCTGGGTCGTCTATTTCGATTCATGCGCACAAGAGGCCTGTTAGACAATACGCTGATAGTATTTACCGCTGACCATGGTGACTATCTGGGTGATCACTGGCTGGGTGAAAAAGATCTGTTCCATGAAGTGTCGGCCAAGATCCCCTTCATCTTGGTTGATCCGCGCGTCGAGGCCTCTGTTACCCGGGGCATGAAGCGCAGTGAATTCGTGGAAGCCGTTGATCTGGTGCCGACCCTGCTCGAGTTTGTCGGCGCCGAATCCTGTCGCGAGCGACTCGAAGGCAGTACCCTGTTACCCCTGCTCCATTCCCGGTGCCAACCTGAAAGCTGGCGTACTGTTACGGTCAGCGAGATCGATTATTCGGACAGGGGTCCGCGTTCCTTGTTGAGTCTGAATCCCGACCAGTGCCGGGCAATCATGATCAGGGACAGGCGCTGGAAATATATCTGGCACCCACAATTTGAACCCCAGCTATTTGATCTGGAAAACGATGCGAAAGAACTCACCGACTTAGGATGCAACCGGGCATTCAAAAAGGTTTGCGATCAGATGAAAGAGCAAATCTTTGTCTGGCGCCATTCTCTCAAGCGTCGCACTGGCCTTGAATACGAATATATGCTCGGGCAAGGGCCTGAGCGCGACGAGCAGTTCGGAATCGTTATCGGGCGCTGGTAAGGCGAGGCATTATAGAGGCGGTACCGCATGCGGGTTGTCGCCCCGAATGGTTTCAAAGTGTCCTGTCATGGGGCGAAGCCGTTTCGCTTTATCAATCTCCTTTCTCCGGCAGGGTCCTTTTTCGTTCCTTCAGATAGCTCCGGATATGAATCGTTATCACCAGAATGATCAATCCAAAAATAATGGCCGCGATCGGACGGTCGATAAAATCGAGTGGTGTTTTCACCTGTGCCATCGCTGAACGGAGCTTGACTTCCATAATGCCTCCAAGCACCATGCCGAGGATGATCGGCACAATGGGGAGTCGCAGACGCTTCAAAATCAGCCCGAAGATGCCAAATACGGCAGCGATCGCACAATCGGTTGTCGAGTTTCGTAGTGAATAAACGCCAACGAATCCAAGTGTCAGAATCAACATCCCGAGAAAACGAGTCGGGATCCGAATGACTTTTAATATTCCGTTGGTGGCAAACACCAGAAAAACCAGAACCAGAATATTGAGCACAAACAATGCGAGGTAAAGCGCAAGCACCAAGTCCATCTGGGTCGCAAATAATTGCGGTCCCGGAATGACATTATGGACATAAAAAACCGACAGCATCATTGCAGTCAGGGCTTCACCCGGGATGCCTAGCGCCAGCAGCGGAATCATGGCCGCACCCGGTACCGCGTTGTTGGCCGCTTCGGATGCCACCAATCCTTCAGGGGACCCCTTGCCGAATTTTTTCGGATTTTTTGATGTTTTCTGTGCATAAGTGTAGGACATGAATTGTGCAGTAAATTCGCCCACTCCCGGGATCATGCCCATGATGACCCCGAATGAGGATGACACCGCTGCCACGCGCTTGAAGAAAAATAATTCTTTTAATCCTTCAAAAAGGCCGCCGCTGACCGGTGCCAGCTTGGGGCTTTGATCTCGCTCGGTCAGCAGCAGAAAAGCCTGCGATAGCGCAAACAGGCCCAATACCACAACGATCAGGTCGATCCCGGATGCCAACCAGGTCTGATCGAACGTAAAGCGACGCGTGTATTTGACCGGCTCGAGTCCAATGGTATTCAGGAAAATGCCGAAACAGGCCAGCATTCCAGCGGCAAATATCTGCCCCCGATGTGCCAGTATGACCAGTACCATGCCAAGTAATGCAGCCAGAAATATTTCGCGACTGCCAAAATGCGGTGCCACAAACGCCAGCACCTGCGCCAGTAAAATCAGGCAGATAACCGAGAAGATGCCACCAAAGAATGAAGCAGAATAGGCCAGTGACAAGGCGCGGCGCGGGTTACCGTCCCTGGCGATTGGATGACCATCGTAGGTGGTGAGTGCATTGACTGCAGTACCGGGAGTATTGACCAAGATAGCTGGAATTGCACCGCCGTACATCGATGAACCGTAAATTCCAAGGAGCACGGTCAGCCCGACAATCGGGTCCATGGAAAAGGTCGCTGGCAATAAAATGGCGATGGCTACAGCAGCGCCTACCCCGGGGATCGCACCGATGATGACACCACCGACTGATCCGATCAAAAGGGCTGCAAGAACCTCCCAGCGCGCCAGAATCTCAATTGAGGAAAACAGCAGGTCCATCGGTATACTCAAAAATAAATCAACATGAAGTTGCGCAGATTATCGGGCAGATACTCATAGATCAGGCCGCCTGGAATTTTTACCGACAGTAGGCCCTTGAATATAAATACGATAAAAAATCCGATCGCTGCCGCGCCGACAAACATGCGTTGGTCGCGATAACCAATCCGAAAAGTCAGCGACAATGTGAACAGGAGAGAGGCCGCAAGATAACCGATCTGGGGAACGATCCAGACATACACCATGAACCACAGAGCATACTCAATCGAGCGTGTCCACAGAGCAACTTCTTCCCAGCGTCCGTGGGTGCGCGGCGAAAACACAGAACCGATACAATACAAAACAGCAAAAATCGACATGCCGAACACACCGACGCCTGGCCAGAAAGCGGGCTGGGCAAACAGCTTGGTGTTTTTGACCCATTGGGTTTCGATGCCCAGCCGGGATAACAGAAAAATAGAAATAATCAGAAATGCGACTGCAAAAACCAAGTCACCGGGATGCCGGTCGCGTACGAAAAATGCTTTTACCGGATTCTCAGTCATGATTGAAATGCAGCATTCCGATGGAGTCGAGCGGTCCCTTCTGCAAGGGCCCGCTCAATCCCTTATTTTAAGATATATCCCCCATCAAAAATTACTCTAGAATCGTACTGATGCGTTCGAGCACCTTGATATCTGCCTCGATCTGAGCCTCAGCCGCCGCAACATCCTGCCAGTAAATCAAGGCACCGGTATCTGCTGCCAGTTTTTTCGCACGATCGGATTGCATCACTTTTTTGGCAACAGCAATGATTTTTTCACGAGCGATAGCCGGGGTGTCTTTGTGGACGAATAGACCATTCCAAAGAGAAATATTCAGGTCCGGTTCAAGTTCTGCGACTGTCGGCACATTCGGCGTGATGCCGATTCGCTCGGCACCCAGCGATGCCAGTATTTTGAGTTCATCCTTGCAGGGCAATACCAGTTGCAAGGTCGTGTTCATCACATCAACATCGCCTGATGCCAGCGAATTGCAATCGAGCACATCAAATGCCGCATCCGACCCATACTCAAAGCCCATTTTCTTTGCCAGCGCCATGGTCACCTGGGTAGGGATCAGCGGTGTGCCGAAATGACCCAGGACGACTTCATTATCCATGGCGTATTCAGCCAGTCCCTGAATATCGTCATAGGGCGCATCTTGTCCAGCAACGATCACGAAGGGATAGGTTAGAAAATTACCCAAAGGTTCAAATGGATTCGGATTCAATTCGGGGATGCCAATCACGGGACCGATCGTTGGTATCGCGATAATAAACGAGCCCACGGTGTACCCGTCGGCTGGCGCATTGGCGACCTCCACTGCACCAGGGAAGGGGCCACCGCCACCACCAGGTTTGTTGACGACTGCCGATGGAACCCCATAGGTTGCCTGAAATTCCTCTGCTATCATGCGGGTTAGTACGTCTTCGAGATCACCCGGTGGCCAAGGAACGACGAATGAAACCGGTTTTTCCGGGTAGTCGGCATGAACGGCAGATGCCAGCATTGCCAACCCCATGATCAGGGCAAGTGATATTTTTTTCATGATTCCTCCAGATGGTTTTGAAATAGTGTGTTGATTGAAATAATCAGGGCTGTGTTGCTCTCCCTCAATTTTTGATGATACTCACCAGCCAGTCGGTGGTTTGTCAAACCACATATGGACCTGACCCGTACCAGTGGCACTCTCATAATCACTGAACAGGCGTCCGCTTGCCTTGCATTCACATCCGCCGAGCGCTCCGACCATCATCAAGTAATGTCCGAACATGCCTTCCGGCTTGTGCGGGCGATAATCGTCCATCGCATTGATTACCTTGGCATGTTCACCTTGCTGCCACCACTTGATGCGTTGCTCATCCGCTGCCCGTGCTTCTGGGGTAACAATATTCTCTGGCGCGGAGGTTTCATGGGCTTCGAGTTCATCCAGTGGCCAGAAGCGATGGCTCATACCACCACTGGCGATCAGCACCAGCCGCAGGTCTGACTCCGCGACCGCTTCACCAATGCTGCGGCCCACCGCAAGAAAATTATGGTCGCGTGCGGTCTGGCAGATACCCATCGACAACCAGGCTTCACCGGCGTTCAGGAAATGGGCGGTATTGACAGTGGGATAGTGCAGTGGCAGACAGGGGTCGCTGCTCGGGTGACATTTAACGCCATTGGAAACGACTTTCTTGGCCACCAGCCTGGCAAATTGCGGATCGCCCACTAGGTTGTAAGGAACTTGAGCTATGCCGCGAGGAAGCTCTTCGGCAGTATACTTGCCCTTGCGACGGGCGTGGGCGGTAATGACGAATTCAACGGTAGTGAACCAGTGGGAATCAAAAATCAGTATCAGGTCGGGTTTCAATTCGTCAAGAACCTCTTTGCGCAGCTGCTCAAGTCCCGGTACCAAGCTGATCTCCCGGCCACCGTTCAATGCATAGCGCACCGCTTTTGGAAACATGATAGTGGGCGCATGTGATAAAAAGCCCGCACCAATAATTTCACCCATGATTTTAGTCTTACTTGGCTACCCTTGATTGGGGGCGTTGTTTTGGTCGCTGAATATTAATTGGTTGATTTTTCTGTGAACAAGATTATCATTAAGAACAGGTCGTTTGCAACCAAACGAAATTAGCGGGAAACAAGATCATGAGTGCAGCGAATAACCGGGTTGATATCGATGGTGTATCGGTGTCACCGCATCATTTTATTAACAACCGACGGGTGGCATCGCCCGATACCTTTGAAACGCGCTCGCCGATGGATTGGGACCGGAAGCTGGCCGACATATCCCGCGGAGAGGCCAAAATTGCCAATCTGGCGGTCAGTGCCGCAGTCGAAGGGTTCAAGGCTTGGTCCGGCATGGAACAGCAGCAGCGAGTGGATGTGTTGCATAGACTTGCCGAGTTGATTGAAGCCCATGCCAAAGAGATTGCCCTGGTCGAGTGCCTTGATATGGCGATGCTGAGGCAAAGTCTTGAATCGCGTCTGGTGCCACGCAGTGCACTCAATTTTCGGCAATATGCTGAGATTGTCAGTCAGACGGAGGAACGCAACTGGCATTCCAAAGGCACACAAAATCGGATCATTCGTAACCCCGCCGGACCGGCGGTCATTATCACTCCATGGAATGCGCCGTTCATGCTGGCCACCTGGAAGCTGGCACCCGCGCTTGCAGTGGGTAACTCCGTTATCCTGAAACCGGCGGAATGGTCTCCCTTGTCGGCCAGTTTGCTGGCTGATCTGATCGACCAGGCGGGATTTCCTCCCGGCGCTGTTAATGTGGTACAAGGCTATGGCAGCGAAATTGGTGCTGCACTGGTCGCCGACCCGAGAGTGCGGCGAATTTCCTTCACGGGTTCTCCTGATACGGCACGACGCATCGGGATTGCTGCGGCGCGAAACATCGTCCCTTTTACTGCGGAGCTTGGCGGCAAGGGCGCATTGATCGTTTTTGCCGATGCCGACATTGACGCAGCGGCAAAAATGGCGGCCGCACAGTTTGAAGACTCGGGCCAAGTCTGTCTGGCGGGTACCCGTTTGTTGATTGACGCGTCGATCAAGGCTGAATTCATGCAGCGTTTCAGATATCACACGGACTGCCATGTTGCCGGTGACAGCCGTGATCCACAAACCACGCTTAGCGCGGCAATCCACCCGATGCATCTGGAAAAAATAGAAGGATTCATCGCACGGGCCCGTGCCAATGGTGATCGGTTGATCTTCGGCGGCGAGCGTATTGAATCAGGCAAGCTGTGGTATCAGCCCACCCTGATCGAACCCCGATCGAATGCATCTGAGGTGGTCCAAAAAGAGATCTTCGGTCCAGTATTGACCCTACAGACCTTCAATGATGAAACAGAGTCAATCAGGCTGGCAAACAGTACCGCATATGGTTTGTCCGGGATTATTTTTACCTCGAACAAAAAGCGTGCTGAGCGGGTTGGCAGGGCCGTGCGTGGCGGTACGGTCTGGGTCAACTGTTTCTTGATTCGTGACCTGACTGCGCCGTTTGGGGGCTGTGGTATTAGTGGTATCGGCCGGGAAGGCGGAAACTACGCGCTGGATTTTCACAGCGATTTAAAAACACTGCAAATTCTGGAGGGCTCGGTCAGCTAATTCAATCATCCAGTTTGCTCTTGTAATGTGCAGCGCCTGGGCCCTTTGGCGCCCTGATACCGCGAAATTCCCAGTCTCCACCCATTGCGGTAGAAATCACTTCCTCGGTGGTCATGGGTTGGTGACCGATGTCGTCGCGAATTGGAATCGGGCCACGCACAATTTTATTGCGCAGAACACCCAACCCTTCCACTTCGACAATGATCTCATCACCTGGTTTAACCGGTCGACTGTTGGCTGGCGTTCCAGAAAGCAACAAGTCTCCGGGCTCCAGTGTGATGTTGCGGGCAATATCGGCAACCAGGTAATGCATGTCCCATTCCATTTCACAAGTATTGCCGTCCTGTACCACCTGACCGTTGACTAAGGTACGAATGCCTTTGTTGTGGAAGTCCCAACCTGTCACCAGCCCGGGTCCGACCGGGCACAAGGTATCAGACCCCTTTACACGCAGCATGGACCCGGCATCAGTATCACGGAAATCATGCAAACCATAGTCGTTGGCGATACTGTAGCCAGCAATATAGTCTCCCGCTTCGTCGGCGCTGATATTGCGACAGTGTCTGCCCATGACAATGGCAATTTCCCCTTCATAGTTCAGCCAGTGGCAACGTTCGGGCCTGACCACATCCGCACCGTGTCCGGACAACGCAGAAACCGGTTTATGGAAATAGGTTGGGGTTGCCGGCAACCGGGTCATGAATTCCTCCACCCGGCTTTTGTAATTCAGATGCACACAAATAATCTTCCTTGGCTCGCAAGGGGGAAGGTGCACCGCCTCTTCTATCGAGATCGTTCTGCCATCCATGGCGATCAACTGGTCGTCATGGGGTTGCACCACAGTGGGGTAGCCATCCAGAAGGATACGCCGATAGTGTCTCGATTTGACTGCCATATTCAGGAATCCTAGATAACCATTGATTTCGTTAGGGTGCTAACGATATTATATAGATCGATTTTGATTTAGACAAACAGGGGATTTAACATGCCGCAGAAAGGGTTTATGTTTCCGCGTTCTGCCACTGGCCGTGCTTCTTTGCTCCCGTCAACACCTTGGCATTATTCTGGAACCATGCTCACCATGGAGTATCGCACCGACCCAGAAGCGGTGATCGAGCTATTGCCTGATTATCTGGAACCGGCAGACGAGGACCCCGGTGCAGTGGCTTTGATATGGGCAGACTGGCAGAATTGTTCCGATTCTCGTGCAGAGATTTTGGACCCTGCCCGCGGGCAGTATATGGAGGCCTTCTTTGTCGTGCGATGTAAATTCCAGGGAATAACCTACTCCCGTTGCGTCTATATCTGGGTGGATACCGATTATGCAATGGTACGGGGACATTATCAGGGCTATCCGAAAAAACTGGCCTCAATTTATATGACACGTCCGATTACGGTCGGGGTGGCCGGGCCACGACTTGAACCGGGAGGTAAATTTGGCGCCAGTGTGGCCGCCTATGACCGTCGTTTACTGCACGGTGTGTTTGAAATTACAGCACAAAGCGACCACGCGGGTTTTGTAAATGGACATCCGATGATTCACAACCGCTGGATGCCCACCATTGAAGGGGATGGATCAGACAGCCTGGATGAATTGGTCACGATGCATGCGTACAAGAGCGAGGTGGGGCGTTGTTTCACCGGAACCTTTGATCTCGAAATTTATGACTCACCTGTGGAAGAATTGACACGCCTGAAAATGATTGAACCGATTGCCGGATATTGGCGTGAAGTCGCCATGTCCTGGCGCAGCGGCATTACGCTGGCACGCCGCAATCTGCCTGAAATTCCGCTCGAAAGATCATCCACCTGAATGGTTTGTACGAGGTTATGCGAAACACGTCTAAAACCATTGAGGAACGTATCGCGACGACCCATGTGCAAACGCTGGATGTGGATTTGCATGCTATGGCCATTGTCAGCAACATATTCCGGGTGGCGGTAAGGTTTCGCAATCAGGCGGAAAAACAACATCTAAGCACCGATCACCTTTCGTTTTCAGGCTTTACCGTGCTTTGGGTGTTATGGGTCTGGGGTCAGAAGCAGTCGTATGAACTGGCCTCGGAGTGTGGCATTGCCAAAGGGACGCTAACCGGGGTTGTCACGACATTGGAGAGGTATGGTCTGGTCAAGCGCATACCACATGACACCGACGGGCGCAGAAAGTATGTACGGTTGAGCAGGAAAGGGCGGGGAATGATCAAACGGCTATTTCTCAGGATAAATGATCTTGAGCAACGGTTCACTGTAGAACTGAGTCGCTCAGAAAAAGAAGAAATCAGTCGTCTGTTACGCATTATTCTGCACACAGATACCACGGGTACAGAGTTGCCATCATGACACTGTGGCACCCGACTGACGATGGCTATGCAGACCTGTCAAGCCATGACGCGTTTAGCAAGGGTGTGCCGCACAATACATTTTCCCGTCTGCGCGATGAGCAGCCCGTGGCATGGTATCAATGTAAACGGCAAAAGGGATTCTGGTCGATAACCCGGCATGCGGATATTCTTGAATTGAATCCGAAAACGGATTTGCTCAGTTCGGCTCAGGGGATTCGCATGGAAGACCAGTCATACGAAGAATATATGGCGCGCAGGACCTTCCAGGAAACCGATCCACCGGAGCATACCCGAACCCGTCAACTGGTTGCCAGAGCGTTCTCGCGCAAAGTGATCATGAAGTATGAACAGATGATCGAGGGGATCTGCAACGCCATTTTGGACGAAGGCATGGACTTGGGAGAATTTAATGCGGCACAAAAAATATCAAGGCAACTGCCCATGCGTATGCTGGGGCCGATATTAGGCGTGCCGGATCAGGATCTGGACTGGCTGGTGGCAAAAGGTGATGAATTGATCGGTAATACCGACCCCGAATTTTCCAAACTGATTCTTGATCAGGATGATACCGATGCGTATCGCCTGATGCCATTTCGTTCGCCTGCCGGAGCAGAACTGTGGGATTATGCTGAATGTCTTATGGCACAGAAGAAAAAACGGGGAGATGATAGCGGCGTGTTGAATCTGGTCATGCAGCCCGATGCCGAAGGTAAGACCATGTCATCTCGGGAATTCCGTAACTTTTTCTGTTTGCTGGTGGCCGCCGGCAATGACACGACACGCTACACCTTGTCTGCATCCATCCATGCCCTCACACAGCAACGCGGCCTGCTTGAGCAACTCCAGTCAGGAAACAGTGAAATCTGGTCGACGGCAACCGACGAGTTTATTCGTTGGGCCTCTCCAACCATGTACTTTCGCCGTACGGCAACACGGGATTTTACTTTTCACGATCAGACAATATGCAAAGGGGATAAGGTCCTGCTCTGGTTTGTCTCCGCCAACCGGGATCGCAACGCCTTTGATCGACCATTTCGAATTGACCCGTTGCGTAAGCCCAATCGCCATCTTGCCTTTGGCCAGGGAGGCCCACACTTGTGTCTTGGCATGTGGTTGGCGAGACTGGAGGTCAGAGTGTTGATGGAAAAACTGTGCAATCGGATAAAATCCATTACGCTGACCGAGCCGGTCAAATATACTCGTTCCAACTTTGTGGGGGGTATCAAGTACCTGGCTGTATCCGTGCGCTAATCTGAGATAGAGGACTATAACGATGAAACAACGCTTGCGTGCACTCTTTTGTGACCAGCTCAATCTGGCGCGTGGAAAATATTTGCCACTTGGTACGGCCTCTCCAGCCGACGGTGAAACCCGATTCTGTCAAGGTGTTTACGCGGTCACCTACGATAAGCAATTGATCCCGGCACCGGGCTCGAAAATGCATGACGGCTTGCCGGATATGATCGCCCGTTATAAAGGTGTGGAAATCAGAAAGGGTTGGCAGCAAGATGTCCAGGTCGTCATCTGTGATTTGCTTCAAAGTGACCGCCAGCCGTTAAGTTTATGTGCACGCACGTTACTGAAACGGACTGTCAACCAGTGGCAGGCATTGGGTTATAACCCCAAGGTGGGCATTGAACTCGAGGCGTTTGCGTTCGAAAAAAACACTCAGGGGAAATGGCAACCTTATGATACGCCTGGCGCCTTTGTATACAGCACAGGGCCATTCACCGATCCGCGCGGAATCACGGATGCTATCTGGGAGCGTGCGGGTGACTGCGGTTTTAATCTTGAGATGGTCACCTCGGAATATGACTCCCCTCAATTTGAATTTACCTTGAAATATGACGATGCAGTCAAAGCGGTGGACGATGCCTTTCTGTTCAGGTTGATGGCGCGTGAAGTGGCTATTGAGCACGGTGTGCTGCTGACCTTTATGCCAAAACCGATTGTCAATGTCGGTGGATCAGGCACTCATATCAATTTCAGTTTGAACGACAAGGAGGGCAAAAATGTCACAGGTGATGCAGCAACTGAAGGAAATCTAAGTGAAATCGGCAGTTATTGCGTGGCGGGGCTGATGCATCATCATAAAGGTCTCGCTGGTATTCTTGCGCCCATTGAAAACTCCTACCATCGTCTTCAGCCTGCCAGTCTTTCGGGTTACTGGCGCAATTGGGGTGTCGATCATCGTGGTGTAACGACGCGCATATCCAGTGAGACCGGACCCCATGCAAGAATTGAGCATCGCATGGCTGATGGAGCGGCTAATCCGTACCTTGCGACCGCCACGGTATTGCAGGCAGCACGATTAGGGGTTGTGAACAAATATGAATTGTCAGCAGCCGAAACCGGAGACTGTTTGCAAGGACAAGATGCTGTGGATGGCGTGGGAGCCACACTGGGTGAGGCGCTGGACGATTTGATCGCGGATACGGACCTGGTGCAGGCCGTGGGCGAGACACTGGTGCGTAATTTGATCGCTATCAAGCAGGCGGAACTCGCTCAGATTGAAAAATTATTTTCGCAGGACAAAGTGAATTACTATTTGGATTATGTGTAACCGATGATGGTCCGGCTTCGATGGTCAATCAATTGCCGCAAGGGATTAAGCACCCATGAAACATAAAACAACGTAGATACTGCATCACTCCCTTCTTTTCAATATTATCAATTACTTCCCGTCAATCGGCCTTGATATTCGCATGACTCCGGCGCATCTGGAAGACAATCTGTTGGGGCAACGATGACGGTTGATGCATCAACAGCGGCACCCGGAAAAACAGACTTTGACTGAGGAAACCTCGATCTTGTGAGTCATGGGGCGTGATTGAACTGTGTTTGCAAGTATGAATTTCTTATTGAAATCAAACGCATATTAGGCGATATTAAGAGTCATTCAATACAGAGGAGATTACTTCTTATAATGGGCAGCCAACCCCCGCCGAGTCGTTATCACTTAACCCATGGACCAGATTCTGTACCATCTCAGTCAGTTTTGGCAGGCTGTCATCGAAACATTTGCATTCGATACGGCCTTGCTGTCGGAACCGGATATGATTATTCGGATCGGGGTCCAGTTGTGCCTGCTCGTTTGTTCGGCCTTCTTTTCTAGTTCGGAAACTGCGTTATTTTCTCTTTCTCGTCTCGACCTTCAGCAACTGCGTCGAGAAAACAATCCTCACTCAGAAACCATTCATGAACTGTTGGATCAGCCCCGGCGGTTAATTATCTCTATCCTGAGTGGCAATGAGTTGGTCAATATTGCCGCTGCCGCCAACATGACCTCCATTCTGATTACGCTCTACGGCTATGACAATGCGGGTTGGATCAATCTTTTGATTATGGTCCCATTGATCTTGTTGTTTGGCGAAGTGACGCCCAAAACGATCGCGGTCGCCAATCCCGTGCGCTACAGCACCCGGATTGTTGCCAAACCGATGTGGTTCTGGATTCGTCTCATTGCGCCGATGCGATGGGCGATACGAGGGATCGCGGATCGTATCACCACCTGGTTTGTTGGTGAGGAAAAGACCGCAGACAATATTCTGCAGGTCGATGAATTTCTCACTTTGGTTGAACAGGTCGCCCAGGAAGGAGTCCTGGATGCCACTGAACGTGCACTGGTCTATAACCTGCTCGAAGCAGGGGAAACCGAAATTGTCGAGGTCATGACACCGAGGACACAGATGGCGTTCTTGAATGTCGAGATGTCAGTTGCTGAAATGGTTGAGAAATTCATTTCATACCGACATCCTCGGGTGCCGGTATTCAAGACCCATCGGGATAATCTGGTCGGTTTTTTGCATGCCGAAGACATTTTGCGTCTGGTGCTGGATGATGCTGATTTTGACGCATTGACACCAGAGCAGATCATGCATCCACCAGTGGTGGTTCCACTGACCAAGAAAGTCGATGAGATGTTTGATTTTTTTCAGATCAATCGTGTCAGAGCCGCGGCCTGTCTGAATGAATTCGGGGGAGTGGAAGGGTTTATTACCATGCGCGGTGTGCTCAACTTCATTTTTGGGGACATCAGCGGAGGGTCTAAAGCGACGGCTGCTTACTATGCGGAAAAGGACAACAATATCTACGATGTTCCCGGTGACATGAAACTCACTGATTTCAACAATTTAACCAATTTCGGTATTGAGGATCCTCGCATGACCACCATTGGCGGGGTGGCATTCCGATTGTTGGATCGATTGCCGAAGAAAGGGGACCGAGTGGCACTTGAAGACATTTTTATCCAGGTGGAGGAAATGGATGATCATCGTATTGCAAGAGTCAAGGTGGCCAAGGGGGTGGATGAGACTGATTTTGTCCAGTCGGATGAAGTGATTCTGGCTGAGGATGAACAGTCGCCGGATCCACGCTCGGAGGACCGGGGTGAACTTGAAGAAATACCCGAGGCCATTGGGGGACTGTCGGCACCCAGTCGGAACCAGAAACCGGAACAAACAGGTTGAAATCATGAGTATTTTGGGTTTGATACTGGTCGTCGTTCTGCTTTTGCTGCTGAAAGGGTTTTTCTCCGGTTCGGAGATTGCATTGGTCAATTCCGATAAAGTGAAATTGACGGCGAAAGCCAATCAGGGTAACCGCGGTGCCCGGGAAGTGCTTGAGTTATACAAGTCCCCGGATGTGCTGTTGGGGACAACGCTCGTCGGGACCAACATCGCAACGGTGATACTCACCACGCTGATTACCCTTTTGCTGATCAGACTGTTTGGTGAACGGGGAGATCTCTATGCCATTTTGATTTTCACGCCTATTTTGTTGATACTCGGCGAGATCGTTCCCAAAAGTATTTTTCAACAAAAATCGGATCAGGTTGCGCCGATGGCCATTTTCCCATTGAAGTTTTTTTCATGGGTTTTCTATCCGATTGTATTCGTCTTTTCCCGTGTTGCCCGATTGGTGGCACGGTTGCTCGGTGGAGGGAAGGTGGAGCAGAATGTCTTTATGACGAGAGAGCAGGTCCGGTCAGTCGTAGACATGACTGAGCGGACCTCCTCGGTGGATGCATTTGACCGTGGCCGAATCAGGCGGGTGATTCGCTTCGGTGAGACCACGGTCGGGGAGGCCATGATCCCGATTGCGGAAGTGACTGCCATCGATTGCAACCGGAAGGTCCTGCGAGCGGTGGCAATGGTGCGCCGCAAGGGATATAACCGGCTTCCCGTTTATAAAGGGAACACCAGCAATATCATCGGTATTGCGATGCTGACCACCTGGGACCTGATGGATCGATCGACCACCGAGAAATCTTTGGAAGAATTCACCAAACCGGCGCATTATGTGTTGCAATTCCAGACCATCGATCGACTTTTGCCCGTGTTGAGACAACGGGAAGATCATATGGCGGTTGTGGTGGATGAGTTCGGTTCTGCCATCGGCATCATTACCATGGAGGATATTGTTGAGGAAGTCGTCGGTGATATTGATGTGGGCTATGATTTCGAAGAATATTTGCCCAGACGAAAACGGATATCGGAAAAACTTGATAACGATGTCTATGTGGTCGATTCCAGGTTCTCGGTTTCCGAAGTCAATGACATGCTGGATATCAATTTAAATACCAAGGCGGCGCATACGATTGGCGGGCTGGTGATGTCACGACTCGGCTATATCCCCAACAAGGGCGACTATGTGATCGAAAAAGGCTATCGTTTTACCGTTGAAGAGACCACGGACCGGGCGATCATTAAATTGAGGATTGAATCAGTCTGACCGAACCGATGGCTGTCATTCGATGAAACCGTCACAATGATCGATCCGCAATGTATTTTCCTTTATGCTTGAGCAAGAACTCAAACTGACCGCAGAACACCGCGCGACGCTCGATCAGGTCATCCAGTGGCGCGAGACTCAACAACGCATTGTAGGAGTCCCCGATTTAAAACCGGTGCGGTTTTTCGCTGTCTACTACGATACCCGGGACAGGCGACTGGAACAGCAACACCTTTCCCTGCGCGCCCGGCTTGAAGGAGACCGTTGGCGGGCAGCCTTCAAGCTGAAAGGGGAAATGGTGGATGGGCTTTCCCAAAGGGAAGAATTCGAATGTGATATTACAGGAGAATTGACGAGTCCCAATGACCTGCCGCAAGGAAAGGTCCGAAGCAGTGTGTGCCGATTCCTTTCGCTTGAGACCCCCCTTGATCCGGTGGTGATGGTCGATATGCAAAGAACAATCATTGATCTTGCATTTGACCAATGTGAGGTCGAGATGGTGCTGGACAGCGGTATCATCAAGCGCAATGAGCGACAGGTCTCGTTAAATGAAGTGGAACTGGAACTTAAATCAGGGCGACTTGACCGCTTGATCGAATTTGGAGAAAGATTGCGCACGAGGTTCGGTCTCCGACGATCGACAAGGACCAAACACCGGATTGGACTGGAGTTGTAAGCTGGGGTGGCACACATGACGGGCAAGGTGGATAAATCGAGTGGGCGGGTGATCGGTGTCCCTTATGTCGCTTCGGTGAATTGTGATGAGCGTCCGGCGGATATTGCAATCGATGTGATCGTTATTCACGCGATCAGTCTACCCCCGGGCTGTTATGGTGACCGGAATATCGAGCATTTTTTTACCAATCGGCTCGTGTTGTCGAAGCATCCCTATTTTCAACAGATTCATCAACTGCGGGTTTCGGCACATTTTCTGATCAATCGGTTGGGCAAGATCATTCAATTTGTCCCAACACACAAACGGGCCTGGCATGCCGGGGTGTCGTCCTTTTGCAACCGGACGCGCGTCAATGATTTCTCCATCGGGATCGAACTGGAAGGATGTGATGAGGACCCTTTCGAAGACGGGCAGTATGATTCGCTGACGCGTCTGACGCATTGTCTTATGCGGGCCTACCCGGCAATCAGTCGAGACAATATTGTGGGACACTGCGACATCGCGCCACAGCGTAAAACCGACCCGGGGCCGAAATTCAACTGGCCACGCTATCGATCTTTGATTGAGACACTGTGACGTTTCGCCAGCAGGTTTTCGATCATCGGTCCGGAAATGATTTCCATGGCCATCCCCATCTTTCCTCCCGGGACGACCAATGTGTTCGGGCGTGACATGAAGGAATCATGAATCATGGACAGTAGATAGGGAAAATCGACTGAAAATTTTTGCACATCCCGGAAACGGATCACCACAAAACTTTCATCAAGTGTGGGAATATCCCTGGCAATGAAAGGGTTCGACGTATCGACCGTGGCCACACGTTGAAAATTGATATCCGTGCGGGAGAATTGTGGCGCAATATAATTCACGTAGTCTGGCATGCGGCGCAGGATCGTATCGATGACCGCTTCTTGCGAGTAACCGCGTTCTGAACGATCACGATGGATCTTTTGTATCCATTCCAGATTGACGACCGGAACAACACCGATGGCGAGATCGACATACTGAGTGACATCATACCCAGCCATCTTGGCCATCCCGTGCAATCCTTCATAAAGCAGCAAATCTGTGTTCTCAGGCAACGGTTCATAAGGGGTAAATTCCCCAGAATACAATTCCCTGGATAAGCGTTTTCCATGATGTCTTGCTGCCTTGTTGTCATGCAAATAGTGCCGATATCGTCCGGTTCCATCTTTTCCATATTGTTTAAATAGACATTCTAATTCATTGAAATTATTGGCACCGGGGCCAAAGTGACTGAAGTGTGAATCCCCATTCCGTTCGGCTTCTTTGACAGCTGCTTCAAATTCCATCCGAGTGTGCACGTGAAAACTGTCACCGCTGACATAAGCGGCCTTGATGTTGTCACGTACGAAAATATGCTCGAAGGCACTTTTGACCGTGGTTGTCCCAGATCCTGAAGACCCTGTCACAACAATGATTGGATGCGCTATGGACACGGGGGAATATTGTCAATGGAAATATCGCTGGCCAGGATGACTGACGGTCTGCAATCTTAAACGAGTCATCGAGGACCGCTGTTTTATATTAATCGCCGTTCCGCTTCAACACAATAATGAGCAACGCAGGCATCGCTTACGAATGGCCTATCATACGTCATTGGGGGGCAGGCTCCAATCTCTTTGCTCTTTGCTGACAAGGCGATGTGTAAGTCGTAGGCTGGGGTTTTGTCCTCGCTTTTCGGTTTCGGTGCAGGACTCGTAAATTATTCAGCATATTGTTAAGACGTGAGCGATAAACGGTTCGTGGGGCACACCACGGCCGGTTAACCAACAAGGCAGAACCGTCGTGGATTCCCACCATTTGATTCGCTGGGTCTAAATATTGGCAGATCACACATCCATCGGTGTTACAGTGCATTCGTTGCGAAGTTAATGACTGTCGATGCAACAACTGGCCTGAAAAGACAATTTCATACTACGGAAAAAATAGTGCGAACCGTTTCCACGTATTCAGTTATCATAAGGTAAACTGAATTTGATTCATGTTTTATATAAAAATTTAGTTATAGAATGAACTGGTGATGGGGATAATCAACTAGTGGCACTGCATATTACGATGAGACAGCTGCAGGTTTTCGAAGCAGTGGCCCGACACCTCAGTTTTACCAAGGCGGCAGAAGAATTGCATCGGACACAGCCAGCCATTTCAATGCAGGTCAAGCAGTTTGAGTCGATGGTCAATTTGCCACTCTTCGAGCAACTCGGCAAAAAAATCTATCTGACAGAAGCCGGGAAAATCATGGTTCGACACAGTCTGACCATCATGGCTCAACTGGGTGAAATCGAGCGGGATATCAACAGTCTGCGAGGAATTGAAGGGAGTCAGCTGAACATATGTATTGCCTCGACCGTCAACTATTTTGCGACAAGACTGCTTTCAAAATTCTGTGATGCGTATCCCTCTGTCGACATCAGTCTGGATGTGCTCAACCGTGAGGAATTGATCAGGCGCCTCGAAGCGAATGAACCCGACCTGGTGCTCATGGGACAGCCTCCCGACACACTGGATGTGGAGGCCAGGGCGTTCATGATCAACCCATTGATTGTTATTGCCCATCCCCATCATGCACTCTGCAGTCGGTCGGATATCCCGATCCAGTCCATGACCGATCAGATTTTTGTGATGCGTGAACCCGGTTCGGGAACACGGACCGCCATGCAGCGGGTTTTCGAACACCACGGAGTGGTGCCCAAATCCGGTCCTCAGTTGTCAAGTAACGAGACGATCAAGCAAAGTGTGGAAGCCGGATTGGGACTGGCGGTGGTTTCGGCGCATACCGTTGAGCTGGAGTTGCAGGTCGGTCGACTGGTTTCACTGGATATAAGACATTTCCCGATCATGAGAAAATGGTATGTTGTTTACCGGAAAGGGAAAAGACTCTCCAGGACCGCGCAGACATTTCTTGATTTCGTATTACAGGAAGGCGATGTTGGGACCCATGGAACCGGGTGAGTCGATCTGGCCATTCGGATACGGCTCAAAGAGGGGCAAAGGTCTTGACTAATGAACCGGGGTGCTTTTTAATTCGCGCTCCACTTGAGTATATGGCCAGGTAGCTCAGTCGGTAGAGCAGTGGACTGAAAATCCTCGTGTCGGCAGTTCGATTCTGTCCCTGGCCACCACCTGTTTCGACAAACCGCCTAGCATGACTGCGGCTGCACTCAACCCGCCTGCCTGATGCCGTCTGCAACAGGAACATCAGGCGTATCACAAGCCGATTTTGTTAAGTATATAATGCTCCTGAATAAACGTGAATCTGGTTGTTCGGTTATTTGATGGAAAGTATCTCGAAATCAGTCCTCCTTGGCACACATCTGTTTGCAGCGTTGGACAATGCGCAATTGGATCTCATCATCCAGTCAGCCCGCATCATGCAACTGTATGACGGAGATATCTTGTTTTATCAGGGGGACCAGGCAAACTACTTTTATCTTGTCATGAGTGGCAACATCAAACTGTTTCGCACCGCTGAAAATGGAAACGAAAAAGTCATTGAGATTGTCCGACACCAACATGTTTTTGCAGAAGCGGTCATGTTCATGAAACAACCCCGCTACCCGGTCACTGCCGAGGCTATCAATGACAGTAGCTTATATCGGTTTGACAACAGGGCTTATCTTCAGTTGCTGTCACAATCCAGAGACCTGTGTTTTGCCTTGTTCGGTGACCTCAGTACCCGGTTGCATGACATGTTAAATGAGATTGACCGACTGTCGTTACAAAATGGGCGACTTCGTGTTTGCCAATATCTTTCCGGTCTCTTACAGTCAACGGACCAAAGAAAAATCAGACTCGATATCGAAAAAAAAACAATTGCCTCAATGTTGTCTGTCACACCGGAGACACTGTCCCGTATCTTTCGGGAATTGTCCGAGGAAAAAATCATCTCCATCGCAGGAAAACACATTACTGTCCTTGATCTAAAGCGGTTACGCGGTTTGACGCAAAATTGAACAAGTTGGCTCACTGATTGACTTAGATCAATGCGATTGAGTGCCTGAATCGCTACCTTATCGATCGGCTGTCTTTTCTCTGAACGAATCGATATTAGGAGTTGACCATGTATAAGTTCATTTGCGGGACCAGATGGTTCCTGTTCTGCCTGGTGTTTGCGTTTCCCGCCAGCTGGGCGCAAACGTTACCCATAGAACAAGCGATCCTCACTTCTCCACCACTGGTCCCTCCACCCATTACTCGTGACTATCCAGCCAAGGTCATTGTCAAAATGGAAACGGTCGAGAAGGTCATGGAAATGACCGATGGAGTGGAATATATGTATTGGACTTTTGGTGGTTCGGTTCCAGGACAGTTCATTCGGGTTCGGGAGAACGATGTGGTCGAATTTCATTTTTCGAATCATCCCTCTTCAAGGATGCCACACAATATTGACTTGCATGCCGTGACCGGTCCGGGGGGTGGTGCGACGTCCTCCTTTACTGCACCGGGCCATACCTCGATCTTCCAGTTCCAGGCATTGAATCCAGGATTGTATGTCTATCACTGTGCCACGGCGCCGGTTGGAATGCACATCGCCAATGGTATGTATGGACTGATTCTGGTTGAACCGGAAGCGGGTTTGCCGGAAGTAGACCGTGAATACTATGTCGTTCAAGGTGATTTCTATACCCAAGGCGAATTCGGGGAGCTTGGCCTGCAACCCTTTGATATGGAAAAGGCAATTAACGAGGATGCAGATTATGTGGTTTTCAATGGCTCGGTCGGCAGCATGGTGGGGGACAACGCGCTGGCTGCGAATGTCGGAGAAACGGTTCGCCTGTATGTGGGGAATGGAGGGCCCAATCTAGTGTCTTCCTTTCACGTGATCGGGGAAATTTTTGACAAAGTCTATATGGAAGGCGGTACGGTGATCAATGAAAATGTCCAGACTACGCTGGTTCCGGCGGGAGGATCAGCCATTACCGAATTCAAGATTGATGTCCCTGGTACATTCATCATGGTAGACCATTCCATCTTTCGGGCCTTTAACAAAGGAGCGCTTGGAATGATCAAAGCCGATGGCCCCGAGAACCCGATCATCTATTCCGGCAAGCAGGCAGACACCGTGTATCTGCCAGAAGGATCGGCGATTCAGGAAATCATTGCCGACACCGAATCGGTGGTTGCCAAGAATACGGAAGAGCAGATCCTGTTCGGCCAACGCGTTTACGAAGTGAACTGTAGTGCGTGCCACCAGGCTGACGGACAGGGACTGGGCGATGCTTTTCCACCGCTGGCGAGCTCGGATTACTTAAATGCGGATCACGACCGGGCCGTCAAAGTCATCCTTGAGGGTCTGAGTGGCCCCATCACGGTCAACGGCCAGGCCTATGATGGTGTTATGCCCGCAATGCGTCTTTCGGACAATGATATTGCGAATGTTGTGACCTATCTGCTGAATTCCTGGGATAATGAAGGCGGTGTGGTCAGTCCCGAACGGGTCGCGTCGCTGCGTGAAGGGCATTAAATGCCGAACGGTTATTGCGCTGTTGTCTTCTCGTTAACTGCGCTCGCACTGTTGTTGTCGGTAAACACCGGTTTCGCCAGTATGGCCGAGATTCCCGTAGGGGAATTTCGGCCACTGTATCTGCAAGAAGATGGTCCACTTGTCGAAGTCGAGTCGTTTTCCCTGGATCGGCTGCCGGTGACCAATCGAGAGTATCTGGTGTTCGTCGATCGAAACCCCAACTGGCAAAAAGACAGGGTACCGGCAGTGTTTGCAGATAGCCGGTATCTGCAACACTGGCAAAAAAGTACGGACGGTCATGGCTGGAAACCAGATAGCGCCATGCTGGACTTTCCCATTGTCAATGTTTCATGGTTTGCCGCCAACAGCTATTGCCGATCGCTCAATAAAGTACTGCCATCGGTTGCACAGTGGGAATACGTGGCGAGGGCCAGCGAATCGAACCCGGAGGGCTGGCAAGAGCCCGGTTATCGACAAAAAATACTCAATTGGTACGCACATCACGGTCAACCGCAAAACAGTCCGGTTGGTCTCTCTGCGGCCAATTATTGGGGTATTTATGACTTGCACGGCATGATATGGGAATGGACGATGGATTTTAATTCGGCATTGGTCAGTGGGGAATCAAGGGCAGACAGCAATATTGACAAGAAACTGTACTGCGCTGCCGGTACTGTCAATGCGGCCGACCCGAGTGACTACGCCGCCTTTATGCGTTATGCCTTTCGCTCAAGCCTGTCCGCCGGCTATGCAATGCCCAATCTGGGTTTTCGATGTGCCGCTTCAGGAACCAATTGACATGAAATTTTTCCGATTGTATGGGTTGGTTTTTCTGTTCTTTCCAATGATGGTTCCGGGTCAATCGGAACTGGCCGGAGACTCGGTCTATCAGGTCGGTGGACAGTGGCAGACGCAGCAGGCGGAGTCGCTGGAACTCACCGAATTGATGGGTAAACAACAGGTGGTCAGTGTGATCTATACCCACTGTGAACATGTCTGCCCGGTCATTGTGTCGAGTATGAAAAAAATTGAAGCGTTGATTCCACCACCGATGCGAAACGAAGTTGGATTCGTATTGATCACCTTCACGCCGGAAACAGATACCCCCGATGTGCTCGCCAAATTCGCAGGGAAACACGATCTTTCACAGGACAGCTGGACGTTACTGCGCAGCGATAATGACACCATTCGGAACATGGCCATGGTGTTGGGCATCAAGTATCAACGTCTGGATAACAACGAAGTGAATCACTCCAACCTGATTTCGGTTTTGGACAAACAGGGGCGTCTTGCTTTTCAGGAGTCAGGGGCCTTGCGTGCGGTCCCGATGATCGCTGAACGGCTTGTCAATCATTAAATCTGGTTTTTACGGGTACTCTCCCTATGGCGAAATATAAGACGATTTTCACGGTAAAACGATTGTGGTTAATCCTGATTGCCTCCATGGTCGTTATGTTTTCGGTATTGCTTTATTTCGGCAATGAGATCTATCAAGAAGCGCCGCCGATTCCCTCGACCGTGGTCTCGACACAAGGCGATCAGGTTTTCACCGCTGGGGAGATCACCCGTGGCCAAAATGTATGGCAGTCACTGGGGGGTATGCAGAAAGGCTCCATCTGGGGGCATGGCAGTTATCTGGCCCCGGACTGGAGTGCCGACTGGCTTCATCGGGAAGCCGAGACCATGCTGGTTCTCGCCGCTGCCAAGCAGTATGACACCACACTTGACGGCTTGTCCGTAGGGCAACTCGAGACGCTCAAAACCTATTTGCGAATTGAGATGAAGCAAAACACATATGATGCCACGACGCAAAGGCTGGTGCTTTCAGATGACCGAATAAAGGCGATTGAGCAGGTCAAAATGCATTATGCGGATATTTTCCAAAACACCGGTTCAGATAAGTCAGTGCACCTGAGAGAGCAGTATGCTTTTTCACCGAGCATCACCATCAGTGACTCTGATCTTCATGCGTTAACCGCCTTTATTTTCTGGACGGCCTGGAGTGCGACCACACAACGTCCGGATGCCGATATTTCCTATACCAGTAACTGGCCCTACGAACCCCTTGTGGGCAATACACCGAGTGTCAGTCTTTTTATTTGGACCTTCATCAGTATTTTCCTGTTACTGGGCGGTATAGGGATACTGGTGTGGTTTTATGCCAGACAATACGATTTGTGGCGAGAAGACATGAAACCGGAGGGGGGCATCTCCAAGACCAATCTCCTTGCCAACGTGACTGTGACGCCGTCCATGCGCGCAACAGAAAAATATTTCTGGACGGTTGTTATCCTGATTGGCGTACAGGTCTTGCTCGGAACGGTGACCGCTCACTATGCGGTCGAAGGGCATGATTTCTATGGTATCAGGATCGCTGAAATTCTGCCGTATTCAGTGACACGAACATGGCATACCCAGCTGGCCGTATTCTGGATTGCCACCGCCTGGTTGGCCACCGGTTTATATATCGCACCGGTCATCTCCGGCTATGAGCCCCGGTTCCAGCGTCTCGGTGTGAATGCACTTTATGTCTGTCTGCTGATTATCGTCGCCGGGTCGATGGTCGGGGAATGGCTGGGGATCCATCAGTATTTTGACGATCTGGCTTATAACTTCTGGTTTGGGCACCAAGGTTATGAATATGTCGATCTCGGGCGGTTTTGGCAAATTTTCCTGTTCATCGGTTTGCTGATCTGGTTGGGCCTGATGCTAAGGGCATTGCTTCCGGCCTTTCAAAGTTCCCGGAACAGATCCCTGTTATTCCTTCTCGTGGTCGCATCCCTTTCGATTGCGTTGCTGTATGGAGCGGGATTGATGTGGGGTCAACACACGCATATCAGCGTCATGGAGTACTGGCGCTGGTGGGTGGTCCACTTGTGGGTAGAGGGCGTTTTCGAGGTGTTTGCCACAACGGTGATTGCCATTTTATTTGTCAAAATGGGCCTGCTGCGTCAGAGTACGGCGACTATCTCGGTCCTGTTCGCTACGATAATCTTTTTGAGCGGTGGTGTGTTGGGAACTTTCCACCACCTGTACTGGAGTGGCACACCAATTGCCGTGCTGGCACTGGGAGGGGTGTTTTCCGCACTGGAAGTGGTTCCGCTGGTGGTCATCGGATTTGAAGCCTATAGCCATTCGAAACTGGAGAAAGAAACCGTCTGGATCGAATTTTACAAATGGCCGCTGATGTTTTTTTCTGCGGTGCTGTTCTGGAATTTTGTCGGGGCCGGTTTGCTCGGTTTCCTGATCAATCCGCCATTGGCGCTGTATTACATGCAGGGACTGAACACGACCGCCACACACGGTCATGCGGCCTTGTTTGGCGTTTATGGGATGTTGGGAATTGGCCTCATGCTGTTCTGCCTGCGTGGTATGACCGATTCATCAGCGTGGAATGGTGCCTGGATACGCATTGCCTTTTGGTGTTTCAATATTGGTCTGGCGATGATGGTCTTTTTGTCGCTTTTCCCGCAAGGGGTGTGGCAGGTCATCAATGCCTACAAACACGGTTACTGGTATGCCCGTTCTGCTGAATTTATTCATAGCGATCTCATGGAGGGATTGGTTTGGGCTAGGGTACCGGGCGATGTGGTGTTCGGTGTCGGTATACTGGCCTTGGTCATGTTTGTTGTTTCACTGTACGCGCCACGCAAAAAGTAGTATTGGAGTAACCGTGTTCCCTGCAAAGCAGGGTAATCCGGTTTTGTGGCTGATGCTGTTTTTAAAACCGAGCTTCGCCAACCGCATCTACAGAGGACTCAGGTATGGAGGTGTTCACCCTGTCTACTCGTTTTGGTGTGAAATGCAGTCAGTGTGTGTTGATTGATCTCAAGCTTCTCTACGGCGATCTGTCTTCCATGATGGAGGTGCCCCGACAATTTGACAATGATGCATTGACAACCGTATTATTATGGAACAAATGATTCATCCAGACAGGGTCGGGGTTGACGAGTGTGCACCGGTGTCTGTAGTCCCTATCGCCATGGGAGCGCTTCTTCCGTTTGGCTCCGGCACAGTTTCAAGGTTTTCCTGCCGAGAAAGTGCTCTTTCACATTTTCCACAACTGTGGGATTTTACCCGGAGCCTGGGTTCGAGCATTCACTGCCCGAATCGCCGGATAGGAGGAGAAATATGCGATTTTTGCCGGATAAACTTTACATCGTTGTTTTCATGTTGGCGGTATGCGCTATATCATGCGCGCCGAGGGCGAGTGCCAACTCTGAAGTAATGCCTTTGGGTTGGTACGTCGGAGGGAGTATCGGGTACAACATGACTTCCGGCATTGAGCAAGCGGGTTACAATCGCGACAATATCTGCTATCCCTATCATGATTGCACCTATATCACTGATGGCTCGCCCGATGGCTATCGGTGGTCCTATGATCTTGAAGCAGATGGGGGCACCGTATTCGAGATTGCCAGCGGTCATGCTTTCGGTACATTTAGACTGGAACTCGCACTGGCCCAGCGAAGAAACGATATTGAACAGAAATTCACTGGTATCACCTATCTGGACAACTCACACATCACGGCCCGCCCGATGAGTAACTATCAAAGTGAATCCGATACCCATATCGACGATTTGACGACGCGTTCCCTTTCACTCAACGCCTATTACGATTTCCCCGTAATGGGCCGCCGTTTCACGCCTTATTTAGGCGGGGGTGTGGGTGTCTCTTTTCTCAAGCTCTCGGGGCTATATTTTCAGTCATGGCATTCGTGCAAGAACCCTGCGCTGGATTGCGACATGCCCGAAAGATATAACGGGCGCCAGCATGTAGACCTCTCTGACTCCGTCTATTCCGCACACCTCCATGCCGGATTCGACTACCGTATCAAAGAAAGGACGCTCCTCGGCTTGAAGCTCACTTATTCCATGGTCGGTGACATGAAAGACGTCAAAGGTGACTACGACTTCCATCCGGTTCCCGATATTTCCAACTTCACCACAATCAGTAATATGGATCACTGGTCATTGATGCTCGGCGTGAAATATTTCTTCGGGAAGTGATGGGGATTCCTGTGTTTGAGGGCAATACGGCTGATCCCACTGCCGTGGGGGAGCAGACAAGGAAAATACAGCGTCACTTCGGGATCGTCCGCGTAGCGCTGGCCGGGGATGGGCAGGTTGACTACGGTGCGGATTCAACAGGATCGGGTGCTGGCCGGGTCGGACTGGGTCTCAGCGCTCAAGACCGCAGTCCTGCGCAATCTGGTTGCGGCGTCCGGTGATATCCAAGCCCCGTTGGATCCCGATGTGCTGGTGGGCAACACGGTGGCCGAAATCGTTCATCCTGGCTTTCACGACGAACGGTTGCGGGTATGTCTCAACCCCCGGCTACCATCGCCTGGCGGGTCAGATGCGAGGTCAACCGCCACCAAGTGGAAAAGCACTTCGAGATCACGCTGACCGATGACGACCTGACTTTTACCTGTCAAACGGACCGGATCGAGTCCGAAACCCGGTTGGACGGCCGCTATGAGGTGCGCACCCATCTTGACGCCGAGGCACTGTCGGCCGAGGATGCCGTGTGGGTCGCCAAAGACCTCGGCCGGGTCGAACGGGCCTTTCGGTATCTCAAGATCGGACATCTGGATATCTGCCCGGTGTCTGTCCAGCACCCGACCCGGGTACGTACCTATGGGTTTCTGTGTCTGCTGGTCCTGCATATGCAGTGGCATCTGCGTCGCAAACTGGCGCCGTTATTGTTCGAGGATGAACGGCCGGTCTGATCAGGCCCGGGAACAGGACACCTCTCCGGTCCAAAAGGCCAAGACCACCGAAGACGGTCTCGCGATATCGAGTCTAGGGACCCTGCTCGGTCACCTAGCTACGCTGATCCTCAGCGATGTGGTGATACCGACCCAACCGACCCGGAAGTTGCCATAAGCAGGTCCCCTGAACCCGCCGACATCTCTTGCGGGACAAGGGATCTCACTCGATGGGGCCGGTGAAGTTCAGTTTGAACAGCATCACGCCGCAGCGGTACCTTGCAGATCGTTGCGGCACCCGAACGAGGGCGGTGAATGTACCGTCACAGTGCTGCTCTTGTGACCCTTGCGGGCCAACCGCAACACGTCAAAATAGCAACGTACCACAAATCGCAGAGCGCCGTCCGGGCAAAACAGTCGAACCGAAGGGAACCGGAAAGTCATGTAAAGGCAATGACCTGCGGGATATTGGTCTTGATTTGGATTGATTCTGATGAGTTTCCATCCCAACCCACGGCTTCATCACAAGCCTGATAGTCGGTCGCACTCAATGACTTGCCGAAACAACCGAAACGTGAAAAAAGGGGTTGCATTCGAGTATATAATTCCCAATATATACGTTGATTGGGTTGGAAAATAAAGTACGATAGCTATAGGTGCAAAGTATTCTGACGATGAATCCATCCAGTCATGGCGGACATCTGAATGTGCTCGGGTCCATTTCAGCACGGTGTGAAGAGGCCATAGTGAACCGATGCAACAAGCAGTCCTTTGAACGGGGTGAGGTGTTGTGGACGCAGGGCGATGCGGCCGGGTTTGTGGCTTTCATTCGACAAGGCAAGGCGATGTCAACCTATTATAGTCCAGAGGGTAAAACCGGGGTCACCGGGTTCTGGTCTGACGGTGATATCCTCGGTGCAGTCGATTTGAGTGGCCTCGAAAATCGTCAGATGACAGTCCGATTTCTGGATATTTCGACGGTATATATTTTATCGTTGAGTCATTTTTATCATCTGTTGGAAACGTTTCCGGAATTGGCACAGCAGGTGGTTCGTGCCTTGTCAGTGCGACTGCGTTGGGTGGCTCAATTAGCACTGAGCCTGGCCACACATTCGACAGAAGATCGGGTACGGGGGATGCTGCTCGCCCTATCGGCTAGTTTTGGTGTGAAGTGCGATCAGGGTGTGTTGATCGATCTCAAGCTCTCCCACGAAGATCTGGCTTCCATGGTGGGGGTGTCCCGACAATTTGTCAATGGCGCATTAAATAACATCAAGAGCGCCGGCTATATCAAAATAGGTAATCGAAAAATTATAATCACCGATCTGCATGGCCTGCAAGCCGTACGCTATCCATCATGAGTGATATCCGAACGAGTGTCCGTTCGTGACTGGTCTGACTCAGTCTCCGGCTCGTATCATCGCTGGCAAAGAGCGTCTTGCAAAAACAAACTCATTCACCGGCTTGCCCCCAATCAGGTGCTCCTGAATGATTCGCTCCAACACGGCTGGGGAGCACGAGTGATACCAAATACCTTCCGGATAAACCAGAGCAATCGGTCCTCGGGTACACACCTGCAGGCAATTCGCTTTGCTGCGATAGATGCCTCCTTCCTTGACCAGTTCCAGATCTTTCAGTCGCTGTTTCAGAAAATTCCATGATGCAAGACTGCGGTCCCGCAACGAGCATTTGGGTTTGGTCTGGTCACAGCATAGAAATATGTGGCGCCGAATTTCGTTGATTTTCAAATCATTCACCGCATCGGCCAGGTATTGGGCCGTAATTGTGCGTCTGCGTGCCTCAATATCCATCGATCATTACCTCAATAAGTATTACATTTCATGAAAAAGCACCTGTCGTTCCCCAAGACGCCATCATGTCTTAATCGTTGACCAAGAAATGACATCTTCCCCGTTCCACGACTAGCGGGTCATATGCCACCAGTACACCTCGCTACCGTCGGCCACATAGTCGGCAAAAAAAACCGTTGTCACCACGTGAGCAATCAGGCCAATCAGGAATAACAGCGCGAGCCACAGATGCAATGCACGCCAGTATCGCTCTGTTCGTGAAAACAGTTGATAGCCACTGAGCGGATGACGGGCAAGCAACCTCCGTTCCATCAGGATCAGGCGATAATATCTGAGCGAAACGCCGGGATGCCGGGTCCAGTGATGCCAACGCAGAACGAAATCATGTTCGTGTGCCGCGGCATCCAAAATGCGCAGTACAGTTCGTTTGAGCCGTATTATTTCCCGGAGGGGATCCGACGTGGCGACAGACTTGACGGCAGTCGCATAGGGAATGGCATGACGGCCAAAGGTCGTACCCACTGTGAGCGGGGCGATCAACCGGCCATAAAGACCGGAAGCCAAAAGACCGATGGTGGTCAGTAATACCAACGCAGACCATTCTTTCAAGGCGAATTGAGAGTGCACGATAGCGAGAGTGACCCCCAGTATGCCGACCAGTGCATGGCCATGCTGTGCGGCCGGTTTGGCAATTGCCCTGGCGTCGGAACGACGAACAGGGATGTAGTACAAGGTGCCCAACAAGATCAGTCCCGATGCAATGCCAATCGATTGACCAATGGGGGAGCCGGGGCGCAGGTCCCAAGCCAGCTTGTCCACTCCGACGAACAAATAGATCACACAAATGACGGTTGCGGCGAGTGCCGTCAGGGCAAGCAGGCGATTTGCGAAGGCCATCGTATGGTACCGTCAGGCTTTGCGCAGGCGGACCAGAATCGATTTCATGTTCGTCTGATCAGAAATCGGATCCCGCAGGTGGTGGTCGATCAGCCAGTTGACACTGGCGGCCGGGTCACGTTTTTGTCGCTCGTCCCAACCGATGGGAACAAATATCGCAGATTTGCGGATACCCGTATGGAGCCAAGCCACCGCTTCAATATGGCCATGCTGATTTTCAATGATCACCCGGTTACGATCCTGAATGCCGAGTCGCCCGGCTTTTTCGGGGTGTATCATGACATACTGTTCGGGCCACATTTCCTTCGCCTGCCAGAACCAGTGTGTCCAGGAATGGAAGTGAGGAGCAGGGGGGCGACCACTGATCAGTTCAGTATCGTACCCGACAGAAGGCCTATGTGCGCTATTGACAATGCGCACTGGACGAGTCAAGGCCGCCCCATTCCAGACGGGAGAGGGGATACCTTCTTCCTCATCAGAAATCAGATACTCGAGATGGGGAAGTGGCACAAGTTGGTCGGGGTCGGTGTAAAACTCCGGGAGAGGGGATAGCCCGTAGGGCTGGAACCGTTTCTCCAACGCTTCTGTCCAGATTTCAAACTGACCGGTCTCGGTGGGAATCTGTCGCCCCTTGCGGTCCCCCGGAAAGATCGTTCCATCCTGAAACAGCGTTTCCACTTCGACAGCCCCAGGGGCCGAGAGGGGGCCACGGACCCATCGTGAAGGATGCTGTTTCATTCGTTCGGTTGTTAAGCCCTCCATCCCGTTGGCCCCAATCATTTCGTTGTCCCAGAAATGTGCCGGGTCCAACTTGTATTCATCTTTCAATACATCGTCAAAATCAAAGCGTTTACCCAGTTCTACCCAAAAATGCAGGTCGGAGCGTGCTTCACCAGGCCCGTCAATGGCTTTTTCGATCCATCCAACCCGCCGGTCATCGTTGGACCGATTGACATCGCCGACTTCCAGTGCGGACGTGGTTGGAAAGACATAATCGGCATAATAGGCGGTTGCGTGGGGAAACAGTTCCATATAAACCACCAGATCCATTGCCTGCATCGCCTGACGCAATTTTGCCTGGCCCGGCCAGGTCGATAGCGGATTGCCGGTGGAAATAAAGGCCTTTATCGGATAGGGACGCCCGCTGATCATCGCATCAATCCAACCGGTCGGTGACTTACGTAACGCCGGACCACGAGAGGGGGCACGGCCTTGGGGAGCATGCGCATGGAGTGGCAAACCGCGATTCAGGTTCATGAACCCGGCCCCGGGACGGGCCCATTGTCCGGCCAGTAAACACAGCATATGAAATGCCCGATTGCTCTGAAAGCCATTGGTATGCTGATTCAATCCCTTGCCACCAAAAATGACCGCCCGTTTGGCCTGTGCCAGTTCTTCCGCCAGACGACAGATGGTTTTTTCAGGAATATCGGTCACTTTAGCGGCCCATTTCGGCGTATACCGCTTTTGTCGAAGAAACTGGCAGAGACGTTCCCAGCCGGCGACTTTTTTTTCCAGAAAGGGGCGATCGATGAGATCGTGTTCCTGCAAATGAAACATCATTCCCAGTGCCAATGCCATATCGGTTCCAGGGCGAATCGCGATCCATTCATCCGCTTTAGCCGCTGTGGCTGATTGGCGGGGATCAATGACCACCATGCGGGCCCGGTTGACAATACGACAATCGTGAATAAGACCAAAATAGACCGGTCGGGTTTCAGCCATGTTGTCGCCGACAAACAGATAATAATCAGCAGAACCCAAGTCCGTTTCCGTAAAACTGTTGCCCCCCGGTGCCGACCCCTGTGTGATTCTGAAGGCCTGGGCCGCGGCTGAGGCACAAAGAGGTGCAGTACCTTCCTGATTCGGAGTACCAAACAACTCGGCAAACAGGGCCGCTCCCCCGGCTTTGTTGAGCCAACTGGAACGTGTGCCCGTATAAATCGCCAACGCTCTTGCATCATAGCGTTTCCGGACAGACTTCAGGCGATCAGCCACTTCATCAAGCGCCGTGTCCCAGTCGATCGGCTGAAAACGGCCTTCACCACGTTGTCCAACGCGTTTTAGGGGTTGCGTAAGTCGTTCCGGGGAATTGTACATCTGGATCTGGAACTGTCCTTTGGGGCATAGCCGTCCCTGACTGACCGGGTCGCTATCAACCCCGGTAATCGAGGTGAGTCGGCCTTTTTCCAAATGGTAGGTGACGGGGCAGCTGTTAAAGCAGACCGGACAGGTCCCAATCACAGAGCGATCAGGCCGTGGCGGTTGACCCACATCCGTATACGGGTACCGCGCACTGCCATACTGTGTCGATAACAGCGATCGGGTAAAACGTCTCGCCACATCGCAAAGACGACGCAAAATACCACGTTGATGACGGATTGAATAGATCCCCTGAACCGGATTTGTGGCCGATGTCTGATGAGGATGATCGGTATGATTATTCATCTGACCTCGACGACTGCGAAAGAGATTTTCTGCGAGGCAAGTGTTCGAGGTATAGGGTGGCTGGTGCCAGCCCGAAATGATCAATGTTCCGAGTTTCACGCCCTTCGGCACGTGACTTTGACAGCAAATCGGCCCGTTCTCCGAATTGGATGGCTCGACCCGGACAGACAGCGGCACACGCCGGGCCACCGCGACCGTATGCCCGGCGGTCTGCACACAAATCACACTTTTCTGCCTTGTGACGTCGTTGGTCAAAACCGATGGCGCCATAAGGACAGGCCTTGACACAGGCCTGACAACCGGTGCAGGCATCACGGTCAATCTCCACAACACCGGTTTCCGGGCACTTCGAGAGGGCATTGGCACCGCATACACGCAAACACGCCGGACGGGCACATTGCTGACAGACACTGACGACGAACTCGAATCGGCCGTTTTCATCTTCCGGAGCAATCCAATAAACCCGATTTCGGAAAATACCTTCTGTCAGACGGTTTTCCAGTTTGCAGGCTGCTTCACAAGCACGACAGCCGGTACAGCGTTCAAGATCAATGGAGAGCACCAATGGCATCTTATTGACAAACGCCGGTTATCAGTGAGGAACGACAATTAAGAGGAAATCGGGTCATCAACCTGTCGTCATCAATGATGAACCCCAAAGATAATAGATGCCAATGCCCATGAGGACCAATGAGACGAACAGGCGAATAACCTGTTCATTGAGGTACTGATTGATCATCGGACCCAGCAGTGAACCGATGACAATACCCGGCACTTCAACTGCCACCAGCATCCAGTCCATGTTCACGTTCAGATAAAGGTACGTCAGGATACTGACTAAGAGCGGAATCATCAATGCAACCAGGGCGGTGCCGACTGCAAAGAACATCGGAAACAGCAGAATACTGGCCATAAACGGGGTGACCAGAAAGCCGCCACCCACGCCCATCAGGGCTCCGACGAAAGAAATCACAAATCCCCCTGCCACCGCAATGAGAGGATTGAATTGAAGGGATGGACGGTGCCAGTCAAGTCGAATATGAAACAGGTCACAGTGACCCAACCGGGGAGTCATACGTTGGGCCTCGGGATTGCTGGCCCGTACGGATTGACGGTATTCGGCAAATTCAACATTATTTTGGAACCGGTGACTGCGTTGCGAGGGTTTGATTATCGACTCGTACAATGTCCGCCCTGCGATCAGCAGGACAAGCACACCAAATATAAGACGGTAGCTGGTCATATCCGAAAGATAGTTTGCCGATACCCATGAACCACTGACCGCGCCCAGAGGTGCTCCAATCGCAAATGAACCGGCCAAGGGCCAAATTAACCGCTTTTGTTTGAAATAAATCGGTACCGCAATCGCTCGACTGGTTAATTCGAGCAACTGATTGAGTACTTTGATCATATTGGGGTCACCGACACCGAGAATCGAAATATGGCCGATACCGGCGACAATTCCGCCACCTCCTGCACCCATTGCCATTATAAAGCCCGCAAAAATACTCCAACCAAATGCCAATAGCGGATTGAAGGTGAATTCCATGGCATCAGCGGATCAACCGATTACTCGTCAGGGAGATTGGCATTGGATCGTGCACCCGTAGTGAAACGGGAAAGCAGGGGCTTGATATTCGGCCACAATGACCACAACAGGAACGTAATGGCAATGAAAAAAATGGATCCACTCAAAGGGCGGGTAAAAAAGATCAAGATATCGTTGTCATAAGAGATCATGGATGTCAGGAAATACCGCTCCGCCAAGGGTCCGAGAATAACACCAAGAATCAATGGTGCCGAAGGGACGCGGAAGCGTGACAGCAAATACCCCAGAATACCAAAACCGATGCAGATGTAGACATCCGCCATATTATTGCGGACACCGAAAGCCCCGACCAGACACAATACAACAATGAATCCAAACAACAGTACAGGTGGAATGCGCATTAATAATGCAAAACCGCGCGCGACCAGCATCCCGGCAGCAATCATCAACAGATTCGCAACCAGATATGCAGCAAACACGGTGTAGATCAAATCGATGCCGGTAATAAACAGCATGGGTCCAGGATTTACCCCGTGCAGCATCAATGCGGCGAGCATAATGGCTGTCGCAGCACTGCCGGGAATACCGAGAGTCAGCAACGGAATCGTCGCTGTACCCGTCGTGGCATTTTTTGCGGTTTCCGGTGCCGCGAGACCTTCTGCAACACCGTTGCCAAATTCGTTGCCACGTTGGGAGACCTGTTTTTCAACACCATAGGAAATGATGGCTCCAATGATTGCGCCTGCACCGGGTATGGCACCGATGGCACAGCCAACGCCAGCACTACGTGAAATGGTACCCTTCAATTGGTAAAGCTCCTTGAAACTAGGCAATTTGGCACGGGTTTTGAGTGTGGGACGTTGTAGTGTCTTTGAATCACTGCCGATCCAACCGAGAACCTCACCAATGGCAAACATACCAATCAACACGACAACGAAACTGACACCGTTGTCCAACAACTGCCAGCCAAAGGTCAAACGGGGTATTGCATAGAGTGGGTCCAGTCCGATACTGCCGATGGTTAAACCGAGAAACAGGGAGACCATACTCGACATCATGTTCCCCTTGGCAATGGCCACGACCGAGATCAATCCCAGTATCGTTGCCGCAAAAAATTCGGGCTGATCGAATTTCAAAGCAAATCCGGCAAAGGGTGGAGAGACGAATATCATCATCAATGCACTGGCAACGCCCCCGATTGCCGAACAGGTGATGGCAATGCCCAAGGCGCGTGCAGACTCACCCCGCTGGGTCATTGGATAACCATCCCAAGTCGCGGGCAATGAACCCGGTGAACCCGGTATGTTGATCAAAATGGAGGATATCGAACCGCCAAAAACCCCTCCACAATACAATCCGGACAGAAACACCATGGCGTTTACCGGATCCATTACATAAGTGAACGGTAATGCCAAGGCCATCGCATTCACAAACGAGATACCCGGCAATGCACCGGCCACCACACCGATCAAAATGCCGATGACCAACAGTGAAAACGGCACAATCCCGAAAAGATGTGACAGCCCTGTCATCAGATTGTGCAGAATATCAATCATTGATCAATGGGGCATTATGCTTATTTCATATATCCATCAAATCAGTAAATTCCGAGAAACTGATAAAGGCCGACGGTGATCTTATCCATGTAACCGATACCACGTGGTAGAGGTAGATACGCTATCTTGAGAAACAGATACAACAAGAACAGTGTCCCAAGGATGCTGTTGCCCATAATTTGCCAGACTGAACGCATCCCCCCTACCAGAAACCAGACCACCAGAAACAACAGTGTCGCAATGGCAAAGCCGATATAGAGCATGGCAACCCCATATAACACGACAACGACTACTCCGCTCACCAGTCCCAGGTTGTCTGGTCGACCATTTTTTTTCGATATCCCCGGGGCATCGATCAGCCGGCAGTAGCGCGATATCCCCCACAGCACACCGGTTGCAACCACGCCCCATAGCATGACACGGGGCCAGCTGAGCGGACCAAACCCCTTAGCATCCACGATGAGGCGTGTCTCACCAGCGTGTAAAAAAAACAGTACCGCAACACCTCCACACACGGTGAGTAAGGGGCCGATCAGTCCATCATATGATCGAGTCATCCGGACAACATCAAAGTCAAATCTGGATCATGATCAAGAGAGTGACGCGGTCTTAGGTGAAATCGTTTAATTGGTAATGCCGAACTGTTGCATAAACTTGGATAGATCCTCGAACTGCTGTTTGACAAAAGCGTGGCTTTCATCGGGGGTGGAGGAATCCTTGCAACTGAATTTGACCGCACAGTATTTTTTCCAGTCATCGTGCACCACCACCTGTGACATGGCCTGATTGAGTATTTCAATCCGGTCAGCCGGGACGCTTGAGGAAGTAACAATACCGCGCCAGTTCGGAAATGCGATCTCATGACCAAATTCATAGGAAGTAGGCACATCCGGGAATCGGGGATGGCGTTCTTCCCGAAAGACCACTAATGGTGTCATTTGCCCGCTTTCCAGAAACTGGGCAACATCACCCGGTTCTTCATATAGCAGTTCGGTATGTCCGCCCAATGGGGAAATATATCGCTCCGCCGGTTTCGCATAGGGAACATTTTTCATCTCATGTCCTTTCGTGCCCAGAAACTTGACTGTCAGATCATCCAGTGTACCCAGTCCAGCGGTCGCAACACGCACCTCACCTGGATTGGCAGCGGTATAATCTAACAGATCCTGATAACTCTTGAACGGACTGTCAACTGGCGCGAACAGCATGGAAGGGGAGGACTGCACGATGGCCAGATAGGCAAAGTCATCGGGTGTCAGGCTACCCATTCCAGAAGCCCAAGATGAGACGGTCAAACCGGTCATGGTCCCGATCGTGTAGCCATCTGCCTCGGCACTGGCGACTTTGGTCAGACCAGTATTGCCCGCCGCTCCGGCCACGTTAGAGGCAGGGACAGGCACATTGATAACGGGTGAGAGCAAGCGCGCGACGGTCCTGCCCATGCCATCGGCGCCGCCGCCGGGCCCGAAATTGACAACCAAATCGACAGGTCGTGACGGAAAGTCCTGAGCACTGACCGTGAGACTGGTGCTGATAATGGTAAAAAGTGTTGTTGCCATGAGGTAGGCAAGAATGCGTGTTTTCATATCGAATGCCTCATTTTAGTGTGAGATCAACCAGCGGTCCCAACAGGCCACCGTCTGAATGACTTTTTCGTTCCAACCACCGGAATGTACAACTGACTGTGCCTACCCCGCCCTGGAACTTATGTCAACTATGTGACAAACCCCTCTAGCGTGGTGATTGCCCATCGGTTTTTTCAGGCACAAAGGCACGGTAAATTAATTACGCCTTGTCCATTAATTGACAGCAACTGCCAATATATTACGTACTAATGCGATGACTCGCACACTCAATAGACTGTATTAGCAGGAGTAAAAGAATGACTAACATAGCAGCCGACAACACTACCGATGAGCACTATCATGCGGTCGCAGAATCATGGCGTTCGGAGAATAAAACGACCGCCAAGGAATTTTTCGTCATCGATGCAGACCGTCACGTGATTGAACCGCCAGAGGCACTGACCAAATACCTTGACCCTGAGTTTCAGAATGAGGCACCCAGACTGGTCAGAGATAATCAGGGGTCGCCACGTATCATGATGGAGGGACGACTCTATCAAAAACCGCGTGGATACGGTGCTGGCCGACTTGAAGGCTGTGGTGATCAACGTCCACGAGGTGAGTCATTACAATACGAAGTGGCATATCAGCATTCTCTCAACTGTCGGGATGTAGATATGGACATGGGTGGCGTTGATGTCGGGATATGGTTTCCGACTGTCGGACTCTTTATTCCAGATATTGTCAATCTAGAGTTGCAGTATGCGCTTGGCCGAGCCCATAACGATTGGATGGCAAAAGATTTTGCCACCAGTCGACGTCATATCTGGTGTGCCACGATTCCCTTGAAACCGGAATGGGCGGTGGCAGAAATCAAACGCTGTCATGCGATGGGTGCCAAAGCCGTATGGATGCGTCCAAACGTGATGAATGGAGTGCATTACTGGGAAGAAAGCTGGGACCCAGTATGGAAAACCATGACCGATTTGGGCATGGCACTGCTGTTTCATGAAGCGACCGGCACCTATAATGCCAGCTACAGTACCGATTATAAGTATGATCGTTATTGGCTTGCCCATGTGGTTTCCCATCCTTGTGAAATGGCGACCGGCATGTGCGGATTGATCGGTTATGGGGTCTTGGAGAGGCATCCTGATCTACAGGTGTTGTTTTGTGAAGCGGGTGCAACTTGGGTGCCTTATTTTCTCTTTCGAATGGATGAACACGTGACCGGTCGACCCAAAAACGAAACCGCAGAACTGACCCTGTTTCCCTCAGAGTACTTCAAACGGCAATGTACGATTTGTTCATTTGAGCCCGCTGAGGCTCTGCTCCAGGAGACAGTACAATGGTTTGGCGGTCGTAACATGGGATTGACCAGTGATTACCCGCACTGGGATTCCAGTGGCGTCAGTGGAGTCGACATGTATATTGAACTGTATCCCGATATGGAAGAGTGGCAAAGAGAACGGTTTTTCTCCCGCAATGTGATTGATGCCTTACATCTTCAGCCTTGAGCCCTGGATGGGACAGAGCGCCTGTCGCGCATGTGTTGCGGCCCGGGATGGACAAAAACGTTGCACGCTACCCGTTGAAATGCAACCTGAGGAGTTGATTTGTTGATATATAGAGTGAATGATGACAAAACACATAGTGGGAGATGTTGCGGATATAGTTCAGGGGAAATGTAAGGCCTATGTAGTGGGAGATACACATATCGTCGTGTACAACGTGGGCGGGACATTTTTCGCGACCCAGCATCACTGCTCTCACAAAGGCGCGCAATTGGTAAACGGCATACTTCAAGGGGATGTGATCCAATGTGTGCAACATGGATGGAAGTTCGATGTTAAAACCGGCACATGTCTGGCGCCAGGACATGGCCGAAAATTACGATGTTATCCGGTGACGGTCGAACAGGCATCGATTGTTGTCGAACTGCATGTGGAGGATTTCAAAGCACCCGCTGGCAGGGTAAAACATTCCCACTCAACCGGCAAAATAACGTTTCATGCCGTCGCAAAAGCAACTGATCTGGAAGACGACGACGTCATGTCCGTGATCGTCGAACGGAATGAACTTGCCCTTTATCGTATGAATGGTGCGTTTTATGCGACACATGGATTGTGTACTCATGAATCTGTCTCTCTTTGTGAGGGATTTGTCTGTGATGGAGAGATTGAATGTCCGTTGCACGGCGCCCGTTTTCACATCAAGACAGGGAAAGCAACCAGTCTACCGGCCGAAATTGCTCTCAAGACATTTCCGGTCAAATTGGAAGAAGGGATCGTTTACATTGGCATTGAGTCAGGTTGACTGACCTGTCCCTAGATTCAGACACAGAACAGCTGACCGGATTGACACGGACGCACAGGAGACGCCTGTTTTGATGTATGCATTGCACGAATCAAGCGAGAACCGGCCGCTGTTTTACTCCGACTATTGGCAACATGATTTCGCGAAATATCGTCTCTTACCTTGAAATCGCGCGACCGGGCCTTGGGGCGGGGTAATAAACTGCATTCTTGATATGAACTAATACCCTGTCGACCATGTGTTTTTTTGTGCCGAATGCTCTCTTTCCTGATCGACCACTCTCTTAATTGAGCATCGGCACGCTGGCTGCTGTCGTTCGTTCCTGACACTGGCTAGGACGAGTCATGATGGTTGGCGCACCCATCTACCCTTCAGCAATGCTCTCAAGAAGATCATGTTGGGTGATAATTCTCGGCAGACCGGACGCATCCCGTACCATAACGGCCGGATTGTCCCGGGTAATCATTGACGACAAAACATCCAAGGTCGTATTGACCGGAACAAACTGAAAAGGCGCATGCATGATATCCTTGATCGCCTTGTTACGTAGTTCGGGTTCTTCTATCAGTTGTGCGAGAATTTTGGTGTCTGACAGGCTGCCGACAAACTCATCACGATCATCAACAACCGGTATCTGCGATATGCCGGTTGAAGTGAACAGGGCAATGGCTTCGGAAACACGGGCACCTTGATGGATGGTCGAGAGGGCATTTTCGCCGCTTTGCTTGTTGATGATGTTCTTGGCCGAAGCATATTCCCGTTCCTCAAGAAAGCCGTGATCCTTCATCCAGGTATCACTATAGACCTTGCCCAGATAACGCGTACCATGATCAGGCAGTATGATGACCATGACATCATCTTCCTTGAGATGCTCCTTGCCCCATTCCAGTGCGCCCCAAACCGCAGAGCCACAGGACCAGCCCACAAACAGGCCCTCTTCTCTGGAAAGCCTTCGAGTCATTATTGCGGCATCCTTGTCGGTGACTTTGACAAAATGATCAATCAGGGAAAAATCAACGTTTTCTGGCAGAATGTCCTCACCGATTCCCTCGGTGAGATAGGGATAGATCTCTTTCTCGTCGAAAATGCCGGTTTCCTTGTATTTCTTAAAGACGGAGCCGTAGGTGTCCAACCCAATGGTGAGCACGTTCGGGTTTTGCTCTTTCAGATAGCGGGCAACACCGCACATGGACCCGCCGGTTCCCACGCCGGCGGCATAGTGCGTAATTTTCCCATTGGTGTCGCGCCATATTTCAGGGCCCGTGGTTTCGTAGTGGGCTTCGGTATTGGAAAGATTGTCATACTGATTGGGATACAGGGAGTTTTCGATTTCTTCGTTCAGTCGACGGGCGACAGAATAGTATGATCGGGGGTCTTCCGGTGCAACACTGGTGGGGCAAACGATCACTTCGGCTCCCATGGCCCGGAGAATGTCAATTTTTTCCTGGGATTGTTTGTCAGCGAGGGTAAAGATACATTTGTAACCTCTTGCAATGGCACCAAGGGCCAGTCCCATGCCGGTGTTTCCGGAGGTGCCTTCGATGATGGTACCTCCCGGTTTCAGTTCCCCCCGTTTCTCGGCATCATCAATCATCTTGATTGCCATCCGATCTTTCATTGAATTACCCGGATTGAAATATTCGACTTTGGCAAGAATGGTTCCCCTGATGCCTTGATTGACCGAATTGAGTTGTACCAGCGGGGTATTGCCGATAGTGTCTATAATTGATTTGTAGTAATGCATGATATGGGCATAATACAGGGCAGGGTCGTCAATAAATCGCGATAATCTGCCTAGGGTTACTTTTCCATCCTTCAAGCAGGCATTGCCGCCTTTGATACGGGTTCAGGATCATTTAAAGCCGAATCACTTTTGGGGCCTGCCTGTCAGAACGACACACGACAAACTGGCATCCCTCATCATAATGGCGAAACTGACACTGAACGTGGTCTGGCTGGACGCTACTTTTTTGATGATCAGAATACGGGATATATTGTATCAGCAGACTGATGGAACAATCCATAGGCGGCCTTTCTCAATCTTGACTTGACCCAGGAGCGTGGTGTTTCCCTGGCCGTATCCTTCGATGATTCCAATAGGGAATATACTGGTTACTAAGGGGTAGACAATAGATAAGTACAGGTTGCACGTTCAATCATGGCAAATGTGCACCCTGTGAAAGGAGATTTCCGGGATGATGACTTACGAGTATGCAAAGTGGGCACGGATCTTGATGATTCTCATTCCATTTTAATGGCTATTACCAGCGGTTCTTCCTGGAAAGGGCAGTGATTCCACACAGTCAAGGGGAATGATATTGTTTGCTTTAAACCGCAGAGATTTGGTGGTTTTTACGGCCACAGCGAGTTGATAGGTATCATTGATACGGTGGATGAGGAATTGCCATTGCGTCGGGTTCTCGTCCCAGTCTGAATCAACCGATAGCCTAATCGAGCTATCCTCTGCAAGATGAAACGAGAACTGTCTGGGAAACATGAACAGTCCGATTCCTCTTCCTTTGAGGTAGGCTTCGCTCAGCGTCCAATATTCAAAAAAACGTTGTTGTTGCTGTCGTTCAGGCAAATCCTCCAGTGCGTTTGTCATCGTGGGTGAGAAATAACGTTGTGCAATCTTCAGTCTGTCCGTTTGTCGACTCAAGTCCTCCACATCCACACCAATCGCGATATTGAGCGTCACTCCACAGACAATCAACCCTTTTGTATGGGTCAGATTGAATCGAATCGGCAACGGCGTCATATCGGGACTTATTTTGGGACGTCCGTATTGGTTTTTGGTGAAACGCCATTCAGACGGTGAGACAGTCGGATCATATTTTGATAATACAGTTCGAATCAGTGTGCGGGTAATCAGAAATTGATGCCGATCTTTGGGAGCCTTCAGACGCTGCTGCTCTTTCTCGTATGGTTCCAGTAGTGTATCGTAGGCAGCAATCAGTCTCGAATCAGTAATGTCCTCGTAATGACAAAACCAGAGATGCACAGAGTTGGATGGTAGAGCCAACGTGTGATAGTTTTCCATTTTTATCCTTGATCTCTGAATTAACATGATGCGTTTTACCGACTACCCTGTGATTTTAATGCCTTGCAACCAGAAATTGTTGACTCAAAAATGTCGTTGCCCAAAGTGCCATATCCAGTGGAAACAAGTATCGAGTCGCTGCTCGAAATAGTATGTCGTCACAACCATTTTCGAAATCAGAGAGATTTCCATAGATATGCGGCGAAAGATCAAGAAATCTGAATTTTGCATTTCCCGGTTTGATGGGAAGCCAGGGTGGAACTGAACGAGTTGCCATTAGCCATACAATGGAGAAAGTCGTCATGACGGTTCGAGATGCTCTGGATGGAACACAGTATTGGAGTTCATCGCTCTGCACCGGATCTTTTCGAAATCGATGAGGAGTTTGCGGCAACCGAAATTAAAGATAAACAACCATCATAATTCGACTATTTCCAAATACTTCAACGCAGGAGAAAAAACGGTGAATTTCAATGCATTTATTACTTGCGCAGTGACCGGTGCCGGCAATACGGTTGGTCGGCATCCGGCGATTCCAGTCACTCCGGAACAAATTGCCAAAGCGGCCATCGATGCGGCCAAAGCGGGTGCCGCAATAGCCCACATCCATGTCCGGGACATTGAGACGGGGTTAGGAAGCCGTGACCCTCGACTGTTTGCAGAAGTTGTTGAAAGAATTCGTGACAGTGATACCGATGTGGTGATCAACACAACAGCCGGGATGGGTGGAGATATGGTTTTCGGGCCAGGAGAAACCCCGTTGCCACTGAATGATGCTGGAACCGATATGGCCGGTCCGCTGGAACGACTGGCTCACGTCGAACAATTGTTGCCTGAAATCTGCACCCTGGATTGCGGGACGATGAATTTTGCTGAAAGTGATTACGTGATGACCAACACACCCGGTATGCTGAAAACCATGGCAAAACGGGTTCGCGAACTCGGCGTACGCCCCGAACTGGAAGTGTTTGATACCGGACATCTGGTTTTTGTCAAGGAGATGATCCGGGAAGGGTTACTGGACGATCCGATCATGATTCAATTGTGCATGGGGATTCCGTATGGGGCGCCGGATGATCCCGGGACGCTGTTGGCCATGGTCAATCAATTGCCTGAGGGAGCCACCTTTTCTGCTTTTTCCATCGGGCGCAATCAGCTCCCGTATGTGGCCATGGCGGTGTTGGCCGGCGGCAATGTCCGAGTTGGCCTTGAAGACAATCTTTATCTTGAAAAGGGGGTTTATGCGAACAACGCACAGTTGGTCGAACGGGCCGTCATGATTCTTTCGGCCATGAATGTGAACATACTGACGCCGGATGAGGTGCGGACAAAACTGAAATTGAAAAAAAGATAACATGCGAACGATACGCAATGTCGGCCTGATCGGCGGCGGTCCGATCAGCTTGGGCTGGGCTGCGCGCTGTCTGATCCATGGATTGGATGTGGTCCTGTATGATGTCGCTGACGACCGTGAGCAACAACTCGATGCGGTTATACACAAGGCGGTCCGGGCTTATCGAAAAATGACGATTGCTCCGGTCACGCAACGAGGTGCTGTCCGGTTTGCAGATTCCATTTCCGAGACCGTTGCCGAGGTCGATTTCGTCCAGGAAAGCAGCTTGACATCGGGTACTTCCGACCATGCAATCCTCCATGAAATCAGTGTCCATACCAAACCGGATGTCATCATCGCGTCGTCATTACCGGAAAGAATATCGGACCTCGTGTATGACGGTATTGTCCATGCGGAACGTGTGCTGGTGGCAAAACCCCTGGATCCGGTGTATCTGGTGCCCTTGGTGGAAGTGGTTGGCGGTGAATCGACCAGCCAATCGGCACTTGATCAGGCGATCCGATTCTATCGTCATATCGGACTGCATCCATTGACAGTGGCGCGGTCGGTTGAAGGATTGCTGGCGAGTCGACTGATTGGAGCGATATCCAAAGAAGCTCATCGATTGATTCACGAAGACGGTGCAACTGCAGACGATATTCATCAGGCCATCTGCTATGGACCGGGACTGTGGTGGGCCTCATTGGGATATCCCTTCATTGACCGAACCACTGAACCGGATGAACGGGGACCGGTTCTGGATAAACCGACCGAAACCGCCTCAATATTGACCGGCAGAAACGAAGTGACGAACTCATTGCCGCTCTCATTGTCAGAGCACGGAGCCCACCCCCCCAGTACACCGGTTGATATATCGTCAGTGGTCCAAGTTGAACGATTGCGCGATGATGGCCTGGTCGCGGTGATGACCGGTCTGCGTGCTCAGACACAGGGCGTCGGCGGGCTTTTGAAAAACATGGAAGAGCAACTTTATCGGATTTCTCACCCACCCGTGGCCTTTGATCCAGACCAGATCCGCTGTCCACTGCGCCTTCATCACGACAGGGTACCGCCCGAGTGGGTTGACTATAACAATCACATGTCTGAAAGTTATTTTCTACGGGCAGCAGGCGATGCATCGGATGCGCTGTTCCGATATATTGGCGTGGATGAGGCCTATCACGCTGCCGGCCTGAGCTATTTTACGGTGGAGACGCACCTGTGCCACCTCCAGGAAATGATGCTGGGACAGTCGTTTTATATTGCCACCCATCTGCTTGACAGCGACGAGAAACGCCTGCACCTGGTGCACAGTATCCATTTGTCGGATGACGATGCGCTTTGTGCGACCTGTGAGCAGATGCTGTTGCATGTCAACACGGTGGTCGGGCGGGCTTGTCCTGCAAAGGCATCGATATGGGATCGCGTTTCAAGAATCACAACCGCCCACAAATTATTGGGAAAGCCGATTCAAGCCGGTCGGTCGATTGGTATTCAGCGTAAAACCATACATGCAGACGGATGAGATGAACTGGGATTTCAAGACCAGAAACGTGATGGTCACTGCTGGTGCCAGTGGTATTGGCCGTTCCATTGCTGTTTCGTTCCATCGCGCCCGTGCCCGTGTCCATGTTGTCGACATTGATCCGGCAGCGAGCACCCGGATGCAGAAGGATTTTCCCGATATAATGACATCGATTGCGGATGTTTCAGATGAAAGATCGGTTAATGCATGCTTTGATCGCCAACACCGACAGGGGGCACTTGACGTGCTGGTGAACTGTGCCGGTATTGCCGGTCCAACCGCCCGTGTCGAGGAGGTTGATTTATCGGACTGGCGCCGTTGTATCACTGTCAATCTGGATGCGACTTTCCTGTGTACAAGAAAAGCCATTCCGCTCATGAAACAGATTGGTCGTGGTCGCATTATCAATATCTCCTCAACCGCCGGTTGGCACGGATATCCGCTGCGTTCTCCCTACTCATCCGCCAAATGGGCGGTCATCGGTTTTACCAAATCGGTGGCGATGGAGCTTGGTACCAGCGGTATTACTGCCAATGTGATCTGTCCGGGCAGCGTCAAGGGCGAACGGATGGATCGCGTCATTGCCATGGAAGCGAAAAAAAGACGGGTGTCGGAACAGGCCGTCAGGGAGAGTTATACCCGTAGTTGCTCCATGCGTACGTTCATTTCCGGTCAGGATATTGCCGACATGGCACTGTTCCTGGCCTCGGAGGCGGCCTCCAGAGTCACCGGTCAGGTCATGAATGTCGATGGGCACCTCGAGTCGTTTGCCGGCTGACTGTTCAAGATCGATATACAATCAGTTCAACGACCGACGCCATCTTGATCAATCCAGCACGATTACAGCGTTTTTTGAATCCGCGCTCCATTGCCGTGATCGGTGGCAAGGAGGCAGAAAGAGTCATCAGGCAATGCCTCAAGCTGGGATTTCAAGGGAAAATCTGGGCGGTCAATCCGACCCGGGAGACACTTGCAGGGATCCGGTGCGTTGACTGTGTGGGTGAATTGTCGACTGCTCCGGATGCAACATTTATTGCCATTCCCGCACAATCCACCATTGACACGGTCCGTGAACTGAATCGGATGGGGGCAGGGGGGGCGGTGTGCTATGCCTCTGGTTTCAGGGAAGTGGGAAAGGCGGGCATACCACGCCATACTCAATTGGTTTCAGCTGCCGATGATATGCCAGTGCTCGGTCCCAATTGCTATGGCTATATAAATGCTTTAAGGGGAGCCGCCCTGTGGCCGGATCAGATGGGATTGACACCGGTTGACAAAGGCGTGGCCATTTTCTCATCCAGTGGCAATATCGGACTCAATCTGACATTACAGCGACGGGGACTGAATATCGCCTGGCTTGTCACATTGGGCAATCAGGCAGTGATGGGTGTCGAGCAAGCGATGGCGGCCGCATTGGACAATGATCGCATCACAGCGATCGGGATCCATATGGAGGGACTCACGGATCTGCCCCGGTTTATCGAGATGACCGACAAGGCACGATGCAAGAAAATTCCGGTGGTCGTGCTAAAAAGCGGTCGTTCGATTGCCGGGGCGCGAATTGCTCAAAGTCATACTGCGACACTGGCGGGAGATGCCGAGTTGTATGATGCCTTGTTCACAAAACTCGGTATTGGCCATGTCTATACCCTGGAAGAATTTCTCGAGACATTGAAATTATTGTCGATCTGCGGTCCGATTCCAGGCAATCGTATTGCGTCAATGAGTTGTTCGGGTGGGGAAGCGTCTCTCATGGCAGATTTGTCGATCGACACTACCCTGAAATTCAGTCCGCTTGCCGATACCCACAAGATGCAAATCCAAAAAACACTGAATGAGTTTGTCAAAGTGGACAATCCACTTGACTACCACACTTTCATTTGGGGGGATTTTGACAGAATGATGAACACATTCTCTGCCATGATGAGCGGAAATCAGGACATGACCCTGCTGGTGCTTGATTATCCGACCGTCAATGACTGTGAAATGGACGAATGGGTACAGGCCAGTGATGCACTTATCGAAGCGACCCGTCGAACCGGTCAATCGGCCTGTGTCGTTGCTTCATTGCCTGAGAATCTGCCGGATGAAGTCAAGCCGACCCTCATCCGTCACGGCATTACCCCCCTTTATGGCATGCAGCAGGCACTGAAAGCGGTTGAAGTCGCCAGTCAGATCTGTATCAACTGGCAACAGCGGTCCCCTTTACCGTTGATTACCTGCCAGTCAGAAGACCGCCCTGCCCGAACGCTCAACGAGAATCAGGCAAAATCCTGGCTGGCGAGGGAGGGTTTGACGATCCCCGATGCAAGGGTGGCGCAGACCGTCCAAACAGCGATCAAGGCGGCACAGGAAATCGGCTATCCAGTCGTGGTAAAAGCGCTTTGCGAACAGATAACCCATAAAACAGAATCCGGCGCGGTTTCGCTGAATGTGGGACAGGCCGAGGAAGTGGCCGTCCAAACTCAACGTATGTTGACTTTTTCAAGCGACATTCTGATTGAAAGAATGGTTGACGGAGTGATTGCTGAACTCCTGATAGGAGTATTGTATGATCCTCAGTTTGGCCATTATCTTGTCGTTGGGACGGGCGGCACATTGGTTGAATTGATCCGCGATCGGCAATTGCTGTTTTTGCCTGTGGAGGCTGATCAGATCAGAGCGGCATTGCAAAAATTGCGCATCTACCCGTTGTTGACCGGCTATCGGGGAAGGGCCTATGCGGATGTGGAGTCAGTGATTGATGCGGTCGTTCAGGTAGGCCAATTGACCGTGCGTGAGCAGGATTCCATCGTGGAATTGGAAATCAATCCACTGCTGGTGCGGGCAAAAGGCCGGGGTGCAATCGTCGCGGATGCGTTGATCCGCGTTCGAGAATAATCATCGGGTGTAATCGTGGGTAATTTAAAGATGACAGAACATACAGTAAAAACACGAATCGACGGGGGCATCCTTGAAGTCACGCTGGATCGACCGAAGGCCAATGCCATTGATGGTGCAACCAGTCGTCAAATGGGACAGGTATTTGAAGCATTCCGGGATGACCCTGAATTGCGCGTTGCGATCATTACCGGTGGTGGGGAAAAGTTTTTCTGTGCCGGTTGGGACCTGAAGGCGGCTGCACAGGGCGAGGGTATCACGACCGATTTTGGTGTCGGTGGATTTGGTGGTATCCAGGAATTGCCGCATCTCAACAAACCGATCATCGCGGCCGTCAATGGTATTGCCTGTGGTGGCGGATTCGAACTGGCACTGTCGGCTGACATCGTCCTTTCGTCACAGACCGCCAGCTTTGCCCTACCGGAGATCAATGCAGGTACATTGGCTGATGCCGCGACTATCAAGCTGCCCCGCCGCATGCCCTATCACATTGCCATGGAACTGTTGTTGACAGGTCGCTGGATGGATGCCGAAGAGGCGCACCGTTGGGGCTTGGTCAATGAGGTGACCACCGCTGAACGACTGATGGGTCGCGCCAGGGAACGGGCCCGATTACTGGCCTCGGGCCCGCCATTGGTCTTTGCCGCCATCAAGGAGGCGGTACGTTCGCTGGAGACCGCTTCGGTACAGGATGCCTTTGATATTTTGAACGCACAACAGCTTCCGACCGTCAAAACCCTGTACAACAGCGAGGATATGCTTGAGGGCGCAAGGGCCTTTAGCGAAAAACGTGATCCGGTGTGGAAAGGATATTGACGCCGAATACCGTTCAATGGGGTAGGGTGGCCAACGATAGATCAATCGGGCTGGGGTGCCTCTGCCGTGCCTTTGCAATAGATCCATGACAACGGTTCAGATGGACAACTGCCAGATTGTTCCGGCCAATCCGTGTGATCGGGAGGTGGTCGAACTGATCCAGGCACTGGATCATTATCAGCGGCAGCTTTATCCCGAGGAATCCAATCATCTGGATGCACCCGAGACACTCTTGCAGTCCGATGGCTATTTTGTCGTCGCCAAGTCGCAACACCGCCTGCTCGGTTGCGGAGCCATCAAGTATATTGCCGGAGAGATACGATACGGGGAAATGAAACGACTTTTCGTCAAGCCGGAATCGAGAGGTCAAGGTATTTCCAAACGTATTGTAGCGGCACTCGAACAGCATGCCTGGCAATCCGGTATCAGGGTGGTTCGACTGGAAACCGGCATCTATCAACCCGAGGCGATCAGTCTTTATCAGGCCTTGGGGTATTGCCGGCGCGCTGCCTTTGGCAACTATCCCGGGAATGATTCGTTATCCGTGTTCATGGAGAAACAGCTTCAATTGGATTGCGCTTGGTGCAATAGTCATGATTAGCTCAGGAAAATTAAATCGTAAGATAAACGTAGAATTGTTGGCCATGTTAAATAGACCGGATCAACAGATAATCGGTGCAAGTAATTTCGGGGCATCAAAGAAGATAGCCATAATAAAATAACTTGAATCAGAAATTGATCTGAAGAAGAACACGTTCCCATTGGCTGTAGAGATTGGTTTATGTATACAACCGCGATCGTCAGAAAACCGGGGCTAAACTGTGCTGAAGGCTTGACAAGTGTGGATTTGGGATGTCCGGATCCTGCTTTGTTATTGAAGCAGTACAACCGTTATGTCGAGGTGCTGAAAGCGCTGGGTCTGGCTGTGATTGAACTAGATCCCCATCCCGCCTGCCCTGATGCCTATTTTGTTGAAGATGTGGCTGTTGTCGTGTCACAAACTGCAATCATCACAAGGCCTGGCACGGCCAGTAGACGGGCAGAGACGGAGTCGATGGCTTCCATTCTTCGGCGATATCGACAGTGCGAACACATTCATTCTCCGGGTACTTTGGATGGCGGGGATGTGTTGATTGTCGATCGGCACTGCATCATCGGCCTATCGGAACGGACCAATTATCACGGTGCCAGGCAATTGGGCCATATCCTCTCGAGATATGGTTACGATATCGATATTGTCGAAGTGCCTGATGCATTGCATCTCAAATCGAGTGTCAATTTTATTGATCAGAAGACATTGATCATGACCCAAGCCTGTTTGGGGATCGAGTGCCTGGCGAAATATCAGCATGTGGTGGTCCCGCCCGCTGAACAGTATGCGGCGAATGTGGTCTGGGTGAACGGAACGCTGCTGATGCCTGCCGGCTATGGTCAGACCCGTGCTTTACTGGCCGAGCAAGGCAGTCGGGTACTCGGGCTTGCTGTGTCCGAGATTGCGAAAATGGATGGCGGGCTGACCTGTCTATCGCTGCGGCTGGACTGACGGAGTGGAACAGTAGACTCGATGCGATGTCAATAATTACACAGAACAGGGGAGGATAGGGTGGCTGAACAATTTGATTATGTCATCGTCGGTGCCGGTTCGGCAGGTTGTGTACTGGCGAATCGGCTTACCGAAGACCCGTCAGTGAATGTGTTACTGCTGGAATACGGAGGAAACGACAAGAGTATCTTCATCCAGATGCCGACGGCGTTATCAATACCGATGAATACCGAAAAATATGCTTGGCAGTTTCATACCGAGCCCGAACCCTTTTTGGACAATCGGATCATGCATTGTCCAAGAGGAAAAGTGCTGGGCGGTTCTTCTTCCATCAACGGCATGGTCTATGTCCGGGGACATGCGATGGATTTTGAGGAATGGGAAGACAGTGGTGCAACCGACTGGGGCTATCGGCACTGTCTGCCCTATTTTCGGAAGGCCGATGACTGGAAGTATGGCAGTGACGACTATCGTGCACAGGGCGGCCCTTTGAGTGTGAACAATGGAAATGAAATGGCCAATCCGCTCTATCGTGCGTTTATCGATGCAGGTGTTCAGGCCGGTTATATGCAAACGGAAGATTACAATGCGCGCCAACAGGAAGGATTTGGGCCGATGCACATGACGGTTCGCAATGGCGTACGCTGGTCTGCGGCTAATGCGTATCTTAAGCCAGCCATGCAACGGCCCAACCTGAAAGTGATTACCGGCGCGCTGATTACCCGGATCCTGGTTGAGCAGCGTGTGGCGGTCGGCCTTGCCTATCGTCTCGGAGAGCATCAACAACAGGTCAAGGCAAGCCGGGAAGTGATTCTGAGCGCCGGTTCGATCGGTTCACCCCATATCATGCAATTGTCCGGGATTGGGCCGGGCACAGTGCTTCAAGAAGCCGGGATTGAAGTGGTTCACGACTTGCCCGGGGTCGGGAAAAATCTCCAGGACCATCTAGAAATCTACTTTCAATTCCGATGCAAGCAGAAAATAACCTTGAACGGGAAGATCGATTGGTGGAACAAATTGTTGATCGGCGTTCGCTGGATGGCATTCAAAAACGGACTGGGTGCCACCAACCATTTCGAATCCTGTGCGTTTATACGATCCGAAGCCGGTCTCAAGGCACCGGACATTCAATACCATTTTCTGCCTGCGGCAATGCGATATGATGGTAAGGCGGCTTTTGACGGCCATGGTTTCCAGGTCCATGTAGGGCACAACAAAGCGAAAAGCCGGGGGCATGTCCGGGTCCGTTCTGCCGAAGCGGCCGACAAGCCCGCTATCGTGTTCAACTATCTGGAACATCCGCATGACCGGGAAAAATTCCGGCAATGTGTTCACTTGACCCGTGACATCATGTCTCAAAGAGCGATGGATCCCTATCGCGGATCAGAAATCCAACCCGGAGAGACCATCCGCAGTAATGATGAAATCGATGCTTATATCAGACAGGCCGTAGAGAGTGCCTATCATCCCTCCTGTACCTGCAAGATGGGAACCGATGCCCTGTCGGTGGTTGACCCGCAAACCCGTGTTATCGGCATTGACCGTCTGCGGATTGTCGACTCTTCGATCTTCCCGGTGATCACCAATGGCAATTTGAATGCACCGACCATCATGACTGCCGAACGTGCTGCGGATATCATCAAGGGCAAAGGGATGCTTTGTCCTGTTGAAACCGATATCGGGTTGGCCCCGAACTGGGAACATCATCAACGCTAAGACCTGGTCCGGGGCCTCCACCGGTTATACTGGCGACCGGCGACTGGCTTGCGATGGCTGTCGTTCATCATCATCGTTGAGCATCGACCGGGCAGGGTATCGCCTGTCTATGACGTTGACGTTTTTGGATGTCCCTGTCCAGTACCGTTTTGACCGATTGGTCCCATTTCGCATTCACATCCGACTAATACACATTAAATTTATCAATCGATGATCGATTTGGGTTGTCCGGATTACCTCAAAACATATACAATGAAGTAACGGAATTTTCAGTGTTGCGTTTTAGTCTGAAAGTCGCTTGGTTAGCGTCGTTCGAAGGATCATCTGAAGATAGCATGCATGTTTCAGCCCCTGTTTTGAGTAGATACCGTAGCAGTATGACCGCATTTAATGAGCACATAACCGATACCACGAGGTTGTCTGATCATGTCAGGGTGTTAATGGATGTTTATTTTGAGAATCTGAACGGAGAACAGCCTTGCGGAGTCTATCAAATGGTCCTGGCCGAAATGGAAAAGCCGTTGTTGGAATCCGTCATGGAATATGCCGACAACAATCAAAGCAAGGCGTCGAAAATTCTCGGTATCAATCGCAATACATTGCGCAAAAAACTTGAAACCTATCATTTGTGATACAAAAGACCGAGCGAGTGGCCTGACCACACTTTCGGTTCTCCTGTCGTGATTTTCCTGTTGATAAAGTGATTTGTCTCGACGCTATATCCTGTTTTCATCCATTATTGTATGCAGCTTCCGGTTCAAAGAGCGCTTGTCAGCGTTTCAGATAAACGCAACATCATTCCATTTGCTCGCGAGTTGGGTCGGCTGGGGATTGAGATTCTGTCAACCGGTGGAACGGCTGCGCTGCTGAAAGAAAACGGAGTCCGTGTCACGGAAGTCAGTGAGCATACCGGGTTTCCTGAGATGATGTCAGGCCGACTGAAGACGCTGCACCCCAAGATACACGGTGGCATCCTTGGACGACGGGGGCAGGACGATGGGGTGATGGCAGAAAATGACATTGCGCCTATCGATATGGTGGTGGTTAATCTCTATCCATTTGAGATGGCCATTCAGCAGACAGACTGTTCTTTGGACGATGCGATCGAAAACATCGATATCGGTGGCCCGGCCATGTTGCGCTCCGCCGCCAAAAATCATCAGGCTGTCATTGCAGTCATCGATATTGATGATTATCCCCGGGTGCTTGAGGAACTGAAAAGCAATAAGGGTACCTTATCTGGTGGACTCCGGCTTGATCTGGCTGCCAAGGTGTTTGCATATACGGCGGCTTATGATGGTGCGATAGCGAATTATCTTGGACAAAAAGCGGTCGGAACGGATGCGCTGTTCCCGCGTACCCTGTCGATACAGGTGTGCAAGAAACACAGTCTTCGATACGGTGAAAATCCACACCAGTCGGCCGCATTTTATATCGAGAAAGAGACCGGTTTCGGTGTCGCAAACGCAACCCAGCTCCAGGGCAAGGCGCTTTCATTTAACAATATTGCCGACACTGATGCGGCGCTTGAATGCGTCAAACAGTTCGATGATGAGGCCTGTGTCATCGTTAAACATGCCAATCCGTGCGGTGTTGCGCAGAGAAAAACCCAGAAGGAAGCCTATGAGGCGGCCTATCGTACGGATCCCGAATCGGCATTTGGTGGCATTATTGCGTTCAATACGACGCTACAGGGAGAGACCGCAAGGCGTATTATTGATCAGCAATTTGTGGAAGTGGTGATTGCACCTCAAATAAGTCAGCAGGCGATCGAGATTCTCCGGGTGAAAGGCAATGTTCGTCTGTTGTGCAGTGGTGCCTGGGATGCACGGTCACCGCATCCTGCATTTGACTACAAAAAGGTTCACGGCGGACTGTTGATCCAGGAGTTCGATACCGAACTTGAAAACTCGCTTGATGTGGTCACAGAAAGAAAGCCGACCCCTGCAGAATGGGCCGATCTGCAATTTGCCTGGCGGGTGGCCAAGTATGTCAAATCCAATGCGATCGTCTATGTCTCTGATCTGATGACGGTGGGTGTGGGTGCCGGACAGATGAGTCGTGTGAATTCAACTCGGATTGCGGCGACCAAGGCTGCGCAGTCCGGCTTCAGTATTCAAGGGGCCGTCATGGCATCGGATGCTTTTTTCCCGTTTCGCGATGGACTCGACTATGCGGCGCAATTCGGTATCCGAGCCGTTATCCAGCCCGGAGGTTCAATCAATGACCCAGAGGTGATTAACTCGGCCAATGAGCATGGTATTGCGATGGTATTGACCGGCATGCGACACTTCAGACATTAGTTTTTCAGTGATTGGGCGGATGGATGTTATGGTCATTACTATGTCGTCGGTATCCAATGGCGCTGTCGTTCCTGAGCCGATCATTCCCCCAAAAGATCGAGATGACAACTTGAAACGGTTTGGCATGCGACCCGGTCATCAATCGAAGACAGACACAAAAAACAGCGCAAAACAGATTGTCAACCCATTTCAATTCGGCAAGAATACTTGGATGAGACATCTAACGATGGATGTCCAACTATTTTGATTGATAAGATGGAGATGTCTAGCTATCGTGTAGCCTTAAGTGGTCATGTGATCAATGGATTTGATCGTCTGGAAGTGGTGAAAGCCCTTGCGACCCTGTTTCATTCGACTGAGCAACAGATAGAAAAAATCTTGCAGGGCAGGGAGACGGTTTTGACCAAGGTATACAGTCAGCAAGAAGCGGTTGACATTTGTGATGCCATTCGCAACACCGGGGCACAATGTGATATGCGGACCGTATCGGAAGCTGAGGTTGTGGATGTTTCTCCGGACCCGCCTGATCCTGATATCGATGCCGGGCTGGCATCACGCAATGAGAAGGCAAACTCAACCGAGCAGACACATGAAGAAACGGCCGGTGCTTCTTTTACAGAGAAAGACAGCCGGGCTTCTTCCAAAAATGGTTTTCAGGATCAGGTGGCACGGTTTGTGGAAGTGAATACGGAGTACTATTTGGGACAATTTGCCCGATTCGGTTCTCCGCATCAGCCAAGATATGCCTTTTCCTGGCACTGGCCTGCGTTTTTCTTTTTCTATTTTTGGGCCCTTTATCGCAAACTGTGGATGTGGGCTGCAATCAATTTTATTGGGGGACTGGCACTGATGGTCTCAACGCCTTCGACATGGCTGTCGTTACTGTGGTTGAGCGTCTGGCCAATAATGGCAAATTATATCTATTTCAGACATGTCAGAAACCGTATTCAGTCGCTCTCGATTAACCGTGGAGACAGCAGCGCCGGACGTGGCGGGGTCAGTCGGGGTGCTGTATGGTTCGGGGGAATCCTCACCTGTTTGTTATTTTATTATGGCAGCCATTACATGGCGGAAAGACTGTGGGAGAAACACGGTCATCAGGTGAGTGATGTTTTGCCGGGTTCCGGCTCACAAATGAGAGGTGACGGGTCGATACTCACAGATGTTGGAGCGGCTGACTCGGACTTGGCGAAAACCGCCTTTTCATTGTCTTTTTTGGCAACGACCATGAAACTGTTCACGGTACTTGATGACCAAGTGGAAAATGAGCAGGCCATCAAACAGTACATCAGTCGAATTGAGAACAGTCAATTGGAAGACAGCTGGGGAACGGTTATTCAGGTGCGCGCTGAACTGGAGCGCTACGTGTTTGTTTCAGCCGGTCCCGACCGTACTTTCTCCACCGATGATGATATTCTGCAGATCGTCAGCCTCCGGCCACCATTGGAGTTGGTGCCATCATGAATGTATTGATCGTCGGTTCCGGGGGGAGGGAGCATGCATTGGCCTGGAAAATACGACAGTCACCTCGAGTCAAAATGGTCAGAGTCGCACCGGGAAATGCCGGAACGGCATTGGAGGATGGTGTTAAGAATGTACCCATCGCCGCGGACAATATTGCGCGGCTGGTCGATTTTGTCGACAAGGAAAGGATTGATCTCACGATTGTTGGACCGGAAGCACCACTGGTCCTGGGGATTGTGGATGCATTGCAATCAAAGGGACTGGCATGTTTCGGCCCGAATGCCGCCGCCGCCCGACTCGAAGGCTCAAAACAGTTTGCCAAGGATTTTCTGCAACGTCATGCGATTCCGACCGCGGCGTATGCCAGTTTCACGGATTTGACTCCGGCGCTGGAGCATGTGACCCAGTGCCAATTGCCGGTTGTGATCAAGGCAGATGGACTGGCTGCCGGAAAAGGCGTAGTGATTGCCCATACTGATCGGCAAGCGATCCGTACGGTGGAAGACATGTTGTCCAAAAATCGCTTCGGTCAGGCCGGACAGCGTATTGTGATTGAGGAGTTTGTGCTGGGAAACGAAGTCAGCTTTATCTGCATGGTGGACGGGGAGCACATCTTGCCGTTGGCGACCAGTCAGGATCACAAGGCCGCTTACGATGCGGATCGTGGACCGAACACGGGCGGCATGGGCGCGTATTCGCCGGCCATGTTTGTTGATCGACAGCTGTCCGACCGAGTCATTGACCAGATCATTTTGCCCACTGTTCAGGGGATGAAAGCGGAAGGGAATCCCTATACGGGATTTCTGTATGCCGGACTGATGATTGGTGTCGATGGATACCCAAAGGTACTTGAATTCAATTGTCGGCTGGGTGACCCTGAAACCCAGCCGATCATGATGAGGCTGAAATCAGATTTGCTTGAGCACTGCCTCGCGGCACTGGATGGACAACTGGCCGGCCAAACCGCCATTTGGGATGAACGGACCGCGTTGGGTGTTGTGCTCGCTGCCAAAGGTTACCCCGGTGCCTATGAAAAAGGAAAAGTCATTTCTGGCATCACATCCGAAAAACACAACCGGACTGATTGTGATCGCAAGTTGTTTCATGCGGGGACGGCTCTGAACAAGGGTCAGATTACCACATTGGGGGGAAGAGTCCTGTGTGCCACTGCACTTGGAGACGATATCAGGCAGGCCCAATTGAGGGCTTACGAGCTTGCTCGCACCGTGTACTGGCCGGGGTGTTGGTCGCGCTCCGATATCGGCTATCGGGCCTTGTGCGAACAATGAATAGTGCGCCGGAACCGAGGGTCCTGTGGTGCACCTGGTATGGGAGACCGGGTGGTTGTCCCGATTGATGCAGCCCTGACATGGATGAGCATGACGGATCGCCTGGCTTTCGTCGATCATTCGACTGCAACCGCCTTCGTCATGAGACGGTTTTCGTGTTTGACGGCCAGGTCTGCCTTGCCAGTAAACAATGGTGCTTGCCCGACGTGGACGGATAGAATCGTACGATATGGGCTCATCAGGTGACAGGTAAACATTGAATCTGGAATCCTTACGACAGGCCGCAACCGTGATTCGGTCAGGCGGTGTTGTTGCCTATCCCACAGAATATTGTTATGGACTTGGTTGTGATCCGTCCCGGCCACAGGCTGTTCGCAAACTATTGCGCCTGAAGTACCGGAGACAATACAAAGGTTTGATTTTGATTGCTCACCGATTGTCTGTGCTCCATCGCCATGTGGATTCTCTGCCGGAAAAATACCGAGAGGAAATGCTCGATTCCTGGCCCGGTCCATTTACCTGGCTGTTGCCCGCACGTCATAGTGTCAGTCGCCTGGTTCGAGGACATCACAGTTCCATCGCCGTGAGAGTCACCGCCCATCGGCAGGCTTCGATGCTTTGTCGTCTGGCCGGGATGGCGCTGGTTTCCACCAGCGCAAACCGGTCAGGGAAAGTGATGCTGCGAACGGCCACTTCCGTGGCAACGGAGTTTGCCGGTGAACTGGATTATATCGTGGATGGTCGAGTGGGCAAGGCGAGCGCTCCATCGGTCATTCGTGATGGACTTACCGGTGCACTTGTCAGGGCCTGACCATGATCAACTCCGCCGCAACGGATCTTCCGGATATCCAACAGGTGATTAGGTATTTCAAGGGACTGCAGGAAACAATTTGCGATTTTGTCACTGCGATTGATCATGAGAACCGGTTTGTTGAGGATGTCTGGTCTCACAACAATGGTGGAGGAGGGGTGACCCGTGTGTTGCGGGAGGTGGCTGTCTTTGAAAAGGGAGGGGTCAATTTTTCACATGTCAAAGGCGACCACCTGCCGAAATCCGCCAGTACGAAACGCAAGCAGATAGCACAAAAGGCTTTCGAGGCCACGGGAGTTTCTGTGGTTTTGCATCCACTCAATCCCTATGTTCCCACAGTGCACATGAATGTACGCTTCTTCATCGCCGACCCCTATTCCGATTCGCCGACATGGTGGTTTGGAGGCGGGTATGATCTGACGCCTTGCTATGGATTCGTCAAGGACTGCGTGCACTGGCATCAAACCGCCAAGTCGGCCTGTGACCCGTTTGGTAATGGCCTGTACGAGAAGTACAAGGCGTGGTGTGACGAGTATTTCTATCTGGCCCATCGACAGGAGTCGAGAGGGATTGGCGGGTTGTTTTTCGATGATCTCAATATATGGCCTTTTTCGCGGACACTTGACTTCGTGAAAAGTGTCGCCAACAGCTTTACCGTCGCTTACGGTCCGATTGTTGATCGACGAAAAGGGCATCCCTATACGGAGGCGGAAAGGCAATTTCAGTGTTATCGAAGAGGTCGCTATGTCGAATTCAATCTGGTGTATGACCGAGGAACCTTGTTTGGATTGCAATCCGGAGGACGAACCGAATCCATATTAATGTCCATGCCACCCACCGTGCAATGGCGATATGCCTGGGCGCCCGAACCGGATACCCGAGAAGGCGAGTTGACCGATGTTTACCTCAGACCGCGAGACTGGCTGGCGGAAAGACCGATTTGACATGTTGATATTCTATCGAATTTTCTTATATCTTGTGCTGCCGGTTGTGTGGCTCCGCATGCTGATAAGAATAATTCAAAATCGGCAATATCTTGCCCGTTTGCCGCAACGATTTGGGTTCGGACTGATTCAGCCCAAGCCAGGCGGCATCTGGATTCATTCGGTTTCGGTCGGTGAGGTAAATGCCTCGGCGGCCCTCATTGAGCATATGCTGGATACCTATCCGGAACGAAGCATTACGGTCACCACCATGACGGTGACCGGATATAACCGGATTGAGCAATTATTTCATGAGCGCATTCACCATTGTTATCTGCCTTATGATTATCCCGGGTCTGTAAAGCGGTTTTTAAAATCAGTGCAACCGGCTTTGGCGATGATTATTGAAACCGAGATTTGGCCGAATTTGATTACTGCCTGCCATCGTTTCGGCATCCCCATGATCTATACCAATGTGAGGCTGTCCCAGCGTTCGTTCAACGGCTATCAGCGTTTCAATGCCATTATTCGACCGGTTCTCGATAAGGTCAATCTCTTTGCTGCCCAGTCAGAGTTTGATGCCCAGCGTATGATCAGCCTGGGTGCACGTAACAACCGTGTTCAAGTGACTGGAAATATCAAGTTTGACATGCCGATACCGGCCAGTCTGTCTAAGCTTGCGCAGTCCATCCGCAGGCAACTGGGTTGGGAACGCCCAATCTGGGTTGCCGGAAGTACTCACGAGGGAGAGGAAGCTGAAATCATTGAGGCCCTTGTTAAAGTCAGGAAACACATCCCGCAATTATTGCTGGTATTGGTTCCAAGACACCCGGAGCGATTTAGGGCGGTTTATCGGTTATGTGCCCGTCGTGGATTTCAGGTTGCACGAAGATCCGACTCGAGCAGCATTGATCCTGAAACTGAAATTTATATTGGCGATACGATGGGAGAATTGACGCTGTTGATCGCGGCCAGTGATGTCGCTTTTATCGGAGGTAGCCTGGTACCAACCGGAGGACACAATGTACTGGAGGCGAGTGCCTCGGGCATACCGGTCGTGTTTGGTCCACACATGTATAATTTCTCTGAAATTGCAGATCTGGTGTTAGCGAAGGGAGCCGGCATTCAAGTTGTCGGCAGTGATGAATTAAGTGACGTGATGATCAAGCTGCTTAATGATCCGGTTTTACGCCATCAGTATGGCTCAAAGGGCAGGGAACTGATCGAAGAGAATAAAGGAGCGATACAAAAAGTCCAGCTTTTTGTTGCACAACAACTGGCCCGCTGATGCACTGATGCAGTACCCTGTACGGCAAACAGGTCGGGCAATCAGTTGCGTTGAGGCAAGCTTTTTCTGACAAGTTCCGCAACATCGTTCGATAGATCAGTGCTGTCTGCAACCTGTTGCAGCTGAGTGCGCATCTGATCGCCATAAGTCGACTCGAAACGATTCCAGTAGATCAGTCCGGAAACCAGTCTTGCCGAAACCTGTGGATTGACCGGGTCCAGTCGTTGTACCCATTCAACCAGAAACTGATACCCACTGCCGTCTTCAGCATGAAAACATTCCGGATTGCCGTGCGTGAAACCCATAATCAGTGAATAAACCTTGTTCGGATTCAGATGATTGAACCCGGGATGTTCGGTCAGCTGTTTGACCGTATTTAGCGTATTGTGATGAACCGCCACCGCCTGACTGCGTAGCCAGAGATCAATGACCAGTGGTTCTTCTTTCCATTGTTGATAGAACCCGTCAAGCAGATTGTCTTTTTGATCATGACTGCTCTGAGCAATGACCGATAATGCCGATGAGGAATCCGTCATGCACTTGGGTTTTTTTAACTGGTCAATGGCCAGTTGATGGACATCAGGATCATCAAGAATGCATAGAAACCGCAAACAGGCATCACGTAAGGCACGGGCCGAAACCTCCTGCACATTGAATTGCCCCTTGTTCCGTTGCTGGCACTGGCCATAACGATCGATAAGGCGAGATTTCATCACTTGGGCAATGGATTTATTGAGATGGTTCCTGGCTTTTGCAATTGCGATTGGGTCGACTTTGTCCAGCGACTGCTCGATATAGGAGATGGTCGGCAAGGTCCACAACTGGGCCAGTAACATCGGATCCGTTGTTGTGTCATCCATGATCTGATCAAAGACTTCCAGAACGATGTCGTTGAGGATGAATGGCTCCCCGGATTGAACTTTCTCAATATTCAACAGAATCTCTTTCAATAAAAGCTGTTGTCTCGCTTCCCAGCGATTGAACGGGTCGTCATCATGGATAACCAGAAAGGCAAGTTGCCGCTCACTTGGGGCATGATTCAATTTGACGGGGGCACTGAAGCCCCGCAGCAAAGAGGCGACGTACGGTACCTGATCAATCTCTTCGAAAACAAATTTCTGTCGCGATTCTCTCAATACCAGCGTGATTTCTGTTTCACCCCCTCTCAGTGAAATTTTATTTCCGGAATGATCGAGAATCGCCATTGAAACGGGTATCACAAAAGGCTTTTTCTCAGCCTGGTCGGGGGTGGGCGGACAGGTTTGCTTGAGCGTAATGACCAGTCTGCCTCGGTCGGCAGTATAATCGATGTCGACACTCACTACCGGTGTCCCTGATTGGCTGTACCAACGTTTGAACTGGCACATCTCCTGGCCACTGACCTGCTCCATACAGGCCACAAAATCATCCGTTGTGACCGCCTGCCCGTCATGACGGGAGAAATACAGGTCACATCCTCGCCGGAATTGCGTCCTTCCGATCAGCGTTTGCAGCATCCGCACCACTTCGGCGCCTTTGTTATAGACGGTTGCGGTATAAAAATTGTTGATCTCCTGATAGGACTCGGGACGAACCGGGTGGGCCATGGGTCCGGCATCTTCTTTGAATTGATGGATGCGCAGCAGATTCACATCATCGATGCGTGTAACCCCTCTTGAACCCATGTCGGCACTGAATTCCTGATCCCGAAATACCGTAAAACCTTCTTTGAGGCTCAACTGGAACCAGTCACGGCAAGTGACCCGATTCCCTGACCAGTTATGAAAGTATTCATGGGCAATGACACTCTCAACATGTTGAAAGTCGGTATCTGTTGCCATCTTCGAATCAGCCAGAACATACTTGGTATTAAAGATATTCAGGCTCTTGTTTTCCATGGCACCCATATTGAAATCATTCACTGCGACAACATGGAACAGCTCAAGGTCATATTCCCTGCCGTATACTTCCTCATCCCATCGCATTGCTTTTTTCAGGGAGGTCATCGCATGATGGCATTTGCTGATATCCTGATGACGTGCCAGAAATTTCAGATTCACCCTTTTTCCCCGACGGGTTATAAACTCATCCTCAAGACACGCCAATTTTCCAGCAACAATCGCAAACAGGTAGGTGGGTTTCGGGAAGGGATCATGCCAAGTTGCAAAATGACCCTGTTTTTTGCCACAAACACCGCTTTCGACCAGGTTCCCGTTGCAAAGCAGAACCGGGAAATGTTGGTTATCGGCACGCAATGTCACCGTGTACTTTGTCAGGTTGTCTGGTCTGTCAACGGCAGGTGTAATTCGGCGAAAACCCTCGGCTTCACACTGTGTGCACAATAGGTCGCCGGACTGGTATAGTCCACTTAGCGCGGTATTTGCCGATGGATTGATCCGATTGACAATATCCAGCTTGAATTGATCAGCCTGACAATGAATAAAAAGGCGGTGATTATTTTGGAAATATACATTGTCTTCGAGCAGTCGGTCGTTAATGGTAACCGATTCGATTTCCATCAATTCGCAGTCAAGCACCAATGTATCAACATCCTTGTTCTGCCTGATCACCTGATGGGTGGCATGGACAAGGGTCGTTTCAAAATCAAGGCAGATATCGAGTCGTGTCGTCTCGATCCGGTGATCGGGTGGTCGGTAATCTTTCAGATAGACCGCGGAATTGTTGTCATGTCTCATCGGCGTCAAAATTGGATCACTACGGGACCAGCAACCATTGTGATGTCATCAGAAATAGCGTTGATGGACACTATAGGAATTGGTGACCCAGTCACAAGGACGGGAATCAGAGGATTGGAAGGCGTCACTGTGACTGTTTGTCAGGCATAACGACAAGCCGTATTCACATATGCCCACAGACCCACGGTACAAAAATCAAACAAACAGTGTTCCAGCCAGTCCAAGCAGTTGAGCTAGCGCTCCAGATATTCGAGTTTGTCCGTCACATTCTCCCATTCCGCGGCGTCTTCCGGGGCAGGCTTCATTTCGGTAATGACCGGCCAGATTTGACTGAGTTCAGTGTTCAGTTCAAGAAAGTGCTGTTGGTGCTCTGGCAACTCATCTTCCGAGTAAATCGCATCGACCGGGCATTCTGGTTCACATAAACTGCAATCAATGCATTCCTCCGGATCAATGACCAGATAATTCGGGCCTTCATGAAAACAATCCACCGGGCAGACTTCGACACAATCGGTATACTTGCAACGAATACACGATTCAACAACCACATAGGTCATTCACAGCGCTCCAAATTTCAATACAAACGGGCATGTATTGTATTGACTCTGGCGCATCAGGTACAGAGATACAAGGTACTTTTAACACGATATTTGAAGACGGTTCAGTCAAACACTCACCGCACGAAACGGGTGTCAATCCGATGACACCGCAGAATGTTTCCGTCTTGGTTCAAAACAGATGGACAGGAGCCGGGAGAATCACCTTCCTCGCTCTTGTTATGCTTAAAACCATATCGCCTTTGTGTCACGATAATTGAATCACCGCAAGCAAGAAAGCATCCGCGTCAAACAACACAAGCGGACGTTATCGAATGGACATGAAAATGACCGGCTGTACAATTTGGAACGAATATCATCGAATGACCACGGCTTTGATGAAATACAATGACGAGATTGTCCGGGAGGATTTGAAGATCATGCGCCCAACAAAGGGAACAATTGAGAAGCTCGCCAGGCCAGTGAAACAGAAGTTCGGATCGAATCGGGAGATCAATAACCCATCATGAGGATTGCTTCAGGTGCAAATACTGACAAAACAAAAGAAGCGGGTCGTTTGATTTTGAAGATCGCCCCCACCACACTTCCCTATCCTATTCGGTTTGCAGGATGATCGATCCGTCCAGCCGAAAGATCAGGCGTTAGGGTTACAGGTCCTGTGGTCAGGCGAGAGATGCAGGCATGCCTGCATCGGTCAATATTTTGGGACCGTCGGCCTTGCCGGGTGGGAGGTCTCCGGTGTGGTAGTGGACACCACGTGACCATGTTCTCCTGATGTGCCTTTGGTTGAATAAGACATTCGGGCACTGTGGTTGCCTAGTGTTTATCTGTCAGATGACCTGCCAGCAACTCATTTAACTCATACAGCAGATCAAGCGCCTCCCGAGGGGATGTCTTGTCAGGAGAAACCGTACCTAGTCGTGCGATAACTGCCTGTTCTTCCGGGCGACTTTCTGCAAACAGGTTAGATTGGGAGAAGTCATTCCGAGTTGTGATTTCCATCTTACCCGCATACTGTTTTTCAAGTTCTTTCAATCGACTTCGGGACATCTCGATCACTTTATTCGGCACACCGGCTAATCTCGCCACCTGCAAACCATAACTTTGATTTGCCGGACCTGACTGCACACTATAAAGAAAAACGACCTCATTGCCATGCTCTGCTGCATCCAGGTGCACATTACTCACATTGTCGAGTTGATCGGCAAGTGCCGTTATTTCAAAGTAGTGGGTCGAGAACAGAACAAAAGCGTTCACTCTTGTGGCAAGATCGCTGGCACAGGCCCAGGCCAGCGCAAGACCGTCGAATGTACTTGTTCCCCGCCCGATTTCGTCCACCAGCACTAGACTGTGTTCCGTTGCATTACGCAGAATATGAGCCATCTCGGTCATTTCCACCATGAAAGTTGAGCGACCACTGGCGATGTCATCGGATGCCCCGATGCGTGTAAATATCCGGTCGATCGGTCCGAAAGTGGCGGAAGTAGCTGGGACATAAGACCCCGTATGGGCCAGCAGGGTGGTCACGGCTACCTGCCGCATATAGGTGCTTTTACCACCCATATTGGGCCCGGTAATGATCTGTACCCGTTGTTCGTGATCTAATTTCGTCGAATTCGCAATAAACTTTCCGCTAAGCATCTTTTCGACGATCGGATGCCGTCCTTCCCTGATTTCGATGAGACTGGCCTTACTATAGACTGGACGACTCAAATTCAAACTCTGGGCACGTTCTGCCAGGTTGTTCAATACATCCAGTTCTGCCAGGGCCCCCGCACATTGCAACAAGACATCAACATGCGGGATCAGGATTTCAAGCAATGCATTATACAGCCACTTTTCTCTTGCCAGTGCCTTGCCTTTGGCACTCAATATCCTGTCTTCAAACAACTTAAGTTCTTCTGTAATGAAACGTTCGGCGTGCTTGATCGTTTGTCTGCGTATATAGCCTGTGGGGACTTTCTCGGCATGGGCGCGTGGCAGTTCTATATAGTAACCGTGTACCCGGTTGTACTTTACCTTGAGGTTGGCAACGCCGGTTTTTTCCCGCTCCCTTGTTTCGAGTTCAAGCAGAAACTCGCTTGAATCGCGCTGCAGATGACGCAGCGCCTTGAGTTCACTGTCGTAATCATCTCTCAACATGCCGCCATCGCGAATCGTGCTCGGCGGGTTTTCCCTGATCGCACGGACCAACAGTGTCAAATGCATCGGATCAATCTGCAGTGATGGCAACAGACAGCGAATGATCCGTGATGAGGTACTCTCGAGACAAGAGACCAGTTTGGGTGTGATTTCCAATGCGTAGCGCAACCGCAACAAATCTCTCGGGCGGGCCGTTTTCATCGCAACCCGGGCAACAATGCGTTCCAGATCACCAATTTGCTTTAGCAGCGGCTGGAGATCGACATACCGTTGATCAGTCAGTAGCCAGTCGATGGCGTTGTGCCGGCATTGCAGTTTTTCACGGTCCCGGATCGGACTGCTAAACCATCGTTTCAACATACGTGCACCCATTGGGGTCGCACAATGGTCAAACAGCTTTATGAGTGTATTATCCGTCGTGCCACTTTGGTTGCTGTCCAGTTCCAGATTCCGACGTGTCACGGCATCGATGATGATCGTGGTGTCATGTCTTTCGTATTTGATCGATCGGATATGCGGTGTTTTTTGATCATGAAGATCGCGGATATACTGCACCAGTGCGCCGGCCGCCCGGGTAGCTAACGGAAATTGGCTGCTTTCAAATGCCTCAAGATTCTGGGTTGCAAAGGTTTCACAAAGTACTCGGGTGGTTCGGGTGGTATCAAAATACCAGTCAGGGAGTGGTTTTTCCCATTGCTGGTCAAACAGCCCATGCTGATTCTGGGCCACCACAATTTCTGCTGCCTGAAGACGTTCCATTTCCTCCGGGAGTTGATCAATGTGGGGCACCTCAATACCACGAAAGCGACCACTGGAAATTTCAAGAGTGGCAATACCGATCTGATTGTGATGTTCGAAAATCGCGGCGGTGAGATTTTCCTGACGATCTGCCAGGAGATTTTCTTCCGTCAGTGTTCCCGGTGTCAGGACTCTGACTACTTTTCGTTCCACCGGCCCCTTTGTCGTACCGGGATCGCCGATCTGTTCGCAGATGGCAATAGTCATATTGCGCTTGACCAGCCTGGCCAGGTATTGATCAACACTGTGCACTGGGACACCGGCCATCGGTATCTCGGTGCCACCCGACTTGCCCCGGGCGGTCAGCGTAATATCGAGTAGTGCCGAGGCTTTTTCGGCATCATCATAGAACAGTTCATAAAAATCGCCCATGCGGTAAAACAGCAATGTGTCGGGATAATCTGCCTTGATCGTCAAATACTGACGAATCATTGGTGTATGTTGTTCCTTTTTTTTTAATAAACTCATGCCATTACGCTGCTCTACTTATTGATTTTTAAGTATTTATCGTTTTTGTGCCGTTTCTTAAAGTCTCATTGAGTCTCACGAAATATCATCCAATCTCACAAAAAATTATAGGTTGAAGTGTAGATCTTTCTGGTGTAAATTTTGCGAAAGATTACAACCTACACTTTTTTCCGTTTCGTCGGACAAACTGACATTAATTCAAGAGGATACCCATAGCAACATTACAGGATACCAAATCTCTATCTGCCAGAACACTGTAGTAGTACAGGATGTAGTACAGGAGGGACTTGCGCTGTAGGGTTTTTCAGATTTGGGGGTGGTGAATCGACAACAAGGGGAATGATATCATCGACAACACTGTCTCGAAGGATAGCCTAATCAAGGCATGATTTCACTTCATTTCCGGGGGGTCGGGGGGCTGGGAGCACGAATCGGGCCGATCAGAAATGGCGGATCATCTGGACTCGCTCATTGGAACGGGCTGAAGCTGCACCAGCTTCTATTCAATGACCACTTTCGCAATCATTTTCGCATCGATTTCCAGTCGCTCAGCCTGTTGCAGGGCCATGTCCGAGATCTTCTGCAGCATGGCGTGCTCTTCCTCAATGTAATTGGGTAGAGATAGTAATGTCGGTAGCTGGATTCTGATCACTTTGATCATCCGGTTCATCTCACGCACCAGAAGGCGGCGTTCTATGCCACAGCGGTCGGAAAAGTCTGCCCAATCAAAGGCGCGGACTTTAGTCATGTCGAACTCGTCACCGATGGCCATGGCAAATTCGTGTTCGATATCCGGGTAGATGCACACCGAAACCAGGTCGTAAGCAGGGGCGAGGCGTAGGCCACCCGGCTCGACCAGAAACGAGATATTTTTGCCATGGGCATCACTATTGCCGATCAGGTATTGCAGGATCGCCCAACGGATCAGTGCCATGCGCGTGGCCGCTTGAGACAGGGTGAGCGGAGCGATGGAGAAGAGCTTCTCGAAACTGACGCCGTCCCGAATAGTGGCGACATCACGCCCACTGCCGAAATTGCGTTCATACTTGTGGTTGACGCTGAGATTGAGCACCTGGCAGCTATCCACCGCATGTAAACGCTCGACATGGCGGTCGTGTTTGGTGCGGTCGAAGCGTTTGACCATCAGTACCGGCTCCGGTGCTCGTAGAATCTCTACCTCGGCCGAGGGTATACCGAGTGCGGCAGCCAGCTTCAAGCAAAAGTGCTCATTGGCCACCAGCCTGGATAGCTTTGGGTTCATCGGCTCCGGCTTGAGGATATGCGTCGAAGCCAGCCGGCCTTCCACCAGGGACAGTTTTCCTCCCTCAGCAGCATAGACCGCCAGTTTATCCTGATAACCGGCAATGGACATGCGTACCCGGCCGTCCCATACATTGAAGGGACGATTGGCCCGGTCATGAATGCGCTCGGAGAGCTCTTCAAAGGCGACTTCGCGCACGATCGGTTCAACCCGGGCCGGCAGGGTGCCTTCAGGCAACAGGGCAAGCGCGCCTGTACTCTCCTGGCCCAGCCAGCGCAGCAGACCAAACAGGTTGCCTTTTGAGACCGTGTGCGCTGCAGCCGCATCCTCCAGGGCTTTGCCTTCGGGCAGCAGATTCTCAAAGAAGCGGCGTACGTTGACCGAATGCAGTTCATCCGTTTGGTCGTCCGGACGCCGAAACGGGAGGGCGGGGGAGATTGGATAAGCGTCGCTATTCGTCACCCAGCTCTGTTCGTATTCGAAAGAGAAGCGTCCGGTATCGTCGTGAAAGCTCAGGGTGCCAACCTGTTGTTCACCAATCCAGGCTGAAAGACTGTGAGTTGTCATAATGACTGACTCTTGATGGCGGCAATTGCCTGGGGTTGCGCCGATTTTGGTACCGCCAGCAGGGTGAGCCCCAGTTGCCGTGCAACTGCCAGGGCCTTGTCCAGGCCGACGGAACGGTTGCCATTTTCAAGATCCGAGAGCAGCTGAACCGAAACACCGCACAGTGCAGCGGCATCATCGATGCGCAGTTGTTGTTGCGTGCGCAGGCTGCGCACAAATGTGCCGAACGCCTCCGCCGAATCGACGACCGGGGAGGTGGGCAGGGGTAACGGCGTAATTTTTCTGGCCATAAAATTTCTCCAATAAAAGAAACTATAGGTCGATGCAGTGCAATATGTCAATAGTTACTTAAAAATAAGAAATATATGTTGCATAGCGGGTAATGTGCAGTATATTTATTAATTATGAGAAATAAAAGTGGCGGAAGCGGGTTATAGGTGGTGAATGGAGGTTATTGTCCCAAGTTAACTCCGGCAGCTAATTCGAAGGGGGGAATCGCTCAATCAACTGGCCAGAGTCTGCCACTATTCAATGAGAATTTTACCACGGCTTGAAGTTCCTCTGTCGTTTTTCCCGAGGCAAATGCATTTAACATCGTGTCCACTTCATGGGCCAGCCAGCCGACAGAACGATTACCAAGGGAAACCCCGGGAGGGAATAAGCCTTCACTGATTCGACGATATAGGGTCGCGTGACTCATTCCGGTGCGATTATGCGTCGACCCGCCACAAGCTACCACCGGACCACTTGGCGGCGGTGCGACTGGTGGCCATTCTGGGGGGCTATCGGCATCGCAAACATGATCCGCCCCGGGCCATCAGATCATGTGGCGCGGCTATGAATGGCTGTCGAACGGCACGTTTGGCTATGAACTGGCCGAACAGATGCGGGCGCGGTGAAGTAATGTTCAGAAGGAGTAATGGGTACAGGGCCCTGGCTTGAACTAGGCTGACGCCGTGGCCAGTCAGATTCGGCAATTTGTCGAGTCGAAAAAGAATGCTTCCATGGCGTTCGTACAACAGGCTTTGCATGGCCGCATGTGTGCTCGTCATTCATCGATTGAAAGCGTGTGATGGCGAGCAAATCGCAACTATTCAGAATTTTATAGCTCCTTAAAAAACTGCAACATATAGGATAGATTTATACGTGAAAAATTAAAAAATACCTTATATATCAACGCAAAAACACCTGCGCATCATTGGCGTGTGGTCGGCCAGACGATCCTCCAGGGTCGCTGCATTCAGGGAAGTGACAACGGCTTATTCACTGCATCTGGCCAGCCTTGTTTTTGATAATGTTCATCAGCTCGCTGAAAATACCCTGATTGCCTGCCACAACATGACCGCTGGCAAGAAAATCCTGTTGTCCGGCAAAATCTGCAACATAGCCGCCGGCCTCCCTGACCAGCAGTGTTCCGCCGGCAATATCCCATATTTTGAGTCCCGGTTCCCAATAACCGTCCACACGTCCACTAGCGACATAAGCGAGGTCCAGCGCCGCCGAGCCCGAGTAACGAACCGTATTGGTCCGGAGTAACACGGCCTTGAAACTGTCCATCCATGCATCACAGTGGACCGCGTCAAGCGTCGAAATACCAGTGGAGATGATCGACTGCCCCAGTTTCCTCTGGCCACTGACCCGTATGCGACGATTGTTCAACTGGGCTCCTTGTCCCCGGCTGGCGGTAAAAATTTCATCGCGCAACGGATCAAAGACAATCGCATGTTCAATGCGGTCATTGATTCTAACGGCAAGGGAGACACAAAAATGCGGGTGTCCATGAAGGTAATTGGTCGTACCATCGAGAGGATCAATAATCCACTCGACCGATTCTTTCGGCGGGACGTCATGGGGTGGCGAACGTTGTTGCCCACTTTCCTCGGCGAGAATCCGGTGAGCGGGATAGAGGGAGTGAATGATATCAATCATTTCGTCTTCTGCCATCCGATCGACTTCACTGACAAAATCATTGTATCCTTTTCGCTTGACCGTGAGTCGATCGAGTCGATCGAAGTAACGAATAATGAGATTGCCGGCGCGACGGACGGCCTTGATGCCTGTGTTAATGATTGGATTCATCTGAATCTACTCTCCCGAAATACCAACAAACCGTTCCATTGATCGAAAGCTTGCGGCAGAATCTTGACATGAAAGCATTGCATTATATCCGAGTCGTACTGATAGAACCTACACATCCAGGAAATATCGGGGCGAGTGCCAGGGCCATGGCGAATATGGGCATCAAACAGATGATCCTGGTCAATCCCCGACAGTTTCCCAGTCCGGTTGCCAATGCCAGAGCCGCAGGGGCGGATCGGATTTTGAATGAAGCGCAGGTCGTTCCTGATCTCGATCAGGCGATTGCCGACTGTACCTTGGTTATCGGCACCACCGCCCGACCGCGTTCCATTGAGTGGCCCTGCCTGACACCGGCTGACGCCATGCAAAAAATAATTTGTGAGGAGACCGGTTCACCTGTCGCCATTTGTTTTGGAAGAGAAGACAGGGGGATGACCAACCGGGAAATAGAACGATGTCACTACCTGGTCCGAATTCCCGCAGAGACTGGGTTTGCGTCTTTGAATCTGGGCTCGGCCGTCATGGTGTTGCTGTATGAACTCAGACGCACCCTTGCGGTGACTGATGTCACACCGTCGCTTGAGCTGAGCGAGCCGAAAGCAAATGCACACGAGATGCGTCAGTTTTATGCCCACTTGGCCGCTGTGCTTGAGCAGATTGAATTTATCGATGGCCGTTCAGGCAAACTACTTCGAAAACTGACCCGTTTGTTCAATCGGGCCAATCCCCGTCAGCAGGAAATCAGGATGTTAAGAGGGATACTGACAGCGATAGAACAAAAAACAGGATCCGGAAAATAAGACAACGGTGCGACCGCATCTTTGGACGTTCCAGTATTGCACCTGATCAGACCGTCTCGCGGGATGGTCACTGCCAGCGACAGCAAGGACGGCGTTACTCAATGGCCATTTCGTATGTATTCCACATCGTTTTGTTTGAGACCTTGTCATAAAGTGCGCGAGCACGGTAGTTGTCATCGGCTGTAATCCATCTGATTTTTGACCATCCGCGTTGTCTGGCAAGTCCCCGTAGTGCTTCAAACAGGGCTTCACCCACCTTATTGCCCCGTGAAGCCGGTTCCACAAATAAATCGTCCAGAAAACCGATTTCAATACCACGAAGTGGATTAGGCATCCGTCGTATGTGTGCCAATCCACAAAGACGGGTATCATGCACCGCAACCAATCCTTCCATTTCGTGATCCTCATCCATGAGCCATGCCCATACCGTATCGAGGACAGTCTGGGTCATCGGCACCTGGTAAAAATCGGCATAACCGCGGTAAACCCGGGCCCAATCAATGAAGTCGGTCGATTGAACGGGGCGAATCGCAAATCCGGTTTGGCTCCCTCGATATCCCCTCCGACTTGTGGTTGCCCTCAACGCTTTTCGAGTTAACATCGAGAGGGCTGATTTCTGTACCCCGTTGCGATCGAAATTCTGCGGATCGAGCCAGGATTCGAAAACACGCTGCAAGGCGGGCCATTCAAGGTCGATCATGGCAAACCAGGCCGTATCTCGATTCCGACCCTTGACCACTGCGGCTTGGCGAAAGATCCCTTCGTACTGGAAACCAAGACGCAAGGCTGCCTGTCGGGATTTAAAATTCAACGCGTTACACTTCCATTCATATCGTCGATACCCCAAGGAAAAAGCATTTTTCATCATCAGATACATGGCCTCAGTCGATGCAACGGTCCCCTGTAGTTGGGGGGAATAATTGATATGTCCGACTTCGATGACACCATTTTGCGGATCCATCCGAAGATAACTGGCAACGCCAACGGCCAGATGGGTGTTGCGATCGATAACTGCATAGAAGCAAGGGTCACCATTAAAACAGGTGCTTGTCATCCATTTCCTATAGCTATTGATATTCTGGAACGGGCCGTAGGGGAGGTAGGTCCAAATCTGATTTTCCTTGTCCTGTCGATAGGCGGAATAAAGCTGTTCGCTGTGTTTCTCCATTTCGAGTGGCTCACAACAGCAATAACGGCCCGTCAGAGTGTCCTGATTGGGTCGGGAGGCTGAACGCCAGTTATCAATCTTAAAACCAATCGCCAACCCGGAATCATCTACTTGATTTTGTTTCATTCGATCCTGTCCCCTGAAAATAATGCTGCCCGAATCAAATTTATCGAAGACGGGTCTGCCCGGAACAATTATTTCATACCTTGGCATAAGATTGACCAATCAGTGGAACGTCGAGACTTGCTGCAGGAACCTTTCTATCCGAGTGGGTTGTCGTGTTATCAACCGTGGTTCCTTTGTTCCTTGTAATCGCTCTGAATCGTTCGTGAGTACTTGATTTGTACGAACTGGAATGGTCGTTATGTGTGGACCCTGCACACACCAGACTGGGTCGTGTATTGTCCGCAACAGGCATCATCATATTCAACTGAACAAAACAATCCGGTTGTCAGTGGATTAAAAGGGGAGATTGAATCAAGGGTCACTGCTGATGCATCGAATAAATCCGATTGGGAAACGATGTTCTTGTCAATGTTCCACTGATCTGGTTGCAAACGTGATGTGGCAGACCTGAAAGAAGTTACCGATATGAAGCACTGCGATGGCAGTGTCAAATAAATGATCGGGACACGCCGGGAGCAACGCATCATATGAGGGAAGCATGGGCCATCACAAGCTTTTACACAAAAGTCTTTTTGCGAGACGAGGTGATGGAGCAAAATATCCATGTTCGATGTCAAGGACCACACGGCCAATGCTCAAAAAAAAGGCAGAGGGCGGTCGTCATGCAGAAAGGCAAGAACCGACCTGCAGGTCCTAAAAGATGTCAAAACTGATCAGGAAAACATGGACATGGGTGCTGTCGTGTGACCTGAATTATACAGCTCAGATCAAGTGTATAATGTCATAGAAAATTGTCCCTACACTGGAACGGAAAGACTTAAAGGTTTGACAGAAGCGATCGAAAAGAGGTCGGAAGCGGGTTGTATCCCGAAACCGGACAGACAGACAATGGCGGGTTGTCCGGCTCCGTTAAGTGGAGACAGGTGTCACTAGGTGGCCTTGGAGAAGATATCGACTGCAAGGGATCGCCTGCTCATCAATGCACGCGACATTGGTGTGAGAAGAGGGGAACGCTGGATCGTGCGGCATGTCGACATCAGGGTGGTTCGCGGTGAACTGGTTTTCCTGATCGGTGCCAATGGTGCAGGCAAGTCAACCTGTGCTAAGGCTGTTCTCGGTTTAATTGGTACAGATGAGGGGGCCATTGAGCGGATGCCGTCTCTCAAGACAGGCTATGTTCCGCAACGGTTGTCGATGAATCCGACGTTGCCGTTGAGTCTGCGCCGACTGATGACGCTGACCGGTCATTTCGATGCGCATGACATTGATGCTGCGCTGGCTGCAGTCGGTTTGGAACGTCTGGGTGACCCGCCGGTCACAACCCTGTCAGGCGGTGAGTTCCAACGACTGCTACTCGCGCGTACACTGCTCGACCGTCCCGACTTGCTGATTCTCGATGAACCGGCCCAAGGTGTTGATGTGACGGGAACCGATGTACTCCATACGCTGGTTAACGATATCCGCGATGATCTCGGCTGTGGTGTCCTGATGATCTCCCACGACCTCGCCAAAGCCATGGAGATGGGCGATGATATCGTGGTACTGGTACCGTATGAACATGATGAACCAACCTCGGAGCGCAATGTTATCTCGGCCCGGGACGAGGTCGACATGTCATTGGACTGAGCCATGCTGGATGATTTCTTCGTACGCGCACTGCTTGCAGGTATCGGACTGGCACTTGTGACGGGGCCGACAGGATGTTTTGTGGTCTGGCGAAGACTGGCCTACTTTGGTGAAACGATTGCACACTCGGCCTTGCTCGGTGTTGCCTTTGCGGTCCTGTTCGAATTGAATCTGGTCTTGGGCATATTTGCCACTGCGTCGGTGGTGGTATTCGCGATGTTTTTTCTTGAGCGGAGTGATACGCTTCCCACGGATGCCCTGCTGGGTCTGTTTGCCCATGGGGGACTTGCCCTTGGCTTGGTCATTCTCTCTTTTTTCCCGAACATGCGACTTGACCTGCATGCATTATTATTCGGGGACATTCTCGTCGTAACGCGTATTGATCTGGCGGTCATCTGGATTGGTGGTACGGTTGCACTGGGAACGTTGTGGTGGATCTGGCGTCCGCTGTTAGCGGCAACCGTCAGCACTGATCTGGCCACCGTGGCGGGACTGAAACCGGAACGCATGCAATTGGCATTTGGTCTCCTTGTGGCAGCTGTGATTGCCGTTGCCATCAAGATTGTCGGAGTGTTGCTGATCGTCGCGCTACTGGTAATACCGGCTGCGACGGTGCGGCGCTTTGCAACCAGCCCCGAAAAAATGGCCGCCGGTGCGGCGGTCGCCGGGGTGCTTGCGGTTGTCGGGGGATTACTGGCCTCGGCAGAACTGGATACGCCATCAGGGCCTTCTATCGTTGTCGCCGCATTAATGTTATTTGTGATGACCCGCATCCGGTTTCACCACCGGCAAAAAAATCGATAGGGTTCAACAGGACGCCAGGACAGACATCGAGAAGGAATGATCAATAGGGCTTTCCAGTTCGATTTGTACGGTGCATGATCGATATTGAAACGCTTCGCCCGCTGGACCGGGATTACGACAAGGACTGATTCTGGGTTGGTGGCCTTCCCATTACCCCTTTGCACGCTTTGTCCACCGTGGGTTTGTGCGTCCGATCACAACACGCCCTGAATTGTTCCTGAAAATCCGATGACTGAACTGGCGGGCCCGGAGGGACTCGAACCCCCGACCATCTGGTTCGAAGCCAGATACTCTATCCAACTGAGCTACAGGCCCGCATGGAATCACCTTTTACATCAAATCTGCGCGTTAGTCGAGTTTATTTCGCAAGATTTCATTGACTTGCCTGGGGTTCGCCTTGCCACGGGTCTGTTTCATGATCTGCCCGACAAAAAAACCGAGAATTTTCTGATTGCCCTGCTTGTATTGATTGACCTGTTTTTCACTGTTCTTGAGCACGGTGTCGATGATCGCTTCTATTTCACCGGCGTCGGTCATCTGTTTTAATCCTTTTTCCCTGATGATGTCATCCACCGTCCGGTCACTGTCCCACAACAGCAAAAAGAGCTCTTTGGCGATTTTCCCTGAAATTGTCTGATCCTCGACCCGGTCGAGCAAAGTGGCCAACCGCAGGCTGTCAACCGGAGATTGTTCGATGCCCAGCTGGTGTCGGTTCAGTGCACTGCTCAATTCGCCGTTTATCCAGTTGGCAACCCTTTGGGGAGGCGCAACGCTTTGAGCACAAACGGCTTCAAAATAATGGGCAACGGCCCGCTCAGAAACCAGTTTTTGGGCATCATTCGGGTTCAGCCCCATGTCGACAGTAAAACGGTGCTGCCTTTGGTCGGGCAGTTCAGGCATGGATCGACCGATGGCTTCAATAAATCCGTCATCCAGAACCATCTCGGGCAAATCCGGATCCGGAAAATAACGATAGTCATGGGCATCTTCCTTGGTGCGCATGGGACGGGTTTCGTTCCGGTCTGCATCATACAAACGGGTTTCCTGCATGATCGTTCCACCGTTGATGAGAATATCGATCTGCCGAGTGACCTCATAGTCAATCGCTTTTTCGACAAATCGAAAAGAATTGATATTTTTCAACTCGGTTCTTGTTCCCAGTTCGCGTTGACCCTGTGGCCGGACAGACACGTTGGCATCACAACGGAAGGACCCTTCTTGCAGGTTGCCATCACAGATGTCGAGGTAACGCACCAGACGATGGAGTTTTTTCAAATAGGCAACCGCTTCACGAGCGGAACGCATATCCGGCTCGGAGACAATCTCCAGTAGCGGGGTGCCGGCTCGATTGAGGTCGATCCCGGAATAACCGTGAAAATCCTCGTGCAATGACTTACCGGCATCTTCCTCAAGATGTGCCCGGGTAATACCGATCTGCCGGGTGTTATCATCGATTGTGATATCGAGCACTCCACGTCCGATAATCGGGGCATCATTCTGGCTGATCTGATAGCCCTTCGGCAGATCCGGATAAAAATAATTCTTTCGGGCAAAAATTGATCGTTGATTTATTTTCGCGCCAATGGCAAGCCCAAATCTGACCGCCAGTTCGACAGCCGCCCGATTCATCACCGGCAACACGCCCGGCAGCGCAATACTGACATCGCAGGCCTGGGTATTCGGTGGAGCACCGTAAGCGGTAGAGGCACCCGTAAAAATCTTGCTTCGGGTCTTGAGCTGGACATGCACCTCCAGCCCGATGATCGTCTCCCATTTGATCATTCGCAGTTCTCCGGTATCTTCAGGTGCCAATCTGTTTCCCGTTGATAACAATGGGAAACATTCAACAGCGTTGATTCATCGAGATAACGCCCCACCAGGTGCAGGCCAATCGGCAGGCCGGTTCGATCAAATCCCGCCGGTACGGAAATTGCCGGCAACCCGGCCAGATTCGCGGAGTTGGTGAATATGTCATTCAGGTACATCGCAATAGGGTCCTCGTTCTTTTCCCCGATCAGGAAGGCCGAATGGGGCGTGGTGGGCCCTAGCACCAGATCACATTTCGTAAAGGCCTTGCGGTAATCATCCGCAATCAGACGACGTAATTTCTGGGCCTTGATGTAATAGGCATCATAATACCCCGATGACAGGACATAGGTGCCGATCATCAGACGCCTTTGCACTTCGGTACCAAAGCCCTGTGCACGGGTCCTGGCATACATGTCATCAAGATCATGATATTGATTCGCCCGGTAACCGTAGCGCACGCCGTCAAAGCGGGAGAGGTTGGATGAGGCTTCAGCCGGGGCCAGAACATAATAGCAGGGAATACCAACATGACTGTTGGGCAGTTCGACTTCGACCGTTTTCGCGCCCAGGTATTTCAGTTGGCGAAGGGCCTCCTGAATCGCCTGAGCAACATCACTTCCAACATCATCAGTAAAAAATTCCTTGGGTAATCCAATAATCTTGCCGGTAATCGATTCGTTCAAACCAGCCATATAGTCAGGTACCGGCTCGGACAGGGAAGTGGAATCCCTGTCGTCAAACCCCGCCATTGCCTGCAATACCAACGCAGCATCTTCCGCGCTACGGCTCAGCACGCCCCCTTGATCAAGCGAAGAGGCGAAGGCCACCATACCAAAACGGGACACCCGGCCGTAACTGGGCTTGATGCCGGTCAAGCCACAAAAGGCAGCGGGTTGTCGAATGGATCCCCCCGTGTCGGTTGCTGTGGCCACCGGCACTAGTCGAGCCGCTACCGCTGCGGCTGAACCGCCGGAACTGCCACCGGGAACGGCATCGAGATTCCAGGGGTTTTTGACCGGCCCGAAATAACTGTTCTCGTTGGATGAACCCATCGCAAACTCGTCCATGTTGGTTTTCCCAACGTTCACCATGCCCTGTGCCTTCAGTTTCTCGACCACGGTCGCATCATACGGCGAGATGAAATCCGAGAGCATTCTCGAACCACAACTGGTCAATATCCCTTCAGTGCAGAACAAGTCCTTGTGCGCCAGAGGGACACCGGTCAGCATTGTTGCCGTTCCCTTTCTCAACCTTTCATCCGCCTGTCTGGCCTGTGCCATCGCCTGTTCCGCGACCACCGTAATAAAAGCGTTCAGATGTTGGTTGGAGGTGATCCGATGCAGGTAATACTCGGTCAGTTCGACACTGGAATAGGTGCCTTTACGCAATGCACTGGCATGGGACAAAATCGAGTTTTCTTGCATTATTTATGTGACTGAATTACTTATGTGCAGTATGGTTTGGATGATCAGACCCCTTTCCCCGATAGCTCGTCTGTCTCCGGATTAGTCGGACATCGGAAACGAAAAATGATTGTCGACTGGTTCGCTATCTGCACCCTGTCATGATAGGACGGGCTTGCCCTGTTGGCCTGTCCGGGCGCTCAGACGTCTGTGAACCGGCAGGGCAGTCATCAGACAACAGGGCGGGCATAACAACTTATGTGACCGCATCATGAGTTCAGTCGATCACCTTGGGAACCAGATACAGACCGGCTTCGGCTTCGGGCGCAATGGCCTGATATGCTTTCCGATGATCGGTCTTGGTTACAATATCCTCCCTTAATCTCAATGCCATATCCTGGGGGTGAGACATCGGCTCGATATCCTCGGTGTTGATCTGATTCATCTGTTCGATCAATGCCAGGATGCGTGTCAGTTGTACCGCATAGAACGCAGAGGTCTCTTTATCGGTCTTTAATTTGGCAAGATGGGCGAGATGGGCAATCTCTTCAGGTGTAATCGACATGGTTCAAACTTTTGCAGCGGACAACCGGACGGACATGGGTATCACAGGATACATTACCATATGTAATGTGCTTTGGGGAATTATATACCTCAGTCGCTAAAACCAATAACCGCCCGGCAAGGATGACTACACAGCAAAATAAGAACATGCACACTGACAAGAGGTATCCACTCAGGGCCTGTGCAGTCGATGCGGGTGATAATCGGATCGATGCGTTGAGACGCCAGCACTGTGACCTGATCAATGCGATCTTGCACGAACGGATCGACGGCGATCAAAAAACAGGCCAGACGCTCTTTTTGCATGAACAGTACGACCACCTCACTGAAAGAGGCAAAGCGAAGCCTCTAGGCTGTGGGGTTTTTCGTCACCGTTTCAACCGCGACCTTGAGCCGACCAGGCAACGCGATGCAGACGTTCCTTGTGCGTTGCAGGCCAGACAGCCGGCTTTTCGGGAAACGCAAGCATATAGTATCGAATGACCATGGATATCGTGAAACACAATGACGTGATTGTCATGGAGAATTTGAAGACACGAACATGACATTCTTTGCAAAGGGAACGGTGGACCGACCCGGTAAACAGGCCAATGTCATATCGGGAATGAATCGCGAAATCAAAAATCCATCATGAGGATGGCTTCAGGTCGCTAGGGAGCATCACGTGACGGTATCTTGCGGGTGTCCCTTTGGGTATCGAAGTATCTGATTTCCTACTATTGAATAGTCTACATGCGATTGATAAAGTAAGGGCCTCTTGATCATGGTGTGATTCGCCACTTTTCCAACCACAAAAAATAAGCTAAAAAAAATGTTAAAACGCCTTATCGGGCTCTTTTCGAACGACCTTGCCATTGATCTTGGCACTGCCAACACCTTGATTTACGTACGGAGTAAAGGAATCATTTTGAATGAGCCTTCCGTGGTGGCCATCAAACAGTCCATGAACAACGAACCAGGCAAAAGTGTGCTTGCGGTGGGTCAGGATGCCAAGTTGATGCTGGGACGGACACCCGGTTCTATTCGCGCCATTCGACCGATGAAGGATGGGGTCATCGCCGATTTTAATGTGACGGAAGACATGTTGAAATACTTCATTCGAAAAGTGCAGGAAAACAAATTTTTTTCCAGCCCAAGAATCATCATTTGTGTCCCCTGTGGTTCAACACAAGTGGAGCGGCGGGCGATTCGGGAATCTGCAGCGAGTGCTGGGGCGAGAGAGGTCTACCTTATTGAAGAGCCGATGGCCGTTGCGATCGGGGCCAATCTGCCGGTTGCTGAACCGACCGGGTCGATGGTCGTTGATATCGGTGGCGGCACGACTGAAGTCGGTATTCTGTCGCTGGGTGGTATGGTCTATTCCGGTTCATTGAGAGTGGCTGGTGACTCGTTTGATGATGCCATCATCAATTATATTCGACGACGGCACGGTGTTCTGATTGGTGAAGCCACCGCCGAGCGAGTCAAGAAAAGCATCGGGACAGCGTGGGCCGAATCGGAGCACATGGAGATGGAAATCAAGGGGCGGGATGTCTCGGAAGGGATGTCACGTGGCTTGGTGATTACCAGTGAGGAAATCTACGAGTCGATTGAGGATTCATTGACGCAGATAGTGCAGGCGATTCGACAGGCGCTTGAAAAAACTCCACCCGAATTGAGCGGCGATATCAGCGAAAAAGGAATGGTGATTGCCGGCGGAGGCGCGCTTTTAAGGGACATGGACAGACGATTGATGCAAGAAACCCGATTGCCAGTGGTGATTGCCGAGGAACCGTTGACCTGTGTGGCGAGGGGGTGCGGAAAGGCCTTGGAAGAAATGGACATTTTGGGCGATGTCTTTGCAACGGATGGTTGATAAAGATACGTTGCTCTGCATGAGGCGCATCTCATTGCGATGTATTGCAACCAGGAAGCAAGCGCTTTCATACCATGTCATAAAAACCGCCTGGTTGTCTTGATCACACGAAAACGGATCGCTGTCTGGGACAAGGATGTCATCATGAACAGGCAAAGCACATTGTGCGGGCACGAAACGAGCTAGAGCATTGGCAATGCGCAACCGTAACATGGTGTCAACTATGCAGCATCGTTTATTGACCCAGGTGATGATTACCTGAAGATGGGTCAGACGTCCGCAGTATTTCGTTTTTTTCTTCTCATGGTGCTGTCGATCGCATTGATGATTGTTGATCATCGCAGCACGCTTCTGCATTCCGTCAGAATCATCACTCCCCTCATCAATATCCCATTCGAAGCGGTCATTCGATTACCGGACAAAATACAATTTTTGCTGGAGAAATATTATCCGGACAGTGCGCTATATGATCGGTTTGTTGAATTACAAAAAGAGCAGTTGATCCTTGAATCCCGGCTGCAGCAATATGAAACCTTGCTCAAGGAAAACGAAAGGTTATCAAAATTACTCTCTTCTGCATCAAAAAAGACCGTCGGTGATGTGTTGCTCGCCAACATCGTGGAAGTCGGCTTTGAACCATTCAACCACAAGATAGTAATCGACAAAGGGATCGAATCCGGTGTCTATCCGGGTCAACCAGCCATTACATCGGATGGCGTACTTGGCCAGGTTTCCGTTGTCGGCTACAAGCGAAGCAAGCTCGTTCTGATCACAGATCCGGGCCATGGCCTGCCCGTACAGATCCGGCGAAATACGCTGAGAACCATTGTCAAGGGCTCCGGTCACACTGACGAGGTCATCCTTCCCTTTCTCGGCAAGCAAGCCGACATTGAGCAGGGCGATATCCTGGTGACTTCAGGAATGGGAGGGCGCTTTCCGGCGGGCTATAAAGTGGCGGAAGTCACTGAAATCATCAAGGATGCCAATGAGGCCTTTCTCAGCGTGACTGGGGTTACTTCCGCCCGGATCAGTTTCACCAAGGAAGTGCTGCTGTTGTGGGACAACGATAGGTCGACGGTTGATTCTGATGAACTTGTTGGACGATTAAGTGAATAAGCAAAAAACAGCCGGTCGAGGGCAACTGCGGGTCGTCCTGTTTACCTTCGTTGTGGCGGTTTTTCTCAATCTTGTTCCGTATCCGGACTGGTTGGAAAATGCGCGTCCGGACTGGGTGACTCTGGTCTTGTTTTACTGGTGTCTTGCGCTTCCAGAGCGGATTGGTGTCGGCGCAGGATGGGGGATCGGTTTGACACTGGACATCCTGTATTATTCACTGCTCGGTCAGCATGCGATTGGTAAGGCCTTTGTTGCGCTGATCGCAGTCAGTACCTATCGCAGAACACGGATGTATCATTTGTGGCGGCAATGTCTCATTGTTTTTGTGATCACGAGTGTTGATCTTTTTTTTACCGTATGGGTCTACCACGTAACCAGTGGGATTGAGATCAAACCGGTGTATTGGCTATCCGCTTTCACGACCGCCTTGATGTGGCCGGTCATCTATACAGTGCTTCGGTTCGTACGACACAAGTCGAGGATAAATCGGTGATTCCGATTCGGGACTATCTCAAGGAGAGTGAGGTCATTCACGGACGCATTCTGTTTTTATTCGGATTCGTCACCATTTTGGCGTTGATACTGATTGTCCGTCTGGCCTATCTCCAGATTTCTCAGCACGAACGTTTTTCGACCCTGGCGCAAAATAATCGAATCGACTTTTTCCCCTTACCGCCGACTCGAGGATTGATTTATGATCGAAACGGTGAGGTGTTGGCGCAGAACTTCACAAGCTACAATCTGGAGATTCTTCCAGACAAGGTCGAGAATTGGGATCGGCTTTTGGACAAATTGGGGCAACTGGTCGAGTTGACTGACGAGCATGTGAGTGAATTCAAGAATCGGATCAGTAAACGACCGAAATTTGAGCGCATGATATTGCGTACCAACCTGCGCGAAGACGAAGCGGCTCGGTTTGCGGTAAACCAACATCATTATCCTGCCGTCAAGTTGCGTGCCGGATTGCAAAGACATTACCCCAGAGGCGAGTTGACTTCGCATGTCATCGGGTACATCGGCAGGATTAGTGGCGATGATCTCAACCGGGTCGATAATCAGATTTATCGGGGATTGGACTATATTGGCAGAAGTGGTATCGAGTCTTACTATGAATCCGATTTGTTGGGGAAATCAGGCATTGAACGCGTTGAAACCAATGCACACGGTCGAGTCCTAAGAAGCCTTGAACAGGTCGCTCCGGATTCCGGGCATAGCATCCATCTCGGACTGGATATCAAGCTACAGCAAAAAAGTATCGAACTGCTCGAGGGATACGAAGGCGCCATCGTGGCAATTGAACCGGCAACCGGAGATGTGTTGGCGTTTGCCAGTGTGCCAACATTTGATGCCAATCCATTTGTCAATGGCATCAGTCAGAAACAGTATGCGGCACTGAGTAATTCACCTCGCCGTCCGCTGTTCAATCGGGCACTTTACGGCCGATATGCTCCGGGTTCAACCATCAAAAGCTTTATGTCATTGATTGGAATGGGTAGTGGGATCAGTCATGATACTGAGGTGGTTTGTATTGGCTGGTACAGCCCCCCGGGCGTTAAGCATCGCTATCGCGATTGGAAAAAAAGTGGACACGGAAAAGTTGATGGGCATGATGCAATTGTGCAGTCCTGCGATGTTTATTTTTACCGATTGGCAATGGACATGGGAATAGATCGTATGCACGAAGGTATGGGACAGTTTGGCTTCGGTGAGCAGACCGGGATCGACTTGCCGGATGAACCCAGTGGTTTGATGCCGTCACGGGACTGGAAAAAGCGGGCCAGGGGTGCGCCTTGGTATCAAGGTGAAACGGTGATTACCGGTATCGGTCAGGGTTATATGCTGGTGACACCGTTACAGCTTGCCAGCGCGACGGCAACACTGGCGAATAGGGGACAACGCATTTATCCACGATTCTTGACCGCTTTTGAGAATGCGCAAAGTCAGGCCATCGAAAAATTGGAACCCCGGTCGGTTACCACGTCGCCTCCCTACACGGCTGATCAGTATGCCCGGGTGATCAATAGCATGAAGGACGTGGTTCACGGTCAAAGGGGGACGGCAAGGTCGATAAACCGGGGAATACGCTACGAAATGGCGGGTAAGACGGGAACGGCACAGGTCAAAAGTATTGCCCAAGATGAGACCTATGATGAAAAAAATGTCAAGAAAGAACATCGTGACCATTCCCTGTTTGTTGGCTTCGCGCCGCTTGATGATCCTAAAATCGCGATTGCGGTCATCATTGAACATGGTGGCAGCGGGAGTCGAGTTGCGGCGCCGATTGCCCGGGGTCTGTTGGATTATTACTTGCTGGAGCGATTGAAACTGTATCCGGAAGAAACGCTTGTCAGCCAGCTATAGATTGTGATATCGAAGCAGAAAAATTTTCTTGATTTCTCGATCCTAAGCACCATTGCGATGGTTTTCGGGTTAAGCCTGATTGCTCTTTTCAGTGCTGGCGGTGAGGATATTGAACTGCTCATCAAACACTGCATCCGCGGTGGGGTCGCCTTTGTCGTGATGCTGCTTGTGGTCCGTATCTCGCCGGCGAGACTGGCTTACTGGTCGCCCCATGTCTATCTTTTGGGTCTGGCCTTGCTGTTGATCGTGCTGGCGGTTGGCTTTACCGGCAAAGGGGCTCAGCGGTGGATCGATCTGGGACTGTTCCGATTTCAGCCCGCTGAGATCATGAAACTGGCTGTCCCGATGATGGTGGCATGGCTGTTGACTCGGTTCACCTTGCCCCCCCGCCCGTTAGTGTTGCTGGTTGCCGTGGTGCTGGTGCTGATACCCACGGGGCTCGTCATCCTGCAGCCGGATCTGGGGACTGCCATATTTGTTGCATTGACCGGGATTCTGGTCATTTTCCTTGCCGGTGTGGGATGGAAATGGATTGTCTCCGTCCTGATCGGCTTGAGTGTGGCGGCACCGATCTTGTGGGTGCTGGTTCTGCGGGATTATCAGCGACAGCGGGTACTCACCCTGTTTGATCCCTGGAAGGATCCGTTAGGGGCCGGTTACCATACCATTCAGTCAATTATCGCCATCGGATCGGGAGGGATGCAGGGCAAGGGATGGTTGTCGGGCAGTCAATCCCAACTTGAATTTATCCCCGAAAGAAGCACTGATTTTATTTTTTCGGTTTATACCGAAGAATTTGGGTTGCTCGGTGGACTGGTGTTGTTGTCGCTGTATTTGTTTTTGGTTTTTCGGGGTCTGATGATTGCATTTTATGCTCACGACACCTATTCGAGATTATTGGCAGGGAGCCTCTCTTTTACGTTTTTTTGTTATGTCTTTGTTAACATTGGCATGGTATCGGGTATCCTGCCGGTTGTCGGGGTTCCACTTCCCCTGGTGAGTTATGGTGGGACCTCAATGATGACTTTCATGATCGCGTTTGGGATACTGATGAGCATTGACAGGCACAAGCAATTTTTATCGAGAAGATAGATATGATGTCATTTTACAAATTGATTCGACTGGCGGTGGTGATGGGCATGTTGGCGGTGTCACACCATGCAAGTGCCCTTCAAATTGCAGATCATCCGGTGCTGCAGTCACTAGTGGAGACAATGTTCCGCGAAGATGGCTATCCACGAACGGAACTGATCCGGGTCCTGGAAAGTGCAAGGATTGACCAAAAAACACTGGAGCTGATGAATCGGCAATATGAATCATTACCCTGGTATCAATATCGAAAACATTTCATCAACAAAAGACGAATCAACGATGGGGTGAAATTCTGGAATGCCCATCAAGCGACGCTAGACAAAGCAACGGATCAGTTTGGTATTCCACAATCGATTATAGTTGCACTGCTGGGTGTTGAAACACATTACGGTGTCCGAATGGGCAGTCGGCGGGTTCTAGACAGTCTGGCCACGCTATCGGCTGAGTTCCCCCGACGAAGTAAATTCTTCACCTCTGAGTTGAGAATATTTCTCAACACTGCTCGAAAGGAAAATATCGATCCATCCACTGTAGTCGGTTCCTTTGCAGGTGCCATTGGAATTCCTCAGTTTATGCCGAGCAGTTATCAGGCTTATGCCATTGATTTTAACGACAATGGCCAGCGTGATCTGGTGAATGAGTTTGAGGACGCAATCGGCAGTGTTGCGAATTATCTCAAGCGGCATGGCTGGCAGCGCCATCAGACAATCTATGCCGATATTAGCCAGGAGCTGTCACCGGAGGCAGTCAATCTTGTGAGCAAGAAGGTGAAACCCGGACTGACGCATCAGCAACTTCACGCGGTGGGCATCACTTATGACAGTGAAAAGGCCAGTGAAAAGGTTGCATTGCTCCGGCTAAAGGAAAAAAATCACAACAGATACATCGTGGGCTATAAGAATCTGTATGTTTTGACGCGTTATAACCCCAGTTTGAATTATGCCATGGCAATTATTGAACTTGCCGATTCCGTGAAACATGCGAGGAGTGGATGATGGCATGATCGTCTTCTGGCGCCCGGTTCCCTGTCTCTACGGGCTGCTCATCGCAGGGTTGTTGGTGCTTTCCGGATGCGGCAAGCCGACGGTACCACTGAAGGCGGGTGGATATTACGGCGGGGATCGGCCTCCGGACAGCATCGATATCGCAATTGAGGATATCCCGGATGCACAACCGAAACATGAACCGCTGAGTCGTACCGGCAACAAGCCCTACACCGTGTTGGGGAAACACTATCGGCCCTTGAAGTCATCCAAGGGTTATGTCAAAAGGGGGGTGGCTTCCTGGTACGGCAAGAAATTTCACGGTCGGCGTACTTCCAGTGGCGAAACCTATAATATGTGGGCGATGACCGCAGCCCACACGACACTGCCTCTTCCGACCTATGTTGAAGTAACCAATCTGGATAATGGGAAAAAAGTCATCGTCAAGGTCAACGACCGTGGCCCGTTCCTTCACCAGCGAATCATTGATCTTTCCTATGCGGCAGCGCATAAGCTCGGCATTGCCCAAAAAGGGACAGGGCGAGTCGAAGTCAGGGCGATTGACCCGTCACGCCATCGTACGGCAAAAACACATCAGGCCAATCACAAATCTGACGCGCCACAGTTCGAATCGACCGGTTATGCACTACCTGCTGGTGTTAGTTTCTATATCCAGGTCGCTGCCTATTCACAGTTGGGAAATGCATTGAAAATGAGAAAGATATTGGAAACAGGAGGCTGGCCCTTGTTTCCTGAATCGGACCATGAGCAGATATCGCTCGGTCCGCCTTATCGAGTACGCGTCGGGCCTTTCGACAAGTTCGATACCATGATGATGTCCAAGACAGCCCTAGAATCTGAGTTTGGCATCGTGATGACACTGACCACCGACTGATTTGAATATGCTTCGAATAACCTCTGCGGGCACTGATTCAACCCTGCTTCATTCTCACCGACTTAGTTAACTTTTGTCTTTATCCATTGTTTGAAATGCATCGATTTCTTGTTTTACTGTTTTTGCTTTATCTTGTTCCGATCAATGCATCGGCCATATTACAGCCTGTTCCTGAGGAGATCAAATCCACTATTCCTGTGCCGAACGTTAATGCGACATCATGGCTTTTGGTCGAGTTTCAAACAGGCTGGATACTGGCTGGAGAAAATCAAACAGGGCGAATAGAACCTGCCAGCCTGACGAAACTGATGACCAGTTATCTGGTATTTGATGCCCTGAAAAAACAGAAGATACAATTATCGGACAAGGTTCACATCAGTAAAAAGGCCTGGAAAACAATCGGGTCCCGGATGTTTGTCCAGGTTGACACACAGGTGCGTGTTGAGGATTTAATCAAGGGACTGATCATACAATCAGGCAACGATGCTTCGGTGGCCTTGGCAGAACATCTCGGTGGGTCAGAGGAACAATTCGCAGTTATGATGAATCTGATGGCAGCAGAGTTGGGTATGATGGATACCCACTTTACCAACAGCAGTGGCCTGCCAGATGAAAATCACTACAGTACCGTACACGACATCGTGATACTGGCAAGATCGTTGATCAAAAATTTTCCGGATTTTTATACCTATTATTCTCAACAGGAGTATACCTATAACGATATTTCCCAACCAAACCGGAATTCTTTGCTTTACCGGGACTCAACGGTAGATGGGATAAAAACGGGGTATACTCGAAACGCAGGTTATTGCCTGATCGGATCTGCAAATCGAAACGGGACTCGGTTCATTGCCATCGTCGCAGGCGCCAAAAGTAAAAAACGCAGGGCCGATATGGTCCAGTCTTTATTGGAATACGGTTATTCTGCGTATGAACAAAGGATACTTTACGAACCCGAGGCAGAAATCAAGGTGCTGCCACTATGGATGGGACAGGTGCCAAAAGCACGCGTGCATGCCGCGGAGTCGATTGGCATTCTCTATCCGACAGGGACATTGGACAAATTGTCCGCACACCTGATACTGCCGCAAAGCTTGGAAGCACCCCTTGCGAAGGGTGACCGTGTCGGATCACTCCGGATTCAGTATGCGGGAGAGACGGTCATGGAAAAGGCACTGCAAGTTGACGAAGACTATCCTGCAGGGCCCTGGTTTTCACAAGTATTGGATTGGTGCAAACAATTGCTCCTGCGACCACTGGCCGTATTTCTCAATTGACAGGGAACAGCCAGCCGCAAGGCATGGTTTTTCCATGCATCATCGATATCAAGGTCTTCGTTTACGCACAGGCAGGTGCAGATGATATGATCAGGCAAGTCGTGCTTGAAGTCATACATCCCACTGACCTGCTTGGTCTGTGCACAAAGACAAGTTCAAAGGGACGCTATCGGTCATTGAGCTGTAAGGTGCGGGCGAGGAATAAAACGCTTATTGATACGTTATTTCGCCGTCTCACTTCACACCCCGAGGTGGTCATGGTGCTATGAACAAAGAGATTCAGTTTCGTTCTCTTGGTCGGTGCCAGTATCGTGCAAGCTGGCTGAAAATGAAATACTTTACGGACCATCGGACCGCCAGGACAGGCGATGAAATCTGGATACTGGAGCACGATCCGGTTTTTACCCTCGGCACCCGCTGCAGACATGACCCGAAACCATCCGTCCAGGGTATTCCCGTTGTTCAGTCTGATCGGGGCGGACAAATCACCTACCATGGCCCGGGCCAACTTATCGTTTATCTGTTACTGGACCTGCAGAGACGACGCATCGGCCCCAAGTCACTGGTCAGCAAGATTGAACTGTCAGTGATCGAAACGCTGGAAATTCACGGTATCCATGGGTATACCACCAAAGGAGCACCCGGCGTGTATGTTTCATCGGAGAAAATCGCTGCTTTGGGCCTGCGTATCCGTCAGGGATGCTGTTATCACGGGTTTAGCTTGAACATCGATATGGACCTTGAGCCTTTTTCATGGATCGTCCCTTGTGGCGACGAGCATCTGAAAGTCACGCAGATGAGTCAATGGTTAGCCTCAATCAACATTGAGCGCGTTTCTTCCACGATCGTTCAGGTGCTGCGAAAACACTTTTCCTGAATCCGCACTGGGTCGTCAGGAACAAGGCGTCGATGCTGATAAAACCATCATCTTCGTGGCGCCCGTTCAAGTGGGTAGTGGCTTGGACCTCATCAACAAAGTCGTCTTTGCGGTCTTGGTAACCGATGCGGAGCCTGATGATCCGAGACAGAACAATGAAAATAGGCTGTAAAGTGAACGGGTTTGGACTCGTGACAAGCAGTTGTTTACCGTGCGACTTGACGGGCTGCTTCCAACCGTTCTTTGGTGCCGACATCAATCCAGATACCGTGATAGGGCTCTCCACTGACTCTTTGGTTCCGGATTTGTTGTTCCAGCAGGGACAAGAGGGGATACCGTCCCTTCGGATGGGACTCAAACATGCATCGTCGATAGTAGCCCACGCCGGAAAAAGTCATCGAATGGAGTGATGGTCGTTTTATCAATCCGATTTTTGCGCCATGGAGAACAAAGTCTCCGGTGGGATTGTGAATGGGGTTATCGACCATAATCAAATGCGCATTTTGATCTTTCCCCAACTTAATTTTTTTAAATTCATAATCAGTGTAGATATCACTGTTAATCACGATAAACACGTCTGAGTGGATATAATCCAACGCCTGCCTGATGCCACCCCCCGTTTCTAGTGCACCTTCAGGCTCTGGTGAATAAACAATCTCCATGCCGAATCGGGTTCCAGCCCCCAGTACCGCTTTGATCTGGTCGCCGAGATGGGCGAGATTGATCACCAATCGTTTAAAGCCATTTTGCTTGAGTCGCCAAATATGGTGTTCAATCAACCGATTTTGACCGACCTTGATCAATGGTTTGGGCACATGATCTGTAATCGGTCGCAATCGCTCGCCACGACCCGCAGCAAGAATTACCGCTTCCATTTATACTGGCTGTCTATGCTCATGACGGTAATTATATTTGGTCATGGATTATAAATGGACAACATTCTATAATTCTGTATGACCATCATGCATGCCGAGGGCAGAATGACGCGAAACACAATTAACACAACGTCAGTAAAGAACCTGAACCCGCTGTTATTTGTTTTGACCGTCATCTCGATGGTCATGCTGGGGATTCCAACCGTATCAGCAATTACACTGGGTGATAATGAAATGGGATTTGCCGATGCCCGTCTCTGTCGACCCGGCGTGATCAATGCCCCTTTGGTGCTGGGCAGAAGTCCCGCTGAAAACCAGGATGAACTGCCGATCAATCTGGAAGCCGATGAGATTGATGTCGAGCAGGGTACCGAACTCGTTCTCCTTACCGGTCATGCCCAAGTTGTACAGGGCAATCAAGGATTATTTGCTGATGAGATTTCTTTTGACAGGCAAACCTATGAAGTTACCGCTCAAGGTAATGTGAAATACTATACACCGAATGGCGATGAGGTGACCGCTGACTCATTGCAGTTGGATGTGGAGACGACTATTGGCGATGCTTCCAAGGTGCAAATGCGACTTGAGGATGATGCGCCGAAGTACGTAACCCGCGCTCACACATCATTTATTGAAAGCTATTCCCTATTTGATCCGATACGAAGGCCGGTGTTCGAATCTGACCGCCAATTGCAACGGGATGACGAGCCGGACAAGAACGAAACCGCTGTCCGGGCCAGGGCGACTGCTGAACAGGTCACTTTTGAGGGAAGGCATGTGACACGACTCAGTCAGGCGACCATGTCGACCTGCCCGAAGGGCAACGAAGATGTGGTCATTCATTCCCGCGAGATCAAACTTAATCATGCTGCCGGTGTAGGAACGGCAAAATCGATGAAAGTGAAATTCAAGGGGATTCCAATATTCTATTTTCCGACAGTCACCTTTCCCATCAATGACGAACGAAAAACCGGTTTTTTGTTCCCTTCCGTCAGTTATGAAAAGGAATCCGGCTATATTGTTCAGATACCGTACTATATCAACATTGGCCCTCAACATGATGCAACCATTATTCCTCGCGTCCTGAGTCATCGGGGGAACCAGCTTTATGGTGAGTACCGTTACCTGACTCACCAGAGTAAGGGGGAAATCAAAGCGGAAATACTGCCTTCAGACGACGTATACGGGGATGATCGCTATGCCATCGGATACAAACATCGTCATGATCTGGGTCAGCGCTGGGGGGCGGCGATTGATTATCAGGACGTGTCGGATAGCCGTTATTTCGATGATTTCTCCAATGAAGTGGATGTTGTCGCGTCCAGTTATGTCCAGCAGAAAGCAGGCGTGGACTACAACAGTCAACTGCTGAAATTCACGGCAGGGGTATCCACCTTCAAATCCGTGAATGAATCAGTAGCGCAAAGCGATTATCCGTATGAGAGACTGCCGTCACTGTCCTTGGACATCAAACCTCAGGAGGTCGGCATTTTTGAAACCGGACTGAACTCCCGGTATAACCGATTCGAACACGATGATCGTACCAAGGTGACTGGAACACGGTTGAATGTAAAACCATATCTCCAACTGCCCATGAAGGAAGTGTATGGCTATATCACGCCAAAAGTGTCCGTACAATCCATCCGTTATTCACTCGATCACACTGCGCTTGGGATGGACAATTCCCCCACAGTATCCGTTCCGATCACCAGTGTCGATAGTGGTCTGATCTTTGAAAGGCTGTTCTCGCGTAACGAGATCAATTATCTGCAAACATTGGAACCGCGTCTTTTCTATGTCAATATTCCAGGGAGGAGCCAACAAGAACGGTTTCCGAAGTTTGATAGTGGTGGTGGCAGTGGCAGCAGTTTCAGTCACTATTTTAGAGAGAATCGCTATTTCGGTGGCGATATCGTTGGAGATACCCATCAGATTTCAGTTGGACTGACCAGCCGATTGATTGATGATGATTCCGGGGAGGAAAAATTCAACATCAAACTGGGGCAGGTGTTCTTTCTGGAGGACCGGGAGGTCGGGTTAACCACCATCGCTCCGACAGAGACCGCGGATCGATCTGATTTTCTCATTGAGCTGGGAGCCAATATCAATCCGGATTGGAATATCCAGGGATTTACCCGCTGGTCCGAGCAAGAGAAACAGATCGGTTTTTTCGAGGTTTCGGCTGAATATGATCACAGTCGACGCCGTAATTTTACGATACGATATACATTGGACGAAGATTTTGCTAATCAGTCCCAATCGAAGAAAGAGGCTGTTCATCTCGGCACCCAAATGCCTGTTGCACCAAGATGGCAATTGGAAATGGAGGCCGGTTATTCAATTGAAGAGAGCGAAATGACCACCACAGGGGCAGGAATCGCTTATGATGGCTGCTGTTGGGCGGTCAAACTGAAAACACAACGTTATTTGCACGATAGCGGCATATATGACAACCGGTTTATTCTGATCTTTTCACTGGATGATCTTGGTCGCATCGGCTCACAACTATAAATTACAAATCTCGAACGTCTGAAGTGGGTGAAACAAGTTGCTGCAACTAATCCTATCTCTCATCCTCTCATTGTCGCTTTCAACCGTCAGTTTGGCCCAGACGATAGCGATTGATAAAATATTGGTTATCGTCAATGACAAGGCAATCACGCTTTCCGAATACGACACGCGATATCGTCAGATAGCGCTGGAAAACAATCTGAAGCAAGTCTCCTCGGAGAGTCCCATTGACCCCGAGGTACTTGATCTGTTGGTTGATGAACGCATTCAGTTGATTGAAGCCGAAAAATTCGGCATTACCATAACAGATGAACAGGTCGAACAAGCGGTTCGGAATATTGCAGACCGAAACAATCTCACTGTTGATCAACTGCAACAAGTGTTGGAAAAAGACGGATTAACCGCGAAACAATTCAGGGAAAATCTTCGGGGTCAGGTACAGGTTCAACAATTAATAGAAACGGCAGTTTATTCTAAAGTCAGGGTCAGCGATCAGGAGATTGAACATTATCTGAGAACGCATGAAAGATTGCAGGATACTGATGAGGCATATGAAATTTCGCATTTGGCGATATCGACAGCACAAAAGAATGAGGAACAAATTCGGTCTGACTATGACAATCTGGTATTTATACATGCAAAACTTGTCGAAGGTGCCCCGTTTGCCAAGGCTGTCGAAGATTATTCTGATTCGAATAAAAACGATGGAGGATACCTTGGTTGGAGGAATCGGGCCCAACTTCCAGAAATATTTTTGTTGGCTCTGCGGGCGACACCTGTCGGACAGATAACGGATATCATTCAAAGCGAAAACGGTTTTCATCTCTTGAAGCTCCATGATAAGAAGGGCGGAGGAGAATTGGTTTTACAGTTCCTTATTCGTCATATCCTGATTCAGCCACAAAGGAAGCAACGGACACAGCAGGAGAATGAAGCATTTGCTTGGGGTTTGTATGATCAACTGAAAAATGGGGCTGACTTCGAGAGTCTGGCCCGGTTGCATTCAGATGATGTGCGAACGAGTGCCGAGGGTGGTCTGATTGGCTGGGTCAATCCTGACGACATGACGCATGAAATCAATACAGCCATCAGTCAGATGGGCATCAACGAGTTTAGTGAACCCATATTGTCGCCCTTCGGATACCATATTATCCAGGTATTGGATCAAAGAGAGCACGATCCCTCTTTGGACGTTGCAAGAGAAGAGGCCCGACAGACCATCTACACGCGCAAGGCTACCGCGCGGTATCAGAATTGGCTGGAGGCATTGAAAAACACTGCCCATGTCATTTATGTCGCTGGCAATTGACAACGAAATATTGCAGGAAATAATGATGCTAGAGAAATTAACACAAGCAATTGCTTCTGCTCTTCCTGGTGAAATTGCTGATGATGTCAAACAAAATATTGAAGCTGTTTTACGAAGCAATCTGGAAAAAATGGATCTCGTGACCCGGGAGCAATTCGAAATACAGCAAAAAATCCTGGAAAGAACCCGAGAGCGGACAAAGTTGTTGGAACTGAGAGTGCAGGAGCTTGAAAAACAGATGTCCCAAGAGGAATGAACGGCTGTCATGATTGTATGGCGGGAAGTAACATGTACAGGGGCCCCGTCTGTTCGGATCTGTGATCAAGTTATGGAGTTGTCCGTTGTGAGTGACAGCTGCTGCGTGCTCCAGGCGTCAACTTAGTATTCGTTCATATTGGAGCGGAAACCAAATTGCAGAACTTTCCTGTTTGTTGGATTCCACAGACATACCGCGCCTTCGAAAAAGGCGTAGTGCACGGGCTTTCTGTGCACGCTGCTCTTGGATGAGGCAACAGACTAGAAGATACCTGTTTCTAGACCGACAGCCATCAATGTCCCCAGTGTCTTGCAATCATCCAGAAATTGTGACTTAAAGTCGCCTTTCAAGATCAAGGGAGGCTGTATCAGCTTCCATTTCAGCCCCACCAATATCCTTTCCACGCTCATTTTTGCACCTTGACCATCGAGCCCACCCTTGACAAATAAAGCCACAGGCAATCCTTCTTTATTTTCCAGGCATGGATAATAAATTCTTTCAAAAAAGTCCTTTATCTGCCCACTCATGTATCCAAAATTCTCTGTTGTACCGATAATGATGCCGTCTGCCCAAAGCACATCGTGATGGGTCGCTTCCAAAGGTGCCTGTACACGAAGAGTGAGATTTTCAACCGCTTTATGCTGGCAACCTGAAACAACCGCTTTTTGTAGCGCCAACGTGTTTGGCGAAGGGCAGTTTGAGACAATAAGTAGATTGGGCATGCCAGTTGATTTCCCTGATCGTGAACTGCAAATAACGGATTTTTACTAGACAGGGATTGTATCTATAGGGATAATGGAATCTGTCAATTTGACCCACTCACATTGTCACACTAACAGCCTGCCTTGCCAATGATATTCCAGGCCGAGCTTCACTTTTCAGCACAGTATACTGTGATCAACATGCTTCAGACAGCCCGATTTTTGTCGCCAAACGCGCAAAAAGGAAGATAAGCTGATCAATCCCAACCTTTATGACTTCTTGTCATTTTTCCACATCAGGCAACGGTGACCCAAGACCAGTTGGTTGCGAAAGTACAGAATAACAGTATGCGGCCTGTTGACCATACTGCGTTGCATTGATCTGTGATCTGTCTTTAATGTCAAAGCCCCTCAATGTTTTATTCCTGTTCAGCGATGAACACCGCAGAGATGCATTGGGTTGCTACGATCATCCATTGGTTAAAACCCCCAACTTAGACAAACTGGCCGAACGGGGTATCCGGTTCGAAAACGCCTACACAACATCCCCAATTTGTGTTCCTGCTCGAGCTTCGTTGGCAACCGGAGAATATGTCCACAAAACCCGATGCTGGTCTAATGCCCAGGCCTATGGGGGGCAGCCACGAAGTTGGGGACACCAGCTTCAGTCCCAGGGTATCAATGTGGAATCGATTGGGAAATTGCATTATCGCGGAAAACAGTATAACAATGGGTTTGATCAGGAACATCTCCCGGTATATATCCGAAATGGGACTGGCTGGATTAAGGGATTGCTCAGAGACCACGAAACGGTGCTTGATTGTTCCGATTATGCCCGCCAGATCGGCCCTGGAGAGAATACTTATACACAGTTCGATTTGAATATCACGCATCAGGCCTGCGACTGGCTACGAAGTAAAGCGAAAAACAATCGGCCAGACACGTCAGTTCAGTCCCCCGTTAAACCCTGGGTATTATTTGTTTCATGGCTTCGCCCTCATTATCCGCTTGTCTGTCCGAGTGAATTTTATGAAATGTATCCTATTGGAGAAATGGATCGGGCTCGATTCCTCTTGGAAACCCCAAGCGCCCCCCATCCGGTTGTCCAGACATTGAAAAATAATTTTAACTATGATGCGTATTTTTCAGATAAAACGCGTCAAATTGCCCGTGCATCCTACTATGGACTTTGCAGTTTTCTGGATTATCAGATTGGCCAGGTACTGGACGCGCTTGAATCCAGTGGTCAACTTGAAAACACCCTGATTATTTACACCAGTGATCATGGAGACCATAATGGGGACCGTCACATGTGGACCAAAATGAGTCTATTTGAAGAATCAACTGGTATTCCGTTAATCATTTCCGGACCGGGTCTTGAACAGGGCAAATCCATTGCGACCAATGCCTCACTGGTCGATATCCGTCCCACCATACTCTCTGCAGTCGGTGCACAGGAAGACAGTCAAACTCGTCCGGGATTTGCCTTGCAGAAACTGGCATCAGAGTCTTGTTTTGATCGTCCGGTTCTGAGCGAATATCATGATGGCGGCTCGCCCACCGGTATGTTCATGATGAAAAACAGTAGATGGAAGTATAACTATTATCCTGGTTATCCACCTGAGCTGTACGATTTTGAGAATGATCGAGACGAGTTGATTGATCTTGGACAGCATCAGAAATACAGGCAAGTTGTTGCGCAATGTCATCGCCATCTACGTGACTTGGTAGACCCAGAAGTGGTCAATCAACAGGCATTCGATGACCAGAAAAAATTGATCAGCAAATTAGGTGGTAGAGATGCAATCTTGAATTCCGAAGAGTTTGATTTCACTCCAGTCAGTGATTCACATATGCAATAGCGTAACCACATGAAAGGCAATCTTGATAGCCATGATCTTGAGCGTGTTTGCAGGGGGTACGACAGCAATCCTGCCCGGTCACACTCTTTGTCATCAGAAATCTATATTGAGGAAAAATGGCACGCGGTTGATCAGGAGACAATTATAAAGCGGACATGGCAATGGGTATGCCATATCGAAAATCTTCGTGATGTCGGTTCTTTTGTCACTGCTGATATTGCCGGGCAGCCGATTTGCATCATCAGAAACAAGGATAAAACGCTCGGTGCATTTTTCAATGTCTGCAAACATCGGGCGATGAAGCTTCTACATGATCATGCGGGCCAGACATCCCGAATTACGTGCCCCTATCATGGATGGACGTATGATCTTGGTGGACAATTGATTGTGGCACCCGCGACAGAGCATTTGATTGATTTTGATACTAAAACCATTTGTCTGGACAGGATTCAGGTCGAAGTGTTTTGTGGATTTGTTTTTGTCAACCTTGATCCAAAAGCCCCTTCACTGGCAAGCCTAAGCGGCGCATTGGCCGATGAAATTGATTTCTGGGTTCCAGATATTGAACGGCTCACCTTTGCCAAGAGGTTGAATTATCAGATTCAGGCCAACTGGAAAAATGTAGTCGACAATTTTCTTGAATGCTACCACTGCCCCATCGCACACAAGGACTTTTGCACGCTGGTAGATATGAATACCTACAAAGTGACAACGCATGGTATTTATTCCAGTCACATGGCGGAAGCAGGCAAGGGTGACAACTCCGCCTATACGGTTGATCAGGCTTCTGTCAGGGATCATGCGGTTTGGTGGTTGTGGCCGAATACCTGTTTAATGCGCTATCCGGGTCGCGGTAATCTTATCGTGATGCAGATTATTCCTGTTTCTCCCGGATATTGTCTCGAAACCTACGATTTCTTTTTTGAAACATCGATTCCAACTGAAGCCGAAAAAGAGGCAATCGATTATCTCGACAATGTCCTACAGGCTGAGGATATCTGGATTGTTGAACATGTCCAACGTGGCATGAGCACAACTGCATTTGAACAAGGCAGAATCATTTATGATCCGGCCGGGTCAGGAAAATCGGAACACGCCGTGCATCATTTCCATGGATTGGTACTAGAGGCTTACTCGAATGCAATGCGTAGCTAATAGTCATCGGCAATTGTAAAAATCACTCGATTATGCTGTCTATGACACTACGGAGAGATGTGTAAACTAATCAGTGATGGGATTGGGAATTTCCGTGCTTAGCCATCAATACTTTGTCTCAAGAAGTTCAGCCGGTGGTATGCCTAATCGCATAACAAAAATAAGAGCGTTACCGCACTGCCCGTAGATTGCAGAATATGCCTCTTCGATTCAAATAAAAGTGTATCAAGCATCTATCTGCCTTATCCAATGAACAAAGAGAGGAACACCGGAAATTTCAAGGTAACGAATAGCCGGTGGAACCGGATTTGCACAGTTTCAACAACCGATTCTTTTTGTTTCTATCAGGTCGGAAGCAAATGGGACCGTAGTTCCAAACCGTTACAAGATCATGGACTTGTGAATACCTGTAGCGTATTATTAAAGTGAGAGATTAAGGATGGCAACGACCAACAGGAGGCTTGTGCTTTGTGACAGGCTGGATAATTGATCCGAAGCTGTCTTTAGTCGTAGATATGAGTGTTCAACAAATTTAGATGAGGGAACTAGACAATGACAACTGAAATACAACACCCCAACCGTCGACGGTTTCTCAAGCATGCCATAGCGGGTGCTGCCACTGTAACAACCGCAAGTCTTTTGCCTGTTCGTGCTTTTGCGAACAATAAGACATTGACTGTGGGCATGAATATACCAATGACGGGTGATTACGCGCCGTGGGGGTTGCCAGGGCTGTATGGCTGCGAAATTATTGCCAACAATATCAATTCATCGGGTGGGGTTACCATTGGTGACGAGACTTGGAATATCAACATTGCTGCCTATGATCATGGCTACGATACCGAAAAGGCAGTACAGGGGTTCAAGAAACTGGTCAATGAAGATGATGCGAAAATGGTTATGATGCTGGGCGGCTCCACTGTCGCAGCTGTGTTGCCGTGGGCAACGCGCAAAAAAGTGCTGACCACAACGCTTTTGCCGAGTGATATTACCCCGGATTCCAAGTATCTGGTGGCGACGTGTGAATCCCATCCGCTATATAACGTGACTGGGGTTGAATGGTTGGCGAAAAACTATCCTGAGGCGAAGACTGCCGCAATCATTACCAACAATGATGTCGAATATGGTTTGCAATCCGCCGCGACCTACAGTGCTGCTTTTGAAGTTGCCGGTATCGAGGTGATCGATACCAACCTGCACGGATTTGATATCAGCGATTTTGCGCCTGTTGTCGGTTCCCTGCTTGCCAAAAAGCCGGATATCATCTGTATGGCTACTAGCTTTTATGTGACGCCGATCATGGAGCAGTTGTTCCACCAAGGCTATGAGGGATTGATTATTTCCTGCACACTGGATTACTACGAAGAAATTATCGCCAAAACAAGTGAGGAATTTGTTAACGGCACCATCTACCAGTTTCCGGATTTTGATGATCCCAAATTACAGGAAGAAGGGATCAACTTCCCGGATCCAGCCGGCTTTGATGCCGCATTCAGAAAAGATCATCCGAACGACTGGTCTGCCGTTGCTTGGGAATATCCCGCCATCCTGCTTAACTGGATCGAAGCGGCGAAGGCTGCGGGTAGCGTTGAAACCGAGGCTGTCGCTGCAACCATGCTCGGGCAGAAACAGGATTTCGTGTTCGGCGGTGGTGACTGGTGGGGCAGTCAGTTATGGGGGCTTGACAATGCACTGGTGGGGCGTTGGCCAGTGGTCAGAATCGTCGACGGCAAAGCGCGTATTCAGGAATTTGGTGATGTTGCCGGTTGGCTTGCGCAAAATAAGGATGTATTGATCAAGCACATGAAGGCACTGGGACTACGCACGGTCTGAATACATTATTTTTAAGATGTCTGTGAAAGGGGAGGGGGTGTAACGCCCTCTCCCTGCAACATGGGGCTATAATTTGGAACTGCTGTTGCAGTCCATCGTTTACGGCGTTATTCAAAGCGGTTTTTTCGCGCTGGCAGCGGTCGGACTCGTCTTGATATTCGGGGTAATGGGCGTGGTTAATTTTGCCCACGGTGAATTGGTGATGGTCGGCGCCTATACCGTTTGGCTGCTGCATGCCCAAAACAATGTCCCGTTCCTGCTGACTGTTGTCATCGCCATCATCCTAGTGTCGGCGATCGGCCTGATGATGGAACGATTCCTGTTTCGCCCGATGCGTGGAGAACCGCTGGGTGGGCTGATTTGTTCAATCGGCGCCTTGTTCATCCTCCAGGTAATCGCAACTGTGGTGGGTGGAGATGGACCATCGAAACAAGTGCCTCCTCCCTTTGAAGGAACTATGACCCTGTTTGGTTTTCTGCACATACCGAACCAGCGTGTGTTCAGTATTGTCGTTTCTGTCGCCGCATTGATCCTGCTTTGGTACTTTCTGACACGATCAAAACTGGGCTGGTCTTTACGTGCTGTCTCCCAGGATCGAGAAGCCGCCGAACTGCAAGGCATCAACAGTAACCGCATTTCAATGATTGCGATTGGTGTCGGCGCTGCGATGGCGGGATTGGCGGGAGCCCTAATGGCGCCATTAACCAATATTAATCCACACATGGGGCACAATGTGATCATTACTGCATTCATCGTCACCATTGTGGGCGGGGTAGGGAGTCTGTCCGGTGCGGTCATTGCCTCCGTGTTTTATGCTTTGTTTCATACTCTGATTACGACGTATTTCAGTGGTACCATTGCCACGATTTCCGGTCTGCTTCTGATGGTATTGATGTTGATTATCCGACCCTCAGGAATCATGGGCCGAAGAGTGAGCGAATAGCATGACCACCGCCAGTTTCAGATTATGGGGGTGGGTTGCCGGAATACTGCTCATCCTAGTCATCCTGCCGCACTTTCTTAAATATCACCATCAGGATTTCATGATTTTTCTGGTGATTAACATCCTGGTAGTCGTCAGTTACCGACTGGTCACCCTGACCGGAGAATGGTCTTTGATCCATGCCGTGATGATGGGAATCGGGGCCTATTCCAGCGCCCTTGTGACCAAGAATCTGGGACTTCCATTCTGGCTTGGCTTGCCGATTGCAGGGATAACGGCAGCGGTGATTGCTGCATTGTTGTGTTTTCCTTTATTTCGGATGACCCAGTTTTATTTCCTGATTGGTTCGTTTGCTGCCGGAGAGGCCATTCGACTTTGCTGGATTCATTTCATTCAACCCTTTGGCGGGACTGGGGGAATCAGTGGTATTCCGTCGCCTGAACTGATGAATATTGATTTTCTGGAGCCCATTCCTTATCTTTATCTGACGCTGATTATTGTTTCTTTGTGCCTGTTGGTGCTGTATCGTATTGAAATATCCCGAATTGGCCTAATCCTGAATGCTGTTCACTGGAAAGCACCGTTGGCAGAATCAGTGGGGGTGAATACTTGGAACTATCGTTCATTGGCCTTTATCATCGGCTCATTATTTGTTGGGATTGCCGGTGCGCTGAAAGTTCACTATATTGGTACGGTCACGCCGAAACAGTTTGATATCGGTTTTATGGTATTTATCCTGATCTGGGTGATTGTGGGGGGCTACCGAACCTTTTATGGTGCGATCTTGGGTGCTGTCGTGTTGTCGATTCTGGATGAGGCATTCAGAGAGTTTGATGAACTCCGCCCGGCGATCTATGGAGGCTTGTTGATTGTTTCCATCCTGTTTTTACCTGCCGGACTGGAAAGTTTGCCACAAAAAATGAGGACTCATTTCAGACAGGGAAAAAGACGGTTCGGAAAAATCTGATGCCGATTCTTGAGATCAGAAACCTGACCAAGAAATTTGGGGGCCTGACAGCATTGGACAATGTCAGCTTTACGGTGTCGGCGAATCACATACATGGCCTCATTGGACCCAACGGAGCGGGCAAGAGTACCCTGTTCAAAAATATTTCCGGATTTCATGTTCCATCTAGCGGTGACATTCTGTTCAACGGTCTCAGTATAAAAGGACGCAAGCCCTCGAACATTTCAAAATTGGGCATCGTACGCACATTTCAGGAGTCCACCTTGTTCCAGGAACTCAGTGTGTTTGATAATGTCCTGGTCGGTACCCACAATCACATGAAGACCAATGTGATTTCAGCCATATTGGGACTTGACCGGGCGCAGCAGAACGAGACTGTCCGGTCCACAATGCGAATGCTCAATTTTATGGGACTTGCCGAACGCAAACATCAACTGGCATCAGAACTTCCGTTAGGCTCCCAGCGCACCCTGGCAATTGCCATAGCGCTGATGTCGAAGCCCCAACTGATACTGATGGATGAACCCTTTGCCGGGATGAATCCGGAAGAAACCGGGCGTATGATGCAACTGACGCGCAAGGTGTGTGAATCCGGTGTGACTGTTGTCCTGGTTGAACATGACATGAAAGCGGTTATGGGGTTATGTGATCAACTCACCGTATTGAACTTTGGCGCCGTACTGTCTCAGGGAACTCCGGAACAGGTCAGAAACAATCCCGATGTTATCAATGCCTACCTTGGGAGCGGGTAAAACCGAATGAAATTGTCCATACAGGACCTGGCGGTCAAATACAATAATGTGACCGCACTCAAAGGTGTCAGTTTTGATGTTGATGACGGTACATTCATTACGTTGATCGGTTCCAATGGTGCGGGAAAAAGTACAACGTTGCGAGCCATATCAGGGTTGATTAGACCAAACAGTGGAATAATCAGACTGAATGGAGAACGAATTGACCGGATGGGGGTTGATCAGATCGTGCGAATGGGTGTCGCCCATGTTCCGGAAGGGCGCCGTATTTTTAAAGATTTGAGCGTTCTTGAAAATCTGCTTTTGGGCGCCTATATTCATCATGACAAGTCCAGAATCAATGAAGAACTGGAAAATGTATTTTCCCGTTTTCCCCGACTCGTTGAACGAAAAAACCAGCATGCCCGTACCTTGAGCGGGGGAGAGCAACAAATGTTGGCCATCGGTCGTGCACTCATGTCGAGGCCACGGGTGTTGTTGCTGGATGAACCATCGTTGGGTCTCGCGCCCATTATTGTGCAGGAAATAGGTGAATTTCTCCGTGAAATCAACCAACAGGGCGTAACCGTGATACTGGTAGAACAAAACGCTGATCTTGCCCTTAAACTGGCGGATTATGGTTACGTGTTGGAAACGGGTAAAATTTCCCTGGAAGGAACCGCTGCTTTCCTTTCAGACAATGAACACGTTAAAAAGGCTTATCTTGGAATCTGATCAATCGGTAAACCGAAAAACCCGCAATATAAAACGCTGTATCATCTTGAGCACCGCCATCATTGCAGCAAGGAACCGCTGCATTACAATGCAATTCGAACGTTGAAACGCAAGTCCGGCTCGAAATGGGTGGTCATAGCGGCCATGATCGGCAATGGTTTGATCGCGATCACCAAAATGATCGCCTCTGCAATTACCGGAAGTTCTGCAATGTTGAGTGAAGCCGTGCATTCCATTGTCGATACGGGTAATCAGGGCTTGTTGCTTTGGGGGATCAGGAGATCATCGAGGCCAGCTGATGAGCGTCATCCGTTTGGATACGGCATGGAACTGTATTTCTGGACATTTGTGGTCGCAATCCTGATTTTTGCCATTGGAGCCGGAGTGTCGCTGTATGAGGGGTTCAGTAAATTAAACCACCCGAAAGAAGTCAAGTATATTCATATCAACTACCTGGTTTTGGGATTTGCAGTCATATTCGAAGGCTGGGCCTGGAGTGTTGCATTCAGGGAATTTCGCAAGCGAAAGGGCAAGCTCGGCTATCTGAAGGCCGTGCAGCTGAGCAAGGATCCGACGGTTTTTACCGTGTTATTTGAAGATAGCGCCGCAATGTTGGGACTGATGGCTGCTTTTATCGGTCTATTGCTGACACAGTGGACCGGTAATCCGGTCTATGACGCATTAGCCTCCATCGTTATCGGATTGATCCTGAGCCTTACGGCAATGCTGCTGGCATATGAAAGCAAGGGATTACTGATTGGCGAGGCGGCGAGTCGAGAAGTTGTTGCCAGTATTCGCGAGATTGTAAATGGGAAACCAGAGATATTGACGATTAACGAAATCCTGACCATGCACATGGGACCGGAAGATGTCCTTTTAAACATCAGTCTGGATTTTCACGATTACGACTATATCAATGCGGGTGAGGTGGAAAAAACCATTACACAACTGGAAATGCAAATCAAGAAAAAACATCCTGAGATCGCGCGCATCTTCATTGAAGCGCAAAATCGATTTGCACATTTAAAAAATATTGAAAATGAAAATGGCGACTAATGTGTCTTTCTCCATTTATTTTCGGAATAGACTGTAACATGCTGTATTAAAAATATATTTTAGCTCATATTTCTTTGGAATCTGGTTATTTTTGCGCAACAAGTAATACTTCGTATAATGTATATTATGTAAAGTTATATGGATTGTAGCACTCTGACTTGATTCAGTTGACAGAGCGCTTGCGGGATTATTCACCCCTCTCGCCTTTTGATCCCAAAGAAGACGGCATTCCAATTAAAATTATTCAGTTGAGAGGAAACAAAATGAAATATCCAGATTGGAAAGAGACCCGGGAAAGCATGTGGGCGGCAGAACGTAACTTTCCGATGATCGATGATGAAACACCCACTTTCCTGGCCCAGCCGCATGCAAAAACCAAGGAAAACCTGGTGGGCGCGGATGTAGTAATCATCGGTAGTCCGTATGTTTCCAGTTCATCGGATGAATGGGCCGGCATTGCCAAGGAGCACTGGTTAGCTGCTCCGAAACGGGTTCGCCAACAATCCATCCGTTATCAATCAGGATATGTTCAGGATTTTCGACTGAATGTGTTTGATTACCTCAGACTTGTTGATTATGGTGATGCGGATATTCCACCGGAAGCAAATGTTGGTAAACTCGATCCTGAATTGATTCTTCAGGCCCAGGCGGCCGTGGAATCAAAAGTCAACGACGCTTTGGATGTTGGCGCCCTTCCCATCGTGATTGGCCAAAACTCGCCTTGCAGTTCCTATGCCATTGCAAAATGCGTGGCTGAACACACCGAAGGTAATGTCGGCATTGTCAGTCTCGATACGCACTGGGATATTTTCCGCGAGTGTCCACAAACAAGGGATCCACGAATCGCGGGCGGATTTTGCTGGTTATACAAAACCATCGAGTTTCACGACAATATCCATGCCCGAAATCTGGTCGAAATTGGTCCTCGTGGCATGCTCGAAGCCCCCGATGTGGTTGAAGAGTTGATCGAACGCGGTGCTGCATTTTATTCCGGCTGGGATGTCCGCAGACAAGGTATTGAAGCAGTGTGCAAAGGACTGGATCATGCGTATAACGGAACCAAGGCGATTTATGGTCATTTTGATATGGATGTACTCGGCGGAGCCGGCCCGGCACCGGGCGATATCCTCGGAGAACTGGCTGAACCTATCGGTATGACCGACTATGAGTGTATACGCATCGCCCATGAATTGGGCTTGCGCGGTGTGAATGGATTTTCATTTATTTGTATACCACCCGGTTCACCTGTCATGTATCGGGTCATCGTTTACATCATTATGTACCTGCTTGCGGGCAAAGCGATGCGTCAACAGTGAACATCCGAATAAGCGCTTACCCAGTCCCTCCACAAATATCTCTATCAAAGATCATGAGAGTCTGCTCGACTTGACGCTGGTCAGTCCAGGGAACGATATTGCCCAGCAACGAGATACGGTATCGGCATCATGTGTCGAGCTGCGGCACACGTCGCATGTTAACTGTCAGTAGACGAACCCGGTTCTTCTGACAGTATATGTGGCAAGATGTCATCAAGTTCCTGGTGACGCACATCTTCCCCGCTTTTGATAAAAACGATATGTCCGGCAATATTCTTTGCATGCCCACCAAATCGTTCCAAAGCACGAACCCCAAGCACGATATCGACAAAATGTCCAATATTACGCGAATCTTCCATGATAAACGTACTGAGCCGTCGTATTACCGATTGAAGCAGACTCTCCAGCTTCAAGCTGTCATTCCACACCCCGGTTGCGATCGACAGATCCAGTTTGTCAAAGGATTTCATGCTGGTATTGAGCATCTTGACGACAAATTCTGACAAGGTATGAATGTCTTCGAGAATTTCCTTGCTAGGTGGATGATCTGCGATTTCAAAAAAGCGAATTGTCATCCCGGCTATTTTACGTGCTTCATCTCCGGCACGTTCTAGATCAGCCACAATTTTTCCAACTGCGATAATTTCCCTCAAATCTTTTGCAACGGGTTGTCTGCGGGCAATCAGACTAATGATTGTATTGTCTGCCTGGACATCCAGCGCATTGAGTTTGTTGTCATTTTCGATCACCTTTCTTGCCATGATCGAGTCACCCGTTTCAAGTGTCTGCTTGGCATCCAGCAATTGTTTTTGTGCAAATTCCCCCATTTCCAAAACCAAGCCATGGAGTTGGTTCATTTCATTGTCAAATCGCTTAAAAATATGCCCTTCACCCTGGATTGTCATAACTGTAGTAACCTGTTGAGATATACGTTTATCCGAATCTTCCTGTAATGTAGCCTTCAGTGAGCGGGTGCGTCGGATTGGTAAACATGTCGCTTGTGGAACCAATTTCGATCAGCTTGCCCAAATGGAAATAAGCCGTCCGTTGCGACACTCTCGCTGCTTGTTGCATCGAATGGGTGACGATACAGATTGAATATTGCTGACGAAGGTCATCAATCAATTCTTCGATCACCGCTGTTGCGATCGGGTCCAGAGCTGAACAGGGCTCATCCATGAGAATCACTTCCGGGCGGATAGCGATCGCCCTTGCAATACACAAACGCTGTTGCTGTCCACCAGACAGGCCTGTCCCTGGTTTATCGAGTCGGTCACTGACCTCACGCCAAAGCCCTGCTTTTTTGAGACTGGATTCAACGATATCGTCCAATTCGGATTTATTGTTCGCCAATCCATGCAGCCTGACGCCGTAGGCCACGTTGTCATAGAGTGATTTTGGAAACGGATTCGGTTTTTGAAAGACCATCCCTACCCTTGCTCGCAGAAAGACAATATCCATTTCCTTGTCATAGATATTTTTTCCTTCCAATGTAATTTCACCCTCGACTCGACAGATATCAATCGTGTCATTCATCCTATTCAAGCAGCGTAAAAAAGTCGATTTGCCACACCCGGAAGGGCCAATCATCGCAATTACCTCATTGCGCCCAATGTCCAGTGAAACATCGGCTATGGCCTGTTTGTCACTATAAAAAACATTGACATCCCGACAGGTCATCGAGGGATTGTTGACCCGACTTTCGCCGACCGTCTGGAAGTTGGGGTCCGTCAGCGGGTCCAGATCAGTCTTTGATTTTTGCCCCGTCAAGAAATCAGGCATTGGTTTTTCGGAAAGTGATGGGCTCATATTGATTTTCCAGCCTAAATTACCAACGTCGTTCCAGTTTTTTCCTGAGCAAAACAATCAATCCATTAATCGCGACCAGAAAGACTAAAAGTATCATAATTGCTGCGGAGGTTCTTTCCACGAATGCACGCTCTGGACTGTCTGACCACAAATATATCTGCACAGGCAATACCGTTCCGGGATCCATCGGTCCTGACGGAATATCAACAATGAAGGCCACCATACCAATAACGAGTAGTGGTGCTGTTTCTCCCAAGGCCTGGGCCAGTCCGATAATGGTCCCTGTCAACATCCCTGGCATTGCCAAAGGTAAAACATGATGCAAGATAGTCTGAATGGGCGAGGCGCCAACACCCAACGCGGCTTCACGGATACTTGGCGGAACCGCAGCCAACGCCCCCCTGCTTGAAATGATGATGGTAGGCAGCGTCATTAATGCCAGGACCATCCCCCCGACCAGAGGGATTGACCGGGGTAATCCAAAAAAATTGATGAAGATTGCCAAACCCAATAGTCCAAAAATAATCGAGGGAACCGCAGCTAAATTATTGATGTTGACCTCGATTAAATTGGTGATTTTATTTTTGGGCGCAAATTCCTGCAAATAGATTGCGGCTGCGACGCCGATCGGAAAGGCAAGCAGCATGGTGACAAGGATGGTAAAAAACGAACCCATCACAGCGCCGCGAATGCCTGCCTGCTCAGGTTCCCGTGAATCACCCGCGTTAAAGAAAGGGATATTAAAGCGTTTCTCAACCCTCCCCTGCTCCGACAACTGGTCCACCCAACTGATCGTATTATTTTTCAGGGGTCGGAATTTTTCCGGTGTTTCCCTTTTGATTTTTCCCTTTATCAACATATCCACCTCATCATCAGCCAGCAACCAGAACCGTGTTGTCTTGCCAATCAGGTCTGGATCGTCTATGACAGACTGCCTCAGACTGTATTCGGCACCCCCGCTCACAATCTTGTAGAGTGCTTTCTTTTCCCGTCGTTTGGAGACGTGAGGAAAGTCTTCGCGCAATGTCCTTTTGATCATTGCACCATAATTGGCTGATTTCAGTGATTCGTCACGGACATCACCATCAAAATCCGCTTCACTGAGGGTGATGTCAAGCGCAACATACGTCTGCTGTAGCGCGGTATAACCATTCGATACCGTTATAAAGAGCAGAAAAAACAAGAAGATAATCCCTAAAATGATTGCGGATAATCCATATAAGCGAAACCGACGCTCCTGGCGATAGCGCTTGGCAATACTCAATTGAATAATTTCAGCCGTATTCATTCGTATTGCTCCTTGAATTTCTGCACGACTTTAAGCGCAATGACATTCAAAACCAGTGTAATGACAAATAGTGTCAACCCAAGCGCAAAAGCGGCCAGTGTTTTCGGACTGTCGAATTCCTGGTCTCCAATCAGTAAGGTCACAATCTGAACAGTGACGGTGGTCACCGACTCGAACGGATTCGCTGTCAGATTGGCGGACAGTCCGGCGGCCATCACAACGATCATGGTTTCCCCAATCGCCCTGGAAACCGCCAACAGGATACTGCCAACAATACCCGGTAACGCAGCGGGAAGTATCACTCTTTTAATCGTTTCAGATTGGGTTGCCCCGAGTCCGTAAGAACCGTCCCTCAGTGATTGTGGCACTGCATTGATCACGTCATCGGATAAGGAGGACACAAAGGGCAATATCATGATTCCCATCACAACCCCGGCTGCGAGTGCACTTTCGCTTGAAACCGACAATCCAAAAGACTCGAGACTTCGACGAATCATCGGTGCAACGGTGAGCGCTGCAAAAAATCCATATACGACGGTTGGAATGCCCGCCAATATTTCCAACAGCGGTTTTCCAATCGTGCGAATCCGATGATTGGCGTATTCAGACAGATAGATGGCCGACATCAGCCCGAACGGTACCGCGATCAACATGGCGATAATGGTAATCAGAAATGTACCGGCAAATAGTGGAACGGCACCGAAAGCCCCTGACGATCCGACCTGGTCACTTCTGATTGCTGTTTGCGGCGACCACTCCAGGCCAAACAGGAAGTCAGTGATAGGAATTACCTTGAAAAAACGCACCGACTCGAACAGCACAGACAAAACGATACCGACGGTCGTAAAGATGGCCAAACAGGCACAGGAAATGAGAAAAAATCGGATGACCGATTCGATCTTATTTCTCAAGATACGATTACGTTTGCAAAGATTTAACGCAATAATCAACAGACACGGCGACAGGATAAAAAGAACAAATAACAGGACCAGAATTTCCATCGTTATATTTTATCGTTATCGGCGGTTATCATCTGAATCGATTTGTCATGACCAGCTGGCATCTTTTGTCACACCTTTTGCTTTACAGTCCCGTTTTACCCAACCACACAGTGCGAAACCCGTCAAATGAAGAACATCTTACGTCAAAATTCAGGATATTCACCAGACTAAATGACACCGAAAATGACAATAACAAACGACCGGCCTCGACCTGCCAAAGGTGAAAGCCGGTCCATTCCCAAATCAACGGTGAGAAAAATTTACATTTGCAGGGCGACCAGATTTTTTACGTCGTTGCTGAATTTGACACGCTCTTCTTCAGGCATCGGAATCAATCCTTTATCCGTCAGATAACCCTCTTCTCCGAAAGCAGCTTCATCAGTAAACGCCGCCATGTATTCGGCAATTCCAGGGACAATACCGATATGCGCCTTTTTCCCGTAAAAATAAAGCGGGCGTGAGACCGGATAGGATCCATCAGCGATTGCCTCGAATTCAGGCGCAACGCCGTCTACTTTTGAGCCTTGGATCACATCGGCATTCTGATCAAGAAAACTGAACCCGAAGACACCCAGTGCCTTAGGGTTCTCACGCAGTTTCTGTACAATCAAATTATCATTTTCACCTGTCTCGATAAATGCTCCATCTTCCCGGATGGTATGGCACAGGACCTTATACGCATTTTTGTCCGTCTTTTTCATTGCCTTTATCCAGTCATATGTTTTGCAGCCGCCTTCCATTGCCAATTCGACAAAGGCATCCCGTGTCCCGGAAGTCGGAGGAGGGCCAAGCACTTCGATTTTGATGGCTGGAAGGGAAGCATTCACATCCTGCCATGTTTGGTAGGTATTCGCGACCAGTGTCTCACTACCATCTGGATTGGGAATCTCTTTGGCCAGAGCCAGAAAAATATCTTTTCGGGTCAACGCCAATTGTTCGGCCTCCAGTGAATTACCAATCACAATGCCATCATAGCCAATTTTGACCTCGATAATATCGGACACTCCGTTTTCCAGACATTGATCGTACTCGGATTTTTTGATACGACGAGATGCATTGGTGAAATCCGGATGGGAGTCCCCTACCCCACTACAGAACAATTTCATGCCACCCCCTGAACCGGTTGATTCGATAATGGGGGTTTTAAAGTCACTGGTCTTGCCGAATTTTTCAGCGACCACTGTCGCAAACGGGTAGACAGTGGACGAACCCACAATCTGTATGTTGTTACGTGCTTCGACCGACGAAGCGGAGACAACAAGCAATAGTGCAAAAAATTTCGGGAGGTATCTGTACATATTTCTATTCATATTTCTATTACTCACTAAATATTAAAAATTGTGAAACGCCAAGTTAGATCAACTTAATGAATTGAGTATTAAAGAAATATTGCAGTTAGATTACATGTTATTAAAGTTAAAATTAAAAATATATGCATAAGATATTGATATTTATATTTAATTTTTCAACATTCGAAATAAAGGCATGTTATGTGCCAAATCCGGATTGGCCGCTTGATCGTTGAACACCGATTCAATGAACAGTGAATCTTCCGGACCATCTTGAACCCAGACAACCCCCGTACGGGTGACGGCATCAATTCAACAACAAATTGACTTGCTCGTTGTTATTCTTGATGCGGTCTTTAGGGAAATGAACATTGAACCGACTGCCTTTTCCAACTTCACTGTCAATGATCAAGTCCGCGTCATGTCGGGTAACAATGTGATTGACAATCGCCAACCCCAGACCTGTCCCCCCGGTCTCACGGGAGCGGCCTGAATCAATGCGATAAAAGCGCTCGGTCAATCGGGGGATTTCTTCCGACTCAATACCGATACCGGTATCACTCACTGAAAGGGTTGCGCCAAGCAGGTCAATCTCCCAAGAGACGGTAATGGTCCCCTTTTTCGGTGTATAGCGAACCGCATTGGAAAGCAGATTGGCAACCAGGCTTTCGATCTCCTTGTGGTTTCCATATAACGCAAAGTTGGGATCGATCTGGGTTTCAAACCGATGGCGCTTTTTCCCACTTAGAATTTTAGTGTTGTAACATGCCGACTCCAGGAGCCCAACAATATCGATGTACTCATGTTGCTCTTTCGGTACGGCGGCTTCCAGTCGGGACAGTATCATCATATCGTCCACTATTTTTTTTATCCGTTCCGTCTGTTTGTACATCTGGTCAATCGCATGTCGCCATTGTTTGTCAATCGTCTTCTCTCCTTCGTCCTTCATCATTTCCAGATATCCATACAGCACACTGATCGGCGTTCTTAATTCATGGGAAGCATTGGATACAAAATCTCTTCTTATCTGTTCAAGCTGTTTGATCTGGGTAACATTTCTTGCCTGTAGCAAGAGCAAACCATCCCGATACGGTGCAATGCGAATTCGAATACTGATCTGCCGATTGCCCGGAGCAACACAGTCAAATGATTCGGTATATCGACCACCAGTGATATAGTCCACCAGCGCCTGGTCGTTGAATAATCGCGGTAATGTGGTCTGTCGATATTGAACCGTATCCAGATCAAACCATTCCGTTGCGGTGGTATTGCACCACTCTATCTCCAAATTATCACGTAAAACAATGATGGCATCAGGAAGTGACGACATGCCTTCATGAAGCTCCTTGTCTCGTTGCCCATTATCTGCATTCTGTTCCTGTCGTGTTCCGTTGGTTATGCGCCTGGCTTTTTGCGCAAAGAAAAGTCGCCAACTTGCATAGAAGATCAAGGCGATAAACAATCCGATCAGCAGTCCCAGTATCATCCAGATACTGTTGCTGTCCCGATAGAGCCACCCCTCCCACATGAATCGAAAAATGGGCTAGCCCAATGCGAGCCGATACCCTACCCCACGTATGGTTGCAATCAATTTGCCATACGCGTGTTCTTCCAAAGTGGAGCGTAATCGACGGATATATACATCCACTGTTCGATCATCTACATAACTGTCTTTGCCCCACACCTGATCCAGCAATTGTGTCCGGTTGTAGACCCTGTCAGGTTTTCTCAAAAACAGGTAGAGTAACTGAAATTCTTTCATGCCGATATCGACCAGTTGACCCTTGATTCTCAATGTGTGACTTTTAGGGTCAATGGTAATGTTTTCATACGTTATCGCTTCACCTGACTGGTGCGGTTTGACTCTTCTTACGGCCGAACGGATTCGGGCCAACAGTTCGTTGTTGGAAAAGGGTTTGGTGACGTAGTCATCCGCGCCGCAGTCCAATCCGCGAATTTTGTCTTCTTCCTCACTTCGAGCCGTGATCATGATAATCGAAATGTCGGTGGTCAGTGGGTGCGACTTCAGCTTTTTGGCATAGTCTATGCCGGTCATGCCCGGTAACATCCAGTCCAGCAAAATGACTTCTGGGATATGTCTTTTGATGCACTGGTCGGCCTTGATTGCATTTTCGGCCTGCAAGGTACGGTACCCATTTCTTTCAAGCACAAACCGCAACATATCGTTTAATGCGGTATCATCCTCTACGATCAATACGGTGTTCTTGGCCATAAAGCTAAGTTAAATCGAAATTTGTTACAGGCGTATGACAAGAAGATCTGCGTCCAATTTTCTCTGAGGGTCTGATTCGGCGATACAACCATCAAGTATAGTGGAATTAAAGTGCTACGGGACATCTCATCCCTGTTCAGCCCCGACTACTCAAAGCACAAAAACCAATGAATCTGTTTTTTGAGTGCCACGGAGACCCTCTGAATCCTCCGGTTGTCGTATTGCATGGTCTCTTCGGTTCCGTCAGCAACTGGCGGTCATTCAACCGCATCTTGGCGGAAAACTATTATGTCGCCTGTCCAGATTTGCGCAACCATGGCCAGTCAGGCTGGCGAAACGACATGAATTATGATCTCTTGGCCGAAGATGTTGTCTCGTTCATCAAAAAACATCACTTTCATAATCCGTTTTTAATGGGTCATAGCATGGGGGGCAAAACGGCAATGACCATACTGCAAAATCAGTTGATTGCAGTCCGCAGGACGATTATCGTCGATATCGCGCCTGTTGCTTACGACCATGATCATCAAGGACTGATTGACAGCATGCTGGCCGTTGATTTTACTCAAGTGAAAAAACGTCAGGATATTGATCAGATACTCTCAAATACGATCAAAGAGCCTGCCACAAGAGGCTTTCTGCTACAAAATGTAGTCCGGTCCGGGCACGGATACCAGTGGCGAGTCAATCTTAACTCCATTTCAAGTAACCTGCGGTTTCTTGTTGATTATAAAAATAATAATACATCGAAATCTGAAATATTATTTGTTTCAGGATCCCATTCACACTTTATCTCAAGTCACGGCAAACAGGTGATCAGAAACCTATTTCCACATGCGCAAATGAAAACGATTGATGGAGCGGGACATTGGCTCCATGCGGAAAAGCCACAAGAACTGTTGAAACGCGTTCGGGCATTTTTTATCTGAGCATTGCGCAAAGGCAATATTGCAATGACGATGCTGTCCAATGCCTTGACGGAGAAATGGCAAGGTCCCTTCCCTTTGGCCTGAGGGAACGTTTGTCTTGATCAAAGACGAACGATAGCCCTAGCACAATCGATTTGAAATCAAGTCCTCGACCACTGACGGATCAGCCAATGTGCTGGTATCACCGAGATTCTCCAGTTCATTTTCCGCAATCTTCCTTAGAATCCGACGCATTATCTTTCCCGACCGGGTTTTCGGTAGCCCCGGTGCCCACTGGATGATGTCCGGCTTGGCAATCGCGCCGATCTCCTTGCGCACCAGATTATTCAGTTCCTCTTTGAGCGACTCACTGGATTCGATGCCCACCATCAGTGTCACATAGGCATAGATACCCTGCCCTTTGATTGCATGGGGATAGCCCACCACAGCCGCTTCGGCAACATGCTCATGCAACACCAGTGCACTTTCAACTTCAGCGGTCCCCATTCTATGCCCGGAAACATTAATCACGTCGTCAACACGTCCGGTAATCCAATAAAATCCATCTTCGTCACGTCTCGCGCCATCGCCCGTCGTATAGTAGCCAGGATAGGTCTTGAAGTAAGTCTCTATGAATCGGTCATGATCGCCGTACACGGTGCGCATTTGTCCAGGCCAGGATTGCTTGATCACCAGATTGCCCGAAGTGGCGCCTTCCAGTTCGTTTCCGTCTGCATCCATCAGTGCGGGCTGAATACCGAAAAAGGGGCGTGTTGCTGAACCTGGCTTCAGTTTGGTTGCCCCGGGTAGTGGAGTGATCGCGATACCACCGGTTTCTGTTTGCCACCATGTATCCACGATAGGACACTGTTCGTCACCCACCACATGGTAGTACCATTTCCATGCTTCAGGATTGATCGGTTCACCGACGGTCCCCAATAGTCTCAAACTGCGCCGACTCCATTTTTTGACCAGTTCGTCGCCCTGCCCCATCAACGCACGTATCGCGGTCGGTGCCGTATAGAATATATTGACCTGGTGCTTATCCACCACCTGCCAGAATCGGCCCGCATCCGGGTAGGTCGGCACCCCTTCAAACATCAGGGTTGTTGCGCCGTTTGCCAACGGTCCATAGATAATATAGGAATGTCCCGTTACCCATCCCACATCCGCTGTGCACCAGTATATATCGCCGTCGTGATAATCAAAGACATACTTGTGCGTCATCGCGACATACAATTGATATCCGCCCGTCGTGTGGAGCACCCCCTTGGGCTTGCCGGTCGAACCGGAGGTATACAGAATGAACAAGGGGTCCTCTGCGTCCATCTCTTCCGGAGCGCAATCCGCAGACGCTGCTGCCATGGCTTCGTGATACCAGACATCCCTGTTCGGACTTTCGGTAACCGGATTACCAGTTCGTTGTACGACGATCGTTGTATGCACATTCGGGCACCCTTGCAGTGCAATTTCCACATTTTCCTTGAGTGGGACATTTTTACCGCCTCGGGGCCCCTCATCGGCGGTAATGACTACCTGGCAATCCGAATCAAGAATACGGTCCCTTAACGCATCCGGTGAAAAGCCACCAAACACAATAGAGTGAATGGCGCCAATCCTGGCGCAGCCCAGCATGGCAATCGCCGCTTCGGGAATCATCGGCATATAGATGGAAACACGGTCCCCTTTTTTGACACCCCGTGATTTCAGTACATTCGAAAACTTACAAACTAACTCGAATAATTTATTGTAAGTGATTGTTTTATCTTTATCAGGATCATCCCCTTCCCAAATAATCGCCGCTTGCTCACCCCGCTCCGAAAGATGCCGGTCAATACAGTTGTAGCTGACATTCAACTTCCCGCCCTGGAACCATTTTATGTCCGCTTGATGATAGTCAATCTGCATGACGGATTCCCAAGGCCGGAACCAATCAACAAACTCATTCGCCTTTTCAGCCCAAAACCCCGCTGGATCATCAACAGACCGTTGGTACATTTCCAGATATTGTTGATCAGTGATATGTGTTCGTCCAGCAACTTTACTGACTATTGGATAAACGCGTTCTTCAGACATGCTTTCCCCAGTACATTGAGATTGTTTAAATAATGATATACATGGCAACTTTAAGGGTTAACCTGTTCGTTCGCAACTCTCTCTACCCCACTACCCCACTTCTACACGTGCTAACTACAAAACATGTAAAGTGATAGATTCGGTCACTGAATCGATTCCATGATGGGCTTGCGACATTCTAATGCATTCTTTTTTCAGATCGTCAGCAGGAACAGACGCAACGGTTTGCGTCTTTATACAAGGAATATGCTCTCCTCCATGTCGATGTCCATGGGGATCAATGCTGACCACGTGGTCTTCAGAAACCTGGTATAAACATCAGAACCAGGCGCCGGCATGAATAGAGTATTCTATGCCGACAGTTCTTCTTGCCCGATATGTTCGATAAACACCAAAGTTTCGTATACATCACTCCAAGTCGTATTATGATTGATAATACACAGACGGAGGGAGAATCTGTTACCGACGGTCGTCGAGGACATGAGCGCCCGGTCCTCCCAAAGCACACGTGCAAGCACCGTTTTGTTGACTTCATCCAAGATTTGCGGGTCGGTTGCATCCTCCTCAGGGTTGATCCGGAAGCACACGATCCCAAGCGACGCGGGAGCCATCAACTCCAGCGTCGAACTTTCCCGGATGAATTTCTCGGCCTTGCTGGCCAGCCGCATGGCCCTCGACACCGCACGCCGGAATGCGGCCATGCCGAAAGTCTGGATCGACATCCAGATCTTCAGTGCGCGAAAACCCCGACTCAGTTGCAAACCCCGGTCCGAGAAGTTGGGATGGGTTTCACCCCAGATCGTATCTTGCAGGACATCATGGTGGACAGAGAACGCGTTTTCGAGCGTACGGAGATCCTTCACCAGCAGACTACCGACTTCGTAGGGCTGGAAGAGCCATTTATGCCCGTCCAAGGCGATGGAATCTGATCGTTCGATACCACGCATGAGCTTGCGACCGTCTTCAGTCAACATTGCGAAGCCTCCGTAGGATGCGTCGGTATGTAGCCAGATATCTTCCGCTTCACAGAAGTCAGCCATTGACTCCAGGGGATCGATGGCACCGTTACCGGTCGCACCCGCATTCGCACAAATCACCATCGGGGTATAACCTGCAGCGCGATCATCGGCAACAACACGAACGAGTGCATCCATGTTCAGGCGAAAGGTACTGTCGATGGGAACTTTGCGGATACAGTCAGGGCGAACACCGACGATTCTTGCGGAGCGGATCTGTGCACTGTGACTCTGGTCACTCATATACACGGTCGCCCGTTCGGGATTATCCGCCGCTTCACGCGCCGCGACGAATGCGTTGAGCGCGGCCGCCGATCCACCGCTGGTCAGCAACCCACCGGCGCTCTCTGGATAGCCGATCCAACGTCGAAACCAGTCGATGACCACGAGTTCAAGCTGGCTTGGGCCGCTCGCAACCAGCCAAGTGCAGACATTGAAATTATATCCGGCCGCAATAAAGTCAGCCAACACCCCAGGCCAAGTAGGCGCAGAAGGTACAAACGCGAAGCAACGGGGATGATCCTGGCGTATCGCGAACGGAAGCACTTCCCGGGCAACCCTGTTGATGACCTCGGCAGGTGCAGAGCCCTCCTCGGGCGGATCTTCCAACAACTGGGGCTCGAGTGATCGCCGGAAATCACCATCCCAAGAGTTTTTTTCCGGCAGGTCCTTAAGGCGGTCCACCAGCAACTCGGCTGTCTGGCGTGCGAGATCAAGCATCATCTCCGGTGCCATCTCAAGTTCGCTACGCATAGCATCATCAGATGCTATGTCCAACGCTTCCTCTTCATGGATCGGATCGTTGATCATATTTCACAATCTCAATACTGTATGGCAAATGGGTGGACAATGAATAAGACTCAAGGGGTATTATAAAGAAATATTGCATATATTGGATGCTGCTGTAACAAGATACGCTGAAACCAAGGAATTTGTGGTTATCATCAGATTTCCGTCTTCTCTTTTGATTGCGAATCGATCATGAAAAGAAAGTGCATGCTGAGTCAGCATCTAATTCGGACCTGAGCATGAACATCAATTCCCTCATTGTTTCACAGCACAAGGGGGCGACGAATATTCCTGAGTACATTCAACTCATCACACACCTGAAATAGTCAATCCAAGACCGCAAGATCATAAATTCATACAGAAATGCGAGAGAAATCCAAGCATGGATGCAGTGGATTACCCGATTTAATGAACAGGCAAGATGCCATAAGCCATGACAACGGCTTGCAAGTCATGTGAAGAAGTCCACCACATGGACTCGAAACTTTATGCAGGCAAGCCGAACACTGAAAATCCCCATGAACTACTGCATCTTTCCTGATGGCACCATTCATACTCAAACTAAACAGATAAGACGCATATATCATCAGTTACTGATCGCTAGGCATGGAATAATCACAAGCGCCATCCCAAGGAAATCCGCTCAAAATCGGTGTACATCAAACTGTCACCGCTGACCCTTGGAACTTCTTAGAGGACAACCAATTCGGTAGACTGACGACTTAGTCTTTCCACCCCATCTGCTGTCACTCGGACCGTTTGTCCCAAAGTCATTGATTTTTGTGACTGACTATTCATCAAAATAATATGCACGAAGAAAATATTGTTAGTCTTCATTGCATACGGATTGTCCGCATAAAACATCGGAAAATCCATCCACATTGGTGTATACATGGCGCCGAGACTGTATCCACACGCATTCATTCGATGCTCCCGATAACCAGCCTCATCCAATACTCGGGCATGCTCTGAAAATACCGTTCCCATAGTTTGCCCCGGACGGATCGCTGCAAGGCAGGCTTCCATGGCATCCGAACAGGCCTGATGCATCGCGATATGTTCGGCACTGGGGTTTCCGGTCAAGAAAGTCTGCATCAAGGCCGCATGATATCGTCGATAGGCACCCGCGTATTCCAGTGTCAGTTGATCCTGTTCCCCGACGGTATTGCGTCCGGTAAAATATCGACACAGTAACGCGCCTGGCCCCGAACCGATAATAAACTCATTACCTGGATAATCCCCGCCGCCTGAAAAGATCGCTCCTTGCATTGCAGCCAGAATATCGCCTTCGAATACACCTGGACCGGCGGTTGCGATGGCCGCATCCATGGCATCATCGGCCAATTCTGCCGCTCGGCGCACATAAGCCACTTCATTGGCGCTTTTGACCACTCTGAGTTGACTGATCAAAGTCGAGCCGTCGGTTAACTGACAAAAATTGGACAATCCGTGATCAAGGCGTTTCCCGTATGCTGCCGACAAGCCATAGGCATTGTATTCACAAGCCAAGTGTTTGCCTTCCACCGCATAATCAGCCAATATGGATCTCAGATCAACAACGGGGTTGACACCTTCACCATCTACCCATATTCGAATATCTTCAATATCTGACGTGTACTGCGCTTGTCTTAAATCCGGAGCGCGGGTCAGGAGAAAGTAACGCCCATCACAGCCAAGATAAAGACATTGAAAAAAACAATATCCAAAGGTGTCATACCCCGTAAGATAAAACATGCTTTCCTGTTTGAATAGCAGTATTCCATCAAGATTTAATTCGTTCAGTTTTGAGATTGCTGCCTGTCGTCGGGACAGTAATTCATCTTTTGGAAAATGAAGGGGCATCGTCGTATCCTGTTTTGTCGAATATACCGTTTATACGTACATTGTGATAAGCCGTACCTTTCAAATGACAGTCATTACAAGTGCTGAATCAATCGTCTCGTCTGAATAATTTGATCAGTTGGCCTTGTCAATTCCATCCTATTGGCTAATTGGATGTCCGCCAAACAGTGACTGACACTCGTTTGGACGGACTCATGGCATCAAGAATATAGTATACCGAATCAAGTCCGCCAACCAATTTCAATCCACTGCCGATCTTTCGATGGGCATATTATCGAACGTGTTGCACGTGCTCCTGTGATTCCAGTTTAGGCCAATTTCGTAAGTCTCGCTTCTTCTCCTGTGATATTCAAAATACGACTGCAGTCGTTTGAGATCTTTGTCTCATCTTACTGTGTCAACAGCCGCCGCTTCATTGGAAACACTTGCAGCATTTGCAAAGCACAACCCGGAACGTAACGTAGTAGCCATAAGCGCATCTCGTGTCTCTCGGTCCGAAAGCAGAACGACAATATCCGCAGGATTCCATCGATTATATCTGTGGAAACAGAAAGTGCCTCATGACAGGCAGCAGCATCCAGACGACCATTTTACTGCTCACACTGTTTTGTATTGACTCTTCATGTGGAGATTTTTGATACCATATGCCCAGTCGTATGTGGATGTATATCACAGCCACAGTGGTATGTATGCTCTCAAGCGCACCGTATATTTTAGGACCGTATAAAACAGACACAGGGGAACAGATACATGGGACAGCCGACTAAAACCCGATTCGACACACTCGCTTTGCACGCCGGACAAAGGCCCGATCCTGTACATGGTGCTCGAGCAGTCCCCATTTACCAGACCGCAAGCTATGTCTTCAAGGACAGCGAACAGGCGGCGTCGCTGTTCAATATGGAACGGCCCGGTCATGCCTATTCCCGCCTGTCCAATCCGACGACGGCCGTTTTTGAGGAGCGCATCGCGGCGCTGGAAGACGGGGTCGGAGGCATCGCAACAGCCAGTGGGCAAGCCGCACTCCATCTTGCAATTGCCACATTGATGGATGCAGGGTCACATATCGTCTCTTCAAGCGCGATTTATGGCGGGTCTCACAATATACTGCAATATACCCTTCCGCGATTCGGCATTGAGACCACGTTCGTTTCACCGCGGGATATTGATGGTATTCGCAAGGCCATCCAGCCCAATACACGGCTGATTTTCGGAGAAGTCGTCGGGAATCCGGGTAATGATGTCATGAATCTGCCACTGGTTGCGGAACTTGCCCATGAGCATCGCATCCCACTCATGATTGATTCCACTTTCACTACCCCCTACCTGATCAAGCCTTTTCATTATGGTGCCGATATCATCATGCATTCGGCCACCAAATTTCTTTGTGGACATGGCACCATCATCGGTGGTGTGCTGGTGGATTATGGGCGCTTTAGCTGGGAAAACAGTGGAAAATTCCAGACACTGTCTGAACCCTATCAAGGATTCCATAACATGTCTTTCGATGAGGAATCATCACAAGCCGCCTTCTTGCTGCGCGCCCGCAGGGAGGGACTGAGGGATTTCGGTGCATGCATGAGTCCGACAACCGCCTTTTATATTCTCCAGGGGATGGAAACACTCTCCATGCGAATGGATAGGCATATCGGAAATACCCGAAAGGTCATCGAGTTTCTCCATACCTCTGATGCGGTTGAAGATGTCAGCTATCCCGAATTGCCAGAACATCCGGATTACCCGATTTGTCAACAGTTGCTTCCCAAAGGTGCCGGTTCCGTCTTCAGTTTCACCCTCAAGGGGGGTCGTGAAGCAGGCCGTGTATTTACCGAATCATTGGAAATTTTTTCCCATCTTGCCAATGTCGGAGATGCAAAATCATTGGTTATACATCCGGCCAGTACCACACACTATCGAATGGGCAAGGATGATTTGCTCGCGGCGGGCATCAATGAGGGAACGATCCGACTGTCCATTGGTCTGGAGGATATTGACGATCTGCTCGAGGATCTGTCAAAAGGGATTCACCGGTCAAAGAAAGCGGGGAGTTGAGTGATGAAATTGATTCTGGATGACACGGCGTATTACGCCTACACTGCTGCCCACGAGCTTCGCGAGGATCGTCAAACCGTCGTATTTGTACACGGGACCGCGATGGACCACACGGTCTGGGCACTGCAAAGTCGGTTTTTCGCATACCATAACTACAATATTCTGGCGATTGATCTCCCCGGACACAACTTAAGCCAAGGTCAATTGCTCGCCTCAATCGAACAGATGGCACAGTGGCTGAACAACCTCATCAACCTGACCCCGGCTTCGGGTTTTCATCTGGTTGGACACAGTATGGGTTCCCTGATCGCGCTGGAAGCCGCCACGACATTCAACCACAAGGCAGCCCCCCTGCATTCACTGACATTGGTCGGATTCAGTTACCCCATGTCGGTGACCCCGCAACTGCTGCAAGCCGCCCAAGACACTCCCAGCAAGGCCTACTCCATGATGACGCAATGGAGTCATACATCAAAAATCGGTGGAGAACCGAATCCGGGTTTCTGGTCTCCCGGGATGCAAATGAGCATGATGGAAAACAGTCAGAAAAGTGCCGTTCAGGTTGATCTGAATGCCTGTCATCACTACTCCGGAGGGGAGATCGCATTAGACAAGGTGACCTGTCCGGTCCTGTTTCTCAGTGGACAGATGGACAAAATGGCACCGGCCAAGCTGGCTGTTGTCCATGCCAGAAAAAATCCTGCTGCAGAGATCATCCTGATCCCCGACTGTGGGCACAGTCTCATGTCCGAACAACCTGATGGTGTCTTGAACGAACTGAAACGATTTATCGGGAAAACCGGCGCCCCGTAGATGCGTTTCAGACGTACCGGTTGCTTTCTCGCCTGGGGAGGGGTCCTTGTTTTACTCCTGTCCCATCTTGTCGTTGCCAATTTCCGTACGCCCTATCCTGCCGCGGTCGGTCAATCTATCCATGCGCCGAAACAATGGAAAGCCAGTCGAGTCGAAAAAATACGGGTCTCGACCTATAATATTCATCGTGCCACGGGACTCGATGGGGTGACCGATATTGATCGTATTGCCGCTTTGCTCAGCGAAGATGATATCGTTGGCATTCAAGAAGCACGGGGCCATTCGTTTCTGAACGAAAAAGACCAAGTCGCCCTGCTGGCGGAAAAACTCAATACCGGATGGTTGTTTGCACCAATCCAAAAACGCTATTATCAAAGTTATATCGGGAATGGACTATTGAGTCGATTTCCGGTCAATGACTGGCAACGCCAGCCATTGATCTGGGCGGACGAGTTCTCATCTAACCGCAGTCGACGCTATCGGAACATGCTTTTTGCGGACCTGGTGCTTAATGACCAACCCGTTCGAATCTTTGTCACGCACCTGGATACTGGCGCCATCAGGCCGACACAGCTACAATTCGTGTTAAGTGAGTTCCAACAACATAAGTACGCCATTTTATTGGCCGATTTGAATACTCGTGCCAGTGATCCCCTACTAGGTCAATGGTTAGCAAGATACCCGGGTTCTGATGCCATCGGGACAATACTCGGGCCTAACGACACGGATCATCGTATCGATTGGATTTTAGTCAAAGGTTTTCAACCCTCCAGTGGCGGAATGAGCCCCCCCGGGCTATCCGATCATCCCTATTATTGGGTTGAACTGGAAATGCGGATGCCCAATTCCTGAGACGATTCTCCCCCAAGAGCACCATTTCATGCAAACGATAGACCAGATCCTGCAACCCAAATGGATGATACCGGTTGACCCGGCCCGTTCCGTTTTCACGGGTTACGGCGTGGCGATCGATAAAGGCCAGATTATTGCGGTTGAACCCGTCGAAAAGCTCGCTACGCAATATCAACCGAAACAACGCTTGGCACTGCAGGACCATGCTCTGATGCCCGGTTTTGTCAATGCACATACCCATGCGGCCATGACGCTGTTGCGCGGCTATGCCGATGACTTGCCACTCATGGAATGGTTGTCAGAGCACATCTGGCCCGCTGAAACGAAATGGGTCGGAGTGGATTTCGTCAAGGCCGGGACTGACCTGGCCATTTTGGAAATGATCCGAAGTGGCACAACCTGTTTTAACGATATGTATTTTTATCCTGATACAACCGTACAGTGCGCACAAGCAGCCGGTATCCGGGCCTGTGTCGGCATGATCCTGATCGATATGCCCACGGCTTGGGCGCAGGATGCTGATGAATATATCCGCAAGGGGTTGCAGCTGCACGATCAGGTTCGGCACTCGCCCTTGATCTCAACTGCTTTTGCGCCCCATGCGCCCTATAGCGTGTCCGATGATGCATTGAGCCGGGTTGCTACGCTTTCGCAGGAAATGGATTGCCAGGTGCATATCCATCTGCATGAAACAGGACATGAAGTCGAGGATTCACAGGAAAAACATGGAACAAGACCCATCGAGAGACTGTATCAACTGGGGCTGCTGAATCCTAACCTGATTGCAGTTCATATGACACAATTACTGGCCGAAGAAATCGAACTGATCAAGAAACAAGGGGCACATGTGGTACATTGTCCTGAATCGAATCTCAAACTGGCAAGTGGTTTTTGTCCTACTGCCACGCTACAGGAAACCGGGATTAATGTCGCGATTGGTACCGATGGAGCCTCAAGCAACAATGATTTGGATATGCTCTCGGAAATGAAATCAGCTTCCCTGTTATCAAAAGGAGTCAGCCACAATCCTTCGGCCTTTGATGCTTATGCTGCCCTTGAGGCTGCCACGCTTTGCGGGGCCCGTGCACTGGCGCTGGATCACCTGACCGGTTCCATTGAGGTTGGGAAAAAGGCGGATCTGGTGGCCATTGACCTATCAGACTGTGCCAGCCAACCGGTCTACCATCCGGTCAGTCAGATCGTGTACTGTGCGTCACGTTCCCAAATCAGTCATGTGTGGGTAGCCGGTAAAAATCTTCTCAACAAAGGCGAATGGACAACAATGGATGCGGATGGAATTTTGGCTCGAGCAAGGGTATGGAGACAGAAAATCACTGCCAATTAACGTCTACTCGTGCTCTGCTGCAATAATGAAATATTAGGGAATTATATACTTCACTGCCCAAAACACTAACCTCCCATCAATAAGGGCAACAGAGTAAAATAGGGCAATGAGAACCTACAAGACGTATCAACTCAGAGCCTATGCCACCGATGCGGGTTATGATCGGATCGATGCATTGATGCGCCAGTGCTGTCATCTTTACAATGCCGCCCTGGAAGAGCGGATCAGCTGTTATCAAAAGACCGGCCAGTCGATCTCGCTGTATGATCAATGCCGGAGTCTGACCGACATCAGAAAGGCTGATCCGGCAGGTTACGGTGGCTGTTCCGTTCATGTTTCAAGAGGGGTCCTGATTCGACTGGACCTTGCGATGAAGCGGTTCTTTGCACGATGCAAACAGGGAGAGACACCGGGGTTTCCCCGATTCAGGCCAAGTAACCGATGGAAGACGCTGGAACTGAAGGAAACCACATCGTCGATGGTCAAGGCGAACGGGAAACGAACCCACCTCAAGATCAAAGGGTTACCGACCCTCACGGTGCGACAAACCGGTTTGCCGTCGAGTGATCAATTGAAAACGCTGTCCATCACCCGCAGACATCGACGGTTATATGTCAATCTGACTTACCGGGTCGATACCGTTGAATTACCGAAGACCCATCAGTCGGTCGGGGTTGATCTGGGGATAACGGATCGCCTGGTGTGTTCCGATGGGGTGGTTTATCCTCGACGGGTGATCAATGCGGAGAGAATCAAACAGATTCAATGGCGATTGAGCCGGTGCAAGAAAGGCAGTATTCGCTTCAAGCGACACAAGCGTATATTATCGAATCTTCATGAAAGGGAGCGGATACGCAACCGCAACGAATGTCATCGAATCACTACGGAGATCGTGCAAAGGAATGAGGTGATTGTTATGGAAGATCTGAAAATCACCAACATGACGCGCTCTGCAAAGGGAACAGTGGACAGACCCGGCAAGCAGGTCAAAGCCAAGTCGGGTCTCAATCGTGAGATCAGTCACCAGTCATGGGGATTGCTTCAGCTACAAATGGCCTACAAAGCGGAAGAAGCTGGTAAGTTGTTTTTGAAGATTGATCCCCACCACACTTCACAATCTTGTTCGGTCTGTGGAGCGGTTGATCCGCGAAGCCGATCGGGCAAGCGTTATGGTTGCATGTCCTGCGGACAGGCGATGGATGCGGATTTGAATGCATCGATCAATCTCCTGAACCGCGGACTGGCAACCCTGCCGGGTGGGACTATTCCCGGTGCGGTAGCGAGAGCCGCGTGACTATATACCTCTGTCCCTTTGGGCATTGAAGTATATAATTCCCAAACATTATCCTTATCCTTGTGATGCGATATCCTTCATTCGTAAAGACTGGATCGAAGTCACGGACCGATTTCAGGACAAGCAGATACGGACTTGATCAAGTGATCGCTACCCAATGAACACAGACCCGCACTCTTCACAGGAAATGAATGTTGATCCAGGCGAGATCAACAAATTCGGCGAACTCGCGTCGACATGGTGGGATAAGGAAGGGGCATTTCGGTCGCTGCATCAAATCAACCCCCTGCGACTGCAGTTCATTCAACAACAGACCCCACCTGATGGCAAAACGGTACTGGATATTGGCTGCGGAGGAGGTATTTTCAGTGAGTCACTGGCCGCACACGGTGCCATCGTAACGGGTATTGACATGGCTGAAGCTTCTTTGAATGTTGCTCGTCTGCATGCATTGGAAAATGAGATCGAGGTCACTTACAGACAGGTTACGGCAGAACAACTGGCAGCGGAATGTCCGCGACACTGGGACATCGTCACCTGTCTCGAGCTGCTTGAACATGTACCGGATCCGGCCAGTGTCGTGGCAGCCTGCAGCCAACTGGTCAAACCCGGAGGTGCCGTCTACTTCTCCACCCTCAATCGCAACCTCAAATCCTTTTTTCAAGCCATTGTCGGGGCAGAGTATGTCCTTGGCATATTACCCAGAGGCACACATCAATATGAAAAATTCATTCGACCGAGTGAACTTCACCGATGGTGTGAAGCCTGTGACCTGGAGACCATCCAGGCGAGTGGAATCCATTACAATCCCCTTTTCAAGACCTATCGATTGGCAGACGGTATTGATGTCAATTATCTTGCCTATACCGTCAAGTCAACGGATCAATGAGGAAAATTGATCTTGTCCTGTTTGATCTCGATGGCACGCTGCTCGACACGGCCGCCGACCTGGGCGGTGCACTGAATGCGATTCTCCGCCGACACAACAAAAGTGAACTGCCCATGTCGTTGCTTCGCCGCTATGTCTCCAAAGGCGGCATGGCGCTGGTTTGCCTGGGATTCGGCTGCCACCCGCAAACGACAGAAGCCCAAGCGCTGTGGCATGAATTATTGGATTACTACCATGCGCATCTTTGTGTCGAAACCGGCTATTTCGAGGGCATGGAAACCTTGCTGGAATCGATCGAATGCAGCGGCCGGCCGTGGGGCGTGGTCACCAACAAACCTGGATTTCTCACTTTGCCGCTGCTTCGGGAATTGGGCATTGACAAACGTACCCGATGCATCGTCAGTGGTGACACGCTGCCGGAAAAAAAACCCTCTCCGGCCCCGTTGCTCTATGCCTGCCAACAACTCGATGTCCGCCCTGAAAAGGCCCTTTATATCGGCGATGATATACGAGACATCCAGGCGGGGAACCAAGCGGGCATGACAACCCTTGCGGCAGCCTATGGTTACATCCTTGAAAACGATGATCCCCATTCCTGGGGGGCTGACGGCGTAATTCATCATCCAGAAGAAATCCATGAGTGGATCGATCCAGCCATTGTTTCAAATCCTGCTTGATAACCCGCTGCTGTCCGGGGCATTCGTTATCATTGGTCTGATCTGCTTTACGCTCGGTTGGCTGATCGGTCGTCTGCGATCATCCCGATACATTGCGACTTTGGAGACAAGGCTGGAATACGAAGCACAGACCGCGGAAGAAAAGATCGCCTCTATGCAAGACAGTTTTGCCGCTCTGTCGGGAAAAGCCCTGCGCCAGAACAATCAGCAATTCATGCAGCTGGCTCAGCAAACGTTGCAGACCGTCACAGAAAAGGCAGAGCTGACGCTCAAGCTGCGGGAGCAGGCGATGGAGAACATGGTCAAACCGATACAGGATTCACTGACCCAGGCAGAAAAACAGTTTCAGCAATTTGATCAGGACCGACGCCACGTTCACAGTGAATTAAGCACACAGCTGAAAGCCATGTCAGCCAACCAGCATGCGCTTGAGCAGGAGGCCCGCAAACTGGTGAAAGCCTTGAGCAGGCCGGAAGTCAGGGGGCGATGGGGGGAAATCAATTTAAAACGTATTGTTGAGTTGGCCGGCATGACCAATCATTGTGATTTTGTCGAACAACCCGTGTCCCGGACAGAGCAAGGGACGATCGTACCGGATATGATCATTCATCTGCCCGGCAACCGTCAGATCATCATTGACGTCAAAACCCCCATTGATGCGTATTTGAATGCTATCAGCGCAGAGCAGGAGGACGAGCGCAGACTACTTTTGGATAGGCATGCCGCCCAGGTCAAGGCGCGGGTCCGCGAATTGTCATCAAAAAAATACTGGTCACAATTCACACATTCACCGGACTTCGTGGTGTTGTATATCCCCGGTGACCAGTTTCTGAGCAGTGCTTTGGAAGTGCTGCCTGATCTTCTGGAGTATGCGTTACAGCTAAAGATCATTATTGCCACCCCAAGCAGCCTCATTGCGTTACTCAGGACGATTGCTTACGGTTGGAGGCAGGAACAACTGAATAGTCACGCATTGGAGATCCGGGAAACCGCCGAACAGTTTCATCAGCACCTGGCGCGGTTCAGCCAGCATTTCACGGCTTTTGGCAAGCACCTGCACAAAACAGCGGATTTCTATAACCAAAGCGTACGCTCTTTTGAAAAAAACGTCATGCCCATTGCAAGGAAATTTTCTGATCTCGGTATTCGAAGAGATAAGGAAGTGGTGCAACCCGAAGCCATCGAATCTCAATCGAAAATAACCTGAAAATTGCACGAACAAAGCACTGATCGGTCATGATCCAGTATTTGTCAAGTCCGCAATTGGCACGGACCTGGTGCCAGATGCAAAGAAATAACGCGCTCTCGATCGGCTATGTGCCCACCATGGGCGCCCTGCATGAAGGCCATTTATCCCTGGTTCGACAGTCCATCCGTGAAAATGACAAAACCTGTGCCAGTATCTTTGTTAATCCACTGCAGTTCAATAACCCCTATGATCTGAAACAGTATCCCTGTGACCTGAAAAACGATATCAACCTGCTCGATAAGGCCGGATGTCATATGGTCTATGGCGGGACACTGTCCAATTTTTTTCCTGAGGGCATTGACAGGCCATTGCCAAAAAAATCGATTCCAAGTACGACCCTGAATGTCCTGGAAGGTCAATGCAGACCAGGACATCTGGAAGGCGTATGGATGATCGTTGAAAGATTGTTCCAGACAGTTGGCAATTGTACTGCTTATTTCGGTGAAAAAGATTATCAACAAACACTTCTTATCAAAGAGTTAATAAATATTATTAATAAAGAAGATGAAAATAAGAATATAAAGATGGCGCTCTGTCCTACGTTGAGAGAAACCTCGGGACTCGCTCTATCCTCACGTAATCGGAAACTCACTGAGGCACAGCGAGAGGTCGCTCAATTGATTTATCAGTCACTGTACAAAGCCAGACAGGCATGGCAGTCGGGAGAAAGATCGATCAACGAGCTGGAATCACTGATGAGACATCACATGAACCATCCGGATCTGCTGATTGAATACGCCGTGATCCGAGATGGGAACAACTTGTCTGCCATTCCCTCGGACAATGATGTCAGGCATGCCAGGGCATTGATCGCGGCCTATCTGGGAAATATCCGCCTGATCGACAATCTCGCGCTGGATACGCCTGATCAATCATCTGATGGACATTCCACCCGTGACCGGTGAAATACAACCGATTCAAGATACTCACCCAATCCACTGCTCAGCCTCTTTCGGACCCAATCACTTCAGCATATTCAGTGACCGGCCTCTCTTCATACCTTTTCGTCCATATCTTTTTTTAATCTGGTCTGAAAGCCGGTCCAACTTGTGCTGTCTTTCCTGTTTTTGTTCTTGACTCGACTCAAAGAGGTCAGCCTGCTGCTGTTCTCCTGTTTTGAAATTGCTCACCCCCATGCCAATCAGTCGTACGGAAAAAGATTTCCCGGACAGTTCGGTATGCAGTAATCCGTTGACGGTTTTCCACAGAACAGCCGTATTGTCGGTTTCTTTGGGCAAACTGCGTAATCGAACAATCGTCTTGAAATCGGCAAAGCGAATTTTAAGGGTAATACTCCGGCCTTTTAAGACGGACTCACGCAGTCGAAACGCGACTTCCTCTGTCAGATTCATCAGTGCCGCCTCAAGGCCGCGCAACTCGGATATATCCCGGCTGAACGTAATTTCCTGTGATACGGATTTGGTTTCGCTATCGGCCAGTACCTTGCGCTCATCAATACCCTGGGACAGTTTCCACAACTGTTCGCCATAAACCCCGAACAGCGAGACCAGAAAATCTTCAGAATGCGTCCGCAAGTCGGCAACGGTCCGAATGTCGCAACGCAGCAATTTACCCTTGGCGGCTTTTCCGACTCCCCAGATCCGGTCAACTGGCATCCGATCGAGAAAACGTTGTACGTCCTCTGGCCGTATCACGGTAAATCCATCCGGTTTTTCGGCGTCACTCGCCAGCTTGGCCAGGAATTTGTTCGGTGCAATCCCCACCGATGCGACCAGTTCCAGCTCGTTTTTGATATCACGTTTGATTTTTTGTCCGATTTGCCGGGCATTTCCGTATAGTTTTTCACTACCGGACGGATCGATAAATGCTTCATCCAAGGACAGCGGTTCCACTACCGGTGAATAGCGATGGAAAATTGCCCGAATCTGTTTTGAAACAGTGGCGTAAAAAGCGCCACGAGGGGGAATAACAGTCAATGAGGGACAGAGGTGCAGTGCCCTACGGGTAGGCATCGCACTGTGGATGCCAAATTTTCTGGCGACATAATTGGCAGCAGAAACTACACCCCTGTTCTCGGCGCTGCCGCCGACCACCAACGGTTTTCCTTTCAAATCCGGATTTTCACGTTCTTCGACCGATGCATAAAAGGCATCCATATCAACATGAATGATCATAGCTTGACTGATAGGCAAAAGGTCACGGACCGATTCTTAATAACAACTTAATAACTCTACAACTTGAGAGAAGCGTATTAACCACATACACTCAGACGATTTGATGGATGGTGGAGCCTGCAACATTGCAATCCCAATCACATAATCTGATTCAAGCACAGGAACTCGAATGTGTGAAGGGCTATTCGACCTTGTTTCATGCTGTCAATTTCAGTGTCTCCTCTTCTGAAATTTTACGCATTGCCGGCATCAATGGATGCGGTAAGACATCCTTGTTGAGAATCCTATCGGGCATCAGTCATCCAGAAAAAGGGCAGGTTAAGTGGAATGGGCAAAACATCCGTTCATTTCGCGCTGCTTACCAGGGAAACATGGTTTACTTGGGGCATCAAGCTGGCTTGAAACGCGAATTGACCGCGACTGAAAACATGCACTATGGTTTACAACTGCAGGCCTGTCAGCCAACCGTCTCCATCAGCGATGTGTTTGACCAGCTCGACATCGCCCATATTGCACACCTGCCGTGTTATCACCTCTCGGCAGGACAACAACAGCGCGTTGCTTTGGCGCGGATCGTTGCATCCGGAGCCGTATTATGGATACTGGATGAACCGGGCACGGCATTGGATCAACCCGGGTTATCACTTCTGCGACATTGTCTGATTGCGCATACCGAGGCGGGAGGGATGGTCATCTTTACCAGTCACCATGACTTTCAATTGACCGGTTCACGCTACAAAACGCTGTCGCTGGACACGCCAGCCTGATGCGTACTTCGAACACCAGCCTGATCCAGATGTTTCGCGTCATGGCATCACGTGATTTCACGTTGGCCTATCGACATCCCGGTGAATGGATGCAGCCGGTTGTCTTTTATGTGATTGCGGTCAGCCTGTTCCCCTTTGCCATCAGTCCGGACCCGGAGTTGCTGCGTCAGGTTGCACCGGGGGTCATCTGGGTTGCCGCCCTTTTCTCGACAATGCTGGCACTCGACGGCCTGTTTCGTTCCGATTATGAAGACGGCACCCTTGAGCAATTGCTTATCAGCCCTTGTCCGATAACCGTGCTGATTTTAGCCAAGGTCAGTGTCCACTGGATCAAGACCGGCCTACCCCTGATTGTGGCCTCCCCTTTGCTGGCAGTCGTGATGAATCTGCCGACAGAGGCCTATCTGATTCTGGTGGTCAGTTTGCTGCTTGGAACGCCAACCATGAGCCTCATCGGGGCGATCGGTGTTTCACTGACCATGACGGTCCGCCGAAGCAGCCTGTTATTGACACTGTTGGTCGTCCCCCTGTTCATTCCGGTGCTGATTTTCGGCACCGGTGCTGTGCGTGCGGCCACGCTCACTCTGGATGTATCCGGTCAGCTGTATATGATGGGTGGACTGTTGGTGCTGGCACTCTCACTGGCGCCCATCACGATCGCCAGCGCACTTAAAATCACATTGAACTGAAAAGGCGGTGCCTCCTTCAAATTTGTATCGATGATCTACAGAAGCTGTTCGCTTATAGAGTAAAATCGGACTCCGAATGATTCACCCTGTTTTTTAAATCACAAAGGCCTGTCCTGTATTGATGACGCCACCGTCCCAACAAACCAGTTTAACTTTTTTGCAATGGTTTCACCGTTTCGGTTCACCGGCCTATTTTTACCATTTTGCGAGCAGGTGGTCTAAACGATGCGCGATTGCGACACTGGTTCTCTTTCTCTGTGGGTTGTACATGGGGCTGGTCAAGGCGCCCGCTGACTATCAGATGGGCGACAGCTATCGCATCATTTTCATCCACGTCCCGTCAGCCTGGATGTCGATGTTTGCCTATGTCGTCATGGCGTCAGCGGCCATGAGTGGCTTGATCTGGCACATGAAACTGGGTGATGCCGTTGCAAGGGCGAGTGCGCCCCTGGGCGCGGCCTTTACTTTCTGTGCACTGATGACCGGTTCACTGTGGGGCAAGCCGACTTGGGGAACCTACTGGATATGGGATGCACGCTTGACTTCTGAATTGGTGTTGCTGTTTTTATATTTCGGTTATATGGCATTGGACAGTGCGATCGAGGACAAGAAAATGGCGGCCCGGGCAGCGGGTATTGTGGCCATTGTCGGATTGGTTAACCTGCCCATCATCCACTATTCTGTGGAATGGTGGAACACGTTGCATCAAGGGGCCACCATAGCCAAGTTGGGCAAACCGAGCATTGACATGCAAATGCTGATTCCCCTGCTGATCATGTTTGCTGCATTCAAGTTTTACTATCTGTCGGTCCTGTTGAATCGTACCCGCTATGAACTGCTGCGTCGTGAGAGACAAACACAATGGGTGCGGAGGGTTGTTCATGGCTGATTTTTTCAACATGGGGGGGCACGGTTTTTTTATCTGGAGCAGTTATTTGGGTGTCTTGGTGGTGTTGTTGTATAATTTTCTCATTCCCCACGTAAAGCGGCAAAAACTGATTCGTGAGATCAAGGCCGATCAGGTTTATCTCGATCGCATTAAGGAGAGAAAATGACACCCCGACGCAGGCAGCGCATGATACTGGTCGGCTTGCTGGTGGCCGGTGTTGCCACTGCCGTGGCACTCACCCTGACCGCATTGAACCGTAATATCAATTTGTTTTTCAGTCCCAGTCAGGTCCATGCGGGCGAAGCACCCCAAAATACGGCCTTTCGAATTGGCGGCATGGTCGTTGACGGCAGTGTCAAAAGAAACAGCAATGACCTGAATGTCCAGTTTGAACTGACGGATACCGCACACACCATTGCCGTGACCTATTCCGGCATCCTGCCTGATCTTTTCAGGGAGGGACAGGGAATCGTTGCAACCGGATCGTTACAGCAGAACCGCTTTGTGGCAAAACAGGTATTGGCAAAACATGATGAAACGTATATGCCACCGGAGGTCAGCGCAGCACTGAAAGCCGCCAACGCCAAACAGTACGGAGGCACAGATTGATACCGGAACTGGGACATTTTTCATTGAATCTGGCCTTGGTGATGTCGCTGGTGCTGGCCATCTTGCCTCTGGTCGGCTCTTTCAAGAATATACAAAACTGGATCGCACTGGCAAAGCCGGCTGCTCGCGCCCAGGCGCTGCTGGTGTCGGTGTCCTATCTTTGCCTGACGCTGTCCTTTTTGAATAATGATTTTTCCGTTGCCTATGTCGCCAATACCTCAAATACCCAACTCCCCCTGATCTACAAGGTGTCAGGCGTTTGGGGAGGACACGAGGGATCGTTGCTGCTTTGGGCATTGATTCTCTCGATCTGGACAATCGCAGTCAGTTTTTTCACCAAGGGTATTCCGGATGTGACAACGGCACAAATCCTGTCCGTCATGGGAATGATCAATGTCGGGTTTTTACTGTTCATGCTACTGACATCCAATCCTTTCGAACGGCTCACGCCGGCCCCGCTCGAGGGACGTGACCTCAACCCGCTGTTACAGGATATCGGGCTCGCCGTCCATCCTCCCATGCTTTACATGGGCTATGTTGGTTTTTCGGTGGCCTTTGCCTTCGCCATCGCGGCAATGATCAGTGGTCGGCTGGATGCAGCCTGGGCACGCTGGTCGCGTCCCTGGACCAATATTGCCTGGATGTTTCTGACCGTCGGAATTGCCCTGGGCTCCTGGTGGGCCTATTACGAATTGGGTTGGGGGGGCTGGTGGTTCTGGGATCCGGTTGAAAATGCGTCTTTCATGCCGTGGCTGATCGGAACGGCATTGATCCACTCATTGGCAGCGACTGAAAAAAGAGGCGTCTTCAAGGCATGGACCATCCTGTTGGCCGTTTTGGCCTTTTCACTGTCGTTGCTGGGAACGTTTCTGGTTCGCTCGGGGGTATTGACCTCCGTGCATGCCTTCGCGACCGACCCTGCCCGGGGCCTGTTTATCCTGGTTTTGCTCGGTGTTGTGGTCGGGGGTTCATTGGTTCTGTTTGCAGTCCGGGCGCCTTCAATCATGAGCAAGGTCCATTTCGAGCCTTTTTCCCGTGAGATGGCCATTTTATTGAACAATGTCTTTTTGGGCATATTGTGTCTGTCGGTCTTGATCGGCACGCTTTATCCGCTGGTGCTGGATGCGCTGAATATCGGAAAAATTTCGGTTGGCCCTCCTTATTTTGATTTCATCTTTACCGTGCTTGGTATTCCCCTGGCAATGCTGATTGGTGTGGGCATCCTGATGCGCTGGAAAAAGGATCGACTGACCCGTATCAGCAAACCGATTCTGTTTTGTGTGTTGGCCAGTGTCCTGATTGGATGTCTGACCCCTCAAGCAATGCCGTTTTATTCAATCAAGGCGGCCATCGGGATCACCGCCGGCGTGCTGGTCATCTTGTTGAATGCCAACAGTGTGCTGGACAGAACCTCGCCAGGGCATCGTTTTTCAGGATTGTTGCGTACACCAAGAAGTTTTTATGGAATGATCATCGCACATATCGGTATCGGTGTTTTCATCATTGGGGTGACGGTGACCAACACCTACAGTATTGAAAAGGACATTAAAATGGCCCCGGGAGAGGTCTATGCGATCAATCAGTATACTTTTCATTTTCGGGGAACTGACCAGTACCGGGGGCCCAACTACACCTCGGTCAGGGGATTGTTTGATTTGCAGAAAAACGGCAAACCGCTTTCCCTGCTGCAGCCGGAAAAAAGGACCTATCTCGTGCAGCAAAACCCGATGACCGAGGCGGCGATTGATGCCGGGTTTGTCCGGGACCTTTATGTGGCACTGGGAGAGCCCCTCCCTGACGGACAGGCCTGGGCGGTCAGGGTCTATTACAAGCCGTTTGTCCGATGGATCTGGCTCGGCGCACTGATCATGGCTTTCGGGGGCGCGCTCGCGGCATCAGACAAACGCTATCGACGTATCAGGCACCGACAGCATGTCCCTGAAAGTATGGTTAACGCTCAGCCTGCACGATGAATCGCTATCTTTTCCCACTGATCGGTTTTTCGGTCATTGCCATTTTTCTGGCGATCGGTCTGGGGTTGAATCCAAGGGAAATCCCCTCCCCTTTCATCAATAAACCCGCGCCAGCCTTTGCGGTCCCCTCTCTCGATCGAAATGAAGCACCGGTGACCGACAAGGATTTTTCCGGACAGGTCTGGCTGTTCAATGTCTGGGCCTCCTGGTGTGTTGCCTGCTTGCAGGAACATCCCCTCTTGATGCAGCTGGCGAAAACAAATGCAGTGAATATCGTCGGTTTGAATTATAAGGATTCTCGCAGTGATGCCATTGCCTGGCTCGGGAAACGGGGGAATCCCTATCATCTGATTGCCTATGATGCCTCGGGTGACGTCGGCATTGATTACGGCGTATATGGTGTCCCTGAGACATTCGTGATTGACAAGGGAGGCGTCATCCGACTGAAACATATCGGTCCGCTGACGACTGAAGTCCTTAACGATACGGTCGTTCCATTGATCACGCAATTACAGCAGGAGCAGGCCTGATGTCGGTTCGGTGGTTAGCCTTCTGCTTGCTCTTGTTGACCGGGGCGCCACTGACCGCCCAGGTTGAGGTTGTCGAATTTGAATCGACGGCCCAGGCACAGCTGTATCAGGAACTGATCAAGGAACTGCGATGCCTGGTCTGCCAAAACCAGAATCTCGCTGATTCCAACGCAGACCTGGCGATCGACCTGCGCCGCAAGGTGGTTGAGATGGTCACAGCCGGCAAGGACAGGACAGCCATTACCGATTACATGGTTGAACGGTACGGTGAGTTTGTGTTGTACCGGCCCAGATTGAACCGTGCAACCTACCTGTTGTGGCTCAGTCCCTTTGTCATCTTGATTGGGGTAATCATCACCACTGTTTATCTTGTCCGGCGATCCAGGAACACACTCTCAACGCACCACACCCCTGAAGAAATCGCGCGTGCCAGAGCATTGATGAAGGGAGAAAAGAGTTGACTGCCTTCCTTGTCATCGCCTTGCTCATGGTGGCTTGTGTACTGGCCATCATCTTTCCGGCATTGATGAACAAAAGGCCGCTCAACCATGGCCATACCAACCTGGAAAATATTCGCATTGCACGCGACCGGTTAGCCGAACTGAACACAGGGACTTCAAGGCGGACTGAAGACATCGAACTGGCTGAACGGGAATTGGAGATATCATTACTCGATGATCTTGAACACCCGGAACCGTCTTCTGCCTGGGTCACCCTTTCCCCCAAATGGGGAGTCGCCATCCTGATATTGATTCCACTCGTCGGAATCGGGCTGTATGGCTCGTTGGGTAACTTGCACCTGATTGATCCCGTTCCGTCTTCATCAATGACCCGATCAACCGAATCACCCACATTGGCCCAGTTGCTAGAACAGCTTGAAGCGAAAATTTCGGCTGACCCACTGGATGCCGATGGTTGGTGGGTCGCGGCAAATGCGTACATGATGACCGGCGATTTTCATAAGGCCGAAAATGCCTATTCGACGTTACACGAATTACTGGGTGACATGCCGGACGTGCTGGCAGGTTGGGCGGATGCGACAATCATGGTGAACAATAATGTTTATGTACCCGAAGCGCGGCAGCGGGTGGAACACGCACTGGAGTTAGATGCCAATCATATTGATGCATTATGGATCGCCGGTCTTGGTGCTCAAAGTCTGGGAGAGCATGACCGTGCACTCGGTTATTTTCATCGATTGCTGCCCTTGTTGGAACAAGATGAAGTGTCCAGAAAACAGGTGATCGAATTCATCGCAACCAGTTCCGATACCACACAAGACCAAGAGAAGGCGGTACCGCCGCCAAGGAGTATCGAGGTCACAGTCAGCCTGTCACCCGAACTGGTGGATGTGGTCAAGGATTCAGATACCGTTTTTGTCAGCGCCAAGGCGGTGAACGGCCCACCGATGCCCTTGGCCGTCAGTCGACATACTGCCGACGAGTTACCCATTGTCATTCAGCTGGATGATTCAAAAGCGATGTTGCCGGAGATGAAAATATCGGATTTCCCGAAGGTCATGGTTACGGCAAAAGTATCAAAGTCGGGCAATGCCATCACCCAGTCCGGCGATCTTGTCAGTGAGGAAGTGACCATTGAATCCACAGGTCTGGTCCGAATCAATCTTCTTATCTCAAAAGAAGTTAACTCGTTTTGAACCAGTAAAGCGCATGGTGTTGTCCGATAAAAAATGATTGAGACAAAACGGATACCCTCAAATATCCTCGGCGGCAAACACAAAAAAAAGCGCACTGCACAGATCAGGCCACAGAGGACGATTCGAGGGTATTTTGACCCTCCAATGAAAATGGATTATGTCTAAAGCGAACTCCTTGAACCTTGCGTTTTACAATGTTGCATTAGCGGGACCATGCAGGACAGATCGGAGCAACCCTGTGCATGACAGCGCCATGCAAAATCTTCGATTCTGGATGCCGATGCAGTCTTTGCAGACTATTTGGACTTGGCATTTTCTATTTTATTTGGCAGGTTGCTTAATGCCAATATCGTGGTATGGGACGTCACCGGTAAAGCCCACAATACACTGAAAATGGAGAACTGACCCTGCGTGGTTTGTCCCTTTGCGTGATGATGTATGTCTGGTCATCCGGGATCGGGTGTCTAGCTGCATCGTACGCCAAATACGGGACCTTTCCAGCCAGATACGGAAATTCCCATCTTGCGTCGGCAACCCGAAAGGCCCGACAATTCACTAAAATACACTGCATACTGATTGGATCATCATTCACATGAAGCAAAATATACTTGCCATTGATCAAGGGACCACCAGTACGCGCGCCATCGTCTTCTCACCCGATGGTACGTTGGAGGCTGTATCACAGAATGAGTTTCCGCAAATCTACCCTAACGACGGTTGGGTCGAGCACGACCCTAAGGCCATTTGGGCGTCCACACTACAGTCGGTTCAGGAGGTCCTCAGTCAGACAGCAGCCACCGTCGCAACCATCGGCATCACCAATCAACGGGAAACAACCATTTTGTGGGACCGCAAAACAGGTGAACCTCTCTATAACGCTATTGTCTGGCAAGATCGTCGTACGGCAGACCAATGCACCCGCATCGCCGAACAAGGGTTCGAAGAAGAGATATCCGGACGGACCGGGTTACGGTTGGATGCCTATTTTTCGGCTACCAAAATCGGCTGGATTCTGGACCATGTTCCGGGAGCGAGGTCCCGGGCCGAACAGGGCGAACTCGCATTCGGTACCGTCGATGCCTATTTGATCTGGAAGTTGACCGGAGGCAAGATTCACGCCACGGACGCCACCAATGCAAGTCGAACCATGCTGTTCAACATCCATGAACAGTGTTGGGACAACTATCTGCTCAAGCTTTTCGACATCCCGAGGCCCCTGATGCCTGATGTGCTCGACAGCGCGGATGATTTTGGCGTCACGGATGCAACCATACTGGGCACAACACTGCCGATCGGTGGAGTGATCGGCGATCAGCAAGGGGCTTTATTTGGCCAGGCCTGCTTTCAACCGGGGATGGTGAAAAGCACCTATGGCACAGGTTGTTTCATGGTCATGAATACCGGTAATGATCCCATCATTTCCGCCAATCGACTCCTGACTACCGTGGGTTATCGCCTGGGTGGCAAGGTGACCTATGCATTGGAGGGATCAATCTTCAATGCCGGAACCGCCATTCAGTGGGTGCGCGACAACCTTAAACTGATCAGCGATGTCAATGAAATCGAGGATCTGATTCGTGCGATGCCAAACAATGAAGGCGTCTACATGGTCCCCGCATTCACCGGTCTTGGCGCACCCCACTGGGATCCGCATGCCCGGGGCGCAGTGCTGGGTATCACCCGGGACACCTCCATTGCTCATGTGATACGGGCCGCTCTCGAAGCAGTCTGTTATCAATCCCGGGAACTGGTCAAATCCATGACCGAAGACAGTGGGCATCCGTTGGAAACACTGCGGGTCGATGGGGGCATGGTGGCAAACGACTGGATGCTCCAGTTTCTGGCGGATATGCTTGAGACGGTTGTGGAAAAACCCCGGGTCATTGAAACCACTGCCTTGGGAGCGGCATACCTTGCCGGTCTTCAGCACGGTCTTTATTCATCCACTAAAGCAATCTCGTACAACTGGCGTCAAGCAGGGCAATACCACCCCGACATGAATCATGAGCAACGGACAACCCTGGTTGCTGGCTGGAACGATGCCATAGGACGGGTAAAGACATGTTAACTGCGTCGGCCCGCTTCCACTGATTACATCGAACATCCCGATCCACAATACCCTTTTCAACAAAACAATAGAGACATCATGAAAGAACTAGAACGAACCATTCTCTCCGCTTGGGAACATCGAACTACACTCACGCCTGACAGTGCCACACCCGATGTCACCGAAGCCATCGACGCAGCCCTGTCACTGCTTGATTCCGGACAGGCGCGCGTGGCCGAACCGATTGATGGACAATGGCATGTCCACCAGTGGTTGAAAATGGCGGTATTGCTGTCTTTTCGAATTCAATCGAACCGGGTGATTCCAGGTGGTTTTTCAAATTATTACGATAAGGTTGATCTCAAATTCAGCAACTATTCAGAGCAGAATTTTGCCGCGGCTGGATTCAGAGTGGTACCCCCTGCATTGGTCAGGCGAGGCGTGCATGTCTCCCGAAATGTGGTACTGATGCCAAGTTATGTGAATATCGGTGCGTATATCGGAGAGGGAACCATGATCGATACCTGGGCGACCGTCGGTTCTTGTGCGCAAATCGGCGCAAACGTCCATCTGTCCGGTGGTGTGGGTATCGGGGGCGTCCTGGAACCACTGCAGGCGGCACCAACGATTATTGAGGACAATTGTTTTATCGGCGCGAGAAGCGAAATCGTCGAAGGCGTCATCATCGGAAAAGGCTCCGTTGTTTCGATGGGTGTGTACATTGGACAAAGCACCCGCATATTTAACCGGGCGAGTGGCGAAATCAGCTATGGATACGTCCCTCCGGGATCAGTCGTTGTCTCCGGTTCACTCCCTGACAAAAAAGGGTCTCATAGCCTGTACTGTGCCGTCATCGTTAAAACCGTGGATGAACGGACCCGACAAAAGGTTGGTATCAATGAACTGTTGCGCAATGTCTAGGCAATGCTAGTCGACCCCTCACCACACAATCCCAACCCAGCACAAAGCGCTTCTCCGGCGAGACGAACATCACCCAAGCCCTGTCTTGCTCAGACATGACCGTTCACGGTGGGTGTTCCGTGGGTGTCGAGTCTACTACTAGGTGGGAGGCAGCGTCATGCTGATCAAGGCGCCAGCCTGTTTGCTTTGAGCGCATTCAAACTGGCCATTGTATCGCTGGATGATCTCTTTTGAAATCGCCAGGCCAATGCCCTGACCGGGGACTTGCTGGTCCGCTCTTCCGCCCCGCTCCAGCAGCGAATGCCACTGGCTTTCTCCAATGCCAGGGCCATCATCGCTGACCTCAATACGCAATCCATTGTGAATCTGCCCGGGATCAGTGAGCACCGCCGTACGGTAGTTCACAGTGTGCGCTGCCCATTTATAGGCATTCTCCATAATATTGCCGAGCAATTCATATAGATCATTTTCGTCGCCATAGTAAATCGAACCTTCCGCGATATCCCAATCCGTTTCGATCGACTTGTCCGCATAGATTTTCTGGAGCGACGCATCAATTTTCTTCATGATGGCATGGATATCCACAAAACTGCGCAGCAAAGAATATTGCGCGGTAGTGGCTTTTTTTAGCTGGTGCTCGACAATGCTGTCCATACGGTCGATATGTTCATTGATCACCGTGAGATCCACTTTCTGTCGCTTTTCAATCAATCCCTTGATCACGGCCAGTGGTGTTTTCAGACTGTGCGCCAGATCAGCTAGCATGTGACGGTTTTTTTCCAGACTTTTCCGCTCATTGTCTATGAACAGATTGATCCGTTGGCTTAACTGTGCAATCTCTTTGGGATATTGTCCAAGAATCCGTGACTGACGACCGTGTTCAATCAAGCCAAGTTCTGCGGTCACCCGACTTAATGGCACAAGACTCAAGTGTGCGGCAACGGTCTGTATGATCAACAGCAAGACACCCGCCAGACCCAGCCATAAAATGAGCTTGCTTCGATGAGCATGGATTACCTGTTCGTAATCCTGACCACTTTCATCAACGATTAGAACCGTAAATCGGACATTGCGTTGATCATTAATCTCCCAGTCGATCCCGAAACTGTAATAAAACGGACTATCCAGATTGTCATCCAACTGAATCAGATGCCCGTCCCCGGGTTTGCTGAGCGGTTTATAATCCAGTTCAAAACCAACGGATGATTGTGATCTCCATAGAAGCCGACCATCCTTGTCCAGAATGAAGGCATATAACTGGGAAACGGGAGAAGCCAGCCGACTTTCTGGCAGTTGCGCCGGCAATGTTATGTTTCCCTCATGATCAAACTCGACGACAGTGAGCAATACAGTCACCTGAGACTGTAACTGTTTTTTCAATGCAACCTTGGCACTGGCAATAAATGCCTGATCAAGCGCAACCCCAGCCAACCCGAGGAAGGCAACCAATGTGAGGGTTGCAACGATAAGCAATCGTTTTCTGAGTGAAATTTTACTCAAGTAACTGGCTTAAAACGGTATCCACGACCTCGTAGGGTTTCGATCGGATTAATCTGATTTCCCGGATCAAGTTTTCTTCTCAAACGTCCGATATAGACTTCAATCACATTACTGTCCCGGTCGGCGTCTTCATCATACAAATGATCAGCCAATTCGATTTTGGAAAGGACCTTTCCGGCATGCATCATCAGATAATGCAAAAATTGGTACTCTTTGGCAGTCAGCTCCACCGACTGGCCGTGTACCTTGACCTCTTGTATTCTGGTATCTAACCGGATGGCACCATTTTCAACAATCGGATTCACTTGACCTGTCGACCGCCGGATCAAAGCGGTCACCCTCGCCGACAGTTCCGCAAAATGAAATGGTTTGACCAGATAGTCATCGGCCCCCGCTTCCAATCCTTCCACTTTATCCCTCCAGTTCGAGCGGGCAGTGAGGATCAGAATCGGTGTCGTGAGGCCATCAGATCTGAGTTGCCTGATAAGTTCGATGCCAGACAGCTTCGGCAAACCCAGATCTACAATGACCACATCAACCGGATATTGTGCGCCATAATATCGACCCTCGATACCATCAGCCGCCTCATCGACCACATAACCCAGTTGCTGAAACTTGATCGCCAACTGTTCCCGCAGGTTTTTCTCGTCCTCAACGATCAGTAATCGCATGATTATTCAAGTCGATGCAGATTCGGTTTGTTGGGATCGATATGGACGATAATGACGCGCCCATCCTGCTGTCGTAACAGCTTGAATCGAAAATATAACAAGCCCGAATCCGTCGTTCGGGGACTGGCATCGAGAATTTGCCAGTTTTCTTTTTCACGTATCTGGTTGGCAACCTCATCAAGGCTGACGGCGGTCACAATATTGTTCCCGCTCTCTGATGCAGACGCTTTATCCGCACCAAACGAGATCAACAATAGCACCAGACAGCAATACGGTATCAACTTGGCACCACGCAAGCGACCAACATCAGGACTGTTCACGTTCATCGGGATGTTGTTGCCTTCGGTATCGTTCGCACGACGGCTCAACATGCATCCGCAAAGATGGATGCAGGTCAAAACATTATTCAACCGGCACCACGTTGACTCTCACAGCAAGTGTTTCTCCAGGTCGTTGCTTTGTACGGGTATTGTAAATCATTCCGTTATAGTCAAAGGTCACGTCGTAACCATCCATTCTTTCCTCGTTGCGCAAGACGTCCACCATTTCGCATCGCCTGACATACTGATAGCTTCCCGTATTGTTGTTTGCCTGTTTGCTCAACCTGATATCACGACCGACTGATCCCCCCAGTACAGCCCCTGCCACCGTGGCAACATCCCGTCCTTCACCTTCACCGAAACGATTGCCAACAGCGGCACCAACAATGGTTCCAAGGATGGTTGACGTATGTGATACCGGTGCATTATCGGTCACTTTCACCTGTTCCTCCCAGCAACGTTCGACCGGTTCTGACACCTGCACCGTCCGATATACCGGTGTCACCTCCATCACCCTAGCTTCTTCGATGATGCCGCCGGATTGATGGGCCCAGGCATTGATCATGAGCATTGAAGCCAATGCCGGCGTGACGATCAGAGTCAACTGTGTTTTAAATGTCATATCTGTCTCCTGAAGCAAAAGTTTGTAGTACAACTATAACAGTACCAGATGAACAAAGATTGAACGGCATCTGAACAGAACCTGAATTCTGCCTGATCCTGACGCTGTGTATCATTCAATACGACAAAGTCCAGACACAGCCGTTTCTAGTTGTTCGATGTCTTGACTTCAATCAGTTCAATATCAAACAGCAATGTTTCATTCGGTCCAATGATCTCTCCTGCACCCTGTTCACCATACGCATATTCAGGGGGAATAACCACCGCCCACTTATCACCCGGTTTCATCAGCGGTAAGAGATGCTTCCAACCCTCGATAATCTGACTTAAAGGAAAGGTTGTGGGTTCGCCTCGGCTATAGGAGCTGTCAAACTCTGTTCCATCAATCAAGGTACCCTGATAGTGCACCACCACGGTGTCCTCCAGGGTCGGGCTTGTCCCGCTGTGATCGCCCTCCTTGAGTACTTTGTACTGCATGCCATTATCGAGAACAGTCACGCCCTCAGCCTGCCTGTTTTGTTCCCGATACGCGTCTCCAAGCATTTTACGTTCGTTCGCAGTCGCTATCGCTTCTTCCAGTCGGCTTTCATATCTTTTTTGCAGGGCCGCATTCATTTCTTCCTCATTCAATAACGGAGGTTCCTGTTTCAGTATATCGCTTAAGCCTCTTCTGAAAGCCTCAATATCGATTTCACCGGCCTGTTGCGAGAGATCACCAAGCAACTGCTGTCCGATCAATACACCTGCCGCATAGCTATATTGCCTGACATCATTGTCGAGACGAAATTCCTCATCGGACAATAACAGCGGGCTATTCAAGCCCATGCCAACGGCAGCAGTCACAATCATGATTTTCTTTAACATGGTTTTAGAAAACAAGTAAGTTGGAGGGGTTGCGTATCTTGATAAATGCGGCCGGCATGTTTACCAAACCAAGTTGATCTGACCGGGATCTTGTTGCATCAGTCGTTAACAAAGCACTATCCCAAACCAACCAGCCGACTGCGGAGACACGATAGCAGATTTATAACCGACTGTCAGCACAGAAAGCCGCCGATTTGACAGAAACAGTTCACACTGATCGAGAAAACAACACGCCATCTTCGAGGCAGTTAGTGATGAAACCTATCAATATGACGGCATTCGGGACAGGCAGAGCCGCAGTGTCAACACATCCGAAAGCCGCAAACAGAGAACTGAAACATGTCGGAAAATGACACCGGATACAGTACCGTACCGGTCATCGTACTCACGGTACGATTGAAAGAAAATCCGGGGGAATGGATTAACCTGTCTCGTAGCACATGGGCAATATGCTACTGACAATAAGTTGATTGGATCAAGACACTTGCCGAATCAATTCGGTCTTAACAACCAGTCCCTTGAACCAAGGGTCTATACTTCAAATACGGCAAGTACGTCTTCTATTCTCCTTGCCGGAATAATCTCAAGACTCGATGTGGTCCCTTTCGGCTGGTTTGCATAAGGAATCAATGCCCGTTTAAACCCAAGTTTCTCGGCTTCTTTGAGGCGGTCCAGTCCCCGTTGCACCGGTCGCAATTCGCCCGACAGACCAACTTCTCCAAAAGTCACCAGATCATTGCCCACGGCGATATTTTTTGCACTCGACAGAATTGCAGTAAATAAAGCCAGGTCTGATCCGGTTTCAGATACCCTGACTCCACCGGCCACATTGGTAAATACGTCATAACTGTTGAGTGAAACACCCGCGTGGCGATGGGCAATCGCCAATAACATCGCCAAACGATTTTGTTCCAGGCCGACACACAGCCTACGTGGATTGGCTAATGCACTGTCATCCACCAATGCCTGGACCTCGACCAGTAGCGGTCGCGTCCCTTCCTGGGTTGCCAGTACAACGCTGCCTGGTTTTGATGCGCCATGTCGGTTAACAAACATGGCCGACGGATTGTTAACATCCTTGAGACCCAGTTCCGTCATGGCAAAAACCCCAATTTCATTGATGGCTCCAAAACGGTTTTTGATCGATCGGATCAACCTGAAACTGCTTGCACTGTCACCTTCAAAATACAACACGCAATCAACCATGTGCTCAAGTATTTTAGGCCCAGCCAATGCGCCTTCCTTGGTCACATGACCGACCAGAATGACACAGCAACCACTTTGTTTGGCATATCGCACCAATCGCGCTGCACATTCCCGCACCTGTGAAACACTGCCTGGAGCTGAGGTCAAGGCTTCACTGTAGAAAGTTTGTATTGAATCGGCAACCAGGATTGACGGTGATTTCCCGGTTGCCGTCTGCAGCACGATATCAAGTCTGTTTTCCGCCATCACGCCCAATTGATCACTGCTAAGCGCAAGGCGCCTGGCACGCAGTGCGATCTGCTCTATCGATTCTTCGCCGCTGACATAAAGCACGGACGAAAGATGGCTGATCGCTGACAGATATTGAAGCAGTAGCGTGGATTTTCCGATACCAGGATCTCCACCGATAAGAATGACCGACCCAGGCACCAGCCCTCCACCGAGCACCCGGTCTAACTCGACACTGCTTGTGGACATCTTTTTTAATTCATTGATATCCACTTCGCTCAAGATGTGCACACTCGATGAGGGAGCAATACCGGAAAAACGCTGATTGCTCGAACCGGATACGGCTGTCGAAAGCTGCTCGACCAATGTGTTCCATTCGCCACAACCCGGGCACTGGCCTGCCCATTTGGGGCTCCCGGCACCACAGGCCGAGCAGTGGTAGACCGTTTTAGAAGAACCCATGAAAGATCGACCTCACTTTACCGGACCAGTACTCTGGGAATCCGTGGCGTCACCTTGCACAATAACTCATAAGGGATGGTTCCCGCCCATTCGGCAACTTCATCAACGGTCAACCCAGGCCCCCAAAGCGTGACAACATCACCGATTTGCACATCGGGAATATCGGTCAGATCAATGGTAATCATATCCATTGAAACCCGGCCCAGAAACCCGGCCCGATGACCCTTGACCAATACACAGGCCGCATCGCTCACTACTCTGGGGTAACCGTCCCCATAACCCAAACCGACAATGCCAATAACCGAATCTCGTTGAAGCACCGTCTGACCGCCATAGCCCACCGGCTGACCGATGCTCGCCTGTTTGATTGAAATCAGTCTGGCCTGAAGATGCATCACCGGATGAAGATTGAGTGCATCGGGTGTCTTGTTCTTGACCGGCGATGCGCCATACAGCATTAATCCCGGTCTGACCCAATCAAGCCGGGTCTGCGGCCAAAGGATCAAACCAGCGGAATTTGCTAGGCTTTTCTCTTCCTTCATTCCATGGCTGCCCTGACGGAACAAATCCGCTTGTTGATCGGTAAATCGGTCGGTCATATCATCTGCATTTGCCAAATGGGAAATGAGCCTCACCTCTTTGACGGTGTCAAGCCGTTTCAATTTACGGTAAACGGTCGATGCGACCTGAGAAGGGACCCCCAGTCGATTCATGCCACTTTCAATTTTCAACCAGACGGATAAAGCCTCCCCGCGATAGGCTTCCAACCAGTTCAATTGCTGGTCATTATGGATAACCGGCTGTAACTGATGGGTAGTGAATTCGTTCAATTGGCTGTCAGACCACCATTCCGACAGCACAGTAATCGGTTTGCTTTTTTGTGATTCACGGCATAAGACCCCCTCACTGAGCGTGGCAACGGCAAACCCCTCGACTTGATCCTCAATGGACCTGCTGATGACCTGCAACCCATGACCATAGGCATCAGCCTTGATGACCGCCATGATTTTTGCACCTTTTGCGAATCCCTTTATCGTCCGAATATTATCCTTTAGTGCATCTTGATCAATCAGTGCCCGCGCACGCCATCCTTCACGCATCGGGTTCAAGACAGAAAAGGTTCGCGAGCTGTCTTTATACCAGAGTCATCTGGCATGATCTGTTCCCTGATACGGGTCATGGGCATAGCTTTCAAAGCGCATCAACTCATCCCTATAAGTCAGATTAACCGTACCGATGGGGCCGTTACGCTGCTTGCCGATAATCAGTTCGGCCCTGTTTGCTTCTTCGGTCTGCTCGTTATAGACCACATCCCGGTAGATGAACATGATCACGTCGGCATCCTGTTCAATCGCACCGGACTCCCTCAAATCGGACAGCACCGGCCGTTTACTGGTTCGATTTTCAAGACTGCGATTCAGCTGCGACAGTGCCACAACAGGGACATTCAATTCTTTCGCCAGTATCTTCAGGGAACGGGTGATACCCGACAGTTCGGTGGCCCGGTTTTCTTGGGTATCGGTCGCCTGCATCAGTTGCAGATAGTCGATTACGATCAAGCCGATCTCCGGATGTTCATGTTTGAACCGTCTAGCTCTTGAACGAAGGTCCAGTGGGTTCAAACCCGCGGTGTCATCGATATGCAGTGGAGCGGCTTCCAATGATTTGACTGCGTTTGTCAATCTGGGCCAATCCTGTTCCTTTATTCGTCCGGACCGTATCTGACTGGAATTGATCGAAGATAAGGAAGAGATCAAGCGCATCGCAAGATGTTCCCCCGGCATCTCCAGGCTGAAAACGGCAACCGGCACTTTTTCCGCCACAGTAACGTATTCGGCAATATTCATCGCAAACGATGTTTTACCCATGGACGGCCGACCTGCGATAATAATCAAATCGCCCTTCTGAAGTCCTGATGTCATCTCGTCCAGATCCTGAAACCCGGTTGCAAGACCACTGATCGGGGAACCTGACTCATATATTGCTTCTATGGTGCGCAGTGCATCTTCTGCGAGCGACTGGATCGGTATAAAACCCTGGCGACTTCGCCCGTCACGTTCTGAAATATCGAAAACGAGTTGTTCCGCCTGATCCAGCACTTCTCGCGGTGTTCGACCCTCCGGTGTGTAGGCACTGTCCGCAATGGTATTTGCAACCGAAATCAGTGAACGCAATATCGACCGTTCACGAACAATTTTGGCATAGGTAATCGTATTGGCCGTACTCGGGGTTTGGTTGGCCAGTGAACCAATATATGATAACCCGCCTGCATGCTCAAGCTCCCCCTGAGTGTCCAGCCACTCTGCGGTGGTTACCACATCCGCCGGATCGCCAATCGACTGCAGTTGCAAGATGGCATTAAAGATCAACTGGTGATTCCTGTTATAAAAATCCCTGACACCCACCTGTTCTGAAACATCGATCCACTTCTGGTTGTCCAGCAAGACGCCGCCCAGTAGGGATTGTTCCGCTTCCAGAGCCTGGGGCGGTAATTTCAACGGTGACTGATCACTGACTTTGGCCACGTTATAGAGCAGTTGCAGGTGGGATTGAGACGATAGCCAACACGTATCACATCGGCTTGATCGAGGGCTAAAAGGATACCAAAAAACGCCCCTATAGGGTATTTAATTTAAGATGATTCCGTGATGACTTCGAGCACTTCATTTAGTTAGGGTGGCCCATGCCACAGACAAGCGTCTGGTCGTGTCCAGAATTCGCCAGCGCCACAAGCCGAAAATATGCCGTCAATATCACCGTATTGCGCTTCGCTGACGAAACACGGAAGAATCATCCCAATCAGAGTCAACCGACAGCAACAGTTCACAGAAAGAATGCCAGATACGTTCAACGTCCCAGCGACCTGACATCATTCAAACCAGTGAAATTAAGCGGGACACCAGGAACCTGCCCATATAACCGGTTGACTTGCAAAATAAAGTCCTTTCTGCGCTGCGCCAGACTCAACCGACGGACAGGATGCCCCAAACGCCTTGCGTGCCAAAAACTATGCGGTTGTTCCGATCTGTCCGGAAAAAGTCGATCGTTGTGCTGGAATCAAGTGTCAATCGGATTATGAGTTTTTCTTTCTGATCGCAATCCACACGCCTGACAGAATGAGGCCCGAGGCAAACAAGAACATCAGGCTTGCCTTTTCACTGAGTAACCATCCTGCCAGAACGACACCCGATACCGGCTGTAGAAACTGCAGTAACCCGACCCGTTGTATCCCTCCGATACCCAGAGCCCAATACCATAAGATATAGCCGATAATGGTGACACCAATCGCCAAATAAAAGATCGCACTCCAGGCAGCAATGCCAGCGCGGGGAAATACAGAAAGGTCAACCGTAAAGGGAAGTATCAACAACAACGGCAAAGCAAAGACAATCACCCCCCAAAAAGTGGTACCGATCGCTGAGTATCCCTGTTGCTGTAGTTTGCCTCCTGCCACATAACCCACGGATGCAAATAGATTGGAAAGCAATACCAGCAGATCACCTGACAGACTGGCTTGACCTTGATTCTCGGCCACCGTCCCGATCAGCACGGCTTCACCGGTCAATGCAAGGGCACATCCGGTGTACCATGCCAGTGGAGGTCTCTTCTTGTCCAGACCGAGCGCGATCGCGCTCGTAAAAACAGGGAGGGAGGCCAGAATCAGCGAAGCATGGTTCGCCGAGGTCAATTGAACGCCGAGTGTGAAAACGATTGGAAAGCCGACAAATCCGCAAAAACCGGACAGGATCAATAACCTTTGATGGGTTCTGTTTTGGGGAAACCTGATCTTCAGAACAAGAACAACAGGCAGTGCAACCAGGCCACCGATGACTGTCCTTAAAATGGCAACATCAATCGCTGGGAATGCGGATACTCCGATTTTGGCAGCAACCGGCGAGGCTCCAAATATGATGACCGCACACAGTGCTGAGATAATGACGACGATTGTCACCTTGATGGAGTGAGTAGAAAAATGAGTATCCGTCTTCCGGTTGAGTGGAAAGATTCCTGTCGGGCAAGACAGGGAATAACGTGTTCGGCGATCAGTAGTCCGTCGTCGCGGTGCTGCAAGACAGGGCGCGCAATCCGTTTGGAGAAGGCCGATTCAAACAACAATACACAACGGGGTGGCCTGCCCTACCCGATTACAACCTGTTTCCTGTCTTCCTTCCGGTTTCTACACGCATCATCCTCTGCCTTGTTTTCCGTATTTCCCTAATCAGTCGGAGCAGTATCATCGCCAGAGTCTTCATTGACGATGATTTTGACTGTAAAACGAACATCAGGATGCAAGACAACCTCTGCCTCATGTTCACCAATCTGTTTGATCAAACCATCCGGCTGGACAATTTCAGATTTGTCAAAGGTCATTTCGGCGGTACTCAACGCAGCGGCAATATCTGCCGGAGTCACCGAACCGTAAAGTTGCCCCTCGGCCGCACACAGGCGAGACAGGGTGATTGCTTTTGAAGCCAATTCCGCCCGTGCTTTTGCACCTTCCAGTCGTTGACCCTCTTCTTCTGCCAGCTTCCGTCGTTTTTCCTCCACCTTGGCTTTTGCATTTTCTGTCGCCAATACGGCCTTTTTCTGTGGAATAAGAAAATTCCGGGCATAACCGTTTTTCACGGTGACAACATCGCCGAGTTCCCCAACATTATTTATTTTTTCAAGCAATACAATTTCCATGCTGACGACCTCCTAGTTATCGTGTTGGTCAGTATAGGGAATCAAAGCAAGAAAACGGGCCCGTTTTATTGCTGTCGCCAACTGTCTTTGGAAGTGTGCCTTGGTACCGGTACTTCGACTCGGCAATATTTTCCCGGTTTCACTGATATTCGATTTAAGAAGATCAAGATCCTTGTAGTCAATGGACTCGATCCCCTTGGCAGTGAATTTGCAATAACGGGGTCTTCTTTGAAATCTGGCCATTATGCCGCCTCCTGATCGATTTTGTCCGGATTGTCTGTCGGTTGTTTGTCCTGATCATCCTTTTTGCCATCGTTATCAACTGACGTCTCACTAGTGGGACTGCTGGCCGATGCCCGACTGCTTTCAGTCGGCGCTTCGGCCGCTTTTTCCTTTGCGAAGTAAGATTCGCCGGTGCATGCCTGTTTGCGTCTGATGACCAGATGACGGAGTACCGAGTCATTAAATTTGAAGTTCTTCTCAATGTCCCGAAGCACATCCAGTGAACATTCAATGTTCATCAGGACATAGTGTGCCTTGTGAACGTCATTGATCATATAGGCAAGGCGACGGCGGCCCCAATCTTCTACGCGATGGATTTTCCCCTCTTTGGAAGTCACCATCTCCGTATAGCGCTCAATCATGGCGGGCACTTGTTCGCTCTGGTCCGGATGAACCAGAAATACAATTTCGTAGTGTCTCATAGATGCTCCCTATGGTTTTGTATCCTCCCATGACATAACATGATGAGGAAAGGAGTGATGGTTAATACAGCGGAGCGCGATTTTATCGAAACAGAATGATCGACGCAATAGCTTGTAGCTTGTATAGGTCCACCACCTTTGGCACTGGGAATGATTTTGAATCAAGGATTGTGCCGGTGATTGGAGTGCTGGCTATGATGAGGAACGATTGTATTATAGGAGATCGGCCAGTCGGCCATTTTGTGGTTGAATTGAGCGAAGTTTGAGAACAAGAGGTATTCGTGGTAGTCGACGAAGTGTTCCTGGATGGTTCGATTGAAACGTTCGGCAAGGGTATTTGTGTTATTTGATTGAAGCGCTCCTAGGTCCTCGGGGTCGATGCCTGAACGAACAATCCCTCGTTTGCCAAGAATCCGTTTCCGTGCCTTCTTATAGTCATCCGCCCGGACTTTCCCCAATGCCATCTGTGGATTGAAGGCTGGTCTCATGTTGCCTCCTTGCGAAGATTTGTGTTGCTGGGTTGGTTTTACCCCCTATTATCTACGATATCGACGTTTTGATGCGGATACTACCTACCTCTCCTAAGCAGCCGCTTCGTTGCAGCCGATGTCCCATCATTAAACGATCCAAACCACCGGTCCAAGGGCATATCGGCGCTACCGTAGTTACAGTTGAAATAGCGATGATGTAGCTGGTGGAAAAAGGTCGCAATCGTGGTCCGATAATTTCCCAGAAACAGTTCCTGATAACCGGAGTGTGATGTCGCGGTCGAGAGCGTTAACCAGTAAGCCAAGAATAACATATGCGTGGGATGTGATGGCACGACCAGCATGATAAAGAGGGAAGTTAAATAAATCAGATGTTCGATCGGGTGCATTGAAAAACCAGACCATGGACCAATCGTGATGTTGCGGTGATGCACCGAATGAAAACGATCATATAGCGGCTTCCAGTGCAGCAGGCGATGTATCCAATAAAAGTGGAACGCCTGCCAGACCACGATCAGCGGAAACAACAACACAAACCAGGCCGGGTTTTCGGCAAAGGTTATAGTGCGGACGACACCATTAGCGTAAGCGAGCCACATAATGGTTTCGTAAACAGTCCAGATGGTGACACCGCTTACCAGAGTGTGAAAAACATTGTCCTTCAACTGATCGCCGCGAAAGAACCGGCGGTGTTTCGCTGTCGGCGTTTTGTGCATGTAACGTGTCTGGGTCCCTTGCTTGTTCCACGTGTACAGCCACAGGTGTAGCAAGGTGGCGAATGCAGTCATCATAATGAAATTGCGCGCCCAGGTTGCGGCAACCCAGTCGACAGCCAAGGATTTCATGTCAACCAATGATGGAACAAGCCAAAACCAGACACCCGTAGCAAGGAGTAGATAGAGCCCAAATTCGGTCACGGGTAGCCAGGCTTTCGCATACCACTTGACGATGGCGACCGGGTTTGGTGGAAACTCAAACAGTGGGGAGGTCTTTATCGGAATATTCGGATGCCAGTTCCAGCTTTTGCTTTCACCGGCCGACATACCCGCCACCAACTCTTCTGTTGTATTTTCAGTGCTGATTACCATGGCTCGACTCTCTCTCAACTATTCGGAACTACTATGCGAGCAGTTCGTCTTCAAACGGCAAATTGGCGACAAGCTCGTAACCCGTGGGTCTGATACGCACCATTTCCTCCAGTTTAACACCGTTCTTCTGGCCCGGCTCGCCAATATAGCTTTCGACAGAAATGGTCATATTTTCTTCAAACACACCGTCGTAGCCGGTTTGCTCAAACAGGTGTATTGGCGGTATTTGTGAGTACTCGTTGCACATGCCGATGCCGTGGGTCAGCACGCCGCAGTCGAGCACGATATATCGCTCAGGCATTTTCCAGGCTTTTTCGGCACACTCACGAAACGAAATGCCCACTTTCAGTAGCGACATATTGTGGTGAATCTGTTCGTAGGAGAGCTTGTAAATGATTTTTTACTCCTCGCTGGGTGTTCTCGGTTGGCATAACGCGAGATATCCGTGTTGTAGCCAAACGGGCCAATCATATCGGTATCGATACCTAGCAGGGTATATCGTCTTTTGCTGCGCTTACTGATCAACTCGGCAAGCGTGATATTTCGCAGCACCGGCTCAAGACCGTATGTGTAGAGTCGCTTCATTCTGTCACTAATATTGTTTATGCAACCGTAGCCGTCAAGGGATATATCTAACATTTTACAAATGAATGTATCTTTTCCAAATTATTTTGTAAACAGTATGATTCCTATGTGAATCATTCATTTCTGGATCGCCGGGCAGTCATCAGCATAGTGCAGCACCTTGACCTAATGACAATCGTGTCGGTCCGCCGGGATGGGCGGCACACAGTTGTCCGACCCCACGGTCCGTTTATGATGCTCGCACAATCGATCATTGAGCACCGTGTGATCTTGAAACGGATGGCCGGTTTCACGGGACGGAGGACTGAATGCTTTATGGCAAGCAGGCGGGGGGTTCCTTTCTCCGGTCTCCTCTAACCATTCCGACCGTCTCATGACACCTCCCAATCAATGTCGTTTAAAACCGGACAGCTTATGTGCTACTTAATCGGACAGATCGTTTGCTCTCTACATTCCTGTTCAATCGGCATTAGTGAACAGACAATCGACGGTATATAATGTTTTTCAATTCATCTATGATGGGCAACGCACATAATCTGGACTGATAATGGCATATTCTGCTGGTAAATCAGATATTGATCCCCTGGAAACCGGTGAATGGCTGGACGCATTGGCGTCAGTCATCGAGCGGGAAGGAAATGAACGCGCCCATTTTCTCATCGAAAGACTGATTGATCAGGCAAGGCGATCAGGCGTGTATATCCCTTATCAATCCAATACCGCCTATCTGAACACCATTCCGCCTCACCTTGAGCAACGAAGCCCTGGAGACCATGCGATCGAGCGGCGGATTCGCGCATTTATTCGATGGAATGCGATGGCCATGGTGGTTCGGGCCAACCGCATTTCCAGTGAACTCGGTGGGCACATTGCCAGCTTTGCCTCAGCGGCCACACTCTATGATGTGGGTTTCAATCATTTCTGGCGGGCCAACACATCCCAACAGCTGGGCGATCTGCTGTTTATTCAGGGCCATTCTGCGCCCGGTATCTACGCCAGAGCCTATCTTGAGCGACGACTCAATAAAGAAGATCTTCGCCGATTCAGGCAGGAGGTGGGTCAAAAAGGCATTTCCTCCTACCCACACCCCTGGCTAATGCCGGACTTCTGGCAATTTCCGACTGTCTCCATGGGGCTGGGACCTATCATGGCAATCCATCAGGCGCGTTACATGCAGTACCTGCATCATCGGGGGTTGATCGATACAAAGGATCGAAAAGTATGGGCGTTCCTTGGGGATGGAGAAATGGATGAACCTGAATCGCGCGGCGCCCTGGCATTGGCTGGCCGAGAGAAACTGGACAATCTCATCTTTGTCGTCAATTGCAATTTACAACGCCTGGATGGACCAGTTCGAGGTAATGGGAAAATCATTCAGGAACTGGAGGGCGATTTTCGTGGCGCGGGCTGGAATGTCATCAAGGTTATCTGGGGCAGCTACTGGGATCCCCTGTTAATGCGGGATGACAAGGGATTGCTCAAACAAAGAATGGAGGAAGCCGTGGATGGTGAATACCAGGCATTCAAGGCAAAGGATGGCGCCTATGTCAGAGAGAAGTTTTTTGGCAAGTATCCGGAACTGAGGGAAATGGTTTCCAACATGACAGATGAAGATATCTGGCGTCTGAATCGCGGGGGGCATGACCCTCACAAAGTCTATGCCGCCTATGCCGCGGCCATTCAGCATACCGGGCAGCCAACGGTCATTCTGGCAAAAACGGTGAAGGGTTACGGAATGGGCGAAGCCGGTGAAGGGCAAAATACCACGCATCAACAGAAAAAAATGGGCGAAGAAGCACTATTGGCTTTCCGCACTCGGTTCAACATTCCGCTGACAGATGAAGAAGTGGCACACGCGCCTTTCTATCGACCGGACGAGAAGTCACCCGAAACCGAATATCTGATGGAGCGAAGGCACGCACTGGGTGGCTTCCTGCCGGCCCGACAAAGTCTGAGCAAACCGAGCTTTACGGTGCCGACCCTGTCGATCTTCAAGTCACAACTGGAAGGAACCGGTGATCGGTCGATCTCGACGACCATGGCGTTTGTCCGTATTCTCTCGGCATTGGTGAGAGACAAGCATCTCAAACGATATGTGGTTCCGATTATCCCTGACGAATCGAGGACATTCGGCATGGAGGGCATGTTTCGCCAACTGGGGATCTACTCGCCACAGGGGCAGCTTTACGAGCCGGTTGATGCGGATCAATTGATGTTTTACCGCGAGGACAAGCAAGGCCAGGTATTGCAGGAAGGTATCAATGAGGCCGGTGCCATGTCTTCCTGGATTGCCGCAGGAACGGCCTACAGTAATCATGACATCTGTACCGTGCCCTTTTTCATTCTCTATTCGATGTTTGGGTTCCAACGCATCGGCGATCTTTGCTGGGCGGCCGGAGACAGTCGGGCAAGGGGTTTCATATTGGGCGGAACAGCAGGACGCACCACGCTGGCAGGAGAAGGATTGCAGCATCAGGACGGTCACAGCCTGATCCTGTTCGGCACGGTACCCAACTGTATTTCCTACGACCCGACGTATTGCTACGAACTGGCGGTCATCATCCATGACGGGTTGCGGCGCATGTATGGTGAGCAGGAAAGTATCTATTACTACATTACGGTCATGAATGAAAATTATGTTCACCCTCCGATGCCGGAAAACTGTGAAGAAGGCATTCTCAGAGGCATGTATTTGCTGCGTAACGTGGGAAAGAAAAAGAATAAAACGAAAATACAACTGCTCGGTGGGGGTGCCATATTAAGGGAAATCGAATTTGCCGCCAAGATACTCGACGAGGATTACAATATCAGTTCCGATATCTGGAGTGTCACCAGTTTCAATGAACTGGCGAGAGACGGACACGATACACTACGGACCAACCGACTCAATCCGCAGGCGGAACCCAAGAAGAGCTTCGTTGAGATGTGTCTGAATAATACAGAAGGACCTGTGATTGCGGCAACAGACTACATCCGACTTTATGCAGACCAGATCAGAGCCTTTGTACCCAGTAATTATCATGTCCTCGGTACGGATGGCTATGGACGAAGTGATACCCGGAAACAGTTGAGAAAATTTTTCGAAGTGGATCGGTATAATGTTGTGGTGGCCAGTCTGAACGCCCTTGTTGAAAACGAATTGATTTCTCCAGAGACGTTAATATCGGCGATTGAGAAATACGAGATTGAAACGGGTCGACCCAATCCGATGATCTTGTAGACGACCTAAACAATCCGCCATGTCCAGTTTGATTGAAATCAAGGTTCCTGATATCGGTGATTTCGCCGATGTGGAAATCATTGAAATACTGGTCTCGCAAGGGGATCAGGTCAAAATCGAAGATCCGTTGGTGACTTTGGAAAGCGACAAGGCAACCATGGAAATCCCCTCCTCCGACAAGGGGCTCATTCATGATATCAATGTCACCGTTGGCCAGCGGGTGAGTGAAGGGACATTGCTGATGCGACTGACCTTGATCCCCCCGGAACCGGACACCGTATCGAGTAAGACGCCGACATCGACAACACCGGCGGACCCGGTCCCTCCCCCTCCGTCATTGCCAGTTGAAGACACGCATTCCCCGCCGAGCACCTTGCCACCTCCTGTCGAAAAATCCGGTATTGCCCTGCCCCATGCCAGTCCGGCGATACGTCGGTTCGCGCGGGAGCTGGGCGCAGACCTCAGTCAGATCAGGGGGTCGGGGGCCAAGGGCAGGATCCTGAAAGAAGATGTGACGGGATGGGTGAAACAACAACTGAACACTCCCGCCCGTGACACCGGAACCGGTATCCCCTCCCTGCCGGAAATTGAGTTTTCACAGTTTGGTGAAATCGAAACTGTCTCCCTGTCAAGAATCAAAAAACGATCCGGCCCCCATCTGCATGCGGCATGGTTGAATATTCCGCATGTGACCCATCATGATGAAGCCGACATTACCGAACTGGAGGCCTTCAGGCAGTCTCTGAAAGTGGAAGCGGAGAAAGAAGGGATTCGTATCACCTTACTGGCGTTTGTCACGAAAATTCTTTGCAGTGCATTGAAGAAATTTCCAAGCTTCAATGCCTCCTTGCATCCAAACGGTGATTCGCTGATTCTCAAGAAGTACTTTAACATCGGTATTGCGGTAGACACACCGCAGGGTCTGGTCGTTCCGGTACTCAAGGACGTAGATCGCAAGAGTATCTTTGACCTGGCCAGGGAAATGGGCGTGCTCAGCACACGTGCCAGGGAAAGCAAACTCACCCCCGAGGATTTAAAAGGCAGTTGTATGACGATCTCCAGTTTGGGGGGCATCGGTGGAAGTGCGTTTACACCGATCGTGAATGCGCCGGAGGTGGCCATTTTAGGGATTAGCCGGGCCAGAATGATGCCCGTGTGGGATGGCAAGGCCTTTGAGCCGCGTTTGATTCTCCCGCTTGATCTGTCCTACGACCATCGTGTCATTGATGGCGCAGAAGGTGCCCGGTTTGCCGCTTACCTCACACAATCCTTTGGCGATGTGCGTCGGCTGTCGCTATGAGTGAAATGACGAAACCGATTGACATCACGGTGCCTGATCTCGGTGAATTCGACCGTGTCCCGGTCATTGAAATCTTTGTTGAAACCGGGGAAACGGTCGCGGCAGAAGCCCCCCTCGTTGCGCTGGAAAGCGACAAGGCGGTCATGGAAATTCCCGCCAGCGAAGCAGGTATCATCCATGAAATACTGGTCAAGACGGGAGACCGTGTTTCTGAAGGACAGCGCATTGCAACACTGCGGCCACAGCCTGAAACGCAATCTGAACATCATGGGTCAGACAAATCCTCCCCTGATCCTGATCCTGATCCCTCCATCCGTTCCAAAGGGAAATCGGAAACTACTTCCCCAGCCACATCGGTCACTCAAACAACCCGGGCGGGTACTCCGGTCGATCAACCGACCGATCTGGTGGTGCTGGGTGCTGGACCCGGGGGCTACACGGCGGCATTTCGGGCTGCTGATCTGGGATTGAAGGTGACGTTGGTCGAACGATACCCCGCACTGGGTGGCGTGTGTCTGAATGTCGGCTGTATCCCTTCAAAAGCGCTCCTGCATGTTGCCAAAGTGATTTCAGACAGCCAGTCTGCAACGCAGCTTGGCGTGCGCTATGCGATGCCTGAATTTGATTTGCCAACCACGCGACAATGGAAGTCCGGTCTCATCACTCAGCTGACCCGTGGATTGGACAATCTTGCCAAAAAACGCGGCATCAGAAAACTGCAGGGCGTGGCCACTTTCGATTCAGCCAACATAGTCAAGGTGGATCTTGGCGAAAGCAGCGAATCCGTTTCCTTTGACAAGGCAATCATCGCCACCGGCTCACAACCGATCGAATTGCCGGGTTTCTCCTATCAAGATCCCCACGTTCTCGATTCGACAGGCGCCCTTGAACTGAATGATATTCCGCATCGTTTATTGATCATTGGCGGTGGCATTATCGGGCTGGAAATGGCGACGGTCTATCACGCATTGGGATCAAAAATAAATATTGTCGAAATGGCGGGGAATTTGATGGCGGGAGCAGATCCCGATCTGGTACGCATCCTCGTCAAACGGATCAAATCACAATATGAGAACCTGTGGCTGAAAACCCGTGTCACCGGGATGGAACCTGCTGACAATGGTGTTAATGTCAGCTTCGCAGGCAAAAATGCGCCGCCACAACAGTTCTTTGACAAGGTCCTGGTATGTGTCGGACGAACTCCGAACGGGCATCGGCTCAATGTTCAAACGGCGGGTATCCATGTCACCGATCAGGGCTTTATTCCGGTGAACCGACAGCAACAAACCAATATTCCGCATATTTTTGCGATTGGCGATATCGTCGGACAACCGATGTTGGCTCACAAGGCGGTCCATGAGGGTAAAGTGGCCGCCGAGGTCGCGGCAGGTCTCAAAAGCGGATTTGACGCCCGAGTGATTCCATCTGTGGCCTACACCGACCCCGAGGTCGCTTGGGTCGGCATGACCGAAGTCGACGCGAAGGCAAGGGACATTGTCTATGGGAAAGGCGTTTTTCCGTGGACGGCCAGTGGTCGTTCCCTGACCCAGGGAGGACATGACGGCGTCACCAAATTACTGTTTGACAAACCCTCGGGGCGGTTGATCGGTGCCGGGATTGTCGGACACAATGCCGGCGACCTGATTGCTGAGGCCGCACTGGCGATCGAGATGGGCGCCGATGCCCAGGATATCAGCCTGACAATCCATCCCCACCCCACCTTGGCAGAAACCCTCGGATTTGCCGCCGAAATGTTTGAAGGCACCATCACCGACCTTTATCTGCCCAAAAGGAAGTCTCCGGTTTCTCACCCCGATTAAACAGGGTTTGCAGACGAAAAATCCACAAATCGGTGTGGTACGTCCTGGTGTTTCATCATGCCAGTGGAGCACTTTGGCCTGGATTTGTGACTGGTTCGCAACCGGTATCGCGCAGTCCAGTAGGACGTAAATACTCACTGAAGCATCAAGAGTGACCGGTTCCGATGATACTCGCCGTGAAAACCCCAAACCAGCGATCATTTACGATGACTGAAAAAATATCGAATGGATGCGCCCGCTCGGTTGACTGTCGGTCGACTTTGTCAGGGTTGGATATGCAATGACGTTTTGCTCGATGGTCGAATGGTGCACCGGTTGTGACTTTGTCTGGGGTCTTGGCATCTGAGGACCATTGAATGGGTGTCGAGTAACAAACCAGGCCTGGAAGCGGTTTCGCTCACATTGATTATGAACTCATTCTCTCAAAAGCCGTATTAATGTCTTGGCGTCCCAGTATTCTGACAATGACAACTTCCCGCTGTTCAGATTGATAGTAAATCGAGTGCGATCCAGACACGCTACATCGGCAGCCTTTTCGAATATGATCAACCGCGTGATAGGCATGGGTTGTGCAACCAATTTGTCAAACCGCATGATCATTCCGGTTTGATACACACCCGCTTGATCAAGCCCGAAAATATCCAGACCGAAGTCAAAGATCTGTTCAAAATTCTTATCAGTCGCTTCGGTCAGTCGACAGCCCGCTGTTTTTTCGCTTTCGCTCAATGACAGTATTGATAATCGGGCTTGGCGCGCGTTCGCTCATTCCGCTGCTTTCACCTTCAGACAGAGCCGCACCGAGCGCTGCGATCTCTGCAGGGGTTTCTTGTTCCCGTATTTGACACGCCCGGACAAGTTCACGAACAACTTCGCTTTCATTGCCGAAGTGATCGGTTGAAATCTGTGATTTGATCCAGCCATCCTGCTGATCAGAGATCATATGATTTGTCAAATCAAGTCGTGTATAAATCGTCATGGAATCTGATGACGATAACGGGTCACTTCGTTCAGGATGCGCCGGGATCGTAATGTTTTGCCGTTCAGCTGAATCTCGATCAAAGCCCTGATCAGCTTTCGGCTTTCAACACTGGCCGTGCCGGACTGAATCGTGTTCTGTTCAATGGCACATAACGTGCTGCCCTGGATCACCAGGCCATCCTGATGGTCACCAAGGATTTTAACCGGCCCTCGATCGGGTATATAGCGATACTGATGATGTGGTTCAATTATCTTTCCGGTTTCAACATCTCGGTCGAGTACAAGACCGAACCCAATCTCCTTGAGAAGGTTTTTCTCGAAAATCCGAAGGACCGTATTCGTGACACCGTTCTTTGCAAGCATGAGAACGGTCTCATGATAACAGTCGAACAGGCGATCATGAGGGTCATGCCGATGCAGCAACTTCAAGATAAGCTCATTCACGTAGTAACCGCAAAACAGGCTGATTCCGGTTAATTCCGGCCAGTGCCTGGTTTGCTCAGCGCCTGTCAATATCGGCAATTGGCCCTTTCCCGTCCAACTCAACAGCACGGGTTTGAAAGGCAAAATAACGCCTCTGACCGCCGATTTTTTCCTTCGGCAGCCCTTTGCAACCAAGGTCAGCCGACCATATTCCCGGGTAAACACATGCACCAGTAAACTACTTTCCCGATAGGGTGTACAGTACAGGATGAATGCGCGTTGCTGATTGACTTTCAACGTCTAAATTTCAAGATAACCGAGCGACCGAAGCAAGGTCATGTTTTCCGACCATCTGGAACGAACCTTCACCCACAAAGACAGATAGACCCGACAACGACGTACCGCTTCCAGCTGGCGCCGGGCGTTTTTCCCGATGATTTTCAGCATTTCGCCCCGTTTGCCAATGACAATCGATTTCTGACTTTCTTTTTCCACCCAAAGGGTCGCTTCAATACGCAACAATCCCTTTTCAGTATACTCATGGTGAATGATTTCAACGGCGACCGAGTAGGGCAATTCCTGGCCCAGCATCAAGAATACCTGCTCCCTGACCAGTTCAGCGGCCCGAAACTGCTCATTTCGGTCGGTCACCTGATCAACCGGAAAGCCGGGTGGCCCAGGTGGTAACAGCGCGGCCAGCGTATCCAGAAAAACATGGGTATCCGCCATGTCAATGGCAGATATCGGAATGATCTCCTTGAAATCAAATATCGATCGCGATTCAGCGATCAGGGGAAGGAGTTGGCGCTTGTCCTGCAGTCGGTCAATTTTATTGATCAACAAGACGCAAGGGACGGCGGCATTTCGGACATGGGTCAAAATGCCTCTTGTCACCGCAGTCCATCCATGGCCGTCGATCATCAGCAAGACAAGATCGACCTCGTTCAGGCTACTGATTGCGGTTTTGTTGATGATCCGATTCAATGTTTTTTTTTCATCTCCCTGAATCCCTGGGGTATCGACAAACACCAGTTGAGCCAGCGGGAGACTCTTGATGCCCAGTATCCGGTGCCAGGTTGTTTGAGGACGCCTCGATGTGATCGAAATTTTCTCTCCAACAAGGGTATTGAGTAACGTTGATTTGCCGACATTGGGTGGACCGGCCAGGGTCAGGAAGCCGAATCGATGTGTTTTATCCACGCCCGTTCACTCGGACAAGAAAGCGATGGCCTTGTCTGCCGCACATTGTTCGGCCTGTTTTCGATTACGCCCCGTGCCAATAAAGATGTCCCCGGACTCTGGCAGGGTGCACGATGCGGTGAAAACGGGTTGATGCGGCTCTCCGGCTTGTTCGGTTATCCGGTAGACCGGTAATGTCCGATTTCGTTGATGCAGCAATTCCTGTAATCGTGATTTGCTGTCCTTGATTCCCTCAGGACTGATATCGCTCAATCGATCCTTGTAGAGCAACAAAATACAGTTCGCCACGGTCTCAAAGTCACTGTCAAGATAAATGGCACCCACCACCGCTTCAATCGTATTTCCCAGAATCGAATCCCGGTCATGAAGGCCACTTTTGGCCTGCCCGAGACCCACCGATAACACCGTCTTGAGATCCAGTCGTCTGGCGATAGAGGCCAGTGTCTGACCCCTCACTAGCCTGGAACGCATCTGGCTCAGTTCGCCTTCCGGCGAATGGGGGAATTGCTGATACAGGACTTTGGAGATCACCGTATCCAGCACACTGTCACCGAGAAACTCGAGTCGTTCATTATTCTGACTGCCACAGCTGCGATGTGTCAGTGCCAAAGAAAGCAATGAATGATCCTGGAACACATAGCCCAGGTTTTTTTGAAATCGGTCAAAGGGATTCATTGAAAATAGCCGATGTCAGTGCCAACGCTATGCGCTGAAAACAGGATGGTTTCCATTAGACAAAAACAGACGCATACAATCAAGTCAGATTGTCGCCGGTTTGTCCCGGGCCCTCCATCAGCGGTAACAAAGAAGCGATGGCATTCTGCTAGGGTTGATACCGATGTATCGGTCGGTCGATGAGCACATCGCGAACCTGATCAGCCCTGCTCTACCGGAAAGGCAAGAAGACATCGTGTACCTATTGCGCCTGTTGGTGAATCAATGTCTCACGACAAAAACAGCACCGGAAACCACGACCAGGAAATCCTCAATCAAGCGCACCGGTCATGATCATGAAATCGATCCCTCTTCACCAATCCATTGCGTCGAGAAAAATCCGGACCGGCCAAGGCGGCTAGTCGATCGATGTTGCGATGCGGTCCCAGTTCACACCGCCCCCGGTCGCGCTACGCCAGCTGAACCAGATAAAAAAAGCACGCCCCACGACATGACTTTCCGGCACAAAGCGCCAGTAGCGACTGTCGTTACTGTGATCCCGATTGTCTCCCATCACGAAATAGTGCCCCTCGGGAACCTGCACCTCCATGTTACGGGAAACACGGCTGTTGTCATCGATCAAAATGCGATGGGGCGACCCGTCAATGGTTTCGATAAGCTGGCGGGCCACCCGGCCGCGCAGTGCGGATTGCTCAAAGTGATAGTCGCGCTCCATCTGGAGTTCAAGGGGTTTCCCGTTTATCGATAACTGTTTGTTCCGATACTCGATCAGATCGCCCGGAACGCCAATCACCCGTTTGATAAAGTTCAGTTCAGGATCTCTCGGGTACTTGAATACCATGACATCGCCACGTTGCGGTTTTCCGACAGACAACACTTTATGATTGATAATGGGCAACCGGATGCCGTACTCAAATTTATTGACCAGAATAAAATCACCGATATGCAAACTGGGCAGCATCGACCCGGAAGGAATACGAAAGGGTTCGACGACAAAGGAACGAAGCACAAAAACGATCAGCACCACCGGAAAAAGGGCACGGGCATATTCAACCACAATCGGCTGAGTACGCATGTTGCGCTCTTTGATCAGTGCCGCTGTGCCATCCGGCGTCACCACCGTTTTTTCAAAAAACAGTCGATACACCAGAATGATCAAACCGGTTACCACCAGGAACAAAAACAATATTAAAGAAAAATCCACGGATCACTCCACATAAGTACGCACGCAATCATATCGGGTATGAACCCTATTTCCTAGATAGAATCCGGCACAAAACGCCCCTTTATTGCCGGCTTCACCAACGATGCCTTTGATTCTACATTTCACGCACCCGGCCTTCACTAGTTTCGCTCCACAGTCAATATCGACAAAAACGCTTCCTGGGGAATCTCGACGGAGCCGACCTGTTTCATCCGCTTTTTGCCTGCTTTTTGTTTTTCCAGCAATTTGCGCTTTCGGGTGACATCCCCCCCATAACACTTTGCCGTGACATTTTTTCGCAATGCCTTGACCGTCTCTCGGGAAATAATTTTTGAGCCGATGGCCGCCTGGATGGCCACATCAAACATCTGCCTGGGGATCAGTTTGCGCATTCTTTTGACCAACTCACGAGCCCGATACTGACTTTGCGCCTTGTGGACCAACACCGCAAGCGGATCAACCCGGTCTCCATTGATCAGAACATCCACCTTCACCATATCCGCTTGCCGATGATCGGCAAATTCATAGTCCAGGGACGCATAACCCCGACTGACCGATTTAAGATGATCAAAAAAATCGGAAACCACTTCATTGAGCGGCATATCGAATTCGAGCATCACCTGATGCCCATGGTAATGAATATTCTTCTGGATACCGCGCTTCTCGATGCAAAGGGTCAGCACTGCACCGATATGCTCATGGGGCACCAGGATTCTGGCAATAATATAGGGTTCCTTGATTGTTTCTATTTTGGACGGGTCCGGCAATGCCGCGGGATTGTCGATCATCATGGTCTGGCCTTTTTTCAGAACGACTTCGTACCGAACGGTCGGCGCGGTCGTGATCAGGTCGATCTGGTATTCCCGCTCCAGTCTTTCCTGGACAATCTCCATATGCAGCATGCCCAAGAAACCGCATCGAAAACCAAACCCCAGCGCTTGGGAAGATTCCGGTTCATAAACCAGCGCAGCATCATTCAAACTGAGCTTGTCCAATGCCACCCGAAACGGTTCGAAGTCGGCACTGCTGACCGGATACAGTCCGGCGAAAACCGTTGGTTTGATCTCCTGGAAACCAGGTAATGGCCCATGCGCCGGCTCATGCGCAAGAGTAATCGTATCGCCTACCCGGGCGGCTTTAATGTCTTTCAGTCCGGCAATCAGGAAGCCGACACTGCCGGTAAACAGTGTTTTCACATTGAGTGGTTTGGGGGTAAAGATACCGATTTTCTCAATCGGATGATCAAAACCGGTCGACATCATTCGAATACGTGTTTTTGCACCCCCCAGCGTGCCCTGCATGATTCTCACCAACGAAACCACGCCCAGATAATTGTCAAACCAGGAATCCAGCACCAGTGCTTTCAAGGGGGCGTCGGACCGGCCGGACGGTGCCGGAAACACCTCGACAATCTGCTCCAGCAGCGCCTCGACCCCCTGTCCGGTCTTGGCACTGACCGAAAGGGCTTGGGAACTGTCAATACCAATGACCTCTTCGATTTCCTGCAACACCCGCTCAGGCTCTGCGGCAGGCAAATCAATTTTGTTGAGCACTGGAATCACCGTCAGTCCAAGATCAACCGCGGTATAACAATTGGCGACCGTTTGAGCCTCAACTCCCTGTGCGGCATCCACCACCAGAAGCGCTCCCTCGCAGGCGGTCAATGAACGGGAAACCTCATAGGAAAAGTCCACATGGCCGGGGGTATCGATCAGATTGAGCTGATAGACCTCTCCTGCCTGCGACCGGTACTCCAGCATCACACTCTGCGCCTTGATCGTAATGCCCCGCTCGCGCTCTAGATCCATTGAATCGAGCACCTGCGCCTTCATTTCCCTTTGCTCCAAGCCACCACACAGTTGAATCAACCGATCAGCCAGGGTCGATTTGCCGTGATCAACATGGGCAATGATCGAGAAATTACGAATTCTTGACTGATCTGTACGGGGCATAAAGGAACTCAACAAATCAATTCAAAAGTGAACGGTAACAACGGTCCATAAAAACGGAAGATCATATTATCGGTAATGCCAAAAGACGCTTTGGTCTGAGCAATTGGGGCTTGATGAACCGTCAAGGGCGGCGCGAATTGTATCTCTTTCCCAGACCGTTGTGCAGCCTCTATAACTCGGTATTATATAGGGCACTACCTGTCAATGGGGTCAGACATCGATTTCTGGCGATGCAACGGTCCTGCATTGCCCAACACCCGGTTCATTCCCGTCAGCCATATTGCATACCCTGCAGCTGGCAGGATCACATGTCCCAAATGTGATAGTCCGGGTACTAGAAGTACTAACCACACGAAACGATGTATTTTACTTGATAACTAGCATTCCTCACGGTGAATCATTGCTCACAATAAGACAAAGATCGTTTTTATGACGACCATGGTTCGCTTGCATTGATCAATAGTCGATGTTTTTGGACAGCATTGGTCCATTGGCCTATAATGAAGACACAAACCACGCTTTTATTAGGAGGTGATCTGATGAAAAGAGCGATTCTCGGTGTTTTGTTTTTGATCCTGACCCCCCCCCCCCCTCATCGCACAGGCTGATACGGTCACGATGAATTGTCCTGATTCCGTCAAGGAAGGCGGGCTGATAGCTCAGGCGCATTTTGATTGCCCGAATGACAGTATGCCAATCGGACCACCTTACTGCGAGTACAGGGATGCTGATGTTCTAACAGGAGACAACTCATTTCCTGACCAGAAGTCACCTGGAGTGCATCGAGTCAAGCCAGCCTATATCACTATCAGTGCGACAACTGGTGGAGAATGGTTAATATATTCACAGCCAGGACTTCCGAATCTTATGGCAAGTAATAATAAAACAGCCAGTAATACTGTCATCAGAGAACACGTTGCCACTGATCAGACAAAGACAATCACAGTCTATGTATGGGGACGGGGGAATTACAAGAAAGGAAGTAATGCCGCAAGCCCGGGAATCCTGTTAGTCGCCCCGCCTGGTTCGTCAAGCGTTGACGATGCTATCGGTGCTTGCCAGATTGAGATTGAAAATGATGACGGCTCCTCTGCCTATATCGGACGCAGAACTGGACACCCGTATGGCAGTCCTGAGAGTTGGAATAAGAACTATCACTGCACAGGTCCACCCGGCTGCGCCTGGGACTAGTTTGGCCCTTTGACGCCGGGTATCCCGCGACACGGCCTTTATTGGCCTGTTTTCAGAGCGACAGCGTACGAATCCCGAAACAGGCTTCAAGATAGAGAGCGACCCAGTGCGGCTGTATTCCCTGGACTTGAGAAACGATTGGGCGATCAGGCCGGTTTTTGCCCTGTATTGATGGTGGTATCACACTGATCGAATCATTTCGACAGCACTTGCCGAAGGGCAATCTCCCATTGACCATCCTGACTCCTAAAACTCACGGCTCGACAGGCACGTCGAATGAATCAATGATCTCGAACCGTACTCTGGAACCACGACCTTAAAATGATTGACGTCAGAAAACCTGATCTGCCCTACTCCCAACCAAATCGGCTGCGTACAGTAGTGGACCGCATAACCAGTATGGACTATAGTCAAAAATTGACCAAGCCAACCGTCTTACAACCAAGCAATACGACACGCTATGGAACCGCTTCCCGAAGGGCTCACCGCTTATGCCCGCACCCCCACATTTTCGACGCGGTCCATACCCGAGAAACTCCGCAAGTCGCATCGAACCAAAGCCGGAACCTGGGCGAAAATTGTCATTCTGGAGGGCAAGTTACGTTATCGTATTCTGGAGCCGGATATTCGTGAGTTCGAGCTAACAGCAGATCGCCCCGGAGTCGTCGGACCAACCGTGTCACACGAAGTTGACGTCGTGGGCGAGGTGCAATTCTACGTGGAATTCTATCGCTGACAGGCCAACGCCACATCATGCCTGTGAAAATCGTCGCATGCCGTAAATCAGCGCGATTTCAATAAACTAAAGATGTCATTATCTTCCACGGCAGGGCGGCAAGGACTTTACCCCGGGCATGGTTCAAGAACCGCGTGGACCATACCGCACGGGAAATGCACCATAGGCCCTTACCACTAGGGCTGATTTGACAGGGATTTTCCACAGGCCGAAACATTGGGGGAGGCAATGTGATCATACTCGGTTAAAATACCGCTCCTGATTGACATGATATTGTTAAACGAGGAGGTGTTATGGTTGTAACCGGGGACAGTCACGATGCATTGAGACGGGACGTCAGGCTGTTGGGAGATTTGCTGGGAGAAACCATCCAACAACAGCACGGAACATATTTATTCAATCTGGTGGAAGAGGTTCGTGAAATTGCCAAGAAGGCTCGCCAGGGAGAACCGGAGCATACGGACAAATTGATCGACAAACTGTCTCCCCTGCATTCTGATGAACTGTTTAGTCTGGCCCGTGCATTTACGTTATTTCTGAATCTGGCTAATATTGCCGAACAGCATCACCAGATACGACAGCGACGACTGAGTGCACTGCCCAATAAGGCCTCGATCAATCATGATGGTTTCATTGCGACGGAATTTGACAAAATACTGTCTGCCGGTGTCAGTGCTGATACCCTGTATGAGCATATTTGCAAGCTGCGCATTGATCTCATCCTGACCGCCCATCCAACCGAAATATTACGCCGCAGCATTTCTTCGAAATTTCTCCGGATTGCCCGTTTGCTTTCCGAGCAGGACCGTCATGATCTATCGAATATGGAACAGCATGAGATTAAAGAAGCACTGCGTCAGGCCATCACCGAAGTGTGGGCAACGGATGAGATTCGCCGACTCTCACCGACGCCACTCGATGAAGCGAAAACCGGTTTCGTGGCCGTGGAGCATTCTCTGTGGCATGTAATTCCCGCAGTGATAAGGGAACTCAGTCGGGCGACACGGGACAAGACCGGAAGCGCCCTCCCCCTGAATAGCGTCCCCATTACCTTTGGCTCATGGATGGGAGGAGACCGGGACGGAAACCCGAATGCGACCCCCCAAATTACCAAGCAGGTCTGTGTCCTGTCACGGTTGAAAGCAGCGCAACTGTTCTGGCAGGAAATTGATGAGTTGCGACGCGACCTGTCGATGGTGAAATGCTCCGAACCGCTCCGTTCATGGGTCGGTCAGGATGCCCATGAACCCTATCGGGCCTTGTTGGAGCAGGTTTTGGAAAAACTCAAGGTAACGATTCAATACTATACGCAGTTGTCGGAAAGCACACCGAATGAGCGGGGAATCTTTTCCGCCCAGCCGCCTGACGACGCAATCTATGCCTACAAGGATGATCTCAGGGAACCCTTGCTAGTTTGCTATCAGTCTTTGGTTGAATGCGACCACCAGCGGATCGCAGACGGTCGACTGACCGATATTTTACGCAGACTCGATGCCTTTGGACTGATGTTGCTGACATTGGATATTCGCCAGGAAGCGGACAGGCATACCGAGGCCATTGATTCGATTACCCGGCATCTGGGACTCGGGAGCTATCAGGATTGGAATGAAAATCGCAGATTGGCTTTTCTGACCGAAGAACTCAACAGCAAACGGCCCTTGATCGCATCGACTTTCCCGGACAATGGCGCAACCAATGCCAAGGTGAACGAAGTGCTGAACACATTCCGGATGATAGCCTCCGAAAACCATGAATCTTTCGGTGCCTACATTATTTCGATGGCCTCCGCCCCGTCTGATGTACTGGCGGTGGAGTTGCTGTTAAAGGAGTGCCGGGTAAAGCATCCGATGAGAGTGGTTCCGCTGTTCGAACGTCTCGAGGCGTTACAGGGCGCGGCACAGTGCATGGAAACCCTTTTTTCGATCGAATGGTACCGCAACCGAATACACGGCAAACAGGAAGTCATGATTGGCTATTCCGACTCGGCCAAGGATGCCGGAAAGCTCTCCGCCTCATGGGGGCTGTATCAGGCACAAGAAGAACTGGTCGATGTATTCAAGCGATGGCAGATCGAACTGACCCTGTTTCATGGCCGCGGAGGAACGGTAGCACGGGGCGGTGGTCCGTCTTATGAAGCGATTCGCTCTCAACCGCCGGGATCGGTGAATTGTTCGATGCGAGTAACTGAACAAGGTGAGGTGATCCAAGCAAAGTACGGCCTGCCGGGAATGGCCACGGAGACATTGCAGGTCTACATCAGTGCGGTGTTGGAGACGACCCTGATCCCGCCACCCCAACCGCAACCCCACTGGCGCGATCAGGTTAATCGTCTGTCACACGACGCACTGGCCGAATTCCAGCAAATTGTGCAGCACAATGACCAGTTTGTCACCTATTTCAAACAGGCGACCCCGGAACAGGAACTCGGCAATCTCAAGATCGGGAGCCGACCGGCCCGTCGCAAAAGCGATACGGGGATACAGTATCTGCGAGCAATTCCCTGGATTTTTGCATGGACCCAGACAAGCTTAATGCTCCCCGCTTGGCTGGGGGTCGGTCATGCGCTAAAAACAGCGGTTGAAAAGGGAGACCAGCCCCTGTTGATGGAAATGCAAAGAGAATGGCCTTTTTTCAAGGCGACCCTTGATTCGATTGAAATGGTCTTCTCCAAATCCAATCCGAATATTTCCGCGATCTATGATGATCGTCTGGTGGACGAGGCGCTGAAGCCATTCGGTCAGACCTTACGGTCAAAATATCGCGAAACGGTCGAGATATTGCTGGATATTACGCAACATACCATCCCGCTTGAAGATGAACCAGTGGTACGGCGTTCGGTTGATGTGCGAAATACCTATGTGGTCCCTCTCAACCTTTTGCAGGTGGAATTGCTCTCCCGTGTCCGTGCGGAACACGATGAAACAGTGCTGGACGCCTTGCTTGTCGCGATCAATGGGATTGCGGCCGGCATGCGAAACACCGGATAGCCGGGTTCGTGCGTACTTTCTGCCCCCCGCTCCCGGTGAACAGGACATCTGTGCATCAAGAGAGGAATAACGGATGGCAGTGATCCGTGATACGGAGGTCACCGCGGTGATTCTGGCAGGAGGACGCGCACGTCGCATGGGCGGACAGGACAAGGGATTGCTTCAATTTGAAGGCAAACCGCTGGTCAGCAAAATCAGCGATCAACTCAAGCGACAGTGCAGCACCGTCACCATCAATGCCAATCGTAACCTTGAGCAGTACCGCGCACTGGGGATGACGGTATTCAGTGATGAAATGGAGGGGTATCAGGGTCCACTGGCGGGGATGCATACCGCGCTCAAACGGATGCAGACCCCATGGCTCATTACTGCGCCATGCGATGGCCCGTTCATTGATGAAGACTATGTCAACCAGATGAGGCAAAAGGCACTTGATCATCAGCATACGCTCGCCGTTGCATCCCTCGATGGCCGACTCCAACCGGTTTATGCGCTGATACACAAGACACTGGAAGTGAGCTTAAAGCGTTTTTTACGTTCCGATGAGCGGAAAATAGATCGTTGGTTTTACCAGCAAACGGCATTCAGCATTGTCGAATTTGACCATTCGCCGACCATGTTTATCAACATCAATACACCTGAAGAATTTCACAACCTGTAACATATCGGGCACGGTCTGATTGGTATGGACAGCACAAATCGGTCATGAAGCATTGACTGACCACGGGTCGTCAAAAATCAACAGCGTGAACGGATTTTCAGCAATTCGGACGCTGCAATGGATTCTCCATTCCGATGGGTCTGCCGTGGTAAACAGACCTGTGACCCCATACCCAAAATTGATATAGGGCCAGTCACTGACCATTGAACGACGGGTAAATTTTCTGCAGGTATTCGGGCGGGTTTTCTGGCATCGCACGATAGACCCTGAGGCGCTTGCGACCGTCCTGTTCGATATTTAGCAAGGCATAGGGTCGCCCCCCATCGACACTTCGATCGCGAGTGCGCCTGTGATATCACAAAAGCCACAATCCGAAGCGACAAGCAAACCGTCGACGAGTCGGGCCTTGCCGTATCTGCTACTGCGTGAATCCGCAACCACTGTCAGATCACCCGTTGATCCCAAACAGATTGATCGTCCTTCATTGATTGCGTGACCATCTCACGCTGCACATTCACGGAACGCTATCCACTTTCAAAAGACGGCATGGCCGCCTGGCTTTTTCATTCAACAAAAAAACCGTGAAAACCGGAAGTTCCGATTCAACATTTTATCCTGTCCCCCTTTGGGTCATAAAGCGGATGAAGATGCATATCACAGGGAACCTGTTCACAAGCGACCTCAAGCGCATACTCGCCTGAAGTAAGGAAAGAATGATCAATGCCCTCTTTATGTCGTACATAGCCATAACCGATATTTTTTTCAATCGAATAGCCCCACCCTGCTGAGGACAGATAACCGACCGGCACACCGTTTCTGAGTATCGTCTCACGCCCATTTAAAACGGTGTCAACATCACCGTGAGTAAAAAAGCACAATTTTTTGGAAAGGGGTTGGCCAACAAGCCTCTCCAGAGCCACTCTGCCAAGAAATGACTGATCCGTTTTCAATTTGACCGCCCACTCCAACCCTGCTTCCAAGGGATTATCGGCAGGCGTGATATCGGCTCCCCATGCCCTGTATCCCTTCTCCAGACGCAGGCTCTCAATCGCCCGATAGCCTGCGTTAACCAACCCATAGGATTGCCCCGCTTCCCACAATGCATCATAGACAATACCCGAATTGGCAATCGGGATGTGCAGCTCCCAGCCAAGTTCTCCGACATAAGTCACTCTCAGCGCCCGCACTGCATTTCCGGCAATCTGAATTTCCCGAATGGAGGCAAAGGGGAAACCACCCGATGAAAGATCGTCGTCACAGACACGTTCGAGTATCTGTCTTGAGTGGGGACCCATCAGTGAAAGGGTGGCCCACTGTTCAGTCACATCGCTGAAACTCACTTTACTGTCATGCGGCCAGTTGTGCTGGATCCAGGCAAAATCATGTGTCCGAAATCCGGTTCCCGTCACTAGGTAATAAAGGTCATCGGCTAGCCGGCCCACCGTCAGGTCGCATTCAATCCCCCCTTTAGAATTCAGCATTTGCGTATACACCAGTGTACCGGGTTCCCGGTCAACCTGGTTTGCGCAAAGCCAACTCAGTCCCTCGGCAGCGCCTTCCCCACAGATTTCGTACTTGGCAAATGAACTCTGGTCAAACAATACCGCACTACTTCGGCAGGCAAGATGTTCACGTCCTACGATCGAAAACCAGTTCTGACGTCCGAAAGAATAGACATCCTGCGCCAACGTGTCAGGCGGGGCAAACCAGTTCGGTCGCTCCCAACCGGATTTTGATCCGAAACAGGCACGGTGCCGCTTCATCCGGTCATACAGTGGGGAAATGAGAACCGGGCGCCCACTTTGATACTCTTCGTTCGGCCAGGCCATCGAGTAATGTTTCGCGCAGGCCTCGATCGTGCGATTTTTTACCCAGGGATCGTCGCGATGGAGACTCGAAAAGCGCCGAATATCGACACTCCAAAGATCCATCGGCTGTTCGCCAAACATGACCCAGCTGGCCAGCGCCTTGCCGGCCCCACCGGCAGAAGCGATACCGAAGGCGTTGAACCCGGTACCGACAAAATAATGACTGACTTCGGGCGCCTCACCCAAAATGAAATTACCATCCGGGGTAAACGACTCCGGCCCGTTGGTCAGGCTTTTGATGCCCGCCTGCTCAAGGGATGGAACCCGAATCAGCGCCTGTTCCATCAGCTGTTCAAAATGGGGCCAGTCTTCCTCCAGCAGTGAAAATGAAAAATCATCCGGAATCGGCGTAACATCCCAGGGCTGCGGATTGGGTTCATACCCCCCCATGACCAGCCCGCCAACCTCTTCTTTGAAATAAATCAGGCGGTCCGGATCCCTCAACGTCGGCAAATCGGCAGCGACCCCGTCAAGCGGCTCGGTCACCAGGTATTGGTGCTGCATTGATTGCACCGGAACGCAAATGCCGTTTTTCTTCGCCAATTGTTTGCTCCATTGTCCGGCACAGTTCACCACTTTTTCACAGGCGACATAGCCTGCCGTGGTCTGCACCCCCGCGACCCTGCCGTCGTTCACAGCGACCTGGATGACAGACACATTTTCGATGATTCTCGCACCGTGCATCCTCGCACCCTTTGCCAGCGATTGGGTAATATCAGATGGATTCGCCTGTCCATCCGTCGGTATGAGCGCCGCACCGATCAGATCATTTTCGTCCATCAGCGGCCACACCTGTTTTGCCTCACTGGGGCTGAGCAGATGCATCTCCAGGCCGAAGGAACGTGCCGTGGTCACTTGGCGCTTGATTTCCGTCCAGCGTTCCTGATTGTTCGCCAGACGCAAACCGCCATTTTGTTTCCAACCCGAAGCCAACTGCGTCTCCTTTTCCAGGGTGTCATACAGTTCCACGCTGTATTTCAACAGTTGGGTAATCGAAGCACTGGTACGCAACTGGCCCACCAGGCCCGCTGCATGGAAAGTGGTTCCACAGGTCAGTTTACCCCGCTCGATCAACAGGACTTCGGTACCATGCTCCTTGGCCAGATGATACGCGGTCGAGCAACCGATAATGCCTCCCCCGATCACGATCACTTCGGCATGCGATGGTATGTTCATAGCACTTTTCAGGCGAACTGTTGCTGAAAATCCAGATAACAGCGCTCGAACCGGACCCGGTTCTGCTCCGTATAACCGGCATAATCAAAATCGATATCGGAATGCAGTTCAGAGACCATTGACCACATGGTTTCACGCAATAATGAAGCACACTTCATCGCATGATAGCCGCGCCACTGCGATTCATCGGGCGCCATTCCGAAGTAGCTCTCCCATAACCCTCTTTCGTCTGCCTCCGTCAATTCGTTATTCGAAGCCAGATTGGCAAGATCAAAAACGGGACTATTGAAACCCGCATAGTCGAAATCGATCAACCAGATCTGTTTGCCGTCATCAATAAAATTGGCTGCCAGCAAGTCATTGTGCCCATAAACGATATGGACCGGCCCGACCAAGCCTTCCAGCTGCTCGGCGATCCTCGTCAATTCAGGCAGTTCACCGCCATAACGACTGTTTCCCTTGTCCAGTTCGTTTCGGTAGTGACGCAATACCTGAAAAACCCAAAACAAGATGCAGGCACCTGAAAAGTGCTTGGGCATTTCCTGATGAAACCGTTTTAGTACGGTGACGATCCTTTGCAAATTGGCCTGATTTCGAATGTCTTTCTCGTCAAGGACCCGCCCGTTGATATATCGGATAACCAACACACCGGGTTCAACATAAATCACTTCTGGGGAAACACCGATCCGATAGGCCGTCTGACTGGCCGCAACCTCATTGGAACGCAAAACCAGATGGTGGGGGATATCGTTTCCCAATCTGACCACATACTGGTCTTCTTCCTCAGTGACCTTGAAATTGAGATTGGTCATGCCCCCCCCGAGCGGTTCAATCCGGACGGTTTTCTTCCAGCAAGGGAGGGTGAGAACTTTCTGGTAATATTGCTCAGTCACGGTGTTAACCTGTTGTGGTAGTGAGTCCCAGACTACGCCGTGATTTCGCCACTCCGGCGTGAATCAGACGATCCGTAATGATGGCAATAAAGGCCACGCACAAGCCGGCGACAATGCCTCTTCCGGTATCGGCCTTGGTCAGCGCAATATACACTTCCTGTCCCAATTCCCGTGTACCGACCAATGCCGTAATGACCAGCATTGATAATGCCAGCATGACGGTTTGGTTGATCCCAAGCATGATTTCCGGGAAGGCCAGTCGAAGTTTGATCTTGGTGAGAATCTGCCAACGGGTACAACCACAGGTCAGTCCGGCTTCAATCAACTGTCGGTCGACCTGCCGTATGCCATGCATGGTATAACGGATAGCGGGCGCCACCGAATAGGCAATCACGGCAATCATGGCCGAGAAATCGCCGACCCGCAGCAGCATCACCACCGGCATGAGATAGACAAACGACGGTAGCGTCTGCAGAGTATCGATGATCAACTCGACGAGTTTGCCGATTCGGGGCTTTTCCGCCGCAAGAATACCGACTGGAATACCCATCATCGCGGCAAACAAGACCGAGATACCACACAGATACACCGTGATCATGCTTTTATCCCATAAACCGGTCAGCGCGCAGAACGCGGCAAGCGCCATGGTCAACAAGGCAAGTCGGACCCCGCCGAGCTGGAATCCGGCCAATCCGATCGCCAAGATAACCATCGGCCAGGGCAATGACAGCAATAACCGCTTGAACGGCAGCAGCACGTTCAGCAGGATGAATACCTTGACCGCTTCAATCTGATCGAAGTAATTGACATTGATCGTCTTGATCAGTTCTTCCCAGAAATTACCGGTGGTCAGCACCCAGGTTTTGGGAAATTCCTGTACGGCTGGCACCCAAAGTGCCGTAATTACGGTCACGACAAGCACCACCAGACACAGCGATGTGTAGGGATACTTGGCCCAAAACCGCATATCCGACGTGTTTTTGCGGACCGACGCCGATTTCTCCGACATCGCCTGACTGAGCCGGTCAAGCGCAATCGCCAACACCACGATCGCCAGCCCCGACTCGAATCCAGCGCCAATATCCAGGCGCCGCAAAGCGGACAGGACATCATAGCCCAGCCCGCCCGCCCCGATCATTGAGGCGATGATGACCATGTTCAGGGACAACATGATGACCTGATTGACTCCAACCATCAAAGACGGCCTGGCCGTGGGAATCAGCACCTTACTCAACATCTGGAATTTGGTACAGCCCACCATCGCGCCAAGTTCCTTGTACTGATCCGGAATCTGACGCAGTGCCAGGGTACTGATACGCACCATCGGCGGCATCGCATAAATGATGGTGGCAATCATCGCCGCAACCGCACCGAATCCGAACAGGAACAGGATCGGCACCAGATAGGCAAACACCGGAACGGTCTGCATCAGATCCAGTACCGGAGTCATCAGCTTGTCAAACCGGGGAGACCGATAGGCCAAGATACCCAGCAAGAGTCCACCACAGACACCAAACGGAACCGCGATCAGGATGGACGATAGGGTGAACATCGCACTTTCCCATTGTCCAAAGACGGCCAGATAGGTGAAACAAGCGCCGACAAACAGGCCGAGTCGCCAGTTTTTTGCATACCCCCCCATCAGGGCCAATGCAATGATGACCATGACCCAGGGCAGCGGCGGCGTTAATTGAACGGCGCTGGATCCTTCTCCCGACAACAACCCGGTGGCCAGCACCCCGGTCACGAAATCCAGTGGTATTTCCAATAGCCATGAAATACCCCGCGTGAACTCATAGAATGTCACCACACCCAGATCAGCCACATTGATCAGCCAGTCCATGAATGCGGATATTTCTCTGCGGACCGGAAGGCGCCAGTCTCTGGGTACTTTAAAGGCCCATTTCACCTCTGACTTCCCTAGCACCATAAACACAGCCGTTAAAGATACGATGCCAACCCATGGCAATCGCCTGTCTTTCAGATAGTGCCCGAAGCCCGTAAATTTCGCTACAGAGAGTCGCACTCGTGTACCCGGATCAAATCCAGATAACCCATTGACCGTCGTTCAACCGGCTCCTGGAAAAAAAAGACTACGGGAACCCCCGTAGTCGAAATGATACCTCACTTAAGGAGAATGAAGCTATTCGATCCAGGATTTCCAACGGGCTTCATTGTTCGACAGCCACTCCATGACAACCGCATCCAACTCCTGGCCATCCAAGTCAATAGCGGAAATCATTTGCCCCATTTCATCATTGCCAATGTTGAAATTCTTGATCGCGGCATAGGCGCCGGGCCATTTGTCCTTGACACCGGCCCACGCGACTTTCCAGATGGGGCCGCTCGGTTTGGCACAGTCATACGCCAGGTCGGGATTCACGCCAACCGACGGATCGTTGTAGCATTCAGAAGAATACGGGGGAAACTGTATCCATTCACCCTCATATTTGATCGGTGCCCAGTGCGGTGCATACACCCACAGCAAAATCGGCGCTTTGCGTTGGTAAGCAGATTCCAGTTCGGCAAACAAGGCGGCATCGGTCCCGGCATGAATAACCTCATAATCGAGTTCCAGCGCTTCCACCCGCTCATCATCAAACCCGCCCCATGTCACCGGCGCGCCGACATAGCGGCCCTTGGGCGCGGTTTCCGGTATTGAAAAGGCCTCTGCACAGTCATTCAAGGCTTCCCAATTCGGCAACCCGGGGCACACTTCCTTCATGTAAGCAGGGTACCACCACTCCTCAATCCCCATCATCCCGGTCTCGCCGATGTTCTCCACTTTACCGGTGGCGGTTGCCTCATCCATGGCATCACGACCGGTGGTTTCCCACATTTCCATCGCAACATGAAGGTCGCCTGATTTCAGGCCCGCAAACTGGGCAATATAATCCGCCGGAACCAGTTCCACATTGTACCCGGCGTGCTTTAACACTTCGGCCATAATGTTGGTGGTCACCAACTGGCCAGTCCAATCGTGCAACGTCAGTTTGATGGGATCGGTCGATTCGGCAGCCAGTGCCACCGGCACGGTCATGTGCCCCGCGATAATGAACCCGGCCGCCAGGCCAAGTCGGGTAAATCTATTTGACATTTCAGTTCTCCTCAGGTCTGCAAGCTCACAATAACAACAGTTTTCCAATCACGACAATTGTCCCTGCAATGTCGTCTATTTTGTATCAACCCAAACGCGAAAACAACACTATTCCACATAATTTTCGTGTTATTTAGCGGACTTTTTATGGATATGATGTTGTTTTTAACTATAATCGATCTATGATACCGATCGAGATGACCTTCCTCATGAACACAAGTTCCTCATTATGAGGCGCCACGAAATATTTCAACTGGTTCGTGCACAAGGTACCTGTACGGTGACCGAACTGGCTGGGCAGCTCGGTGTTTCGAATGAAACCATTCGCCGGAACATCAAGCATCTGGCGGCAGAAGGGCTGGTCAAAAAAATACACGGTGGTATCACGCTCCCGCTGTTGGAGCAGGAACCGCCGATCATGAAGCGCATGCAACGCCGTGTCGAAGAGAAACGCATGATTGCCAACAGTGTGGCCGAATCGATTCAAAATGGCGATAGCCTTATCATCGATACCGGCTCCACAACCGCCTTTGTTGCGCAGGCATTACAGGCACATTCCAATCTTACAGTCATCAGCAATTCATCCTATATTGCCAATCTGCTTGCCTCAAAAAACGGTAATCGGGTTTTTCTGGCCGGGGGTGAGTTACGCCCACATGACGCCGCTGCTTTCGGGCCTTCGGTGATTCGGTTTATTGAACAATTCGAGGTCAACAAAGCAATCCTGTCCATCGCCGCCATTCATGCCACCAAGGGCTGCATGAATTATCAACTCTGCGAGGCGGAAGTCTCGCAGGCCATTCTCCGACAATCCGAATACATCATCCTGGCAACCGATTCTTCAAAATTCGACAGGACCAGCCTGACTCGAGTCTGTGGGTTCGACCAGATCGATCTGCTGGTCACAGACAAGCCACCTCCCGAAGCACTCCGTCTTCGGCTCGATAACGCCGATGTCCGCATCAAGCTGTCTCAAAACCGACCCTGAACCCCTGCTCTGTGCAATCGCCCGGCATCGTGCTGCGTTACCGGAACGCTCTCCGGGCTGTTGAGACGCAACCTTGAACCGGGCCGATGCCCTACTGTTCAGGCGCAAACTCGATGGTAATTCGACGATTCTGTTTCCCTTTCTTTTTGATGCTCTGGACCCTGACTGCACCAATTTCTCCCGAAGACGACACATGCGTGCCGCCACAGGGTTGCAAATCCACTTCACCAAATTGAACCAGTCTCACACGACCGGCCCCCATCGGAGGTTGAACTGACATGGTGCGAACCAGTTCCGGCTGTTGCGCCATTTCCTCATCGGTAATCCAGCGCAACTGCATCGGATGATCCTGCTGTATCAATCGATTGAGTTCGACTTCAATCGCCTGCTTGTCAGGTGGTTCGGGGAGGTCAAAATCCAAACGACCGCTCCCATCTCGGATCGAGCCACCGGTCACCGGAGCCGGCACCACCACACACAGCATGTGCATACAGCTGTGCATTCGCATTAAACGATAGCGTCGGTCCCAGTCGATCGTCAATGAGACCCTTTCACCGGGATGCGGTAAAACACATCCGGGTTGGCAGATGTGCCGGTGCGCTCCCGATTCCCGATCCTTGCAGCAATCAATGATCCGTATCTCGGTCCCATCCGCTCTTTTCAAAACGCCGATATCGCCTGGCTGTCCACCACCCAGCGGATAAAAAACGGTTTGGTCAACACAGATAAAATGATCGCCCGTTATCGTCACCGTCGCATCACAGGACTTCAGGTACCCCTGTTCTCGAAATCGTTCTATCGTCATCTCATCTCTTCGTGTCGGTCAAATGGGTTGTCATCTTGATTGCGCTATTTTTTGTCGCACCTGTTCGGCAACCTTGATCGCAGTCAGGCCATGTTGTCCGGTCACCAGCGGAGATTGATTGGTTTGGATGCAATCAATGAAATGCGCCAATTCCGCATCAAGGGGTTGCTGGGGCTCGACATCGATCTTTCGGTGGGTCAGTGCCGGAAACCGCCCATTTCCCCCGGGTTCCCCGGGTAGGACCTGTTCGAGTGTCTGGTCCGCAAAATTCAAGCCGAGATAATGATGGTTGGAAAACACACGGATGCGCCTGAACTGGTTCCTCGAAACACGACTCGCGGTCACATTTGCCACCGCCCCGGTCTTGAATTCGAGACGCGCATTGGCAATATCGACATGATCCGTGATGACCGGGGTTCCGCTTGCCGAAATATTGACCAGGGGCGAATCAACCAGCGACAGGACAATGTCAATATCATGGATCATCAGATCGGTCACGACATCGACATCGGTGGCCCGTTCGACAAACGTACCGAGCCGATGCACTTCAATGAATCGGGGGTCGCAGGCAAGCGATGCCAGTTTCATGACACCGGCATTAAATCTTTCCAAGTGGCCGATCTGAAGCAAGATCCCTCGTCGGTGGGCCAGATCGACAATTTCACGGCCTTCTTCAACGGAAGGAGCAATGGGCTTTTCCAACAGGATATGGACGCCCTTTTCGATGAAAAACCGGGATACCGAGAGGTGCATGCTGGTCGGTACGACAATACTCACCGCATCGAGATCATCCGGCAGCTGCGCGGACGACGTGAAGCCGGCACATTGATACCGCCTGGACACTGATCGGGCCTTTTCTTCATCGATATCAACGACCGCAACGAGTTCCACATTGGGCATACTGTCATAGATCTTGGCGTGAATCCGCCCCAGATAGCCGACACCGATGACGGCAACCCTCGCCGATTTTGACATTGGCTCCATCACATTTTCATCATGGCCGATAGGGTACGCCGAATATGCTCAAAAGGCGAATGAACAAATGGTAATGTTGCTCAACGAATCCTGTCCGGTGAACCGGGAAAACCACAAAATGACCCGACCTTCGGATCATGCGTTGGTCTGTCGCATCCTGACGCAACTCATCGGACAGCTGTAAATGGCTTCTGCAAGGGCCAAAATGGCCTGTTCCCTGGGGAACCCATGTCGCCATGCCAAAATCACCTCCCGATACGGTTGCTTGTCCGCGAACCGTTTGATCGCCAGCAGTCTTCTTGAATACTCCTCCACCCCGGCAGCGGTACACGGCAGCACTGTCACGCCGACCCCGCTTGCCACCATATGACGGATGGTTTCAATGGACCCGCTCTCAAGGGTTCTTTGCAAACCATCCGGGTTTTCGGTTCGCAGGCAGGCGGGACAGGCTTCAAGCACCTGGTCCCTGAAACAATGTCCGTGCCCCAGCAGCAAGACCGTCTCCTGCGACAGCGCATCGGTATGAATCACCGATTTTTCCACCCAGGGGTGCGACAGCGGCAAGACAACAACAAAAGGTTCTTCATAGAGCAGTTTGATTTTCACGCCGGCTTCGGAAAACGGTTTGGCAAGAATGATCGCATCCAGATTACCCTGCTTCAGACGGACCCTCAAGTCGGCGGTAAAGCCTTCCTCGACAATAATGGGCATGTCGGGCACCTCGTCATGCAGGCTGGGTATCAGATGGGGCAGCAGATACGGGCCAATGGTATAAATCACACCGACTCTCAACGGCTCTGCCCGCCGGTCACCACCGACCGCTATTTTTTTTATTTTATCCGCTGCTTCGAGAACCTGATGTGCCTGGGCAACAATCTGTTGCCCCAGCGGGGTGAGGACGATTTCGTTGGACCCTCTCTCGAACAGGATGGTGCCCAATTCCTCCTCAAGTTTTTTGACCGCCACACTCAACGTCGGTTGACTGACAAAGCAGGCCTTCGCTGCCCGTCCAAAATGCCGTTCCCGGGCAACCGCAACCACATATTTGAGTTCGCTCAGCGTCATGACACAAACAAATCGGGCGAGAACCAGTCCCCCCCTGATCGATGTGTTCCGGAATTCACTTAAACGGAGAGTGCCAGATCATCGGCCAGGGACTGTCGGATATTGTCCGGCAACGGCCCGGTTGTATAGGCGTAACGGTCGTGTTCAACCCCTATATCGATCGGTTTACCCGCTTTGGCCGAGGTCCTCATCGCCCCGTCTAACTGAAACCGAAGAAAATGCACTGCCGATGTTTTATCCTCGGTTTCCCTTTCCAGGTCTTCGTTGGCAATGGGGTAGACCTTTTCATGGCCACTCACCCGGACCCAGATCGTCTTTTCGATGCCGATCAATCGCGTCAATGCCATCCTGCGCTCACTTTCCTCCGCAAATTCAATCATGAAAGTGGCTTTCCAGTTATTGCCGTCGGGAATCAGTGGATTGTACGCCTCAAGTTCTTCTTCGATCGCGGATGCCTCAAATATTTTTTCGATACGCAGAATTTCCTGCATCTGGTACTGCATGGTGAGGCGATCTTCAAAATACAACATCGCATTCGGCCCCACTGCGACTTGTCGATTTTTTTTATGCGCCATTACCCGGGAGCGGAAGGCTGGACGCTGCTGTGAATAATCTTCCAGGCTCATCAGGTCGGATTTAAGTAGGGGTTTCATTGTCAATTATCCGGTGTTGGATTGGTATCTCAACGGCTAGATGCCGTATGCCTTTCTCATTAATGTGATCGGATGACAGGTTGTCGTCCCATCAGCCATTGCATGCTCAATGAACTTGCCGGCCATTGGACAATCGCTTCCGTAATAGTCCGCCTCAGCCTGTTTCACCCGATTGACAACCGGTTTGACAATTTTCATTGCGGTCTCATAGTATTTTGATTTCACCCCATACGTCCCGTCATGACCTGAACACCGTTCAATCACCCTGACCTCGGTATCCGGAATCAGTTGCAGGCACTCCTTGGTCTTCAAACCGATTTTCTGAACCCGCTGATGACAGGCCACGTGATAGGCGACCGTCCCGAGTGACTGTTTAAACCGGGTATTCAATACACCGTCCCGGTGGCGGAGCATGAGATATTCGAAGGGATCATAAATCGCCTTGCTCACTGCCTGGACCTGCTCATCATCGGGAAACATCAATGGTAGGGTCTGCCGGAACATCAGCACACACGAGGGGACCGGAGCCATGATATCCCACCCCTGTTCAACCAGCGCCGCCAGCACCGGGATATTGACTTTTTTGGCGTTGACGACTGCGTTCAAATCACCGATTTCCAGCTTGGGCATCCCGCAGCACTGTTCGCTGTCCGTCAGGCGCACGGCAATGTCATTGTGTCTCAGGACATGAATCAGGTTCTCCCCCAAGTCGGGATCATTGACATTGCCGTAGCAGGTGGCAAAAAGAGCCACCCTGCCCCGTGTACGTTCAGCGACGCTGGCCTCGCCCGAAGACGTATCGCTGTTTTTTGTTCGCTTTCTTAGCGTATTGCTATGATATTGCGGAACGCCGGCTTCGGGATGAACACCGAGCACCTTGTCCAGCAACTTTCTCAGTGGTTTTGACCGGTTCGCTGCATTGACGCCATGGACGACCACCGGAATACTGGCGAGTTTTCCCAACGCATCGGTAGACGACAGGATTTTTTCACTCTGCGTGACTTTTCCCTGTCGATATTTCACTGATTTGGCACGCAGCATGAGATGGGGGAAATCGATGTTCCATTCATGCGGCGGGGTATAAGGGCATTTTGTCTGATAACACAGATCACACAAATAACAATGCTCAACCACTTTCCAATAGTCTTTTTTGTCGACCCCATCGACTTCCAGCGTCGATGAGGCATCGACCAGATCAAACAAGGTGGGAAAGGCATTGCACAGACTCACGCAGCGACGGCATCCATGACACAGGTCATACACCCGTTCAAGTTCCTGCAACAAGGCCTCCTCGTTATAAAAATCCGGATTTTGCCAGTCAATGGGATGACGGGTCGGCGACTCCAGACTCCCTTCACGTATCTGAGTTGAAACCATCTGTCTACTCTTCAATCAGGTAAAACAGAGGCGCCGAATCGACGCCTCTGCCGGGTCTTATCGTTACAGTTCATTCAATGCTTTTTGGAAACGATTGGCATGCGAACGTTCGGCTTTACCCAGTGTTTCGAACCAGTCCGCGATCTCGTCGAATCCTTCATCCCGGGCTGTTTTGGCCATGCCAGGATACATATCCGTATATTCGTGCGTCTCACCGGCCACCGCTGCTTTCAGATTGTCTGCGGTGCCGCCGATCGGCAAACCGGTCGCCGGGTCACCACATTCTTCCAGGTACTCCAGATGGCCATGGGCATGACCGGTTTCCCCTTCCGCTGTTGAGCGAAATACCGCCGCAACGTCATTGTACCCTTCGATATCTGCTTTCGCGGCAAAATACAGGTAGCGACGGTTTGCCTGCGACTCACCCGCAAAGGCATCCTTCAGATTTTGTTCTGTTTTGGAATCTTTCAAACTCATTTTTTACTCCTCAATGAATAATAATTAGTACTAATTACATGTTCGATTTAAGAACATGTGCCTATTCTAGAGCAGGCGTTTCAATTAATCTAATTAATTATTTTAAATATATCGATAGCCATACTCTATAGTGAAATCAATGATGACAGTGCTGCGGATGCCTTGTTGATCGTCTTTGTTGATGATGTAACCGATGACATTTAAAGAGTAGCTCGGTTCGATTCCGATTGCCGACCCAGGAAACACCGAATCGCCGTCAGGCACGACTGGACTCTACAGACCATTAAAGAATGCAAAGAAGCCATAATAAAAACAGGTTCAGCTACGGGCGCATCTGAACGGCATCAATGAGACGAACCTTGAACAGGAAAGTGAGCCTGCAGCCGCAAGCCGGTTGTATATTATCTGATCTGAATATGTTCCATCGGGGTGTGAAATGGAAAGGAACCGTCCGGTAACAGCCAATGCAAAACGGTGTGAATGTGTCGCCTCATGTCACTATCAACCCAATGGAGTTCCCCACCATGCTCGAATCAAAACGTATTGACGACGCGGTTCAACAGCAACAGCATAACAAGGATCGGATACGCCATGCCGACACCTGGATCAAACGCAGCGAACAGGAAAATGTAGTGGATATCGAATGCTCCATGTTTCTCTGGATTGCCTTCAATGCAGCCTATGGCAATGAAACAGCACTACGTGATTTCGTTGAGGAACAAGACAAATCGGGTGTTCTAGAAAGGATTGAATGGGAAGAATCCTCCGGGCCGATCCGGGTTCTGCTGAATAATCACTACGTATTCCACTCCTTCTGGAAGGCCGTTTGGAGGTCGGAGCACGATGGCGACTGGCAACGGAGTTTCAGACATCAAAAGAACAAGGTAAAAAAAGACTTGTCGAGACGGAACATCCGTACCGTCCTATCGGTCGTGTTTCACGTCTCTATACTTTGCGCAACCAAATATTTCACGGTGGCGCAACCTACCCAAGCGGTTTTGGTCGCGATCAGATCGGTGACGGCGGCAAGGTCATGGGGTCTCTCGTACCAATAATCATCAACATCATGCGACAAGACATCAACGATAACCCGGACTCCGAGACCTGGGGAAAGGTCGCATATCCACGGATCAACGCTCAACCCGAATAATGCGCTTACCTATGACCCAACCGAAAAGGATTTCATGGGGCACAATGCCGACAGCCTCCTTTTTGTCGTGGCGCTGGTGATCGGGATAGCGCTCCGGATGGGTTTCCTGTACACGATTTTATCTTGGAGACAGCGAAGCCATCATCCTAAATTATCCGGTGTCTTTTGAACCAGGGTAAAACGGACGCTCCGTCTCGATCCAATTTTTTTCGCAGTCACTCGTTGATGGTATCGTTTCGGCTAACGGTCTGCATTGACCTAGACAATTCGAAGCAAGTGCTGACACAGAAACCCTGATAATACGGAACAATGGCATAGTAATCATTACCGATCGATACATGCCAGCTTGCGCTGAATAACACCACGATGGCGTTAACTGAACTGATATACTCCAATAGCGTATGATCAACATGGTACACAACATCGTGCTTGCGCCTTGCAGATATCGCCAGACGTATCACCTTTGCGATGACTGACCAACTCTTTGAACGTTGTCAGGTGCAAGCACTGCCATGCTTCACCACACATTGAATTTTAAAAAACACCCATGAAACATTCTGACCAAGAGTCCGTATTGATCACAGGCTGTTCAACCGGTATCGGCCTGTGTCTGGCGGAAGGGTTACAAAACAGCGCCTACCGGGTGATTGCAAGTTGTCGGAAAATCGAAGATGTCGAGAAACTGACCAAAGTGGGCATTGAGGCTCTGCATCTCGATTTGAACGACAGTTCAAGTATCCACCAGGCGGTAGAGGAAGTCATGGCAATCACCCGGGGTAATCTGTATGGGCTGATTAACAATGGGGCATACGGCCAACCGGGTGCGGTCGAAGACCTGAGTCGAGATGCCCTGCGGCAGCAATTCGAAACCAATGTCTTTGGTACCCAGGAACTCACCAATCTGATCATCGCGCAGATGAGAAAACGGAATCGGGGGCGCATCATTCAGATCAGTTCCATATTGGGCTTTGTCTGTCTCAAGTTCAGAGGTGCCTATAATGCCAGTAAATTCGCCCTCGAAGCATTAACTGACACCTTACGGCTGGAACTCGCTGACACCGATATCAAATTCAGCTTGATTGAGCCAGGCCCCATCGAAAGTCATTTCAGGCAAAATGCATACGCACAATATCAGTTGCATATCGACAGCGAAAACAGCGTATACAAGGAGGTTTACCGACAATTGGAAACCCGGCTGCAACAGGACACACCGGCCAAATATACCCTCCCCTCGAGTGCTGTTTTAAAGGATGTCAGGCATGCGCTGGACAGTGACAATCCTAAAATCCGATATCGAATCACGACACCGACACGGGTTATGGCACCGTTAAAACGTCTCCTTCCGGACAAGTGGATGGACCGGGTGCTACTGTCCAGTGGCAACAACTAGCGCTCTGTTTTTTGACTGATTGGCAGCTCCGTAGTGGGCGTCTTGCGCTGACCTCAGTGGCCGTGAATGATGGATTGGTAAGCCAGCAGAGTGGCTACTCCAAAGGTGATTGATCGACAGCAACCCATCGATATTGAATTGTTTTCCCGGGCAATACAAAGAGAAGGCTGTGTCCGGCCAGGTATATACGCTAGACCGCTGATGGGCATCCCGGGTTCACTCGAAACCCTGAAGCGCCCGAATCCGCTCTTGCAGCGGCGGATGCGACATGAACAGTCTTTTCATGCCCACGTGGATTTTTGAAAATGGCCTTGTCGACAAACTGCCCGATGACACGGGACAAAAAGATGACGAACGTATTGACCACGCCTTGAATCAGTGCCAGCGTAATCATATCGCCATTGGCAATATGGCTGATCTCGTGATCCACCACCGCTTCGGCTTCATTTTCAGTCATTCGATCCAGCAGACCGGTACTGACCGCAACCAGTGCATGATGCTTACGCATCCCCGTTGCAAACGCATTGACTTCGGAGGTCTCGAAGACCGCCCCCAGACGCATCGAATCGAGGGTGGGTTCGGTCGCCGGTCAGTCCGGTGGGCAGGCTGTCATGGAGCGAATCGAGCATCGGCTCGATCGATCCATTATCATTCTCAATAATGTGGACTCGGTATTGCTGAGAAATCTAGTTGCAATATTGACCCGCGTTCCCGCATCCCATCTTCACAGTATAATCATTATCCATGATCTGGCCGGTCAATCGCATCGTTCTTGGCATTGAGCGGAGGTTGTCCGTCGGGGTGACCCACCCGGTGACCCCGGTATACAGTCCGTTAACCTGCTGGTTATTGAGCTTGAGCCTGAACACTTCCGGATCTTCGGTCTCGCTGTCGTCGATCGTGTCCACATAGATCTTCTGCTCCCTGACCCCCGAGTTGAAGGTTACCGTGCCACTGGTGCTTTCGTAATCCTCGTCCTGAACGGCCGAGCGATCTTTCGTCTGATACTTGTAGCGCACCGACCAGCCGTTCGGGGCGGCGCCAAGCGTGACAGTGAACGTGATCGTGTCACCCTCGGTGGCCCCGGTGTCCACCGCCGTCGCGGTTTGTGGCAGCACAAGCAACGCGGCGATCGCGCCCATCACTGCCCATTGTCTTCTCATCATTTGTTCTCCTCCGGTGGCAAGCAGATTACACCCACTAGCAATATAGTCCAAACGGGTCCGTTGGGTCAAACGACCACAGACAAATCATCAGATCGATGATCTTGATAATCTGCCCGGGTCCAGAACGGTCCTACAGCAGGTCAAGAATGGTTTCAGCCTTGCTGGCTTCAAAAGCAGTACCCTGTTCAACATTAAGGTGGGTCACAATACCGTCCTCGACCACCATCGCATACCGCTGGGAGCGAACGCCGAAATTATTGGCGGTCAGGTCCAGTTCAAGACCCACTGCCTGGGTAAATGACGCGCTTCCGTCTGACAACATCAGAATATTGTTCTCTACATTTTGCGCCTCCCCCCACGCGCCCATGACGAAAGCATCGTTGACCGACAGGCAGGCAATGGTATCCACGCCCTTGGCCTTGATCGCATCGTGATGGACAACATAGCCTGGAAGGTGGGCCGCAGAACAGGTCGGCGTAAATGCACCGGGCAGCGCAAACAAGACGACCTTTTTTCCGGAAAAGAGTTCATCTGTGGACATTTCTTCCGGACCATTGCTGCCCATCGTTGACAGCGCGATATTCGGGACTCGGTCCCCTACTTGAATCGACATGGATCACTCCTGACTTTAATAACAATTGATAACAACCCGTCAAAACACGGGTAAAAGATTACCTTCGGATGGGTCAATATACACCAAAACAGCAAGGTTACCCAGACATGCGTTGTTCAATTCAATACACCAACTGCCAAAGCACAAAACTCAAAATGAAAACGGAGCCGGCATTGCCAATCAGCACCATCGAGGCCACACTGTCCGGTCTTTGTCTATATTGTTCCGCAAACAAAAAATTCAACACTGCTGGCGGCAATGCGGCAAACAGCAGTAACACTTCAAACTGGAGGTCGCCCAATGGAAGGATCTGCCCTGCAATCAAGGCCGGAATCAACCCGGAGAGCGGACAGACAACAGCCGCGATGAATCCGAGTTTCCAGTGTTCCGTCTTGACAGTCAGCATCCGCACACCGAGAGAAAACAACATCAGCGGAATCACGATCTGCCCCAGCATGTTGATCGGCAACAGCAATAGAGCGGGTAATTTGATATTCGCGAAATTGATCAGCAGTCCCAGTGCCGTCGCCACATTCACCGGCGTGGCCAGCAGTCCTCGCCAGGAAACCACCCCACCGAACAGCGACACGCCCAGCGTAAAATGAAGCAGATTGCTGATTAAAAACAACACCACGGCCGCCTGAAGCATATGCTCACCGAAGGTCAGCACCGCAAGGGGCAATCCCAGATTGCCGCAGTTGTTGAACATCATCGTCGGCACAAAAGCCCGAACGGGCAACCGTAAGATCCTGGCAATGAGCCATGCGAGCACGCCTGATCCCAAGACGACCATCAGTCCCCCGACCAATAGCCATTGGTAGGTGACAATGGCAAAGTGCTTGGAGGCCATCACATCGAACACCAGGGCGGGTACAAAGACTCTGAGCACCAGTCCATTCGCCACATCCATGTCGGGTTTGAATTTTTTCCCGTATCCGTATCCAATCAGCACCAGTGAGAAAACGGGAAACAGAATTGCAAAAATTTCCATCGCTGTCGATAATTTTCTTTGAAGATAATTCGATGCGCTCAGGCAATCGGGTGGCACTGCACGTTGCGTCAGCAACGCTTGGCGCGACCTCGATACGCCGTCCCACATGGACAATGGGCTCCAGCACAAAGCCGTTGTTCAATCATATCGCTTGATTCCGTCTGCGTGTCCTGTCAGCGAAACTGCCTGATGGGCACGATACCAACATCTAATCCGACGCTTCCTAGCAACCAAGCTGGCTTGCCAGATGAATGAGGTCCCTGGCGTGTAATGTATTGTCCGGATTGGGGTCCACCGCTTTTCGATGCGATGTGCCAAACTCGTCTGGACGTTCGATATAGGCCGTTTTCAACCCACATTGCCTGGCCGCGGCCAGGTCGCTTTGATGCGCCGCCACCAACAGCGTCTGCTCCGGCGACACATCAAATACCCGGCATACACCGAGATAGGTATCCGGATGGGGCTTATATTGCCTGAACACTTCAGCAGACAAGATGCAATCCCATGGCAGTCCCGCCCTTTTGGCCATGTTGGCCAACAGTCCGAGATTCCCGTTCGACAGGGTACAGATCATGAACCGGGTGCTTAATCTATGCAGCCCTTCCACCGAATCCGTCCAGGGTTCCAGTCGGTGCCATGCCTTGTTGAGTTCGGCCTTGTGTCTTTCACTCAGACTGTCAACCGAAAACCGGTCGAGTATTTCATCCAAGATCATGCGATGCAGATCATCAATCGATGTCCAGCCCAATTCACCCGACATCACCCGTGCCATCGCTGGCTGATAGCCGTCTCTCCACGCCCGGGCAAATTCATCACCGTCGACCCGGTGTCCGATGAATGCGGTCACTTCTCTGGAAATGGAGCTGTGCCAATCCACCACGGTCCCAAAAACATCAAATGCCAGCACCTTGATTTGACTCATCGCATACAGCCCCTGTTGTCCTGCGGTTTATCTTGACAGTCGTAATGGTTCACCGAGCCAGCTGTCGTCCATCTCCTCAAAAGTACGGCAGCCCACCTGTTGCAGTGTGCGGGTAATCTCATCGCGGAATATTTCAACCACCTGACTTGGCCCCTGCTTGCCCATTGCCCCAACACCGTAAAAAAAGGAACGACCAGAAAACGTGAATCGTGCCCCCAGTGCCTTGCTGCGCACCACATCCATTCCCGTGCGTATGCCGCTGTCAATCATCACGGTTGTCTTGTTCTTGGTGCTGAACGACAGATTGCGCAGTGTTTCCACCGAGGTCGGTGCGGCATCCAGTTGTCTGCCACCGTGATTTGAAATGACAATGCCGTCGACACCCAACCCGATGGCATCCAGGATATTCTGTTCGTACTGGACCCCTTTGAGGATCAGCGGCCCATCCCACAAGGCGCGAATTTCCTTGATTCGCTCGAGCGTAGTCCCCGTCATCATGAAATTGCTGATGAATTGTCCCAATGCCTCATTGGGTCCCTCCCTATAATGCAGGACATTGACGAAGTCCGGCATCCCGTGGCGTAATGAGGCCAGCGCCCAGCGGGGATGCGTCAGGCATTGCCAGACGATATTGGGGGTAAAACTGAATGGCAATTTCAAGCCATTTTTCAACTCGCGGTTTCGTTTTGCGCCAACCGGGATATCAAGCGTCACGACCAGTACATTGAAACCGGATTCTTTTACCCGGGCAATCAGTTCTTTCATGACCGCCCGTTTTTTCGGAACATACAGCTGAAACCAGCAAACGTCAGGGGCAATCGCAGCAATTTCTTCCATCGCGGTGGTGCTGAAGGTGCTTAACACATAAGGTATATTGGAACGCTGCGCCTGATCAGCCAGCGCCGCTTCGGCACCGGGCCACATCATGTTGCCCAGACCAATCGGGGGAACCCCGAAAGCCATCGCATATCGGCGGCCAAAGAGTTCGGCGGAAATATCCGTTGCCGACACGTCAATCAGGTAGCGCGGCGTCAAGATGACTTCATGGAAAGACTCCCGATTTCTTTGTTTTCCCCGCTCCTCGTCAATCGCCCCATCGACATAATCAAAGGCAAAATTGGGGATGCGTTTCTTCGCTCTGATTTTGAGATCGAGCACACTCGGATAACGTGTGTCATAACCGATGTGGTTACCGTGAAGTTGCTCCCTGTCCTGTCGGGTGGACGAAGGACTGTCCTGGTTTTGATAGCTTGTTGACATATGGAATTGGCGATTCACAAAAGAGTATGGCGTATAACCGAGTGACTCGGTCCTTCGGCGAGAATCGGTATCCCGATTAATATAATCGGACCCACCTGACCCATTCCCGGGTAACGCCCCGTTTCGTACGCAATTTACCCGGCACCACGGTCGTATCCGCCGTCGGTTTGGAAAAAAGAAATATCGACCCTAACAGTATTTCAGTCTCGGGAATATCCAGCCAGGAAAAGATTTCCGCACTGCGCAACACACCGCCGCTGGACCAATAAGACGGGATATCCCGTGCGGTCGCCGCCAACAACATGTTCTGTACCGCCGCCGCGCTCGCCGCAATATGTTCCATGTTATCCAGTGTGGGCGCATACAGCTGCCCATCATCCGTATTTTGCAACGGATCCGGCAACCAGGTCACCTGTATCAATGCACTTGCTGCCGCCAGCATTTGCGGTATTTTGGTCTGGTCTCCCTGACTGATCAGAATTTCTCTCAGACTGTGGCAGACGGCACAATCCAGCACATAATATCGCCATGGAAACCAGGAATTCAAGACTCTGTTTTCGCGATGCACCCTGGAAGCGGTAAGATGTACCGGCCCCCATCCGGCGCAATCAATAATTTCTTCGACCACGCTGCGATCCAGGTCTGCCGCCAACGGCGTATCCGAGAGGCATTTGGCTGTCCGTCTCGTCTTGATGATGCGGTCAATATCAAGGATGTCTGCCTTGCTTTTCGCTGTCATATTACGTCTCATTCATCTGCTTCATTGAAATCTCTTGACCTGAGTCGATGGATGCCTGTGAAGCCGATTCTAGCGCAAAATCCGGTGGCTGGTGATGCAAACTCACCGATCGTCGAGTGGCTGGCGGTTTCGTGACAACCGAACCGGGATGACGCATGGTGGATCGGCGGCTTTCCTTCCAGGGAGCGGTCGGCATAAGTGGGTCCGTCCCATCACGCTTTTGCCGCTTGCACAGACCGTCTGAAACCAAGACGCTTTCGCATATCAATTCTGAACCGGATTTGTCATACTGAGTACCTGTTGGAAACGCAGGGGGTTCCTTGGCGGACACAACATTTTAAATAACCTTGGGGCGCGTTTAGACAAGTTTTGGTTGTTTTTCGGGGGCACAATCCGCGCATATCCACAACTGAGAAAATCATACGCGCAAAATGGACATCAAACGGTCGATTCAAACACTATTTGACGGATTCAGTGCTGAAACAACACCCGGCTCGGCAGCCAAGATCAGCGACTTTCGCGACTATCTGAGAAAAGGCACATCGGTCTATATCACTTTTTTGCCCGGGTCCGATTTTCAATCGACGGTCGCGGTGGCAAAACGATTGCGCGATGAGGGATTCATTCCCATTCCCCATTTTGCGGCCCGCAGCATCAAGAACAAAAACACCTTTGAAAGCCATCTCGCCCAGGCCGTCAATGAGGCGGGGGTTGATCGGGTATTATGCATCGCGGGGGCAGTTGACAAGCCGGTGGGTGAATTTACCGATTCGACCCAATTGCTCGCAACCGGCCTGTTTGACAAATACGGCATACAAAAAATCGCGGTGGCCGGGCATCCGGAAGGCAGTCCCGACATGTCGGACGCATCCATCATGAAGGCGTTGAAATGGAAAAACAGTTTCAAAGAGCAGACCGATGCGGCCTTGTATGTGGTCACCCAGTTTGCATTCGAGGCGACGCCAATCATCCGCTGGGACAAAATGATACAAATGGAAGGCAATCGACTGCCTATTCACATCGGTATTCCCGGGCTGGCCACACTGAAAACCTTGCTCATGCATGCCAAGGCCTGTGGTATCGGGTCCTCGATGAAAGTCCTCACGAAACAGGCAAAAAACATTACCAAGCTGATGACCGTCAATACCCCCGATCAACTGGTTTATCAACTGGGGCAATATCGGGCGACCGATCCGCATTGCGGCATTACCGGCGTGCACATGTATCCGTTGGGAGGATTAAGACGAAGTGCACAATGGAGTCATGCGGTACACGATGGCCGGTTTGTTCTCAATGACAAGGGCGGGTTCAAGGTTGATATTGACTGACCGCCCCGGTCATCGCCGATTTCGTGCCGACAAGCGGCCATCCCGTATGGTTCAAGATGCCGTCGATCCGTTTCGATAATCGTTGATCAATTTTGACAGTCGGCCGGCCTCGCGGGCCGCTTTTTCTGCAAAATCCGCCCGATCACTGGCATGAATGATTGCGCGCGATACATTGATGACCAGGCCGTCACCCGTCTTTGTCAGCCCTTGCTCGAGAATGGCTTTCAGGTTGCCGCCTTGTGTTCCGATGCCCGGGATGAGCAACGGCATCTCGTCAACAATCCGACGAATGGCGCCGACTTCCGAAGGATAGGTCGCACCGACCACCAGCGCAATATTGTTATAACCATTCCACTGTGTGGCCGCCCGCATGGCAACGTGATGTGAAAGCGGACGCCCGTCGGTGATCAACGACTGGAATTCACCGCTGCCTGCGTTGGATGTCCTGCAAAGGACAATCACGCCCTTGTCCCGATACTGCAGAAACGGTTCCAGGGTTTCTCCTCCCATATAAGGATTCACCGTGACGGCATCCGCCTGATATCGCTCAAAGGCCTCCTTGGCATACATCGCGGCCGTTACCCCGATATCTCCCCGCTTGGCATCCAGAATGACCGGGATCTGCGGATAATGCGTCTGAATGTAGTGGATCGTCTTTTCCAACTGGTTTTCGGCTGCGACCGCAGAATAGTAGGCAATTTGCGGTTTGAAGGCACAAACCAGATGCGCTGTCGCATCAATAATTTCACGGTTAAACCGGAACAGGGCATCAACGTCTTGTCTCAGTTTGGTGGGAATTTTCGTGATATTCGGGTCCAGTCCGACACATAACAACGAGTGTTGTCTGCGCCAGCTATTTTGTAATTTCTGCAAGAAACTCGACATGAAATCGGTCATTTGAACAAGTTAGCAATGAATGAGTTCTCTGAGCACCGCCGTGGCGTAGCTCCCTTTGGGCAAAGTGAAATTCAACGCCAGGGTATTGTCGTTGCGCCATCGCCATTTGAGTGTCGATAAAGCAAGTCTCAGTGCCCGGCGCTGATGTTTCATTTTTTCGGATTCCAGTCCCTGTACAAAGGTTGTCTCGGGTGCGACACATTGTTGCTCGAGGCACAAGGCATCCCGTACCGTCGGTAGCGTATCGCTCCCCCACAAGGGGCCCGTCGGATGACAGACCTGACGATCTATTCTATCAGTAACGTCGCGGTCCATGCCGTCATAAATAAAATAACTCCGGGTGCTGTCAAACTGGATCGCGTCTCCATCAACTGCCTGATTCCAGTTTTGATCACGGACCCTGTTTGACAGAACCCGATTGAACAACCAGGATCTGGCTGAGGAAATCAACAGACCTTTCAAATGGCGGTCAGGCCGGGGCAATTGCCCGCTGAAATACTGTTCGGCGCTGCGCAGATTCCGGGCATTTTTCCCGAATCGTTGTGGCCCAAAATAATTGGGTACACCGACCCTGACCATCTCTTCCAATCGTCGATCAAACACCGCAATCTTACCCACACACTGTCGAATCACGATCTGGAACCGATTGGATCGGTGTGTCCCTGTCTTAAGCTTTCGATGATGAATGGCCGTCTGCGTGATTTCGAAACCATGGCGGCCAATTCGGAACTGCTCCCATCGGGCACAATCGCCAATCCGGGACCGTGGCACACTGATCCATTGACCGGTTAACGCCATTTTGTCCTTTAATCCACTGACCCCGATATCACGTCGATCAAGCGTGAAAATATCGGCAATCCGCTGGACCACCGTTTGCGTATTGAGATTGGACTTCACGACATAAAGCCAGAGATGGTCACCGTATCCCGATGGGTCAAAGTGGAGACACTCATCCACCTTGAAATCTTCAGGCTGACTGCGGATGCAACCATGCAGTGCACACGGAACATGTGCGCGAGGCAATTGTTCCACGAGTTCCTTGATCTGAGTCTGAGTGAGATTTTTCATGATGGACAAGCACTCCGACGGTATACTATGCCCTCTTTGCGATGCAAGAAACCCCGTTTATGCCCGATACCCTGTCGCCCTACCTGATCGAACCCCATTCATTGAGCCGACGAATACAGCGGGACGATTTGATTCTGGTGGATGTCGGGAGCCAGGAAGCATATCACAAGGGGCACCTTCCAGGCGCAATCCAATGCCACTACGATGAACTGGTCGGCGGGATTGCGCCCGCCACCGGAAAACTGCCTTCCAAAATTCGCCTATCCCGAACACTTTCCCGCATCGGTCTTGAAAAGAACAAAACCGTGGTAGCCTATGATCATGAAAACAATGCAAAAGCCTGCCGGCTGTTGTGGACGCTGGATATGGTGGGTCACCGGCACTGGGCACTATTGAACGGAGGGTTGAGAGCCTGGCTGACAACCGGGGGCCTGCTGCAGATGGAAGCGAACCATCCTGCTCCCTCATCCTACCGGGTATCGGCATTGACCAATGCCTCGGCCGATATCCCCTATATCCTGTCGACCCTTGAAGACGACCGTGTCATGATCCTTGATGCCCGAAGCCCGCAGGAATATGCCGGTTTGAAGTCCCCGTCCCGAAGAAAGGGACATATTCCCGGTGCGGTCAATCTTGACTGGCTGGAAACCATCGACCAGCATAATGCCCGACGACTCAAGTCGCCCGCGACATTAAAGGCACTGCTTCGTCAGAGAAATATCCATCCTGATAAGGAAATCATCGTACACTGTCAAACCCATCAACGGTCCTCTCACTCATATGTCATGCTCAAATCACTGGGATTTGATAAGATACGCGCTTACGATGGTTCTTGGTCGGAGTGGGGCAATACTCCCGGATTACCCATCGAAATCGGGGTGGATTCCGGCATACCCGCTTGACTTTCGACCCTCCTGTCAGACAGGACATGACTCATGATCGTTATTCTAGACCCCGAATTTGATACCGACTCCCCGCAGACAAAAAAAATCCTTGCCTATCTTGATAACAAGCCGGGCATCACCCCTAAAATTCATCAGGTTATTGGTAGCCAACAGACCCTGACCGAGATCTATCTGGTGGGGGACACCTCGACGCTGGACCGCGAGGAGATTGCGCAGTTCAGGGGCGTTGAACGGGTTGTCAAGGTTTCAAGAGGCTATGCGGTATTGGGGCGTCATCTCGGTGACTCCCGATCCTACGGGTTCAACTACAATGGCATCCCGTTCAATCAGGACAATCTGAACATATTTGCCGGTCTTTGTGCGGTCGATACGCCACAGCATGTTGAGAAAATGATGCAGGCCGTCGCATCGGCCGGGCTGGAATGCACCCGGATGGGTGCCTATAAACCACGTACCAATCCTTATTCATTTCAAGGCCATGGACAATCCTGCCTGCCTTGGGTATTCGAACTGGCCGGCAAGTATCACATCAAGGTGATTGCAATGGAAATCACCCATGATGCGCATATTGATGAGATCAATCAAGCCCTGGAAGAGACCGGTCATCCGACCGGGGTCATGCTGCAGGTTGGAACCCGCAATACACAAAATTTTGAATTGCTAAAAGCGTGTGGCCGGCAGGACAATCATCCTGTTTTATTGAAACGGGGCTTTGGCATCACGCTGGAAGAATCGTTGAATGCGGCGGAGTACCTCGCCAGCGAAGGAAACCGCAAAGTGATATTCTGCCTGCGTGGGATGAAAACCAACATGGGGGACCCGCATCGGAATTTTGTCGATTTCAGCCATGTGCCAGTGGTCAAGCGAATGACGCATATGCCGGTGTGCATCGACCCGTCCCACTCGGTCGGAATTCGGGAACGTTCCCCGGAAAATATCCTCGATTTAAGCCATGTCACGGCCCAGGGCATCATCGCGGGAGCGAATATGGTACTGGTCGATTTTCACCCCAATCCGCCTACTGCCCTGGTCGATGGGCCACAAGCCCTGACGTTGGATGAATTACCGTATTTTCTGGAGGATATTGCCATCGCCAGAGAGGCCTATTTACAACGTAAGGCTCTGGCGCAACGCCATCAGAAATAGCGCTCTATCCCCGATCATCCTGCCGGGACAATGCCTCCAGTCTCGTGCATCAAACCCTGCCCGGCCTGATATCATCCTCTCGTTCAAGAAGATGTTTTACTTTCCATCTTGGGGAGAATGATCGGTTGGCCGACAGACAAGGTGGTGTTTTTCAATGTTGGGTTCAGACGGTAGAGCAACCAGACGGGAAAACCATGTTGAGTCGACAGCGACCAGATTGAATCCCCTCTTTTGATTGCGTATCTTTCCAGTCCGACCAACGAATAGTGTTCCTTGAGAGATTCACTGAGCACCTGGTGATAGTCTATCCGCTTTTGCTCGAATTTCTCGAAATTGCTGGTCACGTCAGCCGGCAGTTTGATGGTTTTGCCAATCGTCAGCCTGGAACTGGACGACAGGTTGTTGATCCGCCTGAGTTTCCGGGTCGACCGCAACCCCAGCCAGTCGGCATAGTGGCCCACGGTCTCATCGGGTTCAACCCGTATGGTATAGATCGGATTATCAGAACTGCCGCTCGCCGAGACACTCAACTCCGGAAGTGTATCGAGCAGGTTTTGCAACTCCACATGTTCTTTGGAAACATGCTGCGGGTTTTCATCGACTTCCTTGATCGTGGCATCGAGTTGAGCCAGCTGTTCCGCCGTCTGTGTTGTCCCGGGCAACACATGGCCGGGTATTTTCAATTTTTGTCCCGGATAGATCAATGCGACTTTATCCAATTGGTTCAACGTTCTCAATTGAGCACAGTTCACGGCAAATCGTTTCGCAATGCGACATGCACTATCGCCCTTTTTGACGACATACAGATTCTCGGCGTTCAATCGGGTCGACCCGGAGACGCCAGGCGCTCCACCGGGAATAGCCAGCTGCTGACCGATGACAATGATCGCCTTCCGGCCAAGCTGGTTTACTGCAATCAGGTCACGGCATTTCACCCCATATCTTTTTGCAATCCCGCAAGCCGTATCCCCCTTTTTCACCGTATAGCCTTCGGTCACCACTTTGCGAGGGATAACCAATTTCTGACCAATTCGAATCAGTGCCCTTTTACCGAGCTGGTTGGCGTTAATCAGTTGGCGGCAGTTGACCCGTAGTGCACGGGCAATACCACAGGCGGTATCCCCTTTCCTGACAACATAGTTTTCGGCGCCCGATGCCCGCCTTTCGGCAGGCAACCGACGAAGCGCCTTGACCTGTGACTGCCATCGATTGCTATCGGGCGGCAGCTTCAATCGATACCCTTCCGGTATCAATCGCCAGCCGTTCCAGACGTATCGGGTCAAGGCCCGATTCAGGGGTTTTAACTGTCTTTCGGATAGGCCAAACACCTTTTTTATACGATCGATGGAGGTGGGGCGCTTCAGTACCAGCGTCAGTGTGTTCAGCTTCGGGGCTTTGGCAACGTCCCCGAAGTATTCATCCGAGTGAATCGCAACATGTTTCGCGGCAAGGAAACTGGCATAAAAATTCTTTACCGCGACCTGGAAACTCGGCGATTTATATTTTTCCAATACACTGAGGTAGTCCGGTTTGACTTTCTTGATCGCCCGACTCATCCCTCTTACCCCATAGTTGTAGGAGGTGATGACAAAGGGATTGATTTGCTCGATGGAAACAGAGGGGTCAACCGAACGAGCGACTTTAGTGAGTGTCTTTCGGGCGTTGACCAGGTATTTCGCCGCCGCTCGAGTGGCCGATTCCGGATCCAGTCTTTCGTCAATCGTTGCATTGAGTTCAAGCCCCAGCACCCTCGCGGTTTGCGGCATGATCTGCCACATTCCAGCGGCGCCCGCCTTGGAATACGCCGCCGGATTATACGATGACTCGACAAACGGCAAATATCGAATGTCGGGGGGCAGCCGGTTTTTTTCAAGCTCCCTGTCGACCATCTCACTATAACGATGAAATCGCTGCAATCCGCCCAAATAACTTTCTTTGACACCACTTTGGCAGCGGATCGACCTGGCAGCCCTGCGGATCGTTTTTGCGCTGGCCCCGGCAAACAACTGTCCCAAGTGGCGGTCATCTCCGGTAATGGGCTGATTGTTGGCCACTTTTTTGGAAACGCGAATCAGTGCATTGCTTATCTGTTTCCGCTCTTTTTTAACTTTGCTTCGCACCTTGCTGCTACACCCGTGTCCGGTCGTAACGACCGCATAGACCCTTTCGGGCACATTCGGATCATGGAAAATGGCCTGTTTCTGGCTCCACCCCTTAAACACCTGTATCCAAAAATCGATCCGCCGTTTGATTTCTTTTGGGCACGGAAAATCATTACTGCATTGCAAGTCGTGTTTTGGCAACAGATGATGTCCCCTGACCGTGGCATCGGGCAGGAAGGTGAAAATCATCACGCCCAGCAGAAAAATGATGGGTGATTTTGTATTCCAGTTTCTTCTTATCAAAACTTGTCCTGGGGAAACAATCTATGACTGTAACTTTCAAAATAACACGATCAGTACCGCAGGGTGTCCGAAGAAGTGCGATTTAACAAATCTCACAATCCGGACATTGCAATTCCAACGGAATGATCAAACAAAGCAATCAAAAGGAAAGAATTATACGCCTGATCAGTTCAAAAAACTCTTGTCAACCTCATTTCATATTAGAAATTATCGGAGTGTACTTTTGGCGATTTGCGGATAGTTCAATCATCTTCGCCTTTCGATTCTCCAGTGGCCGAGATGTCAAGTGAAGGCGGTCATACTTGGTTGACAAGAGAGCCTCTTTTTAAATTAATTGACTAGTGGTTCTCTGGCAGGCACGATCCAGTATTGGCCGACCACACTTTCTCTGAAGCATTCATGCCGTCCTGTCAGCACAGCCAAGCTCGTTGGCGATAGTCCGCAAACGCTTGTCCCGTGTCCACAAAAGAGTACCGGGTGTGATCAGGCTAGCGGCTAACAAATGTGCATCAATAAAA